>OY760074.1:0-1222500 GCA_963663035.1 Acidobacteriota bacterium
ACCGCTCGCTCAGTGAGGAAGAACTCGACCAACAGCTTTTCCAGTACCAGGATTTCTATGCCTTTCTCGAGACCTATCGAATTGTCTGCGAGCATCTTCGAGAAGCGGACGACTATGTGCAGGTGCTCGACTGGCTGGGAGAATATTTCAGGGAGGAAAACATTGGTTATGCTGAGATCATTTACACTCCTTCTATTCCCTGGAAGTTTGAAAGAGACGGAAAAGAGGTTCTCATTGCTCTTCTGGAGAAGAGCCGCGAGCTCGAGTCAAACCAGGGAACTATTATTCGCTGGATTCTGGATTGCGTGCGTCAGTTTGGGCCCGAGCCAGCCCGGCGAACCGCTGAGCTGGCAGAGGAGTTTCAGGACCAGGGCGTCGTAGGAATAGGACTTGGCGGTGATGAGAACTCTCTTGAGATGGAGGTGTATAGGGAGATCTTTGCCTGGGCCAAGGCCCATCGGCTATTCCTTCATGTCCACGCCGGCGAAGTTGGCGACGCACAACAGGTGTGGGACGCTCTGCTCATCCTGGGAGCCAATCGTATTGGACACGGTATTCAGGCCGCCCGGGATGCAAAGCTGGTGGAATATCTGCGCCAGCACACCGGTTGGCCTTGATGTCTGCCTGACCAGTAACCTCATGACGGGAGCCTGGACTCCCATCTCGGAGAATCCCTTTGGAATGCTTTTCCAGCGAGGGGTGCCGGTCTCCTTGAATACCGACGACCCAGGGCTCTTCCAAACCTCTTTGACCGAAGAGTTCGAGAAGGCTGTCCGTTTCTTTCACCTAAATCAGGAAGAAGTTCACCGCATCGTCCTGCAGGGAGTTCACTCATCCTTCCTCCCGCACAAGGAAAAAATGGTCCTCATGAAGCGGTTTCAGGAAGAGATCCACCGCCTCTCGGCTTGAGGCGGACATGGGTTGCCATGGCCAGAACCTTTCGCCGCAGGGCCTGACTACGGGAGAGAGCTTTGATCGTCTGGCGGCCTAAAAAAGGATATTGGATGGCAGCAAGCAGCAGCTGGGCCAGTTTAAAGGAGGGCCGAAAGTAGCTCTCGCGCAACTGAGTGTATTCACAGAGATCTTGCTCAGAAAGCCTGTCGTTAGCCAGTCGTTCCTTCACTACCAGGCAGGCCAGTTCTGCGTCCTTTAAGGCCAAGGTCATACCCTGTCCCGTCACTGGATCGACTGCTCCGGCGGCGTCTCCCACCAGAAGCAGGCGCTGTCCATGACAGCGTGAAATCTCAAGGCTCACAGCACCAGTGCTTTCCACTGTCCTTTGGGGATAGGGAGTCCTCAGCCGCTCACAGAGTTCCGGGAAGAGCGTCAAATTCTCGAAATAGAGATCCGCTAGTTGAGTCCCCGGTGAGCGGCGGACTGATCCATAGAGGAGAAGGGTGATCCGAGCCGACCCATTGCCCATGGGGGCAACGTAGGCTTCTCCTTTCTTGCAGCAGTGGACCTCCACCACGCCTTGTGTGCCTTCCAGTTGGTCGTACAGAGTACGCAGAGCGAATCTTCGAGCGCGCCCGCTTTCGGCGGTGAATTCCAAAGCCGTTGTGAAATCGCGAGCGGATGCCATCGGCCCCTATGAGCAGCCTTGCAGTGTGGGTCTGTAACTGACCTTGAGAGAGGCCGGTCACCTCCACCTGCTGGGCTCCGGTTCGAACCGATAGCACGTTGAAGCCTTCACGCAGTTGGACTCCCGGTTCTTGTGCCGCGAATCGAGCCAGTCGTGCATCCAGAATCAGCCGGGGGAGAACCCAGCCTCGAGCTGTATTGGAAAGTTCACGAAAATTCAGATTCAGGCAGCGGTTCTGGGAAAAGTGGGAAGTGGATACCAGAGAAGGCTTGCCCTCCTTCGCCCTGCAATTCGGAGAGTATTCCCAGCTTGTGCAGGATGTCTGCCCCGGCCGGCATGAGACCCTCTCCACATATCTTTTCTCGGGGGAAGGTGGCCCGTTCAACCAGAAGAACATCAGAACCCTGTTGAGCCAGCAAGGCTGCGGTCGTGGAACCGGCCACACCGGCCCCCGCAACGATCACATCAAAATGGGCCATGTTGCCTCTCTTTGTCTGCCAGGGAGGATAGCATGCAGGAAAAATTGCCGCCCTGCCCTTTTGAACAACGCGGATGCGTCTAGTAAAGTGAGAGAGAAGAGGAAGCTCAGCGGAGGAGTGGCCGAGTGGTTGAAGGCGGCGGTCTTGAAAACCGCTGTACTCGTAAGGGTACCGTGGGTTCGAATCCTACCTCCTCCGCCAAAACCCGTTTAGATTCAACCCCTCCGCGCCGATCTCAATTCGCTTTGGAAAATCCAGTCTTCTGCGCTGCTCAAGGTAGAGAGGCGATGATGTTCTTGTATTCCTCTTCTTTGAAAGCCCGAAGGGTTTCGACCTGTACGTTGCCCAAAGACCTGAGAGAGAGTGAGATGTTGGCACCGCTTTCGTCATCGGGTACTTCGATGACAGTCACCATGTCATAAGCTCCCAGCGTCATGTGAAAGCTTTTCACCTCACCCTCAGCTGGCCTCCACGGTCTCCTTGAAATTCTGGAGTCGAGAGGGACTCTCCCCGAGGTGCTCAATACCTTTATCTGTCCACTTTGGCAGTATGACGAAAGTTGCCATGCCATAGCCTCCTTTAAACCGTTCTTGTTTTAGATAACTGAAGGATCGATCTGGATGGGGAGCTTAGCAAAGCCGTTGCCAATCTGCCACCTTGCGCTGAAAGTTTTCCAATAGACTTTTTGCAAGCGGCGGGAGCGTCTGAGCCTCCACTGGTAATCGGGGAGGCTATCAGCCTATTAACCTCGGTGCCTTTCTTAATGCAGCTCTTGGTGTGGCTATGGGAGGCATTCTGACAGCCTGGCCTTTAGAGCAAAGCAGGTTTATCATTGGTGCAGAGGCAATGCATCCAATCTCTTCAATAGGAGGTGTCTTATGCCAGCCAGAATGATTATCGCCATGTTGGCGGCACTGCTAATTCCAATCTCTGCTTACCCTCAGGACGTTAATTCACAGTTGATTGAAGCGGCGAAGAGAGGTGACACGGTCAGTATAAAGGCCCTGCTCGAGGCGGGAGCCGACGTGAACGCTGAAGATGGCGACGGCGCGACAGCCTTGATATTGGCGGCACAAAAAGGTCACGCTGAACCCGCTCAGGCCCTGCTTACTGCCGGGGCCGACGTGAGCGCGTGGGATAGGTTGTACGAAACGACGGCTTTAGGGTGGGCGGCAGAAGGAGGTCACAGGGAAACCGTTCAGGCCTTGCTCGATGCCGGGGCCGTCGTGAACGCGAAGGATGGCTACGGAGAGACGGGCTTGATGTCGGCGGCACGAAACAATCACAGGGAAACCGTTCAGGCCCTGCTCAATGCCGGGGCCGTCGTGAACGCGAAGGGTGAGGACGGCAAAACGGCGTTGATGACTGTCGAGGAGTTGGGTCACGCCGAAATCGTCGAGATGCTCAAGAAGGCGGGGGCGAAGGAATAGCCTCCGTGACGACCCTCGGACCTGCTGCTGCGGATGAACTTGGAGCCGTGAGCGTCTGAGCCTCCACCTACGTCAGGCATTGTTTTTTGCCCTCCAGCACTGTAATATCTCTGGCAAATCACTCTGGTAGGGACAAGATGAACTTTTTGGTGGCAATAGGTCTAGTTCTAAGCCTCATCGTTGTGGGCTTTCTCAATTCCGGTGGCCTGGATTATCTCCTGGTCAAATGGAACTCGCCGAAGACAACAGAAGAGGATGATCCACGTGAGGAAGACTAGGTGAGCAGCCGGTAAGGGCCTGTTGGGCTAATCGGGGTCGGTTCGCGTCCCGCTCGGGGAGACAATACCGGCGGGTTCATGACCCAACGGCTTGTTATGGTTTTGAAAGTTCACACGCTGTTGAGACGGATAATGTCTCAGAAATTGTAGTAACACAACTATATTTCTCTCCCTTCGTCTGAAAGGAGTGGTGCAACTCGCTGTCTTTCCACAACAGAAAACCAATTTCACCGCACCATGATTCTGCCGGGTCTGGACAAACCTTCAGACCACCTTCAATATCAATTCGCTGGCGAAGGAGTAGGACCTGGCTCCCCGCACCTTTAGTGAAGTCTATGACTTCAACCTCCAGGTGCGGCCAAGTTTTTCCCCAAGACAGGACAGCTCTCCGGAACATATTATGACGACCTGGGATACTGTTGGAGACAACTGTTTGAATACCCCAGCCGACGGCTGGTTCCTCCTCGCCTCGTGCAGGCCCAGCGAACCAAAGTGCGAGAGCTATTGAAATAAGTAGTGTCCCCACCATACCACCTGCCCTTCATGAACCATGAAAAGGTTTATTCGGACCAGCATAGTATCCTCCGCATATGACGCAAGAAGAACCTGCCCCACAGCCTGAATATTTTTCAAAAGTTATTGTGGCCGGCAGGAGTCACAGGCGAACCTCTTCGTTCAAAGTTCAATCCAATACAACTGTACCATCACCCCTCTATTCCGACCCCTTTCGAGTAATCATTCAGCTTCGCGAGCAACTCGTCGAAGTCGTCATACTGGTAGCTAAGCGGGAAAGGGACTTAAGGCTCATTGTTCGCAACAAACTCCTCTACGCAATCAATGCATGTCTCTCTGAGGTCTGAACGCGGTAGGACTAGAGATACTTTGTTCTTCATGTTGTGGCTTGATGATGATACTGCTTGGCATCGCCTGCAAGTTGCTTTGCCTGCAGGTTAGCCTGCCCTGAGAAGGCTTCAAAAGTTTTGCGTGCAGCATGCGGCACCTGATGTTGGCGCTGGAGGAGTTCGACGCGCTCGGCTCATTCTCGCCCCACGCCTACCTTGCATCCAGCAATTAATCGTCATTGAGAAGCAAGAATGGTGGGGAGTTCCTGTACCGAGTCTAATACTTTCCAGGCCTTTGAAAAGTCTTGTGATGATGTGAGGCGATTCTTGACAATGATGCAGTCTAGTCCAGCAGCATGGGCCGCCTGAAGACCTCTCGCAGAATCTTCGATAGCGATTGCCTGAGCAGGGTCAGCATCGAATCGCCGTAGTGCCTCTAGATAGGGGTCTGGATGAGGTTTGGAATTGGCGTAATCTTCTCTCGTAATGGTGAACTCGATGTAATCAAGCATCTTTCTTGATTGGTGTATGAGATCAAAATCCTCTCGTCTGGCAGTTGTGACAATCGCCATTCTGTATGTGCGTCCGAGCTCTATGAGTACATCCAGGACCCCATCGATTTCTAAACTCTCAGTCTGAAGATACTCTTGATACTGGAGGTTCCTTTGCGTTTTCTGGGAGGAAATTTCTTGCTCGGAGGTGCCCTTGTTGCGCGCCAGATCCCAGCATGGGCGACCTTCCGCCATAAACTCAAGATATGTCATTTCGTTGAGGCTGACACCGAGCGGAGCCAGTGCTTCGCGTGTAGCGGCGAAATACCACTTCTCAGTGTCTACCAGCACACCATCGTTATCCCAGAGGACGAATGTTCGCATCCTTTTCAAGCCTACATTTTGAACACACAGTCTAACAGCTTGAAATTCGCGAATCATGAGCCATAGCCTTATGCCTCTTCCACTCGAGGTTCCGTCTATAAGTGTCTAAATAGACATCAAGTGTGGCGCGTGCTATTCTCCTGGGTGTCATGAAGATGACTGGAACTCCATTGACATATTGGGCTCCTTGGTAGACATCCTTCATCAAGCAGACAGGAGAGCCTTCACGGCGAAATCTCTTAGTCAGCGACCTGCTTGCATAGCTAACCTAGATGAAAGGCCCGTGCGTTCGGGCCTTTTTTCTTGCCCAAACTTCAAAGCAGGTATCGGTAAACGCAGTCGAAAAAGCAAAGAGCACTTCGGGATGAAGCTCCACTGGGTTGGTAGTCCGCAGATTGTTCGACCACTCACTGTTTGGGACTACGTTGTAAATGCTGGATGCACTCATTCTTGCTCTTTCCTTTAGTCCTGGTCCGGATCAGATCAGGTGATTGCCTCTCAGGCCTCTCTTGCTACAGGCACGGTTGCGAATCGAATCAAAGAGACTTTCCCAAACGCAAGTTTCACCTGTGTTGATATAGCTGAAAACATGCTCGCAATGGCGAAGAGAAAGCTAGGCACTAACGCTCGATATCAGCTTGCTGACTTTAGAAGCTATGAGTTCGATGGGACTTACGATCTCTGCTCGTCGGCTTCTGGGAACACGTTGCATCAGAGCTACCCTCAAAAGGTGTGTAAATAGCACAGGCGGTGATTATCCTTCCGGGTGAAAATAAAAACCCGGGCGGAAGAGCCCGAAAGGAAGGAGTCACACCGCCATGAGCAAGAAGAACATTGATCACAGTGTGGAGTCAAGAGTCTGCTTTGAACAGCTGGAAGAGTGGGTGCGAGAGCAGATCCAGTTTTACGTACAGGAACTGCTGGAGGATGAAGTGACACAGCTGCTGGGACGAAGAAAGAATGAGCGTCGCCGAGAAGTGGACGCCTCCGGTGGCTATCGCAACGGCTACGGCAAGGAGCGGCGACTGACGATGAGTTGCGGAACGATCAAGCTGCGGCGTCCCCGAGTGCGGGATCTGGAAGAGCGTTTTGAGAGCCGGGTCTTGCCGCTGTTTGCCAAGCGAACGCGAGAGGTACGAGACTTGATTCCAGAACTCTATTTACATGGTCTGGCCGAGGGGGATTTCGATCTGGCCTTGAGAGGGCTTTTAGGGGAAGAAGCGCCGCTGTCCCCCAGCACCGTAGCCCGGTTGAAACAGAAGTGGCAGGGAGAAATGGAGGCCTGGCAGAGCCGTCGGCTGGATGATCTGGAAGTCGTGTATTTGTGGGCGGACGGCGTGTACATCAAAGCAGGGCTGGAGAAGGAGAAGGCCGTGATTCTGGTAGTGATCGCCGCTTTAAGTGATGGCACTAAAGTGGTGGTGTCCGTCAGTAGTGGTTATCGAGAATCGACCCAGAGCTGGTCCGAAGTGCTGCGGGATCTCAAAGAGCGGGGGATGAACCCACCCCGTCTGGTGATCGCTGACGGGCATCTGGGGATCTGGGGAGCGTTGCGCAACGTGTTCCCAGAAGCCGACGAGCAGAGATGCTGGAATCATCGCATCGTCAACTTGCTGGCCAAGATCCCCAAGAGTCGGCACAAAGCGGCCTTGTTGATGTTGCGGCAGATCCCTTATGCAGAAACACGGCAGGAAGCCGAGCGAGTCAAAGGACGATTCCAACATTGGTGTAGCAAGAGAGGCCTGGAGGCAGCGGCTGATCTGATCGACCAGGACTGGGAGCGGATGGTGACGTTTTACAACTATCCCAAACAGCAGTGGCAACATCTGCGGACTACCAACCCAGTGGAGTCTCCCTTCTCTGCTCTGCGACTGCGAACCGATGCTGCTCGAAGGTTCAAGAAAGTGGCCAACGCACGGGCTGTCATCTGGAAGATGCTGCTGGTCGCTGAGAAGAGATTTCGCCGTTTGAAGGCTCCCCACTTGATGAAGGATGTCTACCAAGGAGCCCAATATGTCAATGGAGTTCCAGTCAACCCAGTCACCCAGGAGAAAGCCGCCTGATGTCTATTTACACACTTATTGACGGAACCTGCATCATCTGGAAACAGATAAAGAGAAGAAGATCTTCTATGGAAAAATCTTCAATAGCTTAGCTCCGGGAGGCGCTTTCTTTAACGCTGATGTCATTCTAGCTTCAAGCAGTCGTGTTCAGGAAGGATACATGAAGAAGTGGAAGGACTTCACAAGCGGGTGTCGGATGATGAAATTGAGAGTAAGTGGATTCCGATTCATCACGAGGAAGACCGACCAGCAAGACTTACAGCACAGCTGTCCTGGCTCTGCGACATTGGTTTTACTGAAGTCGATGTCGTCTGGAAGTATTACAATTTTGCAGTTTACGGAGGCAGAAAGGGATTAGGAAAATGAACTCAATTAGGCACTTGAATTTAGACCAACTGAATGAGGGGTTGTCTGAGATTCGCCAATCACCTAAAGACGATGGTGTCCTGAAGGCCATTGTTTTTCGCCCAGAGGAGAACCAGCGAAGCTCCCCGACTCAATGCCAGCTCAGCCCGGAGCTTGGACTAGCGGGGGATCGCTGGGCAAAGGGTTGTTGGCTCTCATTGCCAGATGGAAGCCCACATCCTGAAGTCCAGGTCACGATCATGAATGTACGGTCAATTGCTTTAATTGCCCAGCAGGCAGGCCGCTGGTCCCTTGCTGGGGATAACCTCTACGTCGATTTGGATCTCAGTGATGAGAACCTTCCCTGCGGTCAACGCCTGTCCGTTGGTTCAGTTGTCCTGGAGGTTACTGAGAGGCCTCACACTGGGTGCAGCAAGTTTGCCCAGCGGTTTGGAAAAGCCGCCATGAAGTTCGTTAATTCTGCAGAAGGAATCAGACTGCATCTTAGGGGGATCTACGCCAGGATTGTTCAGGCCGGCACTGTCAGCATTGGTGACAAGGTCAGAAAGATCTGATGTAGAGAAGCTTGTCACTGGTTCTTCTTAAGTGCACACCAATAGTTTAGTGAGTGAGCTGGAAAATCTAAGAGGCAAGAAAGAGAGACATGTACTCCAATATAGGCAAGGTGTATCTCTTCCGCTTTTTCAAGGAAATTCACTTCTTCGGGGCGGTAGGCGTACCCTTCTTTCTGGACTGGCTGCAGGTAAGTTATACGCAGATATTTCTGCTGCAGCGTGGTTTTCCGGCTGGGTCTTTCTGCTGGAGATTCCTTTTGGAAACGCATCCCCGCTTATCTCAAGAAGCAGTTAATCACCGTGCCCTTTTTGTTTTCTCTCATGGTTTTCGTTGGCAATATTGACGAGTTCAGATCGCGAATTCTTCAATTCTCGAGTATCCTGACACTCTCTAACTTTTCTTCTTACCGTTCCCTACATTGCGGCGACAGCATGGGTGGGATGGGTTATTATCTCTACTGTCGGACGTCAAGGAAACGTACTAGAGGCCATAGCGCTCCTTGGCTGATTCCCGCGACTGATTTCCGGTTTAGGAAGGAGGCAAGGATGGCAGGGAAGCGGTTTAGGGCAGAACAGATCATCATGAAGCTGCGTGAGGCAGAGGTGGGTCTGGCCCAAGGACAGAGGGTGGGAAGGTGTCGAAGCAGATGGGGGTGAGCGAGCAGACCTACTACCGGTTCTCCGGTGGACCAGGCCAAGAGGTTGAAGTTGGAGAAGGAGAATGTTGAAGAAGCTGGTGGCGGATCTGTCTTTGGACAAGCAGATCCGAAGGAAGTGTCCTCGGGAAACTTCTAGGCCCGACGAACAGGAGACGAGCGGTGATGTGGGTACGAGAGCGATTAGGAGCAGAGCAGTTTCGGGCCTGCCAAGTGCTGGGCAGGCATGCAATCGATGATAGCCCACCCAGCTCCAGAGGCAAGTTCACAGGTTTCCGGAGTTACGAGACGTGGGTTTTCCTGCTCATGAATCTGGTTGCCGCATGTACTATTTTACGATCCTGGATGAGTACACCAGAGAGTGCCTCGCATTGATGTTGAATCACCAAGACTGGACCGGTTGGCGGAGTTATTCGTTGATCAGTGCCTGAGTTTAGTACCCAAGAGCAGGCTAAGGACCTTACGCGGCTCTTGCGGAGTTCACTGCTCCACTGCCATTCCAAACCCGAGTTCTTATCCCAGCCTTCATCCGATTTACTGGTTTTTTGCTGGGCGGACAGGTTGCGCCCATGCTGTTGGCCTGGATTTTCGATTTCTTCGCCATTGTGTTGGCGGTCATTGGCTTCAGGAGATACCTCAGGGCATGGCTTTCAGCTTACAGCTCTTCTTTCGGTGCGCTGCTACTTTACGTCCTTCTTCTCCTTCACTATTTATTTACCCCTCCTAGTCAACGTATTCTCTATCCCTATGACTTACCCGCTCTTGCCTTTATCGCTTTGGGATTGGTCTTTGGACGAGAGCGAAATTGGAAGTTTTATTACCCCCTTTTCTTCTTTGCCTGTTTGAACAGGGAGAGCGCCTGTCTGCTCACACTGGGTCACACTGCCGCCACCCTGAATGGATGGAAAATGCCTGGGTGGTGGCCCCATTTAACAGCGCAGTTTCTCATCTGGTGTGGATCCTGGGTTGGCCTGCGTTATCTTTTCCAGGGCAATCCCGGGGTGATCTTTGAAGACCACCTGGCCATGAACATCATGAGGCTTATCTCCTCTTCTAGTTGGGTGCTGCTACCCATCAGCCTTGGTTACCTGATCCTCGTCTCCTGGAGACGAATCCCCGCCTATCTCAAGAAGCAGTTACTCACCGTGCCCTTTTTGTTTTCTCTCATGGTTTTCGTTGGCAATATTGACGAGTTCAGAGTCTATGGATAACTCCTTCCTTACGTTGCGGCGGCAGCATGGGTGGGACTTGCCTCTCTACTGTGGGACCTCAAGGGAACGGGATTCCTGCGTTTTTTGAAACGAGGCTGAGGGTGAGTTTCAAGACACGAGCTTGTGCGGATCAATTTAAAGCCTCAGCGGCCAGCAATGAACCCCAGTCTTCTCTTGCTGCTATCCAGGCAGCTCAAACGCCCGTCGAGAACACGATGGTTCGTCGTTTGGATACGATGATGCGGCGTTCAAGATGAGCTTTCACGGCTCGAGCCAAAACGATGCGCTCTATATCTCTGCCGATCTGTTCCAGGTCCTTATTGGAGTGTTCGTGAGTCACTGATTCGACATCCTGTTCGATCACCGGGCCCTCGTCCAGCTCCGCGATAACATAATGAGCGGTAGCTCCTATCATTTTTACGCCCGTGTCATAGGCCTGCTGGTAAGGATTCGGACCCTTAAAGGCAGGAAGAAACGAATGGTGAATATTGACAATCTTTTGTGGATATCCTTTCACGAACTCTTCTGACAGGATCTGCATATAACGCGCAAGCACCACCAGGTCGATGTGGTGCTGTTTGAGGAGCTGGAGAACTTGCCCCTCTTGCTGGGACTTCTTCTCCTTGCTGGTTGGGAAACAGTAAAAAGGAATCCTGAATTTGTCTGCCACAGACTCCAGTTTGGGGTGATTGCTGATAACTACTGGAATCTCACAGCTGATCTCGCCTTCCTGCTGTCTCATGAGCAGGTCAAAAAGACAGTGAGGTGACTTTGTTGCGAGGATTGCAACCCGCTGCAGACGGTCTGAATAGTGAACCGACCACTCCAAGTTGAGGGGGCCTCCAAACTCTTCAAATTCCCTCTCCAGGTCCCCCCTCGAGCAGGGAAGACTGTCCAGAGCCAATTTCAGCCGCATAAAATACTGATTCTTTGCGATGTCTGTATATTGCTGGCAATGGAGGATGTTGAAGCCCTTCTCATAGAAAAAGGTACTGATTCGTGCAACCAAGCCCGTTTGGTCGGGACACTGAATCAGAAAGACAACGTGGCTCATGACGACCTTTACTGAGGAATCATTCCTTACTTCAGTATAAAGAAATCCCCCCGATCATAGCGGAAAATACCCCGACCACTCTCGAAATCAGTGTACCGAGACTTGCTTCCCTCTGGTGATTTTCATTGCCTTCATATCTCTAAAGCCTTAACATCTAGCCGGGATTATGAATAGGTTTTCGTGACGAAGTGCCGCAGGCGCCACGATGACAAGGCGTGTGAGGGGTACCCGCTTGCGGATCGAGCCCCGCAGGCGTACTCATGCAGTACGCCTGCGGAGCCCAAGGGGTACCCGCTTGCGGGTCGCACAACGCAGTCAGCGTGGATGATTGCGGCACTGCAGTAGAAAATTTATGCATAGTTCCGGCTGAGACAACGCAGACCTACGTTGGGAGGAATCAAATAGTGATCGGCAACACCATTTCCCATTACAAAATCCTGGAGAAACTCGGTGGAGGTTACTTCTGGCGGGCAGTAGCCGGGGGTGTCATTGTCCTTGTCCTGTTGGGCTTGGCTTGCTCTGGGCCATCCACTCCCGCTCCAACACCGGAAGCCATCGATTCCATTGCCATACTGCCTTTTGAGAACATCAACAATGATCCCGACTGGGAATTCGTGAGTGACGGTATTGCCGAGGGGATTATCAACAGTTTTTCTCAATTGAGCGATCTGAAAGTCATCCCTCGAGCTTCTTCTTTTCGTTATCGGGGACAGGATATCGATCCACAGAGCACAGGGAACGAGCTGGGAGTCGGTGCAGTGGTGACGGGAAAAGTTCTGGTGCGCGGTGGTGATCTCTTGATCCGAGCAGAGCTGGTGGATACTGAAAAAGACAGTCAGATGTGGGAGGCAGAGTACGAGGGAAGCCTCAGAGAAATTCTCCAGCTGCAGCAAAACATCGTCAGGGAAATCTCCGACGAATTGGGCTTACAGCTCACTTCTGAAGAGGCCACACAACTTGCCAGGACTTACACCGACAACGACCAGGCACACGCAGCCTATCTCAAGGGCAGATTCGAAGAGGTCAAGTTGAGTGCGCGAGGTCACCGTGACGCGATCCAATACTTTGAGGAAGCCATCGAAGCAGACCCCAACTACGCTCGCGCATACGTCGGAGTGTCCCGAGCCTACCGGGATCTTGCCATCCCTCTTTTTGCCTTAACGGCGCCGGCGGCCATGCCCAAGGCCGAAGAAATGGCACTGAAGGCACTGGAGTTGGATGACCAGTTCGCCGAGGCTCATGCCGTTCGGGGGGATGTGCTTCGTGCCTTCCACTGGGACTGGGCGGAAGCCGAAAAAGAATACAAAAGGGCCATAGAACTTGATCCCAGTTCTTTCGATGCCCACTATGGATATGCGTTTCTGCTGGGGGCCCTGGGACGCCATGATGAATCGATCATTGAAATCAAACTTGCCCAGCAGGTTGATCCTCTCAACCCAGCAGCCAGAACGGCAGCGGCTTCAATGTTCCGCTATGCGCGCCGATACGAGGAATCCATTGAGCAACTAGAGGCCGTACTTGAGATAGAGCCAGACTTCGCGGGGGCCTATCAGAGACTGGCTTTGATCTATGAACTCACGGGCCTCTATCAGGAAGCTGCAGCAGCCCGGCAACAGGAGCAGATTCTTGGGGGAGCCAGTACGGGAAAGATGGCGGGAATCTTAAAAGCCGCAGCCACGGGTAAAGAGGCCTACTGGCGATGGTGGCTAGGCTACAACCAGGAGAAAGCAAAAAAAGAATATTTCTCACCCCGTGAGTTTGCTGGCATCTATGCACAACTGGGTGAGAAGGACCAGGCCTTTGAGTGGTTGGAGAAGGCCTTTGCAGACCGAGTTCCTGGTCTGTTCAATATCAAAGTAGCGCCAGGGTGGGACCCCCTGCGCGACGACCCTCGCTTCACTGACCTGCTTCAGCGGATGAATTTGATGCCCTGAGCCGCACCAGTTGTGCAATCCCGGCTATAATCTAACAGGGTAAAGAATGAGTACTTTTAGCGAGCGCATCATTGGAGCGGCCCAGCTCGAGGTCCAAGTTTATAAGGACGTCAAAGCGGATACCACTGCAATTGGCCAAGCCATGACGGTGGTGGCGCTCTCCAGCCTGGCTGCGGGTATCAGTGCCATTTCCCTGGGCGGGATTCGCCCTTTCCTGACAGATGCCGTTACAGCTCTGATCGGGTGGTTCGTGTGGGTCTTGATTGTGTACCTCGTCGGAACCAGGATTCTCCCCGAACCGGATACCGGCTCCGACCTAAAGCAGGTGCTGCGCACCACCGGTTTCGCGGCCTCTCCGGGAGTGCTGCGGGTGGTTGGGTTGATCCCGTTTCTTCGTTCCTTCACGGAAATCGCAGTCATGATCTGGATGGTCCTGGGCATGCTCATCGCGGTGCGGCAGGCGCTGGACTACAACAGCTTCGAGCGGGCGGTGGGGGTGTGCCTGATCGGATGGGTCGCCCACATCGTGATCATGGTGATCTTGAGCGGTTAGCTTCCGAACACTCATCCCTGGGAAATTTTGTCGATGGCCTGGACCAGAAGACGGTTGAAGGTCTCAGGAGCCTCCATCATGATGAAGTGGCCTACCTTGGGCACCAGGGACACTTCAAAAGATTCAAAGGAAGAAGCGAAGCTCTCAACAACTTGAAGGAAGGGCCCATTGTGCTCTGCCTGGATGATAAAAACTGGTATTCGCAGCCGCTCCAGTGCCTGTGGGAACTCGACTTTCCCCCAATCGTAGATGCCTTCCATGGCAGCGATGCCCACCTCGGGGGGACCGGCCGACAGCTCAGCAACGAACTTTTCAACCAGGTTGGCATCAGAAGTGGAACCACACAGTGCGTGGCGCACCCACTTTTGAGTTGTTGCAACGAAATCCGTATAGAAAGGGGCCAGGCGCTGCTCTCGTTCTTCTGGAGTCAGCCGTGCCCACCAGTCAAAGTAAGTATCAACTCCTACTAAAGCCAGGACCCGTCCAGGCATCCTCATCGCTGCCTCCAGGACAACAATTCCCCCCATCGAGTGCCCTACAATCACAAACTCATCCAGGTCCAGATGGTCGGCGACCGCCACCACATCCTGGCCAAAGGCTGGGATGGTCCAATCCTGACGATTGAGTCCTGACTCCCCGTGGCCTGCCAGGTCCATGGTCACCACCTTGTAGTGGGGGGCAAAGTGCATGACCTGAGGATTCCAATAACTGGGGTGACAGGACCATCCGTGAACGAAAAACAGGGTGGTAGACCCACTGCCCTGCACCTGGTAGTGAATGGGCACACCATCAAAGGAGAGCACAGTCCCTTCTGATGAAACGGCAGATCTCTGGTTGGAGTCGGACTGATGGGGTGACATGTTTTTAGCTTTCGGCGCTATGGGATCTCTATCGACACCTGTTTCTGGAAGCGGAGAGAACTTCCCGACAGTTTGCTGCCCGTTTTCTTGCTCTTCAGGTACAGAAAGCCTTCCAGCGTGTCACCAGGCGCTATCTCGACCTGCTTGAGTTGGTAGTGTTCTAAAGCGGCTAGAAGCCTTTGGGCTACATTGACTGAGACTGTCCCGGCCCTCGCTCCAGGTTCCACGGTCGGAACTCGATCCCATTCCTCAGGAGTGGGACGCCCTCCCGAGTAGGCTTCTGCGTAGATGCCGAGTTGGCCTCCTCTGTAGAACTTCATGATTTGGGGGGTGATTTCCGTGGGGGCAGCACGATTGATCGTCTTTCCTCCGCTCTCGAAAACCTCCACTTCTCCTGGGTCGAAAGTCCAGATCCCAGAGGAGCCATTTTTGATGCTGAGCTGGAGTACAGCGAAACCCTCATTCAGAATCAGCCAGGGGAAATCATCTGGGAGGTCACTTTGCTTCAAGGACGATACTTCGAAAGTGATCTCCTCGACCTGAGGCGTCGAGGCCAGAAACAAAAACGAAATCAAAAAAACTTTCATAGGTTTAGGCCCATACAGCTAACAACTGACAATCTTCACGAATCGACCTTTGAGCTGTCGACAGTCAAGGGCCGGTTGGGATCACCGGCCATGAAAAGGGTCTGGGTGGGGAATGCAAACTCGATACCCTCTTCATTAAACCTGCGCAATATTTCCAGATTAACCCGCTGATTGAAGGCCAGGTAATCCCAATAGTCGGGAGGGCTATACCAATAGATCACCAGAATGTTGAGAGCCGCATCCTGAAATTCATTAAAAACCACCCGGGGAGGCCGGTCTGAGGACATTCCCTCGTGATCATCCAGAATAGTTTGAATGATTTCTACAGCTCGTTCTACCTTTTCCGGAGGGGTATCGTAGGTGACCGAAATATTAGCGACACGCTTCAGGAAAGGGCGTTTTGAAATGTTCTGTATTTTTTCATGAGCCAGCTCCCCGTTGGGGATCGTTACCAAGTGACCATCCAGGGTGCGGATTCGCGTGGAACGCAAACCCACCTCCTCAACCGGGCCATCGTAACCGCCTACCACGATGCGGTCGCCCATTTCAAAAGGTTTGTCCACAAAGAGCATGAGAGAGCCAAACAAGTTCTTCAGGGTGTCCTGGGCCGCCAGGGCCAGGGCCAGACCACCAACGCCTAAGCCCGCAAGGAGGGAAGTGATGGGCTTGTCGCTCAGGATCGTGGCGGCTTGGACAACCGCCAGAAGGGCAATGGTGACACGGAGACTTTTCCGCACCACTGGAGAGAGCATGTCATCCAGCTTACTTTCCGTTTTGGCTGCCAATGTCGTCAGCCAATAGCCCACCACATCGACCAAACAGTAACCTACGTAGGCGAGCGCCAGGACGAAAAGGATGGATGCCAGTGTATCGGCGATGCCGGTAACGGCTTCTGGCAAGGTCAGGAAAAGCAACCCGATCTCAAGGCCTGCCACAAACAGAAGCGGGCCTATGGAGCGCGCTGTTGCACGAAGGGCAACAGCCAGGACAGGGGGATATCGTTCGTCCAGGTGATCTGCTGCCCGGGATAGAAAGTATCGGGTTATTTTACCCGCCACAAAGGCGATGAAGATCGCCAGGAAGAGAACCAGGATTCTCCAAATTTCGTTGCCGGCAAATTGTATTGCTGTCAACTGGTCCCAGATGTTGATAACAGCCTTTCTCCTTTTTACGGAACGAAGCACTTAGGAGCTAGGAATGTAGGAATGAGGACTTCTTTTTTCGTGTCACCGCGATTGTATTCCGGGGCAGAACGGAGGTCAAGGAGAGCGCCCATCGAACTTGACAGTGAGTAAAACTCCCAGCCACAATCTGAGATGGTGAAATGCCCCAATTGCGATTCGATTAACCCGGATGGCGCACTCAGGTGTGATTGCGGATACGACTTTCAAGCGGGAGGGGTGAGGCCGCCATCCGCTGATCTCGGAGCTTTTGAGTTTGCCGGGTTCTGGATTCGGGTCTGGGCGTCTGTCATTGATTCGGCTTTACTCATTCTCCTGGTAGGCCCAATCCTCCTTTCAGTCTATGGCATCAGTTACTTGACTTCAGAAAGCCTCATCCAGGGTCCAATAGACTTTCTCTTGTCCTGGGTAGCACCCGCTTTGGCGATCATTCTCTTTTGGATCTATAAGTCAGCAACGCCCGGGAAAATGGCGATCTCCACCCGGATTATTGACGCTCAGACCGGCTCTCAACCATCAACTGGGCAATTGATAGGAAGATACTTTGCCTATTTGATTTCGGGGGTGCCCCTTTTTTGGGGCTTTCTATGGGTCGCTTTTGACAGAAGGAAGCAAGGTTGGCATGACAAGTTGGCGGGCACTGTTGTTGTTCGAGTCGACCGCTATCGAGATGATGGGAAAGGTGTGGGGAGGTCCAGGTGAAAATAGAATGGACCAGCCAGGACTTTTTTGTTATTACATTCTAAACCTGACCAATTGGCGCAGAGAAAGGGGGTCCATGCCTGGTTACAGCGCTCCTCTGAACAAAAGTGAACTGGAGAATATGCATCTGTTTGCAGGTGTTGACTTCGAATCGGTTATGGGTCTGCTCCAAGGGTGCCCTGTAAATGAGTTAGAGAAAGATGATGTGCTGCTTCACAAAGGAGAAGGCAATCACTTTGTCTACGTGATCCTTTCCGGTCATCTACGCATTAACCTTGAACTTTCACTGGACCCAATTACAGTCCTGGGACCAGGAGAGGTGGTCGGTGAACTATCGCTCATTGATGGTCAACCGACCTCGGCCTACGCTATCGCGACTGATCATTGCCGCTTGTTAGCATTGAACGAGAAAACCGTGTGGTCGCTCGTTGAGGCTTCACACACCGTGGCTCGCAATCTCCTGTTTGTCCTGTCGCGGAGATTGCGGCATGGAGATTCTGTTATTTTGACAACGCAGCAATTACAGCGGGACTACTCGAGCTATGCTGTGATCGACGCCTTGACGGGTCTGTACAACAGTCGTTGGCTAGATAACATGTTGGGGCGCCAGATGGAACGCTGTAAAAGGGCGGAGTGGTCCCTCTCCTTGCTGATTATAGATGTCGATGACTTCAAGAATTACAATGATACTTACGGGCAGTTAGCGGGTGATCGGGCGCTTCATACTCTGGCATCAACTCTACGAGAAAGCATGCGTCCAGGCGAGATGATTGCGCGCTGTCGGGGAGACAAATTCATCGCCGTCTTGCCGGAGCTGGATGCCGCCACTGCCAGGAGCCTTGGAGAACGAGTGCGTCGGGCCATCGCGGAGATGAAGATATACAGCTTGGAGACAGACCGGCTTCCCCCTGTGACTGTCACTATTGGCGCTGCTCAAATGAGGGACCAGGATACGCCGCAGACTTTGATGGCTGCAGCTGGCGAGGCGCTAACATCTCCTGCCGGCTAAAGAGAGTCAATCCATTTCCCAGGGGCTGGGTGGCTCGTCCAGCTCATCTTTCGAATCGAGGGCCTCACGAAACTTTTTTTCCAGTCCTTCTTGTCGCTGCTCTTCGTCCAGAAAAGCTTTCTGGAATAATTCGTCAGATTTCTCCTTGCGCGAGTGAACTTGCTCGAGAGCCTCCTCAAAAGTAAGATCCGACTTCTTCCCTTCAGTGTGGAGAACCAACCCCGTTTTGGGATCGACCGTCAGTTTAGCCTGGCAGCTGGGGCAGACCACTTGAATTCTTGGAGCTCCTTTTGTCATTGCCTCCATTCTATCAGGGGGTACTTTCACAGTCTTTTTTTCTCTGCCTTACACAGCCCTCTTTGCCAAAGCTTTTCGTGCAATTCGGGTGATGTAAAGGGTTAACAGAACCGTTGCTATCAGACCGATCACACGAAGAACCCACTCTGCCGCTGTGGTCGAGCGCTCCCCGAGACCGAGAGTGGCGAGATCACCGGCCAAGGATCCAATGTAGACGTACATCACTGTTCCGGGCAGCATCCCAATCCAGCTGGCCAGGAAGTAATCTCTGAGGGAGACCTGGGTTAAACCAAAAGCGTAGTTGAGAAGGTTGAAGGGGAATGCGGGCGAGAGACGAGTCAGTCCCACTATTTTCCATCCTTCCTGTGCCACTGCCACATCGATGGTCTCGAATTTTTGGTTTCCCTGGATCTTTTCTGCGACCCATTGGCGGGCAAAGTAGCGTCCAGTCAGGAAGGCAATGGTAGCTCCCGAAATGGAGGAGATGGAAACCAGCACAGTACCCTGCATGACTCCAAACAGAGCCCCGGCTGCCATGGTCAGAATAAGGCCTGGGAAGAAGAGAATGGTGGCAAGAATATACAGAGCAATGAAAAACACTGGCCCCCAGGGGCCAAGTCCGGAGATCCAACCCAATGCGACCCTGAGAAGTTCTTGTGCGTCCAGAATATAGGCAATACTAAACAGGCCGCCGACCGCCAGGACGACCACTGCCCATTTCCAGCGTGATGTCGATTTAGGCTCCATCTCTAGGCCCGAGAGTCAGGACGGATGCTGTGGGCGTCACAATAGTAAACTAATGCATCATCCGGACTAGGATGTTCGGTAGTTGGTGAACTGCATGTCAATTCCAAAATCCTTCTCACGCAGCAGAGCAATGACATTCTGGAGAGTGTCACGATCCCGGCCTGCAATGCGGACAGAGTCCGCCTGAATGGTACTCCTGACCTTTAATTTGGTATCACGAATGAAGCGAACGATTTCCTTGGCCTTTTCAGACGTGATCCCCTGTTGAATCGATACTCTTTGGCGGACTGTCCCCCCCAGAGCGCTCTCAACTTTTCCAAAGGAGAGGGCTTTCAGTGGGACCTTCCTTTTGACCAGCTTCTGCTGCATGATATCGGTGAGACTTTGCAGTTTGTACTCATCATCGGATGTTAAGATGAGTTCCTTCTCCTCCAGTCGAACTTCGCTTGTACTTCCCTTAAAGTCAAAGCGCTGTTTCACTTCCTTCATTGTCTGATGAAGCGCATTTTTGACCTCTTCCAAATCAACTTTAGAGTCGATGTTAAATGAGTTCTCTTTTGCCATTTTGTAGATCTCCCCTGAGCTTGCTCTTGGTTCACTGGCTAGGTTACTAGATGGGCCGAGAAGATTTCAATTCCTCTGTTCGCTTGACTCCCGTTGAACGACCAGTGACGATAAGCACTAAATCTATAAGGCGAGGCACCAGATGTTCAAGTATCTTAAGCAAATCGGGCCCGGTGCCATAGTCGCCTCAGCGACAATCGGAGCGGGAGAAACGGTCCTGGCGGTTCGAGTCGGTGCCTGGGGTGGATACGATTTCCTGTGTCTGATTCTGTTGGTCGGAACCGTCACGGCCACTCTCTTGACTGGACCAGATGTGAAGGAAATCCTGAGTGGTCTGTTCCGATTTGGCCGGTTGCCACCTTATCCTGACTGGCTTCCCGCTGAAATCACGGACCGAAGTCAGCTTCTAGAATTGGCGTCTGTCTTCGGTTACGCCGGCAGCATCCCCATGAACTACATCGTCTATTCTAACTGGGTGCTGCTCAAAGGTTGGACTCTCGGTCGGAAGCGCAGTTCTCGCTCTGACTTATCCCATGCCTTGGGTCCTCTTCGCTGGGATGTGGGATTCAATGCGGTGCTGGTGTTTATCGTGACGGTAGCGTTCATGATTGCCGGGGTTGCCATTCTCAGGTCCTTGCATCGGATTCCCAACGGTTTTGATCTTCTCACTGAACAAGCCCAGATCTTCGCCCAGATCTCACCCGCCATGATCTGGCTGTACTACGTGACAACTTTGACGGCCCTGTGGGGAACCTTGAATGCGCTGCCGGACATCTATGCCCGCGGAGCACACAGCTTCCTGAGCCAACTGCTCTCCAAGGGGAAGGACCTGGAGTACCGGAAGGTCATGAATATCTTCGGGCCCATCATGTTGGGATTGACCTGGCGGCGCTCTGGCTGGATCGACAACTCCTTCCCCATTTACGGGTCTCACGGTGGGTCTGGTGGGCCACTATCTCAGCTGCCGCTGTGATCAACCTCATGGCACTGGTCTCAGCTCGGGAAGTGATGGGGAAATATTTAGGATAGGAGGTAGGAGGTAGGAGGTAGCTGACCGGTGCCTCCTGCCTCCTGACATTTTATGCGTTATCGAAAGCTTGGGCGCACGGGCTATGAAATTTCGGAGATTGGTTTTGGTGCCTGGGGAATTGGAAGGCAGATGTGGAGGGGAGCGGAAGACTCCGAATCACTGCGGGCCCTGCACCGCGCGGTTGATCAAGGCCTCAACTTCATCGATACGGCGCTGGTCTACGGCACAGGGCACAGCGAAAGACTTGTGAGCCGTGTTCTCCAGGAGCACAGGGAGCAGATTTATGTTGCTACCAAGGTTCCTCCCAAGAACCAGATCTGGCCGGCGCAGGGCGCTCTCGAGGAGGTTTTCCCCCGTGATCACATTGTGCAGTGTGTCGAGGCGAGTTTGCGTAATTTGCGACGAGAAAGGATTGATCTTCTGCAGCTTCATGTCTGGAATCCCACGTGGAACGAGGACAGCCAGTGGTACGAGACGCTCACAGAGTTGCAGGCAAGAGGAAAAGTAGCCCACTTTGGGATCTCCATCAACGATCATCAACCCAACTCGGCATTGGAACTCGTCCGCTCCGGCAAAATTGACACGGTTCAGGTCATCTACAATATCTTCGATCAGACTTGTGAGGACAAGTTACTTCCCCTGTGTTTGGAAAAGGGGGTGGGCGTGATTGCACGGGTTCCCTTTGATGAAGGTGCACTCACAGGAAATATCACTCCGGAAACAAGATTTTCTAAAAAAGACTGGCGCAACTTTTACTTTCAGGGGGATCGAAAACGCCAAGTGCACGATCGTGTCCAAAAGTTACACAAGCTTTTGGGGGGGGAAGTCCGCACCCTCCCTGACTTGGCTCTGATGTTTACCTTGCACCCGGAGGCTGTGAGTACAGTTATCCCGGGGATGCGTTCTGTAAAACATGTGGACGCCAATATGGCTGTCTCGAATCAAGCGCCACTTTCCGAAGAGATGATCCAAAGGCTCCGGGAGCAGCGCTGGGATAAGAACTTCTACGAGAGAACCTATGCATAACTCCGGCTAAACCTGTTCAGATCAGCTTCATCTGAGTCTTTACCTGCCTGGTTGCATCTGTATAAATGCGATCATATGTATTGAAGAGAAGGAGATAGACCACAAAAATGACATCTGATAAGAAATTTAACCCCGATGAACTGAAGCAATTTCTTCAGAATAAGTATGGATCCGGCGTGCAGGTAGAGATATTTCCCAAGACTCAGCAGGAGCAGACCGATGAAACTGACGAGACCGAGCAACGGCGAAGCCAGGCCCTTCATTTTGACTACAAACCGAGTCAAATCAAGGAATACCTTGATCGCTATGTGATCCAGCAAGATGATGCAAAAAAAGTGCTTGCTACCGCCATCTGTGATCATTTTCATCACATCCAGAGTTGTGCGGGAGAAGAAGAGTGTCGAGATTATAAGAAGCAAAACATTATCTTGATCGGTCCCACCGGAGTCGGAAAGACCTACCTGGTCCAGAACATCGCTGGTCTCATAGGGGTTCCATTTGTCAAAGCCGACGCTACCAAGTACAGCGAAACCGGTTACGTGGGGGGAGATGTTGAGGACCTGATTCGAGAACTGGTACACCAGGCGGGGGGAGACATACAGTTGGCGGAATCCGGCATCGTGTACCTGGATGAGATCGACAAAATTGCCACGCCAATGAGCGCTCTGGGCCGGGATGTGAGCGGCCACGGTGTTCAGCGTGGATTGCTGAAGTTGATGGAGGAGACTGAAGTGCCGCTGCGTTCCCCTACCGACATTGCCAGTCAAATGCAGGCTTTCATAGAATTCCAGTCCAAGGGGCAGGTGGAAAAAAAGACCATCAGTACCAAACATATCCTCTTCATTGTGAGCGGGGCATTTACGGGTCTGACCGAACTTATCAAGAAGCGACTCGGCTCCCAGCAGATCGGGTTCACGGGAAGCGGGAGGGCCACGGAAGAAGAACACTTCTTGTTTGAAAGGGTCAAGGCGGTCGACTTTGTCGAATATGGATTTGAGGCTGAATTTATCGGGCGACTACCGGTTGTGGTCCACTGCAACTCCTTGTCAGTTGAGGATATGTTCAAGATCCTGAAATACTCGAAAGGTTCCCTGTTGAAGCAATATAAGAAGGACTTTCAGGCATATGGTGTAGATGTTTACTTCACTGACGCCGGGATGCGAGCTATTGGGGAGGAGGCGGAAACCGAGCAGATCGGAGCTCGTGGCTTGATAACCGTTTGCGAGAGGGCCTTTCGTGAATACAAGTACCAACTCCCTGATCATGAGGTGAAAGAGTTCATCGTGGGTGAGACGATGATCAAGAATCCAGATGAAAAGTTACAGGAGCTTCTGGATAACCCCACGATGTACCATGCCAAGATTCTGCAATTTCAGCTGGGAAAGGTTGAGCAGGAATTTAGCGACCAGTATGGACTCGACATCAAGTTTACGCCGGAAGCCGCTCAGATGATCACAGAAAGAGCTGAGAAGGCGGGTGCTGATCTGTTCAGCTATTGTGGCCAGTTTTTCAAAGCTTATGAGCATGGCCTGAATTTGTTGCGCAAGACTTCGAGCAAGAATCAATTTCTTATCGACGAACAAGGCGTACTCAATCCAGAGGAAACTGTGGAACGCTGGATCCGGGACTCTTACCGATGACACCTCACTCGGTCTAGCCGCAATTATTCATAAGTTTGGGGTGAGTGTCGATTTTCTGCGGAAGTTCAGGGCTGAGAGTGTGTTCAGGTGCGATTACAAGGCGTCCAAGCTTGTTGAGCCGAATAGAGATGAAGCGAGAGCCCCTTCCGGAAACAGCTCGGCCCGCAGGGGGCTGTATATCTGTGTTGGCGCAGGGAGTCAGGGGACCGTCAGGTGGGACACAGACGGTGCATCAGTAATGCGAAGAGCTTTTGTTCGGGATAAGACGATGCCAGGTGCACCCAGATGCGACGAGAAGTTTCCCGAACCCGGGCACCGATTTTGAACAGGCGGCGGCGGAGCGTCTCAATCTCCAGGTTGTGCCAGGGAGTCCCGCACAGGTAATCCCGCAGGCGCAGGATTAAGACATAGGCCAGGGCGTGGATGAAGAGTCGGAACTGGTTGGCCAGGAAACGGTGGCAGCTCAAGCGATCCATGGCCAGATCTTTTTTGAAAGCTTTCACGAAGTTCTCGCACTGGCCCCGTCCGATGTAGTGGTCATACAGCTGCCCGGCCGTGAGATCCTGGCGGTTGGTGACCACAAAGCGACGGTTGAACCCGCGCTCGCTCACTTCCACCTTGGCCACCATGCGCCGCTCCCGGTCCCAACTGTCGGCCTGATAGACGAGCTCGGTGAACTGGCGTTGCTTTTCTCCTGAGTCGTCATAGTCTGCTTGCACCTGCTCAACCAAGGGCTCGACGGTGGCCGCCAGCCGGGAGTTGCGGGCAAAGCCCACCACATACTGCAGTTTTTCCTCCTCACAGAACTCGTACAGTGCCGGCGTCGCAAAGCCACTGTCGGCTCGCACTTCGATCGGAACATCGGATCCCAGAACCTGGCGCATCCGGGCCACCACCCGTTTGAGAACCGCCACCGCGTGGGCGGCCGCCCCCTGGTTGCCGGGCCGCAGTAGCGCACATACCAGATCGCCCGTCTCGCCATCGAATAGCAGCAGCGGATGATACATGTGCTCGCGATAATAGCCGTGGTAAAAGCTGAACTCCTGCTGCCCATGCGTGACGTCATCCGTGCTGTCGATGTCCAGGATGATCTTCTCGGGCCGGCTCTTCTTGCGGTGCTTCAAGTAGGTCTCCAGCAGCCACTGTCCCAGGCGAGTGAGATCCTTCGAGTCCACCGAGTTCTCCAGTCGCGACAGCGTGGGTTGAGAAGCCAGATCCGGATCGCTTTCCGGCAGCCGATCACACACGGTCTTGAAGATGGGATCCGAGCGCAAGCTGTCGGCATCGTTGCAGTCCTCATAGCCGGCCACGATCTGAAAGCTGCGCTGGGTGAGCAGTTCGCGAATCTGGTGGCGGACGTAGCGGCTATCTCGAGCGTCCTTCAGGCAGGAGGCAAAGCCAGCCGTCAGTCCGTGCTGTTGATCCAGGGCGTACAGACACAGCAGCCCGGCATCGGAGGAGAGCCGGCCTCCATCGAATCGAGCCACCACTTTTCTGTCAGGGTGAGATGGCAAGTTGATCTGGCAGACTGATGCATCGCTGGGCCGTACCTTTTTGGTTTGGAGTTGTTTCATAACCCCTTTTATATCAAAGAGGTACGGCATCTTTTTGTGCCCTCGATCAGACCCCTTCTTCAGAATTTATGAATAATCCGGGCTAGTGCCCGGAGTTCTTGCATTGAGGAGCTGCAAGACGCCAATGACCTCATCTTCATGGTTCTTCAGCGGAATCACAAGCATGGATTTGGAACGATAACCTGTAGAGGCATCATATGTTCTGGGGCCGATGAAATCGAAACCCTCTGCCTCGTAGAGATCTGGGATATTGACGATCTGCTCCGTGAGTGCGACGTAGGAGGACACATTTGCGTGGTTGGGGTGCCCAAAAGCCCTGAGAGGCACCGGCGGTAAACTTACTTCTCTTCCAGTGGTTCCACCCAGCCTCATTTCCATCGTGCTGTTCTGTAAAATCTCAAATCGAAGCTGTTGCCTCTCCGCATCAACAATATAAAGGGTGCCGCCATCAGCTGCCGTAAGGTTTCTGGCCTCATCGACGATAAGCTCAAGTAGTTTGTCGATGTCCTTTTCCGCAGACAAGGCTATGCCAACTTGTGCAAGCTTTTTGAGGTGACTAGTGTTCATTTTGGCCCCTCTTAAGGATGGCAGGTTGACTTTCTTGTTTTTGGTGACGGTCGTCACCGATTCTCTTGATCAGGCCAGGTCAATTCTCAAGAATCAGGTGGACAGGAAGCTCAAACTGTAGTCATAATAGAATCATCATTGAGAGCTTGTCCTTCTTGCCGGTATCTCAGGAGGTTTCCATGGGTAAAAGGCCCCTCATTGTCTTAGCGCTCCTTTGCTTGTTTTCGAGTTGGGGATGGACCCAACAACAGCAGCAAGGTTCCAGTAGTGATCAACCCACTAGCCAACCCCAACAGCAACGACGGTCGCCTACCCCACAACACCAGCGGCCCCTCTTCCTCTCTGGAAAAGTCCTGATGGAGGATGGCGGGATACCGAGCGAACCGGTAAAGGTCGAATTTCTCTGCGAGAGCAAGGTCCTCCAACAGGTTTTTGCGTCCTCGGACGGCAGCTTCGGCTTCATGATAGACATTGGTCGAGGCGCTCTCAATGCCCAGCGGCCAATGGATGCCTCGATCTCTTCTTCAGCGGAATCGCTACTGTCGGGCGGGTTCAGCGGTGGCATGTCGAGCGGTAGTCCCCGTTTAGATACCTCTGGCTTAGGCCGGTCGGGGACACTCAATGTCAGTTCCTGTGAAGTGCAGGCGAGGTTATCAGGCTTCGAGTCGGAAAGGATTCTCCTGGGTCCGCGGCGAGCCCTTGACAACCCCGACATAGGCACCATTGTGCTGTTCTCCAGAGATAGGGCTGCCAGCGCCTTTATCAGCCTCAAGACCCTGGCCGCACCAAAAGATGCTAAAAAGGCCTATGAAAAAGCCCAGAAAGAGTTGGGCAAGAAGGAGATCAAATTTGACGAGGTGACCAAGGAATTGGAGAAAGCCGTGAAGATCTACCCCGAGTTTGCAGCAGCCTGGAATTTGTTGGGTGAGGTCTCTTTGCAACTCGAAGACCGCCCGGCCGCCCGCGAGTCTTTTCAGGTGGCTGTAGCTGCTGACTCGCAATACGCAAGCCCTTTAATATCGTTGGCCATGCTGGAATTGGAGGAGGAAAACTGGGAGGAGGCCGCTCAGTTGTCTCGTCAGGCACTTGAGCTCGACTCTCGACTGATAAAAGCCCACTTTTTCAATGCTGTGGCCAGTAGCTCTTTGGGGCAGCTCGATGCGGCGGAAGAGTCAGTCTTGCAGATCAATGAGAGTGGTAAGGCCGAGGACTTCCCGTTTTCCCACTATATTCTCGGGTGGATCATGTCGCAGAAAGGAAACTTTCACTCCGCTGCTGCTGAATACCGTCGTTTTCTGGAGGTCGTCCCCACTGCTGGAAATGCAGAGGAGCTGAAAATCCAATTGGACCAATGGGAGGAGATGGGCCTGATCCCAGATTCAGAGAGTGCAGCCTCTCAGAATTAGTCGCTGGGCTCTTTTCTATCATCACGTTCTCGGGTCTTTCTTCCAGCCGTGCTTCCCAATGAGCGGTACGAAAGTGCAACGCTCCCCTCGCTCCCTGTGAAAACCTTCTTTGCTTCGCCTCACAATGTAGAGGACCTGAGAGTAGTCCTCTTCCAAGGGGATCACCAGTCGACCTCCGATAGCCAGCTGCTCCAACAGGGGCTGGGGGATCTCCGGAGCTCCGGCGGTGATCAGAATAGCGTCAAAGGGGGCTTCTTCCTCCCACCCCAGAGTGCCGTTTCCGCCTCGGGTGTGGATGTTTTGGTAGTTCAGGCGACGCAAGGTCTCCCCTGCTTGCTCGCAAAGGGCCGGAACCCTTTCAATTGTGTAGACCTCAGCTCCTATCTCAGCCAGGATGGCACATTGATAACCACTGCCGGAACCAATCTCCAGAACTCGATTTCCCGGGACGATCTCAGCTGACTGAGTCATGATGGCCACCATGTAAGGCTGGCTGATTGTTTGGCTCTTTCCAATGGGTAAGGGCCCGTCTGCATAGGCTTGATCTGCCAGGTTCTTGGGGATGAAGTGGTGCCGCGGGACCTTTTTGAACGCCTCCAGCACTCGAGAGTCGTGGATGCCTCTCTTCTTCAACTGAGTGTTTACCATGCGTTCCCGCTCAAGTCGATAGGGATCAGTCATCTGGGTTCTGAGAGTTGCGCCCGGTTCCAATACCTGGCCAGGAGTAGCTTTATTTTCCGCCGTTCACGAGAGCTGAGCTGGGAGCGCGCCGCCAAAAATTCCTTTTCAAAGCCCTCAATTGCCTTTGCCGAAGCAAGCCGGCGCGTTTTTTCCCGTAGCCGGTAGAACAAATCGGAGTATTTCCCACAGAGTTCCTGGATAAAGGTAAAGGACTTCCGATGAATCGTTGAAGGGCCGTGCTTTTGGATTGCCTTCTGGTGCTCTGGCGTGCAGTAACCCTTGTTGCGGGCGAAGCCATATTGGGGATAGAGCCCGTCGAGCTCGACCATCAGTTGGTCGCGGTAAGTTTTGGCGATGATGGAGGCCGCGGCGATGGAAAAGCTGACGCTGTCGCCCTTGCTAACCTTGCTCTGGGGGATGGAGAGCCCGGGGATTTCCCTGGCATCAAGCAAGAGGTGATCCGGGTGGTTCGGAAGCTCTTCCACCGCCCGCCTCATGGCCAATATGCCAGCCTGGTAAACATTGAGTTGGTCAACTTGAGCAACTTCAACCAGTCCAATCCCGATCCCCACAGCTTCCTCGCGGATGATTCGAGCAAGTTGCTGGCGCATCTCCGGCCCCAGGCGTTTGGAATCATCCACTCCTGAGATGAATGGGTTGGGCGAAAAAACCACCGCTGCAGCCACCAGAGGTCCGGCCAGCGGCCCAACTCCAACCTCATCTGTACCGGCAATATTGAGGACCCCGGAGCTCCACAGCACACGTTCCAAGTTTAGCATGGACTCGACGCGCTGCCGTTCCTCTTTTTCTCTTTCTTGTCGCCTCTTTAACTGTAGGTAAACTTTGCGAACACCTTCTCGCGAATCCCTCTGCAGCCTGCTCAGACTGTAGGGCGAGATGGAGTTTTCCTGACCGAGGAAATAATCGCGAATCTCCGCAACCGAATATCTGGAAAGGTCCAGTGGCATTAGCTATCCAGGAAAATTAAATGACCAAAGGCGGAGGGTTTATGGAAGTCGGGTTGTCCGGTGAAGGTGGGTCTCCAGGCCAGGTACTCGCGATCAGGCTCTTTGCCGGCTATTCGATACAGATTAACTCGCCAAGCCTCACCCACCTCCGGCGACGACGCCCTCATCGATTGGTAGGGCAACCCCAGAAATGCCCGCCAGATACACTCATATTTGTTCAAAACAGTTTCCAGCTCAAGATCGGAGTTCCACCTGAGGTCTACTTCCTCACGAGGCTTGAGGATTTTCAGATCCATCCACTGCCCGAGAGGGCTCGCCTCGATCTCGAAGTAGTTTGCCGCCTTACCCGGTCTTAAAAACACCTCGACCACATCTTTCTTCCAGAGACCCTCCGTTGCACTCTCTGTGCCCCAGTCAGAATTGATGTTGAGGGAATCAAACCAGGATTCAAAATAAAAAAAGACATGGCGTTCGTTCCACAGCGAACGGACATGGGTTAGGTTGGCCCAATTATAGCCCTTCTCCCGCAGGGCTGATTTCCCGTTCCAATAACGGTCAATGGTCGCTGTTTCACATTTTTCCCAGAGTGGATTTCGAGGGTCAAAGAGGGTTTCCCCCGCCTCCGGAGTGCGGTAGCTGAACAGAGTGTTTTCGGGCATTTCCTGTTCTTTATTATATAATTGCGGACCGTGAAAATAGAAGAGATTGGATTGGTGGGATTAGGGCGCTTTGGCAGAATGGTTTATGACTATTTGCGCCGCGACAAGAAAGTTCTGGCGTACGACCTTGACGCGCAGAAACTCCAGGGTGTTTCCGAAGCGGCAACTTTCGAAGAGGTGCTTTCCGCGCCTTTGATTGTCCTTTGCGTACCCATTTCAGCCGTAGAGAAAACTTGCCAGGAAATGGCTTCGTTTTTGGGAGAGGGACAAATAGTAGTGGACACCTGCAGTGTCAAAAAGCGTCCCCTTGAGTGGATGTTGGCTCATCTTCCGGAATCGGTCCAAGTCCTGGGCACCCATCCACTCTTTGGGCCAGACAGCGGCAAGCAGGGCATTGCCGGGCTGAAAATCGCGTTGAGCCCGGTTAGAATCGAGCAGGAGACCTATGCGGGAATTCGAAACTACCTGGAAGAGCTGCAGTTAGTGATTGTGGAGACAACACCAGAGGAGCATGATAAGCAGATTGCCCAAAGCCAGGCGCTGTTTCATTTGATTGCGCAGGCGATGAAGCAACTGAGCTGGCCATCACAGGCGATCTCTACGCCGGGACCGGAGGCCTTTTATCGTTTGGTCAGGACGGTACAACAAGATACCGATCAGCTGTTTCTGGATATGGAACGCGAAAATCCTTACGCGGCAGAGTGTCGCCAGCGATTCGTGCAAGAGGTGCTAAAGTTGGAGAGAGAACTCTCCAAAGCATAAGAGCCCGATGGGCAGTCTGACAACTTTGAAACCCTTCACCCCCAGGCAGAGAATCGAGATTTTCCTGATCAGTTCCTTGGGAGGGGTCTTACTGCAACTGATTGGAGCGACGCTGCGGTATCGAGTGGAAGGCTGGGAAAACTTCGGACAGTTTAAAGAGAGCAAGAAACCGGTCATTCACTCTTTCTGGCATAACCAAATCTTTTGTGCAACCCACTTCTGGCGGCTTCGAAGCATTGTTGTGATGACCAGCAGACATTTTGACGGGGAAATTATCGCCAGAGTGATAGAAAAGCTCGGATTCGTTCCCGCTCGTGGTTCGAGCAGTAAGGGTGGAGTGAAAGCCCTTCTCGAACTCAAGAGGAAGGTGCAAGAGGGGCTTGATGTGGCGTTTACTGCGGATGGCCCAAGAGGACCCGCCTATCGAGTGAAGCCAGGGCCTGTATGGCTCTCCCGTAAGACCGGGGCGCCAATAGTGCCCTTTCATATCCAGCCCAGGTGGTTCTGGAGTCTCCAGAGCTGGGACAGCTTCAGAGTCCCCAAGCCCTTTAGCCCCGTCTTGGTGAAGATCGGCCAACCCCTGATTGTCCCTTCCGAGGCGGACGAAGAGAGCTGGATTCTTCACCACCAAGAAGAGATGGATCGGATTGAGAGGTATTGCGAAGGGTATTGGAAGAAGAAGCAGTAGGCAGTAGGCAGTAGGCAGTAGGCAGGAGTTAGAAGTCAGGGCTCCCCGATCCTCACCACCTTTTCGAAATCCGTAATTTTCCAGGTGGCGATTTCCAGGAGAGCGAGCCTGAGAGAATAAGTTCCTGCCGGAGCAAACAACTTATTGCTGTAAATGATCCCCCGTCCCGCCCGGAGTTCCTTCGCGTCCAAATTGACCCGAAAAAGCTCTCGCAGGTGAACCGCCTCGTTTCCATCTTGATCCAACAGCAGTGCGATAACTCCGAACTGAGTCTGCACGCCGCCCTTTTCGTTCCTCCGCAATCGAAGGGGATTGATCTTGATGCGAAAGGGAAGCCCGATTTGTCCACCTTGTCGCTGAGGGGACAAAAGGTCCATGTCAGCTCCAATTTCGTGAAAATTGGATTGGAGGCTCCTGGGGAGTCTAGCCAGGGCATCACTGTCAAAGAGTGCGGCAATGAACTCCATTTTGGCTGCCAATCGTTCGGGAAGACTCTCGAATCGAGCCGGAATAGAGGCATTGGGATAGTTGATCTCCACGCGAATGTTGCGATCCGCTTTCTCTCGATAGGGCTCATTGGTGTAATAGCCAATCGAATAGAGGTTGCCGAAAACGTCGTCATTGATTTGAGCCATGACCTGGTCAAAATTGAGGATGGTCTCAAACCCGCTAAAATGTTCTCCATCTGTCCTGAGCGAAAGAGAAGCGAAGGCTAAGTCCTTTGCCTCTCTTTCATCGCTTGGCTGCGTGGAAGAGGTGTGCGATTGTGAAACAGGCGAAGTGGGGGCAATATAGAGTTGGGCCGCTGACGGGACCAGAACGGTGTAGATGACAACGTTATTGCTCAGGGCCAGAGAGATGCTCTGGGGAGCCATTTTGTAGGCGTCATCCAAGCCGTCAGAAATGATTATGATGACATTGCGGTTTGTTCCGCTGGTCCGGCTCTTAATCCGTAAAATGAGCTTGCTGAGTGAATCGTAGATTGCCGTTCGGCCCAGATGCTTGCGGGCCTTGCTTAAGGCCTTCTGCGCGAGGGCTCGATCGGAAGTGAAATTCTGCAAAGGGATCAGCTCATGGGTAAAACCAAAAACGCCGACCTCCGTGAAATCATGTACATTTTCCAGAAAAGTTCCCGCTGAGGTGAGCTCTTCTGCCCGAGTCGCGAGGGTGCTTCCGCTCATATCAATCAAAAAGGCCAGTCTTAGTGGTCCCATCTCGCCGCTTGCGTTGCGGGGAGGTTCAAAAAAGGCAATTTCCTGAGGAACTCCGTCCTCCCAGACTCGAAAGTGGTTTCTGTTCAAGTTGTTGATGAGTTGTCCCTGGGCCTCTCTCACCGTGAATTTCAAGGTGGCCAGGTTCACATCCACGCGAATGTTCTGTTCCGAGATTTGGCTGGATGATTGAGCTGGTATGGAGGAGGTGATACAGGAAAAAGTCAGCACCCAGAAGGTCAAGGCCCGAAGATCGAAGGCCACACGAATGATTTGCCTCAATCCTGTCATCAGCTGTTGATTCTCACCAGATTCAAAAACTCCATCCGAGATCGCTGATCCTGGCGGAATTTACCCAGCAGGGCAGAGGTGGTGATTTTGGCGTTCTGCTTTTCGACACCGCGCATCATCATGCACAGATGCTGTGCTTCGATAATCACACCAACTCCCTGAGGATTTGCCTGTTCGTTGATGGTATTGGCGATCTGTTGAGTGAGCCGCTCCTGGACCTGGAGTCGACGTGCAAACATATCCACAAGCCGAGGGATTTTGCTCAAGCCGATCACCTTATTGGAAGGCAGATAGCCCACATGACATTTCCCGAAAAAGGGCAGGAGATGGTGCTCGCACAGGCTGTAGACCTCAATATTTCTGATAACCACCATCTCATCATACTGGACATCAAAGAGGGCCCCTTTGAGAATCCCCTTAACATTCTCGTCGTAGCCTTTGGTGAGGTAGCGGAGCGTCTCAACCACGCGAGCCGGCGTGTCTATGAGGCCTTCACGCTTTGGGTCTTCACCCAGTCCCTTCAAGATGCCCTCAACCAATTCTTTCAATGCTTTCCCTTATCCTGGCGGCCAATCGAAGACCCGCCCACCCAACAGATGCAGGTGAATATGAAACACGCTTTGCCCCGCTTCCACGCCGTTGTTAAGCACTACCCGAAAGCCGGAGTCGAGCTTTTCGTCACTGGCGATTTGACGGGCCATCAAAAGAAGATGACCCAGCAGGTCGCCCTCTTGTTCGGAAGCTTCAGCCAGTGTCGGGATGTGCTTTTTGGGGATGATGAGAATGTGGGTTGGCGCTTGTGAGTTGATATCCCGAAATGCCACCGCCTGATCGTCTTCTCGAAGAATTTCAGACTTTAATTCTCCCCGAGCAATTTTGCAAAAGATGCAATCTGACACAAGGTTCTCCTTAGTGGGCGCGGCACTCAGTTGAGTATGACGCCCCAACCATATCAAAAAAGCAACAAGGGTTCTTATCCCTGCTGAAAGATCGCGCACCGATCCCTGCCTGCCAGGTCTTTTTTTGAGTCGTTTAAGACCCACCCATTCTCTCGAGCCAGGGTCGAGACACTTTCCCTCCCATCGCAGCCCAGTTCAACAACCAATTTCCCCTGGGGTCGCAGAACGCTTTGGGCTTCGCAAAAGAGTTGCCGGTAGACCTCCTGGCCTGATTCTCCGGCAAAGACAGCTTCACTTGGCTCATATTTGTCTACCGAGATGTCGACGCTTTCTTTCTCTAGGTGGCTAACATAAGGGGGATTGGAGACAATGAGGTGATAATAACAATCATGACCTTTTAAGGGCTCCAGTGTCTGGCCTGCTCGGAACTCAATTCGGTCAAGGCAGTGGTGCTTTTCAGCATTGCGACGGGCGACTCGTAAGGCTCCGTCAGAGATATCTGTGGCCGTAACGACGACGCGAGGTTCCTCACATGCAAGTGTTATGGCAATGCAGCCAGACCCGGTTCCGATATCAGCTGCAAACAGTTCTTGGTCCTCGCTTTTCCGCAAAAGAGCCAAAGCGGTCTCCAGTACCAGCTCTGTTTCGGGTCGGGGGATGAACACTCCAGGGCGGACCCGGAATTGGCGGCCATAGAACTCTTGCGCTCCGCGAAGATATTGCAGTGGATAGTGCTCTCCGCGTTTGGCCAGCCATTGGTGAAACAGTTGCTTCTGCGAGGGAGAAAGCGGCCGTTCTGGATAGGTGTACAGGAAAGTACGATCCTGCTGAAGAATAGAGGCAACCAGAAGTTCTGCGTCTTGGCGAGGGGCTCGGAGGTGACGTTCGCCAAGATATTCGGCGGCAGATTGGATCGCCTCTTTAACTGTCACTGCCAAGCGCTCCCATATTCCCTGCTGCTAGGCGATCGTTTGGTTTTTTAAGGCCTCTGCCCGCTCAGTGGTGATTAAGGCGTCAACGATAGTGTCAAGGTCGCCTTCCATAATCGTATTGAGCTGGTGCAAGCTCAGACCAAGACGATGGTCAGTTACCCGATTTTGTGGGAAGTTGTAAGTTCGGATTTTCTCGCTGCGGTCTCCGCTTCCAACCATGGCTCGCCGCTTCTGGGCAATGTCGTTTTGCTGTTCCTGTAGTGCCTTTTCGTAAAGGCGGGAGCGGAGAACTTTCATTGCCTTGCCTCTGTTCTTGATCTGAGATTTTTCATCCTGACAAGTCACCACTTCCCCGCTTGGGATGTGGGTAATACGAACTGCAGAGTAAGTAGTATTGACAGATTGACCACCTGGTCCCGAGGAGCAGTAAGTATCGATTCTCAGTTCCTTCGGATCGATGTGGATGTCCACCTCGTCGACCTCCGGCAGCACCGCCACAGTAACTGCAGAGGTGTGCAGCCGCCCCTGTGTTTCGGTTTCGGGAACCCGCTGCACGCGGTGAACACCGCTTTCGTACTTGAACCGGCTGTAGACATTTCCCCCTTGGATCATCGCAATAATCTCTTTGACTCCGTCTACCGATGAGTGGTGAACCGAGAGCACTTCGACTTTCCAGCCATGGCCTTCGGCGAATTTGGAATACATCCGAAATATAGCCTGCGCGAAAAGAGTGGCCTCGTCTCCCCCAGTGCCGGCACGGATTTCCAGGATGGCGTTTTTGGCATCATTGGGATCCTTGGGAACGAGAAGAAGTTTGAGGTCCTCTTCACAACGAGCCTTCTTCTCTTCCAGCTGCTGAAACTCCTCACGGGCCATCTCAAGCAGCTCCTCCTCCTGTTCCTCTTCCAGGAGTCTTTTCGTGCCAGCGATCTCTTGCGAGATCACCTTGTACTCTCGGAATTTTTCGATAATCTCCTTCAGTTCTGCATGGGCTTGCGCGGTCTGACGATACTTTTCCGGAACCGCAATCAACTCCGCATCTCCCAGCTTGAGTGAGAGTGCTTCGTATTTTTCTTCCAATGCTTGAAGTTTCTGGAACATGTCGAGAGCAGATTAGCCCGACTAAGTCTTGGGCTTGTTTTTTTCGTATTTCCTGCGGAACCGCTCGACCCTTCCTGCAGTGTCGATCAGTTTCTGTTTGCCGGTGAAAAACGGATGGCATTCAGAACATATGTCCAGGCGGATCTCTCCAGTTGTGGTGGAGCGCGTTTCCCACTGATTTCCACAGGCGCAACTGACCTTTACTGCCTGATACTGGGGATGGATACCACTTTTCATATCATAGCCTCCCTAATCCGAAGCACCACTGAGTACTGTTGTAGGTTCTTGTAGCTGGGCACGCTGCGCAGCATCCGAAAGCTCACCTTGTCTAGGAGTGGCACCGTGAGGAAAGCAGTGTATCAAAAGCGACCACCGTAGTCGACTTGCCCTAACAGCACGATCCTTTGGTCTCATCGGTCTTGTAGCTTGACAACATTCCCGTTAGCGGGGTATAACTTGCAACTCAAATTTCTATCGGTGAGGGGATGCTAAACGTTGTCTGATCCAGCACTCAGCAAAGGCGGTGAAAAGACGTCGTGCGTCCCGTCCTTCCAACTGGCCAATTGGTTGACAAACTCTGAATCTGTGGAGCCTTGGGTGGCAGGCTGCTGCATTGAGACAGCATCTCACCAGGGCTGCTTGAGGAAATCTGAATGTCTGTAGAGGAGGAAAAGTTGGAGGAGGTACAAGACGCCGCTGAGGAGGAACCTCGCCCGAAAGAGGAGGAGGAACCTCGCCCAAAAGAGACTGTAGCCAAACCCCCTGTGATTGAGAGCCCAGAGGACCTCAACCACGAGGAGATGCTGGAGGCTTACAACGAAAGCTTCAAGGGCCTCGTTGAGGGGGCAGTTGTGCCGGGAACGGTACTGAAGATTTCTGAATCACACGTGGTTGTGGATGTCGGATTCAAATCGGAAGGGCGGATCGCTTTGAGCGAGTTCCGTGACGAAGAGGGCAAACTGGAAGTGGAGCCGGGAGACAAGGTGGATGTGCTTCTGGAGCGCACAGAAGATAGGCATGGTTATGTTGTCGTGTCTCGCCAGAAGGCAGAACGAATGAAGATCTGGGATGCACTGGATAAGAACTATCAGGATCAGTCAATCATCACAGGCCGCGTTATCGAGCGGGTCAAAGGTGGATTGGCCGTAGATGTTGGCGTGAGGGCGTTTTTGCCTGGCTCGCAGGTGGATGTCCAGCCGACCAGGAATTTAGATAGCTGGTGTGGCCGGGAGCTGCGGATGCGAGTGATCAAGGTGAATAGACGACGAGGGAACATTGTCCTCTCCCGGAAGGCGGTTTTAGAGGAAGAAAATTTTAAATTGAAGGAAACAACCCTCAGAGATCTGGAGCAGGGAAAAGTTGTCGCCGGAATAGTCAAGAACATCACCGACTACGGAGCATTTGTGGATCTGGGTGGCATTGACGGACTGCTGCATATCACGGATATGTCCTGGGGACGGGTCAATCATCCTGCTGATTTATTCAAGGTTGCAGATGAGATTCAGGTCAAGATCCTGAAGTTCGAACGCCTCGAAGAGAAAGTTTCCCTGGGATACAAGCAGCTGACCGAGGATCCCTGGCTGACTGCGATGGAGCGCTACGTGAAAGACTCCCGCGTGAAGGCGAAAGTGGTGAGCTTGACGGATTACGGAGCATTTGTAGAGCTTGAGGAAGGTATCGAGGGATTAATTCATATCTCTGAGATGACCTGGAACCGGCGCATCAAACATCCGTCCAAGCTTTTGTCCGTTGGAGATGAGGTAGAGTCGGTGGTTCTAGACATCGATGCCACAGCCCGTCGAATCTCCTTGGGCATGAAACAGACCGAGCCCAACCCTTGGGACACAATCGAAGAAAAGTACGCCATCAACTCAATCGTTACAGGTCAGGTTCGGAACTTGACCGACTTTGGAGCCTTTATCGAGGTGGAGGAGGGAATTGAGGGATTGGTACATATTTCGGATCTCAGTTGGACCAAGAAAATACAACACCCCTCGGAAGTGGTGCAGAAGGGTGACGAGGTCGATGCTGTGGTCCTCAACGTTGATGCGGAAAACCAGCGGTTGTCTCTCGGGATCAAGCAGCTTGAACCCGACAAGTGGGAGGAGTTTTTCTCTCAACATCAGATTGGGGATGTGGCCCATGGAAAGATCGTCCGGTTGACTAGCTTTGGGGTTTTCGTGGAGCTGAGCGAGGGGATTGAGGGGCTTTGCCACGTATCGGAGCTTGCTGATAGCCACATCGACAATCCGGAGGATCACTTTGAAGTCGGCCAGGAGCTGGATGTGAAGATCATCAAATTGACCCTGTTGGAACGCAGGATTGGCCTGTCTGTGAAAGCGCTGACAGATGATGCTGAAGGGGAGGAGGGCTGGGCCTATAAGCCCGACGTAGCCACCGCCTCCATTGGGGATATCGCGGGGGATGAGTTGGGTCAATTGAAGACGAAGGTCGAGGAGGCAACGGAGGACGGCAATGACGAAAGCTGACCTGATCGATGAAGTCGCCAAGAATTCAGTTTTGAGCAAGAAAGATGCAGAAGCAATCGTTCAGGCGGTCCTAGATAGCATCGTCGAGTCCCTGAAGGGCGGAGGAAAAGTCGAACTCCGGGGCTTTGGGAGTTTTCGGCTTCGGGAAAGGTCCTCTAGAGAGGGCCGTAACCCGAAGACTGGCGAGAAGGTTTTCGTCCCTGCCAAGAAAGTGCCCTACTTTAAACCGGGTAAGGACTTGCGAGAATTGATCAACTCGTAGATGGATCACCTCTGGACTCCCTGGCGTTTCCACTACATCTCTTCGAGCCGCCGGAAAACGGCCTGCATTTTTTGCCGACTTGCTTCCCAGACCGAGAATCGGGAAAGCTTCATTCTGCTTTCTCAAGAGCACACCTTCCTTTGCCTGAATACCTTTCCCTATACAACAGGCCATTTGCTGATCGTCAGCCGCAGGCATGTTGCCACACTCGTGGATCTTTCCCCGGCCGAGCTGAATGAGATGATAGCGCTGGCCCGCGAGTGCGAGCGCGTTTTACAAGAGGTGTATCAGCCCGATGGCTTCAACGTTGGATTCAATCTCGGGAAAAGTGCTGGAGCCGGGGTAGCGGGTCACGTGCATCTTCATGTTGTTCCGCGCTGGGAAGGAGATGCCAACTTTGTTTCGGTGATCGGGCAGACACGAGTCGTCCCCGAGGACCTGGAAGCCACTTTCGACAAACTCGCCCCTCACTTTTCTTCTTAGCGCGGGTGTCCAGGAAGGCCAAGCTCTTCGTTCTCCGCGCCCTTAGATCCTCGACGTAGGCTTACTACGCCTGCGGTCGAAGTCCTTGTGCGGCCTCGATCTTGACCTGCCTGAACACCCGCAACCAGAACCCCGGAATGAAGCCTTCAAGTAAAACTTGTCTCATCTGTAAAGACGTTGCCCCAACAAGGCATCAGAGTGAGGTGTGACAAACACCCAAAACGGTAAAAATATCAAAAGGCACATGGGGGAAAATGATGACTTTTGTCCCCCAGGAGAGGATCTTCTCTGCAAGTTGGCTTGGCGAAAGGAAATATGCTGAACCTTCACAACTTCTCAAGGAGATTCTAAAGAAAAAAACTTCAACATTCGAGGAAAGGCTCTATAGGCAAGGAGGAGGCGAGGTGAGGGATTTTTATTTCCGTCTTTTGCCAAGAAAGTCATTGAAGGCCATTCTACCTCGTGGTAACTTCATACCTTCCTGGGCACACTCTCACCGAGGGGAACTGAGGGGTTTTCCACACCTGTGGAAATTGTTGTGGAAATCGGCGGGGCTCCAATTCAGCGTCAAAAGGACCCGATTCATACCGAGTTTGCATTGGGTTTGCGAGTAAGGGGATGGTTATGGAGCTCTGGGATGATGTGCTTTCCCGTATTGAGAAGCGAATTTCCTATCAGAACTTTGAAATATGGTTCAAGCCAACCTTTCTTCAAAAACAGGATCTCGGTCAAAAGCAGTTGTTCGTTCGGGTCCCGAACAAACACTTCAAGTATTGGCTCGCCGAGAACTATGCCGAAGTGATCCAGGCGGCGTTGTCTGAATTGAAACTGGATGATTTTCAGGTTTCCTTTGTGGCCGCCGACGATTCCCGCGAGAATGCATCGAGTGAAAAACAGCTAGCCCAAGCCCTGAAGGAGCCTTGTCAGGATGCTGCACTTTGCCATCTCAATGGCAGGTACACCTTCAGTCGTTTTGTGGTGGGATTTTGCAATCAGTTCGCTCACGCTGCAGCAGTTGACGTAGCGGAGCAGCCTGCCAGGGCCTATAACCCCTTCTTCATTTATGGGGGGGTGGGGCTTGGAAAGACCCACCTGATGCATGCCATGGGGCACTGCATCAAGACTCAAGCTCCGCAAACGCGGCTCCTGTCCATGACCTCTGAGCAGTTTATGAACGAGCTGATCAACTCCATCCGCTATGACAAAACAGTCCAGTTCAGAGAGAAATATCGCACAATCGATGTGCTTTTGGTGGACGATGTTCAATTTCTGGCTGGTAAAGAACGCACCCAGGAGGAGTTTTTTCATACCTTCAACGCCCTGTATGATTCCCAGAAGCAGATTGTCATGACCAGCGATTGTCCGGCCCGAGAGATCCCCACTTTAGAGGAGCGACTGCACAGTCGTTTTGAATGGGGTTTAATGGCAGAAATGAAACCTCCGGATGTGGAGACCAAGGTTGCTATTCTCCGAAAGAAGGCGGAATTTGAGAACGTCAGCCTGCCTGATGATGTGGCTCTTTTCATTGCTACCAATGTGAAGTCAAACGTTCGAGAACTGGAGGGTTCCCTGGTGCGACTGGCTGCATTCAGCAGCTTGACTGGAGAGAGGATTACGCTCTCGCTGGCCCAAGAGGTTCTGAAGAGTCTCACGGAAAAGAATGATCGCGTTATTACCATAGAGGGTATCCAGCAGGTGGTTGCCCAGCATTACTCTTTGAAAGTCGCAGAGCTCAAAGCGCAAAATAATTCGCAGAGGGTGGCTGAGCCCCGTCAAATTGCCATGTTTTTGTGCCGGGAAGCGACTGGGAGCTCACTGCCTCAAATCGGAAAGAAGTTCGGGGGAAAACACCATACAACGGTACTTCACTCGATCCGGAAGATTGAGGACTTGCGCAACAAGGATCCCCAGCTCCAGAGCACGTTAAGCAAGCTCGTGCAGGCCATTCAGTGATTGATCTCTTTCGTGACAGGAGCAGGGAATGATTTCAGAAAGGGAGTGAATCGTGGATCTTGTGGTGAAGAAAGGGGAGCTGCTAAAAGAACTTCAGTATGTCCAGGGGGGCGTGGAAAGAAAGACGACCGTGCCTATTCTTTCCAATCTCTTGTTAGAGACCACGGCCAATACCCTGGTCGTAACCGCAACTGATTTGGATATCACAGTCCAGGGCATTTGTTCCTCCAGTATAAAGGTGGCTGGGACGGCAACCGTGTCCGCGCGCAAACTCTTTGACATCGTTCGGTTTCTTCCCGAGGCAGATATTCATTTCAAGAGCGACGGAGAGCAGTGGATTCAGGTGACCTGTGAGAGGTCCAAATTTAAAATCGCAAGCTTGTCCAAGGAAAATTTCCCGGAAGTTCCTTCCGTGGACACCAAATCAGTTACTCTCCCGGCTGGACCACTCCACTATATGAGCGCAAGTTGTCTTTTTGCCATCACCCAGGAAGAATCCCGCTACACCCTGAATGGGGCCTTGATGATCGTTAAGCCGGGGAGTATCACCCTGGTGTCGACTGACGGACATCGGCTGGTTTTCATCTCCCGCAATGTGGAGCTTGCAGGCCTGGAAGAAGAGAAAAAGGTCCTGGTTCCTAAAAAGGCGCTCACGGAGTTGAGTAAGTTGACGGCAGATGATGCTTTCGACATCGAGTTTGGGAGCAATGAAAACCACCTGTTCTTCAGAGCTGGCGACAGATTGCTTGTCTCGCGCGTCTTGACGGGACAGTTTCCAAACTATGACATGGTTATCCCCCAAGAGAATGATAAGCAAGTCGTGTTGAACGCCGTAGAGTTTTCTGATGCTCTGAGGCGTGTTTCGATTATGGCCGATGAGGAATCCCATGCAGTCCGGCTCTCAGTTAAAGAAAACCAGGTTGACATTCATTCCAGTGGCACCGAAGTCGGAGAAGCGCAGGAAAGCTTACCCGCGAAATACAAGGGAGAACCGCTTTGGATCGGGTTTAATGCCCAATACTTACTCGAGTTTCTGGCGGGACTGGAGAGTGAAGAAATCGAGCTGTACCTCCGCGATGAGGAAACCCAAGGCCTCCTGAAGCCTCAACCGCAAGGGGATTATCTCCATCAGTATGTGCTCATGCCCATGAAGTTGTAGCCGGGATTATGCATAGATTATCTACTACAGTGCCGCAATCATCCACGCTGACTGCGTTGTGCGACCCGCAAGCGGGTACCCCTCGCACGCCTTGTCATCGCGGCGCCTGCGGCACTTCGTCACGAAAACCTATGCATAATCCCGGCTTTTAGACCCGTTCTCATGCCTCGCCCGGGCGGCCTTCTACTGACTTCCGGGTGGGTTGCTTCTCCCCTGTGCGAAGAAAGAGCCAATTACCACAATATATAGCGTTCACACAGTTTCCACGCACAATATATTCTATAAAAGCCAGTCTTCAACAGAGGGTATATGTTATAATAACAGCAGTCCAAAAGAGCGTAAAAGAGCGTAAAAAGTATGGCTGAAAAGGCAACCGTTCTGGAAGTCGAGAAATCTTACACCGCTGACAAAATCAAGGTTCTGGAGGGTCTGGAGGCTGTCCGAAAGCGCCCAGCCATGTACATTGGCTCCACTGGTGCTTCGGGACTTCACCACCTCGTTTATGAAGTCATCGATAACGCTGTGGATGAAGCGCTGGGTGGGCACTGCAAGCATGTCGAGTTGACCATTCACATTGATAACTCAGTGACAGTAGCTGATGACGGACGGGGCATTCCCGTCGATAAGCACCCGGTGAAAGGGATACCGGCAGCAGAAGTGGTCATGACGATGCTTCATGCGGGTGGGAAGTTTGATCATGATTCCTACAAGGTCTCGGGTGGCTTGCATGGCGTCGGGGTGTCAGTGGTAAATGCCTTGTCGGAGCGATTGGACCTGGAGATTTGGCGTGACGGCAAAGTCTATTGCCAGAGTTACGAGTCCGGCATTCCCGTGACTCCTTTCCGGAAAACGGGCAAGACAAAAAAACGGGGAACCAAGGTCACTTTCAAGCCAAGCCCTGAAGTGTTTGAAACGCTGGAGTTCAGCTTTGAGACATTGGCTCAGCGCATGCGGGAACTGGCCTTTCTCAACCGAGGATTGATTATTGATATTGAGGACTTGCGCTCCGACAAGAAACTGCGGTTTCAATATAAAGGCGGAATTGTCGACTTCGTTCAGCATCTCAACAAGAACAAGAGCGTCTTGCACAACAAGCCCGTTTACATCGAGGCTGAAAGAGACAATATCCAGGTTGAGGTGGCTCTCCAATACAACGACGGTTACGCTGAAACACTCTTCTCTTTCGCCAACACCATCAATACCATCGAAGGGGGCACCCACCTGGCAGGCTTTAAGGCCGCCCTCACCCGGACCTTGAATGCGCATGCCTCGGCTAGCAACCTTGCCAAGGACCTCAAACGGAACCTCAGTGGTGATGATGTGCGGGAAGGTCTCATGGCCGTTATCAGCGTTAAGTTGCCTCAGCCCCAGTTCGAAGGACAGACCAAAGCAAAGCTGGGGAATAGCGAAGTCAAGGGGCTGGTGGAAGCCGTTTGTAATGAGAAGCTCAGCATCTTCTTGGAACAAAATCCTTCCGTGGGCAAGAAGATTGTGGGGAAGGCAGTAGAAGCAGCCCGCGCCCGCGATGCTGCTCGGAAAGCCCGCGATCTCACTCGCCGTAAAAGCGTTTTAGAAAACCTCTCTCTTCCCGGGAAACTGGCGGATTGTCAGGAGAAAGACCCCCAATTCTCAGAGATTTTCCTGGTTGAGGGGGACTCCGCAGGCGGTTCGGCCAAACAGGGGAGGGATCGGAAATTTCAAGCCATCCTACCCATCAAGGGAAAGATCCTCAACGTGGAAAAAGCCCGCTTTGACAAAATGCTGAACAATGAAGAGATCGCCACTATGATCTCGGCAATTGGGACAGGTATTGGCATTGAGGACTTTGATTCCTCCAAGCTGCGCTACCACAAAATCATCATCATGACGGATGCGGACGTGGATGGAAGTCACATTCGTACTCTGCTCCTTACCTTTTTCTATCGACAGATGACACAACTTGTTCAGGCTGGAAATGTGTTTATCGCCCAACCGCCCCTCTATCGCATCAAGAAAGGGAGAGGCGAAAAGTATCTCCAGAGCGACAATCAGCTCAGAGAGTATTTGATGAATAAGGCGACAGAAGATCTGGTGGTCAGCATCTCCAAGACCGGGCAAGCCTACAACAGAGATGAGCTCATCGAAAAGATGAATGCCTTGATCGCTTTCAGAGCGATCAACGAAAAGCTGTCCAGGAAATTGGGGAATGACAACCTGGTGGGCAAAATGCTGGAAAAAATCTCAGCTCACAGCGGTTTTGACAATAGCGATACCTTCTACCGGGAGTATCTGGCGGAGCGCAAGAATCTGAAAGCCTTGTCGGGAGCTTTGGGAAAGCAGGGCTATGAAGGTGAGATCACCTATGATGAAGAGCATAGCCTGTACCAGTTACAGGTCAGGCTGGGTCTTGGATCCCCCGTCACTATCCACTACGCCCTGCTGACCTCTGCGGAATTCAAGCAACTTTTCAGCCTTTATCGAAAAGTCGAGGAGTTTCGAGGTGTTCCTTTGGTAATCCGCGAGAAGGACAAGGAGACGGTGATCAACAGCGAGGATGAGTTGGTGGATTATATCGTTGCTGCCGGGAAAAAGAATCTCACCATTCAGCGCTACAAGGGACTGGGTGAAATGAACCCCCAACAGCTTTGGGATACCACAATGAACCCAGACACGCGAACGCTGCTGCAGGCGAAGATCGAGGATGTCTTTGAAGCGGATAACATCTTCACCATTCTGATGGGGGATCAGGTGGAACCTCGCCGGAAATTCATCGAGGACAATGCCCTCAACGTCAAACATCTGGATGTCTAGCGGGTGTACAGGAAGGTCAAGATTGAGGCCGCACAAGCCCTTCGACACAGGCGTAGCCAAAGCTACGTCGAGGATTGGAGGGCGCGGAGAACGAAGAGCTTGGCCTTCCCGGACAGCCGCGCTGGTGTCCAGCCTCACTTAACCCACAGAAGTTAGCAGGAGAAGAAAATGCGGGAATATGGCGGACGGGAAATCCCTGTCAACATTGAAGAGGAGATGAAGGCGTCCTATTTGGACTACGCCATGTCCGTGATCATCGGGCGGGCGCTTCCGGACGTTCGAGACGGATTGAAGCCAGTTCATCGGCGAGTCCTCTTTGCCATGCACGAGCTGAAAAACACACATGACAAGCCCTATAAGAAATCGGCCCGGGTAGTGGGCGATGTTATTGGAAAATATCATCCCCATAGTGACACCGCCGCTTACGACACGATCGTGCGGATGGCTCAGGATTTCTCCATGCGGGAGCCCTTGGTAGATGGACAGGGGAACTTTGGATCCGTCGATGGTGATTCCCCGGCAGCCATGCGCTACACGGAAATCCGCATGTCGCGAATTGCCGAAGAGATGCTGGCGGATATAGATCGGGAGACGGTCGAGTTTCAAGCCAATTATGACGAATCATTGACCGAGCCGCTGGTTTTACCCGCCAGGGTCCCCAATCTCATTGTGAACGGGACCTCGGGAATTGCCGTTGGCATGGCCACTAATATCCCCCCCCACAACCTGACTGAGATCATCAATGCTTCCCTTCTGCTCATAGATCGTCCCGACGCTTCGGTCGCCGAACTCATGGAACTGGTCCCGGGACCAGACTTTCCTACCGGGGCATCTATCTACGGACGAGACGGCATCCGTCAGGCGTACAACACAGGGCGGGGGATCATACAGCTTCGAGCTCACGCCTCTTTTGAAGAGGTCAATGAAAACCGTGAGGCAATCATCATCACCGAAATCCCATACCAAGTGAATAAGGCCAAGCTGGTGGAGAAAATTGCCCATCTGGTCCATGCCAAGAGACTTGATGGCATCAGTGACCTCCGCGATGAATCAGATCGTGAAGGAATGCGTGTGGTGATTGAGCTCAAGAGAGGGGAGCAACCTCAGATTGTTCTGAACAACCTGTATAAGTTGACTCAAATGCAGACTTCATTCGGCATCATCTTGTTAGCCCTGGTGGAAGGGCAACCACAAGTACTGGCTTTGCCGGCAATCATTAACCTGTTTCTGGAACACCGCAAGCAGGTCGTCCGAAGCCGGACTGCCTTTGACCTGAGAAAAGCGGAAAAACGTGCTCATATTCTGGAGGGTCTGAAGAAGGCTCTAGATCAGCTGGATGCAGTCATTTCCTTGATTCGGAAAGCTGAATCCCCGGCTCAGGCAAAGGAGCAACTCTCTGCCCAATTCGAATTCACCGAAACTCAGGCCCAGGCCATTTTGGACATGAAGCTGCAACGCCTGACGGGTCTGGAGCAAGCCAAAATAGTCGAGGAGTATGAGGAGATACTCAAGACCATCGCCCGGCTGGAAATAATTCTGGGTAGCGAGAAAGTCCTGAAGCAAGTGATCAAGAAAGAGTTGCTTGAGATTCAGAAGAACTTCCAGAATCCGCGCAGAACAGTGATTGTTGACCAGGAGATTGAGCTGACGATCGAGGATTTGATTCTTGAGGAGCCCGCCGTGATTACAGCGACTCACAACGGCTACATCAAGAGGACAGCCTTACACATCTACAAAAGTCAACGAAGGGGAGGTAAGGGTCGCATTGGCATGTCCACCCGGACTGAAGAGGATCTCATCGATTACCTCTTCGTTGCTTCCACTCATAGCTATATCCTGTTCTTTACCGACAGGGGGAAAGTGTATTGGCTCAAGGTGTACGAGATTCCGGATGTGGGATCGGCTGGGAAGGGAAAACCGGTTGTGAACCTCATCGGTCTTGAACGGGGAGAAAAGATTGCTTATATGATCGCCGTCAAGGATTTCTCAGAACCGGGCTTTATAGCCATGGCTTCCCGGCAGGGTTACATAAAGAAAACCAGCTTAAGTGCCTTTTCCAGGCCTCGCGCGAATGGAATTATTGCTTGTGCAGTGGCAGAAGGAGACGAGTTGCTGGCTGTTGGACGAACAGATGGGGACAACGATATCCACCTCTGTTCCCGCAGTGGAAAGGCGATTCGCTTTTCAGAAAAGGGAGTTCGAGCTATGGGGCGCACGGCTCGAGGGGTTAAAGGGATGGTCTTAAAGAAAGGAGACGCCCTGGTGAGCATGGATATTCTTCGCGACAACTCGGAGGACATCCTTGCTGTAACACAGAATGGTTTCGGAAAGCGTACCCCGGTCAGCGCATACCGGTGCCAGGGGCGGGGAGGCCTGGGAGTCATTAACATCAAGACGACAAAGCGGAATGGCCCAGTGGTTTCCGCCTTTGCCGTGAAAGGTGACACCGAGGTAATTATCATTACTGCAAAGGGGAAAATCATTCGACTGGAGGCCGCTCGCATTCGCAAGACCATCTCTCGTGGGGCTCAGGGGGTCAAGCTCATAGACCTTGGGGACGAGGATGAGGTTGCTGCCATGACGCGGGTTCCAGAGGAGAAAGAAAAAGAGCTCAATGAATAATGGACTCCGATGGGTTCTCCCGATTCCCTTTCTGCTCTTTGCAGGAGCCGTCTGGCTCTTTGTGGAGATGGAAAACGAAACACGGGTACAAGTGCTGCGCGCCCAAAAGCAATGGCGTGAAGAGCACTACATGGAGGCCATCGAGCTCTACGAATCCGTCTATGAAAATTATCCCAAGAGCCAGTATGCAGACGATGCTCTCTGGGAGATTGGCACTATCTACTATGTCAACTTTTATAATGTCGATCGCGCCCTTCTTTTCTACCGGCAACTGGTGAGCCAATACCCCGACAGTTCGTTAGCTGCTGACGCCTATCTGAGGCTCGCGGAGATTTATGAAGTGGAGTTGACCGATTTGCCTCAGGCCATTGCTTACTGGAGCCAGATCCTGATCCGGGAAGTCCCACGGGAGATGCGCCGACAAGTAAACTTTAAGATGGGCAACGCTTACTTTAAATTGAACCAGTTCGAGGAGGCCGCTGAAAAGTTCCAGCTGCTGATGGAGGACGGAAGTAACGATCAGCTGGCGGAGCGAGCACGTGCCCGGGCCGGGACTATCTTGCAGATCCAAAGCCAATTTGAAAAGTCAGTGGATTACTTCAAGAAGGTCTTAGAGGGGCCCGAGTGTGCCGATTGCCGGCGGACAGCTCGGCTTGGACTGATTGAAAGTTATGAGTTTTTGGGTGAGTTGGCAAAGGCCATCGAAGTAGCCAAAACAATGCCGACCTCGGATTACCCCACCAAAGACAAGGAAGATCTGCTCAAACGTCTGGAGAACAAGGCCAGATACTATTAGCCGGGGTTATGCAGAAATTTTCTACTGCAGTGCCGCAATCACCCACGCTGACTGCGTTGTGCGACCCGCAAGCGGGTACCCCGCGCACGCCTTGTCATCGTGGCGCCTGCGGCACTTCGTCACGAAAACCTATGCATAGCCCCGGCTTGCCCGCTGCGGTTGAACCCTCCTTGACAGCCTAAGAAGGTATCTTCTATAGTTCCAGTTGGTTTTTGAGCACAAGATTCCAGGTAAGGAGCGTCAAAGCAGATGGCTGAAGTTTTTGTCCAGGATGGCGAGTCACTCGAGAGCGCGCTGCGCAGGTTTAAGAGAAAGGTGCAGCAGGAGGACATCATTCGGGATGCCAAGAAGCACTCTTTTAACCTGAAACCTGGAGAAAAGAAGCGATTGAAACAGGCGCTCGCCAGAAAACGTGCTAAGAAGAAGCGCCGGTCGTTTCCCAGGCCAATCACCTAAACTTGGGGTGGCTGTCCAGGATGGCCAAGCTCTTCGTTCTCCGCGCCCTTCGATCCTCGACGTAGCTTTGCTACGCCTGCGGTCGAAGAGCTTGTGCGGCCTCGATCTTGACCACCCTTGACCACCCCGCCAGCAGAACCCCTGAATGAAGCCTTCAGACGGAGCCGTGGGCTTTAGCCCACGGGCCAGCTGTCAGGGTCTTAACCCCTGCTTCCCCCTCGATGCGGTGTGAGTCTTTCCAGATGCTAGCCTGGGTTGATGCATCTGACGGCCTTAAAGTGACCCAGGAAACCAATCTTCTCAATGCTGTCCACTTTCAGACCGGTTTGGGCCAGTAACTCTTGAAGATCCAGGCCGGTGTAAAGGCCCAGTCGGTAAAACAAAGGGGAGAAGAGATTCTCCAGAAAGGCGATGGCGGGCATTTCACACTGAAAGTGATTGAGGAAGACCAATTTACCTTGCGGGCGGCAGACTCGTTTCATTTCCAGAATGACCTTGACTGGGTCAGGTACCGTGGAGATGAAGTAGGAAGCCAGGATTCGGTCGAAGCTGTTATCCGGGAATTCCAGATGCATGGCATCCATTTTAAAGAGCTGGACGTTATTAATGTCCAGGGAGTCAAGCCGCTTACGGGTTTGGTTGAGCATTCTCTGGGAAACATCGATGGCGGTGATTTCGATGTTCCTGGGTAGCAGAGGAACGGAAAGACCCGTTCCCACCCCCGCTTCTAAAAGCTGCGCTCCAGGAAAGAGATCCAGAACCTCGTGAGCCAGCTCCCTCCCATTATCGAAAACTTTGAGGCCATATATCAGGTCATAAAAAGAAGAAAAGCGATTATAGAGCTTCTCGACATATTCAACGCTCACGGAGGCCCCCTCCTGCGGATTGAAAGGCATGATTTTAACACCTTTGTCCCATGCCCCCAAGCGATGAATAGAAAATGAAACGGGGTGACAGTCTGGGCGTATAGTAAGGGGTATATTGACCTGTTTAGGGAGATCCTTCAAGAAACGGGCCGAGGTGTCTATGCAATGTCAACGAATCGTGTTGCTGCCAGGCGTACTGTTGTTAGCCGTTTTCGTGTCCTGTTCAAGCAGTGAGGTTGCTCCCGGCGGGGGTAATCCGGGCGGCCGAGGTGGAGAAAGGCGAGGCCCTGGGGGTGGATCAGCGGAGACACAGGCAGTCAGTATCAGAGCTTACCTCGCAAAAAAGGAGCCCATTTCCACCTATATCGTCTCGAACACAACGCTGGAAGCGATTCGGAAGGTTACAGTTCATGCCAGACTCAATGCCATTGTTGAAGAGATCCTGGTGGAGGAGGGAACCGCTGTTCGTGAAGGGGACACCCTCATTCGTCTGGAGGATCGGGAGGTCAGAAACGAGTATGAGCAGTCGAATATAGCTGTCGATCAGGCCAGCCTGGGGCTTCAGCAGGCGGAGGTTAAAGCGCAGCTCTCCGTTGCCAACTACGAAAGAACACAAAACCTTTTTCAACAGGAATTAATCAGCAAGCAGGATTTTGATCAGGTCTCTCTGACGAATCGCACCGACGAGCTGGCCTTGGAGGCGGCCAGGGAACAATTTGAGGGTGCTCAAGCTCGACTGAGGGCGTCTATGATCCAGCTGGAGTACACCGAGATTCACTCACCCATCACTGGTGTTATTACACAACGGTTCATTGAGGTGGGCGACCGGGTCAACAGCAATCAGGAGGTGTTTAGTGTGGAGGAGTTTCCTCCCCTGTGGGCAAGAATTTTTGTACCCGAAAGAGATTGGCCTCAGCTGAAAGTGGCGCAGAAGGCTCAAGTCAGGTTAGAGACCTTCCCCGAGCAGGACTTTGAGGCAGCTATCAAGATGATCAACCCGACCATTGATGCGACATCTGGGACAGTCAAAGTCACACTTGAGATGGGACAGACCGACCGGCTTCGACCGGGCATGTTTGGAACGGTTTACATCGCTACCGAGACGCGTCCCGACGCCATTGTGATTCCCAAAAAGGCGATTTTACGAGAGCGTGACCAAGACCGTGCCTTTGTGGTGACCGACGATGGTTCAGTCGAAAAACGTGATGTTGTCATCGGTTTCAGTGAGGAAGACAGGGTCGAAATCCTGGAAGGGATCCAGGAGGGGGATGCTGTTGTTACGGTCGGCTATGAGGGCTTGTCCGACGGCTATGCCGTGAAAATCATGTCCTGGGAGGGAGCACCGCCCGAGGAGGATCCCTCTGTTTCTGCTGCTCCAGAGCGCACCTCTTCTCCCACCAGAAGGGACGGCCCTGATGGAACCCCAAGTGCCCAGACTAGAGACCGTCCTCCCAGGCAGCAGATGGGTGGAGGACCGCCGGCTGGCGGTGGCCCAGGCGGGCAGCGAGGAATGCCTCCGGAAATGGTCGAAAGAATGATGGATCAGTTAATGAGAAACCCTGAGATGAAAGAGGAATACGAAGCGCGGTTAGCCAGGGACCCCGAACTCGCCACCGACTTTGAAAAGCAAAGGGCCTTTGCTCAGGAAATGATGCAGCAATTTCGTGGCGGCCGTGGGCGGCCATGAAGATTGTCGGGTTTTCTATTCGTCGACCGGTTACGGTGACGATGCTCTTTGTGGCCATCGCCGTTTTCGGCGGCGTTTCTTATGGCAGGTTGGCCCTCAATCTCTTACCCGATATCTCCTATCCCACCCTCACCATTCGCACCCAGTATGAAGGTGCTGCTCCAGCGGAAGTCGAGAGCCTGATCACCGAGACAGTCGAGAACGCTGTCAGCGTGGTGACCGATGTCGTTCGCGTCAGTTCAGTCTCAAAGCCAGAGGTTTCTGACGTCATTCTCGAATTCAGCTGGAGAACCAATATGGATTTTGCCGCGCTGGATGTCCGGGAAAAACTGGATGTCTTGCGGCTGCCTGTGGACGCCGATAAACCCCTTCTTCTGCGTTACGATCCTTCAACTGACCCGATTATGAGGGTCAGCGTGGCGGGTTCATCTGACCTGGCAGCGATTCGATATCTTTCTGAGGAATTTGTGAAGTCCGATTTGGAAAGCATTGACGGTGTGGCCGCTGTCCGAGTTTCAGGGGGACTCGAAGAGGAGATCCAGGTCGAGCTGGACGAGCAGCGCCTCGCTTCACTTGGAATTTCCATCCGGGATGTCACTTCTCGGCTAGCCCAAGAAAACATCAACCTGACGGGAGGAACACTCCAGGAGGGTGAGAGCAAGTATCTGGTTCGAACTCTCAACGAGTTTCAAGGGGTCGATGAAATCAACGAAGTGATTGTGGCGCAAAGAAACGGTGTCCCGGTCCGTCTTGAGGACATCGGCTCTGTTTACCCGGGCTTTAAGGAACGCAAGGTGATCACTCGCATTAACGGAGAGGAAAGCGTTGAAATTGCCGTCTTCAAGGCGGCCGATGCCAACACGGTGACAACCGCAGCTCTGGTTCGAAGTCGGTTGGAAACTCTCGAAGAGGAATACAGAGGGAAGAAGGATCCACTGGATTTCGAAGTGGTGTTTGACCAATCACGATTTATCGAAAGCTCCATTGATGAAGTTCTAAATACTGCTGTCCTTGGCGGTATTCTGGCAATTATTGTGCTGTTTCTTTTCCTGCGAAGCCTGAAGAGCACCCTGATCATCGCCATGGCGATACCTCTTTCGATTGTGGCCACCTTCTTTCTGATGTACGGGGCCAACATTTCCCTCAATATCATGTCGCTGAGCGGACTGGCACTGGGTATCGGGATGCTGGTGGACAACTCCATTGTTGTGCTCGAGTCAATCTATCGTTATCGGGCAAAGGGGTACGGTCCCCGCGAAGCAGCTGAGCTTGGAGCCAGTGAGGTCGGCCACCCAGTGGTGGCCAGCACCATGACCACCATCTGTGTTTTTGCACCGATCGTATTTGTTGAGGGAATCGCCGGGCAGTTGTTTGCCGACCAGGCATTGACGGTGACATTCTCCATGGTGGCCTCTCTTGTCGTTGCCATGATGCTCATTCCTATGCTGGCCAGCCGGGGCCAGAGTGGTGAAGAAGGGACCCTGGCGGCAAAGCCGGAGAAAAAAACGAGGCAGTTTTTTCTGGTTCGCCCCTATTTCTGGTTCCTGGAGCTGGCTCTGCGGCACCGGTTGGTTTCCTTAGGCCTTGCCCTGGGGTTGTTTGCTGGGTCGCTCAGTCTGATGACGGGGAGGGGATCAGAACTCATCCCTGAAGTCAGCCAGGGCGAATTCTTCCTGGATCTCCAACTCCCTCCCGGCCTTCCGGTTGAACAGACGGCCCGACGCTTCGAGGAAGTGGAGACGATCATCCAGGATCAGCCGGGAGTTCAGAGGTATTACACGATCGTAGGATCGGGCAATCAAACGGGGGCTTCGGCAGTAGAGGAGAGGGAGCACATCGGGCAGATTCTGGTGACGCTGGATCCTGAGATTCTTCGTGAAAGAGAGGACGAGGTTGTGGAACGGTTGAGGGAGAAGCTTCAAGAGCTCCCGGCCGTGGACTACAAGTTTTCCCGGCCTGCTCTCTTTAGCTTCAAAACACCCATAGAGGTGGTAATACAGGGATACAATCTGCAGGTCTTAAAAGTGAATGCCGAGCGAATCAAAGAGCTGTTGGAAGGGGTCCCGGGGTTGAGAGACCTGAAGGCCAGCACGGCCGGCGGAAATCCTGAGGTCCAGATCCATTTTGACCGTCGAAGACTGGCCAACTTTGGACTGACGATCAACCAGGCCGCTGACCTCATTCGCAACAAGGTTCAGGGTGATGTCCCCACGGAGTTGAACGAGCGTGACCGAAAAATCGATATACGAGTCCGGGTTATGGAGGAGGACCGCAGGTCCCTGTTTGATTTATCGAATCTTGTTTTGGACGTACCCAACGGCAGTGGGGTTCGTTTGTCCTCTGTCGCCGATGTCACATTGGAAGAGGGACCCACAGAGATTCGACACATTGGACCACAACGCGTTGCTGTGATCTCTGCCAACATTGTCGAGAGGGATCTGCAGAGCGTCGTCACGGAAATTGAGATGGCCCTTGAAGCATTCGATCTGCCGCCCGATCTTTCAGTCTATGTGGGGGGGCAAAGTGAAGAGCGTATGGTGGCCTTTGAAAGCATGCAGTTTGCCATCTTGCTGGCTGTCTTCCTGGTCTATCTTGTAATGGCCTCACAATTTGAATCTCTGGCTCAACCCTTCATCATCATGTTTGCCATTCCCTTTGCGCTCATCGGTGTGGCCTTGGCTTTGTATATCACTGACCTGGTGGTGAGCGTGGTAGTCCTCATCGGAGGTGTGATCCTGGCGGGAATTGTTGTGAATAACTCCATTGTTTTGATAGACTTCACTAACCAACTGAGAAATCAGGGAAAAGATAAATTTCAGGCCATCAAGGAGGCTTGTGGAGTGCGCCTGCGACCCATTTTGATGACCACCAGCACCACCGTTCTCGGTCTTCTTCCCATGGCTCTCAGTGGGGGGCAAGGCTCTGAACTGCGAGTTCCCCTGGCAGTGACAGTCATTGGGGGCCTGATTACCGCGACCCTGCTGACACTTGTCTTTGTTCCGGTTCTTTACACGATAGTGACTCGGGAGAAAAAAGTATGAATCTATCGAAATTTTCAGTCCTTCGGCCCGTAACGATCCTGATGGTGACGCTTTCCGTTCTTGTTTTGGGTTTTTTGTCGCTGCAGCGCCTGCCTCTGAAGCAGATGCCGGAGTTCTCTTCCGCAGTCCTGTCCGTGAACGCCAGTTACCCCTCCTCTTCGCCGGACGAAGTGGAACGCAATATCACCCGGCCTTTGGAAGAGGCTCTGAGCACCCTGGAGAACCTGGAAGGCATGAGCTCCACTTCCTCTAACAGCAGTGCGAATGTGCGCCTCGAGTTCAAGCAGGGTACCGATATGGATCTGACCTTCCTGGCGATCCGGGACCGAATTGATCAGGTGAGTAATCGATTGCCCTCTGATGTGGAGCAAATTGCAATCAGGCAATGGCATGCCAGCGATCAGCCGGTGCTGCGTTTTTCCGTTGCCTGGGATGGAGAACGTGAAGAGCTGTACCAGGTCGTGGATGACATTCTGCTTCGCCGCTTGGAGAGGCTTGATGGTGTGGCCAACGTTGAAATCAGGGGCATGGGCACCAAGCAGATCATAATCGACCTCGATCAGAATTTGTTACAAGCTTATGGCATCGATATCTCTCGCTTGAACCAGTCGCTACGCGATAACAACATCAACGTGGCTGGGGGCTACATCATGGATGGAGGGAAGAAATACAGCCTCCGGGCCGTCGGTCAATTCGAGGACCCGGACGAGATTGCCAATCTTCCCCTTCAAGGTGGCCGCTTGACCCTGTCCGATGTCGGCCAGGTACGTTTCGACTTTCCCGAAAAGACTTCCTTTTCCCGGCTGGATAGCATTGATGCCGTCAACATTGATGTGTACAAAGCCTCCACAGCGAATATTGTCAGCGTTTCCCAAACGGCGAAAGAAGAACTGCAGGCGATCCAGCAGCTTCCGCAGCTGGAGGGGCGTTTGTCGGTGAAGATCTTTCGAGATCAGTCCGATGACATTCTCAAGAGTTTGAACGACCTCAAGAATGCTGGAATCTACGGTGGGGTCTTGGCGATGGGCGTGCTGTTTCTCTTCTTGATGAAGTTTCGCAGTACCATCATCATTTCTATTGCCATTCCGGTGTCCATCGTTTTCACCTTCGCTTTCATGTATCTGCTGCGGGTTTTTGCCGGCTCGGACATCAGCTTGAACGTCGTTTCCCTGATGGGATTGATGGTTGCAATCGGGATGCTGGTGGACAGCAGCGTCGTGGTGCTGGAGAATATTTTTCGCCATAAGCAAGACAAGGGTCTGGGAGCGCGCGAGGCTGCCATATCAGGCAGCCTCGAAGTGGGTTTAGCCGTACTGGCCTCCACGGCCACCACCATCGTGGTGTTCGTCAGTTTCATCTTTGCTCCCAGCACGCAGATGGGTCGGTTCACACGGGACTTTGGTTTGGCTATCGGCGTGGCTCTCATTGCCGCCTTGATTGTGGCCCTCACCTTGATTCCCATGCTGTCGAGTCGTCTATTTACCGGCAAGGAAAAGCCGAGACAAAGGGCGCTGGTGTGGATGACCGAGACTTACGGAGCTCTCATGGGTTGGCTGCTGCGCTGGCGCTTTGTGAGTCTCATCGTGCTGGCAATGCTGGCCTTCGCTTCTTACCAGCTACTCACTTCAATTGATCGGGAAAATCTTCCCCGCGTGGCCCAGCGGAATCTTCGGGTGAATGTGACCATGGAGCGCTCCTTTTCCGCTGAAGAGATGATTGAGCTGTTCGGGGGTGTGGAAAAGACGTTTCTGGATCGAAAGGACGAATTAGGCATTGCCACCATCGCCAGTAATTTTAGTAACCGGACCACGAGCCGAGGGCAATATCGGGGGAATATGACGATCTACTTGAAAGAGGAGGGGGACCTCAAACCGGTGGCGGTTGCCCAGGAGGAGATACGAGCCCTCTTTCCGGAGATTCCCGGCGTCGAGTTCTCCTTCGGGCGAATGATGCACATGGGAGGCGGCGAGATGGGTGTGAGCATCGAGCTCACGGGAGATGAGTCGGCCGTCCTGGCGGTGTATGCAGAGGAAGTGAAGGCGATCCTTTCCACGATTCCGGAACTCACAGACATTGAAACCTCCCTTGAAACGGGAGATGAGGAGATCCATCTGACGGTGGACCGGAAGAAGACGGAGATGTTTGGCATTTCAGCCCAACTGGTGGCCAGAACCGTTGCTTCCGCCCTGAGCAGTCGCGCCGTCACTCGATACCAGAGCGATGCTGGTGAAATCGATGTGGTGGTGCAGCTTGAAGGTGGAAATGAGCTGAGTCTCCAGGAACTCGAAAATATACAATTTGAAAATCGCGATGGGGAGATGATCCCCTTGTATGCCGTTGTTGATTATCAATATGAGGAAGGCCCGCTGGCGATCCGGCGGGATGACCGCAGGTCGGTGCTCCAGGTGACAGCCAATGCGGAGCGCGGCGGTGGAATGTTCCTCAATAACATGATTCAAGGTCGGTTGGAGAGCGAGCTCCAGCTTCCGGCTGGATATTCCTTTAGTTTTGGTGACCAGTGGATGCGCTTTCGACAAGGTGAACAGCAGAGCTTCTTTTCCATCATTCTGGCCGTGGTCCTCATGTACATCATCATGGCGGCGCTCTTCGAGAGTTTTATCCATCCACTGACGATTCTTTTCTGTGTTCCTTTTTCGATCATTGGGGTGGCTGGCATCTTTTATCTAACCGGGACGACGCTCAACTCAATGGCCTATCTTGGCATCCTGGTTCTCTTTGGGTTGGTCGTAAACAACGGGATCATTTTGGTGGATCACATCAATATCTTAAGACGCGAAGGAATGCCGCGGAGTGAGGCCATTCGCCAGGGCGGAATGGATCGCCTTCGCCCCATTCTCATGACAGCAATAACCTCTATTTTAGGTATTTTACCCTTAACGCTGCCAGCTCTTCTCCCAGAATACTTTCCGGAGGCTGAGGGACGTGCTCGGATGTGGACTCCAGTCAGCCTGGCGGTACTGGGAGGTCTCACAACCTCGACCTTCCTGACCCTCATCATCCTTCCCACGGTGTACTCCTATATGGATGATGTCAGTCTGGGGTTTCAGTGGCTGGGCCGGACCATCTCCAATCTGGGGTCTGGCACTAACTTCACCCGCGTCAGGGCGGAGGTTCACAAAGGCTAGCCGCAATTATTCATAAGTTTGGGGTGAGTGTCGATTTTCTGCGGAAGTTCAGGGCTGAGAGTGTGTTCAGGTGCGATTACAAGGCGTCCAAGCTTGTTGAGCCGAATAGAGATGAAGCGAGAGCCCCTTCCGGAAACAGCTCGGCCCGCAGGGGGCTGTATATCTGTGTTGGCGCAGGGAGTCAGGGGACCGTCAGGTGGGACACAGACGGTGCATCAGTAATGCGAAGAGCTTTTGTTCGGGATAAGACGATGCCAGGTGCACCCAGATGCGACGAGAAGTTTCCCGAACCCGGGCACCGATTTTGAACAGGCGGCGGCGGAGCGTCTCAATCTCCAGGTTGTGCCAGGGAGTCCCGCACAGGTAATCCCGCAGGCGCAGGATTAAGACATAGGCCAGGGCGTGGATGAAGAGTCGGAACTGGTTGGCCAGGAAACGGTGGCAGCTCAAGCGATCCATGGCCAGATCTTTTTTGAAAGCTTTCACGAAGTTCTCGCACTGGCCCCGTCCGATGTAGTGGTCATACAGCTGCCCGGCCGTGAGATCCTGGCGGTTGGTGACCACAAAGCGACGGTTGAACCCGCGCTCGCTCACTTCCACCTTGGCCACCATGCGCCGCTCCCGGTCCCAACTGTCGGCCTGATAGACGAGCTCGGTGAACTGGCGTTGCTTTTCTCCTGAGTCGTCATAGTCTGCTTGCACCTGCTCAACCAAGGGCTCGACGGTGGCCGCCAGCCGGGAGTTGCGGGCAAAGCCCACCACATACTGCAGTTTTTCCTCCTCACAGAACTCGTACAGTGCCGGCGTCGCAAAGCCACTGTCGGCTCGCACTTCGATCGGAACATCGGATCCCAGAACCTGGCGCATCCGGGCCACCACCCGTTTGAGAACCGCCACCGCGTGGGCGGCCGCCCCCTGGTTGCCGGGCCGCAGTAGCGCACATACCAGATCGCCCGTCTCGCCATCGAATAGCAGCAGCGGATGATACATGTGCTCGCGATAATAGCCGTGGTAAAAGCTGAACTCCTGCTGCCCATGCGTGACGTCATCCGTGCTGTCGATGTCCAGGATGATCTTCTCGGGCCGGCTCTTCTTGCGGTGCTTCAAGTAGGTCTCCAGCAGCCACTGTCCCAGGCGAGTGAGATCCTTCGAGTCCACCGAGTTCTCCAGTCGCGACAGCGTGGGTTGAGAAGCCAGATCCGGATCGCTTTCCGGCAGCCGATCACACACGGTCTTGAAGATGGGATCCGAGCGCAAGCTGTCGGCATCGTTGCAGTCCTCATAGCCGGCCACGATCTGAAAGCTGCGCTGGGTGAGCAGTTCGCGAATCTGGTGGCGGACGTAGCGGCTATCTCGAGCGTCCTTCAGGCAGGAGGCAAAGCCAGCCGTCAGTCCGTGCTGTTGATCCAGGGCGTACAGACACAGCAGCCCGGCATCGGAGGAGAGCCGGCCTCCATCGAATCGAGCCACCACTTTTCTGTCAGGGTGAGATGGCAAGTTGATCTGGCAGACTGATGCATCGCTGGGCCGTACCTTTTTGGTTTGGAGTTGTTTCATAACCCCTTTTATATCAAAGAGGTACGGCATCTTTTTGTGCCCTCGATCAGACCCCTTCTTCAGAATTTATGAATAATCCGGGCTTAGCATTGACCACAACTGCATTGCGGGAGAGGGGGAGTTTCGTGCTAGGCAAGACCATCAGCCATTACAAGGTTCTTGAGAAAATCGGCCAAGGCGGTATGGGTGAGGTCTACCGCGCCACCGATACCAAGCTGAACCGGGACGTGGCGCTCAAGATCCTGCCCGAGCAGTTTGCCTCTGATTCACAGCGAATGGGCCGGTTTCAGCGGGAAGCGGAAGTCCTGGCCTCCCTGGATCATCCCAACATCGGGCAGATTTACGGGATTGAAGACGCAGGCCAGACCAAGGCCCTGGTTCTCCAGCTCATCGAAGGCCCCACCCTAGCGGAAAGAATTGCCCAGGGACCAATTCCTGTTGAGGATGCCCTCAAGATTGCGCTGCAGATGGCGGAAGGACTGGAGGCAGCCCACGAGAAGGGGGTGATCCACAGGGATCTCAAGCCTGCCAATATCAAGATTACCCCTGAAGGACAGGTCAAGATTCTGGACTTTGGATTAGCTAAGGCTCTGGAGGGGGAGACACCATCAGCCTCAGAGCTCTCACAATCGCCAACACTCACCGCCGCTGCCACCCAGGCTGGAGTTATTTTGGGTACTGCTGCCTACATGAGTCCGGAACAGGCTAAAGGCAACCAGACCGATACCCGAGCTGACACATGGGGATTTGGAGCAGTTGTTTACGAGATGCTCACCGGGAAGCGGGCCTTTGACGGGGAGGATGTATCGGACACGCTGGCAGCGGTTTTGCGAGCTGAAATCGACTGGTCAAAACTTCCGTCTGAAACACCCGCGCCACTTCGGAGGCTTCTGGAACGCTGTCTTAATCGGGATTTGAGACGCCGGTTGGCTGACATTCGAGAGGCTCGGATTGCCATAGAAGATTACCTGGCCGATCCCAGCGGGGTGTTGGTGCAGCCAACCGGCGATGTTGTTCAGGCACCTCCGCGACGAATACTTCCGTGGGTGGCAGCCCTAATGTTAGCTCTGATCACTGGCGTAGCAGCCTGGAACCTGAAGCCAACAGAACCACAGCCCCTAGCTCCAGCTACTCGCTTCTACCATGAACTGCCCGACGGCCAGGCATTTACAAGAGGAGGGCGCCCGCTTGTGGCGGTATCACCCGATGGCAGCCAGATTGTTTACGTTGCCAATAGCCAACTTTATCTGAGAAACCTGAACGAGATGGTAGCGCGTCCGATTCAAGGAACGGATGAAGACCCTAACAACCCGTTCTTTTCACCCGGCGGCGAATGGGTCGGATACTATTCAACTTCTGATAGTCAGCTAAAGAAGATCTCCACCATCGGAGGTGCACCGGTGACCTTGTGCGATGCAGCGTTTCCCTTTGGTGCGAGTTGGGGTTCAGACGACACCATTGTGTACGGCCAGCCTGAGGGGATCATGCGCGTGTCCGCCAATGGCGGGACTCCAGAGTTGGTCATTTCAACGGAAGCACCAGAACAGGTGCATGGCCCCCAAATGTTGCCGGGTGGTGAGTGGGTACTGTTCACGTTGACTAGGTTGACTAGCGTGAGTGGTATAACCCGCTGGGATGAGGCACAGATTGTCGTGCAGTCGCTTGAATCAGGAGAACGAAAGATTCTGTGGGAGGGCGGCAGCGATGCTCGTTACGTTCCTACCGGGCATCTCGTCTATGCGTTAGAGGACGTGCTGTTTGCGCTTCCCTTTGACCTGGCCAGCCTGGAGGCTTCAGGCGGACCAGTTCCGATGGTTGAGGGAGTTCGGCGGGCTCCTCCACAGTTCACGGCGAGCGCACACTATGGATTCTCAGACCGTGGGACACTGATTTATATACCAGGCACGGCAGCAATGGCTCAGATGCGTGTTCTTGCGCTGGTGGACCGGGATGGCCTGGTGGAACGCCTCAACGCGCCGCCCAAAGAATATCTGAGTCCGCGCCTATCGCCAGACGGACAGACCCTGCTCGTTCAGAGTGTCGAAGAGAACGGTAACGTCATTTGGCTGTATGACCTCACCGGAGACACGGCGATCCAGCAACTGACGTTTGAGGGCAACAACCAGCGTCCCGTCTGGACTCCGGACGGCCAACGCATCGCGTTCTCATCGGACCGGGATGGGACGATGAGTCTCTACTGGATGCCAGCCGATGGAAGCGGTGTCGCCGAGCGTCTCACGACAGCCGAAGAGGGAACAAGCCACTGGATGGGGTCCTGGTCGCCGGACGGCGAACTCCTGGTGTTCAATGTAGAAAGGGCCCTCGCGACCGATTGGGACATTTGGACGTTGTCCGTGGATGATCGAGAGACGCAAAGCCTCTATGACACGCCTGAAACCATATATATGGGTGCAGAGCTCTCTCCCAATGCTGAGTGGTTGGCTTACGGAGCCGGTCCGATTGCTGGGGAAGCCGACATCTACGTCGAGCCGTTCCCGCCGACAGGAGCTAGGCGCAGGATTTCACAAGACGGAGGTTATTGGCCTTTGTGGTCACCTGAAGGGAGTGAGCTCTTCTACCGACCCGTTTCCACCTCTGCAGGAATAACACTGAGGTCGGTCGATATTGTCACTCAACCGGCCTTTGCGTTCAGCAACGAACAGACGCTTCCAGTTGAAGGGTTCAACGTGGTTGGCTACTACAGGGACTACGACATCAGTCCCGACGGCAAACGACTGCTCATGGTGTTCCCAGCGGACCAGTCCGATTCCGGCGAACCCGCCCGTCCCCAGATCAATATCGTCCTCAACTGGTTCGAGGAATTGAAGGAACGGGTGCCTGTGCCATGATCGGTCAGACACTTTCCCATTACAAGATCATCTCCAAGCTAGGCGCTGGCGGGTTTGGGGAAGTCTACCTGGCAGAAGACAGCCGCCTGGACCGAAAAGTCGCCCTCAAAATCCTGCCCCAGCATCTCTCAGAGAGAGCCGACCTGCGGGAAAGGTTTGAGCGCGAGGCCCGGGCCGTCTCCAGCCTCAACCATCCTCACATCTGCACCCTCTATGACATCGGGGAGCAGGACGGCATCCACTACCTGGTCATGGAGCACCTGGAGGGGGAGACGCTGGCTGCTCGGCTGGAGAAGGGAGCACTACCGCTGGAACAGACCCTGCAATACGCCATCCAGATTGCCGATGCCCTGGATAAGGCCCACCGGCAGGGGGTGGTGCACAGGGACTTGAAGCCTGGCAACATCATGCTGGTCAAGAGTGGGGCCAAGCTGCTGGATTTTGGCTTGGCGAAGCAGCAGGCAACGGAGACACCCACCAACCTCTCGGCCCTGCCCACGGAGCAAGCCAGCCTCACCGCTGAGGGGACCATCCTGGGCACGTTGCAGTACATGGCCCCTGAGCAGTTGGAAGGCAAGGAGGCTGACAGAAGAACAGACATCTTCGCCTTTGGTGCGGTGGTCTATGAGATGGCCACAGGCAAGAAGGCGTTTGAGGGCAACAGCCAGGCCAGTTTGATTGCCAAAATCCTGGAAGTGGACCCGCAACCGATGTCGGAGTTGCAGCCGCTGACACCCACGGCGCTCGACCGGGTCGTGAAGACCTGCTTGGCTAAGGACCCGGATGACCGCTGGCAGTCGGCACGGGACCTGTATCGTGAACTGAAGTGGATCGCGGAAGGTACAACGGACGCAAGCCTGCCCACAACTGCTGCTGGAATCCCCGCAGGTTCAGGCTGGAGTCAGCTGCTCTTGCCAGTCGTGGCTTCCGTGGTAGTAGCAGCAAGCATAGCAAGCGTCGCCGTCTGGAATCTCAAGCCTGCTCCCGCCCGACCCGTTACACGTACGGTGGTGGCCCTGCAAGCCGACGAAACAATTCAGTCTAGCGCCATCGTTCCCTTGGCTTTTTCACCGGACGGTTCCCAAATGGTCTACTCAGCGCAAAAGGGAGATGATCCACCGCGCCTCTACCTTCGTCCCATGAATAGCCTGGAAGACCAGCCTCTCTCGGGTACTGAAGGGGCTAACCACCCATTTTTTTCGCCCGACGGACAGTGGGTTGGCTTCTTTGCGGAAGGAGAATTGAAGAAAGGTCCGATCACCGGCGGTACAGTTCTGACGATCTGCACTACGAGTGGTCGGACTCAAGGGGCAAGCTGGGGAACCGATGACAGAATTATCTTTAGTACAATCGGGGCATTGCGACTGTTGCAGGTTTCGGCAGACGGCGGGACGCCTGAAGTCCTTACGTCGCTGGAAGGTGGCCCACTGGAATCCTTCCTTTCCTGGCCGGAGATTCTGCCGGGGGGAAAAGCGGTGCTCTTCGCGACCGGTGATGGGACGATTGTGGTGCAACGGCTCGATACGGGCGAACGCAAGGTCCTGCTGCAGGGTGGCACCTTCCCGCATTACGTTTCGACTGGGCATCTGGTCTATTCCCGGGAAGGAACCCTGATGGCCGTTCTATTTGATCCCGATCAGCTGGAAATCTCTGGTTCTCCGGTACCCGTCATAGAAGGTATTCGTTCTCCCGTTAGAGCTTTTGGCGGCGCACAGTTGACCATCTCTAAAACGGGGGCACTGGCTTATGTTGTTGGTTCAGCGGACGAATCGGAGGGCACGCTGGTTTGGGTGGACCGCCAGGGAATATCTGAGCCCTTGGCTGCTCCCCTTCGGGATTACGAGTACCCCCGGGTCTCGCCCGACGGTCAGCGTATAGCCGTTGGAATTCGAGAGCGAGAGAATGAGGTCTATATTGGGGTTTATGACGTTTCCCGAAGCACCCTTACCCGACTGACGTTTGAGTCTGGATTTAACACCGTTCCTGCCTGGTCGCCCGATGGGAAGCGGCTGGCGTTCACCTCAGACCGAGAAGGCCGGCTGGGCATTTTCTGGCAAATGGCCGATGGCAGCGGTGGTGTGGAACGGTTAACCACGAGCGATTATCAAACTGTCCCGGCTTCATTTTCCCCGGACGGGCAACTGCTGGCATTTATCGAAGACAATCCGACGACCGGCCGCGCAATCCGGGTGCTGAATTTAGAAGATCGCGAGGCGGAGCCGTTCCTGCAAAACCCCTATGAAGAAACTGCACCGAAGTTTTCCCCTGACGGCGAATGGATGGCCTATTCCTCGACCGAGTCGGGACGCAGAGAAGTTTACGTGCAGCCGTATCCCGGCCCTGGCGGGAAGTGGCAGATTTCGACCGACGGAGGCCAGGAGCCGGTCTGGAACCCGCAAGGAGGTGAGTTGTTTTTCCGCATTGGGGACAGGATGATGGCGGTGGAGCTGGATACGAGGTCCGGCTTTGCGTCGGGAACGCCTCAGATGCTCTTTGAAGGACTGTACCTGCCAACCGCCTTTAGCTATCCATTTTACGATGTCAGTCCCGACGGCCAGCGTTTCCTGATGCTGCAGCCCGTCGAGTCGCAGACCGGCGGTGCGACCCAGATCAACGTCGTCCTCAACTGGTTTGAAGAACTCAAACGCCTGGTGCCTACCCCATGATCGGCCAAACCATCTCCCACTACAAAATCATCGAGAAGATCGGCCAGGGCGGCATGGGAACCGTCTACCGTGCCGAGGACACCAACCTGAGCCGTGAAGTGGCATCAACGTTGGACACCCACTTCGAAAAACCTGGCTGACGATTAAACAACCGATGCAAGGAGTAGATAGTAATGTGTGAACTAATCCGAAAGCAATTGGAGGGCAAGTTCAATCATAAGTTTGATGAAGAACTTAAGAAAGCCAACTTATCTCTTGTAGATATCCATACAGTACTAAATAGGATGGGCGCGCCAGAGGCAAATGGGACTGTAGGAACTACCGTGGGTCAAAGGTTGAGATGGCTGATTGCCCAAGAAGTCAATCGTGAGGAGGAGCGCCTTCAGCTTGGATGTAATTTTCACAAAGTCCCTCGATGGAAGTTTCTTGCAGCAATCCCTTTAATTTACATTCCGATACTGGTAGGAGCCCTACCAGTGATTGTGAGTGCTCTTTTGGTTCGAACCCATCTTACGATGGTGGGCGGCCGTGCGCTGAAGTCCTATTGGAATGATTTTGTTCCAAGCTGGGTGAGTCACCGTTACACTCGTGATACCCAAATTGTCACCGATAAGTTATTGGACAAGTACGGGGCTCTAACTTACATAACCAAATCTAAGCTGTTTTGGATTTTCAATTGTAAGCTTTACTGCCCATTGGCGGTTGCGCTCCTTGCCTACACGCTCTACCTGGTAAAAATTGTGGAGTAGTGGTGGTGTCCTTTCGGCCACGATAAAAAGAGGTTCCGTCAATAAGTGTGTAAATAGACATCAGGCGGCTTTCTCCTGGGTGACTGGGTTGACTGGAACTCCATTGACATATTGGGCTCCTTGGTAGACATCCTTCATCAAGTGGGGAGCCTTCAAACGGCGAAATCTCTTCTCAGCGACCAGCAGCATCTTCCAGATGACAGCCCGTGCGTTGGCCACTTTCTTGAACCTTCGAGCAGCATCGGTTCGCAGTCGCAGAGCAGAGAAGGGAGACTCCACTGGGTTGGTAGTCCGCAGATGTTGCCACTGCTGTTTGGGATAGTTGTAAAACGTCACCATCCGCTCCCAGTCCTGGTCGATCAGATCAGCCGCTGCCTCCAGGCCTCTCTTGCTACACCAATGTTGGAATCGTCCTTTGACTCGCTCGGCTTCCTGCCGTGTTTCTGCATAAGGGATCTGCCGCAACATCAACAAGGCCGCTTTGTGCCGACTCTTGGGGATCTTGGCCAGCAAGTTGACGATGCGATGATTCCAGCATCTCTGCTCGTCGGCTTCTGGGAACACGTTGCGCAACGCTCCCCAGATCCCCAGATGCCCGTCAGCGATCACCAGACGGGGTGGGTTCATCCCCCGCTCTTTGAGATCCCGCAGCACTTCGGACCAGCTCTGGGTCGATTCTCGATAACCACTACTGACGGACACCACCACTTTAGTGCCATCACTTAAAGCGGCGATCACTACCAGAATCACGGCCTTCTCCTTCTCCAGCCCTGCTTTGATGTACACGCCGTCCGCCCACAAATACACGACTTCCAGATCATCCAGCCGACGGCTCTGCCAGGCCTCCATTTCTCCCTGCCACTTCTGTTTCAACCGGGCTACGGTGCTGGGGGACAGCGGCGCTTCTTCCCCTAAAAGCCCTCTCAAGGCCAGATCGAAATCCCCCTCGGCCAGACCATGTAAATAGAGTTCTGGAATCAAGTCTCGTACCTCTCGCGTTCGCTTGGCAAACAGCGGCAAGACCCGGCTCTCAAAACGCTCTTCCAGATCCCGCACTCGGGGACGCCGCAGCTTGATCGTTCCGCAACTCATCGTCAGTCGCCGCTCCTTGCCGTAGCCGTTGCGATAGCCACCGGAGGCGTCCACTTCTCGGCGACGCTCATTCTTTCTTCGTCCCAGCAGCTGTGTCACTTCATCCTCCAGCAGTTCCTGTACGTAAAACTGGATCTGCTCTCGCACCCACTCTTCCAGCTGTTCAAAGCAGACTCTTGACTCCACACTGTGATCAATGTTCTTCTTGCTCATGGCGGTGTGACTCCTTCCTTTCGGGCTCTTCCGCCCGGGTTTTTATTTTCACCCGGAAGGATAATCACCGCCTGTGCTATTTACACACCTTTTGAGGGTAGCTCCGATAAAAAACATACATATGCTAATATACCAATCGATAAGTCATTCTGGCACGCTGTCGGCGACGAGGTTCTACTACATCCAGATGACAGAGAAAATCCAAGCTGGAACCAAGACGCACTTTGAACTGCCCGGTGGCCCCGGCCGCACACGGGTGCAACGTCACCGCGACGACCCTCGCTTCCACGACCTGCTTCCATGAGAAGGCCCTTTCTTGTCAAGACCGACTTGGCGGTCAAAAGTCCGGGACCGGGTGATTAAGCCAGCTGATGGGAGTTCGCTTAATCGATCCAGTGATGCTGATTTTGTTTGCCTTGCTTCCATCCGCACTCTTTTTCAGCCCTTGATTTGGACTGGGTGCATGTAAGGGTTCGTCAAACTGGGCGCTGCAATCTGCGGCTCGTTCTCTTCCGAAGGAAGGAACAGCAGGTCGTTCGCAGTCACCCGAACTGGGCATTTGGATCATTGAGGTTAACTCCATGGGCGGGTCACGTTCACCGGAATCCCTTCTGGGTTCAATCTCTTAGGCAGCCCCTTCCAGGTACTCTTGATTGTTGTACAGCGGTTCATAGGTCTCTCCTGTGACCCACAGATGGTGCAGCAGGACCGAGAGTTTACGAGCCACCGCCACCACGGCTCGCTTCTTGGCGCTTTTTCCTCCTCTGGAAGCAATCCTCTCCCCATAGCGTCGCAAGTCACAATCCGAGCCAAAAGGTCCCAGGATGTACTGGGAACTACCGACCAGTAGTTTGCGAACGAATCGGTCGCCGGCTTTGGTAATCCTCAACTGAGGATCCCGATTCCCGGATTGGTCTTGTCTGGGAGTGAGCCCCAGATACGCTCCCACCTGGCGACTTCTTCCAAACCGATGGGCATCCTCGAGGGTCAAAACAAAGGCCAGAGCTGTGATCGGTCCTACTCCTCGAACTTGCTGAAGGTTCTCGGTGTCCGGATACTTCTGCTGGCACAGTTGCTGAATCTGCCGATCGTATTGGCGGATCTGTGCGGTGAGCTGTTGGATCATCTCCAGCAGGGGCTCCAAAGCCATCTTCAGGCAACCCGGAATGTGGAGTTTGACCCGATGGGGAAAAGCCTCTGTGGAACAACTGGGCAGACGCTCCCCGAAGGCTTTCACAGATCCTCGGATAGGATTGACCAGCCGGGTTCGGGCTCTCACCAGCTCATCTCTAGCTTTAACCACCGCCAGGTCCGCTTGAGCGGCTTCGCCCCGATGCTGAATCGGATACAACAGCTCGGGATCCACTCTTCCTAAACGTCCCAGAAGCTCTCCATCCTTGCGGTCCGATTTCTTTCGGTTCTGGCTGATGAGTCGAACCTGTCGGGGATTGGCCACGATTTCTTCGTGTCCTTGCTCCTTGGCTATCGCTTGCACCCACCGAGAGTGGGTTCCCGTTTCCAACACCACCCGCATTTTTGGCTGAGACTTGAAGAACCTTTCCATGGCTCGTCGTTGAGTCTTCACCCTACCTTCTTCCACTTTCTGTCCTGACTTGTCGATGATGCAGTAGTAGGAAAATTTGTCTCCCAGGTCCAAACCCATCGTCAGTTCCGGAATCTGTGTGATCTCTTTGATAGAATCTTTCATGGCCAAGCTCCTTTGCTAAAGAGTTAATATTTTGCAGCCCAAGCTTTGGGACTGCGTTCCTCTTACTGCAGCTCATTTTAGAGACTGCCTCTGAGGAGTTTGGCCTTCTCATCCTTATCTGCTGCGGATGAACCTGGCGCCGTAGATGAAGCTGATCTTTCAGGTCGCGTTTCAACTGATAGAATAGTGCCTGAGGTGTTTAATGAGAGCCATTTGGAAGAACATCACTCTTGCTGAAAGTGATCGAACTATTGTCGTGGAAAGGAATCATTACTTTCCCCCTGATTCCATCAACAGAACCTATTTTGAAGACAGCGAAACTTACACCCACTGTTCCTGGAAGGGGCAGGCCAGTTACTACGACATCGTGGTGGGCGGAGAACGGAATGGAGATGCCGCCTGGTACTATTCAGAACCCAAGGAAAAGGCGGCACAAATCAAGAATCATATCGCCTTTTGGAAGGGCGTTGAAGTCGTTCCATAAGGCCTCTTTTTGCGACGACCCTCGCTTCACTGACCTGCTGCTGCGGATGAATTTGGAGCCTTGAGCTTTCATCTGGCAGACCTAGCGATTCCACCCTCTATCATTGCTTCAGTAGCCGTAGCATCTGAACTGGTCCAGGCCTACACTGGCTGGTCATTGCTCATCTCAGTTGTCGTGGCAATAGTTCCTGGTGTGATCGTAGGCTTTTATCTGGGAGCTTTCTTGTCACTGGGTATTGGCGCAATTTTTTTCTATTTCAATGAGGATGACAATTGACCCGAACTGTTCGGGGGAGGGGGTGTCCCAATGTGTACGGGAGGGGTGGGTATAGTTTTAAAAAATTAAACCTATACCTGTCTATACCCCTGGGGCGAACAGATCGGGACAATCGGCAAGCCAGCAGCGCTTTTGAGAGCAGGTTATTCCGGCATGGGTAGAAGGGGTTCTCGATCGGAGGCCAGTTGCATGTTGACAGCTTTCAACGTCAGGGACGTTCTCACGTAGTTTCCGATCAGGAATGTCAGAGTGACCAGTTGGTCCTCACCAAATTCTTTGACAGCCTGGCTGTAGGTCTCCGAGCTGAGTTCCGTTTCCCTCAACAGCTCGCGTGTGTAGCGGATCAGCACAGTGTCCTGTTCCTTGAGACCCTCGGGTTTTTTATTGTATTTCACCACCTCAATGACCTCGGGCTCCAACCCCACTTCCAGTGCTGTGGGTTCATGGGAGGTCCATTGATATTGACCGTTCATCTCCCGGACGGTGAGCAAGATTGCCAATTCCCGGGTTCGAGCATCCAGGCCGCTCTCGAATCGCAAATATTCATTGGCCAGGGCTAGATGCCGGCCAGCCCTAGTACTGTAAAGATAGAAGCCTCTGGGACCCATCACACCTTCAGTTCGGGAGGCTGGGTTGACAAAGAAATCGTAAAGGTCCTGGCCATCCGCATCCAGATCCTCCCGGTGCTTCAGTGGAAGACGCGACCTGGACTCCGGATCGATGTCAGGTGGCATGCCTTGCTGGGAGGGAATCCTGAAGGTTGGGACCGGGCTTGAGGAAGCCTCTTCGGAGCCGGGGCTTGGACTGCATCCAAGGAAAATGGCACCGCTTAAAAGAACAATCAGCACTGAAAAGACTTTTTGCTTCATTTCTGAGATCCTCCCCCCACTTTCTCCGCTTTTCCGATGTCCTTTCGCCACTGGCCCAAGCGTGAAAGAACACGGCAGCAGATGTTTGCCACTGTCTCTTTGGACTTTTTCAAGCTCCAGAAGAGCCTGACGCAAGTCTAACAAAGTTGACTTCCTTCGTTCTTCTCTTCCGCGACGACCCTCGCTTCCAGGACCTGATGCGGCGCATGAACTTAGAGCCGTGATTGATTCAACTGTAACCATTTTGTAACCGCGACAACCCAAAACCACCCCATTCCACACCACTCCAGCCAAGATAGACAACACGTAACTACTTGGTAAATCTAGTGGTTTCAGTTGGTTAGGATTTACCCGTTGAGGACTTAAAATCCTGTGAGGGTTTCCCTCGTGAGGGTTCGAGTCCCTCCCCGGGCACGCTTCTGACGCGGGTTTCAGCCAAATTGAGTCTCCCCGACTCACCCTCCAAACCCCCAAATTGTGCCTGAAGTGTGCCCGCGCCAAACTCACTCCAACTCACTCCAGCCAAAATAGAGGGGAATTTTGTGGTGGTTCGAGACCCGCTCGGGGAGCCAACTGTTCCTCTTCGTTACACTCAGAGGAAGGTGGCCGTCGAGAGCAGGCGAAAGCGCCGGCTTTCACACCTTGCAACGGATAGAGCGATGTCCTACCAGCGACACGGACCCGGCAGGACTTGTCTATGGGTTCGGATTGGGTGCCTGCATGGGACACCCGCGGGACGCCGATGTAGGCTCCTCCTCGACATACTGGTCTTCGGTGGATCTGGCGCGCCCCATGCCGCAGCAGGGCATCATCATGTTTCCGCCCATCATGCGGCAACCGTTCATCGGTCCCATGGGCGACGGGGCTACCGGATCGACTTCGAATGCCATGACATAGTCCGCCAGGGCCCAGATCTCGTCCTTTTTCAGAGAGTAAAGAAAGGAAGGCATGGGTGTCCCGTCGTTGCCAGTCGCGATCGTCAGTGCTACATTCTGGCGGGTCCTGCCTCGTTTGAACTCTCCTGCCTGGAGAAAATTACGAGGTCGGATGGGAAAGCCAAAGGAGTCCTCCATGTTCTCCGCGGACTGCCCGTCGCCGTATCCGTCGGGGCCGTGGCACGAGACACATCCCGCCCGGACATAGAGTTCGCGACCACGTTCTGTCTGGACGTTCACGGCTGGCGTTTCGGCTCCCAGTTCAACAGGTGGGCCCGGGGGTTCCTCACTGAAGTAGTCGGAAATTGTCTTCAGGTCGTGCACCAGGGACCAGCGCTGGCTCTTCGAAAGGGTGTAGCGCCCAGTCGGCATGTCGCTACCCTGTACGCCGACCGAAATGGTTCGGAAGAGGTCCGAATCTCGGGGCAAGCTCCCGCTCTGGGTGGTCTTGAACCGGAAGATGCCTCGGGTGAAGTCCCTCGGCTTGGGATACAGGTGCCGTGACATCATGCCTCGGCCATCACCGTTCGGCCCGTGGCACCCTGAACAGTTCCTCCTGAAGATCTCCTTGCCCCGCGTAAGGTCATGGGAACCCAAGGGGACCGGCTCGGGAGGGAGGAATTCGGTCCAGGAAAAAGGTCGGTCAGAGTCGGCCGGCCCACTCCGATGCCCGACCCCCTAGGCATGCGTGTTGTCGGCTGAAAACAGGAAGAGGAGTAGACACCACATGGCGAGGCGTTTCGCCAGCAGCACCGTTGATCTCCTTTGGACTTTACAAGATGTCACAAACATGGAATAGCCCCCTTTCATCCTGGCTGAAGCTCATAAAGTCAACAAGCACGCTGAGTGCCAGAAAAACCCGATAAGTAGATTTCCAGGAAGGACCGGTGGGCGATGGATCTCTCTCTGCTCTTCCATCTCAAGACGGCATGAGGGCACCGCCGTGTAGGGGGACTCATGAACTCGGGGATGGGCCAAATGGCACTCGCTTGACGTCATTTAGCCCGGTACGGGCGAGCCTGCCTAACGCCTCAGAAGGTTGGTCGCGCCTCAATGCTCGGTTCGCCTTCATGATTGACGGAAACAGCAAGGGTTATAGGATTGCAACAAACGTGGCAGTCCTCCACGTATTCCTGGAACCCAATGGAACAGTCCACGACTACCTCAACGCGTTCACCGCAAAAGGGGCATATGAATTGAACTGTTTCCAATAGGCTCATGGGTCCTCCATGAAACCTATTATGAGGTACAAAGATACATCTAGAAAGAAAACCCGCAGCGAGCTGAAAGCCTTGCCGATTCCACTTGGCCCGCATGATGCCGACCCTAGAGTGGGAATAAAAGGGGATACAACAAAGGGGCCGGAGCGCCTATAATGCGTGGGCTATGTGTGCCTCTTTGTTACCACCTCCTATTATTGTCGCTGACGAAGACAGCCTCGGTCGGCTCGTCCGCGCTCTCGCCTCTTATCCGGTCGTAGCCATCGATACTGAATCCAACAGCCTCCACGCCTATCGCGAGTGCGTGTGCCTCCTGCAGTTCTCCACCCCCGCCGCTGACTACATCGTCGATCCGATCAGGCTGCCTGGTCTGAATCCGCTCGCGCCCTTCTTCGCCAATCCGAGCCAGCAGAAGGTCTTCCACGCTGCCGAGTACGACCTCATCTGCCTCAGGCGCGACTACCACTTCGAGTTTGCGAATATCTTCGACACGATGAGCGCCGCGCGCACACTCGGCTGGCCGCAGGTCGGCCTCGCCGCCATTCTCGACTCCCACTTTGGCGTGAAGCTGAACAAAAAGTATCAGCGTGCCGATTGGAAACGCCGTCCCCTGAAGCCGGAACAGTTGGAGTACGCACGGCTCGATACGCACTATCTCCTGGCATTGCGCGACCGACAGCTCCAGGAGTTGAGTGAGTCCGGCTACTGGCCGGAGGCGCACGAGGACTTTGCACGCCTGGAGCGACAGCGTGTCGACTCCGACCACGCGGGCTCAGACCCGACGGCATTCTGGCTCGTCAAGGGCGCGCGCGACCTCACGCCGGCACAGGCCGCTGTCCTCCAATCCCTCTTCACGTACCGCGAAGAACAGGCCGCGCGCATGGACCGGCCCCCCTTTAAAGTCATGGGAGCGGCGACGCTGATGGAGCTCGTCCTCCGCGCCCCGACCCACACCGAAGAACTGCAGCGTCTGTCCGTGATGACGCCGAAGCAAATCCACCGCCACGCGCACGGCGTATTGCACGCTATCCAAGAGGGACTCCACGCCCCTCCCCAGCGGGCGCCTCAGGCCGATCGCGAGTCTGACGACGTGTGCGATCGGTACGACCGCCTGCACACATGGCGCAAGAACAGGGCGATGGCGCGCGGCGTTGAGTCGGATGTCATCCTTCCGCGCAAGGCGCTCTGGGATCTTGCTCGCCGCCCCCCGCTCACCCACGGCGAAATGGCGCACATCACAGACTTCGGCCCCTGGCGGCGGGAAACGTACGGGGAAGAGATTCTGGCGCTGCTGTCTCGCGCCACGCCCTCGCCGGGTCGCATCTGACGCACATTTCGGAAATTGGCGCTGAGGAGCTTTTGGACGCTTCTTTGATAGGCGAAGGTTATGCTCGGTCGTTATCGATACTGGGAGGTGGTGGAGTGGCATTGGTTGCCCTTGGAACTGTTATATTTTCTATGGTGGTGCTATTGTCCGAGGCAAAGCGATCTAGCAAAGCGCAGCGGAACGGCGGTAACTGAACTGTGCAAACTAGACGTATATAACGCAATGAACAGGGCAAATAGACTACGAGGTGTTGGCACAGCATTCGCTATTTGTTTTATTACTGCACCCATCGCAATTGTCGTAACAATCACCTTACTTCCGTTATGGTCTTGGGTCGCATTGATGTTCGAAATTGAGTCCATTGGTCACTCGGGCCCAGCTGAGTGGTGCTATTTGGCGAGCTATGTAATGATCTTGATCTGCGCTACTTTTCTTTGATTGGCTCTTCGGCGCCGGGCCCGTATATAAGCAGCGAAAGGAACGATAAGTCCTCTTATGGGACATTGAGCCCCTTGCGGCCGCTGGAAAACGCCCATGGACATCACCAACAAGACTCGAAAACCTCTGAGCCTTCCTTTACCCGGCGGGAAAAGACTCTTTCTCGGACCGGGAAAGACCGGGCAGGTGTCGCCAAAAGCTCTCGAACACCCACCGCTGGTAAAACTTCTCGAAGCCGGCGACATCGAAACAGGCGCTGGGGGACCCAAACGTAAGGAAGGGGGCGGCGGCAATGCCGGAACGTCTCCTGGGTCCCGACAAAGCGGAACCAGTGCTAAGCGCCAATCCGGTGACCGTTGAAGGTCTCCTCCGATGCGCAAGGTCGCTCCAGTAGTACTAGGAGCCCTAGAGCAGTCGAGGAGACATTTCACGAAAGTATCTTCCTTGCCTCTCCTTGGCCTCGAAGACTTTCATGAGTATTCTGATAGGTATTCCATGAAGGAACAAATGCGGAAGGCTTCGGGGGGTTGTACCTGAAGTGTGCCCGCGAGGATCCAACTCCAACTCACTCCAGCTCACTCCAACCAAGATAGCGATTTAAGAGCGACGGGATTTCTCCCGATTTGAAAGGTACTTAGAAATCCCACTTCCAGGACTTAAAATCCTGTGAGGGTTTCCCTCGTGAGGGTTCGAGTCCCTCCCCGGGCACGCTTACTCCAGCTCACTCCAACTTTCTCAAACCAATTTAGAGGGCCAATTTTGATTGCTTTCAGGACACCTCAAGACTTAGCAAACGCCTCAATCAGTCAGTGTTGCGGTTGTCGATCAGTTTCCGGAAAGGGCGTTATCCGTCCAAGTGGGCAGAAAGCGGCGGCCAATGTTTGGTTTTTCCAGAGTGGCTAAGGACCTGTAGGAGCGCGGCGGGACTTTCGCAAAAGAGACTAGCCAAAGCGTTAGAGATGGATCAGAGTCCTGTCGCCCGCTGGGAGCAGGGAAGGCACAGGCCGAAGAAAGAGTCTCTGAGGAAGGTACAAGCCCTTTTTATAGAGGTGCCACCCGCCAGATTTTGAGTCTTGGAAAGCACCAAGTGAAAAGTTACGAAAAGCTAACAAAACCTTGGGGATTCGCGGGTTTTCACCAGACCAAATGAGTGATTCATTGAGTCATATTGAGTCAACTAGGTGGACGAAAAGTGGACGGAGATTTCTTAAGTTCGTGCAGGAAGAATGGATGGATCAAAATCTGGAGCCTCGGTTCTCGAAGCGGAAAGGACTCCTCACAGGGTTCTGGACCCTCTGAGAGGGTACGCCACAACTCGAAATCCAGGCTCGACACAGCCGATCGCAGCCTTGACAACAATTGAGCAGAAGTCGATAATTGAATCGTACTAGATCTATGGATAGAGAATACCTGCGCCGCGGTGGAATTTTCTTACTTACCTCGGTGCTTTTCTTTTACCTGGCGGCGGCCCCTGAGTTTCAGTTCTTCCTGGATCTCTCGGAGACCATCGAGCATCTTTTCACTGAAGCCCACGGTGAGTCTCACGATCTGACTCCCGTCACCGACCCCAACCACAATTGCCACAGCTGTCTCGCGTCTCACCCTAATGCTTCCGTCAGCTCGCCGGTATGCAGTTTGCTGCCATTGGGTCTGGCACAAAGCAGCCGGGGTCACATCTTCAAGACGGTCTTTACCCTTTCAGAACCTCTGAAGGACACCAAGACCCGCGCACCTCCTGCCTGAGCCGAGCCCGCTCGATCATCCAACAGAAGTTTTTGTTGCCAGGAGGTGACTATGTTGAGGCGTTTCGCCTTTCTTCCGTCTGTTTTTCTATGGGCTGCAGTTTCACTGGCAGCCCAAACACCACAGCCCACTGTCGAGGATTTAAGCCTGGCTCTTCAGGAACTTCAGGACCAGCTTGCCCAGCTGAAATCGGACCATGCAAGGAGACTGGCTGAGCTGGAACAGCGCATTCTGCAGCTCTCAGCTGCCACTCCACAGCTCATCTCCGAGGCAGCAGCTCCTCCCCAGGATGTCAGTTCCACAGGAGGTCAAAGAACGCTGCAGGCTTTGAATCCAGAGATCAGCGTGACCGGAGACGTGACAGCCCGTTTCAGTGACAACAAGCAGGACCCCGACTTCGATCGTTTGAACTTTGACGGTTTCGAAGTCGCTTTTCAGCACCCGCTGGACCCTTACAGCCTGGCCAAATTCTTTGTGGCTTTCGAGGAAGGAGAATTTGAGTTGGAGGAAGGGTACCTGACCTGGGAATCGCTGCCTGGAAATTTGGGTTTAAAAGTGGGTCGATTCCATGCCAATTTTGGCAAACTGAATCGTTCCCACAAACACGCTCTTCCCTGGGCCAATCGCGATCTCCCCACCCAGACTCTTTTTGGCGATGAGGGACTCATTGGTGAGGGACTTTCCCTGAGTTGGCTGCCGCCCCGGCTTCCCTGGGCACAGACCAACGAACTCTCCTTTGAGGTGATGAACAATTCCAACGACCTGGCCTTTTCGGGAAGGGGTTTCGGGGATCCCCTCTTCACGGGACGACTTTTGAACTACTACGATGTTACCGACAACGCCTATCTGGAATGGGGTCTCTCGGCAGCCACTTCTCACTGGGACATCGACAAGCAGAATCGCTCAACTGTCGTGGGATTGGACTGGACCTACCGCTGGGAGCCCCTGCAGCGTGCTCTCTATCGCTCCCTGGAGCTGCGCAGCGAATTTTTTTACAACGCCCGTGACCACTGGCCGGGTGGTGACATTCTCGGAATGTACGCCTCCGGCGAGTACCAACTCAGCCGACGCTGGTATGGCGGACTCCGATATCAGTTCTCCCAGCTTCTTGAAAATCAGGACGACAGCGAGTGGGCGCTCTCCCCATTTTTGACCTTATGGCAAAGCGAATGGGTCAGGCTGCGGGCCCAATACGATTTTTTGAATCGAGACTTCGACGAAAATGAAAATCGATTCTTTGTTCAATTCACCTGGTCGCTGGGTCCCCATAAGCATCAGACCTACTAAGAAGGAGAAAGAAATGACACGAAAGATTTGTAGATTCTTCTGGGTCTTGTCCTTCTTTGTGGTTCTCGATGAGACCAACGGCCAGGTTAAGATCGTTTCCTCACTCCCCGATTATGCTTCGATCGCCGAATCTATTGGGGGAGAAAAAGTAGAAGTCACGAGCATCGCCAAGGGTTATCAGGATGCACATTTTGTGAAGGCCAAACCCAGTTTTGCCCGCCAAATGTCCGAGGCAGACCTCTTTCTCACCACCGGGATGGACCTGGAGCTTTGGGTTCCCACCCTGATTGACAAATCTCGTAATCGCGACATACGTGAAGGGGAATCGGGTTATGTGAACGTCTCACAGGGAATGACTTTTCTAGCCGCAATTATTCATAAGTTTGGGGTGAGTGTCGATTTTCTGCGGAAGTTCAGGGCTGAGAGTGTGTTCAGGTGCGATTACAAGGCGTCCAAGCTTGTTGAGCCGAATAGAGATGAAGCGAGAGCCCCTTCCGGAAACAGCTCGGCCCGCAGGGGGCTGTATATCTGTGTTGGCGCAGGGAGTCAGGGGACCGTCAGGTGGGACACAGACGGTGCATCAGTAATGCGAAGAGCTTTTGTTCGGGATAAGACGATGCCAGGTGCACCCAGATGCGACGAGAAGTTTCCCGAACCCGGGCACCGATTTTGAACAGGCGGCGGCGGAGCGTCTCAATCTCCAGGTTGTGCCAGGGAGTCCCGCACAGGTAATCCCGCAGGCGCAGGATTAAGACATAGGCCAGGGCGTGGATGAAGAGTCGGAACTGGTTGGCCAGGAAACGGTGGCAGCTCAAGCGATCCATGGCCAGATCTTTTTTGAAAGCTTTCACGAAGTTCTCGCACTGGCCCCGTCCGATGTAGTGGTCATACAGCTGCCCGGCCGTGAGATCCTGGCGGTTGGTGACCACAAAGCGACGGTTGAACCCGCGCTCGCTCACTTCCACCTTGGCCACCATGCGCCGCTCCCGGTCCCAACTGTCGGCCTGATAGACGAGCTCGGTGAACTGGCGTTGCTTTTCTCCTGAGTCGTCATAGTCTGCTTGCACCTGCTCAACCAAGGGCTCGACGGTGGCCGCCAGCCGGGAGTTGCGGGCAAAGCCCACCACATACTGCAGTTTTTCCTCCTCACAGAACTCGTACAGTGCCGGCGTCGCAAAGCCACTGTCGGCTCGCACTTCGATCGGAACATCGGATCCCAGAACCTGGCGCATCCGGGCCACCACCCGTTTGAGAACCGCCACCGCGTGGGCGGCCGCCCCCTGGTTGCCGGGCCGCAGTAGCGCACATACCAGATCGCCCGTCTCGCCATCGAATAGCAGCAGCGGATGATACATGTGCTCGCGATAATAGCCGTGGTAAAAGCTGAACTCCTGCTGCCCATGCGTGACGTCATCCGTGCTGTCGATGTCCAGGATGATCTTCTCGGGCCGGCTCTTCTTGCGGTGCTTCAAGTAGGTCTCCAGCAGCCACTGTCCCAGGCGAGTGAGATCCTTCGAGTCCACCGAGTTCTCCAGTCGCGACAGCGTGGGTTGAGAAGCCAGATCCGGATCGCTTTCCGGCAGCCGATCACACACGGTCTTGAAGATGGGATCCGAGCGCAAGCTGTCGGCATCGTTGCAGTCCTCATAGCCGGCCACGATCTGAAAGCTGCGCTGGGTGAGCAGTTCGCGAATCTGGTGGCGGACGTAGCGGCTATCTCGAGCGTCCTTCAGGCAGGAGGCAAAGCCAGCCGTCAGTCCGTGCTGTTGATCCAGGGCGTACAGACACAGCAGCCCGGCATCGGAGGAGAGCCGGCCTCCATCGAATCGAGCCACCACTTTTCTGTCAGGGTGAGATGGCAAGTTGATCTGGCAGACTGATGCATCGCTGGGCCGTACCTTTTTGGTTTGGAGTTGTTTCATAACCCCTTTTATATCAAAGAGGTACGGCATCTTTTTGTGCCCTCGATCAGACCCCTTCTTCAGAATTTATGAATAATCCGGGCTAGAGGTTCCCGCGAGTGCCAACAGAACCGCGGGGGACACCCACATTTATGGCAATCCGCATATCACCACCGACCCTCTCCGAGGGATCCAAATCGCGGAAAATATCCTGGCCGGGCTCAAGAGGGTTGACCCTTCCAACAGCGCCTACTATGAAAAGAATTTCCAAGACTTCAGGTCGGAGATCTACCGGCGGCTTTACGGTGGGGAACTGGTCCAGCTGGTGGGTGGTGAGCAGTTGGCCCAGCTCACCCGAACCCAGCGACTCAATACCTTCCTGGATGCCAATCAGTTTGGAGGCAAGCCTTTGAAAGACTATTTGGAGGGCTGGTTCAAGACAGCCGAGTGTCTCCAGGGAAAACAGATCATCGCCTATCACAAAAACTGGATCTACTTCACCGATCGCTTCGGGCTGGAGATTGTGGACTACGTGGAGCACAAGCCTGGAATTCCTCCCAGTGCACGTCACCAGGTTGAGTTGATTGAGAAGATTCAGAGTCTCGACATTCAAGCCGTTCTTACGGCCAACTATTTTGATGAGAAAGCGCCTCGAATGCTTGAAGAAAGAACCGGAGCCAAGGCACTGATCGTGCCCCTTTCCGTCGGCGGGACTCCCGAGGCACGAACTTATTTGGATCTCTTCGATATTTGGATTCAGGCACTGGTATCGGTGTTTCCCGATTGCCAGTAAGGTGAGCGACTAGTCATGGAACAACTCATCCAGATCATGCTTCCTCCCCTGGCAGCCTGCCTCATCTTGACCGGGATCTATACCTACCTCGGGCTTCACGTCGTTTCCCGAGGCGTTATCTTCGTGGACCTGGCCCTGGCTCAGATTGCCGTACTGGGATCGACCTTTGCTTTTTTGCTGGGCTTCGAGCCTGATTCCTATAGCGGGTACTTCTATTCCCTCGGTTTTACCTTCTTAGGAGCCGCCATTTTTTCCATCAGTCGCCTCAAGGACCAGCGGGTTCCCCAAGAGGCTCTCATTGGAATCGTCTTTGCCGTCTCCTCTTCGGCGGCAATTTTGCTCGCTGATCTTTCTCCCCAAGGTGCCGAGCACGTTCAAGAGATGCTGACTGGTGCCATCCTCTGGGTGAGTTGGTCCACCATCTGGAAAACCCTACTCATCTGCCTGGCCGTCGGAGCCTTCCATTTCGCCTTTCGCCACAGATTTCTATTGATTTCCATGGACCACGAGGAGGCTGAACGACAAGGCCTGGCAGTGCACTGGTGGGATTTCCTTTTTTATATTTCCTTCGGATTCGTCATTACCTCCTCAGTGGCCATTGCTGGAGTGTTATTGGTGTTTTGTTTTCTCATCATCCCTTCTGTCATTGGGATGCTTTACTCCAAAGAAATCGGCACTCGATTGATCATTGGCTGGATATCGGGAACCATCGTTAGCTGCGTGGGACTTCTGCTCTCCTATCAATTCGACTTCCCAAGCGGGCCTTCGATTGTCTGCAGCTTCGGGGTCTTTTTGATCCTCTCCGCTGTCATTCAATACGTGATCCGAGCTGACCGAAAGGACCTGGCTCTGGCTCGCGTCGGGGCGGGAACTCTCATCTTTGCCCTGGCAATGGGACTTGCCCTGAGCTTTCGACCCTCGCTGTCAGAGTTGGGGCATCTTGAGCAAACCGGAGTCGAAAGAGTGCTCCAGTCCTTGGAGGGATTGAAGCTGGAGGAGGGGCCGGCAAGGAATGCTCTGATTCTTCTTGAGGAGGACCAGGAGATCCTGAAACAAGGCTTAAGGGAAGGGGCTATCGAAATCGATCAGGAGGCGCTTCAGCGGTTGGGGGAACTGGGATTTTCTGAAGCCATCCCCCTCCTGAGACTCATTTGCGAGAACGTTGAAGATCCCTGGGTCCGTTATTATGGCTCTTCTTCGTTACTCCGCCTAGGAGATAAGGAGGGGATTCATCGTTTGATTCAGATTTTGAAAGATCCGGGACCTCCTTTTCTCAAAGTCCAGGTGGAAGACTTGCTTGTCGAGGTTTCCGGTGAGGATTTCGGCTACGATCCCATGGGCCACGGCCAAGAGAATGAAAGGCCCATTGACCGCTGGGAGGTCTGGTGGCACGAAAGCGCTGAGCAGGTGGTCTGGGACACAGAACAGCGCCGGTTTCGTATCCAGGAGTAACTTCTTTGTCTCAATATAAAATGATGCACTAGATCTCCTGTCTGGTGTGGATGGACATGGTTGTGAAGCCATGCCAGGCAAGCGAATCCCATCCAGCCTCCCCACCATAAATCTCAGTTACCTGCTGCATAAAAATAACTTCCGCTTCTCTTACCGGCCTGAATACTGTCACATGGACGTATAGTCGGCTTATCGGAAAGTCGTTGTCGCTTCACTGACCTGCTGCGGCGGATGAATCTAGAGCCGTAGACCAGCCAAGGAGATACATCACGAAGGTATTTCCCTTGCCTCTCCGGGGATGGTGGCCGCCAGGAATCTGGCGACGGGTCAGTGGGCCCGAATCGGAAAGGTTACGGCGGTCCGGTCCCAGCGAATTTGCAGATCCACGCCGCCCTCGGCCGGCAGGAACTCGATGACGAAGGCCAGCGCAGGCTCCTCCAGGACGGTTGGCATGCCATCCACGGCCACCACGTCGAGTTCCGGGTCATACTCGCTGGCCAGGTGTAGGCCGAGCGCTTCATTAATATGGAGTGTCCAGCGGTCGTGACGCGGGGTCGTGAAGAGACTGTACACGCCGGGGTCGAGGTGCTGCCCGGCGATCATCACGGGCACGGTCACCACCAGTTCCGTCGACAGGTGGGCACCGGTGACCCAGACCTTGTCGTACTTGACCACCTCCCCGAAAATCTCCCGCGCCCGCTTATACGGCTTGCCGTAGACCACGTGCAGGTAGCCGCCTCCCGGGAGACTGGCCCCCGCGCGCCCCACGGCGCTGCCTCCCGGTGGAAACTCCGGATCGACGCGCAGGCCCTCGACCAGGAAGATCTCCGTTTCTCCTATCTGCTGGATCCCATGATCGTGCTGCTGCTCCCCGGACTCGGCCGATTCGTCCGCATGATCGGCAGCCTGCTCGTGGTCCTGGGTTCCGGTAGGCGCCGTTTGATTGCCTTCATGCTCGTGTTGTTGGGCGACCGCCACGGTGCCCGAAAACATCAGGACCATGGTGGGAAGAATCGCCCGCCAGGTACTCCATTGTGTGAATCGCATGTCGAAGATCTCCTTTCGCCGCCGCGGCCCCTCACAGGATGCAGACAGCTCCTCGTAATCGCCAAAGTATATTAGCTCGCCGCATTCGCAGTCTATACGGTAGAGGGTGGGAGGTAAATCGACAAGTATGAAAACCACACAGAAATTCCTTGTGTACCGCTAAACCCTAGAATCCTGCTGTGGACTCCCGATGGTACCCGACTCGTTTTCCAGTCGGAGCAACCGCAGTACGACCTGCATTGGCGAGCCGCGAACGGCAGCGCTGCTGAAGAAGTTCTTTTCGCCAGTAGTTACGACAAAGATCCGAACTCGTTTTCGCCCGATGGCTCCCTACTGCTCTTTGAGGAAGTTTCACCTGAAACGCTGAGGGACCTTTGGATTCTTTCAGTTAACGATTCTCGGGCTGAGGTCTTTTTGCAGACAGAGTTCAGGGAGGCCGAAGGACGTGTGTCCCCCAATGGGACGTTGATCGCTTACGTGTCGAACCACACGGGACAGAACGAGATCTATATACGAACTTTCCCCGAAGGAGACAGCCAACAGACGGTTTCCGAGCAGGGTGGCTCCCAGCCCCGTTGGTCTCGGGACGGAAAACTCTCTTCTATCGTTCGCCGGAGGAGAGGATGATGGCTGTGGACATTGGCCCCGGCCCACCAGCACGCATAGGCGAACTCAGACAGTTGTTCATTGACGAGTATGACCGCGGAGATTATGATGCCTCCCCGGATGGGCGGTTCCTTATGGTTAAGACGCCGCCAGAGTCAGTGCCTCGTCAAATCAACGTCGTCCTCAACTGGTTTGAAGAACTCAAACGCCTGGTGCCAACCAATTAGGAGGAAACATGAGTGCCAAAGATGATCTAGGCAGGTACGCCGATGGGTGGACGAAAGGTGACCCAGAAATCATCCTCAGTTCGGTCAGCAGCGATTACGTACTCGACGACCCCAATGAAGGCCAAATCACTGAAGAGCAATTTCCCACCTATTTGGGCCAGCTAAAGGAGATTGTCTCTTCACTCAGGGGTACGGACTCGGAGACTCAATTCATGGAGCTTTCCGAGGTCGTAACCCAGGAGGAGGGAGATGAGCTGACGGCCTGGTGCTGGTGGGAGATTCCTGGCACTGAAATTAAGGGCAGCGGTCTGATCAAGGTGGGTCCGGAAGGAGTGCGGTCTGAGCGCCTTACCTATTACACCAAGTTAGGCAGCTGAAATAATCGGCCAAACCATCTCCCACTATAAAATCACAGAGAAACTGGGCGGCGGTGGGATGGGTGTGGTGTACTTGGCCGAAGAGACAAAGCTCTCATTAGAGACGAATCGGGAGTGGTCCCTCCGTTCTCTCCAAAAATAAAGAGGGCCCCAATCCGTTATGAGGACCGGGGCCCTATACGGTTTGCGTCAGGGGCGTTGGGTTTCCCCGCAACGGGGTCTCCCGGCGCATGAAGCACTGAGGGTCGCTACGAGAACGCCACCTCGGCATAACCTCTACTAGAATCTTCCACTAAATCACCTCCCTTTTTTCGGGCGTACCATCCACGGCGGGTCCCAACCCGCCCGGCTTCCGGGGCCGCCCCCAACCCCTTCGAAAGCCGCCGCGCCAAGCACGGAGCGTCTATGGGCATCCTTGGTCATTCGGTGGGTATTGTCAACTCTCCGGACTCTACCCCCTGGCAGGTTCGGCGAGGGCTATTGGGCGATTTTCAGTGCGTCAAGGCGTAGATGACGTAGTTGATGCCAAATTGATACGCCAACGCGCTCATCCCAATCGGATAGGGGCGATCGCCAGCATGTTCCCAGCCATCGCCCATGTCGATGTTGAAGTTGATGATGACCATCAGATTGCCGTGATCGTCGTAGATGCCCCGCAAACTCGGCGGACCTTGCATCTGGGCCACCGTTTGTCCGTTGGAACCGCGTCGCAAGTGCCGCTGACCAGGAATCTGCGTGAACCTGTCGAGCAGGAAAAAGTCGTTCATCAGTGGATCGTCCTCCGGAATATCAACAATCGGACGGTCTGGAAAAACGCGCCGCATACCGGATTCAAGAACACTCCAATCGTACTCACCGTGAAGATCGTCGACCACCAGGAACCCGCCGCGCAGCAAATACTCCCGCATGCGTTCAGCCTCCTGAGCGGTGGGGTTCCAGTTCCCGTTCCCGGGCTGCTGCATGAACAGAAAAGGATACTGAAAGATCCGGTCGTCCGTTATCTCCAGATGTCGGCTGTCATCCGCAACGTCAAGAGTGGTCGTCTCGCGGAGTGCCGGAAGGAAGTTTTTCTCAGCCAGGGGATAGTCAATCGCCCAATAGGGCCGACCCCAAAAAAGGAATCCGGCCCTTCCATAATCCCCGTGGACCAAGCGCACCATGTGGAACTCAGCCTCGGGAGCGTCGCCGCTCTCGTTTTGACTACTGGCGACTCCAGCCAGCAGCCAGCCCCCCATTGCTGCGAGGACCACGAAAGTCATCCGTGCCCAGCGTCGGCTTCGGCCAAAGGCACGGATCGGAGCCGCCAAACGGTTGGGTACTTGAAACCTTCCGAGACTCATACGATTCGGTCTCCATCCTAGCAGAAGGCGCCGGTCAGATTCTGGCCGGAGGAGAAAATCAGAGACTATAGATTCAGGATCAAGATGTCAAAAGCCCACGCGAAGGAGCGATGACCGGATCCATGTAAGGCTTCAGAGGAAAGGTCCCTTGCTTTTAGACGAGAAGGAGGGTACCGTTTCGGTAACGGAGATCCAAGTTGGAGACTCCGAAGAGTGTCATTTCACAACAGTGAGGACTTTTGTGGCACCGCTCGGCCAGTAATCCACAAGCCCTATTGGATCATCCAGTACGGGTATCGGTTCTGGGTAACGGATCGGAACTCAGAGAGTATTTATCATTTCAGACTAAGGAGAAAGATCATGTTGGATTATTTAAAGGGCTTGAACTTCGTGACGGCTAGCCTGGCAACAGCGATCCTGCTTGTTTCCGTGGGCACTGTCCAGCCGCAGGATCTGCAGGATCTGCAGGAGCTGGTCAAAAGACAAGGCTATGCCGACGCCATCTTTGTCAACGGCAAGATCGTGAGCATGGACGACACGTCCATCTCCTCTGAGCCCGGAAGCGTTTACCAGGCCCTTGCGGTCAAGGGTGACTCCATCATGAAGCTGGGCACCAACGCGGAGGTCAGGTCCCTGGCCACTGACTTCACCATCGTCTACGACTTGAACGGTCGAACCATAATCCCGGGTATCGTTGAAACTCACTCGCACATCTACGGTGGGGTGCTCAGGTACCTGGATCGCTTCGGTATCGAGTATCCTCCCAATGAGGTCATCATCACTCCCCAGGCGGCGAACAACCTGGAGGAAACGCAGGGGGTACTGAGAGACTCCATCCAGGAGGCGGTGAAGACCATGGCCCCGGGGGTGTGGTTGAGGGTCAACATGCGCCCCCACCCCGATGATCGTCTGCAGCTGGATGTGTGGGGGGACACTCGGCGACTGACCACCCGGAGAACGATCGACCAGTGGGCTCCCAACAATCCGGTCGTGGTGCGTCCGGGAAACCGGGGTACCATCAACTCCGCAGCTCTCGATGTCCTGAACGAGTTCCTGCCCGGCTATTCGGACTCCATTCGAGATTCCATGCACATGGATGAGATCGGAGTGGACCCCGCCGAGATCGGCTGGGTGGGTAGTGTGGAGATGGGCGTCATCGGGTGGGAACTCCAAGCGGAACAAGTACCTCTCAATATCCTGGCTCAGACCCTGAAGCTTCGATCCGAGGCCTTTGCCGCCTCTCGCGCCGTCACCACTTTTTCCAGCCGCATTGAGAGTTTCCCAAAATTATGAGCGGGTACGCCGCTCTGGCCGAGCTGGGCCAGATGCCCATCCGTTTCTCCGTTCACTACGAGGTTCACCGAAGGCCCTCCAATCCCATCGAGACCCGCCAGCTCTACCGCAAGACCGGGGTGCTCCAGGGCATCGGGGACGACTATTTGTGGTTCGACGGCGTGGGTTCCGAGCGCTGGGATTCGCATATCCCGGAAGCCTGTCTGGGGGATGACATCAAGGCGCCGTCCCACATCAAGGTGCGGGAGACCTGCCCCAAGTTGGGTGATCTCCACTGGGATACCCTGAAAAACGCTCTCAGGGCCGGTTGGCGGCTCAAGGGCGTCCATTCCGTAGGCGTCGAAAGCACGCGACGCTTCACCCAGATGATCGACGAAGCTATAGAGGGCACTGACATTACGATGACGGATATCCGAAACGGTATGTTCACGATCGAACACTGTGATCAGATCGGCAAGGGATCGGACATCCTCGAATTGATCAAGGAATACAACATCATGATCAGCTGCGACCCCAATTACATGTCGACCTTCGAAGCCCTGGTCCGGGATTACGGGGAGTACAACGAACCCGAGCATCTTCGGAAGTTCATGCTGCCTTTCAAGACGTGGATCGAGTCGGGTCTCAACGTGGTGGGCCAGAACACCGGTGGACCTGCTCCCTTCCATTCGGAATGGCTGATGATGACAAGAGCGTATCGAGGGTACATCTGGGCTCCTGAGGAAAGCATCGATCGCGTTCGGGCACTCAAGTTGTACACTTCATGGGCGGGCCGCTACGTGACGAAGGCCGACCAACTGGGAACCCTGGAGGAAGGGAAGTGGGCGGATCTGGTGATTTTGAACAACGACTACTTCACCGTCCCGGTAAACGATATTCTCAAGATCCAGTCCCTTATGACCATGGTGGGAGGTCGGGTGATCTCCCTCAACGATCGCCTGGCCGAAGAGTGGAACATTCCACCAGTGGGCGAGCAATTCAACATCAACATGGAACGGGTGGAGGCTACCATCGCAGCGGCGGAGCAGGCCGTGCCCTGGGTCAGCGGGCCTGTTGGTGGGGGAGGAAATTAAGCCAATCCCGGAAATACAGAGTCGAAGTCCCCGTTGGCGTGGACATTCTGTGGCGGATGAATCTTGGAACCGTGAGACCAAAGGCCTTGAACTGTAATTTCACACAGATGTAAGGAATCTATTGCGTGAAGGGTCGGCGGGTTTGCGAAGCGAACTGACTAGATGGAGAAGGAAAAAGACGATACTCATTGCGTTCAGTAGGCCGCCCCATTCTTGCCCTTGTAGCCAACCTCCCGAAATGCTTTCTCCCAAGTGTCGCTCAGCCCACCAACCTCCTATGTCGCATCCTACTCGCAGAAGCAGGGAGAGGTGAAAAAGTATAAACGGCAAATACACCGTCTGATGGAGGGCCATGGGGCGTTGTCATAATACTGGAAACACTATCGGTGCATGTCCGAAGATCATAGCGAACGCAAAGCCCAAAAAAGCAGTGTGTAGAACAGCATCATAGCGAGGTCCGGTTGCGACTCCGCCAGAAAGAACCCATAGAAGTCCACTTATCCCAAGCCAGACAAAACCCACGAGTAGACAAACAGAAGTGAAGCGACTCTTGCCGTGCTGACGAATCCCGTGGCGTGCTAAGTCGTGGCGTAAGAGCCAAAGAGAGACAATGACCATACCAACTCCAATCAGATGGAACCCCGCCTCCATGTGGAGTGTAGACAGAATCAGTCCTAAGATTAGGCATCCAAGTCCTGCCCAGAAGCTCCAACGTCTGGCCCCCGGAGGGAAAGTAAATCGGCTCAGTTCCAATCGCTCGCCTAAAACAGTGAGAACAACAAAGCCCAACCACAACGCAACGAGACAATGGATAGGCCATCCCAAAAGCCATAGGCTGTTTCCAGCGAGCCAGGCTAAAGCTCCTAATCCAATGAGGACCACGGGCCAATTCCGTTGAAGACGAAGGACCATCAAGGATGTGATTACCAGCCCAACACTCCCCAAGGTCATTAATAGGGGACCCGCTCGATCTGGTATGCCCGCTACAAAGCTCACTGTCCCAATCCCTGTCAGAAGTGGTCCTACAAATGCCCAACCCCAACCCAGCGCTATAGCTCGCTCAAGACTGATGAGTATCCCCAGGAAGCCTGAAATCATTAGAGGGCCATGCTGAAGAGGTAATGCTGAAGTCACAGGAAGCTCCCAGCCAATTCGTGCTAGTCCTCCCCAAAGAGCCAACACTAAGGTGAGAACGCCCACCGCAAGCACAGGAAACCGGAGGAGGGTTCGTATTTGAAGCTTTTCCTTCATGAAACGAGGGCCCACATCCCAACTATACACACTAAAGCCGCACAAGCTTCCCTCAACCTGCTTCTATGAGAAGGCCCTTTCTTGTCAAGACCGACTTGGCGGTCAAAAGTCCGGGACCGGGTGATTAAGCCAGCTGATGGGAGTTCGCTTAATCGATCCAGTGATGCTGATTTTGTTTGCCTTGCTTCCATCCGCACTCTTTTTCAGCCCTTGATTTGGACTGGGTGCATGTAAGGGTTCGTCAAACTGGGCGCTGCAATCTGCGGCTCGTTCTCTTCCGAAGGAAGGAACAGCAGGTCGTTCGCAGTCACCCGAACTGGGCATTTGGATCATTGAGGTTAACTCCATGGGCGGGTCACGTTCACCGGAATCCCTTCTGGGTTCAATCTCTTAGGCAGCCCCTTCCAGGTACTCTTGATTGTTGTACAGCGGTTCATAGGTCTCTCCTGTGACCCACAGATGGTGCAGCAGGACCGAGAGTTTACGAGCCACCGCCACCACGGCTCGCTTCTTGGCGCTTTTTCCTCCTCTGGAAGCAATCCTCTCCCCATAGCGTCGCAAGTCACAATCCGAGCCAAAAGGTCCCAGGATGTACTGGGAACTACCGACCAGTAGTTTGCGAACGAATCGGTCGCCGGCTTTGGTAATCCTCAACTGAGGATCCCGATTCCCGGATTGGTCTTGTCTGGGAGTGAGCCCCAGATACGCTCCCACCTGGCGACTTCTTCCAAACCGATGGGCATCCTCGAGGGTCAAAACAAAGGCCAGAGCTGTGATCGGTCCTACTCCTCGAACTTGCTGAAGGTTCTCGGTGTCCGGATACTTCTGCTGGCACAGTTGCTGAATCTGCCGATCGTATTGGCGGATCTGTGCGGTGAGCTGTTGGATCATCTCCAGCAGGGGCTCCAAAGCCATCTTCAGGCAACCCGGAATGTGGAGTTTGACCCGATGGGGAAAAGCCTCTGTGGAACAACTGGGCAGACGCTCCCCGAAGGCTTTCACAGATCCTCGGATAGGATTGACCAGCCGGGTTCGGGCTCTCACCAGCTCATCTCTAGCTTTAACCACCGCCAGGTCCGCTTGAGCGGCTTCGCCCCGATGCTGAATCGGATACAACAGCTCGGGATCCACTCTTCCTAAACGTCCCAGAAGCTCTCCATCCTTGCGGTCCGATTTCTTTCGGTTCTGGCTGATGAGTCGAACCTGTCGGGGATTGGCCACGATTTCTTCGTGTCCTTGCTCCTTGGCTATCGCTTGCACCCACCGAGAGTGGGTTCCCGTTTCCAACACCACCCGCATTTTTGGCTGAGACTTGAAGAACCTTTCCATGGCTCGTCGTTGAGTCTTCACCCTACCTTCTTCCACTTTCTGTCCTGACTTGTCGATGATGCAGTAGTAGGAAAATTTGTCTCCCAGGTCCAAACCCATCGTCAGTTCCGGAATCTGTGTGATCTCTTTGATAGAATCTTTCATGGCCAAGCTCCTTTGCTAAAGAGTTAATATTTTGCAGCCCAAGCTTTGGGACTGCGTTCCTCTTACTGCAGCTCATTTTAGAGACTGCCTCTGAGGAGTTTGGCCTTCTCATCCTTATCTGCTGCGGAGGTGGTTTAGGTATTGGTGTGTTCTAAGCGTAATTCCATTCTTAACCTGACAGAGGTGTCCGATAGCATTTCTCACCGAATCGTGCAGGGAGATTCTGAGATGAGAAAGACCGATGCACTGACGGGAGAGTTGCGGAGTATTTGGAACAGGAAGCTCTATCTTTGGTGGCGGAATTATAACGAGGAATATCTACTCGGAGCGCCCAAGTTGCCCCTGATTCGAGTAGGAGATGGAAAGCACCTGCTCGGGTACTGGGATGGTGCAAGGCGGACGCTCACCATTTCCGAGGCCCATATCATACAGGATCCCTGGCTTTCAGTGATGGACACTTTGTGCCATGAGATGGCCCACCAGTATGTGGAGGAAATCCTAGAAGTGGTGGATGAAAGCCCCCACGGACCGGCCTTTAAACAGGCGTGTAAGCGACTGCGGTGTATCCCTCGGGCAAAGATCAGAGGGGACGAGTTGAGGAGTACTCAGGGGGGTGTAGCGAGAGACGAGAAGATCTTACGACGGCTGCAGAAGATACTCTCACTTTCCACCAGCCCCAATGAGCACGAGGCTCAAGTTGCTGTTCAGAAGGCGCGGTATTTGCTGCTCAAGTACAGTATCGATCTTAAGGAGTTAGACGAGGAGCGCCAGTTTGATAAGCGTAGTCTCGAAAAAGTCAAGGGAAGGCGGATGCCCTACGAGCTCTGGTTGGGGTCGATTTTGAACGAGTTTTTCTTTGTGGAGGTGCTCTGGGTACAGAGTTATGACGCTTTGCGGGATCGGAAGGGATCGGTACTACAGATATTTGGGACGTCTGCCAACCTGGACATGGCCGAATACGCCTACCACTACCTCCAGCAGCTACTCGGGTGTTTGTGGGGCAAGTACAAAGCAGCCATCGGGATACGCGCCAATAGGGAGCGGCAGCGATATTTCGCGGGTGTGTTGGAGGGGTTTTACCAGAAGCTTGATGAGCAGGAGAGCACACTCCAGGAGTCGTATGCACTGGTGTGGAAGGGGGATCCCAAGTTGCAGGCGTTTTACCGGTATCTGAATCCCAGTGTGCGGACTCGATACTGGGGTGGGGTTTGCCAAACGCAGGTCTATCGCGACGGGCTCAGGGAGGGAAGACGGGTGACTATCCATCAACCGATTGCCGAGCCCACAACCAACTTCGGGGTTTATCTGACGGAGTGAGAAAAGTCCCCTTCGTGGCATTGCCTCTGAGTCAATACCCTAACTGATCAATTCAAGAGGGCTGCCTGAAGTCCGTGCGCGTACAGGGGCCTCGTGGGGGCAGGTCAGTTGGGAGCGTCAGGAGTATCACATGATCAGGACAATAAAAAAGAAGAATCTGCTGTCGATCATCGGCCCGGGAATCCTGGTCGCTGCCACAGGAATCGGGGCAGGTGATCTGGCCACAGCCGCCTTTTCTGGGACAAACTTAGGCGTAGCGATTCTGTGGGCAGTAGTTTTGGGAGCATTTTTTAAATTTGTGCTGAATGAAGGACTGACCCGTTGGCAATTGGCGACCGGGGACACCTTACTTGAAGGAGCCATGAGCCACCTGGGGCGTCCAGCCCAATACAGTTTTCTAGCCTATTTTCTGGTCTGGAGCTTTATGGTCGCGGCAGCGCTGATGAGTGCCTGTGGTGTTGCTGTCCAGGCGATATTTCCCATCCACCCTGATCCATCGACCGGGAAGATCATCTACGGGATTGCTCTGAGTTTATTGGGTCTGGTATTGGTTCGTTTGGGCGGGTATCGGTTGTTTGAAAAAGTAATGAGTGTCTGTATTGCTGTCATGTTTGTCACCGTTGTCGTCACTGCTGTTCTCTTGATGGAGAGTTGGGGAGAAGTCTTGGCCGGGCTCCTGTTGCCAACCATTCCGCAATTTCATGGGGAGGGATTGACCTGGACAATCGCGCTCATGGGCGGTGTAGGCGGCACGGTAACGGTCCTGTGTTACGGGTACTGGATTCGCGAGGAAGGACGATGCAGCATGGATGATTTACGAGATTGTCGTATTGATCTGGCGGTCGCCTATGGAATGACAGCTCTGTTCGGTTTGGCGATGGTTGTGATCGGCAGCACGATTCAGGTTGAAGGTGGAGGAGCGACCCTGGTAATCCAACTGGCTGAGAGGTTGGTGGAAGAACTGGGACTGATTGGCAAGTGGGCGTTCTTGCTGGGAGCGTGGGGTGCCGTCTTCAGCAGCCTGCTGGGGGTGTGGCAGAGTGCTCCTTACCTCTTTGCGGATCTCTGGGACATGATGGGGGGTGGTCAACCATCGGGAGAACGCTCCATTGACACACAGACAACCGCTTATCGTTGGTATCTATACGGCATTGCGACAGTTCCGATGATTGGATTGTGGATTGGATTCGCCAACATGCAGAAGTTTTACGCTGTTGTGGGAGCCCTCTTCATTCCCATGTTGGCGTTGGTGCTCTTGCTGCTGAATGGCCGAGCGAAGTGGGTCGGCGAAGCGAACCGAAATCGTCCGCTCACGTCGGCCATTCTAATGGTTATCGTGCTTTTCTTCCTGATGGCAGGCTGGCTGACGATTCGTAACGCACTCGGGTCGTAAGGCAAATCTCAATATCCTGTAGCCTACCCGGGAATTCCTAAGCCACCGTCCCCAATTCACCCCAACATTGCCTCCATCTATGGCTTTGAGAAATCCAGTGGCGTGCACGCCTTGGTTATGGAGTTGGTTGAAGGACCAACCTCCCACTACAAGATCACAGAGAAGCTGGGCGGCGGTGGGATGGGTGTGGTGTACAAGCCTGAGGAGACCCGCCTGGGTGGTAATGTGGCCCTGAAGTTCCTGCCTGAGAAGTTGGTCCAGAATCGCCAGGCACCGGAGCGATTCCAGCGGGAGGCCAGAGCAGCATCGGCACCAACAAATTGCAGCTACTTCTCGTCCTGGTCCTGTTTTGGCCCGTCCAGTTGCACACCAGCTTCAGGCGCATTCCCGGATAGGGCACACTGCGCTAGATATCCGTAATCAGTACACCAGAATTCAAGCACGCCTGGCTTCACCCTTGGTCCGGCTATATTTTTATGACCGCAATCGGAAACGATCTGGGCCCATTATTGCTCTTCCTTTTTCTCTCGCATCATCCTTCCTCTTGACTCACATTCCGCGCCATCTCACCGCGCTTCGGCAGCGAAACAATAGAACAGACCATTACCGCCGGTCGATATCAGGTTTTCCTGCGAACAGCCTCGGCTTGGGTGCACCGAGTTCCATGAAATGCTTGTGCTGCTTGAGTTGCGGTCGAAGTGTCCCACCTGTGCGCTGCCGTCCGGCTGGCTGCTCGTCCAATTACTGCAGGTGTGATCGAGTCTGTCGGTGTAGGCCCGTCCATCGGTCTGTGACCCGGTCAGGACATCGTGATAGTTGGGTCTCTCGCCTTCGCCCGGCAGCAATTCACCTTTCTCGGAGAGAGCGGACGACTTGCTGATCAGGTTTCCCTTGCGTGCCAACTCCACCGTGTCGCCGTGCAAGTCGGCGAGATTCGCGGCGATTCGAGATCCTTTGGTACTGAACCATGGCCCGTTGCCGATGCGGTCGCGCGCATTGATGGCCGGTGTTCCATTGGCGGCCTGCGTGCTCAGATAGGCGCGCCACGTATGCGCACCCATGCCTGCGGCTGTGGCAAGGTCTTGGCAATGCTGGTCAGCGCCGTCCAGTCCGCCGAGATCCGCACCCTTGCCGAGTCCGACGCTGGTGAGGAAAAAGGTTGGCGTTCCCCTCGGTGCCGTGACGATCGGCGGAACTTCGGGGGATGGCTGAGTCTGGGCGAGCGCCGGAAGGCTGCTCAGAAAAATGCAAATAGCGACAGACAGGGCGGTTTTCATAGTTGCGTTCCTCATATTGCCATCTCGTGGCCGAGATGTGCCCGCGGCGAACTCACTCCAACTCACTCCAGCCAATCTGCAGTCAGTCTAGTCCTGGATTTTCACCAAGCCCACGCGGTTGGAGCTGGTCTGGTGAATCAGCAAATTGCCATCCTTGGTCACCCAGAAATTCCGGACGATGCCGACGCCGGAGGGAATGACCCAGCTCTGGAACTGTTCCGTCTTCGGGTCGAAGCGCACGAGTGCGTCTGGCCTCATGCCCGACTCGTTGTACCAGATCACGTCATCCACGACGGCGAAGGCATAGGGATGAGCATCTGGCCCACTGGGTGAAGGCCACTCCCGGATCTCACCCGTCTCCGGGTTGAGCCTTCCGATGCGGCCTTGAGTGGAGTTCCCGTACCAGACCATGCCGTCGCTGGTGAGCCCAAGCCGGCGAATGCGTGATTCTTCGTTCGGCACTTCGTAGTAGCGGACGTTCATTGTTTTGGAATCCAGGGCCCCGATCTTGTTGGTGCCGTTGTAGGCGACCCAGATCGTACCGTCGGGGGCCACCTGGATGCCGTACGGCCTCGGCTCCGTCTGAACCTCAGTGAGTTCACCGGTCCTGGGGCTCAGGCGCCCGAGCATACCGGCCTGCTGGGCGGTAAAGTAGAGATTGCCGTTTGGATGGAAGACCGCCGAGTGAGGGTCGCGGGCATCGGTCGGGTATTCGGTGATGATGCCAGTCCTGGGATCAAGCTTGCCAATAGTGGAATTGCCGTTTCCGGTGTACCAAATGTTTCCGTTCGTGTCGGGAATCATGCTGTGGGGCCGCGCGGTGGGCGGCAGGTGAAATTCCTCCATCTGGCCCGTCTCGGGATCGAGCCGTCCTGCGAGACTGGCCCACATCCCCGTCCACCAGATCGAGCCGTCCGGTGCCTCGATCGGGTCGCGCGATCGCTGGCCGAGGGTTGGGACCAGCCACTCAGTGATCTCGATTGCTTTGTCACCCGGAACCAGAGTGGGACGCCGCCCCGGCCGCTCGGGGAAATGCTCGGTCAGGTAGGTGGAAATGGTGTTGGCCTGGGCATCCGCTAGCGACATCATCGTGTCTATCAGCGCACGCCAGCCGGGCCGGTCGTAACCCGGCGAGCGAACGATCTGGTTGAGACCGTGGCACTGGGTGCACAGGTTCTGGACCAAGTGCTGGCCCGCTCCCGCCGGCAACTGGATCTCCTGGCCACCTTGCCTTCGCTGTGCTTTGGCCGGCGCAGCTACAGCCAGACACACTAGCCCGGTGACGGTCAGGATAGAAAGCGCTCTGCTTTGCATAGGTTATTCAAGCGTTGAATGCTTTGCGTTGGGTGCGCATGCTTGTGTCTTTGCGGCTATTCCCCAGAACACACACGAAACAACGGGCACCAGCAGTACAGGCCGATAGACCTGGAATTACCGACTCGGATTTCGTGACGAACAGAGTACTCCCCATCCCGCCTTGGGAGCAAGAAGAATTCTCCTGTGTGATATAGATCGCTATTTTCATTGCTTTCAGGACACCTCAAGACTTAGCATTGGAGGGCAACTGCATTGCAGTGAGGGGGAGTTTCGTGCTCGGCAAGACCATCAGCCATTACAAAGTCACTGAGAAAATAGGCCAAGGGGGTATGGGTGAGGTCTACCGGGCCACCGACACCAAGCTGAACCGCGACGTGGCGCTGAAGATCCTGCCGGAGCAGTTTGCCTCCGATTCCCAGAGGATGGGCCGATTCCAGCGGGAAGCAGAGGTCCTGGCCTCCCTGGATCATCCCAACATTGGGCAGATTTACGGCATCGAAGACGCAGGCCAGACCAAGGCCCTGGTGCTTCAGCTCATCGAAGGTCCCACCCTGGCGGAAAGAATTGCCCAGGGACCGATCCCGGTGGAAGAGGCCCTCAAGATCGCCCTGCAGATGGCGGAGGGTCTGGAAGCTGCCCACGAGAAGGGTGTAATCCACAGAGACCTCAAGCCTGCCAACATCAAGATTACGCCGGAGGGCCAGGTCAAGATCCTGGACTTTGGTTTGGCGAAGGCTCTGGAAGGGGAGACTCCAGCCTCAAGCCTCTCCCAATCCCCGACGCTGACCAATGCGGCAACACAGGCGGGGGTCATCCTGGGAACGGCTGCCTATATGTCCCCGGAGCAAGCCCGAGGCGAGAACGCCGACCAGAGAGCAGATGTATGGGCTTTCGGCGTTGTGCTGTTTGAAATGCTCACTGGGCGCAGAAGCTTTGAAGGGCGCACAGTTTCGGATGTTCTAGCTGCCGTCCTTGCAAAAGAGCCGCAATGGAACAGCCTCCCGGACAACCTCCATCCGAGACTCCGACAACTCCTCGAACGTTGTTTGGCGAAAGAGTTAAGAGACCGATACACAGGCGTTGGGGATGCACGAGTGGATATTCAGACTGTCCTGGCCGATCCGGGTGGTGTGCTTGTGCAGCCCGTTGCTGAGGTCATTCAGGCAGCATCGCGATCGAAGCTACCGTGGGTCGTGGCCGTACTCGGAATCATGATCGCTGGAGTGGCTGGCTGGGTTCTTCGAGTACCGGACCCTGGGCTAGTCAGCCGTTTTAATTTCATCCTGCCCGAGGGCCAGGGCTTTACGAGCCTCGGCGAACATGTTGTTGCGGTTTCTCCCGATGGGTCAGCATTTTTGTACGTCGCAGATCGACAAATATACATAAGACGGATGGACTCGCTCGGATCAACTCCGATACCGGGAACAGCAGTCAATGCTAGCCGCAATTATTCATAAGTTTGGGGTGAGTGTCGATTTTCTGCGGAAGTTCAGGGCTGAGAGTGTGTTCAGGTGCGATTACAAGGCGTCCAAGCTTGTTGAGCCGAATAGAGATGAAGCGAGAGCCCCTTCCGGAAACAGCTCGGCCCGCAGGGGGCTGTATATCTGTGTTGGCGCAGGGAGTCAGGGGACCGTCAGGTGGGACACAGACGGTGCATCAGTAATGCGAAGAGCTTTTGTTCGGGATAAGACGATGCCAGGTGCACCCAGATGCGACGAGAAGTTTCCCGAACCCGGGCACCGATTTTGAACAGGCGGCGGCGGAGCGTCTCAATCTCCAGGTTGTGCCAGGGAGTCCCGCACAGGTAATCCCGCAGGCGCAGGATTAAGACATAGGCCAGGGCGTGGATGAAGAGTCGGAACTGGTTGGCCAGGAAACGGTGGCAGCTCAAGCGATCCATGGCCAGATCTTTTTTGAAAGCTTTCACGAAGTTCTCGCACTGGCCCCGTCCGATGTAGTGGTCATACAGCTGCCCGGCCGTGAGATCCTGGCGGTTGGTGACCACAAAGCGACGGTTGAACCCGCGCTCGCTCACTTCCACCTTGGCCACCATGCGCCGCTCCCGGTCCCAACTGTCGGCCTGATAGACGAGCTCGGTGAACTGGCGTTGCTTTTCTCCTGAGTCGTCATAGTCTGCTTGCACCTGCTCAACCAAGGGCTCGACGGTGGCCGCCAGCCGGGAGTTGCGGGCAAAGCCCACCACATACTGCAGTTTTTCCTCCTCACAGAACTCGTACAGTGCCGGCGTCGCAAAGCCACTGTCGGCTCGCACTTCGATCGGAACATCGGATCCCAGAACCTGGCGCATCCGGGCCACCACCCGTTTGAGAACCGCCACCGCGTGGGCGGCCGCCCCCTGGTTGCCGGGCCGCAGTAGCGCACATACCAGATCGCCCGTCTCGCCATCGAATAGCAGCAGCGGATGATACATGTGCTCGCGATAATAGCCGTGGTAAAAGCTGAACTCCTGCTGCCCATGCGTGACGTCATCCGTGCTGTCGATGTCCAGGATGATCTTCTCGGGCCGGCTCTTCTTGCGGTGCTTCAAGTAGGTCTCCAGCAGCCACTGTCCCAGGCGAGTGAGATCCTTCGAGTCCACCGAGTTCTCCAGTCGCGACAGCGTGGGTTGAGAAGCCAGATCCGGATCGCTTTCCGGCAGCCGATCACACACGGTCTTGAAGATGGGATCCGAGCGCAAGCTGTCGGCATCGTTGCAGTCCTCATAGCCGGCCACGATCTGAAAGCTGCGCTGGGTGAGCAGTTCGCGAATCTGGTGGCGGACGTAGCGGCTATCTCGAGCGTCCTTCAGGCAGGAGGCAAAGCCAGCCGTCAGTCCGTGCTGTTGATCCAGGGCGTACAGACACAGCAGCCCGGCATCGGAGGAGAGCCGGCCTCCATCGAATCGAGCCACCACTTTTCTGTCAGGGTGAGATGGCAAGTTGATCTGGCAGACTGATGCATCGCTGGGCCGTACCTTTTTGGTTTGGAGTTGTTTCATAACCCCTTTTATATCAAAGAGGTACGGCATCTTTTTGTGCCCTCGATCAGACCCCTTCTTCAGAATTTATGAATAATCCGGGCTAGAGCGCCGTTTTTCTCGTTCGATGGACAGTGGGTTGGATTCAACAACCGTACGGATGGAGACCTCAAGAAGATATCTGTGAGTGGCGGTGCACCTGTGTCGTTAACTGAAATGGAGAGGCCCTGGGGTGTAAGTTGGGGTGCAGACGACATGATCGTCTATGGCCAACCAAACGGGATTTTTCGAGTTTCAGCAAACGGTGGGATCCCAGAACTGATAGTCGAATCCGAGGCTGGCGAACAGGTCCATGGACCGCAAGTCCTGCCCGGTGGGGACTGGGTGTTGTTCACAACCACTCGGGCCACCGGAGACACACGCTGGGACGAGGCACAGATTGTCGTGCAATCCCTCGAATCAAGTGAACGAAAGATTCTGTGGGAGGGGGGCAGCGATGCCCGTTACGTTCCTACCGGGCATCTCGTCTATGCGTTTGAGGACGTACTGTTTGCGCTTCCCTTTGACTTAGCCAACCTGGAGGTTTCTGGGGGACCTGTTCCCGTAGTTGAGGGAGTTCGGCGGGCTATTGATCCTCAAAGTAATACGGCCACCGCAAACTTTGGATTCTCAGACCGGGGGACACTGATTTATTTACCAGGCACGGCAGCAATGGCTCAGATGCGTGTTCTTGCCCTGGTGGACCGGGATGGCCTGGTGGAACGCCTCAACGCGCCGCCCAAACAATATCTGAGTCCGCGCCTATCGCCGGACGGACAGACCCTGGTCGTTCAGAGTGTCGAAGAGAACGGTGACGTCATTTGGACATACGACCTATCTGAAAACAGGGCGATCCAGCAACTGACCTTTGAGGGCAACAACCAGCGTCCCGTCTGGACTCCGGACGGCCAACGCATCGCCTTCTCATCGGACCGGGATGGGACGATGAGTCTCTACTGGATGCCAGCCGATGGCAGCGGTGTCGCCGAGCGTCTGACGACAGCCGAAGAAGGAACAAGCCATTGGACGGGGTCCTGGTCGCCGGACGGCGAACTCCTGGTGTTCAATGTAATAAGGGACCTCGCGGCCGTTAGGGAAATCTGGACGCTGTCGGTGGATGATGGAGAGACTCAAAGCCTGTATGACGCGCCTGGAACCGTGTATATCAGTGCAGAGCTCTCTCCCAATGGTGAGTGGTTGGCTTACGGAGCGGGTCCGACTCCTGGTGATGCCGACATCTACGTCGAGCCGTTCCCGCCGACAGGAGCCAGGCGCAGGATCTCACAAACCTTGGGTTATTCTCCTTTGTGGTCACCTGAAGGGAGCGAGCTCTTCTACCGACCCGTTGTCGGCACCGCAGGAATAACACTGCGGTCAGTCGATATTGTCACTGAACCGGCCTTTGCCTTCAGCAACGAACAGACGCTTCCAGTCGAAGGGTTCAACGTGGTTCTCGGCTACCGGGACTACGATATGAGTCCCGACGGCGAACGACTGCTCATGGTGTTCCCAGCGGACCGGCCCGATTCCGGCGAACCCGCCCGTCTCCAGATCAATATCGTCCAAAACTGGTTCGAGGAACTGAAGGAACGGGTGCCGGTGCCATGATTGGCAAAACACTCTCCCACTGGGTCGCGATTCTGGCGGCTGGGTTTTTGTTCGGATGCGTATTCAATATAGCCAACGAGACCGCCGCACTCAGTCATCTCAAAAAATATCAGGTGGCGAGCAGCTTGTATCAGGTCGAAGAAGGGCAAGGCAGATACGGAACCATGAGCGAGCTCTACGAGGCCGGGCAGGGGATCATCGACCAGGTGATGTACGACGCATGGGACGGCAACCCGGATCCCAGGCCGCTGGGCGGATACCTCTTCTCAGAAATCGTTCGCGACAGCAACGGCGGACCGCTGGATCTTGGCGAGCGTGCCGGGCTTTGTGCCTATCCGGCTGGATCTGGCGATTTGGTCGATAACATTCTGTGTGTGTTTGCGGACTCCCGGAAGTTCAATCCTGAGCCCATTTCCGAGGACGGTTTCGTCTCCCACGGCGAGGAGTGGACCTTCTACCGGGCCAGTTCTGGTGACTTTGGAGGACCACTGCGGCAGTTCCCCAGCGACTCTGAGCTTCAAAGCAAGTTTGACCCACTCGAACAGCGTACCCTTGAGTAGCTTGGGGTCACGAATACACCAACGGGCGGACTAGATTTCTAGCCGCAATTATTCATAAGTTTGGGGTGAGTGTCGATTTTCTGCGGAAGTTCAGGGCTGAGAGTGTGTTCAGGTGCGATTACAAGGCGTCCAAGCTTGTTGAGCCGAATAGAGATGAAGCGAGAGCCCCTTCCGGAAACAGCTCGGCCCGCAGGGGGCTGTATATCTGTGTTGGCGCAGGGAGTCAGGGGACCGTCAGGTGGGACACAGACGGTGCATCAGTAATGCGAAGAGCTTTTGTTCGGGATAAGACGATGCCAGGTGCACCCAGATGCGACGAGAAGTTTCCCGAACCCGGGCACCGATTTTGAACAGGCGGCGGCGGAGCGTCTCAATCTCCAGGTTGTGCCAGGGAGTCCCGCACAGGTAATCCCGCAGGCGCAGGATTAAGACATAGGCCAGGGCGTGGATGAAGAGTCGGAACTGGTTGGCCAGGAAACGGTGGCAGCTCAAGCGATCCATGGCCAGATCTTTTTTGAAAGCTTTCACGAAGTTCTCGCACTGGCCCCGTCCGATGTAGTGGTCATACAGCTGCCCGGCCGTGAGATCCTGGCGGTTGGTGACCACAAAGCGACGGTTGAACCCGCGCTCGCTCACTTCCACCTTGGCCACCATGCGCCGCTCCCGGTCCCAACTGTCGGCCTGATAGACGAGCTCGGTGAACTGGCGTTGCTTTTCTCCTGAGTCGTCATAGTCTGCTTGCACCTGCTCAACCAAGGGCTCGACGGTGGCCGCCAGCCGGGAGTTGCGGGCAAAGCCCACCACATACTGCAGTTTTTCCTCCTCACAGAACTCGTACAGTGCCGGCGTCGCAAAGCCACTGTCGGCTCGCACTTCGATCGGAACATCGGATCCCAGAACCTGGCGCATCCGGGCCACCACCCGTTTGAGAACCGCCACCGCGTGGGCGGCCGCCCCCTGGTTGCCGGGCCGCAGTAGCGCACATACCAGATCGCCCGTCTCGCCATCGAATAGCAGCAGCGGATGATACATGTGCTCGCGATAATAGCCGTGGTAAAAGCTGAACTCCTGCTGCCCATGCGTGACGTCATCCGTGCTGTCGATGTCCAGGATGATCTTCTCGGGCCGGCTCTTCTTGCGGTGCTTCAAGTAGGTCTCCAGCAGCCACTGTCCCAGGCGAGTGAGATCCTTCGAGTCCACCGAGTTCTCCAGTCGCGACAGCGTGGGTTGAGAAGCCAGATCCGGATCGCTTTCCGGCAGCCGATCACACACGGTCTTGAAGATGGGATCCGAGCGCAAGCTGTCGGCATCGTTGCAGTCCTCATAGCCGGCCACGATCTGAAAGCTGCGCTGGGTGAGCAGTTCGCGAATCTGGTGGCGGACGTAGCGGCTATCTCGAGCGTCCTTCAGGCAGGAGGCAAAGCCAGCCGTCAGTCCGTGCTGTTGATCCAGGGCGTACAGACACAGCAGCCCGGCATCGGAGGAGAGCCGGCCTCCATCGAATCGAGCCACCACTTTTCTGTCAGGGTGAGATGGCAAGTTGATCTGGCAGACTGATGCATCGCTGGGCCGTACCTTTTTGGTTTGGAGTTGTTTCATAACCCCTTTTATATCAAAGAGGTACGGCATCTTTTTGTGCCCTCGATCAGACCCCTTCTTCAGAATTTATGAATAATCCGGGCTAGGGCTTCTGGTTAATCTGGAAGGGCCCCAAAGTCCGCTGGTGGTTTGCGGTGTTTCGTTGCTGCTTCATAGGCCGAAGCTATCTTGATCAGAGTTGCGTCCTCACCTGGACCCGTCCAAAACATCATACTGATCGGCATCGGGTGAGGTAGCAACGATTGCCTGGCGCCGGTGACCTGACGGTATCTGGTCTTGTCCTCACCGAGGACAAACTGAGGCTCGTAAACGATTCTTGTATAGCCTGCAGGAACATCAATCTCGGGCCCTCCTATCAGGGCTGTGAAGGCTCCACAGCAACTCTGCGCCCCTCGACTATTGACCGAAGGCTCACTGGGGCCGCCAATTTTCCGTGGCGGGAGTGTAATTTCCGGATTGACGAATGCATCGATTCCGTTTTCATACATCACTTTGTTGATCACAAGCCTCATCACGGTCTGCATCTTTAGATAGCTCATTGGGGCCTGGGGCCCCTGTCTTCCCCTGAGATCATGACTGAGCAGATCTTGCACATTCATCGCATTTTGAGATCCCGCTCCTACTTGATCAGTTCTAAATTTTGCGTTGGGAACCCAACTCGCCCAATCCTTTACCCTTTCATCGCCTCTCTCAGCCAGATACCTGTTCACAGTGAATGGACTTTTGGGGTTATCTAATCCGCCGGCCATTTGACGGAGATTTAGATTTTCCGATAACGGTGCTTTGCCCAGGGCTAACGCTACCGCATAATCCACTGTCGTGACATCCCACCCGGGAACGGCATAGAGCAGCTCGCCACCAGCCCGTGTTTTGTGAAAATACTCCGGCACATTGTGTGCCAGGATCTCTGCGAAAGCATCCTGGAACGTATAACCCATGTTGGGCACATTAGGATCGTCTGGATAGAGCGGATCGAAGGACTCAACCAGTTCAGCTCCCAGCTGATCGCGGAGAACTCTCTTGATCTCGTCATCGATCTGGTCACTGATGGCCTCATCGTTTGGGGTATGCTTCACCATCCATTCGCGAACAACTCCGATGCGCATTCCCTCGAGAGGCTTTCGCTGGCCTGTGGGATCTATTTCATCAATAACAAAACTGGCGTACGGCTTTTCCGGGATCAAGGCTTTGGGAATGGCACTGTACATATCCTCTGACTGGAAACCTTTCACTGCGTCAAGCACACGAGCTGCATCTCCGACCGTGCGGGCATGAATACCTGCACGGTCACCAAGACGCTGGCTATTGTGCCCGCCGTCCATCATGATTCCTTTGGTGGTCAGCAAGTTCACCACATTATTCTTGGATGCGGGGCCTTTACAGGAAGCGGAGCCCTGTTCACAAATGGAGAACACGACTAAATTCGCGGCCACAGCTACACCCGAGCCGGAGCTCGTCCCTCTGGGCTCGCGCTCTGTATCATAGGGATTGCAGGATTGGCCTGACCAGCCGCTGATGGCGTGAGCGCCACTTGGAAAAACCGTGGTTGCTCTAGCCGGGCCAGAAGCCGTCAGACTCGTTTCCTGTGCACTGGCGACGGCGTAAACGATACCCCCTTTTGCCCTCAGCTCACCGATATCGGGTGAGTCATACAAAGGGACATCCATGGCAAAGTTCACGTCGTTGCCCCCGGTTGCGCGCATATCCTTGGCGTCATACCAATTCTTAAAGGAGAAGGGAAGGCAGTACATGGGCAACGCCTCCAGTGGAGGGTTCGTGCCATATCGCGCATCCAGTTCAGCTGCTTGCTCCAACGCATCGGGCTGTTGTCGAAATTTTTCACAGACCGACGGCGCTCCCGCTGGAAGAGGTCCTGTTGATGGATGTGCATCAAAGGCGCCTTTGCAGGTCACAGAACGCTCGCCGCGAATGTTTATGGTCTCCAGTGCATTGAGTTGGCCGGCGTCAGGGATACCGACTCTCATGCCGTACTGTTGCCATACGCTTTCATCGGATGCTGTCGGTTCCATTCGGCCAAAATCGAATGGTGGTCCCTTATACTGATCAAAATCCGGGAAAATCCTCGAGACGGGCACCGTTTCAGTTGGAAAGTCCAGTGGGGAACCCGCGCGAACTGCACCCTTAGCAGCAGAAATGGGCGCTCCGTCTTGGGTGACAAGCTGAGTGCAAACACCGTTATAGGCCCGTGCTCGATCGAAGTAGGCTTGCACTAGCTCCGTGCAGGTAATCTGGCTGGTCTGGATGGCTCCATGGATATCAGCGATTTTCGCTTCTTCTAACTGGAACTCATTCTGTGCCGAAACCAGGTTGATCGAAGTGAGGCAAACTGCATAAACACAGACAAACCACCATGCTCTGCTCATAAGGCACCTTCCTTTTCACGGTTTCCTCCTCAGGTCGAGAATCGGAGGGTTTAACTACAACCTGCGGGGCATTGTAAAGTTCAGGACCGCCGATCTCAAGTCCCAAGTTGGCAGGTCGTTATCTTAAGGCCGATTTTTCGGACAGGACTTTGAGATATTTTCCGAAAAAGCTGGCCAGTCCTTTTGTATATGTTGCTCCGGAAATCCTGAATCCGTCGTTGTGGCCGCCACGAAGTTCCAGAAATTCCTTCGGCTCCGTTGATGCGTCAAAGAGAGCCTGGCCGTGTGAGTAGGGGATGAGTTCGTCCCCGGAGCTATGGATATGTAGGATCGGCTCTTGGACATGGGCGACCTTTGAGCCACTATCAAATCGATGACGGACTAAAAGGGATGAGGGAAAGACGGGGTAGAGCTCTTGAGCCATACGGGGAATGGAGAAGAATGTGCTCTCAAGGACAACGGCGGCGGCATCGACCTCGGTAGCGAGCTGGGCGGTGACGCCACCGCCCAGTGATCGACCGAATAGCACGATGGCCGAGGCCGCGATTCTTCGCTCTTCCCTCAGGTAACTCCAGACGGCTCGTGCGTCGGCGTAGCATCGCTGTTCAGATACGCTACCTGTGCTCTTTCCGTAACCGCCATAATCGTAGATGGCGACGTTGAAATCGAGTTCGTGAAAGATTCGGATTGTTTCGAGGCGATCCCCAATATTGCCAGCGTTGCCATGGGAAAAGAGGACAGTTTGGCTGGTTTCCGTTTGGGCAGGGATAAACCAACCGAAAGTCTCGAAGCCGTCAATGGAGAGAATAGACTCCTGGTAGTCCCAATCGTTTGAAGCGGGCGTCGCTCTGATTTCGGTTGTGGGAAAGAAGAGAAGCCTTTTCTGAAACACAAACAAAATCAGCGCGAGGATGAGGTAGATCGAAATGCTAATTTTAAAAAGCGAAGAAAGGACTTTTCGAGGGGAAGAGTTCTTTCCGAACTGTTTCTTGTTCACGGCGCTTTCCCTGCCTTGTAGTCGCTTGCCATAGTCCGCGATTGCGTTCGTTGAATTTACGTAATGGATCGTCTAAGGTCCAGCAAAGATGAGATTCATCAAAACTAGAGAGGATTGGGTGGCGATTCGAGTCCCGGTCGGAGAGCCAATACCTTTGGGTTCCTCAGCCAAAATTCCCAGCCCACCCCGTTGCCATGGTTTCGGACTTGCCCGTATGATATCGTTCCCTGATCCCATGAATCAAAAGACTCATCTACATCGTCGGCGTATGGCCTGGGGCTGGTCCCAAGCGGGACTTCTTGCGTTTGTGCTGGTGTGGCCGGCGGCAGCAGTCCCGGTCGTCGCTCAGACGGAAGAAAAGACCATCACCGCCCGCAGAGCCAACCAGCCCGTCCAGCTCGACGGGGAGCTGGACGAAGCCGACTGGGCCCTGGCCGTTCCGGTGTCCGATTTCGTTCAGTCCAACCCGGACGAGGGGACGCCCGCCTCGGAGCGGACGGAGGTCCGCGTCCTCTTTGACGACGACAACCTCTACTTCGGCGTCTACTGCTACGACTCGGAACCCGACCGGATCATCGTCAACGAGCTGAAGCGCGACTTCGCCAGCCGGGAAGGCGATGTCTTCGGCGTCGCCCTCGATCCCTTCCACGACCATCGCAACGGGTTCACCTTCTTTACCAACGCCGCCGCCGCCAAGAACGACAGCCAGGGTTTTGACGACGGGCGGGTCGCCGATTTGCAGTGGGACGGCATCTGGTACTCGGCCGCACGGATGCAGCAGGACGGCTGGAGTGTGGAGATTGCCATTCCCTTCAAGACGCTTGGATTCCGCTCGCGGAGCGATTTCGTCATGGGGGTCAACTTCAAGCGCCGCATCCGGCGCAAGAGTGAGGACCTTTACTGGAGCCTGGTGCCGCGCCGTTTCAACGCGCTTCACGTCTCCCTGGCGGGAGTTTTGGAGGGCCTCGAGGAGGTCAGCGGGGGGCACAACCTGCGGGTCAAGCCCTTCGTGACCACCGGCTTCAACCAGCAGCGGGCCGGCTCGACCAGCGAGGATGACTTCGACGCCGAGGCCGGGCTGGACTTGAAGTACCGGGTCACACAGGGCATCACGGCAGACCTGACCTACAATACCGACTTCTCCCAGGTAGAGGTGGATACCCAGCAGATCAACCTCACGCGCTTCAGCCTCTTCTTTCCCGAGAAGCGGGACTTCTTCCTCGAGAACGCCGGGATGTTCCGGCTGGGCGACGTGGGTACAGAACGAGGGGCAAGGCGGGGCGAGGACACCCAGCTCTTTTACAGCCGGCGCATCGGCCTGTCGAGGCAGGGGCGGGTGCTCCCGCTCCTGGGAGGAGCCCGCCTTTCGGGTCGGGCCGGGCGCTTTGTCCTGGGATTTCTGAACATCCAGCAGGAGGAGTTCGAGGGAACCCCCTCCAACAACTTCACGGTGGCCCGCGTCCGCCGCGACATCCTGGAGAACTCGGATTTTGGGGCCATCGTCCTCAACCGTGATGGAGGGACGGCCGGAGACTCTAACCGGGCCTACGGTGTGGATCTGAACCTCCAGTTCCTGCAGAAGTTCTCGGTGACCTCCTTCCTCGCCCGCACCCAGACTCCCGGGTTCGACGGCGACGACCATCACGCCAAGGTCGCCACCAAATGGGACAATGGGCTCTGGTCCACCCAGCTCCTCTTCGCCGATACCGGCGAGAACTTCCGGCCTGAAATGGGCTTTGTCCCGCGCACCGACGTCCGTAATTTCCAGATCAACTCCGACCTCCGCCTGCGCCCGGGCGGGAACAGTTTCATCCGCGAGTTCGGCCCTAACGGGAACATCAAGTACTGGTCTCACCACGACGACGGTCTCACCACCCGGGACTCCCAGGTCGAGCCCGTCAACATCCTGTTCCGGGACGGAGGAACGTTCAGCTTCAGCTACAATCCCCAGTTCGAGCGCCTGGTGGAGCCCTTCGAGATCCGGTCCGGCATCACCATTCCACCCGGGGACTATCACTTCTACGAAAACCGTATCTCCTACAACTCTGACCGGAGCCAGATGCTCTCGGGCTCGGGTCGGTATGTGTGGGGGCCCTTCTACGACGGGGACAAGAGCACCACCAGGTTCTCGGCCAGGCTCTCGCTTCAACCGCATCTGTCCGCCTCGTTCAGCTACAATCGCAACCGGATCGATCTCACGGGTGGCAACTTTCAAGCGGACCTCTACACGCTGCAGGCTGAGTACTCCTTCAACCCCGCCATGTTCGCGGCCGCCTTTATCCAGTACAACACCGACTCCGGAAAGATCCTGACCAACCTGCGCTTCAACCTGATTCACCGGCCGCTCAGCGACCTCAGTGTGGTCTTCACCGAGGACCGCGCCTCCGGGTTGAGCCCGGATGTGGCACGGGCGTTTATCTTAAAGTACACCCACCTCGTCCAGTTTTAGCCGGGATTATGCATAGTCCGGACTAGAATGGAGAATGGATGAAGACCTGTAGCATATGTGGCAATGAGATACCGGGCGATGAGTGGAAATGTCGGTACTGCGACAGCTACCAACAGCCTGGGCGATCGTCACGGAGAAGCGGTGGGGAGAAGATCAAGACGGTCAACCTTAAGAAAGGGATGCCGTTTGTCGATGAAGCCTTAGGCACCTTGTCTCTTGAGCTGCATTTAGCACGATCGCAGGGTGTGAAGGTCCTCCGGGTCATTCACGGGTATGGCTCCTCTGGCACGGGAGGCAAGATCAAGCAGGCGGTCATCCAGGAACTGGCATCCCTGTCTCGTGGCGGGAGAGTGCAGGCTTATGTTGTAGGGGACCGGTACTCAGAAGACACCAACCAGGGACGAGACCTGCTGAGCCAATTCCCAAGTCTCAGGTCTACATTAGTGTCCGATCGTCACAATCCAGGAATCACATTCGTGCAGCTGTAGCGGATTAAGACCGGATGGGATGCTTTCCCCCCTGACGAGGGTTGGCCGCAATGACGGTGAGGGGTATTCCGTTCAGGGTGTGCCCGTTCAACTTGCTGGTGGCCGTTTCGGCCTCGCTCTGTGACCCCATTTCGACAAGAGCGAATCCTCGAGAACTCCCCGTTTGGTTGTCGGTAGCCACATGGAGCGCTTCGATCGTGCCGTGCTGGGAGAAGAGCTTCTCCAGCTCTTTCGCCGTCGTGGAAAGTGGAAACCTACCGACTAAAAGTGTCTTGTTACTCATATATTCCTTGCTTTACAAAAAGGCTTTGATGAACCTGAAGGGGAGATCACACGGGCTTCATGTTGCGAAATTTGCCAGCTCAGGAAGCCCTCCTCTGAAGTGGTAATTTCACTATAACATGGGAGCCTCCTTCTCTGTGCGGGAGTGCTCAGGAGCCATGACTCGCCTCTGCGACGACCCCATGAGGGTGATTTTCATTGCTTTCAGGACACCTCAAGACCTAGCATTGGAGGTAACTGCATTGAGGTGTGCATGATGATTGGTAGTGCCAGATTTTGGATCATGATGGCGGTGTTCCAAGTCGTCTTCGGATTGGCGATCTTTACCATCACGCGTCAATACTACATTCAGAACTCCGATAACGTCAGCGCCGAGCCAACTATCCTAGGAGATCCCTCGATCGCAGGGCCGGACCGCATCACGGACACCAATCTAGAAGGCGCAGCTCTGATATCACGTCAGGCTGATGAGGCGTTCACCAACGAGCAATTCGACCGGGCGGCGGAGTTGTATGAGCAGCTCCTGGCACTCAGCCCGAACAACGTGACTGCCTATAACAATTTGGGCATAACGCTGCACAATCTCGGCAGATCAGATGAAGCGCTTGGCAAGCTCAATGAAGGTGTGGCCGTGGATCCGACGTATCAAAGAATTTGGCTAACCTTGGGGTTCGTGAGTATTCAACTCGGTGACACCGAGCAAGCACGTACTGCCCTGACATCCGCTGTCCAGATGGGCGCTGACAACGAGGTCGGACAAGCCGCATCAGAAATGCTCGAAAACCTGACGGTGAACCCGCTCCCACTGGTCAATTCGCATTAACGACTTCTGCCACGGGCTGATACGGTCACCGTCCCATAGCTCTACAGGTAAAGTTACTCTCCACCCAGTTGGCCGGGTCGTTTTGGCCTCCCTCCGGGCCCGTGTATACAGCCTTTAGGGGATAGGCGCAGACCTTCCGCTCGTTGTCCACCCGATCGTCCTCCGCCCTGTGGACCGCGACGACGTGATTGGGAGCCTTCCCCTGCTCGACCCACTCGACGAGCGGCGGGAGCTTGTCCCATTCATTCGGACCGGGGCCCCCTCCGCAGTGCCCCATGCCGGGCATCATGAAGAGCTGGAAGCTCTCCCGGGCCTTTTCGACGTCCCCGTCAAAGGTGGTCTGGACCACTTCCTTGTAGTAATCGACGGTCGGCTCCGGATGAGGCCCCGTGTCGTTCCAGCCGTGATAGAGAATCAGCTTTCCCTGGTTGGTCTTCAGAAACCGCTCCAGATCAGGATCCGTGGCGTCCAGGATGGACATCATGGTCTCTCCGCGTCCTGCCGTGACGTCGTCCATGCTGAACTCCCACCATCCGTACTCCGGCTGCCCCCCGCTCTTGTCGAGCGAGTACGAGACATCCCCAGCGTCCGGTGGGATAATCCCGGGATCCTCATCGTAGAAGATGTAATTGAACTGGTCGCTCGACATGCTAAGCCGCGAAGGATGCATGTCGTTCCCGGCCCATGGGAGCACGGCGGTAGCCCAGCCGTACTCCGAGCCCTTGGAATATCCCTTGTAGATGGTCCTCCCGCTGCTGTCATAGGGCCCCCGGTAGATGTCGCTGATCACCTTCATCTGGAGCTCGGTAAAGCAGGCGTCCCCGTTCTGATCGCCTCGGCAGTGCATCCCCGGAAGATCCCGCTGCGGCACGAAATCGCAGGCTGTGGGGTCGTCAATGACCCCGTCCTGGATTCCGTCGGCGGCATCACACTTGTTGATAACGGCCTGGTGCAGCATGTTCATCTTGGTGAGGCTCTCGGGCACCCCGTCCCCGTCGGCATCGAAGGCAAGGTTCCCGGCGAAGTTGTTCTCAAAGGTCTTTTGCAACATCCAGATATGCGCGACGTTGACCAGGGTGTAGTAGTTGACCGGAGCTCCTCCAACGATGCCGTCGTAATCGTAGGGAAAACGCTGAGCCTCCATCAGGGCCTGCTTACCGCCGGTCGAGCATCCTTCGAAGTAGGAGTACTCCGCATCCTTTCCGTAGTAAGCCCGGACCACCGACTTGCCGGCGTTGGTCATCACGTGGACGGCACGGTAGCCGAAGTCGATCTCAGCCTGCCGGTTGTTGAACCCGAAGGAAGCTGCGGGCTCCGAACCGTTGTCGTGTCCCGTATTGCTGTTGGCCACCGCATACCCTTCCGCTACACGGTGGTCGGCGAAGTCGAGGTCGCCGTCCTTGCCACCGTCGCCCCATCCGAGAAACCGGCCGTTCCAATCCGATGGCAGCGGGAGCTGGACGTGGTAGTGGATAGCGGGGTTGATGAGCCCGCGGACGTAGCATTGGCGGGGGGCGGTCTCCGTCGCTGAGCGGAGCTCAGCCGAGAGCAGGGTCAGATTCCGAGTATTCAAAAGCGCCTGACAAGCGGCCTCCTCGGACGAGCCTGCGATCTGTGCGGCCACTGTGGTGCCCCCCGCCAGAAAGGAAACGACCAAGCTGGACAAGACCAGCCAATTAGTAAGGGGAGAGAGTAGAGACTTCATGTCGACCTCCTTAGTCATGAACAGTTCCTTGGCCAATGGTCAGGACCTTATTGAATCGGGCCAGAGGGGTATTACATCGTTGTTCAATTCTTAGCAGTGATCGGACCCTATGTCAATACCCCCACCCCGGCCGTGCCCCTCCGTGACGACCCTCGCTCCCAGGACTTAAAATCCTGTGAAGGTTCGAGTCCCTCCCCGGGCACACTTACTCCAGCTCACTCCAGCCAGCTCGAAGCAATTTAGACGGCCAAGTTTGCTTGCTTTCAGGACACCTCAAGACTTAGCATTGGATGCAACTGCATCACGAAAGAGGGAGCATTTGGGAAAATCCATGGGCGGGACAACTATCAGCCACCACAACTCCCTGGAAGGAGTATTGGCCAGGGGTGAATAAAGAGATCTGCAGAGCCATGTCACGGCGGAGAAAACATACGAGAATACTTTTCTCGGAGGCACTGTTGATACTCTTGTTGGGTGCCGTGGCATCATATGGGGCCACAGTAGCGTACTCACTCCAGTTGCCACCTGACATTCCAGTGCCGGACAGGCCGAGCCGGCTCTTAACGGATATAGAGGGGCGTCCACTCCCCCTAGAGAGCGATGAGGAGATCGTACGTTTCCTGCACACAGCTCGGGTTGTCTCTTCCGAAGAGATCGGAGAGGGTGTGAGCGGGGCGCGTAAGGTTTTGTTGGAGAAGGACGGTCTTCGTGTTCATTCCATCTTTCGGGATGTGCGCGTCAACGAGTCCAGGAGATTGCCCTCGGGGACGTGTGCAGCCTATGAGTTGAGCCGATTGCTGGGACTCGACAATGTTCCTCCAGCCGTGGAACGGGAGATCGAGGGTAAGAAAGGATCGTTGCAGCTGTGGATCGAGGGGGCAGTAACCGAGAAGGTCCGAAGAGATCAGGGCCTCTCCCTTTTGGATGAAGAACGCTTGAGTCAGCACTGGCAAGTGATGTTGGTCTTCGATAACTTGATCTTCAACGATGATCGCAATCGAGGGAATTATCTCTATGACCGCAACGGCAAACTTTGGATGATCGATCATACGCGATCCTTTCGAACAGATGATGAGTTACCCTACCCAACAGGTATCCTTCACTCTGAACGCCAGTTGTGGGAGGGATTGCAAAAGCTTGAGTCGGCTGTCGTGAAAACACATCTCCAGCAATACTTGGATCCTGCCGCACTGGAATCACTGATCAGACGCAAGGAAAAACTGGTGGAACACATCCAGGAAATGATTGCTGAGCGCGGCGAGCAGGATGTGCTTTTTAGCTTCTGACGTCCCCGCACGTGGGACGGCCAGCCTTCAGTATGTGGCGACCACTTTTGTCACAAGCTCGTCGAGCGGCTGGAGAAGTGTACGTGAGGCCGTTTCCCGATGTGAACGCCGGCCGCTGGCAGGTATCGAGCGGCGGCGGGGGATGGCCGCTCTGGAGTCCGGACGGCCGGGAGCTCTTCTATGCGGGCCCAGAAGGCATGATGGTAGTACCTATTGAGACTGAGCCGACCTTCACCCAGGGTACGGTGGATCTATTGTTTGACTTGGGCTCATACTTGAAGCCACCCGACCTGCCGTACCGAAGGGTCGCTATTTCCCCGGAGGGAGACCGCTTCCTGCTGCTCAACGCAGGCGGCGGATCGGATGAGACTGCCCAGACGACCAGCATCCACGTCGTCCTCAACTGGTTTGAAGAACTGAAGGAACGGGTCCCCCTGCCCTGATTGGCAAGCCACTTTCCCACTGCTAAGTCCTCCTTGAACTAAGGTCTCTGGGTCCGGACAACTTACCGCTCTCCTCGGGCCCCGAACTACTGGAGATTCTTCTCCAGTAAGTCCTGAGGATCCAAGACGATGCCGTCCTTGATGACCCTGTAGATCTTCTGGGTGTTACGGATGTCCTCCAGCGGGTCGTCGTCCAGGATGACCAGATCGGCATACTTCTCGGCCTGGACGGTGCCCAGCTCCTGATCCATGTGCAAGACCTTGGCGTTGTTCAAGGTCGCGGCCTGCAGGGCCTCCATCGGAGAAATTCCGGCTTCCACGAACAGCTCCATTTCCCAGTGCAGGCTCCACCCCGGCAGGATGGCAGCAGTGGCCGAATCGGTGCCGGCAATGAGAAGACCTCCTGCCTGTTGAAAGCGGCGCGTGACCTCCTTCATGCGGACCATGGTACTACTCCATTCGCGGCGCTCTTCTTCTCCATAGCTGGCCAGTGTATCGGGTTCACCTTCAGGAATGTATCGCAGCAACGGATTGGCCTCCAGGTCTGCAAGGGTACGCGCGTTTCGATTGAAGTTCACCAGAGTGGGAGCAAAATAAACATTGCTTTGAACCATCAACTGAATCAAAGTCTCCGCTTTGTCGATGTCAAAGTTTCTATGCATGCGGCCGTACCAGAAACGAAACAAGTGGTCCCGAATGGAGGGGTCAAAATCAGAGGGCACATCCACTGCTTGCCCCATGGAATCTTCCAGAATCGAATAGGCGTGTTCGACACCATCCAGCCCAGCCTCAATGGCCAAAAATGCGCCGGGACCACGGCCGTCGACCATGGGCCCGGTGTGTCCGTAGACAAGCAATCCGTTAGCATGGGCGACTTCTACAATCTCCTCGAGGTCACGGATCGTGTAGCCCTTGATCTTAATTCCATCGACTCCCGCCTCGACCAGCTTCCGGGCCATTTCCTGAGCACTACCCACCCCCATGGCTTTCACCGATCTGGGATTGATGTCCACCCCTGAGACGACCATCCGAGGTCCCAAAATATTGCCGACCGTCAGTTCCTCTCTCAGCGTGAGGACTCTTTCAACCTGTCCTCCCATGTCTCGGACCGTGGTCACCCCATTTGCCAAATAAAGCCGATGCAGCCAGGGATAACGGTAGTGCACGTGAGAATCGATGAGGCCGGGAATAATGTACTTCCCGCTCGCCGAGATGACACGGGCCCCCGTGGGTGGACTGAGTTCCCCCTGCCGGTCGATCTCTCGAATGCGATTGCCCTCAATGAGAATCGTCGCACCGGAGAAGGGAGAACTCCCGGTTCCGTCAATAAGGGTTCCCCCTTCAATGACGATCACGGAACTCTCCGTGGACTGTCCCCAAGCGGGGGAGACCAACAACAGTGCCAACCAGAGGCAGACAGACTTTGTGTGTTTTATTGCGAGCGGCATTTTGGATCTACTCCTTTAAAATTGTGGGTCCGGCTTTTTCTCAAATATTAGGGCGTCAAGAGAGGAATGGCAATGGGAAACGTCAAGCTAAAGCCAACTCCACGCCACTCCACCCAAGATAGAGGGTGATTTTGATTGCCTTTTCACCCCCTGGAGATTTAGCATTGACCACAACTGCATTATCACTTTTACAACCCTATTACTAAGGGGGGGAGGATCCATCATGAACCGAATAGTCTACTCAGCATCGCTGTTGTGTGCGATTTCTGTATTGGTTACGTTCGGCTGCAGCGGATTGGGAGGAGATGAAGTCCTGTCGGAAGCGCAAGCCGCTTGTCAGGCCTTGACGGGGACACGGAACTTAACCATTACCTCGGCCCGCTTGGTGGAGGCCACGGATTCGACTCCCCAGTATTGCTACGTCAAAGGAGTCATCTCACCTGCCATCGTCTATCATGTGCAACTGCCCTTGCCTGAGAACTGGAATGGGCGATTTCTGAAGTGGGGAGATGGCGGCAAGGACGGGGACCTGGATTTTGCCGATCACCGGCTGGCCGAAGGTTACGCGGTGGCCAACAGCAATACCGGTCATGACAATGGAGCGGAACCGGGATCTACCTTCGGTTTCAACAACCGCCAGGCGGAAATTGATTTTGGCTACCGGGCGGTGCATCTCACCAGCAACGCAGCCAAGACTGTCATTGACGCCTATTACGATCAGGCTCCTGAATACTCCTACTTCGAGGGTTGCTCAACGGGTGGAATGCAGGGCCTGACAGAAGCGCAACGATTCCCCTATGACTTTGACGGGATCGTAGCGGGCGCACCGGTGCATAACTACCAGGCCTTGAATATCAGCCATGTCTGGAAGTACCAAAGGCTGTATCAGAATGACTTCGCGGGCAACTTGGCTTTCGACAGCAACGGTGATGGTTCCCTGGACAGCCTCACCAAGCATGAGATCCTGACGGAAGCGGTTATGGCCAAATGCGATGCCAATGACGGGATCACCGACGGCGTCATTGATAATCCACTCAGCTGCGATTTTAAGCCCGAGGTGGATCTGGCTGAGATGATGTGCGCCGGGAATGTGAACGCCGACGACTGCTTTACCACTGCGCAGGTACAGACCATTCAGGATATCTATTCCGGTGCCTACGACTCCAAGGGGGTTTCTGTTTTAAAGGGATTAGCTCTGGGTTCGGAAGCCGGGTGGTCAGGTTCCCTCATTCCCCATGCGGGTAATGGCATGAGATCTCCCAGTGATCACATCAACTTTCTCTTCTATGAAAACGACCCCGGTGTCCGAACGCCCAAGCCCAATGATCTCTCCCTCATCCCCGATCGAACAAGCGTGCCGCCCGAGTGGTCCTGGTTTCAGTTCGATATTGACCAGTACACGGCAGGTCAGGGCGATTTGATGAAAGCGATCACCGACGCCACCGACCCGGATCTAGAGCGATTTCTCGTCAAGAACAACGGCAAGCTCATCCTGTACCACGGCTGGAGTGATCCGGCCAGTCACTCCGAGCCTACGGTTGATTACTACAAGGATGTTGTGAGCACCACCTTCGGGGGAGAAATCGAGACCGCCAGGGATCACTCCAGGCTGTTCATGGCGCCAGGGATGACCCACTGCGGGGGTGGGACTGGTCCCAACAACTGGGATAAGTTAGCCTCGCTGGTGGATTGGGTGGAAAATGGCAATGCCCCCGACTTTGTCATCGCCACCCACAGCACCGATGGGGTGGTCGATAACGAGCGGAGAATCTGCGCCTATCCGGAGTTGGCCGTTTACAGCGGTCCTGCCGGTGGGGCAAACGATTCCGCCAACTGGGTGGAGAGCAACTTTACCTGTCAGTGAGTGAAAGGCTTGAGATGGTCACCGAACCATCCCAACTTCTGCGTCATTCATAACATAGGCGGACCATGAAAGTTATCATTCCACTAATTGGAGCTTTACTCATGGTCATCGGTCTCATTCGGGACGGGATGACCCTATTCAATACTCTTGCTGCTGTGGGTCTCCTTCTGTTCTGTTTGGGAGGGGCCAGTTATTTTCTTGCCTGGCCCCTCTCTCGAAATGAGGAGCAAAAGTGGCGCTTCAACCCGGACTTTGCCTGGTTGTCCATTTATCTAGTGGTTTTGGCCACCAGTGCATTCTGGCTCCGGCTCCTGCTTCGATAAGTCAGTTTCCTCATGGAGAAGAAGTCATGATCAAGAATTTGTTCAAGGGGGCAGCGGTTGTGCTTGCAGTCTCGGAGATCATCGTGCTCTGGTTCCTCCTCACCTTGTCCGAACCCAATGGTCGTCTTCCTGGCGGGCGCCTCAGCGGGGAAGAAGTCACGGGACGTGTGACGGACTGGAGCTTCACCCGTGAGAATCGCCCACTGACCCTGGAGGTACGACCCTCCAATCCCTATTCCGTCTGACCTTGCCCCCTAAAACGAGTCCAGTTTGAATGTTAGGATTTCCGGTTTAGGAAGGAGGCAAGGATGGCAGGGAAGCGGTTTAGGGCAGAACAGATCATCATGAAGCTGCGTGAGGCAGAGGTGGGTCTGGCCCAAGGACAGAGGGTGGGACAGGTGTCGAAGCAGATGGGGGTGAGCGAGCAGACCTACTACCGGTGGCGCAAAGAGTACGGAGGGCTCCGGTTGGACCAGGCCAAGAGGTTGAAGGTGTTGGAGAAGGAGAATACCCGGTTGAAGAAGCTGGTGGCGGATCTGTCTTTGGACAAGCAGATCCTGAAGGAAGTGTCCTCGGGAAACTTCTAGGCCCGGCGAACAGGAGACGAGCGGTGATGTGGGTACGAGAGCGATTAGGAGCAGAGCAAGTCTCCGAACGTCGGGCCTGCCAAGTGCTGGGACAGGTTCGATCGACCCAGCGAAGGGAAAGGCAAATTCCCGATGATGAGGCCCGATTGGTGGCCCGGATGGTGGAGTTGGCTACGCAATACGGGCGTTATGGCTACCGGCGGGTCACGGCGATACTTCATGGGGAAGGGTGGAAGGTGAATCCTAAGCGGGTGGAGAGGCTGTGGAGACAAGAAGGGCTGAAAGTCCCGTCCAGACAGCCGAAACGAAGGAGGCTGTGGCTTAATGACGGTTCCTGTGTTCGGTTACGAGCGGCTCGCAAGAACCACGTCTGGAGCTATGATTTCGTGCATGAACGGACCCATGATGGGCGAGCCTTTCGGCTATTGACGATCCTGGATGAGTACACCAGAGAGTGCCTCGCCATTGATGTGAAACGGCAGATGAATCACCAAGACGTGTTGGACCGGCTGGCGGAGTTATTCGTTGATCGGGGAGTGCCTGAGTTTATCCGGTCCGATAACGGATCGGAGTTTACGGCACAGGCGGTCCGGGACTGGCTGCAGGCTGTTGGGGTAAGGACCTTGTACATCGAGCCGGGCAGCCCCTGGGAGAATGGGTACATTGAGAGTTTCAACGGGAAACTACGGGATGAGCTGCTGAACATGGAGATCTTCGACACGCTGGGGGAAGCCAAGGTGTTGGTAGAACGCTGGCGGAGGGATTACAATCAGATCCGGCCTCACAGCGCCTTGGCCTATCGGCCGCCGGCGCCAGAGGCCAAACTACCTAGGTCGCAGGCACTGGATCCAATCCCTTGGAGTGGACTTCAAATGGTCCCGGGTCTAGCATAGAGGGTGGACTCGTTCGTGGGGGCAGGTCATTCTGCAGTTCCACCCTCCGCAACCTCTCCAGAACAAGGTTCTGAGACGACCCAGCTCACTGTCCCTGATCTGCAGTCCAGCCTTCGAGCTTTCCTGGAGAATGAAATCTCGCCGCTAAACCTTCGAATCACTTATGAAGAGCTCCACCCCACCCAGGATGGACCCAGATTTGTGGTACACGGGACGGGGGAAATAGAACGGGAAGGAGAGGGAGCAGACGCCGGTGGGTACAACAAGTTAAGCGTCTTGAGCTTGGCTGAGATCGAGAACCTGGTCCGACTTCTCATTGACATTGAAGCTTGGGAGCAAAGGGTCCCTTGGCGTGAAACTGCCTCCGATGAGAGCCGAGCTTACCTCCGCGTGCAGGTGGGAGGAGCATCCTCCGAGATTTGGGAATGGTATGACGAGTTGGACAGTAACCTCCGGATTGTCAAGCTTCTTGATCAGTTGAAGAAATTTGCCTTTCTGCAAGAGGACCCAGCTGTGGCGGTCAGAACGGCCAAAGCTCAGGTGAGAGAAGCGCCCCAGAGCAGGCCCTCCTCCACCTCCCGAGCTGATGCCCCATCAGCGGCACCCAAAACGACAAGAAGCAGCCCAGACCAATCAGATAGGGTCGTATCCCAGCCTAGCGGGGAGGGGACTCAGCCTCAAGTGGCGGCTGGCCGCTCGACAGAAAGCCCGGATGACCCCACAAATGCTACGGTTGTCCTGGAAGGCGGGGAGAGAATTCCTGGCCTGGTGTCTGATCAGGAGATGAGCTCCGAGTTAATCGCCCTGGCCCAGAACGGTCAAAGCGAGGACCTTCAGGTCCTGCTCAATGCCGGTGCTGACCCCGATACCAGGGGCGAAGATGACGTCACCATTTTGATGGAGGCAGCCCGCCGAGGCCACACTGAAGCGGTGCGAGTCTTGCTGGATGTTGGTGCGGACGTGAATGCCAGGGATCGGATGGACCGTACTGCCTTGATGGAAGCTGCGGCTGAGGGCCACACCGACACGGTGGTGGTCTTGCTCGATCAAGGTGCGGAGGTGGACGCTGGTCAGGACCAGGGCTTTCCCCGTTCACTATTTCGAGCAGTGGGAACTGGACTGCGCTTCCTCGGTGGAATCGAGAGACCCAACTCCCAGGGCAGCTCAACTCCCCTTATGTTCGCGGCATCGAACGGTCACATTGACACCGTACAGCTTCTGCTCAGTCAAGGGGCCGATGTGCGTGCCAAGGACAATCAGGGTCGAACCAGCCTGATGATGGGGGCCAGCGCGGGCCACCTTGAAACGGTCCTGCTCTTGATCGAGGCCCGTGCCGAATTGAACGAGAAGGACAAACAGAATCATACTGCCCTCATGGAGGCAAGCCAGAACGGTCACTCTCAGATCGCACAATTTCTCAGGCGGGCTGGAGCTAAGGAATAGCCCTCTCCTTGCCAGCTGTGCTTCGATTCGATACCCTCCGCTGTAACATTAGAGTTCAGAAACAATACCGAAGTGAGAAGGAGGATTTATGAGTCAGGGAAAGGTTCGACTAGTCCTGTTAGTGCTGTTGGGCATCACGATCTTTGTGGCGGGATGGCTCACGGGACAACAGCGGGCAACGGCTGAGAAGACCACCGTTCACGCTGTTGCCTGGACCGCCGCTGAAGGGGCAACGGAACAGGGCCTGGCAGATTTCAAGAGAGCTACCGAAGAGATGATCACCGCGATGCCAGGATTAAAAAGAGCATGGGTAGGGGAACTTCGTCGACCCTTAGTTGTGGGAGACATCACCCGCACCCACGGCGTGATTTTGGAATTCGATGATCTGCAAAGCAGGGAGGACTATTCGAGCCATCCCAGCCGGGTCCCCTGGGCTGAAGCTTGGAATCAGGTGCGGGTGCCTCGCTCGACCAACTTTGACGTCAGCGGAGAATAGCCGCGGCTCTGTTTGAGCCTCGTCAGCTCCGTCAGAGCCGCAGGCTTCAGCCTGCGGGCCGTTCCCACATTTCCATTGCCTTCTAACCTCCTGAAGGTCTACTATCTACAGACAGTCTCGTTATGCAGTCTTGAAGGGGGAGTTTCGTGCTCGGCAAGACCATCTCGCATTACAAGGTTCTTGAGAAAATTGGCCAGAAGGGTATCGGGAGGTGAAGATGACAAGAAATGTGCCTGCGCTGTTTTTGTTGTTTCTTTTGGGGCTCTTCTCCCCTCCGGGATATTCCCAGGCAAGCCAATCGGTAACGTCTCTGCAGGATTTGCCCGCGGAAGTGCTGGCCTATCCTGAAATCGTTCTCTTCAATGGCAAGATCTTGACCGTGGATGAGGAGTTTTCAACGGTCGAAGCTCTGGCCATTCGAGGGGAGAGAATCTTGGCCGTTGGTGATGATGCCAGGATCCTGAAGATGTTAGGGCCCCAGACACGGAGAATCGATCTTGAAGGTAAAACAGTACTTCCCGGCTTGATCGACACACACTATCACCTCAATGAGTACCCGGCCCGCCACATGCTGCTCACTGAAAAAGGGATCCAGTGGGAGGGGAATGTCGAGCTGCTGAGCGTGCTTTGGAAAGATGCCGCCCAGGCATTGCGCGACATCAAGCAAGCGGTGGATGCCGCAGGCCCGGGTGAACTGGTCCGAATCCCCAGCCGCAATCCCGATGTCGTCCAGGATGTGACCATGGAACAGCTGGACTCAATCGCTCCGGACAATCCTGTGGTGATCGCTGCGGCAGTCCAGTTGCGCCCGGCGGCACTGAATTCAAAGGCCATACAATGGGCCGAGATCCCTCCGGGTACACCCGGTTTACCCAGCGATGGTGCTGTCATGCTAACCGGCCCTGCTTCCGCCCTGGTGGCCCAGTATGTCAAGAGGGCCATGCCAGCCGAGAAGGTCATTTTCTGGCACAAGGAAACGATGGCCTTGGTCAATAGCTGGGGGTTGACCATGACGGTGACCCGAGTCACCCCTGATGACTTTAATTCTCTCCGCGAGATATGGCTCCAGGACCAGCTGACCGTCAGGTGGCGGATCGCCTTTCCCGGGCCTCTGGATATTCCCAACACGGGCAACGTCAGTGACATTGGGGACGATTGGCTGCGGATTTCAGGGGCGGGCGGGGGAGCTGTTCCGGGTTCAAGAGCTGCCTTTGGTCAATGGACGACCCAGGTGCCGATCACGGCTGAGGAGGTCGCCGGTTGGCCGCAAAGACGCCGCGACTTAGTGGAAGCTCTGCGTTATGGGTGGAGCGTCCCCAATAGTCACATCGTAGGCAATATTGCAGTTCGGGCGGTTCTGGACGCCATGGAGGAAGCACTGCAAGATCCCATTGTGAGGAGCTCCAACCAAAGATTAACCATGGACCACATGGTCGACCTGTTCTATGAGGACTTCGCCAGAATCAAGGCCTTGGATGTGATCGCCAGCGTCAGGGTGAGGGATCTTTTCAGTGATGACCACTCCCTCGGCTCTTCCAGCCAGCAGGCGGTATTTGGTGCCGACTTTGTCAACAAAATGGCGCCTCTTCAGACCTACCTGGACAGCGGAATTCGCACCACGGTGGAAGGCGATATGGGCGACGAAATGCTGGGCAGACCGCTCTGGACCATTGGGAAAGCGGTGTGTCGCTGCGTCGATGGGTCCACCCGGATTTGGAATGAAGGTCAAAAGGTTTCCCGCCAGGATGCTCTTCGCATGAAGACAACCTGGGCGGCTGAGTACGTGGGAGATGAGAAGAAACTGGGGAGTCTGGAAGCGGGGAAACTGGCCGACCTGGTGGTTGTGGATGGGGATTATATGACTGTGCCGGAGGATCAGATCTCTGAACTGGAGGTTGTTTTGACCATCGTGGGAGGTAAGGTCGTTCATTCCAGTAACTAAGCCCGGACAATGAAGCGAAGCCCCAGTGGCGGCGGATGGCCAGCCGTGCGATATGCCTGGCAGAAGAGCCAGCAAGTCGGTGGCCTTTTGCCAATGTGGAAGGCCTTGCGCACCAAGAATGCCTGCAAGACCTGTGCGCTGGGCATGGGTGGGCAAAAAGGGGGGATGGTCAACGAGATCGGTGGCTTTCCCGAAGTCTGCAAGAAATCCCTGCAGGCCATGGCCGCAGACATGCAGGGTGCAATCAAACCGGAGTTCTGGAGTACCTACTCCATTGAGGAACTCAGGAATCTCTCACCTCGCCAACTCGAGTCGTGTGGTCGGCTGGTTCAGCCGGTGCTCTATAGGCGCGGCCAGAAATATTACCGCCCCATAGAGTGGCCCCAGGCCATGGAACTGATCGTCGCCAAACTCAAGAGTCTCCCCGCCCGGCAAACCTTTTGGTACTTCAGCGGACGCAGTTCCAATGAGGCGGGGTTTCTGCTGCAGCTCTTCGCCCGACTGTATGGGACCAACAATGTGAACAACTGCAGCTACTACTGCCACCAGGCCAGCGGGGTGGGACTGACCCGTTCTTTGGGCAGCGGTACCGCCACCATTTTGTTGGAGGACCTGGAATGCGCCGATCTGGTTTTTGTCATCGGCGGCAATCCGGCCAGCAACCATCCGCGCCTGATGACCAGCCTGATGCGTGTGCGACGGCGCGGTGGCGAGGTGATCGTGGTCAACCCGGTGGTGGAAGCCGGGCTGGTGGAGTTTCGGGTACCCAGCAACCTGCGCAGCCTGTTGTTTGGGACCCAGATCGCCACCCTCTATATTCAACCCCATGTGGGGGGAGACCTGGCGCTGCTCAGCGGGATCGCCAAGCGGATTGATGAGATGGGGGCACAGGACGAAGCGTTTCTCCGCACCCATTGTGAGAATTATGACGAGTGGATCGGGCACCTGCGGAAAATCCCCTGGAGCGAAATCTGCACCAAGTCGGGCGTACGACAATCCGAGATCGACCAGATCGCCGAGAAGTACGCAGCGGCCAGGAAGGTTGTTTTCAGTTGGACTATGGGGATTACCCATCATGCCCATGGCGTCCAGAATGTGCAGGCGATTGCCAATCTGGCCTTGATGCGAGCCATGGTGGGACGCCCTCACGCCGGTTTGTTGCCTATTCGCGGCCATTCCAATGTACAGGGCATTGGCAGTGTGGGAGTGACGCCAAAGCTCAAGCGTCAGATCTTTGAACGTTTGCAGAACCACTTTGACGTGGAACTGCCGGTTGATGAGGGTCTGGACACACTGGGATGTATCGAGGCTTCCTATGCTGGCCGGTTGAAAATGGGATTCTGTCTGGGGGGGAACTTGTACGGCTCCAACCCGGATGCCCGCTATACTGGCGAGGCCCTCTCTCGGCTCGACATGCAGGTTTACCTGAGCACCACACTTAACACCGGACATGCTCACGGACTGGCTGAAGAGACACTGATTCTTCCCGTACGGGCACGTGACGAGGAAGCGCAGCCGACAACCCAGGAATCGATGTTTAACTTTGTTCGGCTGAGCGACGGTGGTCCGCCACGCCACCTCGGTCCGCGCGGAGAAGTTGAAATCATTGCTGAGATTGCAGAGGGCGTACTGAGCAGCGGCGGACCCATCGACTGGCAGTCCATGGGCAACACCGGCCGTATCCGTGAAGCCATTGCCAAAGTGATTCCCGGCTTTGAAAAGATGGGCAGGATCGACAAGACCAAAGAGGAGTTCCAGATCGAGGGCCGCACCTTCCACACCCCTCGCTTTCCCACCGATTCCGGCCGCGCGGTATTGAGCCCCCATGACCTGCCTGAACTGCAAGGCCGTGCTGGAGAGCTGCGGCTCATGACCGTACGGAGTGAGGGACAGTTCAACACGGTGGTCTACGAAGAGGAAGACCTGTACCGTGGTCAGGACCGCCGCGATGTCATCCTGGTCAATCCTCAAGACATCAAACGGTTGGGTCTCACCGAGAATGAACGCGTGACGGTCCACAGCGAGATCGGATCGATGTCCGGCATTCTGGTGCGGCCCTTTCCTCAGATCAAGGCTGGCAATGCGCTGATGTACTACCCGGAGGCCAATCAGTTGGTGGCGCGCCACACCGACAAGTTGTCGCGGACGCCCGCCTTCAAGGGTGGTGTGGTCACCCTTGACAGAGATTAGAGAGCAATTTTGATTGCTTTTACGCCACCTCAAGATTTAGCATTGGGACCACTTGGTCAGGAAGTGGACGAGAGAATATGCACAAGGCAAGACAGATATCCTGGATTCTCTTGGGAGCGGTAACAGTTGCCCCATACCTTATACCAGCCTTCGCCCAGACAACCAACGATCCTTTTTCCACACCGATCGTCGCGGAGGAAGGCGTCATCAAGGTCGATTTCGTCGAGTTTGCCTCCATCCCCGACATAGACGGCGAGGCGGCGCGCGTGATGCTGCTGGTCGATGAGCCGGGCACGCGCCGCATGTTTGTCAATGACATGCGCGGTCCGGTGTACAGCGTCAGCTACGACGGCCAGAGTGTTAAGCCGTATGTCGATGTCAACGCCGACAACTGGGGCGTCAGAGTCCAGTCGTCCGGCCGGGAGCGGGGCATGCAGAGCTTTGCCTTCCATCCACAGTTCGCTCAGGCCGGCACCCCGGGGTTCGGCAAGTTCTACATCTGGACCGACACCAGCAACACGGATCCGACGCCCGACTTCGTCCCTGGCGGAGGCGACAACACGCACGACACGGTCCTGTTGGAATGGACCGCCCGCACTCCCGGCGCCGCAACCTATGATGGAGGCGCTCCGCGCGAAGTGCTCCGCTTCGAGCAACCCTTCCGCAACCACAACGGCGGTCAGATCGGGTTCAACCCGCTGGCTTCGCCCGCTGATGCGGAGTTCGGCCTGCTCTACATCGGCGTCGCCGACGGTGGCAGCGGCGGTGATCCGCTCAACCTGGCGCAGAACCTCAACGCGGGTTTCGGGAAGATCATGCGTATCGACCCGCTCGGGTCCAACAGCGCCAACGGCGAGTACGGGATCCCAGCTGACAATCCGTTCGCCAACGACGGCGACGACACCACTCTGGCTGAGATCTACGCCTATGGCACTCGTAATCCCCAGCACTTTGCCTGGGATTCCGCCAACGGCAATATGTTCTTCACGGAGATCGGCCAGAGCATCGTCGAGGAGGTCAGCCTGGTCACCGCGGGCGCCAACTTTGGCTGGAACGACTGGGAGGGCAGCTTCGAATTCATCAGCCGTTCCGAAGTGCGTCTCACCAACCAGCGCGGTGATCCCAGTGTCACCTATCCCCTGGCCGAGTACGACCACCGCGACCCGCTCCTGCAGGGAAGGTCCGCGGCCACCGGTGTTCACGTGTACCGCGGAAGCGCCATCCCACAGCTGGCCAACCGCGTGTTGTGGGGCGACTTGCCCAGCGGAGAGATCTTTTATTTCGACGCCGACAATTTGCCCAGTGGTGGACAGGCGGCCGTCCGCCGCGTTTTGCTCCTCCGCGATGGCGTAGGAAAGACGCTGCTCCAGCTCATCCAGGAGAAGAATCGCCAACAGGGCAAGGAAGCGGCTGCGCGTGTGGACCTGCGCATCGGTGCGGGACCGGATGGACAAGTGTTCATTATGAATAAGCACGACGGCACCATCCGTCTGCTGGTTCCCGGGAAGTAGCGACTTGGCGGAGAAGAGTACTCAGATCTCTTTCGCCGAGATGTCCAGCAGGCTCCGAGCGAACTGAGCGAAGTTGTAGACATCCGCAAAATTGCTGGCCAGCCCCAGGGAAACCCGGACGGCGCCGGCGCTCTGCCCGTCCTTCTGCTCGAGAACGCTCAGAAACTGATCCAGCGTCATACGCTCGTCGTCCTTGAAGGCTTCGGCCATCTGTTCCTTGCTGAGGCCATGGGCGATCTCGCTCGCTCCCGGGTTGCAGAAGCAGCCGGTTCGCAGGCAGATTCTGGACTGGTTGGCACGAATCTCGACACGCCGGTGGTCGACGAGTTTTCCGTCGGGGTCGTAGAAGTTCAAGGCCAGATTGCCGCCTCGCATGTGCATCTCCGTGGGACCGTAAATCCGAACCAGCGGTACTCCAGTGGCATGGCGGAGGACCCTCAGTTCACCCAGCAGCCAGCTCATCAAGCAGCTTACGCGCCTGTGTATGGTTTCCATTCCGATGGAGGCCATGTGTCTCAGGCCGAACTCCACCGCAGGCAGGGAGAGATAATTGATTGTGCCCTCTTCGAATGCCGCCTCGCCCTCTGCCAGGTGATAATCGTCCGCCTGCACGGAGGCAATCGTGATGGTGCCCCCGGCGAACCACGGTCTGGAGAGCTTGGCCAGCGCCGACTTGCGAGCGAGCAGGCACCCCACGCCGGTGGGGTAGCCGAAGAGCTTGTAAAATGACATCACCACGAAATCAGGATGCCAGCGGCCCAGGTCGAGGCCATTAGTGGGGGCAAAGGCAGCGCAGTCCAGCAGCACATCCCAGCCCCTGGACTGGGCCTCCGCGATCCATTCCAGCGAGAATTGAACGCCCGATAAGTTGGACTGTGCCGGGTAGGCAAAGAGGTTCCTGCCACCGGACATGTCCAGCTGTTTTCGCAAGCTGCGCTCGTCGACACGCAACTCAGGCGGAATGACCGGCACGTAGGCGACGGCAGCACCCTTTGAGCGGGCAAACTCCCTGATGCCATTCACCGAGTTATGGTTATCAAAGGTCAACAGGTAGCGGTCGCCCGGACCGAACGGATAGGACTCACCGACCAGCTTGATGGCGGCCGTAGCGTTGGAGGTAAATATGGCGACGTACTCATCCGGCGAGGCATTGAAGAATTCGAGCACGTAGGCGCGTACCCTATCGACCCACAGCGTGGCGGCCTCCGAAGCGGAGTTGATCGAATGGGGGTTTCCGAAAACGTCGCCCCTCAGCAACTCCATGTGCTGGCGTATCTGTGAGTCGGAGTACAGCCCAGCCCCCGTGTAGTCGAGGTAGACGACGCCTTTTAGATCGAGGCGCGCGTACTCAGCTGCACGCATTTCATCCAGCGCTTGAGTGGACTCGTAGTCGGGATAGGCTTTTTTGAAGCGGGAGTATGCGGCAGTCAGACCGGTGGCGAGCGAATGGGCCATAACCGAGTCTACCAACTCTCGATGGAGAAAATGAACAATAAATGGATTCTTTCCGCGACGATCGTCGACTCTTTACGAAACTTTACATACTTTTCCCGCCCTTTGTACATCCTTAGAGTATTAGTGTGAAGGTCAATTGAATTTCTTAACGCCTACACCAAAACGGGCTAACAAAGGGAGGGTTACTAATTTGAAAAAGACAATCATGACGACGACGGCAGTGTGGCTGGGAATGGTCTGTGTCGGAGTTTCAGCCCCACAGTATCAAGGATCTCCAGAGATCAGCGAACCTCTTTCAACAGAGGACCAGCTTCGTTCCACCCTGGACGATGTGGTCATCCCGAGAAAGACGGAGCTTTTCATCACTTTACAGCAAACCCTGAGTACAAAAGCTGCTGGAGGAGGACACAAATTCTTCGGGAAGCTGGTCGTGCCGGTGACAGCAAACGACAGGATCATTATCCCAGTCCAGAGCTATGTCATTGGACATGTCCTAGCCTCCAGCGAACCCGGATATCTCCAGGGTGGTGCTGAACTGCTCTTGGCATTCGACAGCATTATTTTGCCGGATGGTACGACCCGGCAGATCGAGGCAGTCGTCCAATCGGCGGAAGGGGTGAGTACCAATCAGACCGATGAACAGGGGACACTCCAAGCTCCTGGGAACCAGGGAGAAGAAACCGTGTCCGGTGCGACCAAAGGGGCCGTACTGGGAGGAGTCATTGGGGTTGCCAGTGGTAGAAATCTGAAGGGATTGGGAGTTGGTGCCGCAATCGGATCAGCGGCAGGCGCACTGATCGGGTTGTTCAAAAAGGGGGATGACGTAGAGCTGAGGAAGGGAACCACTGTGACCATCCAACTCAAGAGCGAAATCCGTTTTGTCAGCTTACCTCCCAGGAATGCATCCAGGGTTCCCATGTCACGATAGGCTGCGGCGGCGGATGCGGACAACCAGGATATAATGCTGATCAGTATAAACATTGTCCGCCAACATGCTGTTCAGAAAAGACTACATCAAGAAATTGACCGCCGAGCTGCCAATGAGCAAGGGCGAACTGCTCGGGAAAATCCTGGAATTGCACCCGGAGAAGAGCTTTAAAGATCTCTTTGTGGTTGCCGACGAAGAGGATCGCTACGTGGCCATAGCAACTTACCAAGTCGATGACACCTACCGGGGACATCCGCCATCCCTCGCTTACGCAATCTACAAACTCGATTCAAGGGTCGAAGCGATCGATCACGCAGGCTACGGCCTGGGAATCAAGTGAGGTTCGCAGACTCACTCCAGACCAGATAAGCGGCAGAATTGATTGCCTTTTTACCCCCTACAGACTTAGCATTGAGGAGAATGACGCCAGAGATGAGCGGGACTCTATGATCGGGAAAACTGTTTCGCATTACAAGATTCTGGAGAAACTGGGTGGTGGAGGAATGGGTGTGGTTTACAGAGCCGAGGACACCCGCCTGGGCCGCAATGTCGCCCTGAAATTCCTGCCTGAGGAGTTTGCCCAGAACCGTCAGGCCCTGGAGCGGTTCCAGAGAGAAGCCAGAGCGGCCTCGGCACTCAACCATCCCAACATCTGCGTCATTCATGACATCGGGGAGCATGAAAGTCAGCCCTTCATTGTGATGGAGTTTCTGGAAGGGAAGACCCTGAGATACTTTCTGCAGGACGGGCCACTCCTGGCGGATCAACTTTTGGAGTTCGGACTACAGATTTCTGAAGCTTTGGATGCGGCTCATTCCAGGGGAGTCCTCCACCGAGATATCAAACCGGACAACGTGTTTGTTACCGAGAGCGGCCACATCAAGCTCCTGGATTTTGGTTTGGCCAAGCTGTTGGAACAAAGCCCAGAGGGCGCTCCAGGCACAAATCAGACGCCGCAAGGACCTTTGACCGCGGCCGGGGTAGCGGTTGGGACCCCCTATTACATGTCGCCCGACCAACTGCTGGACAGGGAGTTGGATGACCGCAGCGACGTTTTCTCCCTTGGTGTTCTTCTTTATGAGATGGCCACCGGACAACTCCCTTTCAAAGGGAGTGACCTCAGCGCACTTTTTAATGAGATCCTCAACAAGGCACCCACCTCCCCAACCCAATTAAATCCTGACTTACCCGATGGATTGGGACAAGTGCTGAACAAGGCATTGGAAAAGAATCGGAACTTGCGCCATCAATCAGCCAAAGAGCTGATGGCGGATTTAGTGCGCATCAAGCGACAGGCCCAGTTCTCCTCAAAATCGGGCGCTGTGAACGCACAGGCCGATAAACCTTCGATTGCCGTGCTTCCCTTTGTCAATATGAGTGCGGACCCGGATAACGAGTACTTCAGTGATGGTTTAGCCGAAGAATTAATCAATGCCCTGACCCAGCTGAAAGGGTTGGATGTGGCCGCCCGAAGCTCAACTTTCAACTTGAAGGGGCTTGATCAAAGTATTGCAGAGGTTGGCAGACGACTGAATGTCGACACCATCCTTGAGGGAAGTGTGCGAAAGGCAGACAAGCGCCTTCGCATTACGGCTCAGCTGATCAATACAGCCGACGGTTATCATATCTGGTCTGAGCGGTACGACCGGGAGATGGAGGACATTTTCGAACTTCAAGACGAGATTACTCGAAAGATCGTCAATAAGTTGAGAGTGAACCTTTCCCAGGACTCTCAGGAGTTGCTGGTCAAGCGCTACACCAAAAACGTGAACGCCTATAATCTGTATTTAAAGGGTCGCTATCATCTGAGTCAGCGAACTGAGCAGAGTATTCTCAAAGCGATCGATTGTTTTGAGCAGGCGGTGTCTGAAGACGGTGGATATGCATTGCCCCATGCCGGCCTGGCCGAAGCCTATATTCTGCTGAACATCGATTGTCCCATACTTTTTTGTGACAGAGATCCTGCCGAAATGGTGTCCAAGGCAAAACAGGCCGCTCAAAAGGCCATCGAGGTGGATGACTCGTGCGCTGAAGCCCACGTCGCTCTGGCCTTGATTTTTTACCGGCTGGACTGGGACTGGAAACGAGCTGAGCAGGAATTTCGACTAGCCCTCGAACGCAACCAGAGTCTTGCCACTGCCCATCACCAATATGCCATGTTTCTGGCTTCGGTCAGTCGCTTCGAGGAGGCACTCGCTGAAATCAGAAAGGCTCATGAGCTGGATCCGCTTTCACCCATCATTGGCACCGCTGTGGGTCGTATTTTGCATTTTGCCCGTCGCTTCGATGAAGCCCTTGATCAATGTCTGCGCACGATTGAGCTGAGCCCGCAGTTCCCTGGTGCCTACTTTGATTCGGGCTTGACCTATCTTGCCAAAGGCATGCACCAGGAAGCCCATGCGTCTTTCGAGAAGCTCAGCGGAATTTCCGGAGATCCGAAGCGAGGATTGATGGAGCTGTCATGGGTTTACAGCAGCATGGGTGAACGAGACAAGGCGTTCGAGCTGGTGGAAAAATTGATGGAGCTTTCCACGGAAAATCTTCCCCGCGTCCCTCTGGCTCTCCTACATACCGGATTGGGAGATCTGGATAAGGCTTTTGAACTCCTTCAAGAGGGGTACGCACAAAGGGACAGTAACCTTCTCTATATTGGGTGTGAGCCGCTGTTTGATCATCTTCGCGGCGACCCTCGCTTTACTGAGCTGCTGCAGCAGATGAACTTTGAAGCCTAGGTCAGCCGCCTGGATGGCGTTCTGAATCGTATCGGGTATAAGGTTGAACAAATCCATTTTTTTGGGGAGGTCACCATGAGAGGAAACACCATAGCAGGGACGCTTTTCCTTGCTCTATTCCCGACAGTGTCGGTATTGGCGGCGGCACAGCCAACTTTACAGGCCGGAAATCCGGGCGATGAGCACTCTACGGTCAGTTGCTCGCAGTTCATGGCGCCGCCGAAAGATGTAAACGGCACCAGGGTGGGCCAAGAAGAGTGCCTGATGCAGGACCATGGCATCGTGGAGCCCAATCTGAAATATCACCGGGTGGACATGGGCATCACAGGCACCCTTTCGGGTTGGATTGTGAAGGAGGGGCCGCGCCAGAACCACTTCACGTCGGGTCCGGATTTTATCTTTACCCAGTTAGGAAATCCCCACAACCCACGTTTCCACGGGATCTTGCGCTATGAAGCCGCCAAAGGGACGTCTCTCACTCTCACCTATCCGGAGAGCGGATGGAATGGAAAGTTATTCGTCCTGGTGCATGGAAGCGGGGGGGCATTCCTTTATGGGAATATGAGGCCATGGGATCAGTATTTCGATCCTGAAAAGCCCTTTGATTCCAATAAATATGAGGAAGCGATGCTGGCCAAGGGCTATGCCATAGCAAGAACCCGGCGGAATGCCGCGCGCAGATCGAGGGGAGACTATTCCGCAATTTTAGATGACGGCACAGTCTGGCCGGACCAGAACGTCAACATGATCCCGGAACTGATCTTGGATGAGGTCAGGATGGTGGGCAATTTTCTCAAAGAACGTTTGGGCCGGGCACCCACCCGAAATTACTGGTACGGTCATTCGGCCGGGGGGTACTCAGGCTTTGCGCTCAACTATCTGATCCAATCCAACCCCGACATCAATAAGGATGCGGATGGAAGGCAAACGATTAGTGGATTCATCCTGGACGATCCGGGCGGCGGGATGTTCCTTCCTATTCAGGTGAAGAACGGTCAGGATATCCTGTACCGCACGGCGGAATCAAAATCGCAATTCGTCAAATCCTTTTCGATCGCTCATCAGGCTTACTCGCTCATCTACTCGAACTTTGTCCCCGGGGATATGGACTTGAGCAACATACCCGAAGGGATTTCCCCGGTCTTTCTGACCAATAAAAGAAAAACGGCGAAGCTCATGAGAGATAAAGGGATAGACAATTTCCGGATGTATGAAGTTCGCGGTGTCAGCCACAGCGGCGGGGAAAGTTTGGAGAATGGCAGGCGTGGGGATGTCCAAATTCTAAATCTATCTCGACTGATGGATGGGGTGATTGATCTTCTGGATAACTGGGTGGAGAAAGGGATCGAGCCGCCTGGCACGAAATCTGACGATCCCAGCGTGGGCGCCAGCGGCCCCGCCATTAATCTGCCGGAAACGGCCTGCCCGCTAGGGCAGTATTATCCCTTTCCTCCAGGCGGAGGTGCGGGCTCCACCGGCTTTGCGGTCTATGATGGGACGAGTCTGGAACCGTTGGATGGGCAGGTGCAGTATGTGGACATGAACAGAAACGGAACCCGCGACAAGAGGGAGACGGTCACACAGGCGTGGCACCGGATGGGGCTTCTGAGAGCGGGCGAGACGTTCAGCCGGGCCCAGTACGTAGCGTGTGTCCAGAGCACCGCCGCCAAACTCCAGAAGGAGAATCTGATCACCGAAAATATCGCCAGCCTGTACCTCGAGGACGCGCAGAAGGAAGCCTTACCAGCACAGTAGGCAGGCGCGAACCGATGGCTGGAGGGTCCGTAATCAGGAGAGTCGCGAGACGGCTCCTACGACCCTTCCCCACTCGCCATGAGGCCCATGTGCTGCTTGGCTTGAGCGACACCACCCTCTCCCTGTTGCCAGCCCACACGACCATCGCCGTTGGCGTCGGTCCCGTCGACGATGTGCTGGGTCAACTCCTGGAGCTGCTGTAGTGAGGGAGCGGCCTGAGCTGCGGTAGAGGCACTCAGGACTTTTTCGCTGAGCTGCATGACCTCCTGGCCCCAGGTCACCACATTATCAGCGCTGCTCTTGACGTGCTCGGCGTGTAGCTTCACATTATCGGAAGCATCTCCCGCATTGGAGGCAAAACCGATGTGACTGGAAACTCCCTGAGCTGCCTTTACGATGCCGTATCCCTTACCCGGCCCCCCCGACTCGCTGGCTGCATCAATGGCATGCCGGACGTGTCTCGTATGGGTCTGCATCGAGTTCAGATCGGAAAGATCTCGGGCCGCAAGGCCCGCATGCTGTGCGGCGATCTGGGCTTCCTGTTCTAAGATCGTCAGCAGTCCGACGTTGTCGGGGGTATCGCCCCAACTCTCGGTCACGTGCCCCATGTGGCTGTGTGATTCTTTCTCAGACTGAGCCAGCACCTGAGGCTGCACGACGACGGCAATCAGTACCATTACAAAGCCGATAGCGAATCTTTTCATTCAATACCTCCCTCTTATGTTTACAATAAACGTGTAGACCGATTGTATGTCTGTGTGGTAGCAGAGTCAAAGAGTAGAGCAAGAAGGGATTTGCACCAGGCCTTCTTATCCCCCAGGTTCGTTATCGATTACAGCTTTGAAGTCCTCCCAGATCGGATCCTTGATGGACTGCCACACCTCCGTTTCCACAAGAGATGGCCGCTCGGTCTGCAGGAGCCTTTCAAATTCCTCCCAGCCCTCGATGGGCAGTCCCATGCGAACATAGTTCAGAAGTAGCCTGACTGCATTGCCCAGATAATCGTAAGGATTTTCAGTTTGATCAATGGCTGACTCCAGTTCACTGATTTTACTTTGGTAAAAATCGGGGTATTCAGAGTTGGCTCTCCGATAGGAACCATTTCTCCAGGCGAAGATCTCCTCAACTGAAGGTGCTATAACGTGGGGCAAGTACTCGTAGGTCTCCCACTCTGTCTCGACTGCAATGACCTCTAATGACCCATCCTCAACCAGATCCACTAAGGATTTTGGGAAAAGACTCCCACTGATAGGCTCTGTCAAATCGATGGACCGAGAGCCCTGTACCTGGTACACCCTAATCTGTTCACACGACCAGGCAGTACCTGAGCAATTCTTCCGAATGACGATCTCCCTGAATCCATCTCCATTGACGTCGGTATCGTTGAGTTCGTGGAAAGACAAGGCCCTCCTTTCAAACACGTCTCTCCTCAGCAGTTCTGTACCCTTTGCATCAAATCTGTAGATGCGGAATTCCGAGACCCTTCCAACCAGGTCCTCTTCCTTTTCTAAAAGGGTTACCAGATGAGGCGCTAAACCATCCTGATAGGGATACAAATAATCTTTGAGTTCAAAGCCATCCCTCTCTATTTGCTCCAGCTCTTCGCTGAAGGACTCGGTCTTGCTGCCTGGAGTCGTGCACAAGAACTCAAAGCGACAAACAGGACCACGACCCAGCACAATCGACGTTGCATCACTCACCTCTGGACAGCTCGAACCACACAAGCTTACACATTCACTTGGATGAGAAATGACCTGTGAGGTTTCCAAAAGTCGAGCAATCCGGCTTCCCCAAGCAGAAATAGTCGGAACCGCAACCAGTGTCACCCAGGCGAAGGCTTCTCCTCGACAAACGCAAATCCTCCTGGATCTCATTATGATATATTTGAGAAACACATCAGAAGAAAGACGCACTTGAGACATTTTCGGAGGTAAGCGGAATGAGAATATTGCTTGTCGCAGTGGCAGCTTTTCCCCTTCTTTTCTCGGGATGCGCTCAGACCGAGGGAACTGACTCAATGTCCACGGACCTGACCGTTTCTCCAGCTCTATCCTTCATTGAACCCGTCACGGTGGGAAATCCTGAGGACAACCCCTCTGATCCTTATCTGAGAACGGGTGCCAACGGGAAGGTATTCCTCAGTTGGTCTGAGCAAGCCGAGAATGTGGAGGGCCGCAATGTCTTTGTTGCCAATCTGGCCAGTGACGGCAGGGTGTCGGGCCAGCCCCGGCAGATGAACGACCAGCCGGGAGAGATTTCCTCCCATGGCGGTGAGAATCTGGCCAAGTTTACCATCGACTTGAACGGCGGAGTGGCGGGTATCTGGATGATGCCGCTTCCCGAGTACCATACGGGTGAGATGCGCACTACTCATGCCGACCACGATGGGTCCTTTTATGCGGCGACCACCGTGAACGACGACGGCAAGGCCGTCAACCACGCCTTCTCCACGATCACTACCGGCCCTGATGGCAAGATTTATGCCGCCTGGATTGACGGGCGCAACCGGACCGACTTCGAGGATGATCGCCAGCAGATGTACATGGCGGTTTCCGAGGATGGTGGTAAAACCTACGGAAAGAACTCTCCCGTCGGCCAGGGGGTCTGTCCCTGCTGTCGCCCGAACATCGCCTTTCTGGATGGTGGTAAAACCCTGGTGGTTTCTCATCGATTCGTGACCAAACCGGAGAATGTGCGCAATCACGTCGCCATTCGCTCCACCGATGGCGGCCAAACTTTCAGTGATCCTGTCCTGATCAGTGACGACGGTTGGGTCAGCCGAAGCTGCCCCCACGCCGGCACTTCGCTAACAGCCGATGGTCGAGGTCGACTCCATTCGGTTTGGTGGACGGGTGGGCGGACGGATGAGGAAGCGGGTATTTACTACACATACTCCGACGATGGCGGCCGCAGTTTTCTCCCCAGGCAGCTCATTACCAAGGCTTCGCCCGACAGGGTTCTGCACACCCAGGTGAGGACGGACGAAAACAACAACCTCTACGCAGTCTGGGTCAACATCAAAGATGAAAAGCCTCAAATCTTCATGGCCCATCGCCAGGCCGGTGAGGAAGAGTGGAGCCAGATCAACCAGTTGAGTGATGGGACTCAGAACGCCCTCTTTCCCATGCTGGCCTTGGATGACAGCCACCTGTATGTTGTCTGGACAGAGAGAAAAGGAGAAACCTCCCAGGTTAAAGTGCGGACCGCCATCTTGACCAACGGCTAAGATGCATCGCGGACGACTCTCGACTACACTTCTTTGCCTGTGGCTGCTCCCGGGATGCGCTAACAACGAGTCTCCTGGTTCCGCCACGAACCCTGAACTCGATTCTGTTGCCCCGGACCAACTGGGCATCATTCAGCCCGGCTCTCCTGAGCCGGGGGGATTGGCGCCTGACTTTGTCCTCTGGGATCTGGAAAGGAACAGTGTCAGGCTCTCTGACCTGAGGGGACAAGCCGTTGTTCTGAATTTCTTCGCCTCCTGGTGCGTTCCCTGCCTGGCCGAACTACCTTTGATTCAGGAGGCTCACCTTCAGGCAGAAGAGAAAGGGTGGGTGGTTCTTGGGATAGCTGTCCAGGACAGTCGTCAGGCCGTCCGATCCCTATCAAAATCAATGGGGCTCACCTACCCCATGCTGTTTGATGGGGACAGCTCGGTGGGCCTGGCCTATGAGGTCATCGGCCCTCCGGCCACCTTCTTCATCGACGGAACGGGTAAGATCGTCTCTTCGGCTTTAGGCGTCATGGACCATGAGGAACTGGAGCGGGAACTGAAGAAACTGCGTGATGGTGCCCGGCCTTAGACCAACTCATCCCAGAAAGACCTTCAATTTCCGCAACTCATGGCCGGGCTAAGGGCGTTGGGGCTGGCGGGCAGCGAGGGGCTTGATCCCTACGGTCCAGGAGAGGGGAACCGACATCGGGTTGTAGCAAACCTTGTCGTCGCAGGCCTGATACTCGAGGGTGCCCGTGAGTGTCAGCGTGCCCAGTGCGTCAAATGCCGGCCGGTCCTCCCGAAGGGTTTCGGTCACCACGTCCTGCATCAAGGTGAACGATTTCTGATAAACAGGCACGCGCTCATCGAGCGGTTCGAAGTAATAGATCTCGGAAGAAGGATGCTGTACGGGGAGAAGGTTAACGAAGCGTTGCGGCTCGATTCGAAGGGTGATAACTCGATAGCCTTCAGCACCCGGGGCGTAGACGTGCATATTGGGCCGAGGTGTGATTTCAACGGCCAAAGTGAAGCGCTCACCCCGAGCGATCACCGAGTCACTGGGATAGGTCTTGATCTGGACCTGGCTATTCGAGATCTCGGTTCCATGAACGGAACCGGCTCCCACGCCCAATTTCACCAGGATGCTGGCGGCTGTGTTCCGTTCCTGGTAGAAGTCCTCGAAGAACCGGTCCGTGACCACACCCTGAGGGTCAAGTATGAATGTGCCGGGATAGGCGATACCCACGAACCGCTCACTCGGGCTGGTCACCGATACGTACTCTTGGAAGTCGGCCATGACCGCCGGGTCGTCTCCATTGGGACCGAGGGATTCCTCGGTGACCGTGTTATAAATGCCGTACCGTTTGATGGTTGCCGAGCCCGGGTCCGAGAGCATCGTGAAGGTGATGCCATGCTGCCGCGTGAACTCTGCCTGCGCCTCCGACGAGTCGTAGCTGATGACTGTCAGTTCCAGCCCCTGTTGGCGAATCTCATCGACCCTGCCCTGCAGCTCGACCAGCTGCGTTCTACAGTAGGGTCACCAATCCGCCGATCTCACGAAGACGAGCATCGCTCCCTTCGGCCCCATGATGGACGGCAGTGTCCAGGTCTTGCCCTGCTGATCCTTCAGGCTGAAGTCAGGTACTGTCTCGCCAATCTGAGGGCCGAGTTTGGAGACATCGACCTTCGTTCGTGCCGGAAACTGCGTCTGAGCCTGTGCCACCCCCGTGAACCCTATGATCCATGTCGCCACTACAATGACCATCAGTCTTTTGGACATTTCTACCTCCTAAGTCGAGCATTTCGGGATGCCCGCTTCCTTTTAATCCAACAATACACATCATTTTAGATGTTTCAGGTAGGGATCTCAATGGTGAATGTCCGGATTGGGGTTAAAGAATCGGAAAATGAACATTTCCCCCTCTTTCCGAACTTGTATGTTAGACAATGAAATGGTATTCATGGATACAGTTCACCTTAAGAAAGAAAGTTTGGATGAAGCCCAGGCCGCGATAGATTTCTTTCCCTACAGAAAGGAGCATACGGATGCCAGATTCATTTACACTCAACATTAACGGAAAAGCCCATACCGTCCAGGTGGACGGCGACGTGCCCTTGCTCTGGGTCATCCGCGAGACTCTTCAGCTGACCGGCACCAAGTTCGGCTGCGGAATCGCCCAGTGCGGCGCCTGTACGGTTCACGTGGACGGTCAGCCCATGCGATCCTGTCAACTTCAGGTGAGCCGGGTGGTCGGCCGCGAGATCACCACCATTGAAGGGATTCGGGAAGATCATGCGGTGAAGCAAGCCTGGATCGATGTGCAGGTCCCCCAGTGCGGCTATTGCCAGTCGGGACAGATCATGTCGGCGGTGGCCCTGGTGGAGAAAAACTCCAATCCCAGCGAGGAGGAGATCATCGCTGCCATGGAAGGCAATCTGTGCCGCTGTGGAACCTACATGCGCATAAAGCGGGCCATCAGGCAGGCGGCCCAGGAGGTGAGGAACTCATGAACAACTCCATAGATCGACGAGAGTTTTTAACCCGAGCGGGTCTCACGCTGGCCGTAGCAGCTACCTCTTCGAGTCTGAAGGTTTTCGCCATTAGCCCGGCGGCCACGGGATCGGAGATTTTTAGTCCCGGCCCCTGGCTGCAGATTACACCCGATAATCAGGTCACGATTCTCCTGTGTAAATCAGAAATGGGCCAGGGGATTCATACTGCCATACCGATGATTGTGGCCGACGAGCTGGAAGCCGAGTGGGGTCAGGTGCGGACTGAAATGGCCCCGGTGTTACCTGAGTATGCCGACCCGAGAATCAACCAACACGGAACCTTTGGAAGCATGAGTTTGAGAAATATGTACCTACCGCTGCGCAATCTTGGTGCGGCGGGCCGAGAGATTCTGGTTGAAGCGGCGGCCCAGAAGTGGAGTGTGCCCGTCAGCCAGTGTGAGGCCATCCAGGGCAAGGTTCAGCACCAGCCCAGTGGCCGGTCCTTCACCTTCGGAGAGTTGGTTGAAGAGGCTTCGGCCCTTCCTGTTCCTGAGAATCCGAGACTGAAGGAAAAGAGTGAATTCAAACTCATGGGTACCCCGGTAGCGCGCCGCGACATCCCCGCCAAGGTCCAGGGAAAGGCCAAATATGGCCTGGACACCTTTGTGCCGGGAATGCTCTATGGCGTGGTGGCCCGACCACCCGCCTATGGAGCCAATCTTACCTCCTACGATGAGCGGGCAGCCAAGCAAGTGGAAGGGGTTCGCCATGTGGTGAGATTCGACCGCGGGGTTGGGATCTGTGCCGATACTCTGCAGGCTGCCTGGAAAGGGAGACAGGCACTCGATTCCAAGTGGGACCGAGGGATTGACCCCAACATGAGTACGGCAAGTGTGGAAAAGGCTCTGGCCGATGGTTTGGAGAAACCGGGCCGTGAGGACCGCAATGATGAGGGTGTTCCCAGTGCCCTCAGGCAGGCCGACAAGCGGGTCCTGGCCGACTACTTCCTTCCCTATCTCTCCCACGCCATTATGGAGCCCATGAACGCTACGGCTCATGTTCAGGCGGATCAATGCGACGTTTGGGCACCCACCCAAAGTCAGACCGGAGTGCAGCGGGCGGCCGCTTCCATCACGGGAATGAAGCAGGAGGAAATCAAGGTCCATACGCCCTATTTGGGAGGTGGCTATGGTGGGCGCGGAGCGACCGAGGGAGTCCAGGAAGCAGTGACACTCTCCAAGGCAACTGGAAGACCCATCAAGGTCGTTTGGACGCGCGAAGAGGATATTAAGTATGAAGCCTATCGTCCCGGCTATGCCCATCGAATCGAAGCCTCCCTGGACGAGCAGGGGCAGGTGACGTCCTGGACTCACAAGGTGGTAGGCGGGGCCTCCCGAGGGCCAGGTGGTGGGGGTGGACTACGAAGCCTCCAGTACGAGGTCCAGAATCTCAAGTCGGAAAGTGTCTCTTTGGATAAGCCGATTCCCACTCGACCCTGGCGCGCTCCCGGGGGCTCCCACTTCGGTTTCACGGTGGAGAGCTTCATGGATGAACTGGCCCACGCAGCCAACCAGGATCCTGTGGAGTTTCGCCTACGCCATCTCGAGCATGATTCCAGACACCATAAAGTGGTTGAGCTGGTAGCCGAGAAGGCGGGTTGGAGCAAGCCCCTCACTCGAGGTGAAGGACGGGGAATTGCCACCTACTACTCCCACGGAAGCTATGTCAGTGAAGTGGCGGAAGTCTCCGTAGACAGAAATACAGGAGTCATCAAGATTCACCGAATCGTTTGTGCTGTTGACTGTGGCCCGGTAGTCAATCCCGATACGCTGGAAGCCCAGATGTCGGGAGCGATCACCATGGGCTGGAGTGCGGCCCTGCAAGAGAAGGTCGAGTTCGCTGACGGTGGAGTCAAATCGTCAAATTACTCCGACTATCATCTGTTGCGCATGAGTGATGCTCCGGAAGTGGAAGTCCACATGATGGAAAGCGATGCCGCAATTGGTGGTGGTGGTGAACCTTCCCTGCCTCCCATAGCTCCGGCAGTAGCCAATGCCGTTTTTGCGGCCACCGGTGTTCGCATCAGGACTTTACCCTTGACGCCCGCCCGGGTCCTGGCGGCCTTGCGTCAGGGTTAGTCAGTATTGGGTCAAGGGGAAATAATGCCAGACAGGACCGTGGGCTGAAGCCCACGGCTCTGTCTGAGCCTCGTCAGCTCCGTCAGAGCCGCAGGCTTCGGGCGAGCCCGTTTAGCCTGCGGGCCGTCCCCACATCTCCCATTGCTTTCTCACCTCCTGAGGGTCTACTATCTGTGCCAGGAGGGACCTTACTATGAAACAACACATTCTTCTTATCGCCGTTGCGGCGATCACTTTGGGCGGGACCGCGGTGCTGGCCCAGGACCAGGAGCCGCAACAACCATTGGGCTTTTTTGTCACCAGCACGACCCATAGCGGCAATCTCGGTGGTCTTGCCGGCGCCGACGCCGAGTGCCAGCGTTTGGCTGCCGCCGTGGGCGCGGGCAACCGCACCTGGCGGGCTTATCTGAGCACATTCGGCTCCCCCACCGAGCCAGCCGTCAATGCGCGCGATCGTATCGGAAACGGGCCCTGGCACAACGCCAATGGCGTGCTCGTCGCCCCCAGTCTGGCGGATTTGCACGGCGACATTCAGCGCGATAGCAATCTCATCAATCAGGACACGGCGGTGACGGAAAAAGGCGATCCGGTGAACGGCCGCGTGCGCCCCGAAGACACCAACAACGAACACGACATACTGACCGGATCGGATTCGCATGGGCGCGCCTTCCCTCCGGGTGCCTCTTCTCGAGCGAACCTCACCTGCGACAACTGGACCTCGGACAGCTCCGACGGCAGCGCTATGATCGGCCATCACGACCGCATGAGCCGATGGAATACTTCCTGGAACTCATCGCACTCGACAGCAGGATGTTCGCTGGATGACTTGGTGTCGACCGGCGGCGCGGGACGGTTCTACTGCTTCGCTGCCGAATGACAAAGGCAGCGTCTGGGAGGCGTCTGGGGCAGGTCTTGAATTGATGCAGATTTGACCGGCTAAAGATTAAACTTCCTTTTTATATAACGTTCCAGCCGGTAGTAGAAATACTCCGCCTGGCCCATGAGGCTTTTCTGCCGTTCGGCGATCCTCATCAATTCCTCTCTCTTGGTCTGCTCACTGAAGAAGCTCGATTTCCCATTCGGCTCGACGATTCTTATCAGCTCCCCGGTGACCTCCGCTTCCAGGACCCGGATCTCTATGCCATCCGAAGCGAAGCTCGTCTCGGACTTACTCTCCATGAAATTGATCCATAGCGGGGTCCCTAAAAGGATCAGGACGAGGGCTATGATGAGGTAGGATCGCTTCATTCCCTCAGTGTACCTGAATGGGGAGTCCCTCCGCGGCTACCCCTGCTTTCACGACTGGCTCCGGCGGAGATTCGTTCTCAATCAGGAACAATGACAGTTCATGGTGTTTGTGGTAATAGAGAGTGGTATCTTGCTACCCGACACGACCCTAAAACACTTATCTAAGGAGTCACTTCAGAGAAAGGATGCATGATGTCCCACAGCAAGAGTCCCTTTCGAAAGAGAACCAAGCGAAACCAGGTTATCCTGACCTCTGTTTTTGGAAGCCTCCTGTTTTGGCCCACATTGACGCCTGTTCTTGGCCAGGAAGCGGCACCATTCCAAGTAGTGGAAGCAACCATCGAGGATATACAGAACGCCATCAAGTCAGACCAGATCACCTGCCAGGGCTTGATACAACAGTATGTCAATCGAGCCAAGGCCTATAACGGTGTCTGCACGCAGCTTCTCACTGCAGAGGGAGCTTCTATTGCTCCTGCTAGGGGCGTGGTTCGCGCGGGTGCACCCCTGGAGTTTCCAACTGAAACAGTTGCGGCATCAAGCTTGTACCCCAATTTTAACGAGTATGTGGGAACGCCCTTTGACTTTGGCAAAACGGAAGAAACCCTATCGGATTCAAGCGTCCAGCAGCGATACGGGATGAGAGTAGGGATCCCTAATGCAGGCCAGCTCAACGCGTTGGAGACCATCAACATCCGCGGTGAGCGTTCGGTTACATGCAAAGGCGCATTTGATGCACATCCGTCAACAGGTCCTCTTCCAGTAGGAGCCCCGCAAGTTTGTGAAGACTTCCGCCAGCTGCCAGATGCTCTGGAAAGAGCAGCTGAATTGGATGCGCAATATGGTAACAATCCTGACCTGGAGAACTTGCCACTGTATTGCATTCCATTCTCCTTCAAGAATTGGTATGACGCGAAGGACATTCGGGGAACAGGTGGGAATGACGTCGACTTTGCCATGGATGTACCTCCTGCTGACTCGGTCCCGGTGGCTCAGGTGAGGGAAAAAGGGGCGATCAGCTTCGCCATCGCCATTGCCAGCAATAATCGTATTTCTATAGGGTCTACTCCTGCCAGCGGTCCGCCAGCAAAGCTTTTTTCCCCGGCCGGATCGATATCTGGGGACCAGAGGCCTGCCACCTCGATCAGTACCTGGGGAGGGCAGCCCTGCAACCCCTATGATACAGAGCGTGAGACCCGGGGGACGAGCTCTGGCTCTGGTGTATCTGTGGCCGCGAATCTGGTGGTCTGCTCCATTTGCGAACAGACCTTTGCATCCTGTCAGGGCCCTGCATCCCGCAATAACATCGTGAACTTCCTGACCACCAAAGGAGTGAATTCGGACGGCGGCATTCTTGCCCGCAGGATTGATGACCGCGCAGGCATCCATTGTCGCTCAGTGGGAGATGCAGTCCGTGTTCTGGATGCCATAAAAGGGTTCGATTCAAGGGAATACTTCACCGCGACTCCGAGAAGCTTGATCCCGGAAGAGCCCTACGCCAGTTTTCTTATAGATGAAAGCGACCTTGAAGTTGAAGGTAGGCCTCTGGAGGGAATGCGGATTGGGATTGTACGTGAGTACATGGTCAAACACAGTCAAAACGATGTCGCCATCAGTGATCAGATCGACCAGGAAATCAAAACCATTTTGCGTGACAAGCTGGGAGCAGAGCTGGTTGAATCCGTCGATCCACTCTATCCTGACGATCCAGACGTTCCCAATATGAAATATACCTTCCAGGATGCTTTCGCAGAGATCATGCCCATGAATGTGCCTGAGTATTTCTTTAGAACAACCCCCTCTGGCGATCTGGAATTTGCCGTACCAGGCTTCGATGTGAGGACGAAGGATTATCAGGTGAAATTGGCGATGGGCCAGGCGCCCTTATCCGACAACTTCAATCTACGCCGCATCACCGGCGGTTTTGACAATACCGGACGAGGGCATTTCAATACGGCCAAATATCTGGCGGAACGAGGAGACTCCAGGGTGTTTGACTGGGCGAGTTGGGTGGCCAACGAGAAAGCGGTTGCTGACAGTGGTCGAAGGCGCGCCGAAAATGCGGTCGATGTGCAAGACCTCCGCCCAACCAGAGGCATCGACATGTATAAGATGCAGACCGTGGTGAGGCTTATGATTCAAAAGGTGATGTATGAAAACGACATCGACGCTTTTGTGAATCCAGAAAATACTCTCCCCCATCGAAAGATTGCCGGTGCCAGCGAACCGACCGTCAATGATCGAAGTGCAGTGAGTTGCTGTGGACGCTTCACCGCCTTTATTGGAATCCCTCAGATCGTCGTTCCTGCCGGCTATAACCAGATCGTCTACGAGCCTGGGTTTGCACTCAGCCCAGACAAGACGAGATACATCTACGTCAGTGGCACCCAACGCTCGATGCTCCCTCGTCCAATGCCCATCAGCATGATGTTGTGGTCTGGTGCGGGTGAGGAACCAACTCTGATCAAGATCGCTTCAGCCTTTGAAGCAGCTACGAAACACCGAGTTCCACCGCCTGACTTTGGACCGTTGCCATAAAAAAAGGGGACAGTCTAGTCTGTCCCCTTTTCCTGATAAGCCAACCCAGTGGGTGCGGCCGGCGAGGCGTTAGTGTTTTTGCAAGACAGTGGCCAGGATCTGGGCGAGTTCCCCGGCAGAAGTTTCATCATCCCGTGTGAAGCTGGAGCCGTCGTTGCGATTGGTGAGCTGCAAGACGCCCAGTATCTTGCCTTCAAATCGGATAGGTGTCGCCAGGACCTGAGTGGTGCGATAGCCGCTTTTGCCATCCCAGCTTTGGTCAAAGTGCAGCTCGGGGTGGATGGCCTTGACCTCCTCCTCGTCGTAGGCGTCAGCGATATTGAGCACTGTTCCAGTCAAAGCCGAGTAGCCCGCAATGTTTTCGGCACTGATGGGGATCCGAATCTCGCTCAGCATGGTTCCGACCTTAAATCGTGTAAAGAGCTGATTGGAACTGTCATCAATCACATAGATGGCGTTCCGCTCGCAGTCAAAGAAATCGAGCATGCGCTCATTGAGGTCAAGAAGAATCGAGTCCAGGTTCTGAGCTGAGCTGATTTCGTGGGTAATTTTCCGCAGAGCGTGGCGATAGACTCGCGGGTCCTTTAAGTCTTGAGGGCTTGTAGCACCCTTTTCTGTGTCTTGAAAAGTCATGTCCATCCCATTCTGAGCGGTAAGTTTCGCTCTATATTCACTTTAGCATATAGCGTGCCACACCTGTCAGGAGCCCTCCAGAAGGCATGCCACTGCCATAACGAAACTCTCTATTAATCAACGAGTTAGACGTCAATTGAGGGTGATTTGAAGGAGTTGAGAGGGTCTGATTCTGACCAGCCAGCGTAAACAGTGGTTTACAAACCTGCTTTCTCTATTTGTGCTTGAGAAACGTCCCTGCCCCAAACTCGGCGAATGCCTGCCGAAGCTCCTCCTGAGTGTTCATCACGATGGGCCCTCTCCAGGCAACGGGTTCTTGGAGGGGCTCTCCCGAGACCAGGAGGAACCGGATCCCCATCTCCCCAGCCTGAACGGTGACCTCATCGCCGCTATCGAACAGGACGAGCGAGCGATTGTCCGCCTCCTCCGAAGGAGAGGTGGCAGCCCCGCCAACTCCCTCGGTGCGAACGTCCTGGGGAGCGGAAGCGTCGCTGAATTTCCCAGAGCCGCCGAAAACATAGGCAAAAGCATGACGCGTGGTCTCAACGGGAAGGCTCTTTCTCTTTCCAGGTGGTACCGATACGTCGATGTATTGCGGTTCAGCCGCGATACCGTCGACGGGCCCGGTGGCACCCCAAAGGCTGCCGCAGATGACACGAATCCTGGTCCCGTCGTCGTCTGTGACTTCGGGGATGTCCGCTGAGCAGACGTCCTGGTAGTGAGGTCCAGTCATCTTGAGGGATGAGGGGAGATTCGCCCACAGTTGAAACCCGTGCATTTTTCCGCTGCTGTCTCCCTGGGGCATCTCCTGGTGGATGATTCCACTTCCCGCGGTCATCCACTGGACGTCGCCGGCGGCGACTACACCCTTGTTTCCAAGGCTGTCCCCGTGCTCGACCGTACCCGAGAGAACGTAGGTGATGGTCTCGATTCCCCGGTGCGGATGCCACGGAAAGCCAGCCAGGTAGTCTTCCGGCCTGTCGTTTCGAAAATCGTCCAACAAGAGGAAAGGGTCGAACTCCTCTGAGTTGCCGAAGCCGAAGGCTCGACGTAATTGCACTCCCGCACCCTCAATGGCGGGTTTGGCTTTGATGAGTTGTTTGATAGGGCGTATGGACACTGTTTTCTCCTCACTATCTGCTAGGAGAAAAATGTACTTCATTTCCGGTGCCGTTGTCGACTGTCCATAGGGCAGCATTGCGTTCAGTTCTCCTGGGCTTTATCATCTAGGGAAATTACTCAAAGCTTTTTCAGGGAGGGTTCGGTGGAACGACCTTCGTCATTCATTACATCAGGAGGCCCTAAGGACAATGTATAAGAATGCTATAGCTATCTTCGTTCTCCCCTTGCTTTCCTGCTCCCTTCTTTGGAGTCAGAGCTCCGACCTGGCAGCGGGGTTGGAGGCCGATGTGGTCTACCACAGCGGTCAGGTGGTGACCGTCAATGAGAACGATGACATCGTCTCAGCCATAGCCATAAAGAATAGCAGGATCGCGGGTCTCGGCTCAGACGATAGCGTGTTGAAATTAGCTGGCCCCAGGACTTTACGTGTGAACCTGGAAGGCAAGACCGTACTTCCCGGATTCTATGATTCTCATGTTCATCTGAGATCCGGACAAGGTCCCGGTGTCCAGGACTGGACCGGGGTCAGAACTCGGGTGGGATTACTGGATGCCCTGAGGGAGCATGCCTCCCACCTCGAGGAGGATGAGTGGGTGAGTGGGGTTTTGAGAAATGAGGATTGGCCGGAAGACAAACTGCCCAACCGATGGGACATAGACGAGATGGTCCCACGACATCCGGTCGTTTTAACTCGTGGAGCCCACATGATGGTGGTGAACTCCATGGGTTTGGCCAAGGCCGAGATCACCAGGTCCACAGCTGAGCCTCGCGGAGGGACGATTGTTCGAGACGAAAAAGGGGAACTGACGGGTTGGCTGAAAGAGAGTCCGGCCTGGCGGCTCGTCTGGAGGGTGGCTCCCCGGCCCTCGCCGGACCGGGACACCATCAAGGTGAATATGCGTCACCAGCTGGAGGACCTCCTGAAGGTGGGAATAACTAGTCTCAATGTGGCTGGAGTCCGGCCTTCACAGTTGAGCACAGTTCAGGAGATCTATGAGGCCTGGGGAGAAACACTTCCTCGCACAACGATGCAAGTACGACTGTCACCCGGTTACGATCAAAATGACACCCTGGAAGAGGGTATAGAGCGGTCTATTGGGGAACTGAGGGGCTTAGGCATTCGCACAGGCTTTGGCAATGACCGTCTCAAGTTGGGTGCCATAAAGATGAGTGTCGATGGTGGATTCAGTGGGGAGGCCTTCTGGTCCTCCGAGCCCTATCCCAACCGACCGGATTTCACGGGACTCGTCCGCATTCCCGGCGAGGCTCTTTATCCGGTGGCCAAAGAAGCTCATGATCGTGGCTGGCAGCTGGGAATTCATACCATTGGAGATGCTGCGGTGATGATGGCGGTGGATGTACTGGAGAGGATTTTGGAGGAAAGTCCCCGTGAGAATCATCGACACTATCTGCACCACGTCAGCGTGCTGCCTCCCCTGGAGACGCTCCAGAAGATGGCCAGGCTCAACATCGGAGTCTCCAGCCAGCCAAACTTCATTAACAGTCTGGGACCTTTTGCCGCCAATAGTCTGCGAGACGAGCGCCTGGCCAGGAACAATCCCCAAAGCTCGCTCGCTCGACAGGGTATTGGCCTCTTCTACGGTTCTGATGCGATGCCCTACGATCCCATCTTTGGAATCTGGACCGCTGTGACCCGTACTGGCCACGACGGAAAGATCTATGGAGCCGATGAGGGAGTAAGTGTGAAGGACGCCATCAAAAGTTATACCTTTGGCACGGCCTACTGGAACTTCGATGACCAGCAGCGCGGATCGCTGGAAATCGGCAAAGTAGCGGACATGGTGATTCTCTCAGGGAACCTTTTGACCATCGATCCAGACCGCATCCGCGAAATCCAGGTTGAAAAAACGATTGTGGCCGGTACCGTTCTTTACAGTCGCTAGCTTCTTGGGAAAGAGAGGGACACTTTGTGAGTCCTGATGGCGACAGTAAGAGGGCTCGGTTGAGAAATGCTAGAATTTAACAGGAGGCAACCTTGAAATATAAGATCGTAATGAAGAAATCGGAGGAAGGCTACAGTGTCTCCTGTCTTGGTCTGCCCGGATGCTGGTCTCAAGGCGAGACCGAAGAGGAGGCCATCAAGAACATTCAATCTGCCATTCAGGAGTATCTGGCGGCAGTCGATGACTCCGTCAAAGGTGCCGACGTCCGGGAAGTGGAAGTTACGACATAGCCGTGCCGAAGATAGCCGGCGTCAACCATCTTCAGGCCGTGAAGGCGTTGGAAAAGGCTGGGTTCAAGATCGTTCGGCAGGGCAAGCATGTTGTGATGTCAGACGGCACCCGCATCCTCACCATTCCTCGCAACAACCCAGTCAACCCGTATACATTGGGCGGTATTGTGGGTGATGCTGGACTTTCTGTAGAGGAATTCCGCAAGTTACTCTGAGGTGGGGATCCCTCTAACAAGCCGCTCAAGCTGCCGGTCGGTTTCGCCGCCCACCCCATATTCCCATTGCCTTCATCCCCTTTAAGGCTTAACATCTAGGACAAGCAAGACCCGCTTGGAGAGGGAGTCAAGAAGTGATCGGCACCACCATTAGCCACTTCAAAGTCCTGGAAAAGATCGGACAGGGCGGCATGGGCGAGGTTTATCGGGCTGAGGATACCAACCTGAGCCGTGAAGTGGCCATCAAAGTCCTGCCCGAGCAGTTCACCCAGGACCCTCAACGACTGGCGGGCTTGGTTGAGCAGGTGCAAGCAGACTATGACCGCTTTGGGACCGGGAGCGGCGCATGGTGGCCAAGGTGGAAGTGAGTGAGCGCGGGTTCAACCGTCGCTTTGTGGTCACCAACCGCCAGGATCTCACGGCCGGGCAGCTGTATGACCAACGCGAGGCCAAACTCCCTGCGCCAACACAGATATACAGCCCCCTGCGGGCCGAGCTGTTTCCGGAAGGGGCTCTCGCTTCATCTCTTCAAAGTCCTGGAAAAGATCGGACAGGGCGGCATGGGCGAGGTTTATCGGGCTGAGGATACCAACCTGAGCCGTGAAGTGGCCATCAAAGTCCTGCCCGAGCAGTTCACCCAGGACCCTCAACGACTGGCCCGCTTTGAACGCGAGGCCAAACTTCTGGCCTCACTCAATCATCCCAACATTGCCGCCATTCACAGCTTTGAGCACGCAGATGACATTCATTTCCTGGTGCTCGAGTTGGTCCCAGGCGACACGCTGGCCGAACGTGTCACCAGAGGCCCACTCCCAGTCGAAGAAGCACTGGAAGTTTGCCGTCAGATTGCCGAGGGCGTGGAGGCTGCCCATGAGAAAGGCGTCATCCACCGAGATCTGAAGCCCGCCAACGTGAAGATCACCCCTGAGGGCAAGGTCAAGATTCTGGACTTCGGACTGGCCAAGGCGTTTGAGGCAGAAGCGCCAGTCACAGACATTTCCCAATCGCCCACGCTGACAGAGGAAATGACGAGGGCTGGTGTCATCCTGGGAACAGCCGCCTACATGAGTCCCGAGCAGGCCAAGGGAAAGCCGGTGGATAAAAGGGCGGATATCTTTGCCTTCGGCGCCGTTTTGTACGAGCTGTTGACTGGAAAGAGGGCCTTCGGAGGGGAGACCATTACCGAAACCCTGGGAGCCATCATTCATAAAGAACCCGATTGGAACAGGCTGCCTGAGAACACACCTGGGAACATTCGTAACCTGCTTCGCCGATGTCTTCACAAGGATCTCCTAAGGCGTTTTCGCGACGCGGCCGATGTCCGTATCGAGGTCGAGGAGGCACTCAGTCATCCGCTGCAAGTCGATTTCGGGCGCTCATCTGGAGCCTCACAAACGAGTCGCCAGAATTCCTGGGCTGTGCCTGCGGCAGTAGGCGCATTCGCTTTTCTACTGGGAGCTGGGGCCGTCTATTGGTCTTTACAGCGACCGGTCCCAGCCGTAGAGCAGCCGACGGGAAGATTTGTGATCGATCTGGGACCTGATCAACAGTTCCCGTATGAGATCACCGGTGTTGCCACCGGAGCCCAGGCCGAGTCTTTTGCTATTTCACCCGACGGTAAACATGTTGTCTACGCGGCTGCTGGTCTCGATCAAGGGGAAACACAGCTTTACCTGCGCACCTTAGATCGTTATGAGTCCCGTCCGATTCCCGATACGGAAGGCGCCACCGACCCGGTTTTTTCACCCGACAGCCAGTGGCTCGGCTTTCTTTCAGGAAGCGAACTCAAGAAGGTAGCGCTGGCAGGAGGATCACCTGTGAGCCTCTGCACATTCTCGGATGATGATCTACCGATCTTCGGTGGGCTGACTTGGGGAGAAAGCGACCTGATCGTCTTTGGAAGGCTCAACTCGGGACTGTGGCAGGTACCAGGAACGGGCGGTGAGCCGCAACCCCTGACCACCCTGGACTCAGAGAGTGGCGAGACACGCCACGCGGATCCTCAATTTCTTCCGAGTGGTGAGGCGTTACTCTTTTATTTGGTGGCAGGTGAGGGCCCGAAAATCTGGGTTCTTTCTGTGGAGACGGGCGAACGAAACGAAGTGCTGGAGGGTTTGCGCCCTCGCTACGCCTCCTCAGGCCATATCGTTTTTCAGCGTCGGGATTCCCTTTATGCTGTACCCTTCGATGTCAAGAGCCTCGAGGTCACCGGTTCTCCTGTCCCTCTTCCTCACAGGGTCAGGACTCAGCCGGTCACAAATCTGGCGGATTTTGCTTTCTCTGAGACTGGAACGCTGGTTTACCGGCTCCCCACTCAGGAGGAGGGTAGCAGAAAACTGGTGTGGGTGGATCGTCGGGGACAAGTCCAGCCGGTCACGGAGATCCAACGGCGGTTCGAAGAACCGCGCCTCTCCCCCGATGAGAGCCATCTGGCCGTTACAATCCTGGGCCTTGGTGGATTTAACGTCTGGATCTACGAATTTGCCCGCGGGATATTGACCCCGCTCACCGTTGAAGGAGGAAACAGAGCCATCTGGACACCAGACGGCCAGAGACTGACCTTCTCTTCTAGCGGTCTGGATGCCCCGATCTTCTGGACGGAGGCGGATGGCAGTGGCGAGGCCGAAGCTCTGGTGACCAGGACGGGGGCCGCCACTCGGGTCATTGCCACATCCTGGTCGTCAGAAGGGGTCCTGGCTTACACACACGGGATTGTCAACAATCTGGACATCTGGGTGATGGCGCTCGAAGGTGACCGGGAGCCACAACCGTTTCTTGCCACAGAGTTCAATGAACGCCACTCCATGTTCTCCCCCGACGGCAGTTGGGTGGCATTGACTTCCGATCGCTCCGGCCAGGACGAGATCTATGTTAAACCCTATCCCGCCGAGGGGGGACTTGTGCAGATCTCTACGGATGGCGGAGTTGAGCCGGTCTGGGCCCGCAGCGGAAGGGACCTGTTCTACCGCAGCCAGGACAAGATGATGGTCGTGTCTATTCAGACGCAGCCGACATTCCAGGCAGAAACGCCCAGGCTTCTGTTCGAGGACTCCTACAGCGAAAGCTATCTCTCTTTGACCTCGAATTTCGATGTCACGGCCGACGGCCAGCGCTTCGTGATGGTCCAGCTGAGCCAGGACCGTGTGGAGCCTGAAAGCCTGAACATCGTCCTCAACTGGTTTGAAGAACTCAAGCGCCTGGTGCCGATCGAGTAGTCGTGCGCTGAAATATGGGGACAGACTACCCGTTTCCCCATTTCGAAAATGAGGAAACGGGTAGTCAGTCCCCACATTTCATCTACGGACAGTCTCGTTACGCAGCTTGGAGGGGGGAAGCCATCATGAAATATTCGAAACTGACACTGCCAGGGTTATTGTCCATTCTCCTTTGGGTTTGCACCAGCTGCTCATCGACTGTTCCCGATGCGCTGGCGCCGGATATGGTTTTGCACGGTGGAAAGATTGTGACCGTGGATGAGAGTTTTTCCATTGCTCAGGCCGTGGCCATCAAGGACGGACGCATTGTAGCGGTGGGATCGGATAATGAAATCCTTTCCCTCTCCGGTGCTGATACCGAGGTGGTGAACCTGGAAGGGAAGACTGTCCTGCCCGGCTTCAATGACTCCCATCTTCACCTGGCCTGGCCGGTGGGAGAGGCTCCCAATCCCGCCATAGCGGAGTTGGCGGCAGCTCGCTCCATCGGAGAAATTGTGGACATTGTCCGCCGGGAAGTGGAGGCCGCCTCCCCCGGGGAACTGGTGTGGATTCCCTTTGGGCCGTCGATGGTGACCCAGATCGAGGAGGAGCGCTGGCCCAACAAGTACGATCTGGATCCGGTTTCGCCCGACAACCCGGTCATGCTCACCTTTGGCGCCGATGGTGTCTATGTCACCAACAGCGTGGGCCTGGCCAAAGCCAACCTCAGCCGAAGGACTCCCCAGCCTCACGAGAGAGGGCTGATGGGGGAGCTGGAAATCGATAGCAGGAACGGACAGCTCACCGGTGTTCTGAAAGGCCGATCCGCCGCTCATCTGCTGCGGGAGCCCTTGGAAGTCTGGTCGACGGACATTCTGACCGAGAATATCGCTCGCTCCATGAAGGCCGATGTCGTCCCCTATGGGATTACCAGCCTGGGAGATCCGGCCATGGCCAGCAACAATCAACCCATTCAACACGCTTTTCAGCGGGTGGCACAAAGTGAAGAAGGCTTACTCGCTCGGGTCAACCTGATGATTCGAGTGCCCGTCCGGGCCCTCTCCGCTCAAGAGTGCATTGACCTGATCAGAGGTCTTCTCTTTCAACCCCCTTTCAAGAATGATTTCCTGCGCGTGGGGACCTTCAAGCTGAGTATGGATAAGGGATAACCCGGCGCCAGGCCCTATATTGTGCCCGAGGAGAAGGGGAAGCAGGTCCTCATCGAGGGACACAAAGCCGGCTGGCAACTCTACGTGCACCTCACCACTCCGGAAACCTTCGACTATGCCAGCGAGGCGCTCGAGGAAGCCTATCGACTCTATCCTCGAGAGGATGCCCGCCATGTTTTCACCCATATTCCGCGCCCCACCCAGGCCAACATCGACACCATGAAGCGGCTGGGAATAATTGCCGATCTCCAGGTCAACCGCATCTATCATCTAGCCGATGACGCCGAAGAGAACGTCACCGCCAACCCCGAGCGGCCCGATCTGGGCTCCAGACCGGTAGGCACTTATCGGGATGCCGGCATTCCGGTGATTCTCAGCAGTGACCAGGCTCCGGTGGGTCCGCTCTTCACGATCTACGAGGCCGTCAACCGGGTGCGCAAATCTGGAAAGGTGTATCAACCGGAAGAGAAATTGACGCTGGAGGAAGCCATCCGTGCCGTGACCATCACCTCCGCCTGGACCTTCTTTGAGGCTGATGTCAAGGGATCGATTGAGGCCGGAAAGTTTGCTGATCTGGTGGTGTTGGGCCGCGACATTTTAACGGTGGACCCTATGGAGATCAAAGACATTCCCGTGCTCATGACGATGACGGGTGGAAAATTCGTGTACATCAATCCCAACCAGGATCCCAATCAGAAGGTGGAATATTTTCGTTACCCCCAGCGGACGTCCTATTTGGACTGAGAGTTGAGCCATCGGTCATGATTCGATCTCAAGAAAGCAATTCCCCCCCTGGAACCAGCGCAGCTGATTGGCCCATGTTCGGTCACGATATCGGGGCCACTCGGTCAAATCTGGCTGAGAGTACTATAGGTCCGCAGAATGTCGGCCAACTGAAGGTGAAATGGACTTTTGAAAAGGCCGAGGGATTCAGTCAAAGCACTCCCATCGTGGTTGGGGACAGACTTCAATGGCGAGGTCATTGCGGGGCTCTATTGCGGAGGCGAATCGGCCGGTGGCTGCAGTCAGCATGGTACGGGCCGATGCACCACCCAGGGCTACATCGCCTGCAAGGTCGCCGCCTCCGAGCCGAGCTGGTAATTTGCGGCGGCCTACGCCAGTTAGCGGGGGGAGATTAAGGCAGAAATGCTTTGCAGATCTCTTCGATGTGACGGTGATCGGTCCCACAGCAGCCACCCAGGACGTTCAGGTTGCTCAGTCTGTTTCTCAGTTCCTTGTACTGGCTGGCGAGTTCCACCGGATTACCGTCATCGAGTTCCTCGGCCTCGTCCAGTTCAGCATGACTTTTGGTTGAAGCATTGGCTTTTAGGCCTCGAACTTTCTGTACCCACGGTTCACCAGCTGCCAGCGCGTCCTGGAAATGCAGAGGATGTGCACAGTTGATCATGTAATAGACGGTCGTGCTGTCGGTCGCCTCGTCCAGCTGGTCGATGGCAGCTCCTAGCCGCAATTATTCATAAGTTTGGGGTGAGTGTCGATTTTCTGCGGAAGTTCAGGGCTGAGAGTGTGTTCAGGTGCGATTACAAGGCGTCCAAGCTTGTTGAGCCGAATAGAGATGAAGCGAGAGCCCCTTCCGGAAACAGCTCGGCCCGCAGGGGGCTGTATATCTGTGTTGGCGCAGGGAGTCAGGGGACCGTCAGGTGGGACACAGACGGTGCATCAGTAATGCGAAGAGCTTTTGTTCGGGATAAGACGATGCCAGGTGCACCCAGATGCGACGAGAAGTTTCCCGAACCCGGGCACCGATTTTGAACAGGCGGCGGCGGAGCGTCTCAATCTCCAGGTTGTGCCAGGGAGTCCCGCACAGGTAATCCCGCAGGCGCAGGATTAAGACATAGGCCAGGGCGTGGATGAAGAGTCGGAACTGGTTGGCCAGGAAACGGTGGCAGCTCAAGCGATCCATGGCCAGATCTTTTTTGAAAGCTTTCACGAAGTTCTCGCACTGGCCCCGTCCGATGTAGTGGTCATACAGCTGCCCGGCCGTGAGATCCTGGCGGTTGGTGACCACAAAGCGACGGTTGAACCCGCGCTCGCTCACTTCCACCTTGGCCACCATGCGCCGCTCCCGGTCCCAACTGTCGGCCTGATAGACGAGCTCGGTGAACTGGCGTTGCTTTTCTCCTGAGTCGTCATAGTCTGCTTGCACCTGCTCAACCAAGGGCTCGACGGTGGCCGCCAGCCGGGAGTTGCGGGCAAAGCCCACCACATACTGCAGTTTTTCCTCCTCACAGAACTCGTACAGTGCCGGCGTCGCAAAGCCACTGTCGGCTCGCACTTCGATCGGAACATCGGATCCCAGAACCTGGCGCATCCGGGCCACCACCCGTTTGAGAACCGCCACCGCGTGGGCGGCCGCCCCCTGGTTGCCGGGCCGCAGTAGCGCACATACCAGATCGCCCGTCTCGCCATCGAATAGCAGCAGCGGATGATACATGTGCTCGCGATAATAGCCGTGGTAAAAGCTGAACTCCTGCTGCCCATGCGTGACGTCATCCGTGCTGTCGATGTCCAGGATGATCTTCTCGGGCCGGCTCTTCTTGCGGTGCTTCAAGTAGGTCTCCAGCAGCCACTGTCCCAGGCGAGTGAGATCCTTCGAGTCCACCGAGTTCTCCAGTCGCGACAGCGTGGGTTGAGAAGCCAGATCCGGATCGCTTTCCGGCAGCCGATCACACACGGTCTTGAAGATGGGATCCGAGCGCAAGCTGTCGGCATCGTTGCAGTCCTCATAGCCGGCCACGATCTGAAAGCTGCGCTGGGTGAGCAGTTCGCGAATCTGGTGGCGGACGTAGCGGCTATCTCGAGCGTCCTTCAGGCAGGAGGCAAAGCCAGCCGTCAGTCCGTGCTGTTGATCCAGGGCGTACAGACACAGCAGCCCGGCATCGGAGGAGAGCCGGCCTCCATCGAATCGAGCCACCACTTTTCTGTCAGGGTGAGATGGCAAGTTGATCTGGCAGACTGATGCATCGCTGGGCCGTACCTTTTTGGTTTGGAGTTGTTTCATAACCCCTTTTATATCAAAGAGGTACGGCATCTTTTTGTGCCCTAGATCAGACCCCTTCTTCAGAATTTATGAATAATCCCGGCTAGTGACTGACCCGTGGGTAACTTGCCGTCTGTTTCGACAGTAAATGAGATTGAAATGGGCATGCCTGCTGATCCAGCTGCGCGCACAATCCCAATGGCTTCTTCAACATGGGTCATGGTCATGGCGCTCACCATGTCGGCCTCGGTTTCGCTAAAAGTTTCAAGTTGTGTGCTGTGATAGCTTTGGGCCTCTTCCTTGCTCATCAAAGAGGCAGGATTGTAGCCATCTCCACGAGGCCCAACGCATCCACTGATGACCATCCTGGTTTTTTCATTCTGGTATTGGTTCCGAATGTCAGAAAGGAACTGGATCGTCTCGCGGTTGAGATCAGCCAGCGCCTGGCTGGAATAGCCCAGTTTCTGGCCCCAGTCGGAACTGGCTCGCCAGGTGGGGCTCTGCAGAATGAATCCCACCTCATACTTTTGGGCAAGGGAAGCATAGGGGCGAAAGTATTTGCGGAGAGCTTCACGTCCTTCCTCACTCCTCATCAAGTCAAAAGCAGCGAAATGGGGCAACTCAAGACCCTCATGGAAGATGAGCGTGGTTTCCATGCCGCCATCGGTGAGGAATAGATCGCCTGATAGTTGTGGTAAATCGTCTCTGTATTGGGCCATGTGTTATCTCCAGTCGCCTATTATGTTTGATGGAAGTTCCAGTTGCATGATTGAATAGGGGAAATGTGGGGGAAAAGCACTATTCTTTTTCTAGGACTGTTGAGCTTCGCCGTATTTTCACTGGGCACACCCCGAGCCACTCCTCAAGAAGGTGAGGTCCGGGAAGCGAGCGGGCGGTTCGTGGTTGACGCCGAAACGATCGTTGTCAATGTGCTGGTCACCGACCGGAACGGGAAGCCGCTGCTGGGTTTGCAGAAGGAGAACTTCCGAGTCTTTGAGGACGGAGAGGAGCAGGAAATTCAGAACTTTTTTCCTGTGGATGCTCCCTTTAGTGTGGGTCTGCTGTTGGACACCAGTTTCAGCACGGTAGGTAAGCTGGCCAGGATCCAGGATTCTGCCATTGAGTTCCTGGATCAGATTCATCCGGATGACGAAGTGATGGTGATTTCCTTTGATGATGAGGTCTACCTGGATGCCGACTTTACTCGCGACAAGGGGGCGGTCGAGCGAGCCATCGATAGGACTCGCTCCGGACAAGGTACCCTGCTCTATGAAGCGGTCTATTTAGGGATGCAACAGCTGAGGGAGCAACCCCATCGAAAGGTCATGGTGCTCTTTACCGATGGCGTGGACATGATCAGTCCAACGACTTCCGCCGGGGAGACGGTGGATTTGGCCAAAGAGGCGGAGATCACCATTTATCCGATTTTCTTTAACACCAAGGCCGATGCCCTGGCACGCTTACGAAATCCCCGCTTGGGAGGGCCCGGTCCGTCTGGAACTCCGTCCAGCAGCCCCTTACCCTTCCCCCTGCCGCTGCCCACACCGCGCCGAGACCCCCGCGACCCGGGCGGTCGTTTCCCCGAAGAGGAGGGCAGGGAACAGGTGGAGAGAATGTACCAGCAGGCCCGGTACTATCTCGGCCAATTGGCTGAGGTTACGGGAGGAGCCCGTTTCGAAGCAGCTGGAAACCTGAGCGATCTGGAAGAAGCCTTTTCCAGGATCGCAGAAGAAATGCGAAGCCTTTACACCATTGGGTACGTTCCCAGTAACTCCCAAGAGGACGGAAAGTTCCGCGAAATCAAAGTTCGGGTCAACCTGGAGGAGGGGCGAGTGAGGACTCGGCAGGGCTATTTCAGTCGCGGGAGAAATGAGTAACTTTTAGGAACCAAGTGTCGACCTCTAGAAAAACACTGACCTTTGTGGCCGTATATATGCCGTATATATAATGTAGTCAGAGTAGTGTATGCTACTATGCCAGGATATGCTCCGCTCGTTCACGGAGTAACCTCGAAATCGTCCAGGTATAGGCCACGGGGGAGAGACCTTTGCGTCGTCAGACTGACCTGCCCCCACGAACGAGTCCACCCTCTATGCTAGACCCGGGACCATTTGAAGTCCACTCCAAGGGATTGGATCCAGTGCCTGCGACCTAGGTAGTTTGGCCTCTGGCGCCGGCGGCCGATAGGCCAAGGCGCTGTGAGGCCGGATCTGATTGTAATCCCTCCGCCAGCGTTCTACCAACACCTTGGCTTCCCCCAGCGTGTCGAAGATCTCCATGTTCAGCAGCTCATCCCGTAGTTTCCCGTTGAAACTCTCAATGTACCCATTCTCCCAGGGGCTGCCCGGCTCGATGTACAAGGTCCTTACCCCAACAGCCTGCAGCCAGTCCCGGACCGCCTGTGCCGTAAACTCCGATCCGTTATCGGACCGGATAAACTCAGGCACTCCCCGATCAACGAATAACTCCGCCAGCCGGTCCAACACGTCTTGGTGATTCATCTGCCGTTTCACATCAATGGCGAGGCACTCTCTGGTGTACTCATCCAGGATCGTCAATAGCCGAAAGGCTCGCCCATCATGGGTCCGTTCATGCACGAAATCATAGCTCCAGACGTGGTTCTTGCGAGCCGCTCGTAACCGAACACAGGAACCGTCATTAAGCCACAGCCTCCTTCGTTTCGGCTGTCTGGACGGGACTTTCAGCCCTTCTTGTCTCCACAGCCTCTCCACCCGCTTAGGATTCACCTTCCACCCTTCCCCATGAAGTATCGCCGTGACCCGCCGGTAGCCATAACGCCCGTATTGCGTAGCCAACTCCACCATCCGGGCCACCAATCGGGCCTCATCATCGGGAATTTGCCTTTCCCTTCGCTGGGTCGATCGAACCTGTCCCAGCACTTGGCAGGCCCGACGTTCGGAGACTCGCTCTGCTCCTAATCGCTCTCGTACCCACATCACCGCTCGTCTCCTGTTCGCCGGGCCTAGAAGTTTCCCGAGGACACTTCCTTCAGGATCTGCTTGTCCAAAGACAGATCCGCCACCAGCTTCTTCAACCGGGTATTCTCCTTCTCCAACACCTTCAACCTCTTGGCCTGGTCCAACCGGAGCCCTCCGTACTCTTTGCGCCACCGGTAGTAGGTCTGCTCGCTCACCCCCATCTGCTTCGACACCTGTCCCACCCTCTGTCCTTGGGCCAGACCCACCTCTGCCTCACGCAGCTTCATGATGATCTGTTCTGCCCTAAACCGCTTCCCTGCCATCCTTGCCTCCTTCCTAAACCGGAAATCCTAACATTCAAACTGGACTCGTTTTAGGGGGCAAGGTCAGGCTCCTGATTCTCCTGCCAGTCTTCGCCGCCCGCGACCTGTCTTTCGTGCAGTGGTGCAAACTGGGACAATTCCGGCGTCCGGAACTTGTAGCTGTGGTCTATCTGATCCTGGCCTATTCGCTACCGGCGCTGGTGCTGTCCTCGTTTGGGGTCGAGAGCGGTTTCTATTTCTTTGCTCCGGTGCCCCAGGCTGACTCAAGCTTTTTCTGGGTTGTGCTGCCCGGCCTGGGGCAAGCAGCTGTCATGACGTTTCTCCTGGGAGCAAGGATCCGCAAGCTGGTGGAACCCGCCCCTGAGGATCAGAGATAAGGGATGTCTCTGTAGCCGGGATTATGCATAGGTTTTCGTGACGAAGTGCCGCTGGCGCCGCGATGACAAGGCGTGCGAGGGGTACCCGCTTGCGGGTCGCACAACGCAGTCAGCGTGGATGATTGCGGCACTGCAGTAGACAATTTATGCATAATTCCGGCTTGAGGGTTATAGTAGACAAAGTGATGTTGAACGAAACCTATATCGTCGTATTGCTTGCCGTGCTTGCTGTTTCCTTGATTTATTTCATCTGGAAGCGGATGAGCTCACCTGCTAGTCTGGAGACCCGGAAAAGGGCGGAAGTTGAACGACCACTCGATACCAGGCCAGTCAGGGAAGGTCCTAAGGTCTTGCTTGCTTATGACATCGATCTCCGTGAAGAAGCAGCATGGGCCAGGGAGAAAGCGATGAACCTACAAAATTCTGGTGGACCTGCTTTCAAGGTGCAGATTCAGACCATTCAACACAAAAACTTTACAGCAAGGTTCCCTGTCATTCCTGAACTCATCAAGGGGGAGAGCAAGTCAGCCCAGGGCGAAGTTTATCAGGATGGAAAGATAGCGGGATTGCTAAGGAACGACTTTGTTCGTATTCTGGAAGCCATCGTGCAGGACAGTGATCGTAAAGACGTGATCCATGTGGAAGCTCGTGTCCTATACGAAGATGGGGAAGGAACGAAGTTTTGTTCCGTACACGACATTGAGTATGGCCCGGGAGCGAAAAAGGTAAAAACAGTCTTGAAATGGAACGGAAAAGAGGAGAGCTAGAGATGAGAGTACCCCGGCGAGCAAGCAGAGTCTGCGGGGCGGGGCTCCTGTTCTGGTTGGTGTGTGGCGTCCCGATGGCAGGGGAGCTGGCGGCCTCCGAGACTCGATCGCCTGAGCTCGAGCCTACCCTCCACGCCCGAGCCATGGATCGGGCCAGCCACTTACCTCGGCTCCGCAGCCTGCTGGTCTCGATCGACGGAGTGCTGGTCGAGGAGCAGTACTTCCACGGCGCACGATCCTCGGACGGGGCCAATATGAAGTCGGCCTCCAAAAGTGTCATCTCGATGCTGGTGGGGATCGCCCTCGATCAAGGGTATCTCGAGAGCGTGCGGGACCCGATCCAAAAATACTTCCCCGAATACCTGGGCGGAACGGATGATCCTGCCAGGAAGGACATCACCATCGAGGACCTGTTGACGATGCGGTCGGGGCTCCAGAGCACCAGCAACCGCAACTATGGGAGGTGGGTGCAGAGCAGCAACTGGGTGCGTCACGTGCTCACGCGTCCCATGGTTGACGAACCGGGCGGTCGCATGATCTACAGCACGGGAAGCACGCACCTCCTGTCGGCGCTATTGACCAAGGCCACCGGCATGAGCACCCTGGACTTCGCTCGTCGCTACCTGGGGGAGCCGCTTGGCATCTCGATCCGCCCCTGGACGCGCGACCCACAGGGAATCTACTTCGGCGGTAACGAGATGCACTTAACACCGCGAGCCATGCTCGAGATCGGTGAGCTCTACCTCAGCCACGGTCAAGTGGGTGAAGAGCAGGTTGTGTCCGAGAGGTGGATCCAGGAGTCCCTTGTGCCGCGCACCCAGTCCCGCAGGAGCCGGCGCGAGTACGGTTACGGGTGGTGGATGCGGCAACTGGCCGGGCACCAGGCCTACTACGCCTGGGGCTACGGAGGGCAATTCATCTTCGTGGTCCCCGATCTCAGCTTGGTCGTTGTCACCACCTCCTCACCATTACCGGGACAGGGACGACGTGAGCACCTGCGGGCCATCTACGATTTAGTGGAGTACGATCTTCTACCCGCGGTGGACACCACCCGCGGCCAATAGCGGTCCACGCTACTGTGAAACCCTGCTGCTGTAATACTGCCAGGGCCTGGAGGGATTTGCCGGCTGAAGCATGCTGGACTCCTCCGCAGTGAAGGGGACCGGCTCTCCAACAGTTGTGGCAAGGAGTTGAATTTTAGCGGCCCTCTCCAGGAAGATTGCCCGTATGGTTGTCAGTTCAACTGTGGGGCCAACGATCACAGCTCCGTGCCTCTTTAAGAGCAGTGCATTGTCGGTCCCCAAGAGCTCGGCCACCTGTTCCCCCAGCTCATTGGTAATAATGGTTCCGATCCTGTCCCAGGTTTTGGCCGGGCCGATGTATTGTACCCCCTGGTTCATGGCAGGGTGAAAGGGGATGTCGGCGACGGTGAGAGCAACAGCGTAGTCTGAATGGGTATGGGCAATGGCATTGACATCGTCCCTCGCCTTGTAAATCCCCGAATGCATGTGGACCTCTGAATAGGTTGTTCCTTCCCCCTCTACAATCTCGCCGTCCAGATTGACCACCAGGACATCCTCGAGCGTGACCAGGCCGGGAGACTTAGCACTGGTGATGAAAAAGCGATCACTATTGGGAATTCTGGCGCTGATATGGCCATAGGGAGCGACCAGTTCTTTGAGATCCAGGATCCGGTTACCTGTGATGAGCTTTTCCTTTAATTCGTCTTCTTCCCCCAGCTCACTTCTTGTGCCTTCTTGTTCTTGTAGCTGTGCTCCCCCTGTTCCTTGCCCACACTGGGCTGTTGACAACAAGAGAAGGAGAGCAATGGAAGTGACCCAGACAGATGACATCCTTTTCCCAACGACCATGACAAATTCCTCCTTAGTAATAGACTCAAGTTAACGGTTGTTGAGGGGAAGACTATCATGAACAAGTCATGAACGATCGGGAGCTGCTGGCAAGGCTGAGGAAGGTGAGAAGACTGGCTGGGATTATGCATAGGTTTTCTACTGCGGTGCCGCAATCATCCACGCTGACTGCGTTGTGCGACCCGCAAGCGGGTACCCCTTGGGCTCCTCGGCGTACTGCAAGAGTACGCCTGCGGGGCCCGACCCGCAAGCGGGTACCCCTTCGCACGCCTTGTCATCGCGGCGCCTGCGGCACTTCATCACGAAAACCTATGCATAAACCCAGCTAGCAATACCAGTAGGACTCTCTTTATAATGTGCAGTCAGGCCGGAGTTTTATGAGAAGAGTGGTTCCGAAAATCCTTGTCGCAGCACTTGCCCTATTGCTCTTGGGGGCTTGTCAGCAGGAAGAGACTCTGCTGAGCCTTGCCGCAGGTACCCCTGAAGGCACCTGGCATCCCATCGGGGGGATGATCGGGAACATTATCAACCGCTACGTTCCTGGCATCAGGGTGAACATTGAGTCTACAGGTGGAGGGGTTGAAAACGTTCGGCTGCTGGGCACAAATCAGTCTGACATCGGGCTTTGTATTGCAGCCACTGCCCTGAACGGTTACCAGGGTGCCTACCCCTACAACCAGTCTTTTGACAATTTACGAACCCTGATTTCCAGCTTCCAGCTGGGCTTCCTGCAAGTGGCAGTACTGGAAGAATCCCCCTTGGAATCGGTGGAGGATATCCATGGACAACGGGTCGCCGTTGGGCCGGCTGGGCACGGGTCTCTTCCCAGGCAAGAGGAGATTTATGAAGAGATGGGTATCTCCTTTGAATCCTTTACCCCGATTTACCTGCCTTTTCGCGATGCACTTCAAGCCTTGGGCGACCGTCGTCTGGATGCAGCTGTCGTGTATCAGTCGCCACCAGCTCCTTCGCTGATTGAATTTGGGGTCACCAGTCCGTTTCGCCTTCTGCCCGTAAGCCAGCTGTATAGGGATCGGTTAACGGGAAAATACCCCTATTTCGTGTCGACCGTCATTCCCAGGCAGTCCTACCAGCTGAGCCAGGACGTGCCCACCATTGCCACCGCAAATGTCATCCTGGTGCGCGAGGAGCTCCCCGAGGAGGCCGTTTACCAAATCACCAGGGCCATTCTGGAGCATGTCGATGAGCTTCGCCGGGCCCATCCCTCGCTTCAGGATTTCCAACCCGAAATGGCCGTGCTTGGGCAAGTCGTTCCCTACCACCCAGGGGCGGAAAGATATTTTAGGGAAGTGGGGCTGCTCGAATGATGTCGAGCGCTTCTGCCACACCTTGCGCCGTCTCCACCTAGCCGGGAGTACAAACCATGTTTTATGAACCACGCCACAACGATCACGGCCTGCCCTACAATCCTTTCAAAGCTTGCGTGGTGCCGCGTCCGATCGGTTGGATTACCAGCCTGAGTCACGATGGCATCGTCAATCTCGCACCCTTTTCGTGCTCGAACCAGCTTGGCTACGATCCGCCCTTCGTTTTTTTCTCGGGCTCCGGCCGACCGGAGGAGGAGGGAGCTGAGCCAAGACGCAAGGACAGCGTGATGAACGCTGAGAACACCGGTGAGTTCGTGTTCAACATGGCGACCTATGAACTGCGCGAGCAGATCAACCTGTCCTCAGCCCGCGTGCCGCCCGAGGTCGACGAGATGGAGCTGTGCGGCCTAACCAAACTGCCCTCGAGGCTGGTGCAACCGCCCCGTGTCGGCGAATCCCCGGTCAATCTCGAATGCAAGTACCACTGCACGTTGACGCTTCCCGCCAACAGCCCAAACACGGTGCACCACGTCGTGGTCGGCCAGGTGGTCGGCATCCACATCGACGACCAGGTCATCACTGACGGGAAGGTCGATTGGGTCAAGATCCAGCCGCTGGCGCGCATGGGCTACTCGGACTACACCTATGTCAGCCAGGTCTTCACGATGAAGCCGCCTCATGGCGAATCCCCCTCGGGCCAGATCGGTGAGCCGACCAGAGTGGAGGAGCGCGGGTAGTAGCCCGCACTTCTCACACCCGCTCTGCTGCATCGGCGCAATGATCCGACCTGACAGCGTTTCGCGACGACCTGGTGCGAGAAATGCGGGCTAGTAGCCCTGCAGTCACTCAGTTTCCTCGATCTCAAAGGTTTCCAGTGATCGGATCTCCTCTTTCCTGGATTGAAAAACTCCAACTGCAGCAATGATGCCTAGAGCGCAGCCAATGGCGTGGGTCCGGTAGCTCACCGAGGGCGACAGATTGGTGGGAATCAGGACGATGAGTCCGATGCCAATAGCATGCAGAAGCCGTTTTTGAAGTGGGCGGGTTCGCTCGACCAAAACATACATAGTGAGCCAGAACCCCGCCATCAGATAGACCACTCCCGACGCCCCAACCAGCTGAATGTTCCCCTGATAGGTGAGAAGGGAACAATAGTTCACGAGTGCGCCGAGTGCCGCAATGGAGACCGGATACATCCAAAAGCCAAAGTATCCGTACAGCAAATAGGCGAAAAAGGTAAAGAAGATGATGTTGGAAAGAAAATGCCGCAGATCAGCATGGACGGCAACTGCCGTGATCAGTCTCCAATACTCCTGCTCTGCGAAGACCTGATCCGGTATGGCAGCCCACCGTCCGAACAGCTGTGGATCTCGCCAGCAAAGCAAGGAAACAAACAGAATCACCATGGCGCTGAGCACGGCTATCACTGTGCTCCCCTCTCGAGGAGGTTGAGACATAAACGTACTCTTGATCCGAATTTCTACCTGGTCGAATGTGGGAAAGGGTGGGAAAGGCATGAAAAACAAGGGAGAGTTCGGGGCCTGTCCTCGAACTCCCCGAACTCTCTATCCGTCTACTCTACTCGCTGACGTTGAAGGTGGCTCTCAGTTGAAGCGTGTCCCAACTTATCAGGATCTCAGCACCGCCCTCATCAACTGGGTTCATCTCGATGGTGAATTGCTCTACACTCTCTGCCAGCTCAGAACTCTCCAATGGACTCTCGGCGATGTCGTTTTCCGCTTTGCGGTCCAGTCCCCAAATGTCGGCTTCCGAGTTAAAGATGAGGCGCCAGTCATCGGAGCTGACCTTCTTTGCCCAAATCGAGTACCTTCCTGTCTCAATGAGTGTCTCGCCAAATAACAGATCGGTATTGGTTTCAAGACGAGTCGCATCGTTCATCCCCAGTCTCCACACCTGGCCGTCCGGCAGTTGCGAGAGCATATTCCGCCCCTTGAGCTCGGGGCGCCCATAGTTGATTGAAGTTTGGGTGCTGCCGAGCACTATTTCAGCCGTTCCCCGGTCACTGGATGCAGCCGGGTCCTGAGCTGCCTCGCCTTCTCCCGCGCCGGCAGCCGGTTCTTCGGTTGTTGTCTGCGGCGAACTGCAAGCCGCTGACAAAGCTGTCATAACAACAAGAATGAAAAAAATTCGATTCATCATGTCCTCCCTGGGTGTGAAATTCTAACAGTTTTTCTGAACTTGGCAAAAGATATGTTGGGGCGGGTGTGGGGTAGCCGGTATTATGCATAAATTTTCTACTGCAGTGCCGCAATCATCCACGCTGACTGCGTTGTGCGACCCGCAAGCGGGTACCCCTCGGGCTCCTCGGCGTACTGCAAGAGTACGCCTGCGGAGCCCGACCCGCAAGCGGGTACCCCTTCGCACGCCTTGTCATCGCGACACCTGCGGCACTTCGTCACGAAAACCTATGCATAATCCCGGCTTCTAGCCAGGCAACACCCGAAAAGAATGGACATTGGCGCTCCCGGGGCTCTGCCATTCGGTGTATTTTTGGATGAAACTCTGGAGCACAGCTTCCCTTTCGGCTGGATCTGTAACAACAGAGACTGGCCGATCAAATAATTGATTTCCGATCTTCAGTCGCACGCGGGGATCGCGGATGACGTTTTGGTTCCACAATCTACCCAGTGGGAACTCACCTCCCTGGTAATAAGCGGAGAACAGGTACAGCTGACCGTTGTAGAGGGCGCAGTAAGTCGTGACCGAGTGGGGAATGAAATACCAGGTTCGAGTCTCAACGTTGATTTCCTCAAACTGGTCGGTAAAGGACCAGTCAGTGACGGGTGTGGTGACGAGTTCCCCTTTGAGCCACAACCCGGGGCTGCGATCGCGGGGCTCGAAACCAATGATTCGCAGTGTGATGAGCCCCAAAACCAGGCACAGGAGAACGAAGGATCCGCCAATGATGAACAGTCTCTTCATAAGGAGAGCGTGATAGAAACCTTATTTTGTGAAGTGACGTTCCACAATACGAGCTGCCGCAAAGACCGACACGGCTGCTTGTGGTGTGCCGGTGTTCCCGGTGGTCACACGAGGAATCACGCTGGCATCGCAAAGAAACAAGTTGTCCACATCGTGCGACTCGAAGTAAGGGTTGACCACGGATGTCTTGGGGTCGGTCCCGGCCCGGCAGGAACCCACCAGGTGTGAGCCGCCTGTACCGCTTGTGATCCGGATGGGAATATCAATCGGAGTGATTTTTTTGGCCCCCATTTTCACCAGCACTTCATGAGCCATCTGCAGGGCCTCTTTGGTCCGCCTGATGGTCAGGCTGTGATCGCCGCCGTAAACCCGCCTTCCATCCGGATCGATAAACCAGCGTCCCGAGGCTTTGGAGAGCCTGGGATTCAGCGATCCCACTTTGAGAATTCCATTTTCCTTCATGAACTGCTTGTGTTCCTGACCAAAGTCCGGCGCAAAAGTGTTCAACGCCGCCGTTTGAGGATACATGTTGCCTCCTAGGTCGGCCCGGAACAAAAGCCGTCCTTCACCATCCGCCCGGTCGTCGTGGATCATGTAGTACCCTCTGATGGCTCCCACCTTCCCGTCTCCGACAGGTTCATCAAAGAGAGCACTGATCCCGGGTCCGCGGGGATGCCCATCGATGTGTTTTCCAATATTGGAGTTCTCCACAAAGATTGAATTGCCTTTCCAGTCCGCCGGCCCGTAGCCGGAGCGCATCAGGAGCAGAGGCGTTTTACTGTGTCCACAGGAGAGAATGATGTGGTCGGCCGTCAGTTCGTACCTGGAACCTTCACTGGTACAGGCCAAACCGCTCGCCACTCCCCGCTCTCCCTTGGAAGCGATTAAGACCCTCTCCACCTCCGTGTTGGCCAAGATGTCCACCCCGTACTTTTCCGCCTTGGGCATATACGACACCAGAGTGCTGGAGCGTGAATCGTACTTGCACATGTTGGCTCCCGCGCAAAAGCCGCAGTAAATACAGTTGCGCCGCGCCCCTTCCTGTCGGTACGGCTCATATCCCATCTGCTTGGCGACCGCATAGAAGAGTCTGTTGCCGCGGGTGTTCACCTCCTCAGGATAGGCATGGACGCTGAATTCGCGGCGGGTCTCTGCCACTGCCTCGCGAAAGTTCTCCTCAGTCCAATCAACCCCGGTTTCCTTTTGCCAGTGGATGTAGTCGATGGGGAAGGGCAAGAACGCCGAGGCCTGCCAGTGCAGGGAACTCCCTCCCACCAGCTTGGCCGAGCCGTCCTCCCAGTGCAGGGTGGGGTCCGCACCTCCGACGTTGGTGAACCTGTGGCGCCTGGTGGCGGATCCGTAGCCGGGTCGAGAAGGGCCCTTGAGATAAGGTCCTGCCTCGATCAGGGCAACTTTCAGTTGATCCCCAGTGCTGGGATTGACGCCCTTTTCGGCGATGTTTGCGGCCAATATAGGCCCTGAGAAACCGGCCCCAACAATGGCTACATCGTAGTGAGATTCAGGCATGGTCTTTGTCCTCGCTCGCTCCTGGACTAGCGTCCACTTGTGCCTTCATGAAAATTTAGGCAGGAGTCTATACCTTTCACGCCGATTAGGAAAGCAGCTATCCTCACAGCTGTTTCTGACCTGAGAAATTGGGTTGCTCTATTCGTCCCGGTAAACAAGTTCGGGTGAAAATGCCGGCCGGCAGACGGCAATGTACTCCGCCCCTTCCGAATGGGGAGAGCTGTACTGGACCCATTCACCTCCGGTTACGGACACAGCCTGTCCGGCAGCGACATCGAATTCCCGCTCTTTCAGTTTGATATGGAGCATGCCGCGCAGGACGACAGTGTATTCGTCAAACTCAGGTGTCTGGCCGGGCTCGCTCCAGCCTGGAGGACTCTTCATCCTGGCTATGCTGAGGCTGTCGGTTTCCGAGTTGACGCGTCCAAAGAACTCTTCGATTCTTTTCGGGGGCTCACCGGCTGCCCGAACGATAGTGGGTTGTTCGATCAACTTGGCCATGATTTCTCCTCGATCCACAGCTGCTCAGTGAAGCATGCTAACGTAGTGCCCATTTTTGAAATCGCTGAAAAAGTGGTCGAGCATGGGATGTTTGATGGGATCCTGCAGAGCATCCGGCTCGAGGTTTCTCTCTGCAACGTAAGTCATATTCTGAGCGTTGTGTACCAGGACGTGGTACCAGGGCTTGTCCTTAGGCGGCTGGCTCTTCGCCACTTGCTCATACCATGCGTCGGTGCCCTGAAAGGTCGCGTCGACATCCACGATGACCCCGCGATAGTCGAAGAGCTGATGGTGTATGAGCTGCCCAATGCTGAATTTACAGCTAGTCTCAATCATGAGTTTTGAACCGCCATACTAACAGACTTTACTCACCGTGTACTTGGCTTTTAACCCCCTCAACCTCTAACATCTAGGCGACAGAGGCACGAAAGCAGAAACGCAATACTGCACCAAGGACCAAGTGAGGAGAATCTTATGACGGACAATACTCTGCAAGGACGTTTCATCTGGTACGAGCTCCTGACCTCAGACCCGCAGGCAGCCACCAGTTTTTACACAGCACTCATCGGGTGGGGTACGACTGAATGGGAAGGGGGAGAGGGAACTTACACCATGTGGACCAATGGGGAAAACTCTCTTGGAGGTGTCATTGTTTTACCGGAGGAGGCCAAGGCAGCCGGTGCACCGCCCCACTGGTTGGGCTACGTCGGAACTTCGGATCTGGATGCCACCATCTCACGGGTGGAGGAGCTTGGGGGCAAGGTGCTGGCGGCCCCCCCTGAGATCCCCACGGTTGGACGCTTTGCAGTGATCTCTGATCCACAGGGGGCCGTCTTCGCAGCTTTTACGCCAGCTGGAGAAGCTCCCGGACATGAGGGCCCAGCCCAGCAGGGCGAGGTCTCGTGGCATGAACTGGCAACAAGCGACCACGAAGCCGCCTTCGAGTTCTATTGGGAGCTCTTTGGCTGGAAGAAAACTGATAATCTGGATATGGGTCCCATGGGGACCTATCAGATGTATGGTCGCAAGGACCTGACGCTGGGTGGAATGTTCAACAAGTCCAGCGACATGCCCGGTCCACCGGCCTGGCTACTCTATATCAAGGTTGGAGATGTCGATCAGGCAGTTGAAAAAGTCAAGGCACTTGGTGGAAAGGTCCTGAACGGACCAATGGAGGTTCCCGGTGGAAGCGGAGATCGCATCGCTCAGTGTATGGATCCACAGGGAGCTGCCTTTGCCATGCATTCGACTGGCGGCTAAGCCTTGGAAGCTTGCCAGGACGGTTTTCCTTCTCTGGATGTTCAGCCCTGCGCTGGCCCTGGGTCTTTCTCAGGGCGAGGACCAGGGCACCAGCGGCGCCGACTTGCTCGAAGCCCAGCGCCTGACCGCTGTGGAAAGGGTCCTGCCGCAGGAGAGATCCCCGGCTAAGAGAACGCTCCCCAGAGGCGAAGAGGTCTCTCGCTTTGTGGCCAACCTGCTGCGGATCTGGAAAGGTTTCCATTTCGCGACGGGAGACTTCCCGGCAGGTGCGGGCTTTGTCTACGGTGTCGGTTACACCTATTCCCGGATGGGTACCTCTTCCTCCGTAGAGGGCTTTCCCGACCGCATGGAGGTTGACGTGGTGGCTTCCTACAGCACCCGCAGGTACGCCCTGATAGGTTTCGATCTCAGACTGCGGAACTTCCGTGGTACCCCACTCAACTTCGCCTTACATGGGAAGGCGAGCGAGTTCCCCCAGGAAGAGTTCTTCGGCTTCGGTCGAGCCAGCCGTGAAGAAGACCGGACCAACTACCTCAAAAGATCCCTGGATGGAGGATTCGATCTCTGGATCGAGCCGCTGGAGAGATTTCGTGTGGGAGGAGGCGCGACCTACTTGAGTCCCAGCATTGGCTCGGGCCGGGACGATCGATTTGTTTCCAGCGAAGATTTTTTCGATGAGACCACCCTTCCCGGTTTTCAGAGGCAGCCAGACTTCTGGCGCTTTGACGGGTTTGTGGATTTCGACTATCGAGACCAGCCCTGGGATCCCCATGTCGGCGGGTTCTACGGAGGGCGCCTCTCAAGTTTTCGGGACCGCCACCTGGACACCTTTCATTTCCATCGCTTCGAGGGAGACTTGCAGCAATATTTCCCCCTCTACTGGAGAGAAGGAGTGATTGCCCTGCGTGCCAACCTTGTGATGACGGACTTTAGCGTGGGCGAGGCAGTGCCTTTCTACTACATGCCGACGCTGGGGGGTGGTGAGAAGCTGCGCGGTTTCAGGGAGTTCCGATTCCGTGACCTCAACAGTTTACTGCTCACCGCCGAGTACCGATGGAGGGCCTGGTGGGTCCTTGACATGGACCTGTTCCTGGATGCCGGCAAGGTCACCTTCGACCACGCCGACATTCACTTCAAGGATTTAGAAGCCTCCTACGGGTTTGGATTGCGCTTTCATAGCTCCGACGCACTGGTCCTTCGACTCGACCTTGCCTTCAGCCGAGAGGGGTTCATCCCTCTGTTCAGGTTTAGGCATCTCTTCTGAGTGGTTTCGCCTAGCCCGCATTTCTCACGCCAGGTCGTCGCGAAGCGGCGAAAGGACCGGAAAACAGAGCCGTGGGCTTTAGCCCACGGGCCCGCAGGCTAAAGCCTGCGGCTCCGACTGGCGCGCGAGGGGCACCCGCTTGCGGGTCGTGCAACACAGTCAGGGCGGATCATTACGCCGATGCAGCAGAGCGGGTGTGAGAAGTGCGGGCTATAGTCCTTTGATCGTTTCTTCCCGGTCACCGGCGATGTAGCGGATGACATCTACTGTGTCGATGACCAGGGAGGCAGCGTTGAGGGCCATCAAGACACGAATCCAGATGCCAAAAAAATCGTTGGCCGGAATCTCACCCAGCCGAATCCAAAGGAAGTACAGCAGGGGAATCCAAAGAACGTGACCGAGTCCCAGAAGACGACTAAACCCGGACAGACGGGTCAGAGTTGTCATGAGAATCATGCTGGCCAAAACGGTCGCCAAAACAACCTGGCTCTCCACACGGTTGAGAAAGAAAAGCGGCAACACCAGGTTGGCCATGACCAGCAACATGTTCCAGAGCATCCAGTGAACGGGCAGGTTAAGGACGCCCCTGTTGAACCTGATGAAAGCCTTCCATGGAGTCGTAAGGATGGACATAATTCACCTCCCTATTGCAGCCATCGGGTCCAATTTCCAACCCATAACCAGGAGATTAGTCAACTCCACAACCTTTTTCTGCGGGTGGTGTCTCCGTCAGGAGTGAGGCTATAAGCGGCCCACTGGGATCTCTGGCAGCCAGCTCACGCGCAGCTTCACCGAGTTGCTGGGTCAGGGAAGCATTCGTTTTTCCCAAATCGGCAATACACTGCTGAAGTTTTTCAATCTTCGGTGCCATCTCCTCGACCGTGAATCGCTGCTTGATGTGCTGGGGGCAATTGGGACTCCAGGCCTTCACGTTGAAGCGCAGGACGCGCTCTGGTCGCGCCTGGTAATCGGTCTCGACAAGTTTTTGCAACAGCTGGGGGTCGTCTTCGACAAATTCGGCAGTGCCCCAGATTTTGATGCGACGGCGGTTTGGGTAGTCCATCAGGAACATGAACGCTTTGTTGTTTTCGCTCAGATTTCCCAGGGAGATGTATTGGGCATTCCCGGCAAAGTCGGCCAGCCCAAGGGTGTGTTCATCCAGCACTTTGAGGAAGCCTTTAGGCCCGCCGCGGTACTGGATGTAGGGTTGACCATCCGCACCCGCAGTACCCAGATAAAGAGAGTCTTGCTCGGCGATGAGGTTCGCCAGTTCGGGCGTTACAACATCGTGCCAGGGGCCCTGCTCGCCCCGCACTTCCATCCTGGCGTAGGAGGAGCGTGAGCCGCGTTTCTCCTGGGCTTCCTTAACCCTGGGAGTGAAGGCGACTTCACTGATCGGGTGTTTCATGAGAGGGCCTCCTTATGTAAAAATCTATTTGAAAAGAGTTTTCGTTGCTTCATTAAAGATCTATCCGAAAGGGATTGCAAGGAGTCTCTATGACTTGGCATGTCTTTGTTGCGCGGAGTATCCCTGAAAATGGTCCGTCCATGCTCCAGGAGGCTGGTTTCAAGGTTGATGTCAACCAGGGAGAACGAGTCCTGTCCAAAGAAGAACTCATCGATAGCTTAAGAGGCAAGGATGCGCTCTTGAGCCTTTTGACTGATGAGGTGGACAGTGACGTTCTCTTGTCCAGTCCGGACCTCAAGATTGTTTCCAATTATGCTGTTGGATTCGACAATATCGATGTCCCGACTGCCACCAAGCATGGAATCGCTGTAACCAATACGCCGGGTGTGTTGACAGAGGCTGTCGCAGAACACACCCTGGCGCTGATGCTGACAGCTGCCCGGAGGATCGCCGAAGCGGACCGGTTTACTCGAGCAGGCAGGTACAAGGTATGGGGACCCAAGCTCTTTCTCGGTCAGCCAATCGCGGGCAGAACGCTGGGTCTGGTTGGACTGGGCAGAATTGGAATAGCTGTTGCGCACAGAGCCATCAAGGGGATGGGCATGAAGGTGATTTACTATAGCCCCAATGATAATAAGGAGTTCGAGAAGGACTACGAAGCCAGGCGAGTCGAACTGGATACGCTACTGAAAGAGGCTGACGTCATTTCGCTGCATGTCCCTCTTTCCGATCAGACTTTTCACCTCATCAGCACAGAAGAGTTTCGCACCATGAAGTCTTCAGCGATTTTGATCAACACAGCACGTGGACCCATCGTTGATGAAGCCGCACTGGTTGAGGCATTACAGGAAAAGAGAATATTTTCTGCTGCATTGGATGTCTTTGAATGCGAGCCGGCCATTTCCTGCGACAGCGAAGCAGAGGTGCAACTCAAGGACCTCGATAACGTCATCCTGACACCACACATCGCCTCAGCTACTACAGTTGCCAGGGCAAAGATGGCAGAGATGGCGGCGCAGAGCATTATCGATCTGGCCAATGGGAAAACTCCAGAGAACATTCTAAACAAAGAGGTCTTGAGCTAGCCCGCATTTATCACATCAGGTCGTCACGAAGCGGCGAAAGGGCCGGAAAACAGAGCCGTGGGCTTTAGCCCACGGGCCCGCAGGCTAAAGCCTGCGGCTCCGACTGGCGCGCGAGGGGTACCCGCTTGCGGGTCGCGCAACGCAGTCAGGTCGGATCATTGCGCCGATGCAGTAGAGCGGGTGTGAGAAGTGCGGGCTAGTGGATGATGGGGCACCGGGAGAGCCAGCGAAGAAGGCGAGTACTCGCGAGTACTAAGGAATCAAGACCTGGACGGGCCAGCGCACTCCTTTCCACAGACCCTTGCCTGCTTTTGTCAGAGCCCCGACAAAAGAGTGAACCTGCATGTCCTTGATATCCTCGTTGGATAGCATGCTCCGGTAACTGTGAGAATTCCAGGCGGGAAACCAGACGGTGTAAAGAAGATGTTTGGGCATCTCCTTCAAAACTTGCCGTGAGATCCGACTCATCAGGTACTGATCCTGATTCAACTCGGGATCCAACTCCGAGAGAATACCGCTGACGGTAATCTGCGCCTTTATAAAGAGACCGATATTGAAGCGAATCTGAAATCCTCGCTGAGCAGTCTTTTTCATCAACTCGCCCAGGACGTCGAAGACCTGGCTTTTGCCATTCTCACGGAGAGTCTCTTCTACGATGATGCGAATGGCCTCCTGCTCCTCCGGCGACTCCCAATCATCGCTTTCGATTAAGCTTCCCATATGGTTTCTTAAGCGCTTTGCATCGTTCAAGTAGATGCCCAAGAACAGCTGCATGAGTTCGGCCCTTTGCTGGCGGGGGAACACACCGGAGAGCCCCCAGTCCAACAGAGCGATCCGGTAAGGATCCTTCGCTTCACCCAGGACATGGAAAACATTTCCAGCATGAGGATCACCGTGAAAAAGCGCCTCCTCCTGGGAGGACAAGAGCACATCCAGGGTCAGCACATCGATAAGACGACGGGCTAACTTGGCCCGTGCTTTGGGCTGGCCAGGAAAGGCAGCCGTGATTTTTTGACCATGGATTAACTCCATGATCGTCACCCGCTCCGTGGACAAGGGATAAAGTTCCGGCACCGTCACCTTGCTGTTGTGTCGATAATAGGCTCCCGCTTTGGCCAGATTCTCTTGCTCATTGATCACCTGGATCTCTCTAGAAAGAGCCTCCCGGATTTCTGCGAACATGTCCGAAAGAAGAATGGTCCCGATCTCGTAAAAGTCGGAATACTCCGCAAAGTAGTTGGCCAAATCATCGAAGATGACGAGTTCTTCTGAGAGTGCGGATATGGCCTGTGGCTTGATGATTTTGGCTACCGCTTCCCGGGCTCTCGTCTCTCCTGGAAAAACCAGACTTCGGAACTGCAGAACTGCACCCACCGTTGCCTCGGCAAGGACTTCGTCGGAAAAGCTAATCTGGTACTCTTCCACCGTTTCGGGCCCGAGTTCCTGGAGAATCAACTCCACCAGTTCATCGCGACTCGTTGTGCTCAAGCTGTTCTCCAGGACCTGAAGGGCTTCTCGAAGGTCTGGGGGAACATCTGGATTCCTGGCAAATATCTGTCCAATCTTCTGAAGAGTGGGTGTCGCGGAGACAAATTTCAGGACTTGCTCCCCCCTCTGGGCATCAGCGGGCAGAGAAAACTGATCCATGAGCTTCTCGAGAAGACGCTCTTCTCCCAGGCGGTCTAGAAAAAACAGGAGCGAGTCATGAATAATGGGAATCCATCCCCCGGCTTTTTCGGGAACGATCTCCAAAACTCGTGAGCGATGCAGCAAAAGTTCCAGTACCTGCGGCCGCCACTTTGCCCAATCCACAGTTTTCAGAGCGGCCATGACCTCGCTCTGGGAGGGTTGGGGTTGGCCTTGAGTGTCGGGCTCCCCCACAAGTTGGAGGATCAGGGACTGCTGGGATGGTTCTAATTCCGGAAATACGCTGCTGAACAGACGAAGGCCCTCTGTCTCAGGATCGAAGGTGTCGTAGTGCTCCGGCGGCGTGGGAAGAGGAATCTCCGCTTTGAGAAATGTAGGCGAAGTCAGTAGGACTGTCCAAAAAGCGAGCCACCACTGGACTCGAAGAACATGAGCAGCCAGTGGACAACTTGATTTTCGGCGAATCTCTCTAGGCTCCTTTAGGTGCTTCATTCCCAGTCTTACTGGCTTCTTTCAAGCGTCGTCGTCGTCGTCGGAGCGCTGCGCGGTAACGGCTTTTCTCCTCCTCCGTCTCTGCAATCAGGGGTGGAATCTTTGCGGGTCTGCCATCCTTGTCCAGGGCAACAAAGGTTAAAAAGGCAGTGCTGGTTTTCATGCGTTTACCGCTGAGCGGATCTTCTGAGAAGACTTGAACCTCTACTTCCATCGAGGTTGTAAAAGCTCTTGTCACAGACGCCTCCAGCAGCACCAGCTGCCCAACCTTGATAGGATGCAAAAAACGAACAGAATCGACCGAGACAGTGACGACAGGCATCCTACTGTGCCGAAAAGTAGCAATTGCCCCAGCCATATCCATCAGGTGCATGACCTTCCCACCCAGGATGTTCCCATGAGTATTAGCGTCATTGGGAAGGACCTGTTCAGTCATGGTCGTTCGTGATTGCGAAACCGGCTTACCTTTCATCTTTTCGGATAGCTTTGCGAATCTTGATTGTCCAGTCAAGTGATGGCCTGAAATCGCCCCTACAGAAGCTTTTGAGGCCTTGTTACAAGTCCGGCGAAGCAGTAGTCTTATCTCTCCAGATGATGGTCACGATTAGAAGCTTCAGATCGTTCTCGCTGATTTGGAGGCCCAGGCGATGAAGTTACTCTCTGTCAATGTCTCCCTTCCCAAAGAGATCACCTTCAAGGGAAAGACGGTTCGAACAGGCATCTTTAAAAAGCCTGTCGAGGGGCGGGTCGGGGTGAAGACGCTCAATCTCGAGGGCGACGGCCAGGCTGACCTGCTGGGTCACGGCGGACTCTTCAGAGCGGTGTACGTTTACTCCTTCGATAATTATGCCTCTTGGGAGGGTGAGCTGGGGAGGTCAGATTTCACCTTTGGCCAATTTGGCGAAAACCTCACGGGTGAGGGATTGCTGGATCAAGACGTTCATGTTGGCGATATCTTCAGAATCGGTACGGTGATTTTCCAGGTCACTCAACCCCGAGTCCCCTGTTACAAGCTGGCCATCAAAATGGGTGTTGAGGGGTTCTATAATCAGCTTCTGGCCAGTGGGCGGCTGGGTTTCTATTTTCGGGTGCTCCAAGAGGGTGAGGTTGGCGCCGGAGACGTGATCGAAAGAACCAGGGTTGACCCCATCGGCATGCCGATTACTGAGGTCAACAAACTCATGTATTTCGACAAGGACAATCTCGAGGGCGCCAGAAAGTCCCTCCGCGTTGAAGCACTTTCCCCGGGTTGGCGAACCACCTTTGAAGGGCGTTTGGCCAAGGCCGAGCTGTCCACGAGCATCCAGGAGAAACTCAGAACATTCATTGTCGATCGTAAGGTAGCGGAGAGTGAAACCATCACCTCATTTTATCTCCTGCCCCAAGACGGCAAGCCTTTAGCACCTTTTTTGCCGGGACAGTTTTTGCCCTTGAAACTGGATATAGCGGGACAGTACAAACCCGTGTTGCGGACGTATTCACTGTCGGACAGCCCCAATAGAGATTACTATCGGCTGACCATCAAGAGAGAACCCGCTCCCGCTGACCGGCCGGATCTGTACCCGGGGGTCTCTTCCACTTACTTTCATGATGAGGTCGAGCCCGGCTCGAAGCTGTCAGCCAAGTCCCCCAGAGGAAAATTCTTCCTGGACGCACAGGCTGAAACCCCGCTGGTGTTACTCAGTGCAGGTGTTGGGCTGACACCTTTGATCAGCATGCTAAACGCAATAGTTGAGGCGGGTTCGAACCGACCCGTTTGGTTTATTCATGGCAGCCGAAACGGCCGTGAGCACGTTATGGGAGCCCATGTGCGGCAAGTTGCCGAAGAGAACAGCAACGTCCAGATTCACATTCGCTACAGTAGACCTTCCTCAGAGGACACCGTGGGACGTGACTATGATGAGGCCGGTTATGTAGATATCGACCTGGTGAAACGTTTTGTGCCCAGCAAAGCTGTTGATTTCTATCTGTGTGGGCCCACTCCTTTCCTGAAATCTCTCTTTGAGGGGTTACTGGCCTGGGGGGTATCCGAGTCGCGGATTCACTATGAGTTTTTCGGTCCCGCTTCTGCCCTCAAGGAGCGGGCAAAGGTCGCACCGGCAAAGCGGGCAGCTGAAGTCGCTGAGTGCTGTGAGGAAATCGAGGTCACCTTCTCCAAGTCGAGCGTCAAGGCAAATTGGAACCCCTCTTTTGAAAGCATCCTGGACTTGGCTGAGGCCAATGGATTGAGTCCGGATTACAGCTGCAGGGCAGGAATTTGTCATACTTGTATTTGTGAGCTCGAGGAGGGTGAGGTGGAGTACGTTCAAGAGCCACTGGAGCCGCCCGATGAGGGATCAGTACTGATTTGCTGCTCCAAGCCCAAGACCAATGTGGTGGTCGGTCTATGAAGTCGGCTCTGGCCTACGGGCTAAAGAGGCCGGCAGGCTAAAGCCTGCGGCTCTGCTGGGAGCTAATGAGGATCAGTCAGAGCCGTGGGCTTTAGCCCACGGGCCCAGGGTCATTGGACAAAGATCGGATTGGACAGGATCCAGGGCTTGTCTCGAAGCAGGCGTGGAGGGTCTAACAAGTAGACTTCCACGCGGTAGACTCCAGGCTCATCAGCCTGCAGAGAAAAGCGAGTTCCCTCAAATTCCTGAAAGGTGTCCCCAGACCGTTTGAGAAGGAACCGTACGGGAACCGGAGATTGAAGGACGAGCTCGGATCCTCTGGCCACCTGTGCACCCATGGGACGAAATTGACCTTCTTCCCTGGCGTGAAACGAGAAACCCGTGGGATCTGCGATTTTTTCAAAGGAAATGTAGCAAGATCCCGCCTCCAAAGCCTGCACAATGGCTTCCCCAGAGACCTCCTTTTCGGGAGCCAACAAAACGTGGTTGGTCACAAACTCGAAACTGCTCCGATAGGGGTCCAGCATGACAGAAGAGATCTTCTGCCCCGAGGTTGTCTGGAGCACAATTCCGATATTCTGGTGGGCATCATTTCCGGCCGTGCCGGTGACTTTCCTTATGAGAAGGAACCGGTCCCACAGGAGCAGACGATCAGGGTTCATTTCCCAAAGCTGAAAAAAGAAGAGATTGGAGTAAAGGACCCGATGGTAAATAAAGTTTACCCAATTATAAGGTGTATTCTTCAACAGGGCATTCTCGTGCATGTTATAAACTTCAAATCCGTTGAAGCGGACAGGGAGCTGCTCCAGGTCGGAGCCTGTATAGATGTTGAGATCTGAACCTGGAGTTGTCAGAACAGTGCCGACCTGGGCCACGTTTTCCTCTGAACCGTAAATGAGAACCAACTCAGGATCTTCGATTTGCTGAAAGAGGAAGGGTTCTCTGACGTGTTCGGTCAGGAAGAGATAATGGTAACCCGCCTCCTTGGCGGCCTGGATAATCTCGGGATAGGTGCCGAGACTGTGGCCTCCAGCAGCACTGTGAACGTGGATCGTTCCTCTTAAGTCGAGAAAGGGTGTCGATTGGACCTGCTGGGGAGTCAGGTTGGTGAGATAACGAGACAGGCGGTAGCTTTGAAAGAGATTGTAGAGGAAAGGAAGCTGGATGAGAATCAGGACACCAAGGAGATACCGCAGAATCTTGATCAAGGTTAAACATTATATAGCACAGCCGGGAGAGTTTGGCTTGCCACTCACCGGGGAGGACGCTAATATTGCGAAAACAAAAAAGGGGTGGTTCGATGAAGGCAATCCCAGGCAAACTTTTTTCTTTGAGAGTTTCGAGATCCACAGCACTCCTGGCGTTTCTTTCGCTCTCGCTTTCCTCTTGTGGGTCTGAGACTGTCAGCAGCCCGGCCGGGTCTTTTGAGCTTCTGGAGGCGACCATAGAGGATATACATAATGCCTACAACTCGGGACAGCTCACTGCTCGCCAGCTGGTCCAACTCTATCTGGATCGGATTGAAGCCTATGACAGAAATGGACCACTCATTAATTCCATCATCAATGTGAATCCCCAAGCACTCGAAGAGGCGGATAAACTGGATGCCGCCTTCGAGTCCTCCGGTTTGGTGGGCCCGCTTCACGGAATTCCAGTTATCCTCAAAGATCAGATTGATGCTGCCGGCGTGCAGACAACAATGGGCTCGGTGATCTTCAGGGACTACATTCCGGACTCAGACGCCTTTGCCATATCAAAGCTCAGGGCAGCTGGTGCCATCGTTCTGGCTAAAGCCACCCTGGGTGAGTTGGGAGGCGGTGATACCCATGGGTCCCTCTTTGGGACAACACGAAATCCCTATGCCTTGGATAGAACTGTGGGTGGTTCTTCCGGTGGGCCGGGTGGAGCCATTGCGGCAAACTTCGCTACCTTTGCGGTGGGGCAGGAAGGCTTTGCTTCGATTCGCAGGCCATCCTCCTTTAACTCTCTGGTGGGGATGAGACCATCGGCTGGCCTTGTCAGTCGAAGTGGGGTATGGAACGGATGGCCAACCTTAAACGGCTCTATGGGACCCATGGCACGCACGGTAAGAGATGTGGCCACGGTCTTGGAACTCCTGGTCGGCTATGATCCGGAAGATCCCATTACGGCCCGCGGGTTTGGCAAGACTCCGGAGAGCTACACGGCCTTCCTGAATGAGGATGGCCTAAGGGGAGCGCGGATTGGCGTCTTACGTGAGTCTATGGGTTCTAATTCGGAGCCTGGGTCGGAAGATTTCCTGAAAGTCAAAGAGGTTTTCGACAAGGCCGTTGAAGACCTGAAAGCTGCGGGAGCCGAGCTGGTTGACCCGGTCGTTATTCCCGACCTGAAAGAGTTGCTGGGGAGAAGATCTGGGACTCCCTCCGGGGGGGGCGAGGGTAGTGATCCCTTCCAGGTCTACTTCGCCAGGAGCTCCAATCCCCCCTTCAAATCTCGTCAGGACGCCGTCGAGTCGCCCGACTTCGACAAGATGTTTCCATCTGCACAAAGGCGCCTGGCGGGAGGCTCACCTGATCCGGAGGCTGAGGCAAGAGCTCAATTAAGACACTACGAATCTCTGGCAGCGGCGGAACGACTCATGACGAACCTCCTGAAGGTCATGGCGGATCATCAACTGGACGCCATCGTTCACAATTCTGTAGAGCACACGCCGGCCATGATTGGGGACGGGACCAATCCGCCCTACCCCGGCTCGAGAGGAGCCCCCAACTTGAACACCTTTTTACTGTACGTCCCCACCATCACGGTACCGGCGGGATTCACAACCGACAACCTTCCCACTGGGATCAGCTTCCTGGGAAGGCCCTACAGCGAGGGGACGATGATCAAACTGGCCTATTCCTATGAACAGGCCACAATGCATCGTAGACCACCGGAGAGCACACCCCCGCTTCCCCGTGACTAAGATGCTGCCATTTCACTTGATCCCGACCGGGAACAGGGATAAAATTGCAGGAAAAGGAACGGATAACCGATTTCGAGCAGAGTGTTTCAACCGATTGATTCAAAGGAGATCACCATGAGTAAGCATCTGAAAATTGTTACCAACCTTGTTCTTTGTCTGAGCGTTCTGTTGCTTTTCCAAGCCACGAACCTGTCCGCTCAACTGGCTCCCGAGGTCGCCCAAATGGGTTACGCGGACACCCTCTTTATCAACGGCAAGGTGGTGAGCATGGACGATACGTCCAAGTCAGCCGATCCCGGGAATATTTATCAGGCCATGGCCATCAAAGGGGACAGGATCATGAAGCTGGGGACCAGCGCCCAAGTCCGGGCCCTGGCGGGACCCGACACAACGACTTATGATCTGGAGGGGAGAACCATCATCCCGGGCATTGTCGAGACTCACAGCCACATGTACGGTGGTGCTGTGCGGTTACTGGATCGGTTAGGCTTTAAGTATCCCCCCGAAGGAGTCTCTTTTTTCTCAGCCACAGCACACCCGACCGATCTGGAACAAACTCAGCAGATCCTGAAGGAGGGCATCCAGGATGCGGTCACCAAGGTGGAACCGGGTGACTGGATAGTGTTTAGTTTGCAGGGTCATCCTGATCAACCACCCTTGCAGCTCAAGCTGTGGGGAAACACTCGGCGTATTACCAACCGCAGGACCATGGATCTGTGGGCACCGGAGAACCCAGTGCTGATGCGGCCTGGGAACAGAGGGAATATCAATTCCAAGGCCATGGAGATCATGGAGGAGTTTCTCCCCGGCTATGGCGCCTCCATCCACGAGACCATGCACGGAGACGTCATCGGAGTGGACATTGAAGAGACCGGCTGGGTGGGAAGCCAGGAGATGTCCGTGATCACCTGGGAGCTGTTTCTGGAGAAGCTGCCTCTGGCCACTCTGGCCGAGGCTATCAGGATCATCTCGGAGAACGCCACCCGTTCAGGAATCACCACTTTTTCAAGCCGCATCCAGTTCCCCAAGATCATGAGTGGGTATGCCACCCTGGCCGGATTGGGTCAAATGCCGATTCGATTCGCAGCTCACTATGAAATCCACCGCATGCCCACCGATCCCCAGCAGACCCGTCAGATCTATCGACGGACAGGAGTCCTGCAGGGAATTGGAGACGATTACCTTTGGATTGACGGCGTGGCCTCAGAGCGCTGGGATTCCCAGTATCCGGAAGCGTGCACGGGTGCAGATACCGTAGCTCCAGCCAACATCAAAGCTCGAGAAGTCTGCCCGGTACCCGGGGAACTGCCTTGGGACACACTTGAGAATGCGGCCGCGGCCGGCTGGCGGCTGGCTGGAATACATATGTGTGGCAGCGAAAGCTTGCGAGCCTTCTTTCGGATGATCGATGAGGCCCGCGAAGTGAACGGCTGGACGATGCAGCAGACGCGTGACATGAGGCTGACAGGCGAGCACTGCAATGTGATTGGTAAATCCCCCGAAACCTTAAAGGGATTGGTGGATTATGGGATGATCTTGAGCTGCAGTCCCGGAACCGCCATCAATGAGTCACCTGCCTGGGTTCGAGACTACGGCGAACAGATTCAGCCCTTTATCCAGCCCTACAAGACCTGGATTGACGCGGGTGTGAACCTGGTGGGGCAGAGTTGGGGTGGTGCTGGAGGGCTTGCCCAGTTGTGGCGGGCCACGACTCGCCGACAGGGTGAGACAGTCTGGCAGCCCGATGAACGGATTGACCGGGTGCAAGCTCTCAAGATGTATACATCCTGGGCATCCCGATATGTCCTCAAAGAGGACGAAATTGGAACGCTGGAAGAGGGAAAGCTGGCTGATCTGGTTGTCTTGAGTAGTGATTTCTTCACTGTTCCGGTCGATGACATTTTAACAGTCCGTACTCCCATGACCATGGTAGGCGGCAAGATTGTCCAGTTACAGGAATCACTGGCAAATGCCTTTGGCGTTGACCAGGTGGGACCCGTCCGCGAAGTTCAAACAGACGACGAGTTGACGGCCCGATACCTGTCAGATAACTAAAGCAGTTCTGGAGGCCGCCGCCCATGGCGGCCTCCTCCCCTCCTCCCCCCCCCCTTTTTCTGGCACACAATGGATGTTTCCCCTTGCTACTGGCAGGGAAGGGCGTATAAGATTGCAAAAAAAAGAGAGAGTAACAACCGATTGATTCAAAGGAGATTACCATGAGTAAGCATCTGAAAATTATCACCAACCTTGTTCTTTGTCTGAGCGTTCTGTTGCTTTTCCAAGCCACGAACTTGTCCGCTCAGCTGGCTCCCGAGGTAGCCCAAATGGGTTACGCGGACACGATCTTTGTCAACGGCAAGGTGGTAACCCTGGACGATACGTCCAGCTCAGCCAACCCCGGGAATATCTATCAGAGCATTGCCATCAAAGGGGACAGGATCATGAAGCTGGGGACCAGCGCCCAAGTCCGGGCCCTGGCGGGACCCGACACAACGACTTATGATCTACAGGGGAGAACCGTGATCCCGGGCATTGTCGAGACTCACAGCCACATGTACGGCGGTGCCGTGCAGTTGCTGGATCGCTTAGGCTTTAAGTATCCCCCCGACGGAGTCTCTTTTTTCTCAGCTACAGCACACCCGACCGACCTGGAACAAACCCAGCAGATCCTGAAAGAGGGTATCCAGGATGCGGTCACCAAGGTGGAACCGGGTGACTGGATTGTCTTTAACCTGAGAGGTCATCCTGATCAACCACCCTTGCAGCTCAAGCTGTGGGGAAACACTCGGCGTATTACCAACCGCAGGACTATAGATCTGTGGGCACCGGATAACCCGGTGCTGATGCAGCCTGGGAACAGAGGGAATATCAATTCCAAGGCCATGGAGATCATGGAGGAGTTTCTCCCCGGCTATGGCGCCTCCATCCACGAGACCATGCACGGGGACGTCATCGGAGTGGACATTGAAGAGACCGGCTGGGTGGGAAGCCAGGAGATGTCCGTGATCACCTGGGAGCTGTTTCTGGAGAAGCTGCCTCTGGCCACTCTGGCCGAGGCTATCAGGATCATCTCGGAGAACGCCACCCGTTCAGGAATCACCACTTTTTCAAGCCGCATCCAGTTCCCCAAGATCATGAGTGGGTATGCCACCCTGGCCGGATTGGATCAAATGCCGATTCGGTTCGCAGCTCACTATGAAATCCACCGCATGCCCACCGATCCCCAGCAGACCCGTCAGATCTATCGGCGGACGGGAGTCCTGCAGGGAATTGGAGACGATTTCCTTTGGATTGACGGTGTGGCCTCAGAGCGTTGGGATTCCCAGTATCCGGAATCGTGCACGGGTGCGGATACCATAGCTCCAGCCAACATCAAGGCTCGGGAAGTCTGCCCGGTACCCGGGGAACTGCCTTGGGACACACTTGAGAATGCGGCCGCTGCCGGCTGGCGGCTGGCTGGAGTTCACATGTGTGGCAGCGAAAGTTTGCGAGCCTACTTTCGGATGATCGATGAGGCCCGCGAAGTGAATGGCTGGAGCATGCAGCAGGTGCGCGACATGAGGCTGACAGGCGAGCACTGCAATTTGATTGGTAAAGCCCCCGAAATCATAAAGGGATTGGTGGATTACGGGATGATCCTGAGCTGCAGTCCCGGAACCGCCGTCAATGAGTCACCTGCCTGGGTTCGAGACTACGGCGAACAGATCCAGCCCTTTATCCAGCCCTACAAGACCTGGATTGAAGCAGGTGTGAGGCTGGTGGGGGAGGGTTGGGGTGGTGGATTTGGTGGTGGAGCACCCTTTGCCAAGACGTGGCTGGCGGCAACTCGCCAGGATCCCGAGGGGAATGTCTGGCAGCCCGATGAACGGATTGACCGGGTGCAGGCCCTCAAGATGTATACATCCTGGGCATCAAACTATGTCCTCAAGGAGGACGAGCTCGGAACCCTGGAAGAGGGTAAGCTGGCAGATCTGGTTGTTTTGGATCGTGACTTCTTTACCATTCCGCTCAATGACGTTTTGAAAGTCCGTACTCCCATGACCATGGTAGGCGGAAAGATTATTCAGTTACAGGAATCACTGGCCAATGCCTTTGGCGTTGACCAGGTTGGACCCGTCCAGGAAGTCCAAACAGACGAGGAGATGACGTCTCGATACCTGGGAGATAACTGAAGCAGTTCTGGAGGCCGCCCCTGGCGGCCTCTTCCCCCCACCCTTTCTTTGGAGTCATCCGCCAATGGAGATCACCATGAGCCAACATCTAAGAATTGTGACCAACCTTGTTCTTTGTCTGAGCGTTCTCTTGGTTTTCGAAGCTACCAATCTGTCCGCTCAGTTAGCTCCCGAGGTGGCCCAAATGGGCTACGCTGACACGATCTTTGTCAACGGCAAGATCGTGAGCATGGACGATTACTCCAACTCAACCAGTACCGGGACTCTCTATCAAGCCATTGCCGTCAAAGGGACCAAGATCATGAAGCTGGGGACCAGCGCTCAAGTCCGGGCCCTGGCGGGACCCGACACAACGACTTATGATCTGCAGGGGAGAACCCTGATTCCCGGCATTATCGAGCCTCACACCCACATGTACGGCCGGGCCGTGCAGTACCTGGATCGGTTAGGCTTTAAGTACCCTCCCGAGGGTGTGGTGATGGCGACGACCAATGCCGAGCGTACGCTTGAAGAAACTCAGGCCAACGTGAAGAACGCACTCCAGGAAGCGGTCGAGAAGGCCAACCCCGGCGACTGGGTCGTGCTCAGGGTGACCCCTCACCCTGACGCACCCGTTGAGCTGCGGGTCTGGGCCTGGACTCGACGTTTGACCGAGAAGAAGACCATCGACCTGTGGGGAGGTAATGAGAATCCGGTTCTGCTTCAACCCAGCACGAGAGGCTGGGTGAATTCCAAGGCACTGGAGGTCTTGGAGGAGTTTCTCCCCGGATATGGCGCCTCCATTCACGAGACCATGCACGGGGACGTCATCGGAGAGGACATCACCGAAATCGGATGGGTGGGCAGCCAGGAGATGTCCGTGATTACCTGGGAGCTGTTTCTGGAAAAACTGCCTCTGGCCACTCTGGCCGAGGCCATCAGGATCATCTCGGAGGATGCCACCCGTACCGGAATCACCACTTTTTCAAGCCGCATCCAGTTCCCCAAGATCATGAGTGGGTATGCCACCCTGGCCGGATTGGGTAAAATGCCGATTCGCTTTTCAGCTCACTATGAAATCCACCGCATGCCGACCGACCCCCAGCAAACCCGTCAGATCTATCGGCGGACTGGAGTGCTGCAGGGAATTGGAGACGATTATCTGTGGATTGACGGTGTGGCCTCAGAGCGCTGGGATTCGAATTACCCCGAGTCTTGTACAGGACCGGATACCATTGCTCCACCGCACATCAAAGCTCGAGAGGTTTGCCCGGTACCCGGGGAACTGCCTTGGGATACGCTTGAAAACGCCGCCGCCGCCGGCTGGCGCCTGGCGGGAGTGCACATCTGCGGCAGCGAAAGTGCACGAGCTTTCTTTCGGATGATCGATGAGGCCCGCGAAGTGAATGGCTGGTCGATGCAGCAGGTTCGAGACATGAGGTTGACAGGCGAACACTGCGGTCTGGTCGGACAACTCCCCGAGATCATCAAGGGATTGAAGGATTATGGGGTCATCTTGAGCTGCGGTCCCGGAAGGGTCATGAGTGAGTCACCTTCCTGGATTGCAGACTACGGCGAGCAAATTGAGCCTTTTATTCTGCCCTTCAACACCTGGATCAAAGAGGGGGTGAAACTGGTCGGGCAGGATTGGGGTGGTTCACCACCCATGGGCAAGCTGTGGCAGGCGGTAACTCGCCAGGATCCGGATGGGGTCGTGTGGCAGCCCAATGAACGGGTTGACCGCGTGCATGCCCTCAAGATGTGGACTTCCTGGGCCTCCGAATATGTCCTCAAAGAGAACCAACTCGGAAGCCTGGAAGAGGGAAAGTTCGCAGATCTGGTTGTTCTGGACCGTGACTACTTTACAATTCCAACCAATGACATTTTGAAGGTCCGGACTCCCATGACCATGGTCGGCGGAAAGATAATCCAGTTACAGGAATCACTGGCAGCTGCCTTTGGCGTTGACCAGGTGGGACCCGTCTACAGCTTTTCAGATGAGGAAGTGACGGCTCGATTCCTGGGAGATAACTGAAGTAGTTGAGGAGACGATGGCGGTAAAGAACATTCTCATGCTGGTGGGCGATTTCGTTGAGGACTACGAAGCCATGGTTCCCTTTCAGATCTTGACCATGGTGGGTCATACGGTCCATACAGTTTGTCCCGACAAGAAGTCGGGCGAATCAGTGCGGACAGCGGTCCACGATTTTGAGGGGGACCAGACCTACACCGAGAAGCCGGGCCACAACTTTGCCCTCAACGCCACCTTTGCAGAGATCAAACCCGAGACCTACGACGCACTGGTCATCCCGGGAGGGCGGGCACCGGAATACCTTCGACTCAACGAGACTGTCTTAGACGTCGTCCGGCACTTTTCGGAAGCCAACAAACCCATTGCCGCCATCTGTCATGGACTCCAGATTTTGACGGCAGCGGGCGTGGTCGAGAATAAGCTCTGCACCGCTTATCCGGCCGTCCAACCTGAGCTGATTCAGGCAGGTGCCAAGTGGGGGGAGGTCAACGCCACCTTCTCTAATGCGTATGTGGATGGAAACCTTGTCACAGCAGCAGCCTGGCCCGGCCATCCGGAGTGGATGGCTAAGTTCCTGGAAGTGCTCGGCACCAGAATAGACCCCTAGTCGGGGAATTTTCAAAAGTCAAAGATATAGGTGAGCTTGGCGATAAGTGCCCTTTCCCTGACCTCGCCGTCGGTGCTGCGACTTTCGTTGTAGACCACAAAGAGATCGCTCAGAGGCTTGTGAATGAAGTTGAAGCGAATGTTGCTGGAAATCTCGTCCACGGTGCTGTTGTACTGGATCAGAGCGTTCAAGAACATGCGGGGGCTGAAGGAGTAGTTGAGGCGGGTGGTGACCAGATCGGTGGAAAAATCGCCCGAGGGTAGATCCACATCTTCGTGTTTCCAGGAAAGGTCCACGACAAACTGGTGATTGGGCTGGAAGAGGAAGCCAGCGGTGTAGGTGTCCTGGTGGCCGTCAAAGAACTCCCCGATTCTCAGATTGATGCTGCCACTGAACATGCGGCTTCGGTCGCTGGAGAAACTGGCGGCAATATCCTCAAACACGTAGTCTCCCACCGCGATGTCCTGAGTGGAGAGGATGGAAAAGGGCTCATCCAGTCGTTCAAACCGAACCCGGTGTGTAATCCCGAATAAGGCTCCATTCTGAAAGTCGATGGAGAGCCTCTGATCGAAGCTCTTGTCTTCTACCCGGTTGTCCTGATCTGTGATGTACTCGATTCCGGTGGAGGGCCTGAACTCCCGAATCCAGGGAATTCGCTCTTCCGGTCGGAACTTGAAGGTGAACTCCCCAAGGCTTTTTCTCATCTTCTTGCGGGGTACGAATCCCACTTCTGGATTGAAATTCTCTTCAATGGAGAGATAATTTCCCGAAATGTTAAAGCGCTGGTCCTCCCACCCCGCGAAGAGACCGCCTGCCGTGTCCTGGCCCGTGAGTCCGGGAGTGTCGGTTTTCAGAAAAAAGGAAGCGATTTCCAGGTATCGCATGAAGCGCAGATGGTTGTCCAGGCCGTAGGTGCGGTTGTGTTCACCGCCTCCTTGCTTGTTAATGAAGACGCCGCCCACATCGGAGCTGTTGAAGATGTCTCTGCGCACCCGGGCTACCGAAAAATTGGTGGAAGGGAGCTCTTCAAATTCATCGGTCTGAATGGAGAGGAAGCCAAGGCGATATTTGCCTGCACTGCCTGTGAGGCGGGCTCCCCCCAGGATCGGTACCACCCGGCCTCCAGAGAGGCCGATGCGGCGAGTGAAAAAAGCAATCATGTCGCGGTTTCTGTTGCGAAGCTCCCTACCCTGCCTCCTCACCTGAAACAGAGCCGCATTTTCCAGGAAAAACTCCCGCTTCTCTGGGAAAAACAGCGGGAACCGGGTCAGATTGATCTGCTGCCGATCTGCCTCCACTTGAGAGAAGTCCGTGTTCACCGTGACATCCAGGGCCAGACCCGTGGTCACTCCGAATTTCACATCCAGCCCCACATCGGGAGTGAAATCCACGTCATCTCCCTCGCGACGAAGGATGGGAGCCAACACGTAGGGTTTCACATAGAGACTGTTGCCCTGGCGAATTCCGTTGAGACCGTTCAGCTCCCCGGCCATCGAGACCCGGCTGGTGAGATAGGAGCGGGGTATGGCTGACCAGTTGACGCTCTCGAACTTGCGGCGGATATTGCGGCCAAAGTTCAGTCCCCAAACCTGTTGCTCGTCTTCGCGAAAACGAAAGGTACGGAAGGGGATGGCTATTTCCGCCTGCCAACCCAGCTCGGTGATTCTGGTATTCACATACCAGATGCCGTCCCAGTCATAGTTTCTTGTCTCTCCGTCTCCGGAAATCTGGCCGTCCCGCTTGGCTCCCCCCGGGTTGGTGGAGAGTATGAAGCCGTTGCGATTGTCATCAAAGGTGTCAAAAACCATGGTGAAGGTGTCATTGTCGCGGGGAGTGAAATCCCTGGCGAGATTGTTCACAACGATCCCCTCCGGGCCCGCAGAGTCAAAACAGTACACTCCCAGATACAGGTTCTCGTCATCGTAAAGGATCCTTACTTCGGTCCTCTCGCTGCTCGGCTCACCTGTTCTCGGCTCCTTCTGAATGAAATCGGAGGTGGGCTCGGCCAGGCTCCATGCCGCCTCGTCCAGGATACCGTCCATGACAATGGGAGATTCGATGAAAGTGGCAGTGACCTTCCGGCCTGGGTCCTGGGCCAGGGAGGCCTGGGTCCAGCAGCACAGGGCCAGAGCAGTTCCCACCAGCCGGTAGACTCTCCCTGGCAAGAGGCCCTCAAAAGTCAAAGACATAGGTGAGCTTGGCGATGAGTGCCCTTTCCCTGACCTCGCCGTCGGTGGCGCGGCTCTCGTTGTAGACCAGGAAGAGATCGCTCAGGGGCTTGTGTATGAAATTGAAGCGAATGTTGCTGGTAATCTCCTTCACGGTGCTGTTGTACTGGATCAGCGCGTTCAAGAACATGCGGGGGCTAAAGGAGTAGTTGATGCGGCTGGTGACCAGATCGGTGGAGAAATTGCCCGAGGGCAGATCCACGTCGTTGTGTCTCCAGGAAAGGTTGGTTGTGAACTGGTGGGTAGGCCGGAAGATCAGGCCGGCGGTGTAGGTGTCCTGGTCGCCGTCAAAGAACTCCCCGATTCTCAGGTTGATGCTGCCACTGAACATGCGGCTCCTGTCGCTGGAAAGATTGGCCGCAATCTCGTCAAACACGTAGTCACCCACCGCGACGTCCTGAGTGGAGAGGATGGAAAAGGGCTCGTCCAGTCGTTCAAACCGAACCCGGTGTGTGAGCCCGAATAAGGATCCGTTCTGAAAGTCAATGGAGAGTGTCTGATCGAAGTTTTTGGTCTCTACCCGGTTGTCCTGATTCGTGATGTACTCGATTCCGGTGGAGGGCCTGACCTCCCGAATCCAGGGGATTCGCTCTTCCGGTCGGAACTTGATGGTAAAGGCCCCGCGGCTTTTTCTGATGCCCCGGCGGGGTACGAACCCCACTTCTGGATTGAAATTTTCTTCAATAGAGAGATAGTCCCCCTGAATGTTATAGCGCTGGTCCTCCCATCCCACGAAAATATTGCCTGCTTTGTCCTTCCCCGCTAGTCCCGAAGTATCGGTCTTTAGAAAGAAGGAAGCGATTTCCAGGTATCGCATGAAGCGTAGATGGGTGTCCACGCCGTAGGTTCGGTTGTGTTCGCTGCCGGCCTGTTTGTAGATGAAGATGCCACCCACATCGGAGCTGTTGAAGATGTCTCTGCGAACCCGGGCCACCGAAAAATTGGTGGAAAGGGTCTCTTCAAATTCATCGGTCTGAATGGAGAGTAAGCCTATTCGATATTGACCGACCCTGCCTGTGAGGCGAGTTCCTCCCAGGATCGGTACCGCCTGGCCCCCGGAGAGGCCGATGCGGCGACTGAAAAAAGCAATCAGGTCGCGGTTCCCGGACCCGGGCCCCCGGCCCGTCCTTTTCACCTGAAACAGGGCCGCATTTTCCAGAAAAAACTCCCGCTTCTCTGGAAAAAACAGCGAGAATCGGGTCAGGTTGATCTGCTGCTGATCCGCCTCCACTTGGGAGAAGTCCGTGTTCACCGTGGCATCCAGGGCCAGGCCCGTCGTCACTCCGTATTTCAAATCCAGCCCCACATCGGGAGTGAAATCCACGTCATCCCCCTCCCTACGGACAACAGGAGAGGAAATGTAGGGTTTCACGTAGAGACTCTTGCCCTGGCGAATTCCGGAGAGCCCGTTCAGTTCCCCGGCCATCGAGACCCGGTAGGTTGCATAGGGCCTGGGTATGGCTGACCAGTGGGTGGACTCGTTTTTGCGGCGGATTCTGCGGCCAAAATTCAACCCCCACACCTGTTGCTCCTGGTCGCGGAAACGAAAGGTGCGGAAGGGGATGGCTATTTCCGCCTGCCACCCCAGCTCGGTGATTTGGGTTTTCACATACCAGATACCATCCCAGTCATAGTTTCTCGTCTCACCGTCTCCGGTAATCTGGCCATCCCGCATGGCTCCCCCCGGGTTGGTAGAGAGTGAGAAGCCATTGCGATTGTCATCAAAGGTGTCAAAGACCATGGTGAAGTGATCAGTGTCGCGGGGAGGATAATCTCTGGCCAGAGTGCTCAGGGTGACCCCTTCCCGGCCTAAAGAGTCAAAACAGTACACTCCTAGATACAGGTTCTCGTCATCGTAAAGGATCCGTACCTCGGTCCTCTCGGTACTGGGCTCACCGGTTCTGGGCTCGTTCTGAATAAAATCGGCGGCGGGCTCTGCCAGGCTCCAGGCCGCCTCGTCCAAATTTCCGTCGATGACAATGGGGGATTCAACATGAAGGGCCGTGACCTTCCGATCTGTGTTCTGGGCCATGGAAGCCTGGGTCCAGCAGCACAGAGCCAGGGCAGTTCCCACCAGCCGGTAGACTCTCCCTGGCAAGAGGTTCCCTTGCGACTTCACTGCGGTAGAAAAGTTTTGCATAATCCCGGCCAAAGCGCCCAATTGTAGCGCAGGGAAGCTGACAAAGTGTAGGCCGCTCTATGAGCGGCCCCTACATTCGCGATATCGAAAGCAACTGACCAGATGGTCATTCACCATGCCCACGGCTTGCATGTGAGCATACATAATAGTGCTGCCCACAAACTTGAAACCTCTCTTCTTCAGATCCTTGCTGAGAGCCTCGGACTCCGGTGAAGTCGCCGGTATGTCGGCCATGGTCTTCCGTCGATTCTGGATGGGCTTGCCTTTCACAAAGCTCCAGATGTAGGTATCGAAGCTGCCGAACTCTCTCTGCAGGTCCAGAAAAGCCCGCGCGTTATTGACTGCGGAAACGATCTTGAGGCGATTCCGAATGATTTCTGGATTGCCAATCAGGGTTTCGATCTTCTCTTCACTGAAGCGAGCGACTTTCTCCGGGTCGAAGCTGGCAAAGGCCTTGCGGTACCCCTCCCTCTTTTTGAGCACCGTCAACCAACTCAGTCCAGCCTGGGCACCCTCCAGAATGAGAAACTCAAACTGTTTGAAGTCATCGTGGAGAGGGACTCCCCACTCGGTATCGTGGTACTCCCGATACAGGTCACCTCCGGTTTCTGCCCAGGCACATCGCTGTTGAATTGTAGATTCTCCTTTTCTCGTGCAATCGTATCTTAAAAGATTTTCGTCCCCTACTCCTGTCCCCTTGAAATCGCTTGGTCCGCTCGGCTATCCTCAGAGCTGATTATGAAAGATATCCTGCAGCTACTGGATGAGCCCGGTACCACCATTGCCATCGTAGGTGCTACCGAGGATCCTTCCAAGTATGGATACGTGATCTATAAGGATCTGAAGCTGAAAGGATTGACTGTTTATCCAGTAAACTCGAACAGGTCCAGTGTAGACGGCGATAAGGCATTCAAGCGACTCGAGGACATTCCACAACGGCCCACCATCGTCAATATCGTCGTACCTCCGGAAGTCACCTCTGACATCCTGCAACAGTGTCTCGACCTGGAGTTGACGAACGTCTGGCTCCAGCCAGGTGCTGAAAGCCCAGCGGTCATGACCTTCTTACAGGAGAACAACTTCAATTATTTGGCCAACGCCTGCATCATGGTGGCAAGCCGTCTGAAGGCCTGAGAACTCCAACCAACAGGTAGGACTATGGATTAGGTTGGATCAAACCTTCGGCCGGTCGATCCACCGTCTCAACGACTTCCTGGCCTTCGTTCTTCCAATCCCGAATGCCGCAAAACTGGCCCGCTGTGTAACCGGCCTGGATAAATTTCTCAGCAGCACGCGACGCGCGCCCTCCAGCCTGTCAGTAGAAAACCAGCTGGACATCCTTGGGGATGTCCTTCATGCGCCCGTCCAGCTCGTCCATCGGGATGTGGATAGCGCCCGGAATCGCACCATCCCTTTCCAGCTCATAGTCCTCGCGGACATCGATCAAGAGGAGTTTCTCGCCACTGTCAAGCTTCTGCTTCAGCTCTGAAATGGCGATGCGTTCCGTCTCCCCTTCCTGGGCCAATACGGCAGGTGCCGCCCAGGTCAGAACTAGGCAAAACGTCGCCACTGCAATGATCACCACTCTTCTGGTCATCTGTACCTCCTACGTGACTCATCTTAAATGTTGAAGGCGCGGATTTCAATTGCCTTCTCACCTCCTGAAGGTCTACTATCTGAGGCAAGACAGCGTTCTTCAAAAGGTGGGCCAGGGTCTGCAACCTAAGGAGTCACGGAAATGGAACGAAAAAAAGCGACCGACTTCGATCAGAAACTTCTCAACCTCTTTGACCGTTACGTTCACGGCCTGATCAACCGCCGTGAGTTCCTGGATGGCGCATCAAAGTTCGCCGTGGGCGGGCTAACGGCTGCGGGAATCTTGGAAGCGCTCAACCCCAAGTATGTTGAGGCGCAGCAGGTACCTGAAGAGGATCCGCGACTCAACATCGAGGAAATCGATTACCCTTCGCCGCAGGGCACCGGGACGGTGCGGGGTTACCTGGCTCGACCAGCTGGCTCCCGCGGCAACTTGCCCGGGGTTCTGGTCATCCACGAGAACCGGGGCCTCAATCTCCATATCAAGGACGTGGCACGACGCACTGGGCTGGCCGGTTTCCTGGCCTTGGCGCCAGACGCCCTCACCCCTCTGGGTGGCTATCCGGGCAATGACGATGACGGTCGGGCGCTCCAGAGTCAGCTCGATCGAGGAAAGATGACGGAAGATTTTGTGGCCGCTGCAGTTCACCTGAAAGCGCATTCCGAATGCAGCGGGCGTGTCGGCGTGGTGGGGTTCTGTTTCGGTGGGGGCATGGCCAACACCCTGGCGGTGCGGATCCCCGATCTTGCTGCCGCGGTTCCTTTCTATGGTGGGCAGCCTGCTGATGAAGATGTCCCCAAGATCAAGGCGCCTCTTCTGCTGCACTATGCGGGCCTGGACACGCGCGTCAACGCCGGGTGGCCGGATTACGAGGCAGCGCTAAAAGCGAGCGGCGCAGACTACACCGCCCATATCTATGATGGTGCCAATCACGGCTTCCATAACGATACAACGCCCCGTTATGACCAGGCCGCAGCCACCCTGGCCTGGGACCGTACCATAGATTTCTTCAACAAGAATTTGCGCTAGCCGGGCTTATCCATAGGTTTTCGTGACGAAGTGCCGCTGGCGCCACGATGGCAAGGCGTGCGAGGGGTACCCGCTTGCGGGTCGCACAACGCAGTCAGCGTGGATGATTGCGGCACTGCAGTAGAAAATTTATGGATAAGCCCGGCTAAAAGAAACGGGGCAGCCAGCGCTTCCAATCTTTCTCCAGGCGCTCGGCTGGGTTTGAGAATTCTTTCTTGAGGGCTTCTTCGAAGGAAACTCCTTGCGCCGTCAGCTTGAGCAACGCGGGCATATGCCGGAAGCCATAGCGCTGTGCCAGATAGGCTACCACCGAGTGAGACTGATCATAACCCATGGTCACCTGACGAGTTGAGCGACCGCGGAAGAGAGTCTCGATCTGGTTCCATGGCACCACCTGATCATCGGCCAGGGCTTGCTTGAGTGGACTCGTCTGCTTGCTGGTTTTGGCGTATTTAGTCGCTTGGTACTCGGCCAGTCCTTCGTTGAACCAGTGCGGAATTCGGCCTTGAGAGAGGTCGTGGACAATGGCGTGAGTGTATTCGTGAACAATCGTCCTCTTCACGGAGCGAAGGTCTTGCTGACTTTCTGGCATGGGAATTCGGATTTTCCCGTCGTAGAGCCCCGAGGCCCATTCTGGCGCACTCTCTCGAATTTTTCGAAAGGCCTCTTTGCTGTAGAGCAGAACCACAATCTTATGTTGGGGGCGGTATTGGAAGTCGCGCCCCACGTCCTGCCGTGCCTCTCGCAAGACTCTACGGATATCAAATCCTGCCGACTGTTTGACTGAATCGTCATAACGCAGGGTGAAATAGACGTCCCCCACACTCTTCATGTCCGATTCCACCTGGGATTCCCGGCCGACTCGGTCCAGGCGACTGGCTAGACCGGTTAGGTTGGGATCCAGCCTTTTGGCCTTTTCCCAGTTCAGTTTGGCCATAGGCAGGCGCTGGTTGTCATACTCGATGTCACCCAGCAAGAGATGGGCTGAAGCCAGCTTCGTGTTCTGACGCAAGGCCTTCTCCAGGAGAGTCTTGGCTTCCTGGTGACGGTAACTTTGGTAAGAACGTTCACGGGTGGGTTCCTGGTAAAGTTGATAAGCATAGTTGAGATAGACCATGCTGATATTTTCCTTGAAACGGGCATTCTGGCGATCCAGTTGGAGCGCTTCCTCCATTTGGCTGGTGGCTTCTTTCCATTTCTTCTGCTGGCCCAGGTCCATGGCGTAATTGTTGTAAGCAACCGCCAACTGAGTGCGAAGATTCTTGTCTCGCGGTTTGGAACGGAGCTGCTGCTGTAGCCCTTTGATAGCGGCAGGCCAGTTCTGCTGCGCCACAAGGCTGGGAAGGCCCAGCATCAGAAGCCCCAGCAGAAGGAAGCTGAGCGGGTGGAATCGTGTAGCTGGTCTATTCATCGGCTCTCCGCAGGGAGTTGATCATCGTACAGTATCATAGTGCAGGCAAATGCTATGCCAATGCCAGAGCCTTTGCAAATCGATGGTGGCTGTCCTGGGTAACCTATTCTAAATAATTGAGTTATAGGAGAAACACTGGGCAGATTGCTCCCCCGCTGAGTCCTTCAGAGTCAACTCGAGTTGACACCTGAGAAGGAGAAGTTCTTTTGCCTCTGTGGGTGAGCCTAGGCGTCAGAAGCGAATGTTAGATTTCCATTCCAGAAGGTACTCTCGTGAAGACGTGCCCATCCTGTAGGGTCAAGCTCAGGTCGTGAACAGGATTGCCTTCACCCTCCCAGAGGGTTATCATTTGGAGCGGGCAGAGCGGAAACTATGGGCATAGCCTTCGTAACTCTGTGGGTCACAGGTGGCATCGTCTACACGGCATGGCGCTTTATTCGACGCGAACCGGCACCCAAAAAGGGTCCCATTTTCGTCATCGCGTCCTACCTTGCATGCCTATTGATCTGGGGCGTGCTGACCTCCTTGATAGCGGTTGAGGGCGGATATGTCGCCACCACAGGAATTCTAACCATGAATCTGGGTACACTCGTACCCCTTGTCCTCACTGGATGCTTCCTTCTGATCCCTTCCGCCCGGCGAGTGTTCGAGCGCTGGATCGCCAGCATCTCAGTGAGGGAATTCCTATGGATCCATCTCATCAGACTGGCTGCCATTGGAACGATCATCAAGATGCTGAGAGGAACCTTGCCAGCACATTTCATCATTCCGGTGGGGGTTCCCGATTTCATCGTGGCTCTCTCCGTACCCGTTATAGTTTGGTTAGCCTTTCGAAAGAGAGTGATCGGAAGAAAGGCTCTGATTGCCTGGAATGTTATTGGCTTCGGCCTCTTTCTCCCGGCTTTGGTCCTACTCCACTTAAGCGTTCCCAGCCCCTTCCGAACTTTCTTTGACCCACCCAACACCTATGAGGTGTTTCGATTTCCAATGGCTCTGGTTCCCAGTCTCCTGGCCCCGCTCTTTATCATCATTCACAATGCGGCCATCGTGAAGTTACTGAGACCGGGACTTTCTGAGGACTCCCGCCAAGCTCCAGGTGCAGCCTAAGCTGTCCACATCTTCCTGTCAGGTCTTTCTATTCGGCTGGCAGAGAATACAGCAAGGGTGACATGTGATCGTGGACTTCCTTCCACTGGTCTCCCTGCTTAATCCACACCGCTGTGACCCGTCGAGTGCCTGGTCGACTTGTGCCGTCAGGCATAGAGATGTTTCCCTGAAGGTAGCCTGTCACCACGGCCGCATCGCCGTAAACCTGCACATCGAGATGGCGAAGCACACTCGCCACATTCACGAAAATGGGCTCTCCGTCACCGGAACCAGATCTCCCGCCGCGGGATCGCTTTTCCGCCTCGGGAGAATCGAATCTTTGCAGGAGTCCGGAACCGGGTCCAAAAGCTGTGTGTCCCACCATGTGCTGGTCCACGAAGGCGTCGATCTCCCCAGTCCTGGAACGGGTAATATGCTTGATGTATTCGGCCCTAACGTCTTCTACGTCACCAGCCCAGGCCACCCCTGTCAGGAGCACCCCAACGAAAAATATTGTCACTCTGGAAATCGGTCGTCTCATTCTGTACCTCCTGTAAAGTGTTTATGACTTTGGGCGGATTGTATCCTGAAAAGAAGGGGGCAGACTACTCGTTTCTCAGAAGGCAGGAGGTAGGAGTCAGGATACAGAATGATTTGAGCAACACGTCCATTCGGCTTACAATTCCCCATACTCTTTCAGTCGGATTGAGGAGGTCTGTCAAAGCGAGCCAATTCATGATCGTCATACTACTTGCACTGCTCAGTTCCATTCCTGCCTCTGCCCAGGGTGTTCCCTCAGAGTGGGTGGAAGCGGCACGGGCAGGAGACACGGAGAAGGTGGAGGCCCTCCTGGAGGCAGGAGTCAATGTGAATGCGACGGACAGCAATGGGTACACTGCCCTGGTGTATGCGGCTTACATGGGGCGCACCGAAACGGTGCACGCCCTCCTGGATGCAGGTGCAGATGTGAATCTGAAGGACGTCTTCGGAAGAACTGCCCTGATCACTGCCGCTTCCCTGGGCCGTACCGAAACCGTACGAGACTTCCTGGCTGCGGGAGCCGATGTGAATGCCAGGGATAACCGGGGGTGGACCGCTCTGGCCACGGTCGCCCTTATGGGTTTTAGAGAAACCCTGCAAGTTCTACTGGATGCAGGAGCCGATGTGAATATCCGCGACTACGAGGGGTGGACCCCCTTGGCCCACACCGCCTTCCTGGATGATCGGGAAGTTGTGCAGGCCATCTTGGATGGTGGAGCAGATGTGAATCTGAAGGACAACGAGGGGTGGACCCCTCTGGCGAATTTCGCCTCCATGGGCCACACCGAAACCGTGAAAACCCTCTTGACTGCAGGAGCAGATCTGAGTGCGAAGGACAATCAGGGAAGAACTGCCCTGATGAGTGCGGCTTCCGAGGGGCATTGGGAGACCGTACAAGCCCTCTTGGAGGAAGGTGCTGATGTGGATGACGTGGACAACCAGGGAAAGACTGCCATGATGCTGGCGGCACAGGAAGGCCACACCGAGACGGTCGAAGTCCTCAAGACGGCCGGAGCCAAGGAGTGAGCAAGGGGGGGAGCGAGGGAGGATTGAAAAAGGGCCTCGTGTTCGGTATCTTCCAACTGCATAGCATTCTGAAAGCAGATTTATTGATATTCTAATTAAGGGAGGAAAGCAGATGGGCTGTTACAATTCTACTATTGTCGATGCGCCGGTGGACAAGGTCTGGGCGACTCTGAGAGATTTCCATGATTTCTCCTGGTGTTCCGATGTTGTACCCCAACTCGAGGTCGTGGGCGATGCCGGCAATACCGAAGTGGGTGCCAAGCGGTTATTGAACGGTGTTTTCCACGAGACCCTGGTGGAGCTCGACGATGAAGCGCGCCTTTTGCGATACAGCATCGACGACGGTCCCGAGGCGGTCTCCAAAGACAAGGTCAAAGGCTATATCGGGGAAGTTCGCGCGTTTGGGGTCACCGACGATGACTCCACTTTTGTCCTGTGGACATCCAGTTGGGAGTCCACGAGGGTGGAGTTCAGGAATTCTGTGATCCGATTTACAGAGCTCTCTTGGCCGCACTCAAGAGTCATTTTGCCTCCTAAATTGGCTGTAGTAGGGCTATAAAGTCACCCTTTTCACGTATATAGGTGTTTAAGGGGAAGAATATGTTCAAGAAAGGACTGGTTCTTGTGTTGTGTACGTCCACCATGGTGTGGGCTCAGTTCGCGGTCGCATCCATCTCAGGAATGGTCACCGATGAGGCCGGGACGCCCCTTGGCAAGGTGAAGGTTACCGTGAGACATCTCGATACGGGAAGAAACTGGTCAGTTCTCACAGACGATGCAGGAACCTACTCTGCGACCAGTCTGCCATTGGGAAGTTACCTGGTGGAATCTTCCAGGGAGGGGCTCACCACCGTGTTCAGAGGGACACCACTCAGGAGTGCAAGAGAAGTGGTGTTGAACCTCACCATGAAAAAAGCGGGACTCACCAGGAGAACAGAGGTGGAGGTTCCAGCTGAACCCCAGGTGCCCCAGACCAGTGAACCCAGCAGCCAGCCTGCTGCTGTGGCAACAGACCAGAGTGCTGACCTTCGTCCGCCCGCCATCGGGTTACCTCAAGAGCCTGGCGAGCTACCACTGACAAAGCAGTTTGTTTCTCCCAGCATTCAGGCTGTGCGTTTTGCTGTGCAGCTGGCCGCCTTCCGAACCAACCCACAGGCCGAAGGGTTACGGGCTATGTTGCAGGGCAGTGGTTATGAAGCCTATGTCGTCGAGGCCAATGTCCCAGAAGCAGGTCGTTACTATCGAGTGCGCGTTGGTCCCTTCGGCACTTCAGAGGAAGCGAGAGACGTGGCGGTCAACCTGCGCAACCGCTTTTCTGAACAGTTGGTTGATTTCTGGATCGTTCCCTACGGGCAGTAATGCCTGCCGTTGCCTTTTCACCCCCCAGATCTTAATATGAACAGCGGTGTGCTGAGTCTGCGGGTGCTCGTCACAAACACCTGGAAGAGACCGTAAATCACGTTTTTAAGGAGGACTATGATGTGGAGACTAAAAGGCCTTGGATGGGTCGTTTTCCTGGGCGGTGTCGGCATGGCACTCAGCGGCTGCGCCGAAGCTCCGTTCGTTGTGACCAGTGAAACTTAGTACGGTGCCATGTCCGAGCTGGGCAACGGAACGGTGTCCAGCTACGTTACGTTTGACGGGAGCGGGATGCCGCTGGCGATCGGTCTGACCTTCTCGGCAGTGACCTGCCCAGTGGATCCGACTTTCATTACTGTTTTGACCGCAACGAGGATGGTGTCGTGGATCAAGACACTGAGTGCATCGTAGGACACGAGTGGGTTATTCCACTGCCCAGCAGAGTGTCGAGGCGATCGGACATCCCCTTTAAATGGGCCTTGCTCAATTGGAACCCGCAGGGCCATATTCCTCCCGGGGTGTACGACACCCCGCACTTCGACATGCATTTCTTTATCGAACCGATCGAGAATATCTTCGCTCTGGAACCAGGACCCTGTGGCCCCGAATTCCTCCGCTGTGACCAGTTCGAGTTGGCCACAAGGCCGCTTCCCTCCAATTACATGCATCCCGACTTTCAGAACGTGGATGCTGCTACTCCGGGCATGGGGAATCATCTGATCGATTTGACCTCCCCCGAGTTCCAGGGCGAACCGTTTACGCGCACCTGGATCTATGGCGTGTATGATGCCAGGATTATCTTCTACGAGGAGATGCTGACCCTAGCCTATATTCTGAGCCAACCCAGTCAGTGTTTCCCCATCAAGTCGCCGGCGGCGGTGGGAGTCAATGGATACTATCCCACCCAGTCCTGCACGCGCTACAACGCTGAGAGCGATGAGTACACCGTTTCCATAGAAGAGTTTGTGCATCGCAATTACAGCGCCCCTGACCCGATACCCAGTGAGCCGGGAGGGTGACCTGGACTCTCTCCCCTGTCAGTTGTCAGCTGTCAGTTGTCAGTGGTTAACCCTGCAATCACCGCGTCTTCGTATTCACTTCCTGGTGGAAGAAGATCGTTTGAGACCATCCAGGAATAGGTGTCCCAGAACTCTTCCCGGCTGTAGCCACGAATGTGAGCGTAGCGAGGGAACTGGACTCTGTCGATCAAATCCTGCTCGGGCACCTGCAGTTTGGGGGGCAGCTCTTCTATAAATTCTCGAATAGCTTTCTGTTGGTACTTTTCCGGCTGAAGGTTGATGATGTCAACGCCCTGGTTCCAAGCCCGGATGAAGGCCTGTAAGGCCGGAAGCGGGGTGTGTCGATTGGCCACAAAGACACCAGGCCGTTGAGCCGGCTCCTCCAAAACCCGCACCAATCCTTTTGTTTCAGCCAAGGGGATGAGCAGATCCATGAGCTCGGCTATCTCTATCTCCCCCGCCAGAAGAGCTTGTAGACGTCGCAGCGGAGTTCCGACATGGACTGTCTGGATACGCTCGGGCGGCAAGTGCCGTTGGAGTATCTCACGGACCCCGTAAAAGGAACCCGCATGGGCATTGATCCCAATTGGGCGATCTGCCAGATCTTCTCCACCTTCAATACCCGATCCTGCTCGAGCAAAGAGTGCGTGCTGGTTGCTTCCATCGGACTCGCCGACGGCAAAAATGCCAGCTTGGTGCCCCTCGATCGACCGCTTGATTCCACCCCACTGACACACCTTGTAGATGTCGAGCTCTTGCTCTTCGAGAAGCGATTCCTTGATCCGATGTTGGATATTCACTGGTTCAAATGCCTGACGGACCGGGTCGGGCTCTATCCACTCCACGTCCAGCCCCTGGGAAGGAAAGATTCCTTCTTCATAGGCGACTCTGCTGGGAAGGCGTCGTAAATAACGCTCCCCGTGTAGGCGGATCACGTGATGGGCTTCCATCATCTGGGGTGATTATGGACTAACTGCGCTGGGTTCGCCAACCTCCCGCTTGGGAAGCCACCTGAGCACACGCCGCTCCAGCCGAGCCAGCAGGCTGTTGGCGAGTACAATCAAAACGAAGAACACGGTCACACCGGCAAAGGCACCGGTTGTGTCAAATAAACTGACCGCTTCACGGATATACAGACCCAGCCCAGCACGGGCTGCAATGAATTCTCCCACGGCGACCCCAATGAAGGCGAGGGGCAAACTGGTCCGAATGCCGGTCATGAGGTGCGGCGAGATGGCAGGTAGGAGAATGCCATATACGATCATCCCGCCTCTGGCACCCATCAACCGGCCATATTTGATCAAGTCATCATCCAATTGGCGCAGACCGGAGTAAGTATTGAAAAAGTTGTGGAAGAAACTCAAGAGGATGACGAGGGCAACCTTCGAACTGAGTCCGATCCCCAGCCAAAGAATGAAGAGTGGGGCCAGAACCACTTTAGGGATTCCGTGTAATCCAAAGATGAACGGTTCCAGCAGGTCGGACAAGACACGATAGCGACCCAACAGGTAGCCGACCACAATCCCACTGATGACACCGAGTGGAAAACCGATGGCCAGGCTGATCAGGGTGGCGCTCAAGTGGGGCCAGATTTCTCCGCTGTAGAACAAGTCGTTCAACCTCAGGAAAATCTCGCTTGGACTACTGATCACCCAGGCCTCCAGCCATCGGCCCGAGACCCACTCCCACAGGCCCAGCACTGCGCCAAGCAGGATGATTCGAAGTAACAAGACCCTGAAATATCCCATGCCCTTTAAAAAATCCATTACCTTGTCAGTGCTCGGGTAACTCGGACTGCAGAAGGCGCCACAGCGCCTTATAGCAATCCCCATATCCGTCGTGATCATGGATATGAAAGACGTCGCGGGGACGGGAAAGGTTGACCTCGAGCTGTCCCTTTATGCTGCCGGGGCGGCGAGACATGATCACTACCCTGTCGGACAGCGCCAGCGCCTCTACGATGTCATGGGTCACAAAGAGGATTGTCTTGCCAGTCCCTTTCCAGATTTTCAGCAGTTCCTGCTGCAGCAGCATGCGGGTTTGAGCGTCCAGTGAGCCGAAGGGCTCATCCATCAGCAGGACATCCGGGTCATAGCTCAAGGCTTGGGCCAGAGCTGTTCTCTTTTGCATCCCCCCGGAAAGCTGATAAGGGTAATGCTCCTCGAAACCTCTTAAGCCGACCATCTCCAGTAAGTTTGCCACCCGGTCGCGGCGGTTCTCTCTGGGCAGACCGCGGGCACGCAGGGGAAAGTCGACATTTCCAGCCAGAGTGAGCCAGGGAAACAACTTGTTGTCCTGGGTAATGTAGCCCAGTCCCAGGTCACTGTTGATGCCGTTCACCAGAGTGCCTCGAACGTGGATTGAGCCTTGGTTGGGGGCCAAAAAGCCGGCCACCAGATTCAAAAGGGTGGTTTTGCCGCAGCCGGAGGGACCGACAATACTGACAAAAGTGCTCTCATCCACAGACAGGCTCACGTCGCGCAGGACGTCGACGGCGGCACCTCGACCCGGGAACGATTTTGCAACCTTCTGCAGCTGGATAATGGAAGCCCTGTCGCCTGGCTTTACTGGGGCTCCTTCGCTTGACCCCTGGCTGGACTTATTCGTCGAGGAACTCATTGGTCCACATGATGCCTTCCGACGTATCCAAGGGGTCATTGAGGATTCCCACGGTCAGGGCGACCTCGACCAGGCGGTCCCACTGCTGCTGAGTCATGGCATGCTTCTGAGGCAGGACAGGGAGGACCTGAGTTTCGAAAAGAGCGGCCACCTGATCTGGTTCCAGCTGCCCTGCGAACACATTCTGCAGAATTTGTAGAGTCTCGTCCGGGTGATCTCCTATGTACTGGTTGGCTCGTGTCAGCGCACGAACCACCTTGCGAACGGTGTCAGGGAATTCACGAGCATACCGCTTGCGGGTGTGCAAAGCGTGAACCGGCAGATCCCGAATGGCCGGGAACTCCGTGAGCAGATCCACCAGTACTATCGCCAGCTGGGAATCTAAAAAAGTTTTGTTTTCTGCGCCGCCCGTGGTGAGCTGTGCCTCTCCTGTTTGAAAGGCAAGCTTTCGTGCTGCCGGACTACCCATGTACACGGTGTCCAGATGTGCTTGAGGTTCAAACCCGTGGCTGTGGAGCAGGTACTGGGTGTAGATTGCGGATGCACCTGCCCGGCTGGTGGTTGCAAAGGTGAGGCCAGCCACTCTCTCCAGGCGTTCTTTTACAGTGAGGTTGGGGTCGAGCCGAAGTGTCTGCGCCACATCGCTGCGGATAATCAGTTGAAATGGAAGTCCCACGGTGATGGCTTGGACCGTGAGCAGATCGATGCCCTTTTCCTGAACGACAGGCGCTATCTCAGCTGTCTTCAGGGCGAACTGGGCATCACCGGCAAGGAGAATGGTCACTGCCCTGGACCCGCCGCCTCCCCTCAGAAACTCTACCTGCAAGTCTTCCTCTACAAAGAAGCCCTTCCTCTCAGCAATGTAGATAGATGCGTAGCTCGGAGAATGACTGGCCTGGGCAATAACCACAGATGGGATCTGAGATGAAGGCCCGGAGGCAGGCCCGCAGCTGCTGATACCCAGTGCCAGGAAAGACACACACAAGCAGACACTGAGCCGATGTTTTCTCAAAACTTTTTCCTGAATATGGGCTGGAATGCTAGTCAGACGGCCCAACTTTGTCAAGACGAAGCGAGCCAGGGAGGTTGCTTTGCGTACGGCCCAGGCTCCAGGGCCCGTGGGCTGAAGCCCACGGCTCTGACTGATACTCGCTGGCTCCGATCAGAGCCGCAGGCTTTAGCCTGCGGTCAGCGGTCAGCGTTTTAGCTGTCAGTTGCTTGGGCTACTTTTCCGCACAATACACGAAGGCTGGAGGCAGGTTCTGCCAGATGATTCGGGTGGCTAGGACTTTTCGAAACCTGGAGAACAAGCACTTCCTGAACCTTCTTCCGGCGGGGAGACAGAGTCCGTGGACGTAGGCAAAGGTGAGAAACTTTCCTCCTGGTTCCAGGACATCGGCAACAGTATCCAGTATTTGGTTCTGTACATTCTCGGGAAAAGAAGCCCAGGGTAATCCGCTGATAATCCGATCACATTTCTCAACACCGGCCTCTTTGAGGTAAGTGGCCACATTCACAGCCGAATCATAATAGACAATCGCTTCTGGGCAACGTCTTTTGGTTTCCTTGACGAAGTTCTCATTGATTTCCAGGGCAAAAGCCTTGCCATCCTCAGAAATCTTTTCCAAAATTTTCTCGGTAAACACACCCGTACCCGATCCGAGTTCGACGACCATAGAAGCCCGTGACAGCTCCGCAGTATCGGTGATCAGGTCTGCCATCTCCTTAGAACTCTCTGCGATAGCACAGGTGAGGGTAGGGTAGCGCACAAATTGCTTCAGGAACTCGACTCTATTCAACTCTTTCCTCCCAAACTCAACTCCGTTTCACATCCGGTTTCGAAAGACTGGTCATCCTATCATGTCAGAAATGGATATTGTATGTCTGTGATGGAGCTCGGGGAACTTGACAGCCTACCAACAGGATCTTAAGGACTCAGTAAAGGAGGTGTCGTCATGAAAAGCAGTGAGATTCACACGGCGGTACGAGAGCGATACGCCAAGATTGCCACGACTGGTAGTACCTGCTGTGGTTCTTCTTGTGGTCCGACAAGCGAGCCGGCAGAAGATGCCGAGAGGCTCTCAGCCATGAGCCAGAAAATGGGCTACACCAGTCAGGAGCTGGAAGGTGTGCCAGAGGGAGCCAACCTTGGTCTGGGCTGTGGAAACCCGGTTGCCCTGGCCTCACTTGAAAAGGGTCAGGTCGTGGCTGATCTGGGCTCTGGAGCCGGATTCGGCAGCTTTTTGGCCGCCCAGCAGGTGGGAGGAGAAGGTAAGGTCATCGGAGTAGACATGACTCCGGAGATGATTGAGCGGGCCCAGCACAATGCTCAAAAAGGCGGCTATCAGAACGTGGAGTTTCGACTGGGTGAGATCGAACATCTGCCGTTGGCAGACCAGTCGGTTGACGTGGTTCTCTCAAACTGCGTGATCAACCTCTCGCCCGACAAGGAGGAGGTGTTTCGAGAGACCTTCAGAACTCTCAAGCCGGGAGGCCGGCTGATGGTCTCAGACATCGTGTTGCTGAGAGAGCTTCCCAGCTTCATCAAAGGCTCCATTGAGGCCTATGTTGCCTGTCTTGCGGGAGCCGCAACCCGGGAAGCCTACCTGGCAGCCATCACAGCCGCTGGATTTGTAGATGTCCAGGTGGTGGAGGAAACTTCCGTTCCCGTGGACCTCGTTGTGAATGATCCTGTGACCAAGAAAATAGTGGACGGCTTGCACATTTCCCCTCAATCCCTGAGTGGAGTGGTTGATTCCATCAAGAGTATCCGCGTCTCAGCCCTGAAACCCCTCCCAGATTCGGAATCTGGAAGGGATGGAGTGAGTAACGACCTCTAATCTGCTGTTTCGGCTTGTTTGGAAGTTGGGATTTCCTCCTCCTCATCCCGCTTCGGCGGTAGCCTCGGGCGGCGGCTGTGGCCTTCGACGTTCCTGAATGTATTCGACCATCAACCGGCAGGAAAGCCCGATGGCCAAAAAGGAATAGATGCTCAACAGGAGCGGGCCGAATACCGGGACGGCCACGGAAATTCCCAGTAGGATAATTCCGAAAATGGTCCCCACCAGAAAGTTGGACTGTCCTTTGAAAAGACTTATCAGAATCCAGTCGCCCAGGTAGTTCGCCAACAGGATGAGTCCATACAGCCATGCAGCCGGATACAGAAATAAGAGAAGGAGGGCCAGCGGAATACCAATGATCGTCACACAGAGCATCATGAAGATCGGCAAGAACATGAAAGTCGCGATAAACCCCCACAACAGATCCCAAGCTAAGTTTTCTTTCTCCATTAAAGTGACACCTCTCTGGATTGAAGTTCGAAAAAGAAGGGCCAGGATCAGGATGGTAGCTGCCAAACCGATGAGCGTCATCACTCCCAGAAAGGCAACGACCCCTCGAGTCCAATCCGACACCATTTGGCTGATCCACTCATTCATCCTGGGCGAATCCTCCACCCTACTGAAGTCACCTTCCTCCACCCTTACATTTCCCTGGATGACCCCATCCCCCCTCACACTCACTTCGCCGACTCTCACATTGACCGGGCCCTCCACCACACCGAAGACTGTGACTTCACCGAACTTGACGTCCACGCCGCCCGGGCCTACCCGTCCGTTGACCGTCACCTCTCCAGCTACCAACTCCACGCGGTCGTGGACCCGCCCTCGGACAGTGATCTCTCCCGCGATCATCTGAACATCTTCAAGAACCTGGCCGTCAATCTCGAGTTCTCCGAACAGCAGTTTGGCCCGTTTCACCACTTCGTTGGCTCCGATTGTCCTCTCTCCGGCGATCATGTCAATCACAATATCGGACTGCGGGATGGGCTCTTCCTGGGGAGTCTCCGGCTGTTCTGTTTCGATGGGTGCTTCGTCCGTGGACTGGCTGGCGGGCTGTGGCGCCGACTCCTCCTGCGATGCGGCTACACCCGCCTCACCCTCCTGTCCAGCGGCACCCGCCATTACGAGCCCGAAGACCACCAAAAAGACGGCAAAATATCCCGGTTTATTCATCAAGCCATGACTCCTGCAAATCGTTTGCGCAGCACCAGTTCGGCGGCCAGAAACCACCCCACCAGGGCGTTCAGGAAGAACGCTACAACCACTGCCAGCGCCAGATAGGGATGCTGGGCGGCTAGTGCCACCGCTTTCGGAACCACCATCGCGCTGCGTGTGGCCATCCAAACCAGTGCTTCCCACTCCCAGTAGATGAGCCCCAGCACCGAGGTGGTAAAGAATCCCACATACACCGCCCACGCCCACCAGGGAAAGGGTGCGATGCGCGTCTCCGGCAGGCGCCTCATGGTGCGTTCGATCAGGCCTTCCGGAACGCTTACTTCCATGTCGTGGGCTAGCAGACCGTCCAGTTTGCGCTCCAGTGGGGTCTCACCCCGGTCCCACTTTTCTGATTCCTTAAAGTTCATCTCCTGTTGCCTCCATTCGGGCCTTCATTTTTTCGCGGGCGCGAAACAGCCACACTTTGACCGTCCCCGGCTTTTGCTTCAGCGTTCGAGCCACTTCCTCCACTGACCTGTCCTCCAGATAAAAGAGCACGACCGCAGCTCGATGGGTGTCCGGCAACTCTGCCAGCAGACGCTTCACCATCTCGCGCTGTTCCCTTTGTTCTGCATATTGCTCTGCTTCCTGTAGTGGCTGGACCTCTTCCACTGGCTTGCTGTGGAGGGCGTATTGCTGCTTGCCCGCCTTCAATCGGTCCAAGCACAAATTGGTCGCGATGCGCTTGATCCAATGGGTAAAATTTCCGCCGCTCCGGAAGGACGTCAGATGGCTCCACGCTCTCAGAAAAGTCTCCTGAAAGACATCTTCTGCGTCCGCTCTCTTGCCCAGCATCCTAAACGCCAACGAGTACACAAACCCGGAATAGGCCTGCATCAAGTCCTCGAAGGCTGCCCGGTCGCATTCTTTTGCCCGCTCGACCAGGGAAATAACCTCCGAGATCTCCAACCGGCCTACCTTCTGCTCGTGGGCTCCCCGCATCCATCCGAGTGCCAATGTGGTCGCTTCCATTTGTCCGTTTCCGTCAATCTCCTACCTATATATATCTATATATACTTCCACCGTCCCAAGAAGGTTACACCCCAAAGGGAAAATCCGAAATCCGATATTCAATACTCAAGCAGGAAGGGTGGCTGTCCAACCCGTTTAGCTTCCCAGAGTTGATAAGATAGAAGGTGTGCCAATGCTGTTGTTCGTAAGACGCCCTACTTCAACCTGAGATCAAGGAAATATTAAACCATGGCAGATAAGCAGCTCTATCCTCTTGGCAGTGAGTCTCGGCCCCTTCGAGTGGCCATCATCGGCTCTGGCCCCTCCGGCTTTTATGCGGCGGACGCCCTCTTCAAAGAGAAGGACCTGAATGTCCAGGTTGATTTGTACGATCGTTTGCCGACCCCTTACGGCTTGGTGAGATTTGGTGTTGCCCCCGACCACCAAAAGCTCAAGGCCGTGATTCGGGTTTACGAAAAGGTCGCGGGAAGAGAAGGCCTGCGATTTTTCGGAAACGTCCAGGTGGGCCGCGACCTCACCGTCGAAGAGTTAGAGCTCCACTACGACCAGATCGTCTTCGCCATTGGCTGCGAGACGGACCGGAAGCTGGGTATTCCCGGGGAGGACCTGGAAGGAAGCTATACCGCTACCGAGTTCGTGGCCTGGTACAACAGCCATCCGGATTACATCGATCGAGCCTTTGATCTGTCCTGTGAACGTGCAGTAGTCGTTGGAATCGGCAACGTGGCCATGGACGTTACCCGTATCCTGGCGAGGGATCCCGAGGAATTGGCCAGCAGCGACATTGCGGGCTACGCTCTGGAGGCGCTGCGCAAGAGTGGTGTCAAGGAGGTCATTCTGCTGGGCCGGCGGGGACCTGCCCAGGCCGCCTTTTCACCCCGTGAGATCCAGGAGATCGGGGGGCTGGAAGGTGTCGACCTAATCATGGATCCCCAAGAAGCGGAGCTGGACGAAGTCTCTCGGGCTTCTCTGAAGGCTGACGAGAAGAGCAACGTGGAGTATTTGATGGCACAGTCCAAGCTGGGCGAAGGCAGCAACCCCAAGAAAGTCCGCCTGCGTCTCTGTGTTTCTCCAGTGGAAATTATCGGTGAAAACGGCCGGGTCACGGAGGTGAAGATTGAAAAGAACGAGCTGCGTCAGGAGGAGGGTGGATATATCCGCTCCGTAGGTACGGGCCAGTATGAGACCCTTTCGGCCGGACTGATCTTTCGTTCAATCGGATACCACGGGGTGCCCCTGGCGGGTCTTCCCTTTAATGAAAAGCGCGGGATTGCCCACAACAAGGAGGGGCGCGTAACCGACTCCTCGGGCAGCATTGAAGCCAACAAGTACGTGGTGGGTTGGATCAAGCGGGGGCCCACCGGGCTGATTGGGACCAACAAGCGAGACTCCTCTGCCACGGTGGATAAGATGCTCGAGGACATAGCCGGACAGAAGGCCCCGGTGGATCCGCAGAAAACGCCGGAGGCGGTCGATCAAATGCTGGCCACCAAGAAGCTCATGGTGGTCACCTTTGAGGATTGGAAGCTCTTGGACAAGCAGGAAGTGGACAAGGGTCAACGCCTGGGCAAAGTGCGGGACAAGTTCGCAACCGTTGCGGAGATGATGGAGGCTATCGAGAACGCCCGCTCCGCGGGTTAAAGGCGACCCAGCTTTTGACTCCTACCTAGCCGGAACTATGCATAGGTTTTCGTGACGAAGTGCCGCTGGCTCGGATGATTGCGGCACAGCAGTAGAAAATCTATGCCTAATCCCGGCTAATAAATCCTGCCCAGTTTTGGGAACAACCCGGCCTGCCCATCGTGTAATCAAAGTGAGAGATGGATGCGAAAGGAGCGAAGCAAAACCATGAAATCTAAAACCTTACTTTTCCTGACTATCTTGCTGGCGGGAGGCTCCAGTTACTCTTTTTCGCAAGCTGTGATTCAGTCCTTGGCCTCCGACCAGAGTTATCTCGGCGTACAACTTCGCGACATTACTTCAAGCGAGGTGGACAATCTGAAACTACCCCAGGAGGCGGGAGTCTTCCTGGTGCGAGTCGAGGAAGATAGTCCTGCCGCCGAGGCTGATTTACGGGAAGGCGATGTGATCATCCAATTCGGCACAGTCTCCGTTTTCAGTGTTCGACAGTTCCAACGGCATGTCTCTGAAACTCCTGCCGGTCGGCAAGTAGAGCTGGTCATCATTCGCGATGGACAGAGAACAGCAAAGACGGTCACCCTCGAGGAACGAGAGTTGTCCGAACAATATCGGTTTCTGGGACCGCGAGGGATGGAAGGCTCCCGCGATTTCTTGCGTGGCTTTCAGGACTGGTTTCGGCAGGAACCTGACCGGGAGGCTTCCTCTTCAGGTCCGTCTCGGTTAGGAATCCGGGGAGAGGAACTGACCGATCAACTGGGTGAAGTCTTGGGTGTCCCTGGAAAGGAAGGCGTGCTTGTCATGGAGGTGATGTTGGATACTCCGGCCCAAAAAGCAGGACTCCAGGCCGGTGATGTGATCGTTTCAGTCCAAGGCCATCCCGTGCGAAGGACAGCGGATGTAGCCCGTTACTTGGAACCGGGATCCATGGAGTTAGAAATTATCCGCGACAAGCAGCAAAGCAAAATCACTGTCGAGATCGAATCCGGAAGAAACCAGGAAAGAGGGAGAATGCGACTCTAGTCCTTGGGATTCCAGCTGAAGCCTGCCTCAGCGACGGCGCGAAGACACGAATTCGGCACCTGAGGTGCCTCCCACGCACGACCGCACGAACTCAGTGCGTCAGAGCATAGATCACGTAGTTAATGCCTAATTTGTAGGCCTCGTTGGATAGGCTGACCGGAAAAAAAGACGCGTCTGACCATTCCCAGTAGTCACCGATGTCGTTGTTGAAGTTGACGATCGCCTGGAGGTCACCCGCCTCGTCAAACATCCCGTAGAACTCGGCGGGTCGGCCGTAGTCACGCGGAGCGACCATGTCCAGTGTTTCAATTTCGTAAAAACATTGGAAAATGGCATGATCCACCGTAAGTCTTTTCATCTCCCGCTCGGGGAATACCTTCTTCATGGCTGACTCAAAGAATCTCCACTGACTGGGCCCGTCAAAGTCATCGAAGATCGCAACCCCCCCCCGAAGAAAATACTCGCGGAGATTGCTTGCCTCCCTTTCAGTGATTCCCCAGGTGCCGGGCTCACTGAAATAGAGGATGGGGTAGTCCATAATCCGAGGATCATCCAAGTCCACTATGACGTATGAGTTGGTGGTTGTCTGAACGCCGGTGACCTCGGAGAGGATTTTCAGGAAATTCCGCTCTGCTCGGGGATAGTCGTGGGCCCAACCCATTCTAAAGAACCAGCCATTCTCGGAGAACCTGACCCGGGCAAACTGGAAATAAGTAGGATCATCGGCACGGATAGGCTGGTCGCGCTCCGGAGATGCGACAATCGAGGTCAGGGCCAGAACAGCGCCTAAGATCCAAACCCATGTTCCTCTCCTTCGGATACTGTCCTGCATAATGACTCCATCACCCCGACAGGAGGAGAATCTACTCGCGCGTTTCTCCTGGTGGCAACTTGCTTGTGAGTTTCAGCCGTATTGTACCTCAAACCCGGTGTAGTAATTGGGCCGAATGCGGATAATCGGAAAACGTGCGGCTTATGGTCAGATTTCCAACTGTCCACCAACCTACGAAGTCACCTTCGCACCGACCCGGGTTCTCCTAGTCCAGCAATGTCAGGTCTCGCACAGCACCTTTGTCGGCGCTGGTGGTCATCAAAGCGTAGAACTGGAGGGCGGGGGTGACCTGTCGGTCACGGGATACGGGTTGCCAGGCTTTGGCGCCCTTGGCCTCCATTGTCTGGCGTCGCTGGGCCAGTTCCTCGTCGGTGATGGCGAGGGTCAAGGTGCGGTTGGGGATATCGATTTCGATGGAATCGCCCTCCTCGATCAGGCCGATGGCCCCTTGGGAAGCGGCCTCCGGAGAAACGTGGCCGATACAGAGTCCTGAGGTGCCGCCCGAGAAGCGGCCGTCGGTGATCAGAGCACAGACCTTGTCCAGTCCCTTGGACTTGAGATAACTGGTCGGATAGAGCATTTCCTGCATTCCCGGCCCGCCTTTGGGACCCTCGTAGCGGATGACAATCACATCGCCCTTTGCCACTTTGTCGCCCAGAATGGCGTCGACTGCGTCTTCTTGACTCTCGAAGATCCGCGCCGAGCCCTTGAACGTCAAGAGCGATTCGTCAACTCCGGCGGTTTTCACGATGCAGCCGTCAGGGGCCAGGTTGCCGTAGAGCACGGCCAGGCCACCGTCCTGGCTGTAGGCGTGTTCGCGGTCCCGGATACAGCCGCTCTCGCGGTCCAGATCCAGAGACTCCCACTGCTCACTCTGGGAGAAGGCTTGCTGGGTGGGACGTCGGCCCGGTCCGGCAAGGTAAAGCTTATGGGCTGCTCCGTTGGATCCGTTGTGCCCATTGCCCACATCCCATTGCTCGAGTGCTTCCCCCATCGTGGGGCTGTGCACGGTAGACACCTGGCGATGGATCAATTCTGCACGGTCCAGCTCGCCCAGCAGCGCCGGCATGCCGCCCGCGCGGTGGACATCCTCCATGTGAAAGAGGGGAGTTGATGGTGCCACCTTGCACAGGTTGGGCACACGCCGCGACAGGTCGTCGATGTCCTTCATGGAAAAGGGCACATGGGCCTCCTGGGCCGCGGCCAACAGGTGCAGGACGGTATTGGTCGAGCCTCCCATGGCGACATCCAGGGTCATGGCGTTTTGGAAGGCCTCGAAGGTGGCGATGGAGCGGGGCAGGACGCTCTCGTCCTCATCCTGGTAATAAGCCTTGGTGATTTCCACGATGCGCCGGCCCGCCATGAGAAACAGGTCTTTTCGGGCTGCGTGGGTGGCCAGCAGCGTACCGTTGCCCGGCAACCCTAGACCCATGGCCTCCACCAGGCAGTTCATCGAATTGGCGGTGAACATACCGGAGCAGGATCCACAGGTGGGACAGGCATTCTGCTCGTAAACCTGACTTTCCTCGTCGCTCACATTGGGGTTGGCCGCCGCGATCATCGAGTCGACCAGGTCCAGCTTGACCTGTTTGCCGTTGAGCTCGGCCCGCCCGGCCTCCATGGGGCCGCCCGATACGAAAATGGCAGGAATATTCAGGCGCAGGGCCGCCATCAGCATTCCTGGTGTGATTTTGTCGCAATTGGAAATACAGACCAGGGCATCGGCGCAGTGGGCGTTGACCATGTATTCGACAGCGTCGGCAATGAGTTCCCGTGAGGGCAGGCTGTACAGCATGCCCGAGTGACCCATGGCGATGCCGTCGTCGATAGCGATGGTGTTAAACTCACGGCCGATTCCCCCGGCCTCGGCAATGGCCCCAGCCACCAACTGGCCCATGTCTTTTAAGTGCACATGACCCGGGACAAACTGGGTGAAGGAATTTGCAATGGCGATGAACGGCTTGCCGAAGTCCTCATCCTTGACACCGGTGGCGCGCCACAAGGCGCGTGCGCCGGCCATATTGCGCCCGGAAATCGTCGTTGCGGATCGATATCGCGGCATGGTAGTCCTCTCCTGCTATTCAAATTTCTTTTTCTTCGAGTAAGTGATTCTTATTCTATCAGAGTTCAAGACCGGCGAGAATGGCTCTCTCAGTTGGTCCCGCGCCCGGCCACCCCTTTGGTGTCGGCGGAAATCTCCCTGCCCTGCTCCTTAGGACGCAAATCGCGCGTTGCCTTGCCCGCCCGCCACATCTCGGAATTGCCGATTTCGCCCAATTCCTTGGTGAGCTGCTCCTGGTAATCGGGCGCGCCGCAGGCCTCCAACACCCGGGCCGTCTCCTGGCCCGATGCCACCCGCTCGTAGAGCTTGTGGAACACGGGCAGGACGGCTTCCTTGAACTTTGGCTTCCAGTCGAGCGCTCCACGCTGTGCCGTGGCCGAGCAGTTGGAGTACATCCAATCCATGCCGTTTTCGCCGACCAGCTTGATGAGGCTTTCGGTGAGTTCTTCGACTGTCTCGTTGAAGGCTTCACTGGGGCTGTGGCCCTTCTCGCGCAGCACCTCGTATTGGGCCTCCATGATGCCGGCCAGGGCACCCATCAGGACCCCACGCTCGCCGGTCAGGTCGCTGTGGACCTCGCGGTGGAAAGTGGTGGGGAACAAGTATCCTGAGCCAATCCCGATGCCCACGGCTACGGTCCGCTCCTCGGCTCGTCCCGTGAAATCCTGCTCGACCGCAAAGCTCGAATTGATGCCCGCGCCCGACAGGAAATTGCGCCGCACCGACGTGCCGGAGCCTTTGGGGGCCACCATGATCACGTCCACGTTCTCAGGAGGCACCACCTCTGTCTGGTCCTTGAAGACAATGGAAAAACCGTGAGAGAAATAGATCGCATCGCCCTCATTCAGACATTGCTTAATGGTTGGCCAGATCGCTTTCTGGGCCGCGTCGGACACCAGCATTTGCACGATGGTGCCCTTCTGGGCCGCCTCCTCGATGTCAAAGAGAGTCTTTCCCGGCTCCCAGCCGTCGCCAACCGCCCGGTCCCAGTCCTTCTGGAACCGCTGCGCCTGCCCGACAATCACATTGAAACCGTTATCCTTCATGTTGAGCGACTGGGCGGGTCCCTGCACGCCGTAGCCAATGACGGCAATGGTCTCGTCCTTCAGAACCTCGCGAGCCTTATCCAGGGTAAATTCTTCCCGTGTGATGACCGTCTCGACAACTCCACCAAAATCTATCTCAGCCATGAGTCACTCCTCTGTTTAGTGGTTAACTGACTGCCGCTGCAGTCTTTCCTACAAGGCCCTGTAAATGACCACAAATCCAGGCTCCTGTCAAGATGTATGACGTACCCAAGATGGAAACTTTAGATCCTGCAACCGGTCAGCCTCTTCGCCAAAGAACCCGCACTCCATCCACACGCCATTCGTGTCCGCCCTGGCTGTCAATGACCAGGGCGGCCCAAGTTTGTGGCTTGTCCTCCGCGATGCCAACGTCCGCGCACACCAGGCGGTGTCGGAAGCGTGTGAGGATGTGGCCTGGCCGCCCCCCGGGAACAATGCGTACCGGGCTGTGCCCGACCACGAGCCGCCGCCCGCCCAGTCCAGCCAGTACCTTCTTCAGGATCGCTTCCGTCTCGGCTCCGCTGCCCCGAGCGAGCTGCCGGTGCCAGAGTGGCCCATCGGCATGATGAAGGATCGAGTTTTGTGGGACCGCTCCCAGATGATTTGGCGAGTCCGCCCAGGCCTTTGCCGCCGCGCGGTTGAGCCCATCCACGCCCTGGCGCGCCCAATGGGGCGAGACTCCGCCGTGGACAAAAACTGTGTCCCCCAGGCGCAGCGCGACCGGCAGGCGCCTGATCACCCGACCGATGCGTCCGCGGGGTCCCAGGGCCCGCCGCAGGGCCGCTTTCCCGGGGACGTGCTTCATCTCCCACAAGCGGAAGCGCGGTTCAAGTGGCAGGATGGGTTCGCCCGGCTGGTGCTGGCTGCGCAGGCGCATGAGCGCCCGCCTTTCGCGCTGGGACCAGGCCTCCCTCTCCCGAGAGGTGGCGAAGGATAGATATTCGCCTGCCGTGCAGTAGGACTCGTCCCCCAGGGCGGTCATGACCTCGTGGTTGCCGAGGAGGATGGTGACGTTTCCACCGACGGTGCGTGCCTCCTGCTGCAGCCGGATCAGCATCTCGAAGGCCTCTCGAGCTCCGCTACCTCGGTTGAACACGTCGCCGAGCTGGACGAGGTGGCTGGCGCCGCCTTTCCAGCGGTCGTGTGAGTTGATGAGCCCCGTTCCGCGCAGGAGGGCTCGGAGCCCGTCGGGCGCTCCGTTGAGGTCTCCAACGACAACGATCCTGGGGGGAAGGGGTCTCGGGGAGGGAATAAGAATCTCCTTTTTCGCAGCGAGTGTATTGTGGGAGGATAAGGAGGTCAAGGTATCGCCAAAATGGAAAAACACCCGCCCGAGAAAGCCATCATTTTTATCCCTGGCAATTATGGAAGTGCCCTGAAAAAAAAGACAACCGGGGAGCGGGTCTGGCTGACGGTATCAGAAGGCCTGTGGGGATCCTCCACTCTTGCGCTGGATCAAGATGGGCTCGAGATCTCGGGCACGATGGAGCTGATCGAGGATGGGATACTCGGCAACGTCCGTGTTGTCCCACTGGTGTATGTCGTGGATGTCTACGCTTCACTTCTTGAGAGCCTGGAAGACCGGTTTCAAGGGAAGGCACGGATCATCCCCTTTTCCTATGACTGGAGACAGGACAACTTTAAGGCTGTTACCCAACTGGCCCAGCTGGTCGACCAACTCATCGATAGCGGAACCCGTTCCATTTCTATCCTTGCCCACAGCATGGGAGGACTCATTGCCACCTATTACTTGAGGTATGGAGAGCAAAAGCCTGAAACAACGACTGAATTGCCAGGAGAAAACTGGAATGGTGCCCAAAAAATAGATCGAGTTGTGCTGGCGGGAGTCCCCTTCAGAGGAGCGATGAGTCGCTTTCAGCACACGCAGACGGGTACAAGATTTGGCCTCAATAAAAGCCTTTTGACAGCCCAGGCCATCTCCTCCCTTCCAGCCACCTATCAACTGCTGCCCTTCTTCGAGACTTCAAAGATTCTCTCCCAGACCTTGAAGCCGATCCCGAATGTGATTTTCGATCCCCACCACTGGATTCGACATGGATGGGGCCTCATGAATGCTCAGGAAGTCAGGCCACAAGCTCTTGAAAATCGAAAAAATTTCACCATACGAGAGTTGAAACGAGCAGATCGATTTTTCCAATTGATTAACCTGCCGTCCCGCCAAACGGAGAGGGTGCCCACCCAGGTGTTGCATATTTGCGGGAAGGGGCGGCCTACCCTGGCCAAGGCCATCTTGCTGAGGGATCCTGAGGAAAATACGGGTCGCCTGTTATTTGATGAGAATGGCCTTCGGAATTCTATACCGGAGCTTACGGCTGACCTTCTTCTTGAAGAGGGTGACGGAAGCCTCACCCTTGAATCGACCTCTTTGCCTCAGGCCCTCCAAGAGAACTTTCAAGGAGTGTCATTTACAGAGACGAAAACCGGCCACGCAGATATGCTGAAGGACAGGGAAGTTCAACAGCGGGTTTTCGCCTTTCTGGAGGAGTAGATTTTTCTTTTTGATTGAAGGAAGAACGGCAAATCGCTAACCTACATACTCGAGAACAGAAGGGGCAGACATGGATAGTGGTGAGAAGCAGCGTGCATACTGGAGAAAGAACTTAACCTACCTGGCGATTCTCCTGGGCATCTGGGCCCTGGTGTCGTTTGGCTTCAGTATCCTGTTCGTCGACGAGCTGGACCGGATTTCTCTGGGCGGCTTCGGGCTCGGATTCTGGTTTGCGCAGCAGGGGGCGATTTACGTCTTCGTCGTGCTGATCTTTATTTACGTCGCCTTGATGAATCGTCTGGACCGTCGTTACGACGTGGACGATCGGGACGGAAGCGGATCATGAGTGTTCAGGCCTGGACCTTTGTGATGGTGGGACTGTCGTTCGCACTCTATATCTGCGTAGCGTTCCTGTCCAAGGCCACCTCCACCAAGGAGTTCTATATCGCCGGTGGTCGTGTCTCACCCGTTGTCAATGGGATGGCCACTGCGGCCGACTGGATGTCGGCAGCGTCCTTCATCTCGATGGCTGGGCTCATCTCCTTCATGGGCCGCGACGGATCCGTCTACCTGCTGGGCTGGACAGGCGGATACGTCTTGCTGGCTCTGCTGTTGGCCCCTTACCTGAGGAAATTCGGTAAGTATACGGTGCCGGATTTCGTAGGAGATCGTTATTACTCCCAGCTGGCTCGGGTGGTGGCCGTGGTCTGTGCCATCTTCGTGTCCTTCACCTACGTCTCCGGTCAAATGCGCGGCGTGGGCATCGTCTTTTCACGCTTTCTGGACGTGGGAATCAATACCGGAGTGCTCATCGGCATGGGGATTGTCCTCTTCTACGCCGTGATGGGGGGGATGCGGGGGATCACCTATACCCAGGTGGCGCAGTACTGTGTCCTGATTTTCGCCTATCTGGTACCCGCCATCTTCATTTCGCTGCTGATGACGGATCACCTGATACCCCAGATCGGTTTCGGCGCCGCTGTGAACGATGGATCGGGCCAGTATCTGCTGGAGAAGCTCAACAGCCTGAGTCAAGAACTGGGGTTCGCCGTCTACACTTCGGGTCAGAAGGGCACGCTGGACGTCCTGTTCATTACAGCAGCCTTGATGGTCGGAACCGCTGGCCTCCCCCATGTGATCGTGCGGTTCTTTACCGTGCCCAGAGTGTCGGCAGCCCGCAGCTCGGCTGGCTGGGCGCTGGTCTTCATCGCGCTGCTCTACACCGCTGCACCGGCGGTGGCCGTGTTCGCCCGAACCAACCTGCTCAGCACCATCTCCAACGCTGAATACGCGGATGCCCCGTCCTGGTTCACCAATTGGGAGGCTACGGGTCTGATCACCTTCGAGGACAAGAACCAGGATGGAATCATTCAGTATGTGGGATCCAACAGCGCGGTTGAGAACGAGCTGACCATTGATCGGGACATCATGGTGTTGGCCAATCCGGAGATCGCCGAGCTTCCCAACTGGGTGACCGGGCTGGTTGCAGCTGGAGGGCTTGCAGCGGCGCTATCGACGGCAGCTGGCCTTCTGTTGGTTATTTCCAGTGCGATTGCACACGACCTCTTGAAGAAGGGTCTCCGGCCCGGCATCACCGAGAAGGGCGAACTCATCGCGGCTCGCATCTCGGCTGGACTGGCTGTCTGCATCGCAGGCTATTTCGGCGTCAACCCTCCTGGCTTCGTGGCCGAGGTGGTCGCCTTCGCCTTCGGTCTGGCTGCCTCCTCCTTCTTCCCAGTGATCATACTCGGTATTTTCTCCAAACGGATGAACAAGTACGGAGCGATAGCCGGCATGATCGTCGGTATCACCTTCACTGCGGGATACATCGTCTACTTCAAGTTTCTCCATCCAGAACTCAACTCGGTGGACCACTGGTGGTGGGGCGTTTCCCCGGAAGGGATTGGCACACTCGGCATGCTCTTGAACTTTGCTGTTTCCACTGCCGTCTCGCAGATGACGCCGCCGCCCCCCCTAGAGGTTCAGCAATTGGTCGAGTCCATCCGGATCCCCCGAGGGGCCGTCAGTTCGTAAACAAGTCAATAAATCGAGCCCTAGCGCCCGCATTATGCTAAAATTTCTGCTACAGTGTCGCAATCATCCGCGCTGACGGCGTTGTGCGACCCGCAAAGCGGGTACCCCTTGCGCTCCTCGACGTACTGCAAGAGTACGTCTGCGGGGCGCGACCCGCGAGCGGGTACCCCTCACACGCCTTGTCATCGCGGCGCTTGCGCCACTTCGCTACGAAAACCTATGCATAATGCGGGCTAGAGCATAGTGATGTTCAAGTTGTTATCGACCTGGCAGAGGACCTTTCTGCTTGCTGTGCTCTGCTGCCTTGTGAGCTTGGCGGTTGTCGTCATCGCTCTGAACCTGGCTGTCTGGGGAGCGCCCTTACCCATCTTCCTTTTCTTACTTGGGTGGTTGCTGACTGTGGGGCTACCGACCAGTCTTTCAGTTGTTCTGGTGATGAGCTTCTGGCGGGGGGGTTCCGTGGAGATGTTCGCGCTTGTTGTGGTGAGCCTGGCGCTGGCTCTCACTCTCGTTTGTCTGGTGCTCCTGAGACAGATCATCATGCCTGGGTGGAGAACAAAGCCGTGAAGTTGAACCGGAGGAGTTTCCTGGCCTCACTGCTTTGTGCTTCCTCCTGTGCCAATTCTGGCGGGCTCCATGAAGACCAACCCAGCGAGCCTGTCTTGGACTTCCATGTCCATCTCCTGGGCGTTGGTGACGAAGGGAGTGGATGTTTTTTATCGGAAAGACAACGGACTCACTCCTTGAGCAGTGTTACGCCCACCAACTATTCCCTTCTTCTCGGTCTCCTGGGGTTGGAGCAAAACGGGCACATGGACCGCGACTATGTAGCGGTACTGGTGGACCAGCTGCAAAGGTCCTCGCTGGAGAAGGCGCTGCTGGTGGGGCAAGACGGCCGTTATGACCAGGATGGGATGTTTGATCGAGCCGCCACCAATTTCTACGTGCCCAACGAGTATCTCCTCAGAGTTGCCAGGGAGCACCCGGATCTGTTCGTTCCCTGTGTTTCGATCAATCCCAAACGACGTGATGCCTTGGAGGAGCTGGAACGTTGTGCCGAGGGGGGAGCTCGAGTTCTGAAGATCCATCCACCAACCCAGGATGTGGATCCCGGCCAGGACCGGTTTCGACCCTTTTACCGGCGCTTGGCGGAGTTGGACATCCTGCTCATGGTGCACACCGGGGCCGAACACGGTTCTCCCATAGTGGGGGATGACTACAGTGATCCGCAGCGGCTGGTGCCGGCACTGCAGGAGGGCTGTACGGTGATTGCCGCTCATGCGGGGATGGGTACTTTTCTGGACTCGGTCGATTTCTTTCCTGCTCTTGTTGAGCTGATCCAGGACTATCCGAGGCTTTATTGCGACTCGTCGGTGCTGGCAGCAACATCCTATTGGCGATCGCTTCCCCGCATCCTGGAGCAAGACCTGGTGATGGAGAGGCTCATCCATGGGAGTGATTTCCCTTTCCCTTCCAATGCCCTGGCCTTCTGGAATCGACTTCCTCCCATGGATCTGTTGAGGCTCAGCAGTGAACCCAACCTTTTAGAGCGAGACTTCCGCCTCAAGCTGGCTCTGGGATTACCGGCAGAGGTGTTCGAGCGCGGCGCACGTCTGCTGGGCTAGCCCGCATTATGCATAAATTTTCTGCTACAGTGTCGCAATCATCCGCGCTGACGGCGTTATGCGACCCGCAAGCGGGTACCCCTCACACGCCTTGTCATCGCGGCGCTTGCGCCACTTCGCTACGAAAACCTATGCATATTGCTGGGCTAGGGTTGTAAGAAGGTGAAGCCGGATCGCTTCAGGGTTTCCACAAACTCGCTCTCTGAAGCGACGAAAGCACGGCCCGTGTCCGTGTCCAGGTCGAGAAATTGAACCAAATCAAAAGGGGAGTTACCCGCTTCGAGCCCATCCGCATGAACCTGTACGAATGTGTTCACGGGCAAGGTCTGCCGGCCCATAATGGTGGTCAGCGGGAGCGTGAGCATGCCGTCATAGGCGCGGTAAACGAGTTCCGAGCAGACCAGGAGGTCGGTGGAAAAGAAGTCGAACTCGAAATCATAGGGTTTGCCATGATGGGAGAAGGCACGGGCAATGGCCTCGCGACGTTGAGCGTTGGTCAACCGCGGTCGGAGTACTGCCACCGCATCCGACTCGCCCACCGCGTGTTCCAGACTGGTGAAGATCACTCCCTCACTCATGGCCTCGATGACGGCATGGGAATGGCCGGCTGCATCCCGTCTGAGAAAGTCATCCCAATGGGGTGTTACCCGGAGATCATCGGCTACACCCATCTCCTCGAGGGTGTCCGCGTCACCCAAATAAAAGGCGGCGTGGGGCCAGAATCCCGGTAAGAAGGCGTTGGACAAAAACCAGTTTCTCCGCGCTATGATGATGTCGCCCGGTTGAAGCAGCTGCCGCAGTTCCTCCACCTGCTCGGGACCAATCAGTCCCTGGTGGCGAGGGCGATCTCTGAGACGGAAGTCGCCGATCCACGTTGAAACCAGTGCCTGGGCCCGATAAAGCGGGTCCCTCACAGAAAGACGCACTTCCTGGAGGGCCAGCTCCAGCCTGCGGGCACCGATTTGATCGACAGCCTGCTCAATGGCGGGCCCTGCTCCAAGGGCTGCTTCTACGAGTTCGTCCCAGGGTGGACCGCTTCCGTAAGCACCCGTCTTCTGCAGGCGGTCAAAAGTTTGGGCAGCCTCCTGAAGCTGAGAGACCAACTCCGCACTGGAGAGGCTGGCCAGCAGGCGGTCGTAGGTGCCTTCTTGAATCTCCCAGGCCGAGTCCCCCTCGTTGAGTTTGCGCTGGGTCTGTTCGTCGTCGCCGAAGGTATCGACGATGGCGGCTGCCTTTTCCAGAAGTGTGGCCGCACTTGCATAGGCAAGCAAAAAGGCACGCCCCTCCATCTGGCCTTCCATTGAATCATCGTGCGCTGCCCGGTAGGTCCAGACAGTCCGCAGGAGTGCCGTGCGCAGGTTGAGGTAAGTCAAGAGTAGCTGGTGGATGGCATCGTCATCCTCCTGGCTATAGAAGCTGCCTTCTCCCCTCGAGAACGATTCACGCAGATTGTGCATGCCCTCTTCCAAGCGATCCAGTTCGGCGATGGCAGCGGCCGTACCGCGGCCATCGGATTCAAGCCTGGCAGTGACCAGGACAGGATCCTGATTGCGCAGTTCGTACCAGAGCGAGGGAGCCTGGGAAAGATCCTCCACCCCACGATCGCGCAGCTGGGCCACAAAAAAACCGAGCAGAATCAGTAACACAGCCAGCAGTACAGCGAAGGCCGTGCGCAGGGGTAGAGGCCGACGAGGAGGAAGGCCCGACCATCCCAGCACTTCCACCCGGTATCGATCGCGCATATGGTCCATGCGCAGGAGAAGATCACTCTGGGCCTGAGCCACCCGGGTGACGGCACCGAGCTTCATCCAAGAACTCACACGTCCTTCCAGATGAGAGAATAGCTTCCAGACGCGGAGGATATAAAAGCGGGCAAAGAGTCCGGTGGGGATCAGTAAGAGGGTGAAGGCAATGGTTGCGGCAACAGAGGAGTAAAGAGACAGCAACCAAATCTCGAGCCCGTAAAACAGGGGGAATGCAATTATACCCACCAGGATATGGAAGAATGAAAGCGTCGGGGGGTGTTTCGTTTTGGACAGGATCTTATTGCTGACTCCCCTGGTCAGGTAGTAGGGAATGGCTCCGGTGAGAAAGCCGAACAGTGCTGGTATGGCGCCCAGGAGAACTTCGGCGGCCACCTGAAGCGGGGCCAACGGCCCGGGCAGCAGGCGGGCAGCTTCCTCCAGGAGCCGGCGGTCCACCCCGGCCTTCTCACGGAGTCTCTCGTAACGCTCCAGTTTGCGTTCAATCTCTGTGACAGCATCCGGGTCTGCTTGGGCGTAATGGTTGAGGCAGTCTGCCGTCCTGTAAAGGAGCTCCCCCCGAAGGCCCTTTCGGTCCACCCCAGCCAGTCCAGTTTTTCGTACGCGCTGGAGATAGACATCTACCAGCCGCTCCACCAAGGGCAGGTTTTCTTGTGATTCCACTTGGAAGGCAAGCTTCTTGAGGGCAGAGTCGATCCCTCCGGTCAATTCCCGGATGGCCTGGCGCGGATTCTCGGCGTGGAGCGGGGCGAGATCCGCGATCTTGAGCGGTTCTCCAAAGCGGACGAACGCATCGGCCCGGAATTTTCGGCGGGGCTCGAACTGAAGTCCGACCGGGACAATCCGAAGACCCAGGGTAAAGTCGGTAGCCGACTCCGCCTTCAGAGCGATGCGTGCCGCCCCCGTCTTGATGGGTACCACCTGGGGATCGTCCTGACTGATGCCCTCGGGAAAGATGGCGGTGGCAAGCTTCTGGTCAAGGAGTTCGGCGTAGCGGTCCAGGGCCTCCAGATTGCGTCTCCCACCCCGCGGATCGTCCTGGGCGCGCACCAGTGGAATGGCCCCGAAGGCCTCCAAAACGGTTCCCAGAGGACCGTAAAAGAGTGTGTGCTTTGCCCCAAAGTGCAGGGGCCGAGCAATCAGATGAACCAAAATGGCAGGGTCGAGCAGGGAGTTGGGGTGATTGGCCACCAGAAGGACTGCGCCTTTTCTGGGGATTAATTCCGCCCCCTGCACCTGGATGGAACGGTAGTACACCCGAAAGACGAGTCGGAGGAGTGCCTTAATGAGGAAACGGACCCACTGCTGGAAGGAGGTCATGATGAACCCAATGTGTACCAAGGAGTATAGACGAGTGGGGAAGAAGAAGAAAGAGGGGACAGTTGACTCTCTTCCCTCGTTTGCGTGTTAACCAGCGATGATTTCGTTTAGACCTTCGACCAGTTGATCCAACTCCTCGGGTGGCAGGCGTCCGAGCCTTTTTCCCAGGCGCTTAACCGAAAGCGTACGAACCTGGCTGATCTTGACCCAGGAGGGCGTCTTCAGGCCACTGAGTCTCACCTGTAATGTGAGCGGAAAACCGGCTTGCTGCGGTTTGTTGGTGAGGGCCATCGCAATGACAGTGCCTGACCTCTCGTTAAAAATCTCTTGGCTTATGACCACAACCGGGCGATGGCCCGCCTGCTCATTTCCTTGGACCGGATTAAGGTCCGCCCAGAGAATGTCTCCTCTTAGTACTCGGGCCATTCGGCGAGATCCCCGGAAAGACCTTCGTCGGCCAACTGCTGCTCAAAGGCTGGGTCGAGTTTTGCGCATTCTACGGCCAGTCGAGTGTGCTCAATTCGGCTCAGTTTCTCCTCCACGGCTTCTTGGATTGCACGACTACGATTGGGAAACCGGCGCTCAAGGACCAGGCTGTCGATTCGAGCTACCAGCTCATCGTCTAGTGTGATGGCAATCTTCGCTTTCCTCATGGCTATGGTATGACAGTTTATCATACTACAGCTTCAGCGGCGATCCTTGTAGGAACTCATTTATTTAACCCCTTACCCATAACGACTGAGATTGCAGATCTGCGAAGGTTTTTTCCTTAAGGAATATCTGACTTAAGGGATTGGAAATCGAAGGCTAGGCTGCTATTATTGAAGAAAGATTAGCGTCTATATGCTCAATCAAGCTGATATCTTTTGAGTTCACCATGATCCTTTTCGTCGGCCCGCATTATGAGTCACCTAAAATGCTTAAAATCCTAAGGGTGACTGCCGTGCTCAGAACGATCTTGGGCTGGATGGGAATCGTCTTGTTGGGAGCCGGTTCCTTTCCGGCGGCCAGAGGGCAGTCCTTGAGTCCGGTCCCGTCACATGCCTCCGAGCAACGGGCGGTCCTGGATCGCTACTGCGTGGTGTGCCACAACGAACAAGCCCTGACGGCCGGACTGGCGCTCGACAATTTGGACATCGAGCAGGTCAGCGAAGGGGCGCCGGTGTGGGAGAAGGTGTTGCGCAAACTTCAGGGCCGAGCCATGCCTCCTGCGGGTATGCCTCGGCCCGATGAGGCCACCTACGAGTCCCTGGCCAACTACCTCGAAGGGGAACTGGATGGCGCCAGGCCCAACCCCGGCAGGCCCGTCCTCCATCGCCTCAACCGTGCTGAGTACACCAACGCCATCCGCGATTTGGTGGCCTTGGAAATAGATGGAACGTCACTTCTTCCCGCCGATGATTCGGGCTATGGTTTTGACAACATTGGCGACGTCCTCTCGGTGTCGCCCATGCTGCTGGAAAGATATATGTCAGCGGCACGGAAGATCAGTCGTCTCGCCATCGGAGATCACACGGGAAGTCCCGACTCACAAACCTATGATGTTTCCAGGTTCCTGGGCCAGGAGGACCGCACCAGCGACGAATTGCCCTTCGGCTCGCGAGGTGGAATCGCAGTTCGCCATTTCTTCCCTCTCGATGGCGACTATCTCATCAAGGTCCGCCTGAAGACCACCTATGACGGCTCTACTGTTCTCGGCATCGCCGAGGAGCACCAGCTCGACGTTCGCCTGGATCGCCTCGAAGTGGGACGATTCACCGTTGGTGGCATCGGGTTGGACGCTCCGCGATTCTCCCCGGTGGGGGAGGAGGCGCCGGATGCCCACCTGGAAGTCCGCATCCCGGTCACAGCTGGTCCGCACCTGGTCGGGGTCTCGTTCAAGAAGGAGACCTGGGCACGTGAACAGACGATTCTACCGACCTTCGCCAGTCTGGAGGGCGAGGAGCCTGGCGTGGGCAGTGTGACCATCCGTGGACCCTACAATCCTCAAGGGCCGGGGGAGACGTCCAGCCGGAGCAAGATTTTTGTGTGCCGCCCCACCAGCAGCCAGGATGAGGAAGCCTGCGCCGGGAAGATTATCTCCGCCTTGGCACGTCTGGCCTATCGCCGTCCGATCGCGGATGATGAGGTCCCCAACCTGCTCATTCCCTACCATGCCGGCCGCAGCGAGGATGGCTTTGAGGCGGGAATCGAATTGGCGCTTCAGAGAATCCTGGTCTCTCCAGAATTCTTGTTTCGCATCGAACAGGATCCGGAGAATCTACAGCCGGGTACCACCTATCCCATCAGCGATCTCGAGTTGGCCTCCCGCTTGTCGTTTTTTCTGTGGAGCAGCATACCCGACGGCCCGCTTCTGGATGTAGCGGTCAACGGACAACTCAAAGACTCCACCGTGCTGGAGACGCAGGTGGGTAGGATGCTGCGCGATCCCCGCTCCAGGGCCCTGGTGAGCAATTTCGCCGGACAGTGGCTGTTTCTGCGCAATATAGCGTCGGTGGCGCCCGATTTGGGGGAGTTCCCCGAATTCGACGAGAATCTGCGGGAAGCGCTCCAGCGGGAGACAGAGCTTTTCTTTGAAAGTATGCTGCAAGAGGACCACAGCGTGGTGGATCTGTTGGATGCCGACTACACCTTCCTGAACGAGCGTCTGGCCCGCCACTACGGTATTCCCAACGTCTACGGCAACCACTTTCGGCGGGTGACGCTGGAGCATGAGGAACGGAAAGGATTGTTGGGCAAGGGAAGTATTTTAACGGCCACCTCCTATGCCAACAGGACCTCCCCGGTTCTGCGAGGCAAGTGGGTCTTGGACAACGTTCTGGGCACACCGCCGCCGCCGCCGCCGCCCAACGTTCCGGAGTTGGAGGAAGCCAGCAGCGATGGCCAGCCTCGCACCATGCGCCAACGCATGGAAGAGCACCGTGCCAATCCCGCCTGTGCCGTTTGCCATGCGCGTATGGACCCGCTGGGCTTTGCCCTGGAGAACTTTGATGCCATCGGTGGGTGGCGGGCCACTGAAGCGGGCAGGCCGATTGATTCCTCGGGAGTTCTGCCTGACGGAACCCAGTTTGAGGGCGCCTCAGGACTGCGCGAGGTGTTACTGAGCCGCCGCGAGGAGTTCGTCAGGAACGTCACCGAAAAACTCCTGACCTACGCCCTGGGCCGAGGAACTGAGTATTACGATGCTCCGGCCGTGCGCTCCATTATGCGGGAGGCTGCTCCCAGCGACTACCGCTGGTCGTCGCTGATTGTGGGCATTGTCAAGAGCACGCCATTTCAAATGAGGAGGTCAGAAGAGCCATGATTATTACCAAGAAAGCCTTACCTCGCCGCACCTTTTTACGCGGTGTCGGCGCCACCCTGGCTTTGCCGCTGCTGGACTCCATGGTTCCGGCACTGGCGGCCGCACCCGCGGTCCAATCGCCGACCCGCCTGTCCGTTGTCTATGTTCCCAACGGAATGATCATGGACAAGTGGACTCCGGCGGCGCTGGGCTCCAATTACGAGTTGACGACGATTATGGAGCCCCTGGCTCCCTTTCGGGATGACATAACGGTGATGAGCGGACTGGCCCACAATACGGGTTGGGCGTTAGAAGGCGAAGGCCCGGGGGAACATGCCCGCGCCAGCGCCACTTTCCTGACGGGCGTTCACCCCAAGAAGACAGAGGGCGCCGATCTTCGCGCGGGGACTTCGATTGACCAGATCGTGGCCCGGGAATTCCGTCAGCACACCCAACTGGCGTCACTCGAGGTGGCCCTGGATTCCACCGATGTGGTGGGCACCTGCGACACCGGCTATAGCTGCGCCTACAGCAATACGCTCTGTTGGAGCAACCCCACCACGCCGGTACCGATGGAGAACAAGCCGCGCGCGGTATTCGAACGATTGTTTGGCGACAGTGACAGTACCGACCCGGCCCAGCTGCGTGCCCGGCGTCGGACCGACCGCAGCATTCTGGACCTGGTGAGCCAGGATGTCTCTCGTCTCCTGGGGCGGCTGGGGTCCAGGGACCGCGCCAAGCTGACCCAGTATCTCGATTCCATCCGTGATATTGAACGCCGCATTCAGATTGCCGAGGAACAGCCGGCCCGCGAGCTGCCCTCCGTGGAGCGGCCCGTAGGGGTTCCCCCGACCTTTACCGCACATTGCAAGCTCATGATGGATCTGCAGGTCCTGGCCTACCAGACCGATATGACCCGCGTCATCACCTTCATGATGGGCCGCGAGCAGAACACCCGAGTCTATAACGAGCTCGGCATCAAGGACGCCTACCACCCCCTGTCGCACCATCAGAACGATTCTGCCAAGATCGCCCAGGTGCTCCAGATCGACATCCTTCACAGTGAGATGTTCGCCTACTATCTGGAGAAGATGCGATCGACGCCTGACGGCGATGGCTCCCTGCTGGACCATTCGATTATTCTCTACGGCAGTTCCTTGAGCGACGGCAACCTCCATGTCCACAACGATCTGCCCATCATGCTGGTGGGTGGGGGAGCCGGCCAACTCAAAGGAGGTCGTCACGTCCGCTATCCGGACGACACGCCGACCACCAATCTGTTCCTGACCCTGCTGGACAAGTTGAATATTCCCCTGGAGAACTTCGGCGACAGCACGGGAAGGCTCGATCTGCTGCCCGTCTAGAAGAAAGTGAGAGGAAGATGAGTCACAAGATCAAAGGCCCCAAAGCCTCCTGCATGATTATTCTGCTGACCCTGTCGCTGGCCAGTCTGGTGGCAGCCAGCAGTGATCTTCAACTGGTGGAGGCGGTCGAGAGGGGAGACCGGGAGGGCGTGCGTTCGCTGCTGGAGCAAGATGCCGATGTCAATACCCCTCAGGCCGACGGAACGACGGCACTGCACTGGGCGGCCCACCGGGACGATCTGGAAACGGCGGAACTTTTAATGGCTGCCGGCGCAGACGTAAACGCCGCCAACAACTATGGCATCACTCCACTCTCTCTGGCCTGCACCAACGGCAGTGCGGCTATGGTCGCCAAGCTGTTGGAAGCCGGGGCCAATGCCAACGCCGTCCAACAGACAGGAGAGACGGCCATCATGACGGCTGCCCAGACCGGCAACCTTGAGGTGGTGAATCTGCTGCTGGCCCACGGAGCGGACGTCAATGGGCGGGAAACCCGGCGGGAACAGACGGCTTTGATGTGGGCAGTGGAGCAAAAGCACACGGGAGTGGTGCGTGCATTGATCGAGCGTGGAGCAGATGTTCACGCCCTTTCCAGGGGTGGATTTACGCCCTGGCTCTTTGCCGCCCAGCAGGGTGATCTGGACTCTGTTCAGGCGTTGATGGGAGCGGGTGTGGACGTGAATACAACCTCGCCGCAATGGGGCAGTGCCCTGGTGGTATCGACCGCCCGCGGACATGAGGAGCTCTCATTATTTTTACTGGAGGAGGGCGCCGATCCCAAAGCGGTGGACGGCAACGGGATCACCGCTTTGCACTACTCGGTGTTGAAAGGATTGGCGGTCTTCGCTGCCGCCCCCGCCCACTTAGGCGTCAACGCCCACTTGTACCGGCCCAGCATGATGAAATTAGCGAGGGAGCTCCTGGAACGTGGGGCGAATCCGAACGCTCGAACCGTAACACGCCGTTTAAGGGGTGTCGGAGGTGGCGCCATGGTGGGTGTGGCCGGCTCCACTCCGCTTATGCTGGCCAGCGCAGCTGCCGATCCCGAACTGGTCCGTCTCCTGATCGAATGGGGGGGCGATGTCCGGCTGGGGACCTTTGGGGATTCAACTCCGCTGCTGTTGGCGGCGGGCATCGCCAACAAAATGGACCGCCCAAACAAACAGGAGTACGAGAACGCTCTGGAAGTCGCCAAGATGTTGGTCAAAGAGGGTGCCGACGTCAATGCCGTCGGCGAGAACGGCTGGACTCCACTGCACGGAGCTGCATACAGTGGAGCGGACGAGATCGTGCAGTTCCTGGTGGACAGCGGTGCCACGCTGGATCTGATTGACGTTTATCTACAGACGCCGTGGAGCATCGCGGAGGGCATTATCGGGGCAGGCTTCGTGGCCTTCAGCAAGAAGCCATCCGGCCCCCACCCCAGTACGGCGAAGCTGCTTCTCGAACTGGGCTCCGATCCCAGGGTCGTTCCGAAGTTGCCGAAAAAGTACAAACAGATTTATCAGTGAGATTGGAGCAACGGGTAGTCTGTCCCCACTTTTTATGGGAATGTGGGGAACTTGACTGAGGCAGGTAGGGGCTGTGCGCCCCTACCCCGTCTCAGTGGGAAAGCGAAGGCTGAATTCGGTGCCGGGCTTGCGGTTGGTGACATCCACATGGGCTCCCATGGCATCCGCCAACATCTTCACCAGGGCCAGGCCGATTCCTGTGCCCCGGGTGGTCCGGGTCATCTCGTTGTCGATGCGGTAGAATTTCTCAAAGATGCTCTTGAGCTTCCGGCTGGGAATTCCGGGGCCAAAGTCTCTGACCCGAATATAGCAGTCCGTCCCTACCTGGCTCACCGTCAACACAATCTTCTTTGATTCGGCTTCTTTTGAAAACTTGATGGCATTATCGATGAGATTGATCAGGATCTGGGTCAGGGCATCGGTGTCCACCTGGATCGATTGGACCTCTCCTTCCGTGACGGTGGAAAACTCAAAGCCGGCTCTCTGAACCTGGTTGTTGAGTCGCTCCGTGATACTCGTGATCAATTCGACAGGATGTCGAGCCTCAAGATTGATTTGCCACTCGTTTCGCTCCAACTCGGCCAGGGTCAGTACATTTTGAATCAGCCGACTGAGTCGCTCACTCTCGTCATGGATGTGCTGGTAGTAGCGCTCCTTCTTCTCTTCTTCCACCCATCCTTCCATGAGGATCTCACCATACATTCGGATCGCAGTCAGTGGGGTTTTCAGCTCATGGCTGACCGCAGAAACGAAATCGCTCTTCTTTTGGGAAAGCTCCATCTGGCTGGTGGTCAGTCGATAGATTCCAAGAAGCCCCCCGAAGAACAGCAGTGAAAGGAAGACAGCCAGAACGTTCACCAGTTGATGCGCCGGGCTTTGGGGAAGGTTGCCCACGGTAATGGCCAGTTGAAAGTCGCTGAGGGGATAGGGCAATGCGGAGCTGTGAAGGAGCAAGGGCTTTGGATTGCTCGAATCACCTGCCTCCGGCTGCAAGATCTCCCCCTCGTAGAAGACGAGGTAAGAGGCCGTCTCCGGCAGCGCCGAGTTCAGAAGAGCTGGGTCCAGGTGGGCTTGGAGAAATTCTGTAAGGCTTGTGGCAAAGCCCTGAATGTATCGTCTCTCTTGTGCCCAAACACTCCTGTAGAGCACCAGCCAGTTCCTGTCAATGAGTTCGCTCTGAAAGGGATCCACTTCCGCCACCACTTCCGCTTCTGGTTGGACATCGGCATCTCGAGGTGCGAGCTGTTCGTCTCTCCTTCGGAGAGGACGGGGCTCTGGTTCTCCAGCCACCAGGCTGGACAGGTTATCTGCGCTCTGAGCGGATGCATTTCCCTTGGCCTCATCCAACTCGTCAGAGTAGGCGTCCTTGAGTTTGGAGTCAAAGACCTCGGCCTGCATGGGTGAGGTCTTCTGGACCCGGCGCTGGACACTCTCTTTCTTCTCCTCCACTTCACTGCTCACGCCCAGTCCAGGCTCTCTTGAGGCCTGCCTGGCGTACTCACTCTCCAGAGTGACGTCGACATTCGACTCCAGATTCTCCCTGAACTCTGAGAGGCTTTCCCCCACAGAAGCAGGGGCTTCCTCCAGAATCAGGTCGTCCAGTTGAGCTCGCAATCCGGTGGACGGGGAGAAGGTGCGTCCCTCCAGCAGAGTGACGAGTTGGTCCCTCATCTGTTCACGCTCTTCCCTCTGGGGGACGACCATCCCACTGTCCGACACCCCATCCGGCAAGAGCGGACTGTGGAAGGTTCCGTCCGGATCAATCTGGAAATAGCCCAGGATGCCCGGGATTTCCGATTGCACCGGAAAGCTGGCTAGCGGCGACAGGTTTAAGCCTTCCTGCTGCGGAACCGGCCGATCGGCAACATGAATATAGCGGTAGTGGGTGTAAGGCCGCTGCTCTTCAACCAGGAGGTTCTCCTGTAGCCGCTGGTGGACCGTTGCCATCAGGCCCTCAGCAGTCCTGCGATAGAGGAAGAAGGACTCCTGCTCCAGATTGCTATAGGTGTGCCTTAGCAGGATCACCATGGGGACAGCCAGCAAGATGAAGAAAAGCGCGAAATACAGACGCAGTCGTTTCATGCTTCCCCCTTTACTTGGTAGCCCTCGCCACGAACCGTCACCAGCAACTGGGGTTGAGTGGAATCGATCTCGATTTTGCGCCGCAGCTTGGCTATGTGGATATCGACCGTTCGGGTTTCGACATAGTCGACATTGCCGTAGCCCCACACTTCCTGCAGCAGTTCCTTCCGCGAGACCGGGCGGGCTGCCCGGCTGAGGTACACCAGGATCTCTAGCTCGCGCCGGGTGAAGAGGATCTCTTCCCCATCTCTTTTGCCCATCAGATGTTCCGGGTGAATGAGGAGATCTCCTAGACTGAAAGCATTCATGTCTGTGTGGAGTTTGCCCGATCGCCTCAGAACGGCCTCCACTCGCGCCAGAAGCTGCCCGACCGAGAAAGGTTTCGGAATGTAATCGTCTGTTCCCAGTTTGAGGCCCCGGATGATGTCTTCTTCGGAGGTCTTGGCTGTCAGCATGATGATGGGCAAGTGCCGGTCCACCTCACGGATTCGATTACAAATGCTAAAGCCATCCAGACCGGGAAGCATGATATCCAGGAGTATCAGGTGATAGTCACCACTGAGGGCCATCTCCAGAGCAGCATGACCTTCCACTGCGGTCTCCACCTGGTAGCCATTATAGACAAAGACATCGGTCAGTCCCTGAAGGATCGACTCCTCATCTTCTATGATCAGCAGTTTTGGCTTGGCCGGCTTCATGTCTTTCATTCTAATGCCTTTCTGCTCGTTTGTGTGTAAACACTTTGTAAAAGTTGGCGCCTGCCTTTTTACCGAGAGTTGTCTACTAATTTGTTCTGTGGATCGGTCAGTATGGGTATGAGCGAAATGGCGTTCACAAACAACCAAAACCAAGACAACTGAAAGGAGAACAACATGAACGTACTAACCAGGTTTCAAACATTTGGAAAATCTCGACGGGGCGGCATCCTGGCCTTACTGCTCGGTATCCTGGCCACAGTCCTCTGGGTGCAGGTTCGAGCGGGAGCCTTTCCGGGATACCCTCACGTGGGTGGTGTCGACCCTCAGCCGTCTGTCCACCCCAAAACGGGTGTCCAGTTCCAGGCGTCCCTCTCCCAGCCGATGATCGTCCAGGGAAGTGATGGCACGGTCTACTTGGACCTGTCTGTCGTTACTCCCAAGATCTCGCGGCCGGACATCTTGAGGATGCCCACCGACACCATCGTGGTCCTGGATCGCAGCGGTTCCATGGCAGAGGACAACAAGTGGATGTTTGCCACCCAAGCTGTCCACTCGCTCCTGGACCGCCTCATGTCCGGAGACCGCATCGCTTTGGTGACCTTCGACACCCACGCCCGTGTCCAATCGCAATTGGTCTCGGCCAACGAAACGAACATCCAGCGCTTTAGAGATATCGTGAACAGCCTGAGTCCCGGAGCTTCGACCAATCTGGGCGACGGACTCCTGGCCGCCGAAAGGATGGCAGCAGCTTTACGCGTATCAGAGCGGGGGCGACGAGTCATCCTTCTGTCCGATGGTCAGGCCAATGTTGGTATCTCCCACCCGCTGGAACTCAATGCCATTGCCCGACGGATTGCGGATCAGGGCAGCATTCTTTCCACTGTTGGCATGGGACTGGGATTCAACGAGAACCTCCTGGCTTCCCTGGCTGACAACGGCATGGGCAGCTTCAGTTATCTCGAGCATCTGGAATCGCTGGGTACGATCCTGGCCCAGGAGCTGGATGACTCCCGCGACGTCTACGCCGATAGTTCCCAGATGCGAATTCATCTCCCCATGGGTGTGGAGCTTGTGGAGGCCTCCGGTTATCCCTTTGTTCTGGAGGGAAGAACGGCCGTTATCCGGACCGGTCAGCTTTTCCAGGATAGTAACAAAAGCTTTATGGCCACTCTCCGGGTTGCCAATCACGTGCCCGCTGAGTACACGCTGGGCAACATCGACTTGAGCTACCGGGTGGACGGTCATTCCTACAAACAGGAAGTCGAATCGTCAGGATTGACCATCGCCTGCGTTCCCGCAGAGCGAGAAGAGGAAGCGGTGGCTTCGATCGACAAGGATGTCTATCGGGACGCCTGGATCAGGAACAACCTGGGCTCGGTCATGAGAGAAGTGGGTGACTTCGTTCGCAAAGGAGACCGGCAACAAGCCGAGGAGCTGCTGGAAGACTATAAAGAACGCCTGGAGGAAGCAGATCAGGCCGTGCCCGGTATAAAGAAGGAGGCAACTGCTCAACTGGACGAGCTGAAAGCCAGAGTCGACGATGCCTTCCAGGGCCCCGCCCAGAGAGCCAAGCAGAACCGTGCCGCCAAGGCCTTCCTGGGTGAGAGTCAGGAGCTTCAAAGAGAAGTCAACAAGAACAACAACTAGCCCGGATTATTCATAAATTCTGAAGAAGGGGTCTGATCGAGGGCACAAAAAGATGCCGTACCTATTTGATATAAAAGGGGTTATGAAACAACTCCAAACCAAAAAGGTACGGCCCAGCGATGCATCAGTCTGCCAGATCAACTTGCCATCTCACCCTGACAGAAAAGTGGTGGCTCGATTCGATGGAGGCCGGCTCTCCTCCGATGCCGGGCTGCTGTGTCTGTACGCCCTGGATCAACAGCACGGACTGACGGCTGGCTTTGCCTCCTGCCTGAAGGACGCTCGAGATAGCCGCTACGTCCGCCACCAGATTCGCGAACTGCTCACCCAGCGCAGCTTTCAGATCGTGGCCGGCTATGAGGACTGCAACGATGCCGACAGCTTGCGCTCGGATCCCATCTTCAAGACCGTGTGTGATCGGCTGCCGGAAAGCGATCCGGATCTGGCTTCTCAACCCACGCTGTCGCGACTGGAGAACTCGGTGGACTCGAAGGATCTCACTCGCCTGGGACAGTGGCTGCTGGAGACCTACTTGAAGCACCGCAAGAAGAGCCGGCCCGAGAAGATCATCCTGGACATCGACAGCACGGATGACGTCACGCATGGGCAGCAGGAGTTCAGCTTTTACCACGGCTATTATCGCGAGCACATGTATCATCCGCTGCTGCTATTCGATGGCGAGACGGGCGATCTGGTATGTGCGCTACTGCGGCCCGGCAACCAGGGGGCGGCCGCCCACGCGGTGGCGGTTCTCAAACGGGTGGTGGCCCGGATGCGCCAGGTTCTGGGATCCGATGTTCCGATCGAAGTGCGAGCCGACAGTGGCTTTGCGACGCCGGCACTGTACGAGTTCTGTGAGGAGGAAAAACTGCAGTATGTGGTGGGCTTTGCCCGCAACTCCCGGCTGGCGGCCACCGTCGAGCCCTTGGTTGAGCAGGTGCAAGCAGACTATGACGACTCAGGAGAAAAGCAACGCCAGTTCACCGAGCTCGTCTATCAGGCCGACAGTTGGGACCGGGAGCGGCGCATGGTGGCCAAGGTGGAAGTGAGCGAGCGCGGGTTCAACCGTCGCTTTGTGGTCACCAACCGCCAGGATCTCACGGCCGGGCAGCTGTATGACCACTACATCGGACGGGGCCAGTGCGAGAACTTCGTGAAAGCTTTCAAAAAAGATCTGGCCATGGATCGCTTGAGCTGCCACCGTTTCCTGGCCAACCAGTTCCGACTCTTCATCCACGCCCTGGCCTATGTCTTAATCCTGCGCCTGCGGGATTACCTGTGCGGGACTCCCTGGCACAACCTGGAGATTGAGACGCTCCGCCGCCGCCTGTTCAAAATCGGTGCCCGGGTTCGGGAAACTTCTCGTCGCATCTGGGTGCACCTGGCATCGTCTTATCCCGAACAAAAGCTCTTCGCATTACTGATGCACCGTCTGTGTCCCACCTGACGGTCCCCTGACTCCCTGCGCCAACACAGATATACAGCCCCCTGCGGGCCGAGCTGTTTCCGGAAGGGGCTCTCGCTTCATCTCTATTCGGCTCAACAAGCTTGGACGCCTTGTAATCGCACCTGAACACACTCTCAGCCCTGAACTTCCGCAGAAAATCGACACTCACCCCAAACTTATGAATAATTGCGGCTAGGAGGAACATAATGGCTATTACAAATCGTATAAGACGACTTTTTCATGCCGATGTACACGCTGTTTTGGACATCATCGAGGAGCCCGAAGCAATTCTGAAGCAGGCGATTCGAGAGATGCAGGAGGCTCTTGACTTGAAGAGAGCCCGGCTGGCCAGGGACCAAAGGAACCTGGCCTCGCTGAAAGGGGCCGAGACCTATTCCAACGAGCAGCTGGCAAAGGTTCAGAAAGATGTGAAGCTTTGCTTGAGGCAAGGCTCTGAGGACCTGGCCCGCAAGACGGTGGGGCGTAAGCTTGCCCTGGAGAAACATGTGGCAGTTGTAAAGCAGCGCATCTCGGCCGGGGAGAAACTCCACCAGAAGAACAAGCAGGAGATTGATCTTCAGCAGGGCCAACTCGAGTCGATAGTCGAAAAGGCCAAACTGTTTGTGCCGACGGCAGCGGAGGACTCAGTCTTCTCTGTTGCCGAGTCCATTCTCACCAGCGCTGAGCGGGGTGCCGGTCGAGGCTATCCCGGCGGCATGCAGGTGAGTGAGGAGGAAATCGAACTGGAATGGATACGCATTCGCGACGGTCTCGACAAGGGAGGTGCCTCATGAAGCGACCCACCATCTTTGCGGGAATCGCTTTCGCTTTTGTGGTTGCTGTCTTCACGGTGCCGGTATGGTGGGGGGGCAAAACAGCCCTGCCTTTTTCACTGGCCTTCCGTTTGATCACACTGAGTGGCTATCTCGCCTATTGCTTCTATTTGTTGAGGACGGCCAAAACCCGCGTGGGGGCGCTCACCCTGGCCACTGCCAATCTGGTGACCGCGCTGGCGCTCTCATTCCTGCCTCTTACCAACTCGATGATGGTCGGGGCACTGGTGGTCATGATCAGTCTGAACCGTTCACTGCTCTTTCAACGCAGTCTGATGGCCATTGCTCTTGATGGTCTGGTGTCGGGAGCAGGATTGATGTTTGCCGGGTATCTCTTCACCAAAACGGGAAGCGTGCCCGCGGCAATGTGGAGTTTCTTTCTGCTGCAGTCGGTATTCGTGCTGATTCCGCCGCGATCATGGGGAGAGGCCGGCCTCTTCTCAGCCGATGAAAGCGGGGACACAGTGGATGTTTTCGTTCACCCCCAACGGCAGGCAGAGGCGGCGCTGGAGCGGATTGTCCAGGAGGGCGTGGGGTGAAAAGGGTTTGAAGATTGGGAGCGGCCAGGGGGCCGCTCCCTTCGGCACCTGAGGTGTCTCCCACGTTCCCGAAGGACCCTTTATACCTCCCACGTTCCCCCTCTACAGGCCCAGCATGGTTTCGTCTGCCAACATGTCGACGACCGCTTCAAAGCTCTCCGTTTCCTCGTATTTCCTCAGTTGTCGATCGGCGCTTGTCCCTTCCTTGAGGATGGTTCGGATGTAGGCTACTTCTTCGTGTATGTCCAACTGGTCCAGGACGTCGCCCAGTATTTCCAACAGTTCTTCCAGCAGAGAACGAAGGGGCACTTCTTTTTCCTTCCCCCAATCCAACAAGTCCCCATCGATTCCCGCCTTGGCTGCCCGCCATTTGTTTTCCGCGACCAGGGCCCGGCGGTAACGGCGCCAGCTCTGATTGTTTTCCCGCAACTGAATCAGCTTTGCGACCATGGCTTGTAGGAGAGCGGCAATGGCAATGACTTCGTCTATCTTGGTCGTGCAGTCGCAGATTCTGAACTCCAGGGTCGGAAACTTGGGATGAGGGCGAATGTCCCACCAAATTTTAGTCGGCTCGTCTATGCAGTGGGTCTTGATCAGGGTTTGGACAAACTCATCATATTCTGTGGCAGAATCAAAGTACTCGGGGAGACCAGTTCGCGGAAGATCTTCAAAAATAACACTTCTATAGGATTTCAAGCCGGTGTTGCGTCCCAGCCAAAAAGGAGAGGAGGTGGACAGACTCAGAATGTGAGGCATGAAGTAGGTAATTTGATTCATGACGTCAATGCGTAAGTCCTCATCGGGGATGCCGATATGTACATGCATTCCGAAGACTAACAGGCGGCGGGCAACATCCTGCAGGTCTCCTTCTAAAACCCTATAGCGAGCCTTATTGGTAATGACCTGATCTTCCCAGCGAGAAAAAGGGTGAGTGCCAGCTGCCACAAACCTGCGGTTGTGACCGTCGGCGATCTCCCCAACCAGGCTGCGAAGTTGCTTGACCTCTTTGCGAAGTTCCTTGACGTTTTGGCACACCAGGCTTCCGGTCTCAATCTGAGATTGGAGAAACTCCGGTTTGACTTGATCCCTGAAAAGCGTGGCCTTCCCTTTCAAGAATTCAGAGATGTAAGAAGTCAACTCCCGGGTCTGGGGGTCAATAATTTGATATTCTTCTTCGATTCCAATGGTTAGGTCGGCAAGATCCATGAACACCCCTTGGACTAACGGACGCGAAGTAGTGAAGAACAGTATAGCGTACTCTAATAAAGTTCTCCTGATCGTCTTCGGTTCCCTGTTGTTGCTCGGTTGCGGTGCGCCAACTGAATCGGCAGATCTTATCCTCACCAATGCCCGTGTGATCGATGGGACGGGAGTCGTCCATGATTCTGCCATTATCGCCATCACGGGGACACGCATCCAAAGCATTACCAGCGGCCAAAAGCGGTTCAACGCCCGTGAGAGGATCGACGTCCAGGGTAAAACGGTGCTGCCTGGGCTGATCAATACCCATGTCCATTTAAGACCTGCCGGGCTGGTCGATGAGGAGACGCTCACCGAGTATCTCAGGAATGGATTTTTGGTGGACCTGCAGGACTACCTGGCGCATGGCGTCACCACTCTCAAATCCGCCGGGGATCCCGCTGAGCTCTTGATCCAGGTCAGAGAGCGTCTTGCACGAGGTGAGATTCGGGGCCCTCGACTCTTTCTGGCCGGCCCTCCACTGACGGCAGTGGGAGGACATCCTGCCGCTACGCTCTTCGCGGAGAATCCCTGGCTGCGTGACCGACATGTTAAAGAACTGACCTCTGAAGAGGAGGCCCGAGCTGCCGTGCGTCAGTTGGCCGGGGCAGGTGTAGACGCCATCAAGTTTGTCTATCAGGGGAGTACCGATAAGAGCCAACCCTATCTGTTTCGGCCCGGTCTTCCACTCCGCAAAATGACTCCGCAGATGATGGAAGCGATCATCGATGAAGGTCATCTCCATCAGCTTCCTGTTACAGCTCACACCAATGATCTGGAGGATGCCCTGGCGGTACTGGAAGCGGGAAGTGATGGTTTAGAGCATGGTGTCACCCGCATGCGACTCGAGGACGAGAAGCTGGGCTCCCTTTTGCGAGAGCGTCAGGCATCCTATGTGCCCACCCTCCGTTTGCCTGACAGGCGCCGACCCGAGGACCTGGAGACGGCCCAGGCCAATCTGAGACAGGTTGCTCAGGCCGGTGGCCGCGTTGTTCTTGGAACCGATGGAATCCCTTCGGATGGTGGTTCGGGCCTGGATACTCTCAAGGAACTGGAACTGATGGTCCAGGCGGGCATGACTCCACAGCAGGTGATTCAGGCGGCCACCAGCAATGCCGCCCGGCACCTGGGAAAGCTGGGTGAGCTGGGAACTCTGGAGCCAGGCGCCCTGGCCGATCTCATCATCGTGGAGGGTGATCCTCTGACGGATATTACGACGCTGCACAACATTGAGGTCGTCATAAAAGGTGGAGAAATTGTGGTGGATAATCGGAGATGAAAAATGGTGACCCTCGAAGACTTTCAGAAATTAGAGATCCGGATCGGCAAGGTCCTCTCCGTAGAGAAAGTTGCTGGCGCGGATAAGCTGCTGAAATTCATCTTTGACTTCGGCAGCGAACAAAGGCAAATCATCGCTGGAATGGCGACTTTCTTCCCGGAACCCTCGAGCTTGGAGGGAAAAGAAATGCCGGTCTTGCTCAATATTGAACCCAGGACCTTCAGGGGTGAGGTGAGCCACGGAATGATTATTGCAGCAGACGTTGATGGACATCCGGTTCTGCTGCATCCGGAAAGAGAAGTGGAACCGGGTAGTAGGGTTCTGTAGCCGGGACTATGCATAATCCCGGCTAGGAGGGAGCGAGCTCCCCTCACCGCCTGCCGCCGCCCTGGCCCTGACCTGGGCGCTGACCTCGACCCTGGCCTTGACCGCGGCCTGGGCGCTGGCCTTGACCATCACCCTGCCGTTGGCCCTGGCGCATGTTCGGTCGCCCTCCCTGCAGTTCTCGGTACTGTGTCATCTGCTCGTCACTGAGAATGGTGGCGAGTTTCTGGTTGGTCTCCTCTTGCAATTCTGCTCGCTCGTTTCGAAGAGCCTCCATGGTTTCCTGGGAGCGTGACTGATCCTGGTACTGCTCCCGAAGCGCCTGCAGCTTTTCACGGCTCTCTTCAAAGATAGGCCGGATATCTTTCGCCTGTGGGTCCGTTAGGGCCAGTCGCTCCTTGAACCGCTCGAACTGTTCTTCAGGGTTTCGGTCACCCTGGGGAGATCCCATGGGTCGCTGTGCATAGGCAGACCAACCCATGATCATAGCGAAGGCGATTGAGATGATCATCAGGGTTTTCACGATTCGTCTTTCCAAGGTTACTGTCATGGTGTTACTCCATCTTGTTTGCTGCACATTAAGTGTTGAAGTTCACTGGTTAAGACGAAGGACGGACGAAAATGTGTGTAAAGAATTTGTAAGGATTTGTAAAGCCGAGAAAGGGGGTTAACCCGCACTTCTCACACCCGCTCTACTGCAGCGGCGCAATGATCCGCCCTGACTTTGTTGCGCGACCCGCAAGCGGGTACCCCTCGCGCGCCAGTCGGAGCCGCAGGCTTTAGCCTGCGGGCCCGTGGGCTAAAGCCCACGGCTCTGTTTTCCGGTCCTTCCGCCGCTTCGCGACGACCTGGTGTGAGAAATGCGGGTCAATAGGGGGACAGAGCAGACCGTACCCATTTCTTTTGTCCCTTTTTTCCCCGCCAGCGCCAGCCTAGAATGCCGGCATACAGAATCAGGGAAACAACTGAGATCCACTTCCCGATGCGAAAGCCTGCCGGCGCATACTCGATGCGAAGATGATGATTTCCCGCACCCAGGGGAACGGCTCGCAAGATGTAGTTGGCGGGCAGAAGGTCGTAATTCTGTTGAACGCTGCCGGGAAGGGCCACTGCTCGCCAGCCCTTGCTGTAGCTGTCCGTAATCAGCAAGATGGCGGGAGCCGGAAGGCGGGCTTCCACAACCAGATAATCCGTGCCCTCCTCGGTAATGGTGGCGGTACCAGGCCGGTCAGTTTTGACGGGAGCCGGGACAGGAGCAGTTTCCAGAATGACCTGTTGCCGAGGGTCGAAAGAGGAGTTGCTCATGGTGGCAAAGATGCGGCCGCGCTCCTGAATGAGCACCCAGTCCTGGATCAATTCCAGCCGCGACAGGGGCGAGGGGATCTCCTCGAAGCCCTGTCTGCCGCCCTCTGAGAAAAATACATAACGACCTCGCAGCATCCCGAAGAGGGGATGGATGCGCGACAGTTCCAGATACTGACTAGCGGTCTGAGGGTTCTGGCCCTGGGTAAATGTCATGAACTCGGCATAGCGCTTGAGCACGCCGGGATCATGTCCCCATAGGTCCTGGGCACCTGTGCTGAGGGCACTGTTCGGGTTGGGGGGCAGTGAAACACGATAATCACCCGGATTGGCTTCGTAGAATTGCTGTATAAGAGGAAGCCGTGTCGTTTCCAGATCAAAGGTCGGTCTGTTGGCTGTGGCAAAGATAAACATCTCCAAGGCGGCAAGCAACGGTACGAGATACACGGCTCTGGGAGCCACCCGTGTGCGCCGCAGCAGCAGACTAAAGAGCAGGCATGAAGCGCTGCAAAGGAGCACACCCTTTGCAGTAAACACGCCTGCACCGTTGACAAAGGCTTGGTCTTGATAGCTACCCAGTGGCAGATAGGACTCCCCAGTGGCGGCCACCGCTGACATGAGGGATCCCCACGTCCCGCTGAACCCGGAAGCTGCCGAAAGGTATATCCACAGGCCCACAGCACCCACCGCCAGTCCTGCGAATGACAGTAGCTTTGCCAGACGTTGACGCCAGGGAGGATCGTGCAGGAGATTGTCCAGGCCAATGGCGGAGAGCATGACGCTGAACATGGCTACCAGAAAAATGAACTTTGAATTGCCCCGAAACATGTCGAATCCCGGTACGGACCTGTAAAGCAGATTGAAGAGGGGTGTGTAAGTCCCCAGAGCAAGAACCGATAAAATCAGCGTCATGGAGACCGAAGACAGCCGCAGTTTCCGGCTGCCCCGCACAGCTCCCGACACTGCCAGGACAAAACCAGTCACACCTATGAACAGCGACATCTCCCACAGATACCACCGTCCCCAGTAACTGCTCATGCCGCCGAAGAATCCTGGGACCAGGAGGGTGAGAAAGTTCTCTGGCGGGAAGGAGAACATGGCCGCAAACGCATAGGATGTTCCGCTGCTGCGTACACTCTCGCCGGCTGCCTCCAGGCCAGCTAGCCCGGATTATTCATAAATTCTGAAGAAGGGGTCTGATCGAGGGCACAAAAAGATGCCGTACCTCTTTGATATAAAAGGGGTTATGAAACAACTCCAAACCAAAAAGGTACGGCCCAGCGATGCATCAGTCTGCCAGATCAACTTGCCATCTCACCCTGACAGAAAAGTGGTGGCTCGATTCGATGGAGGCCGGCTCTCCTCCGATGCCGGGCTGCTGTGTCTGTACGCCCTGGATCAACAGCACGGACTGACGGCTGGCTTTGCCTCCTGCCTGAAGGACGCTCGAGATAGCCGCTACGTCCGCCACCAGATTCGCGAACTGCTCACCCAGCGCAGCTTTCAGATCGTGGCCGGCTATGAGGACTGCAACGATGCCGACAGCTTGCGCTCGGATCCCATCTTCAAGACCGTGTGTGATCGGCTGCCGGAAAGCGATCCGGATCTGGCTTCTCAACCCACGCTGTCGCGACTGGAGAACTCGGTGGACTCGAAGGATCTCACTCGCCTGGGACAGTGGCTGCTGGAGACCTACTTGAAGCACCGCAAGAAGAGCCGGCCCGAGAAGATCATCCTGGACATCGACAGCACGGATGACGTCACGCATGGGCAGCAGGAGTTCAGCTTTTACCACGGCTATTATCGCGAGCACATGTATCATCCGCTGCTGCTATTCGATGGCGAGACGGGCGATCTGGTATGTGCGCTACTGCGGCCCGGCAACCAGGGGGCGGCCGCCCACGCGGTGGCGGTTCTCAAACGGGTGGTGGCCCGGATGCGCCAGGTTCTGGGATCCGATGTTCCGATCGAAGTGCGAGCCGACAGTGGCTTTGCGACGCCGGCACTGTACGAGTTCTGTGAGGAGGAAAAACTGCAGTATGTGGTGGGCTTTGCCCGCAACTCCCGGCTGGCGGCCACCGTCGAGCCCTTGGTTGAGCAGGTGCAAGCAGACTATGACGACTCAGGAGAAAAGCAACGCCAGTTCACCGAGCTCGTCTATCAGGCCGACAGTTGGGACCGGGAGCGGCGCATGGTGGCCAAGGTGGAAGTGAGCGAGCGCGGGTTCAACCGTCGCTTTGTGGTCACCAACCGCCAGGATCTCACGGCCGGGCAGCTGTATGACCACTACATCGGACGGGGCCAGTGCGAGAACTTCGTGAAAGCTTTCAAAAAAGATCTGGCCATGGATCGCTTGAGCTGCCACCGTTTCCTGGCCAACCAGTTCCGACTCTTCATCCACGCCCTGGCCTATGTCTTAATCCTGCGCCTGCGGGATTACCTGTGCGGGACTCCCTGGCACAACCTGGAGATTGAGACGCTCCGCCGCCGCCTGTTCAAAATCGGTGCCCGGGTTCGGGAAACTTCTCGTCGCATCTGGGTGCACCTGGCATCGTCTTATCCCGAACAAAAGCTCTTCGCATTACTGATGCACCGTCTGTGTCCCACCTGACGGTCCCCTGACTCCCTGCGCCAACACAGATATACAGCCCCCTGCGGGCCGAGCTGTTTCCGGAAGGGGCTCTCGCTTCATCTCTATTCGGCTCAACAAGCTTGGACGCCTTGTAATCGCACCTGAACACACTCTCAGCCCTGAACTTCCGCAGAAAATCGACACTCACCCCAAACTTATGAATAATTGCGGCTAGGGCTGCGGCTCCCACATACATGCTGCCCAATCCCAGCACCAGCCGTGGTCGTTCCCGTGCCCGGATAAGACGAAGCCCGCTATAGAGCCCGGCGGCGATAGCCGTGTAAAACACATACTGGGGATGGCCGGCAAGAATCTGCATGGTGATGGCAAACATACCCATCAGACACCAGGTGAAGGAACGTTCTTGGAGCAGGCCATCAATGGCCAGAAAGAGCAGTGGTGCCCATACCATGGCGCAGAGATTGGGGAGGTGCCCGGCAGAGACATGCAGGAAATAGGGACCGGAGAACATAAAGAGGATGGATGAAAGGAGGCAAGCTGCTGGATGAAGCCCCCGGTGAAAGGTCCAGAGATAGATAAACAGCCCGGCCAGGAACACATGCAGCGCAATGCTCACATTAATTGCCTTGGCAAGCGGCAGCACCAGATACACCCAGTTGGGTGGATAGAGCAAGGCGGACTGAAAGCCTCCAAAGTATGGCATCCCCGAAAAGATGTGCGGATTCCACAGGGCCAGGTTGCCTTGGCCCAGCTGGCTGAAACCAAACTCGCGCCAATAGACGAACTGCGAGGACAGGTCGGTGCCCAATTGGGAGAGAATCACCTCTTTCGACGTGAACAGCACATCGACGAACATGAGAAGCGTCAATCCAAAGAGAACCAGAAGAGCCAGTAGGAAAGTTTTCTCTCGCATGTGTCTCTCAAAGCCGGAGTTGCCTCCGACGCGCTTGAAACTTTAAAAATGAATATATTTTTCTATTTCCAGAGCACTGACTGTGGGCAGATGGATGGGTTGGCTGGTACGGTGGAAAATAAGCACTCCCTGAGTAAAAGGATCGTCGACTTCAATCGGAGCAAAGATCCTCCAGGGAATCTCGGGTCGGGTTAAATTAGCCCATAGGACAGGAAGGACGGCTTCCAGCTCATATCCGCCCTCGCCATAGATGGCCGCCAACAACTGAGAAGATCGCTCGGGTGAGCGGCCCCCCACAATCACGTAATCGGGAACCGTGTTTTCCCAAAAGAGATCTGCCCTCAACTCCGCTGCATGCTTCTTGGCAAAGGGTGCCTGGTTGGTTAAAAGCCCGCAGAATTTGTGTTCGGGATTGTGATGTATCTGGATCGTATTCAAAGCTGTGGGTATGATGAAGATACAGTCCTCGGGTGAAATCTCTTCTTGAATGAAATGGCTGATCGCTTCACTGCCCGTAGTGTAATCATTCATCACCTCTCCAACATACTGCAGCAGACGTGAGTGCAAACCGATCCGGCCGAAGAAGTTAAAGGTCAGCACATTACTCGACAGGAGAATAACCAGGAAAAGTTCGGGCAGACCGCGAAAGCGCGTTTTGCTCAGCAGCTCGTAAATCCTGGCTGCCACAGCAGCACTGATGGGGATGAGGAGAACATAATAGCGCATGTCTGTATCGGTGGCCGTCGAATCAGGGGTTTGAAGGGAAACGAGTGACACTGCAGTGATGATCCCCATGCCATAAGCCAATGTCAGGAGGATGCTCCTGAGGTGGTTTATTTCCGCTCTGCCCAGCGCGGCGGCTCCCACGGCTCCGAAAAGCAGCATGCCCACCGGAAAAAACTCAAAGCGAACAGCGTCGCGCGGCACCATGAACATGAGACGAAAAAACTTGCTCACATGGTCAGTCATTCCTGACTCCAATACTTGCCCCATCACATGGTCGTTGCGGAGACCCACCCAGGTCGCTGATACCACTCCCACCAGAATAATCACAGCTAGAAAAATCAGATTCCTCCTATTGCGGTATCTCTCGCGCAGCAGACTGATGATAATGACGGCCACGGCCCCGCCAGCATAAAGATATTGGCTCAAGACCAGTAAGCAGAGGAACAGGGTTCCCAGCAGGATCCACCAACGGTATTTTCGGACACGAGGAAGGGCAGCCCACACCCACAGAAGGCCGGCGAAAAACGTGAGGCCCAGGGCGTAGTAGCGAAGCTGGCGGATATATAAGAGGTAAGGGACCGACAGAGCAAGAATCAGGGCCACCATCCAATATTCATCACTGTCAAACTCGTGCTTGAACCAGGCTGCCAGGAGGGGAATCGAAAAGAGCCCAATGAGTACAAACAGAGCGCGCCCTCCCGCGGCACTGTCTCCAAAAATCTTCTGGCTCAGACCAGCCACAAGGTATTGTAAAGGAGGCGAGTGGGTGTTGATCATGTCTTCATTGACCCACCCCATCATCCCGTAGGCCATCAGGTTTCGTCCGTCCCACCCCACCATCTGGCCGGTCTCCATGAGATTGCGACCGTACACCGAGGTGAAAGCTTCATCGTCCCAGAAATCGTTATTTCCCAGGCCCCAAAAAGCCAGCAGTCCGGCCAGCACAGTCAAAAAGACGACAGCTCGCTTTCGGTTCAACGGCCCGTTCCACCCCAGCCTTTGTTCAGGAATTTCCTGCTCCAAACTTGAGCTAGCTCCTTATAGCCTCTCTCAGGGCAGTGGCCGTGTACTCCCCGTCCTCTTCGCTGAAGTCGTGAAAGAGAGGCAGGAGGATGCATTGCTCCTGGGCCCGTTCGGACTCGGGCAACGGCAGGGGCAGGGGATTATTTGCATAGGCCTCTTCGCGGTGAGCGCACATGATTCCCCGGCGCGTGGAGATGCCACAGTCGAGCAACACTTGCATCACCTCCTGCTGGACACAGCCTTCTGGTAAACGCACACAGTAACTTTGCCAGTTGCTGCGCGCCCAGGAAGGCTCCTCTGGCAGCAGCAGTCCGGGGATGTCGCCCAAAAGTTCTCGATACCGATCGGCCAGAGAGCGACGCTGCTTGACGAGATCGCTCACCTTCTTGAGCTGTTCGCGACCCACCGCAGCCTGAATGTCAGTCAAGCTGTACTTGTAGCCGAGAGCCGGGTAGGTTTCAAAAATGACCTTGTTGGAATCGTGTCGCACTGCGTCGGACACGCTCATTCCATGCTGGCGCCAGTGGCGAAACTTTTCGTCCCACTGACCGCGAGAGGTGGTCAGCATGCCACCATCACCCGTTGTGATGAGTTTACGGGGATGAAAGGAAAAGCAGGCAATGTCTCCATGGGGCTTCCCGATCTTTTCCCAATTACCCTCCTCCAGGATTTCGCTGCCGACGGCACAGGCGGCATCCTCGATCACCGGAAGGGAATGGCGCTGGGCAATCTGGAGAATCGCTTTCAAGTCGCACGGCATCCCCATTTGATGGACACACAGGATGGCTCGGGTACGGTCCGTTATCGCTTCCCCTAGGACCTCTGGGTCCATGTTAAAGGTACCGGGCTGAATGTCCACAAAGACTGGTGTGGCTCCGCAGTAGCGGATGCTGTTGGCGGTGGCGATGAAGGAATGGCTGACGGTGATGACCTCATCGCCCGGCTGGACGCCGACCGCCAATAGGGCCAGATGCAGGGCGCCGGTGCAGCTGGAGACGGCGCAGGCGTATGGGCTTCCTACCAGTACGGCAAATTCCTGCTCGAATGCGGCCACCTCAGGACCCTGGGTCACCCAAGCTGAGAGGATGGGACGGCTTGACGCCTGCACCTCCGCCTCATCCAGCCACGGCTTGGAGAGGGGAATGCTGCGGGTCTTATGACTGCTTTTCGACATCTAAAGCTTCCATTTCCAGTTGTAAAGAATTTCTTGCTCTAACAACTCCTCTGCCGTCTTGACGCTTTCCAGATACCACTGCTCCAGGTTCATCAATCCCTGGCGCAGCGGAACACGAGGTGTATAACCCAGCATCTCACGAGCTTTGGAGGCATCCGCCCACAGGCGGGGGACATCACCGGGGCGAGGGTCGTCGAGGATGATCTGCGCATCGGATAGACCGACGACCTCAGCCACCTCCCGCGCCAAATCGACAATACGCACCTCCTTGCCTTGACCGAGATTAATGGTTTCTCCGAGTGCCTCTTTCGAGGAACCGGCCCGCAGAATCCCCCAGGCCGTATCGCTGACATAGGTGAAGTCGCGGGTCTGGGTTCCGTCGCCGAAGATTACCATCGGCTGACCCGCCATAGTGCGCAGCATGAATTTGGGGATCACCTCTCCGCAATCTCCTTCATGATGGCAGTGAGGGCCATAGGTGTTAAACGGCCGCACCACCACCGTGGGATAGTTGTAGGTTTGATGGAAGGCGCGGGTATAGCATTCTCCGGCCAGTTTCGACGCACCATAAACGGTCCTAGGGAAGGTGGGAGCCTCCTCACATTGCGGAAACCTGCGAGTTGTACCGTAGACTTCGGAACTGGAGACATACACAAATCGCTCCACTCCGACCTCTCGGGCCACCTCCAGCAGCTGCAGCGTGGCCGTTGCATTCACTTCATGGTTTTCCTGGGGAGAGTGGATGGAATGACGCACCCCCATACAGGCCAGATGGAACACTCTCTTGACTCCCTGCATGGCCTGGCGCATGCGGGATTCATCGCGGATGTCGGCGATCACCCATTCCACCTTATCGCCAGGGCAGTCGTCCAGGTTCTCGCGTTTGCCGTTGACCAGGTTGTCGACGACCGTGACGTGGGCGCCGGCCTTGACGAGCTGTCTGGTCAGCTCTGAGCCGATAAAGCCTGCGCCGCCGGTGACCAACATTCGTATATCCGCCATGCTGAGAATTCCCTTATCTCCACTATTGTCGCACAGTTGCCGTATAGGCGGGATTATGCATAAATTGTCTACTGCAGTGCCGCAATCATCCACGCTGACTGCGTTGTGCTTCCTTGGGCTCCTCGGCGTACTGCATGAGTACGCCGAGGAGCCCGACCCGCAAGCGGGTACCCCTCGCAGGCCTTGTCATCGCGGCGCCTGCTGCACTTCGTCACGAAAATCTATGCATAACCCCGCCTCCTAGGCAGGGACCCAAGCCGGGATTATGCATAACCCCGGCTACCCTTTTATCCGTCCGCTTTCTTCTGCAGGATCAGCATTCGATGCTTGGGTTGGGCAAGGCTTTCATGGGGAACGTCATGTTCTCCCACCAGATCCAGACCCCAGGATGCTTTCAGAAGCCGGCGGAGTGCCGGGCAGTCATAGAGGTGTGGCAGCAGGTACATGTAGTGAATCCGTTCCCTCAGCGATGGCTCGTCGTATCGTCTGCCGTGCAGGACTTTGGCAGCGGCCAAGAGAATCGAGTCAGTCAAGGGGTTGCGCAACAGGCGAAAGGCGCGACGGAGGGACCAGAGTATGTGGTTGTAGGCGCAGGTATAGGGAATCGTTGCTACCAGCTTGCCTCCCGCAACCAGATCGGAGTTGATTTTCCCGAAGAGTGTTGCCTGAGGTGCATCGATATTCTGGAGAGTGGAGTCCGAGACGATCAGATCAAAAGGTGTGGCCTCGAAGTGCAGATAGTCGGCCACTTCGAATGTCAACCGTTCCTGGCCTGGCTGAGCACGGGCATACTCCGTTGCCCGCTGGATATTCATCTCACCAATATCGATCCCGGTGAGATGAGCATTGGGTAGAGCCTTGGCCAGGTCCAACAGCTGCCGGCCGGTTCCACATCCCAGATCCAGGACGCGGAGAGATCGCTGGGCGTCCACATAGGGGAGAAGGAGTTCCGTTGTTTGACGGCACCGGTCCTGAGGAGCCGTAAATGTCTTGTCCAGGAAATCCTCTCTCGCCATCAACTCGCTCGATTGACTTTCGTCTTTTCGAAGGCTCGCTCCAGCACTTCCCCGGGTGTGCTCCAGAGATAGCGATCCGAATCGGACACATAGTCGAGAAAACGCCGGTAGGCGTCCAGGGCAGGTGCGTTGCCGGAGAATCGGGCTTCGCAATGGGTCAGCAGCACAACCACGCCTCCTGCACGGGAGATGGCCTCCCCACAGCGGATCCAGAAGTCGAGGGACTGGTTTGGAGAATAACCCAGAGCCTTGAGACTTCCGTCCCGAGGAAGGCTTATGGGAATCTCGACAATGCCTTCGATCTGAAAAGGTCGGGCGCTGGAACAACCGTTGTTGGGAACCGGAAAGAGCCCTCCAGATGTGGGTATGCTGGAGTCATAGCGGTAGAATTCCCGGAGGGATTTGAGCAGGCTGGGGGTGCGCAGCAGAGATGGGGAACGATAACCGATGATGTCATACCGCCCGATGAGCTCGCTTGCTCCTTGCAGTCTTTCTCTTTGCTGGTCGGGATCGCAGAAGGCCGTACGGTTGGCATGGTCGTGCCCGTGGATTCCGACCTCGTGTCCCCGATGCTTCAGCTCGTCCAGCAAAGCATAATCGATCGGCCAGCCGCAGGGCACAATATAGCTGCTGGAGCGGGCGCCCACCTTCTCCTCTAAATCGAGAAACTTTCTCACAACGTTCTCCAGGCCTTCGAGTGAATCCAGGTCGTGAGAGAGCAGAACCGGTGTGGGACCCGAGCGGAAGGGTGATGGCTCACTCCCACACAGATCGGACAGGAAGTCGACGCTCAAATCCAGGGGCCACCTGGGAAAAGTTGCCCAGCGCTCTGAGTGCCGACGCTTCCAGCGTCCAATCACCAAGGCTACCAGGCTGCGAAGCCTGGCCGGTACCATCTGGTAGGAAACCGGCAGTCGGGAGGAGACTGGCTGGTGGGGAGTATAGGCCGCCCGTGATCTCAAATCCTGGATATCTCGAGGGTTAATGGGAGGGATCTCCGCTGGGATGGTCAAGTTGTCATCCGCGTCGAGGTTATCAATGAGCCCGCTTTTCTCCAGTGTGGACCGAGGGAGAGACACCTGCATGCCCTCTGCCCAGGCGACAGGCGAATCGGCTGGGACCTCTCTGATTCGCACGGGAATCAGCCTCTCAATGTCCACGGCTGCCTTCGGCCTCCGGGTGTGCACTTCCCTCTGTGAGAATTGAAGGGTCAGTCTTTTCGGGTTTATGGGAGGACCTGGCCTGGTCGCTGATGAAATAGAGAGGCCGGCGAACAACCTCCGCATAGATACGGTAAAGATATTCCCCCACGATACCCATCAGGAAGCACTGGATTCCGAAGAACAGAGCCATGGTCATCATTTGGCTCGTCCACCCCAGCACCGGGTTGCCGGTCGACCAACTATAAAGCAAGTAAAGGGCTAGGACGATGGTCAGCAGAAAGGCCACGACTCCCACCAATGTAATCAGCCTCACTGGCAGGAAAGAAAACCCGATGAAGGCATCGTACATGGTGATGACCATCTTGCTGAGAGTCCAACCGGAGACGCCGGAAACACGCCGTTTGCGGTCGTAGTCGACCACCGCCTGTTCAAAGCCTGTCCAGGCTGCCAAGGCGAAGGTAATGCGGCTGCGCTCTTGAAACTGGCGCATGCACTCAGCTACTCGCCTGTCCACAAGGAAAAAGCTGCCGGTGGTAAATTGGGATCCGTGGGGCATGGCAAACCGGCGCAGCAGTCTGTAGAACAAATTGCTGGTGAGGATTCGCCAGAATCGATCCTTTCTGCTCTGACGACGTCCCCACACGATTTGGGCTCCACCTTCCCACTTCTTGAGGAACTCGAGAATCACTTCGGGGGGGTCCTGTAGATCGCAGGCCAGGATGGTAATGACATCTCCTTCGGCCTGGGCAAAGCCCGCACTCAGTGCGGTATGGGAACCGAAGTTTCGTGACAGTCGAATGCCCTGGAATCGGGGATCTCTCTTACAGATTTCACGAATGATCTCCCAGCTGTGGTCGTGGCTGCCATCTTCGATGAAGAGCACCTGGAAATCGTAGTCCGAGCGAGAAAGTAAGACTTCCTTGACCGACCGCTCGTAATCGGGCAGACTATCCTCCTCGTTGTACACGGCTGTGAGGATGACGACACGAGGAGATGTGCCTCCTGGGGGGGATTTACTCATGAAGTCTCCCACATCTGAAATTCGAGGCCCAGCAGTTCCTCCAGCTCGGAATTGGGTTGGGCATACCGATCCTGTAGCATTCTGAGGCTTTCCGCGGACAGGAGTTTTCCATTTTTCCTGGAGGGGTTACTCACTCCCACACTGGCCGCGTTCTCGGCTTGCACTGAAATCCCCAGAAACTCATACAGGCTCCGGGCCAGCTCCTGAGGCTTGGTCATGATGTCTTCATATCTGAGACAAAGGATTTGTTCTCTGGGGAAGCGCTTGAAATAGGGGTAAAGCAGTTGCGCGTAAAGCCCGCGTGAGAAGTAGGCGTGAGGGCGAGCATAGCGCAGGTGCTCGGGAACGTCACGTTCTCGCTGCTCTTCCAGGTCCAGGGCCGTCTCAAAGTCTTCACTTTCCAATCCGTTCATGCTCGACCAAAGAAAGTTGGAGTAGGCTCGACCAGCAGGCTCGCGCAGGATGAAAAGCAGTTTCACCCGCGGCAGATGTTGATGGATTCGCTCGGCTGCTCGGGGACTCTCCAGGTAATTGGTGCTCTTTTCGCCGGCAAGCTGTTGATCGGGTGCGTTGGAGAACCACGTTCGCTCATAGTAATGGATGCCTTTCTGGTAGATCTCATCGACAAGAAAGAACTTGGGCTCGGGCTTCACGGGTACCGCCATGTAGACCTGCGGGTGGTGAGCCAGCAGATCGTAGAGCCAGGTGGTGCCACTGCGAGGAGCACCGCCAATCAGGAAATCGGGTAAGCGTTCAGGCACCGGACTTTCTCACCACAATAAAGAGGGTTGGGGCCAGGGGAAGGAAGCTCTTTCGATTCACAAAAGGAAAGTCGAGAAATTTCAGCGGGAACAGCAGTACGCAAAAAATCAGAGAGAGAGAAGCCTTGATCTTCTCCTGGCCAAAACTGAAAAGGATGGAAAGGAACTCGATCAGACAGACCAGTCCCAGGGTCACAGGACCTGTGGCGTTGATTTGCTCGATCATTTCCCACTCCTTGAACAAAGCCTCCTGTCCTTTATGAGTATACCGCTGAAAGTCATGTGGGGAGGCATGAAAGGGGAACAGAAACGGGATCAAGTGCAGACCCAGACCTCCCGGTCTGGTGCAGCGGTCGAATTGTTGGATGACCAGGGAGTTGTCGGAAATATGCTCCAGAACGCTTCGAGAGACAAAGGCATCCACGCTGTCGCTCTTAAACGGGAGCATCTTCAGATCGCACACCACATCCACGGCGTCATAGTCAAAGAAGTCAAGGGTGATGATATTTTCATCCATCCGGTAATTCCCACAACCCACATCAACCACGATCTGCCGGGCCGGATCGAGACGCTGACAGATCTTGCCCCGAAAGTTGAACGGATAGGTGGGCGCAATCACATTGCGGCCGATCGTGTAATAGTATCGACCCAGCCACTTCTTCAGGAAGCCTTTGAGCTTGTCCAACTCGTCGACTCTCTCCGGCACTGAGACGAAGTAAATCTTTCCGCGCTGGATGGAATAGGCGGCCTGGCAGGGCTGGCAAGTCGCCTGGTCCAGCGTATAGTGCAAGTTCCCCTGACAGGCGGGACAGGCTAGGATGGGTTTTAGACGCTCCAGGCGATGGTTGGAATCGCTCATGGATTCCCTTAACTGGCCAAAATCTCCAACTTGCCCTGATTCTTCATCGATCGGGTAGCGGACTCAAGGATTTTGACGACGCGTAATCCGCTTTCTCCATCCGTTAAGGGTGTTTCACCCCTATCGATGCACTGGATGAAGTGAGACACCTCCGCTCGCAAGGCTTCGGTCCTGTCCAACTGAGGGGCCAACATGTCGCCCGATCGATATCCGACAAGCATCTCGTAGATGCTCTTCTGGTCTGCAGCAACATCGATTCCCTTATCGTACACCTTGACCTTCTCGCTGGGCTCAAGATCGTCGTAAACCACCATATTCTTGCTTCCGCTGATCAGAGTACGACGAATTTTGACCGGTGCAAGCCAATTGACGTGAAGATGGGCAATCAAGGAGTTATCGAAGAACAGCGTCAGAAAGGCTATATTCTCGGGCTGGTCCTGGACATGGCTCATCCCGGTTGCAGACACCGAGCGCGGCTGGGTGGAAAGGATGTAGTCCATGATCGACAGATCGTGGACGGCCAGATCCCAGATCACGTTGACATCATGCTGAAACAGTCCGAGATTAATGCGGACCGAATCGTAATAGAAAATATCTCCTAGCTTTCCGTTTTGGACCAACTCTTTGATCTTCTTTACGGCGCCCGTGTAGATAAAAGTGTGGTCAACCATCAACACCCGATTCTTCCCGGCGCTTTGTTCGATCAGTTGTTGAGCTTGTTCTGAACTGGAGGCCAGGGGCTTTGTGACCAGGACGTGTTTCCCTTCCTGAAGCGCCCGATTGGCCAGATCAAAGTGGGTCGAAACGGGTGTGGCGATCACCACTGCATCTACAGTCGTGTCGGTGATGAGCTCGTGAGGGTCCGTTGTGACTTTGACTCCATGATAAAGCTGTTGTGCTTCAGCCAGCCTCTCCTGATCCAGATCAGAAATAGCCACCACCTGGCTTGCCGGAGTCAGAGCGAAATTCCGAACCAGATTCGGTCCCCAATAACCGTAACCGATCACCCCAACCCGAATCATTTGTCTTGCCAAGCCTCCTGGATAGAATGAGAAATTGGACTCTTGAGTCTTCAGAAGGGACTGATGAGGGACAGTTTGATAGTCACCAATTCATGGTAACACGGAACTCGCTTCGTTCGACGAGTGAGTCCGGTCACCGACTCACTCGGTCTCGACGGCCACTGCCACGGCTTCTCCTCCTCCCAAACAGAGGGAGGCGATGCCCGAGTGCAGTCCCCGATCTTTGAGGGCATGGACGAGGGTTGTGAGCAAGCGAGCGCCGGTGGCTCCCAGAGGATGGCCCAGCGCAATGGCACCGCCATTGACGTTGACCTTGTTCCAATCCCACCCCATATCGGAAAGCTCGGAGCCGTTGGCCAGAACCTGGGCAGCAAAGGCTTCGTTCAGCTCGATGAGATCCACATCTGACAGCTTCCAGCCGGTTTTCTCGAGCAGGAGAGGGATCGCTTTGGCGGGGGCAGCAAAAATGTATTTTGGGTCCACCGCCGCCTGGGCATAGCCGACGATGCGAGCCAGGACCGTGGCGCCAAGCGCCTCGGCCTGGGTCTGGCTGGCCAGGACCAGGGCTGCTGCTGCATCGTTGAGGCCAGGGGAGTTGCCCGCGGTGACTTTACCGTCAGGCTTGAAGATGGGTTTGAGCTTCTTGAGCGCTTTCAGCGAGGTATCCCGACGAGGTGCTTCATCCGTATCAATCACACTCATCTGAGCCTTACGTCCTTTGACGGTGAGCGGGACAATCTCCTGCTTGAACCTGCCGCCATCGATTGCAGCGACCGCCTTCTCATGACTCGAGAGTGCAAAGCGATCCATGGCCTCGCGAGTGATCCCAAATTCATCGGCTATAAACTCAGCGGCCTCTCCCATGACCCAGTCCTCAAAGGCGCACCAGAGACCATCGACCACCAGGGCATCTCTCAGCCCGGCGTTTCCGTAGCGCAGCTGATCCATGCGGCCATCCAGGATGTGGGGAGCCCGACTCATGCTCTCCACACCCCCCACTACGAACAAGTTCCCGTCCTCTGCTCGGATGGCCTGCGCCGCCAGCATCACGGCTTTGAGACTCGAGCCGCAAACCTTATTGATGGTGGTGGCACCGACCGTGCTGGGGAGTCCACCGAAAATAGCGGACTGGCGAGCGATGTTCTGGCCCAGGCCAGCTGAAACGACGTTCCCCATGAGCACTTCATCAATCTTTGCAAGATCTGGCAATGCTGCTCTTTCCACTGCCGCACGAACAACCGAAGCGCCCAATTCCGCAGCCGGGACCGGAGCCAGGGCCGATCGAAAGCGACCAATCGGTGTGCGCACAGCGCTCAAAATCACCGCACTGTCCAATCTGTTTAAGCTCACTGTTAATGACCTCCTAGATGCCTTCTTTGAGCAATTTCCTTACAAATGAGACAAGCTTTACTTGAAGGCTTCATTCCGGGATTCTGGCAGCGGGTGTTCAGGGAGGTCAAGATCGAGGCCGCACAAGCCCTTCGACCGCAGGCGTTGCCTAAGGCTACGTCGAGGATCGAAGGGCGCGGAGAACGAAGAGCTTGGCCTTCCTGGACACCCGCGCTAACCCTGAAACACAAGTCGTACCAATATCTTATCATTCACGAAAGAGCTACTCCCAGAGCTGCCAGGCGAGTGACCGAAGTTTGGGCAGAAAACGAAGTCATTGTAAGCTGTGGCGAACGAGAGGGAGATTCTTTGAGCATGATTAGGCGGTATCTTGGTTTAGGCGTCATTCTGTTCAGCTGGTCTGCGTCCTCTGGACTTGCTGCCCAGGACGGTGCGGTGGAAGGCTCCGCAGAAAAAGTCACCACGGCTCAACGGATCGACACCAAGCTTGTCATCGATGGCGAACTTGACGAACCCGAATGGGATCTTGTGGAACCTATCAGCGATTTTGTTCAACAGGACCCGAGCCCAGGCGAGGCCATAACCGAGCGAACCGAGGTTCGAATTCTCTACGATGATGAATTTCTCTACTTCGGTATTTACTGCTTCGATTCAGAAGGTGAGGAAGGGATTCTTGTCACCAATTTGCAAAGAGATTTTCGTCCCTTGGACGGCGATGTGTTTAGCCTGCTTCTGGATACTTTCGATGACGATCGCAACGGATTTCTCTTGAGTACCAACCCCTTCGGAGCCAAACGCGACACCCAGGTCGGAGAGGACGGAAGGATGAGTAATGGGGATTGGGATGGGATCTGGCATGTCCAAAGCAAGATCACTGAAAGTGGCTGGCAAGCGGAAATGGCGATCCCCTTTACGACCCTCCGCTTTCGGAATACAGAAGAGCAGGTCTGGGGTCTGAACCTCCAACGACGCATCCGTCGTAAGAATGAGAGTGCCCACTGGGCTCCTATTCCACGCCAGTACAGAATCAGTCGCATCTCACGAGCCGGAAGACTGGAGGGTCTCAGCGGGATCCGGCCCGGCCGCAATCTGTATGTCAAGCCCTATATCAGCATGCCGGTCACGCGTCGGCAGGATGACGACGTCGATTTTCTTCCCGATGCTGGATTGGACCTGAAGTATGGGCTGAGTTCCGAGTTGACCCTGGATTTGACGGCCAACACAGACTTCTCACAGGTGGAAGCCGATGATCAGCAGATCAACCTGACTCGATTCAGCCTCTTCTTTCCAGAGAAGCGGGACTTTTTTCTGGAAAATGCCTCAGCCTTCCAGTTTGGCCCGCCAGGTGGTGGGGGTCTCCTGGGTGGTTTTCGGGACTTGATTCCCTTTTTCAGCCGACGAATTGGACTTTCCCAGGGCAGTCTCGTTCCGATACTGGGAGGAGCCCGCATGACGGGGAAGGTCGGGGACTACACTGTGGGTCTCCTTTCCCTGCAGGACGATGATTTCGAGGGGACTCCCTCTACCAACTTCTCGGTGATGCGGGTGCGTCGAGATGTTCTCAGCAACTCATCGATGGGAGGAATTTTTGTCAACAAACATGAACTGGACGGTGATTCCAATCGCACCTACGGAGCCGATGTCAATTTCAGCTTCTATAGGTTTCTGGATGTCTCCACTTTCCTACTCAAGACCGACACTCCCGAATTCCAGGACAAGGATCTGGCCGGCTTTTTCAGGGCCGCCTGGAGAGGCCCGCTGCTGACGGTCCAGGCAGACCATCTCTCCATTCAAGAAAACTTCAACGCGGAAGTAGGCTTTATTCCCCGTAAAGACATCCGGAAAACAACGGGAACGTTTGGGATACGGCCGAGGCCCCGCGAGCGGATCCCCTGGATTCGTGAATTCGAACCCTCCATCTCCATGACCTATCTTACCGACCAGGAAAACGTCCTGCAGACGCGAACCATCAACGGTCGCTTCTCAGTCAGGTTTCAAAATGAGGAACTGATCTGGTTTGCTGCCCAGTCGCGGTTTGAGCTCTTGACTGAAGACTTCGACATCCGGAGCGATCAGATGATTCCCGCAGGAGGCTATCAGTTCAATGAGTACACACTTTCGCTCCAAAGTAATGCTAGCCGTATGTTCAGTGGGAGCTTCAGAGCGGTCACGGGAGATTTCTGGGACGGTGAGAAGGACTCCTATCGTTTCAGCTTTCGCTTTCAACCCATGCCCCAATTTCGATCAGAGATCACCTGGAGCCACGACGATGTCAGGCTGCCCTCAGGGGATTTTGACACCGAGCTGGTCACCACTCGTCTGAACTATAGCTTCAACCCCAGCATGTTTCTCAATGCCCTGATCCAGTACAACAGCGATCGGAAGGAGCTCCGCAGCAATATTCGTTTCAATTTGATTCACAAGCCACTGAGCGACTTTTTCCTGGTCTACAACGAGCGGAGATCTTCAACGGGAGACGTAGCGGAACGAGCACTCATTGCCAAGGTGACCTACGTCATTGGCCTCTAGCCGGGATTATGCATAAATTTTCTACTGCAGTGCCGCAATCATCCACGCTGACTGCGTTGTGCGACCCGCAAGCGGGTACCCCTTCGCACGCCTTGTCATCGCGGCGCCTGCGGCACTTCGTCACGAAAACCTATGCATAATCCCGGCTAGTCCATCCTGAGCTTTACAAAAACTTACAAACTCCTGCTACACATCTAAGCCTGGGGTTCGTACTATACAATATGAAAATGAAGTTATCGGTTGGACTTTTGGCTACCTTGATGGGGCTGTTGTTGTCTCAGTCCGGGCTTGCCCAGCGGCAACCCGATCCTAATGCAATGTTCGAGCGACTGGACCAGAACAGGGATGGGGTCTTGACACAGGACGAGCTTCCCGAGCAGCGCCAGGAATTTTTCGATCTGATGCTGCAAAGAGGAGACATCGACCAGGACGGTCGGCTCACCCAGGAAGAATTCACCGCCAGCCTGAGCGATGCAAGCGGACGTCCCCAGTTCGGCGGCAGGTCTCAACGGGGACGGGGCGGCGGTCAACCTCGCCCCATGAGGAGGCAGGGCAGGGCTCCCGAAGAGATATTCGAGCAGCTCGACAGCAACGGGGATGGCACAATCACGGCAGACGAAGTGCCCGAGCAGGCGCAGAGGATTCTGCAGATGGACCGCGATGGTGACGGCGTGATTACCAGGGAGGAGATCTCTCAAGGCCCTCCCGGTGGCCGCTTTGGACAGCCCCCAGGTATGGCTCCCGGTGGCCCGGGAGAACGAGCTGAAAGGATGTTCGAGGAGTTGGACAGCAATGGCGACGGACGGGTGACCAAGGAAGAAGTACCCGACAGGATGGAGCAGTTCCTGGAGCGCTTTGACCGCGATGGGGACGGCATGGTCACCGAGGATGAAGTCTCCGGCCAACCTTTCCAGGGATCAGGACCCGCGGTCGGTCAATCTTTGCCCGACCTCCGAGTCTATGACGCCCAGGGCAGGGAATTCCAGTTGAGCAGCCTGAAGGGGAACTATTCGGTTTTGGTTTTCGGCTGCCTCACCTGACCGCCCTTCTTACGAAACGTCTCCAGTTTGGAGACTATCTACCGCGATTACGCACCTCAAGGTGTCAACTTTTACTATATCTATAAAACTCTTGCTCATCCTGAGCTGGACGGCTACATCGAGCCGTTTACGCTCGAGGAGCGGCTGATGCACGTTAAGGAAGCCCAGCGGACACTGGGGAGCGAGATCACCTGGATCAGTGATTCCATGTCCAATGATTTGAGGCACGCCTTGGGTGATTCGCCCAACTCAGAGTTTGTGGTCGATCCGGCGGGCAAGATAGTGCGTTTGCGCGCCTGGAGTCGACCCGACGAGCTGCGTAAAGATCTGGAGCAGCTTGTGGGGCCGGTGGAAAATCCCACCAGGGTGTCCGATCTCAACCTGAAAGTCGAGGCTCCCCCAAAGGTGGCGGCCTCGGGCGTGGTGCCACGAGTGAGGGTTCCCGGCAGGATGTTGACGGTCAGGATCGAGCCGAAGCCGAGTTCACAGCCCTATTACATGAAGCTGCGAGCTGAAGTGGATCAGCAGTTTCTGCGGGACGGTGAAGGGACTCTGTATGTTGGCTTTCATCCGGATCCCCTCTACCATGTGCACTGGAATAATTTGGTGGATCCGGTGAAGTATCAAATCACCACACCTGATGGAGTCACCGTGTCGCCGGCAGCGGGTGAAGGTCCCAAGGTGGAGGAAGCATCGGATATCGATCCGCGTGAGTTCTTAATAGATATCAAGAAGACCGGGGATTCCCAGGATCCGTTGCAATTGGCCGTGCGTTATTTTGCCTGCAATGACGAGGAAGGCTGGTGTATAGCAGTCTCGCAAGAGTACGCGATTTATCTGGAGCCGGATCGCGACGCCGGCAGGACCTTCCGTCGAGGACGGTAAGCCTTAGAACTCACTGCGTTCGCAGACGAAGCGAGTTATGGAAGAACTTTGGCTCGGCCAAGCGTGTTTTTATCGGTCCCGAACCAGATTTCTCCAGAGGAGCTGTCAAACATCATATGGCGCACGGCGCCACCACCACTTGCAATCTTGGTGACGCTGAAAAACTCTCGTGTCGTCGGATCAAAGCCCACGAACTGGTTGGGATCAGGACCGGTTTCAACGAACCAGAGTCGGTCGCTCGAGTCCACCGCCATTCCGTAGGGTCTGGAATCAGATCCTCCCGGCGAGACCCATTCTTCCGCCTCCCCAGTGGTGGGGTCCAGATGGCCCAGGGAGCCTCGAGCATAATCGACATACCAGACCTGGTCATCGGAGGTTACCTGTAAACGGCGAGGGCGGGCATCTTCATTGGGCAAGGTGTACTCTCTCAGCTTCATGGTTTGCGGATCGACGGTGCCGATCTTGTTGGTTCCCACTTCGGCAATCCAGGGCTGGTTTTTGGAATCGATGACGATCCCATAGGGACGGGCACTGGGAGTTGTGACCCGAATGAGCTGAATCTCACCTGTGGCAGTGGTCCGCTTGCCGATGAAATTCCCTCCCTGGACGGTAAACCAAATGTCGCCGTTGCCATCAAACACCATGGTGTGAGGATCCTTGGCCTCAGGATCGGGCATTGGGTATTTGGCAATTTCCCCGGTCTCAGGATCCAGCCTGCCAATGTGGGCGGCTCGGTTTCCCGAGTACCAAACATCGCCTTCCTTATCCACAATCACATTGTGCGGGCCGGTGCCGGGTGTCAGGTCAAATTTGGTGAATTCCCCGGTGCTGACATCAAAATTCGCTACATAGTGTGATCGTTGTCCCACAAACCAGACCCGACCCTGGCTGTCGACGAATGGATCACGGGGCCGGCTGTCTTCCCATGGAACCTCCCACTCGAGGATCTCTATCTCCTTCGCGCTGAGATCCGCAACTCCTGCAACCCAAACCAAGCTCACCAGAAAAACTGTAGCCAGCTTCTTCATTTGTCAAACCTCCCAGGGAAATGATCGACTTCGTACGCTCCTCTTATTGTAGAGAGTTGCGATTGAGAAGGGAAATCTCATTCTCTCTACGAGCGAAGTGAGTCTCAGGGTATACTCTGAGGAATTATTGCTGGAAGTTCTCTTACCTTTGACGAGGATTTTGACGTCATCGTGGTCGGCTACGGCTATGCCGGGGCCATCACGGCCATCGAAGCGGCCAAGGCCGGAGCCCAGGTCCTGCTCACCGAGAAGATGCCAACCCCCGGCGGCATCTCGATTTGTTCAGGCGGAGCCGTGCGCAGCGCGCACGATGCCAATGAGGCCTTTGCTTACCTCAAGGCCACCTGCGGAGGGCGTACCCCTGACGATGTGCTGCGCGTTCTGGCCGACGGTTTCGCGGCTGCCGAGGACTATGTTCGCCTGCTTGCCGAGGGCACGGGTGCAGTCATCAGCACCCGCGAGAAGGGAGGTAACTATCCCTTTCCGGGGGTCAACACTTTTTACCACACCAACATCGACGATCTGCCGGGCCTGGACGAGAGCTACTACCCGCATGTCTGCGCTCGGCCATCAGCAAACGGCTGGCGCCTCTTCAAGGTTCTGGAGGACAACGTCGCCCGCCACAAGAATATCCAGGTTCGGCTGGAAATGCCGGCCAAGAGGCTGATCTCCAACGGAAAGAAGGAAGCGCTGGGCGTGACCTTCGAGACCAGGGACGGCCCACGACATGTCAAGGCGCGGCGGGGAGTTATCCTGGCCTGCGGTGGCTTCGAGGCCAATGAGGAGATGAAGCGACAGTATTGGGAGAAGGGGCCGGTGCTCACCGCCACCTCGAGAGCCAACACGGGAGACGGCATCCGCATGGCCCAGGATCTCGGTGCCGAGCTCTGGCACATGTGGCATTACCACGGAGCTTACGGGTTCAAGCATCCTGACCCCGACTACCCGGTGGCGATCAGGGTCAAGCGGCTGCCCGACTGGATGCCGGGCCGCGAGGCTACGGCCGGCGTCAAGATGGTCTGGATCCTGGTGGACCAGTACGGGAAAAGGTATATGAACGAATGCACACCGTATACCCATGACACCGCCCACCGCCGGATGGAGTTCTTTGACACGGTGACACAGAGCTTCCCGCGCATTCCTTCCCACATGATCTTCGATGAAGAAGGTCGTGACCTCTACCAGATAGGTGCTCCCACCTACAACGAGCTGGGCATCGAATTCTCCTGGAGCGAGGACAATCTCAGGGAAGTGGAAATAGGGATCCTGAAACGTGCGGATTCGGTGCAGGAACTGGCCCAGATCATCAAGGCGGAGCCTGCCCTGCTGGAAGCGACCCTCGTCCGCTGGAACGAACTGTGCCAGCGCGGCCAGGACCAGGACTATGGCCGCCCGCCTGGCACCATGATGTCTGTGAGCACGCCGCCCTTCTACACGGGCCAGCTGTGGCCCGTGGTCTCGAACACCCAGGGAGGGCCCGTGCACAATACAAAGCAACAGATCATGTCTGTCTACGCTGAGCCGATCCCCCGGCTTTACTCAGCCGGAGAGCTGGGCAGCGCTTTCGGTTACCTGTATCTCTCGGGCGGCAACATCACCGAATGCTTCGTCACCGGGCGCATTGCGGGCCGCGAGGCCGCCGCCCTGAGCCCGTGGGGTTAAGCTTGACTAAGGCAGGTAGGGGCGCACAGCCGTGCTCCCAGAAACCTCTGTTTGTCAACGGGTTATAGGGCGCACGGCTGTGCGCCCCTACACAAGAAAGCTGGGTCAGCCGACTTTTGCGACACCCTACTCAGCGCGCGGTGGAGCCGTCCAGGAAGCCAGCCACGGCGGCGTTGAAGGCTTCCGGATTGTCGAGGTTGGACAGGTGCCCAGCCTCGGGAATGACCTCCAGTTTTGCACCGGCGATGCTATCGGCCAGGTGTTGAGCGTGGGAGAGGGGTGTCCGGTCGTCCTGCTCACCCACCACCACCAGCGTGGGGACACTCACCAGTCCCAGCAGTGGATTGACGTCGGTTGTCAGGACCGCCTTGAGCACTTCGAGGTAGCTCTTTTTGTCGAGCAGCGCTATCATCCCGGCCAATTCCTGGCGTGTCTCCCGCGCCGTCGAGGGGCGAAGAATTTCTCCCGCGGCCTGCTTTCCAAAGTCTTTCATGGTCAGGTAGTGCAGCGCTTCCTGGATTGCGTAGAGGCGGTCTGATGCCAGAGCGGGATCAACCTGGGCAGTGCTGTCGGCCAGTACCAGGGAGCGGACACGCTGGGGCCAGCGAGCGTGGAAGGTCAGGCAAATGGATCCGCCCATGGAGAGCCCAATCATGTGAGCGGACTCGATGCCCAGGACATCCAGACCGGCCTTGAGATCATCTGCAGCGTTCTCAATAGAGAAGGGACCGTTGCCCGAGGACTGACCGTGACAGCGGCAATCGAAAGCCACAGCATCAAACCGGTCACCCAGCTCATCGATCAGGCTACGCCAGACTTGGCCACTCGCAGCCAGGTTGTGGACCAACACGGTTGCCGGGCCTTTCCCTTCCCGTATGTAGAACAAGACTTCGCCGTTGGCCTCAATCGTGGGCATATCGCTAAAAATATTTATCGATCATCTGCGTGAGATCTTGCTGCTCCCGGGCGTCCATTTCAAGGACGCCCTCGACCATGCCCTGGATCTCCTCTCCCGGTAAATAATGAACGTAGAGGTTCCGCCGGGCCGTAGAAGCAATGAAATCCTCACTCTCCAGGCTCTTTTGAAGGGAGGTGTGCAAGAACTCAACTCGTTGGCTGGGGACTCCCGGAGGGCTGATCACGGCGCGCCCAATTTTCTCCAAGGCCAGTTCCCACTCCAGCCATTTTCGTGCCTCTTCAGTAATATCGGGGAACTCGAATATTGTGGGCACATCTGGGATTTCCTCCACACGAACGTTGTTGACCACCACCAGTGGAGTGAAGAGCCCGGCCTGGAAAGAATCCAATGCCGGGAGGACTGAAACGCAAAAGGCATGGACCTCGTTGCGCATGATGGCCAGCTCTACGTCGGATTTCCCACGATACCCCGCTACCAGGCGGACATTTTCAATTTGTAGAGCTTCCGTGAGCAAGACGGTGCGAATGGAGTACATGTCGTATTTGCTCATGGTGCCCAGTTTGAAAGCCGGAAGTGTCTTGAAGGTCTCAAGCGATGGGTCTTCAAAGGTGCCTCCCACCGCTAGAGCCCAGGAGTCGTAACTGAAGCGGCCCAGCCAGTTAAATTGACGAAGGTCATAGCGGGCGGATTCACTTTCCAGGATTTGATTCACGTAGGGTCCTACGGCAGTGGCGATTCCGATGGTTAACCCATCCTTTCGGGCCGAATTGTAAAGATAATTGAGAGAAAGGAGTCCTCCTGCTCCCGGCATGTTTCTCACGATGACGGTGGCTCCAGTGTGTTTTGAGAGCTCGGGAGCCATCATGCGGGCCCAGGCATCGTAGCCGCCCCCCGGGGAAGTCGGAACGATGATCTCCAGTACCCTCCCCCTGTAAAAATCCTCTGGCGCCAGGGCAGTCGAGTCCTGTTGGCAACCCACTTGCAGCAGCACAATAACCAACGCGGCCCATGGAGAAAATCGCATCAATGCTCCAGTTCAATCAGGTTGGGGACCCACCTAGAAGGATTCCCGGATAGAGGGGTACCGAGAGGAGTTGAACAAACAAGAGATGTATTGTGAGAGAAAGGACGAGCGCAAGGCTCAGAGACAACAACCAACTCTCCTTGTGTATCCGCAAGTAAACAACGGTAAAGACCGGAAGCACAAAAGTAAATCCTACCAGGTAAATTCCCAACACGAAGCAAAGGATCGATAGGGAAGCCCGGATGGAAGAGCCATATTGACCAGGACGGAGGTCCGATAGGAATTGTGCCCACCTCAAATGCCTGGTTTGGGAATAAAGTTCTGTGGAGAGAAGGCCGATCATGGGAATTCCAATGACCCACGGTCCCAACATCGCCCGCGGAGAGTATTGAAGAGAAAGGGCCAGCCCGGACAGAGAAATGGCGAAGAGCAGGAAGGTGAAGGCGAAGCCAAACACCGAAGTGGAGTCTGAAGAAGCGGGCGCCACACGTTGCCTAGTCCTGTGAGTATAAACGAGTCCGGCCAGGGTCAAAGCGATCAGAACCATCGACACCGGTCTCAGGAAGAAGGTGCTTCCATAGGCGCCTAAGGAGATGTACAGATTGGTCTCCACGATCTGGCCCAGGATAAAGCCCAGAAGCAGTGCCGGGAGATTGTAGCCAAGGGCTTTCATGGCCCAGCCGAAGGCTCCCAGAAGCAGCATCATGAAGAGATCTGAAATGTTTGTCTCGGTACTGAAGGCTCCCACCGTGATCAGGATAAGGATCACGGGAAACAGGATAGGAGCCCGCACGAAGGCAACTTTTGCCAAGCTGTTTGTGAGGAGCAGAATCAGGATACAGGCCAGTACATTGGCTAAAACCAGGGTCGCAATCAGCGAGAAGACGATATCGGCATGATCGGTCAACAGAGCGGGCCCAGGTGTCAGACCCACAATTAAGAAGGCTCCCAACAAGATCGCCATCGAGGCACTTCCAGGAATTCCAAAGGCCAAGGTAGGCAAGAGGGCACCACCTTCCTTGGCATTGTTGGCGCTTTCGGGTGCGATGACTCCTTCGATATGGCCGGAGCCGAATTCCTGGGAATGCTTTGAAGTTTGTTTCGCATAACCATAGGCAACAAAAGGCGCCGTCTCGCCGCCCACGCCTGGAATGATTCCCACCACACATCCAATCGCAGAACAGCGCAGGACCAGCCACCAGTGGCTCAAAGCGCTTCGGATTCCCTCCACTAGATCCGCCTTGATAGCCGTGCCAGGCCTCTCAACCTGGGCCAGCGCTTTGCCTTTTGTGGCCAAATCCAAGAGGGTCGGAATTGCGAAGAGCCCCAGAACCAGCGGAATCAGTTTGATGCCGTCGTAAAGGTAGAGGCTGCCAAAAGTAAATCGCGGCACCCCGGTCAGTCCCTGATAGCCCACGAAAGAAAACAAGATACCCACTCCTCCGGAGACCAGCCCTTTCACAGTAGATTCCCTGGAGATGATGGCGATGAAAGAGAGGGCAAGGATCCCGAAAAAAAATGTTTCGGGTGAGCCAAAGACCATCACCACGCTGGAGACCACTGGAATCAGGGCAGCCAGCACGAAAGCCCCGAAGCATCCTCCCAGCATGGAGGCGACGAAGGCTGCACCCAGGGCCTGGCCGGACTTTCCTTTTTTCGTTAAGGGAAAGCCATCAATGAGGGTGGCTGCATTGGGTGAAGCCCCTGGAATATTGAGGAGGATGGCGGTCACGGCTCCCCCCGAGTAGACGACCGAGTGAACCGCCAGCAGGAAGGTCAGAGCATGGACGCGCTCCATGTCATAAATCAGAGGGGTGAGAATGGCCAGGGCCACAATCCCGCTGAGACCCGGGAGAATTCCAAACAGGAGGCCGATGACCACCCCGATGACAATGAGCACCAGGATATCCGGCTGAAAAATGGTGAGTGTTCCTGTGACGATGGCTTCAAGCATTTTTCACAGCTGTAGTGCCGTCGATGAGGATTTTGATTCTACAATGAATCAGTCGGAAGGGAAACGTGGGGACAGGAGAGTGGCTAGGCGGGATTATGCCTTATTCCGGCTACACCGGATCAAAGGCCGGTAGTACCGTGCCGGTATCCTCTGATCAACAGCACGGACTGACGGCTGGCTTTGCCTCCTGCCTGATAGCCTGTGAAGCTTCTCATTCAGCTGGTAAAAGTCTTCGGCATCTCTAATGCAGAAGAAGTCCAGTCGCAAGCGTAGACGCGTGTCCACTGGAATCTCGGGTGCAAGGATCTCGATGGAGTTCATAGAGTAGGTCATGACTTCGTTACTAAAGTGGACCTGCATGTTGACAAACAAACTGCAAAGGAGAACGAGCATGGCCATGACGTTAAACAGGACATGATGCTTGGCGAATTGGAAAAGTGTTTCTATTGACTCTCTGGGACTTGTCCTGCTCAGGATGAAGTTGGCGGCCCACAGGCTGACATAGCCGATTGCCACTACCATGAGTGCCAGGATGCTGAGGTAGGCGAACGCATTCATCAGTTCAAAGCCTTTGGTTGCTTCTCGGTAGATGGCGTCTCGGAATGAGGGCGAGATTGCCGCCAGAAGTCTTACCGCCCAGTCCATTGGCGAGAATAAACCTTGCCAGACACCATAGGCAAGACTACCTAACAAAAGTACGGCCTTGATGCGCCCCAGAATCAAAAGCTTGTGACCCATTTTCACTTCACCTCTCCCTGTATAATCGGTTTGTTACCTTATCCTTAAACTATCGGTTTGTTCTAAAGACTACCTCGTCGACTGAAAGAGGTTCCGTCAATAAGTGTGTAAATAGACATCAGGCGGCTTTCTCCTGGGTGACTGGGTTGACTGGAACTCCATTGACATATTGGGCTCCTTGGTAGACATCCTTCATCAAGTGGGGAGCCTTCAAACGGCGAAATCTCTTCTCAGCGACCAGCAGCATCTTCCAGATGACAGCCCGTGCGTTGGCCACTTTCTTGAACCTTCGAGCAGCATCGGTTCGCAGTCGCAGAGCAGAGAAGGGAGACTCCACTGGGTTGGTAGTCCGCAGATGTTGCCACTGCTGTTTGGGATAGTTGTAAAACGTCACCATCCGCTCCCAGTCCTGGTCGATCAGATCAGCCGCTGCCTCCAGGCCTCTCTTGCTACACCAATGTTGGAATCGTCCTTTGACTCGCTCGGCTTCCTGCCGTGTTTCTGCATAAGGGATCTGCCGCAACATCAACAAGGCCGCTTTGTGCCGACTCTTGGGGATCTTGGCCAGCAAGTTGACGATGCGATGATTCCAGCATCTCTGCTCGTCGGCTTCTGGGAACACGTTGCGCAACGCTCCCCAGATCCCCAGATGCCCGTCAGCGATCACCAGACGGGGTGGGTTCATCCCCCGCTCTTTGAGATCCCGCAGCACTGCGGACCAGCTCTGGGTCGATTCTCGATAACCACTACTGACGGACACCACCACTTTAGTGCCATCACTTAAAGCGGCGATCACTACCAGAATCACGGCCTTCTCCTTCTCCAGCCCTGCTTTGATGTACACGCCGTCCGCCCACAAATACACGACTTCCAGATCATCCAGCCGACGGCTCTGCCAGGCCTCCATTTCTCCCTGCCACTTCTGTTTCAACCGGGCTACGGTGCTGGGGGACAGCGGCGCTTCTTCCCCTAAAAGCCCTCTCAAGGCCAGATCGAAATCCCCCTCGGCCAGACCATGTAAATAGAGTTCTGGAATCAAGTCTCGTACCTCTCGCGTTCGCTTGGCAAACAGCGGCAAGACCCGGCTCTCAAAACGCTCTTCCAGATCCCGCACTCGGGGACGCCGCAGCTTGATCGTTCCGCAACTCATCGTCAGTCGCCGCTCCTTGCCGTAGCCGTTGCGATAGCCACCGGAGGCGTCCACTTCTCGGCGACGCTCATTCTTTCTTCGTCCCAGCAGCTGTGTCACTTCATCCTCCAGCAGTTCCTGTACGTAAAACTGGATCTGCTCTCGCACCCACTCTTCCAGCTGTTCAAAGCAGACTCTTGACTCCACACTGTGATCAATGTTCTTCTTGCTCATGGCGGTGTGACTCCTTCCTTTCGGGCTCTTCCGCCCGGGTTTTTATTTTCACCCGGAAGGATAATCACCGCCTGTGCTATTTACACACCTTTTGAGGGTAGCTCCGACTGAAATGATCGGTTTGCTAGTCGACGAATCTGAACGGCAGAAGAGTAGACTGCTGAGTAGCTACCCTTCTGGACTTAAACGGCTTGTCTACTGACGAGTTGCTCAACTGGACGAGACGCGGCCTGATACGTGCTGTCATCCAAGGGCCACGGTTCAAGCCAAAGCTCTCCAACATTCTGGCCGGAGAACAGTTTCTCCGTCATCTGCTGTGAGAGTTTTGCTACTTCTTCTGTGGATCCATTCGATCTTAGCGACAGGAACTTAATCTCCCCTTCGACATCAGCTAGAACTAGATATTTATTTGACATGCCAAACTAATAAGCAAGTTCTGTTCCAAAGTGTAGAAGTATCGGTAATGCTTGCCCAGCAGCCAGCATTTCTGGGCTTTTCAAAGGAGTTCAAGCACTTCCCCAGTGGCTGGTAAAATGACCGAAAGTGTCAACGCAGGTTTACACCGGTTAATCTGCGGAAACAGCGCGCAGGCCTAGCCGAGCACGCTCCGCGCGCCTTCCAGGTTTGGGATTTGGGATTTGTTTGGGATTTGGAATCTCCGACTGTCAGCTGTCAGTTGTCAGCGTTTCGCCGGTCAGCCGGTCAGCCGGTCAGCCGGTCCAGGGGCAGGCCACGGCGCGCCCGTTCTTTATTTCCAGAACCGGGTCTTCTTCCGAACAGGAAGGGCGGGCTATGGGGCATCGGGTGTGAAAGCTGCATCCAGAGGGTTTTCGGATTGGATTCGGTACATCCCCCTCCAGACGGATCCGCTCCTCATGGGTTGCCAGCGGGTCTGGACGGGGAACCGCCGAGAGCAGGGCCTGGGAATAGGGATGCAAAGGGTTTTTGTAAACACTCTCGCCCTGGCCCAGTTCCACGATGTTTCCCAGATACATGACCGCTATTCGATCTGAGATGTGACGCACCACCGATAGGTCGTGAGCAATGAAGATATAGGAGAGATTGAACTCTTCCTGCAGGTCCTGCATCAGATTGACCACCTGAGCTTGAATGGACACATCCAGTGCGCTGACCGGCTCGTCCGCTATGACAATTTCGGGATTCGTCGACAGCGCCCGGGCGATGCCGATGCGCTGGCGTTGTCCACCGGAAAACTCATGGGGATAGCGAGCGGCGTGCTCGCCCGCCAAACCCACCTTTTCCAGCAGCCAGACCACCTTATCGCGGCGTTCACTGGCAGAAAAGTCGGAATGGATTTTGAGAGGCTCCCCCACAATCTGACCGACCGTCATGCGCGGGTTGAGCGAGGAATAGGGATCCTGAAAAATCATCTGAATAGCGGAGCGGTAAGGACGCATCTGCGACCGGCTTAAGCTGGTGAGGTCCACACTCTCTCCGCCATGGTGATAGAGGATCTCACCCGAGATCTCAACACCATAACTCATGGCATGCAGGATGTTGACGATGGCGCGGCCCACCGTGCTCTTGCCGCAGCCCGACTCTCCGACCAGGCCCAGGGTCTCACCTTTGAGAAGATCAAAGCTCATGCCGTCGACGGCCTTTACCTCGGCAATCTTGCGCAGCAGGACCCCCCCGAAAACGGAAAATCGAACGCGGAGATCCTTGACCTCGAGAATCTTCTCCATCAGGGACTCTCTTCCTCCATGAGGTGACAGCGCACCCAGTGACGGGGAGAGACCTCCAGTAATTCGGGCTCGATCTGGTCACAGTGCTGGAGCTTTTCCTGACATCGAGTCGCGAACTTGCAACCCACGGGCAGCTCGTGGATGTCGGGGACGTTACCCGGAATCGTGGGAAGTCGCTCTGTTCGAACTCCATCCACAGTGGGTAGAGAGGCCAGCAGCCCGCGCGTATACGGGTGCTGTGGATTGTGGAATAATTCTTCAACGGGGGCAACTTCCTGCATCCGGCCGCCGTACATCACGGCCACGCGGTTGCACGTTTCCGCCACCACCGCCAGATTGTGTGTGATGAGCAGAATCGCCGCCTCCTTTCGCTTCTCCTTGATCGCTACCATCAGCTCCAGAATCTGAGCCTGGATGGTGACATCCAGGGCAGTGGTGGGCTCGTCGGCGATGAGCAGGGACGGGTTGCAGGCCAGCGCCATGGCGATCATGACACGCTGTCGCATTCCTCCCGAGAACTGGTGGGGAAACTCGGACATGCGCAGGGCCGGTTCGGGAATTCCCACCAGCTCCAGCATCTCGACACCTCGCTCGAATGCCTCCTTCTTGGAACTCCCCTCATGTTCAAACACGATCTCGGAGAGCTGCATCCCGATGGTGAAGACTGGATTCAGAGAGGTCATGGGCTCCTGGAAGATCATGCTGATCTCCTTGCCTCGGATCCTTCGCATGTCATCCCAGGAGAGCTTCAGCAGGTCGCGGTCCTTGTACAGGATTGAGCCGGCCACGATCTCTCCCGGAGGGTTGGGGATCAGGCGCAGGATGCTCAGGGCAGTGACGCTCTTTCCGGCGCCCGATTCCCCCACCAGACCCAGTACCTCCCCTTCCAGAATGTCAAGATCGACCCCGTCGACTGCTTTGGCGATCCCGGCTTCGGTTTTGAAGTGGGTCTTGAGACCTCGGATCTGGACTAATGGGTCAGGCATTTTGGACATCAACACAAACGCGCAAGAGGCAAACCTGCCCGCAGGCTAAAGCCTGCGGCTCTGATCGGAAGAAACGAGGAACAGTCAGAGCCGTGGGCTTTAGCCCACGGGCCATCTTGACCAGGCGACTTCTGAATGATCCGGGCGCTGAGAATTATCATCGCAATCTGGAAAACTCCTTGGGGTCGAAGGCTTCACGAAAGGCTTCCCCAATCAGGACGACCAGGAGCAGGGTCAGAAAGAGGGCCGCCAGAGGGAAAAAGACCAACCACCACTTGGTCAGCAAACTCATGCCCTGGCCAATCAGTTCTCCCCAACTGGGAGTGGGGGCGGGTAGTCCGAATCCCAGGAAGTCCAGGGCCACCAGCGCGCCGATGTTGCCCACGATGGCAAAGGGAGCGAAGGAGACAATCGGATTGATGGCGTTGGGTAAAATATGCTTGAACATGATGGTCCAGTCCGATGCCCCCATGGCCAGTGCAGCCCCCACATAGTCTTTGGCCTTTTCACGGTAGAACTCCCCCCGGATGTAATAGGTGATTCCCATCCAGCCGAAGGCGGACAAAAGGAAGATCAGAAGCCAGAAGGAGGGCTGCAGCAGCTGACTCCTTCCCGGCAGGTAGATCGGCACGACGATCGAACTCACGATCATGATGGTGTAAAGAAAGGGAAGGGAGGACCAGATTTCGATGACCCGCTGTCCCAGAATATCCAGCTTTCCCCCGAAGTATCCAATCAATCCACCCACGGCAATTCCCAGCCCATAGCTGAAGGTGAGAACCAGCACGGCGAAGGTCATCGATATATTGAAGCCATAGGCGAGCCGCGCGAACACGTCGCGGCCTCGATCGTCGGTTCCGAAGAAATGCTGGAGGGAAGGCTCGTGAGGGGGAACGCCCTCTAGTTCCAGCAGTGATTCGTTGGGGTGATAGGGGTAGGGAGGCAGGATGACCCAGTTGCCCTGCCCTGCAGCAGAGAACTGATCCTTCAGTTGCCGGTAGTCCGGTTCGCCGATCGCCTCCAGGCCGAACTCCTCGGGACCGTAAAAGCGCAGCATGGGAAAGAAGTATTCGCCCTCATATCGCACCAAAAGCGGCTTGCTGTTCACGAGGAGGGGCAGTACGAACGAGATCAGGTAGGCGGCCACAATGATCAGGAAGGAGTAATAGCCCCGCTTGAGACTGCGGAACTTCCGCCAACGCTTGCGGAAGATGGATAGGGAGGGGGGCGGCACCTGGTTCATTATCGAAACCGTATCCGCGGGTCGACGAACACGTAGATGACGTCCGAGATAATATTGCCCAACAGCATGAGAAGACTGGAAATGACCACGATGCCCAGGGCCACCGGATAGTCTCTTTGCAGGATCGAGGTATATCCCAGATAGCCCATTCCGTCGATATTAAACACCTTCTCGATCAGAAAGGAGCCGGCCAGAATCAGGCTGAAGAAGTGTCCCAGACCGGTGGCGATGGGGATCAGGGAATTTCGCAGGGCATGCAAAAAGATCACCCGCCGCTCACTCAAGCCCTTGGCAAAAGCGGTTCGGACATAGTCTTGTCCCAGGTTCTCCAGCAGCGAGTTCTTGGTCAGGATAGTGAGGGTGGCAAAGGAGCCGATCATATAGCAGACCACGGGAAGAAACATGTGGTGAAGCTGGGCCACGATTTTCTGGCCGAAATTCAAGAATTCCCAATTAGTGGGTCGGAAGCCGCCCAGGGGAAAGAAATCCCAGAAGCTTCCCCCTCCCAGAAACACCAGTAGGGCGGTCCCCAGTGCCCATCCAGGAATCGAGTAGCCCAGAAACACAATGAAGCTGGTGCTGAAATCGAAGCGCGATCCGTGTCGAATCGCCTTGAAGACCCCCAGGGGCACGCAAACCAGATAGCTCAGCAAAAAGCCCGTCAGTCCTAAGAATATGGAGACGGGGAAGCGCGATTTGATCACATCCCATACCGGCTCCTGGTAGATGTAGGATCGACCCAGATCGAGCCGCACCACGTTCCAGAGCCACTGGGCATAGCGAATAGCGACGGGCTTGTCGAAACCGTAGTATCGCCTCATCTCCTCCAGCGCTGCTTCAGGAATACCGGTATCCAGCCTCAGCCCTCCGCCGCTGGCCCCGCCCTCCTCAGCCAGCGCCATCTGGTAGCTCATGATCCTGCGTTCGATGGGGCCGCCCGGGACGAAGTGCATGATCAGGAAGACGGCCAGTGTGATGCCCAAGAAGGTGGGAATGACCAGCAGGAACCGGCGGATGAAGTAGGCTGTCATGGGGTTTCTGTGGTATTGGTCTGCTGCTCGACTTGAGCAAAGTCCAGCCAGTACCGATCTTCTGATGGGCCGACTTCCAGTTGAATGTCTGGATCACGCTGGGCCTGATCGAACTGCTCTAGTCTTTCCGGGTCGATCCACCACACTGAGGGAATGTCTGAGTAGTCCCCGATCCTGGTGAAAGTTCCTTCGGGGTATCCAAATTTATTCAAGTACACGACTCGCTTAAAGGGGGCCGTCCATTCCAGAATGTAGGGGTAGAGATTGGCCAGGATGCCATCAATCTCCCGAACGGCGGCAATGCGCTCATCCAGGTCGAACATCTCGTTATAGGCCTCGGTGATTTCATCGATTCTACGATTTTTGATCCCGGTGATATTGTTGGTACCGTTCGGATCGGCCAGTGAAGAATGGTATTCGACCTCCGGATTCGGGAAAAGCGATCCGCCCCATAACATGGAGACCATCTCAAACTGTCTGTCCAGGACGAGCTTCCACTGGGCCTCCGGTGTCACCAGCCGCAAATTCAGGGTAATTCCTACTTTCCTCAAGTCTTCCTGGTACACGGTGAAAATTCTTTCCGAGGTCTGGGAACGGTAAAGGAGCTCTATTTCCAAGGGCTGGCCATTTTTCACCAAGCGCCCTCTTTCGTCCCGATTCCTCCAGCCCGCCTCGGCCAGCAAATTCAGGGCGAGTTCCGGATCGTATAAGACTACGGGATTATTGGGGTTCTCATAGACGCCGCCGGCATAGTGGGAGTTCTGCAGCTGGTACTCGTTGTACATCAGCTTTTCGATCAGCTGCTCCCGATTGAAGAGGTGAAAGAGGGCCTTTCGCACCCGGATGTCGTCATAGGGTACTCTGCGCATATTGAATGCCAGACCCTGTACTCCGATAGCATCGTGATTGAAGATCTTCCGTTTTTGAATTAAACCTCTTTGTATCCGATCGAAATCCAGCTCCTCCACCCACATTTGGGCGCGGTTGACTATGTAGTAGTCGAGATCGCCTTTCTTGAACATTTCAAACTCCAGATTGCGGTCTCGAACCACGATTTCTTTGACCTGCTCAAAGTTATACAGGCCCACATTTCGACGATGTTTTTCCGCCCAGTAATCCTGGCGCTTGCGGAGCGTCAAAGAGTTTCCCTTGTCGATATCTTCTTCCCGAACGAGGTAAGGGCCGGTGCCGGGAAGCATCTTGAAGTTGTAGTCACGGAGGTAGGTGGCTGCGTCCACATCTTTCAGGACATGGGCCGGGAAGAGCTGCAGCGAAGTTGAAAAAAGGAGGAAGTTCTGCCAGTTCACTTTGGCGCTATTGACCCGAACGATATATTTGCTCTCGGCAACGGGTCTTTCGAACTTACTCCAAACCATCTGATCCATCGGTGACTGCAATCCCTCATCCATGCTCAGATCCCAAGAAGCTACAGCGTCCTCGGCCGTGACCGGCTGGCCATCGGACCAGCGGGCATTGGGGTTGATTCGGAAGCGAAAGGTCATTTTATCGGGGGAGATTTGCCAGTGGGTGGCCAGGGCGGGGATGTATCCCATGGTGGTGGGATGCAGGCCCAGCAGCGTCTCGTAGACCAACGCCCCCAGCACATAGTAGTTTAGGGAGGTATTCGATTCCGGCCCCACCATCCGCATTGTGCCGGGAAAAGACCCTATTGGCTCCCTGAGCAATCCCCCCTTCACGGCGCGAGGATCCCCAATGAAGTCAAACTCCGTATTGGTCTCCCAGCCCTCACCGGTGAAGCCCCTGCCTCCCTGCTCGGCAGAAACGGCCGGGTCTGCCCCGGCATCCGCATCCGGAAAGACCGGATAGTCGTTCTTGTCCATGGAGACCGGACCTCGGGGCTCCAGGCCGGGTGCTGATCCACCCCCGCCTATATCCAAGTAACTGCAGCCCAAGGCCGCCAAAAATCCACTCATCAAACAAATGTATAGGACTTTGCGCATTGTTTTGGTTCCTCCAGGTGAGAACCATTGTAGAATGTCGATGACAGGGATGTAAAACGCCTGGCTGGCTCCGATCAGAGCCGCAGGCTTTAGCCTGCGGGCCAGCGGGGACTTAAACGCAGATCCGGAACTCTCTCCTGACTCCTGCCTTCTCTTCTAGTACTCATCAAAGATGCGCTGGATTTCCTTCAGGTCTTTTGTCCGGGTCAAGGCCAGCATGAGAAGAATACGGGCCTTCTGGGGGGGGAGGTTATCTCCTTCAATGAAGATGTCATTCGGGTTGGCTTCGGCTCGCCCTTCGCCGCCCCGATTGGTGATGACAATCGGCAGGCCCGCCTGGGCCAGGGCACTCAGAGGCTCCCTGTGCTCTGGGGCCAGTCTTTGGGAGACCGGAAAGCCTTGAAAAATCAATCCATCCAGTTCCAGGCCTTTGAGTGCATTGAGAATGACGCCGGATGCTCCGGCAGCGGTACTCATGATTTCCACCGTGGCAAGATCTTGGAGTTGGCTCACGTCAAATTCGCTTTGATAGGTATGTCGCCGCACTGGGGCGTGGTAAAAGGTCACCTGATCGGGGTCAACGTAGCCCAGGACGCCGACGCCCCGCGTGTTAAAAGCCCCGGGACGACGACCAGTCTTGAGAACATCGCGACTGCTCTTGATCTCTTCATCCAAAATGACAAAGACACCTTTTCCCTTGGCTTGAGGGGAGGAAACAACCCGGATGGCATCGAGCAGGTTTCGGTCCCCATCGTTTCCCAGGGTGCCGTGCCTGCGCTGGGACGCCGCCAGGGCCACGGGTTTGTCACTTTTAACCGTGAGATTGAGAAAATACGAGGTTTCTTCGGTGGTTTGAGTTCCGTGAGTGACAACGATTCCCGTAACCTCGGGCTCTGTTTCGAAGATCTTATTAATGGCGTTGGCCAGACCGATCCACACCTTGGGGTTCATGGACGAACTTCCAATGCGCACATGGTCTACCACTTCCACCCGCGCGTACTGGCTGATAGCCGGAATATCTCGAACCACAGCTGTGGCGCTGACTCGACCATCAGTCGTGTTGGCGATGGTTCCTCCGGTGGCAACGATTTTCACCAGAGGAAGTGGGGAATCCCCCGTCATCGATTGCGAATGCAGCAGCAGGGGATTGGCTAGACCTGCAGCCAGGACGGATAGGATCGGCAGGAAGTATTTCACTTTTTTGAGTCCTCCTCGAAAAGTTCGTTGGGATCTTGCGGCGATGCTACTGCCCGTCTGAACTTCTGTCAACAGAGAAGGTGGAATCAGTCAGAGCCTTGGGCTTTAGCCCACGGGCCATCAAGTCACCTGTCTTAACCCAAGAAAACGGCGACAATGGCAATTTCCCATTGCCTTTCCCAACGTCAAGAGCTAGCATTCAAGCTGTAATCGGTGTTCACTGATTAGGTACCGAAGCGGAGAAGAAATGAAAGGAAGACGCCAGTATAGACGCTGGCGGGTGTCAATGCCCTGCTCGGTGACGTGGGAAGAGGGGAATACCCGGGGGCAAATCGCCAATATTTCCTTCGGTGGGGCGTTGATATCTGAGGTCACTTCTGTTCCTCCTGAGGGCGCCCTGGTCGCTCTGACCTTTGACGCCAAGGAGGGGCCGGTCCGTCTGGAAGGCAAACTGACTTCCCGGGTTATCCATACCATCACGGAGCTTATTGAAGACGGCGGGGTTGGCTCGTTTGGCGTACAGTTCGAGGGGTCCATAGAAGATATCCGGGCCAAGCTGGTTCCCATTTTCCAGGTTCTGACTTCAGGAAAAGACGACTAGCTGCAGAAGGCAAATCAATGAAAAAGTGGACTGTGGTGGGTCTCCTGGGAGGGATGGCCTTCGCAACGGATCTGATTCGTACTTCGCTGGGAATCGTGGCCCCGACCTTGATGAGCCTCTATGACATCTCTTTCGAAGAGATGGGGTTTATCTTGGCGGGTTGGAACTGGGCCTACACCGCTTCGCTGCTCATGATTGGTCCCCTCGTGGACCGATTTGGCCCCTGGCTGATTGTGGGCATCGGGTCTGGAGTTTGGGGCATGGCTACCATGGCCCTGCCCCTTGCTTCTACTGTCACATCGCTCTTTGTCATGCGTGCTCTCTTTGGACTGGGGCACAGCATGCGAATGCCCTCACAGGCCGCCTGTATCTCGCGTTGGATGGGTCCTGATCTGCGTGCCACAGCGATTGGCCTCTGTTTCTTTGGAGGTCAGATTGCCCTGGCTATCGGACCCGCACTGGGTGCTTTCCTGATCAGCAGTTTGGGGTGGCAATGGGTCTTTTATGTCTCTGGCACTGTCAGCTTGCTGTTCTGCCTGACCTGGTTTTCTCTTTACCCCAGGGACAAGGTCGAGGCCCAGGTTGAACCCGGTCAGATTGAGAAGGAGAGCGCCAGGGACAAGATCCCCTGGTCTTCGCTTCTGGGGTACCGGGCAACCTGGGGCATCGCCCTGGGACAAATGGGATATCTCTACTCCTACTTCTTCTTTTTTAGCTGGTTTCCAAGTTATTTGAGGCTGGAGCGGAACCTGAGCCTGCCCGAAACCGGAATCCTGTCCGGCCTTCCCTTCTTGATGGGAATGGTCGGGACTGCTGGGGGAGGATGGTTGGGAGATCATCTCATCCGGCGCGGTGTGAGCCGGTCTGCTTCGCGCAAGGGAATGGTTGTCACAGGACTCACCATGACCACAATCCTGGTGGTTGCTGCAGCCTTTACCACCCAGACCTGGCTGGCGGTCACCCTCTTAACTTTTTGCATGGGATTCCTCAGAATGACGACGGCATCTGCCAATGCCATGCCCATTGATCTGGCCCCAGCTGGATCCGTTGCCTCTCTGACTTCCATTCAGAATTTTGCAGGAAACGTGAGCGGTGTGCTCCAGCCCATTGTCACCGGGTTCATCGTGGGAGCTATGGGTGGCTCCTTTTTTGGGGCCCTTCTGATTGCCGGCGGGATGGCCATGCTGGGGGCGTGCTCCTTCCTGTTCTTGGTAGGGCCTCTGGAGACCCTTCCTGTCCCCAATTCAGATGGTCCCCACTAAAAGATGGGGGACCATTTGAATTGGGCTAGGATTGTCCCCTGGTCGCAACCGAGGGGATTCATTGCTGTCGCAGCTGCCTGTGCGCTTTTTCTCTTTCTCCCTCTGGTGCTGATTTCAGAGACTCCCAGAGCTCGTCTCAACGTCGCCGAGATGTGCTCGCTCCTGTTTTTTCTGATCTTGATCGTCCGTCTCCTGATGGTCGGTCAGCCAAGGGAGGGTTTGGCGGCAGAGGAAAGATCCGCCAAGGGATTGCTGCTTGCACTGACCTTGGCCTCTGGACTTTATGCCACCACGCTTCCAATTTATTTCATCAGCGACGATTACACCTACTTAGTCCATGCTGAAAGCCCGATTTTTAAGAGCCTCTGGCTGCTCTTGACAGAGGGGCAGGCCGGGGTTTTTCTTCGGCCAGTTGGTTTTGCCACCCTCTTTGTGGATTATCGCCTCTGGGAGCTCTGGCCCCCTGGATACCATCTGACCAGCATTCTGCTTCACCTCATCACCACGGCAGGTATCTTCTTCCTTCTTGAGGGTCTTGGGCAGAGAGCGGAAACGTGTGCTACCGGGGCGCTGATCTTTTCCGTTTTTCCCATTCAGGTCGAAGCCGTCTCCTGGATGGGAGGTCGCTTCGACGTGGTGGCCACCTGCCTCACGGTTTGGGCGCTGGTGTACTATGTGAGGTTTCGTGGAACCGGCCACACCTCTCACCTGCTGTTTGCCCTGGTTTTCTTCCTACTGGGGATGCTGTCCAAAGAGAATGCCTACATACTTCCCCTTCTGTTGATTTCTCTTGAGTTTCTCGTCATGCCCATTCGGAAACTGAGATCAGTGGGTCCCTTCCTTTTGCTTGCGACCATTGCCTTTGTCTATAGATGGATTGTTTTGGGTGGAATCGGGGGATATGCAAATCCGAGCGGTCAACCCGCCACCTTCGAGATAGGATTGCAGACATTCGAAGGTTTGTTGGGCCGGGCTCCAGCTCAAATGCTTCTGGGTTATAACTGGCTGCAGCCTCCCTTGTTTGAGCCCATTCTTCTCGTTTCCCTCACGGGGGCCCTACTCTTAGCCCTTGTTCTGGGCACAAGCTTCTGCAAGTCTGACAAAGGACTGATCTGGTTTGGCCTGACCTGGATCGTTCTTGCCAATATTCCGCCTCACCCTCTGATACTGGTGGGGGCTGACCTGGCCAATTCGCGAGTCTTCTATTTAGGTTCTGCAGGGCTAGCCATCGTCATTGCTTTACTCTTGACGGGCATCAGCCATACAAGATTGAGACGCTGCTGGACTGCACTTCTTGTCCTGTTCCTCGGTGCAGGTCTTCTTCATAACGTAGGTGCTCGGCGATGGACTGGCGACATTTCCAGGGAATTCCTTTCAGAGTTGCGTCGTCTTGAACCTTCCCCGGCCGCAAATGCGGAGTTGGTGTTCCGAGGCCTGCCGGAGAAAATCAGGGGTGTATTCCTTTTCGGTGCAGGATTCACGGAAGCTATCCATATCCTCTACCAGCGGGAAGACCTGAGGGCGCGTCGAGAGTCAGATTCCTTATCCAGCCCGGCTCAAGTAGTGGAAGAAAGACCCGTGGTTGAGCTGCGTTGGGTTGGTGAGAAGGGAAGATTGCTGGAACGTATTCGAGACTAGCTCTTTAGCCGGGATTATGCATAAATTTTCTACTGCAGTACCGCAATCATCCACGCTGACTGCGTTGTGCGACCCGCAAGCGGGTACCCCTCGCACGCCTTGTCATCGTGGCGCCTGCGGCACTTCGTCACGAAAACCTATGCATAATTCCGACTTTAGTTCGAATTTTTCCAGGGTCGAAACCGTTCGCCTTGGGGCCGCTGATAATCTCCTCTGGTTAACAATCTTTCCAGCCACACATTGAGAATGATATAGAGGTAGCGGCTTCCCATTTCCTTCGCACTAAAACGGGATACCCCGGCCTTTCGACTGCGCCACCTGATGGGTACAACCACATAGGAATAGCCTCGGACAATGGCTTTGAGAGGAAGCTCAACGGTCAGATTGAAATGGGGTGACAAGAAGGGACGACATCCTTGGATGACTTCCTTGCGATAACCTTTGAAAGCATTGGTAATATCGTTATATCGCAGCCCAAACAAGAGGCGGATGAAGGTGTTGCCTATTCGATTTAATACTCTCTTGAGGGGAGGATAATCTTCCACCGAGCCGCCGTGCACCCAACGCGACCCGAAGGCGCAATCTGCCTGATCACACAAGACGTGGTAATACTTGGCCACGTCATCCGGATCGTCGGAGCCATCTGCCATGGTAATGACCACGGCATCTCCGCTAGCTGCTCTCAGACCCAGGCGCACGGTGCGGCCGAAGCCGTGTTGGCCTTCATTACGGACTAGTCGGATGCGATCATCGGAACTGGCACGCTTTTCAATCTCAGTAATCGTGTCATCTTCACTTCCATCATCCACAGCGATCAGCTCAAAAGAAAGACTTTCACGGTCCAACCGCCGGATGAGATTTTCCAGGGTGTTCCCGATATTGCCGCCTTCGTTTCGTGCCGGTATCACTACGGAAAGGTTCATAGTCGATCGTTATCGGGCCAGTTCCTCAAGGATCGAAGTGATGGATCTGGAAATACCCCATTGCGGATAGTCTGTCCTTACTTTCTTCAGGTTACTGATATAGCAGATGTGATCACCGATCCGATGATCTTCAAGGTACTTTACGGTCAGCTGTTTGTCCATGAGCCGTTCGAACTGACCGATCGCCTCCAGAATCGACAAGCTATTTGCTCGTCCTCCACCCAGGTTATAAACGGCGTGAGTACGAGGCTGCTGATAAAAAGCATCAATGAAAAGACACACATCGAAGGCGTGAATGTGATCCCTCACTTGCTTCCCTTTGTATCCGAAGATTTGGTACTCTCGGTTTTCTTTAAAAACCTTGGCTAAATAAGCGAGAAACCCATGAAGTTCAGCGCCCGAATGCTGGGGACCGGTGATGCAGCCGCAACGCAGACAGACCGTAGGCATATCGAAATTGCGGCCATACTCTTGTACCAGGATGTCAGCCGATAGTTTGGATGCTCCAAACAAACTGTGAAGAGAGGCATCAATACGACAACTTTCATCAATGCCCTCGGAATCTTCCGGATGGGCAAAATCCCAGCGTGTTTCCAGTTCGACCAGCTTTTTTTCATTGGGAGCATCGCCATACACTTTGTTGGTACTCAAGAAGACAAAGGGTGATTCTGCACAGCAGGACCGAGCCGCTTCAAGCAAGTTTAGAGTTCCCGTAGCATTGATCTCAAAATCGTCAAAAGGTCGATCTTTTGCCAAGTCGTGAGAGGGCTGGGAGGCAGAGTGAATAATCAGATCAGGACGCAGATTCCGAACCAGCTCCAAAATGACCTGACGATCTCGGACATCGCAGTCATGAGGAGTAAAGTTTTTCGTCGATTCAAGAAGGTGAGTGAGAGTCCCCTGTGTGTCACCGTCGGGACCAAAAAAATCGCGGCGCATATTATTGTCTACACCATGCACTTCCCAGCCACGGCTTTCAAAATAGAGAACCGTTTCAGATCCCACGAGTCCGCTACTACCGGTCACAAAAACTTTTTTCATATGAGCTTTGGAAGTTTCAATCCAATAATCCCCTTTCCCGTAACTCAGTTTGAGCCTGATCAAAGTGGTCCTCCCACCCGGCCGAACGCGCCCACTCGGCAAGTTCTGCCAAACCCTCTTCCCACTGAATCGTGGGTTGGTAACCCAGTAGCTCCCTGGCCTTCTTGATATCTGCAGTACAGTGACGAATATCCCCTTTTCGAAACTTATTCGTTATGTCAGGTTCAATCACCTCTCCTCCGGCAAGTTGAGCCAGAGTCCGAGCGCAGTCGATAATGCGACGTGGAATGCCAGAACCGATGTTGAGAACTTCACCCACAACAGCTTCCGATTCCAAAGTGAGAAGCACAGCATCGACCACGTCATGTACGGAAACAAAATCACGAGTTTGATTGCCATCTTCATAAATGACGGGTGCCTGACCCGCCAATAACCGGCTCAAGAAAACAGCAAGAACACCGGTGTAGGGATTTTTTAGTGATTGTCCGGGGCCATAAACATTAAACAAACGCAAGCAGACCACTGGGAATTCGTAAACTTCTCCCAAACTGAAGGAGAGTTCTTCCTGGTATTTCTTCGTCAGAGCGTAGATGTTACGAGCCAGCAATTCTTCACTCTCTGGAGTCGGGACCGCTGCCAGAACCTCGCCCGTTTCAGGGCAAACCGGATCCCAGCCGTGCTCACTGATGTCCTGCTGTGAACGAATTCCGACTCGGACCAAACTGTTGTCAGAAGGTCGACGATAAAGTCCTTCTCCATAGGATGTATTGGAGGTGAGCACAATCAATTTTCTGAGAGGTCTTTGACGCTGGGCCAGCAGTTCCAGTAAGAGTGCCGTACCGCCGACGTTGACATCGACAAAATGACCTGCGCGATAGAGAGACTGAGCCACACCGACAGTCGCTGCACAATGGATCACTGCATCGGCACCTTCCAGCGCTTCTGCCAGCTTGCTTCTGTCACGCACGTCAGCCATGGAAAACTCTGCTTTGGATGAGACCGGGGTTGGTGAGGTTCCGTGCACTTGAGGATCCAAGGTGTCGATAATGGAAACCGAGTATCCTGATTCCAGTAATCGTTCCACGATGGAGGAGCCGATAAAACCGGCGCCACCGGTAACCAAGACCTTCATGACTCAGTGCCTCGTTTCATCAATAACGGAAACGTAAGAGACGATAAACGAAACGAAGGGCCAGGTACAGACTCAATGGGAAATATGGGGACAGACTACCCGTTTTCCTCATTTCGAAATGAGGAAAACGGGTAGTCTGTCCCCATATTTCCCATTGATGAGGAAAATTGGATATGAATGAGTTCTCTCGGATAGAATAATAGAAAGGAGATACCTTCGCCGGATATTCTTCCTGGCGATGTGTCGCTCTTCATTCAAGGAAGTATGAAAAGGAGTCTCCGAGCTCTTCACTGGCTGACAAGGGGTGCGGGATTTTTCCTGTTGGCCTTCGGTCTTCTTGCTTGTGGTTCCTCGGAGACCAGGGACACCATTGCTTTCCAACAGTACGACCCGGCTATTCTTTATCGCGCCAGGCAGGAAGGACGCCCCGTCCTTCTCGAGTTTTATGCAGAGTGGTGCATCCCCTGCCGAGAGCTCGAGGAGTTCACCTTCAACGATGGAGGGGTCATCACAGCCACCTGGCCATTTGTGAGGGTTCGGGTGGACATGACCGACTACGAGTCAGCGGAGTCCGAGCGTCTGCGAGAGCAATTTGGCGTGACCGGCGTCCCCGAGATTCACTTTCTGGATCCTCGAGGAGATGAAATTCAGGAGGCGCGCGTCATCGGGTTTCTTGGCCCTGAGGACTTTCTCCGACATGTCGAGCGCGCCCTGCAGCCGGGTCCCCGAAAAAACTTCCCTTCCGTTCCCGGTTAAAGCGAGTACCTAGCTTCTCCTGAGTGCCTCCAGGACTGTTTCGGGCGTCATGGGTAGATGTCGCACCCGCGCCCCGCTAGCGGCAAAGATCGCATTGGCAACGGCCGGTGCGGCAGGAGGCAGTCCCGGCTCACCGCAGCCGCCCTGGCTCTCATCACTGTCCACAATATGCACCTCCACGTCGAACGAGTCGCTCATACGCAGGAGATTGTAGTCGAAGAAATTGGACGATTTGACTCCACCGTCGGCAAAGTGGACTTTCTCTTTGAAAGCCGCACTCAACCCCATCGTGATGGCACCCATCATCTGGGCGTGAACGGTGTCGGGATTCACATGAGGCCCACAATCAACGGCGCAGACCACTCGATGAACTTTCACCTTTCCGGTGTTTCTGTCCACCGACACCTCGGCAACCTGAGCGACATAACTTCTATAGGAGTAGTAGCCGGCAATTCCGCGTCCCTCGGCCCCAACCAAAGGCTTACCCCAGCCTGCCTTTTCCGCTACCAGCTCGAGAACCCCATGTAATCGCTTGTTCTCCTTGAGATGTTGGAGGCGAAATTCCAGTGGGTCCTTGCCGGCGGCATGAGCCAGCTCATCCATGAAGCTCTCCACCGTAAAGCCGTTGTGAGAACTTCCCACCGAGCGCCAGAAGGTGCAAGGGATGGAATTTTTCAACTCCACCCATTTCACCGATACATTGGGGACCTTGTACTGCAGACGGGTCAGACCCGAGACGGCCTGTCCATCGAATTGGGAGCCGGGCCGCATAGAAAACTGGGCAGCCACGACCTTGTGGGACCAAGCGGTCACCTGACCTTCTGGGTCCAGCGCCGCCGTGATTCTGGTGGAGTTTGCGGGACGATAGAGATCGTACTGAATGTCCTCTTCCCGGGTCCAGATGACCTTGACGGGTTCTCCCGTGGCCTTGGAAATCTGAATGGCCTCCTCAGCGAAGTCGGTTCTGGCCCGACGGCCCAGTCCGCATCCCAGATAAGGAGTATGCACATGGATTTGCTCCGCTTCCAATCCGGTAATACTGACTGCCGCATCCAGAACCCGACTTTGTCCTTGGGTGGAAACCCAGACATCGCATCGGTCAGCCTGCACATGAGCCGTGCAGTTTAGGGGCTCCATGGGGGCATGGGACAGATAAGGCAGATGATACTCCGCCTGGACCTGCTGGTGAGCCTGCTCTATTGCGCTTAGGGCATCACCTTCATCGTGTGCGGTGACCCCCTCCTTCTCCAGGCTGGCTACCAGGTCTCTATCAACCGTTTCTGTGCTTTGGCTGGGAAAGTCTCCCTGGCTCCAGTTCACTCCGAGAGCCTCTCGACCCTTCCAGGCAGCGTCCAGGGTTTCAGCACAAACCGCAACCCCGGCGTCCACTTGCACCACATGGCGCACCCCGGCAACCGCCTTGGCCGCTTCTTCACTGTAGGAAACCACCTCCGCCCCCAGGGCAGGCGGACGGGCAATCGCGCCGTAGAGCATTCCAGGCACAAAGGTATCGATGCCGAATTTGGCTTGACCGTTGACCTTGGCCGGTATGTCCAGACGCGCTATGGGCGTCCTCATGATTTTAAATTCGCTTTTGTCCTTCAGACGCGGATTCTCTGGCACGGGAAGTTGGGAGGCTTCCTCCACCAGCTCCCCATAGGTGAAGCTCCGGCCACTGGATCTATGAAGAACCTGGCCCTCAGAGGTCTGACACTCGCTGACGGGCACACTCCACCTTTCGGCGCCTGCCTGCAACAGCATCTCTCGACCTGCAGCACCGGCTAACCGCAAGGGCTCATACATGCTTCTCACACCACCGCTTCCTCCGGTTGTCATTGAGGTGAAGCGGGGCGGAGTGTAGTACTCCTTGCGGGTGGGCGCCTGCTCAACTCCGACCTGATCCCACTTCACATCCAGCTCCTCGGCCACAATCATGGCCAGGGCGGTATGGGTCCCCTGACCCATCTCCGATTTGTTGACCATAACCGTGAGCCGATTATTGGCTGTCAGGGTGTACCAGGAGGTAGGCTGGAACTGGTCCGTGTCGGCTTCCGCCATGGCGAAAACCTTGAAGCCCGAAGCTGTGGCTGCTACCGCCAGTGTAAGACCTGTTCGGGTCAAAAACTCTCGACGATCGATTGTGCTGTTCATGAGTTCCTCACCTCCTCGGCCGCCTGTTTGATGGCCTGCTTGATCCGCATATAGGTCCCGCAGCGGCAAAGATTGCCCTCCATGGCCTGGATGATCTCTTCATCGCTGGGATTGGAATTGTTCTCCACAAGGGCCACCGCCGACATGATCTGCCCCGATTGGCAGTAGCCGCACTGGGGAACCTGGACGCCAATCCAGGCCTGCTTTACTGGATGATCTTCGGCAACGCCTTCGATGGTGGTGATCTCGCGGCCCACCACCCGGCTCGCCGTCAGCTGACAGGATCGCATGGGCCGGCCGTCCACGTGGACCGTACAGGCACCACACTGGGAGATTCCGCAGCCGAACTTGGTGCCGGTGAGCTGAAGATGTTCCCGGATGATCCACAGCAAGGGAACATCCTCTTCCGCTTCCAAGGTGTGGGGTGCTCCATTGATTTGCAGTGTAAATGTTTGCTTCATTACAGACACTCCTTCTCGTCCCTGTTAATTAGGGAGTTTAAGTAGATTGTACTGCGTGTAAACTGGAAAGCACTTTGCTCAAGTATATGATAAGGATGTGATCACTGATTGCTCTCTTGAAAGGGTATCGGAGAGAAAAAGGAGTGTCAAATAACCCTCTGTTCGCTTTCCAACTTGTCTTCGAATCTCCAAAGGTTTAGCCTAAGTTCAGTCTAATGGATCCTCTGGAGGCCCGATAAAAGTGAAGATGGTCTTCATTCTGACTCTCTGTCTTTCCCTGTCCGCCCTTAACGCCTTAGGACAAGATCAATTCGAATTCCGGGGCACGGTCTTGCAGGCTGACGGTAGACCTTTCAGGGATGTGGTGCCGGTGATCTTTCTTCACGGGGCCACCGATTCGTTTGTGACCCAGACCGTTGCTGATCGCGGTGGGAACTTCAAGTTCGAGAGGCTTTCTCCTGGAATGTACACCCTGAGCATCGCGGTCCCGCGGTGGGGCCAAATGCAACAGACCATCGAAGTAGGAGCCAGCTTCAGCGATCCCGAGGGTAGGATTGAGACGACCTTTCACTTTGATCCCAGGTCCTCACAACAGGATGAGAATACGGTTTCAGCCACCCGGTTGTCCATTCCCGATAGTGCCGTTAAGGAATACATGAAAGCTCAAGATCAACTGGAGAAGCGTGATGTACCGGCTGCTGTCGAGCATCTCAAGAAGGCGGTCGAGCTGGCCCCCCAGTTTGCAGATGCCTGGAACAACTTGGGAACCATCGCCTACCAGTCCAAGGAGTATGGGCAGGCCGAAGTCTATTTTCGCGAGGCCCTCGAGCAAGAGGCCGATTCTTATCTTCCTCTGGTCAATCTGGGTGGAGCCCTACTGTCTCAAGGGAAGTGGGAAGAATCTTTACCGATCAATCTGCGCGCTGTGGAGATCCAACCGGACGATGCCCTGGCCCACTCCCAATTGGGGCAAAGTTACTTTTTTCTGGGTCAGCTGGACAGCGCCGAGAGACACTTGAAGCAGGCTAAGACGCTGGATCCCAGACATTTCTCCTACCCTCGGCTGGTACTGGCTCAAATCTATCAGCTCAGACAGGACTCTGCATCCCTGGTGGGGGAGTTTGAGGAGTTCCTGCAGTACCACCCCGATTCGGAGCTTGTTCCTCAGGTCACTGATTGGTTGAAGCAGGCTCGTGCCCGCGAGGGTGATCTCTAACCACGATTAACCATTGATTCTGACCACCTGAACGGTTAGCATGAGTGAAGAAATCAACCGACCAAAAAGGAGCCAAGCGAGATGAATAAGGCAATCTATCAAAGCATCGACCGGTATCTTTCCAAGCAGAGTTCCAGAAGGGATTTCATTCAAGCAGTGACTGCCGTGGGCATCTCCAGCCTGGCTGCCGAGTCCTTGCTGGCCTCTGTTCAGGTGGGCTTGGGAAGTGGCGATGAACTAGGCATGGCTCCACCTCGGACGCTTGAAGGAACCGCCGGCTCCTTGCTGGTGGAGCAATTGAAAGCGGCTGGCGTGAAGTACATTTTCCATACCAACACCAGCGGCTTGGTCACCATGACGGATGCAATCAACACAAATGAGATGCAGGTGATCATGCTCACTCATGAAGGACAAGCGGTATCAACGGCGCAGGGCTATGCCCTGGCCAGTGGCGAGCTTGGGTATTTCATGGGAAGCAAGGTGGGAGTGGGGAATTCGATCAGCAATTTGTACAACGCTTGGAAGGATCGTACGCCGCTCATCATCAGTTTTGGGCGTGCAGGTTTGAGAGGTCAGGCCGGACAGGATGGATTTGAAGAGTGGGATGACCATCTGAAACCCACAGAACCTTTTACTGCCTGGAGCTGGAGTTGTGTTGATGCCGGGTCCATGCCTCAGACGCTTCGCCGCGCCATGAAATTCGCATTTACACCTCCCGGGGCTCCTGTCACCTTGGACTTTCCATCCGATCTTCTCAGTGAAAAGGTGCGGTCTCCGATTTACAACATGGATCCAGCTCGTGTGCGTCCTGTGTTTCGCGCCAGTAGCGATCGGATCGAGAAAGCGGCCCAATTGTTGGCGGAAGCCAAGAGTCCTCTTTTTCTGGTGGGACCGGAGGTCACTCGCGGAAAAGCCAACCAGGCCATGTTGGATCTGGCTGAAAAGCTGTCCGTCCCCGTTTGTCAGGCGGATGGTCTTTTCTGTGACTTTCCCACCCATCATCCGCTCTTTATGCGGAGTTATTCCCGCAGCATGAGGTTCCCTCAAAACATCGATTTGGTGATCAACTTTGGAGCCAAGGGCGGAGGTTCGCCAGCAGGAGGCCGCTTGGTGCATGTGAGCAGCGATGCCGATATGATCGGAAAAAGGGGATACGCAGATCTTCCCATTCTCGCTCATGTCTCAACTGTGATCTCGGATCTTTCCGATGCCCTCGATGGCCTATTGACAGCGGATCGCATGAAGCGGCTGCGGTCGGAACGGTTGGTCAAGGCCAGTGACTTTAATCAGAAGCTGCGAACATCGAGAGAGATTGCACTGGAGGCGAAGTTTGACAGCACTCCAATGTCCTGGGAGCGGGTCGGTTTTGAGCTGGAAAAGGCCCTGGATAAGAATGCTGTCATCGTTCCAGAAATCGGCAGCGAGGGCCCCAAGGTGTTGGAAATCTTGAAGATGGGCCTTGAGGACAAATTGCAAATTGGACGCACAACTGGCTCAGCACTGGGTTGGGGGGTAGGAGCGGCACTGGGAGTGCAGTTGGCCCTACCGGAGCGCCAGGTCGTGGCGATGCAGGGTGACGGAGGTATTCTGTTCGGTCAAACCGAGACGCTGTGGAGCATTTCTCGCTATGATGCGCCTGTGCTCATCGTGGTGATGAATAACCACAGCTACAACGAAACCCGCAATCGCAACCTTTCCTTTGGTGGAAGGCAGTTCAAGAACGGCCAGGACTTAACCAGCTATTTGGGTAATCCCGACGTGGATTTTTCCAAGATAGCCGCTGCCTACAACATCCCAGGTGAGAAAGTCTTTGATCCCGACGATCTGGGTCCGGCCTTACAGCGGGCGCTAAAGACCATGCGCGAAGGCCGGCCCTATTTACTGGATCTGGAGGTGGAGCGGGACGGAATATTCAGTGAGAATACCTGGCATTCTCCATTCTCCATTGCTCAACTTCGCAACCAGAGAGGCTAAGCGGAGGATTTCTGTTTTATGGGTTGGAAGCACACTATTGGCCGATTATTTTTCCTCACCTGTGCTGGGCTAGCTGTTGTGGTGATGGCCTCTCAATATGTTGGCATGGGCAAGGGCTCTCCTGGCCCAACTACCAGTAACCTGTCGTCCCTTCTGCAAGAGCCAGAGGGCAGCCAAGTCTTTGGCCTGGCTTGCACGGGGTGTCATGGCCTGCGCGAAACGCAGCTCCAAGGAAAAACGGCTGATCAGTGGAGGAACACAGTGTACTCCATGATCTCCAGGGGAGCCCCTTTGATGCCCGATGAGATTGAACCCCTGACCGAGTATCTGGCAGCTACCTATGGCTCCGATTCGCCTCCTCCCAGCTCAGGTGGCGAAAGCTCCCAGGCCGGAACAGCACTTCCTGAAGGCCCGGGTCGAAGCATCCTTGTAAGCAGCTGCGCCAGCTGCCATGGCCTGGACATACCCCTCAACTCGCGCAAGTCTGAAGCTGAATGGAAACGGACGATCGGCGACATGATTGACTTTGGTGCCAAGGTAACGCCACAGGAGCAGGAAATTCTGGCCAAATATGCAGCTCAGCATTTTGGCCGCAGGTGACAGCTAGGTTGCGGATTCTGAGTACAATTTCTCCTGGGATTAGCAGATTGCGTTTACAGAGAATGAGACAGGGTCCAGCCTGGTCACCGAGCTTACTGCGGCTGGCTCTCCTGGTGGCAGTCCCGGCGTTGCTTCTGCTCTCCGCTGCGACTTTTCAGACTGAACCTTCCGCCGTCGAAACGAATTCTCCTTCTGGGCCAGCCACGGTTTTTCGAGTGCCCATTGAGGGCATGGTCGACCTCGGCATGGCTCCTTTCGTGGCCCGAGTGATCGAAGAAGCTTCTTCAGCGGAGAACGGCGTCGTGCTTCTGGATATCAACACCTTCGGCGGCCGGGTGGACGCGGCTGTGATGATACGGGACGAGCTCATCGGCAGCTCAATCCCTACCATCGCCTTCATCAACCCGCGGGCGATCTCGGCGGGAGCGTTGATTTCTCTGGCCTGCGAGACCATTGCCATCACCGACGGCGGTACCATTGGAGCGGCAACCCCCATCACCGGTGGCGCAACAGAGGAGCCGGAGGTTGCGGACGAAAAATTCATGTCCTACATGCGCACCGAGATGCGAGCGACGGCGGAACGCCGTGGTCGGCCCGGTGATGTCGCCGAGGCGATGGTGGACCCGGACGTCTCAATCGAAGGGCTGATCGAAAAGGGCAAGGTGCTGACCCTGACCACCGACGATGCCCTTCGGGTCCAGGTGGCCGACTTTCAAGCAGAAACGATGACCGATGTCCTCGCAGAGCTTGGATTTGCCGATGCCGTCATCGTCGATAGGGCGTTCAACTGGGCGGAGGAAGTGGGCCGGGCGGTGTCCAATCCGATAGTCAGCTCCTTCCTTCTCAGCCTCGGATTCCTGGGTATCATGCTTGAGCTCTACCAGCCCGGCTGGGGTATTCCCGGATCAGTTGGCCTTGCCTGTTTGCTCATCTTTTTCTTCGGGCATCAGGTGGTCCAACTTGCGGGCAACGAAGAGATTCTCCTGTTCGTGGTGGGGGTGGCGCTAGTGCTCTTAGAGGTGCTCGTGATCCCAGGCTTCGGCATCGCCGGGATAGCGGGCCTCGCCATCATATTGGTGGCGGTGCTTCTCTCTCTGATTGGCCTCGACTTCCGGGTGTCCTGGGATCTGGGTTTCGTCAACCGGGCTCTGGTCATTCTTTCATCCTCGATCGTGATGACTCTGGGCGGCGGCTTCCTAATCTTGCGACTCCTTCCCGCGACAGGCGTGACACGACGTTTCGTGCTCAAGACGGCGCTCCGGGCGGAAGAAGGGTTCAGCTCGCATTCAGCGGAGACGGAGAGGGCCCTGCCTGAAGGAACGACAGGCACGGCACTAACCGACCTCAGACCGGCAGGAAAGATCCGTGCCGAGGGAAAACGTGTGGACGCGGTCTCCGAGGGGGGCTTCATCCAGGTGGGCGCGAAGGTGGTTATCGTCTCCTGGCGATCCGGTGAAGCGGTAGTGCGCCAGCAAGTGTCCCCCGATGAAGAGTTCGAGGGCGACCCCACCCAGGACACCAACCAAGACGAGGTGGAATCGTGACCGACCACTTCGTCATTGTTGCCGCCCTGCTGGTGGCAGGTTACGTGTTGATGGCGATGGAAGTCTTCGTCATCCCCGGAGTTGGAGTCGGCGGAATCGGTGGAAGCCTCTGTCTGGGCGCGGGCTGCTGGCTCGCCTTCCGCTGGTTCGGCCCGCTGCAGGGGACTGTCGCTGTGGTCTTTGTCGTGGCGACGACGACCGCATTTATGATCTGGATTCCTCGCAGCCGTTACGGTCGCGATATCGTGCATAAGACGACCCTGGCCGAAGCATACGCGGGAGATTCGAACTTAACCGTCGGGCAGATCGGCGAGGCGGAGTCCGATCTGCGGCCTGCAGGGATCGCTCGGTTCGGTGAGCAACGGGAGAGCGTAGTCACCGAAGGCGACTACGTACCCGCCGGTAGCCTCGTCTCGGTGATCGAGGTTCGAGGTTCAGAAATTGTCGTGGAATTCGCACAGAAAACCACAAACGGGGTACCGCACAAGGAACCCCAGGGAGGTAGCTGATGGAAGGTTCACTTTTTGCCCTAACCTTGTTCGCTCTGGTGATCTTTGGTTTCATCATGTACTTTGTTCCCCTCGGACTATGGATCGCCGCCTTCTCATCCGGCGCCTACGTGGGGATCGGTACGCTCATAGCGATGCGTTTACGCCGTGTGCCTCCCGGGGTCATCGTCAAGCCGCGCATCAGTGCCGTCAAAGCGGGGCTCTCGATTAGCGTCGACGAGCTGGAGGCTCATTATCTCGCCGGAGGGAACGTGGAACGTGTGGTCAACGCACTCATCTCGGCCGACAAAGCGAAGATGGAGATCGACTTCGCCAGAGCCACGGCTATTGATCTGGCCGGTCGCGACGTTTTAGAAGCGGTTCAGATGAGTGTCAATCCGAAAGTGATCACAACACCAAAGGTAGCTGCTGTAGCCAAGGACGGCATCCAGCTCATCGCCCAAAGCCGGGTCACAGTGCGCGCTGACCTCGAGCGCCTGGTCGGCGGTGCTGGAGAAGAGACTATCGTGGCAAGGGTCGGAGAAGGCGTGGTCTCTACCATCGGCTCCGCCGAGACCCACAAAAAAGTCTTGGAGAACCCCGACCAGATTTCCAAAACCGTTCTCGCCAAAGGTCTCGATGCAGGCACGGCTTTCCAGATCCTCTCGATCGACATTGCCGATGTGGACGTGGGAGCCAACATCGGCGCCAAGCTGCAAACAGAGCAGGCGGAGGCCGACAAGCAAATCGCCCAGGCCCGTGCCGAAGGTCGTCGCGCTATGGCGGTCGCCCAGGAGCAGGAGATGAGAGCGCGGGTGCACGAGATGCGGGCCAAGGTCGTGGAAGCCGAGGCCGAGGTCCCCTTGGCCATGTCGCAAGCCTTCCGAGATGGCAATTTGGGTGTGATGGACTACTACAACATGAAGAACATCGCCTCGGATACGGGAATGCGAGATTCCATCTCACGGTCCGTAGAGCCGGAAGACGACTCCGGGAAGGGTGAGAATGAGTAAGAAAGTGATTGAGCGCCGCCGGGCCAGCCGGATTCTTTCGGCCATTCCCGAATCACCGCTTCTGGTCAAACCGTTGACTGACCCGGCGACGCTGCTGGACCGTCTGGTGCTCACGCTTGCGCTGGCTCCTCCGCAGGCCTTGGCGAGAAGAAAGACACCAGCAGCGAGTCGGGTCGATAACCAGAAGACGCCTGGCGAAGTGAGTCGAGGCTGAGAATCGATGGAATTCAGTGATCTCGTCTATTTAGTTGTCTTCATCCTGTGGCTTCTCAAGGATCTCTTTTCTAAAAAGAAGCCGTCCGCCCCGCCCAGCGAGTCCCGCCCAATTGTGCCCGTCGACGCGCATCCCTCGTTCCAGAGAGTTCCCAAGCCTCCAACCTTAAAGGCGGCTTCAACAGAGGCGGCTGAAACGGAAGCCGTTTTGGAAGCGCCAGAGCGACGCCAAGTGGTGCATCAGGGGTTCTATAGGTCGGTCCCCAGGAAGGAACCCAAGAGAGTCCCAGCCGAAGTGCGGCCGGTTCCACCAGAGCCGGTCCCACCGGAGTCGGTCCGCATGGACCGATCGATGATCGCCCGTCAAGTCACGGAAGCCTTGCTTCTGGGCGACATCTTGCTCAGACCGCGGAGTCGGGGTAGGTGAGCGATACGCCCTGACCCTCGCGTCCAAGACCTGTTGGAACATTAATCCCTTTTGAGCGTAAGATTGATGGGTGTGGTTTGTCCGATGAGGTATTTCCTTTGAAGAAGCTTCTTTTGATTCTATTTGTGGGAATGTTCCTGGCGGTGCTGGGTTTTCGTCTTTACCAGGAGCTGTCTGGAGGCGAGGTTGCGGCAGGCGGCGGACCCTTTGGAGGTGGCAGACCCTTTGAAGGTGAGGCGCCCTCCTTGCTGGTGGACATGGCTGTAGTCCAGACGCATCGCTTTGAAACGACGCTTGAAATCCTGGGCGAGCTGGAACCCCAGGCTGAGGTGGCCGTGATGTCTCGGGTCAGCGGTCGTCTGCAGCAGGTTTTGGTGGAGCGCGGAGAGGCAGTCAAGGAAGGACAGCTGCTGGCCGTGGTGGACGATGTGGACTTACAGCAGCAGACCCACCGGGCCGAGGCGGCTATTGCCATTGCCCGTGCTGGAGTCAGCCGGGAACAGGCCACCTCCCGCAATTTACTCATCCAGGTTGAACGCTATCGGGACCTCCATAGAGAGGCACTGATTTCAACGCAGGAGATGGAAGAGCTGGAAAGCCGAGTGAGCGTCGCCCAGGCCCAGCTGGAGCTGGCGATGGCTCAAGTCCAGCAGGCCGAGGCCTCTTTAAGTGAGCTGAGAGTCCAGCAGGAACAAACCCAAATCTATTCGCCCCTGGAAGGATTCGTGGGTACCCGCTACCTGGATCCGGGAGCTCTGGTGAGTCCCAGTGTGTCGATTTTGTCTGTCTTGCAAGTGAGTCGGCTCAAGACGGTGGTACCTGTGTCTGAGAGAGCAATCCGACAGGTGCGGGTCGGCTTGCCTGCTGAGATTACTGTCGATGCCTATCCGGATCAAATACACAAGGGCACCCTCACCCGCATCACTCCTTTCCTGAACCCGGACACTCGCAGTGTGGACGTGGAAATCGAAGTTGCAAATCCCAACCATACGTTAAAACCGGGAATGTTCGCCCGTGTGAAGATTGATGCCAGAATTCCCCGGGATGCTCTCAGCATTCCGCGCTCTGCACTCCTGACTCGCGGGAGTCAAAAAGGGGTGTATTTGCTCGACGAGGACATGACCACTGTCTTTCAATCCATCCAGATTGGCCAGATCAAAGGGGACGTGGTGGAGGTGCTTGACGGGTTAGAAGAAGGTGATGGAGTTGTGAGTGCGGGAGCTCAGAGCCTGAACGAGGGGGACCTGGTGAGGCTGCCATGAATCTTCCTGATTTAGCGATTCGTCGTCCCGTTTTCATCACTGTTGTTTTTCTCATCGTTACGCTCCTGGGTGGGATCTCATTCTGGCAGCTTCCGGTCGATTTGATGCCGGATGTCTCTTTCCCGACCCTTTCGGTTCAAACCAGTTATTCCGGTGTTGGGCCTGAGGAGATGGAAGAGCTGGTCAGCATTCCACTGGAGCGGGCACTTTCCTCGACTCCGGGGGTTGAGGAAATCACTTCCACATCCTCGGAGGGAAGCAGTCAGATTCGTTTGTCCTTTTCCTGGGGCACTGACCTGGATTCTGCCTCTGACGAAATCCGAACCCGGCTCGATCGGGTACGTGGCCAACTTCCCGAAGATGCCAGCGCTCCCACCGTATTCAAGTTTGATGTGAGTGCCTTCCCCATCATGTTTTTGGGTATTTCCGGGGACATGAATCCACGAGAGCTGAGGGAGTTTACCGACAGGCAGCTTCAATATCGGTTTGAACGGATTCCGGGAGTTGCCCAGGCCGATGTCTGGGGCGGATTAGAGCGTGAGATCCACGTTAATCTGGACCGTGCCAAGCTGCATGCACTTCGGATTAGCCCCGCCCAGGTCATGGCGGCGTTGCGCCGCGAGAACGTGAATGAGCCGGTTGGAAAGGTTGTGGAAGGCGATTTTGAAGTGCTGATGCGCACTGCAGGAGAGTATGTCTCTCTGGGGGAGATCGAGCGAACCATGGTGACGCTGCGACAGGGACAGCCGGTGTACGTGGACGACATTGCCCAGGTGGAGGACAGTTCACAGGAAATTCGAAATGTGGTGCGAGTCAATGGCCTCCCTGGACTCCGGATGGGGGTCTGGAAGCAGGCAGGAGTCAACACGGTGGAGGTGGCCAAAGAAGTCCAGAAGGAAATCGAGAGAGCCAACCGTGATTTTCCACAGATTCAGATTAGCTCGATTATCGACACTTCCACCTTCATAGAAAGTGCCGTGGCAAACGTGAGGAACGTTGCCCTGTATGGCTCCGTTCTGGCGGTTTTCATCCTCCTGCTTTTTCTTCGGAATTTACGAAGTACGCTGGTGGTCGCTATTTCCATTCCTATCTCGGTGATCGCCGCCTTCGGTTTGATGTATTTCTACGGGTTTACTTTGAACATCATCACCTTCGGAGGGATGGCCTTGGGAGTCGGCGTTCTGGTGGATAACGCCATCGTCGTGCTGGAGAACATCTTCCGACACCGACAGGATGGCATGGAGAAGAAGGAAGCAGCCCGCCAGGGCACCCAAGAAGTGGCCATGGCCATCACCGCCTCCACTTTGACGACCATTGTTGTGTTCTTACCGGTCGTCTTTATAAGTGGTGTGGCGGGAATCATTTTTCAGCAGCTGGCCTGGGTGGTGTCTTTTTCGCTCTTCAGTTCACTGTTGGTGTCCCTCACCCTGATTCCCCTTCTTTCCAGTCGATTTGTTCGGGTCAGGGAACCCAATCCTGACAGCTGGAGCTACGGGCTGGTTCACAGAATGTCTGTGTGGTTGGAAGCTCTCGACAAAAGTTATGCCCGCGCCATTGGGTTCTCTCTGAGGCATCGGGGGCTGATCATTGGCGCAACCCTGGCCTTGTTGTTTTCCAGTTTCTTGCTCCTGCCATTTATCGGGTTGGAGTTGGAGCCACAAACGGATCAGGGTGAGGTTCAAATTAATCTGGAGCTGCCGGAAGGAACCCGGCTCGAGGTCACCGAGCAGTTTGCTCTTCGTGCCGAGGAGATTATTCAGGAGCAGGTACCGGAGGTCGTAAACCTCATGACCGAGGTGGGCTCAAGCGGTGGTTGGCAAAGTGCCAGTGTCCACACGGCCTCGATCCGTTTGAGTCTGGTTCCTCAGTCGGAGCGAGTGCGGAGTAGTCAGGAAATTGCTCAGGCCCTGCAGCCGGCTTTTGACCAGTTCCCCGGTGTGATTTCACGAATCCGTGCCGGAGGAGGCGGTTTTATGATGCGAAGGGGTCAGGGTGGTGGAGACCGCCTGTCCCTGAACATTCGAGGCTATGACATATCCGAGAGTGGCGCCCTGGCGGTCCGGCTCAAGAGGTTGATGGAATCGATTGAAGGGGTCTCGGATGCCCGTCTCAGTCGAAGTGCTGGGCGTCCCGAAAGCCAAATTCTGATCGACCGAGACAAGGCGGCAACCATGGGACTTTCAGTCTCTGATATCGCCACCACCATCCGGACCAGTGTTGGGGGTACAACGGCCACTTATTACAGAGAAGGAGGCGAGGAGTACCGGATTCTGGTCCGTTACCAGGAAAAAGACCGGTTGAGCAGCGAAGATGTGATGGCCATTCCCATCCAGACCCCCAGCGGACTGGTGGTCCCGCTCCGATCTCTGGTCCGATTGGAACGCAGTGAGGGCCCTCTGGCGATCCAGCGAAAGGATCAGCAGAGAATCGTCACTGTTTCGGGCAACCTCTCAGGATCGCGTGACCTGGGATCTGTTGTGGCGGAGTTAGAAGGAAAAATTCGCTCTCTGAATGTGCCTCCTGGTATGGCCATTGTTTTTACCGGTGAGTGGGAAGAACAGCAGGAGGCATTCTTCTACCTCCAGCTCAGTTTCCTCCTGGCCGTGCTCCTGGTTTACCTGGTCATGGCCGCCCAGTTCGAGTCCTTCAAATATCCCTTTCTGATCATGTTCTCCCTACCCCTGGCCTCCATTGGGGTGATCATGGCGCTCTTTCTGACCGATACGACCTTTAGTATTCAAGCTTTCGTAGGCGTGATCATGCTGGTGGGGATCGCCGTGAACAATGCCATCGTGATGGTGGATTATGTCCTGCAGCTCCAGCGCAATCACGGATTCTCTCTGGTGGATTCTCTGGTGACGGGAGGGCGTCGGCGACTGCGCCCCATCCTGATGACAACGCTCACCACAGTTTTAGGACTGACGCCCATGGCCCTGGGCATTGGCGAGGGATCAGAACTGCAGGCTCCAATGGCTCGGGTTCTGATTGGCGGGCTCATTTCCTCTACCTTCATTACCCTGTTCCTTGTACCCACTCTCTTTATGACCATGGAGAGAGTGCGCTTCGGGCGTGGCCAGAAAAAAATGACCTCTGCAGCCGAACCTGCCATGGGCCAGGCCTCGTGAGTGAACAGCAGCCTCCCTCTTCGGATTTCATCCGGGCGACAATCCAGGAAGACTTGAAGGCCAACAAGCACCAGGGCCGAGTCGTGACTCGATTTCCACCTGAGCCCAACGGCTATCTGCACATAGGACACGCTAAATCGATCTGCCTCAACTTCGGGGTGGCCTCCGAGAGCGAAGGAGGTGTCTGCAACTTGCGCTTCGATGACACCAATCCCAGCAAGGAGGAGGTCGAATATGAGGATTCAATCAAAGAAGACGTTCGCTGGCTGGGATTTGATTGGAGTGACCGGCTCTTCCACGCATCGGACTATTTTGAGCAGCTGTATCAATACGGGGTGCAGTTGATCCAACTGGGAAAGGCCTACGTGTGCAGCCTGAGCGCCGAGGAAATTCGAGAGTACCGCGGCACTTTGACTGAGCCTGGCAAGGACAGTCCCTATCGGACGCGATCGGTCGAGGAGAACCTGGAACTGTTCCGAGGCATGCGGGAGGGAGAGTGCGAGGACGGCTCGCAGGTCCTTCGAGCAAAAATTGACATGGCTTCTCCCAATCTCAATATGAGAGATCCAACCCTGTACCGAATTCGACGGGTGGCGCACCACAGGTCCGGCGACAAGTGGTGCATTTATCCGATGTACGACTATGCTCATTGCCTGTCGGACTCCATCGAGGAGATCACTCATTCTCTCTGTACCCTCGAATTTGAAGATCATCGTCCGCTCTATGATTGGGTGCTTGACCAGTTGAAGCTCGATTCTCATCCTCAGCAGATCGAGTTCGCACGGCTCAATCTCAGCTACACCATCTTGAGCAAGCGAAAGCTTCTGGAGTTGGTGAAGGAAGGTCATGTCACAGGTTGGGATGATCCCAGGATGCCGACTCTCAGTGGGCTGCGGCGACGTGGGTATACGCCGGAGGCCATCCGCAACTTCTGTGAGCAGATTGGTGTGGCCAAAAGGAACACTGTGGTGAGCGTGGCGCTGTTGGAGCACCACCTTCGGGAGGATTTGAATCGACGGTCTCCGCGTGTCATGGGCGTGCTGAATCCACTGAAGGTGGTCATCGACAACTATCCGGAGGACCAGGTGGAAGATCTGGATGCCGTGAACAATCCGGAGGATTCCACTATGGGTTCGCGGAAGGTCCCTTTTTCTCGGGTGCTGTACATCGAGCAGGAGGATTTTCGCGAGGACCCGCCCAAAAAGTTCTATCGCCTGGCCCCCGGTCGTGAGGTGCGACTGCGATACGCCTACTATATTCAATGCGTGGGGGTAGTGAAGGATGAGAAGACGGGCCAGGTGGTCGAATTGCACTGTACCTATGATCCGGAGACGCGAGGCGGCTCTTCTCCAGATGGACGCAAGGTTAAGGCGACCATCCACTGGGTTTCAGCAGCCCACTCTCTCGAGGCCGAAGTACGCCTGTACGATCGTCTGTTCCTGCAAGAAAATCCAGGCGGTGCAAAAGATGGTGCTGATTTCCGGGCTTCACTGAATCCAAATTCACTGGAGACCTTGACCTCTTGCCGTGTAGAGCCTAGTCTGGAGGGCGCGCCACCGGGAAGTCGATACCAGTTTGAGAGACGGGGCTATTTCTGTGTCGATTCAGTTGATTCTTCCCAGGAAGCACTGGTGTTCAACCGGACAGTGACCTTACGGGACTCCTGGGCCAAGATCGAGCGACAAATGCAGCAGCATCAAAAGAGAAAGTAAGCAAGCCCGGACAATGCATTGGTTCTCGTCATGAAGCGGCGAAAGCGCCGGAAAACAGAGCCGTGGGCTAAAGCCTGCGGCTCCGACTGGCGCGCGAGGGGTACCCGGCTGCGGGTCGCGCAACGCCGGCAGGGCGGATGATTTCGCCGCTGCAGTAGAGAATTTATGCATAGTCCGGGCTGGAAAAGGGGGAGCACATGGGGTGGGAGGATTTCGAAGAAACCAAGAAGAGACTGACGGCTGCTGAGATTCGCTTTGAGGAGATTCGGCGCAGCCTTGGACTGGTTCTGGGGCCACTGGCTTTTGTGGTGATTGCTTTCCTGCTCCCAACCCTTCCCGATGTCGCACCTGTGGGGATGAGGACCCTGGGAATCTTTTCCTGGGTTGTGATCTGGTGGATTACTGAAGCGATCCCTATTCCTATGTCGGGACTTTTCGGTCTTGCGCTGCTGGCGCTGTGCGGTGTTTTCCCCGTGGCCCAGGCCTTTTCCTCCATGGGACACTGGGTCATCTTATTTTTACTGGGTGCTTTCATTATCGCCCACGCCATGACGGTCACCGGGCTCAACCGGAGGTTTGCCTATCGGATGATCTCCTTTGAGTTCATTCAAGGTGATCCCTGGCGGTTGATGGTGATGTTTCTCATCGCGGTGACGATGCTGAGCTCCATAGCCTCCGACACTGTGTCAACGGTTATCTTCATGGCCATTGCCATGGGCCTGCTGCAAGCTCTCAATATTGCCTCGGGCAGTCGCTTTGGTGAAATGTTCATTCTTTCCATTGCCTGGGCGGCTCTTTATGGCGGCATGATCACCCCGGCTGGCTCCCCTCCCAATCTGATTGGAATCGGCCTGGTCAGTGAGGCCCTGGATTACCAAATCGGATTTGCCCGCTGGAGCATGGTGGGCTTTCCGATGGCGGTTGTCGGCATCCTCGTCATGCTGACGGTCATCCGATTTGCTTTGAAGGACGAGTTCGGGAAGATTCATATCGATCCAGAAATTATCCGCAGAGAGCGTGAAAAAAGAGGTCCCGTGACGCGGGGGGAGAAAATTGCCGGATTGGGGATGCTGACGGCTATCATTTTTTGGCTTGTTCCTGACATTGCCAGCCTCATCTTAGGCAGCACTCATGCATTGAGTCTTTGGATTCGGGTTCACCTGAATGTGGCAGTGGTGGCACTGATCGTGGCCACCTCGATGTTCGTGATTCCAATCAATTGGAAGGAAAAGAAATTTCCTCTCACCTGGAATCAGGCAGTTGAGGGAATAGAATGGGGAACTCTGGCGCTGGTTGCAGGCGCTCTGGGGATTGGAAGTGCTCTTGCCAACTCTGAGGTAGGCTTGGGCAACTTTTTTGCATCCTCGCTGGGGAACTTTGCCGGTCCCGGAACGTCTCCTTTCATTCCCCTCTTCGTGATCGTTCTCTTCATGGTCTTTATCACCAGCTTCATATCCAACAACGCAGCCATCAGCATTGTGGCCCCGATTGTCATTGCCATTGGCTCCGCCCCGGGATCGACTCTAAATCCCATAGCTGCCGTCATGGCGGCCGCCATGGCCGCTTCCATGTCCGTAATTCTCCCCTGCTCGACCCCGGCTACTGCGATCGTTTTCGGTAGCGGCTACGTTCGAATTCTGACCATGTTCAAGAATGGAATGATTCTGGCGCTCACCGGGGTCTTGATGGCGACCTTTATTGCCTATATCATTGCGGATCTTGTTTTCCCCTGGCCGCTGCCTTAAGTAGAGAAGGAGAAGGATTCATGCCGAAAGTTAACTTGCCGCTGGTACCGCTGGAAGAGAGAGATCGCCGCTGGGCACTGATTCGGAAGGATATGGAGGAGGAAGATCTGGATGCTCTCTTTCTTTGGGGCAGCAACCGCTCTTGGGGTGTCGGCCTGGCCAACCTCCGATACGTCACTCACATGGGGTGCAGAGAGGGAGTCGCCATCTTTCCCTTTGAAGGCAATCCTAAGTGTTTTACCAGCAACCCTCATCACTACCAGCCCTACAATTTTTTCACTTCGGTACAGAACTGGGTGGATGACATTGAACCTATGACGGGAACGGAACCCATTGTGGAGGCTCTGCGAACCATGGGACTGGCCGGGGCAAGGATAGGTGTTGTGGATCATGTGGGGGCATTGAGTCACCACTCGCTACCTTATTGGCCTTTCAAGAAGATTCAGGACGAGCTACCCCAAGCGCACTTTGTGGATGCAACTTCGCTTTTGGAAAAGATTCGCATGATCAAGAGCCCGGTGGAAATCGAGTTCTTGAAAGAAGCAGGCAAAATCGGTATGAAGATGCTCGATCGGATGATCGTTTCCTCGAAAGAAGGAGTGAATGAACGGGTTGTGTATGGTGACATGATGCGTGAGCTGGTTGTGAACGGGGGTGAAGATTATGCCATGAACCTTTTCACAACGGGGTCTGCCGTTGACTCCGAACAGCAGCATCTGCTGCACGGGAAAGAGGTTCCCAATACTCCCGTTGACCGGGTCCTCAAGAAAGGGGATCTGGTGATGACCGAGTTCCATGCAAATTACGGGGGCTATCTGGTGGGCATCGAAGACACGATCTCGGTTGGAGAACCTCCCCAACAAGTTCGGGAAATTCACAAAGTTTGCGTCGAGGTGTTCCAGAATGGGGTGGACAGCATGCGACCGGGAAAAACCTTGCGCCAGGTAGTCGACGCCTTTCGAGCTCCGGTCAAGCAGGCTGGAATGGATTATATTGAGTGCGGCATCCATGGGCACGGGATGTCCTCTCCTGAATTCCCCAGTTGCGTTTATTCTTCAGACTCCGACCATCAAGGACTATCCGGAGCGGGTTTTCTTTCCATGGAGCTTCAGGAAGGTATGGTTTTCGGCACCAATATCGACGTCTTGGATCCGAGCTGGAGACCAGACGTGGGTGTCATGCTGGGTGATACCATCTGGGTCAGTAAGGATGGGCCCCAACAGCTCTGTGGGATTCCGCTGGAGTGGGCGGTGGTCTAGAGCCGGGATTATGCATAGGTTTTCTACTGCAGTGCCGCAATCATCCACGCTCACTGCGTTGTGCTTCCTTGGGCTCCTCGGCGTACTGCAAGAGTACGCCTGCGGGGCCCGACCCGTGGCGGGTACCCCTCGCACGCCTTGTCATCGCGGCGCCTGCGGCACTTCGTCACGAAAACTTATGCATAACCCCGGCTAGAGCCGGACCTGCATGCAGTGATTCATCACTGGAGCCACTTCCTGCAGTATTGCCAATATGCCTTCGACCAGGTCCGAGCCTGTCGAGCCTCTGATCTCATCGGCTGCCATCGGATAATACAACTGGAAGACAACCCACTCCTGGTCCGGACATCCCGTTAAGGCACGCCGCAACTCAACCGCGCTGGGGAAATTCAAACGCGAATAGCGAATATAAGTCTGGCGGCTGCCGGCGTGAAGGTGAAAGTTGTCTTCCATCACCAGCCGCCGAAGCTCCCGATACAGCCTCGACCGGTCCCTCAATCGGCTGATGAGCCGATGCCAGTCCCAATCTGCCTGCAATTGAAAAGCGGGGCGCTGGCCCTGATCTTTTCCGAATCCTCGCTCCACGTGAAGTCCCGACTGGAAAGTGGCTTCTTCCCGATCAATCTTGATGAAGAATTTGGAACAGCTGAAATTATGGCTGTTGGACAGGGGCTTGGCGATTCGGTTCGCCTTGGGCAGAAAGCAGATCCACTGCCAGTAGACCCCTCTTCCGTAGCGATCGATCACAAAGTCCTGCTCATAGCGGGCCTGGAGGCTCCACTTGAGTATCTGGGTGATTCGTTGATGAGGTTCCAGGTGACCGACCCGGATTCCTTTCTGAAAATCCAAAAATTCGGGTTGGAAACCATCCAGACGCATAGGCGAAACAGAAGCACGCTGCATTATAGCGGTCAGAGAGCGGAGTCTCCAGAGACCCCCTCGTCACCATGACGGCTTGTCAGGTGACCAGATGGCCCGTGGGCTGAAGCCCACGGCTCTGACTGATCCTCATTAGCTCCCATCAGAGCCGCAGGCTTTAGCCTGCGGGCCTCCGGCCAGCAAAGGGAGCTGCTGTTAACGAGACCCCCTCCAACCTGGTCAGCTAACAACTTGTTAAACTGTAGCCTGTGGCGAGCCACCTGTGGCAAGCCACCGTTGGTGGGCCGTCAACTCGCTGCTGCAGGACTCGATGGTGGGAGTGGATCTCCTATGGACAAAAGCTCGACCGAGCACAAGCAAGGTGGTCTGACCGAACTTCCGGCAACTGCCATCTGTGGAAACGACATCACCTCCTCCTGCCTGTACGTCTCTGCTCTTGCCATCATTCAAGCCGGTAAGTGGGCATGGCTTGCGTTGTTGATTGTGGCTGCAGTCCTCTTTCTTTACCGAAAGATTTACGCTGAGGTGGTTGGCGCACTTCCCCTCAACGGAGGTGCCTATAACGCTTTGTTGAACACCACCAGCAAGTCGCTGGCCTCAATGGCAGCCTGTCTGACTTTGCTCTCCTACATGGCTACGGCCGTCATTTCGGCCAGCGAAGCTATGCATTACGCTCATAACCTCTTGAATAGTCTTCCTGTGATACCCGCTACCATCGTGCTCCTGGCGATTTTTATGGTACTCAGCATAGTGGGAATCCGAGAGGTGTCGCAAGTCGCAGTGGTCATTTTTATTACTCATCTGAGCACTATGGCGCTTCTGATCATCACAGGAGTCCTTTTTATAGCATTTAACGGTCTGGACACACTCTATGCCAATTTCGCAATGCCCACAGCACGCGGCATTGGCCCGGCAATCTTTTTCGGATTTGCTGCTGCCATGCTGGGGATATCGGGATTCGAGAGCTCGGCCAACTTTGTTGAGGAACAGCGCCAAGGCGTCTTCACGAAGACGCTGAGAAACATGTGGATTTCAGTGAGCGTCCTCAACCCGATCATGGCCTTTCTTGCCCTGTCACTGGTTCCCATTTCCGAGGTTCCCACTCATCAGGAAGCACTGCTTGCTCATATGGGTGCAGTCTCCGGTGGTAATTGGTTAGCCTGGTTGATCTCGCTTGATGCCGCCCTGGTACTCAGCGGTGCTGTGCTGACTTCCTACGTTGGGGTCACTGGACTGGTCAAGCGAATGACACTGGATCGCTGTTTGCCCCAGTTTCTTCTCAAAACTAACCGGTTTCAGACCCCTCACCGCATCATCATCGGATTTTTTCTGCTGGGAGTCTCGGTCCTTGCCATCACCCGTGGAGAGTTGGGTGCTCTGGCCGGAGTCTACACCATCTCCTTCTTGGCGGTGATGATCCTCTTCGGGGTGGGCAACATCCTTCTGAAGGTCAACCGGGCACGTCTCCGTCGCCCCGAACACTCCTCCTGGCCAGCGCTCCTTTTTGCCATCTCTTTGACGTTGGCCGGACTGGTCGGAAATGTTCTCATGAGCCCGGCCTACCTGGTTGTTTTTTTGGAGTACTTCATTCCAGCGGCCCTGGTCGTGTTAATCATGTTAGGACGAATTGGAATCCTGAAAGCGTGTTTATTCCTGATTAGAGCAGTGAGTGAGACCGTGGGCAGAGCGACCTCCCACTTTTCACGAGCGATTCGCTTGAGGATCGAGCAGATCAATTCACAACAGGTGGTTTTCTTCACGCGAGGGGACCACATCTCCAATTTGAATAGAGCTGTTCTCTATGTGAAGCGAAACGAGCACTCCAACCGTATCAGGATTGTGACCGTGGTCAAAGACGACAGCGAAGTTTCCCAGAGGATCAAGGATGACCTCGAGTTTCTGGATAGGACCTATCCGGACATCGAGATAGAGTTCCTTGTCTTGAAGGGAAAATTCGGGCCGGACCTGATCGAAGAATTGTCCCAGAAATGGGGAATCCCGGCCAATTTTATGTTCATTGGGTCCCCGGGCGATCATTTCCTCTATGGCCTCGCCGAGCTCGGTGGAGTAAGATTGATCATCTAATGGGTTCCTATCCTGTCTTCAAAGTCCTGCACTTGATTGGTGTTTTCATGATCCTCGTGTCTCTAGGAGGATTAATCGTCCTGGGCGCAGCAGGAGAGCTCAACCATTCCCGCTGGAGAAAACTCGCCGCCCTGACAAATGGCATCGGGCTGGCGGTGGTCTTGTTTGCCGGGTTTGGTCTGTTGGGCCTTCTGCAGCTGGGTTGGCCCTGGCCGGGATGGATCTTCTCCAAGATACTCATCTGGCTTTTTTTTGGTGTCATGATGGTTCTTGCCAAGAGGGCGCCGGAATCGGGAAAATACCTGTGGTGGGGTTCACTGTTGCTGGCCGGTGTGGCTGCCTATCTTGCCAACCTCAAGCCATTCTAGTGCGCTCACGGCGTCGCTTTGACACCACGAGTGTGGTAAAATTGTCTTATTGGGCAACTTGGCACACTTCGTTGCCTTTCGTAGGGAAAAGTTTTAGCATGTGGAAAGTCCTCCAAGTGGGAGAGTAAAGGTAACAATGGATACCACGGACACCACAGGTTTGGAACGCACTCTGGAAGCCATTGTAAACGGAACAGGACGGCTCAAAGAGGTGCGTAAAGCCGAGTTGAATTTGGGAGATTGGGTGCTGGTGACCACCCTGAACTCGACTTACTCGATCCGCGTGCTGGAGGAAGATCTCTATTCCATCTCCGGGGGATGGTTTGATCGCGAGGGTCTCTCGCCGCTGAGGACGAGCATTACCGGTTGTACCTGGGGTGGTAGTGCAATCAAGGTGGACATTGTGGCAGCCTGTGGCCTGCATTTGGAGTTTGGCAACCGGGTGGTGACCAGTCCGATTCAAAATGTTTCTGTGATGCGGTTGGGGGGGGAGCAACTCAATAATTAGTTTTCACAAGGTCAGACCCCTTGAAGCAAGGAGGGCAGGGATGCGGTACCGATTGGGTCTCTTCTTCGCAGTCTTTTTCCTATTATTCCCGTTCAGTTCATTAGCCGATGTCATTCACTTAAAGGGCGGTGGCACAGTAGAAGGCACATTTGTGGGAGGCGACTCCCGGACAGTGCGGCTGCTTCGGCAGGACGGCCAGCTGGAAAGCTTTGCCATTACTGATGTGGAGAGCATTGTCTTTGGAAATCCGGCCGCTGCTTTTTCCACACCCCCACCCAGTTCACCTCCTGATCCTTACACGTTGAGCAAAGGTACGGTCCTGGTCATACGCATGATCGACCCGGTCGATTCGAATGTGAACCAACCAGGAGAAACCTTTCGCGCTACCCTGGAGGAGCCGGTGACGGTGGCTGGAGAAATCCTGGCACCCAAGGGGACCTTTGCTTCAGTGCAGTTGGTCCACGTCCAGCAGTCCGGGCAGCTCAGGGGCCAGGAAGAAATTGCCCTGCAGCTTCGCAGCATCACGGTGAATGACAAGACCTATCCGCTTGCCAGTGAATTCGCCACGGTGGCAAGTGAGGCCAAAGGTAAGGAAAGCGCCAAGGTTGTGGGCGGTGCCGCAGCAATCGGTGCCTTGATTGGAGCTCTTACCGGGGGAAAAAAGGGGGCTGCAATTGGCGCTGCTGCAGGAGCTGGAGCCGGGGTTGCCGTACAGGCGGTTCGAGGCAAGCAAGTGAAGGTCCCTTCAGAAGCTCTGCTGGCCTTCTCACTGGAAGAGGCTGTGACGCTCCGTTAAGAATGACCTGTCAGGGCAGCAAAGGTTAGCCCACACTTTTCACACCCGCTCTACTCCATCGGCGCAATGATCCGACCTGACCGTGTTGCGCGACCCGCACGCGGGTACCCCTCGGCTCCTCAACGTACTCAAGAGTACGTTTGCGGGGGTCGACCCGCACGCGGGTACCCCTCGGCTCCAGTCGGGCCCGCAGGCTTTAGCCCACGGCTCTGTTTTCCGGCACTTCCGCCGCTTCGCGACGACCTGGTGTGAGAAATGCGGGCAGTCCCTAGCCGCTGTAAAAGACGCGCCAGATTTTTTTCCCGCCATCATCGGAGATCAGAAGCGAGCCGTCGGGCAGTTGAAGAATCCCCACCGGTCGACCCCATACCTCCTTTTCCTCCGGATCTGTCATCCAGCCGTGGAGAAACTCGCGTGGCCCCGAAGTGGGTCTTCCCTCCTGAAAAGGCACAAAATCAACCCGGTACCCGACGCGTTTGGAACGGTTCCAGGATCCGTGGCAAGCCAGGAATGCCCCGCCCCGGTATTCTTCCGGAAAGGAGGACGCTGTGTAGAATTCCAGGTCCAGCATTCCGCAGTGGGCATCCAGGAGGACATCCGGGTAGCGCGTAATTTCGACGAGATCAGGTCGTTCACCCTCTCGTCGCGGGTCTTCATGGGGTCCGATATAGCTGTAGGGCCATCCAAAAAAGTCGCCTATCGCAACAGAGGTGAAATAATCGGGAACCAGGTCATCTCCCAGAGCGTCGCGCTCTTGAACGCCGACCCAGAGCTGTTGGGTGCCGGGGTAGAAGTCCAGGCCGATCACATTGCGCAGTCCTTCCGCATAAAGCTCATGTCCCGTGCCGTCGGGATTATAGACATTTATCGCTGCCCGACGGGGATCTTCACCGGCATTCACGTTGGATGCCGATCCAATGCTGACGAACATTTTCGTGCCGTCCTGATTAAACAGGATGGTCCTGGTCCAGTGACCTCTCTCAAAGTCGGGCCATGAGACAACGGTTTCTCCCTCCCCGGAAGCCGTCATGGTGGAAGGATCGTATTTCCAACGCTTCACTTCGAGAGTGCCAGCGACATACACGTAATCGCTCCAAAAGGCGATGCCAAAGGGACGGTACATATCTTCGATGAGGGTGTGTCGCTGGTCCGCTACCCCGTCATTGTCTGTATCCTGCAGGACATAGACAGCTCCCTCATCCTGAGAATCGGAGACCACGACTTCATTGCTGGGTCCCAGCTGTAGAAATCTGGGGCGCTCGAAGATGAAATCAGGGGTGTACTCATGGACTTGAAATCCCTCCGGGACATGAAGTTGGGCTCCATCAGGACGCTCAATCACCGTGGACCTGTTGCGGGAACTCTCTGTGGCGTAGGGTTCCGGCAGCGGCCTGTCATTTACCGGCCTAATGGAAGAGGTATCGAGGGCTGAACTTTGCGGCACAGTGGTGTCGACAGCCGCCTGATTGCAGCTGTTCAGGCAGGCCAGCAGAGGAACGCCCAGTAGAAGCAAAGTTCTTGAAGTCATGAACACCACCCTTTCTCACGCTTTTGCGTGCTAGAAGTCGAGCATGTAAGTGTACTTGAGAGTCAGGGATTTATCTGCTTCTCCATCCTGGAAAGCGTCTCGCTCTTCGTTGTAAACGATGAAGATATCACTCAGTGGACGGTGAATAAAATTGAAGCGAAGGTTCGAGCTCACCTGGCGCCGTTCACTGTTGTATTGGACAAAAGCGCTCAGAAACATCTGGGTGTTAAAGGAATAGTCCAGGCGCGTATTGACCAGTCGAGTGGTCACGTCGCCCTGGCTCAACTTCAGGTCGTCCCACTGAAATCTGCCCGATATAGTGAATTTGTAATGGGGTCTGTAGGAGAGGTTGATCTGCACGCCCTTGCGGGTCCCGCTCCAGAAGTCACCTGTCTGATATCGCACACTCCCGGACAGGGGAGCACTGGGATCGGAGCGATATTGGATGGAACTATCGTTGAAATGGTAATCTCCAGGATCAAGGTCTAACCCACCAATGCTGAACGGCGACTCTTCCCTCTCGAACCTGAGTGTCCGATCGAGCTGGAAGCTTCCTCCATCCTCAAAGCCGATCTGAAAGTTCAGATCAACGATCCGGGTCTCCAGGCGGCCCTCCTGGTCCTCGATGTATTGGATTCGGGTGTTGGGGTTAAACTCTCTGATCCAGGAAATGCTTTCTGGACGTGGAGTCCAGGCAAAGGAGCTATCGCTTTTTCGCATGTCCCGGCGGGGTACAAATCCCACCTCGGGATTGAAGTTCTCTTCAATATCCAGGTAGGCGGTGCGTGCTTGCCAAAGGTTGGTTCTCCACTCGACCCAGACCCGGCTGGCCATGTCCTCGGTCTCCAGCCCCGGCGTTCTGGTGGCTGCCACAAAACCGCTCAGTCGAAATTGGTTCCAGAAATGGAAATTGGCATCCACCCCGAAGGTACGATTGAAGTCCCCGGACTGATCCGCTTGCCGGTTAATGAACAAGGCTCCCAGCTCCGACTGACTCAGGATGTTCCTTTTGATACTCACCACGGAGAAATTGTTGGCGGGATCGGAACCAAACTCCCGGGTCTGTATATTCAACAAGCCCAGGCTGGTTTTACCCACCCGGCCACTCAGGCGGGCTCCTGCCAGGATGGGCACCGGCTGTCTGTCAGAGGAAAGACCGATACGGCGGCTGAAGAAGGCAATGAAGTCGCGCGCACCCGGGCTGCGCCGGTCAACCTGACCAAAGAGAAAAAGACCGGAGTTCTCCAGGAAAAAATCGCGTTTTTCGGGGAAAAACAAGCTAAAACGAGTCAGGTTGATTTGCTGCTCATCGACTTCCACCTGCGAGAAGTCGGTGTTGACCGTGCCATCCAGGGTGAGACCAGAGGTGAGGCCGTATTTGAGATCCAGCCCGGCATCGCCCAGGGTGTCAAAATCATCTCCACTAAACTTACGGAACTCTGAACTCAGGTAGGGCTTTACTTTGAAGTTCCGGCCGGGCTCAACATTCTCAATGCCTTTCAAAGATCCGGCGAATGACATATTGAAACCGGAAAGACGACGAGGCATCGGACCCCAAAAGCTCTGCTCGTTCTTCCGCCGAATGCGCCTTTGCAGGTTGAGACCCCAGGTCTGTACCTTCGACTTTGGAAATCTTAACGACTTGAAAGGGATTCTGACCTCTGCAAACCATCCTTCATCTGAGATGGTTGTCTTGGCGTCCCACACACCTTCCCAGGAGATGTCCTGGTCCCTTCCCTCATTGAAGGACTGCAGTTCCCTTTTGGCTCCGGCTGGGTTGATGTAAAAAGTGAAGGAGTTACGGTCATCATCAAAGGTGTCCAGGAAAAAAGAAACCGCATCAGTACTGTTCGGAGCAAAATCCTGCCTGAGGCTATTGATGATGAGTTTATCCACTTCTGACTCGTAAGCGGACAGTCCGAAATAAAGGGCTTCGTCATCATAGACGATCCGCACTTCCGTTTTTTCCGAGGCAGGCTCTCCTGAAACGGGTTCCCGCTGGATAAAATCGGTGGCGGGCTCGACTTCCGCCCAGATGGGCTCGTCCAGAACCCCGTCCAGCTGGATGGGCAAGTCCGTATGGTGGGCAAATACCTCCCTTTCCCGGAGCTCTTCCACAGAACTCGCCTGTTGAGGAGCCTGTGCTGTCACCGGAAGGCACCCGAGAAGGAAAATCGCCAGGGTCAGTCTTTTCACGACACTGTAGCAGAAGCTTTATGCATAGGGCGGGCTAAAAATCGAGCATGTAAGTGTACTTGAGAGTCAGGGATTTATCTGCTTCTCCATCCTGGAAAGCGTCTCGCTCTTCGTTGTAAACGATGAAGATATCACTCAGTGGACGGTGAATAAAATTGAAGCGAAGGTTCGAGCTCACCTGGCGCCGTTCACTGTTGTATTGGACAAAAGCGCTCAGAAACATTTGGGTGTTAAAGGAATAGTCCAGGCGCGTACTGACCAAGCGAGTGGTCACGTCGCCCTGGCTCAAGTTCAGGTCGTCCCATTGGAATCTGCCCGTTATATTGAACTTGTAATGGGGTATGTAGGTGAGGTTGATCTGCACGCCCTTGCGGGTGCCACTCCAGAAGTCACCTGTTTGATATCGCACACTTCCCGACAGGGTAGAACTGGGATTGGAGCGATATTGGATGGACCAATCGTTGAAATGGTAATCTCCAGGATCAAGGTCTAATCCACCAATTTCGAACGGCGTATCCTCTCTCTCGAACCTGAGGACACGACCCAGCTGGAAGACTCCTCCATCCTGAAAGTTGGTCTGAAAGGTCAAATTAACGAGTCGGGTCTCCAGGCGGCCTTCCTGGTCCTCGATGTACTGTATGCGGGCGTTGGGGTTCAACTGCCTGATCCAGGAAATGCTTCTGGGACGTGGAGTGAAGGCAAACGAGGTATCACTTTTTCGCATGTCGCGGCGGGGTACAAATCCCATCTCGGCGTTGAAGTTCTCTTCAATATCCAGGTAGCCGCTGCGTGCCTGCCAAAGATCGTTTCTCCACTCGACCCAGAATCTGCTGGCCATGTCCTCGGTCTCCAGCCCGGGTGTTCTGGTGGCTGCCACAAAACCGCTCAGGCGGAGCTGGTTCCAGAAGTGGAAATTGGCATCCACGCCGAAGGTGCGATTGAAGTCCCGGGACTGATCCGACTGCCGGTTCGCGAACATGACCCCCAGCTCCGACTGACTCAGAATGTTCCGTTTGATAGTCACCACGGAGAAATTGTTGGCGGGATCGGACTGGAATTCCCGGGTCTGCATATTCATCAAGCCCAGGCTGGTTTTCCCCACCCGGCCACTCAGGCGGGCACCTCCCAGGATGGGTACTGGCTGGCCCGAGGAAAGACCGATACGGCGGCTGAAGAAGGGGATGAAGTCGCGCGAACCCGGGGCGCGCCGGTCAATCTGACCAAGAAGAAAAATACCGGAGTTCTCCAGGAAAAAGTCGCGTTTCTCGGGGAAAAACAAGCTAAAACGGGTCAGATTAATTTGCTGCTGATCGACCTCCACCTGCGAGAAGTCTGTGTTGAGGGTGGCATCCAGGGTGAGATTGGAGGTGAGGCCGTACTTGAGATCCAGCCCGACATCGCTCAGGGTGTCAAAATCATCTCCGGTAAATTTTCGGAACTCTGTACTCAGGTAGGGCTTAACCTTGAAGTTCCGTCCGGGTTCAACATCCTCAATCCCTCTTAAGGTTCCAGCGTAAGACATATACCACACGGTAAAACGGCGAGGATGCGGACCCCAAAAGCTCTGCTCGTTTTTCCGTCGAATGCGCCTTTGCAGGTTGAGGCCCCAGGTTTGCACCTTCGATCTTGGAAATCTCAACGATTTGAAAGGGATTCTGACCTCTGCAAACCATCCTTCTTCTGTGATGGTCGTCTCGACGTCCCACACAACTTCCCAGGCGGGGTTCTCATCCCTTCCTTCATCGAAGACCTGCGTTTCCTTTTGGCTCCGACTGGGTTGATGTAAAACCCGAACGAGTTGCGGTCATCATTGAAGGTGTCTATGTAAAAGGAGACCCCATCGTCATTGCGTATAGGAAAATCCTGCTTGAGGCTATTGATGATAAGTTTTCCCGGCTCGGGGTCGAAAGCCCACACCCCAAAATAGAGGGCTTCGTCATCATAGATGATCCGCATCTCCGTTTTTTCCGTGGCAGGCGCTCCTGCAACAGGCTCCCGCTGGATAAAATCGGTGGCGGGCTCAACTTCCGCCCAGATCGGCTCGTCCAGGATGCCGTCCAGAGTGATGGGCATGTCCGTATGGCGGGCAGATATCTCCCGGTCCCAGGGCTCTTCCACAGAACGCACCTCTTGAAGACCCAGTGCTGTTACCGGCAGGCACCCCAGAAGGATAAAGGTCAGGGACCATTTGTTCACGACACCTCCGGTTCTTCGTTTTACTGTCATCGTCTATTGGCTGAGATTCTAATCTCAGCACCTGAAAAAGTCGAATGACAACCCGAATGGCTACAGGCTAGAGTCGGGATTATCCATAGGTTCTCGTCACGAAGCGGCGAAAACGCCGGTCTGACAAGGCGCGCTAGGGGTACCCGCTTGCGGGTCGCGGAACGCTGGCAGGGCGGATGGTTTCGTCGCTGCAGTAGAGAACTTATGGATTATCCCGACTAAAGTCCCAGGATTCCCTGCTGGCCGTGGTAGAAGAGTCCGGCCAGGGCCCCTGTCATCAAGGTGGCTAGGGTGGAGCCTGCCAGCGCTGGAAGGGCCAGGGCAGCCAGATCAGTTCTGCGAGAGGGGACCAAGGCGGAGATGCCTCCCACAAAGATCCCCATCGAGGCCAGGTGGGAAAAGCCGCACAGGGCGTAGGAGAGGACCAGCAGAGTCCTGGGTGAGACCGCCTGAGCGGAGGCCATCTCTCCCAGCTGCTGGTAGGACACGACCTCGGTCAGGATGATTCGTTGACCCAGGAGCTGGGAAGCCTGCTGGAGGTCGGCCCCGGACAGGCCCAGCAGCCAGGCCAGCGGCGTAAACAGCCAGCCCAAAATCAATTCAACAGTGAGGGGCTCTCCCAGCCAACCGGCAAGTGGCGAGGCCAGATTGGCCAAGACCAGATTCATCACACCCACCAGCCCCAGAACCGTAATCAGAAGGGTGGCAATGCCAGCGGCCAACTTCAGACCATCCCAGGAACCCGCACTCAGTGCGGCCATGGTGTTGCCGGTGCGCTTGGACTCGGCCATGGCGGGAAGGGAACCCAGAGTTTCCGGCTGGCCCGTCTCCGGAAGGATCAGCTTGGAGACCAGGACGGCCGCTGGAATCGACATGACCGAGGCCGAGATGAGATGTCCGGCAATCTGGGGAAAGGCGTCGCTGAGGAAGAAGACGTACAGGGCAAGCGTGGTCGAAGCTACCGTAGACATGCCACAGGTGAGGAGCAGGAGAAGCTCCGAACGAGTCATGCCGGCCAGATAGGGCAGAATGGTGGTGGCGGATTCGATGCCCACGAAAATGTTGGCCGATCCGGCCAACGCCTCCGCTCCTGACAACCTCAGCGTGTTCTTGAAGAAACGCCCGAACAGGCGAATCACCGGTTGGATCAGTCCCAGGTGGTAGCAGGCTGCCATCAGTGCAGCGAAGAAGATGACCGCCGGCAGGACCTGAGCTGCCAGTATGAATCCCACCGAAGGTTCTCCGGCTGCGGTGCTCTCACCCGGGTTCAGGGCCAGCGGCCCGAAAATGAACTCAGCCCCCTCACGAGCCGCTCCCAGCAAGGCCACCACCAGGTTGTTCAGACTCAACAGAACCAAGCGGGTGGGCGGCAGCAGAAAGACGACAGTGCCCAGAGCCAGCATCAACAGGCCCGAGCCCATCACGGTCCGCCAGGCCACCGGCCGCCGGAGCCCGCCCACAGCCCAAGCCAGGCCGCCCAGCACAAACAGCCCCAAAAGAGAGATCAGGTTTAAGGAGGTCATGACCGCCGGAATAGGACCGATTAAAAGTCAAACATGTGGGTGTATTTGAGAGTCAAGGATTTATCCGCTTCACCTTCCTGGAAACTGTCTCGCTGCTCGTTGTAAACAATGAAGATATCACTCAAGGGACGGTGAATCAGGTTGAAGCGGAGGTTTGAGCTGACTTGACGCCGCTCACTGTTATATTGGATGAAGGCACTCAAAAACATCTGGGTGTTAAAGGAGTAGTCTATACGCGTCGTGACCAATCGAGTGGTCGTGTTCCCCGGGCCGAGCTTCAGTTCGTCCCACCGAAATCCGCCTGTGGCAGTGAATTTGTAATGAGGTTTCAGGGTGAGGTTGAACTGCCAACCTTGGCGTGTTCCATCCCAGAAGTCACCCGTCTGGTATCGAACACGTCCTGAGAAGCGAGCACTGGGATTGGAGCTAAATTGGGTGAACCAGCTGTTGAAATGGTAGTCTCCAGGATCAAGGTCTAACCCACCAATGGAGAACTGCTCATCCTCCCTTTCAAACCTGAGGGTCCGACCCACCTGGAAAGCTCCTCCGTCATCCAACTCGGTCTGAAAGGTCATATCAATGATTCGGGTTACCAGGCGGTCCTCCTGATCCTTGATGTACTGCACCCGGGCGTTGGGGAAAAATTCCCGAACCCAGGAAATGCTTCTGGGACGTGGAGTCAAGCCAAAAGAGGTATCACTCTTTTGCATGTCGCGGCGGGGTACAAAGCCTACTTCAGCCCTGAAATTCTCTTCTATATCCAGTAATCCGGTGCGCGCTTGCCAGAGATCGGTTTTCCACTCGACCCAGATCCGGCTTGCCATCTCCCCGGTGTCCAACCCCGGCGAACGGGTGGCCGCCAGGAAGGTACTGATGAGCAACTTGTCCCAGAAGTGGAGGTTGGCATCCACACCGAAAGTGCGATTGAAATCCCCCGACTGGTCCGCTTGTCGGTTAATGAACAAGGCCCCGATCTGCGACTGAGCCAGGATGTTTCTCTTGACACTCACCACGGTGAAGTTGTTGGCGGGATCGGAACTAAACTCCCGGGTCTGCATATTCAAGACGCCCAGGCTGTACTCCCCGGCACGGCCACTCAGGCGAGCACCTGCCACAATGGGCACTGGCCGGCTGTCAGAGGAAAGACCGATACGGCGGCTGAAAAAAGCAAGGAAGTCGCGCGCACCCGGGGCGCGCCGGTCAATCTGACCAAAGGCAAAAAGACCGGAGTTCTCCAGAAAAAAGTCGCGTTTCTCCGGGAAAAACAAACTGAAACGCGTCAGGTTAATTTGCTGCTGATCAACCTCAACCTGCGAGAAGTCGGTGTTGACCGTGGCATCCAGCGTGAGACCGGAGGTGACGCTGTATTTGAGATCCAGCCCAGGATCGAACAGAGTGTCAAAGTCATCTCCGGAAAACTTCCGAAACTCTGAGCTCAGGTAGGGCTTAACCTTGAAGTTCCGGCCGGGCTGGACATCCTCAATGCCTTTCAAATCTCCGGCGTAAGAGAAAGTAAATGCGTTAGCACGACGCGGTATCGGACTCCAATAGGCTTGCTCGTTCTTCCGCCGAACGCGTCTTTGGAAGTTCAGGCCCCAGGTTTGTACCTTCGATCTTGGGAATCGTAGTGATTTGAATGGAACTCTGATCTCGGCAAACCATCCTTCTTCCGTGATTTGGGTCTCAACGTCCCACACAGTTTCCCAGGAGATGTCATTGAACCGTCCCTCATCGAAGAACTGCGTGTCCTTTTTAGCTCCTGCCGGGTTGATGTAAAAGCCGAAGCCGTTACGGTCATCATTAAAGGTGTCTAGGTAAACAGAGGCCCCATCCTCCTGGGTATGGGCGAAATCCTGTTTGAGGGTGTTAATGACGAGATTTTCCGGTTGGCTGTCCCAAGCGGACACTCCAAAGTAAATGGCTTCCTCATCGTATAAGATCCTTATTTCAGTCGGCTCCGAAGCAGGCTCCCCTTCCATAGGTTCCCGTTGGGTAAAGTCGGTGGCGGGCTCTGCTTCCGCCCAGGCCGGCTCGTCCAGAACACCGTCCAGTGTGATGGGTTGGTTCGTATGGTGGGCAAAGACTTCCTTTTTCTGGGACTCATTCTCAGGACTCGCTTGTGGGGGATCCTGTGCCGCTGCCGGCAGGGACAGGAAAAGCACCATCACAAAAGTCCATCTGTGCCAAAGAGACCGAACTCTCAGTTGAATGGTCATAAGCTTCCTAGTGGAATGGCCATCTACAGGACGCATTAAAACATGTCGAACATATGAGTATATTTGAAAGTCAAAGATTTATCCGCTTCACCTGCCTGGAAACTGTCTCGCTCTTCGTTGTAGACGATGAAGATATCACTCAGGGGACGGTGAATCAGGTTAAAGCGAAGGTTTGAGCTGACCTGGCGCCGCTCACTGTTATATTGAACAAATGCACTCACAAACATCTGGGTGTTAAAGGCGTACTCCAGACGCGTATTGATCAATCGACTGGTCAAATTCCCTTGTTGGAGCTTCAGGTCGTCCCACTGAAATCTGCCGCTAGCCGTCAATTTGTAATTGGGTTTAAAAGACAGGCTGAGCCGGACGCCCTTGCTGGAGCCATCCCAGAAGTCACCCGTTTCATAGCGCACGCTTCCCGAGATCCGATCACTGGTATCGGAGCGAAATTCGGTGAACCAACGATTGAAGTTGTAGTCTCCAGAAGCAATCTCTTGCCCACCAATGAAAAACTGCTCATCCTCCCTCTCAAACCTGAGTGTCCGACCCACCTGGAAGCTTCCTCCATCCTCCAAACTGATTTGGAATTTCAAATCAGTAATCCTGGTGACCAGGCGGCCTTCCTGGTCGTTGATGTACTGCAGCTGGGCATTGGGGAAAAATTCCCGAATCCAGGAAATACTTCTGGGACGGGGACGCAATCCAACGAATGCAGTGCCCTTCCGAATATCGCGGCGGGGTACGAATCCCACTTCAGCGTTAAAGTTCTCCCCAACATCCAAATAATCGGTACGTGCCTCCCAAAGATTGGTCTTCCATTCGACCCAGGTCCGGCCGGCCATATCGCCTGTCTCGAAGCCTGGGGTTCTGGTCGCTGCCAGAAAAGAAGTGATACGCAGATTTTGCCAGAAACGAAAGCTGGCATCCACACCGAAGGTGCGATTGTAGTCGCCCGACTGATCCGACTGTCGGTTGATGACCAAGGTCCCCAGCTCCGACTGAGCCAGAATGTTTCGTTTCAGACGGAGCACGGTAAAGTTATGGGCGGGCTCAGGATCGGATTCTCGGGTCTGCATATTGAAAAGACCCAGACTGTAGTCACCCACTCGACCGGTGAAGCGGGCTCCTGCTAAAACGGGCACAGGCTGTCCATCAGAAGAGAGACCAATGCGGCGGCTGAAGAAGGGGATAAAGTCGCGAGTACTGGGCCCTGATCGGTCCGTTTGAGCAAAGAGGAAAATGCCGCTGTTTTCCAGGAAAAAGTCACGCTTCTCCGGGAAAAACAGGCTAAAGCGAGTCAGGTTAATTTGCTGTTCATCCACTTCCACCTGCGAGAAGTCGGTATTCAGGGTGGCATCCAGGGTGAGACCAGAAGTCAGGCTATATTTGAGATCCAGCCCAGGATCGAAAAGGGTGTCAAAATCATCTCCAGAAAACTTCCGAAATTGTGAGGTCAAATAGGGCTTGACCTTGAAGTTCCGACCAGGATGGACATCCTCAACACCTCTTAGTGTTCCGGCGAAGGAGACATTAAAAGAGGCAAAACTGCGAGGGATGGGAGCCCAAAAGCTCTGCTCGGACCTCCGCCGAATGCGCCTTTGGAAATTGATGCCCCAGCTTTGCACCCTCGATTCTGAAAATCTTAACGATTTGAAAGGGATTCTGACTTCCGCAAACCATCCTTCTTCTGTGACTTTTGTCTTGGCCCCGTCTCGATTCACTTAACGGATTCTGACTTCAAACCATCCTTCTTCTGTGACTTTTGTCTTGGCGTCCCACACGGTTTCCCAGGCGGGATTTTCATTCCTGCCTTGATCGACAGACTGGACGTCGCGTTTGGCTCCGGCTGGGTTGATGTAAAAGCCGAACGCGTTGCGGTCATCATTGAAGGTGTCCAGATAAATTGAGAATCCATCATTCTCTCGAATGGCGAAGTCTTCCTTCAAACTGTTGATGATGACCTTATCCGGTTCGGATTCAAAAGCAGATATCCCGAAATAAATGGCCTTGTCATCGTATAGGATCCGCACTTCCGTTTTTTCGGTGGCAGGTTCTCCCTGGAAAGGTTCCCTTTGAGTGAAATCGGCGGCGGGCTCAGCTTCCGCCCAGGCCGGCTCGTCCAGCACGCCGTCAAGCTCAATGGGCATGTTCGTAAGGTGGGCAAAAATATTCCTGTCCTGGGGATTGGCGTTGGCAGAATCCTGCCCGGCCACTGGCAGGCAACAGAGAAGAACCACAAAACCCAACCTGTACAGCAGAGGCCCAAGTCCCCGTTGAATCGTCACAGCGGCCAGCCCCCCGACCCTAGCGCAGCTCGGCTGCGAGTTGATCCTGGCCCGAGCGATTGTCGTAGACGATTTTGCCGCTGAGACCGGTCATGACTGACTTCAGGTCCAGGATGTCGTCTATGGGGATGGTAAAGTAATCTCTGTCCAGGACCGCAAAGTCTGCGTATTTTCCGGGCTCCAGCGTCCCGATCGTATCCTCGGCCAACATGTATTCAGAAGCCCAGATGGTAGCCATTTTCAGTGCTGTGACCCGATCGATTGCCTCATCAGGAAGCAGGGTCACGGAGTCTGGGTAGGTCCTGGAGACCGGTGTTTTTCGTGTCACCAGCGTATAGATGGGCGTCCAAAAATTGGTGCCGGCGGCCTCAAAAGTCACCCGAACTCCTTGATTGATCCAGGTCTTGACCGGCATGGCATACTCTCTCAGTTCCTCACCGTAATCATCGATCAGCTTGGGAATCTCAGCCAGGTAGCTGGTGTTGACATTCAGGATGATTCCGTACTTCTTAATCCCCGCCATCACGTCAGGCACATTGCCCAGCACCTGGTTGTGTTCCAAGGTCAGTCTGAGATCCCTGACATACTCGACTGAGAAGTTCGCTTCCTCCATGGCTTCTTCGAGCATCTGGATATAGAGTCGCACTCCGTGGGGGGAAGTCCCGTGGACTCCGGCCGCCCGCCATCCATTGATGAGTCCCGCACGAAGAGCTACCCAGGCCTTCAGGTCCGGATTGGGACACCGCTCGCGGGACTTGATGTCCGCAGGGGCGTCGACATCGGGCCCCATGCAGATGTTGTTCTGGGTGGAATCCCAGATTTCGTGGCACATCCCGTTGAGCCACATCATCTCGCCCCCATTGGCATGATCTGTCCAGGGGGCTCCGTACCCTCGATAGAACTGGTCGATGCTCTCGCGGTTGAAAAGGATTCCTCTCTGCGATTCGATGTAGTAGGCCAGGCGGTGGGGCAGTCGACCCTCCCGATTCAAGAGGCTGTAGGCGGCCACTGTTCTGGGGTACAAAAGTCGTGTGGCTACTGTAGTGATGCCATTTTTGATGACATCCAATCCCTGCAGCCGCATCACTTCCGCCAGGTCGGAAAGAGGTTTATCCTTCCACCAAAACTCAAAGGTCATTGCGCCCTGTTCGGGAACGGCAAAATAGCCATTCTGCGAGGACCCAGGACCGGTTTCCAGGTCTGTGCTTTCCGCCCAGTCGTGGAAGACTTCCTCGAATTCGGCGATCGCTACTGAATTAAAGTATCCACCGATTCCTCCCCAGACCATCACCGGGTGGTCTGGAGTCGCTGCATCCAATTGCCGTCTGTTGAGCTTTCCCACATAAAACCAGGTGCGGTTGGTACCAGGAAGATTCTCCGGGCCCTCTTGAACAGAGACACTAATCCACTGGCCCTTGGCAATGTTTTGCGCTTGAATGGCGTTGACCACCCCGTCCCTGATCCTCTTGGCGGTCGCCTCCGGAGTAGTGTCTGCAACCACGGTCAGCCGGATGCTGGGATCGGTCAGCCCAAAGTCAGGGCCATACCTTCTGGCTGCGGTGCTAAACAGATGGTAGTGAGTTTGAATCAAGCCCGGGATAACGGTCCGGCTGCCCAAATCGACGGTCTCTGTTTGGGATCCAGCCAACATCTTCATTTCTTCATCGGTTCCCAGAGCCATAATCTTTTTCCCTTTGATGGCCATCGCCTCAAAGATCTGTCCGGTCGTGTTGGGAACGTAGCTCCGGTCATCCATGCTGACAATCTTTCCGTTCACCAGTATGGTGTCGGCATAGCCCAGTTCGTCCACCAAAGCGGGGCGCTCCTGGGACAGGCCAGGACCAGTCAGGAGCAGCCCGAGCATAAGAAATGTGAAAGGGATAGAGAATGTTCTTCTCATAAATATGTTTGCCATCTGAACCTCCTGTGTTCTGTTCTTTTTACCCAGTTCTTAATCACCCTTCCACAAGACTGTTTGCGCGTAGGCTCCTGCCAGAAGATAGATCACAAAGATGATTGGTAGTTGGGATGGTAGAACCCAGTCGTGGAGTTGTCAACTGGTGGCTGCCGCACCAGTTGTTGCACTCCAGTGGTGTTGATTGACATGCCAATCAGTGCTCAATATACTCCCGCCCAAAAAGAGAGAGGGGTGTAAGGCGATGGCGAAAAAATCATATAAGACCGTCAAAGTTGAAAAGGAACAGGGAATAACCTGGGTCACTCTCAACAGGCCGGAAAAACGCAATGCCATGAATCCGCAGCTTCATTTTGAGATGGTTGATGTGCTCGCTGAGTTAGAGGTAGACGATGAGACACGAGTACTGGTGCTGACAGGTGCTGGTGACAGCTGGTGTGCGGGTCAGGATCTCAAGGAGTTTTTTCGCGAGCTGGATGACAAGCCCGCCCAACGGCGACGCGCCGAGTGGGCCACTCATGAGTGGCGCTGGCGGAACCTGTTGACCTTCCCCAAGCCCACCATTGCCATGGTCAACGGCTACTGCTTTGGTGGAGCCTTTACTCAGTTGATCGCCTGCGATATTGCCATTGCTGCCGAGGATGCCATCTTTGGTCTGAGCGAGATCAACTTCGGGATCTTTCCTGGGGGGTTGGTGAGCCGCGTGATCGCCGATGCCATGAGCTATCGCGATGCCCTTTACTACAGTCTGACGGGTGACACCTTTGATGGACGGCAGGCCGCGGCCATGCGCTTGGTGACCTTCGCTGTTCCGGCCGACAAGTTGCGCGAGGAGACAGTGAAGCTTGCAAAAAAGCTCATGGAGAAGAACCCCCACGCTCTTCGAGCAGCCAAGGAAGTTTTTAAAACCTGCCGCAACATGGACTACACAGTGGCTGAAGAGTACATTGGTGCCAAGATTCTTGCCCTTCGGGCCACAGATCCGGAGCGTGGCCGCGACAAGGGGATAGACCAGTTCATTTCTGAAAAGAAATACCGCCCGGGACTTGAATCCTATGACCGCGACTCTTGAGTGATCCAACGAGACAGTATGGATTTCAACTTATCTGACGAACTGCTGATGCTGAAGGAGACGGTTCGGCGGTTCGTAGACGAGGAGCTGATTCCGCTGGAGGCACATTACCGCCCTGAAGCCGACGCCATGCCGGAGGAGCTTCTCCGTCCCTTGCAGAAGAAGGCCAGGTCCATTGGCTTGTGGCTGCTGGATGTCCCCAAAGAATATGGTGGAGCCGAGCTGGATCTCCTGACTCGCTGTGTCATTGCAGAGGAGGTCGGTCGAACCGTGGTGATCCCCTACCGACTCAATGAAGTCTTTGGTCCGGAAGTACGTCCTCCCCTGTTTTACTGCAATGAGGAGCAAAAGGAACGGTACCTCCACCCGGTATTGAAGGGGGAGAAGCGGATGTGTTTTGCGCTGACCGAGCCCGACGCCGGCTCGGACCCGGCTGGTATGCAAACGTCTGCCGTCCGCGATGGGGACGACTTTGTGATCAACGGAACCAAACGCTTCATCAGTGGCGCAGGTTACTCGGACTTTGCCCAGGTGATGGCCTTGACGGACCCCGAGAAACGTGCCCGCGGTGGCATCACCTCATTTCTGGTGGACCTGGATACCCCGGGGGTGAACCTCACACGCCAACAGCCGACCATGATGGGAGATGCCCCCTGGGAGATTGTCTTTGACAATGTCCGGGTTCCTGCCTCCAGGGTGTTGGGTGAGGTGGGCGCCGGATTCTCCCTGGCCCAGGAATGGCTCACCGATGGGCGGGTGCGCTGCCATGGCGCACAGAGCGTTGGGATGGCCCAGCGTGCACTGGATATGATGATGGAGTATGCCCAGGACCGCGTTACCTTTGGAAAGCCTCTGTCCCAGCGGCAGGCGGTGCAGTTTATGATCGCCAACTCTGCTATGGAAGTGCACGCAGCCCGGCTAATGGTCTATGAGTGCGCCTGGCGTCACGACCGCAACGAGAATGTCCGCGACAGCTCCTATATGGTGAAGATCACCTGCACCGAGATGGCCAGTCAGGTGGTCGATCGGGCCATCCAGGTGTTTGGAGGGATGGGGCTCACCAGGGAACTACCTCTGGAGTGGATGTACCGGCAGCTTCGCAGCATCCGGATCACGGAAGGCGCCACAGAGGTTCTGCGCTGGCGGCTGGCTCAAAACCTCATGAAGAAACGCAGCCGACATTGATGGATACACCGGGTGGGTCCCTGTTATCGGGCTACCGGGTTCTGGATATCAGTACCGCCATGGGAGCATTCTGCGGGAAGCTTCTGTGCGACCTGGGGATGGAGGTCATCAAGGTCGAACCCCCGGGCGGTGATGGGCTGCGACGTGAACCCCCCTTCGCCCATGGACACACCGACAGTGAAGGCAGTCTTCGCTTTGCCTATCTGAATGCCGGCAAGCGGGGCATTACGCTGGATCTCACCCATCCGGCCGGGCGAGATCTGTTCCTGGATCTTCTCGAGCGGGTGGATATTGTTTTAGAGAGCTCTGGTCCGGATCATCTGGAAACACTCAACCTCAGCTATTCCATTCTCACTGAGCGCCAGCCCAAGCTCATCGTTGTTTCACTCTCAGGCTTTGGCCAAGGCGGACCCTACAGTCACTTTCGATCGCCCGACATCGTCACCACTGCCATGAGTGGACTGCTGTACGTTAGTGGCGATCCCCAGCTGCCGCCCTGCATGCCTCCTGAAACTCAGTCCTACTATTACGCCGGACTCTACGCCGCCTACGGGGTGATGCTGGCACTGTGGCGCCGAGAGGAGCAGGGACAGGGTGTGTATATCGACGCCTCGGTTCAGGCCAGTCTGGCCATTCACGAACACGTTGCCTTCACTTACTCCGCAGAAGGGAGGCTGGTGAAACGGGCCGGAAGCCAACACCAGCATGTGGCGCCGGCTAACCTCTTTCGCTGCCAGGACGGATACATTTCTCTTTTCGCAACCCATCGCCATTGGCCCATTCTTCTCGAGGTCTGGGAGGACCATCCTGAGGAACTGGACGATCCCCGCTGGAAGACCGACACGGAACGCCGAGCCCACGCTGATTGGCTCAATCCGCTGGTCGAGTCCTTTACCTCTCGCTACAAAAAGGACGAGCTTGCCCACCTCTTACAGAAGCGTGGCATTCCAGGCCTACCCGTCAACACCCCATCGGAGTTTCAGCAGGATCCTCATATCCAGGATCGGGAGTTCTTCGCTCCCGTGACACACCCTGAGATCGGCACCTACCAGCAGCCAGGTGTTCCCTTCACGGTGGACGGAGATCGCCCAGGGCCGGCGCCCGCACCGACGCTGGGTCAACATAATCAGGAGGTCTACGGCGATGAGCTGGGCCTGACCCAGAAAGAGATCGACAACCTGGCCTCCAAAGGGCTGATATGAAGGGGAAGGAGGCAGGAGGCAGGAGACAGGAGGAGAAATATGGGTACGGCCCGCAGGCTGAAGCCTGCGGCTCTGACGGAACTTAAGAGGCTCAGACAGAGCCGTGGGCTTTAGCCCACGGGCCAGGTGGCCAGGTCTGTTTTCTATGGCTTAAGGAGCACTATCCACTGTGTCTAGCACGAACCGAATTCTAGAGGGCATTCGCGTGATCGCCTTCACCAATGCCTATGCCGGTCCCTACGCGGGACGGCTTCTAGCCCAGCACGGCGCCGAGGTCATCAAGGTGGAATCTCGAAGCGGTGGGCTGGACACCTTTCGCCACTTTGGCAAGGACCTGGAGTCTTCGGCCCGCTTCATTGAGTGCAACCTTGGAGTTCGATCCCTCACCCTGAATCTCAAACACCCGGTCGGGGTTCAGATCATCAAGGACCTGTCAGCTTGTTCTGATGCGGTGCTGGAGAACTTTCGACCCGGGGTTCTGACGCGCCTGGGCCTCGGAGAGGAAGAACTCAGGCAGGTGAATCCAGGGATCATTATTCTCAGGATGCCCGGGCTGGGGGAGAAGGGACCGAAGAGCTGGTATGGTACCTGGGGTTTCAACCTCACAGCTTTCTCCGGCATGACCTCTCTGTGGAACCACCCCGGCCAGGAGCGTCCCATCGGTAGCCAGGGAGTCTATCCCGATCATTTGAGTTTCATCATGGCTCCCACGCTGTTGGTGGCCGCATTGCTGAGGCGTCGGTCGTCAAAGCGGGGTGTCACCATCGATCTGGCCCAGGCGGAGGCCATGGCCTATGCTCTGGGTGTGAGCTATCTAGAGATGGCAGTCAACGGGAAAGCTCCCCAACCACAAGGCAACCACGACCCGGTGGCTTCTCCACACGGATGCTACCGCTGTGACGGCGATGATCGTTGGTGTGTTATTTCCATCAGAACCGATCAGGAGTGGCGCAAGTTCTGCCGTGTCATGGGACGAGAGGAGTTGGCAGAGTCCACTCAGTTTTCTGAGCAAAGTGCCCGCCTCAAACATGCTTCTGATCTGGATGGGATTGTCCAGGAGTGGACCCAATTGCGATCCCCTGAGAGTGTGATGAAAGAGCTTCAGGCAGAAGGGATTGCTGCTGGGGTGGTCCAGGACGGCGCTCAGCTCATGAAGGACCCACAGCTTCGTCACCGCAGTTATTTTGAGAATTTCCCCAGCTCGTCCTTCGGACCCATGGAGATCCCGCGCAGCGCACTGCAATTCGGTGGGATGACCGATGACCCCCTCTCCCTGCCCTCCGCTCTGGGCCAGGACACAGATACCATCCTGCAGGATCTTCTGGGATACGATGAAGAAACCATCGATGAGTGGAGGAAAGAAGGGGTCCTGAGCTGAAAAAAGTTCAGAGCCGTGGGCTTTAGCCCACGGGCCCTCTCATTGAATTTCGATTCTCTCCAGGGGTCCCACAATAAACACGTAGGAGATGGCGCCAAACAGCATGACCGCTCCTGCGACCACCAGGGCCCCAGTGAAAGTTCCGGTTGCTTCCAGAATAAAGCCCGTCACGATGGGCGCCATGAGGCCGCCCACGTTGCCGCCGAAGTTCTGAATGGAGGTCAGGGAGCCGACCGCTGCCCGCGGGGCGATATCAATGGCCATGGCATTGGCTGATCCCGTGGTGGCTCTCAAGAACCCCATACAAAGCGTCAGAAGGGTCACCGCTAACCAGGTCTGGGGTGTATAGGCTGCAGTGACCACCAGGACGGTCGCGATCATCATTCCCGTTCCCACAATGGCCTTACGGGCGAAGGTGGGACTCAAACCGCGTCGGATCACATAATCCCCCAGCCATCCCCCTCCGATGGTGGCGATCATTCCGACCAGGAAAGGAAGGCTGGCCACGATACCGGTCCGGACAACGCTCATGTCTCTCTCCAGGATCAGATAAGCAGGTAGCCAGTTTACAAAGACGTGATAAGCGTAAAGATATCCCATCTGTCCAAAGGCAAGTCCCCACGCTGAGCGGTAGCGCAAGAGCGAACTCAAGGGAACCCGGTTTGGTACTGAACTTTCCTGGCGCGGCTCCACATCGGACTGCACGCCGATCCTCTTGTCCGGGTACAGGAGAAACCACTTGAGGGTAAATAACAGGCTGGCGCCGCCAATCCAGTAAAAGACCGATTGCCAGCCATAACGGGCCAGGAGAAAGGCAGCAATCATGGCTCCTATCGCTATTCCAACCTGACTCGCCGAGAAACAGAAACCCAGCGCAGTGGAGCGCTCCCGGGGTCCGAACCATCGCGAGATGGCTGAGGCCTGGGCAGGAATGAGCATGCTGTGCCCCAACCCAAAGAGAGCTCGCATCAAGAAGAGAGAAACGGCAGCCGTGGCCAGGGGCAAGGCCAGGGTCGCCAGACCCCAAACCCCGGAGCCGATACCCTGAACGATCCATGTGCCGAATCGGTCCACCAGCGGTCCCATGAGAAGCTGGCTGCCGGTATAGGTCCAGTTCCAGCCCGACATGACGATGCCCATGGCAGAGGGAGAGATGTCATATTCTTCCATCAAGGCGGGCGCCACGATACTCAGGGCAACACGGATGACGCTGACGGTCGCCAGGGCCCCCCACAAAAGACTGACGACCTTCCACTTTTCCAAGCCTTCTCTTATTTTCTGGTTCACGGGGTCTGTGGATTGTACCAGCTTCCAACCTCCGGATCTCGAATTTGTCTGCTGTCAGTTGTCAGTGGTCAGTGGTCAGTCTCCTACCTCCTGACTCCTACCTCCTACCTCCTTCTCTTGCAATCCCGTCCTCTTCCGATTAGATTAAGTGGCCAATGTCTTACAGAACAATAGGGCAACCGCAGGGGCGTGTGGAGGGACCGGCCAAGGTCACCGGGGAAGCCAAATATACGGCCGATGTGCTCCTGCCGGACATGATCTGGGGCAAGGTGCTGAGAAGTCCTCTCCCCCATGCTCGAATTGTCAGTATCGATACTCGAGAGGCCGAGCAGATGCCTGGAATTCTTGCGGTGCTCACCGCCAGGGATCTGCCCGATCTCTTGACTGGGCGAGTCGTCTACGACATGCCGGTGCTGGCGAAAGACCGGGTGCGATTCATCGGCGAGAAAGTGGCCGTGGTGGCTGCCGAAGATCCTGATGTAGCCGAGGACGCACTGACCCGTATTGACGTGGAATATGAGGAAGTGCCTGCAGTCTTTGATGCCCATGAGGCTATGGAATCTGAGGCCCCGCTGCTGCATCCGGATTATCGATCCTATTCTCATGCTCCCGAGAAGTACTTTTCCGATATACCCAACGTCCACTCTCACGTGACCTGGGAGCTTGGCGATGTTAAAAAGGGTTTTGCTCTGGCCGAAGAGGTATTCGAGCACACCTTCAATGCACCCTCTGTCCATCAGGGCTATCTTGAGCCTCACGCCTCGGTTGTGGCAATCGATCCCGATGGCCAGATCAATGTCTGGATCAGCAACAAGATGCCGGTGCGGGCCCGAGAGCTTCTGGGGGACGTCATTCAGATCCCTCAGGAGCGGATTGTTGTCCACTTGGCCCAGATCGGAGCGGATTTCGGGGGCAAGGGCTCCCTGATGGATGTGCCCCTCTGCTATCACCTGGCCCAGCGGACAGGCCGGCCCGTAAAGATGGTCATGACTTACACCGAGGAGCTCATGGCCGGCAATCCCAGACATCCCACCACCATCTTTTTGCGCACCGGGGTGACTCAGGACGGTAAGATTCTGGCTCGCCAGGCAAAAGTGGTCTTTAACAGCGGAGCTTACGCGGCCTTCAAACCTCTTTACTACGTTAATATTCCGGGCGCCAGGGAGGCGGCAGGAGTCTACGGTACACCGCATGTCAAGATCGATGCCTACTCGGTGTATACCAACTGCGTCCCGGGCGGACACATGCGAGCCCCGGGAGATCCCCAGGTGAACCTTGCCGTGGAGTCCTCAATGGATATGGTGGCTGAAGCGCTGGGCATCGACCGACTCGAATTTCGCAAACGCAATTTGCTGAAAGATGGTGACGCCGTACCGGGGGGGCCGCCACTGAAAAAGGTGAGGGTCCGTGAGGTTCTTGAGGCTGCAGTGAATACATCCTCCTGGAACCGTCCCAAGTCCCAACCCAACCAGGGCCTTGGCTTGGCAGTCTCCCATCGCGCAATTGGCATCGGCGAAGTGAGCGCCCAGCTGACTCTGGAACAGGATGGAACCGTTCAATTGATCACGGCGGTGCCGGAGGTGGGGACGGGTGCTCACACGCTTCTCCAGCAGATCATTGCTGAGACACTCGTTCTCCCCGTGGATCAGGTCCGAGTTGAGACAGCCTCAGAGATCTTCAAGAGCGACTCGGGTTCAGGGGGAAGCCGTGTCACTTATGTGGGGGGACAGGTTGTTCAGCAGGCTGCAGTCGAACTGAAGAGTTTGATCTGTGCAGCTGCTGCCGAAGCTTTGGGCTGTCAAGCCGATGAGGTGGTGCTCGAGGGTGGCCGCTGCGGCCTGCAGAATGGTTCTGATGGCAGTCTCTCTTTAGCCGAGGTGGCGCAGAAGGGAGGCGAAGGGTCTCCGCTGCGGGTAAAGAAGTCCGTCAAAGTCTCCAAAAGTCCGCAAGTGACCACATTTACCGCCCAGGTTGTTGAACTCGAGGTCGATCGGGACACGGGCAAGATCAGGTTGTTGGAAGTCGTGACTGCCCACGATGTGGGGACCATCATCAATCCGTTGGGTCACCAGGGACAAATCGAGGGAGGTGTTCTTCAAGGAGTTGGCCAGGGCTTGATGGAAGAGCTGAAAACGGAGGAAGGGCAGGTCTCAACCTTGAATCTGGGCGATTACAAGCTTCCCAATATCCGAGACATCCCCCCGCTGACGACGGTGCTTGTAGAGGAAGAAGTTGGACCCGCGCCCTTCCATGGCAAGGCCATCGGGGAGAGCAGTATCACTCCCATCCCTGCCGCCATCGCCAATGCGGTCTATGACGCCGTCGGTGTGCGCTTCTACGATTTACCCATTACCTCCGAGAAGGTGTATGAGGCGCTGCAAAAACAGAGCGCGAGTCAGGGGAAGAAAGAATGACTCACACCATCCGCCTGCGAGTGAATGGCAAGGAGCACACGGTGGAGGTGCCCTCACGACGGCTCCTGGTTGATTGTTTGCGCTATGACCTGGGCCTGATCGGCACCAAGATCGGCTGCAGCGTAGGTGTCTGTGGAGCCTGTACTGTGCTCATGGATGGGAAGCTCATCAGCTCCTGCCTTGCCCTGGCCGTGTTTGCTGATGGAAAAGACATTGTCACGGTAGAGGGAATTGCACTGGAGGACCGGCTGCACACAGTGCAACAGGCCTTTATTGACTATGGAGGGGTTCAGTGCGGAATCTGCACTCCGGGGATGGTGGTTGCCGCAAAAGCTCTCCTGGATGAGAACCCCGATCCGACAGTCGATGAAATCAAGGAGTGGATTATGGGGAACCTTTGCCGGTGCACGGGCTACTACAAAATCATTGAGTCGATACAGGGGGCGGCTCGGCGAATGCAGCTGGGGGACACAGATGAAGGCCTTTGAGTACCTCGAACCTGATAGCCTGGAAGAAGCACTGGCCCTGCTTCAGGATCACGGGGAGGAAGCCAAGATCATCGCCGGCGGCACGGCTCTGGTCATCATGATCAACCAGCGGTTGATCATGCCGTCCTACCTCATCAGCTTGCGTAAACTGCCGGGTCTGGATGGTATCGAATCGGTAGAGGGTGCGCTGCAGTTCGGGGCGTTGGTGACTCACCGCGCCATGGAGATTTCCCCTCTGATTCGCGATCAGATCCCGGTGCTGGCGGAGACCTATAGGCGGGTTGCAACCATCCGCATCCGCAACATGGCCACGGTTGGAGGAACCCTGGCTCACGCCGATCCTAACCAGGACTCGCCAGTCACTCTCCTGGCACTCAATGCGCGTGTACGGATCACTTCCCAGGGCGGAAGCCGGGAGGTTCCACTGGCTGACTTCTTTACCGATTATTACGAGACCGTTTTGAAGCCCGATGAGCTGCTCACCGAAGTGCTTGTCCCCGATCCGAAACCTCATACCGGCAGCATCTATCTGAAATTTCTTCCCAGGACAGAGGATGACTACGGCACGGTGGGAGTGGCGGCTACCGTGTCGATCGAACCGGACTCGGGGTTGTGCCAGGACTGCTGTATTGCCATGGGTGGTGTCGGGTCAACCCCTCTGCGGGCACGAGAAGCCGAGGCCTTACTGCCAGGTCAGAAGTTGGTTCCCGAGCTCCTCCATGAGGTGGCGGCTGCGGCAAAGGAGTGCACTGATCCCACCAGCGATATCCGCGGGTCAGCCGACTACAAGCGTGCCATGGCAGGAGTCTTTGTGCGGAGGGCGCTGAAGCGGGCCTGGCAGAAGGCCCTGGGAGAATCGTCATAAAGTTCACACAGATCTGCACCATTGCCGCGAGCCAGTCGGAGGTGTGGAACTTTCTCATTGACATGGAGAATGTCGGCCGCTGCCTGCCAGGGGTAGAGAGCCTGACACGACTGGACGATGAAACCTACCAAGGCGTCTTCAAGATCAGGGTCGGTCCCATCGCTCTCAGCCTGCAGGGAACACTTCACGTCGAGAAGCTGGATCGTGCCAACTGGCACGTGGGGATACGAGCAGAGGCTAAAGATCGTCGCTTGGGGGGAGGGGTGCGGGCAAACCTCAACGTGGATTTGGCTGAGCGGGAACCGAATGAGACCCAGATGACCGTCACTCTCGAGTCCCACGTGCTGGGAAAGATCGGAGAGTTCGGACAGCCTGTGATGCGCAAGAAGACGGACGCAATTCTGCAGGACTTCGCACGTCAGGTCAGCCAGCAGCTGAAAGCGAGGACCACAACTTGAGCCGCATATTGGCAGGTGTGCTCTTTCTTTCGGTGGCAATGCTGGCAGTCATTCTGGGACAGTCCCAAGAAGTCCCGTCGGCGGAAGGGCGCGCCATTTCTTATCTGGCAGCGGAAGTCCCGGCCTGGTCAAAAGACAACCACTGCTTCTCTTGCCACAACAACGGCGACGGCGCGCGGGCTCTCTACACGGCCCGGCAACTTTCCTATCCTGTGCCGTCCCAGGCGCTGACGGATACCACCGAGTGGCTGGTTCAGCCGCTTGAATGGGACAACAATCGAGGGAACCCCGGATTCAGCGATAAGCAGTTGGCCAGGATTCAGTTTGCTGCTTCCCTTGTGGAGGCCTTCGAGGCAGGCTTGATCGAGAAGCGGGAGATCCTCATTCAGGCGGCCGAATCACTCTTGCCTTATCAACTGGCTGATGGATCATGGCAAGTCGATGTTGAAGCGCTGGTCGGATCTCCCGCTACCTACGGAACTCCCCTGGCCACCTATATGGCTCGCCGTACGCTTGAGAAAGCGGATGCCTCCCGTTTCGAAACGGAGATTGCACGAGCCGATGATTGGTTTCTGCAAGCACCGGTGAAGTCCATGCTTGATGCATCCGCGGTGATGTCGGCTCTCCAGGATCGCTCCGATTCACAGGCCGAGGCCAAGGGTCGGGAGTGCCTGGAGCTGATTCTGGACGGGCAGGCCAGCGACGGAGGATGGGGACCTTACAGGAATTCTCCCTCTGAACCCTTTGACACCGCAGTCGTTCTGTTGGCCCTTCTTTCTGTCAGAGAGCGACCGGAGATTGAAGAGTTCATCCAGCAGGGTCGGGCCTACCTTCTCCAGAGGCAGCTTTCCTCTGGTGGATGGCCTGAGACAACGCGGCCGCCCGGAGCGCACAGCTATGCCCAGCACATCTCAACTTCGGGCTGGGCTACTCTGGCTCTTCTCTTGACGGGAAATTCAGGGGAGGACTTGGAACGGTAGGGAAACCGTTGTGGTGGTGACCCGCTCCTCAATACGCTCAAAGACATCCACCTCGAAGGTACGGCCGATCCTGTTGCCGGCCAGATCTTCCAGTGTTGTCCCGACCACCAGGGAATAATCACCGGCGCTCCAGGGCTCAAGTGGAGTGAACTGCCAGCGGGTCTCCTGGCGGTCGATCTGGATTGAGCCCTCAATGAAGTTTCTTGCCGGGTCCATGACATCCAGTAAACGCAAGAGTAGGCCACCATCCAGCGGCTCAGGAAATTCAACGGAGAGAGGCTGGCGGGTGCCACCCTGTGGGGAGGTCAGTCGCCAGGTCTTGGGATCAGGGGACTCCCGGTCGGCCGCCACCACGCCAAAGGACTTCTCAAAACCTTCCTTGAGGGGCGTCCCCTGGGCATCCAGCCAACCCTGCTCGATCACTAAGGTATAGTTGTGTCCTTCGTTTATGGGAAGTCCCACTTCTTCATGAGGTACAAGGCCCTGCTTGATCCGCCCCGGATCAAAAAGAATGGTGAGTCGCTTGCCCTGGCGATCCCACAGTTCCTCATCCAACTCCAAAAAGGGTAGTTCGACCGGCTCCCCGTTCTCATCGAGCAGGTGAATTCGGCTGTAGGCCTCACCGCGACTCATGGGAGCTGAAAAGTGAAGATAGAATTTGAGCTGGTTCTCGGGTAAACGATTTGTCGTGGGATACACATTTTCGACGGTCGTCGAGGCGGTTGCTTCAGCCTTTGGAATGGTAAAGTTGACGGTGATGTGCTGCTTGGCTTGACTCCCATCAGCCATAGGATCAAACACGGCACGGTAACGTAGGCCCGGCTCCAGAGGAAATCGTGGCTGAAAAATCAATTCCTGCTCTTCGATCCTGTAGGAGCCCAGAAGCGGAGGGAGAGACACCTCAGAGGGGGAGTCAGGATCGACATAAACGGCAAAGAGCGCCTGCCATCGATCAGCTCCCAAGTTGGCGGACTCAGACTTGAGCAGCCCAATCTGATCCCAGCCCACGACTTTAAAAACCGGAGGGGCACCCTCCTTCCTCTCCAACTGGATCTCGGCTGAGATCGTAGCCTGGGAAGGGGGAGACTGGAGCCCGCAGGCGGAGAGAAAAGTGAGAGTGAGGATCCCCAGACACGCGAAGCGTCTGAGCCAGGATCTCCAAGAAGGAAGGAGGCGCCTTCCCTGAGGGACTGGCACCTCACGACTCCCGATTGATTTCACCTCTGTCTTGCCTGTCCCGCCTATGCCTAAGGAAGCGGAATCGTCTTGAGGTCCAATGAACCGCTGTCAGTGCTGACCAGAATCAAGGCGTTGTCCTGGTCCAGACGATCCAGTTGCTGCACACCCTTGAGGTGATCGATCGTCTCATAGGGCACGCCTGTAATATCGGTGCGCTCGGTGATTCCCTGGTAGCTCTCCAGACCCTCAGCGGTAATCTTCATCACACCACGGCTACTGTTGTTCATCAGAATATAAGGCCTTCCGCCCTTTTCATAAGCGATCATATCCAGGGGACGGTTTCGGTTGCCAAGCTCTGCGATGGTCGTGCCAAGAATCTTGGCGCCGGGTGTAAGGGAGGAGACAGGAAATTTCACCAGAGGCGTACAGGTGTAGGCAGCTAAGATATAAGGCTCGTCTTCAATTTCGTAGGAGACGAAGGTGCGCACCGGAGCATTGGTTTCGAAACGGCCGTGGGCGCCGTGATAGATCTCCACGCTGGTGCCCCTGCCCGTCGCTTCAAAGGGAAAAGGGATAGAGCGCAACTTGGAGGCAAACTCCTCATTGGAAAGCCCTGCCACAAAGACCCTGCCCTCGACAAAGGCCAGGTCGGTGATGGCTTCCAGTCGCTGGCTCTGCCCGCTGCGATCCTGCACATCCGCGTCAGGCGTGTTGGGGAGGCTCACCTTGGCATGCTTCACGTTAGCCAGAGAGAACTCCTCGATTTTGCCTGAGCTGTCGGCTCGCAAGATCAAAGGGATAGCGTCTGGGCCTCGACCTCGTGAGACCGACAGGTAGACCGCCTTCGAAATCGGGTGGACCGCCAGGTCGTTAATGAGGATTTGATCGGGCGAAGTTCCCAGCAGGGCAGCCACTTTCTCGTTGACACCTGAGATGTCAACTCGGGCCGGGGAGGCGCCGGGGGTACCGTCTTCGGTTGCTAAAGCAAAAATAGCCGCTCCCATGGAATCACCCACAAAGAGGATTCCTTCGGGCCCAAAGGCCAGGGCTCCAGCCGACTGGAGCTCAGCTTTACCCGCGCTTAGACTGGAGGAATAATCAGCGGAGCTGGCTGTGGTGATCAATAACACCGCTATCAGCAGCCCACACAAACCTATGCTGGATTTAGTCAGACTCATGTTCTCTCCTCTCAACGATAAAAGAATTAAGGTCCAATGTCTGGAGTAGACTTTCCCATCTTGAGGTCTTCAAGTCAAGGGAACCACGATCTTCGTCCCCATTTTTTTTAGGGCCCCACCTTCCCTGGTGCTCCAAGTCAGGGGCTGGCCTGAATGGCGTCGGCCAGTTCCTTCCATTGCATGACACGGCCATGCCCAGGGACAATCCGATCCACTCGCCATCCCGCCTGGGTCACGGCCTCGTAGAAAGTCTTCCCCTCGGGAGGAACTCCCGGAGGCCCGCTTGGTTCTGGCACGACTTGGAACCGATCGCTCTGAATTTGGAACATATCGCTCTCGAAGATGAGTCGCTCCCCGGGCAGATAAATCGCCAGGTAACCGTTGGCATGGGAGTTGGGAATATGCATGAGCTCCACGGTCCGGGTGCCGTCTGAAATGGTTTTTCGATCGGTGACGGTCTCAATTTTGGGCTCTTGTTGGGACTGAGAGAAGCGGTCCGGTTTGAGCGTGTGGGGCAAAGTGAGAAATTCCCGAATGACAGCTTCGTTATTAGCTTGGGTGACAATCGTCGCCCCTTCGGCGGCGTAGGTGCGAATCCCTCCAGTATGGTCTGAGTGGTGGTGGGTGGTGACGAGATAGCGGATGGGCTTGTCTCCCACGGTTTCCCGGATTTGGCGAATGACCTCCTCAGATTGCACTTCGTTATTGGGTCCCTCGGCCACCAGAATGAAGTCCTCGAATTCCACCCACATGTTGTTCATGCCAAGGCCCTCCCCAAAGAACACCCCGTTGGCCAGTTCGGTTGGAACAACAGGAAGGCTGTCTGAATGAGCCAGGGACTGGGCGAGTTCTTGCAGTTTTTCCGGAATTTCAAAACGATCTTCCGGAAGGTCGCCGTTGAGAGTGATCTCAGACCATTCCATCACCTGAGTGATCTCATGCATCTCCTGGGTGACCTCGGAGAAGGGAAGCTGGATATCCCCGACCTCTCGATAGTCTGAGAAGGTGCGTTCTTTGGCTAAGTCTCCGTAGGGGTGACGATTCTCTGTGAAGTCCAGTTTGGAGACCAGGTGGGTGGTCTCATCGACGTATACTTCATAGAGGATGCCGTCGGGGAGCTGTACAGCAACCACCCGATGTGGTTGCTCCCCCAGCACGTCATCGCTCATTCCTTTGATACTGCTGTCCGCACCCAAAGCATGGACCAGGAATTTTGCAATATCGCGATCCCACTCTGCACCGTAGCTGGCCATTTGTGCGGCTTCCAGGGGTCTTAATGCCGCCCCAAAAACATCGCGGTACCCCCCCCGGTTCCAGTCCGCCATCTGAACAGCCTCCCCGGCGCCGCTCAAGTTGAGTTCTCGAGGAACGGTGAAATCGATGAGCTGTGTGTATGGACCAGGAGACCCCATGAGCAACCTCTCTGTTGTTACGTGAGCCTGTCCGAGAGAGTTTCTCTGCCTTGTCCCCTGGCGGGTGATGTTCTCAATCGCCTGCAGGGCTTGGAGCCCACCCATGGCCACGGCGGCCTCTTCTAGCACTTGCTGGCCCTCCTCCTCAATATTCTGTGAAGCGCACTGCAGCTGAAAGAGAACGATGAGGAAGAGGGGAAACAGAAAAGCGGACTGGCGGAATTTTCCTTTCGCGTATCTCATGGTTGCCCTCCCGTGTCGTTTGTCAAAAGCCATAGTTTCTTGGCTCACGCTGGTCTCCAGGAAACTTATCCGCTCCAGGGTTCCCTGTCAACGGAGCCCGAAACCGCCAGACCAGGGCCAGATTCACACTTCCGGCTGGCGTGGGCCGGCCCCATCTTGAGGGTCTGCAAACCTCTCAAACCGTGGAGGGTGAGATGTGCAGCCGCGCGCGCGATCCCAATGTTACCTGGAAGGACATTGACTGGCTGCGTTCCTTTGCTCGGGTGCCGGTCTTGCTCAAAGGAGTACTGAACGCCGCCGGTGCCGAGGGAGTGGAACGCGTCCTCAACATTCTGCGTACGGAACTGGTGATGGCCATGGGCCTGACCGGGCGAACGACCATCGATAGTATCGATCGTTCGGTGTTGCGGTCACCGCCGGAAACCTTGCTTTAGGAGGCTTCAACCAGGCGGGCTAAGAGGTGGCAACCTTCGGTTGGTGCAAGGTTTTTTCTTCCAGTTCCAGATAGGGGTGAATAGCCCTTACAAGCTCCTGGAATTCTTCTGGCACAAGTGCCTGAAAGCCATCGGAAAGAGCTGTCTCGGGGCTGGGATGCACCTCCACCATGAGACCATCTGCTCCCGCGGCAATGGCTGCTTTACACATGGGCCCAATGAGTGATTTCACTCCGGTTCCGTGGGTGGGATCCGCAATAACCGGTAGATGGGACCACTCCTTCATCAGGGCAACAGCCGACAGATCCAGAGTGTTGCGCATGGAGTCCTCAAAACTGCGAATGCCCCGTTCACACAAAATGACAGAGGGATTGCCGCTGCTTAAGATATATTCTGCGGACATCAGGGTTTCCTTAATAGTACACATCATCCCCCGTTTCAGGAGTATGGGACGAGTGACCTTGCCAAGCTTTTTGAGCAAGGCAAAGTTTTGCATATTGCGGGCCCCTACCTGCATCACATCGGCGTATTCTGCCACCAGTTCCACATTTTCCGAAGAGAGGATCTCCGTGACAATCGGGAGTCCCGTTTCCTGGCGAGCCTTGGCAAGGAGCTCTAAACCTTCCTTCTCGAGTCCCTGAAAACTGTAGGGTGAGGTTCTCGGTTTAAAGGCTCCTCCCCGCAGCAAATTGGCCCCTGACTTTTTGACTGCCCGGGCAGCTTCAATGATCTGCTTTTCGCTCTCCACTGAGCAGGGGCCTGCAATCAAGGCGAAGCCTCCTTTGCCTATCTGAACATTGCTGACCTCGATGACTGTCTGTTCCCTGCGCATTTCGCGGGAGGCCAGCTTGAAAGGTTTGAGGATAGGGATGACGTTTTCCACCCCCTCGACGCTAACCAGTTTTTCCAGAAGACGCTTGCCGCGTTCGTCTCCAATGGCCCCGATGACAGTGCGCTCGACTCCATGAATCGGATGAGGCTCGTAGCCCAGCTCCTTAATCCGATCCATGACATGCTTAATTTTTTTGGGCGAAGCCCCGGCCTGCATCACTATGATCATGTCAAACTCTCCTTACTCTTCCTCGGGAGCCACGGATTTCTGAAAGGTGATGACCGTGTCAACGATGCCGATTTCGACCCGGCGATTCTTTGCTCGCGCTTCTTCGCTGCTTCCAGTTATCAGTGGTCTGGACTTGCCGAAGCCCTCGGTGGTGATCATCTCCGGGGTAATTCCGTTATCGGCCAGGTAGTCTCGGACACTCAGGGCACGCCTTTTGGAGAGCTCCAGATTGTATTCTTCAGAACCGATGCTGTCGGTGTGACCATACACGTAGATCCCGTAATCCTTGGAGGTCAGCAAAATACCGACGATTCTACTCAGCAGTTCCCGATTCTCCGGCGTGAGAGTTGCCTTGTCGAACTCGAACTGCATGGAGTCACTTCCTAGAGTCATGACCAGTCCCAGGGCGGTTCTACGGGTTTTTCCAATCCGGTTCAAAGCCGTCTGTAAGCGGTTCAGCTCATCGTCTCGTTCCTTGCGGATGCGCTCGGCTTCCTCTTGGGCAAGCCGTGCTTCCTCTTGGGCAAGCCCTACTTCTTCCTGGGCGAATCTGGCCTTTTCCTGAGCGAATTGTGCCTCTTCCTGAGCCAGCTTTGCGTCCTGGTTCGCTCTCTGGGCTTCCTCTCGAGCCTGCTCAGCTGTCTCCTGGGCTGCCGCTTGTTCCGCCTCTGCCTGATCCCTGCCGCGGGCTGCCTCCAGGGCGCTCTCCTCGGCCCGGGATGCTTGTGTGCTGGAGGCTTCCGCTTTCTCTGCCACGACTTCGAGTTCCTCGATCGCTCCTTCCACTTGCTGGCTGAGATCGGCAACTTGCTGGTTGAGCTCGGTGAGGCGGTTCAAAAAGAGGTATCCCATGATTCCCAGGATGGTTAGCCCACATAGCATCAACAGCAAAGTACCCCAGAGAGGGAACCTTCTGCTTTTCTCTGAAGCTAGCTCTTTGGCTGATTTGGGAGGTTCACGGAAGAAGGACATGACTCGTATTGTAGCGCACTTGCGGGCCTCGAGGGCCGCAAGTGCGCTATGACATCCGCCTTCAGTTGGAGTTAGCGTAAATCTCGGCTAGAGACTTGCCCAGGTTCACGATATCCTCATCCTCAAAACTGTAAGCGGGCCCGACAGCCTCGATTCCGAAGTCCCTCGCCAGTGGCTCCTGCAGCGCTATGAGTTTGCCACCCAGCATGGTCATCAGGGGACGGATTTTCAGAATGTCATCGATCGGAACGGTGAAGTAATCTCGGTCGATAATCAGCAGATCGGCGAATTTCCCTACCTCCAGCGTACCCAGCTGATCTGGCTTGGTGACATACTCAGCTGCCCAGGAGGTCCACATCTTTATGGCGTGTATCCTGTCTATTCTTTCTTCCGGCTGCCAGACCTGCCCATCGAACTTTCGGGTGATGGCCTGCCACAGTTGGAAGAAAGGAGGCTGGAACCCTGTTCCCACGCCGCCCTCGCCGCCGCCTGAGGCTCCACCCCCGTAGTGCTGTCCGACCACCTTCACGCCCGAGTCGATCCAGGTCTTAAGCGGAAGTATAAAATCGTTCATTTGTGGGCCGTAGTCCTTGATCCAGGAAGGGGACTCACTGATGAGATCGGGGCCGCAGCTCAATATGATCCCGTAGTCCTTCAGCTTCTGGATGATATCGGGTTGCTTTCCGATGACATCACAATGCTCCGTTGTCATCTGCAGGTCACGGATTTCCTCCATCGTCATCCCATTGGCAGCCCGCGCTTCGTCAATCATTCTGAAGTAAGCTCGAGCGCTTTCGCTGCCGCACATATGGACTCCTGCCAACCGCCATCCCGCCGTGAGGGCATTTTCCAGCACGTCCCAAGGCAGATCGCCCGGCTTCGGGCAGACTTCCCGCTCCTTGATGTGGGGTGGAGCCTGGGTATCCGGACCCGTACAGGATTCCGGATAGATCGAGTCCCAGCGCTCGGAAGCAACTCCGTCAATCCAAAAGTAATCATCGCCAATACCCTGCAGCACACCGGTGCGACGGTAGATTTGCCGGGTTTGCTCAGGCTCGGTGGGCATGCGGTGCACTTCATAGTGAGCGGACAAACGAATCGGCATTTGGCCCAGCCCAGCCAGGGTGGAATAGCCCGTCATCACTTTCGGAAAAGGAATGCGGGTGGACACGGTCGTGATTCCGAGAGCGGCGAACTGCTCCGAAGTGAGCTTCAGTGCCTCGGCCAGAGTTGCCGCTGGCAGCTGCGCAAGAAACAGTTCCCAGGTAATGACAGACATCTCCTGGCTGCCCACCCAGCCGATTTCGGGAATGTCCTCGCCGATATCATCTCCGTGCATGGTTTCGTGAATGGAGGCCGAGTATCCGGGGAGGAACTCGTTCATGACCTCCAAGGCCCTGGAGTTCAGGTTGCCCCTTAACCCTGGGTTCACCAGAACCGGGTTTTCCGGCGTCCACAGGTCGATGGTCCTGCGGTTGATCAAGCGCCGGGTGAAACCCCAAAAGCGAGATTCGTCCGGAGCTTCCGGGTGACCGCGCAAGTTCAGCACGATCCACTCGCCCGGATTGACTTTCTTCACCGCCTCTTGAAGGGTATCTCGGATTATGGCTTGGGTTTGTTCCAGGTCTCGTTCGGCCCCAGCCGTAACAATAATCCCATTGGGAGGGTATTTGAAGCCGAATCGTTCCAGATATCGGGTTGCGCCGCCGTAAATGTGCATGTGGGTTTCAATGATTCCCGGGAGCAGAGTCCGCCCCTTCAGGTCATGGATTTGAGTATCAGGTCCTGACAGGGCCCTCACCTCCTGATCCCTCCCCAGTTTCATGATCTTATCGCCCTTGACCGCGATGGCCTGGTAGATGCTTCCAACCTGAGTCGAGGTGGACTTGTCGTCCATACTGACGATCTTGCCATTGACAAAAATCGTATCGGCGTACCCGAAACTGGCGACTTCCGGCGGGAGCTGAGCCAAAGAGTCGGTGCCAGCAACCAGGAAAAATACGACCATACCCAGGGAACAAGCGACCGCTTTACTCATGGATGGATGAATTCTCATGATGTCTCCTTTGTTCTTAATACCAATCAAGAATTTTGACCTAAATACCAGGAGCAGTCACCGCCTCTTTAAATGCGTCTAAGTCAGAGTCCCCATAGTGATAGGGATAAACAACTTTAGGCCTGAAGGTATTGACACACTCTGCTGCTTCCTGGGGTGTCATCGTGGAAGGGAGATTCATGCAAACAAGTGCGACGTCGATGTCCTGGAGTTGCTTCATCTCCGGAATGCATTCCGTATCTCCGGAAAGATAGATCCGCTCGCTCCCAAACGACAGGATGTAGCCGTTTCCCCTTCCTTTCGTGTGATAAAGCTGTCCCGGCTGTGGCCCGCGCTGGAGGTTATACATGGCAATCGCTTCGATTTGAACACCGATCACCTCAGTCGTTTCACCGTTGTTCAGAATCCTGGCTTCAGTGACCGTTTTCTGAACTTCAGCCGGTGCGATGATCACCGTGTCTGATTTCCGCACTTTGGCGATCTGCTCTGGATCCATATGATCTCCATGAACGTCGGTGATCAGGATCAGGTCAGCAGGAGGAAGATTCTGGTAATCTCCTTGGCTCCAGGGATCCACATAGATGGTCTTGTTCTGCCAGCGGAGAACAACTGAGCCGTGGGTGATCGGGGTAATCTCCACCTGGCCTTCAGTGGGTAAGAAAAGAAGGGAAAGGAGCAAGAAAAAGTTCATGATTATTCTCCTTGAGAACTGAGAAACTCTTATTGTACGGTGATAACCTTACCACCTTCCTGCCGGAATTTGAAGGTACAAAAACCATCTCCTGAGGATGTGAGAAGATGAGGTTGAAAGCAGATGTTGATTGCATCGCTGCTGGCAGCAGTCATGCTGGCATACGCCAACGGAGCCAATGACAATTTCAAAGGGGTGGCCACTCTTTTCGGAAGTCAAACCTCGGATTACCGGCGTGCCTTGATTTGGGCATGCGGGACCACGCTGGCCGGGTCGCTGACTGCCGCCTGGGTTGCGGGGGAGCTTTTATACAGATTTTCGGGCCGGGGCCTGGTTCCCGATGCCATTGCCGCTTCCCCCTCATTCTCTGCCTCAGTCGGACTAGCAGCGGCAGTCACAGTCCTGCTCGCCTCCTATCTGGGGCTTCCTGTTTCAACCACACATGCCTTGACGGGAGCACTGGTGGGCGCTGGTTTGGTGCATGCAGCCAGAGAAGTTGCTTTCTCCCAGCTGGGCACTGCCTTTCTTGCTCCACTGCTCCTCAGTCCGTTGCTGGCAATGATCTGCTCGGCGGGAATCTATCGAATCTTCAGAGGGCAGAACGAGGCAGGGGATTTCCGGGGCGTCCCAAAAGCTAAGGTACTGGACAAACTTCATTACCTGAGTGCAGGAACGGTTGGGTTTGCGCGAGGACTGAATGACACACCTAAAATTGCCGCTCTTCTGGTCACCAGCAGCACCCTATTACCCGTCACCCGCTATGGACTGATAGCTGTGTTTATTGCCGTGGGAGGTTGGTTATCAGCACGTCCAGTGGCGGAAACCTTGAGTCATAAAGTGACCTCCATGACTCCAGGTCAAGGTTTCTCAGCTAATCTGGTGACCTCAGTGTTGGTTATGTTTGCCTCTGCACTGGGGATGCCTGTCTCGACAACCCACGTGAGTGTGGGTTCCTTGTTTGGAATTGGGCTCTTGTCAGGCAGTGCCAATAAACGCGTGATTGTCTCCATTTTGTCTTCCTGGGTGGGAACGTTGCCTCTGGCAGCAGCCATCGCGGGAGTTCTCTGCTGGGCCCTCATGTCCCTTTCCATGACATAATTTTGGAATAAAAACCCCTCCTTTTGACATTTCTATTAGTTGAAAGGGAGGCTTTTATGAGTACGGCACAGGTTCGATGTGAGGAGCTCGTGAGCGTGGACCGAGTTTGGCACTTGAGACAGTCTGGCCTTTTGGATGGGCTCGCACTCTCTGATCTCAATGCTGTCCTGTCCGCTTGTAGGGACCGGATCTACCCAAAGGGAGATCTTGTTTTCCATCAAGGCGATCCTGTCGATTCACTGTTTATCCTGAATCGCGGATGCGTCAGGATTTCAGTTGTCAGTCCCCAGAATCGGGAGAAGATACTAGGTCTCTATACGGCTGGTATTCTGGGAGAAAACGTACTGGGTCCCAACCAAAGTTTTCAGGCGCAGGCGACAGCACACGAGGAATCCTGGGTATCGATCATTTCCCGCGATCAATTTGCTATTCTTATTCAACAACGGGTGCCCATCGCGCTGAATTATGCGAGGATTTTGAGCCAGAGGCTGCTGGAAGCTCAAGAAGATATCAAGGCTCACAGTTTTCTTGACACCGAGCACCGACTTGGAAAATTGCTTCTCAAGGTGGCTGAGAGACATGGTCAGCCCCTTCTCAGGAATGAGGCCGTGGTCAAGCTCAAGATTGCACTATCTCATGAGCACCTGGCTCAATTGGTTGGCGGAAATCGACCCCATGTGTCCATGATTATGTCGAAATTTAAAAGGCAGGGGTGGATCGCATACCAGGGACGAAAGCTCCTCATCCATCGGGAAGCAATGGAAGATTCGCTGCAAGGTCCCGATAATGGTTTGCCATCTCCTGAATGACGAAAACGTGAAGCTGCATCGGAATCGAAGAGAAAAGGCCCAGTTTCTTGAGGAGGCGTTACCCCATATGGGATCTCTCTATCGAGTCTCTTTGAATATGACAAAACAAGTTGATCAGGCCGAGGATCTGGTACAGGAGACTTTCCAGGAAGCTTGGAAATCCTTCCATCGCTACTCACCCGGTACCGACTGTAAGGCCTGGTTGTTCCGGATCATGTTTCGACTTCGGAACAAACAAGCACGGCTGGCACGGTGGTGGAAACCAGTGGATATCGATTCGATTCCCGAAGGGCGATTGGCGGTGGAACCCGATTTTGAACAAAACATTGAACGTCAAGAGGTGTTGAGAATTCTTCGATCCCTGCCGGAGCATTACCAAGTGGTGTTGATTTTGGCAGACATGGAAGAGTTTCGGTATTCTGAGATTGCTCAGATGCTGAAACTTCCGATCGGGACGGTCATGTCGCGTTTGAACCGGGCACGTAGCCTTTTTCGTCAGAAATTCTTACAAGAACCGAGGGACAGTCAAAGTGCCAATGAAAGTGCCTAAGGAGAAGATATGAGAGAGGTCAGTGTGTTTGAATCAAAAGACTGTGGGCGTATTCAGAAGTTATTGGATCACTTTCTGGCTGGAGAGTTGACGGTTGAAACCAACCAGGAAATTCTGTTGCACCTGGAGAACTGTTCGACCTGCCGACAGGAGGAAAAGTCACGACTGGAAGCACGTCGGGTCTTGAGCAAAGGCTGGGTCTCCCAGCCGATTCCGCCTGACCTCGAGGATAAGATCGTCAAGGGTCTGGAAGCCAAACAGGGCCCGCTACCGGCATCCCTCCTGCGGGCGGCTGGGTTCTTCCTCATGGTCCTCGGCCTGGGTGCAGCACTCTTGTTCTTCCCCTGGCTGGGCGAGAACGGTGGAACCCTCCTGGCAGGCAGCCATTATGATCAGATCGTGGGTGACCATTTACACTGTTCTGGGCACCCGACTCCTGCGGAATCCGTCATGCCATTGGATTCTGTTCAGCCCAGTCTGGAGGCGGCTCTCCATGAGATGGGTGAGTCCTATCAGCTGGTGGCGATAAGACTCTGCCGGATTGGAGAAGTTGCACTCATTCACTATGTGTTCGAGGGCGAAGGCCGGAGCATGTCTCTGCTCCTGGAAGAGAAGTCGAATCTCCAACACCTGGCTCTTCAGGGAGATGAACCTGAAAGAGTTTTGGACGGCATGAAAGTCATCCTTCTGGAGGAAGATCAAGCCCTCATTACACTGGCCGGACTGGAGACCTCAGACTACTTTGTCTACCTGGTCAGTGAGGAAGAGGAGCCGGGACAGACCTTTCAACTGGCTGAAGAGCTCATTCCATCCTTGAAAGCCGCCCTCTGATAACGGCTGAGGTATCTGATTCCCAGGAGAGACCTCCGGAGCCCCGAAGGGGCGACAGGAAATAGCCCAGGGCGCAGCCTTGGGTTAGGGGGATTCTGTTCTCCGGAGCCCCGAAGGGGCGACAGGAAATAGCCCAGGGCGCAGCCTTGGGTTAGTGGCATTTTGTCCTCCGGAGCCCTGTAAGGGCGGCACTCCCGCGAAGGGTTCAATCCCACAAGTAACGATGGTCATACTCCACCCGGTGCTGCTTCAAGAGAAATTGGAGTTCTTCTCTGAATGTCCTTTTCCGATGATGTTGCTCCTGGTTCTCGATGTACTGCTTTATAGGTTCAAGCTGCGAGAGACTTACTGAAAAGGCCGAGTACCCGTTTTGCCAGGCAAAACGACTGAGATTGGGAGAGCTTTCGTGAATCCATCGGGACGAATTCGATTTGATTTCTCGCACGGCGACCGAGACAGACATCTGTCGAGCGAGAGATACGAGAAGATGAAGGTGATCGGGCATTCCTCCAGCGGCCAGAAGTTTACTCTGATTTGAGCGCAAGATGCCGGCTATGAATTGATGCAGTTGTGGCTGAATCTCGCGGGAGATTCCCCGGCGTCGGTGTTTTGTACTGAAAACCAAATGGAAGATCAGGCTGGACAAAGATTGAGACATGTTCTCGGAGACCCTGGCGACAATGCTTCCTTCTTACTAAAACGTTTGAATCTACAAATCTGCGAAACTTTTCTCGTTTGTGCCGCCCTTTCAGGGCTCAGATCTTCGCCTTCCGTGTTCCCAGGGCTGTGCCCTGGGCTATTTCATTTCGCCCCTTCGGGGCTCCGGAGGTGTCTCCTGTCACACCCTGCCACCCGGTTCGTCTTCCTGTCGTCCCAACGGGGCTCAAGAGCATCTAGCCCTGTTCCTCAGCACAGCTGTTGCCAAGCGGTGCCCTCGAATCCCCCAACAGATGCTTCGGGATGGATGATTTCGGTGAGTATCTGCAGCGACTCCACTAAACGCGGGCCGGGCCGGTTGAAGTACTGAAGGCCGTCCGTGACATAGACGCGGTGATCTTTCACGGCCTTCAAAGAACTCCACTGCGGCTGATCAGTCAACCAGTACATCTCTTCTCTGGTTCTTTTCATATCGAAGCCGCAGGGCAAGACCACCAGGATGTCCGGATCACTCTCCAGAAGTTCCTGCCAACTCATCCAAGAGGAATGCTTTCCACTCTCTCCCACCAAATTCTCTCCGCCAGCCATCTCCACCAGTTCCGGCATCCAATTTCCGGCTGCCATCAGCGGTTCCAGCCACTCAATACAGGCCACTCGAGGCCGTTTTGAAGCAGCCTGAGTTCGATCAGAGATCCGATGCATGCGCTGCTTGAGGTTTTCCACCAGTTCGTCACCTTTCCTCTCGATGCCCAGCGCATCAGCCACCCGACGCATGTCACTCCAGACGTCATCCAGTGCATCGGGCTGTAAGGAGACTATCCTGGGTTGGCAGGAGAGGCGTTTGCCAACCGCCTGCTCCACATCTGTCAGGCTGACGGCGCAAACTTCGCATTGAGTTTGAGTAATGATGTGGGTTGGCCTTAACTGCTCCAGAACCTCCTCAAAAACATCGTAAACGGAGAGCGCCTTGCGCAAGATATCTTTGACTTTCCGGTCGATCTCCCGGCTGTTTCCCGAAGTGGGGAAGGTGGGTTCCGTGCAGATGGGAAGCGAACCCACCGAGGTAGGAAAATCACATTCATGCGATCGACCCACCTGATTAGAGCCCATTTCTAGAGCGTGAACAATCTCGGTTGCGCTGGGAATGAGCGATACAATTCGAGTCATGTGTCGCCTCCACAAGAGGATGGATCTGCCGCAGTGACATCTGCAAACACGAAGCCATCTCTCTCGGTGATTTCTCCTACCGAGATCTCGAGCGGGTACTCAAACATGGGGCCTGCGTAGACAAAAGAGTGAAACTCTCCGTTCTCACCGCAGGGATCGACATCAGGCGGCAGTTCCTCCAGGAGCAGCGGATCAAAATCTCTGCCCGCGAAGTCGCCGCTGAGTTGTTTGGGATTGATGCAGGTCAGTTTGGCCCGCAGTCCCGAGTCGATCATTTGCTGAGCCAGAAGGCGAGTGGGAGACTGCCACAGGGGAAAGATTGCCTCTAACCGGGTGTTTTTCAGCTGATTGAGGCGGTACTGCCGTACGTCTTCTAGGAACAGATCCCCGAAAGCGATGGCTTCCACTCCACTTTTTGCCGCCTCAGCCCAGATTCTCTCCATGATCGTCTCATACTGGGCATTGGAGCAGGGCCAGGGGAGGGAAACGATGTGAAGAGGCAACCCAGCGGCTTTGGCCTGCGCCTCCAGCAGGACACGGCGCACAGCGTGCATGGCCACCCGATCGAAAGTTTTGTTGAGTGTCGTGAACAGACCGCAGACTTCCCACTCCCCTTTCTCTCGCAACTGGTGCAAAGTCCAGGCGCTGTCTTTACCGCTGCTCCAGGAAAGCCAAACCTTCTTCATGAGAGCGGAACCTGAGTTGTCCCTCCCACTCGCTCTTGTGGGAGAACCGCACGGGTCAACCAGGCATGCAGACCAAACAGTAGACCGGCGTAAGCCACATCGCTGGTCATGCTTCGGCCAAAGTAGGGAAGACCCGCCATGTAACATGCCATGAGCCCGGATAGAGTGAGCGGGAAGACCGAGATTCCCGACACCCACAGTCCGAAATTGCTGATCAGAAAAAACTGCGTACTCCCCAAAAGAGCCGCTCCTCCGATGCGCCAGGGATTTTCAGTTCTCCGCAGATGGGAGCCGATCCAGACATTGACTAAAAAGCTGCCACAGACAAAAGGAGTGACAATGGTAAAGGAGGGATAGCCGAAGATTCGTCCCATGATGGGATCGGTGACTACAATAATGATCAAGGGAATGCTATAGGCTTGCCAGCCGCGCAGGCGAGCTCCCGCGAAGATGCTAAATCCTCCCACCGGGCTCATGTTAGGGAGGTGGGGGACCAGCCGAAGCAGCGCACCCATCAGGGTCAAACCCAGAGCCAGGGGGCGCCGGTTACTTTTATCGTTTATAAGAGTCTGTCTTTTCATCGATTATCTCCTGTCCTAATAACTACTTAGAAGGTCACTTCAAGACCGGCCGTCAGACTTCTTCCCAGTGATTCGAAACCGGCAGGTTCCGAATACCTCCTGTTGAAGATGTTCTCACCGCGGAATACCAGCGCCACGTCGCTTGGTGAGTCCGAGAGTTGCACGACTGGGATGGTCACACCAACGTCCACCTTCCAGTAGCCGGGTAAGACCACTCGCGAGCTGCTAAAATCGGGAAGGAACAGCCTGTCATCCCGTTTGCCCTTGTACTTGAAATCGATTCGGAGGTTGTATCGGGTCTTTCGAAACTGTGCGTACACTCCTCCAGCGTGCCTGGGACGTCTGAGGAGTTGCTCACCTTCCACGAAATTCCCGCCTGGAACAGTTCCAGCGTCAGTCACCTTGGTGTCAGTCAGGGTGTAGTGGGCACCTAAACGAAGTTCTCCTGTGGGCGCGATGAAACCTTCCAGTTCCACTCCCTGGCTTCTGGCCTTTTCCACATTGATGTAGTTTGGGCTTCCCGGCGCCACTGCGAAGCTGAACTCAATGAGATCGCTGAACCGGTTGAAAAAAACCGTTCCCGATACGCCTGTTCCACCATTTTTGGAGAAGTAGTCGAGGCCGAAATCGGTGGCAAGATTCTTCTCGGTCTGGAGAGCTTCATTTCCCACAATGCCGAAGTTGGGCAATCCCACGATCTCGATGAAATTGGGTGCCCGAAAGCCGTTCCCCAGGCTTGTCCGAAGCTTGAACTGGTCTTTGATCAGATATCCCATCGAGACACTGCCGGTGGCAAAACTCTCAAAGCGGTCATTGTTGTCATAACGTCCACCCACGGTCAGGAAAAACCGGTCGGCCCAGGAAAACTGCTCCTGAAGGTAGAGGCCAACGCTTCGCCGGGCCAGATCGGCAGTTTCTGATGCTTCCCTCTCATAGGAAACTCCGGCCGTGATCATATTTCGGGGGTCCACTTGAAAGTTGTTCTGCCAGTCGAGGTAATTTCTGTTCTCAATGGATTCGAATTCGTCATCAGAAAAATCCGCGATGGAGTCTTCGAGCTGAATGTTCCGAGAGACTTTTCTGTGATAGCCATAGTGAACCTTGGTGCTGTAGCGGTTGCTCAACAGATTCTCGTAGGAGGCTGAATAGAGGGATTCTTGGGTTGTTCGAAAATCGTTGGGGTCAACGACTGCCCCGGTGCCGTCGGTTGGAAGGTGAAGTTCACTGTCCAGGTAGCGAACATTGCCCGAGATGGATGAGGAGGAGGTCAGGTCAAAGGATGTGTTGGCTGAGAGTTCGAGCTTGTCGTATTGATTGTTGAGCTCATGCAGACCATCCGATTGGGAGTAGTGACCGCCCAGCGAGTAATGGAGTTTCTCAGCTTCCCCCTGGATGGCTCCCCGGACAAGGTAGGTGTTGAAGGTTCCGCCTTCCAACCTGAGGTTGCCCGAGGGCTTTCCCTCTCCTTTGCGGGTGATGATGTGGATGGTTGAAGTCATCGCATCTGCTCCATAGAGAACAGAGGAAGGACCTCGAACGATTTCGATTCGCTCAATATTGGTGGTGGTCAGGTCGGCAAAATCGAAGGTTCCACCCGGTTGGTTCACCTGTACACCGTCAATGAGAACCAAATTGAAATCACTCTCTCCTCCTCGCACAAAGACCGAGCCGGTTCCCCCGAAAGAACCTGTGCGGGCAACGTTGAGTCCAGGGACGGTCTCCAGAACTTGGAGGACGTCTCGGGCGCCTTGAGCTTCGATATCCTCAGCAGTGATGAGGGTCAGCGACTGGCCAATCTCGCGGAGCTCAGTTGGGGCTCGCGTCGCTGTCACAGTGACTTCATGATGAATCTGAGGAAGCTTCTGTCCAGAGCTTTCTTCTTGGACAGCAGTGGAAGCTTCCTGCGATTCTTGTGATTCGGGATCCAGAGACTGTCCCCTGGTGACCCCCGTTGCGATCAGTATGAGGGCTAGGGTGAGAAACGGATGTGTCAGTCGGATCTTCATTTTCATACTCCTTTGCATTCTTGTAGTTGCGGCTCTCTTTCAGGATAGGGTTCTAGAAAGGGGCCTGGGAACGAGCGTTGTCGGGTCCGGATCAAATCAAATTAGGCTTGGATCCCGACTGGAGTGATGAGAAAAGAAGAGAATTGAAAATTCGGAAAGGATGCGATGCATGGTACCTCCTGACTTCCCCATCGGAAGCATTAAGAGGTCACGATTGGATCGGTCTCCTGGCTGGCAGGGAGATCTCACGCCTTCCCATCCGCTCCTGGCGGACAGTGGCATCCTTGTGGATCTTTTCCCTGCTCACAGTTGCGAGGGCAGCGTCGGACTTTCACCGATCTTCCCGTTCTTCCAACCATGACAAGTTAGTAAAACGTAGGAAACACACCATAGGGACTGGAAAAGAAGTTGTCAAGCCACTCTCCAATCGACAATCTCCGGGCACCTGGCTACAATGGTTCCGGTTTGAATCCCTATCTCAACCGGGTAATGATTCAGGATCCGGATCAGTTCTTTGGTCGACGCCGTGAGGTCTCGCGAATCCTGTCCCGCATGGGGACTGAGCGTCCCCAGAGTGTCTCTGTGGTGGGTGACCGAAGGATCGGCAAGTCCTCCCTTCTCCACTACCTCACCTGGCCTCAGGTGCAACTGCAGCATCTCCGCGATCCTTCCGCCTTGGTGGTCGTGTCGCTGGATTTCCAGCAGTTGCGAATCGTATCCCTGGAAGCCTTTTTCTCGCTGTTGTTCAAGCAGATCCAAGTGGTGAAGCAGGACCTGGGCGATCCCGGACGGCCGGGCTACGGTGCCTTTCAGACGATTCTGGAAACCTTGGGTAAGGAAGGGAAAAAACTCATTTTTCTGTTTGATGAGTTTGACGCCATCACTTCCAACTCCGCATTCGACGGCGAGTTCTTTTCCTACCTCCGATCTGCGGCCAACAACTACGCCGTGGCTTATGTGACATCTTCCAAAACGGAACTCCAGCGTCTCTGTCACTCTTCAGAGATTGCCGATTCTCCATTCTTCAACATCTTCACCAACCTCTATCTGAAACCGTTTGAGAGAGAAGAAGCAGTTGAGCTGATCACCCGGCCTTCGGAGAAGCATGGGAGTCCCTTAGATGCCTTTGTGGAAGAAATTATGGAATTGGCCGGACTCTTCCCTTTCTATTTACAGATTGCCTGTTCGATTTATTTCGATTGGCTGGAGGAAAATCCTTTTAAGCCCCTCAACGACCAGGAGATCGAGACCCGCTTTCTGGAAGAAGCGGGTTCTCACTTTGAGTACTTTTGGGAACACGCTGGGTCCCAGGCCAGAGAGGTGCTGACAGGCATCACCGAGGGAGTGCAACCCGGACCGGAAGAGGTTCACATCTGTCGGAGGTTCGTTCGGGAGGGATACCTGGTGGAAGAGGGTAAGGAGCTTCGAATCTTTTCGCGGGTCTTTGCTGATTACATCCGATCGGTGGAACATCTCAGCCGTGAAAACAAGCCTCCCCAGACTTCCAAAATGTCTCAGAGTAGCCGTCAGCTATCGCCTGGATTGAAAGTCAACCAATATGAGGTCCTGTTGAAACTGGGGGAGGGGGGCATGGGGGTTGTGTATCAGGCCCACGACACTGCTCTGGACCGCAAGGTGGCTTTGAAGGTCATCAAACCTGAACTGTTGCAACAGGAGAATGCTCGAAAAAGATTTCTCCAGGAAGCGAGATCAGCTGCTGCCCTGAACCATCCCGCCATCTGCGCTATTTATGAGCTTTTTGACTACGGGAATCAGGTTCTCCTGGTCATGGAATGGCTAGATGGCGAGACCCTCAGGGACGAAGTGGATGAGGAAGGGCCTTTGGAGTGGAGGAAGCTGGTTCAGTGGTTGATCGAGGCTTGCGATGGGTTGGAAGTCGCTCATCAGCGACTCATGGTTCATCGGGACATCAAGTCTTCAAATCTGATGATCACAACTGAGAACCATCTGAAGATTCTGGATTTTGGATTAGCAAAACATTGGGGACTGGAAAACGAGAGTACTCAGCTGACGGTTGAGGGCACCTTGGTGGGGACCCTGGGCTACGTTTCACCTGAGCAGGCTCGTGGCGACCCGGTGGATCAGCGCAGCGACCTGTTCTCCTTGGGTGTGGTGTTTTTCGAGGGCCTCACGGGAAAACTCCCCTTCCAGCGGAAAAGTACGACTGCCACACTGTACGCGATTGTGAATGAACCTGTTCCCGACCTGGCGCTTTACCAGATAGAGGATGCGGACAGGCTGGATCCTGTGATCAGAAAACTGCTGGAGAAAGCACCCGAAGACCGATATCAAAGCGCCGGGGAGTTGAAGAAAGACCTTAAACAACTGTTAAAAAAAGGAAGAGCCTTTCTTCCCTGGATCAAGTGAGGGGAGAGAGTTCGAGGCCCTCATAAGCGCCGCAGTTTGCGCCGGGCCTCCTTGATGGTATCTTCGAGCCCCTCCTGAGGGCCGGCCTGATCGAGCACCTGTTGGTAATATTCCTGGGCTTGAGCCTTTTCCCCTCTTTCGTTGTGAATTTCTGCCATGTGGAAATAGACTAAAGCTTCGGTTTCCGACTCCCCCTTGGGCTCCTCCAGGGCTTTGTTAAAGGCTTGAAGAGCCAGACCGTATTCACGAAGCTGTACATAGGTCTTTCCGATGCGGAAGTGAATCTCCCCTGCCTCAAGACCTGGAGCCTTATCGGGCAGTGTCTCGAGCAAGTTCTGATAGATCTCCAGCGCGGAATTGAAGTCGCTGAGTCTCAACTGATAGATCGCGGCCAGGTTGATGTCAAAAAGATAATTCTCAGGGTACTGCTCTCTCAGGTTCTGGAAAATCGCCACCGGCTGTAAAGGATCCCCTTTCCAGGAGTGCAGTAGGGCCAGCACCACTTGAGCGTCCAGCTGTCTATATTTCCCTTGCTCCGAAACCTGCTCAAGCCTCTCAAAGGCTCGCTCTTTGTCTCCCCGAATTCCGATCAGGAAGGCTAACCATTTGATGCTCCAGGGAAGGGTGGCTTTGGCAAATTCATTTCCGGCGATACTGACATTGGCATCCACAAAATTGGGGTCGAGCTCCAGAACCTCCTGGTGGACATTGTTGGCTTTCTTGCCGAAATTGATGGCAGTTCCCGTACTCTTGGTGATGACGATGGCTTCACCCGCTAAGTTCTCGTAGGCAAGACCCTTGAAGTCGAGTGCCAACACGTCTTTGGGATTTTTCTCCAGAAGCCTTTCGCACAGAGCCAGAAGATTGTCGTTGGTCTCCCGGAAGTCTCGTATCTCTTGATTGATATCTTTGTGAGTCCGGCTCTTGGAAAAAGGAGTCGGGGTAGCATAGTCGTCGATGGCGAAATTGGCGGAAGCAAAGAGGAGCTTATTCCAGGTAGTAATGGACAACATCCCATATCCCACCGGATTATCAGGGTACTCCCGGATGAGCTGATTGAAAATTCTCTCGGCTGCAGCGTAGTCTAGTCGGTAGATGGCATCCTGGCCCTCCCGTACACGCCGGTCCAAGGCACTCTGATCCTGTCCCCAGAGCGAAGTTCCGATCAGGAGAAAAAGAGAGAAATAGAGTAGAAAGTCACGCATCGATTTACCGTGAGTATACCACCGAACTCCCCCGAACTTCCCCGAATTCCTGCTGACTTGCTCTGTTGGCAGAAAAGGTCAAGAATGAAGGCCAAAGTAGACTTCCTATGAAGGGGCAAAAGGCAGTCAACATCCTTCTATTTCTTGTCTTGATCCTGCTGGCCGGTGTTGAGCTGTTCTTCATCTACAACCAGACCCTCTATTTCTCCGAGGCCTGGTTTCTCCTTCTCCTGGTGCTCCTGGGCTTCATTGGGCTGGTGATGCGGCGGTACGATCCCATCGTCGTCGTGCTGTGTCTCCTTCTGGCTTCTCTGTCGGTTCTGGTCAGTTTCGTGGTCCCGGGAGAACTGCTGGTTCTGGGGGGGTGGCTGGGTACCCTGTGCGCGTTTTTCTGGAGCATGCTGTTGCGGCTCTTTCCGTTTGTTTTTGTCCACTTCTCTCTCATCTTCCCGGTGACCAGTGAATGGGTTTATCAAAGGCCCCGTCGCCTGGCTCTGCTCTATCTGCCTTACGGGATCTTGCTGGTCTGTGAGCAGATTCAGGCGACCCGAGACATCAGTGACTTTGTTGCTATTGCCTCGATGCCACTGGGCTTCGTCCTGGGGATGGCCATTTTTGTTCGGCAATATCTTTATTCTCTCAGCACTGCTGAAAGAAATCGGCTTCAAGTCATCCTCATCGGTTGCCTGGCTGGAGGTGTTCCCCAGATTTTATCCCTCTTTGGCAGCGCTCAACTGCCTCCAGTCATGGGGCAACTCGCCTATTTCTTACTGCCCCTGTTCCCTCTTTCTCTGGTCTTTGCTGTCCTGAAAGAAAACTTTTCAGACATCCGGCGTGTCTCCCAACATCTCCTTGTCTATTCCTTGGTGAGCGCAGGAGTCCTGACTGGTTTTTTGAATTCTTCTATCGGACTGGCCTTCTTTTCAGGCCAAGAGCTGCAATTGGGGCTAAGCTCCCTACTGATTCCCCTGGCCCTTTCACTGGTCCTCCTTTACCCTCTCCAGCGCTGGGCTGGAGCTTACGTTTCCGCTCACTTCCATACCCAGGAAAGTGGCGGGAAGGAAGACCGCAGTGCGCTGAAGAGATTCCATCCCATTCAACCTAATCCTTACATCGTCGGGAACCCGGTACGCTCTCCCGAGATGTTCTTCGGAAGAGAGGAAGAATTCCAATTTATTCGGGTCAAGCTGGAGAACCAACCCCAAGGCTGCGTGATTGTTTTGCATGGGGAGAGGCGAACGGGAAAGACTTCCATTTTATACCAGGTTGTCAATGGACGTTTGGGGCCGAGCTTTCTTCCCGTTTTCCTGGACATGCAGGGCCTGGTGGTGAATGAAGACCAAGAGTTTCTACAGGCTCTGGCAGCCAAGATTGCAAGTGCCCTTTCCGAAAGGGATCCCTCCTTCAAGCCCATCCAACCCCAATCCATTACCAGTTACCTCGACTTCAGCGGCTTTCTGGATTCCGTTTTCCGGCGGACAGGAGAACTGCGCTTGGTCTTGCTGGTGGACGAATATGAACTGATTTCGGAAAAGATCAAGGAGGGAAAACTCAGTGGTGAGATGTATGGCTATCTCAACAGCCTTCTGGAACGCTATCCCCACTTATCTTTTGTGTTCACTGGTTCTCAAAAACTGGAGGCCAACCCTCCCTGGAGCCCTCTGCTGGGAAAGTCCTCTTACCGCGAGATTACTTTTCTGGGTCGCAAGGATGCCGAGGAGTTAGTCTGCGCGCCTGTTCGAGAGAAGGTGTTTTTCAGACCTGGATCGGTGAAGGATCTTCTACGTCTGACCAACGGACATCCCTTCTTTACCCAGCTGCTTTGTCAAACCATGGTCGAAGTATTAAACGAGCTTCAAACCAACGTGGTGGACCGAAAGATCGGCGAAGCGGTTGTGCAGAGGGCTGTGGAGAATCCACCGCCTCAGCTCTTGTATCAATGGGCGGGTTTCTCCGGATCAGAAAAGCTGGTTTTGTCGGCTCTGGCAACTTTGCTCAAAACGCCGCAAGGTTATGTCTCTGCCAATCGGATCGATCGGTCAATTCGCTCTCTTCCTGAGGATCAGCGACAACAGCTCGATAGAGCGCACACCTCCATGAAGCTTGAGGCCTTGCGCCAACGCCTGCTGTTGGATCGTGATCAAACCCGCTACCGCTTCAGAATGGATTTGCTGCGCCTTTGGATTCAAGTTGAACACAATGTCTGGAATGTTTTGAACGAAATTGCGGAGACGCTGACCGCTGACAACTGACCGCTGACAGCTGACCACTGACCACTGACAATAGACAAAAGACAGATGTCTCCTGCCTCCTGACTCCTGACTCCTACCTTCTTCTTCTAACTTCTTGACACTCTTTGGGTGGCTACTTATTATGAAGGTTAGGTGCGCGTCCCAAGGAAATTTCGGGCAAGAAGGCATCCATTGTGATCAAAGCCGACCTGGCGAAAGTTGTTTACGAGAGGCACGGAGGGATTTCCTTCCGGGAAGCAAAGGATGTGGTGGAGTTGATTCTCGGAGTCATGAAGGGAAGCCTGGTAGGTGGCGAGAATGTGAAGCTGTCTGGATTTGGTACTCTCAATGTGGCCCAGCGCAAAGGGCGGCTGGGCCGGAACCCTCAAACGGGTGATCGTATGAAGCTCGCAGCCAGCAGATACGTCACCTTCCGACCGTCTGGTCTTCATAGTTTTTAGTTTCTTTCGCAATGGCGGTAATCCGCAAGAAGCTCTTCTATAAAATCGGTGACGTTTGCCGGCTTTGCTCCATCCAGCCGTATGTGTTGCGTTACTGGGAGACCGAATTTGCCCTGCTGTCTCCCGCCAAGAACAGGGCGGGACAGCGTATTTACCGGGAAAAAGATCTGCAGCTGATCCAGGCGATTAAACAACTGCTTTACGATGAGGGCTATACCATTGCAGGAGCCAATCGGAAACTTCTCGACGATGGAAAATCTGACCTTCCTTTATTCAAGCAGAGTTTAAAAGTGGATCACACAAAGTCCCTCTCGGAGATTCAAAAGGAACTGGAAGAGGTGCTGACCATCCTGGAGGATTAGCCCGCACTTCTCACACCTATTCCTGGCCTCGCCTTGACTTTCAACCCATACTAATAGAAAATTTAGTCGTGCCTAAATTTTCTATGTCAAAGTGAGGCCTACACATATGAAGAACAAATTCAGTCGGCGAACAGTATTGGGAGGTGCGGTCGGTGCCGCCGGTTTGGTCGGTGCCAAGGGACTGTTGGGGGTTCCCACAGTTTCTCCCGCTGAGCTGGACGTTGAAGCTCACGATGCGAGAGTGATGATGACCGCCGGTGAGGTGGATCTGAGTCAATTCGATCCCTCCAAATTCCTGACTGATTTCGACTACGGGACGGTGAGTCAATTGCCCAGCGGTCAGACCTTGCGGGAGTGGGAGATCGTGGCGGTCGACCAGGACCTTGAAATTGCACCCGGAGTCTATTTCCCGGCCTGGACCTATAATGGACAGGTGCCGGGTCCGACCTTGCGTTGCAGCGAAGGCGATAGACTACGCATCCACTTTTCGAACGCTGGCAGCCACCCTCATACGATCCACTTCCACGGTTTCCATCCGGCCACCATGGATGGCGTGTTTGAGGTGGTTATGCCGGGTGAAGCGCTGGTCTATGAGTTTGATGGCGGGCCCTCCGGGCTGCATCTTTACCATTGTCACTCGGTTCCCTTGAAGAGACACATTCACAAAGGCCTCTACGGCGCCTTCATTGTCGACCCCCCGGAGAAACGACCGGAAGCCCATGAGATTGTGCTGGTCATGAATGGATTTGACACCAATTTTGATGGAGACAACGAGGTGTATGCCGTCAATACCGTGGCCTTTCACTATCATCGCCATCCCATCGAGGTGAAGCTTCAGGAACTCGTGCGGATTTATCTGGTCAACCTTCTGGAGTTTGATCTGGTGAACTCTCTTCACATCCATGGCAATTTCTTTGACGTTTACCGGACCGGAACCAGGCTGACCCCGGATGAATTTACCGACACCATCATGATGTGTCAGGGGGAACGCCATGTTCTGGAGTTGAAATTCCGACATACCGGGAAGTTCATGTTCCACGCCCACCAGAGTGAGTTCGCTGAACTCGGATGGATGGGTTTTTTTGATGTAAAGGAATAGCAGGCTTATGAATCAGTGGATTCGCGGACTTTTTCCAATCATGCTTCTGGGAGGCTTTTTGGCGCTCTTTTTCGCCTATGGGCCTCTGGGGGTATTCCTTGCTGATTTCCCACCAGTCGAGGAGTTGACCATTGAGCGGGCGGTACTTCCCGAACCGGATCACATCGTTCTTCATGTGATCAACGGGGGACCCCAGCCGGTTACGGTTGCTCAGATCACGGTGGATGATGCGTTCTGGCAGTACTGGACGGATCCGGAAGAGAAGACCATTCCCCGCCTGGGCCAAATGAGGATCGACATTCCTTATCCCTGGGTGGAAGGTGACACCCACGAAGTCGTGATCCTGACCTCAACCGGTCTGACCTTCAGTCATGAGATTGCTGTGGCGACCGAGTCCCCACAGGTGGGCTGGACCTACTTTTGGACCTTCTCGCTATTGGGTATCTATGCGGGTGTTATCCCGGTTTTCTTAGGACTGCTGTGGTACCCCTTCTTGCGGGAACTCAGTTCAAGATGGATTTCTTTTTTCCTCAGTCTGACCATGGGCCTGCTGGCCTTCCTGGCAGTGGATATGCTGGAGGAGGCGTTTGAGAGTGCGGAGGCAGTCCCTGGAGCGTATCAGGGGATCGCGCTGATTGGCATGGGTGTTATGGGGGCACTGCTGATTTTGGTTTATCTGTCCCACCTCAAGGTGAGACCCTCGGATCGGTCCAGTGCGGAAGGCCGTCACTGGACTGCCGTGATGATTGCCACAGGTATCGGACTTCACAATCTGGGTGAGGGTCTGGCGATTGGCTCTTCCTATGCCCTTGGCGAGATTGCTCTGGGGACTTTTTTGGTTGTGGGCTTCACTCTGCACAATGTCACTGAGGGATTGGGAATTGTGACGCCCATTGCAAAGGATCAGCCTTCCATCGGTCGCCTGGTCGTGCTGGGACTGATAGCCGGGGTTCCTACAGTGTTGGGAACCTGGATGGGGGGCTTCAGTTATTCTCCCCTTTGGGCCACCCTTTTTCTAGCCATAGGGGTAGGGGCTATTCTTCAGGTGATTTACCAGCTCATGTCGCTATTCGCCAGACGAGAAGACACGGGTTTCGCCAGCGCTTATAATCTCACAGGCTTTCTTCTGGGTCTGGGGATAATGTACGGCACCGGGCTCCTGGTTGTGTCCTAAAGGGAGGATTGCATGAGTAAGCTCATTCACACTTCAAAAACGAGAATCTATCAAGACAAACGACCCAATCGACGTGCATTTATCGAGCATTTTAAGGAACCTGTGGTTTTTGGAATGCACGGTGGCATCAAGGAGTTCTACGGGGTTGAGTCGGAGGAGGAGCATCCGGCGACGCTCGACTACATCATTGCTGGGGTGGGGGGCTGACTGACAGGAACGTTAGCAGGCGTGCTGGAAGCACGTGAAATCTCAGCGACTTCGGGTCAGCTCTACGCGGATGTTGAAGGTGACATAGAGGAGGTTGATGATAAGGCAATCATCACCCGGATTCGAGTGCGTTATCATCTGAAGGATGTCCCGCCAGAGAAGCATGAGGTCGTGGAGCGAGCTCTGAAGATTCATGAGGACTTCTGTCCGGCTGCGGCCAGCGTCAAGCGAGGCATCGCCATCGAGTTCTCGTGCGAGTTTGAGTAGACGCCCTTGCGGCTGTTTAGAAACTGGGGTGAGTCCCTAGACGTCGCCCTCTTGAACCTGTCGTTCAATATGAGCCAGGTTGGCCTCAATGGAGTGGAAATATTGGTTTTCCCCACTACTGAAGTGGTGTGAAAGTGCCTTATGGACCCCGCCCCAGTGGGTCTCGAGCATCCGTTTTACATAGTCTTCATAAAAACTGCGAGTCTGCCTGAGTAAATCCTCGGCACTGCTATAGTCGTTGATCCAGCTGTCGGTGATCTCTGAGTAGGCGGCAGCCTCCGCGAATTCCTCATAGAGTGCATACAGGCTCTCGGGGTAGTCTGGTGCAGCCATTTGACCGAGCATGTCACCCGTACCCAGGATCCACCCGAGAAAGCTTTCTTTATCGTTTTCAAAGGGAATGTCCCCAACCTTGACCTCCACGCCGGTACAGTCGATGGCAAGCTGTATGAGGCGAATCTCATCAGCAGTGACATCAAACTCTGGAAGAAATTTTGCCGCAAATTTCCCGCTCCGTTTGACATGAGAGAGGGTGTATTTGCCACCTGTGCCCTCATCATCACCGACCTGTTTAATGAACCCGCTATCGTGTAACAGGGTAGCGGCCACAATCAGCTCAAAGTCGCGGCAGCTCAGGACAGGAGAGTTTCCGCTTTTGATGTGTCCGTCTAGAATCCGAGCCACCGCTACGGTGGCCTTACCCGTATGGGTCAGGTCGTGATAAGCGGTATCGCTGTGCTGGTAGCCAGGATACCTTCCTTCAAACAAGTCCTGTACTCGCTCAAAGACCTTGAACAGGAAGGTTGTGCTCTGGTCCGGGAAACACGAGCTAAAGGTCTCTTTGACAAAATCGAAGGTCTTTTTTCTGTCGACGTCGATATTAACCATGACTCCGGCTTCCTCTGACCTGCCCCCACGAACGAGTCCACCCTCTATGCTAGACCCGGGACCATTTGAAGTCCACTCCAAGGGATTGGATCCAGTGCCTGCGACCTAGGTAGTTTGGCCTCTGGCGCCGGCGGCCGATAGGCCAAGGCGCTGTGAGGCCGGATCTGATTGTAATCCCTCCGCCAGCGTTCTACCAACACCTTGGCTTCCCCCAGCGTGTCGAAGATCTCCATGTTCAGCAGCTCATCCCGTAGTTTCCCGTTGAAACTCTCAATGTACCCATTCTCCCAGGGGCTGCCCGGCTCGATGTACAAGGTCCTTACCCCAACAGCCTGCAGCCAGTCCCGGACCGCCTGTGCCGTAAACTCCGATCCGTTATCGGACCGGATAAACTCAGGCACTCCCCGATCAACGAATAACTCCGCCAGCCGGTCCAACACGTCTTGGTGATTCATCTGCCGTTTCACATCAATGGCGAGGCACTCTCTGGTGTACTCATCCAGGATCGTCAATAGCCGAAAGGCTCGCCCATCATGGGTCCGTTCATGCACGAAATCATAGCTCCAGACGTGGTTCTTGCGAGCCGCTCGTAACCGAACACAGGAACCGTCATTAAGCCACAGCCTCCTTCGTTTCGGCTGTCTGGACGGGACTTTCAGCCCTTCTTGTCTCCACAGCCTCTCCACCCGCTTAGGATTCACCTTCCACCCTTCCCCATGAAGTATCGCCGTGACCCGCCGGTAGCCATAACGCCCGTATTGCTTAGCAACTCCACCATCCGGGCCACCAATCGGGCCTCATCATCGGGAATTTGCCTTTCCCTTCGCTGGGTCGATCGAACCTGTCCCAGCACTTGGCAGGCCCGACGTTCGGAGACTCGCTCTGCTCCTAATCGCTCTCGTACCCACATCACCGCTCGTCTCCTGTTCGCCGGGCCTAGAAGTTTCCCGAGGACACTTCCTTCAGGATCTGCTTGTCCAAAGACAGATCCGCCACCAGCTTCTTCAACCGGGTATTCTCCTTCTCCAACACCTTCAACCTCTTGGCCTGGTCCAACCGGAGCCCTCCGTACTCTTTGCGCCACCGGTAGTAGGTCTGCTCGCTCACCCCCATCTGCTTCGACACCTGTCCCACCCTCTGTCCTTGGGCCAGACCCACCTCTGCCTCACGCAGCTTCATGATGATCTGTTCTGCCCTAAACCGCTTCCCTGCCATCCTTGCCTCCTTCCTAAACCGGAAATCCTAACATTCAAACTGGACTCGTTTTAGGGGGCAAGGTCACCTCTCATCAAGATTCTTAACATGGTCAGCCCAATGCTTTTCGAACAACTCGCGGTACAGCCCTGTCGGTCACCTACTAGAGGCAATTTCCGTTCCAGAGTTTCCAGGCTGACCCGTGAAATCTGCTAAACCGCCTGCAGTTCAGGGATTTGTAGACCGATAGCGGGAAGTCGATTTCGAGCAAGGCCCTTGATTTCTCCCACAATTGTCAACGGAAGTTTACAGAAATATTCTGTGGGTGCAGACCGCCGAGGCGGGTACCACAACTTTTAAAGGAGCCCGAGGGCGTGCTAGACTCCGGCTCTAACCCCGCAAGGCTTGCAGTAGAAATATGCTCTGTAGCTTGTATCGGAATTGCCGCAAGTCCTTGAAAAAGAGAGTGGGTCGGGACGTGGCGCAGCCTGGTAGCGCACCTGAATGGGGTTCAGGGGGTCGGAGGTTCGAATCCTCTCGTCCCGACCAATCTCGAGGGGTGCATTCCGGACACATAGGTTACAGTTTATTCCGAAGACATAGGTAACACCTTTGCACCAAAAGGGTTATTTATAGGTTCAAACCTTCTACTGTCTTCGTCAAAGTAACCGAGGTCGTATTCCATAAACGACACCAGCCAAATTTTCTCTTTGACCTCTTTGATTCCAACATCTTGACCAGCAAACACCGTGCTGAAGTTGATCTTTTGACTTTTCATACAGATTCTGCCGCAGCTGGTGACGGTCACGGTGCGATCGTGCATGGGGTACTCGACGCGCCCGATTCCTCGGTAGGGACAAGATGCGGGAGTATAGACCTCGGACGGAAACTTCATGCCCAGGGCCTCATGAGGTCTCTCAGTATTGTATTCCGCCTGAAAGGCATTAAACCTCTCTTGCTGCTGAAGAAGGTTGTGGGCAGCGGGAACGACTGTGGCCTTCTTGAGGGTGAGATGAAGGCGCTCATGCCTTCCGTTCTGCTCGGGATGGCCGGGCTTGATCCTCTCGATTCGGATTCCTAGCCTAAGCCACCAGACGGCCAGTCGACTGAGTCCAAACAATCCGTTGGGTGATGCAAAAGGGACTCCGTTGTCCGTGCGGATCGCTTCCGGCAAACCTAACTCTTGAAAGGTTCTCTCGAATACGGGGAAAGCACCTCTTTCCTTAACACTGTCGAGAGCCTCGATGGCGAGCAGATAACGGCTGGCGTGATCGCTCACGGTGAGAGGATAACAGTACCGTTTGTCTCCCAGCATGAACTCTCCTTTGAAGTCGGCAGACCAAAGGTCATTGGGATTCTGGCTGCTGGACAATCGAGTCCCCTCTGCCTTGAACCGTCGCCGTTTTCTACAGTTCACCAGGCCGTTGCGATCCAGAACCGCGTGAACTGTGCTCACCGCAGGCGGCCGTACATTCGGAAACCTACGAATCAGGAGCGCCCGAATCTTGGGAGCTCCCCAATACGGCTTCTCTCGCTTTAGCCTGACCAGGGTCCGTTCCACCTGTTCGGGCAGTTGGTTTCCGTAACGATGCGGCTTGCGGCTCCGATCCACCAGGGCGTAAGCGCCGGTGTTTTGATAGCGGTTCCAAATCTTGTAGCCCGTCTTTCTGGATATCCCAAACTCCTCACACAGACGGCTCATGGACTCCCCATCCAACAGCTTCGCTATAAATCTCATTCTCTCGTCCATCACACAGATCTCCTTCCATGGCATCTCTGGGCACCTCCCAGAAGAAGCCTATAAGTGTTACCCATGTGTCCGGTATAATTTGTTACCCATCTTTCGGAATGGGCAAGGCTTTCCCCCAATGGCAAAAAATGTTTAGCTCATATTCAATGAAGGCAGGAGTCGAGCACGATAGAGTATCGGCTTTCGGAATCAGGCGGGTTGTCTTTTTTGTCTCGTGTCTCTGTCTGATGCATCTCCTGCACTTTAGTACTGCTTCCGCGCAGAATGTTCCGGTCGGCGATGGTGAAAAAACTGTGCGTGTGGTACGGGTTGAATCCCCGCCCATCATTGACGGCATATTGGATGACGCAGTTTGGGGACAAGCCGAAATGATCACCGACTTTCATCAGATCCGACCCGGAAATGGTACAGAGCCTTCCGAGCCGACAGAGCTGTATCTGATCTATGACGATGACGCGATCTATATCGGTGCCCGCATGTACGACAGCGAACCGGAGCGGATCGCGGCGCCCACCGTTAGACACGGTCAGGGCCTGGGGAGAGACGATCGTATAGTGGTCATCCTTGACCCGTTCAATACACGACGGGGTGCCTACCGCTTTGAGACGAATTCCAATGGCGTGCGGCACGATGCCCTCTACAAGAGCGTGAGCTCCTTTGATAGTGCATGGACAGTCATCTGGGATGTAGCGGCGACCGTTTACGAGGACGGCTGGATGGCTGAGCTGGCGATACCTTTTAAGACCTTGCCTTTTGATCCATCGATCGATACATGGGGTTTTAACTTCGGGCGAGGGATCCGCCGCCGCGGCGAAGAGGTTGCCTGGGTGTCTCGCAATCGCAGCTATGATGCCAGCATCTTGGGGTCCGCAACCGGACTGGAAGGGCTGGACCAGGGCAGGGGCCTGGACGTCGTACCGTCGGTCTCCCTCAACCGACAGAACACCTATTCCCCATCGACAACAGATTCTAATTTTGATCCGTCATTGGATGTTTACTATCGGATCACGCCGTCACTCAATGCGTCATTGACGGTCAACACCGACTTCTCAGCGGCCGAGGTGGATGACCGGCAGGTCAATCTCACCCGCTTCAACCTTTTTTTCCCCGAGAAGCGCGACTTCTTCCTGAACGACGCTGATCTGTTCGAGTTTGGAAGAATTGGCGGTACTGGGAATAGTGCGAGCTCAAGGTCAAGCAACAACAACGGGCGGCCGTTCTTTTCCCGACGACTGGGGCTGAGCGGGTCGGGAACACCGGTTGACCTGAAGTTTGGCGGCAAGCTCAGTGGTAGAGTGGGACCCTGGAACGTGGGTATGTTGGCGATGCGCCAGGATGCCTTTGAGTCCGTAGATGAAAGCACCGTGTTGGTGGGACGGGCCTCGGCCAACGTGCTGGATGAATCCAACCTAGGCATGATGGTCACGGCTGGTGACCCGAACTCCAATCTCGATAATGTTCTCGCCGGCGTCGATTTCCGCTACTTGAATACTCGCTTTCCCGGTGGTCGAGTTCTGGAGGCTGATGGGTGGTATCAGCAATCGGACACAGAAGGTCTGGAGGGTCAGGACTCCGCATTTGGCCTGGGAATGAGCATACCGAGCAACACCGGGTGGCGCGGTGGTCTCTACCATAAGCAAGTGGAGACAAACTTCAATCCTGCGCTCGGATTCGTCAGCCGTTCGAACGTTCGGGACACGACTGCCGACATGGGTTATACCTATTTCACGGGAGGTGGTTTCGTACAGGAGATTTTCTCTGGCTTTGACGTACAGCGCATCGGGTTCCTGGATGGCGGACTGCAGTCACAGGTTGTTCTTGGGCGGCTGGTCGAGATCCAGACCAACTCCAGGGACCAGTTCAGTGTTCACTACACTGCCACTAAAGAGGCAGTGACGGAGCCGTTCACTATCTATGAGGATAATTCACAACAGGTCATTGTCCCACCTGGCAGCTACTCATTTGGTGAGACTGCGGTAAGTCTTGCAACGGGAAGGCAGCGAGATGTTTCTGGTGGGATGACATTTCGAACCGGGGATTTTTTCGATGGTACGCGACAGGATATCGCTGCAAATCTTTCCTGGAGGCAATCCAGGTACTTTAACTTGTCGGTCTCCTACAACCGAAACGACATCAAACTCCCCCAGGGGGATTTCGTCACCCATTTGTCGAGGCTCAACACCGGGGTCAACTTTTCCTCGACCGTGTATTGGGTGAACCTTGTTCAATACGATAATGTCTCCGAAGTGATAGGGGTTAATTCCCGTCTCGTATGGATACCGACCGCGGGTCAGGAAGGTCTCGTTGTCCTGAACCACAGGCGTCAGGACAGGGACAGGGACGGCTCATTCAGTTCCGAGTTGACGGATATTAACGTCAAGCTGAGTTACACCTTCCGCTTCTAGTCTTCGGATTGCTCTGCCAAAACTGAAACCATTCTCCTTCGCACGGATCTTACCTCAAGCAAAGAAACTAAGGATTGGTCAAGGCGGAATTATGGTGACAACCCACACCTTCCCTAACTGTTTTCCCATTGCCTTCAACCCCCAAAAGGCTCTAAGATCAAGGTGTCATGTACAAAAAAGAGGATAGGAAAGCCAGTATGCCCATCAAATCACTGATCATCAGCTTAGCGCTATTGCTCATTCCCATTCCTGCCTTCGCACAGGATATGACTTCGCAGTTGATAGAAGCGGCGAAGAACGGCGAGACGCAGCAGGTGGTGGCCTTGCTTGATGCAGGTGCGGATGTCAATGCAGAGGCCGCCAATGAGGCAACAGCCTTGATGTGGGCAGTCACGACAGGCAAAACCGACACTGCACGCGTCCTGCTTGAGGCGGGCGCAGATAGTACATCTGTGCTACTGCTACTGGCCGAGCACGGTTACCTGGAAATGATGAAAACCCTGCTGGATGCTGGTGCGGATGTGGATGGGACGGACGAGACTGGTGTCACAGCGCTGATGATGGCGGCAGTCGAAGGTCGCACTGAAGCCGTGCAGGACTTGCTGGAGGCGGGGGCAGACATAGCTATAGAGAACCAAGAGGGGTTGACCGCATTTATGATGGCAGTGGCAATGGACCAGGCTCAGATTGTAACGACCTTGATAGAGTCGGGGGCGGACGTGGATGGGAGAGATCAGGATGGTGTGACCATGCTGATGGGTGCGGCGTTGTTTGGAAACAATGAGACTGCGAAGATCTTGATAGAGGCGGGGGCGGACGTGCATGCCAAGGCCAACGACGGAATGACCGCGCTCATTGCTGTGTCAATCGTGGGTAATACCGAGATTGCAAAAGACCTGCTGGAGGCGGGGGCGGACCTGGTTGCCAAGGCCAACGACGGAATGACAGCCCTGATGGTCGCCGAAGAAGAGGGCCAGGACGAAATTGTCGATCTGCTGAAGAAGGCCGAGGCCATGGAATGATCCTCTCCCGGCAGCTCAGTCCAGCCTGAAAAAGAGACTGTTCTTACCCACTTTTCGAGCCGAAATCCACAAGCCTCAAAATAGCGACATGATGCTAACAGAGTTAACTTTATATCAGGTGGATGCCTTTGCATCGGAAGTCTTTTCCGGCAACCCAGCAGCCGTTTGTCCGTTACAAGCTTGGCTTTCTGACAAGGTACTTCAGTCCATTGCTGAGGAGAACAATGTCTCCGAGACGGCCTTTATTGTTCCCCAGGACGATGGCTTTCACATCCGATGGTTTACCCCGCAAGCGGAGGTGAATCTGTGCGGACATGCCACCCTGGCATCGGCCTTTATTCTTTTTGAAAAGCTGAATTGGGGACAGGAAGTGGTCACCTTCGAGTCCAGGAGTGGACGCTTGTCGGTGCGCCGAAGCGACGACGGTCTCATCTTGGACTTTCCATCCCTGCCCGGAACCCTCTGTGAACCCCCCAGGGCCCTGGTCGATGGCTTGGGATGCGAGCCTCTTGAGGTTCTTGTATCTGAGAACTACATGGCCGTGTTTGAGCGCGAAGAGGATATCGTTGCGATCAGTCCCAATCTGGATGCCCTCACACAACTGGATCTGAGTGGAGTGATTGCAACTGCTCAGGGAAAGGAGGTTGACTTTGTGAGTCGGTACTTTGCTCCCAAAGTTGGAATTAACGAAGATCCGGTTACCGGATCAGCACATTGTATGCTGACCCCTTATTGGGCGGAGAAACTGGATAAAACTCAGCTCAAGGCCAGGCAGCTCTCCCAGAGGACTGGTGAATTGGGCTGTCAATTGAAGGGTGAACGCGTACTGATTTCTGGCAAGGCTGTACTCTACCTGGAAGGCAAGATCTGGATATGAGGAAGCCGGCAGAAACTCCATCGACTTTTCACGAGGTCAGATCGTACATCAATCGGAAGTAGCCTATCCGCTCTGGATCTGCATCGATCCCATACCTTTCCAGGAACAGGTCCTCCCATCCCGGACCAAGGTTCCAGGTCAAGCTCCAGGTGGCAACGGCCAGGTCCCACCATCGGTCGGCCAGACCGACTTCGCCGAGATCAACATATCCACTCACTCGGCCTGCCTGGATCAAGACGTTGGGCAGGCAATAATCCCCATGGCATAACACAACGTCCTCGCTCACGGGCATTCTGACCTCGAGTTCCTGCAAGGCTTCCTGAGGGGTGAAGTGTTGATGCTCGGGGTGAAAGTCACTGGTGGGATCGACCAGTCCCGTATCAACTCGGACACGAATTTGGGCCAGGGCCTGATCCAAACGAAAGTCGAAAGGGCAATCCCGGATAGGCGCTTCATGGAACGTGCGCAACCCTTGAGCGAGGGTTGGCACCAGGGACGCCGGCTCCTCCATCAACTCTTCCTGTACGGCAACGACACCTGGTAGTGCTTCCGTGAGAAGCCATTCGACTCCTTCCTCTTGCCCGTAGGCGAGTGCCTTCGGGACGGGGAGCCAATGCTCGGCCCAACGCATTCGCTCACGCTCTTTGCCCAGGCTCGGCTCCCAGCCCAAGCGCGCAACCTTTAAATAGCGTGTCTGCCCACCCCAGCGCAGCCGCCAGGTTGCGGTTTCGGGGCCATAGGAATATTCGAGAGTGATCGTCCAGTTTTTGAACTGGGCAGCGACCGGGGGCGGAATGGGGAGCGGTTCGTGCATCAGAGACCCTGACTTGATGCTTGTCTGTTTCAGTCTCCTTCAGTCCCGTCAGTGGGGTTTTGACCGATCCGAAATCAAGATCGCCGTTACGGCTACCGTCGCCCCGAATAGATTCGCCACAAGATCCCATCCGGTGTTGAGGTAGCCACCGACGTTGGTCTCAGGCACCAGCAGGGTGGACGCAAATTCAATCACTTCATTTAAGGCACCAAATCCCAATCCGGCGGCCGCCGACAGGACCATCAATCCCGCTGTGGGTCGCACCCGCTGGGACCATCCCCCCAAGGCGGCACGCATCCCCTGCCAGCATACCCAGGTGGTAACACCAAACCCGAAGGCGTGTACCACATGATCGTATTTGAGCCGGTCGGGAATGAGCCAGAGCGAGTACAAAACATGGTTGGTGCCCAGGACCGGCCAACCCTCCGGCACGATCACAAGTCCTCCTAACATATGGGCGAGTCCCCAGATGCTCAGGCACCACAAGGCGCCTGAAGTGAGGGCGACACGGCCATGAACGACCCATACCACCCCTATCAGCAACGCTACCACCCCAATATAGAAAAGAAACTCATAGTTGCTGAGTTGTACCGCCGAGATCAGTGCGCCAGCCAGATACACAGAGGTGAACAGCGCCACCGGCCATACCCGGTCGGCTCCCTCTCTCCCTGGGGACGATGCCGACTGTGAGGATTCCATAGGTCCCATGGTTTGCCTTGCCTGTTTAGCTGAAGGATCACCCTGGAGATTCGAGTACGGTAATCGTTAGAAAAGGGAGGACAAGGAATTTTGCAGCAGTACTAATGACAACCAACCTGGATGAAGTTGCAAGCCAGATTACAACAAGTCCACAGACCAGCAGCACAATACTAAGGGATAGGTCGGCTTTGTCAAGCTAAGGCAGCGTCAGGCACAATGGATGGATGGGATCACTTTATAGAGGGGGACACCGCCATCGCTGATCAACCCCGAATCTCTCCGGACATGACCGATCCCCGCCAGATCATGGCGGCGCTCACCGCGGTGCGCAACCGTCCTCCTCCCAAGGATCCCAGCTCGATGGGGTGCATCGGAGCGATCCTGGCAATTCTCGCCATCGCCCTGCTACCGCTGGTGGCAGGCTGGACCGCGTTGTCGTCGACCGCGCTGTGGGGTATCGGGATCGCGCTGGGTATCATGGTGCTCGGTGGCGGCTTGCTTGGGTTCTTCGGCAGCGGGTTCGTCCGCGGCGCGGTAGCGGGCGACGCAGAAGAGGCCATCGAGCAGCTGGTGGCCGCATATCCGGATGGGGACCCGGCGATCCTGCGACAGGCTGCCGTACGCATACTCGATCAATCCACGGTGAGCACCGGGCCGGCGACGGTCGAGACCTTCGACAGCGGGGAGGTGGCGGTGCGACTGGGCGATGCCCTCGCCTACCTGCTCAAAGTCGAGCGCATCCTGCTCCAGCGGAAGGAGATCTACCCGTGCTTCACCTCGCTCGGTCCCCACAGACACGAGTGACCAACGCTTTCTGTTCCTTCCTCAGGCCGATTCCAGGCCGGACGGCTTGCAGCTTTGTGATCGCCTCATCCACATCCTGGGCCAGCCCTTCGAGCACAAGTATCGCCGCTGCCAACGTACCTGAACGGCCATGTCCCTCGGCACAGTGAATGTACATGGGTTGAGAAATGGGTAGGATCTCCTCCAGCAAGTTTCTGAAGTCGCTGTCGGAGGGGACCAAAGCATCCAACGTCGGCAGACACAGGTAGCGGCGTCCCGACCTCACTGCTGCTGGCTCAGGAAACTCGGCAGTCAAATCGACAATGACCTCTATCTGGGGTGGTAATTCGTGGGCAAAAGGACGTCGGCCGACATAGAGTCCAGGCCTAATCTCGTGACAACTGGGTTCGCTTCGAACCAGCCGCAAGAGGTGCCAAACTGCCCATACAAAGAGGAAGTAGGGAAGTAGACCCACGAGTGAGTACCAGGCGATCGTCCCGTCGCGACGTTTGCCAAACACCTTCACTCCCGACCCCAGGTAAGCCAAAGCCACAATCGAAAAGCTCAACGCAGGCCACAGCAATAACCAACCCCAGCCTCCTATGAGGCCCCCGTAATAAATCAGGATGCCAGCCACCAACAGAAATACTATTCCATATTTCATAAGCCCCTACCTGAGGGAGGACAAGTACATGCCATACAAAAAGGGTACCAGAGTCCTGCCTGTTCGAGCTTCCGGGAGCCGCTGTGCGAAAACCCGGAACCCCCTCCTCCGCCGCCCTGACAAGTGACCTCTGATATTTGACACCCGACAGTTTTGTTTTACACACTAGATTGTGAAAGCTTTCTTTACTTTAAGCCTCCTAGTGCTTGTCGCTTGTGGTGTTTATAACTACCTCAACGACAATGCGCTTTCTACTCATCTCACCCGCGATTTTCCTGAACACATCACGATAGATCTTCTAGCCCGGATTATTCATAAATTCTGAAGAAGGGGTCTGATCGAGGGCACAAAAAGATGCCGTACCTCTTTGATATAAAAGGGGTTATGAAACAACTCCAAACCAAAAAGGTACGGCCCAGCGATGCATCAGTCTGCCAGATCAACTTGCCATCTCACCCTGACAGAAAAGTGGTGGCTCGATTCGATGGAGGCCGGCTCTCCTCCGATGCCGGGCTGCTGTGTCTGTACGCCCTGGATCAACAGCACGGACTGACGGCTGGCTTTGCCTCCTGCCTGAAGGACGCTCGAGATAGCCGCTACGTCCGCCACCAGATTCGCGAACTGCTCACCCAGCGCAGCTTTCAGATCGTGGCCGGCTATGAGGACTGCAACGATGCCGACAGCTTGCGCTCGGATCCCATCTTCAAGACCGTGTGTGATCGGCTGCCGGAAAGCGATCCGGATCTGGCTTCTCAACCCACGCTGTCGCGACTGGAGAACTCGGTGGACTCGAAGGATCTCACTCGCCTGGGACAGTGGCTGCTGGAGACCTACTTGAAGCACCGCAAGAAGAGCCGGCCCGAGAAGATCATCCTGGACATCGACAGCACGGATGACGTCACGCATGGGCAGCAGGAGTTCAGCTTTTACCACGGCTATTATCGCGAGCACATGTATCATCCGCTGCTGCTATTCGATGGCGAGACGGGCGATCTGGTATGTGCGCTACTGCGGCCCGGCAACCAGGGGGCGGCCGCCCACGCGGTGGCGGTTCTCAAACGGGTGGTGGCCCGGATGCGCCAGGTTCTGGGATCCGATGTTCCGATCGAAGTGCGAGCCGACAGTGGCTTTGCGACGCCGGCACTGTACGAGTTCTGTGAGGAGGAAAAACTGCAGTATGTGGTGGGCTTTGCCCGCAACTCCCGGCTGGCGGCCACCGTCGAGCCCTTGGTTGAGCAGGTGCAAGCAGACTATGACGACTCAGGAGAAAAGCAACGCCAGTTCACCGAGCTCGTCTATCAGGCCGACAGTTGGGACCGGGAGCGGCGCATGGTGGCCAAGGTGGAAGTGAGCGAGCGCGGGTTCAACCGTCGCTTTGTGGTCACCAACCGCCAGGATCTCACGGCCGGGCAGCTGTATGACCACTACATCGGACGGGGCCAGTGCGAGAACTTCGTGAAAGCTTTCAAAAAAGATCTGGCCATGGATCGCTTGAGCTGCCACCGTTTCCTGGCCAACCAGTTCCGACTCTTCATCCACGCCCTGGCCTATGTCTTAATCCTGCGCCTGCGGGATTACCTGTGCGGGACTCCCTGGCACAACCTGGAGATTGAGACGCTCCGCCGCCGCCTGTTCAAAATCGGTGCCCGGGTTCGGGAAACTTCTCGTCGCATCTGGGTGCACCTGGCATCGTCTTATCCCGAACAAAAGCTCTTCGCATTACTGATGCACCGTCTGTGTCCCACCTGACGGTCCCCTGACTCCCTGCGCCAACACAGATATACAGCCCCCTGCGGGCCGAGCTGTTTCCGGAAGGGGCTCTCGCTTCATCTCTATTCGGCTCAACAAGCTTGGACGCCTTGTAATCGCACCTGAACACACTCTCAGCCCTGAACTTCCGCAGAAAATCGACACTCACCCCAAACTTATGAATAATTGCGGTTAGTGCCATCACTTAAAGCGGCGATCACTACCAGAATCACGGCCTTCTCCTTCTCCAGCCCTGCTTTGATGTACACGCCGTCCGCCCACAAATACACGACTTCCAGATCATCCAGCCGACGGCTCTGCCAGGCCTCCATTTCTCCCTGCCACTTCTGTTTCAACCGGGCTACGGTGCTGGGGGACAGCGGCGCTTCTTCCCCTAAAAGCCCTCTCAAGGCCAGATCGAAATCCCCCTCGGCCAGACCATGTAAATAGAGTTCTGGAATCAAGTCTCGTACCTCTCGCGTTCGCTTGGCAAACAGCGGCAAGACCCGGCTCTCAAAACGCTCTTCCAGATCCCGCACTCGGGGACGCCGCAGCTTGATCGTTCCGCAACTCATCGTCAGTCGCCGCTCCTTGCCGTAGCCGTTGCGATAGCCACCGGAGGCGTCCACTTCTCGGCGACGCTCATTCTTTCTTCGTCCCAGCAGCTGTGTCACTTCATCCTCCAGCAGTTCCTGTACGTAAAACTGGATCTGCTCTCGCACCCACTCTTCCAGCTGTTCAAAGCAGACTCTTGACTCCACACTGTGATCAATGTTCTTCTTGCTCATGGCGGTGTGACTCCTTCCTTTCGGGCTCTTCCGCCCGGGTTTTTATTTTCACCCGGAAGGATAATCACCGCCTGTGCTATTTACACACCTTTTGAGGGTAGCTCTCGACGGGAACACAACCGTATCCATTGATGCCCCATTGAAGGAGTTCGTCGAAGATGATTTTGTAGTAGGAGTGTGGTTCATTATAACAACATTCGATGTTTCAGAACCACCCGAAGAAATTCACGGGAAGTGGCAAATGGTTGTTGATGGTGTTCGACTCACTAAGGCAGCAAATTGAAAATCAGCTGCCTACGAATGTAACCGCCCCAAACCACCTCCACCCCATTTCACCCAACTCCACCCAGGATAGAGGGTGATTTTGGAGGTTACAGTGCGAGTACGGAACGCAGATCATCATGCTCAAAGGCGGACTCCATTCGATCTATTTGGGCTGCCGTTAACTCAAGATGGGCCGCCTCTTGCCGCCAGTCTCCGACCGCCTGTCCAACCTCCGTTGCTATCTTGCGTGCCTGCTTGGGATCCAGCTCGAAATACTCAGCGACTTCCAGCGCGAGGTTCAGTGAAGCAGTCCCGTCATCGAGGTCGATGTAAGTAGCCAGCACCCTCGGCTTGATATCGACCGGTACGGGATTGAGGTCATAGGCTGGGGCAAGTCGCCAGCCGTTGGTGCCGTCATAGAGAAAGCCGTGATTGCGAAGGTGGTCGTCGGTATTTGAGATCAGCACGCTGAACACGATGCGCCGCCAGAGCATGTGCATATCGTTCTTCGGCTCGGCCCCGTACTGCCGCAGGGCGTCCACGAATTCGAGATAGCTGCGCGTCTCGTTGTCGTTGGCCCCGAGCATGCTCATGGCTGACAGGAAAGGTATGCGGGCGTCATCCAGGCGGTCGAAGCGGCGCAGAAGCAGTATCGATTTGTCGGCAACTGTTTCCATGCGCGATTGCGGCACCGGGATACCCGCCTTCTCCGCCAGGGTCAGAGCAACGGCCTCCCAGCGTACCATGTCAATTTCGTCGTCCTTGTGCGGAAACTTGGCAATTGCCAGATGACCGTCTCTGTCCCGTACCGACGCCTTGGGCCGTGCGCCGCCGAGCGACGAACCGGGGGCCAGAAGCAGGCGCAGATCCTCGTCGCTTTCGGATTCGCCTACGAAGTGCTCGGCAGCGGAAAGCAGTCTCGGCAGCTCAAGCAGTGGCGGGATGGGAGTCGCATCGTCCGGCGTAAGGAACGGGCCACCGGGCTCCATCACAAAACGCAGTGCACCCTGCCGCGCCTCGTCATTGACCATGAGCAGGTAATCGATCTCACGCAACGTGCGGGGTGTTTCACCGGTGCGCTTTTCGCGTCGACGCTGGGCGCGCCGCATGAGCACTCGTCCCCAGCGGTCGGGCGCGGAATCGCCGATAGCGCCGAACAGGGGCTTGCCGATGGGCGTATGAAAGGGACCTGGGCCAAGCTGCAAGGCGGGCTCCAGAGAAAAGCGAGCCGGATGGGCGAGCCAGTCCTGGTCGTATTCGAACGTGGCACTGTTGCGGCCCTTGCGCATGCGCGCCCATAACCGGCCCGTCAGGACGGGCGTGCCGTCAAGGTCCATAAAGACAAGAACTTCCGTGTCCATCACTCTATGCCTTTCCGGTCCGGTGCATTGGATTTGGTCTTCTTGGAGCGTCGAATGCGTTGTGGCAGATTCTCCTCCTCGAGTTCCAGACCTACGGTGTCGCTTTTGGCTTCGGCGAGATCGCCGAGCCGGTCCACCAGACCGAGGACAAAAAGCACGGTCGCATAGATACCGAGCGACACGCCGGGATCACCCTTTTCAACCTTGTTGAGAGTCGTGCGGCTGACAGATGCGCGCTCGGCCATGATCGTCGTCGGAATGCGCCGCCGCAGACGGGCATCACGAATGTCCCGGCCCAGCTTGCGAAGAACGCGCTGAACCGGCAGGGGAAGTCCTTTGCTTGTTTGGCGCTTATCCATATTTAAAGTCCATCATACTGGTCTATACATCAGTTAATGTACACTATTATGGACAGTAACGCAACATGGCGTGGTCTCAACCGGAGGCACGCCCCAAACCACCTCCACCCCATTCCACCCAACTCCACTCAAGATAGAGGGTGATTTTGATTGCCTTTTCACCCCCTGGAGCTTTAGCATTGAGCACAACTGCATTGCGCAGTGAGGGGGAGTTGTGCTCGGCAAGACCATCTCGCATTACAAAGTCATCGAGAAAATCGGCCAAGGGGGTATGGGAGAGGTATACCGGGCCAGCGATACCAAGCTGAACCGGGATGTGGCGCTCAAGGTGCTGCCGAAGCAGTTCACCCAGGACCCGCAGCGGTTGGCTCGGTTTGAACGGGAGGCCAAGCTGCTGGCCTCACTCAATCACCCCAACATAGCAGCCATCTACGGCTTGGAAGAAGCCGATGGCGTGCGCTTCCTTGCCCTGGAGCTGGTCCCAGGCGACACCCTGCAAGAGCGTGTAGCCAAAGGCCGGGTGCCGCTTGAAGAAGCTCTGGAGATCTGTCGTCAAATTGTCGAGGGGATGGAAGCTGCTCATGAGAATGGCGTCATCCACAGAGACTTGAAACCGGCCAATGTGAAAGTAACCCCTGCGGGCAAGGTGAAGATCCTGGACTTTGGGTTGGCCAAGGCGTTTGAGGCTGAACCTCCGGTTACAGACATTTCACAATCTCCAACACTGACCGAGGAGATGACCCGTGCTGGTGTAATCCTGGGAACGGCGGCCTACATGAGTCCCGAGCAGGCCAAGGGTGAAGCGGTTGATAAAAGGGCGGATATCTTTGCCTTTGGAGCTGTGTTGTATGAACTGTTGACAAGTAAGAGGGCATTTCAGGGAGATACGATCACTGAAACCATTGCAGCTGTGCTCAAGAGTGAGCCTGACTGGGAGAAGTTGCCAGAGAACACGCCTTGGAGAATTCAAGAGCTGCTTCGCCGATGTCTCCAAAAAGCCGTTCGTGACCGCCTCGATGGAATAGCCAACGTGCGGATTGAGATAAAGCTGGCACTTGAGGATCCTACGGCGGTATCGCCTACTGGAGCAGCCAGAGTGGTCCAGCCTACACGACGCTTGTGGGCGATGGCAGTGGGTTTGGTTGTGTTGGCATTGGTGGTCGGAGGCATGGCTACTTGGCTTTTCATACAGCCATCGTCACCTGAGCAGTCACTAAGCAGGTTTGTGATTCGACTTCCACCACCCATAGTTTTGCGAAGTGGTAATTCAAATGCGCTGGCAATCTCACCGGACGGACGGAATTTTGTCTATAGGGGCGTTTGGGAGGGACGGACCCGACTCTACCTGCGCTCCCTAGACGAGGTTGTAGACAAGCCTATTCCTGGGACTGAGGGTGTCACGGGCAATGCGTTCTTCTCACCTGATGGCAAATCTATAGGGTTCTTTGCCAACAATAAGCTGAAGAAGACTTCACTGGCAGGGGGATCTCCCATTACGCTGTGCGATGCACTGTCAAGTGGTCGAAGCGGGGACTGGTTTGAGGACACGATTGTGTTCGCTGCAACATTACCGACTGGTCAAGCTCTGTACCAGGTGTCGGCCAATGGGGGTGAGCCTGAGATGCTGGCAACCGTGAACCTCGATGCGGGTGAGGGAGCGTATACTAATCCCGACTTCTTACCGGATGGGAAGGACTTCCTCTTTAACATCAGATTGGATACAGGACATCAGACTGCCTTGCTATCGCTGGAAACTGGAGAGCAGAAAGTCCTCCTGGAAAACGCCAGGCAAGCACGTTACTTGTCAACGGGACATTTGCTTTATGAACAGTCGCGAACAGGAAACCTGATGGTTGTGCCCTTTGATCTGGCTGCCCTTGAGGTCACTGGTGACTCCGTGCCAGTCGTGCAGGGAGTGAGACAGATACCAGTTGGTTCAGTTGACTACGCCATTTCAGACAACGGCACGCTTGTCTATGTTCCGAGCACGAGCACTGGTGGCTTCAACCTTACTCTCGTCTGGGTGGATCGCCAGGGGCAAGCCACGCCACTGATAGAAGACCGGAATGTTTACAATCGTCCTCGCCTCTCGCCGGATGGCCAACGGGTAGCGGTAGGGGCTCGGTCGGGTGCGAACCCGGATATCTGGATTTACGATATCGGGCCTGGCACTCGCATGCGACTGACGGTTGAAGGAAATAACTTCTCTCCCGTTTGGACGCCGGACGGCACGCGAGTCACGTTTTCTTCCACTAGAGACGGCCCCCAGGACCTTTACTGGAAACCGGCAGACGGAAGCGGCCAGGCGGAGCTATTGCTGAACATGAACAGTCTGAATATTCTTACTCCCACGTCGTGGTCTCCTGACAGCGAATCGCTGGCTTTCTATGAGGTCAATCCCGCCAGCGCAAGGGATATCTGGGCGCTGCCCCGCGAAGGTGATGCTTTACCCTTTGTTGCCACAGCCTTCAATGAACGAGCTCCCATGTTCTCACCTGACGGTCGGTGGCTGGCCTACGTCTCGGATGAGTCGGGCCGGGACGAGATATACGTGCAACCCTACCCTGGCCCCGGAGGGAAGTGGCCGATCTCGGCCGAAGGAGGGACTGAGCCGCATTGGTCAGCCGATGGACGCGAGTTGTTCTACCGGCTGGGGGACAAAATGATGGTCGTGGAGGTGCAGAGTGAACCGGCCTTTACCTCGGGAAGGCCACAACTGGTCTTTGAAGGACCCTACGTTTTGGGCAACTCCGTCGCCAACTACGACATCTCACCCGATGGGCAACGATTCTTGATGATCAAGGAAGAGGAGGGGCAGCAGGACCAAATCAACGTCGTCCTCAACTGGTTTGAAGAACTCAAACGCCTGGTGCCTACCCCATGATCGGCCAAACCATCTCCCACTACAAAATCACAGAGAAATTGGGTGGCGGTGGGATGGGTGTGGTCTACAAGGCTGAGGACACCCGCCTGGGCCGCAATGTGGCCTTGAAATTTCTGCCTGAAAAGTTTGCCCAGAACAAACAGGCATTGGATCGTTTCCAGCGGGAGGCCAGAGCGGCCTCGGCACTCAATCATCCCAACATCTGCACCATCCACGACATCGGCGATCACGAAGGCCAGCCCTTCATCGTCATGGAGTACCTGGAAGGGCAAACCCTGAAGCACCGAATCCAGGACCGCTCCATACGAACGGATGAGCTGTTGGACCTGGGCATCCAAATTGCCGATGCCCTGGATGCGGCGCACTCCAAAGGCATCGTTCACAGGGACATCAAACCGGGCAATATCTTCATCACCCAGAGAGGCGATGCCAAGGTGCTGGACTTTGGACTGGCCAAGCTGACCCAGGAGCAGACGGAAGTGGACTCGAAGATGCCCACGGCCCAGGTGTCAGAGGATGCTCTCACCAGTCCAGGAACGGCTCTTGGCACAGTGGCATATATGTCGCCTGAGCAGGCCAGAGGTGAGGAGCTGGATGCCAGGACAGATCTGTTCTCGCTGGGTGTGGTGCTGTATGAGATGGCGACGGGAAGTTTACCCTTTACCGGGAACACGACAGCGGTTCTTTTTGACGAGATACTGAACAAAGCCCCCACTGCTCCAGTAAGGTTGAATCCAGATCTGCCTGACGGACTGGAGAACACCATCAACAGATCCCTTGAGAAAGATCCCGAGCTTCGCTATCAGACAGCATCGGACTTACGAAGTGAATTGAAGCGGCTGAGGAGAGACACATCAGGAGAATCTGTCAGTGCAGCCGTACCCGCAGCGACTCCAACCAAAGGAAGCTACTTTTGGCCAGCGATAGTGGGTGGGCCAGGAATCATTCTTGTGTTGCTGGCCTTGTTCTGGCCGTTCGGTGCTGCTCCTCCAGCAGAAGCAATTGATTCGGTAGCGGTGTTGCCCTTTGAAAATCTGAGTAATGACCTGGATAAGGAATATCTGAGCGATGGGATTGCCGAAAGCATCATGAATAGTCTTTCTCAACTGAGCAATCTCAGGGTCATATCTCGGGCTTCTTCCTTCCGTTATCGGGGAGGAGACATCGATCCACAGTCAACAGGAGATGAGCTAGGGGTCCGTGCCCTGGTGATGGGAAGAGTTTTGGTGGATGGAGACGATCTCTCAATACGAGCAGACCTTGTGGATGTCCAGGAGAACAGGCAGTTATGGGGCGAAGAGTACAACGGAAGCCTGGGTGAACTTCTTGAAATACGGCAGACAATAGCCAGGGAAATCTCGGACCAATTGCGTCTGCAGCTCACTTCTGAAGACACAACACAACTAGCCAGGACCTACACCGAAAATAGCCAGGCCCATGAGGCCTACCTCAAGGGAAAGTTTGAACAGGGTAGGGCCACCCTTGATGCTCATCAGAAGGCAATCCAGCACTTCGAGGAAGCCATTCAAAGGGATCCCAACTATGCCCGAGCATATGTTGCGGCAGCTTGGTCCTACCGTGCTCTCATGGTACCTATCGGTGCTATTCGGCTCCGTGAGGGAATCCCAAAGGCCGAGGAACTGTTGTTGAAGGCACTGGAGATCGACAACAGGCTTGCTGAGGCTCACGGTGTCCTGGGGGATCTCAAACGGCTTCAAATGGACTTTGCAGGGGCTGAAGATGAGTACAGGTTGGCCCTTGAAATCGACCCTAATTCCTACGAGGCTACCAACGGGTATGCCTTTCTGCTGACGGCGATGGATCGCCATGACGAGGCCATTGTCTTAAGCCAACGAGTACAGCAAATAAATCCAATGGCTCCAAACACCAGAACAGGCGCTGCAGCGCACTTTAGCATGGCCCGTCGATACGAGGAAGCTATAGAGCAATGTCAGTTAGCGCTGGAGATGAGTCCAACTTTCCAGCGCGCCTATGAATATCTCGGAGACATTTATGAAAACATGAACCAGTACCAGGAAGCCGTAGGAGCGCGACAGAAAGAGTTGGCTCTTGGGGGAGCCAGTGAGGAAGAGATATTGGGGCTCTCAAGGGCCTATACAACCTCGGGTCGGGAGGGCTACTGGGGATGGTGGCTGGATTACTACAAAGGGAGAGTAACGCGGGGTGAGTTCGTGTCAGAGAGGTCGTTTGTACTCGCCTATGCTCAATTGGGTGAGCTGGCCCAGGCCTTTGAATGGTTGGAGAAAGCCTACCAGGAAGGCAATGCCCCTTTTTCTATGAAAGTAGACCCGTCTTATGACCCCCTCCGCGACGACCCTCGCTTCCAGGACCTGCTGCTGCGGATGAACTTGGCGCCCTAGCCCGGATTATTCATAAATTCTGAAGAAGGGGTCTGATCGAGGGCACAAAAAGATGCCGTACCTCTTTGATATAAAAGGGGTTATGAAACAACTCCAAACCAAAAAGGTACGGCCCAGCGATGCATCAGTCTGCCAGATCAACTTGCCATCTCACCCTGACAGAAAAGTGGTGGCTCGATTCGATGGAGGCCGGCTCTCCTCCGATGCCGGGCTGCTGTGTCTGTACGCCCTGGATCAACAGCACGGACTGACGGCTGGCTTTGCCTCCTGCCTGAAGGACGCTCGAGATAGCCGCTACGTCCGCCACCAGATTCGCGAACTGCTCACCCAGCGCAGCTTTCAGATCGTGGCCGGCTATGAGGACTGCAACGATGCCGACAGCTTGCGCTCGGATCCCATCTTCAAGACCGTGTGTGATCGGCTGCCGGAAAGCGATCCGGATCTGGCTTCTCAACCCACGCTGTCGCGACTGGAGAACTCGGTGGACTCGAAGGATCTCACTCGCCTGGGACAGTGGCTGCTGGAGACCTACTTGAAGCACCGCAAGAAGAGCCGGCCCGAGAAGATCATCCTGGACATCGACAGCACGGATGACGTCACGCATGGGCAGCAGGAGTTCAGCTTTTACCACGGCTATTATCGCGAGCACATGTATCATCCGCTGTTGCTATTCGATGGCGAGACGGGCGATCTGGTATGTGCGCTACTGCGGCCCGGCAACCAGGGGGCGGCCGCCCACGCGGTGGCGGTTCTCAAACGGGTGGTGGCCCGGATGCGCCAGGTTCTGGGATCCGATGTTCCGATCGAAGTGCGAGCCGACAGTGGCTTTGCGACGCCGGCACTGTACGAGTTCTGTGAGGAGGAAAAACTGCAGTATGTGGTGGGCTTTGCCCGCAACTCCCGGCTGGCGGCCACCGTCGAGCCCTTGGTTGAGCAGGTGCAAGCAGACTATGACGACTCAGGAGAAAAGCAACGCCAGTTCACCGAGCTCGTCTATCAGGCCGACAGTTGGGACCGGGAGCGGCGCATGGTGGCCAAGGTGGAAGTGAGCGAGCGCGGGTTCAACCGTCGCTTTGTGGTCACCAACCGCCAGGATCTCACGGCCGGGCAGCTGTATGACCACTACATCGGACGGGGCCAGTGCGAGAACTTCGTGAAAGCTTTCAAAAAAGATCTGGCCATGGATCGCTTGAGCTGCCACCGTTTCCTGGCCAACCAGTTCCGACTCTTCATCCACGCCCTGGCCTATGTCTTAATCCTGCGCCTGCGGGATTACCTGTGCGGGACTCCCTGGCACAACCTGGAGATTGAGACGCTCCGCCGCCGCCTGTTCAAAATCGGTGCCCGGGTTCGGGAAACTTCTCGTCGCATCTGGGTGCACCTGGCATCGTCTTATCCCGAACAAAAGCTCTTCGCATTACTGATGCACCGTCTGTGTCCCACCTGACGGTCCCCTGACTCCCTGCGCCAACACAGATATACAGCCCCCTGCGGGCCGAGCTGTTTCCGGAAGGGGCTCTCGCTTCATCTCTATTCGGCTCAACAAGCTTGGACGCCTTGTAATCGCACCTGAACACACTCTCAGCCCTGAACTTCCGCAGAAAATCGACACTCACCCCAAACTTATGAATAATTGCGGCTAGGTGTGCCCGCCATCCCTTGATGCAGGACACTTCTATTCCCCTGCTTAGGTACAGGCAATTTCAAATAGATTCTTGATGAGGCATTTCGTCATCTTGCCCCCAGTTTCAGTGCTTGCTACACTATTTTCGACAAGCGACTGCCTATCAACTATCAAGTAGCCTGATTCATCCGTTTCCGGCTGCAACCCGCGAGCCGGCGTTCCGTCCGAGCCGCGCGCAAGTTAGCGGACTCCAGGTTCGTCGGCAGGTCAGCTCCCTGAACTGTGATGTGGACTTTTCGGCCAGCACGTATAACCACGCTCCTCTCCATGAGGACACTGATGCTTGCCTGGCTCTTGCCTGCACTGCTGGCTCCCTCAACGCTGGGCGCTCAGGAGGCCGCCTCCGAAGAGCGGAAACGGGCCTTCGCAGTCCGTGTTCCGGAGGGCTCGATCCGTGTCGACGGTAGTCTGGAGGAAGAGGCATGGGCCCAGGCGACGCCGATCACGGATTTCGTCCAGAAAGAGCCCAACGAAGGGGCCCAGCCTGTGGAGAACATGGAGGTTCGCTTCGTCTACACCTCCGGTGGCTTCTATGTGGGCGCCCGCATGTACAAGGAGGAGCCCGGCTCAGTCATCCAGGCGCCCATGGGGCGGCGCGATAGCGGCGAGCAGTCCGAGCACCTGCTGGTTGCACTGGACACCTTTCTGGATCGCCGTACCGCCTACGTTTTCGGCGTAACCGCCTCCGGAGTACGCCTCGACCGCTTCCATCCGGAGGACGACGAGGGAAGTTTTGACGAGGACTTCAACCCGGTCTGGCGGGCCAGGACCCAGGTCGATGAGCAGGGATGGACCGCCGAACTGGAAATACCCTTTTCCCAGTTCCGCTTCAACCCGGGGGCCGAACAGGTGTGGGGCTTGAACGTTCGCAGATTCACGCCCACCCTGGACGAAGAGGACTACTGGGTGCTGGTTCCCCGCACGGTCAGGGCCTGGGCGTCGCGATTCGGTAATCTGGAAGGCCTTGAAGGCCTGACCTCGAACCGGCACGTGGAGGTTCTGCCTTATGTGGCTGGTTTTTCCACCCTTACGGGCGACAGCGATCCGCTGAATCCTTTCGATAGCGGCGGCAATCTGAAGAGCCAGGCGGGACTCGATCTGAAAATCGGAGTCGGATCGAACCTGACCCTGGATACGACCTTCAATCCGGACTTCGGGCAGGTCGAGGCCGATCCGGCGGAGGTAAATCTTTCTGCGAACGAGACGATATTCCCAGAGAAACGGCCCTTTTTCACCGAGGGCGCACGCCTGATGACCTTCACCTCAGCCACCAACTTCTTTCACTCCCGCCGCATCGGTGCCAGGCCTACAGGACCGGCCAGTGGCGACTACGTGGACTATCCGCGGGAGAGCACCATACTGGCTGCGGGAAAACTCACGGGTCGCCTCCCCTCGGGAACTTCTCTGGGGATGCTGGCGGCGGTGACCAATGAGGAGAGGGCAGACGTTTTTGACAACGCATCGGGAATCACCACCCCGGTCCGCGTGGCGGCCAGGACCACCTATACCCTGGCCCGAGTTCAGCAGGAATTTGGACCCAACACCTCCACGATAAGCGGTATGGCGACCGCGGTGCTGCGGAACATCCAGCCGGGGGATCCGCTGGCGGACCTTCTGGTACGCCGGGCCTTTGCCTGGGCCACCGACTCGACGCTGCGTTTCAAGGGCGGCCAGTATGAGCTGGATTCCTACTACGGCATGACCTATCTCCAGGGGGAGCCGGAGGCGGTGGCCCGGGTCCAGCGATCCAGCGCCCACTATTTCCAGCGCCCCGATCGGGACTATCACCCTTACGATCCAACCCGCCGCTCCCTGATGGGTTACAAGGTGGGAGCCATCTTCCGGAAGACCGGGGGCCGGCACTGGCTCTGGAGCATCACCAATCACAACGAGTCACCCGAGTTTGAAGCCAACGATATCGGTCGCCTTAACTCTGCCGATAGCCACTCCTTCAACGGCGACCTGCGCTACCGCGAAACGGAGCCGGGAAAGATCTTCCGAGGCTACTCGATCGGCCTCCGCCAGAATAACGAATGGACCTACGGCGGCGATCGGCAGGTGGCCTCGATGGGTGTCTTCACCAACCAGACATGGAAAAACTTCTGGACCACGGACGTCTCCCTCACCAGGAACTTCCGGCATCCGGATTCACGCATGACGCGGGGCGGGCCGCTCATGGAGAGACCGAGCAGCTGGAGCTTGAATCTTAATTTGCGCAACAGGCGGTCCTCGCAGACGACCTGGAGCACTCAGGTCCAGCTCGGAACAACGGAGGACGGCGGTCTGACCCAGGTCTTCAACGGCAGCCTCGCCTTCCGTCCAGGGAACCAGTGGCAGGTCTCCATCGGTCCCAGGCTGCGTCGGCAGATCGATACCCAGCAGTACTTGACCACGCTGGAGGGCGGCAGGCCGGAGACCTTCGATATGCGCTACGTTTTTGGAACCATTGATCGCAACACCTATGCGGTGCGGTTTCGTCTTGGCTACACTTTCAAGCCTGATTTGAATCTGGATGTGTACGCGGAGCCGTTTGCGGCCAGCGGACATTATTACGACCAGGGAGAGCTGGCCGAGCCGTCGACGAGGCTGCGTCGGATCTACGGCACAGACGGTACCACGGCTGTCAAGCAACCGGACGGCAGCTTGCTGGTCACCGACGGGGCCGACGCCTTCACACTGCGTAATTCCGATTTCAACGTCCATTCCTTTCGGGCCAACGTCGTGCTGCGCTGGGAATGGCGTCTGGGAAGCACCTTGTTTGTGGTGTGGGAGCAAGACCGAAGAGAGAGGGAATCGATCGGTGATCGCATCTCACTGCTGGACCCCTTCCGCTCGCTCACCGCGCCGGGAAACAACTTCTTCGTGGTCAAGACGACGTTCTGGTGGTCCCCGTGAAGCGGTTCTAACCCACATTTCCCCAGTTTCTTTTCTGTCTACAGCGGGTTCGATTTGTCAGCCACGGTTGACATTTGTTGTCGAGATCCAGGTTTTCCACTTCCCAGCGGATTCTCGAATTCCGTGGATAAACCCAGAACTACGGGCTTCTGAGGCCAATAGTACCGGTACTCTTCCGCTCTCTGGAACGAAACTTGCTTGGAGGCGTTTGTTTGCAAAGCCTCAAGAGTCAAGTCACATCACGGAAACCTCCTGCCTGGAGGTCCCACCAAAGGAGGGTCTTAAGATGGTTTACTTCAGTCACATGATGAGAGCACTACTCGTTGGAGTAACGTTGATTGTGCTGACGAGCGCGTCTGCCGCGGCACAAGTGCGAATCGACGGAGACACGCCAGGTCTCTTGCGCGAGGAAGAGAGGGGAAGACTGGCCCCCGAATATTGTCAGGAAAGTCAGGCTAGTCATGACCGGTTGTCTGCAACAATGGACAAAATGAAAAATGACACTGCCTACCAGATGACGATAAAACGGGCGAAGGACCTGATCAGGAGCTCCGAAGCCGACCGCCTGGCAGCGGACAAGGAAGTACAAGACCTCGTCCTCAAGACCGCTCTGAGCGAACTCATGAGTTTTGGGAAAGGTTTAAAGAGTTCGAAGACCCTGGTTGACAAAGCCCTGAAGAGAGTTCCCGGGAAATATAACCAGGCGATACGGGAGTCTGGAGAACACGTCCAAGAGATCGCTATGAACTTCGATAAACTGGAAAAGTCTGCAAAAGCCGGTGCAGAGTATGGAATCGAGATGCAGAACGAAAGTCGTGACCTTTCCCAGAATCTCGACAGCTGGAAAAAGTTTATCAAGAAGACCGAGCTTTCTGAAGAGATTCTTTCCGCCTCAGGAGAACATTTGGCATTGACCTTCTTTGGACCTGCTGGTGAATTAGCTTTCAAATCGGCCATGTTTTCCATCGGCTATTCCGTTTCAACAGGAAAGGGTTATATCAGTGATAGTGTTCGCAATCAGGCCATGGAGAACCTCGAGAGGGTAACCTCTGCTCGGCGGGAGATGGAAAGCAAGTTGTTCGGACTCGGAGAGGTCATTCAGGAGTGCCAACTTGCTGACCAAAGAGATCAGCAAAGGGAAGAACAGCAGGCCAACCTAGAAGGAGGGAGCAGCAGTGCTGCCACCGTCCCCATTGTCATTGGCACCGTTGCGGCTGTCGGAGCTGGTGGGGCGTATGCTGCCTCGCAAATTGATTGGAGTGGATTTGGCACTGGAGATTCCGGTGGCAGCTGCGGAAGTTCTCCTGCAGCCCAAGTGAATGCGGCCTGCTTTCCCTTCAGTTCTGGATGTAACGCGGCCATCGCGGCAATGACCTCATGGTGTCAATGTAACGGATTTAGCACCTTCAATGTCAACACTGGAGGGTGCCAGTAAGCCTTGACCTTGCCCCCTAAAACGAGTCCAGTTTGAATGTTAGGATTTCCGGTTTAGGAAGGAGGCAAGGATGGCAGGGAAGCGGTTTAGGGCAGAACAGATCATCATGAAGCTGCGTGAGGCAGAGGTGGGTCTGGCCCAAGGACAGAGGGTGGGACAGGTGTCGAAGCAGATGGGGGTGAGCGAGCAGACCTACTACCGGTGGCGCAAAGAGTACGGAGGGCTCCGGTTGGACCAGGCCAAGAGGTTGAAGGTGTTGGAGAAGGAGAATACCCGGTTGAAGAAGCTGGTGGCGGATCTGTCTTTGGACAAGCAGATCCTGAAGGAAGTGTCCTCGGGAAACTTCTAGGCCCGGCGAACAGGAGACGAGCGGTGATGTGGGTACGAGAGCGATTAGGAGCAGAGCGAGTCTCCGAACGTCGGGCCTGCCAAGTGCTGGGACAGGTTCGATCGACCCAGCGAAGGGAAAGGCAAATTCCCGATGATGAGGCCCGATTGGTGGCCCGGATGGTGGAGTTGGCTACGCAATACGGGCGTTATGGCTACCGGCGGGTCACGGCGATACTTCATGGGGAAGGGTGGAAGGTGAATCCTAAGCGGGTGGAGAGGCTGTGGAGACAAGAAGGGCTGAAAGTCCCGTCCAGACAGCCGAAACGAAGGAGGCTGTGGCTTAATGACGGTTCCTGTGTTCGGTTACGAGCGGCTCGCAAGAACCACGTCTGGAGCTATGATTTCGTGCATGAACGGACCCATGATGGGCGAGCCTTTCGGCTATTGACGATCCTGGATGAGTACACCAGAGAGTGCCTCGCCATTGATGTGAAACGGCAGATGAATCACCAAGACGTGTTGGACCGGCTGGCGGAGTTATTCGTTGATCGGGGAGTGCCTGAGTTTATCCGGTCCGATAACGGATCGGAGTTTACGGCACAGGCGGTCCGGGACTGGCTGCAGGCTGTTGGGGTAAGGACCTTGTACATCGAGCCGGGCAGCCCCTGGGAGAATGGGTACATTGAGAGTTTCAACGGGAAACTACGGGATGAGCTGCTGAACATGGAGATCTTCGACACGCTGGGGGAAGCCAAGGTGTTGGTAGAACGCTGGCGGAGGGATTACAATCAGATCCGGCCTCACAGCGCCTTGGCCTATCGGCCGCCGGCGCCAGAGGCCAAACTACCTAGGTCGCAGGCACTGGATCCAATCCCTTGGAGTGGACTTCAAATGGTCCCGGGTCTAGCATAGAGGGTGGGCTCGTTCGTGGGGGCAGGTCAGAATGTTACCTATGATGCCGCGGGACAGATACTGACGGCGACCAATCCTGCCGGCGGAACTTATAGCTTGACCTACAACGCCGACGAAACGATGCTTTCGTTAACGGACTCCGCAGGCAACACCACAACCTTTGGTTACGACAATTTGCGACGTCTCAACAGAGTCACTTTCGCTGACGCTGCGACGCGCGACTTCACTTACGATTCCAGAAACTACGTTCTAACCATCGAGGACAGAGGGGGTAATACAACCTCATATGCCTATGACGCCAACGGTAACATGACAGCTGTCACCGACCCAATGGGTAACCCTATTACCGGGGTCTACGACAATATGGATCGGCTTACCTCTATTGCGGATTCGATGAACAAGTCCGCGACGCGAGAATACGACAGCTTGGGCAGAGTAAAAAGCTATACCCAACGTGATGGCAGCATCATCGGCTTAAGCTACGATGAGCGAGGAAGGTTGACATCGATTACGGATGCGGCAAGCAAAGTATGGACTCGGAGCTTCGACGCAGAAAGCGTTATTGCCGCGGCTGCCGATCCCCTGTCCAATTCAAAGTCTTACACGTCCGATGTGATGGGAAGGATTACCCGATATTCTAGCCCCTTGGGGAACGTCATTGAATGGACGTATGACAGTATGGGGCGGGTGACTGCAACCACAAATTCCCTTGGCGAAACAACAACGACCAGCTATAACGCCAACGGTCAAGTGACCAGCGTGGCTTTAGCTGGTTCGTCCATCGTAGTTTCTTATGAAAGAAGCGTGTTGGGACAAATTACCAAAGTTAGCGATCCCAACCAAAATGTTTGGGAGCGGGCATACGATACGCAGGGCCGGTTGACTTTCTTTGCCGATCCCCTTGCTAATGCAACCTCCGTTGATTATGACACCGTTAACCGAGCGTCGAGGATCACCCTGCCTGAGGGAACCCTCGACCTCACTTACGATGCTTCTGGCAACTTGACTCGTAAACTTTACTCCGATGGGACCGATTTGAACTACAGCCATGATCAGCGCAAGCTGATGACAAGTGCTGACGGCGTTTCGATTACTTACGACGGCAATGGTCGTATCGTTGAGAGCAACGGCTTAACCATAGCGCGAGACTGACCTGCCCCCACGAACGAGTCCACCCTCTATGCTAGACCCGGGACCATTTGAAGTCCACTCCAAGGGATTGGATCCAGTGCCTGCGACCTAGGTAGTTTGGCCTCTGGCGCCGGCGGCCGATAGGCCAAGGCGCTGTGAGGCCGGATCTGATTGTAATCCCTCCGCCAGCGTTCTACCAACACCTTGGCTTCCCCCAGCGTGTCGAAGATCTCCATGTTCAGCAGCTCATCCCGTAGTTTCCCGTTGAAACTCTCAATGTACCCATTCTCCCAGGGGCTGCCCGGCTCGATGTACAAGGTCCTTACCCCAACAGCCTGCAGCCAGTCCCGGACCGCCTGTGCCGTAAACTCCGATCCGTTATCGGACCGGATAAACTCAGGCACTCCCCGATCAACGAATAACTCCGCCAGCCGGTCCAACACGTCTTGGTGATTCATCTGCCGTTTCACATCAATGGCGAGGCACTCTCTGGTGTACTCATCCAGGATCGTCAATAGCCGAAAGGCTCGCCCATCATGGGTCCGTTCATGCACGAAATCATAGCTCCAGACGTGGTTCTTGCGAGCCGCTCGTAACCGAACACAGGAACCGTCATTAAGCCACAGCCTCCTTCGTTTCGGCTGTCTGGACGGGACTTTCAGCCCTTCTTGTCTCCACAGCCTCTCCACCCGCTTAGGATTCACCTTCCACCCTTCCCCATGAAGTATCGCCGTGACCCGCCGGTAGCCATAACGCCCGTATTGCGTAGCCAACTCCACCATCCGGGCCACCAATCGGGCCTCATCATCGGGAATTTGCCTTTCCCTTCGCTGGGTCGATCGAACCTGTCCCAGCACTTGGCAGGCCCGACGTTCGGAGACTCGCTCTGCTCCTAATCGCTCTCGTACCCACATCACCGCTCGTCTCCTGTTCGCCGGGCCTAGAAGTTTCCCGAGGACACTTCCTTCAGGATCTGCTTGTCCAAAGACAGATCCGCCACCAGCTTCTTCAACCGGGTATTCTCCTTCTCCAACACCTTCAACCTCTTGGCCTGGTCCAACCGGAGCCCTCCGTACTCTTTGCGCCACCGGTAGTAGGTCTGCTCGCTCACCCCCATCTGCTTCGACACCTGTCCCACCCTCTGTCCTTGGGCCAGACCCACCTCTGCCTCACGCAGCTTCATGATGATCTGTTCTGCCCTAAACCGCTTCCCTGCCATCCTTGCCTCCTTCCTAAACCGGAAATCCTAACATTCAAACTGGACTCGTTTTAGGGGGCAAGGTCAGTTGACCGTCACTGGGCCTCATGAGTAGAATTGCCGCGATGCCATCATCGGAGGCTGAGCTGGTACAGATTCAAGGCACTTACGGAGGGGGCCAGCTCAACCCTGAGAGCCGACACCAGAGAGAACTCGGTGAGCGTGTGTTAAGTCGGTTGGGCTTCCGATACTGCCGGGTACACCATCACGACCAAATTGCCAGGATTGAGGTCGAGTCTTCGGAAGAGTTTCAAAGGCTGCTTTCTCCTGAATTCCGTGATGAAGTCATAAAAAGCTTTCGGGAGATCGGCTTCACTTATACTGCTGTTGATCTGCAAGCAGGGGATCGACAGTACGAGGAGGGAGAATCATGAGAATCGCAGAAGCAAGTGCATCCACCGTCTCAGATCTTTGGACACAAATACAAGCGCGAGTCGGGAACTCCCAACACCTGGAGAATGCTGCCCAGGAGCTTGCCACTGCTGTGCATTCGCAGTTCGATGAGTCGGTCGTGATCGCTCGAGTGTTTGTGACCGTTCCTTTCAATGCGCTGCCAGAGAGCAACAAGGACTTCGTTCGCAAACTGGCTGAGTCGGCAGGAGCGAATGAGGATTTGAAACCAGGCACGCCTGTACTTTCGCTGATCGGCACCCATGGCCAGGAGGAGGACTGGGATGATCGTCGGAAGTCCAAGGGTCACGTTGGTATTCCGTTGATTTCCTCCTCCTTTGTGGGCACCATTCCCATGATCGCCCGCCTTTTGCAGGAACTCGGAGTCCCTCTGGACTGGGCGGACAGCCACGATACAGAAATCATCGTACAAACTTTGGGTGGTGCACAGGGATTGTTCTTCGTGGAGGATGCCGGCCAGGCCACAGATCAGGAGGGCAGGAAAATTATCGCTGCACAGGACTTTGTTTCCTCCTATGATGTGAAAAGTGTCTTTGGCACTGGGGGAGTTTATCCCAATGGGCAGATGTTTGTGGTGGTTGTATTCTGCCGCGACTCCTTTGCGAAATCTGAAGCCGAGCACTTTCTGGCACTGACCCAGAGCTTTCAAGGGGAGACGACTTCCCTGGCTGGGTCCGCCGCTATTTTTGCCGACTAGAAAAGCGTTTGGTTAGGGCAGGAAGGTCTTGGGTTTAGGTGGCTGGCCCCTTGGCTTCGGCTCTTCTTCTTCGACCGTTTTCTCTTCTTCGATGGGCGGTTCTTCTTCGATGGGTTTCTCATCTTGGACTGGCCTCTCTTCTTGGACAGCCTGTTCTTCTGTTTTTTCCTCTGGAATGCTTTCTGGTAGGGCAGCAGGAGTAAATTCGCCTTGCTTCTCCAACTCCAGAAACTTCTCCACGATGTCAGGATCGAAGTCGATACCCGAGTGGGAACGCAAGTGCTCCCGTATCTCTTCAGGGGCCCAGGCTTTGCGGTAGGGGCGGTCTGAGCACAGCAGATCCCAGGCCTCAACAACTGCAAAGACGCGGGCCGCCAGGGGAATCTCTCTTCCTTTCAAACCACGCGGATAACCGGAACCGTCCCACTTCTCGTGGTGACAATGGGGAATATTCACGGCTGCGCGCAAGTAGGGAATTTCTGACATGAGTTCGAAAGCATAGCCGGGATGCTGTCGCATGATTTTCCACTCTTCCTCGGTGAGCGGACCCGGTTTGTGGAGAATGCTCTCGGGGATCCTGATTTTGCCGATATCGTGGAGTAGGGCTCCGTGGCGCACATGGACCAGATCCCGTCCCTCCATTCCCACTCTCTCCCCCAATTGCAATGTCCACTCAGCCACTCGGTGACTGTGTCCAGTCGTCAGCTGCTCTCGGAGATCAAGGGCATAAGACACCTTTTCCAGAGTGCTGTCGTAAGCAAAACCCAGTCCTGTATTTTGACGTTGTAATGTCTCGATCAGGTCTGCATTGTCAATAGCAACAGCCGCCTGAGCAGCCACCGTGGACAAAAAGTCCAGCCACTCCGGATCAGGTGACAGAGAGGAGCGATTCAAGATCTCCAGAACGCCCTTGAGTTCGCCTCGGGCCACCAGGGGCATGGCATAATAGGCCACGAAGCCCTCGTCAGCAAGGAGTTCAGCCCGTTTGGAACCCTCTTCTGAGTCACGCAGATCTGGGATGCGAATGAGTTCGCGTTCCAAGGCGGCTTTGCCGGCAACATCCTCTCCTATATTGACCTGAGAACGTGCGATAGCGATGTTGCGAAATCCAAGGCCGGAGAAGTGTTTGAGAATATGGGTGTCCGGATTGAAGAGCAGTACGCTGGCCGCGTCTACTCCCAGTTGAGAGGTGAGCTGCTCCAAGATGACTTTGGCCGTGATCTGCAGATCGAGGCCGCTGGAAGTGGCAACGTCGATGGCGTGAATGACATCCAGAAGCTCTATCTGACGCTGACGTCCCTCTTCGACTTGCTTGCGCTCGGTGATGTCTCGGACAGTGAAAACAATGCCCGAGACGGGTGGGTCGCTGAGGTTCTTGCTGCTTCCCTCCACGGTGATCCATGAATCTGCCTTGTTGTGAAGTCGAAGCTGCATCAAGGCGGTAGCACCGGGCTCTTTCTTCAACTTTTCCATGGCCCTACTGAAAACGGCGACATCATCGGGATGACTCAGTTCACGAAGACTCTTTCCTTCCAGCTCGCCCAGCTTGTATCCCAGCATCTCTTCAAGGGAGGAGCCTTCGAAGCGCATGACTCCATCCTGGTCGAGAATGATGAGGGCGTCTGCGGAGTTTTCCACCAGGGAGCGAAAGTATTCCGCACTCTCCTGGTCAGCTTGTTCGGCTTCCTGGTGCTCGGTGATATCGACTCCTGTCAAGATGACACAAGCCACAGAGCCCTTTTCGTCCTTCAAGGCCGTCTCTGACCAGGTCACCAATCGACGAGTTGCATCCTTTGTTACCCAATTGTCTTCATGGGTGTACGGAAATTGATCACTCTTGAGATCCTTGAAGAAGGCTTGAGCGGACCGTGCCTCATCCGGAGGCAGCAGGAAGTCCCAGAGATGCTTATTTCTGACCTCATTGACCGAGTAACCACTGAGCTCCTCACAGGCCTGGTTGAAAAGGAGGATTCGTCCTTCCTTGTCCAGGGCCAGGACCAGGCTGGCAGCTGACCTGAGAACCGAGGAGTAGAAGTTTCGTTCTTTCTTTAACTTGTCTTCAGCCTGCTTTTGTTGTGTGATTTCACGGATGGTGGAAACCAAGCCGGTGGTTTCGCCTTCTTTATCCTGAAGTCGGCTGACCGAGGAACTCACATGAATTTCTTTCCCACTGTTCAGGATGTGAGTATTCCTTCCCCGCCAAAACCCTTTTGCGGCTAAAGCTTCCCCACTTGCCTTTTCATCTTCGGCATTGAGCCAGCGTTTCTGATAAACCTCGTCCAACTTCATGCCCAGGGCATCATCGGAAACAATGTCATACATTTTTTCTGCTGACCGATTCCAGTAGGTGATGTTGCGCTCATTGTCGACCGCCACCACGGCATCAGGGACCTGAGAGAGGAGCTTGGAATGGAAGGGAAGGACTCCTTTTTTCCGCTCCTCCCCGGTGATGTCGCGCAACACCAGGAGCAGAGCCTTATTTCCGTTGTCGGTGGTAGGGGCCGCTTCCAATTCGAGGTCGATTTCCTCTCCATCGAGGCGAACGAACCTCTCCTTAAGCAGAATCCTCTTTTTGCTTGCTGCTTCCCTCCCTGGAGGCTGTTCCTCCGCCCCTTGAAGTCTTTCCTCCAGCCTCTTTCGAGTGTCCGGGTGGGCGAAATCGGCAAAGGATTTCTTCACAACCTGCTTAGGACTTGCCGCTCCCAAGAAGTGTGCACCGACTCGATTGATGAGAGTCACCTCCCCTTGTGTGAGGAGAGCGATCCCCACCGGACAGAGCTCCAGGAGGTTGCGAGCCCGTGCGACGCCTTCTTCCAGGGAAGCCTCCGACTGTTTTTTCTCTCTTTGGACCTTGCTCTCCTGCACAACACGCTTGACCACCTGTCCCAGTCGGTTCAGTCGGGCTTTGAGCAGAAAGTCGGCCGCACCCTGTTTGAGGCACTCGACTGCCAGTTCCTCACCCACCTTCCCACCGAGAACAATAAATGGGATGTCCAGCTTCTTTTCCTTTAAGATTTCAAGCGCCCGCAAGGCATCGAACTGCATGAGGGCATACGGGGAGATAATGATGTCGTGTTCAGAATCGAGCTGGGTAAAGTAGTCCCGCTCACTCCTCGCAGTCTGACTTTCTACTTCAAACCCACCTCTCTCCAGTTCCTGTGTGATCGGGTCCAGGTCTTCTTCTTCGTTCCCCAACAAAAGAACACGGAGTGGAATCGACATCGTAATAGTCCCCTTTTTTTGGCCAATCGAGTATAACAGCATTGAAAACTTCTGGAGTACCAGCTATTCCCTGTGCTGCGTTACAATTCAACCTCTTCCAGTTATAATGCCTCTCTTTTAGTATGAAAAATCGAGATCGGCTTGTCTTGTTGACCAACGACGATGGAGTCAGGGCGGAAGGACTCCTGGCAATGAAGAGAGAACTCTCTGGGTGGGGAAAGGTAGTCGTGGTGGCGCCTTCCGAGGAGCGCAGTGCCGTCAGTCAGGGGCTCACTATTCATTCTCCACTTCGGGTCTTTGAAGTCTCTAAGGACCACCACGCCTTGACAGGAACCCCTGCAGACTGCGTTATCTTCGCACTTCGAAAGATGTTGCCGCGCCCTCCGGATCTGGTGGTGAGCGGAATCAATCATGGTCCCAATCTTGGTGATGATATTATCTATTCGGGTACGGTTGCGGGAGCCCGCGAAGCGGCCATTCACCAGATACCTGCTCTGGCTGCATCGGCGGTGAGCAACCGAGGTGACTCTTCCTTCTCTCAAGCAGCGGTGTTTGTGCGGCGTTTGATTGAAGAATTTTTCCCCTTTCCGACTGGGACTTTCTTGAATGTCAATATCCCCGAGGGGGATCCGGTGGCTTACCGCTTTACTCGACAGGGAAGTAAGGCGGCTGAGGGTGCGATTGAAGAGAAGAGAGACCCGCGCGGGCGGACGTATTACTGGATCGCCCGTGATGAAAGCGAGTGGATGATCGAAGCAGAAACCGATTATGAGGCGATCCGTGCGGGGGAAGTCTCGGTGACACCCTTGCAGCGAGATCAGACCGACTACGGCTCCTTGGCAAGCTACAAAAAGCAGGGAGAAGAGATCCAGTTTGCCAGAGAGAACCGTGGTTCGGGGCACTAAGCAGTAAAGTCCCAGCTGGAGATGGGTTGACCGATCACGAGGCGTTACAGTGGCATCTGAAGTACCTGCTCGTTCTTTTGATCCGTTTCGCTGGCTGAGGAGGCTGTACGATTGGGTGGTCAGCCTATCTGAGCGGCCCAATGCAGTACCCTCACTGTTCGTGCTGGCCTTTGCTGAAGCTTCCTTCTTTCCCATCCCACCGGATATTCTGCTCATTGGTCTAGCCATTGGGGCTCCCAAACGGTCCCTGTGGTTTGCCACGATCTGCACCCTGGGATCGGCTCTGGGCGCCCTACTGGGATACCTTCTGGGACTGCAATTCTATGAACTGATCGGGCAGCAAATCGTCGAGTTCTATGCAGCAGGGGAACAATTTCAACGTGTCCAGGCCCTTTTCCAACAGTGGGATGTTCTGGCTATTGCCGTGGCTGGTTTTACTCCGATTCCCTTTAAAGTCTTTACCATCTCAGCAGGAGTCTTCGAGCTCAATTTCATTACTTTTGCAGTGGCTGTGGTTTTGAGTCGGGGCGCACGGTTCTTCTTGTTGGGTGGATTGATCTGGCGATTTGGGCCAAGCATACGGGATTTTGTGGACCGCTACTTTAATCTTCTGACCATCCTTTTTCTCATCCTTCTGGTGGGTGGATTCTTGATAATACAATATGTTGTTTAACTCGCTGTTATACAATGGGTCGGGTTGAGAAACCCGGCATGAAATCAATCGGGGCGTAGCGCAGTTCGGTAGCGCGCACGGTTCGGGTCCGTGAGGTCGGAGGTTCAAATCCTCTCGCCCCGACCACCCGCTTATGGTGCATTCCGGACACATAGGTTACAGTTTATTCCGAAGACATAGGTAACACCTTTGCACCAAAAGGGTTATTTATAGGTTCAAACCTTCTACTGTCTTCGTCAAAGTAACCGAGGTCGTATTCCATAAACGACACCAGCCAAATTTTCTCTTTGACCTCTTTGATTCCAACATCTTGACCAGCAAACACCGTGCTGAAGTTGATCTTTTGACTTTTCATACAGATTCTGCCGCAGCTGGTGACGGTCACGGTGCGATCGTGCATGGGGTACTCGACGCGCCCGATTCCTCGGTAGGGACAAGATGCGGGAGTATAGACCTCGGACGGAAACTTCATGCCCAGGGCCTCATGAGGTCTCTCAGTATTGTATTCCGCCTGAAAGGCATTAAACCTCTCTTGCTGCTGAAGAAGGTTGTGGGCAGCGGGAACGACTGTGGCCTTCTTGAGGGTGAGATGAAGGCGCTCATGCCTTCCGTTCTGCTCGGGATGGCCGGGCTTGATCCTCTCGATTCGGATTCCTAGCCGCAATTATTCATAAGTTTGGGGTAGCCTAGTTCAGGGCTGAGAGTGTGTTCACGATTACAGGCGACTTGTTGAGCCAGTCGAGCCCCTGAGCTCGGCCCCAAACAATCCGTTGGGACACAGACGGGGTGATGCAAAAGGGCACAGATCCGAGAAGTTCCCGAACCCGGGCACCGGTGAGTCCGTGCTGTTGATCCGGCGGCGGAGCGTCTCAATCTCCAGGTTGTGCCAGGGAGTCCCGCACAGGTAATCCCGCAGGCGCAGGATTAAGACATAGGCCAGGGCGTGGATGAAGAGTCGGAACTGGTTGGCCAGGAAACGGTGGCAGCTCAAGCGATCCATGGCCAGATCTTTTTTGAAAGCTTTCACGAAGTTCTCGCACTGGCCCCGTCCGATGTAGTGGTCATACAGCTGCCCGGCCGTGAGATCCTGGCGGTTGGTGACCACAAAGCGACGGTTGAACCCGCGCTCGCTCACTTCCACCTTGGCCACCATGCGCCGCTCCCGGTCCCAACTGTCGGCCGTGCGGATCGCTTCCGGCAAACCTAACTCTTGAAAGGTTCTCTCGAATACGGGGAAAGCACCTCTTTCCTTAACACTGTCGAGAGCCTCGATGGCGAGCAGATAACGGCTGGCGTGATCGCTCACGGTGAGAGGATAACAGTACCGTTTGTCTCCCAGCATGAACTCTCCTTTGAAGTCGGCAGACCAAAGGTCATTGGGATTCTGGCTGCTGGACAATCGAGTCCCCTCTGCCTTGAACCGTCGCCGTTTTCTACAGTTCACCAGGCCGTTGCGATCCAGAACCGCGTGAACTGTGCTCACCGCAGGCGGCCGTACATTCGGAAACCTACGAATCAGGAGCGCCCGAATCTTGGGAGCTCCCCAATACGGCTTCTCTCGCTTTAGCCTGACCAGGGTCCGTTCCACCTGTTCGGGCAGTTGGTTTCCGTAACGATGCGGCTTGCGGCTCCGATCCACCAGGGCGTAAGCGCCGGTGTTTTGATAGCGGTTCCAAATCTTGTAGCCCGTCTTTCTGGATATCCCAAACTCCTCACACAGACGGCTCATGGACTCCCCATCCAACAGCTTCGCTATAAATCTCATTCTCTCGTCCATCACACAGATCTCCTTCCATGGCATCTCTGGGCACCTCCCAGAAGAAGCCTATAAGTGTTACCCATGTGTCCGGTATAATTTGTTACCCATCTTTCGGAATGGGCATATCGGTATGGTTGCTCGTCATTACATTGTGAAGGGTCGGGTGCAGGGAGTGGGTTTTCGCTACTTCACTCACCGCCTTGCAGTGGAACTGGATCTCAAGGGTTGGGTGAAAAATCTCGGAAATGGAGCAGTGGAGGTCCATGGGGAAGGTGACGAGAATCCACTGGAGCACTTCTTGAGCAAAATCAAAAGGGGGCCGTCTTTGGCCTCGGTCCAGGACGTTGAGACTGGGGAAGTGGAACCGGAAGGATACCAGGGTTTTTCAATTGAAAGGTGAGCTATGGAAGACTTGAAGAAGAAGATCCGCGAGGTTCCTGACTTCCCAAAGCCGGGAATTCTCTTTTACGACCTCACCACTCTTTTAAAAGAGAAGGAAGGTCTTCGAAAGGTTATCGACCTCCTGACCCAGGAATACGAAGGCAAGAAGATAGATAAAGTGGTGGGAATTGAATCCCGGGGGTTCATTTTTGCGCCTGCTCTCGCTTACAACTTGAATGCGGGGTTGGTACTTGTCCGAAAGAAAGGCAAACTTCCTGCGGAATCGATCAGTGCTTCTTATGATCTCGAGTACGGTCAGGATGTTCTTGAAATGCACAAGGACTCTATTGAGCCGGGTCAGCGAGTGTTGATCGTTGATGATCTCATTGCTACCGGCGGCACTGCGGCAGCAACCGCGCAAATGGTCCTTCAGTTGGAAGGGGAGGTTGCCGGTCTGGCTTTTATTGTTGAGCTGGGATTCCTCAACGGTCGAGAAAAGCTGATTGGCTTCGATGTGTTCTCGATCCTGACCTATTAGCGCGGGTGTCCAGAAAGGCCAAGCTCTTCGTTCTCCGCGCCCTTCGATCCTCGACGTAGCTTAGTACTCACTTTCACAAATACGATAGCGTTTGTTGGGAGCGCGACGGAGCCCAAATCGAGGAGGAGCAACAAAGAGATGGGCCCGTCCCGCCCCAACCCTTCGGGCGGATGGGGGTTGCGGGCGATCTCTTTGTCACTCGTCGTCGTCGATGTCCCTGACATCGCCTCCTCCTCCCTTCGCGACCTCGCCTCGCAAGCCCCATCCGCAAACGTTACCGTATTTATGAAAGGGAGTACTTAGGCTACGCTTGCGGTCGAAGGACTTGTGCGGCCTCGATCTTGACCTGCCTGAACACCCGCGGTCAGTTGTTCTCCGCCTCGAGTTGCTCGAGGTGAATTCGAGCCTCCTGCAAGTACACACTGGTCGGATACTCGGTGGTTAATCTCTGGTAAAAAACCACAGCCTCCTGAGCATTACCCGCTGCCTCATGGTTCTGGGCGAGTTGTAGGAGTATCGTGTCCTTTGGGAAGAAGCCGGTCGATTCCAGAAGTATTTCCTCCAGCAAGGCTGTCGCTCGCTGCCGGTCGTCGTTCGATTGTGCAAGTCGGACCAGGAGCTGTCGAGCCAGGTTTTTGATCTGGGGCTGAGATGAATTCTCCATCACGAAAGTCAAGTCCCCCTCAGCCTGTTCCGCCTGGCCCATTTCTTGTTTGATCAGAGCCATGTAATAGCGTGCCAGGAGACCAAGGTCAGTGTTGGCGTGATCTTCCGCGATGGTCCTGAAGTGTGCCAGGGCTTCCACTCGACGTTCTTGATCAAATTGAAACTGAAATGTGGAGGGAATGGGTTGATCCTCGCTTACCCCTGTCGTCTCCTCGCTGACGGGAGCGTGGTAGATTTCCAGGGCCTCAGCAAATTGGGCTTGAAGCTCCTCAGAGCGACTCCCTTGGTAGTTCTGCCAGAAATAGGCTCCCAGGACAGAAAGCAAGAAAATCCCGAAGAAAGTGGCCAGTACAATGCTGTTCTTAGCAGCCCACCCCAAAATGCCAGTGAGAATGGCCTGAACCTTGTCTTCCTGGACAATCTCTTTCCGAGTCAATCGTTTCGCAGCCACGGAGATTCCTTTCTGTGCTCGTCAAAATCAAGTGCGCCTGGCAGGACTCGAACCTGCGGCGCAGGGGTTAGGAACCCCTTGCTCTATCCTCTGAGCTACAGGCGCACGAACGGGGTAAGTGTAGCAAAACAAACGTGCTGGTGCCAGGGGTTCTGCCCTTAGAGCGACAGAGCCCTCGTCCTGGAAAAAAACACTTGGCACTCACCGCTCTTTGGGCTATATTTCTCTTCTGGCTCGAAACTGGTCTTTGGAAGGAGATCTTATGCGCACCTGGATGAACGTTATCGACGCCGCGCCGCTTGGCGTGGCCGGAGCGGGTGCGTAGGACGCTCGGTTAGAGCGTCTCGAGACCCGCTCAGCGCGAGCGGGTCGAGTCCTTCCTCTTCGGTCTCTTTTACCCCGCTCGTTCTTTGGTGGTCCGTGATGTGAGGGTAGGAGATGACTTCGAAGTATCGACTGATCTGGGAGCTGATGGGTGGCCAGCGCCTCCGCTACGGAGCGGCCATCCTGTCCCTCGCGATCGGTTCCGCCTTTCTCTACCTGGTGCTCCTCGTTCCCCAGGCCACTCTCGACGTGGTGCTCTCGTCGAAGCCCGAGCAGGCATCGCCCCTCATCCGAGGGGTGGTGGATCGCCTCGGCGGTGCGGACTTCCTACGCGCGAATCTCTGGCTGGCCCTGGTCGGCATGGTGACCCTCACGGCCATTGCCGGTTTCTTCACCTATCTCCGCGGCCGCTGGTCCGCCACCGCGAGCGAGGAGATCGTGAGAAAGCTTCGCGATCGGCTTTACGATCAGCTCCAGCATCTGCCCTGCCGCTTCCACGACCGGGCCGAGACCGGCGATCTCGTCCAGCGCTGTACATCGGATGTGGAGACCTTCCGCCGCTTTCTGGCCACCCAGATCGTGGAGATCGGGCGCGCCATCATCATGCTGGCGGCCCCAATCCCGCTCATGATCGCTCTCGACATCCGCATGACGCTCGTCTCGCTCCTCTTGGTGCCGGGAATCGTGATCTACTCCATCGTCTTCTTCCGGCGGGTGCGGTCCTCCTTCAAGAAGGTGGATGAGGCGGAAGGGCGCCTGACCAGCACCTTGCAAGAGAATCTCACCGGCATCCGCGTGGTCCGCGCCTTTCACCGCCAGGAGCACGAAAAGGAGAAGTTCGACGGGATCAACGGCCGCCACCGCCTTCTCGACTACCGTCTCTATCAGCTGATGGCGTGGTACTGGTCGGTCTCTGACTTCTTCAGCTTGGGTCAAAAGGCCCTGGTGGTCGGGGTAGGGGGATACTGGCTCCTGGAGGGAACGCTACCCGTCGGCACCTTCTACTTCTTCCTTGCCGCGGTGACGATGTTCATCTGGCCGATTCGCATGATGGGTCGAGTCCTCACCGAGCTTGGCAAGGCTCTGGTGGCCATCGATCGCATCGGGATGATCCTGGAGCACCCTCGGGAAAGCGCGTCGGCGGTGCGGCCGGTCGGGTCTCTTCCCATCTCCCGGGGGGCGATCTCTTTCGATTGCGTCTCTTTCACCTATGGTGGCGCGGACCGCGTTCTCGATGAGATCTCCTTCGAGATCGAGGGGGGGACCACCTTGGCCCTCCTTGGTCCCTCGGGTTCCGGGAAGTCGACCATCGCGAACCTGCTCCTCCGATTCTACGATCCTCAAGAGGGAACGATCGCCATCGATGGACACGACCTGGCCGGCCTGGAGCTGAGAGAAGCTCGGCAAAAAATCTCCTCGGTAATGCAGGAGCCCTTCCTCTACTCGAAGACGCTGCGGGACAACATCCGTCTCGGCCGTTCGAGCGCGCGGGAAGGGGAGATCCACGAGGCGGCCACGGTCGCCGCCGTGCACGACACGATCCTGGAGTTCGAGAAGGGCTACGACACCCAGGTTGGGGAACGGGGTGTGACTCTCTCCGGGGGGCAGCGGCAGCGGGTGGCTCTCGCCCGCGCGCTCGTCGACGACCCGACGATCCTCATCCTCGACGACGCCCTGAGCGCCGTCGACACCGAGACGGAATCGTTGATTCTCGAGGCCCTCCGTCGGCGCAAGGGACGACAGACCACGGTGGTGATCGCCCATCGCCTCTCAACCCTTCGCCACGCGGACAAGACCATCGTCCTGGAGGGCGGACGGATCATCCAGGAGGGCACCCACCGATCTCTCCTCGCCGAGGAGGGGATGTACCGGCGCATCTGGAACCTCCAGACCGCGCTGGAGAAGGGAAGCCTGAAGAACCTCGAGAGCGTGGTCGAGGCCATTCCGGAACAAGGACAGAACGATGAGTGAAGCAGAGTTATTGGAGGACAAGGTCGACGCGAGCCTCGACTTCGCGCTATGGGCGCGGGTCCTGCGCTTCGCCCGCCCCTACCGCCGGGCGCTGACCTGGCTTGCCCTGGCGGGAATCGTGCTCGCCATGGCCGATGTCTGTCTTCCCCTGATCACCAAATGGATCATCGACGACGCCACCACACCCGAGGGAGGAGAAAGGATCCTCGCCCTCAGTCTTCTCTACCTGGGCCTGGTGGGCGTGATCTCCGCGATGATCTGGATCTTCATCATCTTCGCGGGACGAGCTGCCACCGGGATGGCGTACGACATCCGGCGGGCCGCCTTTGCCCATCTTCAAGCGCTCTCATTCAGCTTCTACGACGAGCGTCCGGTGGGCTGGCTGATGGCCCGGTTGACCTCCGATTGCAGTCGGTTCTCGTCGATCATTCCCTGGTGCCTTCTCGACCTGTTCTGGGGATCCTCGTTCCTCATCGGGATCTGCGTGGTGATGCTGCTGCTCGACTGGCGACTGGCCCTACTGGTGATGACGATTATCCCGCTCCTGGCGGTGATCAGTCTTGTCTTCCAGAAGAAGCTCATCCGCAGTCAACGTCTCGTCCGCAAGACCAATTCGCAGCTGACCGCGAGCTTCAACGAGGGGATCATGGGAGTCCGCACCACCAAGGCCCTGGTACGGGAAGAGCAGAATCTTAGCGAGTTCCAGGGGCTCTCCACCCGGATGTACGACTACAGCGTGAGAAATATGCTCCAGGCCGCGGTGTATCTCCCCCTGGTGATGACGCTCGGTGGCCTCGGGATCGGCCTCGCTCTCTGGAGGGGGGGACTCGATCTGGGGCCGGAAGCGGGGATCTCTCTGGGCACCCTCGTCGCCTTCATGCAGTACGCGGCTCTCCTCTACATCCCGATTCAGGAGATGGCCGCCCGATTCACCGAGTTCCAGGCGGCCCAGGCTTCGGCGGAGCGGGTCCAGACCCTTCTTGACGCGATACCGGAGATCACCGACACGCCGGAGGCGATCTCCGGCGACGGGGACCTCAGGCGCATCGAGACCATCGAGTTTCGACAGGTCTCCTTCGCCTATCGAGGAGGAGAAAAAGTACTCGACCGGTTCGACCTTCGCGTCGAGGCCGGGGAATGCATCGCACTGGTGGGACCCACCGGCAGTGGCAAGAGCACCATTGTCAGCCTGGTGAGTCGCTTCTACGAGCCCACCGGGGGCAGCATCGCCTTAAACGGCCGCGACTATCGATACCTTCGTCTCGACTGGTTGCAGTCGAATATGGGTATCGTGCAGCAGACTCCCCATCTCTTTCGCACCTCGATTCGGGAGAACATTCGCTATGGACGTCTCGAAGCGAGCGACGAGGAGGTGCGGGCGGCGGCGATCCAGGTCAACGCCGAGGAGTTCATCGCCGGTCTCGAGAAGGGCTACGACACCGACGTGGGGGAGAGCGGGAATGCCCTCTCCACGGGGCAAAAGCAACTGGTCTCCCTGGCGCGGGCGGTGCTCGCCGATCCCCAGATCTTTATCCTGGACGAGGCGACCTCATCCGTGGACACCGAAACCGAACAGCTCATCCAGGCGGGGATCGAGCGAGTGCTCGAGGGACGGATCAGCTTCATCATCGCCCACCGCCTCTCGACGGTGCGACGGGCCGATCGGATCCTCGTGATCGATCACGGCCGCATCCTGGAGGAGGGAGACCATGAAGAGCTCCTGCGGCGGCGGGGGCACTATCACAGCCTCTACCTACGCCAGTTCGCGGATGAAGCCCGGGAACGGCTGCTGACCGCAAGGCAGGAGCTCCAGTAGGGGTGTAGCGCAGATGGGTGCTGCAATGAGTACGACCTCAACGATCTGACCGTACTACCTGCTCCAGTGCTACTTGAGGGCAGATGTTGTCTCTGATGTAGTCAATCAGATGAGTGGCCACGCCTCGAATCCTTTGCTCTATGGCTGGATCGGTGCTTTGACCTGATTCATCAAAGACCTTGTGAACCGCGGCTACTGACACAGGTCCTGGGAGCACAATGGCCCCAACATGAGAGCAGACACTGCGTAGGTGTTCCAAAGCCTTTATGGCTCCAATGCTTCCGGCAGCTACGCCTATCAAGGCAACCGGTTTGCCACTTAACACTGATGGAAAGCCCAGGTGCTCGATGACCAATTTGATCACGCTACTATAACTACCGTGGTATTCCGGTGTGGCAAAAATGACTCCTGTTGCATCGGAGACCTGTTGCTGCAATCTATCCATAACCGAAGAATCCTTGGCGGTGCCAGGCAAAGCCAGATCGATTTTTGCGGGATCGATCACCTCAACGGCAGCGTCCTTGTGCTTGTTGATCTCATCGACGACTAAAGCCAAGGCTGCCGTCGTTAAATTGCCCGGACGCACACTCCCGATGAACGCCGCAATTCGGATGTCACAATCTTCCCTGATCATGTGGCTTTCTCCTTCTTGCAGAGATTCTGACAGCATCGTGCACTGATCTCAACACAAGAAGGAGTCTCGAACTTGTTCACCCGCTGCTGTTGGGCTAGAATCTCAGTACTGGAGAAAAGGAGAGTGCATGCCATTTTCAGAGCTTGCTGATGTTCGGTTTGAAGGGGGAGGGGTGATGTTTCAGTATCTCCTCTTTGAGCTGAAAGGGGCTGCCCAGAAAAAAGCCATTGTCCGGGGTTTGAACTACAAATCCTACGAAGGTAAAACCGAGGAGCAGATCGTGAAGTGGGCCAAGGAGGAGCTGGGGGAAAGCGGCCTCTTGGAAAGTGGAGGTGAGCTCCAGATCGGGGGTGGTGGAAGCGTGTCCTTCAATACCTACTATGAGACCATCACCGTATTTGGGTCCAGCCAGACCTATGGCGTGGAAGAAGATCGAGAGGCAGTTGTAAAGCTGATAGAAACTTCATATCCGGAGCACGAGGTATCCTGGTTCAATCCCGAGTCCGCTGACTCGACTTCTAAAGAGTAAAAAAGCCATGCCTGTTGATCTTCTGAAAGACACTGCAACCATCAAGAAAACGGAACAGCGTAAGCGCAAACCTGTTGTGATCGCTGTCATCAATGACGCCTGTACGGGCTGTGCCGGCTCCCCTGCCTGTGTGGACTACTGCCCGATAGGGAACTGTATGATCTGGGTACCTGACCAGGAACATCCTCCATTCGGCCGAATAGAAGTCGACGGGCTGTTGTGCATCGGTTGCAAGCTTTGTATCAGTAAAGGGCCGGAAGGAGCCTTTTTGGATGGCTGTCCCTGGGACGCGATCGACATGGTCTCAATCAAAGACTATGAGGCGGAATTGGGCCCCATGCCCTATTAGCCAGGACTATTCATACGCTGTCTGCTGCAGCGGCGGGATCATCCGTCCGGACTGCGCGACCCACAAGTGGGTGCCCCCGACCCGCAAGCGGGTACCCCTCGACCTTCTCGGCGTACTGCAAGAGTACGCCTGCGGGGGTCTCGGTCGCGACGCCTTGTCCTGCCGGCGCTTCCACCGCTTCGCGACGACAGCCTATGAATAATCCGGGCTAAGCGGGCTTCGCGCGCGTTTCAGGTTCCAGGTTTCAGTTGTTAGCTGTCAGGGGTTAGAGACTTTTATGGCGAGACGAGTTGGACCCATTCAGCTTTCGCTTGCCGGTCTGGTCCTGGTAGCTTGTGTCGTGATTCCCTTTCTCTCCTGGCAGGGAACCTGGTTCGGGCGGCCTCTGGACGACGAGACACTCACCCAATACCTGGCTGATCAAGAAAAGTCCCGACGGGTTCAGCATGGGCTGGCTCAAATTGTTGAACGCATGGAACGGGGTGATCCAGAAGTCGTGCAGTGGTACCAGAGCGTTGCGCAGCTCTCGGAGCACCCGGGTTCAGAGGTGCGAGTGACAGCAGCCTGGGTAATGGGCCAGGATTCAAGCTCTGATCTGTTCCACAAGGCTCTTCTTCAGATGCTTCATGATGAGGAAGTGCTGGTCAGGCGAAATGCAGCGTTATCACTGGTTCGATTTGGCGACGACAAGGGGCTAAACGAGTTGCGAGCTATGCTCACCTCCCCTGTCGATGCAGGGAAGGAACCGGTGACGCTTTCTCCAGATCCCACGCATGTTTGGGAATCTCTGCGAGCCCTTGCCCTCATAGGGGGTGCTGATGAATTGCAGTTAGTCGACTCAGTCGCTGAGGATCCTCACTTCAGTGAGGAAGTACGAGAACAGGCAGTGCTCACTCGAGAAGCGATTCAGGAAAGAATTCAGAAGTAAGGGCACACGGCTGTGCGCCCCTACGCAAGAAACCTGGAACCCGGGAAGCGTGCAGTTTAGCCCTCGAAGCTGAACTCGATTTCCTGGCTTTCCTCAGGTGCCACCGTTATGACCTGTTCCTGGGTGCCGTACTTCTCGTGCCAAACTTCAATGGTGTACTCTCCCGGAGGCAGATTGGGGAGCTCAAAGCTGCCATCCTCTCCCGTGACCGCAAAGTAAGGGTGAGGGACCACACCGACGTAAGCTTTCATCCAGGGATGAATGTTGCACTTCACCGGAATCATGACCTCGGGGCGTGGGAAGGCTCTGGCCATCTCCTGACCCGCAGCTTGAGAAATGTTCCACTCCCGGTTCTGCTGGGGCAGGGGGTGAATGTTGTGAGTCGTGTCGTCACTGTTGCGGATGCTGATGTCCTGATTGGTCTGAATTCCAAAAACGTGGGGCAGGTAGACACACCCGTCCTGCTCCATCATTACGGCCTGGGTGGGAGTATCAAAACTGTATTGTTCCAAACCTGCCTTGACCCAAACAAAGGCATTTTTCAAGGTGCCATTTTCGTTTACGACCACTTCCTGCGAATAGACAGGACCGCCGTGTTTTTCTTCGCATACGGGCTCTGCACCCATACGAATACGGGCCATCTGAGGTTGTTCGCCCTGGAAGCTGACTTTGCCTGAAACCGCTCCCGCCTGGGAGAGATCAGGGGCGACTCCCTGCGCTTCCCCTGCCGGGGCCTCGTCAGTAGCCACCTCAGCAGGAGTTTCTCCTCCTCCGCAGGCAAGGGGAACACAGACTAGAAATAAAAGGGCGATGAGGTGCAGTTTATTTTTCAGCATTTTCTTTTCCTCTCTCAAAAAAAGTTAACCAAAAGGAGGGATTCGATCCTATCATCTTCCTGTCAGCCGACGCTGCTCTGCGGCGGTGTATTGGAACATATAACGTACCATGAGCTTGGCATGATCCTGGTCGTAGTCTCGCAAGCTGGGCACGTCGGCCAGACCAAAAACCCAGCGCTGTCCGTCCTGACGAAACAGCCCCGAAGGCATGTTCGTCCCCGGTCTGATGATCTCGGGATGGACGATCCAGCGTTCAGTCCAGTCTGATTTGAGGCGCTCTGGGATGAGCAGGAAATTCGGCGCCGTGGCCGTCTGATCGCCCACCGGGTCTCCCGTAGCATGACACGTCAAGCAGGGAGCCGCCCGGTGAGTGAAGAGCTCTCGCGCCATGGTCAGCTCTCGAGCCGACAGGGGCTGAAGCACGGGTGCTGTGTAGGGGAGCGACTGCTTGGACAGAGCGACAAAGAAGCGGACCAGCTGCTGAATTTCGGCATTGGATAGATCGAAGGTGGGCATGCGAGCTTGAAGATAACTGCGGACGCCATTGCGGTTCAGGTCGTTCTCTTCCAGAGCCGGATTTTCCAGGAAGCGGGCCAGCCAGTTGGGATCCACCCGGGCTCCTTCACCGACCAGGCTGGGAGGGAGCTGCTCTCGCCAGTCCGGATCCTGATAGAGCGGCAGCTCTTCCAGCACGGTTGCTTCCTGGCCTGGAGTGAATTGATGGCAGGCCACACAATTGTACTTCTTGACCAACCACCAGCCCTTCTGAATCTCGCTGCGCTCGTCCGATGGCTGGTAGAAAGAATTTTCAGGGAATTTCGAGTCCGTACTTCCCAGAAGAAAAGTGGTGAGCTGTGTGATCTCTTCAGGGCTCAAATCAAAGTTGGGCATGCGCAATCGTTCCAACGGTTCTTTGATTTTGCCCTGGTCGAAAACTACCGGATCCGCCAGTTTGCGCTCGAAGAAGCCCTTGAGGTTATACCAACCGCCGTGTTTTGCCTCTGAGGTCAAAAGTGCAAAGTCCAACCGTTCGAGTGGTTTGCTGCCCTCTTTGGTTAAGTCGGTGCCGATTTTCCCCTCATTCTCCAGTCCACTGATTTCGTGACAACCGGCACAACCGAAGTTCCGCACGAAAAATCGACCCTCTTCCAACAGTCCCGGGTCATCCATATAAGGGGCCGGGGGATATTCGGCATCTTCATGCTGCTGCGTCATCAGATAACTGGCGATATCCCTTGTTTCCTCCCAGCTCAGGCGCAAATTGGGCATGACGGTGGCCTGTTGAACGTGGAGGAGATGGTCGCCCAGTGGGCACTGATTGTGTTCCAGGTCAAATTCGAAGGACAGTCCCTGACTGGCGTAATCTTCCTCAGTGATCTCTCTCTGGTGAACGGGGCAGTAGGGGAGTGTCCGTTCGCGGGGGTTATGGATCCAGCGGACCAGATAGTCATAATTCGCTTTCTCCCCCACGCGACTGAGATTGGCGGCGAAGGTGCCCCCGCTGGCCTCGTCTCCCTCTCCCATGGAATGACAGGCCATGCAGCCGCGGGTTTCAAAGAGAGTCTGTCCCTGGACAGGATCTCCCGGGGCTTGCTCGGGCAACTCGGCCTCAATCCCCGATTGCCAGAGAAAAGCCGAGATGGCCTGTACCTGATCTTCCTCCAAGCGAAATCGGGGCATTTTGGTGGTGGGTCGAAAGTCATGGGGGTTCTGGATCCAATTCGGGACCCATTCCTTTTTCAACTTGAGCCGCACTTCTTTCAAGTTGGGACCCACCTTTTTGATGGCCATCATCAAACCTGCTTCGCGGGCTTGGAAGTCTGCAAACTCAGTATCGATGCCGGCGATACTCATGGTGAGAGCTTCGGCTTGGGCGTAAAGTCGCTCGGCTTCCTCATTGGTTTGGGCGCGGTCAGCAGTTCCTACCGTTCTCTCAATCTGCAACTGGGTCTCGTTTTTTCTGGTGAGGAGATCTGTTAGGGATTTTTGGGTGTCACGCAGTTCTCTGGACTCCGGCTCAAAGCCTTCACGAGCGTGGCAGCCCATACAGCCCAGAGAAAAAAGTTGCTTTCCCGCATCCAGGGTAGAAGATAACTCCAGATAGCGGTCAGCTTCATGACACTGCAAGCAACCCGCTTCAAAATTCTCGGATGGATAGAGTGGCCACAACCAATGTTTATACTGGCCATGAGCCTCAGTCGTGCCGACGGTGGCAACCCCGTTGCCATTGTGACAGGGTGAGCAGCCGAAGGTCTCTGGGTCATGGATTTGAAGCAGTTCAGGGTTGGGGTGGCTGGTAAAAACGCGACTCCCTCCCATGGCTTCTCGCGTGATCAAAACGGGTTCCAGAGTGCCCACATGACAGGATTCACACCGATCGACCAGCCCCAGTTCGGCATTGTGAATTTGTTTGATCTCAATCCTGAAGTCGTCCAGGCCGTCCAGTAGGCCATCCACTTGGGTCTCGGTCAAACTGGTCAGACGAGCGTTCAGGAAAGCATCCCGTTCTCGTCTCAGCTCGGTCGAGTGTCTCAAAAGCTCCACGGTACGACCCTGGAGCTCTCCTTGCCGAGCCTTGAGGGAGTTGAATTCCTCTTCCATTTGCGCGTAAGTATAGTCGTTGCTTTCAATGTTTCCGTCAGCGTCTGGTATCTCCAGAAGATAGGGGCCTATCCTCAGCGCTTCCACGTCCCTCTCCAGCCCCTCCTTCTGGGCATCACCGGATGTTTCCAGTACATAGATAGCTGCCTGCAGGCGACTCCTCTCGGTGGTAAACGTTTTGGTGATGGCCGCCAGTTGCAGTCTGACCAGGCGCTCTTCGGCTTCGATCTCAGCCAACTCAGGTTCGATCTCTGTTTCGGCCTCCTGAAGCGCTTGCTGGAGCTCTGTATAACCTTGCGAGCCCCGAACTTCCTGCTCTTCCTCACCCCGTCTGGGCTTCAGATCGATGAGCACCTGTTGGTAACGCTCCACAAAATCCTCCTGGAAACCAATCCAGGGACGCAGACCCCAAACTTCATCGTACAGGGCCCACACCAGGCTCAGGATGAGCAGCAGAGAAAAAATAGCAGTGGCTGTAGCCAGAGAGGATTTGACAATAGGATCCTCCTGGGGAATGGGTCGTTCGTCAAGTCTGGACCGTGATCGCCACCAGGACAGAAGACGTTGTACTGGATTGCTCATATGTTAAACCAGGGAGTGACCATGACGTTCTTGATCCGGAAGACCAGACGAAGGAACATCTTTACCGGAAGAGCCCACATGATCAGTAAGAAACTTTGTAAGGTCAGGTATTGGACAAGGGTCATTTGCTGGTAGATTTTCCGATTGAATTTATTCCAGACAAAAAGTTTGTGGGTGAGCCACCCAAAAATGACGAAATAGAGCCCCACTGCACTAGCGCCCACAAGCCCTGACCAGGGCTGGGTGGTAATGCCGAACAGCTCATGGAGGTCTCGGTTGGTCTCAAAGACCAAGCGATGGTGATCCCAGGTTTCACCGGGCCAGAACCACATCCAGCCCGGACCCCGGATGAAGGTGCCGATAAAAACCATAGACAGCCATAAAACCATAAAACCAAAGCAGAAAGTGAGAATGGCAAACTTGCGCTGGCGAAAGGTGTAATAGCCGTTTCCCAGGGGGTTGCAGTCGACATAGGGAATGATCATCAGCCCCACCAGGATGAGAGTCGGCATCACCACACCGGCAATCCAGGGGTCAAAGTAGACCAGCATCTCCTGGAGACCCAGAAAGTACCAGGGAGCTTTGGCCGGATTCATGGTGAGGTTGGGATTGGCCGGTTCCTCCAACGGAGCGTTCAGGGTGATCGACCAGACCATCAGGATTCCGGTGACAATGATGGCGGTCAGAAATTCCACTCTGAGAAGGTAGGGCCAAACATAGAGCTTTTGCGCCCATCCTTCTCGATAGGGTTCAACTTTCCGGTGGTGTGTCTTGGCCAGCTCCGGATCTTTGGTCAAACGGTCAATCAGGCGATCGTTAGCCAGGGCCTGCCGAAAACCGTACCAGGTAAAGAAAGGGATCAAAAACAGAAGCGCCACGATGGGAACATTGTCAGGCGCCGAAATAATTTCCCAGAGTTGTCCCCAATCCATTCTTTTCAGTTGCCTCCTCCCCGACTACTTACGGGGAAACTTCATCTCCGATTCCAACATGACCGGGGCCGGTCCCGAAATACTTCCGTCCTTGCGGACACGCCAGAAATGCACGGTCAGGAAGATAGTGAGGATCAGGGGAATGGCAATGCAGTGCCAGATATAAGCACGCAGCAAGGCATTGGCGTCCACGATGGATCCCCCTAAAAGCGCAAAACGCACGTCGTTGAAGGCGGTCATCCCGAGTTGAGCTCCAAAGGGGCCTTCATGGCCCAAGAGCGGTGTCGCTCGAGCCATATTGGTTCCCACCGTCACCGCCCAGAAGCCCAACTGGTCATCGGGAAGCAGATAGCCCGTGAAGGAGAGCAGCAGGGTCAAGACCAGGCAGATCACACCCACGGTCCAGTTGAATTCTCGCGGAGTCTTATAAGACCCGGTCAGGAAGACGCGAAACATATGCAGCCAGACCGTGATGATCATCAAGTGGGCCCCCCAGCGGTGCATATTGCGCAGCAGACCTCCAAAGGGAACATCGTTATGCAGATACATGATGTCCTGGTAGGCCTGACCCTTGGTGGGGTGATAGTAGAACATGAGAAAGACGCCGGTGATGGTCAGAACGATGAAAAGATAAAGGGTGATACCACCCATCCCCCAGGTAAAACCGAAACGGATGGCATCGCGATTCACCTTAGCCGGCTGCACGTGCAGGAAGACGTTGGTCAGGACCGCCAGGGCCCGGCTGCGGGGGGTCTCATCCAGTTTGTGGCGGAAGATCGATTTCCACAGTTGGGTCCGCTTGTAGTCTTTGGCTGCCTTAAGGTCTTGCATTCCTTTCGCGATGAAAGGATTCAAGGCTTCTTTGAGGCGGTCAATCAGAGAGGACGGCCCCGCTGAGCTCTGCTCTCCTGACTTGGATTCTTCTCTCTTGCTCTTAGCGTCGTCGTTCATGGGTCACTTGTGGTGAGGAACTGCCAGGTAAGCCCTGATTATGCATAGGTTCTCGTCATGAAGCGGCGGAAGTGCCGACCTGGCAAGGCGCGTGACCCGCAAGCGGGTGCCCCAGGCTCCCGCAAACGTACTCTTGAGTACGTTGAGGAGGCCGAGGGGTACCCGCATGTGCGGGTCGCGCAACGCTGGCAGGGCGGATGATTTCGCCGCTGCAGTAGAGAACTTATTCATAATCAGGGCTATACACCCGTCAAGGAAGCACCATCATCTTCGAAGTGGCAGGTCGCTCCCGGGGCACACTGATAGAGCTGACTGGCGTCCACCACGATCTGCCCTTCAGCATCGAGCTCCAGATTTGCCCGGTCCATCGGCCGGGGCGCAGGACCTTCAAAATTAATCCCTTCGCTGTCGTATCCGCTGCCATGGCAGGGGCATTTAAATTTGTTCTCGCTCTCCACCCAATCGGGAGTGCAGCCCAGATGTGTACATTTGGCGTAGATGACAAAAAGTCCCTGGGTGTTCCGAACGACCCAGATCCGATGCTTCTGCTGAAATCGAGTATCGACCCCAAAACCGAAATCTGAAGGAGGGCCAATTCGGAATTTGGTCTTGGGTTCGAAGAGAGTTCGAGGAAAGAAAAAACGCATGGCCATCAGTAGATTGACGCCAATAAATCCAAAGACACAGGTCCAGGCGAACTTGCGTCGGTGGATGAGTTGCTTTTCGCTGGGACCCTGCTTGTCTTCACCGACCCCTTGCGCTTGATCTTCCTGTTGAACCTGGTCTTCTTGGGTCTTTTCTTCCGCCATAGTGAGAACCTACGTTTAAGCGTTACAACTTATATTCTGTTCCGGAACTCTGTCAAGATTTTCCTCTACTGGTTTTCTGCCGGCTATTTGTCCTGTCGAAAGGTGATAAAGAGTATCGTTGACATAATCGTAATCGGGGGAATTAAAAGCACTAAGATACCCATTTTCACGGCCTCAATGGCGCTCTCCGCCTGACCCTCCAGGGCAGTCCTGCACATGGCGCAGCCCTGGGCTGCGGCCGGGGAGGAGAAAAACAGAAGGAACAAACAGGAAAAGAACAAGAGAGGAAGGATGGAGTGCTGTGCTTTCCTCCTCTTTTGTGTTCCGGTGTTCATTGGGTTCATTGCTCTCATCGTTACCTGCGCAGTTCCAGGAGCCTCAAGCTGTCGGGGAAGAAAATAAACAGTAAGGCGATGCAGATCACCACAGCCGGAATGAGCGTCAGTGTGAGGCTGAGCTTCTCGAATCGAAGATGCATAAAGTAGGCTACAATCAATCCCGTCTTGATCAGAGAAAAGCCTACCAGGAGGATCAGCATCGGAGTCACAGGAATAGCCAGATAAGCCAGGATCACTTCTGCGATCGTCAAGGCCAGCAACCCCACCCAAACCGTCAGGTAAAGCCGGTTGCCATGACTTTGATGTGCTGCTTCCATATTCATCTTGCTGGGCTCTCCTTGGTTGTTCAAATCTTCCAGGACAGCAGGTAGACCATGGGAAAAATAAACATCCAAACCAGGTCCACGAAATGCCAGTAAAGTCCGCTGATTTCCACGTCCTCGGAAGTAAACTTTCCCTTTCCGAACCCCCAGGCAATCACTCCCAGGTAGATGACGCCGCCTGTGACGTGGGTCATGTGAAGACCGGTTAAGGTGAAGAAGGATGCACCGAAGAGCGGAGCTCCCCAGGGATTGCCAAAGGGTGTCACTCCTTCATGGATCAGCTCCAGCCACTCGTTGGTGTGCAGGATAATAAAGAGTACCCCCCCCAGGATGGTGGCTAAAAGCCAGCCCACGGTCCGCCGTAGCTCCTTTTGCTTGGCTGCTGCTACAGCCATGACCATGGTTAAAGAGCTGGAGAGCAGACAGAAGGTCATCACGCTGGCCATGAAAATACTGAAGCCTTCAAAGGGCCTCGGCCAGTCTTCACTGGCAACGCGCACAAAGCTGTAAGCTATCAGCATCGCCGAAAAAGTCAGTGTATCGGAGAGAAGGAAAAGCCACATCCCTAATTTATTCGAGCCAATGGCGTAGGGAGATCTTCCGCCTCCCCAGGCAGAGAGCCTGGTCTCACTTACCATGTCAGCCATCCATTTACCTCCAGATCAGAAGCAGGAGAAACAGGTAAATCCACAACCCGTCCATGAAATGCCAGTAGAGCGCAGTCACACCCAGGGTGGTTTCTCCCAGACCACCAGAGTTCCTCCGCCACACTTTCCAGGAAAGGTAGGAAAGGGCCATCACGCCTCCTAAGAGGTGGACGCCATGAGTTCCCGTTAATAAATAGAAAAAGGAGCTGCTGGGATTCGTGCTGATGTATACTCCACCCGCCACCAGTTCCCGCCAGGCCAGGAGCTGTCCAACCAGGAAGCTTACCCCCAAGCCAGTGGTCGCCCACCACCAGCGTTGAAAATGAGCTTGGTTATGACGCCAGCGACGAGCTTTTTCGAAAGTCAGACTACTGGCCAGCAGAATCAGTGTGTTGGGCCACAAAATTCCCGGGAGTGCTATAGGGAGCCAGTCATCGGACAGGCCCTTGCGGACAACGTAAGCACTGGTAAAGGCAGCAAAAACCATCAGGATAGCGGCCAATCCAAGCATCATGCCAGTATAGTATCTCCGATCGGGAAGAGATGCGGGGCTGTCAGATCCGTCTCCCTGATTGCCACCCAAACCACCTCCAGCAACACCGCCACCTTTTCCTCCTGGTGATATCGGCTGTTTGGTGGGGAGAGGAGGGGCAATGGTGGCCATGGCTTAGCTCGCGGGTGTCTTCTGGGCGGTCTGCATCGTATAGTCCTGAGGTTCGTCCGGCACGCTGTATTCATAAGGTCCCTGGTACACCACCGGAAGTCTCCCGGCAAAGTTGTCATGGGGTGGGGGCGAGGGAATCTCCCATTCCAGGGTGGTCGCTTGCCACGGATTCTCCTCGGCCTTTCTGCCTTTGAACATACTCCAGAAAAGGTTGACAATAAAAATCAGTTGGGCAGTGATGGTGATGAATGCAGCGATGCTGACGAACAGGTGAATCTGCCCTAAGGGCTCGAGGAAATCAAAAGCGGTCAACTCGGCATAACGGCGTGGGTTACCCGCCATGCCCAGAAAATGCATGGGCGTAAAGATGGCGTACACGCCGACGAAGGTCAACCCGAAATGCACCTTTCCCCACAACTCACTCATGTGCCGGCCGAACATCTTGGGGAACCAATAATAGGTGGCTGCAAACATTCCGAAAATGGAGGCCACCCCCATGATCATGTGGAAGTGTGCCACCACGAAGTAGGTATCATGGAGAAAAATATCAGTGGAAGGTTGATTCAGAAACAAGCCGCTGAGTCCACCGGTGACAAACAGAGAGACAAAACCGATGGCAAACAACATGGGTGTGGCCAGGCGAATGTTGCCACGCCACAGAGTTCCCAGCCAGTTAAAAGTCTTAATGGCGGAGGGGACTGCAATAACGGTCGTCAACAGGGAGAAAGCGATGGCGGTATAGGGACTCATGCCACTCATGAACATGTGGTGTCCCCACACCATAAAGCCCAGAATGCCAATGCCGAGAAGGGCATAGACCATTGCCCGGTATCCAAAAATCGGTTTGCGCGAGAAGGTGGAGAGAATCTGGGAGGTGACCCCCATGCCGGGAAGGATGGCAATGTAGACCTCGGGATGGCCAAAGAACCAGAAGAGGTGCTGCCAAAGCAGGGGAGATCCCCCCTTGTGGTCGATTAGCTGATCGCTGACGACCAGCCCGCCGGGGATAAAGAAACTGGTCCCGGCCGAGCGATCCATGAGCAGGAGAACGCCGGCAGCCAGCAGCACGCCGAAGGCCAGCAGTCCCAGGATGGCCGTGACGAACCAGGCCCACACGGTCAGAGGCATTCGCATTAAGGTCATTCCCTCGGCGCGCAGGTCGATGGTGGTGGTGATGAAATTCAGGGCTCCCAGCAAGGCTGCCACGCAGAAGATGGCGATACTGTAGATCCACAATGTTTGACCTGTCCCCAGACCGGGACCCGCGATTTCTCCCAGTGCGCTCAAAGGTGGGTAGGCTGTCCATCCCGATGTGGGAGGACCTCCTGCCACAAAGAAGGAGGCCAACAGAACCACCAGTGCCAAAAACGTGAACCAGAAGGAGAGCATGTTCAAGATCGGAAAGGCCATGTCAGCGGCCCCAATCTGGATGGGCAGGAAATAGTTTCCAAACCCGCCCTGGGGAGCCGTGGTCAAGACGAAAAAAACCATGATGGTCCCGTGCATGGTCAAAAAAGAGAGATAAAACTCCGGGGTCATCACGCCCCCGGGAGCTCCTGTTGGGAAAAAGGTCTCCAGCAGGGGAAGCTCCGTGCCTGGCCAAACCAGATTAAAACGAATAAAGATCGACAGGATCATCCCCACCACAACCGAGAAAAGAGCTAAGAAGAAGTATTGAAGGCCGATCACCTTGTGGTCTGTGCTAAAGATCCACTTTCGAATGAAGCCTGTGGGTGCTTCATGATGGACGACCTGGCTGCTTGGGGCGGCATCTGCCATAGTCACACTCTCCTGCTTAGAATTCAGCCTGCTCCTGTAGCCATTGGGCGTAATCTTCGTCCGATAACACCTCGAGGAAGCTTCTCATGCGATGATGTCCCAGGCCACAGAGCTCGGCGCAGGCGATCTCATAGGTTCCGGCTCTTGTGGCAGTAAATCGAAGGGGGATCATCATTCCCGGTACCGTGTCCTGTTTGATCCGCAGCTCTCGCACCGAAAAGCTGTGGGTGACGTCTTTGGAGCGCAGGAGTAACTCAATGGGACGGTTCAGGGGAACAGCCATGGTGGGAAGCACGAGGTCATCTTCTGCAGCTGGATCCTCCAGGTCTAACCCCAGGGGGTTTCCCCCGGAATCGTCAATCAGCTCCGGTTGGATATTGCCAAACTGACCATCGGGACCTGGGTACCGAATGTTCCAGGCAAACTGCTGTCCCGTCACTTCAATTTGAATGGCATCCTCAGGGGCAGCGTCAATATACAGATCGAACCAGGCCTGAAAGCCGAGCAGGACCATCCCAAAGAACAAGGCCGTAGTGGCCAGGGTCCAGGCCACCTCCATTTTGTTGCTTCCATGGTAGTAGTAGGCCTTCTGACCCGGCCGCTCCCGATATTTCAGCACAAAATACCCCAGGCCCACCTGGGCCAGGATAAAAACCACTCCCGTGACCACCAGGGTGTAGAAAAACTGTGTATCTACGATCTCCCCGTGAGCCGAAGCGGACTCGGGGAACCACTGTCCGGTAAACAGAATCACAGTGATTAGGGTAATAATCCAAATGGTGATCGCCAGTAACATGAATTTGTATTCTCCCCTGCCCCTTTTTTTGAGAACCCCCTCAAAAACCGCTGGCTATTGTACCAACAAAAAATCAATTATCAACGGGTTTAAGGAATTTATTGTGCAGCGGTGTTCTAAAGTGCCTCGCTCCTTGACCTCGCCTCGCACGACCCATCAGCAAACGTCATCGTATTTATGAAACGAGGCACTAAGCCTCAGGATTCGATTGCTTGACCGCACTTTCGGCAGTGGATTCGTCTTTGAGCGTTGAGCGTTCTACACTCAGGACAGCGGTTGTACATGGAGCGGGCAAGAAATTGCGTGAACCAGGCGCTGCCGATGAGAATGGCGGCGACCAGTAAAAATCCCAGAATTGTCTCTGTCATGAGCAACCAAAGTCTCTAGCCGGTATTATGCATAGGTTCTTCTTACGAAGGGGCGAAAGGACCGGAAAACAGAGCCGTGGGCTTTAGCCCACGGGCCCGCAGGCTAAAGCCTGCGGCTCCGACTGGCGCGCGAGGGGTACCCGGCTGCGGGTCGCGCAACACGGTCAGGGAGGGTGATTTCGCCGCTGCAGTAGAAAACCTATGCATAATCCTGGCTAGTATATAATGCTTTGAATGAGGCTGGCCCCTTACGCCATGCGGGATGACTTGACCGAGGGGAGGCGTTTTCCGGAGAAGCCTCATCCCTATCGCTCTGAGTATCAAAGAGATCGAGACCGGATCATCCACACCAAGGCCTTCCGCAGGCTGGAGAATAAATCACAGGTCTTTGACCCCGATTATTGTGATCACTTCCGCAATCGACTGACTCATACCATTGAGGTCAGCCAGATCACTCGAACCATTAGTGAAGCCCTTGGACTCAACACCGATTTGTGCGAGGTTCTGGCTTTGAGTCATGACATCGGTCATCCCCCCTTCAGCCACCAGGGAGAGCAGGTGTTGGATCAGTTGATGAGGAACTACGGCTCCGGGTTTGATCACAACCTCCATGCCCTGCGGATTGTGGAGGATTTTGAAGAGAAATACGCTGCTTTCCGGGGTCTCAATCTCACCTTTGAAGTTCGCGAAGGAATCGTCAAACACAGTCGAGACTGTACGGAAGAGGAGGTGTCCTACGTCGATCTCAGTGAGTATCGTCCAGGTGAGCGGCCCCCGCTGGAAGCACAGGTCATCGATCTGGCCGATGAGATTGCTTACAACACAGCTGATCTGGATGATGGCTATGATTCAGGACTGTTGACGGTTGAGCAGATGGTAGAGCAGATGAAGCTTTTCCAGAGTGTCTATGAACAGGTGGAGTCAGAATACCCAGATACTCCTGAAAAGCTTCGGGTCAGTGCGACGGTCCGACGAGTCATCGATGTTCTGGTGACCAGTCTGATATCCCAAACTCGCAGAGAGCTGGATATTCATGGCATTCATTCTGTGAAAAGGGTGCGCCACTTTCCAAGCCGCCTGCTGGGCTTGGAGGATCACATTGCTTCCCAGAATCGGGAGTTGAAGGAGTTTCTCCATCGAAACCTTTATGATCATAAGGTGATGAGGCAGTCCCGAAAAAAGTCCCGACGTGTCATTCAAGAACTGTTCCGAGAGTATGAGGAGAATCCCCAAAGACTTCCCGAGAGCCATTACTCGCGCATTGCTGAGTTGGGCTTGGAGCGTATTGTTTGTGACTACATTGCTGGAATGACTGACAAATTTGCACTGACACAGCATGAAGACACGTTGACAAAATGAAGTGATGTGAGGTAGAGTTTTTTGTCTTTCTTGAGGAAAATAATCCCGTTAAATGGTAGTGGATGATGGTTGTGGATGTTAATGAACTCAGAGATCGAGAGAAGCCCCTTCACATCGTTAAGGACTTTGGTGACAAAGACCTCAAGGTCGATAACCCCATCAGTTCTCTACGGGGTCTTGTCCACTCGGACGTGGAGGTTTCCCTGTGGGGAGAGCGAGTGCGTGTGGAAGGAGAACTGGGAGCTGAAATAGTGCTGACCTGTTCTCGTTGTCTGAAGTCCTTTGAGCGAAAGATTCAAAAGGGATTTGAAGTGGAGTTTTTGCCTGATCCTGTGGTGGAGACGGAGGGAGAGGAAGTAGCCCTCACCTACACGGATCTGGATTTCGGTTTCTATCGAAACGACGGATTGGATGTCAGATCGGTGATTTCCGAACAGATCGCCTTGGAGATTCCCATGCAACCGATCTGTCAGGAAGCTTGTAAGGGTTTATGTGACCAGTGCGGAGCCGATCTCAACGAAGGTGACTGCAACTGTCAGGGCCAAACAATCGATCCTCGATTTGAGGCTTTGCTGGAATTGAAGAAGAGACTTAGGTAAGTAACGGAAAGCACACCATGGCCAATCCCAAGAGAAGGCATTCGAAATCACGGAGAGGGAAGAGACGAGCGCACAGCTTTTTGACTGCTCCCAATCTCTCGATTTGCAGTCACTGTGGATCTCCAGTACTTCCACACAGAGTCTGTCCCAACTGTGGTTATTACAAGGACAGGCAAGTGATTGAGGTCAAGGAGTTGTGATGTCGTGCATTCATGACTTCGTGCCTTGGTGACATGGTAGCGTTTGTTTTCCCTGGACAAGGTTCTCAGTACCCTGGAATGGGGAAGGACGTCGCACAGGAGTTTGCAGAAGCTGGTGAGGTCTTCGCCCAGGCTGATTCCGTTCTTGGCTTCTCCTTGAGCCGGCTCTGCTTTGAGGGGCCCGAGTCCGAGCTTCAGCTGACTGAGACGACTCAGCCTGCCGTTCTGGCGACTTCCATCGCCCTCTTTAGAATCCTTGAAAAGCAACAGAAATTGCCTGATTTTGTGGCGGGACACAGTCTCGGAGAGTATTCTGCATTGGTGGCTGCTGGTGGGCTTGATTTTCAGGATGCTGTCGGCCTGGTTCGTCAGAGAGGCCGCTTCATGCAGGAGGCGGTGCCTGTGGGAGAGGGTGCGATGGCAGCGGTGCTGGGCCTGGAGGAGCCAGTTATAGAGGATATCTGCCGGGAAGCGGCTCAAAGCGAGGTGGTCTCTCCGGCCAACATCAATTCTGCCGACCAGATCGTGATTTCTGGCCATCGCCGAGCCGTGGAACGAGCGGGTGAGCTAGCCAAAAGGAGAGGAGCACGGAGAGTGCTTTCCCTGCCCGTTAGCGCTCCCTTTCACTGTGCACTGATGGCGCCCGCGCAGGAACGCCTTTCAGAGGTCATTGGGGAGATCCCATTCCATGACCTCAAGATTCCCCTGGTGAACAACGTCAGAGCTCAACAAGTGACGCGGGGAGAGGAAGCACGCGAGGGCTTGGTGAGACAGGTTTCATCGGCAGTGCTCTGGTGTGATTGTGTCAAGGAGTTGGTCCGTGCCGGTGTCTCGACTTTTGTCGAGGTGGGACCGGGTAAAGTGCTCAAGAGTCTCATCCGGAGAATCGCACCCTCGGTTCAAACTCTGAATATCGAAAATCGAGAGCAATTGGAAGACTATGCAGGACTTTGCTAACCAGGTTGCTCTGGTGACAGGAGCTTCACGCGGTATTGGTCGAAAGGTGGCTGAAGAGCTGGCCTCCCAGGGAGCTTATGTCGTTTTAGCGAGTCGATCCCAGGCTGAGGTTGAAGCCGCGGCTCAGGAGATTCGTGAAAAAGGGGGAGAAGCCCTGGCCGTGCAGATGGATGTCGGACAAATCGATCAGGTCCGAGGGGCCCTCTCCAGCATAAAGGATAAAGTTGAGAAGGTGGATATCCTCATTAACAATGCCGGTATCGCCCGCGACAACCTGCTGCTTCGAATGAAGGATGAGGAGTGGGACCAGGTATTGAGGACAAACCTGGATGGTCTTTTTTATGTGACCAGGGAAGTGGTTACGGGAATGGTTCGCCAGCGCTATGGCCGGGTGATCAATATCACTTCCGTGGTGGCCCAGATGGGAAATCCTGGACAGGTGAATTATGTCAGCAGTAAAGCGGGAATCATTGGATTTACCAAAGCTCTGGCGCGAGAAGTTGCCTCTCGCAACATTACCGTCAATGCCATTGCCCCGGGTTTCATTGAGACAGATATGACGACCGAGATGGGACAGAAGATGAAGGATGAGCTTCGGGGCAGCATACCCCTCAAGCGGCTTGGAAGCGTTGAGGACGTCGCATACGGTGTCCTTTTCCTTGCGGCGAAGGAGGCTGGATATGTCACGGGGCATGTGCTAAATATAAACGGCGGTATGTACATGTAACCGTCGGGAATGTGAATGGAGGAGAAATGGCATCAGTAGAAGAACTCATCAAGAAGATCATCGTGGAGCAGCTGGGGGCCAACGAAGCTGATGTAACGCCGGAAGCTCATTTTGTAGATGATCTTGGAGCCGACTCGTTGGATACGGTTGAACTGGTAATGAAGTTTGAAGAGGACTTCGATATCGAGATTCCGGACGAGGACGCTGAAAAGATTCAGACAGTGCAAAACGCTATCGAATACATCAACTCTCATCAGAAATAATTTCCGGAGTCAAGCTTGGCAAGAAGGGTTGTAGTGACAGGCGTGGGGCTGGTTTCGGCCCTGGGTCTGGACACAGACACGACATGGAGAAGCCTGCTGCAGGGCAAGAGCGGGGTTGGCCCTATTACGCACTTCGATGCCAGTGACTTTTCCGCCAGAATCGCTGCCGAAGTCAAGAACCTCGATCCTGTGGCCTATGTGGGTGTCAAGGATGCGCGCAAGATGGACCTCTTTATCCTTTACGCCATCGCGGCCAGCGACCTTGCCTTTAGCAGTGCCTCTCTTCGAGTCACCAAGGAAAATGCCGAGCACATAGGAGTTTACATCGGTTCGGGCATCGGTGGATTCGGAACCATTGAGGAACAACACACCAATTTCCTGAACAAAGGTCCCCGCAGGATTTCTCCTTTCTTTATCCCGGCCACCATTGGGAACTTGGCCACCGGGCAGGTTTCCATTCGGCTGGGGACGACCGGTCCCAACTCCGCCACTTGTACCGCCTGTTCGGCGGGTAGTCATGCCATTGGAGACTCCTTCAAGATTATTGAGCGCGGGGCTGCTGATGTGATGATCGCAGGAGGCGCGGAAGCAGCCATTACTCCCATGGGAGTGGGAGGGTTTGCGGCCATGCGGGCGCTCTCCACTCGCAATGAGGAACCGGAGAAGGCCAGCCGACCCTTTGACCGCGACCGCGACGGTTTCGTGATCGGTGAAGGCGCGGGTATTGTTGTGCTGGAAGAGTTGGAGCACGCTCTTAGCAGAGGCGCTTCGATTGCTGCTGAGATCGTGGGCTATGGCATGAGTGGGGATGCGTTCCATATCACTGCTCCTCCGGAGGATGCTTCTGGAGCAGTTCGGGCGATGAGAGCCACCCTCGAGGACGCCGGTGTTGATCCCACGGAAGTCGACTACATCAACGCCCATGGGACCAGTACTTCGGCCAATGACCGTATCGAGACCAAGGCCATCAAGGCGGTTTTTGCAGAGCACGCTTATAAGCTGGCCATCAGCTCCACCAAGTCGATGACCGGGCACCTTCTGGGTGCTGCTGGCGGCCTGGAAGCAGGGGTCAGCGCACTTGTCCTAAGAGATCAAGAGATACCGCCCACCATCAACCTGGAAAACCCGGATCCAGAATGCGACCTGGATTATGTGCCCAATAAGGCTCGGAAGGCAGACCTTCGCTATGTGATGTCCAACTCGTTTGGCTTCGGTGGTACCAACGCCTGCCTTTTGCTGAAGAGGTACCAGGACTAACCAGCGGACTAGCTAGTGTCTTGTCCCATGAATACCATGACGTTTGTGGCGAGCGCGACGGCTTCGAGTTCGCGAAGCGACGACGACGAGATGTCTGTGTGCATCGCGGAGGAGGAGCGACAAAGAAATCGATGCTGTCCCGGCGCCACCCTTCGGGCTGATGGGGGTTGCGGGCGATCTCTGTGTCGCTCGTCGTCGCCGATGTCCATGACATCTCCTCCTCCGCGCTCCTTGATCTCCCCTCCCAAGCCCAATCAGCAAACATCTGGGTATACATGGGACGAGACACTTACAGATTGTGGTATAATACCCTGGTACAGGAAGATGACTCCATCCTTGCTTTCCCACATTCCCAAAAAGCCCCTATTTCTCGCCTGTGGCTAGAAACCAATCGCGGGTGTGATGTCCCGCACTCTTATGTCTTTAATTCCCAATGGCTGATAAATCTTCAGGAAAATCAAGTCAAAGAAGCCGGTTGGCCAAAATCTTCCTGGGAAGCAGGAAGACGTCCAAGGACCGGGTTGCCCCGCTGACGCTTCTCGAGATCCTCATCGGGATTGGAATCGCGCTGGCGGTGACCTCATTGTTGGTGGGATTTGAGTTTCAGAGCATCCCTGATTACCAGATCGGTGACATTGCGGACCGGACGATTGAAGCCCCACGTGACTTTACCGTTGAAGATCAAGAGGCCACTTTTCAAGCCCGAGAGGAAATCCGAGAGACCGTGCCCGTGATTTTTGATCTTGATCTGAGAGTGAACAGCTTGACGACAGCAGAGCTGCGAGGCGCCTTCACAGAAGCACGGCGGTTGATTGCTGAAGAGGGATTAGGTGCTTCTGAGACCAACCGGCTGTCCCGACAGGCCCGTGCCGCTCTGCTCCCGCGCTTGAGGGAAATCCTTCCGAGATTGGCTCAGGGTGATGTACTGGAGATTTGTCTGAGACAATCCTTCTCTCCCTCCCTGGAGAATCAGATGCTGGCGTTGGTTCAGGAGGGGATGAAGCCTCCAGGCGTGGTCTTGCGCCGTGATGAGCTCCTGCGCTACCAGGACCGGGGATTGATTCTGCGCAATCTGATGACAGGCCAGGATGAACTGCTCAACGACTGGATGGCTATTCGAGACTTAAGTCAGGCACGCGACCTCCTTCGACAAAATGAGTATCAGCTGACTGCAGTTAGCGGCGAGGAGAAAAAAGAGATTATTACTTTTCTGGACAGCTGGATTGTCCCCAATGTGAGCTACAACCAGAGCGAAAGCCGTGCTCTGGAAGATCTTGTCATGCAAGAGGTGGACCCGGTTCTGCTACAGATCAAAAGGGGAAGGATTCTGGTTCGCGCTGGAGATGAGGTTGAAGCCAGAGACAGGGTACTCTTGCAGCAGCTCATGACGCTTCAGCAGCCACGTCGACTGTTGGGCCAGTTCATCGGCATCTTCCTGATTGTGAGCTTCTTCTCCCTGGCAATCTGGCAGTATCTCCTGCTTTACCTGAAAAAGGAGAGAAAGATTCGCAATCGCTATCTGCTGCTTGCTCTGATCTTGTTTGGGAACCTATTGCTGACCAAGATTTTCATTTTTCTGGTAGATGTGTTTGCCCTACGCCTGGGCGAAGAGCTTCAGGACCCTCTGAATTTTTATTTTCTGGCGCCTCTGGCACTGGGAGCGATTCTTACCATTCTCCTGGTGAACATCCAGATCTCTATTCTCTACGCCCTGACATTTTCCGTCTTTATTGGTCTTCTCACCGGAGAGACCGGGCTATTCATCTATTCGCTGGCGGGAAGTTTGGCGGCCATCTATATTTTGGACCAGTACCGAGAACGGGCAGCCATCATCAAAGGGGGAGCCGTGGTTGGCCTTGTGAATATCGTGGTGGTGCTGGCTCTTCAGCTCTCCGCTTCGGAAACCGCTTTTCAAGCGGTCCCGTTTGCGGCGCGCGCTTCCAGCGGATTATTGAGTGGTCTGTTCGCGGCCATGTTGGCCTCGCTCCTTTTGCCCCTCCTGGAATCCTTGTTCGAGATTACGACCGATATCAAACTGCTTGAACTGTCGAACTTGAACACTCCTATTTTGCAACGCCTGGCTGTGGAAGCTCCTGGAACCTACCACCACAGTATTATCGTCGGGACGCTGGCGGAGGCAGCAGCGGAAGCGACAGGTGCCAGTGCCCTGTTGGTTCGCGTGGGCGCCTATTATCACGACATTGGGAAGTTGAAGACGCCAGAATACTACGTGGAGAACCAGATATACGTTTCCAATAAACATGAGAAGCTCTTACCCAGTATGTCCAGCCTGATCCTGGCCAGCCACGTCAAGGACGGTCTGGCCCTTGCCGAGGAGATCAACCTGGTTCCCGAGGTTTCTGACCTCATCCCTCAGCACCACGGCACCAGGTTGATGAAATACTTTTATGAGAAGGCAAAAGACGCTGCTGGGGGAAAGGACCGGAAGGTCAACGAAAATGAGTTCCGATATCCTGGCCCCAAGCCTCAAAGTAAAGAAGCTGCTATCCTGATGTTGGCGGATCAGGTGGAGGCTGCTGCCCGGACCCTGCAGGATCCGGGTCCGAGTCAAATTCGCAACTTGATCAGGCGCTTGATCGAGGTCAACATTCAAGACAAACAGTTCGACGAATGTGACATCACCATGAAAGATCTGGACAAGATTCTCCAGACTTTCGAGCGGGTGCTTACGGGTGTACATCATCACCGGATCGAATACCCGGGTTTTGACTTTAATAAGCAGGTGGATGAGAAGCAACAGTTTGAGGAGACGCAAACCGAAGGTCAACGTATTCAATAGACAGCACAAGTTTGTTATTGAGATGGAGGAGTTGAGAAACTTTCTTGATCAGCTCTCCAGTCAGATGGTCCTGCAGACCGGTTTTTCAGTGGTGCTGGTCAGTGATGCGGCGATGAGAGACTACAATCGGGAATTTCGCGGAAAGAATCGATCCACCGATGTTCTCTCATTCCCCAACCAGGAGGATGAGGGGGACGAAGAGCCTTATTTGGGAGATATTCTCATCTGTGTGGAGGCCGCGGCCCGCCAGGAGAAACACAGTTTACTGCAGGAACTTCAGGTGCTTTCCCTTCATGGATTGCTCCATCTTCTCGGATACGATCACGATACCGATCAAGGAGAGATGGAAACGCTGGAGAGAAAACTGAGGAGGAAATTTCAACTTCATTGAGTTGGTCTAGCCTGGGGTTTTTCACAGTCGCCTGTCTCGTTCTCTTGCTCTTCTTGCTCTCCATACTGGAGAGTTCCATCTCGCGCCTCTCCCGACTGACACTGAGAGTTCTGGCCGAGAGAGAAAAGAGCCCCAAACTCCATCTTTTGGAGGCCATCGCAGAAGATCGTATCCAGTTTCTGCTGCCCCTGAAGTTTGGAGCTCAGCTGTCCATTGTCAGCTCAGCCGTCCTCATCTCCTGGTTGCTCTTCCGTTTAGATGTAGCCTATGCTGCCGGGTGGGCTTTGGCTGGGATGGTGGCAATCGTATCCCTGTTCCGGCAGTTGTTTCCGAGACTGATCACTCAGTCTCGGGCGGAACGGGTTCTCCTCCGTTTTCTACCTCCTTTCAGAAGCTTCTATCCGGTTTTGTGCTGGGTAAGTTCTCCACTGTCCACCCTCCTGCGGTTTTCCAAGGCTTCCAATGAGAGGAACCATCTGCCCAACGGTTCCGAAGAAGAAGCCAGTGAGGAGGAAATACAGGCTTATCTCGGAGTGGGAGAGGAGGAAGGAATCATAGAGGAGGATGAAAGTGAGTTGATCCAGTCTGCTCTCGAATTCGGGGACAGGCTGGTCCGTGAAATCATGACTCCACGCACGGAAATCGTGTCTATTGAGGAAAAGGCCACGATTGCTGAAGTGAAGGATCTCATCGTCTCCAGCAAGTTCTCGCGAATCCCGGTATACCGGGATTCGCTCGATCAGACCATCGGCGTCGTGTTCGTCCGCAATCTTCTGAGTTATCTCAGCGACGGGGGAGGGGAGGCTCCCATTACCCCATTGATCCATAAGGCATTGTTTGTGCCTGAGACAAAAAAAGTATCGAAATTGTTAAAGGAGATGCAGCACAAGGCGGAGCATCTGGCCATCTTGATTAATGAGTACGGAGCTGTATCAGGATTGGTGACGATGGAGGATATGATCGAGGAGATTGTGGGAGAGATTCGTGATGAGGACGAGCTTGAGAGAATCGATCTGACTGACGCGGGGGACGGAAGCTACATCGTCAGTGGAGGAGCCGAGATTAAGGAGTTGGAAGAGACCCTCAGCATCGATTTCGGAGATCTGGATGTGACCACCGTGTCCGGGCTCATTGTGGGTCATCTGGGTAAAGTTCCTTCGCCCGGCGAAACCGTCCAGTTAAACGGACTGTTAGTTGAAATTCTCAGCGCGGATCAGAAAAGGATTCAAAGCATGCGAATGAGGAAGTCGGAACACAGAGAGAGAGACAGTCAATAAAAGAGAGCAGGGCGGAGCTGGGAGACGAAACCGAAGCAGTGCACGAACGGTTCATGAAGCGGGCCTTCGCTTTGGCCCGTCGGGGGATGGGGCGAGTCAGCCCGAATCCCCTGGTGGGAGCAGTAGTCGTCCAGAACGGGCAGATTGTGGGTGAGGGGTATCACCTCTACCAGAAAAAAGATCATGCCGAGGTTGTGGCGCTCCAGAGGGCCGGCCCAGGGAGTGCCGGGGCGAGCCTTTACATCAATCTGGAGCCCTGTACCCATCACGGAAGAACCCCTCCCTGTGTGGATCGAATCGTTGAGGCCCGTGTGAGCAGGGTGTTTGTGGCTGGAAGGGATCCCAACCCGCAGGTAGCCGGCCAGGGAATTGGACGGCTACAAGAACAGGGAGTCGGTGTTCATGAGGATCTCTGCCGGGAAGAGGCCATTCACCTCAACGAAAAGTTTCTTCACTTCATTGAAACGAGCCGGCCCTTTGTACTCCTCAAGCTGGCACTGACGCTGGACGGCAAGATCGCTACCAGCGGTGGTGAATCTCAGTGGATCACCGGAAAAAAGGCACGAAAAGAGGGCCACCGGCTCCGTTACGAGTATGATGCGATTCTGGTGGGAATCGATACCATTCTGCAAGACGATCCCGCCCTGGACGTTCGTTGGACCCGCCCCAACTCCATTGTCAAGGTGATTCTGGACTCGAAACTGCGCACGCCCAGTAAGGCCAGGCTTTTCAACTCCTCTGATCGCATCATCATCTTCTGTGGCCGCGACGCACCAAAAGGAAAGTTCGAGACCTTATCCAAACAGGCCACCGTCATTCAGGTGCCCGGGAAAAAGGGACAGCTTGATTGGAGAGAAGTCCTGACAGAGCTGGGTCAGTTGAAAGTGACCAGTCTGATCATCGAAGGGGGCAGCCGGGTTGCTGCCTCGGCCCTGCAAGCAGGCATCGTTCAAAAAATAAATTTCTTTTACGGCTCCAAGATTTTTGGAGGCAGTGGCCGCTCTGGCATTGAAAACCTGGGGGTTGGACGCGTGGAGGAGGCACTGAAACTGAGGGGAATTCGTCTGAAACGCCTCTCAGGTGATTTTGGAGTGGAAGCTTACCTGGACACTTCAGTTTCCCTCTCGTGAGTCTCACTTCCACGATCCTCAGGAGAGCTCTCAGGATTCCCGGAACCTGCGAATGCCGGGTGTGTATTCAAAAACGTGTCAAGATGCCCGGAAAAGTCCTGGAAATAATCCTTTGAGCGCAATTTGCAATTCACCGGCTCGGTGGGATGCTGTGCCTTTTGAATGAGAGCATTTTCAAACCTGCGAATGGGGCCCACGATCCGGTGGCTGAACAAGATGCTGATGAATCCAACCAGGCCAAGAGCAAAAATGAATTCCCACCAGTGCTCCATACAGAAAGAGAGCAACGAGTAGAGGGGTTGTAATTTTTCCGTGTCGTTACCCATCAACTGGTTGGCAATCGGGTCTGCCAGGGACAGGACCAGAAAAAACAGAGGAAAGAGCAGGGCATAAAGGACAAGCTCCATAGCAAAGCGGAGCTGCTGCTTTTTGTCGATGAATTTAGTCCGCCGAGCTCCCTTGTAGTACATCTCTTTGCTCCTAGATATACTTTCCCATATTTACCGAGGTGGGAGCAATTTGACGCCGGGCAGGCACGATTTTCGATCAGAATGCCGGCTCGGCATCTGGAGTGATTTCGCGCAACCCTTCCATTTTGTAGGGGAGAAGGCTGAGTGCGAGTCGGATGCCGCTTTTCTGGTAATAAAGCTTGGAGGGTTGCCCGTCTTCATCAATCTCGAAGTCGGGAGTACTGTACGCTCCACCGTCAATGAAGGTAGACAAAAGGCCACCCAATATACGCACCTCACCATCGTCATCGAAGTCAAGTTGTTCTGCATTGACCAGAACTAAGCCGCGGAAGGTGAAGTCCCCTTCAAAGTCCAGTTTAGCGTTATTTCCCCCACTGACCTTGCCCCCTAAAACGAGTCCAGTTTGAATGTTAGGATTTCCGGTTTAGGAAGGAGGCAAGGATGGCAGGGAAGCGGTTTAGGGCAGAACAGATCATCATGAAGCTGCGTGAGGCAGAGGTGGGTCTGGCCCAAGGACAGAGGGTGGGACAGGTGTCGAAGCAGATGGGGGTGAGCGAGCAGACCTACTACCGGTGGCGCAAAGAGTACGGAGGGCTCCGGTTGGACCAGGCCAAGAGGTTGAAGGTGTTGGAGAAGGAGAATACCCGGTTGAAGAAGCTGGTGGCGGATCTGTCTTTGGACAAGCAGATCCTGAAGGAAGTGTCCTCGGGAAACTTCTAGGCCCGGCGAACAGGAGACGAGCGGTGATGTGGGTACGAGAGCGATTAGGAGCAGAGCGAGTCTCCGAACGTCGGGCCTGCCAAGTGCTGGGACAGGTTCGATCGACCCAGCGAAGGGAAAGGCAAATTCCCGATGATGAGGCCCGATTGGTGGCCCGGATGGTGGAGTTGGCTACGCAATACGGGCGTTATGGCTACCGGCGGGTCACGGCGATACTTCATGGGGAAGGGTGGAAGGTGAATCCTAAGCGGGTGGAGAGGCTGTGGAGACAAGAAGGGCTGAAAGTCCCGTCCAGACAGCCGAAACGAAGGAGGCTGTGGCTTAATGACGGTTCCTGTGTTCGGTTACGAGCGGCTCGCAAGAACCACGTCTGGAGCTATGATTTCGTGCATGAACGGACCCATGATGGGCGAGCCTTTCGGCTATTGACGATCCTGGATGAGTACACCAGAGAGTGCCTCGCCATTGATGTGAAACGGCAGATGAATCACCAAGACGTGTTGGACCGGCTGGCGGAGTTATTCGTTGATCGGGGAGTGCCTGAGTTTATCCGGTCCGATAACGGATCGGAGTTTACGGCACAGGCGGTCCGGGACTGGCTGCAGGCTGTTGGGGTAAGGACCTTGTACATCGAGCCGGGCAGCCCCTGGGAGAATGGGTACATTGAGAGTTTCAACGGGAAACTACGGGATGAGCTGCTGAACATGGAGATCTTCGACACGCTGGGGGAAGCCAAGGTGTTGGTAGAACGCTGGCGGAGGGATTACAATCAGATCCGGCCTCACAGCGCCTTGGCCTATCGGCCGCCGGCGCCAGAGGCCAAACTACCTAGGTCGCAGGCACTGGATCCAATCCCTTGGAGTGGACTTCAAATGGTCCCGGGTCTAGCATAGAGGGTGGACTCGTTCGTGGGGGCAGGTCACAGGACAGCTTGCCCTTTTCTTTATCAGCAGTCATCAATTTCTCGAACCACAGGCCCCTCGTGACCCATTTAGCCAGTTATTTGGCAAACTTAACTGAACAGGCAATTTCCATTCCACAGTGTGACGAATTCAGGGTCGCATCTGCGCAATGCCTGCAGTTGCAGGGATTACCACTCAATGATGGGAATCTGGGGGGGGCGATTCTTCCCAGCGATGTTAACCAGGGTTTACGAATCGTGCAAGGTTTACTCGAAGAGGAGAGGTTCCATCAGTTTTTCAGGATCCGAGATCAGAAAATAACCTTTCTCGACGCTGAGGACGTCTTCAGTCTGGAGTTGTCCCAGCACTCTCGTTGCAGTTTCGCGGGAGATTCCTGCCAGTTCGGCTAGCTCGCGGTGGGTGAGGTGTAAGTTTATCCTCATTCCCTGCTCGGTTCTGATGCCGCGGTTTTGGCACAAGTGATAGAGCGCGCCACGAACTCTGGCATCCGCATGGTGGAAAGCGAGAACTGAGATTTGGGCCCAAGCATCGCGACAGCGTCTGCACAGCATCTTCAAGAACACACTGTTAACCTTGGGGTTCTGGAGCAAGACCGAGAAGTCGTGACGAGTGATGACCAGGATCGTAGTAGGAACAACGGCTGTCACGTTGGCAGGAGTCGTTCCTCCATCGATGAGAGACATTTCCCCAAAGTACTCTCCGACTTTGTGGAAGGTCAGAATGGCTTCTCTCCCATTGGGTAGGGCTCTGGAAACCTTCACACGCCCTTTCTTAATGACATACATGTACTTTCCTGTGTCTTCTTCCAGGAAGATAACCTCATTCCTTTTGTAAGTCCGCTCCTTGAACATCTCTGCCACTGATTCCACTTCTGCTTCGGCCAGATCTTCGAAAATTGCGACCTCTCTGAGGAAGTCCTGGTTCTCTGTCATATTTTCCCTAACAAGATGAGAAGTGTTTCAAGGCTCTGCAAATGATAACGTTCAACCAACTCCTCAAGGAGGTCTGGCACTGTTTCCAGATCCTGCAGATGAGTTTGAACTTGGTCGATCAGAGGTTCACTTCGAAAGACTAGATTACCACAACGGAGTGCGTGTCTGGCCCCTACTCTGGCCAAATGGTGCCCCAGAGTGCGGGCCGCCGGGTAGAAGAAGAGAATGTTTGGACCAGGCAGGGGAATCAGGGGTAACCCAACAATTCCCCCCACTATGGAGAAAAAAGCGTCAATCCGAACCCAACGGCTGTGCTTGAGGTAGCGAGCTTTGAGGAAGGCGAGAAGCCTTTCCTGTGCCTCAGCCGAATCGATACTGGCGGGATGGTAGACCTGCAAATCAGTGGCGTGTCGCAGTTGAGAACACAGTCGCTCGTGGTAGTCCAGTTTATCCATGAGTCTCTGATAGGCCTGCTGTACTCCGTGCTTGACTCGGTCCCATGTCCCTGAGCCTGCGGCCATTCCTTGGTTGGGTCTAGAAGCCTTTTCCAAAATGGGATAGCTTTCGCCATCATGGGTTTCAAACAACAGCAAGTTCATGGTCAGACTCTAGTGAGACTCCTGTCCCAGGGCGAGATACTGGGATACTCGTTTAGCTGGATTGGGGGCATTCACGATGTCGGAGATCACAGCCACTGAATCGGCACCCGCTGCCCACACCTGTGCAGCGTTATTCAGAGAGATTCCTCCGATCGCCACCACTGGATACCTGCTCTCTGCAATGAGCCTGCTCATGGTTTCCACTCCCAGGGGTGGATTTCCCCCTTCCTTGGTTGAGGTGGAGAAGACGGGGCCGATGGCGATGTAGTCGATATCTTGGGACTGGGCCTCCAGAAACTGGTCCTGATTGTGGGTTGAAAGCCCAATGAGAGCTTCTTTTCCTAACAGCTCCCGGGCCACTTTCACGGGAAGATCTCCTTGACCCAAATGAACTCCGTCAGCTCCCCCAGCCAGGGCCAGATCGACCCGGTCATTCACCAGAAATTGTGCCCCCAGAGGCTGGCACAAAGATTGAATCTGGAGAAGCTGTGGATAGAGGAGAGAATCGGAAAGGGTGGGTTCCCGCACCTGAAGAAATCGTGCCCCTCCCTCCAGGTAACGCTTGGCTAATTGAGCGTGGTTGAAACCGTTGCAGTTGTTCGAGTGGGTGACGGGATACACTTTTCCCAAGTGGAGCTGCCTCATCAGGCTGTAAGAGACGTTACCAGGATGACTGCGATAGCCGCCGGGCACGCATAGCGAACTAAGAAGCTCCACAGTTTTGCCAGTGGGAAGGAGGGGTAGCCGCTGCGAATTTCTTCCAGGGCCTTGTGAATACCCCACTTCCAGCCGGCGAAAAGGCAAATGAAGAGAGCTCCCACTGCCAGGGCAATTTCCCCAAAATACCAGAAGACCTGATCCAGGAACCCAGAAAAGAGAGAGACCGAGCCGTTGCCCAGCGCACTGGGAATTCCCATCAGAAAAGCGGAAGAGCCCACCAGTAGGGTCGCACTCTTTCTTTGCAATCCCTGTTGGTCGATGAAATAGGCCACCACCACTTCGAGGAGGGAAATGGTTGAGGTCAAGGCTGCAATAGCCAAAAGGAAGAAGAAGATCGTCCCGAACAGTTGTCCCAAGGGAATGGCATTAAAAATGTTGGGAAGCACGAGAAAGATAAGGCTCGGACCGGCCTCCGGAGACAGGCCGGGAACGGTGAAAAGGGCTGGAAAGATGGCGAATCCGGCAAGAAAGGCAATCATCGTATCGGCCAGGCTGACATAAAGGGCACTGGAGACCAGATTGTCAGTGCGGGTAATGTAACTTCCATAGGTAATCATGGCTCCCATGCCCAAACTGAGGGTAAAGAAAGCATGTCCGAGCGCTGTCCTGACCACGGAAAAGTCGACCTTGCTGAAATCGGGGTTGAGATAAAAGCTGAGGCCTTGTTGAGCTCCCGGGAGTGTGACGGAGCGAATGACCAAAAGAACGAGGAGGACACTCAGAACCGGCATCAGAATCTTGGTGGCTTTCTCAATGCCTCCCTCAATACCACCACTGACAATCCAAGTGGTCGCTGCCATAAAGAGGAAGTGAAAGAGAAGGACCATAGGGCCATCTGCGATAAACTCGTTAAAAATGCCTTCAATTGTTTCTGCATCCACCCCGGAGAACTGGCCGCTCAAGAGGATCCAGATATACTCCAGAGTCCAGCCTGCCACGACGCAGTAGGCACTGAGGATCATGAAGCCGGTGAGAACTCCCAGAGCGCCCACTGCTTTCCACCAGCTTTTCGGTGCCAGGGCTTTAAAGGCACCCACCGGATCGCTGCCGGTTCTGCGGCCAATGGAGAGTTCAGCGATCATCACGGGAACGCCAATGAGAAGAACACAGCCCAGATAGATCAAAACGAAGGCGGCCCCTCCGTTTTGCCCGGTCATGGTCGGGAATCTCCAGATATTTCCCAATCCGATGGCGGATCCCGAAGCAGCCAGAATGAATCCGACCTTTGATCCCCAACTCCCTCGACTGGAAGGCTGTTTACTCATGAAGCGAGCTGATCCAAGAATGAAGTGTCGAACTGACCATTGACGAAGCTCGGATGGTTAATGACTTTCTTATGCAGCGGAATGCTGGTTTGAATCCCTTCTATGACGAACAAATCCAGAGCTCGATTCATGCGGGCCAGGGCCTCTCGTCGGTCCCTGCCATGTGCTATCAGCTTGGCGATCAAGGAATCGTAGTGGGGTGAAACCTCATACTCAGTGTAGGCGGCAGAATCAACTCGGATGCCGGGACCGCCGGGTGGATGGTAGGCGGTGATACTTCCGGGAGAAGGTGTAAAGTCTTCTGGACTCTCCGCATTGATTCGGCATTCGACACTGTGCCCACGAAAGACGATGTCCTTCTGGGAAAAGCGCAATTTCTGCCCGGCTGCCGCTCGAATTTGTTCCTTGACGATGTCCAGTCCTGTGACCATTTCTGTAACTGGATGTTCCACCTGAACCCGAGTATTCATTTCCAGAAAGTAATAACTGCCGTCCTGGTCGAAAAGAAATTCTACAGTTCCAGCATTTTGATAGTCGATGGCTTTCATCGCCTGAACGACTTTCTCCCCCAATTCTTGTCGGAGTTCCTCAGAGACAATGGGGCTTGGAGATTCTTCGATCAGTTTTTGATGGCGGCGTTGAATGGTGCACTCACGTTCTCCCAGATGAATGACGTTTCCGTGTTGGTCCGCCAGAATCTGAAGTTCGATATGGCGAGGCTTCTCCATGTAGCGCTCTATGTAGATAGCAGAATTTCCGAAGGCGCTCTCAGCTTCTGCTTGAGCAGTGGCCAGGGCAGCATGAAGTTGCTCGGTCTTGGTCACCACTCGCATTCCTCTCCCTCCCCCTCCTGCAGCCGCTTTGAGAATGATCGGGTGACCAACCTCTTCCGCAATCTGCTCCAGCTTCACATCAGTTTCCTCGATAATACTGGTGCCGGGAAGAATAGGCAGACCGGCTTCCTTCATTCTCTTTCTGGCCCGCGTTTTATCTCCCATGAGTTCTATCACTCCGGCGGGGGGGCCGATGAACTTGATGCCGCATGTTTCACACACCTCGGCAAAATAAGAGCTTTCGGCAAGGTAGCCGTATCCGGGATGGATGGCGTCCACGTCAGCGATTTCAGCTGCACTGATGATACTGGGGATGTTGAGATAACTTTCCTGACTTTTGGCCGGGCCAATGCAGACGGCTTCGTCAGCAAAGCGAACATGCAGGGAATGGCGGTCTACTTCTGAGTAAACCGCTACCGTCTGTATCTGCAGTTCCTTGCAGGCACAAATGACACGCAGAGCGATCTCACCACGATTCGCAACAAGGACTTTTCTGAACATCGGTTCAGCTTTTCACCTGGATTTCAAATAAAGGTTGGCCGTATTCCACGGGTTGTCCATTCTCGACAAGTATTTTGATGATTTCTCCCTCTCTGTCGCATTCAATTTGGTTGAAGATCTTCATGGCTTCAATGATGCATAAGATAGTCTTTTCACTTACCTGATCTCCTGGTTGGACAAGAGGTTCCGCATCTGGCTTGGGCGTAAGATAGAAGGTTCCAATGATAGGAGCCTTAAAGATGTAATTTTCTTCTTCTTTTTCTCTTTCTTTTTCTTTAGGGGTCTCCTCTGTCTGTGTCTCTGCTGCGGGAGGGGGTGAAGGCGTCTCCGTTGCTACAGTCTCAGCCGGTGGGGTGGTTGGAACTGCCAATGTTTTCCGGATTCGTATTCGAACTCCAGATCTCTCCATCTCGAATTCATCAACGTTGGATTGCTCAATCAACTTGATGAGCTCTCTGATCTCCTTAATGTGCATCCCTTCTCCCTGCTCTGCTGCAGCCTAATACAGCGTTCATTGTCCTTAGTTGGCCTTCAATAGTCAATAAAGCATCTAGCGACTGCGGTCTGAAAGTAACTCGCATCCGTTATGGGTGACCGCAACGGCGTCCTCGATTCGCACACCGTACTGGCCAGGCAAGTAGATTCCCGGTTCGACAGTGAAAACCATCCCTTCCTGAAGTTCACGAGGCCTACGGGCGGATACCACAGGCAACTCGTGCACCTCCAGGCCGAGGCCGTGGCCGGTACTGTGGCCAAAGTTCTCTCCGAATCCATGCTGTGAGATGACGCTGCGCGCGGCGTCATCGATCTGGCTGGACAGGACCCCCGGTTTTATCAGGGTAAGAGCTTTCTCCTGAGCTTCCTGGACCACCTGATAGATGGCGGGTCGTTTCGCATCGGGAAACAGGTGAATGCGGGTGAGATCACTGCAGTAGCCCTGGTATTTCAGGCCAAAGTCAATCAAGACAAACTCGGTTGATTCGATCCTCTTGTCCGTCGAAGAGGCGTGAGGGAGCGAAGTCCGAGGTCCTGAAGCAACGATGGTTTCGAAGGCGAGACCCTGACCTCCTGCTTGGCGGAGTTCGAATTCAAGGATCCCGACCACTTCCGATTCTGTCATTCCTGGTCGAATCTTTTCTCCGAAGTTGTGGTAGGCCTTTTGAGCAATCTGAAAAGCCCTTTCCAGGAGCTGTATTTCTTCCTGGTCTTTGATCATTCGCAGTTCTTCAATCAGATTACGGGTAGGGACCCACTCAATGTTGGTTTGCCAGGACTGGAGTCGAAGCACGAAGTCGTAGGAGATATGCTGGGCTTCCAGGCCGATCCTGGGAGTGTGACCCTGGAAGCGTTCGGGAGTCGAAAGAAAGGATTTGAGAGTGTCCTCGAGGGACTTCTCCGCCAACACACTCTGGCAGTTGCGGGTCTGGGAGGCAGCCTGCTCGATGTAGCGTGAGTCCACAATCAGATGGCTTTCTGTAGCCAGGCAGCAGGCCAAACCGGCAGACCCGGTAAAGTTAAAGAGGTAGCGCAGATTAGGTGGGTGGGTGACCAGAAAACCGTCCAGGCGATGTGATTCCAAACACTCTAGCCATCGCCTGAAGCGGGTTTCATACTCGGGCAAATCACTTCTGGATTCGGGCGGTAATGAAGAACAGGATCTCGCGGGTGTCCTCCTGGTTAGAAGAGGTTTTGAACAAGTTCCCAATCACCGGGATTCTTCCCAGACCAGGCACGCGGTCTTCACTCTGACTCTGCTCTTGAACATAGATGCCGCCAATCACGGTCGTTCCCCCATCTGACACCAGGACCTCGGAGGTGGCCTGGCTGGTCAGAATTTCAGGAATTCCCAGGACTGTCCTGCCGAAGTTGGGTCGATTATTTTCCACCGAGATTTTTAACATTATTGTGTTGATGTTCGTTACTCGGGGAAGGACGGTGAGCTGCAAAGCGGCAGTCTGGAACTGCACGGTGGTTGTGAAGTTCTGTGTAACGGGAATTGGAATCTGTTCACCCTGAGTGATCGTTGCTTCCGAGTTGTTCAGTACCATCACGTGGGGCTTGGATAGGACCTTCGCGGTACCTTCCCTTTCAGCTGCCGTGATAATGGCGTCCAGGCGAAAGACGTCCAGGAGTCCCCCCGTTGAAAAGATGCCCAGGCTGGTAAATCCCTCAGCCGGGCGGTTGATTCCGGTCGCGCCAGTGCCTCCTACCCGTGGAGCCCTGATACCTGTCTCCGTATCATCTATAAATCTCGTGATCGTGGGATCGTCCTGTAAGTGGTCGAAGTCAAATTTTCCGGCACTGATTCCCAGCTGAACCCCAAGGCCACGGGCAAAGTTGGTCGAGGCCTCGATGATGCGAGCCTCGATTTCCACTTGTTTTTCGGCCACGTCCAAGGTTTCGAGCAGGTCGCTCACAGCCCTGATGCCCAGTGGAATATCGCTAATGATCAGGGTATTGGTCCGCGCGTCGACGTTCATGCTGCCGCGAGGGCTCAGATGGGGCTCCAAGGTGCCCATGATCTCATCTCCGGTGGCGTAATTGAGACGCTTGCTCACGGTAATGGTGTCTTCCGCCAGAAAGGTAGCTTCGTTCAGTTGTTGGCGGGCTTCTTGTTCCTGTCTTAACTTTCCCTGGGTGGAAATGCGCACCAGATTTCCCTCGATCCTTTTGGCAAGTCCCTGGCTCTGTAGAACCGCCTCAAAGAGTTGGTCCCAGGGCACCTGTTCTACATTCAGCGTGAGCGATCCAGCCACCTCCGGGTCAATCAGAATGTTCAGGCCGCTCAGTTCCGAAATGGTTCTGAAGAAATCGGAGACAGAGATCTGGACCACCTTCAAGGAAACAGGTTCGCCCTCGAAAGAAAGCTGCTCGACTGCCAGTGCCGCTGGAAGGTTCCCTTGAGCCCGTGCGTTGACCGAGTAAAACGGAAAGGAGCACACGACAGCCAGAAGGAACACTTGAGATAGGCCTTGTGGTAAGACGTATTTTTTTGTATTGGTCATTCTCTCTCCTAATCTTCTTCGGACATCAGCCTTTTGACCACCCTCAGGTTCTCCGCATTGCCCCGGGCGTCAAAGGCTTCCTGAATGAACACGACCTCTTGCTGGGAAATTTCGAATATATACCCGTCAAACAGCCTGGCGTCTTCTCGGGCCATGTAGGTGAAACCGTCAACGCCCATCAGAAGGACGACTTTAGACTCCTCCCCAACCGCCACACCGGTGATGGCCACCTCTTCGATGGCAAGTCCCACCAGGCCCAAGGGTCTTTCGCTCAGGGGCGGGAGTTCGGGAATGAATACCTCGGGTTGTTCTTCGCGAAACAGCTCGTCCAAGTCGACAAAGGGATCTCTCCTCCCTCTGGGATCATAGATTTGAGCCTGAAGCTCTACGGGCAGGCTCAAGCCACAAGAGAGCACGATCAGGAAAGTACTGAGAAACCCCTTACAAGCCTTTGCCATCTTCTTCCTTCTTTCCAAGTTACCGTTGCGGGTTCTAGCTCGACTCTGGTTCCACAAAAACAAAAGTGGTGGCGGTACAGGTTGCCGATATGGTCCGGTCTGGATCCGCGTTGGAAAGGGCTCTGATTTCGATGTTCTTGACGTTGATAATTCGTTGGAAATTAGCCACCCTTTGGAAGAAAAGTCCCAAGTTGTTGTAGCTGCCTTCCAGAGACATCCGAATCGGCCAATCTTGGTAAAATTCGTGTTGTTCCGTTGCCTGGGGGGTGAAGCTTCTGATGCTGAGATCAGATTCAACGGCTAACTCTTCAATTCGACGAACGATTTCGGCTGTTTCTTTCTCATCGGGCAGAACCTGATTGAGTTCATCCAACTGGCTCTCCAGCTCACCAACTTCCAGTTCGAATTGGGGAAGTCTGTCCGCTACGGTCCGCCCCGCCTCGACTTCGTTGGTGAGTTGAACTATGCTGTCCCTCTGGGAAGCGATTTCGACAGTGGCAGGATTGATCACGGAGTACCAGAAAAAACCCAGCCCAACTACAGCCAGGCCGGCAAGTAGGATTTGCTGCTGTTGCGGTAAGTCAGCAATCTTCTGGATCATTCGCTTTCGTCCTCAGTCGCAGTCTCACAATGCAGTTGGAATTTGATACTGCTTTCCTGGTCCTGTTCCCAAAATTGAAGATCGACATAATTGAAGGCACGAGTATTGTCCAGAGCGGCAATAAAATCGGCCACAAATGGCACGTCAAACGCCCGTCCCTCAATAGTGAGGAGGTTATCTTGCTGGACCAAACTTGTCAGCCACAGTCCGGGAGGGTTGTTGGGAACGCTGCCAATTACAACATTCATCAACTCCACAGGCCCTGATTTGGTTGTCCTTGAGCCGTTCGATAATGGCAATCCGCTCCTCCAGTGACCGTTTCCGGTCTTCAAATTCCTCAACCTTGGCCGTGATCTCCTGCAGCCTTATACTTTTCGCCTGGAGCTGGTCAACCGTCACCTGCAGGCTGGCACGAGTGCTGGTGACGTTCCAGTACCAGCCTCCCACGCCCATCGCAGCCAGGAGAATCCCTAAGATGGCGTACTGCTGCACCGGTGTGGATGTAACTGCCTCGAAGGTTGGGTAGAGGTTGACTCTTATCATCGGTCCCTAACGCTCCTCAGGCTCCACATCTCAAATTGACTCATACATGTACGATATCCGAAAGTCTTCTGGAGTTCCAGAATCGGTCCTTCCGAGACCGATCGCAATCTGGATCCGGCAGTCCTCTCATGCTGGATTTTCTGAGCTTCGTATGGATTTCCGCTGTCTGGCCTGACCGGAAACAGGGAAACGGCAAACATACCGACACTCGCACTTACCAAGCTTCTTGCTTCCCCAGAAAACAAAGCAGCAAGCTCCTTGAGCGAAGCTGACTGCGGAACACTGCCTACCATAGGATCCTAGTATGACAGTTTCCGGAACCGAGTTAAATTTTTTCCACAATTTTTTCACAGTTTTTCCACTCGCCGGGGTTATGCAGTAGAAAACCTGTTGCGTCATTCCGGCTCGAGCCATTAGCCCTTCAAGAGGTCTTCTGAAGCTCTGTTTACTACCCCGAAAACTTGACAGTGATGAACTCGTTCCTGTATTTTTTGCGTTTACTTTTTAGACGGTTGTAAAAAGTATAGGGGCCCATCTGTGAAGACGTACATAAAGCCTGTGAATGAGATCGAGCGGAAATGGTATCTGGTGGATGCTGAAGATCGAATCTTGGGCCGTCTGGCCTCACGCATCGCCTCCATTCTCATGGGCAAGGAAAAGCCGTGGTATTGTGATTTTCTCGACACAGGCGATTTCCTGATAGTGGTCAACGCCGACAAGATCACGCTCACCGGGAAGAAGTGGGAAAAGAAGACTTATTACGCCCATAGTGGCTATCCTGGCGGTCTCAAGGAAATCCGAGCCAAGGACTTGCTCAGCAAGCACCCTGAACGTCTGATGAGGTTTGCCGTAAGAGGGATGCTTCCCAAGAACAAGTTAGGGCGGAAGATGTTAAAGAAGCTAAAGGTCTATGCTGGTAGCGATCATCCGCACCAGGCGCAGAGGCCTGAGGCCCTGGTGTTTTGAGGAGATTATAAGGATTGGAAAAGACTCAGTACTATGGAACTGGCAAAAGGAAGACCTCAACGGCCCGAGTCTTCTTAATGCCAGGGACGGGGCAGATTGTAGTGAACCGCCTCGATTTTCAGGATTATTTTAAAAGTAAGGTCCAGCGCATGGTTGTCACCCAGCCGCTGGTTTTGACGGAACAGTCCGATGCGTTTGATGTCTACATCAACGTCAAGGGCGGAGGCTATACCGGACAGGCGGGTGCCGCTCGACTGGGAATTGCGCGGGCGTTATTGGAATTTGATTCTGGCCTGCGTGAGAAATTGAAAAAAGCGAGGTTTCTCAACCGCGATTCACGAATCAAAGAACGCAAGAAATACGGTCAGCCAGGCGCCAGGAAGCGCTTTCAATTTTCCAAACGATAATCAGGAGGAGCTGTTTGGGAGCGATCTCGATAAAACAATTGCTGGAGGCGGGCGTTCATTTTGGTCATCAGACTGGGCGCTGGAACCCGAAGATGAAGCCTTTCATCTTTGGGAAGCGCAGCGGTGTTCACATCATCGATCTCCAGAAAACCCTCCGGCTTTTCAAAGAAGCTGTCGAGTTTGTCACCAATATTGCCGCCCAGGGGAAGACAGTTCTCTTCGTCGGGACCAAGGGCCAGGCCCAGGAAACAGTCGAGGAAGAAGCGCGTCGCTGTGGGATGTATTGGGTGAACAATCGATGGTTAGGCGGATTGCTCACCAACTTTCCCACTGTTCAGAAGAGCATCAAGCGTTACCGGGAACTGGAGTCCATGCGCGACAATGGATTTTACGAAAAGCTTTCAAAAAAGGAAGTTGCACGCCTTGAGCGTGAACGAAAAAAGCTGGAGAAGAATTTACTGGGGATCAAGGATATAGAGCAATGTCCCGATGTTCTGTTTGTGGTGGATTCAAGACAGGAAACCATAGCCGTCAAGGAGGCCGCCAAACTGAAGATTCCGATCATTGCCATCGTCGATACCAACAGTGACCCCGATTCGATCGACTACATCATTCCCGGCAATGACGATGCCTTGAGAGCCATCAAATTGTTTGCCGGAACCATGGCTGACGCCATCCTGGCAGGGAAGGCTCTCCATACGGCTCGCGTGGAAGCTGAAACGAAAGAAACCGATGACAAGGCCGCCAAGGAAGCAGCTCAGCGCCAAGCGGCCAAGGAGGCGAAAGAGGCTGTCCTGAAGGCTACCAGAGAGCGGGATGAGGCCGAGGGGTTGGCGACTGCGACTGCTGAGGAGGAAAGTGGAGAGGTCAAGGAAACCGAATCAGGAGCGGTCGAGCCAGCTGTGGTCGTCGAAGAGGCAACAGACGAAGGGACAGCCCTCCCGGCCCGGGAAATGAAGAAGGAAGAGAAAGAAGAGGCGCCCAAGAAGAAAAAGGCACCAGCCAAAAAGGCGAAAGGTGAGGCGAAAAAGGCCAAATCGACTCAGGCGGCCAAAAAGACAGCTTCCAAAACCCGCAAGACTGCCTCTGCAAAGAGCAAGTCCACGAAGCCCCGGGGCAAGTCAAAGACCCCTACAAAGCCTGATTCTGAGGAACCTTCTGCTGCTTCCAGCTCTTCCAGCTGAGGCTGAACAAGGCCGATTCTTATAACCCCGCCAGCCGAAAAGACAGAGAAGGAGGACGTTAATGGCTATTTCTGCGGAACAAGTAAAAGCACTTCGAGATCAGACTGGTGCTGGAATGATGGAGTGTAAGAAGGCCCTTGTGGAAGCCGACGGCGATTTCCAGAAAGCCGTTACCCTCCTTCGGGAACGGGGTTTGGCGGCAGCTTCGAAGAGAGCGGATCGCGAGACGAAAGAAGGAATCATCGGTCAGTATATCCATGCCGGGGGAAGGCTTGGTGTTTTGTTGGAGGTCGACTGCGAAACGGATTTTGTGGCCGGCACTGACGAATTTCAAGAACTGGTCCGCGATCTCGCGATGCAGATCGCCGCTTCCAGTCCGTCCTTTGTGCGGCGCGAAGATGTCAGTCAGGAAAACATCGAAAAGGAAAAGGAAATCTACCAGAAGCAGGCACTGGCTGCTGGTAAACCTGAAAAGGTTGTAGAGAGAATAGTTGAAGGAAAGCTCAATAAATACTATTCTGAAGTCTGCCTGTACGAGCAGCCGTTTATTAAAGATTCTGAAGTGACCGTTGAGGAATTGATAAAGTCCAAGATTGCCATCGTCAAAGAGAATATCTCTGTGAAACGGTTCGCTCGTTTTAAAGTCGGGGAATAAATAGGGGAAAAGGCAGATGACTCGGGAAGCGGCTCACAAGGAAAAACCAGCTTCCGTGGAAGCTGTCGAAGTCCAAAAGCCTCGCTATTCGCGAATTCTCATAAAGCTCAGCGGAGAAGCCCTGATGGGCTTTCAAACATTTGGCGTGGATCCGGCAGTGATGGGGAAGATTGCCCGCCAGGTCGTGGAAGTTCATCAACTCGGGGTTGAAATCGCGATCGTCGTGGGAGGAGGAAATATCGTCCGAGGTGTCAAGGTGAGCGAAGCCGGTTTCGACCGAGCCACCGGGGATTATATGGGCATGTTGGCTACGATGATTAACGCCCTTGCACTGCAAAGCGCGCTGGAGAAAGAGGGCGTTTTTACTCGAGTTCTGAGTGCGATCCAGATGTCCGAGGTGGCCGAGCCGTTTATTCGACGCAGAGCCATTCGACACCTGGAGAAGAAGAGAGTGGTCATCTTGGCTGCCGGCACAGGTAATCCTTACTTCTCTACCGACACCGCCGCTGTTTTGAGAGCCATGGAGGTCCAGGCGGAGGTTATTTTGAAGGCGACCAAAGTGGATGGAGTTTTTGACAGCGATCCAGCGGAAAACGAAAACGCTAAGCTCTTGAAGAAGGTCACTTACTTTCAAGTCTTGGAGATGGGTCTGAAGGTCATGGATTCGACTGCCATTTCCCTGTGTATGGACCATGGGCTACCCATTGTCGTTTTCAACTTGCGGAAAGAAGGTAATATCAAGGAGGCAGTGCTGGGACGGGAAGTGGGATCAGTCATCATGAACTAGCCCGATGAAAGAGATTCAAGAAATTCTCACAGAAACCAAACATCGCATGCAAAAGACCCTCGAAGACCTGACGAGGGAGCTTTCCACAATTCGAACGGGACGAGCCTCGGTTCACCTTCTGGACCACGTGAGTGTGGACTACTATGGGACTCCAACTCCCGTCAACCAGCTGGCGACTCTGCATGCTCCAGAACCCAGCCTGATTACCATCCAGCCCTGGGACCTCTCCCAAATCGAGAGCATTGAAAAAGCCATTCTCACTTCCGATTTGAGTCTCAACCCCTCTAACGATGGCAAGATCATTCGAATACCCATCCCGGCTCTGACCCAGGAAAGACGCGAATCCCTGGCCAAACAGGTTCGCAAAGCCGCTGAGGATCACCGAACTGCACTCCGCAACATTCGTCGAGATGGCAATGAAAAGCTGAAAAAGTTACTGAAAGAGAAAGAGATCTCCGAGGATCTGGAACACCATGGACTGGATCAAGTCCAGGAGGCGACCGACAAGTACATCAAAGAGATTGACGAGCTGGCCAAGCAAAAGGAAAAGGAAATCATCGAAGTCTAGCCCGGCAGGAAGACAGCGGCTGCCACAGCCGTCGTCCACAAACCCCCTTTGTCACCTACTGCGGACTGAGTAATGTTTGTTGTTTGGACGATTTTACCTGAGATCTTCCAGCGTTCTCTCTTCTCGTCCCAGTCTTGATCGGGATTGAACTCGACTCCCAGAATTGTCGCCAGCATCTCAGCAGCGACATCTTCCGAATACTCTCCGGCTTTTTCTTCTCTTTCTCCGAAACTGTGGTGTTCACTGAGGTATCCGTACAGGTTGGGATCCCTCGGCATGGCGACACCCACAGCTGCAGCTAGCAACCGATCGGGCTCGTTGGTGGCCACCTGGCTCATGACTGAAAAAACGACTTGACCAGGTTGGAGCTTCGCTAATCCCTGGCTCTTCGGTACGAGCTTACAGTGAGGGGGAAAGATGCTGGTAACCTGAACGAGATTGAAGGCCCCGATGCCAGCATCTCTCAGAGACATCTCGAAGCTGGTTAACTTTTCCCGATGTGTACCTCTGCCTCTTGTTAAAAAAATTTCCTTTGTAATCGATGCTGTCAACGCGAACTCCTTGCCCGCATTATGCATAGATTTTCTGCTACAGTGTCGCAATCATCCGCACTGACGGCGTTGTGCGACCCGCAAAGCGGGTACCCCTTGCGCTCCTCGACGTACTGCATGAGTACGTCTGCGGGGCGCGACCCGCAGGTACCCCTCACACGCCTTGTCATTGCGGCGCTTGCGCCACTTCGCTGCGAAAACCTATGCATAATGCGGGCTAGCCATTTCAATCTTCCGGAAACCGTGCACATTCTCGCCCATCAGCAAGCTGTCAACAAGGAAAATTTTTGGAGTCGCTGCAACAGCATTGATATGGCTCGAATAGACTCGGTTCTCTTTTTTTGTAAATATGTTGTCGGTTAGCGGAAGGGAGAAGGGGGCGCAAGATAGAGTCTCAGATGGCAACTGAACAGGAGTTATTTCCCGATTCAAGGGTGGATTTGACCCAGGAAAAGGAGATGTCAGTGGATGCTCCCTCTCCGGGTCAACAAGTTCGTGGGTGGGTCAGAGATATTTCCCTTACCGCACTCGCCGCAATTCTCATAGTGATTTTTGTGGTGCAGCCGGTGAAGGTGGAAGGGACCAGTATGGAGCCGAGGTTCGAAGCACAAGATCGAATCCTTGTGAATAAGTTTGTCTATTATTTTTCAGAAGTTGAGCGAGGAGACATCGTAGTTTTCTGGTATCCGAAGGATCAGACAAAATCCTTTATCAAACGAGCCATTGGCCTTCCGGGGGAGACGGTTGAAATGCGATCGGGAGTGGTTTACCTGAATGGGGAAGAGCTATCGGAACCCTACCTCCCCACAGAATCTGACTACAGATCTTACCCTCTTCAGGTTGTCCCTCCTGATCACTACTTCGTTTTGGGGGACCATCGGACATCCAGTAACGACAGCCGGGACTGGGGTTTTGTCCCAGGACAGAACATCTTTGGCGAGGCGGTCTTTCGTTACTGGCCCCTCTCGAAGCTGGGATTGATCCGATGAACCAACGAAGAGCTGTCCTGTTCCTGGAAGATGGGAGACTGTTTGAAGGCCTTGGTTTTGGTGCCCAGCAGGAGTCTGTAGGAGAGGTGGTCTTCAATACCTCCATGACAGGTTACCAGGAGGTGTTAACCGATCCGTCTTACGCCGGCCAAATCGTCGTCATGACGTCGTCGGAGATTGGGAACTACGGTGTGAACCCGGAGGACGAAGAGTCACACAGACCATTTGTGGAGGGCTTTGTTGTCCGTCAATGCAGCCCAACCTTCAGTAATTGGAGGGGGCAGGGAACTCTAGAGGACTACCTCCGGGAGAATTCTATTCCCGGAATTGCAGAGACCGACACACGTGCCTTGGTTCGCCACATCCGTGGGCAGGGAGCTATGCGAGGTATTATCTCCGAGATTGATTTTGATCCGCAGTCACTGAAGCAGAAGGTGTTGAAACATCCCACCATGGAGGGAAGCGACTACGTGCGTGCCGTTACTTCAGAAAAGACCTATTCGTGGGCTAGCGAGAATCGCCGTTTCTCTGTGGTTGCGTATGACTTTGGTATCAAGAGGAACATCTTACGATGCCTGGCTTCCCGAGGATGTGATGTAACGGTTGTGCCGTCCACGACCAGTGCCGAAGATGTCTTGGCACTGAATCCAGATGGAATCTTCCTGTCCAATGGTCCGGGAGATCCTGAACCGCTTCACTACATCGTGGATCACCTCAAGAAACTGATTCACAAAAAGCCTGTCTTCGGAATTTGTCTGGGTCACCAGCTCTTGGCTTTGGCTTTCGGAGGAAAGACCTACAAACTGAAGTTTGGGCACCGGGGTGGGAATCAGCCGGTGAAGAACTTGATCACTGATCGAGTAGAGATCAGCTCCCATAATCACGGTTTTGCCGTTGACCCCGATTCGCTCAAGAGCAGTGATATTCAGCTCACTCACCTGAACCTGAATGACCAGACACTCGAAGGATTTCGTCATCGTTATCTTCCCGTTTTCTCGGTTCAGTACCACCCGGAAGCAGCTCCAGGACCACACGATTCCTTCTACTTGTTTGACGATTTCCTGCGTCTGATGAAAGACAACTGAGATATGCCAAGAAGGACTGACATCAAAAAAATCCTGATCGTGGGGTCGGGGCCCATCGTGATTGGGCAGGCTTGCGAGTTTGACTATTCCGGGACTCAGGCCTGTAAAGCCTTCAAGAGCGACGGTTTTCAGGTGGTGCTGGTGAACTCGAATCCGGCCACCATCATGACGGACCCCGAGTTGGCGACGCGAACCTACATCGAGCCTCTCACCCACGACTATGTAGCGGAGATCATCAAGCGCGAGCGTCCCGATGCCTTACTTCCCACGGTAGGAGGTCAGACGGGTCTCAATGTCTCAGTCGAACTGTGTGAGAGTGGAATTCTGGACGAATTCGGTGTGGAGATGATCGGGGCGAAATTGAACGCCATCAAAATGGCAGAGGACCGCCGCCTTTTCAAGGCTGCCATGGAAGAGATTGAACTGGAGGTACCTCAGTCTGGATTTGCCAACAGCCTCAAAGAAGCTGACGCAATCATTGAGAAGATTGGACTGCCCGCCGTCATTCGGCCTTCCTTTACTCTGGGAGGGATAGGAGGAGGGCTTGCCTTCAACAGCGAAGAGTTTAAAGAGATTGTCACGCGTGGATTACAGCTCTCTCCGATTCATGAAATTCTGGTTGAAGAATCGATCATCGGCTGGAAGGAATTCGAGCTGGAGGTGATGCGAGATCTGAATGACAACGTTGTGGTCATCTGCTCCATCGAAAATTTTGATCCCATGGGCGTTCACACCGGCGACTCTATTACCGTTGCTCCCGCCCAAACCCTGTCCGACAGAGAATACCAGCTGATGCGCGACGCCGCTCTTGCCACCATCCGAAAGATTGGGGTGGAAACGGGTGGGGCAAACATTCAGTTTGCGGTCCACCCCGACACAGGTCGGATGGTGGTCATTGAGATGAATCCGCGGGTCAGCAGAAGTTCTGCGCTGGCCTCCAAGGCAACGGGTTTCCCCATTGCCAAGATCGCCGCTAAACTGGCTGTTGGTTATACCCTGGACGAGATACCCAACGACATCACTCTGAAAACTCCAGCCAGTTTTGAGCCCACCCTCGACTATGTGGTGGTCAAGGTGCCCAAGTGGAACTTCGAGAAATTTCCTGAAGCCAGTTGCATTCTGGGTACTCAGATGAAGTCGGTTGGGGAAGTGATGGCGATCGGCCGAACTTTTCGTGAAGCTCTGCTCAAAGGCCTGCGCTCCCAGGAAACAGGGACGACCTTGGCAAGTGAAAAGGTGTCTAAGGAGCGGATTCGGGAAAATCTGATACAACCCACTCCTCAGCGATTGGCTTACATTCGGCTGGCCTTTCTGGAAGGCTACACTGTTGATCAGGTCCACGAGTTGACGCGGATCGATCCCTGGTTCCTCAACCAGATTGTTCAGATTGTGGAGCTGAGCCAGAGTCTGGCGGGACACGATTTGGCCACCATTGACCCGGAGTTGATTCGCAGAGCCAAACGGGAGGGGCTTTCTGACCTTCGTCTCTCCCAGATTTTCGGCTCCGGACTGACTGAACCGGATCTGTGGAAATATCGGAAAGAGAAGGGTATTCTGCCGGTCTTTAAAAGGGTGGACACCTGTAGTGCGGAATTTGAATCACACACCCCCTATCTGTATTCCACTTTTGAGAAGGAGGATGAATCAGAGCCTTCCGATGGTCGGAAAGTTGTCATTCTGGGAAGCGGGCCCAACCGGATCGCACAGGGAATCGAATTCGACTACTGCTGCTGCCATGCTGCCTTTGCTCTCAAGGAGGCGGGATTTGAGACCATCATGGTGAACTGTAACCCAGAGACAGTGTCGACTGATTATGACACCTCCGATCGACTCTATTTTGAGCCACTGACCTTTGAAGATGTCATGGCTATCGTGGAGAACGAAAAGCCGGATGGTGTCATCGTTCAGTTCGGTGGGCAGACTCCCCTCAAGCTCGCCTTGAAACTCTTCGATGCAGGTGTGCCGATTATTGGAACTTCTCCCCAATCGATTGATCTGGCGGAGGATCGCAAGAGATTTGGCGACCTGCTGCGTGATCTGGATATTCCCCAGCCCGAGAACGGTACCGCCATGTCTGTGAAGGAGGCCAGGAAGGTCGCTCAAGAGATCGGGTATCCTATCCTGGTGAGACCCTCCTATGTGTTGGGTGGCCGTTCCATGGCCATTATCTTCGATGAGAAGTCCCTGGACAAATACGTGAGATCCGCCGTGGAGGTCTCACCAGATCATCCGACTCTGATCGACAAATTTCTGGAAGATGCCCGTGAGTACGATGTTGACGCGCTGGCTGATGGAAGCAGGGTTGTCATTGGAGGCATCATGGAGCATATCGAAGAAGCCGGAATTCACTCCGGTGACAGTACTTCGGTATTGCCTCCTATTGTGATCGAGGAGGAACACCTGGAAACCATGCGGGACCTTACACGAAGACTGGGGCAAGTACTGGAGGTCGTGGGTCTCATGAACATCCAGTTTGCGGTGGTTGGGGATCAGGTGTACGTTTTGGAGGTCAACCCGCGAGCCAGTCGAACCGTTCCATTTGTCAGCAAGGCCACTGGAGTGCCTTTGGCTAAAATAGCAGTCCAGCTGATGATTGGTAAGAAGCTTGAAGAGCTGGGTCTGACGGATGACTTGAAAGTACGACACTGTTTTATCAAGACACCGGTCTTTCCTTTTGACAGATTCCCGGGAGTAGACACGATCCTGGGACCGGAAATGAAGTCGACTGGCGAGGTGATGGGTGTTTCCGATAGCTTCGGATACGCTTATGCAAAGGCTCAAATCAGTGCTGGCGCTCATCTCCCCAAGGGAGGTGTTGTCTTTATCAGTGTCAATGAGAGGGACAAGCTCTTCATTTCTAACGTCGCCAGAGATTTCCAGGAACTCGGGTTTCAGATTGTGGCAACTCGCGGAACTGCCAAGCTGTTGCGCGAATCAGGGCTTCGAACAGAAAAGGTTTACAAGGTCAACGAAGGTCGTCCCAATGTTGTGGATCTCATCAAAAGCCAAAAAATCGATTTGGTGATCAACACACCCCTAGGGCGAGAATCGTTTTTCGACGAAAAAGCCATTCGCAGAGTCTGCATCCAGTACAGGACTCCCGCCATTACCACCCTGTCCGCAGCAGCAGCGGCCGTCAACGCCATTCGGGCACTGCAACGAGAAATAATCAGCGTCATGAGCCTGCAGGAGTACCATGCGCTTGGAAGGAAGGAGGTAGGAGATAGGAGATAGGAGATAGGAGGTAGGAGCTAGGAGGTAGGAGCTAGGAGTTAGAAACTGGTGGATCCTGGAACCTACTATTCTGACTTCTGAATCTTAAGCTCCTGACTCCTGCCTCCTACGTCCTACCTCCTTTATTCCGGGAAGATAAGCTTCTGGAATTCTTGATCTGTCGTCAGGGGTTCGAAGTCGGGATCGTTGTGAGCGAAGAATCGGTTCTCCTGGTTGAGCTGGATGGCTTTCTCCAGGTGCTTCAGGGCATCATCGGTATTCCCCGCAGAAAGCGAAGTGGCCGCCATGGCGTAAAGGATGTGATCCTTATTGGTCTTGGAAAGCTTTAAAGCCCGAGAGTAGTGTCCCAAGGCTTGATCGAATTGCCCGGCATTATGGGAAAACACCCCTTCGTTGAAATATTCTTCAGGGGTACCTGGAGAATATTTCTTCTGGGTTCTCAGATGGTTGTCGCAGACTCTCAAAAAGGTCCTGGCACGAGAACTGACCTCAGGCTCGTCGGGAAATGTTTCTAAGAGTTTGGTGAATTGTTTTTTGGCCCTCTCATATTTCTTCTGGTGTAAGAGGCTCCATGCCTTCTCATAAAGCACATAAACGTCACCGGAAGATTTTGTCCGAGAGGGAGTTCCTGTACTGAGTGCAGCTTGTTTTTTCTGAGCTGGCTGCTTTTTCTGAGTTAGCTTCTTTTTCTGGGCCGGTTTCTTTTTCTGAGCTGGTTTCTTCTTTTGGGCTGGTTTCTTTTTCTGAGCCGGCATAGAATCCTCCAGTTTGTTTAGTGCCTAGATTCGTAATTGCGGTGAAGCATCATATTGACGAAACGAGGCACTAAGTGTGGGAAGGCTGAAAAACGAAGTATTATAAGACAGAAATACAAGGAGTCAAGTTGTTCGTCAAAATCGAATGTGAATCTCTTGGCGAGACTTTCTGAGGGAGTGATGCCCAAGAAACTGGATCTGATCGACAACTTGATTGAGAAATACCCGGATTTGCCGCCTGAGGCAATCGTAAAGGAAGATCTCCTTCGAACGGGAATCTCCTTTTCAGAGGACGCACTGAGAGTGGCTTCTGGCTTTAAACCCAAAGCTTACTTCATCTTTTCATTTGACCTGGTTCCCATCTCCGAGATGCTAAAACAAGAGCATCTGCGGGTACCTGAAGAGATCTGTCTAGTGGGTGGGAAGAGAAATTTCCGTCGTATCATTGTCTCCGTGCGAGTCAATCCGGATTCTCCTTATCTGGTCGAGATTAGTGAGGAGGGAGAGCCCGTGCTCAAGTTGGAAGATGAGGAGATAGCAGGGGTCCGGTTCCAGAAAACTCCGGCGTACTACCAACGGTCTTTGAGCAACGGGAAACCGATTGTTGACATTGCCCCCAGCATCGAATGGGGGTATTTGATCTACCTGACGGTCTTCAGGATCTGCCAATACTTTGGTCGCCAAGAGGAGTGCCAATTTTGCGACATCAACGAAAATTTTCGTCAGCAGAAGAAGAGCGGGCGGTCTTACACGGGCGTCAAGACGGTTGAGGAGCTCATGGAAGCCCTGGAAATCATTAATGCCACCGACACCGATAGTCAGGCTTATACGGTGACAGGAGGAAGCATTACCTCCCAACTCGACGAGAAACGTGAGGTCGATTTCTATCTTCAGTATCCAGCTGCCATTGAGAAACGATTCCCCGGCCGCTGGATTGGAAAACTGGTGGTGCAGGCTTTACCCAAGGAACAAGTGCGACAATTCAGAGATGTGGGTGTGCAGATTTATCATCCCAACTATGAAGTCTGGGACCGAAAGCTCTTTGAAATCATTTGCGCCGGGAAGAACCGTTACATCGGTCGTGACCAGTGGATTAGCCGTATTCTGGATGCCGGGGAGGTCTTCGGGCCCTCTGGCGTCATTCCTAACTTCGTAGCCGGAATTGAAATGGCTCAACCTTATGGCTTCCAAACCGTGGCTGAGGCCATTGACTCCACTTCTCAAGGATTGGACTATTTCATGTCTCGCGGCATCACGCCTCGCTTCACCACCTGGTGCCCGGAACCTCTCACTGTTCTGGGGAGGCAAAATCCAGAAGGTGCGCCTCTTGAGTATCATGTTCATCTGCTCCGGACCTGGAGAGACACGCATGAAAAGTATCAGTTGCCCCCTCCCAAAGGGTACGGAAAGCCCGGTATCGGAAATGCAGTCTTTTCCGTGTCTTCCTTTATGGACGTCATAAGGACGGGGCCGTGTGGGCCAGATCCCCAGGATTGACATCTGAGCCCGCATTATGCATAAATTTTCTGCTACAGTGTCGCGATCATCCGCGCTGACGGCGTTGTCTTTCCTTGCGCTCCTCGGCGTACTGCATGAGTACGCCTGCGGGGCGCTTCGTCAAACGCCTTGTCATCGCGGCGCTTGCGCCACTTCGCTACGAAAACCTATGCTTAGTGCGGGCTAGGCGGGTGCTGTAAAGAATAGGGAAGGAAAGAGAGAATTGTGGAACTAGAAGCTTTTAAGAACGAGACTTTTACTGACTTTACGCAGCCTGAGAATCATCAGGCCATGTCCGAGGAACTTGCCAAAGTACGCGGCCAACTGGGACAGCAATACGACATCATCATCGGGGGCGAGAAAATCCGCTGTGAACACCAGTTTCAGTCGCTGAATCCTTCACGCCGGGAGGAGGTTGTGGGAGTTTTTCAGAAGGGAACTCCCGGGGAGGTCGAACGGGCCATATCGGCTGCAGAAGAAGCCTTTTCTCAGTGGAGTCGGCTGCCGGCTGAAGAGCGAGTGGCCTATATGTTGAAGGTCTCCCGAATCATGAAGGAGCGACGGCTCGAACTTGCTGCCTGGATGGTGATCGAAGTAGGGAAGTCTTGGGTAGAAGCTGATGCCGACGTTGCCGAGGCCATTGATTTCTGTGAGTTTTACTCTCGAGAGATGCTTCGTTTGGCAGCTCCTCAATCATTGGTTGAAGTCGAGTCCGAAGAAAACGCTCTTGAATATATTCCCTTGGGAGTGGGTGTCATCATCCCCCCTTGGAACTTTCCTCTGGCAATTCTCGCGGGGATGACTTTTGCGGCCGTCGTCAGTGGAAACACTGTGGTGCTGAAGCCTTCCAGCGACTCACCGGCCATTGCAGCGAAGTTGATGGAGATATTCCAGGAAGCGGGATTCCCACCCGGTGTGGTCAATTTCTTGACCGGGAGCGGAGGGGAGATTGGGGACACGCTGGTCAAACATACCAGGACCCGCTTTGTCTCTTTCACCGGTTCAAAGGAAGTGGGTCTGCGAATCAACGAACTAGCAGCCAAACACCGTCCCGGTCAGATCTGGATCAAGCGAGTCATTGCGGAAATGGGCGGCAAAGATGCCATTGTGGTAGACAGTGACTCAGACTTGGATGAAGCTGCCACTGGTGTGGTGGCTGCGAGCTTTGGTTACCAGGGTCAAAAGTGCTCGGCCTGCTCTCGTGCCATCGTCGTGGACTCTGTTTATGACGAGTTTGTGGAGAAGCTCCTGGAGAAAACTCGTGCCATGATCGCACAGGGCAGTGTGGAGGAGAGCGACATCAACTTCGGTCCCGTCATCAATCAAAAGGCGCAGGAAACGATTCAGCATTTTATTCAAGTTGGCGAAAAGGAAGGTAAATTGGTGATGGGAGGAGAGGAGGCAGCTTCAGAGGGATTTTTCGTACCACCCACCATTATCGTGGATGTTGATCGGAAAGCGACAATTGCTCAAGAGGAAATCTTTGGACCCGTTTTGGCAGTCATCAGAGCAGGCGACTATGATGATGCCATAGCAATTGCCAATGATTCCGAATTTGGATTGACGGGAGCCGTTTACACTCAAGATCCATCGAAGATCGAGAAAGCCAAGAGAGAGTTTCATGTGGGAAACCTCTATATCAATCGCAAATGCACAGGCGCCCTTGTGGGAGTCCATCCTTTCGGTGGATTCAACATGAGCGGCACTGACTCGAAAGCAGGAGGGCAGGACTACTTGCTGCTGTTTACCCAGGGCAAGTCAATCTCTCAAAAGGTGACTTCTAGCACCTAATCCACTATTTCCGACCTATAAGTCCGACCTATAAGTTTGTTAAGATAGACATTGAGAATGAGTGACACTCCTGTGGGTAGCGGATTGAAGCCGAGGTGACAAGAGGGACGAGAAAGTGAGCATCCAGAGCCGACCTCAAGAAGATCTCCAACAGAACAGAGCAGAAGGTGAAATAGTCAACGACTTCAGTATCCAGGTGGCCACCGTGAATGGGTCGGGAAGTCAGTCCTCTAACAACATTTTGATGAGAGCGATTTTCCAAATGGGTGTTCCCATTAGCGGGAAGAATCTCTTCCCGTCCAATATCGCCGGTCTGCCCACCTGGTTCACCATTCGAGCCTCGAAGGATGGATACGCGGGACGCAAAAAGGAGATCGACGCTTTGATTGCCATGAATCCACAGACGGCCAGAGAAGATGTCGAAACCCTGCAAGAATCCCGAGTGGTCATCTATGATGAGAAATTGAATCTGTCTCAGATCAGGGATGATCTGATTTACTACCCCGTACCCTTTTCGGATCTGGCAGGTCAGATAATCAAGGATGTGCGGCTGCGTAGACTGATCGCCAATATCATCTACGTGGGGAGTGCAGCTGAGCTCTTCGGTATTGAAATGGCCGAAGTGGAATCGGTGATCGCCAAGTGGTTCAAGACCAAGCAGAAAGCCATTGATCTCAATATTCAAGCTGCTCACCTGGGCGCACAATATGTGAGAGAGAACCACACCAAGTCCGACTGCTTCCGGATCGAGCGGATGGAAAAGACCCAGGGTAAGATCATCATCGATGGAAATTCTGCATGTGCGCTGGGCAGTGTGTTCGCGGGAGCGACCGTATTGACCTGGTATCCCATCACGCCATCCAGCAGTGTGGCAGAGACCATGGCTGATTATATGGGGCGGTATCGGATGGACCCCGAGACGGGAAAGGCCACCTTCGCAATTGTGCAGGCCGAAGATGAGCTGGCAGCCATCGGCATGGCCATTGGTGCTGGATGGGCGGGTGCTCGGTCGATGACAACTACCTCCGGTCCGGGCATCTCCTTGATGTCGGAATTCGTTGGGTTGGCCTACTTCACCGAAATTCCGGTTGTCATTTTCGATATCCAGCGAGTCGGACCAAGCACAGGTTTGCCCACCAGAACTTCTCAGGGAGACGTTGCTGCCCTTTTCTATCTCTCGCACGGCGACACCAAGCATGTTGTCCTGTTTCCGGCCAGCATGAAAGAGTGCTTTGATCTCTCAATACAGGCCTTCGATCTCTCTGAGCGGTTGCAACAGCCTGTCTTTGTCGCATCAGACCTGGATTTGGGAATGAACACCTGGATGTCGGATCCTTTTGACTATCCAGAGAGACCGCTTGATCGAGGGAAGGTGCTCACGGCGGAGGATCTCGAGCGTCTGGGAGGCTTTGCCCGCTATAAGGACGTTGATGGTGATGCTATACCCTATCGAACACTGCCGGGAACGGACCATCCCGCGGCTGGCTATTTTACGCGGGGCAGTGGGCACAATGAGGAGGCAAGGTATTCAGAGCGGCCGGAGGACTACCTAACGCTCATGGATCGCTTGGCCAAAAAGTACGAAACCGCAAAGAAGTTTGTGCCTGAACCCATCGTCCAATTTAGCAATGGCGCTGAAGTCGGAATTATCACTTACGGTACAACGGATGCTGCTATGGAGGAGTGTCAGGAGCAGCTGCGCCAGGAGCAGGGAGTCGATATTAACTATCTGAGAATTCGAGCTCTCCCCTTTACCCACCACCTCCATGAGTTTGTCAGTCGCTGCCAACGGGTCTATGTGGTGGAACAGAACCGGGACGGGCAAATGGGTGATTTAATCCGGCTCGAGGTGGGTAACGAAGAGGGGAAAATTAGAAAGGTTCTTCACTACTCAGGACTGCCCATCGACGCCAGATCCATCACCGACCAGGTGATGGAGTATGAGAAAGGGAGCGCTCAAGGTAATCATGACGATTCGCACACCTAAACCTAAGAAAGTCAACCGCGCTGGCCTGACTATCTCCGATTACAAGGGATCACCCTCTACGCTCTGCTCCGGTTGTGGTCACGATGCCATTTCCAGCCAGATCACTAAGGCCTTCTATGAAATGGGCGTCAAACCTCATCAGGTTGCGAAGATGAGCGGAATAGGCTGCTCCAGCAAGACTCCAGCTTATTTCCTTGGCAGCTCTCACGGATTCAATGGCGTCCATGGGCGCATGCCCTCTCTTGCCACGGGTGCCCTGCTGGGCAACCGGGACCTGATCTGTATTGGGCTCAGCGGTGACGGAGATACTGCATCCATCGGTCTGGGGCAGTTCTGTCATCTCTTGAGAAGAAACATTCCAATGATTTATGTCATTGAGAACAACGGAGTTTACGGGTTGACCAAAGGACAGTTTTCAGCCACCGCAGATATTGGCTCCAAGCAGAAGTCGGGTGTCATCAACGACCTCCCGCCCATTGACTGCTGTACTCTGGCCATTGAAATGGGGTGCAGCTATGTGGCCCGCTCCTTTGCGGGGGACCCCAAGCAGTTAGTCGCTCTTCTGCAGGGAGCTCTCAGTCACAGTGGCACAGCCATGCTGGATGTGATCAGTCCCTGCGTGACCTTTAATAACCAAGAGAGCTCAACCAAGAGCTACAAGTGGGCGAAAGAGCACGAGGAACTCCTGCACCAAATCGACTTTGTTCCCTATTTCGAGCCTATAGAAACAGTGGAATATGCAGAGGGAGTAATGAGAGAAGTTGAAATGCATGACGGTTCCCACATCAGGCTGCGGAAGTTGAATCAAGACTATGATCCGATGAATAAAAATAGTGCTTTATCGATGCTCCGTGAGACCCGAGATTCAGGCGAGTTCTTGACGGGATTAATCTACGTCAATCCAGTGGCAAAGAACTTTCTTGACCTGCTGGACTTGTCTGAGACGCCGTTGGCTGTCCTTGCTCAAGAGAAGGTTCGGCCGGGGCCAGAGGTCCTGGAAGAGGCCATGCGGGAGTTGATGTAGAATCACTCCCGCTTTTCAACTTTCCCGTCAATCCGGCACCTATTGAGCATGACTCAATCGCTGCATTCTGTTGGCATCCTCGGTGCCGGGACCATGGGCGCCCAGATTAGTGCCCATTTTGCCAATGTCGGGGTCAGGACCCTTCTCCTGGATCTCCCCTCAGAGGGATCAGATCGCAATACTCTGGCGCGCCAGGCTGTCGAGCGCCTCTCCTCAATAAAACCACCCCCACTCTTCTCACCCCAAAAAGTGAGTCAGATCCAGGTGGGCAACTTTGAAGATGATCTGACCAGTCTTTCTTCCTGCCAGTGGATCATCGAATGTGTGGTTGAAAAAATCGAGATCAAACACAACCTCTGGGAGAAGGTGGAACCTCACCTCAGCTCTGGCACCATCGTCTCCACCAACAGCAGCGGATTGTCGGTGGCCAGGATCGCACAAGGACGCTCGGAGGATTTTCAAAGACACTGGCTGGGCACTCACTTCTTCAATCCTCCGCGATACATGAGACTGCTGGAGTTGATCCCTACTGCCAGCACCTTGCCGGAAGTGGTCAAAGCTGTTGCCTCCCTTGGAGATCGGCTGCTGGGCAAGGGAATCGTGATCGCCAAGGATCGCCCTAACTTTGTAGCCAATCGCATCGGTGCTTTCGTGGCGATGCGAGCCATGGGACTCATGGAAGAGCTAGACCTGAGCATCGAGGAGGTCGACACGTTGACAGGACCTGTGATGGGCTTCCCCAAGACCGGAACCTTTCGCCTGGGGGATCTGGTTGGTATCGATATCATGCTCGATGTGGTGGAAAATCTTTACCAAAACCTGCCGGAGGATTCCTGGAGAGAGAGCTTTCGTCCACCCGCCCTTTATGTGCAGCTGTTGGAGCGTGGCTGGAAAGGGCTGAAAACAGGACAGGGGTTTTACAAAAAAGAGGGGAAGGAGATTCTGGTTCTGGATCCTGAGACCTTCGAGTACCAAAGCCGGAAGAGGGCGAAGATCCCATCTGTTGAAAAGGTTCGCAATGAATCCAGCACGATTAAGCGAATTCAGAGCCTCTTGAAGTCAAAAGATAAGGCCGGAGCTTTTCTTTGGCCCTTTCTCCGCGACATCTTTTTATACTCGGCCGAGCGGGTCCCCGAGATCACCGATGAGTACTATCAGATCGACCGAGCCATGAGGTGGGGCTTCAATTGGGAGTTTGGCCCCTTTGAACTGTGGCAGGAGTTGGGTCTGGAAGAGATAGTGGAACGGATAGGCGAGGATGGCAAGGTGCTCCCGGAATGGGTGGAAGAGCTTCAAAAGGGTGAGCAAAAGCGCTTTTACAGTGTGGACGCCGATCAGCAACTGTTCTTCGATCTGGGGAGTCGGAAGTTCCAGGGCCTGGACCAAGATCCGGATAAGATTCAGCTCACCATTCTCAAGCGACAAAACAAAGTCGTTCGTTCAAATTCGGGAGCCAGCTTGGTGGATCTTGGTGAAGGCGTGGTCTGTCTTGAATTTCACAGTAAGTTGAATGCAATCGGTGCTGACATCGTGAATATGGCTCGCTGGGCTGTTGAGGAGGTAGAAAAAAACTTTCTGGGACTTGTCATCGCTAATCAGGGAGAAAACTTTTCGGTCGGGGCCAATTTGATGCTTCTGCTGCTGGAGGCTCAAGAGGGGAACCGGGAGGAGATCGATCAAATGGTTCGGGACTTCCAAAGAATGACCCTGTCCTTTCGATATTCCCCCAAGCCGGTTGTGGCTGCTCCTTTCCAACGAGTGCTGGGAGGGGGAGCTGAGATCTGTTTGGGATGTGACGCGGTGGTAGCCTCCTCAGAAACTTACATGGGACTTGTTGAGGTGGGAGTTGGCCTGGTGCCTGCTGGCGGCGGGGTCAAGGAAATGCTGATTCGTCATATCAGTGACGCTCAGTTGATTCCGGGTGCGGATCTTCTTCCGGCCGTCAAGAGGGCCTTTCAAACCATTGGCACAGCAACGGTCAGTCGAAGTGGTGAAGATGCCAGGAGGCTGCAATTCCTGCGTCCAACTGACGTCGTTGAGATCAATTCTGAGCGGCTAATCGGCAGGGCGAAGCAACGGGTCATCAGCTTGGCTGAAGGGGGCTATGTCCAGCCCGAGCAGCAGCAGAACATTCCAGTCCTGGGCAACTCCGCTCTGGCCGTCTTAAAGGTGGGGCTCCACCTCATGAGGCGAGCCGGATACATCTCAGATCACGACGCGCTAATAGGGAAAAAGCTCGCCTACATTCTCACGGGCGGTGACACCAACCATGCGACAACCGTTTCTGAACAGTACCTGCTAGATCTCGAGCGGGAGGCCTTTCTCTCCCTGTGTGGAGAAAGAAAGACACTGGAACGAATTCAGCACACCCTCAAAACCGGCAAGCCGCTTAGAAATTAGGAGGTAGGAGGCAGGAGTCAGGAGGCAGGAGACTAACCACCGCCGACCTTCGGCCGGCGGAAATTCAAAATTCCAAAGCCCAAATCCCAAACAAACTCGAAGTCCGAAACCTGGAACGCGCGCGAAGCGCGCTAAATCCTACCTCCTACCTCCTGCCTCCTGCCTCCTACCTCCTACCTCCTACCTCCTACCTCCTACCTCCTACCTCCTGCCTCCTACCTCCTACCTCCTACCTCCTACCTCCTACCTCCTACCTCCTACCTCCTACCTCCTACCTCCTACCTCCTACCTCCTACCTCCTACCTCCTACCTCCTACCTCCTACCTCCTACCTCCTACCTCCTACCTCCTACCTCCTACCTCCTACCTCCTACCTCCTGCCTCCTACCTCCTACCTCCTACCTCCTGCCTCCTACCTCCTACCTCCTACCTCCTACCTCCTACCCCCTCCCTCCTACTTTTCCCTTGACTGTTCTGTTTTAGTGTGTTAAAACGTTAGCATGGAACGAGAATTGGAGACCGATTCGAGTGTGCAGGAGTTGTTCGAGGCCATTGCTCACCTCAAGGACCCGGCCGAGTGTGCCCGCTTCTTTCGGGACTTGTGCACCCTGCCCGAGTTAAAGGCCATGGCCGAGCGATGGAAAGTCGCTGGGATGGTGTCCGAGAATATCCCTTACCGAAAGATTAGCTTTCGCACAGGTGCGAGTACGGCCACCATCACCCGTATTGCCCACTGGTTGAATTATGGTGAGGGGGGATACCGATTGATGCTGGAGCGTGCAGAGAAGCGGAAGAAGAGTAAGAGATGAAGTTAAACGGTGAGAAGTTAAAGATTACGGTGCAGAAAACGGGCCGCTTGGGGGAGCCTTCCAGGCAACTGCTCAAGTCCATTGGCCTGGATTTTGAGTCTGACGAAGGACGATTGTTCTCGCCCTGCGTGAATTTTCCACTGGACATCCTTTTTCTGCGTGACGACGACATTCCGGAGTACGTTCAGGATGGGATCACTGATCTCGGCATCGTGGGACTGAATGTCGTCCAGGAGAAGGCTGCCCAGGTGGTCCAACTGGATGCCCTCGGCTTTGGGACCTGCAATTTGTCGCTTGCTGTGCCCAAAAACAGCTCCTTTCAAAGTGTCTACGACCTGAAGGATAAGCGCATCGCCACTTCTCATCCTCGAATACTGGAAGACTTTCTTGAGAAGAGAAAAGTCAAGGCTCGAATAATTGAGATTAGTGGGTCGGTAGAAATCACCCCAAGTCTCGATGTGGCCGACGCCATCTGTGATTTAGTTTCAACAGGAAGCACTTTGCGCATCAACGAGCTGCGGCCGATTGAGATCATTCTGAAGTCAGAAGCTTTTTTAATTGCCAATGCCCAAGCTCTGCAGGACCCCACACGCAAAGAGCTGACCGAACGGCTTCGGGTGCGCTTTCAGGCACACCTCAGAGCCCGCAGGACGAAATATGTGATGATGAATGCTCCCAAAGGGGCCCTGGAAGAGATCAAGGGTATCTTGCCTGGGATGAAAAGTCCCACGGTTGTGCCCTTGGCCGAAAAGGACATGCTGGCCATTCACTCCGCGGTTCCAGAGGAGCTTTTCTGGGATGTCATCGAAAAACTGAGGAAGGCCGGTGCTTCCGACATTCTCGTCGTCCCCATAGAGAAGATGGTGGTGGAATGAAATCCTATCGACTGGCAGACCTGAGCCAGGAGGACCTCAAAAAGTTGTGCCGGCGCAATCCCATTGCTGATCCGTCAGTGATGGAAACCTGCCGCAGTATTTTCGATGATGTCTCTCGACTGGGTGATGAAGCCGTTCGGGAGTGTACGCGTCGCTTTGACGGCGTGGATCTGTCGGAACTTCGAGTCTCGAGCCAGGAGTTTTCTCAGGCTGAAGAGTGCGTCTCGAGCCCGGCTGTAAAGGCGCTGGAGAGGGCGGCACAAAACATCCGCAAGTTTCACACTGCCCAGCAGATTTCCGAAGGGCCGGTAGAGGTCGAGCCGGGAGTTCGCTGTTGGCGAGAAGCCCGTGCCATTGAGTCAGTTGGACTCTATGTTCCAGGTGGGAATGCGGTTCTCCCTTCCACTGTTCTCATGCTTGGAATTCCTGCTCGACTGGCAGGTTGTCAAGAGATCCAGTTGTGTGTGCCTCCTCGCCAGGACGGTACCGTGTCCCCTGAAGTGCTGCTTGCCGCACAAATCTCGGGTCTCAGCCAGGTTTTTAAGATAGGCGGTGCGCAGGCCATCGCCGCCATGGCTCTGGGAACCGAGACGGTCCCCAGAGTGGTTAAAATTGTGGGGCCCGGCAATCGCTGGGTCCAGACGGCTAAATTACTGGCTGTGCTCAAAGGGGTTGCCATTGACATGGTGGCTGGTCCAACGGAGGTTCTGGTCGTTGCCGATGAATCGGCTTCGCCTCCATTGATCGCCAGTGACCTGATATCTCAGGCTGAACACGGAAGCGACAGTCGGGCCATTTTGGTGTCGACCTCAGGGGAGGTTCTGGAGGAAGTGATCCAGCTGGTGGAGCATCAAGTCCAGGATCTACCCCGCAGGGACTTAGCCTCGAAGGCGCTGGGCGAGAGTTTTGCTGTGCTGGCGCAGTCCATGGATGCAGTCTTCGATTTCGTCAATCTGTATGCTCCGGAGCACTTGATTTTGCATCTGGAAGCCCCCAGGAAATGGATGAAGAAGGTTCGAAGCGCCGGATCGGTCTTTCTGGGCGCCTGGTCCCCTGAAGTTGCCGGGGACTATGCTTCCGGGACCAATCACACGCTGCCCACCTCGGGTCTCGCCCAGGCCTTTTCGGGCGTGTCTCTGGATACCTTCGTCAAGAAGATTACTTTCCAGGAATTAACTCAAGAGGGGCTCCGGGAACTCGCACCCACCTTGGAAGCCTTGGCCGAACTGGAGGGCCTGGAGGGGCATCGGCGTGCAGTTCGCGCCAGGCTAGAAAATAGGAGTCAGGAGTCAGGAGACAGGAGGTAGGAGGCAACAGACAAGAGACCGCTGACAACACAATGCTGACAACTGACAATTGGCAGCAGAGAACAGAGAAGAGAAAACAGATCACTGGAACTTGAAGATGGACGTTACCGCCCTCATGAGACCCAATATCCTGTCACTAGAGCCGTATCACTCTGCCCGGGAGACAATCCAAGAAGGTATTCTGCTCGATGCCAACGAAAGTCCCTTCACTCAGGAGTGGCAAGGTATCGGATTGAACCGCTATCCAGACCCCTATCAGAGAAAGCTGCGCAAGGCCATTGCTCAATACCTGGGGGTGAAGATGGACAACGTTTTGGCAGGAGCGGGTTCCGATGAGGTTCTGGACTGGATTTTTAAGGTGTTTTGCCAGCCCGGGAAAGACCGCGTTGCTATTGCAGAGCCGACCTACGGGATGTACCGAGTGACAGCCAACATCTTTGGCATCCCCTGTTTTGAGTTCCCCTTCGACAAGAGATTTGACTTCCGTGCAGAGCGGTTCCTGGAAGTGGTTCCCGCCAACACGAAGGTTCTGTTTTTGTGCTCACCCAACAACCCAACTGGGAACTTGCTGGATCGTGACCAGATTCTCCAGCTCTCGCGAAAATGGAAGAAGATCGTGGTGGTCGACGAGGCTTATATCGAGTTTGCAGAGCACTCTTCGCTGGTGGCTGATCTGGATGGGATTCCCAATCTGATTCTTCTCAGGACGCTGTCAAAAGCTTTTGGACGGGCGGGAATCCGCCTTGGCTATGCGGTCGCTTCCCCAGAGGTTGTTGCCCATTTCTTGAAGGTAAAGGCTCCCTATAACTTGAGTGCCCTGACCATGGAGAACGGATGCCAGGTGCTCGGAGAGTCTGAAGGCCACTTACGCTGGGTACAGGAGATTCGAAGGGAGCGTGAGAGAGTGGCCGCCCAGCTGAGTGAAATGCCGCAAATCGAACAGGTCTTTTCTTCTCAGGCCAATTTTTTACTTTTTCGTTCTCCTCAGGCCTCTCTGATTTGCGACCGGCTTCTGGAGAAGCAGATAGTTGTGCGAGACCGAAGTTCGCTAACCGGGCTGGAAAATTGTATTCGAGTGAGTATAGGGACCGCATCGGAAAATGATTTGTTCCTCGGTGAATTACAAAGAATTGTGAAGGGGAGTTTATGAGCCAACGCACTGTATCAGTCAAAAGAGAGACACGTGAAACCAAAATTGAGATTGATTTGAATCTGGACGGACAAGGCAAGTGCACCTGCTCAGTCGGTCTGGGATTTCTCGAGCATATGCTCGAACTGTTGGCAGCTCATGCCCGGATCGATCTGAAGGTCCAGGCTCAGGGTGATGTGGAAGTGGATGATCATCATCTCACGGAGGATTTGGGAATTACCTTAGGCCAGGCCATCGATAAGGCTCTTGGAACGAAAGAGGGGATCCAGAGATATGGGTTTGTACTGCTTCCCATGGATGAAGTCCTGGTTGCCGTGGCTGTAGACGTGGGGGGGCGCTTTGCTTTTTGCTGTGACTACCAACCCCAAAGGGAGCGAGTCGGCGATCTTTCGACTGAGTTGATACCTCACTTTTTTAAATCCCTGGCCATCGCTGCAAAGTGCAATCTGCATTTCAATTTTCTTAATCGGGGCGAAAATGAGCACCATCGTATTGAGGCAATGTTCAAAGGCTTCGCGAGATCGCTGCGGATGGCTGTTGAGATTGACCGCGGGGCGAAAGGGCAGATTCCATCAACAAAGGGAGTGCTGTAAGCAAGAGAGTAATGATCGTCGTTATCGATTACAAAGCTGGCAACCTCTACAACGTAGGGAATGCCCTGAAGTATCTGAAAGCAAAATTTGTTTTCTCGGGTGATCCGGCCGTGGTGAGCCGGGCCGATAAGGTCATTCTCCCGGGGGTAGGATCGGCCAGAGCCGCCATGGACTCTTTGGCTGACCAGGACCTGGTAGAGGTGCTGCAGCGACTTCGAGTGCCCTTTTTGGGGATTTGCCTGGGACTTCAACTCCTCTTCGAGGTTTCTGAGGAGGACAATACGCAGTGTCTGGGTGTTCTTCCGGGAGCGGTCCGTCGGTTCAACAGCTCTCAAGTCAAGGTTCCTCACATTGGTTGGAATCAGGTCGAAGGCGTGGGTGGTTCCTCCCAACTGCCTTCGAGTCTCCTCCAAGACATTTCCGAGGAGAGTTTCTTCTACTTTGTTCACAGCTATTTCGCTCCTATAGTGAATTCTGTCACCTTGGGCCAAACCGAATATGGAAACTGGTTTGGGTCGCATGTCGTGCAAGATAACTTTTACGGGGTGCAGTTTCATCCCGAAAGATCAGGAGAAGTCGGTCTCAAAGTGCTTCAGAACTTTTTGGAGGTTCAATAGTCGTGATCGTAATCCCGGCCATCGATCTGATTTCCGGACAATGTGTCCGTCTTTATCAAGGTGACTTTGGCCAACAAACGACCTATCGAAACGACCCTGTCGAGCAGGCGCGAGAATTCCAAGCAGCCGGCTTTGCTCGTTTGCACGTGGTTGACCTTGAAGGAGCGCGTGCAGGGTCGGGTCAAAATCGACAGGTTATCCGTCTTCTGGCTGAGGCGGTGGACCTTCCGATCCAGATGGGAGGAGGCCTGCGCACAGAGGAGGATGTCTCGGAGTCGCTCGGCATTGGTGTGCAATACCTGATTTTGGGGACGGCCGCATTGACCGATCCCCAACGTGTAACCCGTTGGGTTGAGAGGTGGGGTCCCACTCCCTTCATGATCAGTCTTGATTTAAAAGGGAAGGGTCTTCGCAGCCAGGGCTGGTTGGAGTCAAGTGGCGTTGAGCTCAATGAGGCGCTGGATCGAGTTGCCGGGTGGGGGATCCTACAAGTGATTTGTACAGACGTTGAAAGTGACGGCACGCTCAGACACCCGAACTACGCACTTTATAGAGAGTTACGCGCCCAGCTTCCAGGTAAAGTCACACTGTTTGCAGCTGGGGGGATTAGCCGGCCGGAACACGTTTCAAAGCTCGAAGAGATAGGTGTCGATGGGGTCGTGGTGGGGCGCGCTCTGTATGAGGGTGGCATGGAATGGGAGAGGTTTATTGATGCTGGCTAACAGGATCATCCCCTGTTTGGATGTCTCGGGAGGACGGGTGGTCAAGGGAGTCCACTTTCTGGACCTAAAAGATGCAGGTGATCCCGTCGAGTTGGGACGCCGCTATTATCGAGAAGGCGCTGATGAGCTGGTTTTTCTGGACATCACGGCCACCGTGGAGGAGCGGAAAACAGTGGTGGAATGGGTAAAGCGGGTGGCCGATTCGATCTTCATTCCCTTTACCGTAGGTGGTGGGATCAGTACCGTCAGTCAAGTTCATGACCTGCTGCGTGCTGGAGCCGACAAGGTTTCGATCAACAGTGCGGCGGTGAGAAATCCTGACTTGTTGCGTGAGGCCGCCCTGGCCTTTGGATCTCAGTGCATTGTCCTGGCAGTGGATGCCAAAAGAGCCCAGGCCAGCTGGAAGGTATTTGTTAACGGAGGACGAGTGGAAACAGAGCGCGATGCCATCGAATGGATTCGTCAGGCAGAAGAGCTCGGGGTGGGGGAAATCCTTCTCACCTCCATGGACAATGATGGCACTCAGGAGGGATACGATCTGAAGCTCCTGCGTGCTGTCTCTGAGTGCATCCGAATACCCGTCATAGCCTCTGGTGGAGCCGGTGCACCTGAGCATCTCCTGGAAGCTCTCAAAGCAGGGGCGGATGCGGTTTTGGCGGCCAGTATTTTCCATTACGACCAGTATTCGGTCGCTGAGGTGAAGGAATTCCTGGCCAGAAACTCGGTAACTGTGAGAACTCTAAGAGAGAATACAGAATACAGAATACAGAATACAGAATAAGAGGCCTAGTTTGAGGATGGATATCAAGCAGCTGGATTGGAAGAAGATGAAGGGTCTGATCCCGGCCATTGTTCAAGATGGGAACACCGGCCGGGTCCTGATGCTGGGATTTATGAACCAAGAGGCTCTGGAGAAGACTCTGGAGAGTCGATTGGTGACCTTCTGGAGTCGTAGTCGGAAAGCCCTGTGGACAAAGGGAGAGACTTCCGGGAATTATCTTAAGCTGCACAAGATCAGTCACGATTGCGACTGTGATGCTCTGATCCTGGTGGTTGAGCCTCAGGGACCCTGTTGTCATCGCGGTACGCTTTCCTGCTTCGCTCCGGACGACGAATTCACCGGTCCTGAGTTCTTGGGATATCTGGAGCGGCTGATTGCGGATCGGCGAAAAGAAATGCCGGATGGTTCCTACACCGCGGCGCTATTCGCCAAGGGACTTCCCGAGATGGCAAAAAAAGTGGGGGAAGAGGCTATTGAGGTGGTCCTCTCAGTGACTCAAGAGAAGCGGCAATCCATTGAAGAGACTGCTGATCTGCTCTATCACCTGTTGGTTTTTCTGGCTGAGAGGGAGGTCCCGCTCGGGGAAGTGCTGGAAGAGTTGAAAACCCGGCACTTTAAATAGGAGACAGGAGTCAGGAGACAGGAGTCAGGAGAAGAATCCAGAAGGAGAAATTTGGGTACGGCCCGCAGGCTAAAGCCTGCGGCTCTGACGGAGCTGACGAGGCTCAAACAGAGCCGTGGGCTTTAGCCCACGGGCCTGTCTGGGAGGGAAAAAGGGGACAGCTGGTCAGCTGTCAGGTGTCAGCTGTTCCTTTTCCTCAAATCGCCTTCCGGCTATAAAGGCCTGAACATAGGGGTCGGCGGAGGAGTGAAAGGCTTCTTGGTCGCCCTGAAAGTGGATGACCCCTTCTTTAAGCAGGATGATCCGATCAGCCACCATCTCGACGCACCTCAGGTCGTGAGTCACCACGATGGAGGTCAGCTGCTCCTGTGTGTTGAGCTTGCGAATCAACCGATTCAGTGATTTCTTTATGAGGGGGTCGACACTGCTAGTGGGTTCGTCGTAGAGAATGATTTCCGGATCGTTGGCAATGGCTCGGGCAATGGCAACTTGTTTTCTGGCTCCGATGCTGAGCTCGGGTTTTTGAAGATCCCCCATATTTTCCAGATCCACCGCTTCCAGCAGATAATTAACCCGCTTCTCGATCTTATCTTCGTCCCTCATTCCCATTTCGCGTAGTGGATAGGCGATGTTTTCTCTGACGTTGAGGAAATCAAAAATAGCTCCTCCTTGGAAAACATAGGACACCCGCTTTCGAAAGTTCAGAAGGTCCCTTTCGTTCATGTGGGTGATATCTTTTCCCTGATAGACGATTCGGCCACTGTCGGGCTTGAGAAGCCCAGCGATCAGCTTGAGAGTCACGCTTTTCCCACTCCCGCTTTTCCCCAGAACACCAATAGTCTCTCCGCTGTGGACTTTGAAGCTAATTCCTTTCAGGACGGGCTGGTCAAAGGACTTGTCCACATCCTCTAATTCCAACATGAACTCACTGGGGGCATGACCCTCTGAGACTTCTTCAGGGATGGGCGCACTCTGAGCAGGAGGAAAGAAGTGACGGGTAACGATGAGAGTCAACAGGGTCAGATATCCGAAAAAGAATAACGCCAGGAAGACTTCCAGTAACATAGATTTGGCAAAGCGCCCGGCGAGACCAAGTGCTCCCTTCCAGAAGTACGGAGGTGTTTGTTGCGAGCGTTAGCTGGAGCTTTGTGCAGCGGACCACACATTAAAGGGTTACTTTTAGTGGCGGATCTGAAACCGGATGAGCTTCTTCGCCATTTCCCTCTTCCGATTGTAGTTACTGCGCCGGTACTCTAGGAGCCAACCGCGCAGGTCTCTCTGGCTCATCTCTAACACTTCACAAACCCAGAGTAAGCTTCCCGGGTGTGCTTCATTCGAGAAGAACCATTCCTGAGCGTCTTGCCGCCACAGCTCCCACTCCTTGTTAGACACCTTCTTTGGAGAGACGATGTCGCGAAATGCTTGGAGAAGAATCCCCAATGCCAAATTTCGCATCGAAGGATCTGGCTTCTTCTTCTGGGGGTATAACCCTTCGCTTTCCAGAAATGTTGCTTTCATGTTCATCTACCTACCGTTGTTGTAGGCCCTCTCAGTAATCTTGAACATCGAGTTCCTTGCCTATCTTATTCCAAAGAAGTGACTTTTCTTCATTGGACTATAGCTTTGATGCCTTAATCGGGAAAAAGTTTCAATTTCTGGTGAGAAACTCTCTCTGTGAAGAATGGGCATGGGAGAGGGAAGACACCTTCTTGTCTATTATTTGTCTAGATAATGTCCAGTAATTGACCCAGGAAGATTGCAATTGGAGATAACCCACAAAATCGCTATAATGCAGAGGACATGCGGCCATCTGGGGAATCTGCATCCGATCGGTTCCTTGGGCTTCTCAAGCAAGCAGAGAAAGGACTTTCCGTCAACGAGCTGTGCCAGAGACTCAACCTGTCCTCTATGGCCGTTCGACGGCAACTGACATTGTTGGAAGGCAACGACCTGCTTTTTTCCGAGAAGGAAAAGCAAAAGATAGGTCGCCCGGCTTTTCGCTATTACCTGACGGAGAAGGGACACGAGCAGTTTGAAAGAGACTATGCTAATTTGGTGCTCGACCTTCTGGTCAGCCTCCGCTCCATGGATGGCAAGACAAAGATCAACCAGCTCTTCGAAGAGCGCAAGACGACTTCTGTGGAAAGAGCTCAGCAAAAGGTTTTAGGCAGGACCCTGGAAGCTCGCGTTCATGAGGTGACCCAGTTGCTGAAAATGGTTATATGGCTCGGTGGGAAGAGCTCGGCCCGAAGAAGTTTTTGATCAAGGAGATGAACTGTCCCGTCGCTCAGGTGGCTAAGAAGTTCCCCCATGTCTGTATCTACGAAGAAGAATTTCTCTCCGAGTTACTTCAAGCCAAGGTAAGCCGCAGACACCACCTTCTCCAGAAAGACCACTTTTGTTCCTACCTGGTCGAGGGTTTAACGGTAGTTTTAGGAGGAAACCAGAATGAGTGTTGAAAGAGCCAGTGCTGTAACTTTAAAGGGTACTCCCTTTACCCTGGTGGGAGCTGAGCTGAAGGTGGGTGACAGGGTCCCTGACTTTGACACTGTTGGGACAGACCTGAATCCGATCAGCCTGGCTGATACGGGTGGTTCAGTGCGGGTTTTCAGTGTGGTCCCGTCTTTGGATACGCCGGTTTGCGATGCCCAGACTCGCCGCTTCAATCAAGAGGCGGCCAAGTTGACCGATGTCAAGATCTACACCATCAGCATGGATCTTCCTTTTGCCCAGGCTCGCTGGTGTGGGGCAAGCGGTGTCGAAAATCTGACCATGCTCTCCGACCATAGAAATGCCCAGTTCGGAACAAAGTATGGCACCCTCATCAAAGAGCTGCGGTTAAACTCCCGAGCCATCTTTGTGGTGGATGAAGAGGACATTCTTCGCCACGTGGAGTATGTGAAGGAGGTGGCCGATTACCCTGATTACGAGGCTGCCCTGGAGGCGGTCCGTAAGATTACTGGTTAGCTGCGGACCAGCTGCAGAGAAAAACCAGACGAACAACTTTTTCCATCTTAGGGTAATTGATCTTCTCCGGGGTATCAGTTGGACGGTGATAGTCCGGATGGAGGCCGGTGTTAAAAAAGAGTGCAGGTACGTCATTGGAGAGAAAGGGCCACTGATCGCTCCGTCGCAGCAGATTGGCAGGAGTGTGGTCGTATTGAAACTTGAGGTCTAAGCCAATCTGTTGGTTATTCTGGGTCACCAGATTGCGAAGTTCTTCACTGCGACTATAGCCCAGGACGTGCAAACTATTTCTGTTTTCCTGAGCACTCTGTCTTGGCAGTCCGAAGAAACGGGGATTTTGAGGATCGGGGATCTCCTCGTCACGGCCTATCATGTCCATTTGAAACAGGGCGACGGTTTTCTCCAGCAGAAAAGCGGGTCTTTCGACGTAGTAACGGGAACCAAGAAGCCCTCGCTCCTCAGCGTTCCAGGCCGCAAAGAGCATCGATCTTTTCGGTTTCTCCGGGCTCAATGCAAAAGCCTCAGCAATCTCCAGTAAGCCCACCGTACCACTGGCATTGTCATCGGCACCATTGAAGACTTCCCCATCCCGAGGCTGCACATGATCGAAGTGCGCGCTGACAATCACCACTTCATCTTTCAGGTTTGGATCTGAACCGGGCAAGTAGGCCAGGACGTTGCGGATACGGGTTTGGTGTCGAGTGATGTCAGTTTCGAGAGTCGCCTCCAGCTGTGGCAGTGGAAAGCCTTGGGATTGGTATTCTCGATCGATTTTTTCCTGAACTTCCTCAAAGTCGAATGGAGTGCTCTCCAGAAGGTCACGGGCCAACCCACGGGAAACCCGCACAACCGGAATCTTTACCTGTTCAGCCCACACTTCCAAGTTGTATTGCTCCAAGGTGTAGTGCGCTCGTGAGGGATCTTCTGGCCAGACGAAGCGAGCATGGCGTGAAAAGTTCATCCCCCGAGGACGAACTGAGCTTCCCTGGATGATGATGAGAGCCACCGCGTTGTGAGTCTGAGCATTCAGGATCTTGTAAAACTCCTCGCTGTATTCGGAGTCCAACAGTCCTTCGAAGGGACTGTCGGGATCCATTTTGCCTGGCTCGCCACCCAGAATGACTGCAATCTTTCCAGGGACCTCCAGTTTCTGATAGTCGTCGTACCCATGCTCAGGAGCCGTAATTCCGTAACCGGCAAAGACCAGAGAGGCACTCACCTTCCCATTGGCTGAGAGAGGAGAAGGGAAAAAATCCTCCTTGACCATTGCCACCGTGGAACGGGATGAGTTGGAGCGCCTGATTTCTAGAGAATTGTTTTTCAGGAGTTCAGACTGGAGCAGCTGGAAGTATTGAAAATAGCCGTCATCGGTGACTGGCTGCAGACCCATCAACTCGAATCGATGAGCAAGATAGCGGGAGGTGATTCTATTAAACAGGGTATTGACTGCCCGGCCTTGCATTTCGTCGGAGGCCAGGAAATACACGGCAGACTCCATATCGGCTGCAGTGATGGTTTCTATGGCAGCTGGTGGAGCACTATCGGCTATAGTGCCTGCAAGTAGAGCAGCCAGGCTTAAGGTAAAGATCAACAGAAAGACTGCCCTTTTCTTCTTTCCCATCACCCCATTGTAAGAGAACTCGCTTCTCGCGTCGAGAGAAAGCTAACACCTGACACCTGACAATAGCTCTTCCGTTCTCAACTGTCAGGGGGCAGGGTTTCAACTGTCAACTGTCAGTTGTCAGTTGTCAGTTGTCAGCGTTTCAGCTGTCAGCGTTTCCCTCGTAGCTGATTTGAGGAAATCCACCCAGTGGACTGGGCTGAACCGTAATATCAGCTTTGTAGACACTGCGAATCGTCTCTGTGGTGATGACTTCTGTGGGCGTCCCCGTCTGAATGAGCTTGCCTTCACTGAGGAGAGCCACTGTTTGGCAAAAGGCAGAAGCTGCCGTCAAATCGTGAAGGACGACCACGACTGTCATGGAATGCTCCTCATTGAGATGTTGAAGCAAACGAAAGATGGCGATCTGGTGATGGATGTCCAGATGAGTATTGGGTTCATCCAGCATCAGGATAGAGGGCCTTTGGGCGACTGCCCGAGCGAGGAGGACCCGCTGGCGCTCGCCGCTGGAGAGCTGAGAGATCGGTCGGTCTTTCAGGTGCCAGATTTCAGTGCTGTGCAATGCCTTCTCAACGATTTGCCCATCGCGGCCTGTCAGTTTCTGGAGTCTTCCCAGATAGGGGTAGCGGCCCATGGCGACAACGTCAGCCACCGGGAAGGGAAATTCAAAGTACTGCAGGGAGGAGATCACGGCAATGCGTCTGGCCAGCTCTCGACGTGTCAATGTCTCCAGGGGTTGGTTATCTACAGAGATCTGACCTCGTTCAGGCTGGAGCAAACCAGACATGAGGTGCAGCAAAGTCGTCTTTCCACTCCCATTTGGTCCGATCAAGGCTAGAAAGGATTTCTCAGGAATCAACAGGTCAATACCCTGAAGCGAGAAGCCATCCTGATAGTGAAAACCGACCTGTTTCAGCAAAAGTGAAGCCATCAAAACTCTCCCATACGTTGTCTGGTTCGCAAAAGGTAGACAAAGTAAGGGGAGCCAAGCAAAGCGGTCAGTGCTCCCACCGGAATTTCCAGAGGTGGCAGGACGGTGCGTGCCAGGGCATCCGCCAGGATGAGAAAAATGGCACCTCCGAGGGCGGAGGCCGGGATGAGCAGGCGATGGTCTGGGCCCACGATCATGCGCATCATATGAGGTACGATCAGGCCCACAAATCCAATCAGACCGGCCACTGCAACGCATGCGGCCACCATGGCAGAGGCGGTCACAAAGAGAAGTTTCTTGGCGGTCTCCACATCGACTCCCAGGTGAAAGGCAGCCATTTCTCCCTGGGTGAGCATGTTCAATTCCCGTGAAAAGAGCCAGCTCAGACCCAGACCGGAGGCGATAATTGAGGCCGAGATTCCAATCAGTTGCCAACTGCCTTCCGTCAGGGTTCCGAGCAGGTAAAAGAGCATGGTGAAAGACTCGCGATAGAAGATAGAGAAAGAGAGGAAGACCGCTGCATTGAAGAACAGCCCAACGATGACTCCAGCCAAGATGATCGTCTGGATGGGAGCCTTGCCATTGATTTGGGCAATCCGATAGACGCCAAAGATGGAGGCCAGAGCAAACCCGATGGCCATGAAGTAGAGCATGGAATAGTGCTGGAAACCCAGTATGCCAGCGAAAACCACGCCGGCAGCGGCGGCACTTGAGGTACCTAGGATGAATGGATCGGCCAGAGGATTTCGAAGGACTCCCTGTAGCACCGCCCCCGAACCCGCCAAACCTGCTCCCACGATGAATGCAAGCAGCACGCGAGGAAAGCGGATTCCCTCAATGATTGCCCAGGAGGGATTGGCAACCGGACCCACGAAGAGAGCAGCGCCAGCCAGAAGGATCGTCACCACCAACAGGATCAGCAACGACCTTGGACCGTTCATTGTTCACTCATCATTTTCAAGATACGGATTTGTAATTTTTCCATTCCTTCAATCAGGCGATGGTTGCCATGGGAAAGAAGTTCTCGGTCAAAGTCGTCCAGGATTCTCCCCTGCTGAACCGCCTTGATCTGATCCCAACCGGGTCTTTCGCGAATCACAGAAGCACTGACTGTGTATGTCAGGATAATATCCGGATTACGAGAAATGATGGTTTCTTTCGAGGCTTGGAGAGCACCTTTTTCCACGTCGTCAAATACATTACGAGCACCACAAAGATAAAACGCCTCCGTGATGAAACTCTTTTTCCCAATGGTCCAGGTGGGGAGATCGACCTCGATGTATACAGTGGGTCGAGGGCTCAGCTGGGCAGCGCGCTCTTTCACGGCCTGGAGGCGCTTTTCCATGTTGTCAATTATGGCCTCAGCCCGCTGGGATCGATCAACCACTTTTCCCACTTCCCGGATGGTTTGGTAAATCTCCTCCAGGGAGGTCGGTGATGGGAGTTCCAGCACCTGTACTCCGAATGCTCTGAGGCGGGGAACAGTCCTGGAGGAGGGCCAATGTTCGGCGATCACCAGGCTGGGTTTCAGAGTGACAATTTTTTCCAGATTCGGATTGAAAAAATCACCGATTCTTTCCTTCGGTTGTGCCGGGGAAGGATCGATGAAGTAATTGGTCACTCCAACCACCTGCTCTTCTACTCCCAGTTCGAAGAGGATCTCGGTCAAACTTGGAGCCAGAGAGACGATTCGAATCTCACCCTGGCTGACAACTGCAGGTGAGGGTCCCAGCCGAGTGTACTGGATCGCGAAAGTGACAAGGATGATGAGCACGGAGCCGCCGATGAATTTCTTCATTCTGAGCAGGGTCTTTAGTGAAGCTTCTTTCTCAAAAAGTCAATGATGTCAGTCGTTTTTGCGTTTGGTTGAAAGATTCTGTCCACACCTAATTCAGTGAGTTTAGGAATATCGTCGTCGGGAATGATACCACCTCCGAAAAGTAGGATATCATCCGCTTGAGTCTCTTTCAGGAGTTGTACCAGCCGGCCAAAAAGAGTCATATGGGCACCTGACAGGATGGACAAGCCCACGGCATCCACATCCTCCTGTATAGCCGTCTGGACAATTTGTTCAGGGGTTTGTCGAAGACCTGAATAGATGACTTCCATGCCAGAATCGCGCAGCGCTCGGGCCACCACTTTGGCTCCTCGGTCATGGCCGTCTAATCCCGGCTTGGCTATCAAAACTCTAATTTTCTTCTCTGGCATTAAAATATTCTGGCATGAGTGTCTCGTCCCATGAATACCATAAGGTTTGTGGCGAGCGCGACGGCGTCAAGTTCGCGAAGCGACGACGACGCGATGCCAAGGTGTATCACGGAGGAGGAGCGACAATGAAATTGATGCCGTCCCGCCGCCACCCTTCGGGCTGATGGGGGTTGCGGGCGATCTCTGTGTCGCTCGTCGTCGTCGATGTCCCTGACATCGCCTCCTCCTCGCTCCTTGATCTCCCCTCCCAAGCCCCATCAGCAAACATCTGGGTATACATGGGACGAGACACTAGAAACTCGGTTCCTGATAAGTTCCAAACACCTCCTTCAGGGTATCGCAAATCTCGCCCAGTGTTGCGTACTCCTTGACGGCGTCGACTAAGAAAGGCATCAGGTTCTGATCCGACCGTGCAGCCTCCTTGAGTTCGGCAAGAGTTCGCTTGACGGCCACACTATTCCGTCTGGAGCGAAGTTTCTGCAAACGTTGGACCTGATGCTCCTGAAGTGTGGGGCTCACTTGGAGGGTCTCTATGGCAGGGGCGTGATCGAGGGCGAATTCGTTCACACCGACGACAACCTTTTCCTTTCTCTCCACGGCCTTTTGATACTGATAGGAAGCTTCGTGGATCTCCTTCTGAGGAAAGCCTTTCTCAATTGCTGTGATCATGCCACCCATCGCGTCAATTTGCTCGAAGTATTTACGAGCTCCTTCTTCCATTTCGTTGGTCAAGGCTTCCACAAAATAGGAACCTCCCAGCGGATCGGCTGCGTCGGGAATACCGGTTTCATGGGCAAGAATCTGTTGAGTGCGAAGAGCAAGTCGTGCCGCATCTTCCGTTGGTAGTGCCAGCGCTTCATCGAGCGAGTTGGTGTGAAGGGAGTTTGTTCCTCCCAGAACCGCTGCCAGAGCCTGAATGGTGGTACGGACAACGTTGTTGGTGGGTTGCTGGGCGGTCAAACTGCAGCCTGCGGTATGAGTGTGGAAGCGACACATCCAGGATTGTTCCTTCTTTGCTCCGAAGTGGTCGCGCATGACGTGAGCCCAAAGGCGGCGCGCTGCTCTGAACTTCGCTATTTCCTCGAAGAAGTTATTGTGGGAATCAAAAAAGAATGACAATCGCGGTGCAAAGTCGTCAACAGCCATGCCTGCTCGAAGACACCACTCCACATATTCACTCCCGTCGCGAAGCGTAAATGCCAGTTCCTGCAGCGCGGTGGAGCCGGCTTCGCGGATGTGATATCCACTGATAGAGATACTGTTGTAGGCGGGAAGATGCTCGCTGCAAAATTGAATGGAATCCACCACCAAACGCATCGACGGCTGGGGCGGAAAGATCCATTCCTTCTGAGCGATAAATTCTTTTAAGATGTCGTTTTGAACCGTCCCTCTGATTTGATTGCTGTTCACTCCCTGTTTCTCAGCGATAGCCACGTACATGGCCAGGAGGATGGCGGCGGGAGCATTGACGGTCATGGAAGTCGTGACCTGATCAAGGCGAATGCCATCAAACAAGATCTCCATGTCCTCCAGAGAATCGACTGCCACACCACATTTCCCGACTTCACCTTCCGAAAGAGGACTGTCTGAGTCAATGCCCATTAAAGTGGGCAAATCAAAGGCAATAGAAAGACCCGTTTGTCCCTGCTCAAGGAGAAACTTACAACGGCGATTCGTTTCCTCTGGGGTGCCGTATCCGGAGAACTGGCGCATGGTCCACAGCTTTCCCCGGTACATCGTCGAGTAAATTCCGCGAGTGTAGGGGAACTCACCTGGATCGCCTAGATCTTGCTCGTAGTCCAATGAAGTTCAATTTAGGCACAGAGAGATCTAGCCGTCAAGGTGCGGACTTTTCCAGTTCGAGAGCCTTCTCAAAGAATTCCATGGCGTCGTCGTTCTTTCCTTCCTTTGTGCACTGGTAAGCCTTTTCTTTGTACAGAAGAGCTTTGGAACGGTTGGAGCTGACGGACTCCAGAGCCTGGTCCAGTAGAGCCTGGGCCAGCTCATACTGTTGAAGATCGCTTAAGGCGGTGGCAAGAATTCGACCCTCGGTGACGAAAAGAGGCTCCTGGTTGTAAGGAAAGCTCAGGGAGAAGATTTCTTGGGATGCGTTCAACACTTTGTCGAACTCTTTCCCATTAATGAGGAGCATCACGATCTCATGCTGTGCCTCTGCGATGCTCCGAGTGCGCTCCCAGCCTTGGGAGTCGATCATATTCGTCTGAGGGCCTAAAAGAAGCAGGAGAGCAAGCAGATGGGGCATCAAGATTTACTCCACTTTGAAGGGATTTCCCCGAGAGGTTAAATTTACCATGAAAGGATTGGGATAGGCTGCTTGCAGGGCCGGACTTACTGTGTATCGGGAAACGCTAATCTCGGCGATTTCCAGCTCTTCTCGCTCCTGAAGGTAGGTCTGAAGAGCCTGCTCCATCTCCATATTTCGCTCATAGACAAAGAAAAGTGAAAGAAAAGCTAGGCCTAGTGTGCCTGCTGCAACCGGCATCCAGCGAACGCCGAAGAAAGATCGAAGGCCAAGAAGCCAGCTGGACTCCTCGGTGCGCACATCGGTGATCTCTGAGTGAATTCTTGTCCATAGGTTCGGATTCAACTTCAGGGGTCTGAGTTGCTCAATCAATTTCTGGGAGTCAAGGAGAGACTGGTATTCTTCATGACACTGGGCGCACTCAGTGAGGTGGCTTTCGACTTCTTTCGCCTGGTCACGGCCCAATTCCGCATCCATGAAAGCTGTCAGGGACTCAGAATAAGTTCGACATTCCATAGTTCTATCCCAGGTAATCCTTTACTTTTCCCCTGACCTCCACTCTAGCACGGTGGATATCTGACTTGACTGAGGCCAAGGATCGACCAACGATCTCACTGATTTCCATATAGCTTAGCTTGTGAACGGCCGAAAGGACAAAAACTTTTTTGTACTTGTCAGGCAGTTTGTAAATAACTTCTTCTACCACCCGCTCTAATTCGTCTGACAAAAGACGATCTTCGGGGCCTTTCTGTGGAGCTGCCAGCCTCTGGAGCTCGGAGCCTTCAGACGATTCGGTTTCAGAATCCGAATGGAACTGGGGTCTAAACCCGCGGTACTGCTGGTAGACGTTGTTCTGTGCGATACGGAAGAGCCAACTTTGAAACTTACCGTTTTCCTTGAGAGATTTTAAGTTCTTGTATGCTAGGACAAACGTATCCTGAGCCAAGTCTTCTGCTTCTTCACGCGAACCGGTCAAACGATAGATATAGTTCAATATTTTTCTGCCATAGAGCTCGTACAGCTCTTGAAATGCTTCAACATGACCCTCCTTTGCCCTGGAAACTGTCCCACTTAACTCCTCTCCAGAGATCGAAGAAGTCTGAGCTTTTTTCTGAGGTGTAGGCCCTCTGGTTCGCTGTTCTTTCACTATGATTGACTGCTATTTTAAAAGTTGCAAAGTAATTTCAGTGATTCGCGGAAGATCGGTCACATAGTTTACACCTTAATCCACTCAATCAGAGAAGGAAATAGAGAAAGAGAGAGAGACGGGACTGGGGGCGGGTGTTCAGGGAGGTCAAGATCGAGGCCGCACAAGCCCTGCGACCGCAGGCGTAGTTTAAGTACTCCCTTTCATAAAGACGGTAACGTTTGCGGATGGGGCTTGCGAGGCGAGGTCGCGAAGGGAGGAGGAGGCGATGTCAGGGACATCGACGACGACGAGTGACAAAGAGATCGCCCGCAACCCCCATCCGCCCGAAGGGTTGGGGCGGGACGGGCCCATTTCTTTGTTGCATCTCCTCGCCGATGTCCCTGACATCGACTCGTCGTCGCGCCTCGATCTGGGCTCCGTCGCGCTCCCAACAAACGCTATCGTATTTATCAAAGTGAGTACTATGCTACGTCGAGGATCGAAGGGCGCGGAGAACGAAGAGCTTGGCCTTCCTGGACACCCGTATTAGTACTTTCTCATGATGCCGACTACGACACCTTGAATTCTTATCCGGTCCTCTTTCACCCATATAGGCTCCAGGGTGGGGTGAGCGGGTTGAAGACGGATCGTTTCCTGTTCTCGATAAAATTTCTTCAGTGTAGCGTTTTCCCCATCGATCAGAGCGATGACCATTTCCCCATCGCGAGCGCCCTCCCGCTCCTCGATGACCACAAAGTCACCATCCTGGATATGTTCATCAATCATGGAATCTCCTCGGACCCGCAGTACGTAGTTCCTCTTGCGGGTGAGAAAACTCTCGGGAACAGAAATCTCTTCCACATTCACCACTGCTTCTACCGGTTTTCCCGCTGTTACGTAGCCTAGCAGTGGGAGTGTTGTGGGTGAGGAGGCTTCAGGGTTCAGTAACTGAATGGATCGCGCTTGGTTGGGAAGACGCCGAATGAAGCCTCTTGTTTGCAGTGCCCTCAGATGCTTATAAACTCCATTCAGTGAGGACAGATCAAAGTGGTCGGCGATCTCTTCCAGAGTGGGTGAGTAACCCTGCCGTTCCAGGTACCCTCTCACGAAATCCAGGATCTCCTTTTGTCTCCTGGTCAGTGGCATGAGCTTCCTTTCTCAGCCATAATGGTGAATAAAAGGTGAATTGTCAAGTGGGGGCACCTGACAGCTGACACCTGGCAATTATGACAGATGCGGTGGTAGAGTCTGCGTGGATGCAGGGAGGCACTTAGGTTTACATGCGAGCCGTTATACAGAGGGTTCAAGAAGCCAGGGTTCAGGTTGACGGGAGGGTCGTCGGAGCGATCTCCAAGGGGCTGGTGGTTTTGCTGGCTGTCGAAGCTGGTGATGGGGCAGAAGACTTAGCCTACCTGAAGAAGAAGATCCTGAATCTTCGTGTCTTTGAAGATGACCAGGGCAAAATGAATCTTTCCCTCCTGGATGTAGGTGGAAGTGTGCTGATGGTTTCACAATTCACTTTATACGGCGACGCCCGCAAGGGGAATCGACCCAGTTACTCTCGGGCAGCGCCCCCGACTCAAGCCAAAAAGCTTTACCAGGAGCTCATTGACCTCCTCCGTCGGGACGGAGTTGTGGTGGAGGCGGGTCAGTTCCAGGCCATGATGAAGGTTGCTCTGGTGAATGATGGCCCGGTCACTCTGATCGTGGATTCGAAGAAAGGCTACTACTGAACCGGAACCGGTTGTAGTTCCCACTCTTCCAGGAGTTCCTGGGGAAGGTTCGGGGAGTAGGGGGGCTCTCGAAAAAGTAGGATCCTGACCTGAGCCTTACGCCGTGTATTGCTTATCCATCTATCCATTTCTTGGTTGGTTCTCTCCAGGATAAGGATCTCCCGAATCTGTTCCTGGACCAGTTCAAAGGCAGGGAGAGGGGCACCAGTCTCTCTTAATTGGGGAACAAGTGTCTCATCGTAATATTGCTGAATCTGTTGGGGTAAGAGAATGATAAAGGGTTCGAATCGGTTCTGAACGAACTTCCAAACAGCCAGCTCGCGCTGGATGACGTCGCGCAGATCAGACTCGGTCATCTCCATAGATTTGAGGTTCTCCTGAAATTGATCTGGTGAGGAAAAGCGACGCTGATAGGCTTGCATCTGAATGTCCACTTCTTCCTGTGAGATTCCGATTCCAGGAGTTTGTTGAGCCTGGCGTGAGCTCAGCTTTTGATTGATGATTTGATCCAAAACGGTTAAATACAAGTCTCGCCTCTCTTGGGGCTCCTCGGGTACCGCCCAACCCTTGTATTAGACCAGCTGCTGGACCTCCGAAAAGGAAATGACTTCCCCGTCGACCAAGGCGGCAACCTGATCCACGATCTCTCCCCGAATGGGCATCGTAGAAAACAACAAAAGAAGAATCGCGCTTGCCACAAACATCGTGGTATTCATGGGACGAGACACTAGCCGCAATTATTCATAAGTTTGGGGTGAGTGTCGATTTTCTGCGGAAGTTCAGGGCTGAGAGTGTGTTCAGGTGCGATTACAAGGCGTCCAAGCTTGTTGAGCCGAATAGAGATGAAGCGAGAGCCCCTTCCGGAAACAGCTCGGCCCGCAGGGGGCTGTATATCTGTGTTGGCGCAGGGAGTCAGGGGACCGTCAGGTGGGACACAGACGGTGCATCAGTAATGCGAAGAGCTTTTGTTCGGGATAAGACGATGCCAGGTGCACCCAGATGCGACGAGAAGTTTCCCGAACCCGGGCACCGATTTTGAACAGGCGGCGGCGGAGCGTCTCAATCTCCAGGTTGTGCCAGGGAGTCCCGCACAGGTAATCCCGCAGGCGCAGGATTAAGACATAGGCCAGGGCGTGGATGAAGAGTCGGAACTGGTTGGCCAGGAAACGGTGGCAGCTCAAGCGATCCATGGCCAGATCTTTTTTGAAAGCTTTCACGAAGTTCTCGCACTGGCCCCGTCCGATGTAGTGGTCATACAGCTGCCCGGCCGTGAGATCCTGGCGGTTGGTGACCACAAAGCGACGGTTGAACCCGCGCTCGCTCACTTCCACCTTGGCCACCATGCGCCGCTCCCGGTCCCAACTGTCGGCCTGATAGACGAGCTCGGTGAACTGGCGTTGCTTTTCTCCTGAGTCGTCATAGTCTGCTTGCACCTGCTCAACCAAGGGCTCGACGGTGGCCGCCAGCCGGGAGTTGCGGGCAAAGCCCACCACATACTGCAGTTTTTCCTCCTCACAGAACTCGTACAGTGCCGGCGTCGCAAAGCCACTGTCGGCTCGCACTTCGATCGGAACATCGGATCCCAGAACCTGGCGCATCCGGGCCACCACCCGTTTGAGAACCGCCACCGCGTGGGCGGCCGCCCCCTGGTTGCCGGGCCGCAGTAGCGCACATACCAGATCGCCCGTCTCGCCATCGAATAGCAGCAGCGGATGATACATGTGCTCGCGATAATAGCCGTGGTAAAAGCTGAACTCCTGCTGCCCATGCGTGACGTCATCCGTGCTGTCGATGTCCAGGATGATCTTCTCGGGCCGGCTCTTCTTGCGGTGCTTCAAGTAGGTCTCCAGCAGCCACTGTCCCAGGCGAGTGAGATCCTTCGAGTCCACCGAGTTCTCCAGTCGCGACAGCGTGGGTTGAGAAGCCAGATCCGGATCGCTTTCCGGCAGCCGATCACACACGGTCTTGAAGATGGGATCCGAGCGCAAGCTGTCGGCATCGTTGCAGTCCTCATAGCCGGCCACGATCTGAAAGCTGCGCTGGGTGAGCAGTTCGCGAATCTGGTGGCGGACGTAGCGGCTATCTCGAGCGTCCTTCAGGCAGGAGGCAAAGCCAGCCGTCAGTCCGTGCTGTTGATCCAGGGCGTACAGACACAGCAGCCCGGCATCGGAGGAGAGCCGGCCTCCATCGAATCGAGCCACCACTTTTCTGTCAGGGTGAGATGGCAAGTTGATCTGGCAGACTGATGCATCGCTGGGCCGTACCTTTTTGGTTTGGAGTTGTTTCATAACCCCTTTTATATCAAAGAGGTACGGCATCTTTTTGTGCCCTCGATCAGACCCCTTCTTCAGAATTTATGAATAATCCGGGCTAGAAGGGCTGCCCCAAAGTGATGTGGAAGTTCCAGCGGTGGAACACCTCCACGTCAGGAGGGTTCGGCGTGTACCCGACATCGAAGCGAAGGACTCCTACTGGAGAATTGATTTGAAGCCCGGTTCCCACCGCATGATTGAATCCTGAGGAAAGTTCGGTGGGACTGCGGAAGACGTTGCCCACATCGTAAAAAAGCGTTCCTGAAAGGAAGGCCACCAGGGGAAATCTCAGCTCCAGGTTAGCGATCAGAAGGGCATTACCTCCTAAGGGAACTGGACGGCCATTGGGATCTGGTTCCCCGAGGGCGTCGACGAGTATGACCTCTCCCGTTTCGGGATCCTGCAGAAGAGGCCCAGCCAGATCCTGGGGAAGTCCTCGCAGTGTTGTCGATCCTCCAGAGAAAAATCGCTCACTGATGGGAATCGGATTTTCGAGCGGTTGGCCGGCGGTTCTACCGAAGGGAGCGATAACACCCAACCTCAGGGAAGATGCCAGGACTAAATCGGGGAAAAGCTTACGATAATACTGCCCCTGGGTGAAGATGCGCACAAAGTCCTCATCGGAGCCGATCACCCGAGTCGAAAGCCGTGCATCTCCAGAAACGAGAAAGCCCACCTTGGGATCGGTTGGATTATCGCGCGACTCGTTGAGATAGGATACTGAAAAACTGGAAAGACGGAGTTCTTCTTCTTCTCGAAAGAATTGTAGGGGCGCAGCAAGGTTTTCGGGCAGGTCGATCCGGACCTTCTCGAAGTTGTAGCGAAAGAAGAGAGCGTCCCGGCGGCTCAAGGTTCGCTCGGTTTGGGCCGAGGCGCTGAGGCGGAGTTCGCCAAAAGGCTTTCCGCGAATGGCTTCCCGTCCTCCTGCAATGTCTTCTTTCAGAGCCTCTTCGTTGGTGGCAGTCAAGGAAATGAGTGAGGGGAGTTTTCGCTCAAAAAGGCGGGACAGGCTATAGGAGAGGTTTGCACGTTGGCGCCTGGCCCCAACCCGGAGACCCAGAGAGAGAGTGCTCGCTCTGCCCAGAAAGTTACTGTTGGCAATGCCGAAAGTGCCACGTGGTCCCTCGAATGAGCTGTAACCGAGACCGTAAAGAAGCGTATATTTTTTTGCTTCTTCCATATTAACTATCACGTTTTTCTGAAGTGGATCTCGGTAGGAAGAAACTTCTCTGACCTGTACTTTGTTGAAAATAGCCAAATTGTACAAGTTGGTCTCGGTCGCCAGGACACGATCCAACGACAGAGGGTCCCCGGGAGCAATCTCCACTTCTCTTTGAAGCAGATCCTTCCGAGTGGTGAGGCTGCCAGTCAGGATGACCTGTTCGGTGGAGGTACGGGGCCTTTCCCGAATCAAGTATGTGATCGCAACTCGTCCCGGCTCTGGGTAAACGACTTCAGAGCTGAAGTCCACTTCCCGGTAACCCAGGTTTGCGTAGACAGCAAGAACGTTGGCACGATCCTGGGCCACAACAAGAGGGGAGAAGGGTGTCCCGGGCCGGCCCTGAAGTTCCTCATAAAGGGTCTCCTTACTGAGGTCTTTGTTGCCAGTGAACTCCACAGATTCGATCAGATAGCGCGGACCCTCCTGAATCTTGTAAAGCACTGTGAGATCATGCGAGTCAGGACTCTCCACGATAAGGGAATGAGCGACTTCCACATCCTGGAAGCCACTTCGCTGATAGTACCTCGTGATGCTGATCACATCTTCTTCTGCCCTCTCGGTCGAGAACTTTCCTCGAGTAAAGAGTCCGTTCTCCTCAACGCTGAGGATCTTCTTCAGGGATCCACTTTGGGCGAACCGGTTTCCTTCGAACAGGGCTTCCTTGAGACTGTATTTCTGGCCTTTATCGACGGTGATCACGACCTTGGTAGGTTCCCGGCCGGTCCCTGTGGTTTCGTAATCCACTTGGGCCATGAAGTAACCCTCATTTTGATATCCCTGGCGAAGTTCTTTTCGAGTTGCCTCCAGATAGAAGGGTGCTGTACCTCTTTGGCTGAAGACGGGAAGATCTGCAAGTTCCTCACGACTAGCTTCGATGCCATGAAATTCAATCTGAGTTCGTTCTTTCGGTTCAATGCGAACAGTCAATGAGGCAGAATTCTCCGTATCGTGGTATTGAACTGTCTCCCTCACGAAACATTGAAGGTAGCCTTGCAAGAACAGATACTTCTCGATTGTGCGAAGGTCTTCTTCCAGTTGAACCCGGGAAAAAGCTTTTTCTTCACGGGTCTCCATCAGAGACTGGATTTCTTTCACATTCAAATCTCCCTCGACATCAAGACCAAGCTCATCCACAAGGGCCTGATCCCCGGCTTCGATCTGCAGTCTCAGAATGAGGCGCGCATTCTTATGAAGGAGTTCAAAGCGGGGTTCGATTCGGGCACGGTAGTAGCCGTGTCTCTGGTACAGCTCACTTAAACGGCCAAGGGTTTCTTCCATCAAAACTGCTGAATAGGCTTCTCCAGCTCGAAAGGCCAGTTCTCGACGGAGTTGTTGCCGGTCCAGTTCCAAGTCTCCCTCGAATTTGATTTCCTGGATCAAGTATTTACGAATGAGAAGAATCCTGACCCGCACCTGATCGCCAGCGGGTTCGAGGTCAACCTGTACGTCGTGGAAGATTTCAGTGGAGAACAGGCGTTTCAGAGAGCTTGCGGTTTGAGAGGCGCTGTAGGGCTTTCCCTCGCGGAGTTCAATCAAGTTGAGAAGATCGTTGGTCGAGATGTGATTCAGTGGGCCGTCGGATTGGAGTTCGATCGTCTGAATGATCTTCCCCTCAAATGGGGAATTGGCTCGAAGGAAACTCGGCAGAGTAAAGCAAAAAATCAGACTCAAGAAGAGAGCCAGTATCGCTTTGTCAACCGGGCCGGCTGATGAATTGTGCGCTCCAGCCCGGATTATGCATAGGTTCTTGTCACGAAGCGACGAAAGCGCCGAGCTGACAAGGCGCGCGAGGGGTACCCGCCACGGGTCGGCCCCCGCAAACGTACTCTTGAGTACGTTGAGGAGGCCGACTGAGAGCAACGCTGTCAGGGCGGATGATTTCGTCGCTGCAGTAGAGAATTTATGCATAATACGGGCTAGACTTTCAAAATCGTTGCTTGAGCTTGAAGTCGATGGCAACTGATCCGTCCTGGTCCCGGTTCCAACCGCGGTCAACCAGTCCGTTATTTTGTATTCGAAGACCACGATTTGACCCTGCTGATCGCTGCTCAAATCAGTGCTGTAGTTAACGGATAGATCTCTCGTCAACTGTTTGCCCAGGGTGATTCGAGCTCCCGGGTCGCGCTCGCTCCCGAAAAGGAATGGATCGATGGAAAATTTTTCGAATCCGAAAAGCCGACTCGTTCGATTTTCCAGTCTTTCTCCGAGACTCTTACTGAGAACAGCTCCCGCTCCATAGACAGCCAGAGTGCCAGCTTCGCTCTGTCTTTCCCCTCCAAACCCTAGAATTTCTTCCTGGGTCTGCCCGATCGCGAGAAGGGAAACAATGCTCGGTGTGGGCATGGGAGGATCCGAGCGGAAAGTGAACTCCAACTGATCGAGAGGTCCCTGGACAATTACCGAGATCGTGAACTCCCGAATCTCGGTTTGACCCTCCAGATTCACAAAAGGTCGAGTGCGTCTGGGATCATTGAAATTGACGATTCCTCGAGAGATCTCATAGTCATTATTCTCCAAAAACAGTTGACCACTGTCGATGGTGACAGTGCCCAGAATGACAGGGTTCTGTAAGGTACCGCGGGCAACGAGTTCAGCACTGGCCACCAGGTCGGCCAGATTGTTGGTAGCGCGTAGACTCTGATAAGCCTCGACCGTGACATCCAGGACCACTTCCGGAGCCGCTGTGGTGGGGAGGGAAGCGATCTCACCCTGAGCATATAGGGAAATGATTTCAGGGATAGAGATGTCCTGGTTGTACTCCGCAGCCCGCACATAGACCGCACCAGAGATCAATTCGGAGATGTCGCTTTTCAGGAGGTCCAAATCCACGTCTATGGTCGAAATCAGGTTGCGTGGATATTCCAGACGGAGGCCGTTTCCAAAGACGTTGATTTGCCAACGGGTAGCCGTTAAACCCTCCAGGAAGATCCCTCCTTCCGCGTTTACCGTGCCAAAGATGGTATTTGAGGAAAAGCTGTCCAGAGAAACCTGATTAGCAGTGAACCTGAGACTGCCCTCCGCATCAAAGAGGGTGGTTGGCAATTGGGGATGATCAAGGAAGCCCTCTTCCAGTTCAGCAATTCCGACCATGCGGGGCTCGCTCAATGGACCCGCGATGACCATTTCCAACTGGACCTGCCCGGCCATGGTCCCGGAAGGCAAGAAGCTGTTCATCACCAGCAGGTTCATGGTCCCTTCCAGCTCGAGATTGATGCTTCGGCTTTCTCCCAGGTCGATTGTTCCTCCGATCTGAAGCTCGGAATCCTCGCCGTTCAGGCTGAGTTGGTCCAGGGTCAACAGCCCGGCTCGATAAGAAAGCCGTAAGGGGTTCAGGTTCTTCAGCTGGTAAGTCGACAGGGAAAGGTCGATTTGTGGAAACACCACCTCAACGCTGAGTTCGGCGGGATCCTTTAAGGGTCCAGTCAGTGTCAGGCGGCCGCTCACAAGACCACCAACATCCGGGAGATCCTGGGCAGGAATCAGCTGCAGGTAAGGATCCAGGGAGACTTCTTTCAACTCCGATGTGGCATTGATCCAGTAAGGGTCAACGAGTCCGAGCTGCCCTTCAAACAGGAAAGAATTTCCCAGGTAGCCGTGCTGCAAACGAAAATCAAGAGCTTCTCCCCGGCCTTCTGCCTGCAGACGAACGTTCTCCAGGACGGACTCCTGGATGACGATTCGAGGTCCCTCCAGGAGAAGTTCAAAATTCGAGTCACTGAAGTTACCCTTTCCTGTGAAGGTGAAGTTGATTGGACCTTTGGCTGGAATCTCCTTTTGCAGCCAGCCAAGATTCTCCAGTGGGAACTGGTCGCCCTTGAGATCGACCCTATAGGATTGATCATTCCAGCTCACAGCCGCCTGGCCGGAAACTGTGCCCTGCTGGACTGAGCCTTGAAGCTCTTGCAGAAGAATCTCCCCGTCTTCAATATCGACCTTGACACTGAAGCGGTCCAGTCCTTCGTCGTAAACTCTCGGCTGTAAGACTGAAAACCTTCCGCTGCCCCTGTAATCACCCGAGGCGATCTCTTCGAGGTGAAGTTGGCCGCTCACCTGTCCCTGCATGGGGATCGCCAGAGGGGTCATGGAGAGAAAACGTTCTATGGGGACTTGATCGAGTTGAAGCTCGAGTGCTTCCAATGACGGAATCTCTGTCGAGTCGAGGGACAGGCGCAATGAAGTACTCAGTCCAAACCCGGGCCCAAGGAGTCTCGCTTCATCGATTTGGAAGGTCTCTTCGGATAAGCTGATCCGTGTTTCGAAGTCTCCCAGGAGTTCGTCTCTGAGGTGAATTTGCTCGCTCCGAACTGTTCCTCTCAGGCTCAATGGGTCCTTTCCTCCCTCCAGAGTTCCGGAGATACGAGTTGGGCCCTTGATCTCGATGAAATCGTGGTAGAGGAATCGTTCTGGCACTCCGCTGGACCCGATCAGTGTGAAGAGTTCCTCACTCTGCTGTGACACAAGGTCGAGATCTAACCGATAAGCTCCTGGGAAACCGATAGAACCGCTATAGTTGATCAGGCTTGAGGGAGTACGAAGCACGCCATCTGTCAGGTTGATTTCCTGCTGTCGGAACGAAATCGAGGAGTTCCCCTGGAAGGAAAGAGCCGGCAAGGTCGAGCTTCCCATGGGAGCTTGGGGAGAAAGCTCCCCCTGGTAAGAGAGATGACCTTGGGCACTCACTTCTTCCCAGTGAAGTCCGGGCCAACCCACCTGGCCAGTGAAGTCTGCAGAGCCGTGGAGTGGGAAGGCTTCCTGCCCCAAAGCTGTGAGGAGAGGGTCAATCGTGATCTGAGATGCGTCAACCTGAAAGTCAGAGGCGCCATCCTTCCAGTAGAGCTTTCCATGTGTCCGAACACTGCCGTCATAGAGCTGTGCCTCCAGGCTCTCCACAGTCATCGCTTGAGAATCGATGAGAACCCTGGCCGCAACTCGGCGGAGAGGAAGCGTTTCAAGTTGAATCGCATCAGAGTACGCTTCCCCCTGGAATAAGAAGTCCCCTGCTGTATTCGACAGGGTCCCGCTCAGAGAAAAGCGACCCTTCTGGACATGAGAGCTGAGAGGAGACCTTTCTAATCGGGCAAGATCGAGAGACAGATTGGTCTGGAAGCGGTATGCCCCAGCTCTGATATCGCTGATATTGCCCTCAGCACGAGCTTCAATCTCGTGAGAATCAAGCCTTAGGGAAAGAACTCGAAGTTGGTTCCCCAGGGCTTCAAAGTCCAGGGACAAGCTTAAATCTGTGACACTGAATCCGTTGAACCTCATACTAAAGTGTTCAAAGCTGCTGTGACCGATATACTTGCTTTCTTCGGGAATAAACTGCAGTGTGGTGGCCAGTCCCCCTTCGGCTGAATCCAGAACGAAAGCTTGGTCCTTGTAGAAAATCATCCCCTGGTTGAGTACCAGCTGCTGGATCCCCAAGGCTGGGAGGGAGAACTCGCCCTCCTGCTCCGGCAGGTCCTGGGACCAGAAAATATTTGAAAAATTGAATTTCTGGTTCGGATCCTCGGCAAGGTGGATATGAGGGTAGTCAAGGGTGAGGTTGTCCAGGGAGATGGAAGGAGCCAAGAAGTGAGTCATCGAGAAGTCCAGCAGGATGTGGTCAATGTCGATGGCGGGTTCGCGACCCGGGTATGCCCGGCTAAACAGTTGGAGATTATAGATATCGACCTGGGCCCCGAACAACTGAACGTCAAGGTAGCCAAGTTCAAGACGTGCATTGAATCGCTCTTCAAGAGTCTCGATTATCTGGTTTCTCAGCCACTGTTTGAAACCATCGCTGCGGACATACCGGCCTACAGCGGTTGGTACCGCCAGCACCAGGAAGAGAGAAAAGAGCGCGCCTATCTTGACAATTCGCCGCATGAGACTCCCAAGAATTCTCCCAGAATTTGGGGACTTTCCCCGAATTCCGTTAAAGATTAAATTTTAACAAAAAAGGTGTAACCAGAGGCGTTTGCAGGGTGTAAGCCCGCACTTCTCACACCCGTTCTACTGCATCGGCGCAATGATCCGGCCTGTACCCTGCGTTGCACGACCCGCACGGGAGCGCGGGTACCCCTCGGCCTCCTCAACGTACTCAAGAGTACGTTTGCGGGGGCCGACCCGCACGTGGGTACCCCTCGCGCGCCAGTCGGAGCCGCAGGCTAAAGCCTGCGGGCGCCCGTGGGCTAAAGCCCACGGCTCTGTTTTCCGGCCCTTCCGCCGCTTCGCTACGAACTGGTGTGAGAAATGCGGGCTAGACGTTAATCCAGGATGGGTAGGTTCTTAGCCAGATCGTTGAAAATCACAATCCCCATGAGCAGGATGAGGAAGACAAAACCGACTTGAAAGATGCGTTCCTTCACACGCATGCTGAGGTCTCGCCGAATGAGCGCTTCAAGGGCAAGCAGTGCGATCACTCCACCGTCCAATATGGGGATGGGCATCAGATTGAAGATTCCCAGTTGCAGTGAGATCAAGGCCATAAAGCTGATGAGTTGAACCAGACCCATTGCCACAGCCATCCCCGAATAGCGGGCAATCTCGATTGGCCCGGACATGGCTCGCAAGGAGGTCCTTCCTGTGAAAATCCTTCCCACCACCTCGAAGGTCAGCATGGTCAACCGGTAGTTTCGCTCGAGCGATTTTTGTGTCGCCTCAACCAGTCCATACTGCTCCAGCTGCATCACCTGCACTGCGGTGCCAATGCGCCAGCGGTCCTCCATTTGAACGGCGGTAATGGATTTCTCAAAAGTCTGGTTGTCTCTGACAACCTCCAGCCGCAAAGGTAGTCCCTGGGAGGAGTTAATCAGCTGAGCGCTTTCCTCAAATCCCGATGTGGTTTGGTTCCCCATCGTGACTGTGACGATCTCATCTCCAGACTGCAGTCCGGCCGCAGCAGCAGGGGAGCCTGCTTCAACCTCGTCGATGATGTAGGGAAGATACGGGGCAGCTCCAATCGTCCCAGCTTCGAACCCTTCCATAACTGAAGTGGTAATTTCCTGCTCAAAAACCTTCTCCTGACGTTCAATGGACAGCACGATCCTCTGATTGGGGCTGATGCTGATACGAAGCTGTGCTTCCTGCCAAGTGGGGACGGATCTTCCATCTATGGCCACGATGGTGTCGGCGATCTGCAGGCCGGCCTGATCTGCCGGTGAACCCGCTTCGATACTGCCAATCATCGCCGGCTGCTGCAGGTACGTCGCGACTGGGACCCCCAGCATATAGGTGGTCGTCAGCAGTATGAGAGCCAGAGCAAGGTTCATGGCCGGACCCGCTACAGCAACCAGGAAACGATGTCCTTTGGGATGCGACTGAAACTCCCCGGCGTCGCCGGTGAGTTCCTCATCGTAGTTCTCTCCAGCCATCTTCACATAGCCTCCCAAGGGTAGGAGGCTAATCCGATAATCAGTATCTCCTCTGTGAAAACCGATCAGTCGACGGCCAAAACCAAGCGAAAACACTTCCACCCGAATTCCCAGTAGTTTTGCGGCTAGGTAGTGTCCAAGCTCATGAACGAAGATCATCACCCCAAGCACGAAGAGAAAGGAAAGGATGATCTGAGCGAAGGAAGTTAAGGGGGCCAAGACAGTGTAATCTCCTAGTAGCTGCTTACGTCAACCATTGTCCGTTGGATCCAAGAGATTTGTCAAATGAGGCCGTTTTGAATTGCCTCCTGAGCCAGGTGACGAGCGTGACGGTCCGCCTCCAACACCGTCTCTAAGTCTTTGACGGGAGAAGGAATGTGTTGGTTTAGCACCTCCTCGATCACTTCGGCAATAGACGTAAAGGGAAGAGCCCGATCCAGGAAGTAGCGAACAGCAACTTCATTGGCGGCATTGAGAGCAGTTGGGTAGGTATCTCCACTATCGAGAGCCTGATAGGCCAGGCGAATGCAGGGAAATTTATCGGTCTCCGGAGCCCGGAGTTCAAGCGCTGAAAGGGAAAGCAGGTCCAGTCGAGGTAAATGCGAGTCCCAACGTTCTGGGTAGGCCAGTGCATAAAGAATAGCAGCACGCATGTCTGTAATGCTCATTTGTGCCAGGATCGTGCCATCGATGAATTCAACCATCGAGTGGATGATTGATTGAGGATGGATCACGATGGAGATTTGAGCAGGTTTCATGGCAAAGAGATGATGGGCTTCAATCACTTCTAGACCCTTGTTCATCAGTGTGGCTGAGTCGACGGTAATCTTGGGTCCCATGTTCCAGGTGGGGTGATTCAAAGCCTCATCAACAGTGACACGTTTCAGCTGCTGTCTGGACTTGTGAAGAAAAGGTCCACCAGAGGCCGTCAAAACCAGTCGATGCACTTCCTGTTTCTCTGAGCCTCTCAAGCACTGATGGAGAGCACAGTGTTCGCTGTCCACCGGAAGCAGGTTGACCTGTGTACTTTGGACGATGGGCATGATCAACTCTCCTGCCATCACCAGGATTTCCTTGTTTGCCAAGGCCACGTCTTTCTTTTCCAGCAGCGCTCTGTAAGTCGGTATCAGGCCCGCCGCTCCCGAAATACCTGCCAGCACGACATCCACATTGGGATGGATAGCGGCTTCTATGACGCCCTCAACACCGGACAGGACCCGCATGTCGGGAAGACGCTGCTGGAGTTCCTGTGCTGCTTCTGGATCAGAAAGAGCGATCAGTTCGGGGTGGTACTTCAGGCTTTGCTGATGAAGCAGCTCTACACTGGTTTGTGCGGCCAGGGTTACGACCTGAAAGCGTTCCGGGTAGAGATCTACCAGGTCCAGAGCGCTCTTTCCGATGGACCCAGTCGATCCCAAGATAGCCAGTTTTCTCATCTCGATGGATCGCTCATTTTATCAGAACCAGAAGGGCATAATAGGCGGGAAGGGCAAACAGTAGACTATCGATACGGTCCAAGATCCCTCCGTGCCCCGGAAGCAAGGTGGAGCTGTCCTTGATGCCTGCCCCGCGTTTGAGCATTGACTCAAACAGGTCCCCCACTGCACCCACCAATCCTATGAATGCGCCGATCAAGACTAAATCAGCGGTTGACCAGGTAGTCAGGAAGTAGCCTCCGAAAGCCGTGGCGGCCAACAGTGAGCAGAGGAGTCCGGCAACGTATCCTTCCCAGGATTTGTGGGGACTGACTCGGGATATCACCTTATGCTTTCCCCACTTGTGACCGACCCAAAATCCAGCGATGTCACCCGCCCAAATGACAGAAAGGATCAGCAAGAGCTCTGGTACCTGATCCTGATCACTTTGAAAGCTTCCCGCAATGGATAGAGGGATGCCGATGTACAGGATGGCCATCAGGTTGCCTGACACGGAGAAGAATCCTAGTTTCATCTTTTGAGTCTGAAAGACACCGTGGCCCATACAGATCAAACTGCTGATGACAAGATAGGTTAGCACCCAGTCCGGAGAGAATGTCCATACCCAAGGCAGGAGTAGAGCCAAGGGAAGGGTGAACCAATAGGCTTCGACTTCATAGCGGGCCAGAATCCGAAGGAATTCGAAAACACTGAGACCCAGGAGAAGGTCAACCAGCAGAAGAAACAGGTAGGCTGGAAGGTAAAGAATGGCCGAAAGAACCAAGGGCAGGAGAATCACTGCCGTGGCGACGCGCTGCATCATTTGACACTGTGTAACGAAGCGTAGCGAAGTCCTCCGTAGCGCCGCTCACGTTTCTGAAATTCGAGAACCGCTTCCAGCAGGTGAAGTCCACGAAAATCCGGCCAGAGCACCTCGGTGACATAGATTTCTGCATAGGCGATCTGCCACAGAAGAAAGTTGCTCACACGCATTTCTCCACTGGTGCGGATCATGAGATCTGGCTCCGGAAGTCCCACTGTATAGAGGCTGTTTTCAATATCGTCTTCGCTGAGCGGATAGGCTGCTCCGCTCTTCAGGAGATGGTTGAAGGCATCCACCAGTTCGAGTCGACCACTGTAATTGAGGGCGACCACCATTTTGGTTCCCTTGTTGCTTCGGGTTTCCTCTTCTGCGAGCCGCAACTCTTTTTGAACTTCGGCGGGCAGTTCATCGATGCGTCCGATTGGCAGGAATCGAATGTCGTTTTGATGAATGGTTCGGAGTTCTCTCCGAATGTACTCCTTGAGAAGATTCATGAGCATGCTGACTTCGGTTTGAGGCCGCTTCCAATTCTCAGCTGAGAACGCGTACAGTGTGAGCACCGGAACCGACAGCCGCGCTGCAGTTTCTACTACCGCCCTTACGGCATTGATTCCCGCTCGGTGCCCTGCTGCCCGTGGCAACTTGCGTTCCTTGGCCCAACGACCATTTCCATCCATTATTACGGCAATATGGCGGGGGAGCTTGTAGGGATCAATTCGCTCAAGGAGTTCCGCTTCGGGGCTAGAAGGGTCAAAAACATTCTCGAACTTTTTGACCAAACCATTCATAAAGTCACCTCGTACTCTACCACACTTGGTGCTCCTTAGTACCAGACTTTCATTAGATAAAGACCTTGGGCGGGTGCTGTAGGTCCGGCCATACGGCGGTCTTTGGAAGCCAGGATTTCAAGGATGTCAGTGGGGGGCCTTTTCCCCACCGCGATTTCCAGAAGAGTACCGGCGATGTTACGGACCATGTGATGTAAGAAGCCGTCGCCCTCGACCTGATAAGTGATGTGGCATCCCCGTTCTTGCATTCGAGAGAGAAACACAGTTCGAGTCGGGTCTTTCACTCTTGTGGATGCTGCTGCGAAGCCGCTGAAGTCGTGGGACTGGCACAGTGATTGTGCTGCTTCTTGCATGGCTTGAACATTTAAAGAGTGTTTCATGTGGTGGACGTAACCATACAAAAAGGGAGGCAGAGCAGGGCCATTGTAGATTCGGTATTCGTAGAGCTTTTTCAAGGCGTCTTTCTGAGCATGAAATCCTGGCTGAGCAGGGTCAAGGTGCATAACCCGAATGTCCCAGGGCAAGACTCCATTGAGCCCTCGGAATAGCTTCTCAAGAGCAGTTTCTTGAGAAAGAGTGAAGTGGCCCACCTGCTCCATGGCGTGAACACCTGAATCTGTTCTTCCTGCCCCGACGACGGTGATCACTTCGCCTGTCAATTGGTGGAGGGCGTCTCTTAACTTGCCCTGGACAGTTTGCTGATCCTTCTGGATCTGCCAACCGGCATATCGGGTGCCAACGTATTGAAGAATGACTTTGTATCTAGGCATTCGTTCCATCCTACGGCTTACATGGTTTTCCGCGGAGTCCTCTACTGTCAGGTGTCAGCTGTCAGGTGTCAGTTGTCAGCGGTCAGCCTCTCCAGGTCCATGCTACAATACGAGTGATCTTCAAATCATACTATCGATTCTAGTAGGGAGGAATTAAGAGTATGTCGGGGCACTCTAAATGGCATTCCATCAAGCACAAAAAGGCCAGCGTCGATGCCAAGAGAGGAAAGCTCTTTACCCGGCTTATCAAGGAAATCAGTGTGGCAGCTCGGCTGGGCGGAGGTGATCTGGAGGCCAATCCTCGACTGCGAGCATCGGTGCAGACCGCTAAGGACGCCAACATGCCCCAGGACAACATTAAGCGTGCCATCATGAAGGGAACGGGGGAACTCCCCGGCCAGACCTACGAGTCTATCTCTTATGAAGGTTTCGGCCCGGGAGGAGCGGCGGTTTTAGTTGAGGTCCTGACCGACAACAGGAATCGAACCGTAGCGGAGCTTCGCAACATCTTTTCCAAGCAGGGGGGGAACCTGGGCGAGACGGGCAGTGTCCAGTGGATGTTCGAGAGGAAAGGGTATATCGCCATAAAAAGGAAAGAGGTGTCGGAGGACCAATTACTGGAAATTGCACTCGAAGCTGGAGCTGAGGATCTGACAAGCGAAGGGGATATCTCTTCTATTTACACTTCGATAGAGAACTTCGAGGCTGTCAGGCAAGCCCTGCGAAAGGCTGGAATCTCAATGGAGTCCAGCGAACTGACCATGATCTCACAGAACAACGTACAACTCGTGAATAAGCCAGCCGAACAAATGATCCGGTTAATGGACGCTCTGGACGATCATGAGGATGTGGGGAACGTGTATGCCAACTTTGATATCGATGAGGCGGAGATGGAGACTCTCGCTGACCGCTGACCACTGACAACTGACAGCGAGTTCGGTCAGTTGGCAGGAGTATCATGATTTGGTGGTTATTTTAGGCGTTGACCCGGGAAGTCGAATGACAGGCTATGGGGTCATCAGCACTGAAGGGACTCGTCTTTGCTGCATTGAGTATGGAGGAGTCTCGGGCCTCACCAAAGGGGGATCGAATCTTCTCCCAGATCGGCTAACACGAATTTACACAAAGCTGCGCAGTGTACTGGAGCGCCACGAGCCGGAAGTGGTTGCGGTTGAAGACATATTTTTCGCTGTCAACGCCAAGAGCGCTTTGAAACTGGGGCAAACTCGAGGAGTGATTTTGCTGGCCGCAGGCCAATCCGAAATTCCCCTTTTCGAATATTCACCCTTGGAGGTCAAGAAGGCGGTCGTGGGTTACGGTAGGGCAGAGAAGGCCCAGATCCAAGTGATGGTTCGGACCTTGTTGAATCTCAAGGAGGAACCTCAGCCTCACGATGCTGCTGATGCACTGGCCATTGCCTTGTGTCATGCTTTCAGTGCCTCACGACTTCGGCACACCCAATGACGCTGGAGTAAGCTTGGGTAATGGTATGGCTGGGTGGCGGGTGTTCAGGAAGGCCAAGCTCTTCGTTCTCCCCGCCCTTCGATCTTCGATGTAGCATAGTACTCACTTTGATAAATACGATAGCGTTTGTTGGGAGCGCGACGGAGCCCAGATCGAGGCGCGACGACGAGTCGATGTCAGGGACATCGGCGAGGAGAAGCAACAAAGAAATGGGCCCGTCCCGCCCCAACCCTTCGGGCGGATGGGGGTTGCGGGCGATCTCTTTGTCACTCGTCGTCGTCGATGTCCCTGACATCGCCTCCTCCTCCCTTCGCGACCTCGCCTCGCAAGCCCCATCCGCAAACGTTACCGTCTTTATGAAAGGGAGTACTTAAACTACGCCTGCGGTCGAAGGGCTTGTGCGGCCTCGATCTTGACCTTCCTGAACACCCGCTCTACGCTTTCTCACCGGCTTGATACTGGCCGATTCGGACTCTTGCAGGACGAAGTACTCGCTCTCCCCAGCGGAAGCCACGTTGTAGGACTTCGGCGACGTGTTGATCAAGATCCGGATCATCCACTGCCACGACTCCTACCGCTTCCGCCTCATGCGGGTCGAACGGCTGGTGGAGAACATCCATAGATTCGATACCCAGAGACTTGAGTTTATTCAGGAAGAGTTCCAGATTAAGTCGAACACCTTCATTTAAAGCTTCGAAACTTGGACTCTCCTGCGCGGCCCCCAGAGCACGCTCGAAGTTATCGAAAATCTCCAGAAAGTTCCTGAAGAGTTCAAGTTTCTCGCTCTCCAGTCGTCTTTCCAGGTCCTTTGTGAGGCGGAGACGAAAGGCTTCATTCTCCTCGTCCAGTTTCGCGACTTTCTCCTTGAGCTTTTGCTCAGCCAGCTCCGTCCGCAGTTTGAGCTCTTCCACAAGAGTCGGATATTTCTGGGCCGGAATAGAAGCCTCGTCGATGGCAGCCTCATCCTGTACCCAGAATCGCCGATCCGTCACTTGAATGGGTGATTCTTTCTTAGCTTCATCCATTTTGGATTTCTCGCTCTTCCCCGTCGAAGTCATTTTATCCTCAGTATCATTATCATAAGATTTCGATCCACCCCCGTCAAAGTTCGACAGAATTCGGTGACTGTCCCTGAATTACGTCTTGTAACAAGGCTTTGCCAATCATATATAAGGGAAGAAGGAGATTTATGGATATTGATCGTTTAACAGAGAAGGTCCAAGAAGCACTGAGAGAGGCTCAAACCAAGGCTCTGCGCTACAGTCACCAGTATCTTGATGTGGAGCATCTCTTGCTGGCCCTTCTGGAGCAGGAACAGGGGTTGGCTAGCTCGATTTGCAATCGAGCGGAGATCAACGCGGAAGGTCTCAGAGGGCGTCTCCAAGAGGAGCTCGGAGGTCTTCCCACAATCTCTGGTCCCTCGGGAGCTCCGGACGGGGTCTATGCTGCGGGACGTCTCAATATTCTCCTGGCGCAGGCTCAGGAGGAAGCCAAGACACTTGGCGACGAATATGTTTCCGTGGAGCATCTCTTGTTGGCCATGACCGATGACAAGGGTGTTGCTGGGAAAAGCTTTAAAGAGTTTGGAGTGACTCGAGAGAGACTGATGCGGACCCTGCGGAGCATACGAGGCAGCCAACGAGTCACCACACCAAGTCCGGAAGCAACTTATGAGGCCCTTGAGCGTTACGGCCGCGATCTGACTCAACTGGCGGCCCGCGGTAAAGTGGATCCTGTCATTGGGCGCGACGAGGAAATCCGTCGCATCACGCAGGTTTTATCTCGCCGTACTAAAAACAATCCAGTTCTCATTGGGGAGCCAGGCGTTGGAAAGACCGCTATTGTGGAAGGATTGGCTCAGCGGATTGTTCGGGGTGATGTTCCAGAGGGCTTAAAGAAGAAGCGGATCGTCTCTCTGGACATGGGTACGCTGATCGCTGGTGCCAAGTACCGGGGAGAGTTTGAGGAAAGGCTCAAGGCCGTTCTCAAGGAGGTCCAGGATTCCCAGGGCGAGATTATTCTTTTCATTGACGAGCTGCATACGGTAGTGGGCGCCGGTCGGGCGGAAGGCGCTATGGACGCCGGGAACCTCCTGAAACCGATGCTGGCCCGAGGAGAACTGCATTGTATAGGAGCTACCACTCTAGACGAATTTCGCAAGTATATCGAAAAGGATGCCGCGCTGGAGCGGCGATTTCAACATGTTCTGGTCAGTGAGCCCTCTGTGGAAGACACGGTTTCTATCCTACGCGGGTTGAGCGAGCGATACGAAGTACACCATGGTGCCAGAATCAAGGATTCAGCTCTGGTTGCGGCCGCGGTGCTGTCCAATCGCTATATCTCAGATCGGTTTCTGCCTGATAAGGCAATTGATCTGATCGATGAGGCGGCTGCGAAGTTGCGCACCGAAATGGATTCTCTGCCTGCGGAGTTAGATGAGTTGCAACGCCGCGTCATGCAGCTTGAGATTGAACGAGAGGCATTGAAGAAAGAAACGGATAAGGTGTCAAAGGAGCGCCTGGCCCGGCTCGAAAAGGGACTTGCAGATACGAAGGTACAGGCCGATACACTGCAGGCACAGTGGCAGACAGAAAAGGAGAGGCTGCAGCGATCGCGGACTATCCGCGAACAGATTGAGCAGGCCAAGATTGAGATCGAGCAAGCCGAGCGCCAATACGATCTCAACCGGGCGGCCGAGCTGAAGTACGGCACACTGGCGGAGTTGGAGGGGCAACTTGAGAAGGAAGAGGAAGGCCTGAGCAAGGAGCCTGGCGATCACCACCTGTGGAAGGAAGAAGTGGATGAGCAGGACATTGCCGAAGTCGTCAGCCGTTGGACTGGAATTCCGGTGTCCAGGTTGCTGGAAGGAGAAGTGCAGAAGCTGCTCCAGCTAGAGGATGCCCTGCATCGGCGAGTTGTGGGTCAGGAAGAAGGAGTCACTGCTGTTGCCGATGCGGTGATTCGAGCTCGCTCGGGTCTGAAGGATCCGGACCGTCCCCTGGGGAGCTTCATCTTCTTAGGTCCAACCGGTGTGGGTAAAACAGAACTGGCCCGTGCCCTGGCTGAGTTCCTGCTTGACGACGAGCGCGCCATGATTCGGATCGACATGTCCGAGTACCAGGAAAAACATACAGTGGCACGACTGATCGGAGCACCTCCGGGATATGTCGGATACGAGGAGGGAGGCCAGCTCACTGAGGCGGTACGGCGTCGTCCCTATTCGATCATTCTCCTGGACGAGATTGAAAAGGCCCACTACGATGTCTTAAACACTCTCCTGCAAATCTTGGACGATGGTCGCCTCACCGATGGGCAGGGCAGAACGGTTGATTTCAAGAACACCATTGTGATCATGACTTCCAATATTGGGAGTCATAGCATTCTCGAATATGGACACGCCTTTGAAGGGCCGGAATATGAAGAGATGAAAGAAACCGTATTGAAGGAACTGAGTCGTCACTTTCGACCGGAATTCCTTAACCGGGTGGATGAAATGATTGTCTTTCATGCGTTGTCCAAGGATCAGCTGAAGGAGATTGTAGGAATTCAGCTCCAGAATCTGAGCCGTCGTCTCAAGGATCAGAATATTAGGATTGAGCTGACCGAGGAAGGACGCCAGTTTTTAGTCCAAGTTGGCTATGATCCAAGCTTTGGTGCTCGTCCCTTGAAGCGCAGTATTCAAAAGGAGTTGGAAAACCCTCTCGCTCGCCTGATTCTTCAGGGAGCGGTCGAGGAAGGACAAGAGGTGTTGGTTGACTATGATGCCTCAAAGAACGGATTGACCTTCTCGCCGCTGGAACTGAAAAGTGAAAAGGAAGTTGCGGCTACGCTCGGAGTTTAAGGTCAGGTGGCGGGTGATCAGGAAGGTCAAGATCGAGGCCGCACAAGCCCTTCGGCCGCAGGCGTAGTTTAAGTACTCCCTTTCATAAATACGGTAACGTTTGCGGATGGGGCTTGCGAGGCGAGGTCGCGAAGGGAGGAGGAGGCGATGTCAGGGACATCGACGACGACGAGAGACAAAGAGATCGCCCGCAACCCCCATCCGCCCGAAGGGTTGGGGCGGGACGGGCCCATTTCTTTGTTGCTTCTCCTCGCCGATGTCCCTGACATCGACTCGTCGTCGCGCCTCGATCTGGGCTCCGTCGCGCTCCCAACAAACGCTATCGTATTTATCAAAGTGAGTACTATGCTACGTCGAGGATCGAATGGCGCGGAGAACGAAGAGATTGGCCTTCCTGGACACCCGGACTAGGGAATGAGAAGGACTTGGCCCAGAAAGATCCGATGGGGGTCGTCGATCTGGTTAACGCGCTGTAGCTGTTGAAAAGAGATACCGAATCTGCTGGCAATTTCGGTTAAAGTATCGCCCGACTTGACGCGGTATTGAAGGGGTCGTTGAGAAGAGGCTGCCGAGATGGAAAGAAGCTGTCCTGGATAGATTCGGTCCGGATTAGGGATGTTGTTAGCATGCTGAAGGGTGGAGACGGAACTGCCAACTCTGCCCGCTATGACGAGTAAGGTGTCACCATACTGCACCCGGTAGCCAATCGACCCGTCCTCGGCCACCAGAATTGGGCTGGGGGCGAGAGGAGCCGTCTCAAGCGCTGCCTGCACCACTTCTCCCTGCCCTTTTGGAAGATGGAGCTCGAGTCCGGCGGGTAGAATTTTCGATCCTTCCCAGACGCCTTCTCTGATGTGCGGGTTATATTCCCGAAGGATTTCCTCTGTCACTGTGGGAGTTTGAGTGAAAGTACTCAAACGATGTGACCTTTTCAAAGAGACGGTGTCATATTGCCGGGGAGAGGCAAGTTCCAAAGGGCCGAAGTAGTCCGAATAGTTACGGGCCACTTCGATGGCTGCTAAGAGTTCAACATAGAAGTTCTTGCTGGCGAATCCGAAGGTTCGGGATTTGTAGCTTTTGATGATCTCACCCATATCCGTGCCAAAGCTTCTCTTGGCCCGCAGCATCCCGTTCTGGCCATGATTGAAGGCGGTCACGGCCAGGGGCCATGCTCCCAAGGATTCATAGTTCTCTTTCAACAACCGGGCTGCGGCTTCACTCGATTTCAAAGGATCCAGGCGCTCATCAACCCTAGTGTCAATCCTCATGAATCGGCGTCCGGTCCCGCGAATGAACTGCCAGATGCCAGCCGCGCCTCGTTTAGAGTAAGCACTGTAATCAAAGGAGGACTCGACATGGGGTAAGAGAGCGAGTTCTGTGGGAAGATCGTGTTCCTCAAAGATTCTTTCAATCTCGCTGAGATATTGCCCAGAGCGAATCAGACCGTCCCGAAACTTCTCCTTGATCCCCCGTTGGGAACGGATGTTCTTCCCAAGTGTGCTCAATGAACTGGAGGAAAGAGAGTAGCCGTGAGACTGAAGAAGTTGGAGTATGTGCTGATGCCTACTGGTGAGCCTATCTGAATCGGAACCCCATTTTCGGATCTCTTCAAAAATCTGCTGGAACTCTTTCTCCCTCTTGTCCGTTTCATCTCGCTGACGTCTGAATTCGGCTTGATCGTTACCAACCTCCCTGGCAAACCTGACCACTTCGTAGATCAGACGAAGATCGTTTTGGTCATGGATAAGGACTTCTCTCTCGCCGTAGCGGGTGAAAATCGTCTTCCAAAACTCGATCTGAACCTCAAAGCCCTGGGAAGGGAACAAGTCTGAGATCTGATTCAAGGAAAAGGAACTGGCCAACAAGAAGTTCACTGAAAAGAGAAGGAAAAAGGGAAGCGCTTTCAACATTGCCGGTTATCTTAGCAAAGCCGCCCGACCACTGAAAGAATTATCTCATGTCCGTCAATTCAATGTGCACTTCCGAGCAGACTTGGTGGGGGGATTTGTCTTGAACCTCCACCTGGATGTCGGCCAGGCAATAGTCCTTTTCGCGAAGGTGAAAAAGCGAGTCCCATTGTTCAGGGTTTCTTGCCAAAGGGCGGTGCTGTGAGTCCCTGCATCGTTCCTTTGCTAGCTGCAGGGGAATTTTGAGCCATACCGAAATCCCGTGTTTCGAGATAAAGTCGCGGTTGAACGTGCTGACGAAGGTTCCTCCTCCCAGCGCCATGACGCAGGGCATCAAATGTTCGCTTTGAATCAATTGGTGCGACTCCAATTCTCGGAAAGATGTCTCTCCCTGGGACTCGAAGATATCGGAAATGCTCTTCTCCTGTTCCTTCTCGATCAGCTCATCCAGATCGTAGAAGGGACGATCCATCTCACCTGCCAGGAGCGGACCAATTGTGGATTTCCCGCTTCCCATGAATCCAATGATATAAATGTGCCTTTCCACTTTCAGGTTCGGGAGCTCAGAGATTGAAGGACTTTGAAAAATTCAGGGAAGGATACGGATACACAGGACGGGTGGTCTAACTCGACCGGTTCTGTGGCGATCAATCCGGCCACTGCAAAGGCCATAGCAATTCTATGATCTCCAAAGGTTTGGACCCTTCCGCCCTGAAGCTGTTGGCCCGCTGGAACGCAAAAGCCGTCCGGGAACTCTTCAACCCGCACGCCTAGATTTTTCAAATTCACCACTATAGAGTGGATCCTGTCGGATTCCTTCTTGCGCAGTTCTTCCGCTCCCCTGACACTGAGTCCTCGCTCAAGACGTGTAGCAAGGACAGCCAAAGCTGGAATTTCGTCAATCATGTAGGGGAGCTGTTCTCCACTGATCTCTAAAGGAAACCTGCTGAGCGGCTCAGGGCTAAAGCTAACCTTAAGGTCGCAGACCGGTTCAGAGTTGAACTCTTTGAGATTCGTCCTTTCAACCCGGGCTCCCGCATTCTCCAGCAGAGTGAGCAGACCTGTGCGGGAAGAATTCACCCCTACTCTTCGCACCCAGACCTCTGCACCGGGAACTATAAGAGCTGCGATGATGAAAAACACGGCGGAAGAGAAATCGCCAGGAATCTGCATTTGTGCTGCTCGTAGAGATGCTGGTCCTCTCACTTTTAAGCCCTGGTCCGCTCCTTTCGGGACGACATCGAAGAAGGGCAGTGCGCGTTCAGTGTGATCACGGGAAGGAGTTTCTTCTACCACCGTGGTTTCTCCCTGGGCCATGAGTCCGGCCAAGAGAATACACGATTTTACCTGAGCACTTGGCACTGGCAGCCGGTAATGAATCCCCCGAAGCTGTGAACCCGTGATACGCAAAGGTGGGTATTCATGCTTGGTCGCCCCGATTTCCGCTCCCATTTGAATGAGAGGCGTCATAATGCGCCTCATGGGCCGATGATTCAAAGATTCGTCTCCCTGGATGGTTGAAACAAAGGGGGAAGCGGAAAGCAAAGCAGAGAGAAGGCGAATTGTTGTTCCGCTGTTTCCGGCATCGAGTAGCTCCTTGGGTTGCTGAAACGTATTCCAGCCTCCGCTTCGGATTTCGAGGTCATTTCCTGACTGGTGAATCTCCAAGCCAAGTGCCTTGAGACAGTGAAGGGTAGCCTGACAATCCTGGCTGTCTGAAAAGTGAGAAATTCGGGTAGTCCCTTTGGCCATGGCCCCAAGAATGGCATAGCGGTGCGAGATCGATTTGTCCCCGGGGAGATGGATCTCACCCCGCAGGGAGGAGACCGGTTGAATTTGCATTTTAAGGCTTCTCCGGATGATCACTGAGGAACCCCAGTTGCAGGTCCAACTCTTTCAAGCGCTTGATCCTGTCTCTGTATTCAGCCGCCTTTTCAAATTCAAAGTTTTGGGCGGCAGTCTTCATTTGGGTCTCCAGCTTCGCCATCTCTTCCCTGATCTCCTCTGCCGAGGAGTACTTCTCAATCTCCTCTGCCACCAGGGGGGTCTCATAGTAATCCAGCTGAGTCATCTGCAAAAGAGTGGCATCGATTGGTTTGCGAATGGTTTGAGGAGTAATTCCGTTTTTTTGATTGTACTCTTTCTGGATCTGCCGACGCCGTTCAGTTTCTTCAATGGCTGTGGTCATCGAACGGGTGATCACATCGGCGTACATGATGACCTTTCCATTGACGTTACGGGCAGCTCTCCCGGCGGTTTGAATCAAAGATGTGCTGCTGCGCAAAAATCCTTCCTTATCCGCATCCAGAATAGCGACCAGAGAGACTTCTGGCAGATCCAGACCTTCCCGCAGGAGGTTGACTCCAATCAAGACGTCAACCTTTCCGAGCCGAAGGTCCCTGAGGATCTGCACTCGATCCAGGGTGTTGATCTCCGAATGGAGATAACAGACGGCAATTCCCAGTTCAGTGTAGTACTCGCTCAATTCCTCGGCCATTCGCTTGGTGAGCGTGGTCACCAAGACCCGTTCCTTTTGTTCCGCTCGCTGACGAATTTCCTCCAACAAGTCCTCGATCTGGCCTTTGACTGGCCGCACCTCGATTACTGGATCCATCAGGCCGGTCGGTCGAATAACCTGCTGGACGGTCTCTCCACCACATCGCTTCAGCTCGTAGGGTCCGGGCGTGGCTGACACGTATAGCGTCTGAGGCAATCGAGCTTGTACCTCGGCAAAGTTCAGAGGTCGATTGTCCAAGGCGGAGGGTAGACGAAAGCCATACTTCACCAGATTCAGTTTTCGTGAACGGTCACCTTCATACATGCCGCGGAGTTGCGGGACTGTGACGTGGCTTTCATCAATGAAAACCATGGCATCAGAGGGGAGGTAATCCATGAGCGTTGGAGGAGCTTCACCGGGAAGGCGGCCGGTCAAATGACGAGAATAGTTCTCGACTCCCCGGCAGTATCCTACGGTCTTGATCATTTCCAGATCAAACATGGTCCGTTGGTGAACCCGTTGAGCTTCTACATGCAGTCCTGCTTTCTCTAAGCGCGTTCGATGCTCCTCCAATTCCTGTCTAATGCTTTCCACCGCAATATCCCACTGACCTCGAGGCATCACGTAGTGAGATTTAGGATAGATGGGAACTCTTGGATGTGGCTTGAGAATCTCTCCCGTGAGGGGATCGAACTGGTAGATGGCGTCAATCTCATCTCCAAAAAGTTCGATCCGGATACCGTAATCTCCGTAGGCAGGGATGACCTCAACAACGTCGCCGCGGACGCGAAAGGTTCCTCTCATAAGCTCCTGATCGCTGCGCTCATACTGGATTTCGACTAATTTGTGCAGAATCTCCTGACGCTTGATTTGCTGGCCCTTGCTCAACATCAAGAGCATCCCGTGATAGGCTTCGGGTGATCCCAAACCATAGATACAGCTCACACTGGCCACGATGATGCAGTCGCGCCGTTCCAACAGCGATCGGGTGGCAGAGTGACGGAGTCGATCGATTTCGTCATTGATCAGGACCTCTTTCTCAATGTAGGTATCGCTGGAAGGGATGTAGGCTTCGGGCTGGTAGTAATCGTAGTAGCTTACGAAGTACTCAACGGCATTAACCTGAAAGAACCTTTTGAATTCCTGGTAGAGCTGGGCGGCCAAGGTTTTGTTGTGGCTTAAGATCAAAGTCGGACGATTCACTTTCTCAATGATCCTGGCCATGGTAAAAGTTTTTCCTGATCCGGTGACTCCCAACAGAGTCTGATCCTGTTGGCCTTTCTCGATCTTCCTCACAATTTCACTAACCGCTCTGCTTTGGTCTCTGCTGGGATGAAAGGCACTCACCAGCTTGAGATCAGCTGAGTTGGCCCAGTCCTGTCCGTAGGAAATTCCGGAGTAGGAAAGTTCTTTCGAGCTGGACACGAGAATTATTATAAAGCAGAGAGGAGGCAGGAGTCAGGAGACAGAAGGCAGGAGAAGAAGAGAGAATCCAGAATATCTTTGGAACTCCTTTAGATTCTGCCTCCTGACTCCTACCTCCTGACTCCTTCTTTTTTTGGCAGGGTTGCTGGCTAGAATCAGTGTTCCTACACCTGAGCCTTCTGGATGTTAAACTAAATGAGTGAGTTCAGAATGTAAGCCTTCTGGCCGGAAGGCAGGGAATGGGGAACACCGGGATGAGTAACAAGCACGGGGACACAGGGCTTGGTTGTGTGGTCTTGCTCCTGCTGGTAGCCATATTGGGCTACCTCGTTTTTCGAATTGTCCCGGTCTATATGGAGCAGGACGCCTTTCATGAAGCTTTGCTCGACATTTCCGGCAGAGCCACCATCGCGAGATGGGACAACCGCAGGATCATTGAGCGAGTGTTGCAGTCAGCTGAGAACCATAACTTTTCCGTCGAATCGAAGGACATCCAAATCCAGCATATCCGTGGCCGGCCGGAAGTCGTCCTCATAGTGAACTATACGAGGACGGAAGAGTTTCCGGGTGGCTACGTGTATGTTTTTTACTTCCGCTCTGCGGCTCAGGGTTCTCTTGGATTTTAGCCCGCAACGCACTTTCCAGGTCTCGGGTTGACTTGAAGCTGGTTGAAGCCCGCACCACGAACCTTTAACTTCACAGACTCATGCGAGTTCTCGTCACTGGCGGAGCGGGCTTTATCGGCGGTCACTTGTGTGAGGCTCTGCTCCAAGCAGGACATGAGGTGCTGTGTCTGGACAACCTCTTTTCAGGATCCATGCGCAACATCTCCCCTTTTTTGAGTGACAGCTCCTTTGATTTCATTCGGCACGACGTGGTCCAACCGATACTCCTGGAAGTGGATCAAATCTACAACCTGGCTTGTCCGGCATCGCCTGTTCACTACCAATTCAATCCGGTCAAGACGGTCAAGACTAATGTGATGGGAACCATCAACATGTTGGGTTTGGCCAAGCGAGTGAGAGCCCGTATTCTGCAGGCCAGCACTTCAGAGGTTTACGGGAATCCGCAGGTGCACCCTCAATCAGAAGATTACTGGGGGAACGTCAATCCCATCGGGTCGCGCAGTTGCTACGACGAGGGCAAGCGAGTGGCGGAGACCCTGATGATGAATTACCACCACCAAAGCCAAGTCGATATTCGAATTGCCCGGATTTTCAATACCTACGGTCCTCAAATGTCTATTAATGACGGACGTGTCGTGAGTAATCTGATCGTCCAGGCCCTTCGGGCTGAGCCGCTGACCCTTTATGGAGATGGATCCCAGACTCGCTCTTTCTGCTATGTCTCTGATCTGGTGCGGGGTGTAAGGGATTTGATGGACTGTGAAGGGACTCACCAGCCCATTAACCTTGGAAATCCAGTAGAAGTTTCTATCCTTTCGCTGGCGGAACTGGTCCGTGAAGTGACAGGTACAAGCTCGCAGCTCTCTTTTGAGCCTCTACCACCGGATGATCCGGAGCGGCGAAAGCCTGATATTTCTGCAGCCCGCAAGCTGCTCAACTGGGAGCCGCAGGTGGAGCTGAAGAAAGGATTACAACAAACGGTCGAGTATTTTGAGGAGCGGCTCCGCCACTGATGCCAGCCCGGGCTATAGAAAGTGCTCGTGTTGGTGAGAAAGTCGATGTGTTAAGATACTTTGCCAGATTTGGCCCGATCATTTAGGCTTAGTGTCTCGTCCCATGGAAGTGATGGGACGAGACACTGATGTAGGGAGGGTGAAGTGCTGGCTGCATATGTTCCTATCCTGATTTTTATCCTGGTTGCCCTGTCTATGCCTGTGGTGGGGCTGCTTGTGGGGAAATTGATTCGACCCTACAGACCTCATGCCACAAAGTTGATGCCCTACGAATGTGGCGTGGACCCAGAGGGCGATGCCCGCGACCGATTTTCGGTTCGCTTTTATATCATTGCCATACTTTTCGTGGTTTTCGACGTTGAAACCATCTTTCTATTTCCGTGGGCCATCATTTATGATCACCTGGCTCTGTTCGGATTTATCGAAATGCTGGTTTTCTTGGGGATCTTGCTTGTGGGTTATCTGTATGTTTGGAAAAAGGGGGCCTTGGAGTGGGTTTAATTGAGGGGCGGATGGAAAAGAATATCGTGACGACGACGGTCGATTCGGTCTTCAACTGGGCCAGGAAGTCCTCGCTCTGGCCCATGACATTCGGGCTGGCCTGTTGCGCAATCGAGATGATGGCCACAGGCGCCTCCCGTTTTGATATGGATCGTTTTGGCGCTGGAATCTTTCGGCCTTCTCCCAGGCAGAGTGATCTGATTATCATTGCCGGGACGGTGACTTTGAAGATGGCAGAGGTGATTCAGCGGCTGTACGATCAAATGCCGGAGCCGAAGTGGGTCATCTCCATGGGGGCCTGTTCCAGTGCCGGTGGGCCGTTTGACACTTATTCAACTCTTCAGGGCGTGGATAAGATCATTCCCGTGGATGTTTATATCCCTGGATGTCCGCCTCGTCCCGAAGCGCTGCTCTATGGTCTGATGCGACTTCAGGACAAGATCGATCACATGACCATTGCCAAAGAAGAGGAGCAGCTTCCGACCGGCTAATCGAGCAAGCCTGACCGCGTTTTGTAATCTCCTGGTGTGAAATGGACGAAGAGGACAAGCCAAAGCAACCCCTAGAGCCAGAAGGCCAAGAGGCTCAAACTACAAAATCCGAGGACAGCGAAGCCCCCAAACCTTCGAAGCCGAGCCCGAAATCGGCTGAGCCGGAGAAATCTGTCAAGCCTACTCCCCCCACAGCAGCCAAGGACAAGCCAAAGCAACCCCAAGAGCCAGAAGGCCAAGAGGCTCGAACTACAAAATCCGAGGACAGCGAAGCCCCCAAACCTTCGAAGCCGAGCCCGAAATCGGCCGCGCCCGAAAAACCTCCCAAGTCTGCTCCCCCCAGAGCCGCCAAGAAGAAGGTACTCTCGTACGAAGATCTGGAAGATGATGTACTCCTTCAGAAGCTGAAAGAGAAATTCTCAGGCGGGATTCTGTCCGGTCAGTCCTTTCTCGATCAACCCATTTACACGGTTTCCATGGAATATTTCAGTGACCTTATGGTTTACCTCAGGGACGATCCGGAGTGGGACTTTGACTACTTGATTGATGTGACCGCTTTGGATTACCTGGGAGACGAAAAGCGGTTCTGTATGGTCTATCATCTCTATTCTCACCAGCACGGGAAGCTGATTCGAATCAAAGCCCGAATATTGGAAGAGGAAGTTGTGCCCTCGGTGAGTTCCATCTGGAAAGCCGCTGATTGGATGGAGCGGGAAGTCTACGATCTGTTCGGCATCGAGTTTTCCGGACACGACAATTTGAGTCGGATTCTTCTGCCCGATGACTGGCACGGTCACCCCTTGCGCAAGGATTACGACATTAAATTGCAGGACCAGGCCTGGATTAAGAAGCATCTGCACATCACAAAGACTCCCCCATGAAGACACTGGAAGACATGAACACAATGGAAGAATCGACCATTCTCGACGCCAAGGTCCTGGAACTCAATATGGGTCCTCAGCACCCGTCTACTCACGGTGTGCTTCGAGTGAAGTTAAAGTTGGATGGTGAACGGGTGATGGATGCGGAGTGCATCATCGGTTATTTGCACCGGGGTGTGGAGAAGATCAGCGAGAATCGGTCTTACATCAAGTGCGTTCCCTATTACGACAGGACGGACTACATTGCGGCCGTTTCCAACGTCTACGGTTTCCTCCTGGGCGTGGAAAAAATGATGCAGATCGAGGTGCCAAAACGTGCCCAATGTATCCGCATCATGATGACGGAGTTTTGCCGCATCTCGAGCCACCTGCTCTGGTTGGCCACCCATGCCATTGATATCGGGGCCATGACGGTTTTTCTGTATTGTTTTCGGGAGCGGGAGGAAATTCTCAAATTGTTCGAGGCTCTCTTCGGTGCCCGACTGACCACTCATGCCTTTCGAGTGGGCGGCCTGTGGAAGGACTTGCCTGCAGGATTTGAGGAGGCAGCGCGCAAATTTATCGATGAGTTCTCCGACCGAGTAGATGAGTACGAACAGTTGCTCACCAAGAACCGAATCTGGCTGGGTCGGACCAAGGGGATCGGTGTGATTTCTGGTGAAGAAGCTATCCAATGGGGATTGACCGGTCCTGTCCTGCGTGGTTCAGGGGTGGACTACGATCTCCGCAAGGCTCGTCCTTATGGAGGATACGAAGAGTTCGACTTCGACGTCCCGCTGGGTGAAAACGGAGACACCTACGATCGATATCTGGTGCGGCTGGAGGAGATGCGCCAGAGCCGGCGAATCATTCAGCAGGCACTGGATAATCTGCCGGAAGGACCTATTCGCGGGAAGGCACCCAAGATTGTCAAACCGCCTGTGGGCGAGTACTACTCTGGTATTGATGGTCCCCGCGGGGAGTTGGGCTATTACATTGTCAGCGATGGCTCGGCTCAGCCCTTCCGGGTGAGGATCCGTCCTCCCACCTTTCTCAGTCTGCAAGCCTTGCGCCGCTTGGTGAAGGGGCATCTGTTTGCCGACGTGGTTGCCATAATCGGCACATTGGACATCGTTTTGGGTGAGGTCGACCGATGATCGAGATCTTACTTATTTATTTCCTCATACCATTGGTGAAGATTTCCGTTATCGTGTTGATCCTTTCCGGGGCAATCGCTTACTTGACACTGCTGGAACGCAAGTTGATTGCTCATATGCAGGTCCGTCTTGGACCCATGAGGGTGGGATGGCACGGTCTCCTTCAGCCCATTGCCGATGGTTTGAAGTTTCTTCTCAAAGAGGACATCGTTCCCGCCAAAGCCGACGCTTTGATTTTCACCATCGCACCGGCGATTTCCTTGATCCCCGCCTTCCTGGTTTTTGCAGTAGTGCCATTCGGGCCTCCTGAGATGTTTCAGGGGCTGCTTCGTTGGACCCTGAGCTGGGTCCTGGACGCTGCTACCACAGAAAGAGTGGTGCAAAATGCCCTTGCTTCCGGGGGATACGTGACTGACATCAACATCGCTGTCTTGTTTGTCTTGTCGGTTTCCTCGGTCGGCATTCTGGGGATCATTCTGGGAGGATGGGCATCCAACAGCAAATATCCTCTGTTGGGGGCGCTGAGATCCTCCGCTCAGATGGTCAGTTACGAGGTGGCCCTTGGATTTTCCATCATTGGAGTTCTTTTGCTGGCAGGTTCTCTCAGCTTGGTCGAGATTGTTCAAGCTCAGCAGGAAGCGCACCTTTGGTATTTCTTTGTCCAGCCCCTGGCCTTTGTGATCTTTTTTATCTGTGGGCTGGCGGAAACCAATCGTCTTCCCTTCGATTTTGCTGAGGCCGAAACCGAGCTGGTAGGGGGCTTTCACACCGAGTACAGTGGATTTCGATTCTCACTTTTCTTCCTGGCAGAGTACGCCAATATGATTACCGTTTCTGCCATAGGAGTGACACTTTTTTTGGGGGGGTGGCTGCGGCCCTTTCCGAGCTTCGAGTGGCTGTCGTTCCTGGATTTCATCCCAGGCGTGATATGGTTCCTGGCCAAAGTATTTCTATGGCTTTATGTTTTCATTTGGATACGGGGAACTTTACCCCGTTTCCGGTTTGACCAACTGATGCAATATGGTTGGAAAGTCTTTTTGCCCCTGGCACTGGGCAATGTCATTGTGTCAGCAGGCGTCTTGCTTGCGTTTTTGTGAGAGTGAACAATGGTTGACTTTTTGAGACGCATTTTTCTCATCGATATTTTAAAGGGTCTAGCCCTGACTTTCCGTTACACCTACCGGAAGGTTTACACGGAGCAGTATCCGCTGGAAAAACCGAAACTCGCGGAAAGGTATAAGGGAGCACCCCGTCTGAACAACGATCCCGTGACGGGAGAGACCCTGTGTATTGCTTGCGATCTGTGTGCCGAGATTTGTCCAGAAGATCTCATCGTTGTGGGTTCACAGCGCGATCCTGAAAGCCGGAAAAAAGTCCTCACCCATTACACATTCGATACCTCGCGTTGCCTCTTTTGCGGGTTGTGCCAGGAAGTCTGCCCGACCAACGCCATAGAGTTGACCCAGGACTTTGAATTGGCTAGCTATTCCCGAAGTAACATGGTCTGGGATCGGGCGCAGTTGGAAAAGGGATGGGATCGGATCGTGTTCGGAAAGGATTACCACAAATGAAGGCTGACACCTGACACCGCTTTACCATGGAAGCTACTCTCTTCTACATACTGGCCACAATCTTGGTGGTTTTTTCTATTCTCACGGTAACTGCAGGGAACCCGGTGCGCAGTGCGGTTTATCTGATTTCCGCTCTGCTGGGAATGGCGGGACTCTTCTTTCTTCTGAAAGCCGAATTCGTTGGAGCTGTTCAGATTCTCGTCTATGTGGGTGGGATCATGGTGCTGTTCCTCTTTGTGATCATGTTGGTCAGTGTTCGGGAGGTGGAGACTCAAAGGAAAGCTAATCGCCAGTGGAAAACGGCTGTGGCCTTGGGGATTGTGCTGTCCTTCGAGCTGCTCTTTTTTGTAGTGCGAGGCTCTGCTGTCTTTCACACCGGAACGGTCAGTCAGGGATTGGTTGAACAGCCTCAGACTTACAATACGGAGTCGGTCGGTGCTCTGCTCTACAGCACCTATCTCCTGCCCTTTGAAATAGCTTCCGTGTTATTGCTGGTTGTCATGGTTGGAGCTGTTGTTTTGACGAGGAAGCAGATATAGCCCGGATTATGCATAGTCCTTGCTGCTGAAAGGATTCAAATATGGTGGATACTTCACACTATCTGGTTCTCAGCACCATTGTTTTTACGATTGGAGTCATAGGAGTTCTCACGCGCCGAAATGTCATCATCATCCTGATGTCGATTGAACTGATGCTCAACTCGGTCAACTTGAACCTGGTTGCTTTCTCCGACAGACTTCAGGATCTCTCGGGCCAGGTCTTTGCTGTTTTTGTCATCACCGTGGCAGCAGCGGAGGCGGCCATTGGTCTGGGCATCGTGATTGCTCTGTTTAGCAACAAGGAGACGGTGAATGTGGACGAGATTGACCTCCTGAGAGGATAGCCCATGCTGAACACTCTCTGGCTCATTCCCCTGTCTCCACTCATCGGCTTTTTTCTCAATGGTCTGTTCGGACTGTGGAAGGTCTCCAGAACCGGAAGCGGTCCTAAAAAGTTCTACGTTTACTGCGTTGCCTGTGGGAGTATCCTGATCTCTCTGCTCCTTTCTGTGGGCTGTTTCTGGGCACTGGTCCAACTCGACCCGGAGCATCGACTGGTGGAACAGGAGCTGTTTACCTGGATCAGCGGCCCGGCGGTGCTCACTGCTGCAGGTGAACTGGCCAACTTCCACATCACCTGGGGACTCCAGCTGGATCCGCTCTCTGCCGTAATGATCCTGGTGGTCACGGGAGTGGGCTTTCTGATTCATGTTTATGCCATTGGCTACATGGCGGAGGAGGAGGGTTTCTATCGTTTTTTCGCTTACATGAACCTCTTCATGTTCATGATGCTGACCCTGGTTCTCGCCAGCAATTACCTGGTCATGTTTGTGGGGTGGGAAGGGGTGGGTCTCTGCTCGTATTTGTTAATTGGCTACTACATCCACAAAAAGAGTGCCGGCGACGCGGCCAAAAAGGCCTTTGTGGTCAACCGAATAGGAGATTTTGCCTTCATCATTGGGATGCTGATGATGTTTACCTATTTTGGCACGTTGGACTTCACTGAACTGTTTCACGGAGTAGGGGAGATGTTTCCCACTCCGGAATCAACCTGGGGCCCGCTGAGCTGGATCGCCTTGCTGCTGTTCATTGGTGCCACTGGGAAGAGTGCCCAGATTCCACTCTTTGTGTGGTTGCCTGACGCCATGGAGGGACCCACACCGGTGAGTGCCCTCATCCATGCGGCGACGATGGTAACGGCCGGAGTCTATATGGTGGCCCGCTCGAGCGCCATTTACAGTCGTGCCCCCGACGTGCTTTTGATCGTGGCTGTAGTGGGTATCTGTACAGCCTTGCTGGCAGCCTCCATTGCTCTTTTCCAGCACGACATCAAGAGAGTGCTGGCCTACTCGACAGTCAGTCAGCTGGGCTATATGTTCGCCGCCCTGGGAGTGGGAGCTGCAGCCGCTGGGATCTTTCACCTGATGACCCATGCTTTCTTCAAGGCACTGCTCTTCTTGGGATCAGGAAGCGTCATCGTGGCTCTTCATCATGAGCAGGATATGAGGAAGATGGGCGGTTTGAGGAAGTACCTCCCCAGGACCTGGTGGACCATGGGGATTGCTTCCCTGGCCATCGCGGGTGTACCCGGTCTGTCCGGCTTTTTTTCCAAGGATGAAATTTTGTGGCGGGCTTTCAGTAACCCTCAGGGGCACCTCCTGATCTGGTTGGTGGGAGTCCTGGTGGCAGGGATGACCGCCTTTTACATGATGCGCCTCATGTTTCTCACCTTCCACGGGGAGGAGAGGATCTCGCCGGAAGTGGCAAGCCATGTTCATGAATCCCCAAATGTGATGACTGTGCCCTTGATTGCCCTGGCCATCGGATCTGTGCTGGTGGGATACCTGGGTCTACCTGCCTGGTTGGGACCCAATGCCTTTGAGCACTTTCTGGAGCCCGCCTTCGAAACCAGTTATCAGTCGGCGGGTGAACCAGCTGCCTCCGGACATTCCACCGAGATACTCTTAACCTTCGTTTCGATTACCCTGGCTGGAATCGGAATCTTTCTGGCCTATCATTTCTTCCTGAAATGCAAGGAGAAACCGGCCCAGTGGCGGGAGCGATTCAGTGGCCTTCACCAGCTCATCTACAACAAATACTATGTGGATGAGGCCTACGATCTCTTGTTCGTCAGTGGAGGGAAAGGCTGGGGTCGGTTTTTGGGAGCGAAGAATTGGGGTCGACATTTTTCAGCCTTCGACAACAACGTGGTGGACGGAGCTGTCAATGGCAGTGCCACCATTACGCACATCTCAGCTTGGCTCTCGGGTCAGGCTGACATTCACATTGTGGATCGCATCGTCAACTTGGTGGCCAAAGTGTTTGAGTTGTGCAGTACCGTCTTAGGGAAGCTTCAAACCGGGCTGGTGCAGCGATATGCCCTGTTCTTTGTGATCGGGATTATCCTGGTGATCAGCCTCTATCTCTACATGGGAGTGTAGTCGATGAGTTTTTTTATGGAGAACATTCTCACCATCGTGTGTTTTTTCCCGCTCGTTGGAGTGGTGCTCATTGTACTGTGGCCGAAAGGAGAGGGCCAGGACGATTCGATTAAATGGATTGCCAATATCGTTTCCTTCATCGGCTTTCTCATCTCTCTTCCGCTCATTACCCAGTTTAATAATCCCGGTCACATTCAAGAGGCCACCGGCATGAGATTTGTGATCCGGGCGGACTGGATCGATGCCATCGGCGCCCAGTACCACTTTGGTATCGATGGGATCAGTATGCTGCTGATTCTCCTGACGACGCTTCTAGGTTTTATTTCGATTCTTTCCTCCTGGTCGGCGATTACGGAGCGGGTCAGGGAATACTATTGCTACTTTCTCCTGCTTCAAGTGGGGATGTTAGGTGTCTTCATGGCACTGGACTTCTTTCTTTTCTATGTCTTCTGGGAAGTCATGCTGGTGCCCATGTACTTCATTATCGGGGTGTGGGGAGGACCTCGCAAGCTCTATGCGGCCATTAAATTCTTCCTCTACACATTAGCCGGCTCGGTCCTTTTGCTCCTGGGTATTCTGGCCCTCTACTTCTATCAGCACAGCGTGACGGGAGTTTGGTCCTTTGACATCCTGGCCCTGCAGCAGCTGGACATTCCTCTGGAATTGCAGGGGTGGATTTTCCTGGCCCTTTTCCTGGGTTTTGCCATTAAGGTCCCCATGTTCCCTTTCCATACCTGGCTTCCTGATGCTCACGTGGAGGCGCCCACTGCCGGGTCCGTCATTTTGGCCGCCATTTTGTTGAAGATGGGGACCTACGGGTTTGTCCGCCTCAGCCTGCCCATTCTTCCTGAGGCGTCGATGGCATTCCTCTATCCCCTCTTGATTTTATGTGTCATCGGCATTATCTACGGTGCCCTGGTGGCCATGATGCAAAAGGATATGAAAAAGCTGGTGGCTTACTCTTCGGTCAGCCACCTGGGCTTTTGCATGTTGGGAGTATTTGTTGCCACCCCGGTGGCTCTGGAAGGCGGAATCCTGCAGATGATTAACCACGGAATCTCCACAGGGGCTCTCTTCTTGATTGTGGGCGTCCTTTACGAGAGGCGTCACACCCGGATGATTGCCGACTTTGGAGGGCTCTCCCAGATCATGCCGGTTTACGCCACCGTTTTTTTGATCATGACCCTTTCTTCGATTGGCATGCCCGCACTCAACGGGTTCATCGGGGAGTTCATGATCCTGCAAGGAGTGTTCGCGGACCCCACCTACAGGCTCTGGGCGGTTTTCGGGGCGGTGGGTATTGTCCTGGGTGCGGCCTACATGTTGTGGCTTTATCAGCGTGTGATGTTCGGCCCGCTGGATAACCCGGAGAACCAAAATCTCCCAGATTTGAACTGGCGGGAACTGGCGACCTTTGTGCCTTTGATCATTCTGGCCTTCTGGATCGGGCTCTACCCGAAAACCTTTCTGGATTATCTCCATGATCCGGTCAATCAGATCGTTGAAAGAGTGCACCCAGGCGAGTTTGGCCCTCTTCCTGTTCAGGTGGCGGTGAGGGAGTAATGAATGCCTGAGATTCCGATATTGGAGAACCTTGTGGGGTCCTTCCAGGCCATTGGACCCCAAATCCATCTCATTCTCTGGGCTCTGGGAATCTTGTGCCTTGACTTCCTGACTCCACCAGGCAAGAAGGGCTTCGGTGCAGTTCTTGCTTTGAGCGGACTGTTGATAGCTTCTGCCCAGCTGTATTCGTCTTGGGATGTCGGACCAGTTTCTGCCTTTTACGACATGCTCGCGCTCGACTCCTTTGCCCTTTACTTCGATTTACTTTTTCTTGTGGCCGCTTTTCTGGTTGTGTTGATGTCGTACAAGTACCTGGAGGTTGAAGATGAACAGCAAATGGAGTACTACGCGCTCATTCTCTTCGCCACCGCTGGGATGATGTTCATGGCCGGCGCCATTGATCTGGTGAGCCTTTTTATCAGTCTGGAGCTGATGTCCATTTCCACCTATGTCCTGGTCGGCTTTCTGAGAAACCGAAAGAGATCCAATGAAGCCTCACTGAAGTACTTCCTCCTGGGAGCTTTCTCTACCGGAATCATACTGTACGGGATGTCACTGCTTTACGGACTGGGCGGTAGTACAAACCTGCATGAGATCGCACGGCAGGTCTCCCAATTGGAGAACAACACCCTACTGACGCTTTCTCTCTTCATGATCATGGCGGGTTTGTGCTTTAAGATTGCCGCCGTTCCGTTTCACATGTGGGTTCCCGATACCTACGAGGGAGCCCCTACTTCCATTACCGCCTTTATGTCGGTGGCGGTGAAAGCGGCGGCTTTTGCCATCTTTTTCCGAATCTTTTTCGTAGCCTTTGGCGATCTGCGTGAAGTTTTTATATTTCCTCTGGCTCTCATTGCCATGGTTACAATCACCTGGGGAAATGTGGCCGCTCTGAGCCAACAGAATGTCAAGAGGTTGTTGGCATACTCCAGTATTTCTCACGCTGGTTTTGTCCTGATGGGACTGGTGGCTGGCACCGAGCGCGGAGTCACCGCCTCGGCGCTCTATCTGTTGGCTTATACCTTCATGAATTTAGGTATCTGGGCGGGAGTGATCTTGCTGCGGCGCAAAGATATCCCTGGGGAGAGAGTGGAAGACTTTGACGGCCTCTACTTCAAACACCCGGCCCTTGCCGTTCTGATGCTGGTCTTTTTCCTGTCTTTAGCAGGAATTCCTCCCTTGGCAGGATTTTTCGCCAAGTACTATGTTTTTCTTTCAGTGCTGGAAGTTGCGTTCATTCCGGGTGAACCCCATTCCTCCCTGATGGTTTGGCTGGCAGTGGTGGCTGCTCTAAACGTGGTGGTTGCCCTGTACTATTACTTCCGCATTGTGGTGTCGATGTTCATGAAAACGGATTCTGTACCTGTTCCTTTGAGCTTTTCGAAGGGCTTGCTGGTGGTGCTGGTTATTACCGGATTCTTCACCCTTCTGATAGGGGTCTATCCCGAGCCCTTTATTAAGCTTGCCCAAGCCGTCAGCCTGCCGCTGATTTAGCCTGGATTATGCATAAATTCTCTACTGCAGCGACGAAATCATCCGCCCTGACTGCGTTGCGCGACCCGCTAGCGGGTACCCCTCGCGCGCCAGTCGGAGCCGCAGGCTAAAGCCCACGGCTCTGTTTTCCGGCGCTTGTCGTCGCTTCGTGACAAGAACCTATGGATAACCCAGGCTAGGAGGCAGGAGAAATGGCCGGTCAGCGTGATCATTTTCTGGCAAAATCCTTTGAGTATTTGCAAGAAAATGTCCGCCGGTCGGGACCGGCCGCAGCAGCCAGTTATACCTTGGTGGGAGCTGTGCTATTGTTGGGTGCGGGTGGTTACCTGATTGACCAGTGGCGTGATACCGACCCCTGGTTTTTGCTGGGAGGATTGATGTTGGGTCTAGTGGTTGGTTTTTACGAAATTGCGAAAGCGATCTGGAAGCGATGAACATCCTTTGGTACATCCTTGTGTTGTGTGTCGGCTCCTGGGGACTTGTCTCCTGGATGGTGCCTGAATCGGTGGTGGAGATTTTCCTGGGCATGCTGATCCCTTTGCTGTTGGGAATTGGGACCATCGTGCTGGTGAAAAGAACCTATCAAAGGGACGCCAGGAGACTCACTGCGCTGCTGACAAAAGCCTTTGTGGGCAAGATGCTGCTCTACGGAGTTTATGTGGCCGTGATTGTCGGCTTTTTTTCGTTCCAGCCAGTGCCCTTTGCGATCAGTTTTACCGTTTACTTTACGGGCCTTCATCTAGCTGAAGCGCTCTATTTGAAGACTCTGTTCGAAGGTAGATAAAAGAGCGGTGAGGAAGACATCATGATCCCAGCTCAAGAGACTGGATCCGAAGGATTCGATGCTGGAGAAGTGATCATTGAGCACGTTTCAAACAGCCCACTTGATCATCCCATTATTGAATTGCCAACCCTATTGGGCATCAACTTCTCCGTGACCAAGCATGTCTTGATGCTGTGGATCGTGGCGGCTCTTTTATTTGTGGTCATTACCTGGTCTACCCGGAAATATCTGAAGCAGGATCGTCCAGTGCCTTCCGGATTCATGAATGCCCTGGAGGCAGTGGTCCAGTTCATTCGGGATTCGATTGTTCTCCCCAATGTGGGAGAGAGGTTCTTGAATACCTGGACCCCCCTGGTTCTGACCTTCTTTTTCTTCATTGTGACGGCAAATGCCTTCGGCCTGATTCCGTTGTTTGAAGTGGTTGGTGCTGTTGATCGCTTTGTTTTACATACCGACCACGAGTCCATCATCAATCGAGTGCTTCACGGTGGGGCGACCGCCACCGGGAATTACAATGTGACCGCTGGTCTGGCCACCATCACCTTTCTGGCTATCATTGTGGCTGGAACGAAAGCCCACGGTTTCCTCAAGCACTGGAAAAATCTGGCACCTTCTGGTTTAGCCTGGCCAGTCTATTTTATTCTGATTCCTATTGAAGTCATGGGGATGCTGGTCAAGCCCTTTGCCCTGACCATGCGGTTGGCGGCCAACATGACGGGGGGCCATATAGCTATCATGGCGATCCTCTCCTTTGTGTTCATTTTCGGTGAGATGTTTCAGAGTGCTCTGGTTGGTATCGGTGTGGGCCTTCTGGTGTCGGTCCCACTGGCGGTGGGCATTTCCGCTTTGGAAATCATTATTGTGTTGGTGCAGGCCTATGTCTTCACCCTGCTGACGGCCGTGTTCATTGGCATGGCAATCAATGTTCATCACTAATCGTACGAAACGGAGGTACCGATATGGAAGTTCTACATTACTTTGGTGCGGCAATTGGTCTTGGGTTGATTGTGATTGGCGCTGGTCTGGGAATTGGTAGATTCACCGCCGCTGCGGCCGAGAGCATTGCCCGTCAGCCGGCAGCAGCTGACAAGATAACAGCCGCCATCAATTTGCCGCTCTTCCTGCTTGAAGGGGTGGCAATTCTGGCGGAGGTGTTCGTGCTCCTGGTTGTGTTTATGAGATGAAACTAGTCAACTCCATGGATCAGTAAGCCTTTGAAGGGAGTTTGTCATGGATAATCCTCTGGTCCAGCCAGATCCGGGTTTGTTTCTCTGGACCATCCTCACTTTTTTGGTCCTCTTTGGATTGCTGGCCAGGTTCGCCTGGAAACCTCTTCTGGCCATGTTGGAAAAGCGAGAGGAAATCATCCGGCAGTCTCTGGATGATGCCGAGAAGGTAAAAAACGAGCTGCAGCGACTTCAGCAGGAATCGAAAGAGATCCTTTCCAAAGCCAGAGTGGAGGCTCAGTCCATCCTGGCCAAAACTCGGTCTGAGGCTGAGCAGTTGAAGGGAGAGATCAGGCAAAAGGCCAAGGCTCAGGCCGATTCGATTCTCCGTGATGCAGAAAAACAGATCCAGGTGGAGACGGAGAAGGCTATCGCTGTGCTTAAAAGTGATGTGGTCGACCTCTCCCTGGTGGTGGCATCCAAGCTGATCAGGAGAAATCTCTCGAAAGAGGACAACCAGTCACTCATCGAAGAGTCCTTGAAGCAGTTCGAAGCCTATCGGACCTGATGGAGCAGCACTCTTTCACAGGATCTACTTTTTCTCTTTTTATGTGCTTTATTAGCTGATAAGATAGAAGGGCCTCCATTTGGGGGGGGAAGAAGGGAACACTCATATGCCTCACCTGAAGTTTCTGATAGTGGGAGCGCTGATCGTGGGAGCCATCTCCTATTTGATGTTCAGTGGAATCAACGATTCCATGGTCTACTATTACACTGTCTCAGAGGCTCTCGAGATGGTACAGGAACTTGACAATAGAGGAATCCGCGTAGGTGGTTATGTCCAGGCCGGCACTATTCAAAAGGACAACAGTCAATCTCAGGTCGAGTTTCTGGTTTTTGAGAAGGAAAGTGATCGGACTCTCCCGGTGATCTATCAGGGGATCATCCCTGACACCTTTAAGGATAATGCCGAGGTCCTGGTGGAAGGAATGTATCGCCCTGAGGAAGGAATATTCCATGCCAACGTTCTTCTGGCCAAATGTCCTTCCAAATACGAAGCACTAGGTCCCGAACATCCACAAGATATTCCCATCGGAAAGGGTAGTGACTAACCTCAGCTCGGTGATCTTTGTGGTGAGGCACTAAGTGAGGCACTGACTGCAATGATCGAGCTTGGCCATTATTGCCTCATCGCTTCCCTACTGGTCTGTGCCTACGGGATGGTGGCGGCTATCGCGGGGGGAGTGCAGAAGAACCTCCCACTGGTGCGGAGCGCCGAAAACAGCATTATTGCCCACTTTACCATCCTGGTGGCGGCTTCTTTCTGTCTCTGGTACCTGCTGTTGAGCGACAACTTTCAGGTGGAGTATGTCGCAAACTTCAGCGCAACTGATATCCCTACTCGTTTTAAGTTCACAGCCTTCTGGGGAGGACAAGAAGGAAGCCTTTTATTGTGGGCGCTGGTGCTTTCCTTTTTCTCTTTTCTGGTGGTGGTTCAAAACCGCCACCGAAATCGCGATTTGATGCCCTACACCGCTGCTGTTCTTCTGGGGACCATTGGTTTTTTTATGCTCCTGTTGAACTTCGCCACCAATCCCTTTGAAACGCTGGATTTCATACCGGTTGATGGGCAGGGATTGAATCCGCTGCTGCAAAATTACTATATGATCATCCACCCGCCCATACTTTTTTTGGGTTACGTCGGTATGACGATCCCCTTCGCCTTTGCCATGGGGGCCTTGATCAGTGGACGGCTCGACACCTCTTGGCTTGCCACTGCTCGCCGATGGACCCTGGTGGCATGGATATTTCTCACCTTTGGGTTCACGCTGGGGGGGATGTGGGCTTACGAAGAACTTGGCTGGGGAGGATACTGGGCATGGGACCCAGTTGAGAATGCTTCCCTCATGCCCTGGCTCATAGCCACGGCTTTCCTGCATTCGGTGATGATTACGGAAAAGAAGGGAATGCTCAGGATTTGGAACTTTGTCTTGATTTTGCTGGCATTTGAGCTTTCCATCTTCGGTACTTTTATCACTCGAAGTGGAATCATCTCATCCGTTCACTCCTTTGCGCTCTCCAGTGTAGGACCGTTTTTTGTGGGCTTTTTGGCCCTTAGCTCTTTCGTCGGTGTTTTTTGGATTGTTTATCGGTCGAAGGAATTGCACAGTGAGCAGCGGATGACGTCTTTCTTGTCTCGTGAAGCTTCCTTTCTGCTCAACAACTTACTGTTTGTGTCGATCTGTTTTGCTATTTTCTGGGGTACGGTGTTTCCTATTCTCTCCGAATGGGTACAGGGTGAGAAAATTACCGTCTCAGCGCCTTTCTTTAATGCGGTGAACCTACCCTTGGGTTTAGCCCTGCTGATTTTGACCGGTGTGTGCCCTCTGATCGCCTGGCGCAAGGCCTCAGCAAAGAACTTTCGAAGAAACTTTGTCACCCCTCTCCTGGCGGGCTTTCTCAGCAGTGTGGCGGTGGTGGCTGCAGGTGTTCGTGATCTCATCCCAGTGCTGTTCTTCTCTGCCTGTGGTTTTGTGGCCATGACCCTGATAAACGAGTTCTATAAGGGCGCTCGTGCTCGCCAGACCATCCGACCCTCGGGGTTTCTCATCGCCTTAACGGATCTGACTTTAATGAACAAGCGTCGTTACGGTGGATTTATCATCCACATTGGAGTGGTTTTGGTCTTCGTTGGAATCATCGGCAGCTCATTTTTCCAGAGTGAGGAGCTCTTCACCGTGAACAGAGGCGAGGAATTCACTATCGGGGACTACACCTTGAGATTTGAGCAACTGACTTTCAGAGAGGATCCGGAAAAGGAGGTCGTTTTGGCTCACCTAGATATTCTGAAAGGCGGACAGAAGATCGATGAAATCTATCCCGAAAAGGACTTTCATTACAAAAGTGAGCAACCCATGACAGAGGTGAAGATTCGTTCCACGCTCAAAGAGGATCTTTACGTGGTTCTGTCAGGGTGGGATGAGGAGGGACAGGCCACCTTTCATGTCTTTATCAATCCTCTGGTTCAACTGATCTGGATCGGAATCGGCATCATGGTCTTGGGGGGGATGTTCGTTCTCATTCCCAACAAGAAGCTCGGACCAGCGGTGGCTCTCAAGAGACCTGACCAGGAGGTGAGAGAGGAGGCGGCTTAGTCTAGCCCGGATTATGCATAAATTCTCTACTGCATCGACGAAATCATCCGCCCTGACTGCGTTGCACGACCCGCAAGCGGGTACCCCTCGGCTCCTCAACGTACTCAAGAGTACGTTTGCGGGGACCGACCCGTGGCGGGTACCCCTCGCTCGCCAGTCGGAGCCGCAGGCTTTAGCCTGCGGGCCCGTGGGCTTAAGCCCACGGCTCTGTTTTTCGGCGCTTTCGTCGCTTCGTGACAAGAACCTATGCATAAACCGAGCTTGTTCCATTACTCTTGTGCTCCTGCTGTTGGGCTCTTTGGCATTTGGGCAGGACTCCTCCCAAGAGGAAATCGTTTCGCGGATTACCGCCAACCTGATGTGCACCTGCGGATGTCCTCATATCATCCACCAGTGCGGCAACGAATGTTCCGTAGCACCCCAACTGGAGAAGGAGATCACAGACTTGGTGATCTCAGGCAGGACAGAGGAGGAAGTCTATGCCATCTTCGAAGCCAGCTACGGGATGAGGGTGCTAGCGGTTCCCAGGGCAGAGGGATTTAATCTGCTGGCTTGGGTGATGCCTTTTGTGGGGCTTTTAGCGGGAGCTGTTTTTATCTTTATGGTGATTAAGCGTCTCAAGCCTGATGACTCCAACCAGAAAGCTGAAGACGTCCTTCCCGAAGTTAGCGAAAGATATCGAAAGCTCATAGATAGGGAATTGGAGCGGTGAATGATCTTACTCATCGCGCCCCTTTTGTTCATAGGCGCAGTCCTCTATATTGCCTATCCTCTTCTGAAAGATGAGATCAGGGAGCCAGCCCCTGAGGATGAAACAACAGATCAAGAGAAGCTTCTGCAAGAAAAAAAGGACATTATTGAGTCCTTAAAAGATATCGAGATGGATTTCCGCATGGGCAAGTTGTCTACCCTGGACTATCAATCTCTCAAGAGCGATTTCGAGCAGCAGGCCGTGAAAAGTTTCCAAAGGATTCAGTCACTGCAGGCGAAGGACGGCAAGATCGGGAAGAAGAAAAGAACCTGAGGATGCCCCCCAAAGCCGTCCCTCTGTTACGACTTTCTAAACTCACCAAGAAATTCGGAGCCATCCGGGCGGTCTGGAATGTGGATCTGGAGATCAGCCGGGGCGATTGTCTGGCTATCTTTGGTCCCAATGGGGCCGGTAAGACGACCTTGCTCAAAGTTATTGCGTCCTTAACACAGCCCACCAATGGAGAAATTTCCTTCAAGGGCCACAATCGGAGGCGGGACGGGGTGGGCTACGTCTCGCACCTCAGCCTTCTGTACAACGAGTTGACCGGTATGGAGAACTTGTTGTTTTATGCGCGTCTGTTTCAGATAAAGGACGCTCAGCTACGGGCAGCTGAAATGTTATCCAAAATGGGGCTAAAGGAAGCACGCAATCAGCCTGCTAGAGAGTATTCGAGGGGTATGAAACAGAGATTGACCTTGGCCCGGGCGCTCTTGCACGAACCCCAATTGCTGCTCCTGGATGAGCCCTACACCGGACTCGATCAACACGGATGTCGTCTTTTCACGGAAGTCCTCCGAGGATTGAAACAAGAGGGGAGGACCATCTTGCTGGTCACCCATAATCTTGGCGAAGGACTGGAGTTGTGTAATCGAGTGATGATTCAGAACAGAGGTGAAGTGGTTTTTCAAGCTCCTCGCGAGCATGTGGATCCCTCTGGATTTGAAAGACTCTACTTTCAGGCAGTTGAAGAAGGAGGCAGGAGGCAGGAGATAGGAGGCAGGAGATAGGAGGCAGGAGATAGGAGGCAGGAGATAGGAGCACAGGCTCTGTACACAAATGTGCTTATTCTGACTCCTACCTCCTGACTCCTACCTCCTTCTTATTATGAACTCCATTAGGCTCATCTGGATACTGGTTGCGAAAGATCTCAAGATCGAATGGCGCTCAAGACAGGCCTTATTGACGACCGTGTTCTTTGCGCTTCTCATCCTGGTTGTGTTCAATTTTGCTTTTGATCCGGGAAGTCAAGCTACCAGGGAGGCGGCACCGGGGATTCTCTGGGTGGCTTTGCTTTTTCCCGGAATTATCCAGGTGAATCGTTCCTTTCAGATCGAGATGGAAGAGGGGACGTTATACGGATTGTTTCTCTCGCCTGCTGATCGAGGAATCCTTTTTTTAGGCAAATTTCTGGCCAACTGGTTATTCTTGATGGTTGTGGACCTGGTCGTTCTGCTGCTTTTTTTGATTTTCTATAATTTCAGCCTTTCTATTCAAATCCTCTGGATAGCTCTGTTGGTAGTACTCTCTGGTGTCGGTTTCGCAGCGGTTGGGACACTGTTTGGTGCCATGGTCAGTAACATTCGTACCCGGGAAGTCCTGTTGCCCATTTTGCTCTTTCCCATCCTCCTCCCTATAATTCTACCTGCTGTCAATGGAACACAAGAAGTCTTGCTTTTCCAAGAAATACAGTCGCTGAACCGGTCGGTCGGGTTTCTGGTTTGTTTTGACGTGATTTTCGTGGCCGCCGGATTTCTACTCTTCGAATATGTCGTCTCTGATTAATCAGTCTTCCTGGCTATCAGCCAGACGGTCTCTGCGAATCGTGGATTGGTCGCTGATTCCCCTCTATCTCTTGATGGTTGCGGCTTTATATGGAGCCTTTCTTTACGCCCCCACTGAAAGCGAGATGGGTCCAGTGCAGCGCATTTTCTATTTCCACGTGGGTGCCGCCTGGAATGCCTTTCTGGCATTCTTCGGTGTGTTTCTGGGTGGACTTCTCTATCTCATCACCCGCAAACAGAGTTGGGATCATTTGGCGGCCTCGTGCGCGGAAGTCGGTGTGGTCTTTACCACCATCGTTTTGACCACAGGCCCGATCTGGGCCAAACCAATTTGGAACACGTGGTGGCCGTGGAGTGACCCCAGAGTGATGACTACCACGGTGTTGTGGCTCATTTATGTGGCTTATCTGATTCTGCGATCCAGCTTGCCGGAGGGAGACACAAAGTACAAATACTGTGCTGTCTTTGGGATTATCGGCTTTCTTGATGTGCCGATTGTTTGGCTGTCGATTCGTTGGTGGAGAACCATCCATCCTGTTGTTATCACCAGCAGCGGTGCGCAATTGGAGCCCGAGATGCTCCACGCTTTAATCGTTTCTGTCATCGCCATGACATTTCTCTGCGTTACGCTGGTGATGTTGAGAATGGCCCAGCTTCTGAACTACAGCATGGCAGAAGAACTTGCTCAAGAATTGGTCGAACGAGCATGAATTTCCTTTTTCTCGGATATGGAGTTATCTGGACGATTCTGTTCTGCTACCTCGTCTACCTGACACGAAGCCAGAAGCGGGTGAATGAGAAGTTGAAATCCCTATTGGAGGGATTGCAGGATCGCAACAGATAATCCTCCGTGCGTGAATTCAAATATGTTTGCTTGAGGTGGGGTTCCTTTCTCTGGGGAGAGCCGGAGAAGAGCTTCCCTGGATTTGTAGTCATAGCAGCTGAGATAGTATGATAATCAAGGAAGTAAAGAAGGTGATTTCTGCACTTTTTAGAACGTTTCGGTGCATTCTACTGGCTTGTTAGTTAAATCATTTCAGAATAGAGGATTGCGTACGAGTGACCTGTGCTTTAGCTGATCATTCGGGTGGACCCGAAATTGACAGTCATCGAATCACGAACAACTTTGGGGAAGCTCCTGGAGAATACTGCGGCGGGAGGCAATCATGCTGCTGAGTCTCTATAAGGTCGTTCTCCCGGTATCTGACATTGATAAAGCCGAGGCCTTCTACAGTCACCTGCTGGGAGTGCCTGGTCGACGAGTCTCTCCGGGCCAGCATCACTTTGACTGTGGAGGAATGATCCTCAACTGCTATGACTCGATGGCTGACGGAGATTCCTCCCAGGTTTCCCCCAGTCCTCACAAGTTGTATTTTGTTGTGGAGGATCTCGAAGCCGTATTTGAACGAGCCAAGAGTGCCGGCTGCCCTTCCCTGGACGAGAAGATCGACAAGCAACCCTGGGGTGATTGCTCTTTTTCTGCACAAGATCCCTTTACAAACTCCCTCGGCTTTCTGGACGAAAAAACAGCGGTTCAACAAATTGGCCAACAATCAGCAACGGGACCTGACGATGGCCTGAGGATCGGAACTGCACTCTCCGTTCAGTCAATTGAAGGAGAGACTGAAAGGCAGGCGGCTGCTGTTTTAAGAATCTTCAGTGACGAAATCTGGTTGCAATTTTCACAACCATTCGCTCAGCCCCTCTTCAAGCAAGGAGAAAAAGTCAGAGTTCAATATGGAGATGGATCTGCATATGTGTACTCTGACACAGAGATCGTCAAACTTGTTCCTTCAGACAATCAATATTTAGCCATCTCCATCCCCGAGAAAGCGCATGCACTCAAGAGGAGGGCAATCCCCCGGATCCAGTCTGAGGTTCCCATCACCGTTTCAGTCCTCACCTCTGCTAATGGCGAGGTTGCCTCAGGGGAAGCCTTTGACTCCAAGACCCATGACATTAGCACCGGGGGGCTGAGATTTGACACGACCTTTCCATTGGAGAAAGGGGACGAACTATCGCTGAAACTTCAGTTGACTTCGACGCAGGAGATCTCCCTCACCGCAAAAGTGATGGGATCCAAGAAGGTTAAGCTGAAAGGAAAGGCTGTGATTTTGGTTGGCACCCAGTTTGTTGAAATGCACCTGGATGACCAGATCAAGCTCCTCCAGTTCTTGATCGGGGAAGAAGAAGGTGGGGGAATAGCTCCTCCGGCAGTGAAGAGCCTGGTGGAAGAGCCCAAGGTGGCTGCTCCGGCGGTGCCAAGTTCGGTGGAAGAGCCCAAGGTGGCTGCTCCGGCGGTGCCAAGTCCGGTGGAAGAGCCGAAGGTGGCTGCTCCGGCGGTGCCAAGTCCGGTGGAAGAGCCCAAGGTGGCTGCTCCGGCGGTGCCAAGTCCGGTGGAAGAGCCCAAGGTGGCTGCTCCGGCGGTGCCAAGTCCGGTGGAAGAGCCCAAGGTGGCTGCTCCGGTTGTCCAAAGTCCGCTGGAAGAGCCCAAGGTGGCTGCTGAAGCAGTCAGTCAGAAAAAAGAGCTGAGGTTAGCTGTTGAGGAAGTGAAGAGTCCGGAGGAAGAGCCCAAAGCGGCTGCTGAGCCTGTGCCAGGTCCGGAGGAAGAGCCCAAGTCAGACCTGTCCTGGTTTGCCTCCCAAATTCATCAGCCGGAGAAGAGTGAGGATGTCGTACAGGCGGCAGCTCCCGAGGCGATGAAGAGCGAGACAGCGGAGAAAGCTGTCATGTCGATAGTTCAGGCAGTTCCAAGTGTTCAGTCGGGGAAGGCATTTCTGGAGTTCAGTAATGGCTACCATCAACCGGTAACGTTGAAGAACGTGTTCGCAGCAAAGGGAGCAGGCTCCTTGACCCCATTACTGGCTGAGCCAAGACAACTTTCCTCGGGGGAAACGCAGCGCCTGGACGTGACCGAAGCTCTGCTTCCTTTGTTTAACCAGAACGCTTCGGAGGTACAAGAGAAACCGGTCCAGATCTTACTCGCTTTAGAGCCGGAACCGCCAGATCAACCAGCGCCTTCCCGCTACCTTCTGAAGTTTGATAAAGAGAGTTTCACGGAATTCTCTTGCCGGTAGGAAGCTTCTCGGTCTATTGGCCTGAGATGAACGCTTTGAGTTCCTGAACGCCCACCCCAAACCCGGCGGTGGAATCTTCCGGTCCCATCCTGTAACTTGCGATTCCAACCACGGTCCCTTGCTCAGTGACAAAAGGGCTACCACTGTTTCCAGGATCAATCTGCTGATCAACTTGAATGAGGACGGTGCCTTCAATCACTCGAAGCGCATTGATGATGGTCTTGGTCAGTTCTCTGGAACCACCGGACGGAGGACCGAGTACAAAGACGTCCTCACCCACATCGACGCTACTGGCATCTCCCAGGGTGAAGTATTGAGGAGTCTTGGTCGGAATTTGAATGAGAGCCAGGTCCCGACCTTCGTCCAGACGCACAATCTTTCCCAGAAAAACGTCTCCAGAAGGCGTGCTGACCTTGATGCGGTTCGCTGCATTCACGAGATGGAAGTTCGTTGCGATCATTCCATCTCCATCCACCATAAATCCTTTTCCTGTCCTTCCATCAGCTGTGATGGTGACCACACTCCCCGAGGCTGTAAAGGAGGAAGGGACCTCAGGAGTGACGCTTTCAGAAGTTGGTGCAGCCTGAGGAGGCGGCTTCCTATCGCTCAATGATCGGAGATGATCCTTTAAAGCTCGTATTCGCTGCTCTTTAGCCTCCTTCATTCTTCCGGCTCCCGATTAGAATACCCCTATTTGTCGATTGTTTTGTGGCAATGCCGAGCAGTATAGCAACATCGCCTATACTAATAAACTGGTCCAAGTGCATAACGGAATTTATGAATAGTTCGGGCTAGGCTTGTGTGCTAGCATACTGATGTTCCCTCAATTCTTGAGGCGGTTTAAGCCAATACCTGGGAGAGGCTGTGCAACCTTCGGGAAGTCGCACTATTGCTATTGCCAGTGGCAAGGGTGGAGTCGGCAAGACTGTAACAACTGCAAATCTCGCGCTGAGCTTAGCTCAACAGTTTCGCGAGAAGTCAGGCTCAGTGGTGGCTGTAGACCTCGATTTAGGCTGCGGCAATCTCAATGCCTGCCTGGGTGTTCGCTCCACAAATGGGACCATCAACAGCTTCATTTTGAACAAAGTCTCCGACCTCGAGGAAATCCTGACTCCCACTGATCAGGAGAATCTAAAAATGATCTGTTCCTCGTACAGCGGAGCGCCGGAGATGCTGCTGGACGATGGTTTGAAACAAGACCTGCTGGATGGGATCGGGGCCTTAGGTGCAGATTATGTTCTAGTGGACCTGGGAGCAGGGACTTCTAAGGTCGTTTTGGATCTATTTTTGGGTGCTACAGAAAAGATCATTGTCATCACTCCCGAAGCCCTTTCACTGCACAATGCCTTTGTTTTCCTGAAAGCAGCAATGCTTCACTTTTTATGGGGTGAGCTTGAAAGAGAAGAATTCCTTTCTCCAGTGAGTTCAAACTTACGGTGGATGATCGAAGATGAAAAGGATCTCAACATCGGAAAGCTGATCGAGCGACTCAAGTCATGGGATCGCTACGCAGCATACGTTTTGGGTGGCTTAATCAACGATCTCAAGATTAAGTTCGTGGTGAACATGTACCGAGGCGGAGTTCAGAAGTCCCACCTCCAAAATTTCCATCGTCTCCTGTTCAAATATCTGTGCGTGAGAAACAACCTCAGTTATCTGGGCTTTATCCACTATGACCGCGGCATCCCGGCCTCGATCCAGACAATCAAGCCATTTCTCCTTCGCCATCCCGAGAGGCGGGCAGCCCGTGATTTCATGCAGATTGCGATGCGGCTCGCCGATCAAGAAGAGCCGAACCACATTCCTCTTTTACACTTTCCCCAACAATCCTGGTGGCAAATACCCCCCTTCTTTCAGGGATAGGGAGAATTCGGGGACAGGCCCCACATTTCCCAACTCTCGCCCGAATTCCGCCCAACTTGACAGAGAGAGACTCAGATCCTATATAAAGCTAGAGCCGTGATTTTTCATAGGTTCTCGTCTCTGCAGTAGAGAATGTATGCAGGGGGCGAGACCCTAATTACACTGATTTTTGGTGAGAGCAAGAGAGGAGTTTTGAATGGGTAAAATCATTGGAATTGATTTGGGTACCACCATCTCGGTAGTCGCTATGATGGAAGGGGGGGAGCCCTCGGTGATCACCAATCCTGAAGGGAGTCGCCTAACCCCCTCGGTGGTTGCCATAACCAAGAGTGGCGAACGGCTGGTTGGTCAGGTAGCCAAGCGCCAGGCCGTTACCAATCCGGAGAACACAGTCTACTCGATCAAGCGCTTCATGGGTCGCAAGTACGATGAGGTCTCTGAAGAGATCGGGATGGTGCCGTATAAAGTTTTCAAGACCTCCAATGGAGATGCCTGGGTAGAATTGGGTGGTAAGGAGTTCTCTCCACCTGAAATTGCTGCCATGATTTTGCAAAAATTGAAGGCATCCGCCGAAGCATATATGGGCGAAAAGGTGACCCAGGCGGTCATCACCGTTCCAGCATACTTTAATGATGACCAGCGACAGGCAACCAAAGATGCCGGCCGAGGTGCCGGTCTGGAGGTTCTCCGTCTAGTGAATGAGCCCACGGCGGCTGCCTTGGCCTACGGACTGGATACGAAAAAGGATGAGACGATTGCGGTTTTCGACTTTGGCGGAGGCACGTTCGATATCTCGATCCTGGAGGTCGGTGAAGGTGTAGTTGAGGTGAAGTCTACCAACGGTGATACCCACCTTGGTGGCGACAACCTCGATCAGCGGATCATAGTGTGGATTATCGAAGAGTTTAAAAAGGACCAGGGGATCGATCTCTCTCAGGACAAGATGGCGTTGCAGCGGCTGAAGGAAGCGGCTGAAAAGGCCAAGATGGAGTTGTCAACGACTCAGGAAACCGACATCAACCTGCCCTTTGTTACGGCCGATTCCAGCGGACCAAAACATTTAAACATGAAACTAACCCGCTCCAAGTTTGAGCAGTTGGTCGAGGATGTCCTTCAGCGGACACTCGACCCTTGTAAGCAAGCGCTGGATGATGCTGGCTTGAAGCCCAAAGAGATCGATGAAGTGGTGCTGGTTGGCGGTTCGACTCGGATCCCACGCGTGCAGAAAGTCGTCAAGGACTTTTTCGAAAGAGAGCCCCATAAGGGCGTCAACCCGGATGAAGTTGTCGCGGTGGGTGCTGCAATACAGGCCGGTATTTTGGGTGGGGATGTCAAGGACTTACTGCTGCTGGATGTGACACCGCTCTCTTTGGGGATTGAGACCCTGGGGGGAGTCGATACGGTTCTGATCGCGCGCAACACAACTATCCCCTCGCGTAAGACCGAGGTCTTTTCAACAGCCGCTGATGGCCAGACCTCTGTGGAGATTCATGTCTTGCAGGGAGAGCGTCCCATGGCTGCTGCCAACAAGTCGCTCGGTAAGTTCCACCTGGTCGGAATTCCCGCTGCTCAAAGGGGAATTCCCCAGATCGAGGTCAGTTTTGACATCGATGCCAATGGGATTTTAAACGTCAGTGCCAAGGATCGCGGCACCGGTAAGGAGCAAACGATCACCATTACCAGTTCCAGTGGTCTGTCCGACGAAGAGATAGAAACAATGGTGACAGAAGGGGAATCTCATGCCGAGGAAGATCTCCGTAAAAAGGAGGAAGTCGAAGCGCGCAATCAAGCAGACAACCTCATTTACAATACCGAGAAGATCCTCAAGGAAAGTCGAGACAAGATCAGCGACAGCGATGCAAAAGCCATTGAAGACTCGATAGCAGAAACCAAAAAGGCCATCGAAGAAGGTGGCGTGGAGGACATTAACAAGGCAGTGGAGAACCTGACTCAAGCTTCCCACCGGTTGGCCGAGGTCATGTACCAGTCTGCTCAGCAAGGGGGGGATGAGCAAGCGCAAGGTGGTGGCCAGCCGACTTCTTCTGAAAATGCCGTTGATGATCAACAAGGTAATCAACAAGAAGATGAGGTCATCGATGCCGAATATGTAGACGTGGATGAGAAGAAATGAAGGTGTTGAGTGCCAGAGAATTTCTATAAAGTCCTGGATGCCAAGAGGAACTCATCGCAGTCGGAGATTAAGAAAGCTTATCGACGCTTGGCACGAAAGCATCATCCTGACGTCAATCCGGGAGACAAGTCAGCTGAGGAGCGGTTCAAGCAAATTCAGGAAGCCTATAAAGTCCTGAGTGATCCGGATAAACGGAAGATCTATGATCAGTACGGTGATTATCGCCCAGGACAGGAGGCAGCTGGTGGGGAAGCTTTCGGGGACTTCTGGTCCTCCGGTGTTGATTATAGAAATGTCGGCGGGGGACGATGGCAGGGCGCGGTCGGTGATGTTTTTACGGAGTTTTTTGGGGGAGGAAGATCCGGGACTAGCGCACATTACCCCAGAAGAGGGAGGGATCTGGAATATACCATAGAGATTCCTTTTTTAGATGCAGTTCGTGGAACTCAAACTCGCATCAATGCGAGCCGCCGGGATGTGTGTCCCAGGTGTAAGGGTTCGGGTGGCGGTTGTTCCCAGTGCAGTGGCAGCGGTCTCATTCAAAAAGTTGAGAGCTTGAGAGTGAAAATTCCTGCCGGGATGAAGACCGGTTCCCGCGTACGACTACCGGGTAAGGGAGATGCAGCTGAGTTTGGTGGTCCTGCGGGAGATCTTTTTCTGGTGGTGCGGGTCCAACCGCACCCACTCTTTTCACGACAGGGAAATAACATCGTGTGCAGAGTGCCGGTCACCTTCGAGGAGGCGGCTTTGGGAGCAGAAATAGAGGTGCCCACAGTCGCAGGAAAGGCGCGCTTGAAGATTCCTCCCGGAACTCAGAGTGGGCAAAAACTTCGACTTCGGGGTCGAGGAACTCTTTCAGCAGGAGGAAAGGGTCGCGGAGATCAGTTGGTTGAAGTGAAGGTGGTTCTGCCAGAAATTTCGGATGAAAGATCGAAAGAACTTCTGCGTGAGCTTTCTCGCTTGAACCCGCAGAATCCCAGAGAGAAGATCGGTCTTGCCGACTCTGGTTAGAAGGCGGCTCCACTTTCCCGGAGGTACAAGGCACTATGAAAAGAGCAGTGGGCTTCACCATCAGTAGCGTCGCCGACATCTACAAGATTCACCCCCAGACGCTTCGGACCTACGAGCGTGAGGGACTCCTGAAGCCTGCACGGACCAAGGGAAATACCCGGCTTTATCGGGAAGGAGATCTGCAGCAGTTGGAGCTGATCCTGACTCTGACACGTGAATTGGGTGTCAATTTGGCGGGTGTGGAGGTTGTCCTCCATATGCGGGAAAAAATGGAGAGAATGCATATCGAGGTGGAGAAGCTCATCGATCTGGATCCCGACCTCTTTGCTTGATTTCCTTTTCTGCCAGTTTTAGTTTGTCTCGAATTCTCTTGTAGATACGCCTGACTTTAGATTGATGTCGTTTCTCAGGGAGATTTTCCTCCAGCAAGAGGTTCTTAATCAGCTTCAAGGCTTTTTCGAGCACAGGAAGCACGCGGGTCGTGACGGTGGGGTCATAGGGGGCCCTGATGGACGGCATGCCGAGTTCAGCGAAAATACGCAAATAATGTGCGGTGCTCATATCTGGACAGGTGATTCTTTTTTGAGCTGCCTTCAGTTCAAAGCCGAGAAAGGTGTGGAGAATGCGAGGTTCGCACTTACGACCCAGCAGGGGTACGATTCGGGTGGGTCCCGGCAAGATCTCCCTCTTATAGGTCCTGACTAGCTTTTCGATCTCCTCCTGAATAACCGTAGGTCTTTTCATCGTGGCCTCTTCTTATTATGGCCATCTTTCATTTTGAATGTCGCATGGCGCGCCTCCTTTTTCGCCGGAAGTTGTGGGGGAGAGTTAATATGGTACGATTAGCGTTTTTTTGGCAAGGCTTGTGATGTTATTGGCAACAGCAGAAGGATTGTGGAGTACCCTGCGAGCCGCTATGAGCCAGGTCTATTTCCTGGTGGCGAGTTTGGGCGGTCCAGGTCTCTTCTTTATTGCTCTTGCAGATTCCTCTTTTCTTTCCTTACCGGAAGGGAATGACATTTTGATTGTGGTGCTTTCCACAGGCCAGACCTGGGGGACAATGACCTACTACGTGGTGATGACGATTCTGGGATCTGTCTGCGGATGTGCTGCGCTCTATGCGGTTGGACGTCGAGGTGGAGCCTTCCTCCGCAAGCGTTTGAAGCCGGAAAGGTTGAAAGAAGTAGAGCGTCTTTATGGACAATGGGGAATCTGGGCGATTGTGATTCCCAGCGTGTTGCCGCCTCCCACCCCTTTCAAGATCTTTGTACTATCGGCAGGGTTGTTCAGAATCTCCTGGGTGAAGTTTCTTCTGTCAGTTGCTGTAGGTCGCAGCATACGATACTTCATGTGGGGAACTCTGGCCGTGTTGTACGGGGAGTTGGCTAAGCGTTTTCTGGAAGAGAACTTGCCTGTGGTGGGTACTGTGCTGTTCTTACTGTTTGTTACAGCCCTGGTGAGTTATGCCATAATGTGGTTGCGGGCAAAGAGGAAATCTCCCCAGCACGAGATAGCATGAGAAGACTCGCCACAATGATCTCCATACTCCTCCTGGTGGGCTGTGGTGGTGCAGTCAAGAGGAGAACCACAATCGAGACTCCTGCAGCGTATGCATCGGCCAGGGTGGCCAGTCTGGAGGAGTTGGTGGGGTTGATCAATGAGCGTTATGCTGCAGCCGAAACTCTCTCCGTTTCCAGTCTGAAAGTGGAGTTTTTCAGTGGTTCCATGGAGACAGGATATTTAGAGGAATATCGCACCGCAAAGGCCTATCTGGTTGCCCAGTGGCCAGAATCTCTCTATCTGAACATTCTCAATCCCCTGACCAGTTCGACGGTAGTCGTGATGGCTGCGGATGGGGATACTTTTCAAATCTGGATACCTGGAGAAAACAGATACCTGACGGGAAGAGTGGATGCTGAGATAGAGGAAAAGAGCCCTATCTTGAACGTTCGGCCACAGCATCTCTTGAAGGGAATATTGGTGGAGCGGATTCCTGTCAACAGTTTTCGCCATCGTTATTTTCTGGAAGAGACAGAGGACCTCCAATTCAAGTACTATGTTGTGGGAGTCATCCAGGTTGAAGGGAATTCCCAGACCGTTCAACTGGAGAGAAAACTCTGGATTGAGCGAAGTACCATGCATCTGGTTCGCCAGCACTACTACGAGTCTGGCGAACTGGTGAGCGCTATCACGTACGATCAGCCGAGTGAGATCGACGGAGTGCTGGTGAGTTCCAATATTGAGATCGAAAGAGCACGCGAAAGCTATCGTATTGCTTTTGAACTCGTTAGAGAAGGGATCAAGGTCAACCAGTCGATTCGAGAGGGGGCTTTTGAAGTACCCGTTCCTCCCGGTGCAGAGGTGGTAGTCGTGAAAGGGAAGACAACTGACAGGGAGGATCCTGTAGGGAGCAGACAGGGTCCTGTCCGTGAAATAAGGTAAGATCTATCTCAGCTGGATGAAGTATGTTTAAACTGGTTTTCTCTAATCTTCGACAGCGGCCCACGCGAACTTGTGTGAGCGTGATAGCCGTGGCCTTGGGAGTAGCGTTGCTGCTCGTCACTTTGGGTCTGTCTTACGGGCAGCTGGTGGACATTACCAAGCGGACCCAGGGGATTGGAGGGGACTTTATCCTTCAGCCGTCGGATGCTTCGCTGATCTTTGCCCTTAACAGCGGCACCATTCCGGTTCGAGTCAACAAGGTGATTGAAGAAGTAGACGGTGTTGAAGCTGCCACTCCGATCCTGGCAAAGTTTTTGGGCGATCAATTCCATATCGTTTTTGGAATTGATCCTGAAAGTTTCGGACGGGTGAATAACAGCTTGAGCTTTGTTGAAGGAGGAAGATTCTCAGGTCCTCGTGAACTGATCATTGACACGATCTATGCCGACTCCAGGAAATTGAAAACCGATGACCCTTTGCACATCCTGGGTCATCAGTTCACCATTGCAGGAGTTTTTCGTCAGGGTATAGGCGCGCGGGTGCTTCTTCCGCTTACCACTTTACAGGAACTCAATGGGACTCCCGACAAGGCGACCATGTTCTTTATTCGGGCCAAAGAAGAGATCCCGCTTGAGACAGTGTATGACTCGTTGAAGGAAAAGTTCGAAAATTATAAGCTCATCAAGGCGGCTGAATTGCAAGGCTTGGTCATGGAGAATACTCCCGTCATCAAGGAGTTCCTGAGCGCAATGGTGTTCATCTCTGTAATCATCAGCTTTCTGATTATTCTTCTGGCCATGTACAGCACCATTACAGAGAGGACTCGAGAGATTGGAATTCTCAAATCAATGGGAGCGTCCAGAAGCTATATTATCAGGCTGATCCTGAATGAATCTCTGGTGATCTGCCTTGCTGGGGTAGGGCTCGGCTTCGTTCTGACTTTTTTCGTGCTTCAACTCGTTGTGTCAGCTTTTCCCACAGTTCCAGTGACGATCACACTGTTTTGGCGGATTACAGCTCCCATAATGGCAGTGACAGGTGGTATCTTAGGGGCCCTCTATCCCGCTATCAAAGCGGCTCGAATGGATCCTGTGAAAGCGCTGGGGTACGGGTGACATGATCGGAGTGAAGCGAAAGAAAGATCTTATAGTCGTTGAAGACCTTCAGATGGTCTACCGTCTGGGTAGAATCGAAGTCCCAGCATTGCGCGGCGTGGATTTCACTGTGAAAGAAGGGGAGTTTGTGGCCGTGGTGGGCCCCAGTGGGTGTGGGAAATCAACCTTGCTTCATCTCATGGGCGGACTGATGCAACCCACCGCGGGCCGAATTTTGGTCGAAGGCATCTGCATCAGCTCGGTGAGTGATGTGGAGAGAACCAGAATTCGGCGTTACAAGATGGGCTTTGTGTTTCAGAGCTACAACCTCCTGAGCACCTTGACGGCAAGAGCGAACATTGGGTTGGCCCAACGAATCCATGGGAACGGTTCTTACGAGGAGGGAAGAGCTCGTCAGATGCTGCGGCTGCTGGGATTGGAAGACAAGATGGACCACAAGCCTAGTGAACTGTCAGGTGGCGAGCAGCAGCGAGTAGCCATTGCGCGGGCGGTCGTGAATAGCCCCCCCCTTCTCTTGGCTGACGAGCCTACCGGGAGTCTCGACTCGGAGAATTCCAGAATTGTTCTGGACATGCTTCAGGAGTTGAATCAATCCAGAGGGCAGACGATCGTTATCATCACCCATGATCCTGAAGCCGCCGCAACGGCAAACCGCGTTCTCGAGATGCGGGACGGGAGGATTGTGAACCCAGTGCAGAATCTCTTTTACGCCGTGGAAGAACAGAGTTCCTGAGGCACCTATATGCCGGTATTTTTTAGAGTCATATTCTGGACCTACCAACGTGGTGGCTGGCAGTTCGACGTTATCTCCGGCTTCATTCTAGCCTTCATCTTTCTCACTCCAAGGACAGTCTTTGATGGTTCTGCATTTATCCAAGAACAGAGCCCGCCAAAGGTTGAACAAGAGGAACAACAAGTGACTGAACCAGCAGCACTTCAGACGCTTTTGCAAAGCTCCTAACAACCTGGACTCATAATTTCACTCTTATATATTGATGGCTAGGGAAGAAAAGAGGAGTTTCTCGGTGAAGTCCTGCCAAAGGGTCTCTCTTGTTTGGTTGCTGCTGTTGGCCGGTGTTGGGTCTCCTCTTCAGGCATGGGAGGCAGAGTCCCTCACGCTGGAGCAGGTTTTGACCAAGATCGATCAGAGAGGGGCTGTTCTCCGATCGATGACTTCATCGATTACACAGAAAAGATGGACCGATATTTTAGAAGAGTTCGACCAGGGTGAAAGCGGCCAGTTCCTCTTCTTGAAAGAAGACGACGGAATTTACCTGCGCAAGGACATCGTCAAGCCGCAGCCAAATACGCTGATCATCGGTGACGGAATACTCTCTTATTATCAGCCTAAGATCAAACAGTTGCAGAGGTATGATTTGGGTCAGAGACGTGACAGAGCGGAGTTTCTCCTTCTCGGATTCGGTTCCAACAAGAAAGCCCTCGAGGAAGCTTACGAGATCAGGCTTGGAACCATGGAAATTGTTGAAGGTCGTGAAGCCTATCCATTGGAGCTGACCCCAAAATCACAGACAGTGTCTGCCTACTTTACTCAGATCGTGCTGTGGATTGACACAACCTTGTGGGTTCCCATCCAGCAAAAGCTGGTGGAACCCACCCATGACTACTTGCTCATTCGTTTCGAAGATATTGATCTGAACCCCAAGATTCCCAAGTCGCAATTTGACTTGAAGGTGCCCAAGGGTGTCACGGTAGTGGGGGGATAGATTTCTTACGAAACTACCCTATTTATGGAAGGGAGCACCAAGGGATACCTTGCCTCCTGTCTCCTGTCTCCTGTCTTCTGTTTTCTCGCTCCTGACTTCTGACTCCTGACTCCTGACTCCTGCCTCCTGTCTCCCCTCTCTTACTTCCTCCTCCGACGTCTCAGGAGCGACGACCCAGGAGGGTCGGCCGATCAGGCGGGCCCGTGTGTAGAGAATCCGATGAACAACGGTCCAATTTGAAAAGAAGGCAATGACCCAGACTACTGGTTCCATATAGTAAAAGGAGCCGATGATGAGAAGAACAATCCTCTCGGGTCGCTCTAAGAAGCCGACCTTGCAGCGAGGAATGAGAGATTCTGCTCGGGCTCGAGTGTAACTTGTCATTACAGATCCCATCATGACCACGCCCACCAAAACAACGTATGTCATCCGATCCTGATTGCCATACCAAATGATCAGACCCAGATACATGATGAGATCCGAGTATCGATCCATCACTGAATCAAAGAAAGCGCCGAAGGGAGTGTCCGAGTGAGTATTTCGTGCCACCATTCCATCAACCATGTCGAAGAGCCCTGCCATGATCAAGATCACTCCAGCGGTCCCGAAGCGACCCCGGGCGAAGGCGTATGCTGTGACAATGCTCAGGCCAAATCCCAGGAGAGTGAGGTGATTGGGATTGATGCGAAGAAAAGTCAGTGTTTTGACGATCGCTCGCAGGGTACTTTGGGCGCTCTCACCAATTCTTTCGGAAATCATGCTTTGAGTTTTCTAGAATAGTTCGAGTTTGATGGTTAAAAACTCCTTCGGGTTTTGACGGAAATCGTAGAGCAACTTCACCATTTCCGCAGAAACCTGGCTCAAGTTCTCGTACAGTTGCTCGTCCTGGGCCAGGCGGCCTAAACTGCCCTTCCCCTCTTGAATGTCGTTGACAAAGGCCGCAAAGTTCTCCAGCGATTGGTCTAAACTCAGGTAGAGCTGATCATCATTGGACAACTTACCTAATGTTCCGTCACCAAGCTCGATTCGTCGAGTGATTCGCTCGATGTTCCCCACCATTTTCGCAGTCTCTTCGAAAACGGAAGGATCGTTGATAAATCTACCCAAAGACCCCTCTCCCCGGTCAATTTGGGCCACGACTTCTTGCAGGTGACCTGTTGCGGAGCTGATCTTATCATAGACCTCACGCTCCTGAACCAGGAGGGCAATAGCTCCTTCACCTGTTCTGAAGTCGCGGATGAGTTGGGTGGCCTCGTCAACTGTTTGGCCGGCCTTGAGGACGGCGTCGCTGATGTTCTCGTAAAAAGACTTGTCACTGAGGAATTCGCCCAGGCTGCCTTCGCCCGCTGAGAGCGGCGACAGGATATCATTTACTTTCTCAGAGAGTAGTGACAAGTTGGCCAGAGCGTCATCAGCACCTGTGATCAACTCCTGGAACCCGGGCTGAGTTGTACCCGTGATCTGGACCACTTCATGGGTGGAAGATCCTAACCACCCTTCGGATACCTCAGTCACCACAAGGGGAGGCTCAGTTCCCCGTCCCAGGGAGATCTCGATGTATTTGTCTCCCAGTAACCCGATAGAGCCTAATGAGATTTTACTGTCCCTCTTGATCCAGTCGCGATACTCTGCCTTGATTTCTGCGGAAACAACGATGTTTTGCAGATTTCCCTGGGCCCTTTCGATACGGGTCTGGATCTGCTCAAGATCGGCCCTTTGCCTGTCAACCTGCTCTTCCAGGTCTTCCACATCTTCGCCGTATTGCTCTGCCGCCTGATTATATTCCTCCCTCAGGCGACGCAGGTCCTCCTCCGTTGTGGAGATTGCCTGTTGGAGCTCATCTGCTTGTTGGCTCCAGTCCTCTATCTGGCTCAGGAGTCTCTGATTGGAGTCAGTAACAGGTATGTCGTCGGCTTCCGAGATGTAGACGTCAATGACATTGCCCACTTCCACGCCGGAAAGGAGCACGATATCTCCGGGTTTCAGTCCGGAAACGTTGTTCAGGTAAGTTCTCGCGTAGAAGGTATCCTCGAGCAAGCCCACCTGGGTCCCAATCGTGAAGATTGCTAAAGCCAGAATGATACAGGTGACCAGGACAAAGATTCCCACTTTGAGCTCTGCAAGACTGAGTGTACCCCTTGCTGTCATGATTTTTCCTCACATGGATGCGTACCTTTCTCGGCAACCGAGAAAGGGCACGGTATTACTTATGTTAAGAAATCCTGGATGTATTCATTCTTGACATCTCTCAGGGTTTCGTCGCTCCCCTCGAAAAGAACGGCCCCCTCCTTTAACATCACGAAGTGAGTGTTCACCAGACAAAGGTTCTCCTCCTCGCTTTTGAAGACCACCTCGCCATTGGGTTGAGCCTCAGCGAATTCACTAGCCAGTGTTTTGGCTGCTTTGAGGTCGTGGGTCACAAAGATAGAAGCGACCCCTTCCAGGTCACGCAACTTGATGACCAATTCGCAAATGGTGCGGGCTGTAATAGGGTCCAGGCCTGCCGTAGGGGCGTCGTACAGTAGAATGGGGGGATTTCCTACCAAAGCTCTAGCGATTCCAACTCGACGCATCATTCCCCCCGAAAGCTCCGAAGGAAACTTGTCCATCGCATCACTCAGTTCAACGAAGCCCAGTAACTGTCGGACCGTCTCTTGTTGTTCTTCTTCACTGTAAGTTCTGGCCTCCCGCATTCGATAAGCGATGTTCTCACCTACGGTGAGCGAGTCAAAGAGTGCACCCTCCTGGAAAACCATACCAATTTTCTTGCGAATCGGCATCAGTTCTACTTCTTTTAAAGAGGTGATCTCCTGATCCTGGACGAATATTTGGCCCGAATCAGGTTTCACCAAACCCAATACCATTTTCAGGATAGTGGTCTTCCCTGACCCACCTCCGCCTAACATCACCTTTGTTTCACCTGGCTGGACCTCCATGCTGAAGTCCCGCAGCACCACCTTTTCGTCGAAAGACTTACACACGTTTTCAAAGCGGATAGCACTCAATATCTGAACTCCAGGATGACCTTGCTCACAAAGAAGTCCGCAATGATCACAAGGATGGATGCAGTGACCACGGCTTGTGTCGTGGACTGACCGACACCACGGGTTCCTCCGGTCGTGTTTAATCCGCAATAACAGCCAATCATTCCAATAATAAACCCGAAAACCACCGGCTTGATCAACCCTTCGAGAGCATCAGTGTACGAAAGTGCGCGCAATCCCGTGTTCCAGTACAGAGATGTGTTGAGTCTGAGGGTGTAAAGCGAAACAATCCAACCTCCCACCAGCCCGAAGGCATCGGCAACCACAGTGAGTAGCGGAAGCATGGTGGTGGTGGCGATCATACGGGGAGCGACTAACTTCTTGGTGGGGTCAGTTCCCAGAGCCCGCATGGCGTCAATTTGCTCTGTCACCACCATCGAGCCCAGTTGGGAGGCAATTCCAGCCCCCACACGCCCGGCCACCATTAAGGCCGTCAGGACCGGCCCCAACTCCCTGACCAGGGAAAGGGCCACCAATTGTCCGGTCAGGTTCACGGCACCGAAAGACTTCAGGGATTTGGCGGACTGAAGGGCCAGGACGCCGCCTGTAAAAAAGCCGGTCAGGATGACGATGAGAACCGATCCAGTGCCAATAGCGTCCATTTGCAGGAGGATGTCTTCAAAGTAGCGGGGTTTCTGAAAAAGACTCCTGATCGCACGGAAAGACAACAGGGTAAATTCTTGGATTTCGTAAAGGCCCTTATAGAAAAACTTCATCTGCTCCGGTATTGTAGTCTGAGCTTGAAAACGGGCTCAACTATTGAGTCCTATTTTAGTGCTAAACTTAAACTTATGCTTCGCTTTTTAACCTCAGGGGAGTCACACGGCAAGGGACTAGTCTCCATTATTGAAGGCTTTCCCGCCAATGTGCCTGTGGATATCTCTTTTATCAATTCTGATCTCAAACGGCGAATGGGAGGGTATGGTCGGGGAGCCCGCATGAAGATTGAGAGCGATCAGATTGAGATTTTCTCCGGGGTGAGACATGGATATACCTTCGGATCTCCCATCGCCTTTCTTGTGCATAACCGAGATTGGGTGAACTGGTCGGACATCATGTCAATCGAGCCGGATCCTGAAGGGGCGAAAGCACGGCGGGTGACGCGCCCTCGGCCAGGCCATGCTGATCTGGTGGGGGCCTTGAAATATCAATTGGACGACATGCGGAACGTCCTGGAACGATCGAGCGCTCGCGAAACAACCTCTCGCGTGGCCGTGGGCGCCTTCTGTAAGCTTTTGCTGGGGGAGTTGGGGATACAAATTTACAGCCATGTGGTTTCCATCAAGGACGTTCGAATCTCCCCCGAGCAGCTGGAGAAGGTTTCAAGTGATCTCATCCCGCAAATTGAGTCATCCGAGATGCGCTGCTGTGATCCCTCGCTGGATGAAGCCATGAAGAAAGCTGTCGATAAGGCCATCGAGAAAGGGGATACGATTGGAGGAACCTTCGAAGTCCGGGCGACGGGTGTTCCTCCCGGTTTGGGGAGCTATGTTCACTGGGATCGGAAGTTGGATGGCAGGCTGGCCCAGGCCATCATGTCGATTAATGCCCTCAAAGGCGTGGAAGTCGGAAGTGGGCTTGGGTCGGATCCCTATGGGAGCCAGTTTCACGATGAGATTTTTTATGATGGAGAGATTCGACAATTCTATCGGAAGACCAATCGTGCGGGCGGGATTGAGGGCGGCACCTCAAACGGTGAGGAAATCATCGTGCGTGGAATAGTCAAGCCGATTCCCACATTGAGGCGGCCGTTGATGTCGGTCGATTTTCAAACGAAGGAACCGTTCGAAGCTCAGTATGAGCGTTCCGATACCTGTATCGTTCCGGCGGCGGGAGTCATTGGTGAAGCGGTGGTGACCATCGTTCTGGCTCAGGCCGTACAAGAGAAATTTGGCGGGGACACGATAGGAGAAATCCAGTCCAATCTGAAGAATTACCGTAACACTCTCAGAGAAATGTGAATGATCCGACCCATCTTGAAATACGGGGCTCCCGAGCTTCAAACCAAAAGCACTTCTATTGAGCAGGTTGACGAGGAGATCAAGACCCTGGCACAGGATATGCTGGAAACCATGTATGCCGCTCCCGGTATCGGTCTGGCGGCCAATCAGGTGGGGGTCAACCTTCGCTTGATTGTGCTCGACATCTCGGGAGGGGAGGAAACAGGTCATCAGATGATCCTCACCAACCCGGAGGTCACTGAAGAGGAAGGGACTCAGGAATCCGAGGAGGGATGTCTCAGTGTTCCAGGATTCACAGCCCTTGTTGAGCGACCCAGTAAAATTCATGTGATCGGCCAGGATCTGGAGGGCCATTCCCAGGAGATAGACGCAGAAGGCCTGCTGGCTCGAGCCCTCTGTCATGAGATTGATCACTTGGATGGAATCCTCTACCTCAATCATCTATCGGTATTGAAGCGAGATCTGATCAAAAGGAAGATCCGGAAGCTCATTCGCAGCGGAGAATGGTAATGCGAGTGCTGTTCCTGGGAACACCAGGATTTGCCGTACCTTCCCTCCAGGCACTTCTGACTCTCACCAATCATGACTACGAGCTGGTGGGAGTGATCACTCAGCCCGATCGGCCGGCTGGACGAGGACAGAAGCTCACCCCGCCTCCCGTCAAGGTCCTGGCCGAGAAATCGGGTCTCCCAGTTTTCCAACCAGAACGTCTGCGCAACAACCAGGATGCTCTGGAGTTCCTGAGAGAAAAAGATCCACACTTGATTGTCATTGCCGCTTTTGGGCAAATCTTGGCTCCTGAGTTCTTCGATTATCCGCCTTTGGGAAGCCTTAATGTTCATGCCTCACTTCTTCCCAAGTATCGTGGTGCAGCCCCTATCACCCATGCCCTCATTAAGGGGGAGACCCAAACTGGCATTACGATTATGAAGATCGATGAGGGAATGGATACAGGAGGCATCTTATCTCAGGTCACAATTAGGGTAGGTGAAAATGTCACTGGAGGAGAGCTGGAGGAAATTCTGGCCCACAAAGGAGCGGAATTGCTCATTGAAACCATCCCGCCTTATGCGCTGGGAGAAATGCAACCCCAGCCTCAGGATGCGAAAGGAGTCACCTACGCACCTCGAATCACCAAGCAGGAAGCTGAAATAGACTGGAATCAGTCTGCCCCGGAAATCCATAACTGGATTCGCGCTCTGGATCCCTGGCCGACAGGCTGGACCAGTTTCGGGGACAAAAAGGTCAAGATCTGGCGCAGTGAAAGGGTGGAGGAACTTGAGCTGGATTTGGGGCCTTTGGGTCGACCGGGTACCATCCTGGCCCTGGGCAAAGACAGGATCATTGTTGAGTGTGGAGGAAAGACCTTTCTCTCTCTGAGAGAGCTCCAGCTCCCCAATCGGGCTCGCCTTTCGGCCCGTGAGTTTGTCAATGGCGTGAAACCAGGGTTGGGAGACTTGTTTACTTGAGCACCCAACCACGCGCCTTGGCTGCCAGTTTTCTGAAGGATCTCCTGAAGCATCGAAAGAAGCTCGACTCTCTTTCTCAAGATGCCGACTTCTTGAATCTCGATTCGCGCGATCGTCGCCTGGTGATCGAGTTGGTGTATGGAGTTCTGAGAAATCTGCGGCTTCTCGATCACTATCTTGGGAAGTTGTCGCGAACACCACTGGAGAAATTGGATGAAAGCGTTCTGTGGGTCCTGCGGTTGGCCCTGTATGAAATCGAATTTCTTCGCATTCCCGACCACGCTGCTGTCCACGAGGCAGTCGGGTTGTGTCGAAAGTTTCACAAGACCTCTGCTGCCGGATTCGTCAATGCCTTACTGCGCAGCTTTTTGCGCGAGAGACCCACACTTCCTGAGGGTCGATCTGCTGGGGCATTGGCGGTACGGTTTAGCCACCCCGAATGGCTGGTCAAGCGCTACTTGACCCGTTATGGAGTTGACCAGACTGAACAGTTGCTGCGTAGGAATAATGAGCCTCCGATTCCAACCCTTTGGGTCAACATCTTCAAGACAGACTTACAGTCCCTTTGCAGGCAACTCGAAGAAGAGCAGATTCCGTATCAGGTCTATCCCCAATTGCCCAACTGCATCACTGTTGGTTCCGCAGGTTTCACTCAGAATCGTGCCTATCGGGAAGGTCTTTGTATTTTTATGGATGTGGCCAGCCAGGAGGTGGCCTATCTGACCGAGGTCAAGGATCATCGAATGCTAGCTGATCTCTGTTGCGCTCCAGGGGGGAAAGCTTTCCTTCTGGCGTCTCAGAAAGGGAAGAATGCAAAGATGAGCTGTTGTGATTTCAGTCTTCCCCGTCTGACGGAAACACGAGAGCGGGCGAAATTCTTGCAGGTTCCAGGATTGAACTTTATCAATGCCGATCTTCGGCAGACTCCACCTTTTCGACAACCCTTCGACTTTGTCCTTCTGGATGTCCCATGTAGCGGGTTGGGTACACTGCGCTCGAACCCGGATATCCGCTGGAAAATTCGGGAGAAAGACCTGTGTTGCCTTCATTCCGCCCAGGTGTCCCTTTTGCAGAACGGTTTTTCTGTGCTGGGTCAGGGTGGAGAGTTGACCTACTCAACTTGCTCGACGGAACCTGAGGAAAATGAATCTGTCATCGAAGAGTTTTTGGCTGAGGAACCCAGAGCCATTCTGGCAGGTGACTTTCACCGGACTTTCCCAGAGTCTCATCCGGGGGATTGTTTCTTCGCAGCTAAAATCAGACACGTGGGAGGCACCTCAGTCGTGGGAGGCACCTCAGTCGTGGGAGGCACCTCAGTCGTGGGAGGCACCTCAGGTGCCGAATCTGAATCACTGACCGGCTTCGACAAATAAGGACGACTGCCAGGAATCAAAGGTCAGATCGTCCTCCGTGTCACTCAGTCCGTCCAGTCCTGAGCTGGTGAGATAATAGAATGCGCCCACCGGGACGTAGCCGTACCGTAAACCGTCGTAGGGGTCAATCGGTTCTGGCTGATGTAGTCGCAGCTTTCGCCAGGCAGAGTAAACCGCCTGTGAGCTTTCTGGCAGTCGGCCCGTTCGTTGCCGGAACTCTTCAATCAGATCTGATAGCGTCCCGAAATCCTCCCTCACTTTTGCAAAGGCTTCAGTCTCAAGGAGGGCTGAGTTTTCTTGCCGGGCCAGTGCTGCCTGATTCAGTGCAGCTTCAACTTCAGGCCAAACTCTGACAAACAGGAGACTGCTGACCAGCAGAGGAAGCAGACCTACTGTTCCCACAATGGCCAGCGCCCGAGCAGATGCCCAGGACGAATCTTGCAAGTTTCCGGCTAGATCCGGATTCAGTGCTGCGATGCGGTCACACAGTGGAGGGTGTCCCATGAGCCAGCGCGCAAGGGTCAGCCAGCCGGTATTCATGTCATTTCTCTGTTGCACCAGAGCCTGTAAATTGACGCTTGGTCCTCGTTTACTTCCTGCTGACAAGATAGCCAGGCCGGCCAGTGCCCCGCGCTTGTCCCCGCACAGTGCTGCTCCGTAGCGGTCACAAGTGTATTCGCGAGCACGGGAATAGGCGGCACCCAGAAAAGGCACAAAGGAACCGGGTGCGTGCAGCCATGTCCAGTTGAGATGCCCTGCCTTAATGTGACCTAACTCATGCCCGATGATCATGTCCCGAGCGGCTAAGTTTTCTCCGCAAGCATCCAATAGGTCCGAGAAGAGGATAATCATTTTGGAGCGAAGAAACTTGGTCGCAAAGGCATTTAAGGTGCCACCCGCCTGCATGAGGTAAGCATCCGGAGCGTTCTTTAACCCTGCCCTGGCTGCAAGCTCCCGAACACGCTGATCAAGCTCGGGAAACTGTTCGGGTCCCAAGCGGACGGCACTTCCTCGTACGTGAGCGACGAACATCAGGTGAACAAGGAAGAGGAAGCCTCCGATGGCCAAGGCATAGATCAAACCGAGTATGGAAAGGATGATCAGGCCCCATATTGCAAGGGACACGAAAACAAGCACGACTCGAAGGGGTGCTTCACTGGGCCAACCTTCGATATGAACTGGGGGGAGATTGTTTGGGTCCTTCATGGCTCTGTCTCCTGTCGCCCTGTGGTTGATAGTCCGTGACCATGAGCGGTTCGGTGCTGTCCGCTCTGGAAAAGGTATGCACCTGATGTGCCAGCTTTGACTTGTGATGCAAATATACTGTCATAAGATATTGTCAATAAATAACTTATCCACCCCGGGAGTCATGCTTTAATAATGCAGCTTTTGAGATTTCTCAAGCCGATGTTAACAGTGGTTTACAAGGGTATGGTGTGGCACTAAATGAGCAACCGTGCTAGATTAAGCAGGTACAATGAAGCACGATTCCAGCAAAGCCCGAAACCCCCAAAGCCCGACAGAACCAGAGCACGAACCCAGCGAACGCACCACCCATGAACAGGTGCTGATAGTGGGCAAACTGGCGGTTCTGATGGGAGTCTTGATCGCGGTTGGACTCTCCGGCGCATACATGGGGATGAGATTGGCTGTGGGTGGGTCAGAAGTAGAGGTGCCCTCGATCATTGGACAGCCGCTGGAAACGGCAACGGAGATACTTGAGCAGGTCAACCTGCAGAGGGAGGTCGTTGGAGAGCGATTCGACTCGGAGGCTCTCAGGGGAGTCGTTCTTTCGCAGGCCCCTCTAGCGGGGGGAACGATCAAGGCACAACGAAAAGTTCAGGTCATTCTGAGCCTGGGAGTCAAGAACAGTCCCGTTCCAGATCTGAGAGGGGCTCCTCTCAGAGTGGCACGATTGATGGCCTCACAAGCAGGCTTCGAATTGGGAAATATCAGCGAAGTCTCCATGGGCGAGTTCCCGAAAGGACAGATTGTTCAGCAGTATCCGCCTCCAAACTCGAAGGAGCTCCTCAGTCCGATGATTGATGTCCTGGTGAGTGATGGAACCGTTTCTCGCTATGTAATGCCCGATATCACGAACCAGAGTTTGAACACGGTACTTCTGTTCTTTGAGAAAAATGGTTTCAAACTGGGCGAGATTCAGTACAGGGATTCTGCGACTGTTTCCAGAGGTGCTGTGGTGAAGCAATTCCCGGAGCCCGGCTACATGTTGACAGATGGAGACACCATTAATCTGGAGATAGCACGCTGATGGCTCTGATCGCACCGTCTCTTCTGTCGGCAGACTTTCTCAGTTTGGGACAAGAAGTTCGCAGAATGCAAGAGGCCGGAGCCGAGATTCTCCACGTCGATGTCATGGATGGTCATTTTGTGCCCAATCTGACCATTGGTCTACCCGTGGTGGAAGTGCTCAGAAGCAGCACGGATCTCCTGCTGGATGTACACCTGATGATCTCCAATCCTGACCAGATGGCTGAAGCCTATATTGATGCCGGAGCAGATTATCTCAGTGTTCACTATGAGGCAGCCAACCACTTGGACAGTCTCTTGGAGAGAATTCGTGAGAAGGGAGCCCAGCCGGGTGTGGCTCTCAATCCAGATACACCTGTCTCAGTCTTGGAAGAAGTCTTGAAGAGATGCCACCATGTAGTGGTGATGTCGGTGCATCCAGGATTTGGTGGCCAAAACTTCATTTCAAATAGCTTCCAAAAAGTGAGAGAATTAAGGTCACTGATTGATTCACAGAATTTAAATATAAAGATCGAAATTGATGGAGGAATGGGGCCGGACAATACGGAAGAAGCGGTGCGTTCTGGTGTAGATATAGTGGTGGCCGGATCGGCAATCTTTCGTTCCAGCAGTTCAAAAGAAAGTTTTCAGCAAATGGGACGGCTCGCGGAAGGAGCTGTAGTCTTGAAGGGGAATGATGCGATTTCTGTCTAAACTCCTGGTCTTGAGCCTGGCTGCACTTTTACTCTCCGCTTGTGGACAGAAAAGTGCGGGTTTGCAGGAAGCAGCAATTGCACCGGATAAGTTGTTGTATGAGAATGGCCGGACGTTTCTTGAAAAGAGCCAGTTTATCCAGGCAAGATTGGCTTTCCAGACTTTGGTGAACGCCTATCCGGACAGCGAGCATACACCGGCCTCATTCTTGTCAATTGCTGACTCCTATTACCTCGAAGCCGGAAGAGCAAATCTCCTGCAGGCGGAAGCTCAGTATAAAGACTTTATTATCTTTTATCCCACCCATGAGATCGCCGACGACGCGCAAATGAAGATTGCCGCCGTCAATGTGAGATTGATGAGAGCCCCCGACCGAGACCCGACTTACGCTATAAAAGCTGAGAGGGAGCTGAAAGAGTTTTTAGAGAAATTTCCCCAGAGCGAGCTGGCACCCACTGCGGAAGAATTCCTGCGGGAGGTTCAGGAAAATCTAGCCCGCGGAATTCAAGGGATCGGAAATTTCTATTTCAGTAAGAATTCATATCTGGCTTCAGAAAGCCGGTACAAGGAAGTATTGGAAGAGTTTCCAGACTACAGCAGAGCAGACCAGGCTTTGTCTCGATTGGCTCAATCGCTAGAGATTCTGGGTCGAATTGAGGAGGCTTCCGTCTATTATTCCCGGCTGGTTTCCGAATACCCCTTCAGTGAGTACGCTGGGGGTGCGGAGGAAAAGCTGATCTTGCTTGAAAAGCCGGTGCCGCCGCTAGACCCTGTTGCTGTGGCCAGGAATGAAGCCAATCGAAGGAACGATGAGGGATTCTCGCCCTTGACACCCCTTCGTGAGGTGTGGGGAATCTTTTCTGCTCCGGAGGATCCTTACGAGGTAGCACGGAAACGAGTCGAAGAACGCCAAGAGCAGGAGCAGTCTGACGCTCAGCAGGATTCCCCAGGCAACGGCAAGGACTAAAGCCCGGATTATGCATAAATTCTCTACTGCAGCGACGAAATCATCCGCCCTGCCCGCGTTGCGCGACCCGCAAGCGGGTACCCCTCGGCTCCTCAACGTACTCAAGAGTACGTTTGCGGGGGCCTCCGTCGCGCGCCTTGTCAGGCCGGCGCTTTCGTCGCTTCATGACGAGAACCTATGCATAAACCGGGCTGGTGTCTCGTTATGCCCCACCTGATCCTGGCGGAGGACAGCCCCACAATCCAGAAACTTATTCAACTCTGTTTCAAGGCAGAGGAGTTTGAAGTCCATTGTTTTGTGGATAGAAGGTCCACACTGGAGTATCTCGAGACCCAACCCGCTGATGTCCTGTTGGTGGACATTTCCATTCCTGACCTGGGCGGCTATGAATTGTGTCGAGCGGTGAAGCAAAACCCCAAGACAGAGTCTCTTCCAGTGGTCTTGCTGGTGGGGGTGTTTGACAGTTTTGATGTGGAGCGAGCTGAGCAGGCTGGCTACACTTGTCGACTGACCAAGCCTATAGGAACTCAAGAGTTAGTTGATTTGGTCAAGAAGTTACTGGATGCACCCAGCTCTCCTCCAGGCTCCTCAAAATTAGAGCCAAAGTTACCTGACGTCAGCACTTTGGGTAGAGCATTTGACCTCCCTGTTGTCCCTGAGATCGGGGAAAGGGAGGAAGAGCCCCTTTTCTTCTTGACCCCCTCCCAGTGTCAAGCCAGTGCTGTATCGTACACTCGGGAAATGATCGCGGAGGTGAAGACCCAGTCCGCTGTTGAGGATCACGGGATATCTTCGCTGGAGACTCCTCTCAGAAGAGATGAAGTGGATTTGCTGGCAAACAGATTATTCGAGCTTCTCCGACCTGAGTTCCGTCGCATGCTGTCCCAGGTGACCCAGGAGATTGTGAAACGGGGCACAGTCTGATTTTGTTATATTCCCTTTTTTCTCAGATCCCGTCGAAAAGGCCAGGATTCCAGTGTCTATGAGCGAGACTATTGCTAAAGCATACGAGCCAGCTCGAGTGGAGACGAAGTGGTATCGCTGGTGGAAAGAAAAGGGTTACTTTCAAGCCGATGCTGATTCGGAAAAGCCACACTATTCCATCGTCTTGCCGCCACCAAACGTGACCGGCAAGCTTCACCTGGGTCATGCCCTGAACATCACCTTGCAGGACATTCTTATCCGCTGGAAGCGGATGAACGGGTTCGATGTGCTCTGGCTGCCCGGGACGGATCACGCCGGGATTGCCACCCAAAACGTGGTGGAACGCCAGTTGGCCGAACAGGGCAAAAGACGAGTTGACCTGGGCCGTGAGAAGTTCGAAAAGATAGTCTGGGAGTGGAAGGACACGGCTGAGAAAAATATCTTGGACCAAGCCCGACGGTTAGGTTGTTCCTGGGATTGGAGTCGCAAGCGGTTTACCTTGGATGAAGGGCTCGCCCGCGCCGTTCGAGAGGTTTTCGTTCGGCTCCACCGAGATGGCCTCATTTACCAAGGCGAATACCTGGTCAACTGGTGTCCCCGCTGTGCCACGGCCATTTCCGATCTGGAAGTGGAATACGCGCCTCGGGAAGGTCAGCTTTGGCACATCCGCTATCCGATCCAGGGGCAGGAGGATTCTGTGGTGGTGGCTACCACGCGGCCCGAAACCATGCTGGGCGACACGGCGGTGGCGGTTCATCCTGAAGACGAAAGATACACTTCTTTACAGGGTCGGAGTGTTCTGTTGCCCTTAATGGATCGGGTGATACCCGTTATCACCGATACTTTTGTGGAGAGAGAGTTTGGGACCGGGGTGGTGAAGGTCACGCCCGGACATGATCCCAACGATTTTGAAGCTGGAAAACGTCACGGACTCCTCCTTCTCAAGGTTATCGGGGAGGACGGGAAGATGACCGAAGCAGCAGGAGCTTATGCGGGCATGGACCGTTTCGAAGCCCGAAAAAAGGTGGTCGCTGACCTGCAGGAGCAGGGCTTACTCATCGAGATTGAGGACCACTCCTACAACATAGGTCTCTGCCAACGCTGTGAGACGGTAGTCGAACCTCTGGTGTCGAAACAGTGGTTTGTCAAAGTTAAACCACTGGCAGAGGCAGCCATTCAGGCTGTGGAAGAGCAGCAGACCGTTTTTGTTCCAGAGAATTACCAACGGGTTTACTTTGAATGGATGCGCAACATTCACGATTGGTGTATTAGCCGACAGCTCTGGTGGGGGCATAGGATCCCGGCCTGGTATTGTGATGACTGTGGAGAAGTCACGGTAGAGCAGGTGGAGCCTTCTACCTGCTCCCACTGTCAAGGTGCTTCACTAAAACAGGACCCCGATGTCCTGGATACCTGGTTTAGCTCAGCGTTGTGGCCCTTTTCCACGATGGGATGGCCGGATCAAACGAAAGATCTCGAGGTCTACTATCCAACCCAGACTCTGGTTACGGGTTTTGACATCATTTTCTTTTGGGTAGCACGCATGATGATGATGGGGCTCCGCTTTATGAAAGCGGTGCCCTTCAGCACCGTCCATATTAACGGTCTTATCCGAGACGAGCATGGGAAAAAGATGTCGAAGTCTCGGGGCAATGTCATTGATCCGCTGCAGATCATGGATGAGTTTGGCACCGATGCCCTGCGCTTTACACTGGCCGTGCTGGCAGTACCGGGCACGGATGTCCCCTTTTCCATCAGTCGCATGACGGGCTACCGTGCATTCTGCAACAAGATTTGGAACGCGGTTCGGTTCCTGCTCTTGAACCTGGGGGATGAAAAGGTTGTCAGTGAGCAGGAAATGGATCAGCTGAGGCGCCAGGACCAGCTCGATTTGGGAGAGCGGTGGATACTCAGTCGACTTCAGACGGTTGTCGCTGAAACCAATGAAAATCTGGAGAGATTCCGTTTTCACGAGGCCAGCAATGGGCTGTATCATTTCTTCTGGCACGAGGTCTGTGATTGGTTCATAGAACTGGCAAAGATCGGTTTTGCCGGCCAGGATTCGGAAAAAGGGAGAAAAACTGGCCGCTTCGCAGCCTACATTCTGGAAAATTGTCTCCGCTTGCTGCACCCTTTCATTCCTTTCATAACCGAGGAATTGTGGCAGGAGCTTCCCCATTCAGGGGACTCATTGATGGTTGCCCCGTTCCCGGTGGCTCGCCAGGAATGGATTGACAGAGCGGCTGAAAAGGAAATGGAGGGACTGCAGGAATTGGTGACCGCCATTCGGACGGCCAGATCAGAGAACAACATCGATCCGCGCAAGAAGATCCCGCTGCAGTTGTTGTGCAAACAAGAGTATAGGTTGTTCCTCCAATCCCAGCTGCCCTTCATAAAGAGTCTGGCCCAGCTCGAGGAGGTGGAATTTGTCTCCCAGCTGGAGACAGAAGGTCTCCGCGTCCAGGGAGTTTCCCGAATGGCCGATTTCGTACTGGTCCTGGACCAGGTTATTGATATTGCAGCGGACCGCGAACGTTTGAGCCGGCAGATCGGCCGCTCTACGGTGAAGCTCCAGCAGCTGCAGAAGAAGCTGCAAGATCCTGACTTTCTCAAGAAGGCCCCTCAGCGGGTGGTTGTTGCTGCCCGCCAGCGTCACCAGGAAGCGGTCGAACAGCTGAAGAAACTACAGGTAAAACTGGATGGACTTTCTCAGCCTTGATCCACTCTTAAAACAAGCTCTTCAGGAAGACCTGGGTCGCGGCGATATTACGACCGAGGCCATCCTTGGAATGTCCAAATCCTCGCTAAGAGGTGCAATTCAGGCCCAGGCTGTCCTGGTGGGCAAAGAGAAGTTCATTCTGGCTGGCTGGCCCATTTTCGTGCGGGTTTTTCAGCTCCTGGGGGAGGTGCAGGCCCAGACTAGTTTTGAGGAGGGTGCCCAGGTTGAACAGGAAAGTACAGTAGGGAAGTTGTCAGGAGCGGCTTCTCTACTGCTCAAGGGTGAACGTGTGGCAATGAACTTCTTACAGCGCATGAGCGGAGTGGCCACCCAGACTCGAAAATATGTCGAGCTCGTTGCCCACACCACAGCGAAGGTCTTGGATACACGCAAGACCACCCCTTTGTGGCGAAGCCTCGAAAGGTATGCGGTGAGAACAGGAGGGGGGCTGAATCACAGGTTTGGTTTGGATGATGGCATTCTGATTAAAGAAAATCACATTGCCATAGCCGGGGGAATTGAGGCGGCCCTGGATGCCTGCCGGAGCCGACTGAAGCACCTTCACAAAATCGAGATCGAGGTGAGGAATCTCGAAGAGGTTTCCCAAGCCATCAATGCAGGAGCAGAGGTGTTGCTGTTGGACAATATGAGTACCCAAGAAGTTCAAGAAGCCGTCCAGGCTGTTAAGGGTCGCTGTGTGTTGGAGGTCTCCGGTGGTGTCAACGAAAGCAATATTGTGAAATATGCTGAGGCGGGAGTGGACTTTATTTCTCTGGGGACTTTGACGCACTCCTCCCCGTCGGTGGATTTAAGCCTAATTTTGAAGCCTGATCTTGAAGGCATATGAGGGTTGAGAAACGCGAGAAGGGTCAACTCTTCAGGCAGTTTGACTATTTGGATCTTGTTGATTCTACAAACGACTATTTGAAAGCGTTTGTAGAAGATGGTGAGCCCCTAATGGTCGTGGCCCGGGAACAAACAGCCGGAAAAGGGCGCTTTGATCGCAAGTGGTACTCACCCCCTGAGGAGGGCTTATATGTGTCCTATCTGTTCTATCCCGGGTGGAGGGTGGAGCATTCCCCCTTCTTAAACATACTCTCGGGACTAGCGGTAGTCCGTACCATACAAGAGGAGAGCGTCTCAGACCTTCAGCTCAAACTGAAGCTTCCCAACGACATCTTGCTGGAAGGGAAAAAGGTGGGAGGAATTTTGACCGAGACCAGTAGCCTCCATGATCAAATTCTTTGGGCCATCGTTGGAATTGGGGTCAATCTCTACCAGAGATCTTTTCCCAAGGATCTAGACCAGAAGGCAACATCCCTTTCCTTGGAAGGGGTAACTGTGGGCCATCGGCTGGACTTTTGTGACAGTCTGACCCGGCAGTTCGAGCTCCTTTACCGCCAACTTGAAACGGGAGCGTGGGAGGTTGTTCAGGCAGAATTTGAAGAGCAGCTGACGGCACTCGACCCATGAACATTTTTAGCTATCAGGAAGGACCCGGCTACTTCAAGCGGCTCCAGGAAGCTCTGAAGACGACCAAGGATGATCTCGGGTATCGGATTCATCAGGCGATGGGTACGACGGAGAGTCCATTGAGGGAGGATCAAATCGAAGAGCTGGAAGAGATCTTGATCAGTGCGGACATTGGGGTCCAGACGACCTTGCAGATTGTTGAAAGGGTGCGGGAGGAGACTCGTGGGCAGAGAATCGTGACCCGTGACAGGGTCAACCGAATGATTCGGGAGGAGATGCTCGACATCTTGAAGGCCAGCCAAGTTCTGCCCCATGAGAGTTTCCCCACCTCTGGCCCTCACGTCGTTTTTGTGGTTGGGGTTAATGGTGTCGGGAAAACGACCACTGTCGGTAAACTGGCTCATCGTCTGAGTCAGAATGGGAAGGAGGTGCTGATTTGCGCATCGGATACCTTTCGGGCAGCGGCGGTCGAACAACTCATGATCTGGGCCGAGCGAACCCAGACGGACATCGTCAAACAGGGCTCGGGAGCAGATCCGGCAGCCGTCTTGTTTGATGCCATCGCGGCAAGCAAGGCCAGAAAGAAGGATGTTCTCATCGTCGACACCGCTGGTCGTCTTCACACCCAGACCCATCTCATGCGAGAGGTGGAGAAAATGAAGCGTATTGCGGGGGAGCAGGTCGAAGGCGCTCCCCACGAGATCTATTGGATTCTGGATGCAACCACAGGCCAGAATGGGTTAAATCAGGCACGAGAGTTTTACGATAGGATTGGAATGACTGGGATCATTGTCACCAAATTGGATGGGACTGCCAAAGGGGGAATCCTGGTTGCCATCGCCAGAGAATTCAACATTCCCATCCTTTATATTGGAATCGGAGAGAGTCAGGAAGATCTCATCCCGTTCTCAGCGGAGGCTTTTGTTGACTCTCTGGAGCTGGAACAGTCTTAGCCTCTCCGGTAGTCCCGGCGCGCGGGTTCGCGTGCAAAAAGCCAGATCAGAATCACGCCCGATAAGAACCCACCGATATGGGCCCACCAGGCCACTCCTCCCGTCATGTCGGAGACCGCACCTATCGAAGCCATTCCATTGAAAAGCTGAACAGAGAACCAGAATCCCATGAGCAGCAGAGCCGGGAGTTCCACAACGGGCCAAATGATCAACAAGGGGAGTAACGTCGACACTCGCGCCAGCGGATAACTGATCAGATAGGCCCCCAGCACCCCAGCTACCGCACCGCTGGCTCCGATTGTGGGGATTCGGCTAGTCAGGTTGAAGAGAACGTGCGCCCCGCCTGCCAGAACGCCACACAACAGATAGAAGAAGAGGAAACGAAGGGGGCCCATTCGGTCCTCAACGTTATCTCCAAAGATCCACAAAAACCATATGTTTCCCAGCAAGTGAATAATGCCGCCGTGTAGGAACATGGAAGTCACCAGAGAGCTTCCCATGTAAGCAAAGAGCGGAATGGCAGATTGTCCACCGAGCTGCAATTTGGAGGGAACAATTCCATAAGAAAAGAAAAGGTCATCCAGAACTGCTGATGGTAGAGACAACTCGTAAAGAAATGCAGCGACATTGGCCAGGATCAGCATCACGGTGATGACCGGGAAACGCCGGGATGGAACATTGTCTTTGAAGGGAATCACGTGTTAAAGGACCAGTGAGTCGGATCTCAGGGTCATAGGGATATCAGCAGAGCGAATTGCACGGCCGGAATGCTCCGGATTGCTTGCAGCACCTCTTCCGGAATCTTGCCGTCAGCGTTGACCACTCCGACGGCGTGAGCGCTATCTCCGTCCCGACCCAGCACAAAGGAAGCGATGTTAATCTTTGCCTCACCGAGAATCGTGCCTACCTGCCCGATGACTCCGGGAGTATCTTGGTTTCGGATAAAAAGGATCTGTTTCCCAAGCTCCGTTTCAACCGGGATTCCGTCGATGGAGACCAACCGGAAGTTGCCCTTATGTAAGATGGCTCCTTCGATCCAGTCGGTCTTCTGGGGAGAGCGCAGCTGGATGCTGATGAGGTTCGAATAGCTGCGCTGCCGAGTGCTCACAGTTTCTATGATTGCAATGCCGCGTTCCTGTGCATAACTTCTGGCATTCACCTGGTTGACTTCTTCCGACAGAATGGGCTTCAAGATGGCCTTCAAGATGTAATTACTGATAGGTTTGTAATTGAGCTGGGTGAAGTCGCCGTAGTACCGGATGCCGATCTCTGAGAGCCGAAGATCTGAAACCTGGCTGATAAATGAACCCAATTTTTCGCCCAAGGAGAGATAGGGCTGAATCTGCTCCATGACCTGGGGTGTCACGGAGGGGAAGTTCACCGCGTTGACGATCACCTCATCCTGCAAGTACGCCGCCACCTGTTGGGCGATGTCGTAACCCACCTTGGCTTGAGCTTCTACGGTGGAGCCAGCGATGTGAGGGGTCAGGACAGTTCGCTTCGAAGCGAGGAGTGGAGGATGGATTTTCGGCTCATTCTCGAAGACATCCAGGGCCGCTCCTCCCAGGTGTCCTTTGTCCAGTGCTTCTGCAAGGTCCACCTCAACCACTAGGTCACCGCGGGCAGCATTGATCAGAATGGCCCCTCGTTTCATCAACTGTAGGGTGTTCTTGCACATCAGGCCTTTCGTCTTCTCATTCAGTGGAGCATGCAGACTGACAAAGTCAGATTCGGACAAGACGTCTTCTAAAGACCGCAGGTGGACGCCCAGATCGCGTGTGTACTCTTCGCTGACAAAGGGATCATAGGCCAGGACTCTCATCTGAAAGGAGTGCGCCCGCTGGGCCATGATAGAGCCGATCTTTCCCAGTCCGATGAGGCCCATTGTCTTGTTTTGGAGCTCTTGTCCAACAAACGCCTTCTTGTTCCACGTTCCCGCTCGCAGCGAAGGATCGGCGAAGGGAATCTTTCGTGCCAAGGCCAGCAAAAGGGCAAAAGTATGCTCCGCTACACTGACACTGTTGCCACCCGGAGTATTCATCACCACAACACCCTTGCGAGTGGCCGCCTCTATATCGATATTGTCCACCCCTGCACCTGCGCGCCCGATCACACGAAGTCGCTGGGATGCCTCGATGACGTCCTGAGTGACCCGAGTCTTACTGCGAACAATCAGTCCTTCTGCGTCGTGTATTTCCGACAGCAACTCCTCCGAGGAGAGCTCCAATTTGCAGACGACTTCAAGGCCGGGTTGTTGTTTCAGATAATCCACTCCCTCTTGGGAGATAGGATCGGTGATCAAGACTTTCATGGCGATTCCTGCAAGTGCGCCCTGGTCCTCTGGACTTCGCCCGAAGGCGGCTCTTTGCTGTTGGTGGCTTCAAGAGCGGCAGCTCGGACGCTGCCTCCCAGGTCGATCTCCAGTCCCATCTTGAACAGGCTGAGTTCGATGGCGGAGAGCACTGAGAACACATCCAGGAGATCAAAATAACCCAGATGGGCAATTCGAACAATCCGATTCTTCAGTTCACCCTGTCCGCCTGCCACCTTGATCCCGAATTCATCTTCGAGCGTCTTCACCAGCTCAGGAGCGGAGACGCCATGGGGAGGAAAGGCTGCTGTCACAGCGTTGGCCGGAGAGGAGGAGAGAAGCCTGAAGCCCAGCTCCAGAAGTCCCTTTCGCGTGCAGCGAGCCATTAACTCGGCTTCAGCCAGGACTTGATCAAGACCCTGTCGAAGAATCTCTCGGGTGGTCTCGTTCAGGCCGACGATCAGTGAAATCGCAGGTGTAAAAACAGTCTGGCCCTTCCGCTGTTTCTGTACTTCTTCCAGCAAATTGAAGTAATAGGGGTGCCAGGAGTTGGCTTCCATTTTTTCAATCGCTCTGGAACTCAGGGTCAAAAAAGACAAACCAGGAGAGAGGGCAAAGCCTTTCTGAGATCCGCTGATGACTATATCCAGTCCCCACTGGTCTGTCTCGACCGGTTGGGTCAGCAGGGCCGTGATGGCATCGACCACGATGAAGACTTTTGGAAATCTCTCACCGACCAATTGGGCGATGCGTTCCAGATTGTGGGAGGTTGCCGTTGAGGTCTCGCATGCCTGGATCAGAATAGCCTGAATCTCTGGATGGTGTTCTAGAGTTTCACAGATTTCCTCCGCCGAGGCTGCCTCGCCATATTCCTTCTCCAGAGAAGTGCAGGGAATGCGATAGGTTTGGCAGATTTTTCCCCAACGCTCGCCAAACTTACCGGTCACAACAGCCAGTGCCGGGTCATCCGGAGACAGTAGACTGGACACCGCTGCTTCCATGGCTCCTGTCCCTGAGGAAGCCAAAATGATCACGTCATTCTCGGTGCTGAAGATCTTCTGCAGATTTTGACGAGTCTCCAGCAGCAGCTCTGAGAATTGCTCTGTACGATGATGAACGATGGGACGCGACATGGCTAGCTGAGCCTCCGGCATCAGGGGGGTCGGTCCTGGAGTGAACAGCCTCTTCTTGTACATGGGCAAATGATACTACAAGTGACAGGATGGCGTTCGTGCTCTCGGTGGGAGGCACCTCCGGTGCGAGTGGGAGGCACCTCAGGGTGTCGGTGGGAGGCACCTCCGGTGCGAGTGGAAGGCACCTCAGGGTGTCGGTGGGAGGCACCTCCGGTGCCGAATCTTAAAAACGGGCAGCCTTGACCTCATCCGCCGTTCTTGCCTATCATCGACGCTTCATGTTCTACCCTGGCTGGATCTGTTTAGCCGCGTGGTTTGTGCCCGGTGCCGGCCATCTGTTGCTCAAGAAGTGGAGAAGAGGACTGGTCTTCTTTTTGGCCTTGATGGTGTTGTTCTTCTGTGGCCTGGTCATGGATGGAAGGTTGTTTGGTCTGTCCCCAGGCTTTTTTGGGATTCTCAAGTTTGTTGCCGATGCGAGTGCCGGGTCTCTCTATCTGGTAGCGACAGTCATGGGATGGGGAGAGGGCGATGTGACCAGCTACGGATACGAGTACGGGAACACCTTTCTCTATACAACCGGTTTGCTCAACATGCTCCTGGTCGTTGATGCGTTTGATATCGCTCGGGGTAAGAAACCGTGAATCATTACATCGCCATCTCAATACTCTCCCTTGGCATTGCCACAGTGTTTACCTTGATTACCAAAGAGACCAAGCAAGATCGCATTCGTTACTTTCTGAAGTTGATGGGTTATATGGTCTTGGGTTCTTTTGTCGCTTCCTGGCTCATGTACAGCATCGCTTAGTGAATGACCAAAGACTTTCACTATTGGATGCCGGCCCTTGTTTACGCCGCCCTGATTTTTTCTCTCTCCCACCAAAGTAACCTACCTGGCTCAGACCTGCTATCGGATCGTATCAGTCATTTTGGGGAATATGCCCTCTTCGGACTGACCCTGGTGTGGGGAGCGACCTCAGGATTTCACCTGCCTCTCACCTCCAAGAGTGTCATCTTCGTTGGTGTGATCGCCGCCTTGTACGCGCTCAGCGATGAATTTCATCAATCCTTCGTCCCCAATCGGGAAGCATCCTCACGGGACCTGGCAGCGGATGTGCTTGGCGCCGTGGTCTGTCTGAGTGTTGTTTGGGTGGCGAAGAAGGGAAAGTGGCGCTAAATCCTTTTTCTACCCTCATAGCATTTCCTCTTTCAACGTTATAGCTAGTGAAATGGATGCAATTCCTGCCTATTTGCCCAGTAGGAGACTGTTCGAGGTGGATTGGGAGTCGCTTTCTGATCTGGAGCTGGTGGCGCTGCTTATCGGTCCCGGCACTCCCGAAAGACGGGCCCTGCGGGATGCTCAAAGGCTGCTGGAGGGAATCGGTTCCAGGAACTTCCGAGAGGTTTGTTATGAGGACCTTCGCCACACCGGGTTGGGTCGGAAGAAAGCCCTGGCGGTGTTGGCAGCAGTTCAGCTTTCGCGTCGGATCCACAGAACTCCCCTCCTTCCCGGACAGCCATTTCGCTCCAGCCTGGAAGTCTTCCGCCATTTTCAACCCCTTGTGGATGGATTGAAGAAGGAATGTTTCTGGAGTGTGCTCCTGGATAGCAAGAATCGTATTGTGAGAGTCGTTCGGGTGTCGGAAGGATCCCTCACCTCCTCTCTGGTCCATCCTCGAGAAGTCTTCCGGCCGGCGATTCAGCAAGCGGCCGCCGCGGTGCTGTTTGTTCACAACCATCCCAGTGGCGACCCTGCCCCCAGTCAGGAGGACATTCAAATCACCAGACGATTGATGCAAACGGGAAAGATCGTGGGAATCAGAGCCTTGGACCATGTGATCATTGGCGCCCACAAATTCTTCAGCTTTGCCGACCAGGGTTTACTGTCAGACTGGAAGATCTCATCCGAGTGAGTGGGTCTTGGAATGAAAAAAGGGCAGGTCCTCCAACTCAGAAAACCTGCCCTCAGGGTGCAAGCAGGGTGTCACCCAATCCCTGCTGTATTTGCCATTTTACTCATAACGCTTTTTCCTGCGGTGATGTCCGTCACTGACCAGCGGAATTATAAAGCCGGACCATGCTATTATTGGCGTCCACAAATCTTTAGCTTTGCCGATCAGGGTTCCTCATGAGTGATCTGGAAAACGTCTCCTTTGGCATCGAGTGGCCTGAAGATCGTTCCTTTCAGTTAGTGGGGCTGGGTCTGAACGCGGTGGATTGGATTTGTGTGCTACCTCATTTTCCTCGTCACAACACCAAGGTACAGATCGATCAAATCTACAAGCGGGGGGGCGGGCAGGTCGCCACTGCTTCAGCCCTTTGTGCCCGCTATGGGTTAGAGGTCCGTTACGTCGGTCGGGTTGGAGATGATGAAATCGGCCAGTTTTCACTGGAGGATCTGCAAAAGGAAGCCATGGACCTTTCCTGTGTTCAGACCGTTGCGGGCACCTTCAGCCAGTTTGCCGTTATCCTGACAGATCGTCCCACCGGCGAGCGCACCATTCTTTGGGATCGGGACCCGGCGCTGCACTATAATAAAGGGGAACTCAAGCGCGAATGGATAGTGCAAGGCCAGCTTTTGCATCTGGATGGACACGATCAGCCCGCCTCTATTGAGGCCGCACGCTGGGCAAAAGAGGCCGGCATGAAAGTCTCGCTGGATATTGACAAGGTGCAGCCTGGAGTCGAAGAGTTGTTGGCACTCACAGATTTCCTGATTCCCGGTACCAGTTTCCTCCATGACTTTTCTGCCAGCAAGGACTGGAGCCAAGGTCTGCGAGTTCTTTCCGAAGCCACCTCAGGATTCGTGGCGGTCACTCTTGGAAAGGAAGGAGTGGCAGCGCTTTGGGAGGGTGAGATGACCGAAATTCCGGGAATCGCGGTCAACAGCGTGGATACCACCGGGGCCGGGGATGTCTTCCATGGAGCTTTTCTGTACGGACTCTTTCAGGGTTGGAGCGTCGGTTACTGTTTGCGCTTCGCCAACGCTGCCGGGGCGCTGTCCTGTACTCAATATGGTGCCCGAGGAGGAATTCCTCCCTTGCAGAAAATAGTTTCCATTTTGGACGGATAAAAAGAGCCTTTTTCTGAAAATTTGCATCAGAGGAAGTATGAGAAAACTACTATTCATTTTGCTACTGGTTAGTCCCGGATTGAACCTGAGAGCCGAGACCGATCTTGAGCCGGAGGAGATCATCAAGCGCTTTGCTGCCAAAGAGGCGGAATTCAGAGAGGTCTTCCAGAAATACACTTATACTCAGCGAATTCTATTTCAGGTCCTCAGCTCCTCTGGAGCGGTGAGGGAAGAGCAGCAGCTGTGGGTAGAGGTCTTCTTTACCAATGATGGCCAGAGAGAGACGCGAACCATAAGAGAGCGGGGCGAACTCAGATCCGTCAGGGTTAGCCCGGAAGATATAGATGATGCCATCTATCGGCAGCCCTTTGTTCTCACCACGGATGAGCTTCCCAATTACAAGATCAAATATAAGGGCGAGGAACTCGTGGATGCGTTGGATACCTATGTCTTCGATGTCGAGCCCCGCAAGATCGAAGAAGGGGAGCGCTATTTTGAGGGGCGCATCTGGGTGGATAATCTGGATTTTCAGATTGTGATGACAAACGGCAAGGTCGTTCCTGATTATGAGGATAACAAGTTTCCCAAGTTCGAAACCATTCGTGAGCAGGTGGATGGTGATTACTGGTTTCCTACCTGGACTGAAGCGGACGATGTCCTGCAATTCGGGCGCTTTCCGAGAACTCGGGAAGTCCGAGTCCGAGAGCTCATAACCTACGAGGACTTCAGGAAGTTCGAGGTAGACACTTCGATCCAATATGAACCGATCGAGGAACCCGAATAAGAGTCAATGGCTCAGAGCGTAGATAATGTAATTGACTCCGAATTTGTAGGCCTCATTGGAGAGATTGATGGGCATCCAGTCCTGGTCCGACCACTCCCAGAAATCACCGATGTCATTGTTGAAATTGACGATGACCTGAAGACGCCCGGTCTCATCGGCTAGGCCGTAAAAGGTGGGTGTCGCCCATACTTGGTAGGGCGGTACCATGTCCAGGGTTTCGATTTGGTAAAAGCACTGAAAAATCGGGTGCTCTACCTCCAGCTTGACCAGATTGCGCTCCGGAATAACCTGCTTCATGCTGCGTTCGAAGTTAGCCCAATCCCGCGGACCGTCGAAATCGTCAAATATGGCAAAACCTCCTCTTGACAGGTATTCGCGGAAGTTCTGCGCCTCTTCAGGAGTGATGTTCCAGGTGCCTGGTTCGCTGAAATAAAGGAGCGGATAATCCATGATCTCAGGATCATCCAGTTGAACAACGGCATAGGAGTCTGAAGTCGTCTCGATTGAAGTCACCTCAGCAATGATTTTCAGCAGGTTGCGCTCGGCCCGTGGATAATCGTGTCTCCAACCGGGGTTCCTGCCCCAGGCATCGTATGAGCTAAACTGGACGCGGGCAAACTTGAAGTAAAGGGAGTCCATCGGGTCGTAGGCTGGATCATCGTCCATGAGGGGAGCCAGTACTGTGGTGATGGAGGCAGTCAGAAGAACCAGGCCAATGATGACGGGAAGGACTGTTGTTTTTCGCATGATTCGAGTGAAAAAAACTCGCATTTTCCCCATTGTACAGCACCCTATCTGACAACTCCACCAGGGGATCTAGCTATTACCTTCAAGGGCTAGGCGCGGAAAGTTCCTATCAATATGTTACCCTGCTCACCATGATTGAAGAAGCTGACCGCACACTGGCTGTTTTCCTGGACTTTGAAAATCTTGCTCTGGGATTTGAAAAGTCAGCCCTCAAAAAGCAGTTTGACATCCAAAAGATCTTGGAGCGACTGGTGGAGAAGGGAAAGGTTCTGGTGAAGAAGGCCTACGCGGACTGGGGCCGTTTTTCAGCCTATAAACAGCAACTTCACGAAGCGGCTTTCGAGTTGGTTGATATACCGAAACGAAGTCAAATTGGGAAAAATTCTGCTGACATCCGACTTTGCGTCGATGCCATGGACCTGTGCTACAGCAAGGAACATATCCAGACTTTCGTGATCGTCTCTGGTGACAGTGACTTTTCTCCTCTGGTTTCCAAACTCAGGGAGAACGGAAAATCCGTCCTCGGTTTGTCTACTCAGGGCTCGGCTTCAGCCTTGCTGGTTGAGAATTGCGATGAGTTCATTTTCTACGAAGAACTCGAACAAATGGCAACGAGTCCGCCGAGGCTCACCCAAAAGATTCCCAAGGAGAAGCGTCCTGCCTTTCAGTTGTTGATCGAATCCGTTATTGCGCTGAGGCGAGAGAACAAGGACATTCTCTATTCCTCGATGTTGAAGCAGACGATGAAGCGTAAACAGCCGGCATTCAATGAGGGTCGTTATGGCTATCGGGCTTTCAGTGAGCTGCTGGAGGACGCTAAGAAGTACGGTCTAGTGCTTCTGCGTGAGGATTCCCGCAGCGGCACCTATGTTGTCAGTGGATTCGGAAAAACTGAGATCGATTCCAAATCCTAACTCAGTGGACTCTTTTGGCCTGGCCGCTCCAATAGGGTTCCCGGAGCTTGCGTTTGAGGATTTTCCCGGTTCCTCCCTTGGGCAGTGAATCGAAGAAGTCGACGCTTTGAGGAAGCTTGAACCCTGCCAAGTGCTCTCGGCAGTGCGCGATGAGCTCCTGCTCTGTGACCTGCTGATCCGGCTTCAGCACAACCAAGGCCTTAGGGGTTTCACCCAGGGTGTGATGAGGAACGGATATCACAGCACATTCCAAAAGGGCCGGATGGGCCAGTAAAGCTTTTTCTACTTCGAGGCTGGAAATGTTCTCTCCTCCGCTAATGATAATATCCTTCTTCCGATCCTGGATGAGAACATAACCTTCTGCTGAGACGGTTGCCAAGTCCCCGGTGTGAAACCATTGACCCCGTAAGGCTTTCTCAGTCTCGTTGGGGCGTTTCCAATAGCCATCCATGACCGTGTCCCCGCGTACTACGATCTCACCGATTGAGGCACCATCCCAGGGCAGCTCTCGGCCTTCTTCGTCCAGGATCTTCAACTCCACCCCTGGGATGGGGTAACCGGTCATGGCTTGCAGCTTGAAGCGGCTCTGCTCATCCGTCTGGAGGTAGGTTTTGGGGGAGGACACCGTGAGGATCGGTGAGGTCTCGGTCAGGCCGTAGCCGGCCAGACATTCACACTGAAAGATTTCCTCCACCTGTCGGACTAAATCTGCAGTTGCCGCCGATCCACCCAGCATAATTTTTCGGATGGAAGACACGTCATATTCTTGACGGTCCGTATAGTTAAGGAGCGCGATCGCCATGGTGGGCACTAGCGAAAAGCGTGTGACCCGGTGAAGCTGGATTTGCTCGAAAACCTCCTGGGGCTCGAACTTTTTCAGCATTATGTGTCGGCCCCCGACGCAGGTCACATACTGAGGAGTACCCCAACCATTAACGTGAAACAGGGGAATGGTGTGCAGCTGTACGTCGCTTTCTTTGATACCTACCGCGATTGCCGCCTCTAAAGCATGTAAGTAGAGGTTACGATGAGTGAGCATTACACCCTTGGCTCGATCGGTGGTGCCTGAGGTGTAGAAAAGCTCAGCCACAGCATCTTCGTCGACTTGGAGAATGTCAAATTCCAGTTCATCCGATTGTTGTTCAAGAAGTTGATCGTAGCTGCAGGCTTCGGCCCAATCGGGGTGACCATCCGACTCCAGCGAGACGAATTTTCTCACCGTCTTCAACTGAGGCCTTATCTCTTCCACAATGGGTAGAAAGTCGGGATGGAAAAAGAGGTATTGAGCCTCACAATCATTGAGGATGTAGCGAAAATCCTCAGCAGACAGACGAATGTTCAAAGGTAAGAAAATGCCCTGAGCCAGAATCACACCGTAATAGGCTTCAAGAAGATGATGTGTGTTGTAGGACAGGAGAGCTACTCGGGAGAAAGGCTCGACACTCCAGGAGAGGAGGAGATTTGCCAACCTGTGGCACCGCTGGATGTACCGTTCATAGGTCCAGGAGTGCTCGCCATCCACCACGCCCACCTTTTTCCCAAACTGGTCTCGTGCTCGGTAGAGGAACCGGATAGGCGTTAAAGGGATCTTCATGTTGAAATGATGAAGACTTGGCTGGCCAGCTCCTCACTCAACGTGTGTTCGCTCTTATTGACCTCGATGTGGATGGGACCATTAAAAGGACCTTTCTTGAGCACGATGAGTTCCACGTCAGGGAAAATTCCCATCTCAGCCAGATAGCGCAACGCCTCGGGGTCTTGATCGCTGACCCGGCATACTTTGACCTCTTCACCTCCAGACGCGTCCCACAGAGAGCGGGAAGGGTGTTCTTCAATCTCCCCATCTTTCGACGGAATGGGATGTCCGTGTGGATCGATGGTTGGATGGCCAAGAGCCCTATCGATCTTCTCCTCGAATTCTTCGGAAATGACATGTTCCAGCTGTTCCGCCTCTGCATGAACTTTGTCCCAGCTGTAACCGAGCACTTCCGCAAGGTAGAGTTCGATCAAGCGGTGGTGGCGTAGGATCTCCAAGGCGATGTTTTGACCTGCCGCAGTTAGAACAGCTCCCTGGTAGGGTTCGTATTCGACCAGCTTCAGTTCAGAAAGTCTTTGCAGCATGTTGGTCACACTGGCGGCTGAGCAGTTCAGTCCCTGGGCCAAACGAGAAGTCGAGACCTTTTCGCCATCGGCGCTGAACTGATAAATCGTCTTGAGATAATCTTCTGTTGCCCGACTGATCATGTCAGTGTTAGTTTCTCACAAGCGCCTTCAGTATTGTACTTAGCCTCTCCATAAAGGCCTTTCGAACCGATGACTGTGAAGAAATTCATGAATCTGGCTGTGTGTCGCAGGAGTAATCAGTCCTTTCTCTAAGTAAAAAGCTATGACATCAAACAGTTTGAAGATGGAATAGACTTGATATCCCTCCTCTTCTAAGAGTTCAGATCCTCCTTGCTGGCGATCAAAAAACACGATAATCCGCTGGACTGAGATTCCTTCCCTCTTCAGCTTCTCAATCGACTTCCACTTACTGAGGCCCGACGCCATGACATCGTCGATGAGAGTGTATTCACAATTTTCGCAATCCTTTTTGCCTAGAACATAGGACGGTGGCACCGAGTTGTATGCTTTCGCTTTCTTACGTAAAAGCAGATAGTGTAGAGGCTGACCTCTTTCTGTCTGTGTGGAATTCAGGACAGTGGAGACAGCCAAAGGTGTGGCAGTGTCTGGGACCCCGATGACAACTTGCTGGGACTGGTGATTTTCAGCCAGCGAGCGGATCTTCCCAGCAAACTCACTTCCAATTCGCCACATGAGATCCGCGCGCTCATAGAGCTTCTCTCTTAAGTCCAGGTAAATTGGAGAATTGAGACCATACTTCTTCCGAATAGTTTCCCCAAAAAGGACAATCCCGGCCCGCTCGAATTCGATTAACAATAACTTCTGTTCCTGGGTGAGATCCATTTCTTCCCGAGAATAATACTGTAAAAGGGAATCCTTTTCTGCTAGAATAGCAGGTTTCCAAATCATGCGAAACAACCCAAGGGAGAGGTTACTCGACTTACATCGCAAGCATGTGAGGGCCTGGGAACAGAAAAGTCTCGATCACCTGCGAGACTTGTACTACGGCGATGCCGTGGTTTTCAACATTGTCCCGCCGGCTCGTTTTCCCGACTTTAAAACCTTCGAAAATACACTGCAGCAATATTTTGCTCAAATGAAAGATCTGTCTATGCTGACTTCGAACATTCAGATCGAAGTCAATGGTGAGGTTGCCTGGATTACGTCACAGTATCTGATGGCCTACCACCGAAATGGCCGGCTAGTTCGACAAAATGGGCGCTGGACGGAGATCTACTGTCAGGATGAGGTCGACTGGAAGCTCACCCATCTCCACTCTTCTCCCGATCCCCTGGGACAATACGCTCGAAAAAAGGCTGGGACCTAAGTACTCGCTTTAACTTCATGAGAGTGACCCAGAGCATCAGGTAGAAGAACCTGGGGAAAAAGAGTAAGACCCGTATTGCTTTTGGCAGAAGGATGCTAACTGCTCCTATGTCCGGGCCGTTGATCAGGAAACGGTGGATGTTTCGCCAACTGAGATGGAACCTGTCCAGGTTTTCGTCGAAGACGAGCCGATGCCGGACGGGGAGCAGGTAAAAAAAGAGTCTTTGCTTCCGAAAGATAGGACGTCTCGAAAAAACTGCTGCTAACACGTCGGGGTCCACTTTTACGACCTGCCTTATCAGCTGGAGGTTGGAGCGGAGATGCTGCTTCGAATAAGTCAGAATCCGGTAGATATGGGCGTTTGTTTCGAACTCGTTTCGGTCAAATTCTCGGCAGAGAAGAACAATTTCACATTGTGGATAGAGCTCTTCCCACAATTTCTCGATGGCCGGGGAGAGGTAGGAGGCCGCCTCCGTTTGAACCAAGAGAATTCGGGCTGCAGCCCTGGGAGCGGAGAGCCCGCGAAGCTCCCGTTGCGGATCGGCCTTGGGCACAAGTGAAGGAGGATCGCCTTCCAGGGGAAGCACTCTTTTCGGCATCTTCATTGGATGAGACACTAATTCCTCGCTTCGTCCTGAGGGTAGTAGGTAGCTGCCAGGGATTCATACTCTTCGATCATCTGGTCTCCCAGAGTGCTCCAGTCATAGAACTGGACAGCTGTCTGGCGCCCGCTTCGCCCTAACCGCTTGCAGAATGCAGGATTACGTAACAAGGCGAGAGTCCAAAGTGCGAAGTCATGCGGTTCGTCTGCAATCAAAATATTTTCACCGTGGCAAGTCCGGATACCCGAACAGGCCAGTGAAGTGGCAACAATTGCCTTGTCGGCTGCCCATGCTTCTAGGATCTTTCCCCGAATCCCCACTCCGGTCCGCACCGGCACGACCACGATTTGACCTTTTTGATAGTAGCCTCGAATATCTTCTACATAACCCGTGACCGTGACCTGGCTGTGGGTGCCCAGCTCCTGAACCGATTGGGGAGGTGAGGAGCCCACGATATAGAGATGAGCCTGAGGGTGTTCCCTTAGAATCAGCGGGAAGATTTGCTCACAAAAGTAGAGCATTGCATCCACATTGGGGTCGTGGCGAAAAGCTCCCACAAAGACCAAGGCATTCTTATCGGGTGGGCGAAAACCGTTGCAGCTAAAATATTCATTGTCTACACCAGTATTGACAACAGACAGTTTCTTCTCTTCGATATACCCTCGCAGATAGTCGTGGTCCTTGTCGGTGACGCAGACGACTTTCTCCACCTTCCGGCACAACTCAAGCTCACGATAAAGAATCTGCCAGGCGTTATAGAGCTTCTTGAGTTTCAGGAGGAGATTCGACTCCAGCTTCACCAGGATGTTATGAGCCGCGTAACTGACCTCAATTTCAGTTAACAGCTTGGGAAGATGGGAAGCCAGTCCTGCGTATTGAGCCATCTGGACCCACTCAAAATGCACGACATCAAAGTCCTCCTCGGTCAAGATCTCCTCCAGTTTTTTCCTGAACTCTGCGGATTGGAATTCCTCAAAGGGTTCGTAAGGGAAAAAGGAAACGGGGGAAAATTCTCTGCGGTAGAGGAGTTCAACTCGTTTGCAGGAAAGTTGGAGTTGAGATCGTTGTGCTGCCTCTTCTTCAGTTTCTACGAAGCTGATCACACTGACTTCATGTTTCTTCGATACACACTGGAGAAGTTGAAAGACGCGTCCTGCCCCCCCATGAGTCCCGAAATGGGGGAGATAGGCACTGACGATGAGGATTCGCATGGGAAACTGAGAACTTCTTCGCCGATGAGGGTGGAAATGATTCAGATAGGTTAGGGGGTGTCGAACCCACTCAAAGAGAGTCTTCCCGGACACCACCCGGCGCGGTTCTCCCAGCCTCGACAGCAGAGCTGAGGGTAATTTTCTCAGCGAGCGAAGATAAGTCCAGATAGAGAAGCACTTGGTGAGGTGAAGTGGGAGAAACAGAAGATGAGGGATCAGTGTGCGCAGCTGGTAATTCTTCCAGATGTACCAAAACTTTCTCTCCTCTATGAGTTCCTGAAGTTCGGGTTTCGCGAAGCGAACCGTGCTGGTGCTCCTATGTTTGTGGAGCACTTTGCTATGTGCCGCCAACAACACCTTCCAGCCGCGGCGCCAGGCACGGTAGCTCAGATCGGTGTCTTCCACATAACAGGGTGAGAAGAGAGAGGAGAAGCCTCCCAGTTGTAAGAATCCCTGGCGATGAAAGGCGGAGGATCCTCCGCCAGCCCACAGAATGGGTAGATACTTGCGTGTGTCATGGAAGGATTGGATCGGCTCGTGAGAAAGGTGCAGAAAACCCCATTTGAAATGAGCCTGGGTATTTCCTGTCTCTTCAGGGCGTTTACCTTCCGGAAAGAGAACTTGGCTGGAAACTGCAAAGACCTGCGGATCTGAGAAAGCTTCTAGAAGTGGTGGCAAGAAATCCTCAGCCACAATCATGTCATTATTGAGAAGCACGACAATGTCATAACTGGCAGCTTCGACACCCCGATTATTTCCCGCGCCAAAGCCGAGATTCTCATTTAAAGTGATGATTCGAACACTCGGATGGTTCAGCTGAAGCCAAGAGACACTGTCGTCGTGGCTCCCATTGTCCACCACAATGATTTCGTGACCCCTGCCTGTGAAACGAATGGCTTTTTCCAGCGCCGGCAGGCTCTCTTCCAGCAGGTGGCGGCCATTCCAGTTCAGGACCACAATGGAAGAGAGTTCTCTGGACGCCCTCTGAGAACCAACCTCCTGACTGGCAGGGGAGTGGAATGACAACTGCAGAGAACGAACACAGTCTAAAAGAATAAAGAGCCCAAGCAAGAGGAGCTGAAGTGGAAAAAACAAGACCCAGAGCGTAATTCGTATGAACATCAAACCAGCCCGATGGGAAAAATCATCAAATCAAGCTCTTTTCTGTCCCTGCCATGCTATGGCTGTGTGCAACGGAATGGCCTGATCCGCCTCTTGAAAGCATACACTGAGGTTAAGCCTTTCAGGCTATAATTATAAGATGTTCGATGACATGAATCGGGTTAAATTTTTTGCATTCACAGGACTTCTTGTCCTCCAGTTGAGTGTCACCTCTGTCACGGGTACAAGTGTGCGCCTCCTCAATCTTGTTGAGATGGTGCAATTAGCCGATCGCGTCTTCTGGGGGGAGTGTCTGTCGGTAGAGGAGAAGTCAGGGGACCCCAGCTCTCTGCCTGTGCTGGAATATGTGTTTACAGTGCAAGGTGGGATAAAAGGAGTTCAAACGGGTGAGACGGTCACTTTCCGTCAAATAGGGTCCAGTCCTCAGGGGACGGTGGACATTCCTGACTACCAGAAAGGACAAGAGCTTTTGCTTTTTCTCCACGGCGACAGTCGCCTGGGACTGACCAGTCCAGTGGGTCTGGCTCAGGGAGTTTTCCAGCTGAAGAGGACTGCAGAAGGTGAAATTGGAGTCCTGAACGCGCTGGAGAATACCAACTTGGAATATAGGCTGAGTGGTGCCGCGGCTCAGGAGTCGGGGATGAGCGCTGTAGAACTGAACTCTGTATCCACGAAAAGACCAATCCCCATCGAGATTTTCAGCTTGCTGGTTGAAAAGATAGATCGCTACCAGGCTTCGAAAGGCAAATCCCTTCCATGAAGACCCATTCGAGTGTGAATTGGTCCTCCCTGGTTGGAGCTGCTCTTGCCTGTCTTCTTCTGGTACCACCACTTTTTGCAGGTGGGCCGTTGCTGAGTCCCACCAATAACGTCCTGAAGTGGGATCCCGCCAGCAATATTCCTTATACCCTTGATGATGGTCCACTGGGAGGATTGACCCGCGATCAGGGAGCTTTTCTGGTTCGCCAGGCCTTTCAGAAATGGGAGGATGTTCCAGCTGCTGTCATAACATTTTCAGATCTGGGTTTTCTGGGCCTGGATGTCACCGCGGCCAATATTGATGCGTTTTTTGGCGTCGAGGTCCATCCCGAAAATCCGATCATTTTTGACGATGACGGTCAGATCATCGATGACCTTTTTGGTGTCGGCTCAAGCTTCACTGTTCTCGGCTTTGCGGGACCGCGCTTCAGCAACGTAGCAACGGGTGAGATTATTTCAGCCCGGGCAGTTCTCAATGGCGTGCTGGCGACTGAACCTGAGTTTCCCGCGGCAGTGGCCCACGAAATAGGACACTTCATTGGCCTTGGTCATACCCAGGGAAATAGTGAGTTTGCCTCCAACGCGGATCCTTCCGATGACCAGTTTATTCCGCTTATGCATCCATTTGTGGTTAGCGGCGGAACTGAGCTGCCCATCCAGGATGATATGGCCTGGGTCTCCTGGCTTTATCCTTCAATGGCTTTCCCAGGCAGCACGGGAACGATTTCTGGAACCATCTCTCGTCGAAGCGGTGGATTTTTTCCAGAAGCCAACGTGGTCGCAGTAAACGTTGACATGATGCTCACCGAATCCAAGCAGGAAATTGTCTCGGTCGTCTCCGACTTTCTTGTCACCAATGACGGTTCTTATCTGCTGCCGGGTTTAACACCCGGAGACTACCTGGTCTTCATCGAACCCCTGAATGCATCGTTTACTGGAGGGAGTGGCGTGGGGCCTTTTGACACCCGTTTTACGGACTTCGTCAAGGACTACTACAACGGGGCCAACGAGTCGGGCGACGACCTTTCAGACGATCCCACCGAGAAGGTGGTGACCACCGTTGCCGCTGGCGAGAGTGCAGCGAACATTAATCTGGTCTCCAATGAGGGCATCAACCAACTGGACTCGCTCACCGATGATGATGAGGTCACCTTTCAATTTCCGGTAGGCTTTTCTTTTCCCTTTTTTGGGAATGTCTACACCGAGGTGGCAGTCAACAGCGACGGGAATCTCACCTTCGGAGCGGGAGATTCAGCCTCCACGCCCCGCGACGAGTCACGCTTTCTATCGGGTCCGCCTCGGATCGCGCCCTTATTTACCGATCTGAATCCCGAGGAAACCGGAGAGGTCAAGGCGCTGGTGGAGACCGAACGGATCACTTTTACCTGGGAAAGCGTTCCAGAATTTTCCGCGGCTGGTGGTCGCCCGGGCAACCAATTTTCAGTAAGCCTGTTTGAAACCGGAGATATCCTCTTTACTTATGAGTCGGTTGACGTCACCCCTGATGATTCCCCACCTGATGATATCCAGGCAATTGTGGGAATCGGTCCAGGCGGTTTGGGGGTTGGCTCTCCAATTGATCTCTCATCGCAGGGATCCGTCATTCCCATCGCTGCAGCCCCTCTTTACCAGGTTTTTAACGGCAGCGGCTTTGACTTGACAGGTCAGGCCATTCTCTTTCAGGCCTCGGCAGACCTCTTTCAGACCTTCACAAACGAACTTCTCTTCCCCTTTCTCCGTGGCAATCAGGACAATTTCTCGGCCTACGCCGTCACCAGTCTGGACATCGCGCAAGTTCTTGCAATCGAGGGACGTGCCAGCGACGGGTCGCTTCTGTCCTTTCCCAACAACCCCACGATTGAAGCTCTTGATGCTCAAAAACAATTGGCCCAATTGAGCGCCGACTTCTTCGGTATCAATCTCACGGATTCCCAGAGCGGGTGGGTCCGCATGGCCTCGAACACCTCCGAATTCGGTAGTTTTTTCCAGTTTGGGAATGGACTTGACGGTCCCATCACCAAGATGGATGGGGCACTGGCCTTCACCGGGCAGTCGCAAGTTTTGTACTTCACCCGCCTGTACGACGGACTTGCTACCTTTCCGACGTTCGGCCTGGCAGGTCCTCAGGACGCTGTGACGACGTTGAGCATCGCCAACCCCAATGATGTGGGGATTACGCTGACATTGACGCTCTTTCTCAATACCGGTCAGCCCGCTGCTCCCCAAGTTTCTCGAGTCCTTCCCGCTCTGGGCAGCCTCTTTGAAACCGTTGGCACGTTGTTCAATATCGCTTCTCCCATCGCGGATGGTTTTGTTCAGGTGGATGTACTGGGACCTGGGGCAGTGGGATTTGCCCTAATCGAGCTGGAAGATACGCTCTTGGGCCTGAATGCGTCTTTCGGAAACAACCAGACGACGTTGTACTCCGGGCAGCTGGGAAATGGTCTCGAGGCGGGAAACGCCGTATTCACCAGCCTCAAGCTGGTGAATACGGACAGCTCTCCTCGAGTCGTTACCATAACGGCATTTCGGGACGATGGAACGATTATTGGTCTTGTGGGGCCCTTCCCTTTGGCCTCCAACGCCACCTTTCAGAGGAGCGTTGATCAGCTCTTTGGTCTGGGTTCTCCAGTCACCTTTCCTTTAACCACCGGGTCGATTCAGATAGATGTTGATGGTCCGGGCGTTGTGGGGGACGTTGTTTTTGGAGACCCAGGAGACACAGAGACGGGAATTCCCGACTTCGTGGATTATGCGGCGGCACTTCCTCTGCAGACGACCCTTTTTACGAAGGCCGTTTTTAGTCAGGTGGCCAACGGATCGACCAATCCATCAGATCCCTCCGAGGACTACTTCACAGGCCTTGCCCTGTTCAATCCCAATGCACTGCTGGCCAATGTGACCGTTCAGGTGTTTGACCGGGATGGCGGTTTGGTGGGTGAAACGACGCTCAGCCTGGGCCCAAATCAGCGGCTGTCTGAGCTGGTTGAAGTTCTGATCCCTGCGACGGCAGCACTGATCCGGGGCTATATCGTTGTCGAGTCCACCCAGCCGATTGTGAGTCAGGTCTTTTTCGGAAACAACACCATGCAATTCCTCTCCGCAGTTCCCCCCAGCATCATCGAGTAGTTTCTGTCAGCGGTCAGATTTCGAATTTGCTTGGGATTCTGGATTTGGAATTTCCGACGGCCTTGGGCCGGCGGTGTCAGCTGTCAGGTGTCAGCTGTCAGCGGCTCTCAGATCCATTGTGGCCACGAATGGTAGCTCCCGGTAGGACTCTCGATAATCCAGTCCATAGCCGATGAGAAATGGATCCTTTACGTGAAAACCCACGTACTTGAGCGGAATCTCAACCAGGCGGAGTTCAGCACGTTCCAGGAGAGTACAGATCGCTAGAGAAGCAGGCTTCCGTTCAACCAGGATCCGAAGCAGATAGTTCAGAGTGAGTCCAGTGTCCACGATATCTTCGATGAGCAGAACGTGTTTACCGCAGATGTCTCTTTGTAGATCTTTGATGATTCTGACTTCGCCGGTGTGGGGTTTCCTTTCGTACCGGCTGATTTGGATGAAGCCAGGCGCGACTGGAAAGGAGATTTGCTCAACCAGATCGCGGGTGAACATGGAGGCTCCCTCGAGGATACCCACCACCACCAGGTTTTTGCGGTGGTAATCATGGCTGATCTGGCGCGCTAGTTCCTTGACACGCTTCTGGATGGTGTTCTCATCAAAGACGATCTTTTCGACCACCTCTGGAATGGTGTTGATGCTTGAGGAGGAGATCATTCGAGAAGTCCGAGCTTAAAGAGGAGCTTGCGGTAGTCCCGCTCGTACAGGATCTTGATCTTGAAGTCGGGGTACAACTCCCTCATTCTTCGGACCTTGCCGTTCTTTTTTGTGACAAGCTTTTGCTTCATCGTGGTCAATTCCAGGTAGAGATCAAATTGGGGAAGATAGAAATCGGGTGTAAAGCTTCCCGTGACACGACCGTCCTCATCCCAGTTCAAGGGGAAACAGACCGGCTCGTAGAGCCATTCAATCCTGTAGAAGTCGAGAAAACCAGCCAACTCTTCTTCGCTCTGATGAGCGAAGCCGGAGTTTGGCAGGGAACTCTCTTGTATTCCCATTTAGCCCTTTCACTTTCTATCAGAGCACACTGACAGGTTGACAACTGACAACTGACAACTGACAACTGACCACTGACAACTGACCACTGACAACTGACCACTTGGGTGCGCGCTTGGGGAGCGCGCTATATAATCACTTCCATGTCCTGGACGTTTTATCTGGGCCTGATTGTTTTCCTCACGGTTGTCTTTACGGTCTTCTCCGCTGTAGCCTTCTCAGTCATTCTCGGAGTTCGGGATAACTATCTTCGCTACTATCAGAAAGCCGATTTGCAATGGACGGCCCCCGGGCGCACAAGGAAGCTGCCAATCTCGAACCTCAAGTGGTTGATTGGCATGGCGGTGGTGATCGCCTGGGTGGTTGTGGAGTTTGTGATCAAGCCGCACCCATGATTTGGGTCGGACAGGCTGCTAGCCCATATTTCTCACACCAGGTCGTCGCGAAGCGGCGAAAGGACCGGCCTGACAAGGCGCGCGAGGGGTACCCGCGCTCCCGTGCGGGTCGCGCACGCAGTCAGGGCGTATCATTGCGCCGATGCAGTAGACGTGGTGTGAGAAATATGGCTAATAGCCTATATTGATCTGGACTCAGCTGAAACAGTATCATATCAAGTGTGGCAACCACAGTCGCTCCCCAGGATTTAGCCAGTAAGATCAGTGCACTTCAGACCTCGATTGAACGGGTCATCAAGGGGAAGTCTGAGGTTGTGGAGCGGGCGACCGTTGCTTTGTTAGCTCAAGGCCACCTGCTGATTGAAGATGTGCCTGGAGTCGGGAAAACCACTCTGGCTCATGCGCTAGCCCGGTCCTTCGATTGCACGTTTCACAGGATCCAGTTTACAAGTGACCTTCTTCCTTCCGATCTACTAGGGTCATCAATCTTTAACCAGCTGGAGCATCACTTTGAGTTTCGCAAAGGGCCGCTGTTTGCAAATGTAGTTCTAGCGGACGAAATTAATCGCACAACTCCTAAAACTCAGAGCGCTCTTCTGGAGGCAATGAGTGAAGGGAAGGTTACTATCGATGACGGGACTTACGACCTTCCCCAACCCTTCATGGTGATTGCCACCCAAAATCCCGTGGAACACCATGGTACCTATCCATTACCGGAGTCGCAATTAGACCGCTTTTTGATGCGCCTTCAGATGGGCTATCCCAATGAGGCGGATGAGAAACAGATCCTGCGCTCCCACATCAGCTACGATACTGCTGACCATCTCACACCGGTGATATCGGCTGAAGAAGTTCAGGAAGCCCAGGAACTGGTCGAGAAGGTAGAAGTGGAAGATAGCTTGTTGGACTATCTCATGGAGCTGGTTCAGGCTACCCGAAAAAGTGAATTCCTCACCTTGGGGGTGAGCCCTCGGGGTGCCATGGCACTGTATGGAGCGGCCCAAGCGAGAGCTTTTTCCAAGGGGCGCAATTACTGTACCCCTGATGACGTGAAGCGATTAGCCGTACCTGTTTTCGCCCACCGTGTGATAGTCAGCACCAAGTACTCATCTCCTTTGCACAAGAGTGAAGAAGCGGAAGCCATTATCCAGGGACTGATCGAGGAAGTGGAGATCCCACTATAGTCAAATGACCGCCTCGATGAAGGTCAAGGGCATTAAAGAGTTCCTCTGGCCTTCTCTTTTTCTCATTTCTGCTTTTCTTCTGGCGGTTTTGAGCTCAACGGCGCGGCAGGGTGGGCAATTCTATGCCGCAGCCTTTCTGGCCGTCATTTCCCTGATCTTTGCTTTCGTGGTGTGCTTGACGCTGGTTCCAAGGCTGTTGGCCCGTGTCAAGCTGGAGGTTTTTGCCAATCTGCGGTTCTTCCGATTTACCCGGCGAGGAGCTCTCTTCATTCTGATTGTTTTCACTCTTTCCTTTGCAACCTTCAACACCGGCAACAACTTATTGATTCTGGTTCTTTCATTTCTTTTGGCTTCACTGGTCGTTTCCGGAATTGTGGCCAAAATAGTCCTGTTTGGACTGAAGATCAGCCTCAGTGTTCCGAAGGGGATGCACGCGGGTCAAAAGACGATCTTTCTGATCACGCTGCACAATCTCAAGAGATGGTTTCCCTCCTTTGCTCTCAGACTGAAAGGGGAAGAGAAAGGGACAGAAGAGCAGGAAGACACGAGTTTCTTCGTACAAGAGAAAAACTTTCCTTACGTTCGAGCAGGCGAGAACCTGCGGTTGAGACTGCATTGCGAATTTGGCCGTAGAGGAATCTATCCTTTACAGGGCTTCGAGATAAGGACCACTTTCCCATTCGGATTTTTCTGGCGAGGCAGAACACTGGATGCCTCGGGCGACATCATGGTTTATCCAGCCCTGTGTGATTTGAGACCTCTCTTTCTCAACCATCCCAGTTTACAAGGCTTGGAGGGGATGGACCGCAAGGGGAGGGGCAGCGATCTGTACAGTATTCGTCACTACAAACCTGATGATAGTGCCCGGTTTGTTCACTGGAAGGCTACTGCAAAGCTGGCTCGTTTGATGATCAAGGATTTTACTCAGGAGGAGGACCAACTTCCAGTGAAGGTCTTCTTTTCAACCTATCTGCAGGATCGTTCTCCATCCAACCTGGAACAATTCGAAAAAGCGGTTTCCTATATTGCTTCGCTCGGTCATTACTTCCGAGGGAATGGTCAGAGGTTCCAGTTCAGTTCAGGCGAATTTGAAGCCACAGTCGATCGACGAGCAGAGGACTATGAGGAGTTTATGGAATACCTGGCCCAGGTGCAGCCTGCCCAGAAAACACACTTTGACATGGGGAAGGCGACTGTGCCCTGCATCTTGTTTTCTGCTGGTTCCGTGGTGCCACGAGAGGGTCTCCGGCACGTGGACTATTTGCAGGGCCAGGGTTAAGCCCGGATAATGCATAGGTTCTCGTCATGAAGCGGCGAAAGCGCCGACCTGACAAGGCGCGCGACGGGTACCCGCTTGCGGGTCGACCCCCGCAAACGTACTCTTGAGTACGTTGAGGAGGCCGAGGGGTACCCGCGCTCCCGTGCGGGTCGCGCAACGCTGGCAGGGCGGATGATTTCGTAGCTGCAGTAGAGAATTTATGCATTATCCGGGCTAAAGTTTAGAGCGGGAAAGAAGCATGGCTTTTGAGAAAGCTTTCAAACTGTCGAGTTACCTCTTGTTACTCTCGGGGTTTATCTCGCTGTTTGCCAGTGGAGCTCTCGGCCCAGTCGTGACAGCCCTTTATATTCTGGCGGTTGTTGCGAGTTGGAGGACCAGAATCATCGAGCTCCCCAATTGGGTGCAATTGATCCTCTTTGTCTTCTTCATAGCCTTCTTTCTTGTGGATGCATTGACCCTCTCCGATTTTGTCAGCTCTACCGTCCACTTGTTGGTTCTGGTCAGTCTAGTCAAGCTTTTCACTCGACAAACTGAAAGAGATTATCTGATCCTCTACGCTGTCTCTTTTGGTTTCTTGCTGTTTGCGTCCGCTTACACCATCTCCATTTCCTTTCTCGCTACACTGGTGTTGTACATCTTCTCTTCAATCCTGACCTTTATCCTTTTCGAAAGTAAGAAAGCTTACGAGGAAAATCGGACAGCTCATTTCTCGCTGTCCGGGTATACCAAAGTGGCTGTGGTCATCACCGCACTCATTGTCCTGATTTCGATACCCATCTTTGTTGTGATTCCTCGCGTATCGCTCGGTCTCTTTAGCCTCGAAAGAGGTCTAGACCTGCATATGAGTGGCTTCTCGGACAAAGTGAACCTGGGTGATATCGGTCAGATCCTTGTCAACACGACCGTGGTGATGAGAGTAAAGCTCGACACTAAGGCGGAAAATGTGTCCCCAAACCTGAAGTGGAGGGGTATCGGTCTTGACTTCTATGACGGCAGGAGTTGGCTGAATACGAGAGAAGGTTTTCGTCGAATTTCTAGAGATAGAAGGTACGGAGGGATCCTCGTTTCCGAGAGTCGCCGTGACAACGAATCGTTGGTTCAGCAGAGTATTCTCCTGGAACCTATCAGCAATATGGTTTTTGCCGCACCTCAGATGGTTCTGCTAACGGGCGATGACTTTTCCAGAAGCTTTGTCTTTAAGGACGGCAATGATTCGGTGGGAGTCTATCGACAAGGACAAGGACCCCTCAAATATGTCGTCTATTCAGACCTGATCACGCGGGAAGAGCAATTGGCTCGTCCCTTGGAAGAGACGGTTCTTCCAGAAGCCTTCCGGAGGCGTTATCTACAGCTTCCAGACCTGAGTCCCAGCATCTCCAGACTGGCCCAAGAAGTGACTCGGACGCAGAGCAGCCCGGTAGAGAAGGCACTGGCAATCGAATATTTTCTGAGAGAAAACTACGGATATTCTCTGGAGAACCTGTCGGCCAGTGCTGACGATCCTCTGTATGATTTTCTGTTTGAGGCCAAAGTCGGTCATTGTGAGTACTTTGCTACAGCCCAGGCTATTTTGATGCGCAGTGTCGGCATTCCCACTCGGGTCGTCAACGGGTTTCACCTGGGGGAATTGAATCAGTTCAATGACTACTTTATCGTGCGGCAGTCTGATGCCCACAGTTGGGTTGAAGGTTACTTTCCCGGTCCTGGATGGGTGGAGTTTGATTCTACACCGCCGAGCACGACTGCAGCACCGTCAGTTGCGTTGGCCCGTTGGTTTGGTCAATTTCTCGACGCAATCGATATGTACTGGACTGAGGTTATCACCTACAATCGAGTTAAACAGATCGGGTTTTTCCGCTCCCTCAGCTACAGCATTCGTTCCTCCTTGACAAGGATCTCTGAAATTTCCCTGGAGCTTGACGAGTTTGCCCAGCTCAAATGGCTTGAAGATTTCAAGAACTGGGATTCTTCAACGGTGATTTATGTTGTCTTAGGTTGTTTGGTGGTGGCCGCTTTTGGGATTTTTTACCGATATCGGAGATATGTTCGAGTGCTCTGGAAACAGTGGTTTTTTCAGCAGGCAAGCTCCAAGATTGCTCCTGAGTATTACCTGGAAATGCTGGATCTTCTGAGGCGAAAAGGGCATGTGAAAAGACCCGCCGAGACCCCTAATGAGTTTGTGGAAAGAATCCAGGTGGATCTGAACTCCCTTGAGCCGGCTTTCATCACACAACTCTACTACCGCAATCGCTTCGGTCATTTCCCGCTGGGATCGTCCGATTTGTCACAGCTCTACGGTTGGTTGAAAGAACTGCGGCGGTAAGCACTCCCTGCTATAATCAATCGCTAATGGAAAAGGTTGGATTTGTGAGCTTGGGGGTGTCCAAAGAATCTCGTAGACAGCGAGGTCATGCTGGGATTGCTGACCCAGAGCGGATACGAAATCACAGCATCTCAAGAGGATGCTCAGATCATCGTAGTGAATACCTGTGGTTTTATTGAGAGTGCGAAGCAGGAGTCCATCAACACCATTCTCGAGATGGCACAGCAGAAGATCAATGGAAATTGTCGGAAGCTGATTGTGGCCGGCTGTCTGGTCGAGAGATACCGGGAAGAGATCCTGGATCAGATCCCCGAGGTGGATGCGGTCATTGGAACCAATGAAATCCCGGAGATCCTCAAGCATTGTGCTGAAACTCCTCAAGCCAAGGGTCCCCCTCACTTTGAATCCAGGGAGTTGTATCTTTACAGTGATTCCGATCCCAGAATACTCACGACTCCAGACTACAGTGCATATTTAAAAATTGCCGAAGGGTGCGATCATACTTGTACTTTTTGCGTGATTCCCAGCATGCGCGGCCCCTTTCGGAGTCGTCCCATGGAGTCCATTTTGAGAGAAGCAATGGGCTTGGCGGCTAAAGGTATCAAGGAATTGAATCTCATCGGACAGGACACGACCATGTACGGCTGGGATTGGGGAAATCGCCAGGGCTTGGCCGAACTGCTCCGGGGCCTCGGAGAAATAGAGGGGATTGAGTGGGTCCGTGTGCTCTATGTCTATCCCAACAATGTTTACGATGAGCTTCTGGAGGCCATTGCCCAGACTCCCTCTGTCTGCAAGTATATTGACATTCCTCTTCAACACGCCTCACAAAGAGTTCTCAGGCGTATGAAAAGAGGCGGGAATCGAGCTTCCCTGTCGAGGCTGACCTTGCCCCCTAAAACGAGTCCAGTTTGAATGTTAGGATTTCCGGTTTAGGAAGGAGGCAAGGATGGCAGGGAAGCGGTTTAGGGCAGAACAGATCATCATGAAGCTGCGTGAGGCAGAGGTGGGTCTGGCCCAAGGACAGAGGGTGGGACAGGTGTCGAAGCAGATGGGGGTGAGCGAGCAGACCTACTACCGGTGGCGCAAAGAGTACGGAGGGCTCCGGTTGGACCAGGCCAAGAGGTTGAAGGTGTTGGAGAAGGAGAATACCCGGTTGAAGAAGCTGGTGGCGGATCTGTCTTTGGACAAGCAGATCCTGAAGGAAGTGTCCTCGGGAAACTTCTAGGCCCGGCGAACAGGAGACGAGCGGTGATGTGGGTACGAGAGCGATTAGGAGCAGAGCGAGTCTCCGAACGTCGGGCCTGCCAAGTGCTGGGACAGGTTCGATCGACCCAGCGAAGGGAAAGGCAAATTCCCGATGATGAGGCCCGATTGGTGGCCCGGATGGTGGAGTTGGCTACGCAATACGGGCGTTATGGCTACCGGCGGGTCACGGCGATACTTCATGGGGAAGGGTGGAAGGTGAATCCTAAGCGGGTGGAGAGGCTGTGGAGACAAGAAGGGCTGAAAGTCCCGTCCAGACAGCCGAAACGAAGGAGGCTGTGGCTTAATGACGGTTCCTGTGTTCGGTTACGAGCGGCTCGCAAGAACCACGTCTGGAGCTATGATTTCGTGCATGAACGGACCCATGATGGGCGAGCCTTTCGGCTATTGACGATCCTGGATGAGTACACCAGAGAGTGCCTCGCCATTGATGTGAAACGGCAGATGAATCACCAAGACGTGTTGGACCGGCTGGCGGAGTTATTCGTTGATCGGGGAGTGCCTGAGTTTATCCGGTCCGATAACGGATCGGAGTTTACGGCACAGGCGGTCCGGGACTGGCTGCAGGCTGTTGGGGTAAGGACCTTGTACATCGAGCCGGGCAGCCCCTGGGAGAATGGGTACATTGAGAGTTTCAACGGGAAACTACGGGATGAGCTGCTGAACATGGAGATCTTCGACACGCTGGGGGAAGCCAAGGTGTTGGTAGAACGCTGGCGGAGGGATTACAATCAGATCCGGCCTCACAGCGCCTTGGCCTATCGGCCGCCGGCGCCAGAGGCCAAACTACCTAGGTCGCAGGCACTGGATCCAATCCCTTGGAGTGGACTTCAAATGGTCCCGGGTCTAGCATAGAGGGTGGACTCGTTCGTGGGGGCAGGTCAAGGCTGATTGGTCGGATCCGGAGCCGCATTCCTGAGGTTGCTATTCGGACAACCATGATTGTTGGGTCTCCGGGCGAGAGGGAAGAGGATGTGGAGGAATTGATGGGGTTCGTTGAAGAGATGCGATTCGATAGGCTTGGTGTCTTTACCTATTCTGATGAAGAAGACTCTGTTGCCTATCAACTCGATGAAAAACTTTCTGAGGATGTCAAGAAAGATCGTCAGAAGCGCTTGATGGAACTGCAAGCAGGCATCTCAAAGGAAAAGAATCGCGCAATGATCGGAAAGTGTTTGCCGGTTTTGCTAGAAGGAAGCTCACGAGAGAGCGAGCTAATGTGGGAAGGCCGATTGTCTTCTCAGGCTCCGGACATTGATGGGGTTGTTTACTTGAATGACGGAATCACCGAGAAGGTCAGCCCCGGCGATATCGTTCCCGTTCAGATCACCGAGGCCCACGAGTACGATCTTGTCGGAACAGTCCTGGGCACTTAAAATGAAATTGCAAGGTCCAAGCCCGCATTTCTCACACCAGGTCGTCGCGAAGCGGCGGAAGGGCCGACCTGACAAGGCGCGCGAGGGGCACCCGCTTGGGGTCGGCCCCCGCAAACGTACTCTTGAGTACGTTGAGGAGCCGAGGGGTACCCGCTTGCGGGTCGTGCAATGCAGTCAGGTCGGATCATTGCGCCGATGTAGTAGAGAGGGTGTGAGAAGTGCGGGCTGATTGTCCCACCTGTGGTCAAAAGATCTCACGCGATAACTCCTTTTTGCCTTTCTGCTGCGAGCGCTGCCGGCTTCTTGACTTGGGACAATGGCTTGACGGAAACTATCGGGTCCCAGGCCAGAAAATCTCGAAATCTGAAACAGAAACGGAGGAATGAGCTGGATCGTCTGATTCACGCCTTCGTCACCGGGTTGGGTGCAGGCTACCTGCCCCTGGCCCCAGGAACCTGGGGCTCTCTGGTAGCCCTTTTGCTGGTCTTCCTTCTCCACTGGGTCTTGCCCGCTCATGAGACGATGGTTCTGGGCGGCTTTGTTGTCTTGTTGACTTTTCCAGCCATTGTCTTGTCAACGCGAGTCTCTCTCTCTGAAAACGATCCTGACCCCTCAAAGATAGTCATCGATGAGATTCTCGGACAAGTGCTTTGCTTACTGTGGGTTCCCGTGTCCATGGTCTCTCTTGTTGCCGGGTTCTTCCTGTTCCGGTTCTTTGATATTGTGAAGCCGTTTCCCGTCCGCAACAGTGAGAAATTACCAGGAGGAGTTGGTATCGTCTGTGATGACCTGATTGCAGGTCTCTATGCAGGATTGTCATTGAAAATTCTGGTCTCTCTCAGCGGTTGAAACCTGGAACCTGGAGTCGTCATGCGGGCAGAAATTATCGCTGTCGGGACTGAGCTCTTAACCCCTTCTCGGGTCGAAACCAATTCTCTCTTCATCACGAAAAAGCTCAATGAGTTCGGCCTTAAAGTGATGCGAAAGTTTGTTGTGGGGGATCGGGAAGAGGAGATCGTAGGGGCCCTGGTGAGTGCTTTGAAAGGTTCCGAGGTTGTCATCGTTTCGGGCGGCCTGGGTCCCACTCATGATGATATTACCCGTGAGATCGTTGCAAAGGCCCTGGGACGAAAACTGGCACGAGATTCCGCCATTCTTGAGGAATTGAGGCTCCGCTACCAAAAATTTGCCCTCAAGATGACGGACAACAACCTGCGGCAAGCAATGGTGCCTGAAGGCGCTGTACCGATGGAGAACCCCAATGGCACAGCTCCCGGGCTGTTCATGAAGGAAGGAAAGACACTGCTCTTTCTTCTGCCGGGGCCTCCCCTCGAATTGGAGCCCATGATGAGTCAAGTCATGGACTTGATTGGCCAACATAAGCAGGCTTCCCGGCCTCTTTACCAGCGGCTCAGAGTGGCCTCAGAAACGGAGTCTGGGATAGATTCCGCGATTGGCTCAATCTACAAGTCGTATTCCTCGATTGAAACCACGATTCTCTCTTCTCCAGGTCTTATCGAACTTCTCTTCTTCTGGGTCGGTGAAGCGAATGAGCAACTGGCAGAAGAGCAACTGCAGGAACTGGTGGGCCGCGTCCGAGAAAAGCTGGGTCATGCCATATTCACCGACCAGGAGGAGGATTTGGGAGAGGTGGTTGGACGAATCCTCCGCGACAAAGGTATGACCGTGGCAACTGCTGAATCCTGTACAGGCGGGCTGCTGGGTAAGATGATGACCGATGTGCCTGGCAGCTCCGACTATTATCTGGGTGGAGTGGTTTGTTACAGCGATGCCTTAAAGGTGGATCTTCTCGGTGTTAGTGAGACCTCTCTGGAACGCTTTGGAGCGGTCAGCGAACAGGTAGCGGCTCAGATGGCTGTGGGAATCCGAAGGGACACTTCCGCAGATCTGGGTCTTTCGGTTACGGGAATCGCAGGTCCGGGAGGCGAAACCACGGAAAAGCCGGTGGGACTGGTCTTGATTGGGCTGTCCAGTGATCAGGAGACCCGCGTGAAAAGGATCCAAATGGCCGGTCCACGCGAGGCCAACCGGATTCGAGCTTCACGCTTTGCCTTGGACTGGGTGAGAAGGAGTCTCCTGTAAAGCGTATCCGGGCCTTCATTGCTATTGCCGTTCCTGAGTCTGTCCTGAGGCGCTGCCAGGAAATCGGTGCTGATCTCAGAAAGCTGAACCTGGAAGGACGGTTTGCACAGATCCAATCCCTTCATCTCACCCTTCAATTTCTGGGGAATATTGAAGAGGCCAAGCTGGCAGGAATAGGTGAGGTTTTAGAAAACGCTGGAAGGGAGGTTGCTTCCTTCCAGGTAGAGATCTGCCAGTTGGGTGCTTTTCCGCATCTTGCTCGTCCGCGGGTGGTGTGGGTTGGCGTAGAACCCATCGATGCGCTTAAGGAACTGCAGAGCAAAATCCAGCAACGCCTCGAGCGCTTGGGTTTTCCCAAAGAAAATCGTGAGTTTCACCCACACCTGACTCTGCTGAGACTGAAGTCGCGAAAAAACCTGGCTGAGCTGACCCAATATGTCCAAGGTGAGGGAGCTCACCAGAAGGCAGGAAGCATCAGAGTCCAGGAGATCCATCTTTATCAGAGCATCCTGAGGCCCGAGGGAGCTGAGTACCGTAAATTATTGACCGCCAGACTCAAGGGCCCAGCATGAATTCGGCACCTGAGGTGCCTTCCACATTTGGCACCTGAGGTGCCTCCCACATTCGGTACCTGAAGTGCTTCCCACGCACCTTCGCCTTCCCTCCAGGGTACTGACTCGGGTATCCTTGATAGGGAAGGGAGTCAGTTATGGCCATTGATCAGGAACTGCTCGACATTCTGGCCTGTCCAGCCTGTAAGGCCGAGGTCAAGCTCACTTCGGATGATCAAGGACTCAAGTGTGTCTCCTGTCACCGGGTTTATCCGATTCGCGACGACATTCCGGTGATGCTCATTGATGAGGCCAAGATCGAGCCTCCTGAAGAGACACCTCAGTAGTAGATGACAGGATTAAACTTGCAAGAGTCACCTCCTGAAGACTCCGGGCACTCCCGAGTCCTCTTTACGCGGCTTCGCTCTCTGGGTGACACGGTCTTGATGACTCCCATGCTCACCGTCATGAAAAGGGTGCCGGGCTGGAAGGTCGGGGTGGTCATTGAGACGCCCTATGAGCAAGTCTTGCGAGACAATCCCAATATAGACTGCATTTTTGTGATTGAGAACCACCGAAACCGCTGGATAGCACGCTTGCGGACGATGCGCAAAATCCGTGCTTTTCGACCGACTCTGGCGATTGATCTGCACGGTGGGACCACAAGTGCCCTTATCACCGCCTTTTCCGGTGCCCAAAAAAGCGTAGGATACCGGCACAGCCGCCATTCCTACCTTTACAACATCAAGGTTCCGGATTCTCGGGAAATCTGGGGGCGAGAGCAGGTTCACACGGTTGAGCACCAGCTCTCGATTTTGAAACACTTAGGATTTCCTGTCGAACCGATCCCGCCTCCTGAGATTCCCCTTGATGGCGAAGGTCTTGAGTCGATGAAAGATCTGCTCGCTGGCCAGGGAGTCACGGATGGATTCATTTTGATTCATCCTGCCGCAGCTTTTGACACCAAGCAGTGGGACGCCCAGAAGTTTGCCTTGCTGGCCACCCGGCTGGTTGAAACAGGTCAGGAGGTGGTGGTTACAGCAGGCCCGGGAGAAGGCCAGGTGCTTGAAGAGATCAGAGAACACTGTTCTTCGCGGGTTCGCTTCATTGAGCCACTTCCCCTTCGAAAGTTCTCGGCCCTAACTTCGCTGTGCAGTCTTTATGTAGGTAATGACACGGGTTCCACTCATATTGTTGCGGCACAGGGGAAGAAAATCGTTGTGATCTTTGGATCTTCTGATTTTAAGGTCTGGTATCCCTGGAACACTGAGCATCAATTGATCAAGTCGGATCTTCCCTGTATGCCCTGTCCCGGCTATTTCTGTCTTCACTTCGATGAGCCCCGCTGTATCCGTTCTATTCCAGTTGAACCGGTCTTGGAGGCAGTTCAGTCGATGTTATGAATACCAGCGATCAGCAAAAGCTCCAGAAGATCATTCAGCGCTTTCCAGATCAACCCATTCTGGTCGTGGGAGATCTTATGCTCGACCGCTTTGTGTGGGGTCGAGTCGAGCGTATCTCACCAGAGGCACCGGTGCCGGTGGTGGAGGTAGAAAGGGAAAGTGTTCATCTTGGCGGTGCCGCCAATGTTGCTTGTAATCTTGCCGCTCTGAAAGCGAGGCCACTTCTGGTGGGCGTTGTCGGTTGTGATGAAGCCGGGGATAGGCTTGTGGAGGAGCTTCATCGGCAGGAGATCAGCAGCGAAGGGGTGGTTCGAGCCAGTGACCGGACGACCACCATAAAAACTCGGATTCTTGCGCACCACCAGCAGGTCTGTCGGACCGATCGCGAGTGCAAGGAAACCCTTTCCCAAGGAGTCTTGGGCAAACTGAGAGGGGTTTACCAGACCTTTCTCAACCAGGCCAAGGGAATCATTCTCTCAGATTACGCTAAAGGAGTGTTGTTGCCGAATCTGGTGGTGGATTTGATCCGGGACTGTCGAGAAGCGAAGAAGTTTCTTGCCGTGGACCCGAAGGCAGGTGACTTTTCGATTTACCGTGGAGCCTCCCTCATTACTCCCAACAAGAAAGAGGCAGAGCGGGCATCGGGGGTGGAGATTGTGGATCAATCTTCTTTCATCCAGGCGGGCCAGAAGCTTCTAGAGCTGACCGCTTCTGATTATCTTCTGATCACTCGTGGGGAAGAGGGAATGACACTCTTTGAGGGTCAGGAGCACTCACATATCCCGACAGTGGCTCGCGAGGTGTTCGATGTCACTGGAGCCGGGGACACGGTGATTGCCTCTCTGACTCTGGCTGTGGTGGCGGGTGCATCAATGGGCGAGGGCGCCACTTTGGCCAACCATGCGGCGGGTGTGGCCGTTGGTAAATTGGGAACGGCGACGGCCAGCGCAGACGAACTTCTCTCCAGCATCGGCTGATCCGGGTGCTGAGTGCTCATCTCTTGCTTCTACTCGAAGTAAAAAGACCTTCTCGGATGAGCGGCAGCACATCGTGGGTCCGTCTGAACAGCAGCACCACGGTCAGGACGATATAGAGGATGGAAACTTCAAAGCGGATCTCCGGAGAAATGAGCTGTAACACAAAAAGAAAGAACAGCACACCCCCTTCCCAGAGGCTCATCTTCAGGTTCATGAGCACCACCACAGCAAAGATCGATTGGGCGGCGGTCAGAAGAATCTCCTGATCCTGGCGCACATCCAGAGGCATCTGGCCAATTTCTCCCAGACTGATGCTGTAGACCAGGGGAATCGTTCCAACCAGGAGTGTCCACTGATTCACTTTGGAAGAAATCAGTGCTCCCATGGCAGCCTGGGCCTGTCCTCTCAGAGTCCATATGGCTGCGATTATGAACTCCGGCGCCTCGGAAGCGATGGGTGCCAGCCACTGCACTAAAAAGTATTCATCAATTCCCAAAAGCTCGCCAGAAGAGATCAGTGCTTCTGCAAAGGGTTCCGCGCTGGCGAAAATGGTCATTCCGGAAAAGCCGAAAAGCATCACCGTCACCAGCCGGCGTTGGCCCTTCGACAATGCTCCAATGAGTCGCGCGGGCCCTACCAGGTCCGGTTCGTGAACCTCCATCCTAGCCGTGCGCCAGACATATGCTCCAAAAAGTCCCACCAGAAAGAAGCAATCGATGAGGGTGAGCTGGTGTTTGAGAGGGATGATGAAAGCGTAGAGGGTGGCCAGTGTGAGATAAGAGATCTCCACGCGATTGTTCCGATCCAGCTGAATGGCTTTCCGCCGGAATTTCCAAAAATAGAGGAGCACAATAAAGGGCCAGCCCCCTCCCACCAGCAGGCGATTGGCGCCCGTCATGTTGGCGGTGCGTACTGGGCATATTGAGGATCGTAGGCAGCAACCCAGGCGAAATACAGGTCGACGGCGTACTCGGGAAGAATGGCTATCAGGGCCAGGATGGCCAGTGCCAGACCGCGAGAGATGTCCATCTGAGCCACTTCCGCCGCCCACGATAGCAAGAAGGCCGATCCTAGAATTCCCAGTCCGAAAAGGACAGAATCCAGGCGAGGATCCACCTGGATGTGATAGAAGCGCATGTAAAGCGCAGGAAGAGTGATGGCCACCGTGAGTGCACTGAAAAGACGCATGGGCTGACCACTTTAGTCTGGGGGGCTGGAGCCAGTCAATGGCGCGCTCCGCGCGCGTGCGGTCGTGCAGTCGTGCAGTCGTGCTTTTCCAAGATGACCCGATCCAAGTATCTTTCTTCGGATTCGGCACCTGAGGTGCCTCCCACTTTCTGGTTCTTGCGGTCCGTAGAATGTGGGAGCGGCCTCAGGCCGCGAAAATGGGGTGGGAATGCCTTGCGCACAACGCTTTTCGAAAGCACGACCGCACGAACTCACAGATGAATTTCCACCAGATCCCCATCTTCCAGGAGATAACTTCGCTCCACCATTTGACCGTCGAAGCTTGCCTTGCCCCAGACTCGAGCGAACTTGAAGTTCCTGGCCACGTCTTTGTGCACGGCAGCTGCCACATCAGGGAGAGTGCTTCCTCGTTTCAGCACATAAGGAGTAGGATTGTCCTGGGCCTTCTTTCCGGGGGCCTTGGTATAGACGCGGACGATGTCCAGGAAACGGAACAAACGCTCTGGGATCTTACTGAGATACTCATCGGAAAGGGCAGAGAACGGCTCCGCTCGAAATTTTTCCTGATACAGTTCCTGCCAGACTGAAAAATTTTCTTTCCCCTGCTGTCCATCGATTTTGTTCCCGAGCACCATCACGGGAGGGCCTTGTCTGCCGGTGAGAAATATTTCCCGATCCTTGAATACGGTCAGGACGAACTCGGTCTGCATCAAGAGATTGGGGGCGTTCATGTCGAAAAGCAGCAGTACTGCATCAGCCTGCTTGATCATGGCCAACTGCCACGGCTCCAAGGTCTCTGGGTCCAGGGGAGGGGTGTCCACAAGCTGAATTTGAATGTCCTCGTAGGTCATCATTCCCGGTAGCGGTCTCTGGGTGGTGTAGGGGTAGTTGGCCACTTTTGGCTCAGCATGAGTGAGGTTTTCCAGGAGTTGTGATTTGCCACTATTGGGCGGACCGCACAGGACCACTTGTCCTGCCCCTTCTTTTTCGACATAGTGAAAGGGTTTTTGAGAAGCTGTCGGTTTCTTCTTTTGCGCTTCTTTTCGTAGACGCGACAGGCGTCGTTTGATGTCCGCCTGCATCTTCTCGGTTCCCTTATGCTTGGGGATGGTACGAAGCATTTCTTCAAGTGCCTCGACCTTTTGTGGGTAGCTGGAGGCGTTTTTGAAGTTCTGTTCAGCCTGCAGATATGCGGCTGTCAAATTGGCCGGCATGCTTTTATTATAGGAGTATAGGACTGGATGAGAAAACGCGGCGATTCTGATGACCTTTCTCCCTCCTACGATGTTGCCAATAGAGAACTCTCCAGCAAGATTGATGAGATTCTTGAAGAGCTCAAGCCCTATCCTCATCTTGACTTGATTCGGGAAATTTTCGTCACCGGAGCTAAGTTGGCTCGAGAGAACTGCGACCGTGGTGATCTCAAAATTTTGAGGAGTTCCGTCAAGGAGTTGCGTTACGCCTTCACAGTCTTCGCTCCTTTTCGGGATGTCCCAAAGGTGACCATCTTTGGTTCATCCCGCTCTCTGCCTGAGGATCCGGTGTTTCAAACGGCCGTTCAATTCGGCCGAAAGATCGTTGAAGCCGGATACATGGTCATCACCGGAGCAGGCGACGGAATTATGGGAGCTGGACACCTGGGAGCAGGAAGAAAAGACAGTTTCGGGCTGAATATCCTGCTTCCCTTCGAGCAGACTCCCAATAAGACGATTGCCGGTGACCACAAGCTGATCAACTTTCGATATTTCTTCACTCGAAAGCTCTTCTTCGTGAAAGAGTCTAAGGCGGTGGTTTTCATGCCGGGTGGTCTGGGAACTCAGGATGAAGGTTTCGAAACTCTCACTCTCGTGCAAACTGGAAGGAGTGAGCCAACTCCGATCGTGATGCTGGATGCCCCGGGAGGGACTTACTGGAAGGATTGGAATCAACTTTTTCAAAACCAGTTTATTGGCGGCGGTTATGTTTCTCCCGAGGATGAAGCCCTCTATTTCATCACCGACGATGTGGAGGAAGCTTGTCAGGAGATTATTCAGTTCTATAGTGTTTATCATTCTTCTCGTTACGTCGATCACGCACGAACACTGGTCTTGCGGTTGAAGAAATCTTTGTCCGAGGCATCCATCAAGACCTTGAATGAGGAGTTTCAGGATATTGTCGTGGAGGGTTCGATAGAAAGTTGTGGGCCTTTTCCAGAAGAGGAGGATGAACCAAAGTTGATGGAACTCCCCCGCCTGAGCCTTTCCTTCAATCGCCGTAATTTTGGTCGCTTGAGACAGTTGCTCGACTGCATCAATGGGGAATGAGTGAGCTAGCCCTTACTTCCCCAGCTGGGGAAGGAGGGCTCTGGCAGGTGGATATCCAGCCATCGCTGCCCGACGAATCAGATACCTGGCCTCAGCGATCTTTTTAGCGCGTAGGCGGCTGACGCCCAGGTTGTACAACACTTCGGGGCGTTCATCGCCCAGCTCCACTGCTTTCCCGAAGACATACTCAGCTTCTGGAAAACGACCCAGGTGAGAATAGGAGAGCCCCAGCTGGTTATAGGCTTCCGAAGTCTTCGACTGAGTCAGGATCAGTTCCCACTGGCTGGCGGCCTCCTCATACTGAGCGAGGCGATAGAGGCAGGAGGCAAAATTGATTCGTGCCCAGGTGGCTGTCGGGTCACTCTCCAAGCCTACCCGATATTCCTGGGCCGCCTGGCTGAGCTCACCGAGCTTCTGATGAGAGTAAGCTATTCGTAGCAGGTATTCGGTTTGAACATCCTCTTTCATCAGCTCCTGGAAAGCTTCCAGAGCGGCTCTCCAGCTCTTCTGAGACAGGAGACTGAGCGCGTGCCGAAATTTGATGTCCCGAATCTGAAGCTCAATCTCAGTATCGTCGGGGCGAAGGGTCTCGGCCTTGGCCAGGTACTGGAGTGCTTCTTCTCTCTTTCCCTGGGCATTCAGGCAATGGCTGATGAGTTGCAACAGACCTGGATGGAGAGGGTTTTGGATCTCGACCAGGCGGAAATACCTGAGAGCTTCTGCCCAGTCCTCCTGAAGCAGCCGCTGATAGGCGGCAATCAGGGTGTAATTGGGTGTTTGAAATCCGGACTCTTCCAACAGCTGGAGAGCTGAATCAAGGAGACCCTGCTCTACTCGGATCCAGGCCCCTTTGTCTCTGGCAGAAGCGTGAAAGGGATCTCGCTCGAGAATCTGCAGATAAAGCTCGAAAGCCCGGCTCTCCTGACCCAACTTCTGATAGAGATCAGCCAGGAGCATCGTTCCTGTCACAAATTCTGGATGCCTCTGGACCACTGGCTCTAGAATGTGAATGGCCTCAGTTTTCTGTCCTCTCATGGCAAATTCTATGGCTGTGATGTACTCCTGGAAGGCCCACCGGAGATCCTGTTCCCGTATGGCCTCTTCCCTTGCCCTTTCTTCCTGCCCGACCTGCGCATAGAGGTCAGACAGCAGGTTGTGATAGAGGGGATTCTCAGGATCCACTTCGCTGGCCAGCTCCATGTATTCCAGGGCTTGGAAAGGCTGATCCGCCAGCCGACGTCTCTCACTTAACTCAAAGAGCAGCTGAGGGTCCCGTGGTGCCAGTCGATAGGCGAATCTTAACTGTTCCTGGGCGCCTTCAGCTTCACCCTGAGTCTCCAGCAACAGGGCATAGAGTCGACGAGTCCTTGGATCCAGCGGGTTGAGCTCAACAGCTTGGCGTGCATGATCGAGGGCCGCTTGTTCCTGGCCCTGAGCCATCAACGAAAAAGCCAACCGGTGATGTGCTTCCACGTTTTCTGAACTGTGGCGCAGAGCTTCTCGAAAGAGGGCAATAGCAGCAGAGAAGCGACCTTGTTGCAATTGAGCTTCTCCGGCGCCACGCAGAACTTCAGAGTCTTCAGGCTGCTCTTCCAGCGCTCTCTGAAGCAGTTCTTCACCTTCAGCAACCCGTCCCGAGCGCACCAGAAGACTTCCCAATTGGAGCAGGAACTCAGGTTGATCGGGATACTGGTCGAGCCCGGCTTCGAGCACCTCAATCGCTTCGGTCCAGCTATGTAGGAGTACAAGTTGGGAAGCTTGCTGGGTATACTCCTCTACACTCTGGCCAAAAGCAATTCCCAAGCTAATGGTGAGAACCAAGACTCGTGCAAGCACAACTCCTTCTAGTTTAACGGAATTCGGGGACAGTCCCAAGAATTCTTCCAGAGTTCGGGGACTGTCCCCGAATCCCTTGAAACTTTCTGAGGGAAGGGAATACACTCCGCTTGATGCTTGTTTTCTCTCTTGTGCTCTTTTGTTCTCTTCTGCTGTCCTCCTGTGGCTCCCGTACCGTGGAGAGGAACCCGGTGACAGAACCGGGGTCCAGTCAGCAGCGTGAAGAGATGGTTGAACTCCAGCTGGAAGCTCGGGGAATTGGTCATGAGCTTGTTTTGGAGGCAATGAGAAGGGTTCCGCGTCATCTGTTCATGCCTCCTCAAGTCCGTCAATATGCCTACATCGATAGCCCCGTGCCGATTGGTGCAGATCAGACCATTTCCCAGCCCTACATTGTTGCACTGATGACTCAGATCGCTGATCCCAAGCCTCAGGATCGGGCTTTGGAAGTGGGAACGGGTTCGGGATACCAGGCGGCTGTTTTGAGTGAACTGGTTCAGGAAGTTTACACGATCGAAATCATCCCGGCTTTGGCACAAGGAGCGGAAAAGACGCTTGCTGAACTGAGTTACGACAGGGTGGAGGTTCGCCAGGGGGATGGGTATCAGGGTTGGCCCGAGAAAGCGCCTTTTGACATCATTTTAATCACCGCCGCCCCACCGGAGATCCCTCAACCCCTTATTGACCAGCTGGCTGATGGAGGGAGGCTGGTGGTACCCCTGGGACCAGCCGGGGACATTCAAATTTTGACCTTGCTGACCAAGGTCGACGGCGAAGTCACGAGGACAGCTATCACGAGTGTTCGCTTTGTCCCCATGACTGGAGAGGCCCAGAGATAGGCAGGCCTGTCAACAGAGATCACCCCGCTTGAGTCAGGGCTTCGATGACGCTCTCCAGGGTTTCCTGATCTTGATAATTGATCATGTGACGGAAAATGATGCCATCAGAACCAACGAAAAATAATGTGGGAAACACGTTCACACTTCCAAACGCTTCCCAGGTGGCCTGATCGAGATGGACGTTTTCAAAGTGTAAATCATGCTCTTGAAGATAGGCTTCCCGTTGCTCATTGGTAGCATTCACTCCAATGACATGGTCGGCATTGAATCCGATGACCTGGAAATTGGAGGCAGAATATCGACGATCCAAGTCAGCCAGAGTAGGGGCCATCCTGATACAGGGGGGACAACCAGTAAACCAGAGATAAATCAGGACGTTCTTTCCGGCAGTATCGTTGTTTAGAATCTTCTGGCCCTGGAAGCTTGTCAGCTCAAAAGCCGGAAGGCGTTCCCCTTCCCACTGGGTGACCTTGACCTCACTCCCGCGGTACTGAATGAATGCCTCAATATTGGCGAGCTTGAGGGATTGAATTTCCCGGCTGACAGGATCTCTTTCAAACAAGGGAGGGACTTCGGGGTCTGACTCCATCACCAGCAGCAGCAGTTCCACGGCTGGAGGACTGACACCAAAGCTGGAGGCGATGTGGCGACGAGTCGGTATCTCCCCCATACTCTCGTATTCCGATTTCAGGAGGACTGGGATCTGGAAGAAGATCTCGTACAGGCGTCCCAGGAAAGCCTTCTCCTCGGAACTGAAGCTGTCATCATTATAGAGGTCAGAAAAGAAGACCGTCCCTTGATTTTCCAGCATTTTCCGGGCACTTTCCAGAACTGTCTTCTCGGCCCCGGATTGGGCCAGGAGAGGCGCCAGCCAGAAGAGTATGAGGATGAAAATTGTTCTTCGCATAGGCAAAGACCTTACTATCTAGCGCTGTCGAAGTCGAGAAATCCAGAAAATTCGTCCCCACCCTTTTTATCTGTATCAGAGTGGACTGCAAATCCGTATGATAGAGGAAAGAGATGGGAGTCAAAGCAAGAGAGCAGCTCACTAACAAGATAGGTGAGGAGGTGATCGATGACTTGCCGTTGCTGTTGGAAGTGTTGCCTCCCCATCTCCGCGAGACACTTGAAAAAGAGCCCGACCTGGACGAACTGGTGGAGGTTGTAGAGGACCTGGGCCGGCAACCCGAGGCTCGCTTTTTCGATAGAGTCGTCTACCTGAACGATCTGGAAGTGACCCGTCAAGACCTGGATTATGTCACCAGCCGGATAGGATTCTTTACGGGCGATAACCGTGCTGGAATTGAGCGAACTCTGCATCGGATCAGTGCCATCCGGAATCGACTCCAGGAGATTATCGGACTGACCTGTCGAGTGGGCCGTGCGGTCACGGGTACGGTGGATATCATACGAGATGTGATCGAGACCGGAGAAAGCTTGCTGCTTTTGGGGCCGCCCGGCGTGGGCAAGACAACACTTCTTCGAGAGGCAGCCCGCGTTTTGGCGGATGAGCTGGGTAAGCGAGTCGTGGTGGTCGATACCTCCAATGAAATTGCAGGTGATGGAGATGTTCCTCATCCAGGCATTGGCAGGGCGCGTCGAATGCAGGTTTTGTCGCCGGAACTGCAGCATCGGGTGATGATTGAGGCAGTAGAGAATCATATGCCCGAGGTGATCCTGATTGACGAGATCGGAACCCGCGAGGAAGCCCTGGCAGCCAGAACCATTGCCGAGCGCGGAGTCCAGCTGATTGCCACCGCCCATGGTATTACCCTGGATAATCTGATCATGAATCCAACTCTCTCCGATCTCCTTGGGGGGATCCAGGCCGTGACTCTCTCCGATGAAGAAGCTCGAAGAAGAGGGACGCAAAAGACGGTGCTGGAACGGAAGGCTCCACCAACCTTTGATAATCTAGTGGAAATTCAGCGTCGGGATCGTCTGGCGATTTACCATGACGGTGCAGGTGTAGTGGACCAATTCCTGGCTGGAATCCGGCTTCATCCTGAGGTGCGCATTCGCGGCGTCGATGGAGACGTCCAGATTCAAGAGGTTCCCCAAGAAGTTCCCCAAGACGTTCCCGAAGTCCTGGAGCAGGGAGCCAAGCCTACTGTTCAAGGAGAGTTTGGTTTTCGAACGAAGGGCGAGATAGTACGCATTTATCCGACAGGAGTCAGCCGGACTCGATTGGAAAAGGCGATCAGAGAATTAGGTGTGCCGGCACGAGTAGGAGATCAGCCGATTAACGCTGACGTCATCTTAAGTCTCAAAACCCAAAGAAAGCGTCAGCCCAAGAATCTGCAACAAGCTCTCCATGAGGGTGTTGAGTTCTATATCATCAAGAGCAACACTCTGATCCAGATTAAGAGTTTTCTACGGGATTATTTTCGCGAAGTTCGACAGCCTGAGGATGATTTTGCTCCTGATTTTGGATTTGCGATACAGGAAGCGGAAGATGCGGTGATCAGAGTTCAACGCACTGGTGCTTCCTCAGAGCTGTCTGCACAGAGTCCTTATGTGCGGCGCTTGCAGCATGAGTTGGTCCACGGGCATGGGCTCTATTCTGAAAGCAAGGGTAAGGAGCATCTTCGAAGAGTCGTGGTCTTCCCACGGGAGCTTTAGCCCGCACTAAGAAGCCCGTGGGCTAAAGCCCACGGCTCTGTTTGAGCCTCGTCAGTTCTGTCAGAGCCGCAGGCTTTAGCCTGCGGGCCAAGTTCTTACGAAACCAGTCCTTATTCTCCTTCCGAAATCTGGGCGCCAATGGAGCCAAGGCGATCCGCGACCCTTTCATAGCCTCGCTGAATCACCTCAGCGTGTTCGATGGTGGTGACGCCATCGGCACAGAGACCTGCCACAACCAGGGCCATGCCGGCGCGGATGTCAGGGGACTCCAGATGGGTTCCTCGCAACAGGGATGGTCCTTTGACCATCACCCTATGGGGATCACACATGGTGATGTCGGCTCCCATTCGAATCAGCTTGTCGATGAAGAACATCCGGGCTTCGTACATCCAGTCGTGGATCAGGCAGAGCCCCTTGCACTGAGTGGCCAGGACGATGGCCAGACTCACGAGGTCGGTCGGAAAAGAAGGCCAGAGGCCTGCGATTACCTGGGAAGGATTCTTCAGTTCGATGCCCCTCACCTGTAACACCTTGCTGCCCGTCTCCTCAAATTGAAGACCGAACTCTTCGAAGACATTCAAAAGAGGCAGGAGCTCTTCCCTTGTGACTCCATTTAGCTGAACCTCCCCTCCAGTAACCGCCGCGGCGATGGCGATAGTTCCGGCATCAATGTAGTCGGCGGGCACCTGGAAGACCAGCTCCTTTCCCTGCTCAGAGATTCCACGCCGGACACGATACCAAAGAGGGTGCAATTCAATCTCGCAGCCGAGTTTCCGGAGAAAGTCCACTAGAATCAGAACATGTGGTTCACGTGCGGGATTCTGGATGATCCCCTGGCCCAACCCGGAAAACAGTATGAGTGCATTCTCTGTTGCCGTGACTGAGCTCTCCTTGAGATACACTTGTGGCACTTCCACAGTACGGCTTTTCTCCACTTCGATTCCCTGAGGATTCTCCTTTACTGAGAAGCCGGCAGAGCGGAAAACGTCCCAGTGCACCTCAAAGGACCGTCTGCCGATGTGGCATCCACCCGGGACCGGACAGGAGACGGAATCCAGCAAAGGCGCCAGTGATCCAAGCAAAAGAATTGCCCCGCGCAGCTGTTTCACAAGGGGGGCCGGCAGGTCTCCACTTTGTAGTTTCCTGGAATCCAGAGACAGGGTCCCATCCTTCCACTGATAGCTTACATCCAGTGACTCGACTACCTGCAGGAGGTTGTTCACATCCGCAATCCGAGGGACGTTCTGGAAGTGAATGATGGACTTCGATAGTAGAGCTGCCGAAATGAGGGGAAGAGCAGCGTTCTTGTTTCCCTGTACCTGATATTGACCCGAGAGTTTATGGCGTCCAGAGATTATAAACCTCTTACTCATCAATTTCCCTCAGGTTCTGCAGATTCGGCCAGTCTTCATGATCAACGACGAAAACCTCAGACTCCAGGCGGATCCTGAAACGCTCCCACACGCGTCCGGCGTACTCGTTTGCCAGTGTCAAGATGTCTTGGCTGGTGGCCTGGCCCAGGTTCAGAATGAGATTCCCATGATAGTCTGCAAACTGAGCATCCCCACGCTGGACTCCTTTTGCTCCCACGGCTTCCAGGAGCTTTCCCGCCGGTATCTTGCCAAACATGATGAAATCCTCTGGAATCTCCTCCAGGGCCGTTTTGGAAATCTCATCTAAGGAAATATTTTTAAAGAAACTTCCCGCGCACTTCAATCCCGCCGGGTACTTCAGCAGACGCCTCGACAGAATCTCCTCGGAAATCCCCTGGAGGGGCTCAGTGCTCTTGTTCAGACGCAATCTGCAGCTCAAAATAAACCAGTCTCGTCGCCTTTGAAGCAGGCTCGAGCGGTAGCGAAACTCCAAATCGAGGGCCGCGATCACTTGTTCCTGATTCTTTGACCAGATGCTCATTTCCACCACTGAATCACCGATCTGCTGGCCGTAGGCACCCGCGTTTCCCACCAAAGCTCCTGCAACTGTTCCGGGGATTCCGTAGAGGCGTTCCATGCCAGACAGACTGAGCTGATTGAACCGGCGAATGGCTTCCTCCAGATTCTCGCCGCCGCCGATTTCTACTTCATCTCCATAGTGCTCCATTCCTGTGATGCGATTCTGCAGTACAAGGCCGGGAAAACCCTCATCGGAGAAAAGCACATTGCTGCCTTCGCCGAGATAAAAGATGGGGAGTCCCTGCTTGTCTGCCCAGCTTTGGGCTTCCTTCAACTGCTGAAGGTCGTGCACTTGTGCGAACCAGGACGCTTTCCCGCCGACTCTGAGTGTGCTCAGCTTGGCCAGTAATACGTCCCGACGGAGTGCCAGGGAGGAGGGGACGGGTGCCGAGTTGCTCATGGGGGAAGGTTAGCATAAGAAAGGAGACAGGAGACAGGAGGTAGGAGTCAGGAGGCAGGAGTCTTCGGTCAGGTGTCAGGTGTCAGGTGTCAGCGGCCTCCTACCTCCTTCTCCCAATTGATCTTCCTGGCCTCTACAGCTAGAATGATCAACGTAACGCAGCGTGCTTAAGGAGTGTGAAGTGCTATGACGACAAGTACTGTGACAGGTAGTCAGGAGCTCAAGGGCTCGGAAATTGCGGTGGAAGCTTTGGTCAGGGAGGGTGTGGAGCTGATCTTTGGTTACCCAGGGGGAGCTTCCATGGAAATCCATCAGGCACTGACACGGGTTGATCCCAAACACAAGCTGCGAGTGATCCTTCCCCGGCACGAGCAGGGAGCTGTTTTTGCTGCCGAGGGTTATGCCAAAGCCACGGGCAGGGTTGGAGTGGCACTGGCGACGTCGGGACCAGGCGCCACCAACTTAATCACCGGGCTCGCGGATGCCAAGATGGATTCTGTCCCCATCGTGGCCATCACAGGCCAGGTTCCTCAGGCTATGATCGGTAAGGATGCCTTTCAAGAGACGGATGTTGTTGGTATTAGCCGTCCCATTACGAAACACAACTATCTGGTCCAGCGGGTTGAGGAGCTCCCTCACATCATCAAAGAGGCCTTTTATATCGCTTCATCGGGTCGCCCAGGGCCGGTGTTAATCGATATCCCGAAGGATGTACAGCAGTCCAAGACGGTGCCCGAGTGGCCTGCCGAGATCCAGATGAAAAGTTATCGGCCCTTCATCGAAGCCAGAGGGAGGGAGCTGGAGCAGGTTGCCGAAGCGATTCGTGCTGCTCACAAGCCCATCATCTACGCGGGGAACGGTACCATCTGTTCTAACGCGTCAGAGGATCTCCTCCAATTTGTGGAAAAGACCGGGATCCCGATTGTCATGACGGTGTTAGGTTTGGGAGCCTTCCCCTCTAATCATCCTCTCTGCTTTGACATGTTGGGAATGCATGGAGCGGTCTACGCCAATTACGCTGTCAATCACGCGGATTTACTCTTGGCCCTGGGTGTTCGCTTTGACGATCGGGTGACGGGCAAGGTTTCGGAATTTGCTAAACATGGGACGATCGTCCATGTCGATATCGATGCTTCAGAGATCAACAAGATCAAACCCGCTCACATCCCCGTCACCAGTGACGTTCGTTACCTGCTGCAGCAGTTGAACCAGATGGATCTTGGCCCAGGGGAGTATTCGGAGTGGGTGGAAGAGCTGGAGCAGGTCAAGCGGGAGAAGCCTTTTCGCTACCAGGATGACGGAAAGGAGATCATGCCCCAGTACGTTCTGGAGCTTCTTTCTGAAAAGACCCAGGGAAAGGCCATCATTACTACGGGTGTGGGACAGCATCAAATGTGGGCTGCCCAGTACTTTAAATTTCTGTATCCCCGCACCCTGTTGACTTCGGCAGGACTAGGGGCCATGGGATTTGGTTTTCCTGCTGCTTTGGGTGCCAAGCTGGGACGACCAGACTGGGAGGTTATTGACATCGACGGAGACGGTAGTTTTCTCATGAACATCCAGGAGTTGGCCACTGCCTGCGTGGAAAACATTCCGGTAAAGGCCTTGATTCTGAACAATCAACATCTCGGCATGGTCATGCAGTGGGAGGACCGATTCTATTCGAGCAATCGGGCTCACACCTTCCTTGGCGATCCTCGCGATCCTGAGAACATTTATCCTGATTTTGTAGCCATTGCGAAGGGATTTGGCCTTCCTGGTCGTCGCGTCACTGCCAGGGAAGAGGTTTCTGACGCTCTCGATGAGATGCTTGCGTCTGATCGATCCTACGTGCTGGATGTGGTGATTCCTCATCAGAAACACGTTCTCCCCATGATCCCCACGGGTCATACCTTTGCTGATACGATCTACGAAGAATGAGGCGCCGGGAATTCTTCGATCATTTTCCAGCGTTGCTAGCCTGAAGGAGAGTATGTGTCGGACGAATTGAAGTCGGCCTGGGAAGTCGCTCTTGAGAAAATGGAAGGGCGGGAGGATCTGGCTGTAGAAAAATTAACTGCAGAGCAGAAGGAAGCTATCCGCCAAATCCGGCAAAACTGTCAAGCCCGTCTTGCTGAAGCCGAGATCAGCACGCAAACTCAGATTAAGAAGGTTGTCGAGTCCGGTAGAATCGATGAGCTGGAAAAGATCCAGCAGCAATTGGTGGATGACAAACAGCGCTTCAATCAAGAAATGGAGCAGGAAATCGAGAAGATTCGAAAGCCAGAGTAGATTGTCAGCGAGTCTCGGCGGGTTGTTGTTGTGTCAGACAGTGGAGGGTGCCGAGGCCCAACACCAACAGCCTGGAGTCGATTCCGATAACTTTTCGGTCAGGAAAGAGATTCTCAAGAATGTCCGTTGCTCGGGAATCGTTTGTATGACCAAAGGTGGGCAGGAGTACCAAGCCGTTAGCAATGTAGAAGTTTGTGTAGCTGGCTGGAAGCCGCCCATGTTCTGTTTCCAGCCGTCCTGGCATGGGGAGAGGGACAATCTCGAGAGGACATCCATTGAAATCTCGAGCAGCTTGTAAGCGGCGATAATTCTCTTGCAGCGGCTCATAGTTTTCGTCAGAAGGATCCTCTTCGAGGGAGGAGACGATGGTGCTGGCATTGACGAATCGGGCGATGTTGTCCACGTGTCCATCTGTGTCGTCCCCGGCAATTCCATTTCCCAGCCAGAGAATCTGCTCAACCCCCAGATAGTCCTTCAGATACTGCTCAACTTCAGACTTGGACTTGCAGGGATTGCGATTTGGATTCAAGAGACACTGTTCTGTCGTCAAACAAAGACCCTCTCCGTTGACATCGATCGAGCCTCCTTCCAAGAAGAGTTCCGGAGTAAAGCGCGGCACCTTTAGGATCGGTTCAAGTTGGGCAGGGAGTCCAGCGTCTCTCCTGAGGTCTTCATACTTGTTTCCCCAGGCGTTAAATTTCCAGTGGTTAAAGGCCAACTCAACCTTCTTCTTGGCTCGACGGAGGAGAAAATTCGGACCGTAGTCGCGGATCCAGGAGTCGATGGTCTTGATTGGATGAAAAGCAATGGACTCGCTGGCGGCATTTCTCTCACTGAGTCCGCGGCGAATGACATTCGCTACTTCCATGTCGTCGACCAGTAAATCGAGTCGTTCCCTGGGCGCCAAGGCTGCCAGCAGGTCCAGGTAGAGTTCCTGAATCTCAGGAACTCTACCCGGCCAGGTCATCGGGTTTTTCGGCCACACCAGCCAGGTCGATTCATGAGGATGCCATTCCGGGGGCATGCTATATCCAAGGGAAGCGGGAACCTGCTGACAGGACTTAGTCACGGGCTGTGGATTCATCAAGAAAACGGGCCCTGAGACCTTGGTATGCCTCGATTCTTCGATCTCTCAGGAAAGGCCAATTTCGACGAGTTTCTTCGACTTGCTCAAGGTCGCACTCCACAACCAGGACTTCCTCTTGCTCGGCCGAAGCCTTGGCCAGGATACGCCCAAAAGGATCGCAGACAAAAGACTGTCCCCAAAAGCTGAGTGATCCCTCTTGGCCAACCCGATTGACAGCGGCGAGAAAGACTCCATTGGCCACGGCATGCCCCCGTTGAACCGTTTCCCACGCCGCACACTGAGCCTGGTTCATTTCCTCTGACTCGCCTTCCAACCATCCAATGGCAGTTGGATACAAGATCAATTGAGCTCCTTTCAAGGCGGTGAGTCTTGCCGCTTCGGGAAACCACTGGTCCCAACACACCAGAACCCCCAGCTCAACCGATGGCGTTGAAAAGCTCTGAAAGCCGAGGTCACCCGGAGTGAAGTAAAACTTTTCGTGATAGTAGGGATCGTCGGGTATGTGCATTTTTCGATATTTGCCCAGCAGGCTACCGCTGCTATCGATGATGACGGCACTGTTGTGATAGACGCCGGGAACTCGCTTTTCGAAAAGTGAGGCGATGATCACCACTTTCAGCTCTCGGGCCAGATCACCAAGGCGCTTCGTACTGGGTCCGGGGATCTCCTCGGCCAGATCGAAGCAGGAAACATCCTCCCGTTGGCAAAAATATCGGGAGCGGAAAAGCTCCTGCAGACAAATGACCTGAGCTCCCTGAGCTGCCGCGGCCTGGATGTGCTGAGCGCTCTTGGTAAAGTTCTCTTCGAGATCTTCTGTGCAGCTCAACTGGATGAGTCCTAGGCTTACCGCCCGGCCACTCTTTGGATTGGACACTTCGCGCCGAAGTATAGCATGGTCGTTTGCGCGCCAGGCAACGGCTCAGCCGCTCTGCGGTCAGCGGTCAAGGGGTTCGCCCCTCGTTGACGCTGACAGAGGAGGTTGATATGATGCTTTCCGGTTCAGGCGGAGGGGGGGGATGGAATTTCTGGTGCTAGTGTCATTTTGGAAAATCCCTATAGGCTGGTGACAATCTTGAGGTGTTCCGATGCGTAGGTGGAAGCGATTTCGCACCACGATTCGCGAATGGAAGATGGTTGCACGGGCCTTAGTCTCCACGGGCCATCCGATGTTGGTGCATCTCATTCCTATGCGCCGATGCAATTTATCCTGTGCCTATTGTAATGAATACGATGATTTCTCTGAGCCGGTATCTACCGAGCTCATTGCTCGGCGAATTCGTCGACTGGCCAAACTGGGCACCTCAATCATTACCATTAGTGGCGGCGAGCCTCTCATGCATCCCGAGTTGGAGAGTATCATCGCTGAGATCCGCCGACGAGGAATGATTTCTGGTCTGATTACCAATGGCTATTTGCTGTCTCGAAAGCGTATCCGAGCTCTGAACGAAGCTGGCTTGGAGCATCTGCAGATCAGTATCGACAACGTCGAGCCCGATGAGACTTCCATGAAGAGCTTGAAGGTGCTGGATAAGAAGCTTCGCTACCTGGCTGAGTTGGCAGACTTCAAAGTCAACATCAACTCTGTCTTAGGGTCAGAGGTGAATAACCCGGAAGATGCACTCATCATCGGGCGTCGGGCAGTGGAGTTGGGCTTCACTTGCACAGTAGGCCTCATTCACGACGGCGGTGGCACGCTCAAAGCGCTGGGTGAGCGGGAGAAGGAAATTTATTACCAGGTGAGAGATCTCGGGAGGAAGAGCTATGCGCGCGTGAATCGTTACTTTCAGGAAAAGCTGGTGACTGGAAACTCCAACGACTGGCGCTGCCGCGCGGGTGCTCGCTACTTATACGTGTGTGAAGAGGGTCTCGTCCACTATTGCTCGCAGCAGAGAGGCTATCCTGGTATTCCCCTGAAAGAGTACACACGGGAACACATTCGCCGTGAGTTTCTCACCCAAAAACCGTGTGCCCCGAATTGCACAATCTCCTGCGTCCATCACGCTTCCATGGCGGATTTCTGGCGTGCGCCTCAAAAACTCGAGGCCTTTGTCCCACAAGGTAAACCAAAGGTTCAGCTTCCTTCAAAGCCCGGTCCCATGGAAGATCTTCTGCAGCTGGACTAGGCAGATATCTGAAGCCCGAAATCCACCAACACCAGCACTGGCTCACTTGGAGAGGTCGATTCTATGCAAGGGATTGTGGAAAGAATCTATGTCGTTCCCCAGGGCGGAGAAGACATGCAAAGGGTCAGTCAGGTCGAAGCTCTGGCCGACTGTGGCCTGCAAGGTGATCGCTACTGCAAGCGCACGGGCTACTGGACCGATGTCGATGAATGTCAAGTGACGCTGATAGAATCGGAGAACCTCGAGGAGATCGAAAGGACAGGTGGCGTTCGTGTTGGCAATGGTGAGCACCGACGCAATTTGATCACAAGTGGTATCCAGTTGGAGAATTTGCGAGGTAAGCGGTTTCAGATTGGACAGGCTGTATTGGAATACGACAGGCCCCGCCCACCCTGCAGTTATATTCAGTCCATCACGGAACCGGGCATGACCAGAGCCCTGGTGGGACGCAGCGGAATCTGTGCCAGAGTGGTCCAGTCAGGGTTGATACGAGACGAAGATACGATTAATGTGCTCTGAGTCCCACAGAACTGGTCGGCAGCAGTTTCCGGGCCTCTGCAAAAACCTCATCAAACATCTCTCTGGTCAATCGTCCCGTTTGGGTGTTCTGCTGACTGGGGTGATAGGAACAAATCAGTGTCGTTTCATCATCCAGGCGACAGCTTCTACCGTGAGCGAACTGAGGTCGAGGCTTCGGCACGGGCCCTCCAAGCTCTTCCCGGGCGAGCAAATATGCCCGCCAGGCGATCCTTCCCAACACGACGACTACACGGACACTGTTCAGCAGTTGCAGTTCTCGTCTGAGGTAGTCTCGGCAAGTTTCCAATTCCTCCGGCGCCGGTTTGTTGCCTGGTGGCACACAGTGGAGAGCGGCCGTAATTCGGGCGTCCAACAGGCGCAATCCGTCTTTCCGGTGTTGGCTGGAGGGTTGATTACAAAATCCGAACCTGTGGAGGGTTTCAAAAAGAAAGTCCCCACTCCGGTCTCCTGTGAACATTCGACCGGTGCGATTGGATCCATGGGCACCTGGGGCCAACCCCAGGATGAGCAAGTGGGTATGCCGAACTCCCAGCGAGGGAACCGGTTTCCCCCAGTAGGTGCTGTGCTGGAATGCGCGACGCTTCTCCCGCGCCACCCTCTCCCGATACTCTACCAAGCGGGGGCAAAGACGACACCCCACAATCTCTTTTTGAATTTCGCTGAGTTTGCCTGCCATGTTATGTTCGTGCTTTCGTTTTGGAGCACTAAGCCCGACTAAACCATTGTAGAGTGAAAAGCTGTGACTAGCACTGAAATCCTTTACGCTATAGGAAGTGTGGTTCTGGTGAGTCTGTTCTCGCTTGTGGGCATTCTTCTGCTCCTCCTCCAGGATAAAATTCTCAATTACGTGACTATTTTGCTGGTCAGTTTCAGCTCGGGAAGCCTCTTTGGAGACGCGTTTATTCACCTACTTCCGGAAACAGTGGGGAGAAATGGATTTACCATCGCGGTTTCCCTTTACATTTTGTGTGGTATCGCGGGTTCCTTTGTAGTGGAAAAGGTCGTTCAGTGGCGGCACGTTCATTCGCCTGCACAGGGGGAGATGGCAGCTTTTGCCTACATGAATCTCCTGGGTGACGCTGTTCACAATTTTCTCGACGGGATAGTCATTGCGAGTGCCTATGCGCTCGATATTCGTGTGGGAGTCGCTACTACCATTGCCATCTTATTCCATGAGATCCCCCAGGAAATGGGAGATTTCGGTGTGCTGGTTCATGGCGGCATCAGCCGTTCAAAAGCTCTCTTCTTCAATTTTGTCACCGCTTTGACAGCGCTGGGGGGAGCGCTGGTGACGATCATCCTCATTAATTTTGCCGAGCAGATGACCGTTTTCTTGATCCCCTTCTCAGCCGGTACCTTCATCTATATCGCCGGATCCGATCTCATTCCCCAGCTTCACAAGGAGAAGGAAGTGAGAGATTCCCTGTTGCAGTTGCTGTTCTTCGGATTGGGGATAGCCGTAATGCTTATCCTGGCTTGGGGAAGCGGCGGCTAGTCCGCATTTCTCACACCAGGTCGTTGCGAAGCGGCGAAAGGGCTGGAAAGCAGAGCCGTGGGCTTTAGCCCACGGGCCCGCAGGCTAAAGCCTGCGGCTCCGACTGGCGCGCGAGGGGTACCCGCTTGTGCGGGTCGCGCAACACAGGCAGGGCGGATCATTGCGCCGATGCAGTAGAGCGGGTGTGAGAAGTGCGGACTGAATTCAGGATTGGGCAGGAATGTTGGAAAAGTGGCAGCTGGAACCGCGGCCTTGCGCTTTGGCAAAGTAAAGCGCCTCATCAGCCTGAGCGAAAAGTTCCGGAATGGTGGTGCTGTTGTGAGGAAAAGTTGAGCAACCAATACTGATGGAGAACTTGGGAATCTCGTCAGACTCCAGAGTGTTGATTTCTTCGATCAACCTATGAGAAAACGCTCCTGCCCCTTCGATGTCGCTTGTTGGAAGGAGCACACCGAATTCATCACCTCCACAGCGTCCCGCTAAATCCGCGGGACGGGTGGTGTTTCCCAGCATAGTGGCGAGACACCGTAAGATTTTGTCCCCCACAGACTGTCCGCCCTTGTCGTTAATTGCTTTGAAATGGTCCATATCCATGAGTATGAGCGAAAGTGGAGAATTCTGGCGTCGGGCCCGAGCGAACTCTTGCTCCACTCGTTCGGAAAAATAGCTATCATTTGCTAGGCCGGTAAGCTTGTCAGTACGAGCCTCACTTTCAAATTCTTTCGAGACCTGGACATGCTGAAGAGCCAAGATCATCTGGCCAGTCAAAACTGGAATTTCCTGATGTCCTGCGAGCTCCACTCCTCCTTCGCATGTCGATAGACGGCAAGAATCCCCGAAGGGTGACCCACGGAGTTCCACGATTTTCCCATATAGCTCTGGTAGGGATAAAGGTGAGCATCGTCTTTTTCGACAAACTGGGGATCCTGCTTGAGGGCCGAAGAAGTATAGATCTCACTGGATTGATAGGTGGCTTGGTGGATACTCTGGCTGATGTCAAGGGCAGGGGATTTCGTAGGCGTGAATCCCTGACCGATCTGATAGGTAATTCGCTCTCCTTCAATAAGGGCGAACTCACAGCCGTCAGCCATCATGATGTCGTTGATCAGTTTAGGGATTTTGGGGTACAGAACCTCCAAATCTTCAGTTTGCACCAGGGCTTCTCCAAAGTCGAAGAGGATCCCTGACCGATCTGATAGGTAATTCGCTCTCCTTCAATAAGGGCGAACTCACAGCCGTCAGCCATCATGATGTCGTTGATCAGTTTAGGGATTTTGGGGTACAGAACCTCCAAATCTTCAGTTTGCACCAGGGCTTCTCCAAAGTCGAAGAGGCCCGACGAAATCTCTATCACTGCTTGCTTCTTCTCCCGCCCAAGGTTCTGGAAGTAAACGAGATAGCCAAAGAACAGGCCGACAATAAACAGGAGAGGGATACGCAGTAAGAACCCCTCGGTGAAGGAGAAAACCCCTGATCTGTAAACCAGCAGGACGTACAGGCCACTGCTGATCAAAACTCCCACCACAGAGGTCTTTAGATCCTGAGCGGCTGCAGCCATCAGCAGGATGATGAAGAAGAAAAGATAGAAATCTGAGACTGACTGACCGGTCAAATAAATGGCAAGTCCAACCATCAGGATGTTCAAGGAAGCCAGAGCGAAGTCGACTTTCGAACTCTCAAAATACTGTAAGGGGAGAAAAAAGAGGCCAGCATTGAGGACAGCATTCACGACGACAAGCGCCACAAGCGCCGCCGGGCTGGAGTCGTCTGGAAGTGTGTTGAAAGAGAGGAGGTAGGCAATGCCCAGAGCCAGCAGCCATTGAAGCCAAAGAACATACTGGCGCTTTTCGGTAAGAATATCCTTCATATTAATACTTAACATAGGCAAGCTCCTGAGAACAAGCGGGCTTGAGTGTCTCGTCCCATGAATACCATGACGTTTGTGGCGAGCGCGACGGCGTCGAGTTCGCGAAGCGACGACGACGCGATGTCACTGACATCGTGGAGGAGGAGCGACAAAGAAATCGATGCCGTCCCGCCGCCACCCTTCGGGCTGATGGGGGTTGCGGGCGATCTCTGCGTCGCTCGTCGTCGCCGATGTCCCTGCATCACCTCCTCCTCGCTCCTTGATCTCCCCTCCCAAGCCCCATCAGCAAATGTCTGGGTATACATGGGACGAGGCACTACACGGGATGGTCCTTCAGAAGGGCTTCGACGTTGACCCCGTGCTATACTTCGAGCTTATGACGACGGCTCGCCTAAGGTTAGACAAAATTCCACATACCCGGTTACCCACGAGGTCCGGTGACTTTGAACTCTTCGGCTTCGAAAACGAAGTGGATGGGGAGGAGGCTGTGGCATTAGTAAAGGGGAAGCTGGACGGCGATCTGGTCCCACTGGTTCGGATTCATTCTCAATGCTTCACAGGTGACACACTGCACTCTTTGAAGTGCGATTGTGGTGAGCAGTTGGAGCAGGCACTGGCCAGGATTGAAGCTTCAGGCTGTGGAGTTCTCATCTATCAAATGCAGGAAGGACGTGGAATTGGGCTCCTCAACAAGCTGTACGCGTACGAACTGCAGGATCGTGGAGTCGACACAGTCGAAGCAAACTTGCAGCTGGGTTTTGAAGCGGATCAGCGCTCTTACGGTTTCTGTGCCCAAATATTGAAGTATTTTGGTATGAAGGCAATCCGCCTGATGTCAAACAATCCGGATAAGATTCTAGGCGTGAGCAGTGAGGGAATCGAGGTTGTTGAGCGAGTTCCCTTGGTGGTCAGGGCCTCCAGTCTTTCCCGAGAATACTTAAAAACCAAAAAAGAGAAACTCGGGCACCTCCTGGATTGATCACTGAATTCCGACCACCAGGTCATCAGGTGTCCCCAGGTTCCCATCCGGGCCCGCCGAACTGAGAGCGTAGTCATTGACTCCCATCGGCCGGTAAGAAAAAGGGTTGGACCAGGCATCTATCCGCACAACCCGGCTTTGGAACTGTGGCGACAGAATATCCATCAGCTCTTCAAAACTTTCAACCTGTGGGGCCTGGTTATTGAGATTGGCGTAGCGGCGGATCCCCTCCCTGATCCGACTCATCTGCTGGAGAGTCGTTGCAGCGCGTTGCTCGTTGATCACCGCCAGTATATGTTCAGCCCTTTCCCAACGGCGGTCGCCGATGCGAAATTCCTCAATCAACCACTTGCCGTCTTTTTTGATTAACCTGACAGCAGTCGTGATTCGAACATCTGCTACGGCATGGTCACCCATTTCTCGTACATTGTCTACCTCCACTTGCCTGTCGGAAAGCGAGGCATTTTCAAAGGTACGGACCTGATCTTGAATTTGTCTTTCCAAACTTTTCCCACAGGCAAACGATCCCAACAAAATGAGAATCAGACCCAACCTTTTCACGTGGGCAATATAGCATAATTTGTCATCTTCACCGCGGGAAACGAATCCTCCCAGTTGACAAGCGGAGGAGGCGAGCCTATCCTAGTGAACAAAAGGTGAAACAAGGGTTTTTTTCACTGAACGACCGCACCACTTGAAGCAAATGCCCGTCACCCTTCAATCACTGGTTCAGGAGATCAGAGGAGTAGGACCCAGGAGGGCTGAGATGTTCTCCCGGGTCAAGATTTGGACCGTAGAAGATCTGCTGAAGTACAAGCCCTTTCGCTACGAGGACAGAACCACTTTTCGGTTGATAAGGGAGTTGGAACCAGACGGAGAAGCAGTCATAGAGGGTGAGGTTTCGGGAACAGACCGCTACACAACTCCCATGAGAAGGATGAGAATCTTTCAGATGCGGGTGAGGGACAGCTCCGGTTCTTTGCAGGTCAAGTTCTTCAATCAGCCTTACCTGAACAGGGTATTCCGAAAGGGACAGACGGTGATCCTTTATGGCAGCCCTCGTTTGGACGAATACGGTGATGGGCTTTCGATGCTCAATCCGGAGTACGAAGTTCTGGAGCGTGGATCAGACAGGAAGGTGCATACGGGATGTATTGTGCCGATTTATCGAAGGATTGGTCGGCTGACGACCCGAACGCTGCGCCAGATCATCTCTCAATTGCTGGAAGACTTGCCGCAGCAGCTTGACGATTCACTCCCCTCGTTTGTTCTCCGGAAGTACAGTTTTCCTGATCGAAAGTGGGCCTTTCAGGAGCTTCATTTCCCCAAACTCCCGCTTGGAGTCTCGAAAGAGACCTACCTGAGAGAGCTTGAGTTGAACCAGACAACGTCCCATCAAAGGCTCATCTTTGAAGAGTTCTTCCTGTTTCAACTCCGACTTCAATTCATCAAAAAACAGCGCGAGATGGTATCTAAGAAGAGAGTGATCCGGCTCCAGAAGCAAATCCGACAAAGGATGAAATCGATTCTTCCGTTCCAACCGACCTCTGCCCAAAAGCGAGTTCTGAAAGAGATCGGAGATGATCTGTGCAGTCCCAGGGTCATGAATCGGCTGCTCCAGGGAGAGGTCGGATCGGGAAAGACGATCGTGGCCCTCCAGGCCATGATTCTTGTCATCGAAAACGGCTATCAGGCCGTGCTTATGGCACCTACGGAAATATTAGCTGATCAACACTTCTACACTGCTTGCCAGTCTCTGAGCAACACCAGTTATCATGTGGCAGTGCTCACCGGTAGTGTCAAAGGGAAAAAGCGAGAAGGACTTCTCCGTCAACTTCGATCAGGGGAAGTGGATTTGCTCATCGGGACCCATGCCCTCATTCAAGAGGGAGTGGAGTTCAAAAACTTGGGTTTGGTGGTTATCGACGAGCAGCATCGGTTTGGCGTCCTGCAAAGGTCCCGCTTAACGAGGAAAGGAGATCTTCCGGAGACTCTGGTGATGACGGCCACACCGATCCCTCGAAGTCTGGCACTGACGCTTTATGGTGATTTAGATGTCTCGATCCTGGATGAAGTGCCGCCGGGCAGGCAGCCTGTTAAGACCATTGTCAAAGGTGAGCAGAGCCGTCAGGAAGTCTATGCCGCTGTTGGCCGTGAATTGGAAAGAGGCCGGCAGGCCTTTGTTGTTTATCCGCTCATCGAAGAATCTGAAAAAGTTGATCTCCGAGCGGCAACTGAAATGGCCGAACTCTTGCAGAGGGAGGTCTTTCCCGACTTAAAGGTGGCCTTGATGCACGGGCGGCTTAAAGAGGTTGAGAAGGGATTTCTCATGCGGAGCTTCAGAGCTGGTGAAATTCACGTCCTCGTCTCCACGACCGTGATCGAAGTCGGCATTGATGTTCCCAACGCAACTCTCATGGTGATTGAGCATGCCGAACGATTTGGTCTTTCTCAGCTCCATCAATTAAGAGGGAGAGTCGGTCGCGGTCAGCACCCCGGTCTCTGCGTCCTGATGACTGAGGGACTTCACTCCCGCGCGGCCTACCAGAGACTCGAGATTATGTGCCAGACCAATGACGGATTTCAGATAGCTGAAAGAGATCTGGCAATCCGGGGGCCCGGCGAATTTTTCGGTACCCGCCAGTCCGGGCTGCCAGAGTTCTTCTTCGGGGATATTGTTCGTGATCGCAAGGCTTTAGAGTTGGCCCGGCTGGAAGCAAGGCAGTACCTGAGTGCCTCGAACACTGGAGAGAGCTAGCCCGGATTATGCATAGGTTCTCGTCACGAAGCGACGAAAGCGCTGACAACCATCGCCCTGGGCTTTAGCCCACGGGCCCGCAGGCTAAAGCCTGCGGCTCCGACTGGCGCGTGAGGGGTACCCGCCATGGGGTCGGCCCCCGCAAACGTACTCTTGAGTACGTTGAGGAGTCGAGGGGTACCCGCTTGCGGGTCGCGCAACGCTGGCAGGGCGGATGATTTCGTCGCTGCAGTAGAGAATTTAAGCATTATCCGGGCTTAGAACCAGTTATGCGGATTATCGCTGGTAAGTATCGAGGACGGCGTCTGGCAGCCGTTCCAAAACATGTCCGGCCCAGCACTGATCGCCTGCGGGAAACCTTATTTAACATCGTGGCTGGTTCGGTAAAAGAATCTGTGTGGCTGGATCTCTTCGCCGGGTCAGGGGCAGTGGGTATCGAAGCACTCAGCCGAGGTGCCCGTCACCTCATCCTCAACGACAGTAGCACCCGGGCCCTCCGCTTGGTGCGAAAGAATTTGGAGATCTGCCAAGTGGAAGAGAGTTTCGAGATTGCTCAATGGGATGTCTTTGTTTTCCTGAGAAAGTTGGAAGCTCCCGCTCTGGACTTCGTATTTCTTGACCCACCTCGCAATTTCGGCCGCTATGAAAAACTTCTGAAAACAGTGGGGAACCTCCCCTTCCTGCAGCCAGACACCTGGATAATTTTAGAGGCCTTTAAGAAGACCAAGCTGGACTGCTTTCCCGACACCCTTAACGTCTTTCGCCGGCTTCGAGTTGGAGACAGTCAATTGGTCTTTCTTCGTCCCCTGGTTAGAGGACCCTAATGAGTGGTAAATGTTACTACGTATCGTCCCAGCATTTGTGTCTTGGCGGTTGCTGGGTGGAAAGAGTATAATCCCGAGAACGAGGTAGAGAACAGCAAGTCAGAATTCTTTTCGTTTCAGGAGGATGGTTCAATGAAGTTGGGCGTGTATCGAAGTTTTCTTCCCCTTTTTTTCATGAGTTTCTTTTCTCAGACCTTATTCCTATCAGCTCAGGAACCCATAGCGCTTCCTGAAGGAGTGCCCCCGGAATCGGAATGGGCCTATGGGCAGCATCTGGGACAAGTGGAAGAAATGATGGATGTTTCCGATCTAGCGGAGCGGGTAAGGCAACTGGAGTCCTTCATGAATAAACTCCACCCTGACTCTAAGATTCTGCAGTATTACGAGAGCTTTTTCAATCGTACTGTCGAAGACTACCAGCGTGCCGGCCAAACCCAGGAGGCCACCGCACTCACGAACAAAATGCTGCAGCTATTTCCCGACAGTGTAAGCCTCTTAACCCAGGAGCTGCGCGCGGCCATCCAGGCACAGGATTATGCCAGGGCGATTGAGCTGGGTGAGAAACTACAAGCCATCAAGCCAGACCAGCAAACGACCGTATTACTCGCTCAAAGCTATATAGCCACGAATAATGCTGCCAAGGCCTCGGAGTATAGCCAGAAAGCCTTAGAGGCGCTGGGTCCCAAGGAAGGTCTCTACTTTGCGTACTGGCTAGCCACCTACCACACAGGTCAGCGTCAAATGGACAAAGTTGTGGAATACTACGACATGGTGCTGAAGGCGTATCCTCAGGGCACCCCTTCAGGCTGGGATGCCGGGCAGTGGAATACCATTAAAGCTACTGCCTATGGTGCACTCGCCCGGGTCGCCTACGACAAGGAAGATTTCCCGGGAGCGATCCAGAACTATGGCGAGTCTTTAAGGTATCAACCGCAGAATGATCTTGCCTATCTTTCCATGGGTTTGAGTTACTGGAAATTGCAGCAGTTGGAACCCGCCATGGACGTTTTTGCGAAAGCTGTGGTTCTGGGCAAGGATCATTCCGCTAAAGCTCGTGAATACCTGGAGCAGATATACAAGCCCCTCAATAGTGATTCCTTGGACGGCCTGGATGCGCTACTGGCAAAGGCCAGGACTGAGCTGAATTGATAAGCTGGTCCGATTTCCCAGCCTCCTGTCAGAGTGCTCAACCGAGTCACTCGATCAAGCTTGCTAGCCCGGATTATGCTTAATTAGGGTTAGTAGACACTAGTGGAACCTCCCCTATCCACACCTTTTGGTGATTCACGTCACAGTAAGAGTTTTCAGAATTATGCTTAATTAGGGGTAGTAGACACTAGTGGAATCTCGTCCCTCTCACACCTTTTGAGGGTAGCTCGTAAGAGGAGGTTCCGTCAATAAGTGTGTAAATAGACATCAGGCGGCTTTCTCCTGGGTGACTGGGTTGACTGGAACTCCATTGACATATTGGGCTCCTTGGTAGACATCCTTCATCAAGTGGGGAGCCTTCAAACGGCGAAATCTCTTCTCAGCGACCAGCAGCATCTTCCAGATGACAGCCCGTGCGTTGGCCACTTTCTTGAACCTTCGAGCAGCATCGGTTCGCAGTCGCAGAGCAGAGAAGGGAGACTCCACTGGGTTGGTAGTCCGCAGATGTTGCCACTGCTGTTTGGGATAGTTGTAAAACGTCACCATCCGCTCCCAGTCCTGGTCGATCAGATCAGCCGCTGCCTCCAGGCCTCTCTTGCTACACCAATGTTGGAATCGTCCTTTGACTCGCTCGGCTTCCTGCCGTGTTTCTGCATAAGGGATCTGCCGCAACATCAACAAGGCCGCTTTGTGCCGACTCTTGGGGATCTTGGCCAGCAAGTTGACGATGCGATGATTCCAGCATCTCTGCTCGTCGGCTTCTGGGAACACGTTGCGCAACGCTCCCCAGATCCCCAGATGCCCGTCAGCGATCACCAGACGGGGTGGGTTCATCCCCCGCTCTTTGAGATCCCGCAGCACTGCGGACCAGCTCTGGGTCGATTCTCGATAACCACTACTGACGGACACCACCACTTTAGTGCCATCACTTAAAGCGGCGATCACTACCAGAATCACGGCCTTCTCCTTCTCCAGCCCTGCTTTGATGTACACGCCGTCCGCCCACAAATACACGACTTCCAGATCCAGCCGACGGCTCTGCCAGGCCTCCATTTCTCCCTGCCACTTCTGTTTCAACCGGGCTACGGTGCTGGGGGACAGCGGCGCTTCTTCCCCTAAAAGCCCTCTCAAGGCCAGATCGAAATCCCCCTCGGCCAGACCATGTAAATAGAGTTCTGGAATCAAGTCTCGTACCTCTCGCGTTCGCTTGGCAAACAGCGGCAAGACCCGGCTCTCAAAACGCTCTTCCAGATCCCGCACTCGGGGACGCCGCAGCTTGATCGTTCCGCAACTCATCGTCAGTCGCCGCTCCTTGCCGTAGCCGTTGCGATAGCCACCGGAGGCGTCCACTTCTCGGCGACGCTCATTCTTTCTTCGAGCAGCTGTGTCACTTCATCCTCCAGCAGTTCCTGTACGTAAAACTGGATCTGCAGTCGCACCCACTCTTCCAGCTGTTTCAAAGCAGACTCTTGACTCCACACTGTGGTCAATGGTAGTCTTGCGCATGGATGTGTGACTCCTTCCTTTCGGGCTCTTCCGCCCGGGTTTTTATTTTCACCCGGAAGGATAATCACCGCCTGTGCTATTTACACACCTTTTGAGGGTAGCACTAGTATATCCTACCATGTTCACGGTCCTCATCAGTCCAGGGAAGGTCGAGATCAGATCCGCAGGGTAGTCACGTGGGCCAATCTCCGCCTCCAGGCCTCTCTTGCACTCACACCAATGTTGGATTATCGTCCTTTGACTCATCCCCTGCCGCTCGATCGGGACCAGCTTCCTGCCGTGTTTCTGCTGTGCAATAAAACAGGGATCTCCATCTCCGTGTTCGAGGTGCGATTACAAGGCGTCCAAGCTAGTGCTTGACCCACCGAATCGCCCCATGTACATGCTTTCACCGATGAGCACCGCACCCGAACTCACGGACAACAAGGCTCGGGCCGCTTTGGGTGCCGATCTCTTGGCGGATCTTGGCCAGCAAGTTGACGATGCGATGATTCCAGCATCTCTGCTCGTCGGCTTCTGGGAACACGTTCAATCTCCGCAACGCTCCCCAGATCCCCAGATGCCCGTCAGGTTCCGTCAATAAGTGTGTAAATAGACATCAGGCGGCTTTCTCCTGGGTGACTGGGTTGACTGGAACTCCATTGACATATTGGGCTCCTTGGTAGACATCCTTCATCAAGTGGGGAGCCTTCAAACGGCGAAATCTCTTCTCAGCGACCAGCAGCATCTTCCAGATGACAGCCCGTGCGTTGGCCACTTTCTTGAACCTTCGAGCAGCATCGGTTCGCAGTCGCAGAGCAGAGAAGGGAGACTCCACTGGGTTGGTAGTCCGCAGATGTTGCCACTGCTGTTTGGGATAGTTGTAAAACGTCACCATCCGCTCCCAGTCCTGGTCGATCAGATCAGCCGCTGCCTCCAGGCCTCTCTTGCTACACCAATGTTGGAATCGTCCTTTGACTCGCTCGGCTTCCTGCCGTGTTTCTGCATAAGGGATCTGCCGCAACATCAACAAGGCCGCTTTGTGCCGACTCTTGGGGATCTTGGCCAGCAAGTTGACGATGCGATGATTCCAGCATCTCTGCTCGTCGGCTTCTGGGAACACGTTGCGCAACGCTCCCCAGATCCCCAGATGCCCGTCAGCGATCACCAGACGGGGTGGGTTCATCCCCCGCTCTTTGAGATCCCGCAGCACTGCGGACCAGCTCTGGGTCGATTCTCGATAACCACTACTGACGGACACCACCACTTTAGTGCCATCACTTAAAGCGGCGATCACTACCAGAATCACGGCCTTCTCCTTCTCCAGCCCTGCTTTGATGTACACGCCGTCCGCCCACAAATACACGACTTCCAGATCATCCAGCCGACGGCTCTGCCAGGCCTCCATTTCTCCCTGCCACTTCTGTTTCAACCGGGCTACGGTGCTGGGGGACAGCGGCGCTTCTTCCCCTAAAAGCCCTCTCAAGGCCAGATCGAAATCCCCCTCGGCCAGACCATGTAAATAGAGTTCTGGAATCAAGTCTCGTACCTCTCGCGTTCGCTTGGCAAACAGCGGCAAGACCCGGCTCTCAAAACGCTCTTCCAGATCCCGCACTCGGGGACGCCGCAGCTTGATCGTTCCGCAACTCATCGTCAGTCGCCGCTCCTTGCCGTAGCCGTTGCGATAGCCACCGGAGGCGTCCACTTCTCGGCGACGCTCATTCTTTCTTCGTCCCAGCAGCTGTGTCACTTCATCCTCCAGCAGTTCCTGTACGTAAAACTGGATCTGCTCTCGCACCCACTCTTCCAGCTGTTCAAAGCAGACTCTTGACTCCACACTGTGATCAATGTTCTTCTTGCTCATGGCGGTGTGACTCCTTCCTTTCGGGCTCTTCCGCCCGGGTTTTTATTTTCACCCGGAAGGATAATCACCGCCTGTGCTATTTACACACCTTTTGAGGGTAGCTCGTAAGAGTTTTCAGATAACGCTAGAATCCACCATGAAGCTCTCTAATGTGGCCTCTAGAAAGGCTAAGAGAGGTCATTCTTCGGTGTTGAGTCAAAGACTGCTCAATGAAAGGTGAAGGCTATGGGAAATTCAATGGTATTACTACTGAAAAAGCGCCAGTCGGGCCTGGTAAGTGTCCTGGTGCTGGCTGTGCTCTTAGCCATCCTGGGGTACCTGGGTTCTCAAATTGTCCCAGTCTACTTGGCGCAGCGAGCATTTTATGGAGATCTGGTCGATCTTGCCGGTCGCTCTGCCCTCGATCAGCAGGACAATCTCGCTATTACCCAGCAGGTCGTGCAGTTAGCCCAGGCCAGAGACTTCACTATCTCAGAGCATAACGTGCTCATTTCACGGGTCCCGGAGCGACCGGAACTCGCTATTCTGGTTGACTACACAAAGACGACGGAGTTTCCGGGTGGCTACATCTATGTGTTCTACTTCCACTCTGTGGCCGAGGGACTTCTCTAACGCCGACCGACTGGTGCACGACCACACAGCCCCATGACCTTGCCCCCTAAAACGAGTCCAGTTTGAATGTTAGGATTTCCGGTTTAGGAAGGAGGCAAGGATGGCAGGGAAGCGGTTTAGGGCAGAACAGATCATCATGAAGCTGCGTGAGGCAGAGGTGGGTCTGGCCCAAGGACAGAGGGTGGGACAGGTGTCGAAGCAGATGGGGGTGAGCGAGCAGACCTACTACCGGTGGCGCAAAGAGTACGGAGGGCTCCGGTTGGACCAGGCCAAGAGGTTGAAGGTGTTGGAGAAGGAGAATACCCGGTTGAAGAAGCTGGTGGCGGATCTGTCTTTGGACAAGCAGATCCTGAAGGAAGTGTCCTCGGGAAACTTCTAGGCCCGGCGAACAGGAGACGAGCGGTGATGTGGGTACGAGAGCGATTAGGAGCAGAGCGAGTCTCCGAACGTCGGGCCTGCCAAGTGCTGGGACAGGTTCGATCGACCCAGCGAAGGGAAAGGCAAATTCCCGATGATGAGGCCCGATTGGTGGCCCGGATGGTGGAGTTGGCTACGCAATACGGGCGTTATGGCTACCGGCGGGTCACGGCGATACTTCATGGGGAAGGGTGGAAGGTGAATCCTAAGCGGGTGGAGAGGCTGTGGAGACAAGAAGGGCTGAAAGTCCCGTCCAGACAGCCGAAACGAAGGAGGCTGTGGCTTAATGACGGTTCCTGTGTTCGGTTACGAGCGGCTCGCAAGAACCACGTCTGGAGCTATGATTTCGTGCATGAACGGACCCATGATGGGCGAGCCTTTCGGCTATTGACGATCCTGGATGAGTACACCAGAGAGTGCCTCGCCATTGATGTGAAACGGCAGATGAATCACCAAGACGTGTTGGACCGGCTGGCGGAGTTATTCGTTGATCGGGGAGTGCCTGAGTTTATCCGGTCCGATAACGGATCGGAGTTTACGGCACAGGCGGTCCGGGACTGGCTGCAGGCTGTTGGGGTAAGGACCTTGTACATCGAGCCGGGCAGCCCCTGGGAGAATGGGTACATTGAGAGTTTCAACGGGAAACTACGGGATGAGCTGCTGAACATGGAGATCTTCGACACGCTGGGGGAAGCCAAGGTGTTGGTAGAACGCTGGCGGAGGGATTACAATCAGATCCGGCCTCACAGCGCCTTGGCCTATCGGCCGCCGGCGCCAGAGGCCAAACTACCTAGGTCGCAGGCACTGGATCCAATCCCTTGGAGTGGACTTCAAATGGTCCCGGGTCTAGCATAGAGGGTGGACTCGTTCGTGGGGGCAGGTCACCCACGCCTCCAAGAAAGCACGGATGCAAGGCGGCAGTGAGGTCCCCTTGACTCGTTCTGCTCTTCAAAATACAATTTCGCCACGGGGTACGGGACCCTGCGGGTGGTTGTCCCCTCAGATCTTGAGATCCCCCACCGTTTGCACTTCCAATGACGAACTAAGTGCAATCGACTTCGCAAGGATTTAGCTGGATGGAGGAAGATTCGGATCAAGCTGAGTGGTCCCTTGAGGGCTACCGCGACGAGAGCGAAGAGTTCAGGCGGTGGATGGTTCGGCCCCTGCCCTACCGCGTGGGGCGGAACCCTGATGTGGACCTGTGCCTTCCCTTTTCAACGATCTCAGGCCGGCATGCGGAACTATTTGTCCAGGGTGACACTCTACAGCTGCGTGATCTGGGAAGTACCAATGGGACGTTTCTGAACCGCGAGAGGATCACTGGAGAAGCAAGCCTGAAAGATGGCGACATCCTGCATTTTTCAGACTATGAGTTCCGACTCAGCCGAGTCGAGCCTGAGGTGACCGATTCCTCCCGTACTGTCTTGCACCACGTCTCCTCTGAGGAGCTTCCAGGGCAGCTAGCCGTAGGAATACACCAATTTCACGAACTGCTGAAAACACACGCGGTTCTTCCCTTCTTCCAGCCCATCGTCAAGATTAGCGGGGATGAAACGATGGGATACGAAGTCCTGGGACGAGGCGACCATCCAGGAGTTGCCTCTGTGCCTGACGAGCTCTTTCGCATTGCAGCACGCTTCGGCTTGGAGGCTGATCTCAGCACAGTTTTTCGTTCTCGCGGGGTTCAAGAGGCGAAACAGCTGGAAGGTGCGCCGAAGCTGTTCGTTAACACCCACCCGGCTGAGTTGGGTTCGCTCCACCTTTTGGATTCGCTCAAGCAACTCCGTCTGGATGCACCCGACCTCTCTATCGTCCTGGAGATTCATGAAGCTGCCGTCACCGATCTCGACCAAATGCGGAAGCTGCGCGACCACTTGACTGATCTTGAGATGGGGCTTGCCTACGACGATTTTGGGGCCGGACAGGCTCGCTTACTTGAATTGGTGGAGGTTCCACCCGACTATCTTAAGTTTGACCTTACTCTGATAAGAGACCTTCACGAGGCCCCCTTTCCCAAACAGAAGTTGGTCGAAACTTTGGTGCACATGGTGGGTGAAATCGGAGTGTCCTGCCTGGCCGAAGGTATCGAGAAGAAGGAAGAAAAGCAAGTTTGTGTTGAGATGGGATTCGAATTCGCCCAAGGCTATTTCTTTGGCAAGCCTGCTCCACTCTCGACCTGGATTCGCTCCTGACCCACTACATGTTTTCAACAACAGCTGAAAACGTTTCTTCCAGATCAAAGTCGGGCAACTTCTTGTGAACCACAGAGGACTCTCCAGCAACAATCCTCACTTCGAACTCCAGCGGCCCATTGAAATGCGGATTGCTCACTCGAACCCGGTATCTCCCAGGCGGCAATTGCACCACACACGGGGTATTGAGGTCCTGCTCAATAGAGATCGCCTGATCATTGTCTACGCGGGTGATTGAATCGACGGTGGCCCACGGTGCAACATTCAAGATCAGTGAACCCGAAGGACTCTCAGAGGACGGGTCCAGTATTCTCTCCGATTGATCTCCCCCGGCCCACGCAATAACCACTGCCAGCACCAAAAGTAACATGAAAGCGACTCCCGCCAACGGCGCAAGCCATGGCTTAGCCAGGAAAGCCGAGATCTTCAGTGGAAGTTTGGGTAGCCTGATTCTTCCACACTTCTGTCTGATCGTCAGAGTGACATTCTCTAGTACCTGAGTAGCCTCGCCGGCCTCCAGAACGTCCTTTTTCACTTCAGATGGAGAATCCGCTGCAGCTCGCTTTTTACGGAGCTTTGCTTCCGTGTGCTCCTTGAGCCTGAGCGCAGTTGGATGATCAGGTTCCAGTTCCAACAAAAAAGATAAGTTGTCAAGAGCAGCTTCGAAATTCCCTCTCTTGATTTCGCCTTGGGCAAAGTCCAACACTTTGGCAATCTGACTCAGGTGTTCTCGTTGGGCACTGGTCTGGGTGGCGGCTAGCTCATGAAGATTTTTCAACTCAGGGTGCTCGGGATCCAATGCCTCCAGGGCTTTTCTCTTCAATTCAAGGGCTTCCGGCTGATCCGGCTGGACCGCCAACACTTTTTCAACGAATTTCAGAGCCCGATTGAACTGCTTGGACTCCAGACGCTGGCTGGCCTTTTTCAGGAGACTCGCCACTTGGTGTACTTCTTTCATCGCCTTTTCAGCGCGCCGTTGAACCTCTTGAAGTTCAGTGTGCTTCGGATCCAGTTTCAATGCCTCAGTCGCTGCTTTGTAGCAGCCCTCGTAGTCCTGGCTCCTCTCATACTGGCGGACCGTAGCCAACAAAGCTTCCAGCTTCCTGAGCTCAATGCCCTCCTCTGCTTTGTCTTTCAGCTCTGCTGCCTCAGGATGGGTTGGGGAAATTTCGAAGGCCGTGGAGACGACCTGTAGACAGCGCTCAAAGTCTTCCTGATCCAAAGCGCTGCGAGCCACAGCCAGTGCCGCTTCGAGCTGCAATTGGGTTTCCTGTTCGCGGCGACGCTTCTCCAAAGTTTCCTGCACTCGCAGTGCTTCGGCGCTCTTTGGGTTGAGCTTGAAGATTTTCTCCAGGGTGGTGCGGCAGGCTTCCTGCTGACCCTCTTTTAACTGTGCTTTAGCAGTTACGAACAGTTTAAGGATCTTCTGAGCTTTCGACTGTCTGTCGACAACGATTTCTATGCGTCTCTTGAGATCAGCCTGCCGAAGCAACAGGCTGCCGTAATCGTCCGGATCAATCTCAGACCCGAGCAGAGAGACCTTGGTTTCGGGGTCGACTTCTTTTGGTTCAAAGAACTCGTCTTCAACAAGATCCTGGATGAGCGGGTTCTTGAAGTCCTTGCGGTACTTCTTTAATTCAGCTTGGAGGGGCTTGATCCCTGTCCTCAAAGTCTCCTGAGCCTTGGGAAGTTGCTCCTGGAGTTCCAATATGTCTGCCGTTAGTTCGGCACCAGTTTGGTAGCGTTTTTTCGGATCCTTACAGAGGGCTCGCTCGATGATTAGTTCCAACTGTGGAGCACAGCCTGAGAGGACCAGTGAGATGGGATGATGAGGTTCACTGACGATCTGAAAGCAAACTGATGTCGGAGTTTCACCTTCAAACGGTCTGGTGTAGGAGACTAACTCATAGAGGAGAACACCGACGCTGAAGAGGTCGCTGCGCCCGTCAATCTCAGGGCTGCCTTTTACCTGCTCCGGGGACATGTAGTAAGGGCTTCCCAAGAGCATCCCGCTTCGTGTCATCTCCGAGGAGGCCAGCCGGGCCAGTCCGAAGTCCAGGATCTTCAGGCCACCGTACTGCGTAATGAAGACGTTGCCCGGCTTGATGTCACGATGGGTGACACCATGGCTATGAGCGTAGTCCAGGCCCTCGCAGATCTGGCTGACAAAACGAAGTTTCTCGGAAAAGGGGATAAAGGCTCGTTTCTTGATGATCGCTCGTAGATCCTCCCCCTCCACGTATTCCATGGCAATGAAAGGTCGCTTCCTGTTCTCACCCAGATCGTAGATGGAAATAATGTTTGGGTGATTGAGTTTGGCAGCCGAGCGAGCTTCCCGAAAAAAGCGGGCTCGAAGCTCGTCATCCACGTCGACGCCCGTATTCATCACCTTAATGGCGGCGTAACGCTCCAGTACAGGATCATAGGCTTTGAAAACAACTCCCATGCTCCCCTGACCCAACAGGCCTTCGATCTGATATCTGCCAATTTTCTTGGGAGCCATAATTTTCTAACGATACTGGAAAGGGAGCATTCAGTTGGTATCAGAGTGAGGAAAACTCGGCGAAGCACAACCGAAATTTGATGTCCCGTACACGATTATTTTACCATGAAAACAGGTGTTTCCGTGTGGTGGGATGCTGGAGTTTTTGGATGCTATTGAAGAGATTCGTCATCGTAACCCTTGTGACTGGTTTGCTGCTTGGCACCGATCTGACCTTCGGGCAGCCTCTGACTGAGGGAGCACTCACCAAGGCAGATATCTTCGAAGAAGAGGCCGCAGAAAAGGCCAAGGCTGGTGACTTTTCTGCCGCGATAGGGCTCTATCAGGAGGCCATTGATGCTGAATCAGACGAGACGGAAAGGGAAAGGATTCAGTCAGATCTTGAGGACGTGAAAAAGCGTTTCTACATTCACTTGTATCAACAGGCTCAAATGGGCAGTTCGCGTGAAGAGACGATCAAGGTATTGATTCAGGCACGGTCATTAAACGTCGAGGAGGTGGTGGAAGAGGAGAAAGGTGTCCTTCGGAAGCTCGGTGGCTGGATTCGAGGGCCTGACAACGACTTTGAAACGGTGGTGGGTACCGTTCAGAGTATGAGAATTGACCTCTTTGATCAGCTCCTGCTGGAGGGGGAAGCGGCAGCTCAAGAACGAGACTACGACGAAGCTGCCTTGCGGTACCAACAGGCTCGTGAGCTGGAGCCCGGGTTTTTCAAAAGGGAAAACCTGCAGGTCCAGGAAGACAAGATACGAGATCAGATTAAGGCTGGGCAACAGTTGGCCCTTGAGGGGCAGCGACTCCTCATGCAGAGAAAATATAGGGAAGCAGAGGAGAAGTTTCGGCGGGCCGATACTCTCTATCCCGGCCAAGCAGTTGTCGCCTCTGGTCTGAAAGGAATCCAAAGCAACGATGGCATACGCACTGGATTGCTGGCTCTTTTCGATGGTCGATCGGATGAAGCGATCCAAATCTTGGAATCGGTTCTGGAGGGTGTTGGAGAGGGGGTGGCACAGGTCCACGCCGTTTTAGGAGCGGTGTACTGTCACCGAGCCTTAATGAACGTTGAACCAGACACGTTGGCCCTGGAAAAGGCCAGGGAGCAGTTTCGGATAGTGTTCAATTTGCAGCCCGATTACCAGTTATCGGAACAACTGTTCTCTCCAAGAATCCTAGGAGTCTTTGAGCAACTCCGATCTGAAACCAAGGTGGGATCAATCCAGGACTGAGATGGTAATCTAGAATATGATCCAGTCAGTTTGGAAGAGCGGCAGGACGATTCATTCATCGCTTGTGCCGTATAAATGGCTCTTTTTCATAATCTTCTTCTTTGTCGGAGTTTATGTGGAATTAAGCAGACGAGGCCGTTCTGCGACAGCGTGGGTTGAGAAGCCGGCAGCGGAAGGCTGCTGCGCTGGGTGAGCAGTTCGCGTGGCGGACGTAGCGGCTATCTCGAGCGTCCTTCAGGCAGGAGTCAGCCGTCAGTCCGTGCTGTTGATCCAGGGCGTACAGACACAGCAGCCCGGCATCGGAGGAGAGCCGGAGTCAGGGTTGTGCAACGTTTCATAACCCCTTTTATATCTAGCAAGTCTTGAGCAACTCCGATCTGAAACCAAGGTGGGAATCCAGGACTGAGATGGTAATCTAGAATATGATCCAGTCGTCGGAGTTTATGTGGAATTAAGCAGTGAGGATTCTCAGCAATCCACAGCAGAAAATTACGACCTGGAGGCTTCGTCCAACGAATCAAACAGACAGGCACACACTGTATCAGTCGGAGATGATGTGGTGCTGAAGTGGAGCGATTCAGAGCGGGCCGGCCATCTTGCCATCGATGACACGGCGTGGGATGCACTGTTTGAGGCTATCAATGCCAAGGACACTACCGGGCTGACCTAATTGGTGCAATCTGGGCAGGTACACGTGGTTCCTCCCGGAACGAGGGCCACGGTCCTGTTTTCAGGCTTCACCAGACACGAAGTGAGGTTGATGGACGGGCCGTCTGCCGGAGCGGAAGGCTGGGTCGTCAGAGAGTTTGTGCAACGCTAGCAACTTTCGAAGTCGATCACCTGGGCAACGGTCCAGGAATCAAGTGAGGTTCGAAGTTCGCCTGGTGGAGAGAGCCAGGACCCCCAACGTATAAGCCAGGAGCGTCCCCAGGCTCACACCCCACAGTAGCAGCCCGCCTCCCACTTCGGGTTTTGGATAAAGGGTTCTTCCAGGAACTCCGACATAGGTGACTCCTGCCCAAAAGAAGGGATGTTGCCCTGTCACTTTGGCCGTGCCTCGTCGGAAGGTCTGATTCATGAAACGCAGCCGGGCCTGGGTGATAGCTTGATCCATGGGAAGCCCTTGCCTCGACAGGGCATAGAAATCACGGTAAATGCGAGAGGCGATTTCATCCAACCTCCAGCGGTTCACCAAAAGAGACCGCACCCCGGTGTTTAAGAAGAGTTCGGAAAAGCCGAGCCAGTAAGGCGAATCAGAACTGTAGGCATTGCCCGCATCACACACGCCAAGAGAGAGCAGGGTGCAAGAGAGGGGGTGTTTCAAGAACCGAAGGACGTTCAGCTCCTCTGGACCATTGGCGAAACCTGACGCCAGCCAGAACCGATTGTCCAGACGAAAATGGGTCGAAATGTGAACCCATCGAGCGCCTGGAAGGAATTGGCCCTCCAATTGTTCTGCTACCTGAAGATCGGGAAAGAGGGTCTTGAAAAAGCTTTCTTCAGCTTGAATTTCTGGAAGATCCAAGGAGGAGATGGGTCGGATGAGAATGGGAGCCGATGGGCTCGACGTTTCCTGCTGTGCATTTCCGTAAACTGAGGGAAGATAGCTAAAGTTGTAGTGCTCGAGCAGAAACTCTCCCCGCCGATTTTGCAGCATCTCCAAGGGAAGAGTCTGTAACTCCTTGTGTCCAATGAAGAGGATACTGCTCGAATCAAAGAATCCTTCCAGAGGTTCGATCAGGTGGCTGTATACCAGCTGCAGCTGGCGAGAGTTCGGGGGAGGCGGAAGAGAGGAAAGCGCCGAATAGAGTGGATCGACAATTTCATGCACTGTCTCGGTGATCTCCTGGGGAAGAACCAGTTCCCGGAACACGTAGCCGGAAGATCGGATGACCCAGGCGTAGATGCTTCTTCCGTCGGGCCACATTTCGACTATCGTGAATGGCTGTGCTCCCTGGGAAGAGAGCATTTCAAAAATCGAGTCTGCTCTCAGCTCAATGGGGATTGCCGTTTCCCAGGGAGCCGGCAAGGGTCCTTGGGTTTCCAGCTTTCCAGCCAGGATAAACTGGCTCACCTCGTCCTCGTTAAACTGAACCGAAAAGACGCTTTCCGCTGCCCTCTGCCCTTTTCTCTTTCTCAGTTGAACCAGACGTTGAATCTCCTGCCAGGCTTCTTCGACACGCCCCAGACGAATCAGCGAGCGAATCCAGCCATCGAAAAGAGGGGAAACGGTGCGCCAGTACGGAAAGACGACTTCAGGAACCGATGTCATTTGCTCTTCTCTCAGAGTTGCGAAGTAGAGCTGAGAAGCTCTTTCATACTGACCATCCTTTTCCAGCCAGGCACCCAGGTGAAGTGCGGAGTCTCGCGTGAAGTATCTGAGACCGCTCTCCTGGCTCTCGCGAAGAGCTTCTTCAAAGTACCGATAGGCTTGAAGTCGCTCCCCACTGTCCTGGAAGAATTGACCGAGCAATAGAGCTCGTTCAATACTCAGTGAAGGCAGTTGGGGCTGAAAGGAGAGCAGCCGGGTCAAGTGATCCCCAACTCCCAAGATCTTCCCTTCCAACAGTAAGAATTTGCCTGGTGACACCTCTTTGAGTTCGCGAGCCTGAGCAAGATGCTCAAGTGCCTGGGATGGCTCGTTTCGCTGATGAAGGAACGCGGAATAGTTGGCGTGCAGGTAAAATCGGTTCTCGGCGTCCAACGACTCTTCCGTGAGCCCAAAGGCTAGCTGGTAGTAGTGGTCAGCCTTATCCCAGAGACGCAGTTCTTCATAAAGGGCAGCCAGGTTGTTCCAGGAAGTCACCATACCCTCCCGAAAACCGATTGTGTGCCAGCGTTCAAGGGCCAGAGTGAAGGCATGAATACTGGCTTGAAAGTGGTCAGCAAACCAGAGAGAGTAACCGCGACTTTGAAAGATCAGTGCTTCAAGATAGGGTCGGTTTCTTGAACTGGCCACCGCTAGCGCCTGCCCGATCCATTCAAGACTTTGGGAGTAATCCTCCTGCTCGGCGAAAATCTCCGCGATGTAGTAGAGACAAAAGGCAACCTCGCTGGTCAGACCCGTCTCTGCCATCAGGGCAGCGGCCTCTCGATAAAGGTCAACAGCCTGTGCGTAGTCACCCTCAGACCACGCCTTCCAGGCGACAGTCTGAAGACGGAGGGAGGCCTGCTTGGAGGGTGAGTGGGTGAGAAGGGAGTCAAACGAGTGGTCGCCGGTTTCACTCATGATTGCCCTGACCTCGGTTCCGACCTCTGTTCCGATCAGGAAGGCTTCCCGAAGTTTTCGGTGAAGGTCAATGGGCGAGGTTTGATAGTGAGCCACCTGTCCCACTGAAAAGGTCACAGAAGAGAGCAGACAAAGCAGAGGGACGAGAGCCCCAGATCCATTACCGATTCTCGAGTTCTTCAAGTAGTTCAACAGCCTTTTGCCGATATTCGTTTGGCCCCTGGCGGACCAGCTCCCTGAGCGCCTCTTGAGCTTGCCTCTTTTGACCGGTCTTCAGATAGATGTTGGCTTTGTACCAGATCCCGACTGTTTCCCATTGATTATCGAGTTGTACGGCCTCAGCCAGCTGCTCCAGGGCCTGTGGATATTCCGCCAGCAAGTAGTGGGTGACTGCACTGTAGAAGAGAGTCTCGGCACTGGGAGGCAGCTGTGAAAACCATTCACTGGCCTCTCTGAACTGCTCTGCACTGTAGGCTGAAAAAGCTCTCTCACGGTTGTTTGTTTCCTGTCCTTCACTCTCTGAACGGGTCTGAAGGGGAAAATAGGGATACTTGCCCTCACTAGCCAGGCTTGCTATGTCGAGTGAGTCGATGCTTGACCTGTGCCAGACTTGATAAAAAGTGGGCACCAGGACCGCTATCAGCAGTCCTGCTGCCACAAGCCAGAACCGTTGAGTGTTTCGGCGGGAGGGATGCCTGTCACGGTAAACTCCTTCTACCGCGGCCATCGTCTGAAGCCGTTCTCGACAAGTGGGACATCCTTCGATGTGCTTGAGAACGTGCTCTGTTTCCGAGCTCCCCAACTCCCCATGAAGGAATTCAATTAGTGGAACTTGTTCACAACTCATCGTCTACCTTACCTTTTCGACAGTTTGATAGATCCCCTTGGCTTTCAGCCTGCGTCGGATGCGATCGATGCCTGCAGTCATGCGACTTCGGATAGTCGAGTAGGGAACTCCCTTTTCCTTGCAGAGATCCTTAATTTTCCGGTGATTTCGATTGAAGGTGATGTCGATGGCCTCTCTCTGTTCGGGAGGCAGTTCTTTTAAGGTCTTCCGGACTTTTTCCAGGATCGAGTTCTTTACCTCAGCCTTTTCCTTTTCCATGAGAAGGGTCAATGGATTCGGAACATAGGGAGATCTGGAAGCAAGATTTTCGTCAGCGCAGTTGACGAAGCGAGCACTTCGCCGCCTATGGCAGCGGTAATGGTCGATGCTGGTATTGAGGACCACTTTCCGAATGTAATTGTAGGTCTCCTCTTGGGTGGAGAAGTGTATCTTTGCTTGCAGCAGCTTTCTAAAGGCTTCCTGCAGCACGTCATCCACTCCCGACGGGTCGATCAGGATGTTACTGATGATGGACCGAAGAATCGCCTGATTCTTGTGCCAGAGCCGTTCCAGCATGCACAAAAAGCTTCGCAGAGACGGAACCGGCAAACATTGAAGTCGATGGGGAAACCAAGCGAGGCATGCCCACTATAGGAGCAGTGAAAAGAGTTGTCAAGTTAGAAGAGAGGAGGTAGGAGGTAGGATAAAGACAGAACCGAGCAAAGAATTCTCGTAGTTTATTCTGACTTCCGACTTCCGACTCCTGACTCCTGACTCCTGCCTCCTACCTCCTACCTCCTGTCTCCTGCCTCCTTCTGCCGATTGCTTTTTGGAAGGAGAGTCTTTTAACATAGGAACTAGCTCATGGCGAAGCAAGTGACTGCGATTTACCCAGGCTCCTTTGACCCTGTCACCAATGGTCATTTAGATATCATTGAGAGAAGCCACAGAATTTTTGACCGCGTGATTGTGGCGGTACTTGCCAATGTAGAAAAGGAGCCCCTTTTCGAGATCGACAAGCGCCTGGAAATGTTGAGAGAGGTCACACAGGAATGGGATAATATTGAGGTTGAGACCTTTGAGGGATTGCTGGTCAAGTTCGCTGTCGCCCAGAAAGCCCAGGTTATCCTGCGAGGTATTCGAGCGGTTACTGACTATGAATACGAGTTTCAGATGGCGCTCATGAACCGCCAGATGCAGCCGGAGATTGAGACGGTTTTTATGGTGCCAGCGGAAGCTTATACCTATTTAAGTTCCAGGTTGGTGAAGGAGATCTTTAGTTTGGGAGGTTCTGTGAATGGTTTGGTTCCTTCTATAGTGGAGAAGTTCCTGAAAGAGAATAAGAGTCGGTGAGGAGTTAATGGTGCCTTTCTTTCGCGATAGAGTTGTTTTTCTGCTCTGTTTTTCTGTGCTGGGTCTGGGCCTTCTTTCTTTTTCCTCCTTACCCTCTGGTGCGGATGTGGGGGATGTCATGGAACTTGAGGCGATGGTTATTTGTGACCTCGAGGTTGACGAGCCCCCGATTGAGAGAGTTGAGCGTGTCATCGCGTCCAGGTCCACTTTCCAACAGACGTTGTTGGACTGGGGATTCACGGCTGGAGCCATTCACCTTCTGGTTCAAGAAGTCAAACCGATCTATGATCTGAGCCGCGTCATGGCTGGACATCGCCTTGCCATTGGAAGAGCCTCCAATGGTGCCTTCCACGACCTGGAATATCATATTGACAGTGAGGAATACCTCTCGGTGAGATATGACTCGGGACAGTATGTGGCTTCTCGCCATCCCTATGATTTCCAAGTGGAGGTCGAGGAGTTCTATGGGGAGGTTGATAGCTCTCTGTGGGACACGCTGGTATCCCAGGGCGAATCGCCGCAGCTCGTTCAAGCTCTCCATCAGATTTTTCAGTGGGACATCGATTTCACTGCGATTCGGCCTGGAGATTCGTTCAAGCTGATTTTTGGAAAAAAGTATCTCGATGGGGATTTTGTGCAATACGGGGAGATTCTAGCAGTCCAGTTCACCAGTCGTGCTGGGGCTTTGTACGCTTTCCTGTTTGAGAGTCAACAGGGTGTGGGTTACTACCATGAGAACGGTGGTGCCGTAAGAAAGCCCTTCCTGAAGGCGCCCTTTGACTTTGATCCCCGCATCACATCCAGCTTCTCCCATTCCCGTTTTCACCCCATTTTGAAGGTGAGACGCCCTCATCTTGGAGTGGACTACGGTGCTCCCAGGGGAACTCCAGTGTTAGCTTCAGCCGATGGAGTTGTGACCTTTGCTGGGAGAGAGGGGGGGGTTGGAAACTTGGTAGAGATTCGTCACCCGAATGGCTATGTCACGGGCTATGCTCATCTCTCTCGCATTGACGTGCGTTCTGGCCAAAGAGTCAGGCAGGGAGAACGAACTTGCCACAGGTCCCCATCTCCATTATCAGGTCCAGGACAGAAGCGGCAGAGAAATCAATCCTCGGGAACTCACGGCATTACCCTCGGATGAGGCGGTCGAGAAAGAGGATTGGACTCAGTTTGTTACAGTTCGCGATGAGCTCATAGGACGGTCGGAGGAGTCGGATCCACCGGACTTGCCACAGGTCCCCATCTCCATTATCAGGTCCAGGACAGAAGCGGCAGAGAAATCAATCCTCGGGAACTCACGGCATTACCCTCGGATGAGGCGGTCGAGAAAGAGGATTGGACTCAGTTTGTTACAGTTCGCGATGAGCTCATAGGACAGCTGGCAACCATTTCTGAGAAGGAGCCCCTTCTTGACCGCACTCCCCAAGCCGACTAGCGCGGGTGTTCAGGAAGGCCAAGCTCTTCGTTCTCCGCGCCCTTCGATCCTCGACGTAGCACAGGCTATGCCTGCGGTCGAAGGGCTTGTGCGGCCTCGATCTTGACCTCCCTGAGAACACCCGCCAACAGAACTCCGGCATGTGAGAGGGAAAGCTCATGACAACCGCCGTCCTGGTCTACAACCCCGCTGCGGGTCGATTCTCCCTTTCCGAAAAGCGACTGAAACTTTTGCTGGAGAACCTCGATCGCTATGGAATCCGAGGTGAGGCTGCCATGACTCGTCCTTCACAAGATCCTTCAACCTGGCTGAACCTGAAGGATACGGACTTGTTGATCGTCTATGGTGGTGACGGAACCCTTCATGGGGTGATCGGACAAGCGGTGAAGTGGAAGGTTCCCGTAGCTCTTTTACCTGCAGGTACCACCAATGTACTTGCTCGGGAACTGGGTATCCCGAGGGATCCTGAGCAGGCTTTGTCGCTGGTGGAACGACGGAAATTGCAAAAGATCCATCTGGGGAAATCCAACGGAAAATATTTTCACCTGATGGCGGGCATCGGATTTGATGGCTATGTCATCTCTCAAATGAACCAACCCATGAAAAAGATTCTGGGCATCGGTGCTTATTGGTTGGCCGCTGCCGCTGCCGTTTTGAGATACCCTTTCCCTCCCTTTGAGTTGAAGATGGAAGGCGAAGTTCACCAGGGGACCTTTGCAGTTATTGGTAACACGCGATATTACGGAGGAGAATTCCTGGTAACCCCTCGGGCCAGCGTGAAGGAAAGCTGCCTGGATGTGTGTCTGTTCACCGGTCGGCAAAGGTGGCGTTATCTTTCTTATTTCTTGGGAGTGCTCTCTGGAAAGCACCTTCGTTTTCACGACGTCATTTATCGAAAGGTTCAGCGCGTCGAAGTATTGAGTGACAACTCCGTTCCCATTCAGATGGATGGCGAACTCATTGGCCATGGCCCAATGGAATTTGTTTCCTCCAGTGAAAGTCTAGAGGTGGTTGTGCCTTGAGGGGTAGCCGCTAGCCTCTAGCCCGCAGTTCTCACACCCGCTCTACTACATCGGCGCAATGATCCGACCTGACTGCGTTGCGCGACCCGCACAAGCGGGTACCCCTCGCGCGCCTTGTCAGGCCGGGCCTTCCGCCGCTTCGCGACGACCTGGTGTGAGAACTGCGGGCTAGTTCTCCGGTCTGAGCGTCTTTTCTCCAAGAAACTTGATCTGAAGGACGTCGAAATCCTCCCAAAGATTGGGACTGTCAACGTTAATCCTGTCAATTTTCTCCGCCAGCGCGTCATAATCGATGCAGTCGAGAGCCTCGAGTTGAAACCGATCCTTTCCAAGATCGATGGCGATCCGTGTCGGTTCGGAAAACTCGTCAAATTGACCCAACAGGTCCAGACCGATAAAGCTGTCTCCCCGGATCTTAAGATATTGCATGAGATAATCCTCGCCAGGAACCCCCGTGTACATCGAGAATCTTTCCACCACCGCTTCCTCACCCTGCTGGTTGTAGATGTAAATCTCTTGGGGTCGGAAGTCCCATCCACCCGGTGAGAAGGTGATGATATTGAGGATCGGTACGATCTCTCCTTTCGGGTCCTCCAAGATCTCGACCGTCCAGATGTTTTGGTCGTCGATAAAGGCGTGACACCGAGATACTTCAGGAGAGGCTTTTTCAAGTGATTGAGCCGAGACCCATCCGGAAGCTACAAACAGCAGGCAACCCAAGAATAGTTTTCTCATTCGTTCCATTTTAACTGAGATCGATGATTTATCCGGTATGAATTTGTCTAAGAAGTGTTTGAGCTGCCTGGACTGGATCGGGTGATTGAGTGATCGGTCGGCCAACCACCAGATAATCTGCACCTTCTTCGAGAGCCTCAGAAGCTGTCATGGTGCGCCGTTGGTCATCCGTTCCCGCCTCTGCTGACCGAATTCCCGGTGTCACGAAGAGAAGTCCCTCGAGCCCTGCCTCTCGGAGCAGACGCAGTTCGCGTGGTGAGGAGACGATTCCGTCCATCCCAGCTGCTTGAGCGGATTTCGCCAGTCGCAAAACCTCTTGATCCAAGGGATGGTCAATGCCCAGGGAAAGAAGCGCCTTCGGATCAATGCTGGTCAAGATGGTGACAGCCAAAAGCTTGGGACAGGGCCAGCCTTCTCGGCGAGAGTATTCTTGTAGCGTTTCACGCGTCTGTCGCATCATGACTTCGCCGCCCAGGCTGTGGAGGGTCATCATGCGCACGCCCAGCCGCCCTGCTTCCACGGCAGCCTGAGTGACCGTATTGGGAATATCGTGGAACTTGAGATCCAAGAACACCTCGGCGCCTTCTTGAAGGATCTTTTTGATTATGGTTGGCCCGGCAGCAGTGTAAAGTTGGAGACCGACCTTGAAGTAAGCGACCTGATCCTTCAGCTTCCGCACCAATTCAATGGCCTCCTCTTGCGCAGAAACATCAAGAGCTAGAATCAATCGCTTGGCCTTGGCATTCAGTGGCATAGGTCACTTCCAGCGACCATAGAATAACACACTACACCTGTACCCGATGGTGCCCGTGTTAGCCGGTATTATGCATAAATTATCTACTGCAGTGCCGCAATCATCCACGCTGACTGCGTTGTGCGACCCGCAAGCGGGTACCCCTTGGGCTCCTCGGCGTACTGCATGAGTACGCCTGCGGGGCCCGACCCGCAAGCGGGTACCCCTTGCACGCCTTGTCATCGTGGCGCCAGCGGCACTTCGTCACGAAAACCTATGCATAATCCCGGCTGGCTGGTCAGCCCGAAACTGCCTGTGCTATCATTCCCAGCGCCTTCCGGGAGGAAACATTGAAACAAAAGTATCTTCGACGGGTAATGACTCCGGAGGAGATGGAGTCGGAACTGTCCAGGATTGCAACAGAAATTGCCAAAGAGCATCAAAAGCTCAGCAGCATGGTACTCATTGGAATCCGACGACGAGGTGTTCCACTGGCTCAAAGGCTTCAGAAGAAAATTGAAAAGCTCTCCAGCGAGAAGATCCCTCTTGGAATCCTCGACATTACCTTTTATCGAGACGACCTCTCCCTGGTGGCGAATCAGCCCATTGTGGAGGGGTCGCTGCTGGATTTTGATCTGACCGATAAGGATGTGCTTTTGATCGATGACGTTCTGTACACGGGGCGTACCACTCGAGCTGCTCTGGAAAGTGTCCTGGACTACGGACGCCCCAGGCGGATCGAACTGGTAGTCCTCATTGATCGTGGCCATAGAGAATTGCCTATTCAAGCCGATTACGTCGGAAAGTCTGTGGAGACTACTGAAAAAGAGATGGTTGAGGTTCTTGTCTCATCCATTGATGGAGAAGAAGGTGCTGTTGTTACAACCAAGGAACTCTTGAGGAAAGGCGAAACAGCTGACAGTTAAATCATGCCTTTGCGCGAGAAACATCTACTGGGGATTGAAGAACTTACACTCGATGAAATCGAATTAATCCTGAATACCTCCCGAAGTTTCAGGGAAATTTCCACCCGACCGATCAAAAAAGTTCCCACTCTCCGCGGGAAATCCCTCATCAATCTGTTCTATGAGCCGTCGACCCGGACTCGATCGTCGTTCGAGATTGCTGCCAAGCGCCTGGGTGCGGACTCCATCAACGTCAACGTCTCCCTGAGCAGCGTAACCAAGGGAGAGTCGTTAATCGATACTGGGAAGAATTTGCAGTCCATGAATCCCGATATCATCGCACTTCGTCACAGCTCAGCGGGGGCGCCTCATCTCTTGGCTCAGTACTGTGAGTCTGTCTGCATTGTCAACGCCGGTGATGGAATGCACGAGCACCCGACGCAGGCACTATTGGATGCTCTCACCATATTGGATCATAAGAAGGAGCTTGAGGGCCTCAAAGTAGCCATCGTGGGCGATATTGCGCACAGCCGCGTGGCGCGATCCAATGCCCTCCTTTTAGGAAAGATGGAGGCCGATGTCTGGGTCTGTGGCCCGCCCACTCTCATCCCAATGGAGTTTGAAAGTTTCGGGGTGAAGGTGACCTATCACATGAAGGAAGCGCTCGAGGGTGCAGATGTCATCATGATGTTGCGGACGCAACGAGAACGGCAGAGTGATGTCTTCTTCCCCTCTGTTAAAGAGTATTTCGCCCTCTACGGTCTCGACACGAAAAAGATGGGGTGGGCCCGGAGTAACGCCATTGTGATGCATCCGGGACCCATCAACCGCGGTGTTGAGATTGATCCTGAACTTGCCGAAGCAGGATACTCGGTCATTTTCGAACAGGTCGCTAATGGTGTGGCGGTCCGCATGGCGGTTCTCTACCTCTTACTGGGTGCCAGCGAGGAACCCGGCCTATGACACTGTTATTGAAAGGTGGAAGGGTTGTCGACCCGAGCCAGAAGCTGGAAAAAAAGGTGGATCTGCTGGTGGAAAAGGGAAAAGTCGCCGGCCTCGGTAAAATTCAGGCCAAGAAGACTTGGCAAGTGATCGATGCCTCCGGATGGATCGTAGCGCCTGGCTTCGTCGACATGCATGTCCATTTGCGAGAGCCGGGACGCGAGGACAAGGAAACGATTCTCAGCGGAAGCAAAGCGGCCGCAGCTGGAGGATTCTCCAGCATCACGTGCATGCCCAACACCCAGCCCGTGAATGATAGTGAGGCTATCACACGATTTATCTTGGAGCGCGCTGATCGGGCTGGTTTGGTGAACGTCTTTCCTGCCGGGGCCATCACCAAAGGGCTACAAGGGAAAGAACTGGCCGAAATTGGAGAAATGGTAAAGGCCGGAGTGGTTGCCATTACCGATGACGGAAAGTCGGTTGAAAACAATCAGATCATGCGCCGGGCTTTAGAGTATGCCAAGATCTTCGATATACCCATTATCGATCATTGTGAGGATCGACAGCTCTCCGCGGCCGGGCACCTCAACGAGAGTGCGGTTTCCACCCGACTCGGGGTGCCAGGGATCAGCCGAGCAGCTGAAGAACTGGATGTGGCTCGGGACACTATTTTGAGCCGCATCACCGGTGGACGTGTCCACATCGCCCACCTTTCGACTCAAGAATCTCTTTCTTGGGTACGTCAGGCCAAGAAGCAGGGAATTCGGGTGACCTGTGAAGTCACTCCCCACCACTTCACCCTGAGCGATGAGGATATCAAAGACTATGACACCAACTACAAAATGTATCCCCCATTGCGTACGCCATCCGATGTCAAAGCTATTTTAAAAGGGTTGTCCGACGGCTCCATTGACTGCATCGCCAGCGATCACGCACCCCATACACGTCTGGAAAAGGAACTGACCTTTGAGGAAGCGGCCAATGGCATCATTGGACTGGAGACAGCAGTTCCGCTGGCCTGGGAATTCTTGATCCGGCGCAAGATTGTCTCTGTCTCGCGTCTGGTTGAGCTTTTCAGTACGAATCCCAACCGAATTCTCAATCTGGGTCGGGGTACATTGAAGGAAGGAGCGATTGCTGATATTACAGTGATTGATCCTGACTGTGAGATAATTGTGGATGTTAAGAAATTTAAATCCAAGAGCCGAAATTGTCCATTTCACGATTGGCGACTCCGCGGGTTACCGGTCATGACAATCGTGAAAGGTAAGATCATCTTTCGCCGAGACACTAAAGTCTGACCTCTCGGGGTGGAAAGGCCATGAAGATTCGACCAGTCTATAGGACCCTGTTGATGGGTCTTCTCTTAGTGGGGACAGCTCAGGCCCAGTTGATGAGCGGTGAGCAGCTTGTCAAGATCCAGACCGCACTGTCGGTGGATACTGTTCATCCGGGCAGCAGCTTTCAAGTGGCTGTGATTGGGGATCTGGAAGAAGGCTGGCACGTCAACGCTCACCAACCCACACTGGAGTACTTGATTCCCACGGAGTTAAAGCTGGAACCGGTTGAGGGTCTCACTTTCGGTGAGATCCAATATCCGGAGGCCGTCCGCCTCACCTTTGCCTTTGCTGCCGAAGAGCTGGATGTCTATGAAGGGCGTGTCATCATCCGTTTCCCGGTGAGCATCGCAGGGAATGATTTGCCCGGTGAGAGGGTCGTTCGAGGTACTTTCCGATACCAGGCCTGCAACGATCAGGTTTGCTTGGCCCCCGTCAGCCAAGACGTTACCATCCCGATTCGCGTTTCCAGCCTGGAGCAACCGAGCCGACCGATCAACCCGGATCTCTTCGGGTCGGTCGCGTCTCCCGCCTTCTTGGGTCAGAGTGGGGGAGGAGTCCTGGATTCAGCTCAAACGAATCTCGCGCTCCTCATTGAGGAGCAGGGACTGTTGGTGGCTCTGTCCGCTCTGTTTGTTCTGGGCCTGGCCTTGAATCTGACACCCTGTGTGTATCCCATGATCCCGGTCACTATCGGCTATTTCAGCCGGCAAGCTGAGGGCAAGACAGCCCGCGTCTTTGGGCTGGCGCTCATGTATCTGCTCGGCATCGCCGTCACCTATTCCAGTTTGGGAGTCGTGGCTGCCTTGACTGGGCAGATGTTTGGCGCACTCCTTCAGAATCCCTGGGTCCTGGTGGGCATTGCTTTGATCATGGTGGCTTTGGCGTTGAGTCTGTTTGGCGTTTACCAGATCCAGGCACCCAATTTCATTCGGCAGAAAGTCTCTTCCAACTCAGGGGGCGGACTACTGGGTGCGCTGAGTATGGGACTCATCGTCGGTATTGTTGCTGCGCCTTGTGTGGGGCCAGTGACGATCGGCCTGTTGACCTATGTGGGCTCAACCGGCAGTCCCTGGCTTGGGTTCTGGATGTTCTTCACCCTGTCCCTGGGTTTAGGGGCACCCTATGTGGTACTGGGGACGTTTTCAGGCGGGCTCAGGAAGTTGCCCAAGTCCGGCCTTTGGATGATTTGGGTTGAGAAGCTCTTCGGCTTTGCCATGCTTGGCCTGGCCCTGTACTTCACCGCTCCCTTGTTTCCGGATTGGATAGTTCCCTGGATGGTGTTGGCTTTGGCCCTCGTCAGCGGCGTGTGGCTGGGCTGGCTGGATAAAAGCAGCAGTGACAGTAAGAGTTTTTACTGGCTGAAGAAAGCCACGGCATTTTGCCTCCTGGCAATCGGTCTTTTTGCCATCATCCCCGAGACACCGGGTTCCTCAGTCGCCTGGCAAGCCTATGACCCGGCTCTTTTTCAGCGAGCCAGGGAAGCAGGCCGCCCCATCCTTCTCGATTTTACTGCGGACTGGTGTATCCCCTGCCGTGAGCTGGACCGGTTTACCTTCAGCGATGAAGAGGTGATCGCTGCTGTGGATCCATTCATGACGCTCAAGGTTGACTTGACACACTTCGAGTCACCAGAGCTCGTGCCGCTGCGGGAACAATTCAGGGTCGTTGGTGTTCCCACCATTGTCTTCATTGATGCTCAAGGAACTGAGGTCGAGGCAGCGCGTGTGATTGGGTACCTCAGTCCCGACAACTTTCTTCAACAGGTCAAGCGCGCACTAGACCCCGGAATCCTGTAAAGGAAGTGCGGGTGTCCAGGAAGGCCAAGCTCTTCGTTCTCCGCGCCCTTCGATCCTCGACGTAGTTAGTGCCTCGCTTCATAGATACGGTAACATTTGTGGCGAGCGCGACGGCGTCGAGTTCGCGAAGCGACGACGACGCGATGCCAGAGTGAATCGCGGAGGAGGAGCGACAAAGAAATCGATGCCGTACCGCCGCCACCCTTTGGGCTGATGGGGGTTGCGGGCGATCTCTGTGTCCCTCGTCGTCGCCGATGTCCCTGACATCGCCTCCTCCCCGCTCCTTGACCTGCCCCATCAGCAAATGTCATCGTATCTATGAAACGAGGCACTGAGGCTACGCCTGCGGTCGAAGGGCTTGTGCGGCCTCGATCTTGATCGCCTCCTCCCCGCTCCGCCTCGCAAGCCCCATCAGCAAATGTCATCGTATCTATGAAACGAGGCACTGAGGCTACGCCTGCGGTCGAAGGGCTTGTGCGGCCTCGATCTTGACCTTCCTGGACACCCGCCACGAATCTAGTCCTGGAGGTTGACGATAATGTCACCCGGGCGAGCGAGGTTGTATCGTTCTCGAGCAATTCGCTCGATCTCGTAGGGGTCGGTCTTGAGCTTGTTGATGGTCTGGAGGTATTCGCTGTGTCTCTGTCTCAGACGGTGATTTTCCATTTGCAATCCCTGTAGCTGTGCCCGATACTTGCGCAGTTGTATCAAACCCCCGTCCCCAAAAAGCAGGAGGCACATTAACAGGAGACAACTCGTGAAGAGTAGAATCCAGGAGAGTTCCCGTCTGGCTTTCCGACTAAAGTTCATCCCCAATTCCAATGTCTAAAAGCTATCTTTTGCTCTCGACCATTGACAGCAGCGAGGGGGCTGAGCGAATCGCTCAGCATCTGGTAGAGGAACAACTCGCAGCCTGCGTCAATATTATTCCGAAAATCACGTCGGTATACAAGTGGAAGGGGGCTTTGGAGCGTGCTACTGAGTACCTGATGATCCTCAAGACCAGCGAGGATCGATTGCCACAACTGATCCATCGGATCAAAGAACTCCATCCTTATGAGGTGCCAGAGGTTATTGCTTTTGCCATCGAGCATGGCTATCCACCCTACCTGGAGTGGATCGTCTCGCAAACGAGAGAAGTGGACAAGCCGTGACGCCTGTATCGGCTTTAACCTGAACTGGAAGAGAGAGCTAGGACTCGGATTCCTCTTTGGTCTTTTCTTCGTGACCGCTTTTGAGAGAGTTTTTGAAGTTCTTAATGCCCTCTCCTAAGCCCTTTCCGAGTTGTGGAAGACGACTGGCTCCGAAGATCACAATCACAATCAGGAGAATTATGACTAATTCTGACATTCCAAGGCCACCCATATTTTTATACCTCGACTGTGTTTCTTATCCTATACCTAAACTGGCTTACCTGTCAATCACAGCACAACTCGCTTGTCACCCATACGTCGCGTGATTCGTTTGCGGTCCAGGAACTCCAGGAAGGGAATCGCGTATTTGCGGCTGATCTTAAAGAGGTCTTTGAACTCGGGTACTGTGAAGGTTTGGCCACTGGGAAAGGACTCTTTCAGCTGGGTTGTGAGAGACGTGATCTGGTCGGGTGAAAGAACGATATTTTCGCTTACCCGGACCAGCTCCCCTTGCTGTAAGAGGAAGAAATACACATCGCGCACCAGGCCCGGTTCATAGGGGAGTTTTCGCAGGAGCTCATCTAACCTGGGTGCTTGCAGACCCGTTTTTCTGATCAGCTCTAAAATGTGTTCTCTCGCCTTGTCCTGCTCCGGGCTCAGCACGACCTGTTGGTCCTGCTGTGACACAGAGCTGCCCTTGATCTGAAGCTTTCCCTCATCTTCCAGCTGTTTGAGGACGAAAGTACAATAGGAACTCTTGGTTTTCCCGAAGAATCGCTCCTTGAGTTCCTCTCGAGGGACACCCGCAATCAAGGGATTTCTCGAGTGAAAGTTGGCCAGGAACTCGATGATCTGTACCTTGAGCTTGTCGAGCGCCTGTCGGAACACGGCTAGTCGCGGCTCTTGAGAGATCAAGACCACGGAGTCCAGTCCCTTTAAGAGATCGAACAGGTAATCTTCCAGAAAACCGGTGCGGGATACCAGTTCGGGCAGGTTTATACCTGAGGAATGGCGCAATTTGACAAAGTATTCGACCAAGGCCCTATCGAGGTGTGGATCCTTGGTTTTGAGCATTGACCACAGCTTTCTTAGCTCCACAACGTCACGGGCCATGTCCTTCTTCCGATGTTTCTGGGGAAAAGCGTCCAGAATGACACCACCGCCCATGGTTGTCATTGGTGAGTAACGACGTAAGATGAAGTGATCTTTGGGGCAACACACTGTAGGACTTTGCAGTCGCAGTTGAGCCAGGACTGCGTCACCCGGGCGAAGTTGGTTGCTTTCAAGCAGGTAGAGTCGACCAAGCAGTTCAGCACTTCCGTGGTGGAAGCGGATGGCACTGCGGTGTTTGAGTACCTTGGAAGCATTTGGTAGTAAGTGGACGATGACATCAAGCATGGAGGAAGGCGCAAAAGTGTTGGAGGGAGAAATCAACATTCCTCTTTGCAGCTCTTCTGTTTCCAGTCCGCTCAGGTTCAATGCGGTCCTCTGACCGGCGCTGGCCAGGTCGGCCTTCTGGTTAAAAATCTCGATACCTCGGACTTTTCCTGCCTTTTGGGTGGGATGCACGGTCACTGTATCTCCCTTCTTCAAAACTCCGCAGTAAGGGGTGCCAGTGACCACAGTTCCAAATCCTTTGATCGTGAAAACACGGTCCACGGGAAGACGGAAAACCTGCTGGGCACTTTGGGCCGCAGTGACGGCCTGCTTTGATTTCTCGATTTCTTCAAGCAGGGTCTCCCTGAGAGCTTCCATGCCCTCCCCCGACAGGCTATCAACGGTTACGATGGGAGACTTCTCAAACTGGCTGCCCTGAACGAGTTCCCGAACTTCAGCTTCAACCAGGTCAAGCAGCTCTGCTTCAACCAGATTTTTTTTCGTGATGGCGATGATCCCTCTGGGAATTTCAAGAAGTTTGCAAATCTGGAAATGCTCGATGGTTTGAGGCATCACCGATTCATCGGCCGCCACCACCAGAAGCACCAGGTGAACCCCGCCGATCCCTGCCAGCATATTCTTGACAAACTTTTCGTGTCCCGGGACGTCTATGAAACCCACGCGCGAAGGGCCCAGTTCCATGTGAGCAAAGCCGATGTCGATGCTAATACCACGACGCTTTTCTTCTTCCAGCCGGTCGGTATCAATGCCGGTCAAAGCTTTCAGCAGCGTGGTTTTACCATGGTCAATATGGCCTGCTGTCCCGACGATCACGTCCTTCATCAATTGTCTCTAGAATTCATCTTGAATATCTCGGTACAATGTTAATGGTTGGAGTGTTTTACAGGAATGTTAGGTAACTTATCAACCAAATTACAGAGAATTCTCCGCGACCTCAAGGGCGAGGGACGCGTTGCTGAACGCCACATCCAGGTGGCGATGCGAGAAATTCGCATTGCACTCCTGGAGGCAGACGTTCACTTCAAGGTGGTCAAGGAGTTCGTGTCGCGGGTCAAGGAGAGAGCCCTTGGGCAAGAGGTGCTTCGCAACCTGATGCCAGGCCAGCAGGTGGTCAAGATTGTTCTAGACGAACTTGTGGAACTCTTCGGACGGGAAGAGGCCGACCTGAGCTTTTCCAAGCTTTCCCCCAGCGTAATATTGTTGGTTGGTTTGCACGGAAGTGGCAAAACGACGACCACCGGTAAGTTGGCTCTCTGGCTGAAGAAGAAAGGACACCAACCACTTATGGTCTCGACCGACGTGCACCGTCCTGCCGCCATAGAGCAACTGTCGGTTATCGCAAGTGAAATCGAGATAGGGGTGTACGAGGACAAAGGTAGTGACGCTGTGGAACGGGCCAAAAAGGCTCTAGAGCACACTCGCAACACGGGTTTCGACATTCTCCTCATTGACACAGCTGGACGGCTGCACAGTGACGCGGATCTGATGACGGAGTTGGGCCGGATGGCCGAAGCAGTCAATCCAACAGAAGTTTTACTGGTTGCCGATGCCATGACCGGGCAGGATGCAGTGAACTCCGCCAGGGAGTTTAACCAGTGCCTGAATCTCTCTGGAGTGGTCTTGACAAAGATGGACGGAGATGCACGTGGTGGAGCTGCACTTTCAATCAAGACGGTGACGGGGACGCCCATCAAGTTTATCGGTGTGGGCGAGAAGTACGAGGCATTGGAAGTCTTTCATCCGGAAGGAATGGCTAGTCGCATCCTGGGGATGGGTGATGTGCTCAGCTTGATCGATAAGGCTCAAGAGGTTGTGGATGAAGATCATGCTCGAGACATGCTCAAAAAGTTGCAACGAAACGACTTCACCCTGGAGGACTTCCGTGAACAGCTGAAGCAGTTGAGGCGGTTAGGTCCGCTGGAGCAGGTGTTAGGGATGCTTCCCCAGGTTGGTTTCCTAAAGGGAGTCAAGAATATGCAGCTGGATGAGAAGCAACTGGCGCATCTAGAAGCAATTATTAGCTCTATGACAGCGAAGGAAAGGGCCGCTCACAAGATCATCAACTCGTCACGGCGTAAGAGAATTGCCAAGGGTAGTGGTAGACCTGTTTCTGAGGTGAATCGTTTACTGAGGCAATATGTTCAGACAAAAAAAATGCTTACCAAGGTGGGTAAGAGCTTTTCTTCCAAAGGGTTATCAAAACTAGGCTTTCCCATCTAGAGGCTCTCTGATAGAATACTGTCGCATTAGCAAGGAGGAATAGTAGGTGTTAAGAATTCGTTTGAGTCGGCACGGAAGAAAAAAGAAGCCTCATTATCGAGTCGTGGTTGCTGAAAAGCACAAACCGAAAGAGGGGCGATTTGTTGAAATAGTTGGTTATTACACGCCAACTCCGAAACCGGTTCAACTCAAGTTGGACCTTGACAGGATTGATTATTGGGTCAAACAAGGTGCACAACCCTCCGACACAGTCAGAATCTTGATCAGGAAGGTCAGACAGGCTCCATGATTTAGGGAGATCTGGTGTTTTCGCGCGTCATTCATTTTTGAGCTTGATGAGGGAACTCTCCGAATTCCCTCGTTGGATACTCTCAACTTCACAGGAGGAGAAATGAAAGAGCTTGTTGAAATGATCGCGAAAGCTTTGGTGGACAGTCCTGATGAGGTCAAGGTGACGGAGGTTTCGGGTGAACAGACCACGGTTCTTGAGCTGAAGGTAGCTCAGTCGGATCTTGGTAAAGTGATTGGGAAAAAGGGGCGGACGGCCAGCTCTATTCGAACCCTTCTGGGAGCTGCAGGAATGAAGCTCCGAAAAAGATTCGTCTTGGAGATTCTGGAGTAGTTGGTTCTGTTTGCCAGCATTGCCCGAATCGTCAAACGACGCGGCGTTCGAGGCGAAGTCGCGGCGGAACTTTTGACCGATTTCCCCGAGCGTTTTTCCTCCCTGAATGAGATTCGTATTTCCAATGAGGGGAGGGAGTACTGGGAGGAGATCGAGAAACACTGGTTCCACAAGAACCGGGTCATTCTCAAGTTCCGTGGGCGTGATCGTCCTGAAGACATTGAGGAGCTCATAGGTGGTGAGCTTCAGATTCCCGACGATCAACGTGTTTCGCTCCCGAAAGGCAGCTACTATCACTCCGATCTCATTGGATGCAGAATCCTGGAGAGGGGAGAATTGATGGGTAGTGTGACCGGGATTTTGGAAACGGGAGCTGCAGGTTGCAATTTGGTGGTGACAAAGCCTGATGGAGGGGAATTTATGGTCCCCATGGTGCGAGAGTTAGTGTTGGATATCGATGTCAGCGAGAAAGAGATCCAGGTGGATCTCCCGACGGGACTAGCGGCCGATTTGTAAGCGCGGATTCATGAGCTTGTGGCGGGTGCCATTATGTTGATCAACATCGTGACGATTTTTCCCGATTTCTTCGGTGGAGTTTTTGATTTCGGCATGATCCAGCAGGCCCGGAAAAAGGGGCTTCTTGAGACGAAAATGGTGGATCTGCGAGAGTTTGCAACGGATAAAAGAGGAACAGTTGATGATCGTCCCTACGGCGGAGGTGAGGGGATGGTGCTCAAGCCGGAGTTGATTTTTAGGGCCGTGGAGAAATGTCAGCAGGAATCCGGTCACAGAGGGCACACTATCTTACTCTCGCCGCAGGGGAAGCGATTTGATCAGCAGAAGGCAAAGGAGTTATCTTTGAAGGCCGATCTGACACTGATCTGCGGTCGTTACGAGGGCGTGGATCAACGGGTGGCTGACAATTTGGCCGACGAAGAGATTTCGGTGGGCGATTTTGTTCTCTCAGGAGGGGAGTTTGCAGCTTGTCTGATTGTTGATGCAGTTTGCCGCCTGATTCCGGGCGTGGTGGGGAAAGGAACTTCTGTTTTGGAAGAATCTTTTATGGATGGACTTCTTGATTGTTCCCACTATACCCGGCCCGCAGCCTTTCGAGGATGGGAAGTGCCTGAGGTGCTTCTCTCCGGTGATCATGAGCGAATCCAGCAATGGAGGCGTCAACAGGCCCTGAAGCAAACTCAAGAAAAAAGACCGGATCTGTTGAGAAAATAGACACGTGAGTTGGAAAAAACCTAAGGAGCGATATGAACTTGGTGGATAAAGTTGAGCAGAAACATATGAACCGGGAGATTCCTGATTTCAAGTCAGGAGACACGGTTCGAGTGAATGTGAAGATCAAGGAGGGAGACAAGGTTCGAATTCAGGTATTCGAAGGGGTGGTCATAGCCATCAAGAGAAAAGCCTTGAGCTCCACTTTCACTGTCCGGAAGGTTTCTTTCGGGTACGGAGTTGAGAGGATTTTTCCCCAATACTCTCCGATGATCGAAAGTATCGAGGTGGTCAAAAGAGGGCGGGTACGACGCGCGAAACTGTACTATTTGCGAGAGCGCAAAGGGAAGGCAGCTCGGATAAGAGAACTCAGACGGTGACCGATCAGTGGCTATTAGCCCTTCCCATCAAGCGGGTTCCGACTCATCTCCTAGTTATCCGCTGTCGCCGGTGATTTCCTCAAGACCGTCTAACCGAACCTTGCCCATTTTTCTCCAGTAGCATGGTCAACAAAGTCCTGTTTGTCGTTTATGTTCTTTACTGTCTTGAAGTAGGGATCTTCCTCCTCGTCTTTCCTTGGATGCGTCTGTGGGACCAGAATCTTCTCCTGCAATATTCTTCGTATGTCAGATTTCTTTTCCTCAATGACTTTTTCCGAGGCGCAGTCTCCGGGCTGGGTATTGCCAACCTTATTCTAGGGATTTGGGAAATTGCTCACTTTCAGGGATATTTTAAAAAGGCATAACCTCCAGTCTCCCATCTTCTATGGCATCTCCAATCGGCTGGCCTTTCCCCATCTTGATCCGTTGAATTACCTGGAGTTGCTTTTTCAAACGCGAGCTCACATTCTGCAGTGGCGTGAGAAGGATCTGTCAGCTGAAGAGAACAAAGTGTTTATTCGACATGGAATGCGGCTGGCCAAACAGACCGGCAAGCTGTTCTTGGTGAATTCTCTCTTTGAAATGGCTCTAGATGAGGGGGCTGATGGTGCTCACCTCACCTCCAGCCAGGACGTTGGGGAGGCCCGACGGAGTAGGGAACGTCTCGGAGCCAGGCAATCCCTGTTGGGACAGTCAGTTCATACACTGCGTGAGGCAGAAATAGTTGAGGCACAGGAAGTGGACTACCTTCTGCTGGGACCGATCTTTGCCCCCCTCTCCAAGGAATCGGCTCGTCCTCCTTTAGGAATCTCAACTCTTCGGAAAGCTGTGCAGAGACTATCCACCCCGGTGATCGCTGTTGGAGGCATCGATGAATCCAATTTCGAGAAAGTCTTCGAGACTGGAGCCAGCGGAGCAGCCGGAATAAGCTGGTTGCAGCGGGAGGTGGAGAGAATCCGCTGACAGCTGACTTCCTGACTCCTGACTCCTTCTTCATTACCATCTCAACAGAATGAGCTCAGAACTAAAGCCCGGGCCAAAAGCTGCACACAGGCCCCAGTCGCTTTTCTGTGGAGACCTTTCAGCGATGATATGGTCCAGGACAAAGAGTAGGGTTGGACTGGACATGTTGCCGTAGTTTTCCAGAACAAAACGACTGGGCTCGAGCATTCCCTCGCTGAGGTCAAGCGATTTCCTGAAAGCATTAAGAATCTTGGCTCCCCCTGGATGAATGACAAAGTGAGAAAGGTCCTTCAGTTTGAGTTGGTTGCGCTTCAGGAATTGGTGGATGTTGTCCTTGAGGTGTTTTTTAAGCAGGCGAGGAACACCCGTTGAGAGAATGACGCTGAGCCCTTTTTGGGTGAATTCCCATCCCATGAGATCGAGTGTGTCGGGCCACAGGGTGCTCAGGTTGTCCACCATGTGGATTCCGTCCTCTGGACAGGCATCGCCACAGACCAGAACTGCAGCGGCTCCGTCTGCAAAGAGGGCCGAGGCCACAAAGTTGCTTTTGCCATAATCTGTGAATTGGAAGGTGAGGGATGACAGTTCCACTGAGACCAAGAGCACTCGCTGCTCTGGTGCCCCCTTTGCCAGGTCATTGCAGCGTGCAAGTCCAGAGGCTCCGCCGGCACATCCCAGACCAAAGATGGGCGTCCGTTTGATATGGGTGTCAAATCCCATCCGGTTGATAATACGAGCATCGATACTGGGTGTTGACATCCCGCTGGTGGAGACAAAAATCAGATGATCCACGTGCTGGGGACCAAGACCAGCCTTCTCCAAACAGCGCTCAATGGCTTCAACGCTCAAGCGCTCCGACCAGCGGATGTATTCTTCGTTCTTTGCCGAAAAAGTGTGATCACGCCCAAACCACTCCTGAGGGACACAGAAGAATCGCCTGCTGACGTTAACGTTCTCGAAAACGTCCATGAGGCTGGGAGTACACTCGAGCTGCTCTTGGAAATGCTGGCGGGCCACTTCCCGGATATCTTGCTGGGTAGAGCAGAAGGGAGGCACAGCAGTGCCGACGGCGACGACGTGTGGCATGAACCTATTGTACCGGAGCGCCCAGGCCTAGGAGAGAACCTTTTTCGGCGACGATGGAGACCTCTTCGGCTTCCATGACCTCCTGATACAAGGCTTCATCCTGCAGTTCGATGACAAGTTGGTTGAGTGGTTCTAACTGAGGGATAAACTCTTGGATTTTCTTATTGAGTTTTTTGAGAGAATTTTGAATTTCCTCTGCAGAGGCTGTTTTATTGATGGCCTTTTCATCAATGTTGATCATAATGCCATTAATCGCCTGCCGGTAAGCATGAACCATATCCCTATAGGTGTGGAATTCCAATGGGTTTGCTTCCTCTTCCTTCCACTCCCTCCCTTCCATTCTTCGCCGGATGACCTTGAGCCGAGTCTCAGCAATTTCCAGAAAGACATCTACTCGATTTTCCAAGTCTTGATGCAGCTGGATTTTTGCGTACTCTTCCTCTGTGAAACCATCTCTCACTTGGAGGCGCACAGACGCGAACCCAACCGGAGTCCCGACGGCCCGAGATGCCAGCGGCAGGAGGTTGCCGATCAGTGTGCCTCGGGCTTTGCTACCGGTAGTTTCCTGTACCCCCACCGTGTCGCCCAGCAGTTGTCTCAACAAAGCTTTTCTCAAGTCTTCCAAATCCTGGATTGTGGTTTCGAAAGCCTCCAGGTACTCAAAAGGGACTGTGGTTCTCAAGTCCTTGATTGATTCGATCTGTTGGCGAAGACGAATCTCCAGTTTTTTGACCTGAGTTGAGTGTAGATCTTTTACGTTTTTTACGCTGGAAGATTCTTCGGTGATGTATTGAGAGAGGGTCTGAATCTTTCCCAATAAGTCAGAGGCTAGTTCCAGTTCCCCTCGCTGGAGGTATCTGCGCAAAAGATCGGAACGACGATCCAGAACCTTTCTGAAAAGGTCAATTCGATCGCGATATCTCGACTTTCTCTGATATTCCCGAAACTCTGTCTCCATCAACAGATCCTTCAACGGAAGCACGACTTCCTGTCCCAGTGAAAGGGAATTCACAAGATTTCCCGCCAGAAGTAACGCTGCAAAGAGGAGTTTCATTAATTACATTCTCTCAGGTACTGGTATACCAAGTAAATCGAGGCTCTTCAAAAGCCCCTGGCGCGCCGTATCGGCGACGGTTAGGTAAAAGCATCTCTTCGTCGTATCCCTTTCAGAGAGGATGTGGTACCTATGATAGAAGAAGTTAAATTTTTGGGCCAGGGTAAAAGCATGTTTCGCCAAATGGGAAATCTCCATGGTACCAATGGTCTGCTCAATGGCTTCATCAAGACGCGCCGTCTGAAGCAAAAGACTCCACAGTTCATCGTCGTCGATGAGCTCGGTGATTGAATGTGGTTCTTCCCACATCTTCTCACGTTCTTCTTTCCAGATTGAAGGGTTCCAATTCCCATCGAGTGCTTCCAGCTTGCGAAAGATGTTGTTGGCACGCACCACCGAATACTGCAAATACGGTCCTGTTTCGCCCTCGAAACTGAGGGCTTCGGCAAAGTCAAAAGCGATCACCGCATTGCGAGTGTACTTCAGAACAAAGTAACGCAGTGCTCCAATGGAGATCTTCTGTGCGATCTCTTTTCGCTTCTCCAAAGTAAGATCTTTAGCCCGTGCGTTGACTTCCTCCAGCGATTTCTCGATCAGCTTGTCAATGAGATCGTCGGCTTTGACCCCCAGCCCCTTACGTCCCGAGACTTCCACATAGGGCTTTTTCTTCTCATCCTCTGACAACTGAAGGCCTAGTTCCGAACAGCATGCCGGGGAGAGAGCTACCATTTCATAGGAGAAGTGCACGGAACGATCCGCTTGCTGGGTGAATCCGAGTCTTCTTAGGCCCTCCACCACCACCCGCTGAAGATAAGCTTGACGGACGTCGATGACGTTGAAGACGCTCTGGGCTTGCCCGAAATCGGGCTCGCTGTCGGAAGAAGGTTCCGTGGCGGTCAGCCACACCGTGTCTTCATCCGGCCCATCAGGGTTGTGTGTGGATAGTTGGCCGTCTTTGTATTGGCAAAGTGGGCGATAGTGAAAGGTCCTTTTCAAAAGCCCAAACTTCCAGAGCTGGTAGGCGATGTCCTTTCCCACATACGTCACAGTACCATTGCTCCGGACGATGATCTTTTCCTCGTCAGGTTGGCCCTTTTTTCCTGGCATCTGCATGGTCCAACAGCCTTGGTAAGGACCATCCTTCCGAAAGGTGAGAGCTTTCTTCTCTTTTAGGCGCTGGAAGGCTTCTTCCCAGAACTTGAGGTGCAAGATCTCACTTTCCCGGGGTAAGACCTGGTATCGTACGCCGATGCGGAGCATTGTTTTCAAGTGGGCCATGACGATCCGCATGGATAGGTGCTCGGAGAGCTGCCGGGTGGGTTCTTGAGCATTTTCGATTTCTTTGAGTGCTTGCTCGCGGTATTGAAGGCGAGATTCCCGCTCCTTATACCACTCAGAGACCTCAGCGTAGAGATCCCAGCAGTAGTAATCGAAAGGTTCCTCTATGGATTTGACCTGTTCGAGCGACATCCTGCGCAAGTGCTGAAAACCGACAAGGACGTCGGCCACCTGGACACCTGTATTGTCGATGTAGTTTTGAACCTCAACCGTGTAGCCGCGAACCCGCAGGAGTCTGGCAAAGGTGTCTCCCAGAGCCGCATTTCTCAAATGCCCGATGTGTGCGGCCTTGTTGGGGTTGATATTGGTGTGCTCTACAATGACCTTGGTGCCCGAGGGCTCAAGAGGAGGGCTGTGAAGCCAGCTGTGGAGATCTCTAAAGAACGAAACCCGCTTGAAGAAAACATTCAGGTAGCCGTTGCCAGCCGCTACGAAACGCTCCACATGGGGAGGGGTGCCGATGTTTTCCTCTACCTCTGAGGCGATTTCACGTGGAGATCTATGAAGAGTTTTCGCCAGTTCGAAAGAAAAGGGAAAGGCCAGATCTCCGAATTCAATTCGCGGAGGCGTCTCCACCGTAAGCTGCTCCAGTTCCACTCCGAAATGCTGTGCAATGAACTGCTTTAGATGTCCCTCCGTCTCTTCTATTCGCTTCAGTAGCATAGGCGCTAATGATAAGCGAACCCCCCCCAGGAGGGCAAAGCACGACCGCACGACAGCTCAAGAGCACGAATGCACCAACACACGATCTGCAGTATAGTGGTCCACTCGTAACAGGAAGACGTCACGAAATCACAAGCCCACGACGGCCCAGATGCCATAGCCTTATGAGTAAAATACTTCACTTTGACCCCTTTAATGGAGTGAGTGGCGATATGATTCTGGGGGCGCTCATCCATCTGGGGCTGCCCTTGGAACACTTGAGAAAAGAGCTGGGCAAGCTGAACCTGGAGGAATATGAGCTGGTGGCGGAAGAGACGGTCCGTCAAAGTATTCTAGGGATCAACTTCCAAGTCCAAACCAGCGAATCCTCCCACCACCATCACAGAGGGTTGAGAAAGATCCAGAACCTGATTGAGGAGAGCGAGCTTGATTCTTGGGTGAAACAGACGGCCGGCTCGATTTTCTGCCGGCTGGGGGAGGCTGAAGCCAAAGTCCATCATACTTCCCTTGACGAGGTTCACTTTCATGAAGTTGGAGCCGTTGATGCCATCGTGGATATCGTAGGCGCCTGTATCGGTTTCCATTATTTCGGAGTGGAGTGCTTCGACAGTGCTCCGCTGAATCTGGGTAGTGGAACGGTCACTTTCTCACACGGGACCTGGCCTGTTCCTGCGCCTGCCACCGCGGAGTTGGTGACAGGTTTCCCGGTCTTTCTGGGCCAGGTGAAGGCCGAGCTCACCACACCCACGGGCGCTGCTATCGTGACCACTGTAGCCGAAGAATTCAGCTCTTCGTCTGTGTGCCGGTACGAAAAATGGGGGTTTGGCGCCGGTGACAGGGAATTTGAAGAGATCCCTAACATGCTAAGATTGGTCCTGGGGCGAAGGATGGAAGCAGATGCCTCTGGAGAGGCCTCGCCGGAGGGCAATGGGGAATTGCAAGAAGAAGAGATCTGTCTTTTGGAGGCCAACATCGACGACATGGATGGGGAGATGTTTGGTCATTTTCTGGAGTTAGCCCTGAGAGAGAATGCCCTGGACGCCTATTTTACTCCCGTGCAAATGAAGAAAAATCGTCCTGGGGTAAAGATTTCTGTTCTTTGCCAACAGCCGGATCGAGAGCGGATGGCAGAATTGATCTTTCGCGAAACGACCACGCTGGGCGTTCGATGGACTCCGTGGAAGAGATGGATTCTGAGTCGTGAAGTCAAGCCGGTGGAGACTGAATACGGAACAGTGGCGGTGAAGATCGCCCGTTACAAGGGAGAAATTGTGAGTATGGCACCCGAATATGAAGATCTGAAGGCCATCGCTGAAAGATCGGATATTCCTTTGAAGACACTGCGACAAAGCATTCTGGAACAGATCATTGATAAAGGCTATGAGTGACAAATTCTATCTGACTACTCCCCTCTATTACGTCAATGGAGTCCCCCATGTGGGACACATCTATACATCCGTCCTCTCCGATGCGATTGCACGCTACAAGCGTATGTGCGGTCTTGAGGTTTGCTCCCTCACGGGTACGGACGAACACGGGCTCAAGATTGAGAGAGCTGCCCGCCAACAAGGGATGGCTCCTCAAAAGTTCACCAACACTTACGCGGCCACCTTTCGGCAGGCCTGGAAAAAATTGGGCCTGAGTTTCGATGAGTTTATCCGAACGACGGAAAAGCGACACCGGGTAGCTGTTGTAGAGATTTTTGAAAGAATTAAAGAGAACAATTTCATTTACCTCGGCGAATACAGTGGAAATTACTGTGTCAATTGTGAAGCCTACACACCTGAAGATGACAAGACTTGCCCCGACTGTGGGCGTGATACCGAGTTTATGACAGAGGAGAGTTATTTCTTTAAGCTCTCAGCCTTCCAGGAGAAGCTTCTGAACTTTTACGAGTCCAATCCGGACTTTGTTATCCCCACAACCCGGATGAACGAGATTGTCAGCTTTGTGAAGGGGGGGCTTAAGGATCTGAGCATCAGCCGGACATCCTTCAGTTGGGGAGTCCCAGTGCCCGGAGATGAAAAACACATCTTTTACGTCTGGTTTGATGCCCTCACGGGCTACCTTGCGGGTATTGGGTTTGCTAGTCAACCCGAGACCTTTGCCGCCTATTGGCCTGCAGATGTCCAACTGATCGGCAAAGATATTCTGCGCTTTCACGCCGTTTATTGGCCGGCCTTTTTGATTGCAGCTGGGTTAGAGCCACCTCGCCATATCTTAACCCATGGATGGTGGACCGTAGATGCTGAAAAGATTTCCAAGTCCCGCGGCAATACCATCACCGCAGGTGAGTTGAGCGATTTGCTTCAACCCGATTATGTCAAGTATTTCCTGCTTCGAGAGATACCTATCGGTGCTGATGGAAACTTTTCCTATGACCTTCTCCTGAAGCGAGTGAACAGTGACCTGGCCAACGACCTGGGAAACCTGTCGAATCGGACGCTGACCATGATTAAGAATTATTTTGACGCGAAGATCCCAGAGTGCGGGGAGCTTGAAGCGATGGACCAGGAACTCAGGGAGTTCAGCAGTGAGACGATTGCTCTTTATCGTGAGAAGTTTGACAGCCTTCAAATCAAAAAGGCCCTTGACACTGTTTGGGAACTGATTTCCCTGGTGAATAAATACATTGTCGCTAACGAGCCCTGGGCCATGGCGGAGGATTCTTCCAGGACAGCTCGGCTGGGAACCGTGCTCTATCATGCGGCTGAGACCCTGCGGATCATAACTGTTTTGATGGCTCCCATCGTTCCGACTGGGGCCGCTTCAATCCTCAAACAGCTGGGCATCTCCAAGCCTCTTGAGGACCACAGGATCACCCAGCTGAACTGGGGGGAGTTAGAGAAGGACTCTCCAATCGGTAAGGTGAAGGCAGTCTACCCACGGATCGATCCAAAGGAATTCATGAGGCTTGTCGAGGAAAGAGAACAGAAGAGGGAAACTGCTGCTCGGGAAGAGGAGAAGGCAGGTGTGGCCCCGGAAAAGAACGAGATCAAAATCGAAGACTTTGCCAAGGTGGAGATGAGAGTGGGAAAGATCGTTTCGGCGGAAAGAGTTCCGAAATCAGACAAGCTGGTAAAGATACAGGTGGACGTTGGATCAGACGTTCGTCAGGTAGTGGCAGGGATCGGTCAAGAGTATACGCCTGAAGAATTACCAGGCCGTCTGGTTGCAGTCGTGACCAATTTGAAGTCTGCCAAACTGATGGGTGTTGAATCGAACGGAATGCTTGTAGCAGCCTCGAACAAGGGTAAGCCGGTTCTTGTCACTTTCAATGAGCCAGTCACACTCGGCGCTAGATTGCAGTAATGTTCATCGACTCTCATGCGCATCTCGATTCCCCGGATTTTCAACCAGATTTAGAGGACGTCCTCCAGAGAGCGAAGGATGCCGGTGTATCCACTATTTTGACCATCGGCTGTGTCTCGGAGGGAGTGGAGAGTATTGCCACCTTTCTGCAGCTTCTGGAAGACCATGACTGTTTGTACGGGAGTATCGGTGTTCACCCTCACGATGCCCGCTTTTATGACAATGCACTGGGACAGGAGATACAGCGGCTCTCGGAGCACTCCAAGATTGTAGGCTGGGGGGAAATTGGCTTGGATTTTCACTATCACCATTCCCCCCGCTCCCAACAAATCGAGGCTTTCAGACAGCAGCTAAGATGTGCTCGCGCAGCCGATAAGCCCGTTATCATCCATTGTCGGGAAGCAGAAGCCTTGATGTGTGAGATTCTGGAGGAAGAGTATTCTCAAGGTCGCGGGGGTGTGCTGCATTGTTTTACAGCTGACCTCGAGACGGCAGAACGCTGCCTCCTTCTCGGTTTCTACATTTCCTTCGGTGGAATTCTGACCTTTCGGAAAGCAGAGGATCTGCGAGAGATCGCCCGCCAGATCCCATCTGAGCGATTACTCATTGAGACTGACTCCCCCTATCTGGCGCCAGTCCCCTTTCGAGGCAAACGTAACGAGCCTTCCTTCCTGCCGAAGGTGAGTGAAGTGCTCGGAGAGGTTCGCCGAACAACCTCAGAAGAAATTGGTGTCCTGACGAGGACAAACTTCCAGCGCCTCTTCCTCCCCACCTGAGAGTGAAGAAGTCAGGAGGCAGGAGTCAGGAGTCAGGAGAGAGAATCCAGAAGTCAGAATCCAGAATATCTTTGGAACCGCGAAGCGCGTCTCCTACCTCCTATCTCCTACCTCCTATCTCCTGCAACTTGGAACTTGGCACTTGGATTGGTATATTAGCGTGGGCAAAAGGCTAAAAGGGCAAAAAGTATGAAAACCGTTTCCAGTGTTTCCCTGACTTCCAAGGATATCTTCAAACTGCTTGAGAGCGACCTGCAGGAAGTGGAAGATGCTCTGAAGAGAGAAAGCAGCGCAGCCTTTCCCCTTGTCGATGACATCAATCGATATCTGCACAGCAGTGGAGGCAAGCGCTTCCGTCCTGTCCTTCTACTGCTCTCCTCGAAGATGTGTGGCTATGAAGGCAGTTCGGCGGTTATCCTGGGCATGGTCGTTGAACTGCTTCATGTGGCGACGCTGGTTCATGATGACATCATTGACAACGCCGAGATTCGCCGTGGACAGTCCTCTGTGAACGCTCGCTGGGGAAATCAAGTTACGGTGTTGATGGGTGACTGGTTGTACATGACCTCATTTTATCTGGCGCTGAAACTGCGAGACTTTCGGGTATTGGATCTTTTGATCGACGTCACTCGAAGGCTGGTGGAAGGGGAATTGGTTCAGTGGGAGCAGCATGGCCGCCTCAACATCTCGGTCGAGGAGCAGTTGGAAATCTGTCGGCGGAAGACGGCTGATCTGTTCTCCAGCTGTGGGCGCCTGGGCGCCATATTGGCAAACGTGGATGAGGAGAAAGAACAGAACCTGGAGACTTATGGTCGTTCTGTGGGTATGGCTTTCCAGTTGATCGACGACCTGCTCGACTACAGTTCCAATGAAGACACGCTGGGGAAACCGGTTCTGAGGGATCTCGAAGAAGGGAAGACCACCTTGCCGATCATCTATCTGATGGAACGTGCGGATCTGAAAGAACGAGAGTTCATTCGTGAAGTGGTGCGGACTCAGAACTTCAGCCCAGCAAACAAGAAGCGGATCCTGGAGCTGGTCCGGGCCTACGGGACCCTGCGTGAGTCACAAGAGCTTGCCGAGGAATACGTGCTGGAGGCCAAAAGGGCTCTGATGGGTTTTCCCGACTCAATTTATCGCGAGGCCTTACTGAAACTTGCGGATTTTGTGATCGATCGGGAGCAATAGAAGGCATTAAGGCGGTGGAATATCTTCCACACTCCAGGGTGGTGGTGCTAATTCTTCCCCATCTTCTCCTACTTCTTGTCGTTGCGCTATGGTGAGCTCAAAGGGTGTATCTTGAACTTCAAAGTCTTCGATCGGCATCGACTCGGAGATTCCTTCCATAAAATTGATCCAGATGGGTAGAGCTAAGGTAGCTCCATAGACTCTTTCTCCGAGGGACTTCTTTTCATCAAAACCGGCCCACACACCTGCCGTGATTTGCGCCGAGAAGCCGACAAACCAGCTGTCGGTCGAATCGTTCGTGGTGCCCGTCTTTCCTCCCAGCGGTCGCTCCAGGATCTGGGCTCTGCGAGCTGTCCCGTATTCTACGACACTCTGCAGCAAATAGATCATTGTCCCAGCCGTTTCAGGAGAAATGACCTGTTCAAATCTGTTTTGATGCTCCATGAGGGTCGTGCCATGATAGTCCTTCACGTCCTTGATGAAATGGGGTTGCGCCCGTACTCCATTGTTGGGAAATACCGTAAAGGCTGACGTGATCTCCTGCAGTGTCAGTTCTCCTGCACCCAGCGCAACCGGGAGATAAGGAGGGAGCTCATGCTGAATTCCAAACCGGTAGGCAACCTCAATCACTTTGTCGATTCCAAGCTCGTTGGCTAAACGAATGGTGGGCACATTTCGGGAGAGGGCGAAAGCATCGCGGATGGAGATCAGTCCCCGAAATTCTTCGTCGGAATTCTCAGGTGCGTAGATGCGTCCCAGCCCGTCACGATAACTCACGGGAGCATCCAGAACCGGCTCGAATGGGGAGTAACCCGCTTCCATCAGGGACACGTAGGTAAATGGCTTGAAAAGAGATCCCGGTTGACGCAAAGCCTGGGTCGCCCGATTAAATTGGCTGTACTGGAAATCGAATCCGCCCACCATTGTCTTGATGGCACCGGTCTTGTTATCGAGGGCGATCAGTGCTCCCTGCAGTTCAGGAATCCGATCCAAGCTGGCGTGTATGATCTTCTCTGTTTGCTGGATGCTATCAAGGGAGAATATAGCAACATCTCCTGGTTTAAGAACCTGATCAACCCGCTCTTGACCAGTCCAGGCCATGTCTTTGGGTTCAATCCGGGCGAGATAACTGCCCAACTTGACTTGGGCCTGCTCGGCATTGGATTCCAGCACGAGTCCATGAACCATTTGACCTTCGTAAATGATTTGCCTCCACTCGGGGTGAAAATAGGTGTCCAGATCTTGACCCTGATCCAGGATATTTGTGATGGAACCAATTCCCTCATTTGTTTCCTTATCGAATTGCTTCAGTCCTTCCCGCAATGCCTTGCGGGCTGCCACTTGCATTTCGTAATCGAGGGTGGTGTGGATTCTCAGCCCTCCTTCCCAAATTTGCTCGGTCGAGTAGTTCCTCTCCAGGTACTGTCTAACCCACTCGATAAAGAAGGGAGCCGGGCTCTGTTCGTAGTTTTTCCCACGAACTAACAGGGGCTCCTCGAGAGCCTCCTCTAGAGTGACCGAATCAATGAAATCTTTCTCATACATTTGTCCCAGAACCACATTACGGCGCCTCAAAGCCTCTTCCGGATAGTTGATGGGAGAGTTTCGTCCGGGAACTTGGATGATTCCGGCCAGCAGAGCGCTTTCCGCCACCGTGCACTCAGCAAAAGACTTGTTAAAGTAAAAGTCAGCCGCAGAGGCTACCCCATAGGTACCGTGACCCATGTAAATCTGATTGATGTAAAAGGTGAAGATCTGCTCTTTGGAGTAGTTTTTCTCAATCTCCAGAGCAAAAAGCATGTCCTTGATTTTGCGTTCAATAGTCTTCTCTGATCCGGTAAAGAGGAGTTTACTCAACTGCATTGTGAGAGTTGAGGCGCCCTTTCTCTCGCCATAGAAAATGTCACGAATGACCGTGACGAAAAGCCGCTGAAAGTCGATCCCGGAATGCTGAAAGAAATCAGCATCCTCGGCAGCTAGAACCGCGTTCTTCAGGCTTTCTGGAACCTGCTCATAGGCGACCAAAGTCCTTTTTTCTAGGGCGAACTGGCCGATAACTCGACCGTCATCCGAGAAAACATAGGACACGATATTGGGCCGCACTTGCTCAAGCTGTTCAACCTGGGGAAAGTCTATGGCGTAACTGAAAAGTAAACCGGCTACCATTCCCAGGATCGCGACAGCAAGAACTAACAGCGCATAGGAACCCCAAAAGAGGTGATGTTGTTTCTGTTCCAGGTATTGGCGAAGAGTCTTCGTCATTTTATTTAGTATGTATTTTACACCAAGAGCATGAATCAATCTGCAAAGTCGCCAGGAGTTTCCCCATATTCTCCACGATTCTCCAGCCCGTGTTATGCATAGGTTCTCGTCATGAAGCGCCGAAAACGCCGGAAAACAGAGCCGTGGGCTTTAGCCCACGGGCCCGCAGGCTAAAGCCTGCGGGCCCGACTGGTGCGCAACGCTGGCAAGGCGGATGATTTCGGCGCTGCAGTAGAGAATTTATGCATAACACGGGCTAGAGACTCCTCTCTCTTTTCTTTCAGATCAGTGACGTATTATGGGTCCCATGAGAAAGTGTTTGTGTCTGTTGTTAGTGCTGGTTGGCCTGAGCGGGGTTTCTCTGTGGGCACAGAGTTGGCAGCATGTAGCGGTCCTCACCAGTGACGCCTCGGGGGGTGAAACCCTGTTGAACGTTGATTGGGTGGCCCCCGGAAAGGTGGCCCGCTTGATCCTGATCGAATCGATCGACGGCTCACGAGCGGAACTCCGAGTGGTCGAGAACATCTACGGAGGCCGCCTCATCCTCCAGCAACGGCTGCTGAATGACTTTCGGGCTGGGTCGAGGCTGTATCAGCAGAGTTCACAGCCTCAGCGCTGACTAGCGCGGGTGCCCAGGAAGGCCAAGCTCTTCGTTCTCCGCGCCCTTCGATCCTCGACGTAGGTAGTCCTACGCCTGCGGTCGAAGGGCTTGTGCGGCCTCGATTTTGACCTTCCTGACCATCCGCCACCTGAACCCCGGAGGGTAGCCTTCCAGTAAAACTCGCCTCATGCGCGGGTGCCCAGGAAGGCCAAGCTCTTCGTTCTCCGCGCCCTTCGATCCTCGACGTAGGTAGTCCTACGCCTGCGGTCGAAGGGCTTGTGCGGCCTCGATTTTGACCTTCCTGACCATCCGCCACCTGAACCCCGGAGGGTAGCCTTCCAGTAAAACTCGCCTCATGCGCGGGTGCCCAGGAAGGCCAAGCTCTTCGTTCTCCGCGCCCTTCGTTCCTCGACGTAGGTAGTCCTACGCCTGCGGTCGAAGGGCTTGTGCGGCCTCGATCTTGACCTTCCTGAACACCCGCCACCAGAACGCCGGAGGGTAGCCTTCCAGTAAAACTCGCCTCATGCGCGGGTGCCCAGGAAGGCCAAGCTCTTCGTTCTCCGCGCCCTTCGTTCCTCGACGTAGCGAGCGCTATGCCTGCGGTCGAAGGGCTTGTGCGGCCTCGATCTTGACCTTCCTGAACACCCGCCACCAGAACGCCGGAATGAAGCCTTCCAGTAAAACTTGCCTCATGCCTAATTAAATGGAAGTAAGTACTATTGATCGTGGATGGTGGTGAGCTTGAGGATCTGGAAGTGTTTCTCTCCGCCTGGGGTGTTAATTTGCACCTCATCCTTCTTTTTGTGTCCCATGAGACTCCGTCCAATCGGAGAGGTGGTTGAGATCAATCCTCCCTTCACATTGGATTCTTCAGTACTGACTAGTCGGTAGCTCACCTTTTTGCCGGTGTCCAGATCCAAGAGCACCACCTTGGAACCATACGATATCTTATCGGTGGGGACCTTGTTGAGATTAATCAAAGATAGTTTGGCCAGCCGCTCCCGCAGCGGACCCAGCTGAGCTTGAAGAAAAGATTGTCTGTCCTTGGCAGTCTGATATTCTGCATTCTCACTCAGGTCTCCCATAGCCGCGGCTTTTTTCAAAGCCTTTGGGAGCTCATCTCGTACTTCTCGATCCAGCTTCCTTATCTCGTCCTCCAGTTTTTTCTTAGCTTCCTTTAAAAGCTCATCCTTCAAAAGCTCACCGCCTCCCTTGCCAGGCTTAAAAAGGCTCCTGGAAACACTCCCAGGAACAAAGTGCCCAACACCAAAATCGCAATAAGGACGCGCATCGGCGTGGGGATAGTGATCGGAATCTCTTCTTTCTTCAACTTGCCCATATACATATATACGATGACCCTGAGGTAATAGTAAATACCAACCGCTGAAGCGAGGAGGGCAATGACCACCAGCCAGTACATCTGACTCTCCACCGCGGCAGCCAGAAGGAACAGCTTCCCCATAAATCCGGCTGTGACAGGAATTCCCGCCAGGGAAATCAAGAAAACTGAAAACGTGATGCCTAGGAAGGGGTTTCGATAGCCCATGCCGCTGTAGTCTTCGATGCTGAGATTTTGTTCCTTTTGACGCCCCACGATCTGTACCACGGTGAATGCTCCCAGGGTCATCAGCGCATAGGCCATGAGGTAAAACAGGATGCCTTGTGTGCCCTGAGGACTGTGGGCTGTGAGTCCCACTAGCAGGTACCCGGCATGAGCAATGGAAGAGTAAGCCAACATTCGCTTGAGGTTCGGCTGTGTCAACGCAGCAATGTTTCCGATCGCCATGGTCAGAACGGCCGAAACCCATAGCACGGCTTGCCAGTGTTGGCTGAGGTCAGGCAAGACCTGATAGAGAATGCGGACAAGGGCGAGGAAGGCGGCCGCTTTAGCTCCCACGGCCAGATGGGCCGTGATGGGAATGGGAGCACCTTCATACACATCCGGGGTCCAGACGTGGAAGGGAGCCAGGGCGACCTTAAAACCGAAGCCCACCACTATGAGACCTAATCCCAGCAGGAGGATGAGCGGGTACTCCGATGAGGCTTGGATCACTTCCGCGACCTGCAGATACTTGGTCGATCCGGTTGCGCCGTAAACGAAAGCAATCCCGTACAGGAGAAAGGCGGTGGAGAACGCACCCAGTAGGAAATATTTCCAGGCCGCTTCGCTGGATTTTCTCTCCCTTACTTTGAATCCCGTCAGCACATAGGTTGAAATGGAGAGAAGCTCCAAGCCCAGAAAGGTCATGACAAGATCAGCGCTGGTGGCCATCAAGAACATGCCTACGGTGGCGAAAAGTAGAAGAGCAAAGAACTCACCGTGAAACAGCTTCTCCTGTTCCAGATAATTGATCGAGATGAAAAGGATGGTTGAACTCACGAACAGGAAGAACATCTTGCAGAGTTGCCCGAAAGAATCCTGAAAGATCATTTCAAAGAGAGCCAGGCCGTTCTGGCCCCATTCCATGACAACACAGAGGAAGGCCAGGACCATACCCACCTGGGCAAGGTATCCGAGACGATTTTGATGAGCCCTGGGGATGAAAGGGGTCAGGAGCATGATCAAGATGCCCATGAGAGAGAGGATGATTTCGGGCAAGAGAGCCGTGTAGTTAATCTCCACGGTACTCCACCCGGAAAGTTTGAGGTGCGCGGACTTGTTCTATCCGATCCACTACCTTTTGAACCGAGGTTTCCATCCTGCCAAGAAAAGTACTGGAATAAGACCCCATCCACAGCGCCAAAATGACTATGGGCACCAAGATCACGGTTTCCCGTACATTGAGATCCGCCAAAGCGCGGTTGCTATCGCTTTCTAGAGGTCCCATGAAAACTCGTTGATACATCCACAACATGTAGACCGCAGAGAGCACAAGGCCCGAGGCGGCAAAGGCGGCTCGCCCGGCATTTTCCAAAAAAGTTCCTTGTAAAATCAGAAACTCCCCGACGAAACCGTTGAGACCTGGAAGTCCGATGCTGCTGAGAGTCATGACCATGAAGAATGCGGCACAGCGGGGCATGACATGAGCCAGGCCACCGAAATCCTGGATCAAATGGGTATGGCGGCGATCATACAGCATCCCCACCAGCAGAAAGAGAGCGCCTGTAGAGAGCCCGTGATTCAGCATTTGATAAGTTGCACCTTCAATCGACTGAAGATTGAAAGCGAAAATGCCTAGAACAACAAAGCCCAGGTGGCTAACCGAGGAGTAGGCAATGAGTTTTTTTACATCTGGTTGCACCATGGCCACCAAGGCACCGTAGAGGATCCCAATGATGGCTAAAAGGGAAATGAGCGGAGCCAGAGTGAGGGACGCCTGTGGAAACAGCGGCAGGCAGAAACGGAGCAGACCATAGGTACCCATTTTGAGCAGCACCCCGGCAAGAATTACGGAGACCGCCGTGGGTGCTTCAACGTGTGCATCTGGAAGCCAGGTATGGAAAGGGAAAAGGGGTACCTTGATGGCGAATGCCAAGAAGAAGGCCAGGAAAAGAAGCAGTTCCGCCACAGGTGACAGTACAATTTCACCCAGGGAAAGCTTCTGGGTGATCTCGACCAGGTCAAAGTTTTGGGCTCCATTGAAGAAGTAAAGCGCGAGAATGGCAGCCAGCATGAGGGAGGAACCAGCCATGGTGTAAATGAAAAATTTGACTGCGGCGTAGATGCGGCGCTGCCCCCCCCACACGCCGATCAAGAAGTACATGGGAATGAGCATGACTTCCCAGAAGACGTAGAAGAGGATCAGATCGAGCGAGACAAAAACCCCAATCATGCCCACTTCCAGCAGGAGCATGAAGCACATGTAGGATTTGACCTTCTCTTCAATGCTCCAGCTTGCCAGTATGGCCAGAGGCATCAGGAAGGTGGTCAGGAGCACCAGGAAGAGACTGATGCCGTCTATTCCCACGTGGTACTGAAAGTGGAGAACTCCCACATCAAACCAGGGCGCACTTTGGACAAACTGCATTGTGTCGCTTCCGGAATCAAAGTGGGTCACCAGAAGTAAAGAGCAGAGAAAGGTGATGGAGGTGAAAAACAAAGTGATGCTTCTGAGGAGGAGGATCTTCCTGATGGGAACGAAGAGAAGGACCAAAGCCCCGCTGCCAGCGATCAATAATAGAGTGGTTAACAGTGACTCAGTTCCAGGCATGATTTATCAGGAGGTCAAGTAGAAGTAGGAAGAGATTAAGATCGCTCCACCCAGGATCCAGATCGCATAGAGGCGCGCATAGCCACTCTGGAGGCTTCTGACTCCCTGACTCCAGGCCTGCATCAGGGATGCGGTTCCATTGACCAGTCTGTCGATGACATTCACGTCAAGACCTTTCCAGAGGATCCTGCGAGAAAGTTCGTTGACAGGCCGGACCAGCGTCCAGTCGTACAGCTCGTCTACAAAAAACTTTCTCTCCATCAGTCGGTGGAGCAAGGAAAAGCGGTCAGCCAGGCGCGCTGTGATTGGAGGGTCCTTGATGTACAGTTGATAGGCTAGGGCAAGACCCAAGAAGGTCACCAGAAGAGTGCTTAAGGTGAGGATTATCTCCGTCAGGTGGGCGGGTTCCAGGGCCGAACTTACTGGGTGGCCATACTGATAGCGGAAGGCAGGAGCCAGGAACTCCTCCAGGCGGTTGCTTCCCAGATAGGCCGGTAGACCAATGTAGCCGGCCAAGACGGAGAACAGGGCCAGGATCATCAATGGCGCCTTGATAGACCAGGAAGGCTCCTGTGGCAAAGGATCAGGAGTATCGCGGGGTGTACTCTGAAATCGCTCCTCTCCATGGAAGGCAAGAAACATCAAGCGGGAAATGTAAAAGGCGGTCACTCCGGCCACCCCTACCCCCACCAACCAGAGGGCTGTATTGCCAGTGCTGAAGACTCTCCAGAGAATCTCATCCTTGGAGAAGAAGCCCGAAAAGAAAGGCACACCGGCAAGGGCAAGGGTGCCAATCCACATGGTGTAGAAAGTCACGGGTAAATATTTCCTTAAACCTCCCATGTGGAACAGGTTTTGCTCATGATGAAGCGCCAGGATGACACTTCCAGAGCAGAGAAAAAGCAGCGCCTTGAAGAAAGCGTGGGTCAGTAAATGAAACATTCCTGCACCGAATGCGCCCACACCCAGAGCCACAAACATATAGCCCAGCTGGCTGATAGTCGAGTAAGCCAGAACTTTTTTGATGTCACTTTGAGCGGCGGCGATCAGTGCGGCCAGCAAAGCAGTGCCAATGCCCACCAGTGCAATGATGAAAAGCGTGTCCGGGGCGCGGCTGAAGAGTGGGGCCGAGCGAGCAATCATATACACTCCGGCCGTGACCATGGTGGCGGCGTGAATCAGGGCACTCACTGGGGTGGGGCCTTCCATGGCGTCAGGGAGCCAGACGTACAAGGGAACTTGAGCACTTTTACCCGTGGCCCCGATGAACAGTAACAAGGTCATTGCTCCCAGGATTCCAAAGCCCACGGCAGGCTCGGGGAATTGGTTCGCGACTGCCTCAAAGACAGTGAGGTACCGTACGCTTTCAAAGGTACGAAAGATCAAAAAGATCCCGATGATAAAACCAACGTCACCGATTCGGTTGACGATAAAAGCCTTTTTGGCAGCATCTCCAGCACTTCTCTTTCCAAAGTAGTATCCAATGAGCAGATAGGAGCACAGGCCTACACCTTCCCAACCAACGAACATCAGCAGATAGTTGTCGGCTAGGACGAGCAGACTCATCATAAAGATAAAGAGATTCAAGTAAGCAAAATAGCGGTAGTAGCCCTTCTGGCCTGCCAGGTACTCCAGGGAGTAGAGGTGGATGAGAAAACCCACAGCTGTGACCACAAGAATCATCAGCATCGAGAGGGGATCCAGGAGAAGAGAAAATTCAGAAACGAACTTGCCCGACTGGATCCAAGTGAAAAGGTGCAGTGAAAAAATACGTTCGTCGCTGGGAACTTGGATGAAACTGCGGAAGGTCACCAGCGCGACCAGAAAACTCAGGCCTGCAGTTGAGCAGGAGAGCCAGGCAATCACCCGGTGAGAGAAAGATCGGCCAAAGATGCCATTAACAGCAGCACCGAGCAGTGGGAATAGAATCAGGAGCCAGTAAGTTTCCAGCACTTCTCACCACTTCATCGTGTCCGCTTGATCCACGTCAAGTGTGCCAGTGTGTCGAGAAAGAACGACAATCAGCGCCAAACCAACCGCTGCCTCTGCTGCGGCCACAGTCATTACGAAAAAGACAAAAATCTGGCCATCCACCTGGTTGAGAAAATGAGCGAAGGTTAAGAACGTCAAATTGACCGCATTGAGCATCAGCTCCACACACATGAACATGGTGATTACACTTCTCCTTACAATCACTCCCACGGTTCCGATCACGAACAGTATTGCCGCTAGAGCAAGATAATGGCCTGCTGGTATCATGACTTTCAGTCGTGCTGCCGGGTTAAAACGATCGCTCCTATAACAGCCACTAATATGAGGATGGAAGTGACTTCAAAGGGCAGCAGATACTCCCGAAAGAGAGAGCGAGCGAGAGTCACGGTCTCTCCACCGGGCCCGGAGGACCCTTCGGTCTGTGCCATCAAAATGCCTGGAAAACCCTGAGCCACGGACCACTGACCTGCTGCCTGCAAAAGCAGGAAGGTGAAGACCAAAGCAGAGGCTAGTGCAAAAAGAGGAATTTTCCTCAGGCGGTCTGGAGGGAAGACTTCCGACTCAGGATCCGTGAGCATGATGACAAAGAGAAAGAGGACCATGATGGCGCCGGCGTAGACGATCACCTGGATAGCGGCAATAAATTCTGCCCCGAGTTGGAAAAACAGCCCGGCCATGGCGCCGAAACAAACGATCAGCGCCAGCGCACTGTAGGCAGCCGGGCGCATCGCAACCACCAGAACAGCGGTTGTCACAGCGACTGCTGCCAGCCCGTAAAAAGCCAAATATGCCACTGCAAAGCCCCCGTCTATGACAGCTTTGACGCTGTGCGAAGAGAGTGGGATCTTATTGAACGCTTCTCGACGATGTCAAGCGAAGGAGGGATTACCCATTTTTGGTGATGGTCGTCACTGACATTGCCATTGCAATTCCTTTAAAATTTTTAACTTGATAAATGGAGGAGTCGTCTCAATCTTCCTATTTTGAGCGAGGGTCATAACGATTTTCCATCAACTGAGCAGGTTCTGGGCTCCCGAAAGACTGTGGCTGCAGTGGTTTACTGGGCTGCTAGTCGGGCCGGGCTTTGTCATATGGCTGTGATAACAAAATGGCCGGTAGATTGTACATTTGAGGGGTTTCTGCAGGTGAAATACATTTTAAAGACAGCAGGATGTTTCCCTTTGGAAGTTGGCCAGAGGCCGGTGGAATTTTGACCACAGGAGGCGTCATGACTAAGAATTTCGTGTGCTGGAAGACGGCGGGCTGGGCTCTATCCCTACTGTTGCTTTCATTCGGGGTGCCTCAGCTCTGGGCACAGACAGACACCGGCACCATAATGGGAGTGGTCACAGATACCAGCGGGGGTCTGCTTCCCGGAGTCAGACTGGTGGTTCGTAATGAAGCTACCAACAATGCCCGAACCGCTATCACCAACGACTCTGGGATCTACCGCGTCCCGGCTTTGCAGCCCGGTATTTATGAGATTGAAGCCAAGTTGGCAGGGTTCAAGACCCTGGTGAACTCCGGAGTGGTGCTGACCATCGGGGAGATTCACAGTGTCGCCCTTATATTGTCGCTGGGCGCAGTCAATGAGGTCGTGGTGGTGAGTGGCCGGGCAACCCGGTTAGAAATTGAGGACTCACAGCTCTCTTCGCTGGTGGACCACAGGCGCATTCAGGAGCTGCCCCTGAACGGACGAGACGTTTACTTCCTGGCTACATTGCAGCCCGGTGTGATTCCCGCCATGTCCTCCGTTGCCAGCGCAGAGCAACCGAGCGCCTTTTTCGCTTCGGGAAGCCGATTTCGGGGAAATAATTTCACTCTGGATGGGCAGACCAATAACAACGAAAGCGCGAGCGGACTTCCTGCGGTCACACCGACGGTGGAGACGGTCCAGGAATTCCGAGTCATTCGCAATAATTTCTCAGCGGAATTTGGAACTCATTCTGGTTCCGTGGTCAATGCGGTGACCAAGTCGGGTAGCAACCAGTTCCACGGCAGTGTGTGGGAATTCCACCGAAACGACGCTCTGGATGCGAGGGAAGTCTTTGATCCTTTCAACAATACGACCGGAGAGGATGATAAAGCGCCACTGATTCAAAATCAGTTTGGATTCACCTTCGGTGGACCCATGGTCCAGGATCGTCTTTTCTTTTTTGGCTCTTACCAAGGCTTCAGGAGAAGAGGTGGTGAGTCCAAATCCATTGTTGTCGAGACTCCTGAGTTTCGCCAGTGGGTGATCGCCAATAACCCCTCCAGCGTTGCCGCTCAATTGTTTCAAAACTTTCCAGCGCCTGATCCCACAAGTGGTATCCAGACCACGGCCGACCTGGATCCTGCAGCGGTGTCCGCTATGAATCCAGTGTCTCCTCCGGCCGCCTTACCCGTGCTGGGAACGGTCAACACCTTTGCCAGCTCGGCTGACGACAATGATCAGTTCAGCCTTCGCCTGGACAGTGTGTTCAATGACGGCAAGGATCTCCTCTTCGGACGTTACTTTGCCACCGATCTGCGCAGGCCAGATGCCACTATCCGAAACGCCTTCGGAGACAGCGAGGAGGGACTGACTCAAAGTGCCAATATTACCCTGGTCCATGAATTTTCACCCACGCAGGTCAATGAATCTCGCTTTGGCTATCTCTACCTCAGGTCGGGCTTTGTTCCCGGCAGCAACCCGGAGGTGCCCACCATCCTGATTGTTGGACCGGCAGGAGTCGAGGGAGCGTCAGGCAGTCAGGGCTTTCCCGGTGCATTTGGATCTCTCTTCGCTGTCCCTCAGTTTTTCAAGCGCCATACTTTCCAATGGCAGGACATTGTCTCGGTCAGTAGAGGGAACCACTGGATTCGCGCCGGCCTGGATGTGAGGAGACTCCATGAAAACGGCAATTTTGGCGACAGGTCGCGTCCCTTTTTCATCTATATGGGACTGTTTGACTTTGCCAACGATGCTCCTTTCCAGCTTGAAGCCGGGGTGGACCCGCTGACAGGAGCCCTGGCCGATACGCCACGTTCCTGGAGAAGCACGGAGGTGGGCTGGTTTGTCCAGGACGACTGGAAGGTTCATCCTGGCTTGACACTCAACCTGGGAATTCGCTGGGATTACTTCCAGCCCATCACTGAAGACCAGGGAAGGTTGGCCAACATCATTTTCCCCGATACTGGAGAATACTTCGAGCGATTGGCCAACGCTTCGGTGGGGGTTGTGGATGAGCTCTACCAGAGTGATTTGAACAACTTCGCTCCTCGGGTCGGATTCGCCTGGGACTTTCTGGGGGACGGCAAGACCGTTTTGCGGGGCGGCTACGGGGTGGCCTACGAGAAGCTCTTCTTCAATGTGGTTGCCAATGCTCGCTTCAACCCGCCTTTCTATGCCCGTGCAGTCCTTTCTGGGAACCAAGCCCAGCCCTTCCTGGGAAGCGATCCCAATGATGTCTTTGGGGGATTCATCGGCACCGTCATTCCCGGGGCTGATCTGGGTCTGGATGCCCGAGGTGGTATTCAGGGTGCAAGAGTAAAACTGCGCGTCCTGGATCCCAACCTCAGAGATTCTTACGTGCAAAACCTTTTCCTGGGTGTTCAACGGCAGCTTCCCTGGGATTCAGTTATTGAGATCAATTATCAGGGAACACTGGGACGCAAGCTCCCCTTTTTTGGGGACCCCAACCGATTCGCCGGAGATCTTCTGGGAGATGCCGATCCACTGGGACGCTTTGCCGGAGATACCAGCGAAAACAGGCTCAATTCTTCATTTGACACCTTCAACCTGAGACAGAATCGCATTACCTCCAACTACCACGGTTTTAATGCTCAACTCAACAAACGTTTCAGCCAGGGATTGGCCTTTCAGATTGCTTACACCGTGGGAAAGTCTCTGGATTTCGGTTCTGACTTCTTTGGAGCAGGCGAGAACTCGGGAGGCTTACTCGGGCAGGCTTTCCGAACCTATTTTAATGATCCCTTAAACATCGGGCTGGATTACGGCCGATCCGCCTTCGACATTCGCCAGCGCTTAGTGGCCAACTTTCTGTTGGATATCCCCTTCATGAAGGATCGGCCGGGAAGGTTGGGACAGATCCTGGGTGGATGGCAGCTGAGCGGAATCGTCCCGATCCAGAGCGGATTGCCGTTTGGTGTTGTGAACGGCGGCAAATTTGCGGCCGGGGGGGATTATAATGCTGATGCTCAAGAGGGGGACCGTCCCGACGCGCCTTCCTTTGGGAGCACCTTCGCGAATACCCCAAGCAGCGCCGAGTTTATGAGCGGTGTGTTCCAAACAAGTGATTTCCCGACTCCCGCCGCTGGGACCAACGGAAATCTGGGCAAAAACACCTTTACCGGACCCTCCTTCTTTACAGTGGATCTCGCGCTATTCAAGAATTTTCGACTTCCGGTGTCTGAGGAATCGAGCCTGCAGTTCAGGGCTGAATTCTTCAACCTGCTCAACCGTGTGAACCTCTTTCTTCCCTCTGTAGACCTGAATAGTTCCAGCTTCGGCAGATCGACCGATGTCTTCGACGCCCGCGAGATTCAGTTCGGGCTAAAGATCCTCTTCTAAAGCCCGCACTTTTCACACCCAATCTACCGCGGCGGCCGATCTGACCGCGTCTGCGGCGTTGCTGCGACCCGCAAGCGGGTACCCCTCGCGCGCCTTGCAGCCACAGCCATCTCCACCGCCTCGCTACGATCGCGTGTGAGAAATGCGGGCTAGCCCCCATTTACGTTTCAGGTTCCAGTGCTATCCTGTCTCCTATCTTCTCAGAAAAGAATTTTGAGAGCGATCTGGATCTGACGAGGATCGAAGGCCGAGGTGGATTGTCCAAAGAAACTGCTATCCACATCCACCTCCGGCAGGAAAAGATTGACCCGGTTGAAGAGGTTGAAGAACTCGGCACGGAGCTGTAACTTGGGCTTCTCGTCGATGGGCAATGTAAAGTTCCTGAAGAGCGAGACATCCACTGTCCAGAAAGAGGGTCCGGTAAAGGTGTTTTTGCCCAGATTTCCGTTGTTCCCAGCGGCGGGAGTCGGGAAATCACTTGCTTGGAAGACACCGCTGGTAAACTCGGCAGTACTTGGAGTGTGGCTGAATTGGTTTCCGAAGGATGGCGTGTCGACTCGATCATTAGCCGTCCCGTCAGCATTGAAATCTCCACCCGCCAGAAAGGGGGCTCCGTTTATGACGCTCAAGGGCAGTCCTGTCTGAATGGGGAAGATGGTATTGATTTGCCAGCCTCCCAGGATTCGGGCCAACATGCCCTGGCGGGCCCGCAGGAATGGAACTTCCCAAAGGAAGTTGGCCACAAACCGGTGGCGGATGTCGAAGTTGGAGCGGCCGTAGTCCAGAGCGCTGTTGAGAGGATCCACCAAAAGGTTGCCTGAACCGCCGGAATTGGGTCCCTCACCGAACACATCCGAGTTGTAATCAAGTGATTTTCCATAGGTGTAGGCGAGCTGAAAAGCCAGGCCGTCACGGAAGCGCCTGTTCAGCTGGGTGTTCAACCCGTGGTAGTTGGAGGTGATTCGATTCTGGCGTAGATTAAAAGCGGCAAAAGATGAGTTGATCAAATTGAGAGACCTGTCTCCTGCGTTGTTGCCAAGCGGGTCGGGGACTCCCAGCAAGTCGCCTGTAAATCGATTGGGATCCCCGATGAACAAAAGCTTTTTGCCGAAAGTCCCCTGGTAGTTGACCTCCCAAACTGTGTCCCAGGGCAGCTCGCGCTGGATGCCCAGGAAAGTGCTGTGCACATAGGAATCCCGAATTTTCGGATCCAGGACGCGCAGCTCCAGCTTTTGAAACAGCAGTCCGCCTCGCTCGTCAAAGGCCAGCTGGGGTAAGATCTCTTCCCCCAGGAAACCGCCAAAGAGATCATTGGGATCGTTGCCCACTCGAGGCAGTCCCGAAAGATCATCCCCGAAGAAGATGTTCGAGAGCTCCAGGAGGCCAAAGAAAGGAGGATTGAAGCGAGAGTTCGTTCCCACATTGAAGAAGATCTTGTCGTAGCTGACTCCGTAGCCGCTCCGCAATGATGTCCTGTCGTCTCCAAAGACGTCCCAGGCAAATCCGACGCGAGGAGCGAAGTTGTTGAGATCGTCTTCATAAAGCTGCTCAACCGGTCCAACGGTGGCATTGGAGATCCTCTCGAAGTAGGTCGGTGAATCACTTGGGAATCGCGTATTGGACAACTTGCCGGAGCTCTCGGTGGCAGGGCCGAAGTAATCCCAGCGAAGTCCCAGGTTTAAGCTCAAGCGAGGATGGGCCTTCCAGTCGTCCTGGACGAACCAGCCGACCTCCGTGCTTCGAAACTGGCGCGGGGTTCCCACCAAAGCTCCGGTGGTTGGATCAATCCCCGCCGAGTAGAGGAAGGGTTCATCAAGAGCAAAGTCAAACAGTCCAAAGTAAGTGATCAGGGGTCTGGTTGTGTTGGCAAAGTCACCATCTTCCACTGCTCTTCGCACCTCCAGCCCGGTTCGCAGGAAATGGCTCCCGATGTTGAAAGAGACGATATCCTGCCACTGAAGGGTGTCAGCCGTGAACAACTGGGGAAAGGAAAAGAAGCCTCCGATGTTGTCGACCGCGTCCAGACCTGCGGCCACCCCGCTAATCACCGTATGGGGGATATGAGGGTTCGTTGCCAGATTGTCGTTTCGATTGTAAAGAAAGCTGAATCGAAATTCATTCAAGAGAGTTGGTGTGTGAGAGTGAGAGAGTGTCATGGTGAGCTGCTGCTGGACGTTTTCGCTGATGTCCGCGAACGCCGGTCTCTGCTCGAAAGGAGACTTGGCCAGGCCCTCCTGAAGGGTGTAACGTCCAAAGAGCTGTGTTTTTCCCTGGTAGAGAGTGCTATCAATCCGAATGCTGAACTGATCGCTGTCATCCCTTTCGTTGGCAAAGGCGGCGACCCTTCCTTTGACAGGAAGGAGGTCTGGAAATGGAGAATAGAAAAAACAAAACACGCAATACAGATCGTTTTGTTTCTGCGCGCTGGTGACGATGTCTTGAACCGTGACGATGTCAGCAGTCGGAGTCTTGGCCGGAGCGAGCTGAAAAATCTGCGCTGCAGCGCTGTCTGGGGAATGATCAATCACATATTGGCGAAACTCAGGTGTTTCCACCGTAAAGGTTCCGCTGCTCCCGAATCTGTTCCGAGAGCCCTGGTAGGATGCGAACAGAAAAACTCTGTCTTTGATCAAGGGTCCGCCCCAGCTCAGGCCGAACTGATTCTGGATCAGAGGAGCTTTGTCTTTCGCGCCGCTTGTTGTGTCAAAAGGAGCAAAGGCCCCGGCTGCATCAAGGACAGCGTTTCTGTGGAAAGCGTAAAGGGTGCCGTGAAACTCGTTGGTTCCTGCCTTGGTCACCAGGTTGACATGCGAGCCCGAATGGGTACGAAGCTCTGCTGAGAAGTTGTTGCGAACCAGACGAAATTCCTGGACAGCGTCTACGCTGGGCACAACCACGGGTAGTCCACTGATGCTGTCAAAGGTATTGTGTCCACCGTCGAGCGTGAATTGATTACCTCGAAAGCGGGTGCCTGAGGAGAAGAAAGAGGAACTGTTTGGCCCGCCGGTCTGGAACACGGACATCATGGCTGGCACAACCCCTGGCTGGAGGGTGGCCAGAACATAGACGTTTCGCCCATTGAGGGGAAAATCGAGGACTCGACGGTTGTCCACCAGTGATGAAATCTGGGAATCCTCGGTGTCGACGACAGCCGCCTCCGCCCTTACCGTGACAGTCTCGCTGATCTCTCCAACCTCAAGCAGGAGATCGACGCTGAGAACCTCCCCCACTGTCAGCTCGACAGCGGCGGTCAGGGCTGTCCTGAATCCGACCGATTGGGCCTTGATCTCATAAGTTCCCGATTGCAAGCGCGGAATTCGGTAGATTCCGGAGCCATGGGTTACAGTCGATCGCTGAACGTTAGTGGCCTCATGACGGACTGTGACTTCAACACCCGATCTGGCAGCACCCGATACGTCCTTTACCGTACCTGTAATGGTCCCGGTCCCCGACTGCCCTGGGACTTGTACGGTGAGGATTAGCCCTAGCACCCATGGGGACATTGATAGTGCGGATTTCCACCCAGAAAAGGGCCTCTCGAAGAGGGTTCTCATGGGGTGAGAAGTCAAGACGATCTGTGATCACCTCAGTGCCCGGGAGAACCGTAAGAGTAAAATCTGCTGGCCATGATACATCAACATCCACAGGTTGACCAGACTTTCTCTCTCTTTACGGATATTGCGTATATAATGACTGGTTGAGCATTTTGGAATGTCCCTAAAAAACGGCTATTTTGCCTTTTACTCTCTCTTTCTGTCTCTCCCACTCTTTCTCTCTTTCTCGGCCGGGCTGGCAGCAGGACAGCAGCAGGGAGGTGAGGATGCAACTGAAGACTACTACAAGAAGTGGCTGAATGAGGACGTGACTCTAATCATTACCGAAGAGGAGAAGCCAGTCTTCCAAAGCCTCTCTACGCCGAACGAGAAGGAGCACTTCATTGAGCAGTTCTGGTATCGGCGTGATCCTGATCCCAGGACGGAGTTCAACGAGGTTAAGGAGGAGCATTACAGGCGTATCGCCTTTGCCAATGAGCGGTTTCAAAGTGGAATAGCTGGCTGGAAGACTGACCGTGGTCGGATCTACATCATTCATGGGCCTCCGGATGAGATCGTCTCCTACCCTTCCGGTGGCCGGTATTTGCGTCAACCTCATGAAGGGGGCGGGTCCACTTCCACCTATCCCTTTGAAGTTTGGCGTTACCACTATCTGGAAGGGATGGATTCGGAGGTGGAGTTGGAGTTCGTGGATTCCAGCTGGTCAGGTGAATACCATCTGGCTCTTGATCCGAACGAAAAGGATGCCTTAATTCGAGTGCCCAATGCTGGATTGACCCTGGCCGAGGAGCTGGGGATGGCCAGAAAGATGGAACGTCCTTTTTTCCAGCCTGGTATGCAGGGTAGGTACCCACAGATGTACCAGAGAGCGCAGGACAGTTCCTTTGCTCGGTATGAGAGTCTGACCCAGGCACAACGGGCACCGGATATCAAGTACAAAGACTTACAGGAAAGGGTCAGAGTGGATATCTCGTTCAATAATTTGAACTTCCATCTTCGACCAGACTATTTCAATTTGAGTGAGCAGCAGGTTTTGGTACCGATTACGGTTGAAGTGCAGAACCAGGAATTAACCTTTAGGGAAGAAAATGGATTTTACGTTGCCAAAATCGCCATTTACGGCATGGTGACAGCCATTACCAATCGTCTGATTGAAGAGTTCGAAGAGGAGTTGATTCTCAGCTACAGGGTCCAGGATGTTCAGGAAGCTCTTGCCTCCCGGTCCGTTTACCAAAGAATCGTGACTGTGGACAAGAAAATGAGGTACAGGCTGGACCTGGTGGTGAAGGATGTGAATAGTGGACATGTTGGGGTCGTCCGGACGTCCATTGCCCCTTCTTCTTATGGCTCACAGGAGCTCTTGGCCAGTTCTCTGATTCTGTCTGATATGATCATACCGCTCTCGAGGGTAACTGCCCGGGATGAGATGTTTGTTCTGGGAGATATCAAGGTGCGACCCAGCGTCAGTCATCTTTTCTCGACGGAAAACGACTTGGGGATTTACCTGCAGTTGTACAATCTAGGCATCGATCAGGCCACCCTGACACCCTGGATGGAAACCCGCTACCGGATTCTGCGCGATGGCCAGACCGTAATCGAATTGACGGGTGAGACTGGAGAAGGAGTTCGCATCTATTCGGAGCGAAGAGCTGCCTTGGTGAAGACGCTTCCGGTGAGCGCCCTGGAGCCGGGCGACTATGAGCTGGAGGTCCAGATACAGGATCGCATCCGAGGAGAGAGTTTGAGTCTGAACCAGAACTTTCGGCTGGTCGGTGCGCCTTGACCCGATGATTCACTATGGCGGAGAAAATTGAGATAATCGTGAATGGAAAGCAAACCAGAATTTCGACGCCTTGGAGCCTTGAGAACCTGATTCAAGATTTGGATCTTGTAGGGAACCAGGTCGCCGTGGAACTCAATGGGCAAATTATTAGCCGAGATCGATGGACTGAGCAGTCTTTGGGCTCAGGAGATCGAATTGAAATCGTCCATTTTGTCGGTGGAGGAGAGGAAGGTAGATGTCTGACAAGTTAGTGGTTGCTGGACAGGAGTTTCGCTCTCGGCTGATTGTTGGAACCGGTAAGTACGAGAGCTTTGAAGTGATGCGCCAGGCATTGGAGAGCAGTGGAGCAGAGGTTGTCACTGTTGCCGTGAGACGAGTGAACTTGACGGATAAGAGCAAGGAGTCTCTGCTGGACTATATCGATCGCAGCCGCTTTACCTTGTTGCCCAATACCGCTGGTTGTTATACGGCGGAGGATGCCATTCGCTGTGCTCGCCTGGGGCGGGAAGCGGGGCTCTCAAATCTCGTAAAGCTTGAGGTCATAGGAGATGAGCGCACTCTTTTTCCAGACAACGAAGCACTACTGGAGGCCACGCGTGTTTTAGTCAAAGAGGACTTCTTCGTTTTTCCATACACCAATGATGATCCGGTGGTCTGTAAAAAGCTCGAGGAAGCGGGTGCAGCTGCGGTGATGCCCCTGGGGGCGCCCATTGGCTCAGGTTTGGGAATACAGAATCCGAACAACCTGCGAATTATTGTGGAGACCGTATCCGTCCCTGTCATCGTGGATGCGGGTGTGGGAACAGCTTCCGATGCCACCATTACCATGGAATTAGGAGTTGACGGCGTGCTGATGAATACGGGAATTGCAGGAGCCAAGGATGCACCGAAAATGGCCAAGGCGATGAAACTTGCCGTCGAATCGGGGCGTCTTGCCTATCTGGCAGGACGAATTCCGAAAAAGCTCTACGCCACTGCCAGCAGTCCGCTGTAGGGAGCCTTATCAGGGTGTGAAAACTGTTCGTGTTCAACTGGGGGAAAGAAGTTACGACATTCTTATTGGAGAAGGTCTCCTTGATGAGTGTCACCAAACTTTTGAGCAGCACGGAATTCAGAAGCGGATTTTTCTCATTTCCAACCCATCTGTCTTCCAACTCTTTGGAGAAAGTCTCCTTCAACGACTCTCAGAGAATGGTTATCAAGTCACCGAGATCTTGATTCCAGACGGTGAAACCCACAAGAATCTCCGCACGGTTGAAAAGATCTATGACGAGTTGATCGCTCACAAAGCCGATCGCTCATCCACACTGGCTGCCCTGGGTGGAGGTGTGACCGGAGACATTGTTGGGTTTGTGGCAGCCACCTTCTTGAGAGGCGTCCCTTATCTTCAAATTCCCACAACCCTGCTCTCCCAGGTCGACAGCTCAGTGGGCGGCAAAACCGGTGTCAATCATCGACTGGGAAAGAACCTGATCGGGGCGTTCAATCAACCCCGCCTGGTGTGCATAGATACGAATACCCTGGCCAGCCTTCCCCCAAGAGAGTTTCAGTCGGGACTGTATGAGGTCGTGAAATATGGACTCATCTGTGATTCGAAGTTCTTTGACTTCTTCGAGCATCACCTGGAGGATATTCAGGCGAAAGCCACGGATGTTCTGGAGAAAATCATCAGCCGCTGTTGTGAGATCAAGGCTGAGATCACCTCAACTGACGAGAGAGAGGGGAACTTGCGGAGAATTCTCAACTTTGGACACACCTTTGGCCATGCCCTGGAGGCTGCCACGGGTTTTCAGGGACTGACGCACGGTGAGGCCATCGCTTGGGGAATGCTGGCAGAGACTCGTCTTTCCTTGAGAGAAGATCTCCTGGATGAGTCCAGCAGCGAGAGGGTCATGCGCTGTATCCGCCGCATTGGAGATCTTCCACCGATTGATTTCGTTCCCACCAAGAGTATTTTGGAGGCCATGAAGCGCGACAAGAAACGCCAGGATGACCAGGTCGTCTGTGTCCTGCTGGAAGGGATTGGAAAGGCGATTGTCAGCGGGGAGCTTGCAGAGAGTGCTCTCATCCAGGCATGGGAAGAGACGAAAGGCCCTGTTCCGCGGACATGAGTGGGTGTGCGGATGGGGTGGGCAAAAAGTCACGCCAAATCAAGCGCATGTTTGCGTCGATTGCACATCGCTATGATTTGCTGAATCGATTACTCTCCTTCTCTCTCGATCGACGCTGGCGGCGCTTGGTCGTGCAAAGGCTATCACCTTTCTTACCCAGCAAAGCGGTGGTTTTGGACTTGTGCACCGGCACTGGAGACCTGGCCATGGAGTTGTCCCTTAAGGCGCGAGTGATAGGATGCGATTTTTGTCATCCTATGCTGACTTTGGGAATGGAGAAAGTTGAAGGCAGTGAGCTGGCCGCCCGTGTACGGTTTGTGGAAGGGGATGCTTTGCAACTACCTTTTCCGCCCCGTTCTTTTGATGCGGTCACGATTGCCTTCGGACTGAGGAATCTGGAAGATTACACCAGCGGATTGAGCGAAATGTTCCGTGTTCTTCGGCCAGGTGGAATGTTAGTGATTTTGGAACTCTCTCAGCCTCAGATTCCGGTCTTCAAGCAGTTCTACTTCTTCTATGCCACCTGGATATTGCCAAAGGTTGGACAATGGATTTCGGGCAAGGTGGGACCCTATGCCTATCTTCCCCAATCGGTCAAAGAGTTCCCTGATTCCGAGACCCTGGAGAGCTTGATTCAGCAGATTGGCTTTACTGGCGCGGGATGCAGTCTTCTCACCGGTGGGATCGTCTCCCTGCACTTGGCTCAGAAACCTGCTAGTGTCTCGTCCCATGAATAGCATGACGTTTGTTGAAGGGGCTTGCGAGGGGAGATCAAGGAGCGAGGAGGAGGTGATGCAGGGACATCGGCGACGACGAGCGACGCAGAGACCGCCCGCAACCCCCATCAGTCCGAAGGGTGGCGGCGGGACGGCATCAATTTCTTTGTCGCTCCTCTTCCGCGATGCACACAGACATCGCGTCGTCGTCGCTTCGCGAACTCAACGCCGTCGCGCTCGCCACAAACGCCAAGGTATTCATGGGACGAGACACTACAATTATTCCGGTGAGGTGAAGACGGAAGTGTCCTCGGGGAGTCCACCCACAAGGTCTTGAAGGGCTTCAGGGGATACGCCTTCTGCTTCTGCCTCGCTTCGAAGTGTATCTACCGCCGACCTGGAGTCCCGAACAGCTTGTGAGTTTTTCTCAATTTCCTGCTGGGTTTCCATCAACTGCTGTTGGATCCTGGCTTGAGTCACACCGTTGTCCTGACGCAGATAGGAGTTTCGCAGCTCATTCATCTTGAGCTGAAGGACGAGATCGCGATTGACAGCGTTTTTCAGGTTGATCCGAGCTTCACCAAATTTTGACTCCCAGACCACTGGGTCTGTTTCGGTGCTGGCGGGGTCTTCCTCGGCCTCGGAGTTGCCTTCGGCTCCCTCCTGGCCTTCGGCAGCTGCGGGATCTCCGCTGGTACTGACTAGGCCTCTCGCCTTTCTCAAATCGGTGTTGGTCAGGATGGGAACTGCCTCCATCTGCGCACGTCGTTCCTTCTCTCTGCGTGCCAGCTCGGCCAGAGATGGCTCCTGCGTCTCTTCGCTCCCCTGTGCCATGCTCCAGGCAGGGACAAGGAGAAGCATCAGAAGTAGTACTACCATCATCCTTGAAGTATACTCTATTTTACGGTCTCGGGGAACAAAACTCGCCAGCCTAGCTGGGTGGGAGGCAGTAGTGACAGGGCTTTCCGGATGGCAGCTCGGTCATACCGAATGGTAGAGGAACCGGTAACATGAAGGGAAAGTTGCCCTGCTTTCAAGTTGTCGCCTGTGGAGTCGTGATTGGACATCCACACGCCTCCGATCACTTCAGCCCGGTCCCTCAGAGTCAGTCTTCCCCCTCCCAAGTGCAGTAACAGCCCTTCGATCTGAGCTCGATCGCGAAGAATGAGATCCCTTCGGGCGATGAGGATCCCGGAAAAGGGACTATCCAAGACTCCACCATCCGGCAAAAAGGCGATCCCCTTCATCGGCCGGTCTGTAAATCTTGGCAGCTGAGTCAGGAAATGATCCCAAAATTCAGAATTGAACAGGCCGCGGTAAATCTGTTCGGTAAGGTAAAGCGGGCTGGCATCTCGAATGGAGGGAGTGCCTGCTAGACCCTGAATGGACTGCTGCTGTGACTCAGAAAGGGAGCCCATGAGGTCTTGCAAGAGAGTGGAGGGGGAGGGAGAAACGAGAGAGATGGCAAATTCCTGTCCTCCTTCAACCATGAAGCTCTCACCCTCCCACTGGAAGGCTCCCGAATCGCCGAAGAGTGTGAGAGGGCTGGGTAGAGAAAAAGCCCGTTCCTGTCGAAAGCGGGCTTCAAGCAGGGCTACGCTGTTCTTGACATTGGGGAACAAGGGATTCTGTACCTGACCCGGAACAATGCCCATGCTTCTCACCAGTACGATTTGGTCTTCATCGTGCTCAGGGTCTTCTTCAGGATTATTGGAGAATTTCAAGAAAAAGTGCCCCCTTCCTTCGGCATGATAACCCTGTGGGAGCAACTGTTGACCCTGGTAAGTGGGCAGACCATCATCATCAGGAGGTAACCAGGTGGATGGGTCAACACGGAGGGACTCGGCGAATGACATGGGACTGCGCCATTCGGGAGAGTTACCTCCAGAGTAGGTCCCATCGGTACCTGCAAAGAGAGAATCGAGCTCAAGATGGGGGAGTAAAGTCCGAGCGTACTCGATTCCATTCTCTGCCAGGACCAGGCTGTAGAGTTGGGATTCCACGTTGGCGGCCAGCCTCCATCGGGTTCTGATCCTCAGGTGCAGAAATAGTGAAAAAGTGATCATCAGCAGGACAAGCATCATGGCTGTCAGAAGATTAAAGCCGCGAGACACTAGAGATTCTCCAGGAAAAGATTGGACCGGTAGTTGCGGAGGAAAAACAGGAAGCGAGTGGACTGAAGCAGATTCTCCTGGGTGGCCAGGAGGGGGCGATCGGTTGCTGTACTGAGGAGGATGGAAATCAGCGGTAGATCTCTTGAATCGACCTGGAAGTCAGCAATGTTCTTTATCACGGGTTGAAAGGAGCCGGTGCCACTTTTTACCTGTAAATTGAACCTTGAGGATCGAAGCACCAGTGTTTCAAAACTGCTGGAGAGTTGCGAGTCAGGGAACCCACCAGGGCCGTGGATATCACTGTTGAGCTCGATACTGTCGGCCTGAACCGTTACACCCGACCAGGCTGAATCCCACCGATTATTCCCTGTTGGTGTGATCCAGCGGGGAAAAAGCAGTGGGGCCAGCCAAAGGTTTTCATCTCGTTCCAATAGGAGATTGAGGTTCGAAGACCAGGTTTGAAATTGTCCAAAGATCGAAAAGAAGCCCGCAAATACGATGATGGAGATGGTTGAGACAACCATCGTTTCCAGGAGGCTAAAGCCTTCATTTTTCAGCACTCAGCACCTCCCAGCCGGATTGCTCCCCCAGCCTTGGATCGCTAAAGACAGTGCGATAGAGAGGTCGGGAGTCAGGGATGATTTGGATGGCCTCTCCTTGACTTGAAGAAGTTGCTCGAGACTGTTCGATCTGATTCCAGAGCTCTACAATCGCTTCCCAGCGGGTCTGAGCCAGAGAATATTGACGAAATGCCAGATCTAAGCCCTGCAGCAGCGCCATGGCAGCGATTGTGAGAAAGAAAAGGGACACCATGACTTCAATGAGAGTAAAGCCATTTATAGTGATGCCCGGACTGCTTAACGGTTCCTTTGCCACCGCACCCTCCCGCTGAGGGAAACAATCACTCGGATCTGACCGCGGCTGTTCTCCAGTATGAATGTCCCCGCCGGAGATGCGTAGGACCGAGAGTAGAACGTGGGTGGCCTACGGGGTACTGTGGAGAACTCCACTCCAGAGGGAAGATCTTGCCAAACTTGCGGGTCGGCATCTTTCAGCGCGACACCGAATTTTCTCCGGCTGGGATGAACCCGTATCTGGATGGCGAGGTTTTTGGCGACGGCCTGAATTCGTGCTGCGGTCACAGCGGAGAGGAGAGCTTCTCCGGCCATATGAAGCTTGTGTTGCTCGGCTGTTCCTTGAAACATGAGGAGTCCCCAGGTGGAGACAGAGCCGATGAACCCACACACTAGAATCAACTCCAAAAGACTATAACCTCGAACTTTGTCCATACTCATCACCGCCTCTTGCTATAACGCCCGGGCAGAAAAATCTGCGAGAAAAAAGGAGAGAGGAGTCAGGAGTCAGGAGTTCAACTGATCTTTGGTCAGTTGTGAATTAGTGATTTACTTTTGGATGTGGACCTGTTAAAAAGAGTGACGGGCCTGCTGCCGGACACAGCCAACAGGCCCTGACCATCTACCACCAAACAGGGTGAAAGGTAAGTAATGGCTAAAGAAAGTGTACTAGAGCAGTCTGTCGTCAAGTGCTCACTGCCAGTCGTTTATTGGACAGACTAGGGTCTTCCCTTCTTTTCGTGGAGAGCCTGCCTCTGGAAGCGGAATGGAGGGAGAAAGCCCCAAAGCTTACCAAAGCTCTAGGATTTCTGTTGCGCCTGCCACACCTGGAGGTTTACTATCATAATAATCAGTCGGATGTTTTCCATCTAAAAGGGGGGAGGAAAAACCCATGTTAGCGAAACGACTTTCTCTAATGGTGTTTGTGGTGGTCCTTGTAGGTGTCAGTGGCTGCCAACAAGGAGGACCTCCAGCTGGGTCTGCTGGGCTCCGTGTCGGTGTGCCGGAACGGGATGGGCTTCATGAGTCTATGACCATAATGGTTACCGTCAGTGGGCCTCCGGATAGCGAGGTCTCACTGACAGTCGACCCGGAAGAGTGTGGTACGGTTGGCGTTTCTTCGGTAACCATAACTGAGTTCGGTACTGTCACTACACTGTTTACGGCCGGCACGGTGGCGGCAAACTGCGAGGCTACCGTCACAGGAGTGTCCGGAAGTGAGAGTGCCAGCCGTAATATCTTGGTCCATCCTCCCAAAGCACAGGCTCAGGTCAGCCCGTGGAGCGGTGCAGACACCGCCCCGAGTGTAACGATTGCCCCCAGAGTTTCAGCTGACGAGTCAGCCCCGGGCACCAACCGGTATGAGTACTTTGTTTCCCAGGGTACCCAAACACCCATCGAGTCAATGGAGATGACCCTGGCCGCGGATAGTACAGTCGAAGTGCTTTCTGCCCTGGGAGCGGATTTTGCCTTCCTGGATCCTTTGCCCGCTGCCACCAGTTCAGACATGAAGAACTGGACCATCTCCGGGGACGCAGCCTGGAATACAATGACCCTGTCGGCGAGCTCGGAGAGTAACACCGGAGGCACCGCGACCTTTGATATCACCATTACTCATCCAGAAGGGAGCTCAACCCTGACTCTCACTCCCACCGGCCCCATGCCATAAGGGTTGAACTTTTCGGACCCGGCTACTTCCTTGACCGATCCTTTCCAGGATCTTGTCATGGGGGTGGTCTGTCTGACAGACGGTGAGAAACATGCAGATTTCCCCACCACACCTTGAAGAACTCCGCTACGCAAAGTATCTTTTGGAAAAACCCAGCCTGGCTGCCAGATTGACGGATAAGGTGGGAACACCGATCGAGAAGGGTTTCGCCTTACTTCCGGGAAACTGGACTGAGACCATCCGGGAGACCGTGAACAGCTCGTTGCAGAAGGCCCTTGAAGTGGCTGTGAAATCACTGGGAAAAACCGGCGGCCCAACTCAGGAGCGCTTTCACACATTAGCTGCCATCACCGCAGGGGCGACCGGAGGTGCTTTCGGTTTGCCCGGGGTACTGATCGAACTGCCTATTTCCACCACCATCATCTTTCGCTCCATTGCCGACATTGCCCGCAGTGAAGGCGAAGATATCAGCTCAATTGAAACAAGATTGGCTTGCCTGGAAGTGTTTGCCCTGGGAGGGAAATCGGGCTCGGATGACGCTGTTGAAACAGGTTACTTCGCGGTTCGGTCTGCTTTGGCAAAATCGGTCAGTGAAGCTGCTGGCCATATCGCCGAGAAAGGGCTGGTTGAAAAAGGAGCACCTGCCTTAGTTCGATTGATCTCGGCAGTCACTTCCCGATTTGGCATTGCCGTCTCCGAAAAGGTCGCCGCCATGGCTGTTCCAGCCATTGGAGCGGTGGGTGGGGCCCTCATCAATTCAGTTTTCATCAATCATTTTCAAAACATGGCCCGGGGACACTTCATCGTTCGACGCCTGGAAGGGGAATACGACAAGGAGTCAGTCCAGGAAGCATATGAAGCGCTGACCACTGACAACTGACCACTGACAACTGACCACTGACAACTGACAACTGACAATAGAACAGCTGACCTCCTGACTCCTGCCTCCTGACTCCTGCCTCCTAATTATTCTTCTAATAAAACACGGAGCTGCATCGTTATTTATTATGGTAAGAGCAGTGAATCTGAAGCAGAGGCCGGGACTCACATGAACTCATCAAGTCAAGGCGAATGGATTCGATCGGTGCTGGTTCAATACGAAGCCTCTCTGACTCGCTATGCTGCACACATTACGGGCGACATCGAAAGGGCCCGCGATGTGGTCCAGGACACTTTTCTGCGACTCTGCTCGCAAAAGCGTTCCTGGGTTGGCGATCACATAGCTCAGTGGCTGTTTACCGTCTGTCGCAACCGGGCCCTGGACGTGCGGAGAAAGGAAAACCGTATGAGTTCCACATTTGAAGTCGAGCTGGAGGCTCAACCAGCTCCACAACCGGAGTTCTCCACGGTTCTGGAGCAGAAAGAACAGCTGAGTCGGGTCCTTCGCGTCGTAGCCACCCTGCCTCCCAACCAGCAGGAAGTGATCCGTCTGAAATTTCAAAACGGTTTAAGCTATCGGGAAATCAGTGAAGTAACCAACCTTTCGGTCAGCAACGTGGGCTTCTTGATCCATTCTGGCTTGAAGACCGTTCGCCAAAAGATCAACGCCTGGTCGCAGGAGAGTCCCACACCCATGAGGAGGATCAAATGAGAATCGATCCCAATGATCCGAGATTAACCGCCTACGCCTTAGGTGAGCTGGAGAACGAGGACGATCGTCTTGAGATAGAAAAGGCTGTGCAGCAGTCTGAAGAGCTCACCCTGGTGGTAGCGCAGATTCGTCAAACGGCTGATTTGGTGGTGGAAGAGCTGCAAAAGGAGCCTTCTCCCGGTCTTTCCAGAGAGCATCAGCAGAGAATTGAAAGCAAACTGGGAGCGCCATCTGGCTCTTTCTCTTTTCAGAGCAAGTGGGTAAAGATCGGTGGGCTCTCGGCCGCTGCCGGTCTGATCCTTGCCGCTATTCTGACTCCGAACATGCTTCAATCTCGTTCTGGTCCTGCCACCATGGCTGAGCTTCGCCGCCCAGAGGTGGATTCCGTTGCCTCACAGTCGCGCGACCAGGATCAGCTACAGGCTCAGGAGCCCGCACTGGGTGTGAGCCGATACCAAGCTGCCTTGCCCGAGGAGGCAAGTCCCGAGGTTGAAAACGAAGCCTCGGATTTGGCCCGGCTAGAGGAGGCACCAGCCCCCATGAGTGAGCCGAACAAGGTGGCCGAGCCTGAATCCCAGCCTGCTTCAACTGTTTCAGGTGCCTCCCCTACCGTGGCTGTGGGAGGAGAGCTCGAGAATCTTGCCCAGTCCGAAGAGTCCGCTGAAGGCAATAGGGGTCGGGCAGAAATGCACTATAGTTCCGAGCAGGATGCCGGCTCGTACTTTTCTTCTTCTGCAAGGTCCCTGGATGCTCCTTCGCCGGATTTCAACACGGAAGCCTATGACCGGATCGTAGACAGTCGCTTCCTGGAGGTCTCTGAGAATCCTCTTTCCACATTCTCTATTGATGTGGATACGGCTTCCTATGCCAATATTCGCCGTTTTCTGGTGGGCGGAACGCTTCCCCCAAAAGATGCGATTCGCATTGAGGAAATGCTGAACTACTTCTCCTATGACTACCCTGTACCATCGGGGCAAGAGCCCTTTTTGGCGAGTGTGGAAGTGGCCGAGACGCCCTGGGAGCCGGAGCACCGATTGGTCCGCATCGGGCTCAAGGGCAAAGAGATCGAACTCGAAGAGCGACCCTCCAGCAACCTGGTTTTTCTGCTGGACGTCTCCGGATCGATGCAGCCCTCAAACAAGCTTCCGCTGCTCAAGAAGGCGATGCGATTGTTAGTGGAAAGACTGAGTGAGAATGACCGGGTCGCCATTGTGGTTTATGCGGGTGCCTCGGGACTGGTTCTGCCCTCCACTTCCTGTGACCAGAAGGAGAAAATCCTGGCGGCGCTGGAAAATCTGGAGGCCGGGGGCTCCACCAATGGAGGATCCGGAATTCGGCTTGCCTATCAAACAGCTGTATCCAGCTTCATCTCAGGAGGGCTCAACAGAGTGATCCTGGCCACTGACGGGGACTTCAATGTGGGCACCACCAATCAGGGAGATTTAACCCGGCTCATTGAAGAAAATGCCAGGAGTGGGGTCTTTCTCAGCGTGCTGGGCTTTGGAATGGGCAACTACCAGGACTCGACCCTGGAAAAACTGGCAGATATGGGTAACGGAAATTACGCCTACATCGACGATATCAACGAAGTCCGCAAGGTCCTGGTGGATCAGATCAACTCGACTCTGGTCACCATCGCAAAGGATGTCAAGATCCAGATCGAGTTCAATCCGCTCCAGGTCAGTGCTTACCGGTTGATCGGCTATGAAAATCGGCTCCTCAGCAAAGAAGATTTCAATGACGACACCAAGGACGCTGGTGAGATCGGTGCCGGCCATACCGTCACCGCTCTCTATGAAATCGTACCCGCCGGAAAGGGCATCCAGGTTCCAGGCGTCGACCCGCTGAGGTATCAAGCGGCCATCCAGACCACTCAGCTGGCTGAAAGCGGCGAGCTTCTGACGCTAAAACTGCGCTACAAGCAGCCCGATGGACAGACCAGTCAGCTCTTGGAGTTTCCAGTCCGAGACAGCGGCAAGGTCTACAGCCAGGCTTCTCAGGACTTCAAGTTCGCAGCTGCAGTCGCTTCCTTTGGCATGATTCTTCGCGAATCTCCCTACAGAGGCAATGCCACATTGAGCGGGGTCCTGGAGTTAGCGGAAGAAGGCAAAGGGAGCGACCCGCATGGCTATCGTGGGCAGTTCCTGGAGCTGGTGAACAAGGCCCGAGCATTGGCTGGCCCTGACTCAAGGCCCGAGCAGTAACCGCCCATAGCAACTACCTTCTCCTTCAGGAGTCTAAGGAAGAGAATGATTATGAAGAAACTAGCCCGGATTATTCATAAATTCTGAAGAAGGGGTCTGATCGAGGGCACAAAAAGATGCCGTACCTCTTTGATATAAAAGGGTTTATGAAACAACTCCAAACCAAAAAGGTACGGCCCAGCGATGCATCAGTCTGCCAGATCAACTTGCCATCTCACCCTGACAGAAAAGTGGTGGCTCGATTCGATGGAGGCCGGCTCTCCTCCGATGCCGGGCTGCTGTGTCTGTACGCCCTGGATCAACAGCACGGACTGACGGCTGGCTTTGCCTCCTGCCTGAAGGACGCTCGAGATAGCCGCTACGTCCGCCACCAGATTCGCGAACTGCTCACCCAGCGCAGCTTTCAGATCGTGGCCGGCTATGAGGACTGCAACGATGCCGACAGCTTGCGCTCGGATCCCATCTTCAAGACCGTGTGTGATCGGCTGCCGGAAAGCGATCCGGATCTGGCTTCTCAACCCACGCTGTCGCGACTGGAGAACTCGGTGGACTCGAAGGATCTCACTCGCCTGGGACAGTGGCTGCTGGAGACCTACTTGAAGCACCGCAAGAAGAGCCGGCCCGAGAAGATCATCCTGGACATCGACAGCACGGATGACGTCACGCATGGGCAGCAGGAGTTCAGCTTTTACCACGGCTATTATCGCGAGCACATGTATCATCCGCTGTTGCTATTCGATGGCGAGACGGGCGATCTGGTATGTGCGCTACTGCGGCCCGGCAACCAGGGGGCGGCCGCCCACGCGGTGGCGGTTCTCAAACGGGTGGTGGCCCGGATGCGCCAGGTTCTGGGATCCGATGTTCCGATCGAAGTGCGAGCCGACAGTGGCTTTGCGACGCCGGCACTGTACGAGTTCTGTGAGGAGGAAAAACTGCAGTATGTGGTGGGCTTTGCCCGCAACTCCCGGCTGGCGGCCACCGTCGAGCCCTTGGTTGAGCAGGTGCAAGCAGACTATGACGACTCAGGAGAAAAGCAACGCCAGTTCACCGAGCTCGTCTATCAGGCCGACAGTTGGGACCGGGAGCGGCGCATGGTGGCCAAGGTGGAAGTGAGCGAGCGCGGGTTCAACCGTCGCTTTGTGGTCACCAACCGCCAGGATCTCACGGCCGGGCAGCTGTATGACCACTACATCGGACGGGGCCAGTGCGAGAACTTCGTGAAAGCTTTCAAAAAAGATCTGGCCATGGATCGCTTGAGCTGCCACCGTTTCCTGGCCAACCAGTTCCGACTCTTCATCCACGCCCTGGCCTATGTCTTAATCCTGCGCCTGCGGGATTACCTGTGCGGGACTCCCTGGCACAACCTGGAGATTGAGACGCTCCGCCGCCGCCTGTTCAAAATCGGTGCCCGGGTTCGGGAAACTTCTCGTCGCATCTGGGTGCACCTGGCATCGTCTTATCCCGAACAAAAGCTCTTCGCATTACTGATGCACCGTCTGTGTCCCACCTGACGGTCCCCTGACTCCCTGCGCCAACACAGATATACAGCCCCCTGCGGGCCGAGCTGTTTCCGGAAGGGGCTCTCGCTTCATCTCTATTCGGCTCAACAAGCTTGGACGCCTTGTAATCGCACCTGAACACACTCTCAGCCCTGAACTTCCGCAGAAAATCGACACTCACCCCAAACTTATGAATAATTGCGGCTAGCCGTCTCGAACATCTTTCTTCCCGACTCTGAAGTTCAGTTCCACCTGGGTTGGCGCAATGTGAGGCAGGTCGATTACACTCTCTACAAGGTAAATCTCACTGACCATATTCGTTTCCAAGCGGAGGGTAGAGGGTGGCTGGATGCCATCACTGCACCCCGACAGGCGCTCACCCGGTCCTGGTCCTATCAGACTGAAGATAGCGGGAACCACAAACCGGGGAACAGGTCATTGGAGGTGGAAGAGAAACTGCCGGTGGGTGCCTACTTGCTGGTTGCCTCCGCCAACGGGAAGACGGCCAGGGAGGTGATTCTGGTCACCGATACTTCTCTGGTTCTGAAAACGCAGGGCACACAAGCCCTGGTCTATTACTGCAACGCTCTGGACGGATCACCCATCGCCAGGGCAAGGGTCCATCTCTGGCAATACTCCAGCCAGAGGGAGATCTGGCAAAGCTGGGAGATGACAACCAATGCAGAGGGGATCGCCGTTTTCGATCTGGCTGAAACCTCAGCCGGATGGCAGGCCTTCGCTTTCGCCGCCTTGGGTGACCGTCAGGCTTTCAGTGTTGGCCACACTCCCTACTACTCCAGTGATCAGCAATGGCGTATCTACGCCTTTACCGACCGGCCGGCCTACCGGCCCGGGGAGACGATGGACTGGAAGATGGTGGCCCGCCGCGAAAAGGACTTTCGCCTCTCGACCCCTTCTCAAGAGGTCGTTGAATTCCAAATCAACGATCCCCAGGGGGCAGAGGTGCAAAAGTCGACGATCACTCTCAATGCTTTCGGCAGTGCCTGGGGGTCGCTTGAATTGACCGAAGCGATGCCTCTTGGGGAATACAACATTCAATTTTGGGAAGAGGGCAGAGGGAAGTGGATCGGCAGTGCCAAGCTGTTTCGCCTGGAAGAATACAAGTTACCCGAATTTCAGGTCAGCATTGAGACGCCGGAAGAGAATGGCAAAAAGAGAGTCTTTCGCTTGGGAGAGACGGTAGAAGTCGCTCTCCAGGTGGACTACTATTTTGGATCCCCGGTGGCCCAGGCTGAGGTGGAAGTCCTGATTTATCAGAGACCCTTTTACCAGCAGTGGCGACCCCAGCGAGAGTACCCCTGGTTCTATGGCGAATCCTCACTGGCTGGGGGCTACTATGGCGGTGGGAGAGGACAAGTTATTCGCCGTGAGCAGATCCAAACGGATGTTGATGGCAGGGCATTGCTCTCCTTTGAAACCCCCACCAATAGTAATCAGAATCAGGAATATGAAATCGAGGCTCGTGTCCGGGACTCCTCCCGTCGTGAGGTCATGGGGAGAGGCACGGTGCGGGTCACCCGCCAAGCCTACTTCGCCTATTTGCACCCGCTCCACAGTCTCTACCGTCCTCAGGACACTGTTGAGGTCGATATCAAGTCCCTGGATGCCAATAATCAGCCGGTCCAGGCCCAGGGTTCCGTCCAAGTACAGCGCAGCTTCTGGGAGGAGATATGGATTGACCCGAATGGGCGCCAGGTGGAAGGAGAGAGACTCAGAAACCTTCAAGCTGAGTTGGCTGTCTTTCCGCCGCCGGTTTCCTCTGGCCAAGGCTGGCAACTCAAGCATCGGGGCTATGAATACGAAGATATCCTGACACGAACGGTGAGCACCGACCCGCAGGGAGAGGCCCAACTCCGTTTCTCTCCCCAACAGGAAGGGTACTACCGGATCTTGTGGACGAGCGACGAAAGATCTAACGGTTCCATACGTGCCGAGACCAGTGTATGGGTGGCAACCGGTGGAACGACGGAACTGGGATACCGTCACGGGGGATTGGAGATTATTCTGGACAAGGATACTTTCCGCGTCGGCCAGAGCGCTCCCGTGATGCTGACCAGTTCAACCAGCAACCGATACGTCCTCTTTAGTCTGGAGGCGGAAGATCTCTACAGCTACCAGCTGGTCCATGTGAGCGGGACGGCCAAGCTCATTGAAGTGCCCATTGAGGAGGAACATGTCCCCAACCTCTTTCTCAGCGCCGTGATGGTCAGTGATCGACAGATTTTCATGGACATCAAGGAGGTCATCGTTCCTCCGGTGGAACACTTTCTCCAGGTGAGCGTCCAGACAGACAGGGAGGAGTATGGGCCGCGCCAGCCGGGACGGATCACCATCACAACGACCGACAGCCAGGGCAATCCTGTATCGACGGAAGTGGCTGTTGGAACAGTGGATGAATCCGTTTACGCCATCCAGGGCGAGTATGCTTCCGATCCTCGCCAGTTCTTCTATGGCAGAAAGCACCAGCGCCTGGTTCAGACCACCAGTTCCTTTCAACAAAAGAGTTATTTGCGCCTGGTGAAGGGACCCGAGGACGGGCTCATTGACGAAAGAGCGGAAGGGAACCGAGATGACGCGCCTGCAGGTGATGTTGCGGGAGGTTTTAGAGGCGGTGTGATGAGGAATCGTCTTCAAGCGGAAAGTTCTATGGACTTCGCCGAAAATTCTGTTGGAATGGAAGCGCCGATGGCGAGCAAGTCCATGGCAGCTCCCTCGGAGGCCTTAGCTCAAGGGCAGAGTGGGGACAGCTCTAACGTACAAGTCCGGAGCGACTTTCGGGCCACGGCCTTGTGGCGATCCCATCTTCTGACCGGTCCCGACGGCAAGGTCGAGGTGAACATGAAGTTTCCCGACTCCTTGACCAGCTGGCGCACCACGGTGCGTGCTGTTGGGCGGGACAGCACTTTTGGTTTGGCCACAACCGAAGTCCGGACCAACCAGCCGCTGATTGCGCGTCTACAGGCCCCTCGCTTCTTTGTGGTGGGCGATCAGGTCACCCTTTCGGCCGTGATCCATAACAATACCAAAGAGCCTCTGGAGACCCGGACCCGCCTGGAGGCGGAGGGACTTCAGATCCTGGGTCTGCTGCGTGACGGCCGGATCGTCGAGGACCAGACCGCTTCCCTTCGGGTGGAAGCCGGAGGCCAGGAGCGACTGAACTGGATTGCTTCGGTTCGGGAGGCAGGCGAGGCCCGGCTCAGTGTGGTGGCGCGCGCTGACCAATATGCCGATGCCATGGAGAAAACCTATCTTGTGCACGAACATGGGATTGAGAAGTTCCTGTCACGAGCCGGTAAAATGCGCTCACAGGACTTGACCGTCCATCTGAGCCTCCCCGACCAGCGCAAGACAGAAACAACCTCTGTGAGCGTTCAATTGACACCCAGTCTGGCTGTGACCATGCTCGATGCTCTTCCCTATTTGATCGACTACCCGTATGGGTGCACCGAGCAGACCATGAGCCGCTTTCTGCCCGCTGCCATTACCGCCCGGACCTTACAGAATCTGGGGCTGGAACGCGATGCTATTCTCAACAGAAGCTTCGGTGGAATCGTCCAGGAGCACGCCTCCGAAACTCATCCTGGGGGTGCCAGAAACCTCCTGGAATTGGACGATATGATCCAACAGGGTCTCACACGACTCTACGACTTCCAGCACCCGGATGGAGGCTGGGGCTGGTGGAAAGAGGGCGACACCGATCACTTCATGACCGCTTATGTGGTCTGGGGGTTGTCGTTGGGTCAGGAGGCCGGAATTGAGGTCAGATCCGATGTGCTCAGCCGTGGGGTGGAGTACCTGGACAAGGAGATCGTGGAAGCCGAAACCCAGTCTGACCTGCAAGCCTGGATGTTGCACGCCCTGTCCACCTCTCATCAAATCATGCAAACAGGCAGACCAAGCCCCTTTCAAGTCAGAGCCTTCGACAATCTCTGGAACAAACGGGATGGTCTCAACGCCTACACGCGTGCGTTGCTGGCGCTGAGTGCTCACCATTACGGCTATCAGGAGCGGGCCCTGATTTTGGTTCGGAATCTCGAAAATGGAGTGAAAATCGACGACTCTCCGGAGAGTTCGGTGCTGATACCCCAGCAAGGACAGGCAGGGGAAGAAAGCCTTTCCACCGCCCACTGGGGAGAAGATGGGATCTTCTGGCGCTGGTCTGAAGGGGGCGTGGAAGCAACCGCCTTTGCGTTGAAGGCCCTGCTGAAGATTGACCCGGCAAACAAGCTGATCGAGCCGGTGACCCATTGGCTCATCAAGAACCGCCGCGGAGCCCAGTGGACGAATACTCGGGATACCGCCATCGTGATTCTAGCCATGAATGACTACCTGCGCGAGAGCGGGGAGTTAGAGGCCGAGGTGGAGTACGAAGTGCTTGTCAATGACCAGCTTGTGGCCAGCAGAAGAGTAACACCCGAGAATGTTCTCAGTGCTCCCAGCCGATTCACCATTGATCCGGAGTTCATTCACAGCGGAGACAACGAAATTCGCATCCTGAAGACATCCGGGCAGTCCCCCCTCTACTTTGCCGTACAGGCCCAGTTTTTTAGTCTCGAGGAACCCGTGGCAGCGGCAGGCAATGAAATTTTTGTCGATCGGCGTTACTACAAGCTGGTTCCTCAGCAAACCCTGCTCAACGGCTACATCCACGAAAAACAGCCTCTGGAGGATGGAGAACACGTTGTCAGTGGGGAACGCGTCGAGGTGGTGATGACCATTGAGGCCAAAAACAACTTCGAGTATCTGGTCTTCGAAGATCTGAAGCCGGCTGGTCTGGAAGCCGTGGCAGTCAAGAGTGGCGGACCTCTTTATGCGAAGGAACTCAAATCGGGCGCAGTGAAAACCCTCTCTGAGGCCCAGGAGAGGGATGCCTCTGATTACACGGGTCGAAATCGCTGGGTCTACCAGGAACTTCGCGATCGCAAGGTGGCGTTTTTTATCGACAAGCTTCCCCAGAGGGTGTGGGAGATTCGCTACCAGCTTCGGGCCGAGGTTCCGGGTCACTTCCATGCCTTGCCGGTGCTTGGGCATGCCATGTATGTCCCCGAGATTCGGTGCAGTGGCGAGGAAATCCGGATCGATGTGCTTGACCAAGAGTGATAGACATCACCGCAACTGCCTGGAGAAATTGCCACAATACTGATCAAATCTCCGAGCTTTTTGGCTACAGCCTAAAACGTTGATGAAAGGGTGCATCATGGACAAGCCCGAATTATGCATAGGTTCTTGTCACGAAGCGACGAAAGCGCCGGAAAACAGAGCCGTGGGCTTTAGCCCACGGGGCCCGCAGGCTAAAGCCTGCGGCTCCGACTGGCGCTCGAGGGGTACCCGTCACGGGTCGGCCCCCGCAAACGTACTCTTGAGTACGTTGAGGATGGCCGAGGGGTACCCGCTTGTGCGGGTCGCGCAACGCTGGCAGGGCGGATGATTTCGTCGCTGCAGTAGAGAATTTATGCATAATCCGGGCTAAAGGGGGTATGGTGTCCTATGAAAGATAAAAGAGGGTTTAGTTTAGTCGAATTGTTGATAGTGGTTGCGGTCATCGGGATAATCGCTGCCTTCGCTGTTCCCAATCTTGTTCGATCCAAAAGTGCAGCCCGTGAAGCGGCAGCAATCAGTGCCGTGCGCAGCCTGGTGAACGCTCAAGCGACCTATATCTCAACCAAGAACTCCGGCACTTTTGCCGCCGACCTGAGCATACTCGAGGCAACTGGATTGATCGACAGCGTCCTGGCATCAGGAACCATAGATGCTTATTCGCTTTCGGTTTCTGGGGATAACAGTGGATACGAGATCAATGCCAGACCTCTGGGTTACGGTTCTTCGGCTACTCGTAGTTTCTACAGTGATGAGTCCGGCGTGATCCGCTATAACACAGCCGATGCTGCGGCAACCGCAGGTAGTCCAGGTTTGGGCCAGTAGTTAGACAGTAGACACTCAGCTGATTTCAAAGCGACGGGTGTCCGCCTTCGAATTCAGGAAGATCCGAATCTTCACGGGATTTTCCGCTTCCAGCAACAACTTCTCCGCCCACTCGATAATGACAATGGAATGGCTGCCAAGGATCTCCTCCAGACCAAGGGAATAGAGATCCCGTAGACCTTCAAGCCGGAAGAAATCGAGGTGGTAAATGGTGCCTTCTTTGCCAACATATTGATTGACGAGGGTAAAGGAAGGACTGTGCACCGCATTGGGATCCTGTACCCCCAGGCCCTGGGCCAACCCTCGCACAAGAACTGTCTTGCCCGACCCGAGTTCACCGTACAGTAAGATCACCTGAGGTGGATGAAGCTCTCTGCCAATCTTTTCGCCAATCTGAAGAGTCTCCTGCTCACTGTGGGAGTATTCGATCTCCATCAGGAGCTTTCTTCGGCCAGCTCTTGGTAAGCCTGGCCGAAATGAGCCGTCACATCACCAGCCGTCAGGGCTTGAGAACCGACGCGCTCAGCTGCCAGGTCGCCCGCTAGGGAGTGCAGATAGACCCCCACCTGGACCGCCCTGGAGATCTCATCGGGTGCAGTCATACCTCGAGCCGCAAACATCCCTAACAGGGAGGTAATGGCACCTGTTAAGACGTCGCCCATACCTGCGGTGGCCATGCCAGGATTACCCAGTGGACAGACAAAGACCTGTCCAGCCGGTTCTGCGATGAGTGTTCGAAAACTCTTCAGGACCACCCAAACCCCTCTCTCCTGGGCGAACTGGCGGGCAAGCTCTACCTTTTGCGAGAGAATTTCCTTGATGGGGCGACCAATGAGACGGGCGAACTCTCCAGTGTGAGGAGTGAGAATCAGCGGCTGGTCGGTGTCGTTTTTCAACTTTTCCGTATCATTCTCGAAGGCGTTCAAGGCATCGGCATCCAGCAGTAGTGGAACGGTGGCCTGGCGCACCACCTCATGAACAAATTGGACCGTTTCCTTTTCTCGGCCGAGTCCTGGTCCGATTCCGGCTGCGTCTTTATCCTGAAGAAGCTCGAGTAAAGGATCTGCAGCTGTGGATGCAAAGGTCCCTTGTGGCGTTGAAGGAAGACCCTTTGTCATGAGTTCGGCCTGGAATGATGCGACCACATCTTGGATGACCTCTGGTGTGCAGATGGTGATCAGGCCGGAACCAGTCCGAAGGGCAGCTCTTCCACTGAGGACCGCTGCTCCGGACATCCCACGACTTCCTGAAACGATCACGACATGTCCAAAATGCCCCTTATGCGAGCTGATCTCCCGTCGAGGAAGGTGAGAACGAATCTGCTCGCGGGTGATGAGGTTAAGATAGTATTCCGGTTTCTCGAGGAGTTCTGAGGGGCTGCCTATGGGGACGATATGCAGTTCGCCGATAGCCGCCTGATCTTCATTGAGAATGTGTGCCAGCTTAGGAGCGGTGAAGGTGACTGTGGCCTTGGATTGAACTGTTTGCGTCCCTCCTGTCAATGAGTCGGAAAACATCCCTGACGGAATGTCCACCGAGAGGACAAAGGCATTGCTGCTGTTGATTGTTGAAACGACCTTTGAGTAGAGGCCAGAGAGCGGTTTGGAGATCCCGGTTCCCAGAAGAGCATCCACGACGATGTGATAGCCGCTGAAGTTCTCGCTGATCCTCTCCCAGCTTTTTGAATCAGTGATTTCGATGACCGATTTCCCCGATTTCAAGTAGGCATCCAGGTTGACCCGTGCGTCGCCGGAAACATCCGTCACCTGGCTGAGCAGGTAAACGTCCGGGTCGATTTTGCGCTTGACGAGGTGACGAGCGAGGACGATTCCATCTCCGCCATTGTTTCCCTTTCCGCAGATAATGGCGATGAGGCGGGAGTCCAGATCGTCGAAATACTGCTCCAGTGTCCTATAGAGCTTCAGGCCTGCGTTTTCCATCAGCGACAAACTGGGAATGTCGTACTGTTCGCTGGTGAACTGGTCTACCTGATTTATCTGTTTGGCGGTGAGGATCTTCATTGTGAGAAGTGGGTGTGGGTCGATTAGCTTATGTGTGTTGATTTTCCAACGATATCACCGAAAAGATTATCAGACAGTAGACGTGAAGAAAAGATTGAGGTACGGTATACTGAATATTGTAGCCAACCGGGAGAAAGGCCAAATGAAGCGAAAAGCAATGGGGGCAGTCAGCTTCCTACTTCTTCTGCTGTTTCTATTTCCACTCGACGTCTTGGGCGAACGGAAACACGGCGACGTGGAGGATATCGGCAATCGCGAAATCAACGGCAGGGTGGCCTGGATTTTCCCCAATTTCGTCTCCCTGGAAAAGGAAATTCAGCTGGGAGCTCAGCTGGCTATGGAAATGGACCGGACGGCCCGTTTTGTTGAGGATCCTGTCGTGGTGGAGTACATCGAGCAACTCTCTCAGGAGATCGTCAAGCACTCGGATGCCAAGGTTCCATTTGTGGTGAAGGTGGTTGACACGGATGAAGTCAATGCCTTTGCGTTCCCCGGAGGGTATTTCTACGTCAACAAGGGGCTGATCCTGGAAGCTGAAAGTGAGTCAGAATTGGCAGGGGTCCTGGCTCATGAGATTGCACATGTGACCGCCCGTCACTATGCGGAAGCCGCTACCAAGAGTCAGTTGCTGCAGTATGCGACGATTCCTGTGCTTTTCGTCGGTGGCGGTTGGGCCCAGTATGGACTTTACACGGGATTGGGACTGGGAATGGACCTGGCGTTGCTCGGAGTCACTCGAAAATCGGAGGCGGAAGCCGATCAGCTGGGCACCCAGTACCTGTGGAATACTGACTATGATCCCAATGCCTTCATCACTTTCTTTGAGAAATTGCAGGCCAAGGAAAAAGAGAAACCAGGAAAGTTCGCAGGCTTCTGGAGGACTCATCCCAGCCTTGAAGATCGAATTGAGAAGGTCCAGGAGGAAATCTCCTACCTTCCTGGTAAGGACGAATATATTCTCAATGGATCTCAGTTCGAGCGTGCCAAGGCCCGCCTCATTGAAATCGATAACGGTTTACTCCTTTCCGGTTCATCTTCCGGTAGCGGTGCAGCCAAAAGACCCACACTCAAGCGCAGGACCAATCGGGACAGCCAAGATGAAGGGGAAGAACCGACTCTGGAGAAAGATCGACCCACTCTCAAGCGACCAGAGGAAGGGTAAACGCTGACCGCCGCCGGCCGAAGGCCGACGGAAATTCCAAACCTGGATCCTGGAACGCGCGCGAAGCGCGCCTCCTGACTCCTGTCTCCTGCCCCCTGCCTTCTCAAGGTATAATCTTACGATGTTTCTTGTTGAGGGGTTTTTCATCGCCTTCGGGTTGGCTGTGGGCAGCTTCCTCAATGTTTGTATCTACCGAATTCCTCGGGGTCAGTCAGTGCTTTTCCCCAGGTCGAACTGCCGAAAGTGCGATCATCCCATCAGACCCTGGGAGAATATCCCCCTCCTCAGTTATCTTCTCTTGCGTGGAAAATGCAGCCAGTGCGGTTGTCGCATTTCCTGGGTTTATCCGACCGTGGAAGTCATTACCGGTCTACTCTTTTACCTTTTACTTTTGAAGTACGGATTTCACACTCCGCTATTCATCAACATGGTCTTTTTTAGCCTTCTTTTGATCTTACTCTTCGTGGACCTCTTTGAAAGGCTGCTCCCCAATGTCATAACTCTGGGTGGTCTGGCCTTTGGACTGGTAGTGGCCCCTCTGCAGTCCGAGGAGTTCTTGGGCGCCTTTCGCTTGCTGGATCTCCCCAATGTGGTGTGGTTTCAATATATCGATTCAATACTCGGTATCTTAGTGGGAGGAGGCTTCCTTTGGCTGGTCGCGGAGCTGTACTTTAGAGTCAAGAAAGTGGAAGGGATGGGCTTTGGTGATATCAAGATGATGGCTATGGTGGGGGCCTTTCTGGGATGGGCTTATACCTGGCTAACGATACTCCTGGGGTCGCTGCTGGGAGCATTGATCGGATCACTCTACATGTTTGTTTTTCGAAAAGGGCGCAAGTATCAGCTGCCCTTCGGAAGCTTTCTGGCCGTGGGTGCTATTGCCAGCACCCTTTGGGGGCGGAAACTGCTCACTTTCTACCTCACGCAGTTTTAAGAGAGGAGTCAGGAGTCAGGAGTCAGGAGGCAGAATTCCTCGTCGGTAGCCCTCCAGGAGTCGGCTGACTTCCTCCAGCTGGATCAACAGATCTTCGCCAGGCAAATAAGTTAGGTTTGTCGCTAAGATCAGATAATAGCGAGTTTCTTGAAGAGAGCCCTGTGCAATGTTCATGAAACGAGCTTTGTCAGCCTTGCTCCTTCGTTTAAAGTCTTCCGCAATATTTGCCGGAATTGATATGGCAGCACGACGCAATTGTGTGGTGAGTCCGTAAATCTCTCGTTTAGGAAAGCCCTGCGAGTAGCGATAGACCTGCAGCACAAAGGTGTGAGCCTTCTGCCAAACAACCAGATCCTCAAACGTTTTTGCCGCCTCCCTCTTCATCCTACTTCCTACCTCCTGCCTCCTACCTCCTGCCTCCTACCTCCTGCCTCCTACCTCCTGCCTCCTGCCTCCTACCTCCTGCCTCCTGCCTCCTACCTCCTACCTCCTGCCTCCTGCCTCCTACCTCCTACCTCCTATCTTCAACCTCCTGACTCCCCTCTTCCTTTACCGAAATAAGATCCTGCAGCTTTAAGAACTTTTTTTCACCGATTCCCCGGATATTCAGCAAATCCTCAATCCGTTGGAAAGGACCGCTCCTCTCGCGAAGCTCCAGGATGCGTTCAGCAATCACAGGCCCGATGCCCGGCAGACTGTCAAGCTGTGAGAAAGTGGCTGTGTTGAGATTGATCTTTGGTGTCTGTTCGCCCTCTGTCGCCGAAACGCACAGAAGGAGTACCAGAACTCCCATGGACACCTGCCAAGTAGATCCTTTTGCTTTCATCATATTTATCCTCCTTCTTACTACAACGCTCCACCCGGAGAATCTACGAATAAATCTTCGCCACCTCTGTCTTCTGTCTTCTTCCTCTAAAGGGGAGTAAACTGAAGCGATGAAGACGGAGTGTCTCGATTATCGACAGCTTCCCGGACTGAATCCTCTTTTTCTGGAATATCTGTATCACTACGATAGACTTGAGTCCCTCTACTCCTCTCCAGTGCATCTCAGCCTTGATGCTCTCAAGGAACGAGCCGACTCCGTGTTGAAAGACCCGCCACCTTTTCCCCGTGATCAACTCGTGGAGGTGACGACCGCTTTCAACCAAAGAGTTGGAGCCGGTGAGAAGGTTTTCCAGAATCTGGAAAAGCTGAAGTCCCCCAGGACATTAGCTGTGGTCACAGGACAACAGCCAGGTTTCTTCGGGGGGCCGGCGTATACAGTTTACAAGGCGCTCACGGCCATTCGCTTGGCCCAGATGTTGGATGAAGAAGGCTACCCTGCGGTTCCTGTTTTCTGGTTGGCATCCGATGACTCCGATTTCCAGGAGGTCCGACTCACATCGTTCTTCGATGGCAATGGAGATCTGTTTTCGGTGAGTTATCAGGGTCCCCAGCAGAATGATTCACGAATGGTGGGGACGATCCCTTTGAACACTGTCGAGGAGTGTTTCAGCCGTTTGCAGCAAGAGGGTCCCAAAGGAGAGTTTCATGAAGATGTCCTCCAGCTGCTCCAGGAAACTTTTCCTCCTGCAAAAACTCTCAGCGAAGCCGCGGGCTCATGGTTAAGCCACCTCTTTCGTCCCTACGGTCTCGTTCTCTTTGATGCGCTTCTTCCTGAATACAAGCAAGGGGTGGGATCCTTGTTTGCTCGGGCCATAGAGAACCGCCAGGAGATTGTCCAAGCTCTGAAAGGCAGAGCCGAAGTGTTGAGAGAAAAGGGATTCGATTCCCAGGTTCGGGTCCAGGATTCGGAGAGTTTCCTTTTCTGGACAGAGGATGAGAAGCGCTACAAGTTGGAGTATGAAGGAGAGCGATTTCGGAAGAAAGCACTGGACTCTCCGAAGTTAAGTGAACGGGATCTGTTGAGGGAGCTTGACCAGCAGGCAGAAAAGTTTGCTCCTAACGTGCTCCTGAGGCCCATAGTCCAAGACCATCTGTTTCCCACTGTGGCCTATGTGGGAGGTCCTTCAGAAGTTGCCTACTTTGCTCAGGTTAGTGCCATTAGTCGGTTTTGGGACAAGGAAATGGCTGTGTTTCCGCGAGTCGGGGTCACCCTGGTGGATCGAAAAGCTCAGCGCTTGTTGAGGAAGTATGGGCTGAAGGTCTTGGATGTTTTGCAACTGACTCCACAAGAGATCTCGCGTAGGATTGTGAAGGGCAAGGACCCGGAGAATATTCTGGAAAGGCTTGAGCATGTGCAGGAGGAACTCCAGTCTGAACTGGGAGCACTGAAGGATGATATTGCCAAGATTGACCCGACCGTAGCGGAGATGCTGGGGGGAACAGAGAAGAAGGTTCTATACCAGATCGAGAAGGTACAAAAAAGATTTGTCGCCAATCACCGCGACCAGGAAGCGACTTTTGGGCAGCACCTGGACTATCTGTGTTCTCACCTTTTCCCGAATGGAAAGCTTCAGGAACGCGTCATTAGCTTCAATCAGTTTGTGAGTGAAGAGGGTCCAGACTTAGTCGACCGCGTCATGAATGTGATTGACCCTTTTTGCCCAAGCCATCAAGTGATATACTTGTAACCTCTGTCACGGATCTATCTCGTTGACTGGATTAGAGTTCAAGGATGTTTCATCGCCAGTTCCGACTTTTCTCCAATTTACTGCTGGGCGCCGATTTTCTGGCAGGTCTATGGGCGCTGTATCTGGCCTACTACTTGCGCTACTATCTGGTGGTTTCTGCTCCCCCTGAGATCAGTCGATTCTTCAATCCGGAGCTGCTGCCTTTACCAGACTATCTTTTCTACTGGCTGATTTTTGTTCCGCTGTGGGTCGTTCTTTTGCTGTGGACCCAACGCTATTCTCAGCTCATGCGCCTGCCCCTGGGAATCCAGGCATTTCGGATTTTACAATTCACACTGAGCGCCGGCTTCTTGACGGGTTTCCTCACCTATAGTTTCAATCTCGTGATCAGCCGGCCGATCTTCTTTGTCTTTTGGTTTTTCTCTGGGCTAATCCTTGTACTCAATCGAGTCATCCTGCATTGGTATCTGCGCAGCGGCAACATCAACGAGCATAGTCAAATAAAGATATTAATCGTAGGCACTGATGAGCGGGCAAGACAAGTGGGTACATTGCTGGAGCAGTACAAGAAGTGGGGTTATCACGTCCTGGGCTACCTGAGCAGTGAGGAAAAAGGGACAGCCGTAGCAGGCCTGGAGATCGTGGGTTCGCTCAAAAAGCTGCCGGAATATTTACAGGAAAATGTGGTGGACGAAATCATCTTTCTGGAATCCCATCGGAAAGATATAGAGGAGTTTGAGAAGCTGATCGAATACTGTGGGGACCTCGGCATTCGATCTCGAGTTGCAGCTGACTTCTTCCTTAATTCTACTTCCAAGGTTTCACTGGAGTATCTAGAGAGTCTGCCCTTGCTCACCTTCTCAACTGTTCCGAATGCCTCTATCGGGATTTTAGCCAAGCGAGTGGTGGATGTGCTGGTGGCGTCGGTCATTTTGATAGTGTTTGCTCCCTTGACCCTGGTTACAGCGGCTGTCGTTAAATTGACCTCTTCAGGACCCGTTTTTTACAAGCAGGTTCGATGTGGGCAGGGCGGACGAAGGTTCCAGCTCATCAAGTTCAGAACCATGATTGAGGGTGCGGAAGACAAGTTGTGGGAACTGAGGCATCTGAACGAAATGGAGGGGCCGGTTTTTAAGATGCGACATGATCCTCGGGTCACACCGCTGGGCCGAGTTTTGCGGAAAAGTAGTGTTGATGAGTTACCCCAGGTCTGGAATGTCCTCAAAGGGGAAATGAGTATGGTTGGTCCTCGAGCACCACTGCTCGAGGAGGTCCAACACTACACAACGAAACAGAGGCGCCGGCTCGGCGTGAAGCCTGGAATCACCTGTCTTTGGCAGATATCTGGCCGAAACGATGTCGATTTCAACACCTGGATGGAGTTGGATCTGCAGTACATCGACAAATGGTCTTTCTGGCTGGATCTTTGGATCATGTTGAAGACCATTCCTGCCGTATTCACCGCCAGAGGAGCGCGGTAAGAAGATAGGAGGCAGGAGTCAGGAGACAGGAGCCGGACTACTGCCTCCTATCTCCTGCCTCCTACCTCCTACCTCCTGCCTCCTACCTCCTGCCTTCAGCTGTTCCTTGTACTGTAACTGATAGAGCTTGTAGTAAATTCCCCGCTTCTTCAGGAGGTCGAAATGGGAACCCTCTTCCTGAATCTCACCCTTGTGCAGAACAATGATGCGATCACAGTTTTGGATTGTGGAGAGCCGGTGGGCGATGATCAAACTCGTCCGGTCCTTCATCAATTGACCCAAAGCTTCCTGGATCAGAAGTTCCGTTTCGGTGTCCACTGAGGAAGTGGCTTCATCCAAGACCAGTAATTTCGGGTGGTGCGCCAGCGCACGCGCGAAAGCCAGAAGCTGTTTTTGACCCACCGAAAGGCCAGCCCCTCTCTCAGCCACAGGCGTGGCGTATCCTTCTGCAAAATCTTGAATGAAGGGATGAGCGTGGACTTGTCTAGCAGCTCTCTCCACCTCTTTCCGCCCCAGGGGCCGTCCCCACAGACGAATGTTCTCCTCAATGGTTCCCCGAAAGAGAAAGGTATCTTGAAGCACCACGGCTATCGACTGACGCAGCAAGCCCAGGTCCAGGTCTTGAATGGGCACTCCGTCAATCCGGATTTCTCCCTCCTGGACGTCGTAGAATCGGCAAAGAAGATTGATCAGAGTGGACTTGCCGGCCCCGGTGGCCCCTACAATGGCTACCTTCTCTCCCGGGGCGACTGTCAGATCAATATTCTTCAGGACCGGAGTGTCGTCTTTGTAAGCGAAGGAAACATTGGCAAATTCTATCCTTCCTGTGATTTCCGCCGGCCTGCGCGGCTGGGAGGGTGGAACGATCTCTGGTTCAGTGTCCAGAAGTTTGAAAATCCTTTCTGAACTTGCCATGGCGCTTTGCAGGATGCCGAACTTTTCACTGAGGTCACTGATGGGCTTATAGAATCGTTCTGAGTACTGGATGAAAGCCACCAGGGCCCCCAGAGTGAGAATCTCCCGGAGAACCTGATTGCCGCCGTACCAGAGGATCAGGGCGATGGCAACAACTCCGATCATGTTCACCAGCGGATAGAAAACAGCATAGTAGAAGATGGATTGGAGATTGGCCCGCAGGTACTCTGAGTTCCGTTCCTCGAACTGTTGGAATTTTCGATTCTCTTGAACAAAGATTTGAACCACGGACATTCCGGTGATGTTTTCCTGCAGAAAAGCATTGATTCTGGCCACACTGCGACGCACCCAACGGTAGGATCCACGGACCTTGATCTTGAAAACGAGGGCGGCAATAAACAGGAGCGGAATAACCGAAAAGCACACCAGGGCAAGCCGCCAGTCCAGCCAGAGCATGACCAGTACAATGCCGGACAGAGTGAAGATATCGCCGAAGATGCTGACCACGCCGGCGGTGAAGAGCTCATTGAGAACGTCTACGTCGGTGGTCATCCGAGTGATCAGACGACCGACTGGATTTCGGTCAAAATATGCCATGTGCAGTTTCTGGATGTGGGCGAAGATCTCCATACGAAGGTCATACATGATTTTTTGGCCGGTCCAGTTCATCAAGTAGGTCTGGGCAAAGGAAACACCGAACTGGACCAGGAGAACAGACAGGAACAGCAGGGCGATACTGGAGAGGCCATCGGGATCTCCAGTCAGGATGTGTTGGTCGATGGCGATGAGGGTGAGATAAGGGCCCACCAGCCGAAGGCCAGAGACGAGAACCAGTAGAAAGATTGAGACTGCCACAACGCGGCGATAGGGATACAGATACTTGATCAGGCGCCGCGCCAGTTGACGGTCATAGGCTTTTCCCAGGATCTCTTCTTCGTGGTAATGATTCATTCCACGCCCAGTTCCTCTTTCAACAATTGCCTCTCGTAAAGAGTGGCATAGTGTCCTTCCGCCCTGAGAAGATCTTCATGGGTCCCCTGTTCTATGATTGCGCCTTTGTCCAGGACCAGGATCTGATCAGCCATTTTGACAGTCGAGATCCGATGAGAAATCAAGATGACGGTCCGCTTCGAGATTTCTCCTGAAAGCCTGTACAGGATCTTTTCCTCTGTATCAGTATCAACGCTCGAGAGGGCGTCATCCAGAATGAGAATTTCGGGATCTACCAGAAGAGCCCGACTGATGGCAATGCGTTGCTTCTGTCCTCCCGATAACGTAATGCCGCGCTCTCCCACGAAAGTCTCGAACTGACCGGGAAAGGCCTGAATATCAGGCCAAATGTTGCTGACTTTCGAATTCTCCTGAATGGCCTTGAAACTCGCTTCAGGTCTTCCGAAAGCAATGTTTTGCTGGATTGTTTCCGAGAACAGAAAAGTCTCTTGTGGAACGTAGCCGACACTTTTTCGCAAGGTCTTCAGCGGAATATCGTTGATGTCCAGGCCATCGATGAAAATGCTCCCTTTGGGAACCTGGTACAGGCGACAGAGGAGGTTCACGAAGGTTGATTTTCCACTCCCCGTCCTACCCACAATGGCCAGGGTCTCGCCTGAACCAAGCTGGAAGCTGATGTTCTTGAGGACCGCGACTCCGTTATAGGAAAAAGTGAGATTCTTCACCTCAATGTTCCCTTTCAGTTGTGAGATGGGAGTGGGATGTTCATCCCGGATTTCCGGCTGGGACTGGAAGATCTGGTTCATTCGACCCATGGAAGCGGAGCCGCGTTCAAAGATGTTGATCACCCATCCTAAAGCGATGGTGGGCCAGGTGAGCATTGCCACGTAAGCCATGAAAGCGACGAAGTCACCCACCGAAATAGAGCCCTGAATGACCAGGCGTCCTCCATACCAGAGCAGCACCACCGAGGAGAGGCCCAGGAGAAAAGCCAACAGAGGGTGAACGATTCCCCAAACCTTGACCAGGGAAAGACTTCTCTTGACGTACTCCTCATTGGCCTGCTGAAATCGCTGAGTGAAAGCTTCCTCCTGGTTGTAAGCCTTGATGACGCGGATCCCCGAGACGTTTTCCTGGGCTAAAGTCGTGAGCCCTGCAAGTTGTTCCTGGATCTTCTCGAATCGTTTGTGGATTTCTTTTCCAAAGTACTTGACGCTGACACTCACAGCCACCAGAGGTAGTAGTGATAACAGGGCGAGCCGCGCCTCAATGCTCACAAGAATCCCAATGGTCAAAACAGCTGTAAAAAGGGTGTTGATGGAGTACATGATTCCGGGGCCAAGCACCATTCGAACGGCACTCAGATCATTGATCGCCCGGGACATGAGGTCTCCGGTGGGATTGCGCTGGTAGAAGCTTGGAGACAGGGATTGGAGATGGGCAAATAAATCGTTGCGAAGGTCATACTCGATCTTTCTGGAGACACCAATCAGGATTCGCCGCATCAGAAAGCGGAACATTCCTTCCAGGCCGCTTGCCGCGATCATGAGCAGCGCATAATAAAGAAGAATATCGCGGCTGATCTCCTGATAGAGACGATCGATGGCGTTACGCAAAATCCAAGGGAAAATCACCGCAACGACATTGGTCAGCAGCACCATCGTTGCCCCGAATATGAGGAGTGCTTGGTACTTCTTGAGATATGGGATCAGACCTAAGAGGTGCCGTTTGCGCGGATCCAGGCGAAGAAACTTACTCAACCTCAAATCCTTGAACGTGGGGAATCTTCAGATCCTGATCGCTACTATGATCGCTACTAAAGGTGACTTGGTAGCCGTAAAGGAAGGGCGAATTTTCAGCGTAGCGGAGGTTGAAGACACCGGACGATCCAGGTGGGAGGGGATCGGGTTTCACCTGGACTGTGATCTCGTCCAACCGTTCGAGATCGGACTTCCAGATGGAAACAAGAGCCCGTAATCCTCCCATCGATTCTTGACTCTGATTCCAGACTTCCCCGTTCAAGGAAAAGCCGTCATAGAAACGCTCGTAGGCCAGCAAAGTCAGTCTCAAGGGGGCTGTTTGTGAGGGGTTTTCAGTGGCGAAATTTCCAAAAAGGGAGAGAGGAGTAAAGCCGACCACCAGAAAGCACACAAAGGCCAGAACAGCCGAAACCACAAGCGCCTGAACAACCATCGGCAGTTGATTGGCCAGGGGAACAGTCCGGTCGAGCACCTTCCCCGGATCTTCGCCTATGATCTCCTGTTCATGCCGCTTCTCGAACTCCTCCCGAAGATACGCGGAAAATCCTTGTTTGCGTGCCTTCAGTCGCAGCGCAATGAAGCAGAGACTGGCAAGGAAAGCCACTAAAAAAGCCCACAGTGAATACTTCAGTGACTGATCAAGTATCTCCAGGACTCGCTCATTCATGCCGTCAGGTGTCGGAATTTCCGGCTAAGGTCTCTCAGGGCCCGTCGTCTTAGGCATTCTTTCGTCAGGATCTGGAAGGTAGGTCGGGTCTCTCTCCCAAAAACCCTTTTTCGGTTCCTGCAGGCTAAAGTTTTGTCCGAAAAGTGACTGCCCAAATTGCGTCAGAAGCCTTGCCTCCAAATTTCCAATCGTCTGTATTTTCACCCAGGTCTCTGTTCCCAGGTACTCCCGTTGAAGAGCTTCGATGTTTGCGTACACTGTAAGCAACGTCTCTCGGTCGCCAATCAACTCTAGAAAAACTTCGTACTGGTATCGGACGCTCAGCCAGTCGCCATCTATCAGTTTCGGCTGCTCACCGATCTTGCTGATGTGACTGTCAGTCAAGAGGCCCGAGCTGTATTCACGAAAGCTGCTCACGATGGATCCTTGAGCCCGATCCTGTTGGAGGATCTCAAAGTCGTTCTTTTCGAGGATCTCTAGTATTCCATTCCAAGCAGGCTCAAAGGGGATATAGAGTCGCAGAGGGGCTGGGATGAACTGCCCCTTGCCCTGTGCCATGCCCTGCGCTGCAGGGCCGAAGAGCAAAAAAAGGATCAGAAGTAGCCGGCTCCAGTTCATCATGGCAGTCATTAGTTTAGAACATTCCCGTCCCGTATTAAATTAAGCCCTCATGATGCATAAATTTTCTGCTACAGTGCCGCATCCACGCTGACGGCGTTGTGCGACCCGCAAGCGGGTACCCCTTGGGCTCCTCGGCGTACTACAAGAGTACGCCTGCGGGGCCCGACCCGTGGCGGGTACCCCTCGCACGCCAGTCGGAGCCGCAGGCTTTAGCCTGCGGGCCCGTGGGCTAAAGCCCACGGCTCTGTTTTCCGGCGCTTGCTCCACTTCGCTACGAAAAACCTATGCATAATGAGGGCTAAGCCCGCAGTCTGCATGATACGGGCGAGACACTACCCGCCGGTTAACGCTGATACTGTGCAACGGCTCGAGTGTGATCCCGGTAGTTGCTCGAGAAGATGTGCCTTCCTTCGTTTGCCAGGACAAAATAAAGATAGTCGACTTCCGCTGGATAGAGCGCGGCATCAATGGACTCAAGTCCCGGATTCGCAATAGGACCGGCAGGTAAACCGGGGTAGAGATAGGTGTTGTAAGGAGAGTCGAGTTTCAGGTCGCTCTGATTGATCACCCCGTCGAATGCCTTCACCAGTTTGACTGCATAAATGACGGTTGGATCGCACTCTAGTTTGAGGTTCTTCCGGAGCCGATTGTGGAAGACTGCCGAGATGAGTGGACGCTCTTTTGGGAGCCCCGTTTCCTTTTCAATCAACGAGGCCAAGGTAACGACCTCACGGGTTGTCAAATCCAATTCTTCCGCTCGCTTTAATCGCTCTGGAGTCCAAGTTTTGCGGAAATTGGCCACCATCGCTTGAACAATACCCTCTTCGCTTATGTCTCGAGTCAAAAAGTAGGTGTCCGGGAAGAGGTATCCCTCCAGGCCGTTCTCAGGGCGAGGATCCCAGTCATCCATCAGGGCTGTACTCTGCATGGCTTCAAGAAACTGGTCGGTCGCTCCAAATCCTTCACCAGCAAATCGCTCGGCAATCTCATTCATGTTCAGGCCTTCGGGGATAGTGACGCGGTAATGGTGGACCAGGCCTGCCTTCAATGTTTCTGTCACCGAGGGAAGATTCAGAGGTTCCTCAAACCGATAATCTCCAGCCTGCAGTATTAAGGGCCTATAGAAAAACCGAGCGTACCATTCAAAGAGCAAGGAAGAGCGGACGATCCCGTAAGATTCCAGAGTCCCGGCAATTTGGGGAACAGTGGAACCCCGTTGGATGACAACCTGTTGATGAGGCCCCTCATAACCCCGGTAAGGCTGATAGATCTGGATCATTAACCACAACAACAAGGAGGCCGTGGCGAGACTTGCCAGCCCGGCCAAAAGAATCAGACTTCGTGAACCCTTGAGTCGTTCCCTCATCGTGATTCCTCTAAGTACCACTGTAGGATCACAGCTGCTGCAAATTCATTTCGCCTTTTTCGCCTCTCGGCAACGGCCAAGCCCGCTTCTGCCATAAGCCGCTCTGCCTCCTTCGTCGATAGGCGCTCCTCCGCTGATTCTATGGGGATCTCCAAGGATTGCTCCAGACGACTCACCAGAGGCTCGATTAGGTCGAGGGTAGTGCTGCGTTGGCCTCCCAGATGGCGAGGCATTCCCACCACAAGTTTTTCGATCTGCTGTTCTTCAATGAGCTGGCAGATTCTCTCAGTATCCATGTCCAGGCTGTCTCGAATCAGCGTCTTCAAAGGCCGGACGGTCACCTTTAAGGGATCCGTGACGGCAACGCCAATCGTCTTCGAACCGACATCCAAAGCCATCCATCGCGTCCAGGAGGCACGTGATCCATTATTTATCGCATTCTCTTGCATTGTTGCAGTAAAGTTCCTAAGCTATAATCATATCGCGGTCGTGACCCGAATAGTTTAGAGGAAATCGATGCTGAGTAAAGCAAAAGTCATAATGGTCTTTCTTTCTGCGGTCTTTGTCGTCTATGGCATAGTCGGCGGGATGCTCAACAGAGTTTCAGCAAAAGATAATGCTTATCGAGGTCTTAGGATTTTCACGGACGTGCTCACCAAAGTCAGAGAGGCTTACGTTGAGGAACCGGATCTGGAAAAGCTCATGCGCGGCGGTCTGCACGGAATGATGGAGGCATTGGACCCCTATTCGAGTTTCATTGATGGGGAGACTTATGAGGAGATCCAGAGGGTAAGGGGTGAAATGACGGCCTCACCAGGAATCATAATCTCCAGACGTTATGGTTATGCCTATGTCGTTTCCGTTGTTTCAGGTAGTCCTGCAGCGAAAAGTGGCTTGCGAACGGGAGATCTCCTGGAGTCCATCGACGGTCGGGGGACGAGTCAGATGAGTCTGTGGGAGGCCAGGAAATTGTTGGCTGGCAGGGAAGGGAGTTCAGTAGACCTCCGTTTGATTCGAGCTCGTAGAAGCGCCCCTTCACAGATGGCATTGGTTCGTGAGGAGAAACGCCTCCCAGAAATTTCCGCCCGTATGGTGGAGGATGGTATTGGATTCTTATCACTCCCCCACTTCGAGGAAGGAGCTGCACAACTGGTTTCCTCAAAGCTGAAGATGCTGCAAGCGTCTGGAATGGAAGGACTGCTGGTGGATGTGCGAGGAACAGCTCTGGGAGCTTTTGGAGAGGCCGTGAAGGTTAGTGATTTCTTCCTTCCCAAAGGCAAGAGGATCTTGACTGTAAACAATCGTGATGGCGAAAGGACAGAGTTTTTTTCCTTGACGGATCCGATTGTTTCGGATATTCGAATAGTCTTGTTGATTGACCGGGGGAGTAGCGGAGCCGCGGAAGTGTTTGCTGCGTCTCTGGAGGATAATGATATCGCTGTGACGGTCGGAGAAAGGACTGACGGTCAGGGTTCGATTCAAGAATTTATTTTCCTGGAAGATGGTGCAGCCATGGAAATTCTAACAGGACTGTTTTATCGTGCCACAGGAACACCCATTCAGAGCAGAGATCTGAGCGAGTCGGGAATCTCCCCGGAGATACGATCTCCCGATCAAGATTTTGTGACCAACTTTTATTTTAAAAATACTGCTGACGAGACTGAACCAACTCTTCAAGATGAGTTCTATCAGAGACTCAACAGTGCCATCCGTGAGCTGCAATTTGAGGAGGGACTCAAGCAGATCCGCAGTCAATTGTTGAGAGAGGCTGCCTAAAACCCTCAGCTAATATTAGGGCACTAATCCATCAACTAAACCATAAATCAATCAAAAGGAGGAGAGATGAACAAAGGTCAGTTAATTGAGGCAATTGCTAAAGATGCGAAAATCACGAAGTCCCAGGCTGGGGGAGCACTGGATGCTTTTGTGAAGAATGTGCAAGTGTCTCTTAAAAAAGGAGATAAAGTGACGATTGTGGGTTTTGGGACCTTCTCGGCCTCCAACCGAGCCGCCCGCATGGGCCGCAATCCCCAGACTGGACAACCGATCAAGATTCCGGCTAAGAGAGTCGCCAAGTTCTCAGCCGGCAAGTCTCTCAAGTCCGCGATCTAATTGATCTATACGCTAGTGTCTCCTGGAATCGATTGTCGTTGTATCGCTGAGAGTGATCTTGTCCTTGTTGAGCAGGCGACGAGAGTTCCTATCGGGAACTGGCAACTGACCAGAGACACCAGACGTCGACAACACACAACAGACAACGAGCAGTCGACAGCAGCAATGCGTGTCCCTTGTGAGTTGTCTGTTGTGGCTTATGTCAACCCATCTTTTGTCAGTTATCATGTGGAACGTAGGTGCGTAGCTCAGGGGGAGAGCACTTCCTTGACACGGAAGGGGTCAGCGGTTCAAATCCGCTCGCACCTACCATTTTTATCTTGAGTCGAAGCACTTTGTCAGAGCTGGAATTAAGGACCATCCGCAGAGATGGCGAGATCCTGCAGGTGACGGAGCCCGAGGAGGCTCTGGAAGTCCTGCGCCATTCGACCTCTCATCTCATGGCGCTGGCCGTCACCCAACTCTTCCCGGAAGTGCACTTGGGTATTGGGCCTGCTACCAAAGAAGGCTTTTACTATGACTTTCAGACTCCTCACCGGTTGACTGAAGAAGATTTGGAAGAGATCGAGAAGAGAATGCGGAAAATCAGGAAGCAGGATCTGCACTTTGAGCCTTCCATTGTGAATAAAAAGGAAGCGCTGGAACTCTTTCGGCAGGAAGGAGAGATTCTCAAGACCGAACTGATCGAGGAGCGGGACGGGGAGGTGCTCTCTTGTTACAGGTTGGGAGAGTTGGTTGATTTTTGCACGGGTCCACATGTGTTCTCTACCTCCCAACTGGGTGTGTTCAAGCTGTTGTCTGTGGCCGGATCCTATTGGAGAGGGGACGAAACGCGCACCCAATTGCAGCGGATCTACGGTACAGCCTTCTTTGAAGAGACGGCACTACAGGAACACCTCGCCAAATTGGAGGAAGCTCTCAAGCGTGATCATCGTCGGGTGGGGAAACAACTGGACCTTTTCAGTTCTCAGGATAGAGTGGCTCCCGGCTTGATTTTCTGGCATCCCAAAGGAGCGCAGGTCAGAGAACTGATTGAGGATTTCATGCGTCTCCAGTTGACCAGACGAGGATATCAGCGGGTATACACTCCTCATATTGCCAAGAGTGACCTCTGGAAGACTTCGGGGCATTACGAATACTTTCTAAAGAACATGTACACCTTGCCAGTGGATGAGGAAGAGTACGTGTTGAAGCCCATGAACTGTCCTGGGCATATCCTGATTTATCAGTCCACCAAGCGAAGTTATCGTGACTTGCCTGTGCGGCTTGCAGAGTTTGGCACGGTCTATCGGCGTGAGAAATCAGGGACTCTTCACGGCATGTTACGGGTCCGTGGTTTTACCCAGGATGACGCCCACATCTTCTGCCGTCCGGATCAAGTCCTGGATGAAGTGATACAGACTCTCGATCTGGCTGAATACGTTCTGAAAAGCTTTGGCTTCGATGGTTTTGAAGTGACTTTGTCGGTTCGGGATCCCGCTCACGGGGAGCACTATGCAGGTAAGAGCGAAGACTGGGAGAAGGCTGAAGCTGTCTTGGTTCAGGCACTGGAAAGCAAGGGATGGCCCTATAAACGATGTGAAGGCGAAGCTGTCTTTTACGGCCCTAAGATCGATGTGGAGATTTTGGATGTGCTGGGACGACCCTGGCAGTTGAGCACGTTTCAGTTCGATTTCAGTTTGCCTGAGCGCTTCAAGGTGACCTATGTGGGAGCTGATTCCAAGGACCACTTAGTGATCATGATTCACCGAGCTCTGCTGGGATCTCTCGAGCGTTTCATGGGAATTTTGATTGAGCACTATGGGGGCGCGTTTCCCCTTTGGCTGGCCCCAGTTCAGGCACTCGTCATCCCGATCAGCGAGAAGTATCATGAGTACGCACTTCAGATTGAAAAGGAGCTTAAGGAAGCAGAGGGGGGAGCCATTCGGGTGGAAACAGACCTCAGGAATGAGAAGCTGGGATACAAGATTCGAGGGGGGCAGGTGCAGAAAGTTCCGTACATGCTGATTGTAGGCGAGAAAGAAGCGGCAGCCCACACGGTAGCCGTTCGCAATCGTTTTCAGGGCGAGCAGGGGACAATGAAGGTTGAGGATCTGGCAAACTTGATCCATAATCTTGTGGAAAAGAAAGTAGTGGAGGAAACGGATCAATAGAACTCGTATCAATCATCAGATAAGATCCCGTGAACTTCGGGTGATCGACGAGGATGGTGGCCAGTTGGGAGTTATGACTCCTGGGCAGGCACTCGGAATGGCGGAAGAAAGAGGGCTTGATTTAGTGGAAGTTGCACCAACGGCCAATCCGCCTGTTTGCCGAATCATGGATTATGGAAAGTACCGCTATGAGCAGAGCAAGAGGGCTCAAGAGGCAAAGAGGCATCAAAAGACGGTCCAGGTCAAGGAGGTCAAGTTTCGGCCCAAAATCGACGAACATGATTTCAACTTCAAAAAGAATCATATTCTCAGGTTTCTGAAAGAGGAACACAAGGTCAAGGCCACGGTGATGTTCCGGGGCCGAGAAGTCACGCATGCCGAACTTGGGGAACAGATATTGCGACGTTTGGTGGTTGAGCTCGACGAGTTTGGTGTTATGGAAAGAGGGCCCAAGCTGGAGGGACATACCATGACCATGATTCTGAGTCCCAAGAAGGGAGCGCACCGTGAAGTTAAGGACGAAAAGAGCAGCAGCGAAACGCTTTAAGTTGACTGGAAAAGGGAAAATAAAGAGAGGGCACAGCCATCGCAGTCATATTCTGACCAAGAAGTCTTCAAAGCGGAAAAGGGGCTTGAGAAAACCGGCAACTGTGAGTAAGCCTGACGAAAAACGTGTCAAAATGATGCTGAAACTGAGGTAGAATTTAGATTATGGGCCGAGTTAGACGTGGAAATAAGAGGCTTCGACGCCGAAAGAAGATTTTACGACAGGCCAAGGGCTACTGGGGAACCAAGAGCAAGCTGCATAAGGCTGCCAAACAGCAGATCATAAAGTCACTGAATTATGCCTACCGGGACCGGCGGCAGAAAAAGAGACGCTTCCGCAGGCTATGGATTATTCGCATTGCGGCTGCGGCCAGACAACATGGCTGCTCTTACAGTCAATTCATACACGGTCTAAATAAGGCTGGGGTAACTCTCAACAGAAAGGTGCTGGCGGATCTGGCAGTTCGTGAAGAAAAGGCATTTGAGGAAATTATGCGGACTGCCAAAGAGGCGCTTGCCGATTAGTGAAATCCTCCCAAGACGAAGTTCATCCTTTGTGGGACGAGTTTTGTCGAGATCTTGAGACGGTTTCTGGTTCAGATGAGCTGACTGATCTCAAGGATAAGTATCTCAGTCGAAACAGAGGCCTGGTCACTCTCGAACTCAGGAACCTCAAAGGTTTATCTCCTCAAGATCGATCTGAAGCAGGTCGCCAACTCAACCAGTTGAAGGCGCGAGTGCAGGCCGCCTTGTCCGAGCGGCAGGCGGAGTTCAAGGAAAGGGAACACCTGCTCCAACTGGAAACAGAACAGATCGACGTCACATTACCTGGATACGACTTTGCGCGTGGGGGCCTTCACCCGGTACGACGTGTTTGGCGGGAGATGGAGGAAATCTCCGTTCGGATGGGCTTTACAGTCATGTCGGGTCCGGAAGTGGAATCGGACTATTACAACTTTGAAGCCCTGAACATTCCCAAGGGGCATCCCGCTCGTGACGATCAGGACACCTTTTACCTTTCCCAGAATCTGTTGCTGCGAACCCACACTTCCCCGGTGCAGATTCGGACCATGGAAAACCAGAGCCCACCCATTCGAATTGTCGTTCCCGGTCGGGTTTTCAGACGCGACGCAGCTGATGCCACCCACAATCCAATGTTTCACCAGATGGAAGGGCTGTTGGTGGATGAAGGAATCACGTTGGCTGATCTGAAAGGGACCTTGGAGGTCTTTCTGAAAGAGTTGTTCTCTGCTGACACTCGAGTCCGTTTCCGACCCAGTTACTTCCCCTTTGTGGAGCCGGGGGCAGAGGTGGATATCAGCTGTATCTTCTGTGCCGGGGAGGGTTGTCGGGTGTGTAAGGGCAGTGGCTGGATTGAGATCATGGGTGCCGGGATGGTTCATCCCCGAGTTTTCGAGATGGTCGGTTACGACTTTGAAAAATACACCGGATTCGCCTGGGGTATGGGGATTGACCGGATTGCGCTCCTGAAATATCAGGTGGACGATATGCGCTTGTTCTTTGAAAATGACATCCGCTTTCTCCGCCAGTTTTGAGGTCGCCGGGAAACTGTAATGAAGGTTAGCTATCAGTGGCTCCAGGCTTATGTGAATTTGGACGGCCTGAAAGGCGGCGTGAGTGCACTCGCCGAGGCCCTGACCGGAGTGGGTTTGGCCGTTGAGGAGATTCAAGAGCTGGAGAACGACTTCATTATTGACCTGGAAGTCACCACGAACCGTCCTGATTGCCTGAATCACCTTGGAATCGCTCGTGAAATTGCCGCTCAGTTTCGACTTCAGCTCAAGTCCCCTGACTTTTCTCCTCCCCAGAATGGGGCGGATGAATCCACTTCTTTGGCCGCTGATGTGACCATCGAGAATTTCCAACTATGTCCACGCTATGCGGCGCGTGTTCTGTCCGACTTCACCATTGGAGAGTCACCCGACTGGCTCAAGGAGCGCTTGGAAGCCGTTGGGCAAAGGCCCATTAACAACATTGTCGACATCACCAACTTTGTCCTGCTGGAGATGGGCCACCCACTGCATGCCTTCGATTACGACAAGCTGAAGGAACATCGCATCATTGTCAGAACTGCCGAGGCCGGAGAACGCCTCACTACCCTGGACGGATTTGAGCGTGAGCTGGATTCTTCCATGCTGGTGATTGGAGATGCCAGCCGTCCTGTTGCCATAGCCGGGATCATGGGAGGGGAGGAAAGTGAGATTTCTCAGGACACGCGCACGATTCTGCTGGAGAGTGCATACTTCGACCCCGCCTCGGTTCGCAAAACGGCAAAGAATCTAAGTCTTGGCACGGAAGCCTCCTTTCGTTTTGAACGGGGAGCTGATCCAGAGATCCCGGTAAAAGCGCTGAATCGCACCTGCCGTTTGATTCAGGAGATCGCCGGTGGTGTTATGGCGGGTCCGGTTATTGATGAGTATCCCAATCCCCCAGCTCGAAACTCTGTTCAGCTGCGCTCCCAGCGTATCGCCCAGGTCCTGGGAGTGGAGATCGATCCCGAGTTTGTCACTGATACTCTGGCACGCCTTGAGTTTGTGGCTTCTAAAACCGAAAAGAATATCTGGCAGGTTCCGAGTTTTCGAGTCGATGTGGGTCTTGAGGAGGATCTGGTCGAAGAAGTAGGTCGACACTATGGATATGACCGAATTGAAAGTACCTATCCGAATGCTCCAGGTGTGGGCAGCTTTCTGGCGACCGATGGCCATGACCGCGTCCTGACACGAGCACTCGAGGGCTTTGGCTTTCTGGAGGCCTTCAATTATGTCTTTACGAACCCATCGAGAGAGGCCCTTTTTGGGAATTCAGCCCTTTCCCAGGCTGCCATCTCCAATCCTCTCAGCGAGGAGGACAGCCATCTGAGTGTCAGCCTGGTCCCAGGACTGGTGGAGGCGCTGCGCCGGAATCTGAACCATGGAAACAAAAACGTCAGACTTTTCGAATTGGGAAAGGTTTTCATTCCGGACGCTTCAGAGGATGGGGTGGGCCCTCAGGAGAGCTGGCGATTGGGCTTAGTGGCCACAGGCGCGTTTTATCAGCCCTTCTGGAACACGGCCCAAGATGAGTTTCACTTTCACCATTTAAAGGGCATCGTAGAGGCGTTGCTCGAAAAGCTCGGTCGAGAGGGGGAGTTTCAGGATGTCTCTGATATCTCCTTTCTTCATCCTGGAATTTCCGCAAGCGTCGCAGTCGATGGAGAATTGTGCGGGGCCCTGGGGCAGCTGCACCCTCGGCTTCAAGATGCCTTTAAGTTCTTACACTCCGTTTACGTGGCAGAGCTGTTTCTGGAGCCGCTCCACGGGCATCCTCTCCCCCAGCCACGATATGAACCTCTGGAAAGACTTCCCTCGGTCCAGAGGGACCTCTCTTTTATCGTTGACAAAGAGGTAGAATACGCTAGAATGTTATCGGTTGTGGAGAAACTGGGCATCCCGGAACTCCACGACATTGAGCTCATTGATCTCTACCAAAGCTCCACCCTTCCTCAGGGCAAGGTTAGCTTGGCTATACGGTTAACCTTTGCCAGTCCGAAAAAAACGTTAACGCAGGAAGAAGTTAACCGCTCCACCGAAGAGATTGCTTCGCTGTTGGAGAAAACTTTTTCTACAGAAACTCGCTCCTAGTGGGTTGGTGACCGTGGCAGAAAAGGCTCTCGACCAGTTGGAAACTCGAGTCATTCAAGCGGTTCAGCTTTTGAGCAGTCTTCAAAGTGAAGTTCGGACTCTTCAAGAGGAGGTTCAAACATTAAAAAGCAGCCTGGAGGAAGTCAAAAAAGATAACAAACTGAAGAATCAAGTCCTTAAACAATTTAGAAATGACCGTCTAAGAATTCGGTCCAGGGTGGAACAGGCTCTCAGGAAGGTGATTGCCCTGGAGGAACCAAGTTAATCGAAGGTGGAACAGTCCATGAGTGAAGATCCAAAACAGGTTACGGCCGTTGAGATTTTCAAGCAAACTTACCAAGTGAGCAGTGGAGGTGATCCCGAGTATGTTCAGCAGTTGGCAGAATATGTCGACAGAATGATGACGGATGTCTTTGAACGTACTTCTGCTGTTGATAGTTTGAAGGTAGCCGTTTTGGCGGCTTTGAATATTGCGGATGAGTGTTTTGCGGCTCAGCACAAATTTAGTGCTCTGGAAGACACCGTGACCGAGAGAAGTGAAAAAATCAGCACTCTACTGGACCCGTTCGTCGCTTCCGAGTCCTCTTGAGTGCCTTCTAAAGTTTCTACCTGACAGCAGGGGAAAAGCTCCCACCTGTGCCCCTTTCTTTAAGACGGCCACTTCACGATAGAGAGCAGGAGTGTCTTATGCAAGTTTCTACTCTGATCGGCTCCGCAATAGTGGCGGCGGTGGCAGTCATGGTCTGGTTTGTGATGAAGATCCGTTTTGTAGACCAGCGTGTCGTGGAAGCGAAAAGGAAGGTGGAAGAGATTAGGGAGGCAGCCCAACAGGATGCCGAAAGACTGAAGAAGGAGAAGCTGGTAGAGGCCAAAGATGAGATCTTTACCTGGCGTTCCGAGGCGGAGAAAGAGCTACACGAAGGTCGACGGAAGTTCAATAAGTGGGAGCGGAACCTGAGTCGACAAGAAGATAATCTGCAAAGTAAAGAACAGGAAATACTTCGCAATGAGAAGGATTCTAATCGACGCTTGACGAAGCTCCAACATCGGGAAAGGGGATTGGCTGAAGGGGAACGAAATTTAGAAGAGGCCCGGGCAGATCAAATCAAGCGATTGGAAGCTGTGGCCGGGATGACCGCCGAAGAAGCCAAGAATGTTCTCATGCAGTCCATCAGAGAACAAGCCTTGGGTGATGCGGCCATGTTGGCCAAACGACTTGAGGAGGAGGCTCGGGAAACTGCCACCCGTGAGGCTCGAAAAGTTCTCGCCCAAGCCATTCAACGCTGTGCTGCGGCACACGTGGTGGAGTCTTCAGTTTCTGTTGTGGATCTTCCCTCAGATGATATGAAGGGGCGAATCATCGGAAGAGAAGGGAGAAATATCCGTGCCTTGGAGCAGGCGACTGGTATTGACCTGATTGTCGATGACACTCCAGAGGCGGTGATCTTGTCAGGATTCGACCCGCTGCGCCGAGAAATTGCCAGACTGTCGATTGAGCGCCTGATCAAGGATGGACGAATCCATCCGAGTCGTATCGAAGAGGTGGTAAGCAAGGTCAAAAAGGAGATGAAGGACACTGCTCTCCGGGAGGGGGAAGAAGTAGCTCTCGAGCTGGGAATTCACGGTATCCATGCGGACCTGCTTCTCTTGGTGGGCAAGCTGAAATATCGAAGCAGCTACGGTCAAAATGTCCTTTCTCACAGCAGAGAAGTGGCCTATCTGGCAGGAATCATGGCTCGCGAAATAGGCGCCAATGTGGCTGTGTGTAAGCGAGGCGGGCTGCTTCATGATGTCGGAAAGGCCGTTGATCGGGATATGGAGGGAACTCACCTGCAACTGGGAGTGAAGCTGGCCCGAAAATTTCAAGAGAGTCCCGAGGTGATACATGCGATCGAAGCCCATCATTTTGATGTTGAATTTCGCACCATCGAGGCGATTTTGGTACAGGCTGCCGACGCAACTTCCGCTGCTCGACCGGGAGCTCGCCGAGAAGTCCTGGAGAGCTATGTCAAGAGACTGGAGCAGCTGGAAGAGATGGCCATGTCATTTTCGGGTGTGTCCAAGGCCTTTGCTCTCCAGGCGGGACGAGAAGTGCGGATAATCGTCGAGAGTAGTAAGGTTTCAGACGAGCAGGCCTTCTGGTTGACGAAAGATATAACCAAGAAGATTGAGAATGAACTCCAGTATCCTGGGCAAATCAAGGTGACCCTTATTCGAGAGATGCGTGTCGTGGACTATGCGAAGTGAGTTCCCGCGATGAAAATTCTCTTTGTGGGCGATGTCGTGGGGCGGGCCGGTCGAAAGATATTGGAAGAGCGGCTTCCTGAAATCCAACAGGAGCACGAAGTTGAATTCACCATTGTCAATGTCGAAAATGCAGCCGGAGGATTTGGGATCACCCCTTCAATAGCTGAGAAGATTCTTGGTTTCGGGGTAGATGTCATGACCTCGGGTAATCACATCTGGGATAAGAAGGAAGTTTTTGACTATTTTGACCGGCAGCCACGCCTGCTGCGACCGGGCAACTACCCACCCGGGGGACCTGGTCAGTACCAGTTCGTGGGAGAGGCCCGAAGCGGTGTTCTGGTGGCGGTCATCAATATTCAGGGACGGGTGTTTATGCCGATTATCGACTGTCCCTTTCAGTTCGCTGAGCGCGAAATTCCGAAGCTGGCAAGACAAGCATCGGTGATCGTGGTTGACTTTCACGCGGAGGCAACTTCTGAAAAGGTTGCCTTCGGCTGGTTCATGAATGGCAAAGTTTCAGCTGTCATCGGAACACACACACACATCCCGACTGCTGATGCAAGGGTTCTTCCAGAGGGCACGGCTTATATTTCCGACGTGGGCATGACCGGATCTTATGAATCGGTGATCGGAATGGAAGTCGACTCCTCTCTGTCTCGTTTTCTGACGGGATTACCGTCCCACTTCAAACCGGCAAGCGAAGAGCCCTGCCTGAGTTCAGTGATCCTGGATATCGACGAGTCCGACGGTTCAGCCCGCTCCATTCGGCGGCTCTCAGTGAATTAGTGCAAAGCCCGCATTTCTCACACCAGGTCGTCGCGAAGCGGCGAAAGGGCCGGAAAACAGAGCCGTGGGCTTTAGCCCACGGGCCCGCAGGCTAAAGCCTGCGGCTCCGACTGGCGCGCGAGGGGTACCCGCCACGGGTCGGCCCCCGCAAACGTACTCTTGAGTACGTTGAGGATGGCGAGGGGTACCCGCTTGCGGGTCGCGCAACACAGTCAGGTCGTGTCATTCCGCCGATGCAGTAGAGCAGGTGTGAGAAGTGCGGGTTATAGGTACTTTCCCAGAAACTGACCCGTGTAGGAGCCTTTGACCTTGGCAATGGTCTCCGGAGGACCCTCGGCGATCAACCGTCCTCCTGCTTCACCGCCCTCGGGTCCCAGATCGATAATCCAATCGGAGCATTTGATGACGTCCAGATTGTGTTCGATGACCAGGACGGAGGCACCCTGGGAGATGAGGCGGTCAAAGGCCCGCAGCAACTTGCTAATGTCGTCAAAGTGTAACCCGGTAGTGGGCTCGTCGAAAAGGAAGAGGGGGCGTGTGGAAGTCTTCCTGGAAAGATAGGAGGCCAGCTTGATTCTCTGGGCTTCTCCCCCTGACAGGGTAGTGGCCGGTTGTCCGAGACGAAGATAACCCAGACCAACCTCGTCGAGAATTTTGAGCTTTTTCGATAGCCCGGGAGAGGCTCTAAAAAAGTCCATGGCTTCCCGGGCTGTGAGTTGTAAAACTTCGGCGATGTTTTTCCCTTTATAGGTGACTTGCAGAATTTTGTTTGAGTAGCGAGTTCCTCTGCAGTCCTCGCACAAGAGCTGGACATCGGCCAGAAACTGCATTTCCACAGTGATCGTGCCGGCTCCATTACAACTCTGGCATCGGCCGCCAGGAATGTTGAATGAGAAATTTCCCGGGGAGAAATTGTGGGAGCGAGCCTGTCGCTGGGAAGCGAAAATCTTCCGAATCTGATCGAAGGCCTTGATGTAGGTCACTGGGTTGGATCGAGGAGTCCTTCCAATAGGGGTTTGATCGACGAGTAAAACCTCGCTCAGCTGTTCATCTCCTTCAATACAATCGAAGTCGCCAACGGTCTCTTTCCAGTCTCCCCTGAGCTTTTTTAGTCCCTTATAAAGAACTTCGTGGACAAGTGTGGATTTTCCCGATCCGGACACCCCAGTGATGCACACCAGAACTCCCAGGGGAATGCGCACCGTCAGATTTTGAAGGTTATGCTGTCGGGCCCCCTGGATGGTCAGGAAGTTACCGTTGCTGGAACGTCGAAAGACTGGCGTGGGGATCTTTTGCTTTCCCGTAAGATACTGGCCCGTAACAGAATTCGCATTGGTCAGCAGTGAAGAGAGATCTCCGTTGTGTATGACCTCTCCTCCCCGTTCACCCGCTCCAGGGCCCATGTCGATGATGCGATCCGCTGCCTCGATCATCTCCTTTTCGTGTTCCACGACTACGATGGTGTTGCCAAGATCACGAAGCTTTTGGAGAATCTCAATGAGCCGCCTTTCATCCCTGCAGTGCAGGCCAATCGAGGGTTCATCCAGGATATAAAGAGTGCCGACCAGAGAAGAACTCAAAGAGGCGGCCAGGTGAATACGCTGCATCTCCCCTCCGCTGAGGGTCGAAGTCAATCGAGCAAGAGTCAGGTATTCCAGGCCGACCTTGGTCAAAAAGTCCAGACGCTGCTTGATTTCCCACAGAATTCTCTCGGCAATCTTGAGCTGAGGCGGGGAAAGAGGACATTTCGAAAAGAATTTCTGGATGTCGGAGATCGGCAAGGCGATCAACTCAGTAATTCTCTTCTCACCCACGTGGACGTCTCTAGCTTCCTGGCAAAGACGCTCTCCGCCACAGTCGGGACAGAGGGTATAACCGCGGTACCGGCTGATATAGATGCGCACGTGCATCTTGTATTTTTTCTTCTCCAAGTAGGCAAAGAATCCCTTCACACCAGGAAAACCACCCTCTCCATTCCAGATCTTGCGGCGGACCTGCTCAGGAAGCTGGTGAAAGGGCCTGTCAAGAGGGATTTTCTTTTCCCCAGCATAAGTCTCTAGCTTCTTCTGAAAACGACGGTAACGAGGTTTGGAAAAAGGCTCAATAGGGCCTTCAAGAATGGTTTTGGTCGGATCGGGGATGATCAGTTCCGGATCAAGGCTGATGGTGTTCCCAAAACCCTGACAGGTCGGACAAGCTCCGTAGGGGTTGTTGAAGGAGAACAATCGAGGATCCAGGCTGCGATAGGAGATATTACAGTACTGACATTCAAATCTCTCTGTGAAGCGGAGGGGCTTGCTTGATTTTGCACCGGATTTCCCATCCAGAACATAAACTTGGGCGATTCCATTTCCCTCTCGGTAGCAGAGCTCCAGAGAATCTGCGAGACGATCTCCAACGTCAGGTTGAATCACCAGCCGGTCCAGCAGAATCTCGCTCCGCTCCAGCTCCTCAAGTGATCGAATTTCGTCTTCTGGAAGATGACGAAGAGAGCCTTCATTCGAGATCTCTCCGACAATGAGGCGGCGGAAACCCTGTTTCAGGAGATTTTCGAGGATCAGCTTGAACGGGAAGTCCTTCTCTGGATGGTCTGAGTTGAGGTCCAGGCGGCTCCCCTTGAAGGGAAAGGTGACATAGATGCGGGCTCCTTCCGGCAGAGACATTAATTGCTCAATAACATCATCGATCAAGTTCTTTGTGACTTCTTTACCGCATTCATGGCAAATAATAGTGCCCACGCGGGAATACAGAAGGCGTAAATGGTCGTAAATTTCCGTGACTGTCCCTACCGTGGAACGTGGATTTCGGGAGGTGTTCTTCTGGCGAATAGCGACAGCTGGACTAATTCCAGTAATCTCACGCACTCGGGGCTTGTTGAGTCGCTCCAAGAACTGACGAGCATAGGCGGAAAGCGACTCTACATATCGACGTTGTCCCTCAGCATAGAGTGTGTCAAAGACTAAACTGGATTTACCTGAACCACTGACTCCCGTCACCACGGTTAGGTGATTGAGCGGGATGTCGACGTCGATATTCTTTAGATTGTTTTGCTGGACTCCCAGCAACCGAATACTCTCTCCCGGATGGTCATTCTTCGACATAGGAAAACCACCAGTCTACCATTGAACGCTTTAGCTCACGTGTTATAGTAGCTCCTCAATGAAAATTAAAGCGGTCAGGCCTTCCATAGCGCTCCCAGGAGGAACCGTTCAAGTTGAGGTGGAGGGACTTGAGGACCCCTCGAATGTCCAGGTCGAAGTGGGTGATGTCAAAGCCGAGATTACCGGGGCTTCCTCCCGTACCTTGACTCTTAGGATTCCTGAAGGATGTGGGGACGGGCTGGTGGTTCGCAGTCAAGGGGAAGAGCGCATCGACCTGAAGGTTGGTCGTCTGATCGCCTCCGAGCTCCATCCGGTGTCCAATCCAGTGGTGGACTCGAAGGGTAACGTGTATGTGACTTTCAGTGGCACTCGGGGGGAAAAGGTTCCCTTTAGTGTCTACGTGGTTCATGCCGATGGAAGCAAGCATCCTTTCCTTGCCGAGGTGGTCAATCCGACAGGTTTGGCTATTGGTTCCGACGATTGTCTCTATATCACCAGCCGACACACAGGAACTGTCTATCGGTCCACTTTCGATAAGCGAATTGACAAATTTGTGGAGGGACTCGGATTGGCGACGGGACTGGTTTTCGATTCACAACAGAATCTTCTGGTAGGAGATCGAGACGGCAAGATCTACAAGGTCACTCCCAAGCAGGAGGTATCTGTTCTTTGTCAGTTGGAACCCAGTATTTCCGCTTATCATCTGGCAGTGGCCCCGGATGACACCCTTTTTGTGACGGGTCCGACGCTGTCCACCCAGGACTGTATTTATCAGGTGTCTAAGGAAGGTGAAAGTCAGGTCTTCTTCAAAGGGTTAGGACGCCCCCAGGGACTGGGATTCGACCCGCAGGGAAAGCTGCAGGTGGCAGCCTCCTGTCAAGGCAAAAAGGGGCTATACACCTTCCAAAATGGTACTCCTGTTCTGACTGTTTCCGGACCCATGCTGGTCGGTCTTGCCTACGACAAGAAAGGAACTTCCCTCTATCTGGTGAACAGCACAAGTCTCTTCCGGGTGGAGATGGGTGAAAAGCTGACAACTGACATCTGACACCTGTGTCTACTACCTTTCGAGTTCTGGCTCGAGATGAGCAAACTCATGCCCGGCAAGGGGTACTGCAAACCAGGCATGGTAAGGTTGATACTCCGGTTTTCATGCCGGTCGGAACGGCCGGAACAGTCAAGGCCATGCCCCATGAGTTTCTGGAAGCTCTGGAAACCCAGATCATCCTGGCCAACACCTACCATCTCTATCTTCGTCCCGGCGAGCAGGTCATCCGAAGCCAAGGCGGACTTCACCGTTTCATGTCCTGGAAGGGGCCGATACTGACCGATAGCGGCGGCTATCAGGTCTTTAGCCACCAGGCGCTCAGAAAGATCACAGAAGAAGGAGTCAAATTTCGGTCCCACCTGGATGGGACTACTCATTTTTTCTCTCCGGAGAAGTCCATCCAGATTCAGCAGACATTTGGCTCGGACATCATTATGACGTTCGATGAGTGCACTCCCTACCCGGTCAGTGAGCGGGAAGCCAAAGAGTCTATGCGCCGTTCAATGCGTTGGGCCCAGCGCTGTAAGGAGGTTCATGACAGTGATGGGCCGGCTCTGTTTGGAATTGTTCAGGGAAGTGTCTTCCTTCAGCTGCGAAGAGAGAGTGTGGAGCGTCTGTGTGCAATCAATCTTCCAGGTTTGGCACTGGGCGGCCTTGGTGTAGGAGAGCCGAGGCTGTTGATGTACGAGCTGATCGCAGACCTTGAGAGTTTGATGCCGCAGGACAAGCCCCGTTATCTCATGGGGATGGGTACTCCCCTGGACTTGTTGTTCTGCGTCAAACAGGGAATGGATATGTTTGACTGTGTTCTCCCCACTCGAAATGCCCGAAACGGGACGTTATTCACTTCAGTCGGGCGGGTTCGTATCAAGAATACCTGCTATCGACATGATGAAGGACCTCTGGATCCTCACTGCGAGTGCTTGGTCTGCAAACGCTACAGTCGAAGCTATCTGAGGCATCTCTTTGTTTCGGGCGAGATTGTTTCAAGTATCTTGAATACCTATCATAATCTCTATTTTTACCTTGACTTAATGGAGAAGATTCGACAAAGTATCGCGCTCAATTCGCTTACAGAATTTGAGGGGCGCTTTCGAGAGCGCTATACCGAGTCTGCCTGAGAAATCTGTGATATAAGGAGTGACGATGTTTCCCTTCATACTGGCGCAGCAGGGCTCGTCTCCGCAGACTGGATTGTTTGGGCTCTTGCCCTTCATCCTCATCGCAGGGATCTTTTATCTTTTGATTATCCGCCCCATGCGCAGTCGTCAGAAGAGTCTGGACTCTCTGATCACCAGCCTGAAAAATGGTGACAAAGTGATTACCACCGGTGGAGTCTATGGAACGATTGCAGGAGTGAGGGAGAACACATTTCTTCTCAAGGTGGCTGATCAGGTGAAGATGGAGGTGGCAAAAAACGCGGTTGCCTCACTGCAATCGCCGTCGGAGAACTCCACCTCCCAGAAAGTTCCGTCTAAGTCATGAAACGAGATTTACAATATCGGTTGGGTTTCATTTTCGTTGTCCTGATCGTCAGTATTCTTCTCTTCTATCCCCCCTCCCAGAAGATCAATTTGGGTTTGGATCTCAAGGGTGGCATTCACCTGGTGCTGCAGGTCGTGACCAGCGATGCTCTGGAGGCAAGAGTCAACCAGCTTCGGGAGTTGATCGAGGCGGATCTGGGAGAAGATGGAATCGTCTTTACCCGCACCCAGGTCACTGAGGACTTCGACATTGAAATTTTGGGAGCTTCTAGGGATCAGCAGCAGGAACTGGAAGATAACTTGCGCCTCCACTCACTGGACTGGACTTATCAGATTCAGTCTCGGGATGGAGAGGTCGATGCTGTAATGTCAATGACCGAGGCAGCCAAGTTGAGGACGGCCGACGAGACGGTTCAGCAGGCCAAAGAGACGATTCAGAGGCGCGTTGATCAGTACGGTGTGGCCGAGCCGACGATTACGGTTTATGGAAGTGGTCAGCTGAAAGACCAGATCATCGTGGAGCTGCCGGGAGTTGAGGATTTTGATCGTGTCCTTGACCTCATCAAGAACACGGCCAGACTTGAACTCAAGCTTGTCCATCCCAGCCAGGGAGGCCCCTATTCCACCCGGGCCCTGGCGCTGGCAGCCTTTGGCACCGGCCTTCCCTCAGATTATGAAATCCTGCCCATGCGGGAGCCGACTGACAGCGGAGATCAAACCCTGTATATGGTGGTGCGCAAGGCTCCTTCCATCACTGGGGAGCATCTCAAGGATGCCCGTCGCTCCCAGGATAGCTTCACCATGCGTGCGGAGATCGTATTTTTCCTAAAGGCTGAGGGGGTGGCGTTGTTTAGCCGGACCACCGAACAGAACGTGGGCAATCGGCTGGCCGTGGTGCTGGATGACGAGATTCGCTCGGCTCCCAATATTAACGAGAGGATCGCCACCGAATCGGCTCGAATCACGGGAAGCTTTACCCCTGAGCAAGCGGAGGATCTGGCCCTGGTCTTGCGCTCTGGAGCCCTTCCAGCTGCCATTCAGATTCTCGAAAATCGGATCATTGGGCCTTCTCTGGGACTGGCCTCCATTCGAAGAGGAATCACCGCATCCCTGGTGGGCCTGACTCTGGTGGTGGCGGGAATGCTTGTGGTGTACAGACTCTCGGGGCTGAATGCGATCTTGTGTCTCATGATCAACCTCCTCATCCTTCTTGGAGTGCTGTCCTATTTTCATGCTACCTTAACCCTCCCGGGAATTGCCGGGGTGATCTTGACCATTGGCATGGCAGTGGATGCCAATATTCTGATATTCGAGAGAATCAAGGAAGAGATCGGTGTGGGGAAGACCGTTCGCAGCGCGGTCGCTGCGGGCTTTGACCGGGTTTTTTCCACGATCATCGATACCAATACCACAACTCTGATTGCCGCACTTTTCCTTTTTCAGTTTGGAACCGGTCCCGTACGCGGCTTTGCAGTGACCTTGATCGTTGGCCTGCTGGCCAATATTTTCACTGCCGTTTTTGTTTCAAGGACAATCTTTCGCTTGATTCTGGAGAGGCGTGCTGTGGAGCGGCTTTCCATTTAATAAACGAAACAAAAGAGCCCCCTTGGGGACTAAGTACCCAGCAGCTTAAAGAGACAGTATGGATATCGTCAAAGAACCCAATATCGATTGGCTGGGCATGAAGTGGATCTTTTTCGGTATATCGGCATTTCTCATGATAACGGGTGGGATTTTCATGTTGAGCAAGGGGCTGAATCTGGGTGTGGACTTCACCGGGGGAACGCTGGTCTATGTGAAGTTCAAAGAGGAGCCTCAGCTGGACCAGATCCGCCAAACCCTGACTGCAGAGGCCCTGAGGGCAGAGGAAGTCATACGCTTTGATGATCCCTCGCTCAACCAGGTTCAAATCCGGATGGCGAGCGTCGAAGGTGAGGAGGCCCAGGATCTCACCCTTGACACCGGCCAGGTCTTTGAGGCCCTGCGTGCAGAATATGATCAAAGCCAGGTGGAGACGGGGAAAATGGACCTCAATAATATTTCCAGGAGGCAGTTGTCCGCCCGTTTACAGGAATTGGATCCCGAAAACCTTGTCGATGAGCTGGCCATCTCGGAGATCGGTGAGCACTACAGCGAGGTGGCTGACCAGGTCATCGACTATCGAACCGATCAGGGCGGAATGATCCAGGATTTTTCAGAACTGAATCAATTGGGGCTTCCCACGGCTGCTACAACCACACTCGGTGAGGAGTCCTACCTGGGCAGTTTCACGGTTATCAGCGTAGAAAGCGTGGGACCCAAGGTCGGCCAGGAGTTGAGGACACGAGCACGTGATGCGATCCTTTTCTCACTCATCGGAATGTTGATCTATATCGCCATTCGGTTTTGGCCCATTTATGGTTTAGCGGCGCTAGTGGCCGTTTTTCACGATGTGCTCATCACCGTTGGAGCCTTCTCCATAACGGATCGGGAGATTTCACTCACCGTGGTGGCAGCACTGCTGACCCTGGTGGGATATTCCATTAACGACACAATCGTTGTCTTCGATCGGATAAGGGAGAACTTGAAGCTGATGCGTCGAAGCGACCTGACTACGATCATCAATACCAGCATCAACCAAACCTTGAATCGGACGATCATGACTTCCGGGATGACCTTTCTGGCCGTCTTCTCTCTTTACTTATTTGGAGGTCAGGTCCTGAGGGGATTCTCCTTTGCGCTTGTGATCGGTATCATCGTGGGAACCTTTTCCTCCATCGCGATTGCGAGTCCCATTGTTCTCTGGTGGCAAACCACTTTAGACAGGAGAAAGGCACGTCGCTAGCCCGCATTTTTCACACCAGGTCGTCGCGAAGCGGTGGAAGGGCCGGCCGACAAGGCGCGCGAGGGGTACCCGCCACGGGTCGGCCCCCGCAGACGTGCTCTTGAGTACGTTGAGGAGGCCGAGGGGCACCCGCACTGGTGTGCGGGTCGCGCAACGAAGTCAGGTCGGATCATTGCGCCGATGCAGTAGAGCGGGTGTGAGAAATGCGGGCTGAGAGAAGCATCTCGTAACCCAATATGTGTGATGATGTTACGGGAATTAGGAGAAGAAAAATAATCTTGAACTCAATCTTGACTCAACTTGAAGCCGGTAGTAGTATTGCGCGAACCGACGACTGCGTGCAGCGCAGCGCTTCAAAAGTCAGGGTTAGGAAGGGGAGAGTAGATGTTTGAGAATCTGATTGAATCTTCGCCCGATCGAGCTGGTCAAAACAAGACGACCCTGTTAATTTCCTTTGTCGTCCACACCGTTATCATTGTGACGCTGTTGCTCATCCCATTGATCTATTACGATGTATTGCCCGAGAGTGAACTGTTGACTTTCCTGGCTGCACCACCACCACCGCCACCACCACCGCCGCCGCCGCCACCTCCGACTGCACCGCCTCCGCCAGTGCAGCAGGTACAGGTTGTGAAGTTGGATCCGACACAGTTCGTGGCACCGATTGAGATTCCCACGGAGATCCCTCCTCCCATGGATGATATTCCGGAAATCTCCAGTATTTTGGACGCGACTGCGGGAGGCCTTCTGGGTGGGGTTCCCGGTGGGATTGTGGGTGGAATGCTCGGTGCGGTGCCGGATGCCACCCCGCCTCCTCCGCCGCCACCAAAGAAAAAGGAACCGATCCGAGTGGGTGGGAGTGTTCAGTCCTCCAAGCTGCTGAAACGGGTGGAACCAACCTATCCTGAACTGGCCAAAAAGGCTCGAATTCAGGGTATTGTGCTTCTGCAAGTTACGGTCGATGAGACGGGAAGAGTAGCCGATATCAAGATCATACGAGGTCATCCGCTCTTGAACGAGGGAGCCTTATCAGCTGTGCGGCAATGGGAATACTCTCCCACACTGCTCAACGGGGAACCGGTTCAGGTGATAGCGACCGTGACGGTGAATTTTATCCTTAGGTAGTCTAAACTGTTTGACTTTCTTCTGCTGATTTGTAAGATGATCCTAACTATTTCAGGGAGGTAACTTATGAGTGGTTTTATGGAAATGTGGGGACAGATGGGGTATCTGGCAAAAGCCGTGGTGGCTGTCCTTGGCCTGATGTCCATTTGGTCGATTTCAGTGATGATTGAGCGCTATCTCAAATTTGCAGCGGCTCGGAAGCAGTCCCGTGAGTTTGCGCCTGCTGTCTCAGAGGCTTTGAAAAGCGGGAATATTAGTGAGGCCATTGAGCTGGCGGAGCAACATGACAAGAGCCACCTGGCCAAAGTTGTGGTGGCTGGTCTTCAAGAGTTTCACGCCCATGAGGGTTCGACTCGAATCCCGGGTGAGATCATCGAAGCCTCCCGAAGAGCCCTTCAGCGGGCCACTGCGATTGGAATCGAGGAGCTCAAAAAAGGTCTGGGAGGGTTGGCAACCATTGGTGCCACCGCGCCTTTCGTGGGGCTGCTTGGAACCACGGTAGGGATCATTAACGCATTTCTGGGAATGGCCGCCGGGGAAAATGTGGGATTGGCCGCCGTGGCCCCAGGCATTGCCGAGGCACTGGTTGCTACGGCGTTCGGACTCTTCGTAGCAATCCCGGCCGTGTGGATGTACAACTACTTCACCGGGAAAATCGAATCCTATATCGTGGAAATGGACAACTCCTCTTCCGAGTTGATCGATTATTTCCTGAAGCGGAGGGCTGAGAAGCATGGCGACTAGTCGTGGCGGCGAAAGTGGAGTCAACTCGGAGATCAATGTCACTCCCATGGCCGACGTGATGTTGGTTCTGCTCATCATTTTCATGATCACCGTGCCGCTGTTGCAACAAGGGGTTTTTGTCAACAAGCCGAGGGCGAAAAATGCCCAGGAAGCGCCTGATGTGGATGATGAGGATGCCACCATGGTGACCGTGACTCGCCAGGGGGGCGTGTACATCAATCGTGATGCAGTCCCCCCCAACCTGATTGTTGAAAAGCTTATGGAGCGAGTCGCGCTCAAACCCGAGTTGCCGCTTTTTATTAAGGCCGATGTGGCTGTCCTCTATGGGACCGTTGTCGATCTTGTTTCAAAGGCCCGTGAGGCGGGAGTGGAACAAATCGGTTTGATGGTGGATCGGGATGTGGAAGGAGGGAGGTAGTCACTTATGTCTATGGGAGGTAAAAGCGGAAAAGGGGCCTCATCCGATATCAACATCACCCCTTTCATCGATATTCTCCTGGTGCTGCTCATCATCTTTATGGTGATTCAGCCCATGATCCAGTATGATCTGGAGGCTCGCGTTCCTCAGAAACTTCCCGATGAGCTTCCTGAAGATTTGATCATCAAATCAGATGCCATCGTTGTGTCCATTGACCGTCAGGGTGCTTATCGTATCAATCAGGACCCGGTCAGATTTAACAATTTGGGATCCAGACTCTTTGAAATCTACAGCTCCCGCGCCAACAAGAATATGTTCATCCTGGGAGACGTGGATCTTGCCTTTGATGACGTGGTCAGGGTGATCGATATCGCCAAGGGAGCCGGGGTCGGGGATATCGGGCTCTTGACACCCGAGGACCAGCCGGGTGGATAAGAGACCACAAGAAGGCCGAGTTATTTAGGTTGGAGGCAAAAATGGGAATGCATTTGCCGAGAAGAACAGTTGTCTTGGTGGCGATGCTCGTCTTGAGCTTGACGGCATCCAATTGTGGCTGGTGGGACGGCCTGAGCGCCCGCAATGAGCTCAATAAGGGAGTGAAGGCCTACACCGGTAAGCAATACAATGAAGCGATTGAGCACTTCGAACTGTCCATTGAGAAGGATCCGGAGTTAACCAGGAGCTATCTTTATCTGGCTATAGCCTATCGCGCCCAATATGTTCCCCAGGGAACGAGCCCGGAAAATATGGAGAAGGCCAACAAGGCGATTGCAACCTTCGAAGAAGTCCTCCAGAGAGATCCCAGTGCTGGGGATCAAGCCACGGCCATGGCGAACCTGGCCGGTCTATACACCGGAATGGGCGAGTTCGATAAGGCTCGGGAGTGGTATGGCAGACGCATGGAGTCTGAGCCGGATAACCCTGAACCTCTGTATGGGATCGCCACAATCGATTGGCAGATTTCCTACGATGAGACGGGTATGACCGGTGAGAGTGTAGAGTTCCTGGATGAGGAAAGAAGGGTAGAGATCGATCAGCTTGTGAGTGAAGGCATAGAGAATTTAAAGAAGGCTTTGGAGCTCGATCCAGAGTATGTGGATGCCATGCAGTACCTGAACCTGCTGTACCGCGAAAAGGCCAAGCTCGAACAGGATGAGGAGGCACAGCGAGACTGGGAGCGAGAAGCGGATAAGCTGGCTTTACAGGCCCTGGAGCTGAAACGTGAGCAGGAAGCAGAAGACGCAGAAGCTCGACGATCGGTGACCGGGGGCAAGAAGAGTAGCCAGCCCGTCAAACACTGGAAATTGTGAGGAGAGGGACTATCAATCCCTCTCTTTTTTTTTGTCCAAAACCCCTGTTTCCCTAAGCCCGGATTATGCATAAATTCTCTACTGCAGTGCCGCAATCATCCACGCTGACTGCGTTGTGCGACCCGCAAAGCGGGTACCCCTTGGGCTCCTCGGCGTACTACATGAGTACGCCTGCGGGGCCCGACCCGCAAGCGGGTACCTCTCGCACGCCTTGTCATCGCGGCGCCAGCGGCACTTCGTCACGAGAACCTATGCTTAATCCGGGCCAAGCCTTGTTCCAGGTGGTAAAATGAGTCGAAGACATTATGATTCGCTTTGAGGATCTGGAGGAAAGAGTTCAGCAATATCACCCCGAAGCAGACATGGAGCTGCTCAGGAAAGCCTATGTCTTCTCTGCCCGAGAACACAAGGGGCAAACTCGCCAGTCCGGGGAACCCTATCTCTCCCATCCTTTGAAGGTAGCCCATATTCTCGCTGAGATGAAGCTCGATGTCGCCTGCGTGAGCGTTGGTCTCCTGCACGATGTGGTCGAGGATACCCTCACCAGTCTTGATACTATCAGGGAGTATTTTGGCGAAGACATCGCCCATCTGGTGGACGGTGTCACCAAAATCAGCCAGATTCACTTCTCTTCACGTCATGAAAAGCAATCTGAGAATTTCCGGAAACTGCTTCTCGCTATGGTCGATGACATTCGGGTGATTTTGGTGAAATTGGCCGATCGTTTCCATAACCTGAGTACCTTGCAATACCTTCCCGCTGAAAAGAGAAAGTCCATTGCTCAGGAGACGTTGGACATCTACGTGCCCATCGCCCACCGTCTGGGGATGGCCAAGCTTCGGGGTGAGTTGGAGGATTTGGCCTTTAGGTATTTGGATCCGGTCGCCTTTCAGAATATTTCTGCTCAGGTGGAAAAAGAGAGGGCCAATAGCCATGAGTTCTCTCAAGAGGTCATGGAGGCTATGCAGCAGTGCTTCCAGGAGCAGGGAATTGAAGCCGGGCTTGAGAGTCGTGTCAAGGGAATCTACAGCAGCTACCAGAAGATGAAACGTCAGAAAATCAGCATCGATCAGGTCTATGACTTCATTGCTATTCGGGTCCTGGTCAAAACGGTGCGTGATTGCTATACGGTGTTGGGAATCGTGAATAACATGTGGAACCCGATTCCAGGGAGAATCAAAGACTTTATCGCCTCTCCCCTTTCCAACAGATACCAATCTCTTCACACCACAGTCATTGGTCGAAATGGACACCCTTTCGAACTGCAGATCCGAACTCACGAAATGAACCAGGTCGCTGAAGAGGGAATCGCCGCCCACTGGAAATACAAGGAGGGGAAGCTGGAAGAGGAGAAAGATGACAAGCGCTTTCAGTGGCTGCGGCAGCTTTTGGAATGGCAGCACGAGGTCGAGGACCCACATCAGTTCTTGAGTAACCTCAAGATTGACCTGTATCCGAGGGAAGTTTACACCTTTACTCCCAAAGGAGAGGTGATCACTCTTCCTCGCGGTGCAACACCAGTCGATTTTGCCTATGCTATCCACACCGAAATTGGCCACAAGAGTGTCGGTGCTCAGGTCAATGGCCGCATCGTCCCCTTGAAATACAAACTCAGTAATGGAGAAATTGTAGAGATTCTCACCTCCAGCGAAGCCCATCCCAGGAAGGACTGGTTGAATTTCGTCAGGAGCTCACGTGCCAGAAGCTCGATTAGGCGTTGGATCAATGTGAAGCAGAAGGAAGAGGCCGTCGAGTTGGGGCGAAGATTGCTTGAAAGAAATGCCCGCGCCTGCAAATTAAAGCTCAAAAACTATCAGGACAAGCTGGAATCGATGCTTTCCGATTTTAATGTCTCCCGGATGGAGGATTTGTTCGCACGTCTCGGATTTGGAAAACTCTCCCCTCGCCAGGTCTTGGGGGCACTAGAACCCGGGACGATCGTGCCACAAGAGGGCGAAGAGAGTGGAGCATCAAGAGTGACCCAGATGGTCAACAAGGTTTTCCGACGCTCGGAGACCGCCATTCAGGTCAACGGCTACGATGACCTTCTGGTCTATCGAGCCCAGTGCTGTAATCCGGTCCGAGGTGAAGAGATTATAGGTTACATTACCGCCGGTCGAGGTATCTCGGTCCATTCGGTTGATTGTCCCAGCGTTGAAAAATTGCTTTTAAACCCGGAGTGGAAGGTTGAAGTGAAGTGGGAAGAGGATGGGAGAAAAGTCATCTATCCCGTGCGTCTGCTCCTCTCTACCGAAGACCGCACCGGGATTTTGGCGGATGTCACGTCGGCCGTGTCCCATGTCGATACCAACATCTTGAACGTGAACGCACAGAGTACCGACGATCGCTACGGAGTGATTGATATGACCGTGGAGATCAACGATATGGAGCATCTTGAAGAAATCATGAATGACCTCAAGGCGATCGAGGGAGTGCGTGAAGTAGAACGGGCAATAGGTGGGTCCAGAGAAAGAAGGAGATAATATCGCTACGCGATGGACGGTTTCTGGACTTTTCCAGACTTCAGACACTGAGTACAAACGCGGATGCGGCAGATAGTCCCATTGACAACCGCTCGCACACGCTGCAAATTCGGATTCCAGCGCCGGTTGGTCAAATTATGAGCATGTGAGACGTTGTGGCCAAAGCGGGGTCCCTTTCCACAAATCTCACAAACCTTCGACATAAGTCCTCCCAGTAACTTCTTCTAGAGAAGGCAATTAGAACATTCTTCCTCTTCTGGTGTCAATCGGGGCCATTTTTCTCTCGTAGATTTTTCACTTGGGGCGTTATAGTGATCGAGATAGGCTGAGAGAATCATCGTCGGGGGTATGGTTTAAAATAGGGAAAAACAGCCTAAACAAAAGAGGTAATTGAAGAGAGGAAACAAGTGATGGACGACGATCAGAAGAAGAAGCGGGCCATCGAGATGGCCTTGACCCAGATTGAACGACAATTCGGGAAGGGATCGATCATGAAGTTGGGTGACCATGCGGTCTTGAAGGTCCCGGTGATTTCCACAGGCTCCCTCTCGATCGATGCGGCCCTGGGGATTGGTGGTTTCCCACGCGGGCGGGTGATAGAGGTCTACGGCCCGGAATCGAGTGGAAAGACCACCATTGCGCTGCATGCCATTGCCGAGGCTCAAAAGCAGGGTGGAACGGCTGCCTTCATCGATGCCGAGCACGCCATGGATGCCAAATATGCCGGCAATCTGGGGGTCAATATTGACGAGCTGCTGGTCTCCCAGCCGGACAGTGGAGAGCAGGCCTTGGAGATTGCTGAGATGTTGGTGCGCAGTGGGGCAATTGACATTCTCGTCATCGATTCAGTGGCGGCTCTGGTCCCTCGTGCCGAATTGGAAGGAGAAATGGGGGACTCCCATATGGGACTGCAGGCCCGGCTCATGTCCCAGGCCTTGCGAAAGCTGGCCGGTGTCATTTCCAAGTCACAAACATGTATGATCTTTATCAATCAGATTCGAGAGAAGATCGGGGTCATGTTTGGTAACCCGGAAACCACCACGGGTGGGCGAGCCCTGAAATTCTACGCCTCAGTTCGTTTGGAAGTCCGACGTGTCGCTTCCATTAAGGAAGGGGATCAAAACGTCGGCAATCGGACAAAAGCCAAGATCGTCAAGAATAAGTTGGCACCGCCTTTCCGAGAAGCCTACTTCGACATCAACTTCGGCTGGGGGATTTCTCGGGAAGGGGAGTTGCTTGATTTGGCCGTGGAGCACGAAATTGTAGAGAAAAGCGGTTCATGGTTCTCCTACGGGCAGGAACGATTAGGGCAGGGACGTGAAAATTCCAAGCTGTTCCTCCGCGAGAACGCCGAGATCACTGGCGCAATCGAGCATAAGCTAAAGGTGGCTCTGGGGACTGCCAAGCCGTTGCAGAAAGTTGAAGCAACAGGAACCTAGAACTGGAAGACGCTTCTTCCAGCTTTTTACATCCCCACTTCTTCTCTCGCTCTCTGAATCAATGCGGGAAGACCGCTGGTATTGCCATGAGTGGACCGATAGAGCTGGTTGAGTTGATCCCTGGAGTCTTTTGCGCTGGGGCCGTTCAATACGAAAGCTTTGGCAAAGGATAAAATCGCCCGATCCGTGTTTCCCGCTCCCCAGTAGATGTACCCCAGGCGATAGTGAGCGAAATCGTTTTGGGCGTCATGCTGTACCGCCGTCTCGAAATTTTTGCGGGCGGCAGTCGAGTTCTTAGCCACGTAAGCCTGCTCGCCTAGTGCCCGGTAACAGAAACCACGAATCTGATTCAATTGTGCCGTCCACGCTTCATCAGTTTGACCCTCAGGCTTGGTGACCTTGTCAGCAGCTTCAAGCGTCCTCTTGGCGTACTCGACAGCCCTGCCCAGATCGTTGGCACCCCAATAGGAGTTGGACACTGCCACCAGCATCTCTAAGTTGTTGGGAGCGTGCTGAATGGTGCGCTGTGCCCACTTTCGGAAATTCACCTGGTCCTTCAGGGACTGGTAAGCCTGGGCCACCAGATAAGCCGTGTTGGCACTGGGTGACTCGGTGTACAGCTTACTGCCAAAGTCCACCAGCTTTTTAGTATTGCCGAGATTTTGGTAGGCCTGAGTAGCGGCCTGAATGGCTGTCGCGTCATCGGGTCGATGGCGCAAGTAGTTCTCCGCTGTCGTGGCCATCTGCTGCCACTGGTCCCGTTGTCGGTCAGCCTGATAGAACTGAGCATACAAGTAGGAAATGTTTGGATCCAGCGCGGATTGGCTGTATGTCTCGACGAACTCCAGAAGCAAAGCCTTTTTCTTGGCGGCATCTGCCTCCGCCTCGGCCTTCTCGTAAAGGTCGTACTCCTGATTATAGGTGTCACTGTCCTGGAAGCCCAGCAGGCGTGGAATACAACCGATGCAAACGATAAATACTAGAGCCTTGGACGCTATTGGTCTCATTACTCCCTCCTCTAAGAGATGATTTACCGTTAAGATAGCACACAATCGTGCCCTGTGACAGGCAATACCTGAAACATTTTCTTCCTACCTTGATGACTTGCGGGGCGGGCTTCACTTCAGAACCGGCTTTGAGATAAGATTCCAGGTCTCCTACCCACTCGGGGGTCGTCTAATAGGCAAGACAGCGGCCTTTGGAGCCGCCAATCCAGGTTCGAGCCCTGGCCCCCGAGCCAATTCATGAGTCAAACTGAGAGTTCTGGAGAAGGGAGGAGTTGAGCTTACTTAGTCATTCAAGGCAGCCAGTCTCGCTACCCACTGTTCTAGCTTTTCGTTGTCGGCTTGTAGATCCTGTCTCAGCTTCCTCAGCTGCTGCACCTCGCATTTTAAACGGTTGATCAACTGTCCCACTACGGCTCCGGTCAAGATGAGAAAACTGGACCAAGCCACCACATTCATCCACAGGTCACGCTGGGTGGTAGCTGCCATGAAAGAGTCGGGATAGTAGTAGACATAAATGACAACGAGCAAGGTGGTGAAGACGCCCCCCATAACTGCCTTGTGTGCCTCCAGATAATAGGCCCCAAGCAACATGATAATGAAAAAGAAATTCAGGAAAACCAGCTTGTAGGGGATGAGGTAATTGATAGCGACTACGCTGAGCAGGATAATGAGAGCAAAGAGCGCCTCAGAATGTTCGGCGAAGTAACTCTTGAGAGTGTCTATGAGTCGTGACCTGCCCCCACGAACGAGTCCACCCTCTATGCTAGACCCGGGACCATTTGAAGTCCACTCCAAGGGATTGGATCCAGTGCCTGCGACCTAGGTAGTTTGGCCTCTGGCGCCGGCGGCCGATAGGCCAAGGCGCTGTGAGGCCGGATCTGATTGTAATCCCTCCGCCAGCGTTCTACCAACACCTTGGCTTCCCCCAGCGTGTCGAAGATCTCCATGTTCAGCAGCTCATCCCGTAGTTTCCCGTTGAAACTCTCAATGTACCCATTCTCCCAGGGGCTGCCCGGCTCGATGTACAAGGTCCTTACCCCAACAGCCTGCAGCCAGTCCCGGACCGCCTGTGCCGTAAACTCCGATCCGTTATCGGACCGGATAAACTCAGGCACTCCCCGATCAACGAATAACTCCGCCAGCCGGTCCAACACGTCTTGGTGATTCATCTGCCGTTTCACATCAATGGCGAGGCACTCTCTGGTGTACTCATCCAGGATCGTCAATAGCCGAAAGGCTCGCCCATCATGGGTCCGTTCATGCACGAAATCATAGCTCCAGACGTGGTTCTTGCGAGCCGCTCGTAACCGAACACAGGAACCGTCATTAAGCCACAGCCTCCTTCGTTTCGGCTGTCTGGACGGGACTTTCAGCCCTTCTTGTCTCCACAGCCTCTCCACCCGCTTAGGATTCACCTTCCACCCTTCCCCATGAAGTATCGCCGTGACCCGCCGGTAGCCATAACGCCCGTATTGCGTAGCCAACTCCACCATCCGGGCCACCAATCGGGCCTCATCATCGGGAATTTGCCTTTCCCTTCGCTGGGTCGATCGAACCTGTCCCAGCACTTGGCAGGCCCGACGTTCGGAGACTCGCTCTGCTCCTAATCGCTCTCGTACCCACATCACCGCTCGTCTCCTGTTCGCCGGGCCTAGAAGTTTCCCGAGGACACTTCCTTCAGGATCTGCTTGTCCAAAGACAGATCCGCCACCAGCTTCTTCAACCGGGTATTCTCCTTCTCCAACACCTTCAACCTCTTGGCCTGGTCCAACCGGAGCCCTCCGTACTCTTTGCGCCACCGGTAGTAGGTCTGCTCGCTCACCCCCATCTGCTTCGACACCTGTCCCACCCTCTGTCCTTGGGCCAGACCCACCTCTGCCTCACGCAGCTTCATGATGATCTGTTCTGCCCTAAACCGCTTCCCTGCCATCCTTGCCTCCTTCCTAAACCGGAAATCCTAACATTCAAACTGGACTCGTTTTAGGGGGCAAGGTCAGTCGGGACCCTGTTGGTCTCAACAAGGTGTCATTGGGCATGACACTTCTTATGCTGTGCATTGCAACCAGTATGACAGAAAAGATGCACCTACCGTGCAAGTGGATGGAATCTCTTGGTCTTAATCCGCAGAGGTGCTGCTCAGCTATCAGAAGTCAAATTCGTAGCTGTACTTGACGAAGAATGCTCGCTCCAGCGGATCAAAGGCCTCGCCAGGAGTCTCATAACTCTCATTGTAGACCACGTATAGACCGGTACCCGCGGTGTTGGTTAGCCCAAAACGGATGTTGCTGCTGAATTCCTGTGAGCTGCTGTTGTATTGAAAAAAGGTCTGAATGAAACGATAAGGGGTAAAGGAATAGTTGATCCTGAGGCGGACCAGGTTCGTGTTGAAGCTCCCCCAGTCAGCCTCCACGTCGGTGGTGACCAAGCTGAAAGTGGTGATGAATTGAGGTCCTGTTCGAAATCCCAAGGAGGTGCCATAACTCTTGATATCGCCCTCGAAAAAGCCACCCAGGTTGACATTCAGGTCACCAAAAATCGAGGCCGAGGGGTCTGATCCCACAAAGAAGTTATATTCATTAAAACGGTAGATACCGACAGGAACCGTGACTCCAGGATGGGGTTCGAAGGCTTCCCGTAGAAACTCATAGTTACGGTTCGTGGTGACGCCCACACTGCCGCCATTGGTGAGGCGAATCTCCAGGTCCCAGTGCTGGCGCTCGGTCTCCAGTAACCCGTCAAATCCGTAATGGCGGGTTACGGAAGCGTGAGGATTCCATTGTCGTACCGGTCCCGATTCGGGACTGGGAGTGAAAGCAAACCCGATCCTGGGTCTGCGGAAGCCCCGCCGGGGAACAAACCCCACCTCCGGATTGAAGTTGTCCTGGATCTCCATGTATCTCGCTTCAAAGCGCCACAGATCGCTCCTGTACTCGGCGAAGACGTTTCCAGCGTAATCATCCCCCGACACTCCGGGAGAGTAACTCTTGGCCAGATAACTGGTCAGGATCACGTGCTCTCCAAACCCTAACTGTAAGTCGGTTCCCCAGGCGCGGTTGTATGCTGAGCCCCCCAGCAGTTCTCCAATGTTGTCTCGATTGGTGAACATGACTCCAAGGCTGCTTCTGGTGCGAAACTCTCTGCGGATGCGGCCCACAAAAAAGTTTTGACCCGCTACCAGGCCTTCATCGTCGCCTGTCTGAATGGAAAGGATGCCCAGGTTGAAGCGATCGATTTTCCCGGTCAGCCGCGCTCCTGCCCGGATGGGAACCTCACGACCGTCCTCGATACCGATTCTGCGGCTAAAGAAAAGATCCATTTCCCGTGGAGTTCCAAAGGCAAAGGTACCGGCATTTTCCAGAAAAAAGGAGCGTTTCTCTGGGAAGAAGAGGCTGAATCGGGTGAAATTGATCTGCTCGTCATCGACCTCAACCTGCGCAAAATCAGTGTTAATGGTCGCGTCCAGCGTCAGCGTCGAGGTGAGTCCGTATTTCACGTCCAAACCGACTTCGTTTTCAAAGTCAGACTCCGAGAGGGAGTAGTCCTTGGTTGGACCGAGCAGAATGTAGGGAGTGACCTTGAGGTTCCGGGTGGATCGAATGTCAAGCGAGTCCAGGTCTCCCGCCCGGGACAGCCGATAAATGTTGTAGGCCTGGGGAATCTCGGCCCAGAAAGACTGCTCATTCTTGCGGCGGACGTTCCGCATCACATTCAATCCCCATTGCTGAGGTCCTTCACTGTCCTTGAAGCGGAGGGACTTCAACGGAATTCCTAGCTCTGCTTCCCATCCACGCTCGCTGCGGGTGCTGCGGACCTCCCAGGTGACATTCCAGTTCAGGTTGAAGGCGGCCACGTTTCCCCGCGACGATGTGGAAGTCGCCGAACTACCCACCCCACCAGAACCACTGGCCTGGCCACCACTGACCCCTTCATTCAGGATTTGGGCATCGTACTGGATTCCGGAGGGATTCGTCCCAAACAGGAATCCATTCTGTTGATCATGATAGGTGTCCAAAATAATCAGGATAGAATCGGAATCGTTCAGATTCCCGTCTCTGCGGCTCTGTGTGTCCACAATCAGATCCGGCTCCGAATCGAAGCAGATCACTCCGATGTAGAGGGTATCTTGCGTATAGAGAAAGCGAACTTCGGTTCTTTCAGTCGCCGGCGCACCTAAGACCGGACGCTGCTGAACGAAATCGTTCGCCATGGGAGCTGCTTCCCACTCCTGCTCATTCACGCGCCCGTCCAGAATGGGAGGCTCTTCGACCCTGACGGCACTGACCGAATGGTCGGCACCCAGGCTCAGAGTGAGGCAAAACAACGAAACCAGGAACGCGAAGTTAACTTTTTCCCACACGGTGAATCCTCAGTTAATAGACAGTCTTAAAGATATGCTTGGAGAAGATACCGAGTCAAGGGAAGCCAGTGAGTGAAGAGTTGCAGGAGAAATGCTCTGTTGATACTCTCCTCCAGAAAGTCGGTCGGATGATGACTGTTTTTCAAAAAAGGGGAAAAGAAGTCGTGAACTCAACAAGAACAGGTCTTGCAGCACTGGGTCTGAGTCTTCTTTGGGCTGCCCTTGCAGTTCCCGCCGTTGGGCAGGTTCCCTCCTTTCTGGCCGGGAGATTGTCCGAAAGAAATCTCTTCACTCAAATGGGTTCCTTGCTGGAGCAGGGAGATCTGGCCGGAGCGGAAACATTCCTTCGGGAGAATGTTCAGGCATTGGGTGAAGAACTGCAGGAGATTCTCGACGATGTCGATCGAGGTTTTGACGAGCTGGGCAGACAAAAGGCTCGCAATGATATCTTGCAGCAGGGATTCCGTCAGATGGAAGTCGACCTGGCCAAGAGCGAAAAGGTATTCCAACTCTACAGCGATCTGACAGGACAGCCTAACTACCTGGCACGTTTTCAAGCCAAGCGACTGCGCATCAAGGGAGCCGAGCACACCAATCACGCCGATTTCCTTTGGGATAGCCTTGAATATGAGCAGGCCCTTCAGGAGTACGCCGAGGCCATTCGGGCCTTGCAGGAAGCCATTCCTTTAGCGCAATCGGTGAAGGATCACAAGCTGCTCGAGTCCTGTTTAAATAACATCGGCTATGCCGCTATCTATTCAGGGGATCACGCCGATGGCTTAAGCAAGTTCTCTGAGGCCTTGGAGGTTGCTGAGGAAAGAGGAGATCCTATCCATCAAGGACAGTATTTGCTCAATCTGGGGACATTCTACCTCTATGTCGGTCAGCCGGAAGACTCCCTCCGCTACAGTTTGCGGGCGGTGGAAGTGATTCAGAAAATTGGCCGCAGGACCTGGGAGGCCAATGCTCTCTTGAACCTGGGTTCGAGTTATTTAGTCATGAATCAAAATGAGCAGGCTCTCAGCTATTTTCAAAAAGCTCTGCAAAAGTCCCAGGAAGCCAACGACCGGCGCAGTCATGGGAGAGCTCTCTACAATTTAGCCTTGATCACCGCACGTTCCGAGGAGTGGGAAGGAGCCGCTGACCTGATGGCTCAAGCTCTGCAATGGTATCAGGATAACGAAGAGGTCTACGCCCGAGCCGAGCGGACAGTACTGCGCTATCATGGTCTGTCTTTTCTGAGCAGTACCCACCGCAGATTGAACAATCGCGAGGAAGCAGGACAGTACGCTCGTGCACTAACAGACCTGTCAGCCCAGGACTCGAGTAAACTGGCTGCTTATTTGGCGGACCCCCATCTGAACTTTTACAAGTGGCAGGACTTTAGAGATCGAAAGAGTCGAGAAACAGGTCGTTTCTAATCCTCGACTCGCTTGATCGATCGGATCATCACCGTTTCAACGGGGGCATCGCCTCTAGCGGTTTCCACCGTGGCAATCTTGTCTAGAACGTCCTCACCGGAAACTAACTTCCCAAAGACAGCATATCCCCAGCCATCCGATCCTGGATAATCGAGATTGGCGTTATTGCTGTGGTTGATGAAGAACTGGGCGGTGCCGCTGTGCGGATCACCGGTGCGTGCCATGGCCAGTGTTCCGCGGTCGTTTCCCAGGCCGTTCTTGGCCTCGTTCTCAATGGGATCACGCGTTTCTTTACGCGTCATGTCACGGTTGTACCCGCCGCCCTGGATCATAAAGCCTTCGATCACGCGGTGGAAAATAGTTCCATCGTAGAACTTGTCATCCACGTACTGAAGAAAATTCTTGACGGTCACTGGCGCCTTCTCCGCGTCCAGTTCGGCAACCATCGTGCCCAGGGATGTTTCAATTTCCAACAAGGGTTTGTCTCCTGTGGTCTGCCCGTAAACTGTAGTGAACGTTACCAGGAGCCCTAGCAGCACTCCTAGAGAAGAATGGCGCAAGCAGGCCCCAACAGTGGGCCGGTAGTGATTTGGTTTCATGTGTTTCTCCTTTTCTTGCAACTGGAGGGCCTATTAGAACATCGGCGGCCGTCGGTTTTCAACCGCCTGGACTGGTCCTGAGGCTGGAAGCTCGCGGTAGAACAAATTTGTAAAAGTACTCTTCGAACTTACCGGGGTACTCCAGCTTCCACATCGTGAAATCGTGCCGGTTCTGTTCGAGAAAAAAATCTACAAAGATAGCGGCGTCCACAGCGCCGGCGTCGCTGGCAGCCAGCCAGTGATCCAACAGCACATCCTCGGCCTCAGGGTTGCTGGCGCTGATCTCTGTCCAGATCAAGAGCAAGTCTATGATCGCCGTCAACTCCTCTCTAAAGCTATACCGGTAAAACTGGAGTTCCGTATCCCTTCTCCATGTGACTTTTTGAAACTGGACCTTGGCTGCGATGTAAGTCCTCCATGCCAAACGCGAAAGCTCGCTAAGGTCCTGAAGGTCTTCTTCGGCTGGTTCCTCGATTCCCTGATCGATTGCCCACAATACCGACTTGGGGAAGTGGAGTGCCATGTGCTCCACGTTCGCTCCCCCTAAATTCAGTTGTGTCAGCAACTGCCATGCCGGGGGATAGCTGGGATCGGCTTCAAGGCTGTGTATCAAATTTCTGATCGCCTCCTCTGAGTCTCCCAACAGCGCATTCGATCGGGCCACTAACAGAAATCCTACGGGATCACCACGGTCTTTCTCGGTGGCCGCCTCGGCAATCCTCAGAGCCTCGGCATATTCCCCTAGGCTAAAGTAGATTTCTCCCAGGCTGACTTGGGCTGGCACGTACTCTGGTTCCTTTTGGATGACCTCTTTTAAGGCTTCAACCGCCTTTTCCGTTTCACCGCCGTCAAGAAAGGCTTCAGTCTGGGCCAGAAGCTGCGCAGTTTCGGGTTTTTGGGGCCGCGGGTTCAACCTGCCCGGGTTCCAGAAAGAGAGGCTCAGTTCCCAGGCCTCGTAACTGAGGGGTGCAAGGCGCCGGAGGTAGTCCAGGTGTTTGAGGGCCGTTTCCAGCTGGAAGCTACCGTTGGGGCCATCGGGATTACCTTGAAAGGCTGCAAAATTGGTTTGAAAGGCCGTCCTGTGTGCCTCATAGGAGTCGTGATGCGCTGCCACCAGTTCAGAAGCCTTACCCACAGCAGCATCCAATTGCGAGTCTGTGACCAGAGCAATGATCTCTTCGATCCGCTTCTCAATGTCGGGGTCAATTTGGCCCAGGACGAGTGTCGTGGAAAAAATGCAACAGAGAAAAAAGCCTTGGATTTTGTGCATCGGTTCCCTCCTTGAAAGCCCCAGTACCTATGAAACGTGACCCAACTCTATCATGAAAAGTTGAGAACTGGCCAGATGTTCGAATTCGGCCGCACTCGTGCTATTGAGCTGCATCCGTGACCAGGACCGCAGCTCCCTGAATCCCACCGCTTCTGAGTTGCTCCAGAGCCCGGTTGGACTCAGCCAGGGGAAAAGTCTGGACCTCGGTTTTAATGGGGACTCGGGGCGCCAGAGCCAGGAATTCCTGGGCGTCTCGGCGGGTCAGGTTGGCGACTGAACAGAGCTTGCGTTCGCCCCAGAGGAGACTGTAGGGGAAGGAGGGGATGTCGCTCATGTGAATCCCGCCGCACACCACGGTGCCTCCCTTGGCCACAGCTTTCAGCGCTTGTGGGATGAGTTCACCCACCGGGGCAAAGAGAAGTGCGGCATCCAGTTCCTGGGGTGGCAACTGGTCTGAATCCCCCGCCCAGGTTACGCCAAGTTCCCGTGCGAACCGCTGGGTGTCGCCATCCCCGGGGCGGGTAAAGGCATAGATCTGACGTTCTTGGTAGAGGGCGACCTGTGCGACGAGATGAGCTGCCGCTCCAAACCCATAAATTCCCAGGCGCTTCGCATCCCCAGCCTTGGCCAGGCAGCGGTAGCCGATGAGACCGGCGCACAGCAAGGGTGCGGCTTGGACGTCTGAATAAGACTCCGGTATGGAGAAGCAGTAGTTCTGATCGGCCACAGTGTATTCGGCGTATCCACCGTCGATCGTGTAGCCGGTAAAGCGCGCCCTATCACAAAGATTCTCACGGTTTGAGCGGCAGTAGGGACATTCTCCACAGCTCCACCCCAGCCAGGGAATTCCCACCCGCTCCCCGATGGCAAACTGGTCGACTCCTTCACCCTTCTCGACCACCCGGCCGATGATTTCATGCCCCAGCACCAGGGGGAGCTTGGGCTCAGGCAACTCGCCGTCCACCACGTGCAGGTCGGTCCGGCAGACTGCGCAGGCAGCAACCCTCACCAGGATTTGTCCAGCAGAGGGTTTGGATTTGGGCAGATCAGCTTCCCGCAGCGCTTGCCCGGGTGCATGAAGCAGCATGGCGAACATAGGGTATGAGCCTCCCGGTTATAGAAGCCAGCCAGGCAGAGTCATGGTCAAGGCCGGAACATAAGTGACTAAAGCGACGGCTGTGATTCGAATGGCCAGGAAAGGCAGCACCGCCCGGTAAACCTCCAGAAGGGGTCTCTTGAATCGATAAGAAGCCAAAAAGAGATTCATTCCAACCGGGGGCGTCAGAAATCCTAACTCCAGGTTGGTCAGGAAGATAATGCCCAGGTGAAAGGGGTCAATGCCATAGGACTGGGCCAGAGGCGCAATGAGAGGGATCACCACCACAATAGCCGAATACATATCCATCAGGCACCCCACCAGCAGCAGAAACAGGTTCAACAGAAGTAAGAAGAACAGCGGTGATTGAACAAATGACTGGACCCACTCGGTAGCCTGGAGAGGAATTTCCTGCATGACAAAGTAATTGGTGAGGCCGAGTGCAACGCCCAGAATGATCAACACCCCGCCAATCAGCGTGGCGGCGGCCCCCACCACGCGAGTCAGATCGCGGCTAATCTTAAGGTTACCGCGTAGGACAAACTCCAGGAAAAAGGCATAGAGGACCGTGAGTGCAGACGCTTCCACCAGGGTGGCCAGACCACTAAAAAGGCTTCCCAGCACGACAACCGGTATGGCGACTTCCCATTTCGCTTCCCACAGGGCCAGACCTGCCTTGCGGACATCGAAAGGCACGCGAATGCTCCCTGAGCGCTTTGCATAAACGAGGGCAAAGCCGGCAACCAGGAGTATCTCGAGCAGGCCGGGCACGAACCCGCTGATAAAGAGTCTGACGATGTCAATCTCCGCCACGATTCCATAGAGGATGACCGCCAGGGAAGGCATAAAGAGCAGGCCCAGTGACCCCGAAGCAGTGAGGAGTCCGCTGGTGAATTTGTGCGAGTAGTTGTCTTCACGAAGCATGGGATAGAGCAAGCCTCCCATGGCCAAAACAGTGACCCCACTGCCTCCCGTGAAGCTGGTAAAGAACGCGCACACCACAATAGCCGCCACGGCCAAACCGCCCGGCATCCAGCCAAAGAGGGCCCGAAAAACCTTCACCAGGCGGTGTGGAGTGCCGCCTTCCGCCAGGATAAATCCTGCAAAGGTGAAGAGAGGGATGGTGGGAAGCATCGCCTTCAGGCTCAGGCCATAGGTTTCGAGCGCAATAGCAGCGACCGGCTCAAAGTTGTCCCACAGCAGAACTGCGGCAATTCCTCCCAGGACCACGAAAATGGGAGCGCCCAGAGCGATGGCTAGGATGAGAACGAGAAACAGGGGCAGCCAGATTCCGTGGCCAGGCAAGTCTTCAAAAGCCCACATCAGCATGGGAATGAAGACAAAGGAAGCGGTGATGGCGCGGCCCGACCATCCATAGGGGACTCTCCAGAGGATTCGAAGTCCAATCACAGAGAATCCTACCGGCATGATGCTCTCAGCAACCCAGACCGGTAAACCCAGTGCCAGAAGAGTCCCTCCTTCTCGTTCGGCGATGACCAGTTGCAGGCTCCCATAAGCGAGTGCTAAACAGACCGCGACACCGACGCCCGCAGCAAGAATCTCGGCAGCTTTCTTTGCTTTGCCCCTCAGAAGTGAGGGGCCGACGGTCAAGGAGAGCAGCTCCCCTCTGCGCGCGGCCACTGCTGCACCCAGGAAGCCGATCCAAAGGGTCAGGTGTTGAACCCAAACCGCTGAGCCGGGAATCCCCAGGGAGAAGGCTTTTCGGAGCACGATCTCCAGCAGAGGCAAGGTCGCCATAGCCAGGAGAGCAAAAACGGAAAGACTATCTTCAATGAGGTGAAGGCGTCTCATAAGAGTGGATGAGACACTAGCGTCTGGACCGGTATTCTTCCAGCAGGCTTTGAACTCGGTCGAATATTTCCGGGGGAACCAGCCTTCCTCGGATCTCGGGATAGGCTGACCGGGCAGTTTGTCGCCATTCTTCCATGGCCTCCTCTGGGACCTCCCAAACTTTCAGCCCGCGGGTCTTCATGGCCTTTAAGGCGAGCTCTTCCTGCAGCCGAATCACTTGCTTGAGACCTGTTCCCGCCTCTCTGGCCAGGAGCATCACCTGTTCCTGCTGTTCCGGGGAGAGGCGATTCCATGTTCTCTCATCCATCAAAATCGCGCCCTGCAGAGGAGCCCATTTCATATCGGTCATGTTCCCTGCATATCGGTAGAACTGAGAGAGGTTGGCCAAAATGGTGGGTAAAGAAACCGCTTCAATAAGCCCTGTCTGAAGTCCCGAGATAGTGTCCACTGTAGTGATGGGAACGGGCCGAAAGCCTGCCCACTTCATGATGTCGACAGCCACCGTATCGGAGGCCGAGGCCGCTAACCTCAGCTGTTTCATCTGGCTGGGACGGGTTACGGGTTCCTTACTGAAAAAATAGACCCAACCGGCATCGGACCAGGCCAGTACGATGAAGCCCTTATCCTTCAATCTGGCTTCCAGCTCAACGTTTATGACCGTTCGCACGTAATCCCACTCTTCATAGCTTTCGAACATCAAGGGGAGCATCAAAGCGAAGGCTGCCCGGTCGATGACTGTCAGGCCGGCGTTGGAGATGGCTGCTGCCTGGAGTTGCCCGATCCGCATTTTCCGGATCAGCGCTCCCTCGTCGCCGGCGCCGCCGCCGGCAAAAATCTGCAGCCTGACTTCTCCATCAGTGGCACTGCTCCAGTCAGACCCCATTTTTTGGAGAATCTTATGCCAGGCGGAGCCAGTGGGAACCATAGTGCCCATTCTGATCTGTACTCGGCCTTGCAGAAAGGAGCTCATCGCAACGAACAGGCAAAGTGCAGACAGAACTCGCAGAGACTTAATGGTCATTTCCTCACTCCAAGAAAAAATCATCGATTTGCTGCATCAACAAGCGTGCTCTCCGCTGGGCTAAGATGTTGAGCAGCCGGTTTTCTGGATAAGAGCTTACATCAAATGAGAGAATTCTCTCCATTAGATTTTCAAATTCTTGACGGTTTTGCTGGGGAACGGAAACACTTTCAGCCCACGTCAACCAGGTTGAGCATTTACTTTCCCCGGAGAGCTCCTGGGCCCGCCGGTAATATTCCCGGGCCTTCTCGAGCGAGCCGCCAACGCGCGACATTTCATAGCTGATCAGAAGCTCATAAATGGTCCCCTCCTGGAAATCTTCCTCCAGTTCGAGAGCGCGGTGGAGGAGGGCTCCTACCACGCCGAGGTCCGCGGTCAACTCCGGATTGTCCACTGAAACACCAATTGCCGCACCCAGAGCAGCGGCCGACCAGACAGCCAGGGGGACATCTTCGAGCTCCAGCAGAGCAGCCGTCTTTTCGGGTTCTCGACGCACCAGCTCAGCGAAGCCGGGATGCTCCACTTCCAAGCCCCGAAATCCATAGCGGAAGGCCCGACTGTAAAGGCGGGAGGCCCGGTCCCGAATCTGTTCGGCCCCATCAAAGTCTTGCTCCTCGATGGCCTGGGCCTCGGGCTCAACGAAACCGTATGCGTAAAATGTAAAGCCGGTCGTCGCAGAGAGAAGAAGACCACGATGTTCGGGACTCGATTCCAGGAGTGTCTCAATGATCTTGAGATTGAAGGGCAAAGCGGCAGCAATCAACTCCGGGTCCTCATCAGAAAGATAGGATTTCTCTGACTCAGCGAGCACTTCATAGAGGGTACTGACAGCCTTTTGTTTCAGGGAGCATGAGGAATTCAGTAAGAGCAGGACCAGTACAACTCTCACCCACATGTGATGCCGAAAGGTCATGGATCAGACACCTTGCCCTCTAGCCGGGATTATGCATAACCCCGGCTGTAGGATGACTCCTGCCAATATAGCGCAACTGACTCAAGAGAGCTATCTCTCCGGGGTTGCCAGTCCTGCCGAGTTGATCGTCTCAGAGTGCCATTTTTGCACTCGCGTGACTCCCATCACAGCCTTTGTTCCTGCTGACTTGGTACTCTATTGCTTGCCCATGTTTGCATGGTGCTACGTTAACCTCCCAGGGCCTGTAGGTTGGACTGTAGTCCACGGCCTGCAGGCCCGCCTCCCCGAACCCATCACTTACCACTGATAAGAACCTGTTGCGGTGACCGGGGGATGGGATGAAGTTCTGTCTGGGCAAAGCCTGCTCGACGGAACATCTCTTCATATTGTTTGAAGGTATAAGCGTCCCCTGAAGGGGTCGAGACCAACATGGTGAGGCTGAATGCTGCCGTAACGGGAGGGGAGATCCGATCCTCATTGGGAACGTATTCCAGGGTCACGGCCCGGCCTTTTTCTCCCAGTGCCTTGTGAACCTTGCCCATCAAAAGGACGCAGGTGTCCTCATCAAAGTGGTGAAAGAAGTTGGTAATGAGTATCAGATCGTATTCTTCCCCAAAGTCAGTCTCGAAAGCGTTTCCCGGAAGCAGACGGTATCGATCTGCGACTCCTGCCCGGTGGGCGTTCTCCTGGGCGACGGCAAGGACGCTTGACCAGTCCAGTGCCACGACCGTGGCATTGGGGTTGTGCCGGGCGATGGTCGTGCCAAACATGCCATGCCCGGCTGCCAGGTCGAGGATCTTCCAGGTCGCTCCGCTGCTGGCTCCCACCAACTGGGCGATGAACTCCGCTGGAGGAACCATGAGGGGACTCATGCCACGGGCAAAGTCAACCCACAGTGGATTATCTTCAATCACCATTCCCTTGCTACTGCCCACAGTGCCGCCCTTGCGAACCGCCTCCGCAACATCTGAGAAGAATGACATGAGCTTGGATGATGTGAGAAAGCGGCTCGCCATTCCCAGGTAGTCAGGGGAACGGCTGCTGAGGAAAGCCGCTGACTCGCGGGTGAGAGCATAGCTGGCCTCCTCCTTGGTGAGAAATCCAGTGATCACCAGGAAGTCACACAAAATGCGGATCCCTCGTTGGGAAGCGCGGCAGTGACTGGCCAGCGAACTGACCGTATCGTGCCCTTCGTCGATAGCCGTGAAGAGGTCCAGTTCAATGGCCCCCTTTAACGCCTGTGTCTGCTGATAGGAGCGGAAGGCATCAAATGTCTTTTCAGGTAACAGGGGATGCTCTGCTGTGCTCATGTGCTCTCCTCTCGGTGCCATGGACGGAAGTCAGGGAATAGACCTGGCCAGGACCGCAATGGTATCTTCGATAGCGCAAATCAAATCCCATGAACCAATCGCCACCATCTCACGTATAGATCTCTGGTGACTCATCCATACAGATCAATGAAGGTCATTTCGTCCGGTGAATGAAGCCGGATTTTCTTTTAAAGTAGGGAGGAAGATGATGAAAGTCAAACCTATCGTTGCAGCAGCCGTTCTCTTGGCTTGTCTCCCGTTCTCATCCCCGGGATGGGCGCAGGATTTGGCTATTCCGGAATCGTATGTCACTCGCATGCGTAGGCAGGAGACTGTCCTGGAAATGAGCTTGAGAGAGGCAATCCGTCTGGCCCTGGCCAATAACCTGGAAATCGCTATTGAGAACTACAACGAAGATCTGAACCAGGAACAGATCATCAAGACACGTGGCTTCTACGATCCGACTCTCAATCTTTCAGTGGGTTGGACCTCTTCGGAAAGCCCGACCACCAGTAGTTTGCAGGCGGGTGGAGGAATTACCGTCAACAATACCGAGCGCTTTTCTTTCGATAGCCGGCTCGGGAAGAATCTTGCGGGAGGAGGAGCCCTGGATCTCACCTTCAACAACAACCGAAACGACAGCAACAGCGGTTTTTCAATCATCAACCCGCGCTTTGGCTCCACCTTCAACGTGGCTTTTACTCAGCCTCTGATGCGCGGTTTCAGGACGACCAACACCAGACGGCAGATCCAGCTCTTCAATCTGGACAGCGAAATTACCGAGACGCAATTCAAGCAGCAAGTGGCTGAAATCGTACAGCAGGTCCAGAATCAGTACTGGGAACTGGTTTATTCCGTAGAGAGCAATGAGACCCAGCGCCGGTCAGTGGAATTGGCAACCATACAGTACGAGGACAACCGCAAGCGAGTTGAGATTGGGGTCATGGCACCCATTGAGATCACCTCCTCTCGGGCGGAGATAGCCCGCCGTGAACTGGAAATGATCCAGTCCGAGGTTCAGATCATTAATGCCCAGAACGCTCTCAAGCGACTTTTGGCACCTGATCCCGGAGCCAGTATCTGGAATGTTTCGGTGATACCCACCGACCAACCCCAAGTGGAGGATGTGCAGATTTCGCTGCAGGAGTCCATCCGAACAGCCCTTGAAGCGAGACCTGAGTTGGAGCAGATTGAACTTCAAATGGAGAAAAACGAGATCGACCGGAGCTACTACCAAAAGGATGGAAGGCCCAGCCTGAACCTGAGGACAAATTTCGGTTCAACCGGGGCCTCTGGAGAAGTCTTCATAGACACCGATGGCGATAGAATTCCGGATACGCCCGCAGTGGATGATCCCCGTTTTGGAAATTTCACCAAGAGCTGGACACAGGTTTTTGGCTTTGATTTCATAAACTGGGGAGTGTTCCTGGATCTCGAGATTCCGCTTCGCAACCGGTCAAATGAAGCGGATTTAGCCACGGTCATGATCCGTGAACGACAGTTCCTGAGCAGGCTCAAGAACCAGGAGCAAATGATTATTGTAGAAGTCCGCAATGCATTTGAGAGCATTGCCACTCGCAAAAAAGGTTTAGAGACAGCTGGGGTGGCAAGCCAACTTTCCAGCGAGCAGTTAGACGGGGAAACCAAACGCTTTGAGGCGGGCCTGTCCACCAACTTCGAGGTCCTGCGCTTTCAGCGGGACCTGGCCGAAAGCCAGGTGAGCGAACTGAGAGCGATGGTGGATTACCAGCTGGCGGTGATCGCCCTGCGAAAGGCCCTGTTCACCATCGTTGGAGAAAGTGACATCATTCTGGCCAAGGCGCAGTGACTACTGAGGTTGACACTGGGTGCGGGAATCCGACTCTCGCCAGCCTGAGGCTCCTCCCCAGAAAGTCAGCATAAATAACTGTTCATAAAGTAGTTATCTCAATGCGGTTAAGTTCCTTTGGCACCAGTTCTAAGTACTGGCATCTGTCGTGCTCTGCTGATAATATCTTGAACTTGAGTCGCTCAGCAGAAGTCATATCCAGAAAAGACCTTCCTGCCTCATTCATCCTCATTCTGTTCCTCACCGGTTTTGGCCTGAGCAGCCATATGGCTGCTCAGGAGAAGGAAACACTGCCGGAAAGTCCCGCAACCACTTCAGACCAGCCGCAGTCGGATCAGGAGGAAAAGAGCGGGATCAGCTTCAAGAGTTTCCACCGGGATCTGGGAAACAACTTCTTGGGTTTGTTTTCTCGGGAGAGTGTGTTGCCCTTCTCGGCTGGTGTCCTGGGTACAGGAGTCAGCCTTGAGCTGGACGATAACCTCCACGACTATTTTCGAAACGTTGATAATTTGGGTCAAGAGCAAAGAAGGTTTCCCGCGGTTGGCAATGTGGGAGAGGTACTCGGCAACCGATGGTTCTTATTGGCTGGTACAGGGAGTCTCCTCCTGGCCGCTCACTCCACTTCGAATGACCGCTTTCAAGACATGACCTATGCCTGGACACAGGGCTACGTCCTCAACAACCTTCTGAGTGAGGCTCTCAAACAGGGGGTGAGACGGGAAAGGCCCAATGGCCAGAACACCCGGTCTTTTTCATCCGGGCATGCCGCCAACGCCTTTACCTTTGCCACCATCATCAACCATTACTATGGCTCCAAGGCGGGTATACCTGCTTACGGTATCGCGGGACTTGTTGCCGTCTCCCGAATGGAGAAGAACGTACACTACTTGAGCGATGTCGTCATGGGTGACCTGCCCCCACGAACGAGTCCACCCTCTATGCTAGACCCGGGACCATTTGAAGTCCACTCCAAGGGATTGGATCCAGTGCCTGCGACCTAGGTAGTTTGGCCTCTGGCGCCGGCGGCCGATAGGCCAAGGCGCTGTGAGGCCGGATCTGATTGTAATCCCTCCGCCAGCGTTCTACCAACACCTTGGCTTCCCCCAGCGTGTCGAAGATCTCCATGTTCAGCAGCTCATCCCGTAGTTTCCCGTTGAAACTCTCAATGTACCCATTCTCCCAGGGGCTGCCCGGCTCGATGTACAAGGTCCTTACCCCAACAGCCTGCAGCCAGTCCCGGACCGCCTGTGCCGTAAACTCCGATCCGTTATCGGACCGGATAAACTCAGGCACTCCCCGATCAACGAATAACTCCGCCGGCCGGTCCAACACGTCTTGGTGATTCATCTGCCGTTTCACATCAATGGCGAGGCACTCTCTGGTGTACTCATCCAGGATCGTCAATAGCCGAAAGGCTCGCCCATCATGGGTCCGTTCATGCACGAAATCATAGCTCCAGACGTGGTTCTTGCGAGCCGCTCGTAACCGAACACAGGAACCGTCATTAAGCCACAGCCTCCTTCGTTTCGGCTGTCTGGACGGGACTTTCAGCCCTTCTTGTCTCCACAGCCTCTCCACCCGCTTAGGATTCACCTTCCACCCTTCCCCATGAAGTATCGCCGTGACCCGCCGGTAGCCATAACGCCCGTATTGCGTAGCCAACTCCACCATCCGGGCCACCAATCGGGCCTCATCATCGGGAATTTGCCTTTCCCTTCGCTGGGTCGATCGAACCTGTCCCAGCACTTGGCAGGCCCGACGTTCGGAGACTCGCTCTGCTCCTAATCGCTCTCGTACCCACATCACCGCTCGTCTCCTGTTCGCCGGGCCTAGAAGTTTCCCGAGGACACTTCCTTCAGGATCTGCTTGTCCAAAGACAGATCCGCCACCAGCTTCTTCAACCGGGTATTCTCCTTCTCCAACACCTTCAACCTCTTGGCCTGGTCCAACCGGAGCCCTCCGTACTCTTTGCGCCACCGGTAGTAGGTCTGCTCGCTCACCCCCATCTGCTTCGACACCTGTCCCACCCTCTGTCCTTGGGCCAGACCCACCTCTGCCTCACGCAGCTTCATGATGATCTGTTCTGCCCTAAACCGCTTCCCTGCCATCCTTGCCTCCTTCCTAAACCGGAAATCCTAACATTCAAACTGGACTCGTTTTAGGGGGCAAGGTCAGTTCTCCATCGGCAGGACCAGGGGCGGCTCGCGATGGAAGCTGAGCTTCTCCATGCGGGCCAGCGCAGCGCTGATGGCCGTCTCCGTCGTTGGCTTCACGGAGATGACGAACGCCAGATTGTCTGCGTCCTGATTGGGCTCCTCGAAGACCGCGTCGATGTTGATCTTCTCGTCGGCAATGATGTCGGCGAGCCTGGCGATGATGCCCACCTCGTCCCTCACCAGGAAGCGCACGAAGTAGGGTCTCTGGCCAGCTTCGATGCCAACTTTGGTGATCTCCTGCGGGGCCCAGTAGCCGAATGCGGGCGCTCGCAGCGAGCTATCGTGGCGAAGGTCGCGCGCGGCGCTCATGATGTCGCTGACGACGGCCACGCCGGTGGGCGTGCCTGCGCCGCGGCCGCAGTAGAGCGTGTCCTCGCCGTACTTGCCCTTCACCCAGATTGCGTTGTAGGAGCCTTGCACCTTGGCAAGCATCGCCGTCTGCGGGACGAGCACGGGGCGCACGAAGAGTGAAAGGCCGTCCCCATAGCGCACGCCCGCGGCGAGCAGCCGGATCGTGTAGCCGAGCCGATGCGCGTAAGCGAAGTCGGTGGGCGTAATCCTGGTTATGCCCTGGCGGAAGATGGCGTCAGGGGCTACGCGCGCGCCGAAGCAGAAGTTGGCGATGATGGAGAGCTTCGACCGGGCGTCGTAGCCTTCCACGTCCGCCTCGGGATTGGCCTCGGCGTAGCCGCGCAGCTGAGCTTCGCTGAGAATGTCGGCGAATGGTGCGCCGGTCTTCTCAATCTCGGTGAGGATGAAGTTGCAGGTGCCGTTGAGGATGCCGTAGATGGCTTCGAGACGATCCGCCGCGATACCCTCGCGCAGCGCGTTCAGGATGGGGATGCCGCCACCAGCGCTGGCTTCCAGATGTAGCGAAGTCTTGTTGTCGCGCGCCAACTGCGCCAGCTCCGCGCCACGCAGGCCGAGCAGTTCCTTGTTCGCCGTAACCACCGGGCGGCCGAGCGCAAGCGCAGTTGTCTGCACTTCGTAGGCGATTGTGGTGCCGCCGACCACCTCGACGACAATGTCCGCCTCCGGGTGCTCGACAGCCTCGCGCCAGTCGCGCGTCAGCAAACGCCTGCCCGTGGGCGCATCTACCTCCTTGCGCTTCTCAACTTCGAGACTTGCAGCGGCGCGGATATGCAGCTTGAAGCCCAGCTTGCGCTCCAGCTCGGCCGCGTTCTCATCGAGTATGCGGATGGCCGCGCCACCCACTGTGCCCATTCCCACAATCGCAATGTTCATTATCGTCATTCGGATTCAAAGTAAGCAAAGCACCTTTAAGGGGGAGGTAGGGTCTTGAGTTGAGTCACAAGAGCCCTTTCCCGCGAGATATCCGCAATTTGTCCCTCAACGGAGTGTCCTCTCCAGCATAGGCTACAAGGGATGGACACTTCCTGGCGTTGGTAACCACGACGTTCTTGGCTCATTTAGGGGCTCTAATATATCCGATCAGTATTCCTACTAACAGCGACGTTTGAGAATTCTTCCCACACTGGTATGCGAGATACCCAACTCCCGGCCGATTTTACGGTGACTGTACCCCCCAGCATGCAGCTTATGGACTATCTCAGAATCGGCAAGGGACTTGGGCCGCCCCAGCTTCTTCCCATTCTCCACGGCCCTCCTCAACCCGGCCTTCACCCGCTCCGCAATGATGTCCTGCTCCAGTTGAGCCACCGCACTGATGATGGTGAAAATAGCACTTCCCAGGGGCGAGCTGGTGTCATCTCACTAACTTCTTGAAAACAGATGGTGCGAAAGGGGGGACTCGAACCCCCACGACCTTACGGCCACCAGATCCTAAATCTGGCGCGTCTGCCAAATTCCGCCACTTTCGCTAAAAGGTCTGCCAGGCGAAGGCAGGCTCAATCCCTCTCCATTCTAAACAATGGTGGGTTTTCAAGGAAGAGCCCGCCTGGACAGCTTCAGGGGAAGGCTCCCAGAATCTGACCAAAAGGCCGGCGGTTGACGGGCACAATACCCTGTCAGTAGAATCGCCCTCAATGCCGACTTTGGAAGCGAAAGTTCTACGCTTACGCAATCTGCTTGGTCAGTTGGAGCGAGTAGTGGTCTGCTTCTCAGGAGGCGTTGACTCGAGCTACCTACTGGCCGAATCGGTCAGTCAGCTGAATCAGAATGCTGTGGCGTTGACAGCGGTTTCTCCAAGTCTTGCTGACGAGGAGGGAGCTGACGCACGGCGGCTGGCCGAGCACCTGGGGGCGCGTCACGTGCTGGTTGAAACCCAAGAGCTGGACGATCCGCGCTACGCTGCCAACCCGGTGAATCGCTGTTATTTCTGTAAGACAGAAGTGTACGGAGTGGCCGTTGAGCAGGCTCGTCGCCTGGGCATTCCCAACCTGCTGGATGGCTTCAACGTGGACGATAGGGGCGATCACCGTCCCGGCCGCAAGGCCGCACTGGAGTATGGTGTGCGGTCTCCCCTCGACGAGTTGGGTTTCACCAAGGCTGATATCCGCCAGGCAGCCCGCAGCATTGATTTACCGGTCTGGGATAAGCCTGCGCTGGCATGTCTGTCCAGCCGGTTTCCCTACGGAACCCCGATTACCCCTGAGCGTCTGACTCAGGTGGGCCGCTGCGAGCGCGTGCTGCGCGATTTGGGTTTCCGGGTCTATCGGGTTCGTTACCATGACCAGGTGGCCAGAGTTGAGGTGGCGTCCCAGGAGCTGCAGAAACTATTGGATCCGGCAGTGCGTGAGGAGATCACTCAACGCTTCCGGGAAGCGGGCTTCGCTTATGTTACCGTGGACCTGCAGGGCTATCGAACCGGTTCCCTGAATGAAGCGGTGACTGCTGTACGGCGCAGCATCGCCCAAGTCGCTGACCGATAAGGCTTCGGGGGCAGGGTCAGTCTTCAGTCGTTGACCAGCTGTCGATAAAGAGCCAGGGTTTCTCCAGCCGTCCTTTCCCAGCTGAATTGTGCAACACGCTCCCGCCCCTGCCGAACCAGACGCTCCTGAAGATCAGGGTTGCTGAGAATCTCCTGAAGTCCGGACTGGATTGCGTCCGTGTCTTCAGGATCTACCAGAAGAGCTGCATCCTTGGCCATTTCCGAAAGCGACGAGCTGTTTGAGGTCATCACGGGAAGGTCTGCTGCCATGGCTTCCAGTAAGGGAAACCCAAATCCTTCATACAGAGACGGGAAAGCCAGCATCGTTGCCGAGCGGTACAGTTGACAGAGGACAGACGGGTCAACATACCCCAGGCAGCGAATTCGATCGCGAGCCGGACTCTTTTGGATATGTTCGTGGACTTCCTCGGAACCGTACCCATTGGGGGCACCTGCCAGGACTAACAGGTGGTTCGTTTCCAGACCCTCAAAGGCTTCCAGGAGCCTTTTGACATTCTTCCTTTTTTGAATGGTACCCACATGGAGCACAAACGGGGTAGTGAGATGAAAGCGCTCCCTGAACCATTGAAGCTGCTGGTCGGTGTACTTGGGAATAGGCTGGATACCAGAGTGAATCACCTTGATCCGATCCCGAGGATATCCCAAATATTCCTCCACCTGGTCAGCTGTGAAAGCAGAGACGGTGATAATGAAATCTGAGCGCTCTGCTGCGTCCCTGGCCAGAGCATCGAATCGGCTCCGAAAGGACTGAGTGCAGTAGTCGCCAGCCAAAAAAAAGACATCGTGAAAAGTGGTCACGGTACGTTCAAAACGATATTGCGGTAAACGACCAGTCAGGCTGTGAAACAGGTCCAGCTGCTTCCCGAACAGAAAACAGGAAAACTCTTCCAGCAGTCGACGAGAGCAGTTGGAGCCAGGTAAGGAAGCCCCGAAAGCCTTGAGGAAACGATTGGCCCGATAGCACAGGAAGAATCGATCTTCAGGTGCTATCTGGGCTAGAGTTCGGATGAGGTTCCGGCAGTAAACAGTCACTCCGGAAGGCTCACGACTCAGGCTGTGGCTGGCGTCTAAACCGATTTTCACAGGCTCCGCTCGCAAAATAAACGCCTGCTGTAGGCTATAATGGAGCAACTCTAGCATGAAACTCCGTCAGGAGAGCATGCTTTGCAAGGGCAACCCTTTAGGGGAGACATCTACCGATACAAGAGGATCCCAGGACTTGAACGTTCGTTCCAACTCAAATAAGGCTGATTCCAATCAGGGTTTGAAGGCGACCCTTCTCGTCGCAACTTATGAAATGCCTCGGCCTTTAGAGTTGGTTTGTGCAGCATTAGACGGTCAGTCCACAGACAGATTCGAAGTGATTTTCTGCGATGACGGATCTGGGGAAGGAACTCGTCATGTCATCGCAGAGTTTAAGAAACGGGCTGCTGTTCAAGTGCATCATCTCTGGCAAGAGCACCATGGCTTCAGGAAATGTCGCATCCTCAACGAGGGACTGAGAAAGTCGAGTGGAGACCTGCTGATCTTTCTGGATGGTGATTGCGTCCCTCATAAGGATTATGTTCGAGATCACATGGACTCGCAGGAGCCAGGAGTTTATTGCGCCGGAAGAAGGGTTGATCTAGGGCCCAAGGTCAGCAAGGAACTTGATCCGAACAAAGTCCGCCAGGGCTTTTTCACCCGCCCCCGTGGTGCAATCCTTTGGAGTTTGATCAAAGGGGAGTCCACCCGTATTCAGAGAGCCATCCGAGTGCCTTGGGACTTCGTTCGATCATTACTTCGAATGGATCGAATCGATGACCTCGTGGGATGCAATTACTCAGTGACGAGAGCGGATCTGATCGCCATCAACGGATTTGACGAGGAGTATGAAGGGTACGGACGAGAAGACACCGACGTGGAGACTCGACTTCAGAACCTTGGCCTTCGGATCAAATCCCTCAAGGGGAAGGCCTTGCAATTTCATGTTTGGCACCCACGGCGAGAATTCACATCCGCCAATGAGGCTCGCCTCAAGGACACTCGGGAATCGAGAAGAATTCGCTGTATCCGCGGAATGGAGCGAGACTGAAACTCGCTGAAGGAAATCAAGACGGCTTTCTACTCAGCCTGCCGCCGTGCTAACCTAAAAAGCGTCGGGGCATAGCGCAGCCTGGTAGCGCGCCTGCTTTGGGAGCAGGAAGTCGGGGGTTCAAATCCCTCTGCCCCGACCAATTTAACCCGGTGCATTCCGGACACATAGGTTACAGTTTATTCCGAAGACATAGGTAACACCTTTGCACCAAAAGGGTTATTTATAGGTTCAAACCTTCTACTGTCTTCGTCAAAGTAACCGAGGTCGTATTCCATAAACGACACCAGCCAAATTTTCTCTTTGACCTCTTTGATTCCAACATCTTGACCAGCAAACACCGTGCTGAAGTTGATCTTTTGACTTTTCATACAGATTCTGCCGCAGCTGGTGACGGTCACGGTGCGATCGTGCATGGGGTACTCGACGCGCCCGATTCCTCGGTAGGGACAAGATGCGGGAGTATAGACCTCGGACGGAAACTTCATGCCCAGGGCCTCATGAGGTCTCTCAGTATTGTATTCCGCCTGAAAGGCATTAAACCTCTCTTGCTGCTGAAGAAGGTTGTGGGCAGCGGGAACGACTGTGGCCTTCTTGAGGGTGAGATGAAGGCGCTCATGCCTTCCGTTCTGCTCGGGATGGCCGGGCTTGATCCTCTCGATTCGGATTCCTAGCCTAAGCCACCAGACGGCCAGTCGACTGAGTCCAAACAATCCGTTGGGTGATGCAAAAGGGACTCCGTTGTCCGTGCGGATCGCTTCCGGCAAACCTAACTCTTGAAAGGTTCTCTCGAATACGGGGAAAGCACCTCTTTCCTTAACACTGTCGAGAGCCTCGATGGCGAGCAGATAACGGCTGGCGTGATCGCTCACGGTGAGAGGATAACAGTACCGTTTGTCTCCCAGCATGAACTCTCCTTTGAAGTCGGCAGACCAAAGGTCATTGGGATTCTGGCTGCTGGACAATCGAGTCCCCTCTGCCTTGAACCGTCGCCGTTTTCTACAGTTCACCAGGCCGTTGCGATCCAGAACCGCGTGAACTGTGCTCACCGCAGGCGGCCGTACATTCGGAAACCTACGAATCAGGAGCGCCCGAATCTTGGGAGCTCCCCAATACGGCTTCTCTCGCTTTAGCCTGACCAGGGTCCGTTCCACCTGTTCGGGCAGTTGGTTTCCGTAACGATGCGGCTTGCGGCTCCGATCCACCAGGGCGTAAGCGCCGGTGTTTTGATAGCGGTTCCAAATCTTGTAGCCCGTCTTTCTGGATATCCCAAACTCCTCACACAGACGGCTCATGGACTCCCCATCCAACAGCTTCGCTATAAATCTCATTCTCTCGTCCATCACACAGATCTCCTTCCATGGCATCTCTGGGCACCTCCCAGAAGAAGCCTATAAGTGTTACCCATGTGTCCGGTATAATTTGTTACCCATCTTTCGGAATGGGCACCCCTTTTTAATCAATTAGTTAAGACAAATCTGTCAAAGCCCTCAAAAGGGTCACTTTGGGGCCAGGGTGCGGATTTTGGTGGTGAAAATGAGGTGAATTTGGGTGGGGCAGGGAAGTGGCCTGCTGAGTTATTTCGTAGATGCCCGCACTAACCTACTGCTTATCAAAAACCTCTACTCTGCTAAACGGCTGACCCTGCGCATTGGTCCCCATCGTCTTGAAGGTAAAGGTCTGTCCATCCGGAGAGACACTGCGCATGAAAACCGTGATCAACTTCCCGCCCTTCATGGACATCCCCTCCAGATTATAGGCATCAATGCGCCTATCCATCGTGGCATCACTTGTGGGACGAGGATTTGCCCTGGGGTGCACTTTGCCGTCGAAAGCGAGCGTGAGTTCGGTGTGGGACGAGTTCCCATTTGCATCAACCGTATCGCGGGAATTCTTATATGTATCTTTGCCCACTAACTCATAATGGTGTACCAGACTCTGCGGCGGCTGACCAGGATCGTATATCGATTTGGACAGGTTTAGCTTCCAACTACCGACAAATGGGTCGCTCTGCGCCCAGACACTACTAGCCAGGGCCAAGATAGCCACGGCCGCGATAACGCTGCATTTTTTCACGGGCTGCTCCTTTCCTCCATAAAGCGTGGCGATTCGCATACCAAGTCTCCACGCATATACTTCACCTACCCTATAGTATAGGCTCCTAAATAAAATAAAGATACACGTCCAAACCAGTCCAGCAGAAGCGAGAGCGCTGTGCACGACTCACCACGGAGAAGTCCGATTGGATGCAGTGGATGTTCCAAATTGGCGGTCGGAGTTCTACTGCTTGGGTGGGGTTGTGGGATCCGGGTAGGCCGGCGCTGTAGCGGGTTGAGTGGCCCTGTCGGCAGGTCCCATGTCCTCTCGTCCCCGAGGTGTAGCACCCAGTTCGAGCAGCAGATTCGCGGTGCTCTCGTGGTTGCCGTAGAGCCCCCGAAACCTCAAGACGGGGCTAATTCCCGCCGCCATACTCCAGGGCGTCTCTCCGTTCTTGTCCGCGGTGTCCACGTTAGCACCGTGGTCCGCCAAGTATTGAACGATTGCGTCCGCTCCCGTAAAGGCTGCCGAGTGCATGGCAGTTCGGCCATCGTCGTTGACCACATCGATGTCGGCGCCCAGCTCTACAATTGCTTTGACGGCTTCTACGGCCTTCCTCTGCTCCTCCTCGTCCCTGCGGTTAAAGTCGCACCCCGCCCCCGCACAGATCACTCCCGCAGCCACCATAAGCGGTGTCGTATTCTCCCTGTTCGCAATGCGCGTATCCGCGCCGCCAGCCGCCAGAATCCGAATGACCTCCACATCCACAGCTACCGCTGCGAGAAAAAGCGGTGTCGCACCTACCATGCTGAGCGCCCCCCCATCAGGTCCATAGGTAATGCCCTTCTTGATTCGAGCGTCTGGGTTAGCTCCATGTGCCAACAGGGCCTTTGCCAGGTCTGACTGACTGGGGGGAGCAACACGGTAGTTTGGGTCGAATAGAATGCCGCTGAGGGCTAAGAGTCCTTTGCGCACAGCATAGTGCAGGGGTGTAGCGCTATTGGCGTCCCCTACGTTCGGGTTGGCACCCTTCTCCAGAAGAAAAAGAGCCAGTGCCTCGTGGCCACTGGCACTGGCCACGACCAGTGCACTGCCGTGTTCAGGCGTGGTATCGTTCACGTTGGCTCCCGCTCCCAACAGAATCCGGGCAGATTCTACATCACCCGAGCGGGCGGCAAACAGCAGCGGTGGGAACCCACTTGTGGATCGCGTATTCACCTCCGCACCCTGCTCGATCAGCATCCGCCCAACTTGCGGGTACCCTCCTGCCATTGCCCACATCAGCGCCGTCTGTCCCTGCTCGTTCTCTCGCACGTTCACATCCGCGCCATGAGCCAGCAGGGCTCTTATGCCCTCAGCTGTTCCCGTGCCGGCGCAGGTCATCAGCGGCGTCTCGCCTGTCCACTTGGCTGCGTTCGGATCGGCTCCGGCCCGAAGCAGTCTGTCGACTAAGACGCCGTCTCGATTGGTGCAGGCCAGTGAGAGGGGAGTAACGCCGTAATCGCTGGCTGCGCTCGGGTCGGCACCAGCGCTCAGGAGAAGCTCCACCGTTTTTGAATCGGCCCGATGGGTCGCCCAGGCCAGCGCCGTAGCTCCATCCGCCTCGCTCGCATTCACATCGGCCCCTTGCTGAAGCAAGGACCGCACGGCTTCCTGATCGCCCTGTTTGACCGCCTCCACCAGCCGCAGATCCCCAGCAGCCCTCAGCGGGCCAAGCGACAAGAGAAAGACTGTCCACCAACTGATCGTACGTCTTACATCCATACTTTTCCTTCTACTCAGCTCTGGCCCGGCTAGGCTAGAGAAAGAAGGTTGAGCTTCCTCGTGCTGTCCCCAAAATTCTCCATCCGAATTCCCAACTTGTCGAGCATGGTCAGGTACAAATTCGTCATCGGGGTACCCTCAGGAAAGCGAATATGACGGTCTTGTCCGATCTGGCCGACTCCCCCACCCAGCAAGAGGACAGGCAGGTTTTGGTTCAGATGTATGTTGCCGTCGCCGAAGGCACTGCCGTAAAGGATTATAGTGTTGTCGAATAGGGAGCCGTCGCCGTCGGGAACAGAGCGCATTTTCTCCAGAAAGTAAGCAAACAATTGGGAGTGATATACGTTGATGCGGAACACCTTTTCGATCTTCTCCGGATTCAACCGGTGGTGCGACAACGGGTGGTGTGGGTCAGAGATACCGATTTCGCTGAAAGTCCGGGTACTCTGCTCTGCTCCCATCATGAAGCTGATGACGCGAGTCATGTCGGTCTGGTAGGCCAGCACCTGCAAGTCAAACATTAGCTTGGCGTATTCTGCGAAGGTAGGCGGAATGCCAACCGGACGAGCGACGTTTGGCAGATCCCTGGAGCTCTGCTGCTCGGCCATCTGGATGCGCCGCTCAACATCGCGAATGGCCTCCAGATACTGGGAGAGCCTGGCGCGGTCGCTGGGGCCAAGTCTCGACATAAGGCGCGAGGCGGCCTCGGTCACCGAGTCGAGAAGACTGAGCTCCTCACGGATCACGGCAAGCCGCTCTGCCGGGTCCGTGCTATTGCTATCACCGAATAAACGCTCGAACACCTGTCGCGGCTTGTTTTCAGTGGGTAGCGGTGTTGTGCCATTGCGCCAGGAGAGAGTGTTGAGGTAGGCACAGTTCCAGCCATTTTCGCACTGGCCTACCACGTCGGTGTCGTGCAGGCCCAGCTCAAGCGATGCTAGCTGGGTCTCCTTGCCAAGTTCCCTGGCAGCGATCTGATCGACGGAAACTCCCACGTGACCTTCTTTCTTCGGGTGAACCCCGGTCAGGAAGGTGGCGCCGGCCCGCTCATGCGGTGCGTTCTCGCCGTCGCCCGGCAGCGGATCAGCGGAATCCTGGTTGAGTCCGGTCAGCACCAGCATGCGATCTCGAAAGGAAGCCAGTGGCTCCAGAATAGGGGGCAACTCGAAAGCGGCACCTTCCGTCGCAGGCGTCCACCTGTCCATGATCATTCCATTGGGGGCATAGACAATAGAAAGGCGGGTCACCGGTTTGGCTACAGCGCTCGCGGCAGATAGAGCCGGGACCATGGAGTCCAACAGCGGCAAGGCCAGCGTGGCACCCACTCCATGCAAAAAAGTGCGGCGAGGGATATGCTTCTTGGTAATGATCATAACTCTTGTGCCCTCCTCATTTGAAATGGTGTGCTCTTAACGATACCCAGAATCAGCGATGACCAGCGGTAGTCACTAGCAGCGGCCTCTTGCAAGATCTTGCGAACAGCCGGAGCATCGTAATACTCAATTCCTCGAGCGAGGGCATAGGTGAGGAGTTTTTCAGTGACCGTATATATAAACTCCTCTTTTTTCCTCACCAATATCTTGCTCAGCTCAACCGGGCCCTCAAATTGCGTGCCGTCGGGGAGTACCCCGGACGAATCGATGGGAGTACTTCCCTCGGTCATTCGCCATCGACCGATGGCGTCAAAATTCTCCAGCGCGAAGCCCAGCGGATCCATTAGCCTGTGGCAACTGGCGCACACGGGATTGGAACGGTGCTGCTCCATCTGCTGGCGCATGGAAAGGATCTTGCCACCCTCGTCACGATCCCTCAGCTCCGGAATGTTCGGGGGGGGCGGAGGGGGCGGCGTGCCCAAGACGTTATCCAGCACCCACTTACCTCGAAGTACCGGGGAGGTCCGGTTGGGATACGAGGTCACCGTCAAAATGCTCCCTTGGCCTAGCAGGCCCCTTCGCCGCTCGTCGCTTAATGTGACGCGCCGAAAGTGACTGCCATAGATTTCCGGAATCCCATAGTGCCGGGCCAGGCGTTCGTTGACGAACGTGTAATCGGCTCTTAACAAGTCCAGGACACTGCGATCCTCACGTAGGATGCTTCCGAAGAAAAGCTCCGTCTCCTGCTGGAACGCCCGCCGCAGATTTTCGTCCCAATAGGGAAAGGCCTCCAAATCCGGGATCATCGAGCGCAGATTGCGCAAGTGCAGCCACTGGGCGCCGAAGTTGTCCACCAGCGCCTGGGAGCGAGAATCGGAGAGCATGCGCCGTACCTGCTCCTCCAGGACCACGGAATCGCTAAGCTTGCCACCTTCGGCCAAATCCAAAAGCTCATCGTCGGGGATGCTGCTCCAGAGAAAGAACGATAAGCGGGAGGCTAACTCCAGGTCGGTGATCTCATAGGCGGTATTTGGGGCCACGTTTTCCGGATCCTGCTCAATTCGAAACAAGAATTCGGGGCCGACCAGTATCCTCTGCAATGCCTTTCCGATTCCTACTTCAAACCCTCCTTCACTGCTGCCGGCCCGGTAGAAGCGCAGCAAAGTCCGGAGATCCTCGTCTGTAAGAGGTCGACGATAAGCGCGACGTGCGAGCGTGGAAAGAATCTTCTCAGCACACGGCCCTTCCTCCTGGCTGACCGCTGGGCGGCAAAGAAAAATCTTGCGGCGACTGGCTGTTTCTCCCAATCCCTTGGCATCGTAGGGTCCGCCAATAGAGACCTTGGCCACAGCGGGCTCACCCCCCTTGTACTGCAAGTAGTCATCCTGGGTCATCCGGGGCTGGAGCGGTTTTTCAGGCACCGAGTTTTCCTTCAGAAAAGCGACCTGGACCAGGTGCACACCCGCCGCCGCTGGGAAGCGAACTTCCAGGGCCTCGTCCGCCGTGCGTTCGTAGTTTTCCTGCGCCGGGTCCCCCGTGCCGCCGCTGGAGAAAATACTTGCAGACCTGCCATAGCGTTCGCCCCCGATGGTAAGCAGCCGGAGTCTTCCCCCATCCAGACGAATGTCGAGTTGATGCGGCTCTTCTAGCAGACCGCGGATAAGTTCTCTGGAGTTCCTTTGCAGGCGGACCTGGATAATGTATTCAGCGTCAAGGGGGAAGTAATGGCGGACAGCGATGCCGCCTCGCGAATCGAAGGGAAGGTCCTCGCTAGCGCGGTCATCCTGCATGAGATACTTGGAAATGTTGTAAGTCTCAAAGGCCGGACCAGCGTCGGGATCTCCGATGGCTATACGTCGAATTTTCCGTGCGGCCGATAGATATCGTTCCAACAACACTGGTGATACAGTCAGGACGTCTCCAATATTGTCAAAGCCATGTCTGGAATCGTCGGCGGGAAGAAGCGATGCGCTGTCTATCTCCACCGCCAGCAAGTCGCGAATCGCATTGGCGTATTGGGTTCGGTTGAGACGCTGGACGGGCGACCGGCCGGAATTGGGATTGTCTGCTGCTACCCGATCCAGCTCTGTCTTCAGGTAGGTGGTGAAGGCATCGAGGCTAACCTGAGTCGGTCGCGGCATCTGGGGAGGAGGCATCTGCCCCGCTCGAAGCTTCCGTATCACCTTCTCCCAAACGGGAGCGTCTTCGCTGACATTCACGACGTTCGCCTGGTCCAGCATCAATCCTGCCGTACGTGCCGTTTCATTGTGGCAAGTGATGCAGTAGCGATTCAGAAACTCGCGGTGGGGGGAAGCGTGCGACGGAACCAGAGTCAGGGAATTGAGCCCAGCCTGCTGATTTTCCTCCGGTGGGACCATCCCACCGCCGGCACTCGCCACACTCTGGAGCTCCCTCTGCAGGTAGGCTAAAAAGGAGTCAACGCTGGCCTGATCAGGTCGTGGCATGTCGGCCGGGGGCATGGCACCAGCCTGTAGCTTCCCCACCACCTTCTGCCACATCTGAGGATTCTTGCTGACATCCTCGACTTCAGCCTGATCAAGGAGCAGCTCGGCCGTGCGCAAGGTTTCGTTGTGGCAGGTGACGCAATAGCGATTCAAAAGCTCGCGGTGGGGGGAGACCTGTGAGGAAAGTTGAGTCGAGGCCTGCAGAGCCACTGCCGGAAAGCAGGCGACACCCAACGCGATCAAGCCCAAGATCGTTCTGAACATCGTAGTTAACGAAGTCAAACTTTGCCATGGGTTAGGTTTGATCCACAACATCACAGCTTCTCGAAAGTTGAGGTTCGACGCAATGTAGATAGTATTGACTGAGAGTAAGAGTGTAGTCTTACAAACACTTTGATCCTAGCACCTATTCGAAGACTAGGCAAGGTTTTCAGAGTGTTTTCTGATTCGTTTGAGTGCCACGCAATTTGAGTGCCATGCAAATAGTTCTCGTACAAGTTTTAAGGTAAGCAATGGTAAGATGGCGTAAATTAAGATGAGGATTAAGGAGGATTAATCACATGCGAAGCAGTTCCATGCAGGTTCTTGTCACTATTGCAGTGCTTTCAATGCTGCATTTACCAGTTATGGCTCAGATGGACGGATTCCGACCCGTGACTGATGAGAGGCTTATTAATGCGAACAACGAGCCGGAAAACTGGCTTACTTTCCGGCGCACATTAAACCAATGGGGGTACAGCCCCCTTGACCAGATCAACCGCGATAATATCAACGACTTGCAGTTAGCTTGGTCTCGGGGAATGAATCCAGGACGAAACCAACAGGAACCCCTTGTAGTCGACGGGATCATGTTTCTGCTCCATCCACAGAGCGAGGTAGAAGCGCTAGATGCGCGTTCGGGTGAGCCGATATGGAGTTTTGACGATGAACCTGCTGCCGATGTGCGCAATCGGGGGCGATCGAGGAGTCTCGCAGTATATAGGAACACGGTCATCTTTGGGACGGGCGACACGCGAGTTATCGCTCTAGATGCGCGAACTGGTCGAAAGGTATGGGAGGTTGACACGTTGCCTTCGAATGCTTCGCCGGGGGGCAAAGACTTCTCAGCCGGACCGATTGCGGCGAACGGCAAAGTTTATATGGGAACCGCCTGTGGTTCTGGGCCTCGCCTCCCATGCTATGTTGTAGGTATCGACGTGGAAACAGGTAAAGTTCTGTGGCGGAGGGAGGCCGTCGCCGGCCCTAAGGATCCGCCTGAGCATCAAGCGAGTTGGGGTAATGTCGCTTACGAGGATCGTCATAAGGCATCATTTTGGGTCACGGGTAGCTACGATCCAAAGTTGAATTTAACGTACTGGGGATCCGCGAGTGCTTCGCCCTATCCTGAGATACTGAAAGGCACTGGCGATGGTGATCTTTCGTGGACAAACTCGACCCTGGCAATCAGGGCGGACACAGGTGAGTTGGCCTGGGCGTTTCAACATCTCCCGAGGGACAATTGGGATGCGGATCACATGGGTGAGAGGATCTATGTTGATGGATTACGGGTCCAACCCGATTCAAATGACCTGAAGTGGTACAATCCGGACCTGTTGGACGGACAACTCCGCAATGTGCTCTGGGCGATTGGAAAGCCGGGAGTTTTGTGGGCCCTTGATCGAGAGACGGGTGAGTTCTTGTGGGCCAAAGAAACTGTATACCAAGAGTACTACCAAGATATTGATAGGCGAGGGCGCGTAACAATAAACGAAGCGAAGATCCCCAAAGAAGTTGGTGAGGAGATTCGCATCTGTCCTGGAATGCGTGGTGGCTCGCTCTGGCAAAATGCCTCCTATAGTCCACTCACCAATGCACTGTACCTCAGTGTGCATCAAACTTGTAACGTCCTTCGCATTGTTCCTACCGACAGTGGTCTCGACTGGACGAAGCTGTTCCACATGCCTGAAAGCCAAGGTCAAGTTGGACGTCTGATTGCAGTTGACGCTTCTACCGGAAAGCTCCTGTGGTCCTATCTGCAGAGGGCACCTATGTGGTCTACGCTGACCACAGGTGGTGGGTTGGTTTTTGTAGGGGACAATTACCGGAACCTGATGGTGTTCGATCAACGAACAGGGGAGAAGGTTTGGGAGGTACCTCTGAGCGGTCCGGTTATGGGCAACCCAGTGAGCTTTGCCGTGGACGGTCGCCAATACATCGCTGTGGGAGTTGGAGGTGGAGGCATGGGCGGTCCTCATATGAATAGAGAGCTCACACCTGAACTGCATCCTCGCGTAGGAAGCAACGTCCTTATGGTATTCGTATTGCCCAAACGTCATTAAGGAGATTAACTCTAGTGTCTCGTCCCATGAATACCCCAGTTCCCCAAAGATTTCTCGCGTTACAAGTTGACTGACCCAATCATGATGCCCTTTATCCAGATCTCAGCAGATTCCAGAAAAGGAAAAGCGGTGGGGACTCCGACGTCAGGAACATGCCCCTTGCGGTTCAGCGGGCTGGTTACTGTTCTATGCATTTTTTTACTCTGGACAGGCTTTGCAGTTTCCTGGCCCGGCCAAGAGACAGGTGGAAGGAGTGCAGAACTGCTTCCGAACGGCGAAGCTGAAGAACTCACCCGGAGACTATGCGGCAGTTGCCATTCTCTTGGAAATTTGACCGGTTTGAGACAGAGTTATCGCAGCTGGGAGAGTGTCGTAGGGAGGATGATCAATCTTGGAGCGCCAGTTCGAGGGGAGGAGTTTAGCCCCATCGTTCGATATCTAGCGGAGGTATTCGGGCCCGACTCTCCGCCACGGATTGACCTCAATCAGGCTGGAGCCGAGGAACTTAAGAAGCTCGCGGGACTGGACGACTTGACCATCAGGAAGCTTCTTGATTTTCGGGACCAGAAGGGGGGCTTTGATAGAAGTGAGCAAGTCCGAGGCATTATCGACTCGGACATGTTCGACCGATTGAAAGGCTACCTCTGGGCCGGAAAAGAGACAGCTGTAAGGAGTGTGGAACTGCTCCCCGATGGCGAGGGTGCAGAGCTCACAAGGGGAGCATGCAGCAGTTGCCATTCCCTTTTAACCTTTACCGGTTTGAGGCAGGATCCTCGTGGTTGGGAGGATATTGTCCGTATGATGATGATCGATCATGGCGCGCCGATCCAAAGCCAGCAGTCTCGCGTCATCATTCGATATCTCACTGATGTTTTCGGGCCGGACTCTCCTCCGCTGACCGACATCAAATGGGCTCGAGCCGAGGATCTGAAAAAGCTCCCGGGGCTGGATGACTTGACCGCCAGAAGGCTGCTTGATTTTCGGGACCAGAAAGGCGGCTTTAACAGCGTCGACCAAATTCGAGAGGTCATCGGCTCGGACAGGTTCGACAAACTGAAGGGGTACCTCATAGTCAGATGATTTGCGTTTACGGTACCGTCAAGTTAAGTCGCTGTCAGCGACCATGGGAGGATGGAATCACAATATCGAGGCCACCGTTTCCCTCCAAAAATCTGGGTATGATGCTTACTGTGAAGGCAGTTAGGCCCTTTGTGGAACCCTAGTCTTACGATAAACTTCGCCCATGCCCCCCTGGCCGATTTTCTCAAGAACCTTGTAATGGGAAATGGTTTTGCCGATCACGAAACTCCCCCCACTGCAGTGCAGTTGTGCCTAAAGTTACGACGTGGAATGGGTTAAAGACAATGGGAAACAGGTCAGTGGTTTTCGGCTGGAAGCATATGGAGTAACTGTTTAGAGCTAGGGCGAAGAAAAGTCGGGCAAAATCTGGGTGCGGATAGGGTGCGGGGAGTGCATTTTTTTGCGCTATTTTGCGCCTCCTTGCGCAGTGTAAGTCCTATAAAATAAATGATTTCAACACTTAACAAATAAGTTTGGAGCAGGAAGTCGGGGGTTCAAATCCCTCTGCCCCGACCAATTCAAATCGGTGCATTCCGGACACATAGGTTACAGTTTATTCCGAAGACATAGGTAACACCTTTGCACCAAAAGGGTTATTTATAGGTTCAAACCTTCTACTGTCTTCGTCAAAGTAACCGAGGTCGTATTCCATAAACGACACCAGCCAAATTTTCTCTTTGACCTCTTTGATTCCAACATCTTGACCAGCAAACACCGTGCTGAAGTTGATCTTTTGACTTTTCATACAGATTCTGCCGCAGCTGGTGACGGTCACGGTGCGATCGTGCATGGGGTACTCGACGCGCCCGATTCCTCGGTAGGGACAAGATGCGGGAGTATAGACCTCGGACGGAAACTTCATGCCCAGGGCCTCATGAGGTCTCTCAGTATTGTATTCCGCCTGAAAGGCATTAAACCTCTCTTGCTGCTGAAGAAGGTTGTGGGCAGCGGGAACGACTGTGGCCTTCTTGAGGGTGAGATGAAGGCGCTCATGCCTTCCGTTCTGCTCGGGATGGCCGGGCTTGATCCTCTCGATTCGGATTCCTAGCCTAAGCCACCAGACGGCCAGTCGACTGAGTCCAAACAATCCGTTGGGTGATGCAAAAGGGACTCCGTTGTCCGTGCGGATCGCTTCCGGCAAACCTAACTCTTGAAAGGTTCTCTCGAATACGGGGAAAGCACCTCTTTCCTTAACACTGTCGAGAGCCTCGATGGCGAGCAGATAACGGCTGGCGTGATCGCTCACGGTGAGAGGATAACAGTACCGTTTGTCTCCCAGCATGAACTCTCCTTTGAAGTCGGCAGACCAAAGGTCATTGGGATTCTGGCTGCTGGACAATCGAGTCCCCTCTGCCTTGAACCGTCGCCGTTTTCTACAGTTCACCAGGCCGTTGCGATCCAGAACCGCGTGAACTGTGCTCACCGCAGGCGGCCGTACATTCGGAAACCTACGAATCAGGAGCGCCCGAATCTTGGGAGCTCCCCAATACGGCTTCTCTCGCTTTAGCCTGACCAGGGTCCGTTCCACCTGTTCGGGCAGTTGGTTTCCGTAACGATGCGGCTTGCGGCTCCGATCCACCAGGGCGTAAGCGCCGGTGTTTTGATAGCGGTTCCAAATCTTGTAGCCCGTCTTTCTGGATATCCCAAACTCCTCACACAGACGGCTCATGGACTCCCCATCCAACAGCTTCGCTATAAATCTCATTCTCTCGTCCATCACACAGATCTCCTTCCATGGCATCTCTGGGCACCTCCCAGAAGAAGCCTATAAGTGTTACCCATGTGTCCGGTATAATTTGTTACCCATCTTTCGGAATGGGCACTCCTTGAAAATAGATGTCTTCATATTTAAGGAATTCGCCTCAGCTCTAGAAAGAGAAAACCACACCGAACTGATACGTCAGCAAGTCCGTGCGCGACCGTAAAGGGTCAATGATGGCTGTGCCGTTTTCACGGGTGATTGAACCTTTCTTGAGGTAAGTGGCTTCGCCGCCGAATGAATGGCGCACGCGAAAATCGATAAGTACCTCTGTCAACTTAGAGCCTTCCTGTTTCTGATGCACAAGGAACATGACTCCGCCCCCAGTGCCATAACTGAAGGCGATATCTTGCTGGTTGGTTGTCGAGGCGATAGGTTCTGCGAAATCATCTTCATCGCGGACTTTGGTTTCTGTAAAGAAGTAATGCATGCCGATGAGCCCGTCGAGATAGGGCCGAAAAATACCGCTCTTGCCTTGCAAGCGCAGCAATCCATGTGTGAGCAAAATGTTGTTTCGCGTTTCAACCTCAACCGTGACGTCGGGGATGGTGTGACTGAAAGGCTCTTGACGGGTCTCACTGCCGTAAAGCATGTACTCGACGTCGACTCCGATCATGACCGGACTATTACCGGGACGAAAGGCAAACATGCCGCCGATGCCAAATCCTAAATCTTCGACATTCTCTTTAAATTCGCCTTTTGGTTGGCCAAATAAAAAATTAACACCGGCCTGAAAATCCTGTGCATGAAGTCCGGGAATAAAGCACAAGAGAGTCTGACTGATTAAGATTAATCTCCACACCATTTTCTCATTCTCCGTTTAGCTCTGTATGCACTCCTGAGTGAAGCAAGTCATGTGCCATTCTTGAGGGGCCTCCGGGAGAGACCCGCCTGAGTTGCCATGGATCTTTATAAATCAATAACTTGCAGTCAGTTTTGAGGATCCTTGGCTCCCTTGAAATTTTTTTGAGTCTTCTCCCCCTGTCAACGTCAGCTGACAAAACGCTGGTGGCTGGAGAGCCTTAGCCGAGGTTGGATTTCACTGGCGTGGAAGCTCTGCCGCTTTCGGAAGGAACCCGTACCATGGTGCCATCACCGACACAGATGTCGACGAATTTCTTGAATCTTTTAAACACGCTCTCCTGAAGGTAGGGAAGGTTGTACTTGCTGCAGAGCGCTTGAACCTTGGGCTGGATCTCCTGGTACTTCGTCATGGGCAGGTCGGGAAACAGATGGTGCTCAATTTGGTAATTCAGCCACATCTGGGGATAGTCAATCCAGTCTTTTCCGGTCTTGTAGTTCACCGATCCCAGTACCTGATTGACGTAGAACTCCTGTTTATTTTTGTAGTGGTGGTCGAAGCGGTACAGGTCAGAACCGGTGTGATTGGGAGCGATGACCATGTAGGAGTGGAAGTTGGTGATGAACTCGGCCAGCACTCTATTGATGAGCACGAACAACACCGCGGTTTTTCCCAGCGGGAGAAAGAGGAGCGGGATGATGACAAAATGGAGCGTGAAAAAGGGCAGGTAGCAGGAGAGCCAGAGTCTACGCACCAGCCAGTTGCGGACGTCAAGAAAGTTGAAGAACCCAATGGGAGTGAGGTGCCTTTGCTGCGGGCTTCTGTTCTTGTGCGATTCAAAGGCGTTGAGCGTGTTAGGCGCATAGTAGCTGAATTTCCAGGTGATACCGGTCAGGAACAGTACCAGATATTTTATGGGGCGGGGACATCGCCAGTTGCGCATCAACTCCGCGTGTCGTTCGACCAGATCCGGATCCTTATCCTCGCCGGTATGGTAGTGATGCAGGAAGTTGTGTTCACAAGCCCAGGCAGCGGGCAGAATCCAGTCGAACCAATCGATGAAGCGCCGCCAGCCCCGCGCAAAAGTTTTGCTCGTATATTCTGGCGGCACGCCGGGCACCCTGTCGTAGCCGCCGTGACTGATGTGATGCACGAGGAGCCAGCGAGTGAGAATCCCCTGCGCGATGAGAGCGGCACTGATCGGATTGGGAATGATCCAGGCGGTGGCATAGCCGAGCAGGCTGATGAGGTTTCCGAGCCGCTTGATTTTGATCAGATGGAGGAAGTCCTGGTGGCAGAGCGACTGGAAGGCGTCCCGGCGGAGCGCCTCAATTTCTCTGGTGAAACCCTCGGAATCTATGTCGTCGAGTGAAATCGACTTCGCCCTCTCCATTTCTGCCACTAGATATATAATAGACTACTGTCCTCTTCTCCTGATTCTGTGGGCTGAGGTGGATCGCATTATTCGCTCAGACTGGTCCTGGTTTGACCTTGATGGCGTGAAAGATACCGAAGAAATACTGTTTCCTGGAAAGAATCTCCAAATCAGCTTCCTCTATGAATCCTAGGATTTCTCTGTTCCAGTTACACCCAAAGCGTTTGGCATGATTGTCGGCTCTCTTGTCCTGCCATCGTCCCACTCGCTCACTGCTGCTTCTACCGTGCTCGAGAAGAAGGATCCGACCGCTGGGCTTGCACACCCTGGCCATCTCCTTGAGAGCCTCTACTGGCTGTTTCAACGTACACAGGCTCAAAGAGTCTACGACGGTGTCAAAGACGTTATCCGAAAATCCCAGACTTTCAGCATCCATCTCCTGGATGGAGACATGAAGCTTCTGTTTCCCTGCTTTCTGTGAAGCCCTCTCGAGCATTCCGCGGCTCAAATCGACCAGCGTGAGTTTGCAGTCTTTTGGGTAGTGGCGGAGGTTGTTCCCAGTTCCGGCGGCCACTTCCAGCACATCTCCCGAGGCCTCTCGAAAAAGGTGTTTCCTCACCCTGTAGAGGCCCAATAACTCAGGTAACTTCTCCAGGTAGTCGTACCATTTGGCATTCTTGTCATATTTGTTGATGATTTCTTGCTTGGATGGATTGGTCATAGGGGGAACCTTTTAGCCGGGATTATGCATAAATTTTCTACTCCAGTGCCGCAATCATCTGCGCTGACTGCGTTATGCTTCCTTGGGCTCCTCGCCGTACTGCATGAGTACGCCTGCGGGGCCCGACCCGCAAGCGGGTACCCCTTCGCATGCCTTGTCATCGCGGCGCCTGCGGCACTTCGTCACGAAAACCTATGCATACTCCCGGCTAGTCATCTTAAGCGATCAACCTGGCAGGAGACAATCGGGATTCATCGATTGAAGGGGGACCTGGGGGTGGCATAGTGGCCAGATTACTCATCTTTCGATTCAAGGACCATGCAATGGAAGTTGACCAGGATGTTGCCTCGCAAGGCTACGCTCAGAAACCTGAGGACAGACCGGAATCGTTGAGGGCTCACTGGGAAGGGAGGGCAAGCCTGGCCAGCGCTTACTGGGGCATTGGGGTGCTGGGAGGTGTGGTCTTTGCTTTGCTTCTCTATTTTGTGAATTCAGACATCATTTTATCCTGGTCTTGATCGCGCTGGTCCCCTATTCCGTTTTTGCCGTGGTGTCCATTTGGCGGTGTTCCTGGAACAGTGGCTGGGTGGGCTGGGGTTATCTCGCCCGTACGGTTATCATACTGAACGGTATTCGAGTCGTATACGCGATTTTCAGAGGAATCACCTGACCAGTGAAACCGATGATCTCACGCTTTAACGCAAAGCGTGTTGGAGAGTACAGGACGAAAACAGGAGGAGTACGATGACAATAAGAAAGCGGGGACAGCTCATTGCGGAGGTATCCGGAAAGCCGGCAAACATCAAGTTAAACACTTTTTCCCCGGGTATCTTTGGCAGTACTACAATTCAGTTGTTTCCTCAACGTGTTGTTGAAGCTACAAAGAGAATCATATCAAGCAGGAATGCAGAGATTCTTGTGGATGAGGTCGATTCTGTGGAGATCGTCAAACAAGGAAACCCGACAGGGCTTTGGTTAGGGATTCTTACGATTTCTATCTTTGGACTTGGGATCATATTCTTGAGCCTATATGTAGTCGTCAAGCGAAGATTTTTAATCGTCCGCAGCAAAAGCAACATACAACTCCTTGCATTGAAAGATGATGAAACGCTCTATCAGCAGTTCATGGAGAGTGTTCTGGCAACTGCTGAGGGCACCAAGAAAGAAGCGTGAAGAGTGTCACTCCGAGGACGTTTGGTGAGGGAGTCATCACATGAGTTCGTAAAAGAGGAGAATTGAGGTGACAGGAGATAGCAAAAGGGCCAAGCCTAATCTCTTATCAATCACTTCTCTAATTTTTGGACTAATAGCTTTTCCCTGTACTCTTGCTATCAATTTCCTAGCGACAGGAGACAGCGAATTTTCAATTCTATTCATTCCTGGTCTTATTATCAGCACCGTTGGATTGGTTTTTGGTCATGTCTCTCTTCGGAAAATACGGCAGTCCAATGGGCTGTTAGGCGGAAGGCTTACAAGCATTGGAGGAGTTGTGCTGGGCTACTCTGCTCTTTTCGCTTCAGTCGTTTGGGCATTTATTATCCTTGTTCTCCCCAGAGCCCAATTTGCTATCCTCAGTTTCTCAAATCCTCCTAATTATGAAGTGTTGCTCCAGCTTCAGGAGACTCCCGATCGAGAGGTAACGTTATCCCTCCTTGAAGAGACAGAAACAGTTCTCTCTTCACGGTTACGAAATTTAGGTGCTCCACATGGGATTGAACTGGTCGCCCCTGATCAGCTTATTGTTCGGCTTCGGCTTCAAGATGCTTCGAAGGAAAGCAATTTGCTGGATCTATTCCAGTCTAAGTTGCTCTCGTTTCACCTTGTTCATCCAGATATCGAATGGCTCGAATCACAGATGTCTGCTCCTGATTTTGCACCTCCTGATGGTTACAAATCTGTTGTTTCTGGTGGAGAAGTTTTATTTGTGGAAATTCAACCTGTGTTAGTCAATGGTGTGGATGATGCTGAAGTTGAACTTGACTCCTATACGTCAGAACCAATGATAAGCATTCGCTTCAAACCGGAAGCAAAGGAAGGCCTAGCGCGTGTGACAGAAGAAAACATCGGTCGCCGACTAGCCATTATGTTGGATGAAACTCTCTATTCCGCTCCAGTGATTCAGGAGGCCATTAGAGGCGGAACGGTGTCGCTAACAGGTCACTTCAGCATAGGGGAGGCTAACGACTTGGCTGCCGTGTTAAGAGCTGGAGCAGTGCCCGTTCCCATTCGCGTCATTGAGGGCCATTTCTTTGAATAGGGCGTGCACTCAGGCGGCTCCCACGTTCCGATCCGGCTCCCATAGCTTGGAGGCTTACTATGAAAAACCATAAGGTCGTTTCCAGAGATGAATGGCTTGCAGCCCGTATCGAGCACCTCGCTAAAGAAAAGGAATTGACTCGACTGCGCGACCAATTGAGCCAAGAGCGGCGAGAACTGCCCTGGGTTAAGGTTGAAAAGGAATATCTGTTTGACGGTCCGAATGGTAAGGAAACGCTATCAGAACTGTTTGAAGGCAGGAGCCAGCTCATTACCTATCACTTTATGTATGGCCCAAATTGGGCAGAAGGTTGTCCCAGTTGTTCCTTTTGGGCGGACAACTTCAATGACAGTGTTGTCCATCTCAATCATCGCGACATCACGCTGCTGGCTGTCTCCAGAGCCGAGCTTGAGACATTGGAAGACTATAAAGAGCGCATGGGATGGAGCTTTAAGTGGGTGTCTTCGTTTGAAAATGACTTTAATCGTGATTATCACGTGTCATTCACATCTGATGAGATGAAAAATGGTGAGATGGATTACAATTTTCGCATCACTCAGTTTCCCAGTGAGGAGGCACCAGGTATCAGTGTGTTCTATAGGGACGAGGAAGGGAGTGTTTTCCATACCTATTCCTGCTATGCGCGTGGCTTGGACATGTTGAACGCTGCATATCATTTTATGGACCTGGTGCCGAAAGGACGAGACGAATCGAACTTACCCTACAGCATTGCATGGCTACGACGTCACGATAGTTACGACTCTGATTAGCCCGCAGCTGATCAGAGCTGTTAACTGTCGTTTACACAGACGGGAAGCTTGCAATAGCTGATCGCCTCTCAACTCATCCCTCAAGGATCCTGTAACTCATTTATTAATAGTCAGTTATCTTATCTGGCTCAGGTATCTGGCCAAGATTTCAGCGAAGTGGCACGCAATGTGCTTTGGACTAAAGGGTCTTAAGTCAAGAGTTCGCTGTGCTCTGTTCGAATGATAGAGGAGCACCACTGAAAGAGCTGAATGACGGGAGGCTATCGAGATGTCTGAACACGGACTTGCAAGCCCCTGGATAGAAAAAAGAACCTGCCCCCAGTGCCAGCAGGAGAACGAGCCCGGGCGCGATTTCTGCTGGGCCTGCCAGGGGAAACTCCCTGAGGAAGGCGGAAGCCCACCAGCTGTAGCTGAAAGCCCAGAATTTGAAGGCGGTAGCCCAGAGATGGGTAGTCCAGAAATGGGCAGCCCAGAAATGGGAGAAGATCCTTATGCAGGAGGTCTGCGTCTTGAGAGAGACAGTTCCCCCCTGAGCGACCAGCCTCAAGACAGTCCTTTTCCGGAAAGCCCACAGCCTGACCAGGACATTCCCCCCGCCTATGGCCCGCGCGAAGAATCCCCCAGTCGGGAAGATGCCCAAGTGGACTGGGGACCTTCGGTTAAACTGGCTTACACTCCCAGCGGAAAGCTGAGAAGCACTTCTACACTCTTATTCTCCGGTTTAACCGGCCTCTTCGTGGGGTTGCTGAAAGCGTCGTTAGTGATGGGTGGTGCGCTGGTGGTCAATGTGATCCATAACCTGCTGCCGCATTACTTTTTCGTGCTTCCTGTGATCATCTTTGGACTGATGCTGCTTGCCCCCTTTGCGGTCGGGATGGGGGTGGGAGAGCATGTTGCAAAAGGAGCTGTGGCGGCTAAGTGTCGTATGCCCCTACAGGCGGGCATGATCGCGTTCCTGTGGACTATCGGCGGTCTGGCTCTGTTCGTGTTCTTAGGGCAAAGTGTCATGCCGCCCGGCGAGTCCTTTCTGATTGACCGGATTGGTTGGTTTGTTCGCATGATGATCGGTGGAAGCCTCTCTTCTGGGTGGATGGAGGAGCCGGAGCCCATAGGAACGACATACGAAACGATTATCTTCGTAATGCTGGGACTCAGCGTGCTGGCGGGAGCGTTTGTGGCCTCCCACACGGCCAGCAACTCGGTGCGTTCGGTGCCTTTTTGTGAGAGCTGCAATAAGCCTATGGACCCCGTCTCCCTATGGAGTATCTCCCCGAGCCACAGCCACCGGGCGATCCAAGCCTTCCGATCCATGCACCTCAAGGAGATCAACGAGATACCCTGCTGCAGGATGTTCGATAACTATGTTTCCGTAGACTTGTGGTCCTGTACGTGCGACTCCAAGTCTATCCTCGAACTCGTGGGACACGGCGTCGAACTGCCCGAGGAAGATGGTGACGAACCCACGGTGCAAGATCCTGTACGAATCTTCTCCAGACCCCTCACCCCCGAACAGACTTCCCAAATTCGAGCGTAGGAAGAGGGGCGGCAGCAAGAATCCAGAATCCAGCCTCCAGAATTCTCTTCCTTAAAACGGGTCCGACGGGACAGCTTGAATCAAGCCATCCTCAAATCGAAAGGTGAAGAGGGTTCCACTGGAGTCGACTCCCACAAAGGTACTGTCAAAGACGGTGAGAGTTCTGTCTCTGTACCACACTCTGGGACCTGCATCTTTGCCGAAAGCCGAAATGTCCAAGCCATCGAAAATCAAGATGGCACCTCTGGGCAGCGTGGGGTAATCCCTGAGCAGAGTCGCTTGAACTAATTCTACCGTCCTTCCTCTTTGGATCAGGTGGTTGGTGCCTGCAATGAATTTTCCGCTGAGTCCTTCCTGGTCCCTTTGACGAAAGGAAGAGCCAGAAGAGATCACGTTCATGGCGACAAAGACAGCCATGAGGGCACTCACTTGGCGCGAATTGAGGGAAAGCTGTCGAAGAAGGGCTGCTATGGCAGCCAGGACCAGGATGACAAGGGGCACTAAGGAATACAGGAGATAGTAGCGGTAGGAGTGGTCCTTGAAAAAGAAAACAGGAGCCAGTCCCAAGGCAAGCCAGGCTGCCAGAAGTATGAGAGAAGGTGGAGGTAAGCTTCCTGGCAGCTCTCTCTTCCGACGGAGAAGGAGCCAGGCCATTGCCGAGAACCCGACAATCCATGCCAGTTTTGCAGTTGAAACATCTGTGAATGGCAAAGCGGCCTCAGCTGCCCATTTCGAGTAAGACAGCAGGTTGTTCAGCAAATGTTGCCCCCAAAAGAGGGTCCGGTAGGGATGAGTTGAAGGAAGCGACCAGGGGGATATCATCTGTATCCTCAGGTACAAAAACGCCAACAGGACCAGCATGAACGGCGTCAGCTTGGTGAGAAGCGCTCTTCTGGAAGTTCCGCCGGTGAGGAGCAAATTGTAAAGGAAGAGGATGGGAATCAAGACCACAGCTGATTCTTTAAAAAGCATCGCGAGCGCCAAAACCAAAGCGGATTGTATGTGTCGTTGCTTGGTAAACAGAATGAAAGAGCTGAAAAAGAAAAAGGCGCATGCCAGATCGTAGATTCCTACTATCCATAAGAGGGGATCCATGTGAACCGCAATAGCCGTTCCGTACAAAATTCCTGCCAGCCAGGGAAGGAGCTTGTTGCCTTGTAGAAAAAGGCCGGAAATTCGCACCACCAGCAGCGAATTGACGAAGTGTAAGCCCAGGGCCAAAAGGTGATATCCGAGTGAATTCAGACCGAAGAAAAGATGGGCCAGGACGAAATAGGTGATGCCCAGCGGACGGTAGAAGAGCTTGCCTTCCGGCAGGAATGCTTGCTGGACGATCTCAAAGTCGTCCATCTCGACAATCGAGAAGAGAATGCCCCAATCGTCTTGGATGAAAGGGTACTTGAGGACCTTCCAGTAGGTTGCAGCAACACAGAGAAATAGCACCAGCAATCCCACCAGTGCTGGGCAATTCTCTTTCTTGAGCTTCAATGTTGAGGATATCTCAAGCCTGTGCCTCGGGTCTGTCCTCCTGCTTGAGGACTTCCAGTATGAATGTGAGTTGCTTCCCTCGAAGCAAGAAGCAGAGATACTGTTCCCAAAATTTTCTGATGAATCTCAGTTGGGGAAGGCGATTGTCCAGATTGATGAGCAACTGAAGTCCCAGAAACTTCCAGGGGGAAGCCATCTCCACATCCTTCCTGATAATCTTGAAGCGAGCCTGAGTGTAGTGGTTGGTGTGGTAAGAAGGCTCAAAATAGTTGAATGAGTAGGAATTGAGGTGCCACTTATGGGTCGGATCCTGCCAGGAGATGGAGTCCGTATAGTGAGGCGTGATCAGTGTAACCCGAGCATGAGGACGACAAATTCGATGGATCTCTTCCATGACCGCTAACACGGAGTCCATGTGCTCGATCACATGGATAGCGTAGACCTCATCAAAACTGTTGTCTTTTGTTGGGTAAGGGATGTGGTTAAGATTATGGACCAGATCCACATTCGGTAAGTGGACCCGATCGATGCCAATGGCTCCAGGACGCTTGTTTCGACCGCAACCGATATCTAAAACGCGTTTCTTCATGGGAGAGCTGGCAGCTGAGGATAACTCAGTTAACTGGCTAGAAGCCAGCGGTCAGGGGGCAGCGGCTTAATTATGCCAGAGCTTCCAGAAGTTGAGACGGTGCGACGAGGGCTGGAGCCCCATGTAGTGGGACGCTCGATTGAGGATCTCTGGGTCGGAGATTCCAAGATTTTACAGGTCGACGCTCATCGCCTGACTCAAGACGTCCTTGGGCAGACGATACAGAGCCTGAGCCGACGCGGAAAATTCTTGCTCTTTGAGCTGGACAGCCGCTACCTCATTTTCCACTTCGGCATGACCGGTCAGCTCACCTTTCGGGATCCCAACCGGCCTGATTCCCAGGGATTCAGGAGACATCCGGTAACGGGTCTTCAGCGAACTCTTCAGCATCCTCCCGACCGGCATACCCACTTAGTCATCCGCTTCCGGCAGGGCGGAGCAGTGCTTTTCCGGGATATCCGCAAATTTGGCAAGGTCTTCCTGATTGAAAAGGGGGAGGATGTACTATCTGCCTTCTTTCGGGGATTGGGTTTGGAACCCTTTACCCCTGCCTACAACCTGCCGGCCTTTCTCAAAAGATTTCGCAATCGAAAGCTGGCCATCAAATCATTGCTATTGAATCAGAGTTTTGTGGCGGGGATCGGGAATATCTATGCCGATGAGGCTCTCTTCAACGCGGGAATTCATCCTTCCCGGAAAATTCGATCCATACGGATAGTAGAGAGGAAAAGGCTTTTTGAGGCCATCACACAAGTCCTGGAGCGGGGGATCGAATTCGGCGGCACCAGTTTGCGTGACTTCGTCAACAGCGATGGGGAAGCGGGGAGTCACCAGGAAAAGTTGATGGTGTATGGGCGCCAAGGAGAAGCCTGTCATCGCTGTGGAACCCTGATTCAGAAAATAGTGATAAGCCAACGCAGCAGCTCTTTTTGCTCCACCTGCCAGCCCCGGGGCGGAACTTAGCCCATATTTCCCTTTTTTCCTCTCCCTATTTCCAAGTTGCAGGGTGACTCTGTATAATGAATCTTTCTTCGGAATTCAAGTTTCAGGGGAAGGGGAGCGTTCCATGCGTGTACACCTGGTCAATCCCAGTGACGTAGCTTTTGGCGTAGGGGTTATAACGCCGCGCTGGCTCTATGTCCTGGCGGCTGCGACTCCAGGCAGCTTCGGAGATCCCCGGGTGATAGATGAAACGCTCGAGCCCATGGACTTCACCCAGATTCAAGAGGGCGACGTCGTGGGAATCGGGATTCACACTCTGAATGCGCTGCGCGGCTACGAGGTGGGGCGGGCGGCTCGCCAGCGGGGAGCCTACGTGGTCTTCGGCGGCATCCACGCCACGCTCTATCCGGAGGAAGCCTACGAGTTTGGGGGTGCCCACGCGGCGGTGAAGGGCGATGGAGACGTCATTTGGGAAAAAGTGCTGGCGGATTGCAGCAATGGGGGTCCCCAACGCCTCTACGACGGAGGGCAAATCGAGCCCGACCAGTTCCTGGCAGCGCGTTGGGATTTGATGCCGCCGCGCGCCTACATGATGGCATCGGTCCAAACGGTGCGGGGATGTCCCAAACACTGCTCCTTTTGTTCGGTGTGGCGAACCGACGGACAGCGTCCCAGACAGCCCGTAGTGGATAGAGTCCTGGGAGAGATTGTGGACCTGCGTCGTCAGGGGTATCGATTCATTGCGCTGGCCGATGACAACTTCTATCCGGTGACGCTGGAAGATCTGAGACTGGCCGAGAGCCGGAACCAACCCGAGCGGCTGGCCGAGCTGAAGGCCATCCGCGAGGAGCGGTTTGAATTGATGGACCGGCTGGCCGAGCTGCCCAAGAACATGTGCTTTTTCACCCAAATCACGATGGAGGCCGCAGACGATCCGGAATTTCTGGACGCCATGCGCCGGGCCAGGATCAAGGGAGCCCTGGTGGGAGTTGAATCGGTCACCCCGGAGGGTCTGAAGGCCGTTTACAAGGAGTTCAACTCGTCGGGCGATGACCTGGTGAAAAGGCTCCGAATTTTCCCGGAACACGGCGTCCAGGTCCTGGGCTCCTTTATCTTTGGGCTGTCCAGCGACCGCACGGAAACCTTCGACACCACGGTCACTGTGGCTCAGGCTGCCCAGGTGGCCTTGGCCCAGTTTGTAACCCTGACCCCTTTTCCCGGCACGGTGGACTTTATGCGCTGGGAAAAAAAGATGGAGAACGACCCCACCCGCGTTGCAGGTTTTCCTCTGACGAGATTCTGGCTCATTCCCAGGCCGGTTCGACCGAGGCTGTTTATACCCCATCCGGAGATGTCCATTGAGGAGATCCGCCAGAACACCCAAGGGGTTTGGGACCGTTTTTATAGCCTGAAAAGAATCTGGCAGCGATCCCGCTGCACGCCGACCCTGCGCTCCCGGCTGGCCTTTATCATGATTTCAAAGCTCTACCGGCAGATGTACGCCAACACGGGATTGGCCACCGATAGTGCTCGGATCGGCAAGGCAGCCCATTGGGCGTCGTGGTTGGCGAGGCCGCTGCAAAAGTTTTTTCAGTCGGCACCCATGCCGGAGCTGCAGGTGCCCGCGAGCTCAAGGGAACGGAAGGCTGGCGCTAACCCGATCCTCGCCAAGCAAGCATCAACCGGATAGCTCTCACCAAAGAACGCCCGTCCCTTGCTCCGATGATTGTTCAAGATTCAACTTTGAGTCTCCAGACCAAGGGATTTTGCCATGTGGTGAACATTACCGATGACGTGCAGGGTCGGATTGATGAAAGTGAGATCGAGAGGGGAACCGTGACGGTGTTTGTGGTCGGATCCACGGCCGGGATCACGGTGGTTGAGTACGAGCCCGGGCTGGTCCAGGATCTGGAGGATCTCTTCAACAAACTCGCTCCCCCCACCCGTGACTACCACCACGAGCAAACGTGGCATGACGGTAATGGCTTCTCACACGTGCGCGCTTCACTCTTAAAGCCGTCTCTGGTGGTTCCGGTGGTGGGCGGTAAGATGCGTTTGGGCACCTGGCAGCAGATCGTTGTGCTGGATTTCGACAACGGTCCCCGTACCCGCGAGGTGGCAGTGCAGGTCATGGGGATGTAAGCCCGGATTATGCATAGGTTTTCGTAGCGAGGTGCCGAAAACGCCGTCCTGACAAGGCGCACGAGGGGTACCCGCTTGCGGGTCGCGCAACGCAGTCAGGGCGGATGCTTTCGGCGCCACAGCAGAAAATTTATGCATAATCCGGGCTAAGGTTTCCCAGCTGCGATACTGGCTAGAGAATCACGTTATCGATTAACCGTGTCGATCCTATCTTGACTGCTGTCGAAAGCATGGCCTGTCTCTCGACGACCTCCAATTCCTCGACAGTCCTGGCATCGGCAACGCTGACGTAGTCAACCTGTGACACCAGCGGCTCCTTCAAAAGGATGTCTCTGGTATGTTGCCTGAGGCGGTCAGCGTCCTTAACACCACTCTCCCACAGTTGCCTGGCTGCAAAGAGAGCTTGGCTGATGACCCGGGCCGCGCGTCGTTCCTCAGGACCTAAAAAGACATTTCGGCTGCTCATTGCCAGCCCATCCGACTCACGTACCGTAGGCACGGGTACCAGTTCTACTGCAAGATTCAAGTCCTCCACTAACCTGCGCACTACGCTGTATTGCTGACCATCCTTTTGCCCGAAGTAGGCTCGGTCGGGTCCGCAAATATGGAACAGCTTCAGAACCACCGTAGCGACCCCTCGGAAATGAGTGGGTCGGAACTGCCCTTCCAGAACCTGTCCTATCCTGCCCACCTCGACATCGGTTTCAAAGCCAGGAGGGTACATCTCCTCACTGGAGGGGGTAAAAAGAACATCGGTCCCTTCTGCCTCCAGTGTTGTCCGATCTCGCTCAAGATCGCGAGGGTAGGCCGCAAAGTCCTCTTGGGGAGCAAACTGGGTGGGATTGACAAAGATGGTGACAACCAGAGTCGCGTTCTCACTCCGAGCCTTTCTGACCAGAGCAAGGTGTCCCTCGTGGAGTGCGCCCATGGTAGGCACCATTCCGCGAGGGCGGTCACTTTTGGCAAGAGCCTGTCGCACCTCCGAAACCGTTGTCGCAACCAGCATGCCTGACCCCTAGGTGAGAGCTTCTTCAATCTCCTCAATGATGGATTCATCCATGGATAGATCCTCATCTTGAGAAGGAAAAGCACCGGAACGCGTGTCATCGATGAACTGTTCCAGGGCTGATTTGAAGGTTTCAAAACCCTTCGCATACTGGCGTACATGCCTTGGCGTGAAGTCGGTGAACAGGCCCAGGATATCGTGAAACACCTGTACCTGCCCGTCGCAGTGAGGACCTGCACCAATCCCGATGGTGGGAATGTCCAGGCGCTTCGTAATTAGCCGACCCAAGGCCCCGGGAATCAGTTCAAGCACCACGGCGAACGCTCCTGCTTCCTGGAGAGACTCGGCATCCCGCACCAGTTCCAGTGCTTCTTCCTTGTTGCGGCCTTGTGCCCGATAGCCTCCGAAGGCGTGCACCGACTGAGGAGTCAGACCGACATGACCCATCACCGGTATTCCCACCTCAACGATCCGCCTGACGGTCTCGGCAGCCCGCTGCCCCCCCTCCAGTTTGACCGCCTGCACTCCTCCTTCCTGAAGGGCAAGGCCGGCATTTCGCAGGGCCTGGTCCGCATTGATCTGATAGCTCAGGAAAGGGAGGTCCAGAACGACCAGAGCCCGGCTGGCGCCTCGCACCACTGCCTGGCTGTGATGCAGCATGTCTTCCATGGAGACGGGAATCGTGCTGTCGTGACCGAGCACAACCATGCCTAAACTGTCTCCCACCAGTACCAAAGGAATACCAGCCGCCTCAGCGATTTGAGCGCTGGTGTAATCGTAAGCCGTCACCACGGGAATTTTCTTCCCCTGGCCTTTCATGTCCTGGATATCTCGGATGCTCAATCTGGCCATGGCTCGATCTCAGTAAATCGTCGCTTCGGGCATCAGCAGCCAGGGAGCTGGACGAGAGAGGAAGGGAATCTGCTCCTCGAGCCATTGGTTGACAGAGGGACGTTGCTGGATCCCAAAAAGCTCTCCACTGCTCAGCGCTTCCCACAGGGTTCGGGGTTGAGGGTAGAGCACCAGTTCAAGTTCCTCGTCCTCCTCCAACTCCAGGATCCGCTTCATCTGGGCAATTGCCTCGGGCAGCCCTCCCAGCTCATCGACCAGCCCGATTTCTCTGGCCTGAACACCGGTGTAAATTCGCCCTCGTGCCATGGGTTCCAGTTCCTCGTAGCTCAGCTGGCGGCCCTCGGCCGCTTTTTGAACAAAGGAGTCATAGATGGTCTCCATCCACGATTCCACCATTTGTCTTTGCTCATCGGTCAATGAGGTCAGGAGCGAGAAGATGTCAGCGTTGGGGGAGGTCTTCACCTGATCAATTGTCACTCCCAGCCACTGGTAGAGTTCTGTCATGTCAAACTTGCCAAAGATCACACCGATGGAGCCGGTAATGGTGGAGGGTTGGCTGATCACGTGATGAGCCGCCATGGAGATGTAATAGCCCCCCGATCCGGCAAGGCCGGACATGGAAACCACCACAGGTTTATGGGCTTCTTCAAGGAGTACCACCTCCTTCCACACCATGTCGGATCCCACCACTGAGCCCCCTGGACTATCCACCCGGAAGATAATTCCCTCGATGCTCTCATCCTCACGGATGCTGCGCAGACGAGAAGCCACGGTCATTCCACCCATTATTTGGGAGAAGGGATCACTGTGCCCCGAAGTGATGGCTCCCAGTCCTCCCAGCAGAGCGACCCGGTGCCCGGAGCGGCTTCTATAGTCGCTCTCAACTGCCTCCAGGTAGGCGCCTGCCGACAGACTTCCATTCCCCTCTGAATCCTCGCCGCTGCCTGCCAACTTTTCCTGGACCTCATGTTTGTAACCGAGTGCATCAACCAAGCGCTCCTCGAGAGCCTGATCGGCCGATAAGAGGCCGACCGCCAGGATGCGCCGTATATCTTCTTCATCCAGGCTTCTCTCTTGAGCAAGGACGGAAATGAAACGATCCTCGATGTCCTGGAGAATGGACTCGTACATTTCTCGAATTTCAGGAGTCATGTCTTCTCGGGTGTAGCTCTCGGCGCTTTTGTATTCCTTGAACTGTATGAAAATGGGCTTGATTCCGAGCTTGTCCATGGTTCCTTTATAAAAGGTGAGTTCGGCCAGCAGGCCGTTCACCAGCAAAGCTGCGCTCGGGTTCAAGGTGATGGTATCGGCTGCGGAAGCCAGATAAAGTTCAGGATCCCTGACGATGTCCAGAGCCAAAAAGGCATGAATGAGTTTTCCTGAGGCGCGGAAACTGTGCATATACTCACGCATTTCCTCGATTTGGGCCCAGTTCAAAAGCAAGGGATGGATTTCAAGGTAGAGGTCCGAAACTCGATCGTCTCGGGCCGCGTACTCAAGGACTTTTCCCAGTTCCCACAGACTCAGCGTGCCTGGTGCGAAGATTTGTGTCAGAGGGCTCTCTGGCGGCAGCTCGGGAACGGTTCCGGCCAGAACCACCTCCACAGTGGTATTTTCCTGGATGGTCGTTCCCTGGCCCCAGATCAAGAAGAGAAAAATCCCTAAAACGATGGTCAGGACAACGATTCCCACGGTGACGAGCACCAGGAGCCAGATCTTTTTCCCACTCATAACTTTCTCCTTGTCCACAAGTTTAGTGCCGGAGACATTTGAGTACTAGCCCACATTATGCATAAATTTTCTACAAGCGTGTCGCAATCATCCGCGCTGACGGCGTCGTGCGACCCGCAAGCGGGTACCCCTTGCGCTCCTCGGCGTACTGCAAGAGTACGCCTGCGGGGCCCGACCCGTGGCGGGTACCCCTCGCACGCCAGTCGGAGCCGCAGGCTTTAGCCTGCGGGCCCGTGGGCTAAAGCCCACGGCTCTGTTTTCCGGCGCTTTCGCCACTTTGCTACGAAAACCTATGCATAATGTGGGCTAGCCAGCCTCTACTTTTTCTTGAAATCACCTGCCACGGTACCAGCGAGCCAGGCGTGAGGGGTCGCGGCCAAGATAGTAAGCGATAATCACCAACTGGTTGATCAGGGTGGTCCGGAAAGGGCCAAGTTTCTGCCAGCGACGGGCCGAGGACACGGCGGCTGCCGGGGCGATGATGATGCTGCCCCGGCCGCGCAGTCTGCGAACCAGTTCAAAGTCTTCCATGATTGGAAGATCGGGGAACCCCCCCATTTCACGGAAGAGTTCTGCTGTTAAAAAGATTGCCTGGTCCCCATAAGGCATGTGCAGGTATTGGGCTCGCCAATTGGCAGTTTTCTCGATGATCCGCAGTCCAGCCGAGGAGGCATCGAGTTGGAATTGAAAGGCTCCGGCCGCCACACCGGGTTGAGTCAGAATTTGTCGGATGTGGTGGTCAAAACCTTCCGGGAGGCGAGTATCGGCATGCAGAAAAACGAGGAACTTTCCTTCAGCTGCCTCGGCTCCAGCATTCATCTGTCGGGCGCGACCCAGGGGAGAATGGACGATCCTGGCACTGTGGGCTTGAGCCACTCCTGGCGTCCCATCGGAACTCCCCCCGTCGACGACTATTCGCTCCACACCGGTGGACTTCTGGGTGCTGCTGAGAGCCAGGTCGATCACTTCAGCCTCGTTGTAGGCGGGGATAATCACGGATATATCTGTGGGAGAGCCGGTCACCAACCTCCATTCTATCTCGCCTGGTCCTGATGAGACCAATCAAGAGTATAATGTTGGAGGAATCTCCCAGGCTGGAAAATGTGGTTGGAACGGAAGAGGAAGTCACGGGTTCTTGGTTGTGTGCTTGCCGCACTGCTGGTGGGGATCCTCCTGTGGGCCGCTTCATCCCCCCTCCCTTTTACACCGCTCTCTGATGGGAACGTAGAGTCCTTCTCTTTTATCGTCTACGGAGATATCCAGGACAATTACAGGAATGGCCACCAGGCTCTTGTCAATCTCATGCTCAGAGAAGACGCTGCCTTTGTGGTCAATACGGGAGACATTTCATCCAACGGGGGAAAACACTACCAGCGCGATTTCTATCCGATCATCCAGGAGCTGGCGAAACGAATGGCTTTTTTCCCCAGCCTGGGGAACCATGATGTCAACTGGGGCAGTCCCCTGAGCCGCGATCGTTTTCTCACCTTCTTCCACCAAACCTTCGACTATCTTGGGCAGCAGGAGAACAATGCCCACCTGCTGGAACCCAACACCCAGAAGCTCTGGTACAGCTTCCAGTATGGCGACGCTCTCTTTGTCGTACTCGACTCGAATCTTTTTATCGATGAGGGTCGATACCGCAGAACTCACCGGCTTGCTCCTTATCGGAATTACTTGCAGGAGCAGATGATCTGGGTGAGGGACCTTCTCAGAGACACCAGTCGTGATCCACAGATTCGAGCCAAATTCGTCTTCTTTCATCACTCGCCCTTTGTCAGTGATGAAAAAGATCCCGTGCCATTTTTTGGCTGGGGAGGACATCCGGGTCACACCCGGATGGTGGTAAATCTGACGGTCCCTTCAGAGGAACCCGGCAAGAAGCTGTATCTTCTTGATCTTTTCAGGCAGCATCGCGTCACGGCAGTCTTTACAGGACACGAACACTACTATGAAAGATGGCAGGAGATCATACGAGAAGACAACCGGCCCATTCACCTACTCAATTGGGTGGTGACGGGTCTGGGAGGTGTCAAACCGCGCGGGACTCCGAAATATGAAGAGAAGAAGATCCAGAAGCTGTTGGAGGAGAATGAAACCTATCAGCATTACCTGACGCGAAGCTCCCAGTTGAATCCCAACTGGACGGCTGAATTTCAGCATCCCTTTCCGACAGAGGAGAGCCGCTCGGGCAGCTTTCACAGCTATGTCCTGGTGACAGTTGACAGCTCTGGAGTTCGCTTTCAAACCAAGGACAAATCGGGAAAGGTCCGTGACCAGGGAGACTTCTAGCCGGGATTTCCCGAGAGGGTCCAGGCAGCCCAACTGAGACAGCCCCACCCGGCCAACAGGGCAAGCCCGCCCAGCGGAGTGACGGCTCCCCACCAGCGAACACCGCTCAAACTCAGCACGTACAATGTTCCAGAGAAAATCGCTGTCCCGCCAATCAGGAACCAACCTGCCATGTTCACAACCAGAGAAGGGGAGCGACCGGCCAGCCAGCCCACAGCCAGCAGGGCCAGAGCGTGCACCATGTGATAGCGGACTGCTGTTTCAAAAATACTCAGCATCTCCGGTGAGAGCTTCTCCCGCAGGCCATGCGTGCCAAAGGCTCCAGCGGCTACGGCCAGAAAACCCAAAACAGCGCCCGACCCCAGAAAAATCCGTTCCATAGTGGACAATGTTAGGAGGGGGGTCTGACCCTCATGAAACTAGGGGACAGTCTACTCTGTCCCCTAGTTTCATTCTGGTTTGCTAAAATTTCCACTGGAATTCAGATCAAACATTTGATCAACTGAACCAGACGACAGCAGAGGAGAAAAGCATGCACTGGAAAATGCGAATAGGGAAACTTCGGTTGGCGGCTGCGTTAATTTTCATCTGGGTTACAGTCGCTATGACTCCATCGGTGAGCGCTCAGAGCCTGGCCGACTTCGAAAAGAAAGTCACCGAGTTGACCTTGAAGAACGGACTCAAATTCCTGATCCTGGAGCGGCACGAAGCTCCGGTAGTCTCCTTCCATACTTATGCGGATGTCGGTTCCGTCGACGAGGTCAAGGGAATCACCGGCATGGCACATGTGTTTGAACACATGGCCTTCAAGGGCTCCAAAACAATTGGAACTACGGATTACCAGAGCGAAGCCAGGGTTCTGGCGGAGCTTGACGATCTCTTTCTGGCCCTGAAGAAGGAGCGCGCTAAGCAAGAGGGAGCCGACCAGGAGCATCTGGCAGAGTTGCAACAACGCTTCGAGGAGGCTCAAGCGGAGGCCTCACAGTATCTGGTGCACGATGAGTTTGAAGAGGCCTTCATCCGGGCAGGTAGCGTGGGTCTCAACGCCAGTACTTCCAACGATGCCACTCGGTATGTCGTCAATCTTCCTTCCAACAAAGTGGAGCTGTGGATGGCTCTGGAGTCGAATCGCTTTCTGAACCCGGTGCTCCGTGAGTTTTACAAAGAAAAAGAGGTCGTCAAGGAGGAGCGGCGAATGCGAACAGACAGCAGTCCTCGCGGTCGCCTGATTGAGGATTTTCTGGCAGCTGCTTACAAGGCGCATCCTTACGGCGAACCCATAGTGGGGCACATGAGTGATATTGAAACCATGACCCGTGCAGAATCTGAAGCGTTCTTCCGAAAATTCTACGCACCCAGTAATCTCACAATTGCCATCGTGGGAGATGTCAATCCCGTGCAGATCCAGAGCTGGGCCGAAACCTATTTCGGGCGGATTCCAAGTGGTCCAAAGCCAGACCCGGTGGAGACAGTGGAGCCACCTCAATCGGGACCGCGCACCGTGATGGTGGAGGATCCGTCGCAACCTTCACTCTACATGGGTTATCACAAGCCCGACATCAACCATGCAGACAACGCGGTGTTTGATGCCATGACCGATATTTTGGGCAGGGGAAGAACTTCCCGTCTCTATAAGAGCATGGTGAAAGAAAAGCAAATCGCCGTCAGTGCCTCGGCCTTTCACGGTTTTCCAGGAAACAAGTACCCGGGCCTCTTTGTCTTTTTCGCCACACCGGCCAGAGGGCATACCAATAAAGAGTGTGAGGAGGGAATCTACGCCGAGATTGAAAGGTTAAAGACAGAGCTTGTGTCTCCTGAGGACCTGGAGAAGGCCAGAACGCGGAGCCGGGCAGATCTGGTTCGGGCACTTTCCTCCAACCGCGGACTCGCTCGACAGCTGACCTCTTACGAGGTCATTACCGGAGATTGGCGAAATCTTTTCAAGGAGCTGGATCAAATCGATCGAGTCACCGCTCAGGACATCCAGCGGGTCGCCCGGGAATACTTTACATCCAAGAATCGTACAATAGGTGTGATCGAAACGACACAGCCTGAGGGCTGATGGGGGAGGAGAAGAAGATGAGAGAAAGGCGGGTCGCTTTCAGGAAGTTTGCCATGGGCTTGATGCTTTCCCTCTTTGTTTCCGGGTCGGCCCTTGCCCAGAAGAATTATCAGGATCTCACTTATCCAAAGCTCAGCGATATCCATGTCCCCGAGGTGGAGCAGGTCACACTGAGCAATGGAATGAAGTTGTTTGTGTTGGAGGATCACGAGCTCCCTATGATCAGTTTGTCTGCCCGCATCAGAGCAGGCTCCATCCATGAACCACCCGAGAAGGTTGGTTTGGCGTCCATGGTTGGAACCGTCATGCGTACGGGCGGGACGACCAGCAAAACAGGTGAGGAAATCGATGAGGAACTGGAAGGCATTGCGGCTTCGGTGGAAACCCGTATTGGGTTGAACTCAGGATCTGCCTCCATGTCAGTGTTGACCAAGGATTTGGAGACAGGTTTGTCGATTCTGGCCGATATCCTGATGAACCCGGCCTTCCCGGAGGAGATGATCCAGTTGAGCAAAGTCCGGCGGCGCACCAGCATTTCGCGCCGCAACGACAGCGTTGGCAGCATTGCTTCCCGAGAGTTCGTCAAGCTGATCTACGGTCCAGACAGCGTCTATGCTCGAACCTCAGAGTACGCCACCATCGACAGCATCACACGCGAGGACTTGATCTCCTTTCATGGCAAGTTCTTTTATCCCAATAATATGATGCTGGCCGTGTGGGGCGATTTTCACACTCCGGAGATGATCAGGAAAATCGAAGAGGCCTTTCGAGGCTGGGAAAAGCGCGAGGTCCCAGCCTCTGTAATGCCCGAGGTGAATTACGAGTTTCGTCAGACAGTCAATTTCGTCCAGAAGGACGATGTCAATCAGACCAACATCTACATGGGGCACATCGGAGGCCTCGTGAGTGATCCCGACTACTTTGCCCTGGTCTTGATGAACCGAATTCTCGGTTCGGGATTTACCAGTCGCCTTTTCAAGGAAGTGAGATCGCGCCAGGGCCTGGCCTATTCGGTTTTTGGCTCTTATTCAGCCAATTTCGACTATGAGGGAATCTTCTACATCGGCTGCCAGACCAAATCGGAGACAACCGTTCAAGCCATTCGAGCCCTGAGGACTGAAGTGGAAAAGCTTACCCAAAGCGAGGTGACCGACGAAGAGCTGGAGCTTGCCCGGCAGAGCTATCTGAACGCGTTTGTCTTTAACTTCGATTCAAGGAGTGAGATCGTCAATCGCTTGATGACCTACGCCTACCATGGATATCCCCTGGATTTTCTGCAGACGGCCAAAGAGAAGATAGAGAGGGTAACCAAGAGCGATATTTTGCGAGTGGCTGCTAAGCATCTGCACCCCGACAAGATGCAGATCGTGGCAGTGGGCCGATCTCAAGACTTTGACGAACCCCTTTCCGCCTTAGGGCCAATGAGAGAGCTTGACATCACTATTCCGGGACAGTAGTGCGGCATTTCGTGCCTGTTGTCCTCTCTCTGGCCAGGCGTTCTGAGCGATGAGTCTCTCTACCAGTATTCACGATATCAAAACCCTGGTCCTCTCCTTTCACGGGATCGTTGCCATGGAAACGGTGGAAGAAGACCGTGTCTACTCGCTGCTGCAGGCAACTGCGCTGGAGCTTCGAATGCCTTTTTTTGAGTGGTCTATCACTCGTGGGTTGGTGCGGGTGCCGGGGACAGCCAGCATGTATGGTACCAGCGAGCCCATGAATCTCATGTCGAGTCTTCACCAAATGGATACTCAGGCCATTTTCCTTCTCAAGGATTTCGCAAGATTTACCAGCGACCATACCGTGGCCCGCCAGCTTCGAGAAGTGTCCCAGAGGTTTTCCAAGAACCGTTCCACGCTTGTACTGACAGGAGAAGCGGTCCATCTCCCGCCCGAAATCGAGCACAACGTTGTGTATTACCACATGGAACTTCCTGGAAGAGATGAGCTGCGAAGGGTTCTGGACACGGTGCTGCACTCGCTGGTCCAAGCCAATCGGATTAAGGTCCTGCTGGACGGCAAGGGTCGTGAGGAACTCGTTTCCGCCTTGAGTGGGATGACCTTGAACCAGGCCAGGCAAACCATTGCCTTTGCAGCTCTCAAGGACGGCAAGTTTTCCAAGGAAGCGATCAAAGATGTTCTGGAGCGCAAAGCTCAGGCGATCCGGGAGAGCGGCCTCCTGGAGTATTTTCCAGTGGAGGATAACCGCTTCCAGCTGGGAGGTTTCGACCGGCTCAAAAAATGGCTTCTGAGAGCACAGACTGGGTTTAGCCGTGAAGCTCAGGCACTCAACTTGCCAGCTCCGCGGGGGATTTTGCTTGTAGGCGTGCAAGGTTGTGGTAAGTCTCTTGCGGCCAAGGTGATCGCCCGTCAGTGGAGAGTCCCGCTTGTGAAACTGGATGTGGGAAGACTTTTCGAGAAATATATTGGAGAGTCGGAAAGGAACTTTCGCAAAGCGATTGCCCTGGCCGAGTCGATGGCCCCGGTGGTTTTCTGGATCGATGAGATAGAAAAGGCCATGACACCGGGTGGAAGCGAGGCGGATGGAGGCTTGGGTCGCCGTATATTCGGCAGTTTCCTCACCTGGCTTCAGGAGAAGCAGAAAACGGTATTTGTCGTGGCCACGGCCAACGATCTATCGATTCTGCCTCCCGAGCTTCTCAGGAAAGGGCGCTTCGATGAAATTTTCTTTGTGGATCTCCCGACGGCTGAAGAACGTGAGGCCATAGTGAGAATCCACCTGAAGCTTCGAAGACAAGACCCGCAGCAATTCGATTTAAATCGACTGGTTGAAGCTTCGGAGGGGTTCAGCGGTGCGGAGATCGAGCAGGTGATGATTGCGGCACTTTATCGTGGGCTCCATTTGAAGCAGCCTCTGGATACAGAGCTGCTGCTGAAAGAAATCGGTGAGACGGTTCCTCTCTCCATTTCCCGGCGTGAGGATCTGCAAAGACTCCGCGAGACGGCGCGGGGCCGTTTTGTCAGCGTGAACTGAAATGTGGGGCTGTCCCCGAATGCACCCTTGTGATAGTGTGAAGGCAGTTTTAGGTAATCTTACACAAAAGGAGTTGATGGATGCCCATTGACAAAGATGTTATTGACCTCTCAAAAATCCAATTACCCAACCTTTCTCCGAAGATCATCTTCACCGCCATAGCGGTCCTGGTAGGAGTAGTCGTGCTTCTGGACAGCTTTTACCAGGTTCAGCCGGAAGAGGTGGGCGTGATCAGGCGTTTTGGTCAATACATAGAGCCGCCCACCGGGCCGGGTCTGCACATAAAGGTGCCCTTTGTGGACCGCGTCGTTAAAGTGCCGGTGCAGAGGCAGCTCAAACAGGAGTTCGGCTTTCAGACGGTAACACCTGGAATCCGAACTATTTATTCCCCTCAGGACTTTGAGGGAGAATCCTTGATGCTGACGGGGGACCTGAATGTGGCGGTGGTGGAGTGGATCGTGCAATACCGGATCTCGGATCCTTATCTGTATCTTTTTAAGGTGCGCAACGTGGAAGACACTTTTCGTGACATGAATGAAGCGGTGATGCGACAGGTCGTGGGGGATCGGACGGTCACGGAGGTGCTGACCGTGGGTCGTCAGGAGATCGAAAGCACCGTGCAAGTGATGCTGCAGGAAATGTGTAGTCAGTACGAAACGGGCATTACCATTGATCAGGTGGTCTTGCAGGATGTGAATCCTCCTGATCCTGTGAAACCCTCCTGGGATGAAGTCAACCAGGCCCAGCAGCAGCGGGACCGATTAATCAACGAAGCGCAGGGCGAGTACAACCGGGTCATCCCACGGGCACAGGGCGAAGCCCAGCAGACTATTTTGCAGGCCGAAGGGTACGCGCTGGACCGGGTCAATCGTGCTGAAGGGGATTCCGCTCGCTTCAAGGCGCTTTACGAAGCCTATCGTCAGGCACCGACGGTCACCCGCCGGCGCATGTATCTGGAAACCATGGCCAAGGTGCTGCCCAAGATGGGGGGCAAGCTCTATATTGACAGTGCTGCACAGGGAGTGATGCCGCTGCTTCCCCTGGAGACTCTGCGGGGTCTCAGCTCACCGGGTGGAGCATCAAACCGGGGGGAGGACTAATGGACGTTAAAACAAGCGCAGGTTTGCTCATTCTGGTCGTGCTGGTGGTTGGAACTTACGCCGCGGCTTATACCGTGGATGAAACACAGCAGGTCATTATCACCCGGTTCGGAGAACCCGTTGGGAACGCAATTACCGATCCCGGCCTCAAGTTCAAGTTGCCTTTCATCGAGGTGGCCAACTTTTTTGATAAACGTTTCCTGGAATGGGACGGAGATGCCAACCAGGTTCCTACCCGCGACAAGCGGTTCCTTTGGGTGGACTCCTATGCCCGCTGGCGGATCTCTGACCCTTTGAGGTTCTTTGAACGCGTGCGCAACGAACTGGGAGCTCAATCCAGACTGGACGATATCCTGGATGGTGAAACCCGCAACTCCGTTGCACGTCATGATCTGGTGGAGGTTGTTCGAAGCACCAATCGGGAAGCCGACGCGAGCTTGTTGGATTCTGAAGAAGAGACAGCCGTTCTGGAAACCATTGAAAGGGGACGCCGGGAGATCGTCCGCACGGTTTTGGAGACAGCTCGGACTCGCACTTCAGATCTGGGAATTGAACTCATGGACTTTCAGATCAAGCGGCTAAACTATGTGGAAGAGGTCCAGAGGGATGTTTTCGCACGTATGATTGCCGAGCGCAACCGGGTCGCGGAGCGCTACCGTTCCGAGGGAGAAGGGGAAGCCGCCCGGATCCGGGGTGAGAGAGAGCGGGAACTGAAACGGATTCAGTCCGAAGCCTATCGGGTCGCTGAGGAATTGCAAGGCGATGCGGATGCGGAAGCGACGGGGACCTATGCAGAGGCCTATAACCGCGATGCCTCATTCTACGCCTTCATGAAGAGCCTGGAGACTCTGGAGGAGACCGCCGATGCCAACAGCACCTTGATCCTCAGCACCGATACTGAGCTGCTGGAATACCTGAAGCAAGCACAGTAACTCTCTGCGTTCGGATTCGGCACCTGAGGTGCCTCCCACGTTGAGGTTAGCTCCCTAGATTGCTGAAGGTGGGAGGGGCCCTCAGGCCCCGAATGGGTGTAGCACGAAGTCAGGAGTCAACTGAGTCTACCCCATTCCGAACGGCGATGATTTCGGCCAGGATCGAAACGGCGATCTCTTCGGGACGTCTTCCCCCTAAATTCAATCCGATGGGCGAGTGAATCCGCGATACCTGCTTATCGGTGATGCCCATCTCTTTGAGCGACGCCACTCGACGGGCATGGGTCTTGCGGGAGCCAAGGGCGCCGATGTAACGGCAGGGACTCTCCAGGGCCAGTTTCAGGGCCGGATTATCCAATTTCTCGTCGTGACTGAGAGCCACCAAATAGGTCCCTTCGTTGAAATCCGATGGTGAGAGTACTTCCTGGGGCCACTTCACGATCAGCTCGTCGGCGTGGGAAAAGCGCTGGGGGGTGGCGAAGGCGGAACGGGGATCCACGACAATAGTCCGAAAGCCCAACACCTTGGCAAATGTGATCAGTGGGATGGCCGCATGGACTGCACCAATGATGATGAGTCTTGGGGATGGGGGAAACACTTCGATGAAGACCTCGCTCTTTTCTCCCTCCGAGTCGAAGGAGGCTCTCTCTGATTTCTGCTGCTGGAAAAGCGCCTCGGCATGCTGATGGACCTGCTGGTTCAGATCGGCTGGCTGAAGCTTTCCCTTACTCTGTCCGTCCGGCCAGATCAGCATCTTACTTCCCAGTCCCGGGCCGACTATTACCGTGCAAAGAGCAATCAGCTGTTCAGCTTCCAGGGATTGACCTAGTTCCTGGTGAAGATTGGACATGGTGGTCTCATTCCTCGAGCAGCTCCACAAAGACTTCGATCTCCCCTCCACAGGTTAGACCCACCGTCCATGCTTGTTCGTTGGTAATGCCGAATTTTACGAGCTTGGGCCGGCCTGATTCCATGACTCCTCGAGCTTCCTCAACCACCGCTCCCTCGACGCAGCCACCACTGACGGAACCTACTATTTCGCCCTCTGAAGAGACGGCCATTTTCGAGCCCAGGGGACGTGGACCCGATCCGTAAACCTTCACCACCGTGGCGATGGCGACTTGCTGGCCTGCCGCCTGCCACTGTTTGATATCTTTTAAAAGTTCGCGCATTTCAAGACTCCCAATGCTAGCGTCCCTTCTGGGAAGGACACCTGTTCACATGAATCTCAAACCGGTAGTGATCGATACGACAACGGAGAGAATCGTCAGTACGATACACAGGAGAGCAGCGATCTGATGATCTGTACGCTCAGGTGCCAGGGGGTCAAGCCACCTGGCCATCAGGTAGCCTCCGCCAAATCCTCCCGCATGAGCCCAGTTGTCGATACCCTGCATCACGAATCCAAAGACGAAAAGAATGACCGCGAAAGTCAGGGCCTGTTGACCCACCGCACTTCTCCCTCTTCTTCCCGCATAAACGAGGGCTCCCAGGAGTCCGAAAACGGGAGCCGAGGCACCGATGGTCATCGTTGCCCCTCGCAGAGGCGAGGGAAGAAAGGTAAAATACGCCCCCATCCAGCTGCTCAGAAAAAATCCGGTAATAGAAGAGACGGTATAGATGATGACGGTGCGGCCGATGCCATATTCGGATGACGTGGCTGGGGCCAGCTGGCGAATCCACATCATATTGAAGACGATGTGCAGTAATCCTCCGTGCAGCCAGGCAGCACTCAGTACGGTCCACCATCGTCCGGCCTGAAAGAAAGGCATCGCTCCGCTTGCTCCGAACAGAAAGAGGCTGCGTTGACTGGGAGAGAGCATAGTGAGAAGGCCGCCTCCCCGAATTCCAGAAGGGTCGGCCAACAGCATGGCGATATAAAGACCGGCGCAGCCCCAGATGACCACCTGGACAAAACCAAGGTCCTGCCCCAGGCGTCTCAACAGGGAAGTATAGCCCCACATACCCGGGTTGGGACGGTCGCAGTAGAAGCACTTCTCCTCGTTGACACTGACCAGCTTGTGACAGGAGGGGCAGACGATCGATCCCGTGGTTTGACGTTTGAACATAAATCTTCCCTATGCCGGGATGATGATATCATGACCGGCGCAGACGCCATCTGACAGCTGACAACTGACAACTGACATGTGTTAGGAGGCAGGAGGGCGGCTGGTCGGGTTCTTCTCTAGAAAATCCAACAGGATCTTTCGGTGGTCGAAGACGAGGCGGTCAAAGGGGAGCTCCTCGAGGGGATAAATGGCAGCCTCTTTGGCATCACTGGCTGCCCTGGGCTTTCCCACTGAATCACCCACAAAAACCACAGAGACCGTGTGGAAGCGGGGGTCACGACTCGGATCGGAATAGACCCCCAGCAAGTAAGCCAGCTCGACATCCAGTCCGACCTCCTCTTTCATCTCCCGTACGGCAGCGGTTTCCACCGACTCCCCCACTTCAACAAAGCCGCCAGGTATGGCCAGGCCCAGGGGTGGTTTTTGACGGTCGATCAAAACGATGCCCTGCAAGTGGTCCCCCTCCCAGACCTGCAGAATCACATCTACCGTCAGTTTGGGTGTTTCGATCATCTCTGAAGGGATGGTTCTTGACTCCTACCTCCTGACTCCTACCTCCTGACTCCTGACTCCTACCTCCTTCCCTCCATTTCCTCCGCCCTTGTGATCAGCTTCTCGATGGCCGAGAGTCCCTCCTGCCAGAACTGGCTGTCATTGAGGTCGATTCCCAGCTTTCCCAGCAAAACGTGAGGCCAGTCCGATCCTCCCGATTCCAAGAGACCCAAATACCGTTTAACGAAGGCATCTCCCTCCTGTTGATATCGCGAGTAAAGTGCCAGAACGAGCAGCTCTCCGAAAGCGTACGCATAGACGTATCCAGGCGTATGGAGGAAGTGAGGAATATAACTCCACCAAGTACTGTAGTGATCTCCCAGCTGGACACTCCCCTGAAACATGTCCCTTTGAGTTTCCATCCACAGTTCACTGAAGTGCTCAGAGGAAAGTTCGCCTTCGGTGCGGCGGGCCGTGTGGATCCGGTCCTCGAATCGGTTCATTGCCACCTGACGGAAGACGGTGGCCACGATGTCATCGATTTTGCTGACAACCATAGCAAGACGGGCGCTTGGGCTTTCTTCCTGTTCCATGAGGCTGTCGAAAGCGAGCATCTCTCCAAAGGTCGAGGCGGTCTCTGCCAGTGTCAAGGGGGTGTCGGATTGCAGAAAGCCCTGCTTGCGCGAAAGATATTGGTGTACTCCATGTCCCAGTTCGTGGGCCAGGGTTTCGACGTCACGAATGGTTCCCGCGTAATTCACCAACACGTAGGGGTGAGCACTGGGAACCGCTTGATGACTGAAGGCGCCTCCAATTTTTCCGGCTTCAATCGGGGCATCGATCCACCGCTGCTTGAAAAAATCAGCCGCAATGGACCCCAATCGTGGATGAAAAGCTGTATAGGCCTTCACGGTGATTTCCTGGGCCCGATCCCACGAGTAGAGAGTGTCTACCTTTTCCAAGGGCGCATATCGGTCGTAGTCATGGAGTTCTTCAAGTCCCAGTAACTTTCCCTTTAATTTGTAATAGCGTGCCACCAGGTCGTAGCGTTCTGTAATGGATTCGATCAGGGTCTGAACTGCTTCTGCAGAGATCTCGTTGGACAGATTGCGACTGGAAAGCCAGTTTGGATAGCTCCGCAGCTGGTCATCGGAGCTTTTATCTGCCAAGACAGTATTGAAGATATAGGTCAGCTCTCGCAGGTGGTGACCGAGACCTTCAGTGAAGGAATCAGCAGCTCGCTTGCGCACCTTGCGATCAGCGCTGTAGAGCTTAGCCAGAATCTCCTGCTGGTTCAGTTCTTGATTGTCAAAGGAGAAGCGTGCTGATCCGAAAATTTCATCAAAGAAGCGATTCCAGGCATGGCGTCCAGTGAGGGCCTTCTCTGACAGGATCTTCTCCTCAGGCTCACCCAGGACATGGGGTTTGGCCAGGCGTTCACGCTCAAGGTAGTGCCGATAGGGGGCCAGTGGGGTACTCTTTAACAGCTTTTTAGCCTGTTTGTCTTCCAGCTGAATCCACTCCAGCTCAAAAAACAGTATTGCCTGCTGAATCTGGGTGCTGACTTCACGGATTTTTTGCAGCAGTGCACCGCGCTTGGAGTCTTCCATATGTGTGCACCAGTTGAGATAGGCATAGGTGTGGGCCCGGCTCAGTCGCTCCTGTAGAGCCTCGAATTGCTGCAGTGCCGCAGCAAGCCCGCTATCATCCAGCGAAGCGACACGACCCCTGTACTGCTTGGCAAACTCTTCGGCGACCGCGGCGGCCCCTTGAAGATCACTTTCCAGGGCCTTCGAGTCGGGGTAAAGATCTGCCAGATTCCAATGGATCTCCTCTGCACCTGTTTTGGCTGGTTGTTGCTGGTTCACTTTTGGCCTCACTGGTTTTCTGAGGACCTCCGGACCAGGATCAGGGCATCCTCTCGCTCTTTCCCTATGGGGTAATAGCCCTTTCGAATACCGATTTTAACGAATCCTGAAGACTGATAGAGGTGGAGTGCCGGGTGATTGGAAGCTCTCACTTCCAGAAAGATGGCTTCGACTTGAGCGACACGGGCCAGCTCAATGAGATGGTTGAGCATCCTGCGTCCTTCGCCACGATGGCGGAGTTCGGGCCGGACGCACAGGTTCAAAATATGGGCGGTATTTCCTTCGATAGCCATGACGGCGTAGACTTGGACAAGACCCTCTTGTTCGAATACACGGCAGCGGTACCCTAAGGCCACACAGTCACGAAAGGAGCTCAAAAGCCATGGAGTTGGGAAGGTTGCTCTCTCGATCTCCACCACCTGCTGGAAATCTGATTCCTTCATCGAGCGAAGAGAGGAACGATTACTTTCCAGGCGCGAAATCATGGGCAGAAAAGCTGGAGAATAACATCAGGGTGTGTGACGATCAACCGGACAGTCCCCCAACTCTCCAGTCATCTTTCCGACACAGGAGCGCCGCTAAAGTTTCCACAGTCATTTGCTCCCATGTACAATGAGTTCAACCAAGGAGAAAAGATGAAAAGGTACCATTCTTTTTACCTGCTGCTAGCTGTATGCCTGTTCTGGATGGCCACTGACAAGGCCGAAGCCTTGGAACTCGAGGTTGGTCAGGCCTTTCCCAATATGCTGCTGCCTTCTTTGGAGGGCCCTCCGAGTTCGATAGCAGATTTTCGAGGAGACAAACTCATTGTGCACATATGGGCCTCCTGGTGAGCCGGCTGCCGAAGGCATGTGCCCGTGTGGCACGAAGCGACCAAAGAGGTACAGAAACAGGGCAAGGTGAAGATGGTTGGCATCATTTTGGAGCAGCATCCCGACCGCACCCGACTTTTCATGCAATGGAAAGGGATGGACTGGCCCATTCTGATCGACTCCTTTAATCTTTTGGAGTCTTCTGCGGTGCCGATCACCTTGTTCATTGATGAATACGGAGTCATTCGAAGCGTCCGGCCAGCCGTGGAAGAACTGGACGATTTTCTCAATCGAACTTACCCGGAAACGGCCCCACCACCTCTGGCCGGGTTGCCTGACTTTGAGCAGCTCAAGGAGGCGACCAGGAAGAATAGCGTTGGGTCTTGGCGGGCTTATGCCAGGGCAGTCAGTTTATGGGGGCAGCCTTCTCAGATCAGTGAGGCGATTGAGGCTTATCAACAGGCACTTGAGAAAGAGCCGGAGCACGGTCCCACCAACTTCGAACTGGGCGTGGCATATCGCAAGCGCTACGACTCGGACGATCGTCAGCCGGAAGATTTCCAGAAGGCCGTGGAGAATTTGGGTCAGGCGCTGGATATCGATCCCAATCAATACATTTGGCGCCGTCGAATACAGCAATACGAGCCACGCCTGGACAAGCCCTATTCCTTCTATGACTGGGTGACGACAGCTCGTCAGGAGATAGCCGAGCGAGGGGATACACCGGCCCAGCTCCCGGTGGAGCCAGGTGGAGCCGAGTTCGCCTATCCCACTGAGAGTTTCGAGACTGCCGAAGCTGAGAGAGAGGACCCTGATCCGCGAGGCCGGATCTTTCGTGATGAGAAGGGCTTCGTACAGGTGGAAACTACGGTTGTTCCAGCGGCAGTAGCTGCCGGTGACACTGCGCGGATCCACCTCGTCTTTCGACCCAACCTACAGGTCAAAGCTCACTGGAACAATGAGGTAGAGGACTTGGTGTTTTGGGTTGATCCACCTGAAGGCTGGCAAGTGGACAATCACTATGTGACTGTAGCCAATCCACCTGAAGCGATTAGCCAGGAGACCCGCAAGGTGGAGTTTGAGTTGCGCAGCCCGGAAAAGCCAGCCGGTTCTGTGACCGTTCCGGCTTATGCGCTTTACTACGTGTGTGAGGATATCGATGGCACCTGCCTCTATCGCCGTCAAGATATCCCGCTGCAAGTTCAGGTCAGCTCCGGGCAATGACCAAGGGCACTGTGAGAGGCCCGCAGGCTAAAGCCTGCGGCTCTGATGGAGCTAGTCCAAACAGTCAGAGCCGTGGGCTTCAGCCCACGGGCCAGGCCCGTGGAGCGCTCAGAGTCCTTATGCGGTGTGCACCTGGGACGTGGAGACCGTTCTGTGGCCGGTGCTGTGGCTTCTCAGCCACCGGTAACTGACTCCTAGGATGGCACCGAAAACCAGATGACCATACAGGCTGGGAAGCATCTGGGAAGCTGCTGCGGCATTCCAGTTGACAGCAAAGCCCATTCCCATGAACAGTGGCATCAAAGTCAGCGGTCCCAGAAACCACCAGGTTGCACCGTAGAGGAGGCCGTAGCCCAATCCGCCGCTGGTGCTGTGCAGGAAGCGGTCAAAGATGACCGCAAACGAGATGCCGATCAGGGTGCTGATGACCAGGTGAACCAGGAAGCCCACTGCGGCCGAGGGCACTCCCACCATCATACCGATCATGGGAAGCATCCCCATCGTTGCCATCATGGCTCCGAAGACCACTCCACCGGCCAGACCAGCGTAAATACCAGGTTTAAGATTTTTCACATTCATGATGTTACCTCCTTAGTGTTGGTAAAAGTTTTCTCTTCCTTTACACTTGCCTCCATCGGGAGGCCTGAGTTCTGTCCCGATCCACTAGTGAGTGTCCCCAGGGTTCGAATGCTTACACCTCCTGCGAGCCTGTGATGGCGATGGACGATCCGCAATTTGCAGAGAAAATACGGGCAGAAGACCCGGAAGCGCTCCGAAGCGGTGTCGAGACTTACCTGGGCCAGATTCACCGCACCGCTCTGGGCGCGGGTCTGGGTCCAGAGCGCGCCCGCGAAGTGACTCAAGCCACCTTTGCCACTTTTATTGAGAAGGCACCCAGCTTTGAAGGACGGTCACACGTGCGCACCTGGCTGTTCGGAATCCTCTACCACAAGATCAGGGAGGCTCGCCGCGGATTACAGCAGGAACGCCAGATGGATGAGATCGAGGACGTGTTCGAAGGACGGTTCGATGCCAAAGGCAGTTGGGTCCGTCCACCACATCCCGTCGACCTTCAGCTCTATGATTCGGAAATCAGGGAGTTTTTCGAGGACTGCCTGGAAAAGGTACCGACCCAGCAGCGAATGGCATTTGTTTTACGCGAGGTGGATGAATTGAGCAGCAAAGAAATTTGTAAGATTCTAAACATTTCCAACACTAACCTAGGAGTACTCATGTATCGGGTGCGTAACCGTCTTCGGGAATGCTTGGAGGCCAAAGGCGTGAAGAGGTAGCGGGGATGGGATGTTGCAGGGACATTACAGAGAAACTTGCCAGTGACGAGTTCAGAGAGGCCAGCCTGTGGAAGCGGCTCACAGTCCGTTTCCATCTGCTCATGTGTCGCCATTGTCGGCGCTACGCTGCGCAACTGAAAACCATCGGCGAGATAGCCAGGGATCTATGGGGACCCCAAAGCGAAGACCCTTCTACACTCGAGAGTTTAGAACGTGAAATTCTGGAAACCACCCGTCGCGATCACGAGGGTGGTAGGATAGACTCCCCATGAGTTCAACCAGCACTGTTCAGGAAGGGACGATCAAGTCGCTGAAAGCAGTTCAACATGAGCTTTCAGATCCTCGGATCCAGCTCCAGACCTTAGCTCAACAGGGTGGCAAGCTCCCCAGATTTGAAGAGCGACTGGATGAAATTGGACTCTATCCCCTCAGACCGACCGAGATCGTGATTTTCCAGGTCAATGTCGGAAAAATGTGCAACCTGACCTGTGCTCACTGTCACGTCGATTCGGGTCCAGATCGAGACGAAATCATGACGCGTGAGACGATGCAATTCTGCCTCGAAGCGATCAAAGCTTCGAACATCAGGACCGTCGATCTGACGGGTGGGGCTCCTGAAATGAACCCGAACTTTCGCTGGTTTGTCGAGGAAATTTCCAAGCTGGGTCGTCAGACCATCGTGCGAAGCAATCTCACCATTCTGACGGTGAACAAAAAATACCGGCAGCTCCCGCAATTCTTCGCTGACCACAAAGCCTTACTCATCTGCTCGCTTCCATGCTACACGGCTGAAAACACGGATAAGCAGAGGGGAAATGGTGTGTTTGATCGGTCGATCGAAGCACTCCAGATGCTCAATGCTGTGGGATATGCTCAGGCGGAATCGGGTTTGGAGCTACATCTGGTCTACAATCCTGTGGGTGCTTCTTTGCCGCCGCCTCAGGAGAAGCTGAGTATCGATTACAAACGAGTCTTGAAAGAGGAGTTCGGAATCCTATTCAACGACCTCTACTGCATTACCAACATGCCTATCAGCCGCTTTCTCGAGTACTTGTTGCGTCTGGGCCAGTATGAGGAATATATGAAGACCCTGGTCAACGCATTCAATCCTGCAGCAGCGCCCGGCGTCATGTGTCGAAATACCATATCGGTCGGATGGGAGGGGACTCTCTATGACTGTGACTTCAATCAGATGCTGGAGTTAAAGGTTGAGAACAGTGCGCCGCGGCACATCCGCGACTTCAAGCTGAACAAATTGACAGAGCGCAGGATTGTGTTGAATCAGCACTGCTACGGCTGCACTGCCGGCGCGGGTTCAACCTGTGGAGGGGAAATCGTACAATGAGCCAGAGTTATTTGAAAACAGCCAGGGATGTCTACAGGGAGGCTGCATTAAGCCCACAAGAAGGGCTCTGCTGCACCACTTCTCCTGTTTGGAACTTACCGCAGCTCGAGATCCCCAAGAAGATGCTCGAGATGAATTACGGCTGTGGAACGACTGTCCACCCCCGAGATCTCGCTGCCGCTCCCAAGGTCCTTTATGTGGGTGTGGGAGGCGGCATGGAACTTCTCCAATTCGCCTATTTCAGCAGGAAACCCCGCTCCATCATCGGAATTGATCCGGTGGAGGAGATGGTGGAAGTCTGCCGTCAAAATCTCAAAGGAGCAGAAGAGCTGAATTCCTGGTTAGAAGGCGATTTTTTCGATTTGCGTCTTGGAGATGCTCTGGATCTACCTGTGGAAGATGACTCCGTCGATCTCGCTGCACAGAATTGCCTGTTCAATATCTTCTCTGTAGAGGATCTGAAGCGTGCCCTGAGTGAAATGTACCGGGTCCTGAGACCGCAGGGAAAACTCCTGCTTTCTGATCCCATTTGTGAGGGTGGGATCCCAGAGAACCTGCGCAGGGATGAACGCTTGAGAGCCCTTTGTCTGAGCGGTGCCTTGCCTTTGAGACAGTATATTGATCTGATTACCGATAGCGGCTTTGGGACCGTGGAAATTCGCGCCCGGCGTCCTTACCGTGTCCTGGATCCCCAGCATTTCCATACGGACCAGTTGATCTTCATTGAAAGTGTCGAAGTGTGTGCCATCAAAGATCCGATGCCCCCGGATGGTCCCTGCGTATTCACTGGCAGAACGGCCATCTATTTTGGAGATGAGGACTCCTTTGATGACAGCCAGGGACACGTCCTGCCGCAGAACCAGCCCCTGGCGGTGTGCGACAAAACGTCTGAGGCGTTAAAGGAGCTGAATCGGGAAGACATTTTCATATCCCCATCGACCTATTTCTATGAGGGCGGAGGATGCTGCTAAGAAGCAAATCCTAAAGTCTAAATTCTAAATCCCAGCCGGCAGACCGGCTGAAATCCTAAATCCTAAATTCCAAATCCCAAACAAATCTCAAATCCCAAATTTCAAATCTCAAACAAATTCTGAATTCCAGATGTATTAATTTGGAACTTAGAATTTGGAATTTGTGATTTGGATTTTAAGATTTCCGGAAATCTTTAAATTTCCGGAAGTTTTGGAATAAAAGCCCGCTTGGGTGACATTTCAATTGGAGAACACCAAAAGACCAATGTACACCCATGAAAGGAGCGAAGAATGAGATTCAACAACTTCAGTAAAAAGGGGCTTGTGATGGCTGCCTTGGCCTTAACGGTTATGGCAGTGTCCTTCTTTGGGACCGATGTCGCAGCCCAGATGGGGCAGCCGGAAATGATTAGCCTTCGAGGCACGCTCATTGATCTGACCTGTGCTGCCAAGGGGAGGGCAATGATGAACTCCTGGGACAACACAGGACAGGATCACATGATGCCCGACGGCAATGTCCAGAAGAGCTGTGCCAGCATGTGTTTGACGGGTGGTCAACCGGCAGCCCTCTTTGCCAATAATCAGGTTACGGCAGTGTTAGCTTGCAATCCACGGCAGACGCTTGCCAGCTATGCCGCCGAGTCAGTTGAGGTTCAGGGCTTTTGGGCCGGTGCCGGATCGGATGTCAAACCATTCGTACCGACAAGGATCCGTAAAGGTACAGGTGCCTGGGAGGACGTGGACTGCGCCACCATGCACTAAGTAATCTCCCCACGGACCGGTAGTGTGCCCTCCCCGAGGGCTACAGAGGAGCCTGACGAGGCTCAGACAGAGCCGTGGGCTTTAGCCCACGGGCCCACCCGGTCCACCCCCCCCTCTGACGAGGGCCTTTGAATCATGTGGAAGAGAATTCTCACTGCTCCCCTGCTACTGCTGTTGTTATGGGGGTGTGGTACGAGTGCGGAAGATCATCGAAGAGCACTGGAGGAGCGTGGAATTCCCTGGGATGAGGAGGCCTTCGTTGACCACGCCAAGCAGGGTGACCAGGCCGTCCTGGAGCTGTTTCTCGGTGGTGGCATGGATCTTGACGTTCGGGATAGTACCGGTGCCACAGCACTGATGTACGCGGCTCTAAACGGCCATGTTGCTGCGACTTCTCTTCTGATAGAGCAGGGTGCTGATCTCAATGCCGAAGATGACCTGGGGAGGAGGGCTTTAGACTATGCGTCGGTCCACCCCGAGAGCGGGGCCTTCCAGCTCCTGGCCGCGGCAGGAGCGATCTACGGCACCTTCTCCCAGTAACAGCGATTTCTTCTCTTGCGTTAGTCGCTAATCTTTCCCGGGCGGAAATAACCCTGTTTCGCACGCACAGTGAGCCTTGGCAAGCCCTCAGGTGGTTTCAGCCGGACCTTGATTTCTCGCCATTCCCGACTGGGCTTCTGGTCTGTCGGTGTGTAACCCAGGACGTACTGATTTCGTAACTCCGTGTGAATTAAATCCATGAAATAATCCAACTGCTTAAAGGTGTCCGGGAAAAAGACACGGCCGCCGGTCAGTCGGCCCAGCCCTGCTATGATCGCCTCGCCGAAGCCCAACTCGCCGTGCGCTCCGATCACGTAAATCTGCACGTCCGACTCCTTCACAAAATCTTTGACTTCGCTGAAGGTATAACGGCTGCTGTTGTCTTCCCCGTCGGAAATGATGATCAGGGCTTTTTTCTCTTGCCGGGCCTCGCGCATTTTCTCCAGGCCCAGGTAAACAGCATCGTACAGAGCCGTCCGGCCTTTGGGATTGGATAGTGAAACTTGATTTTGAATCTTTTCAGAGTCGGGACTGAAGTCCTGAACGAGAGTGGTCCGATTGTTGAATGTGATCAGGAAGTACTGATCGCCCGGATCTCCGTGCTCCAGGAATTGGACCAGCGAATGGCGGGCACTCCTGATGCTTGTCTTCATCGAACCGCTGAGGTCCAGGATAATGCCAACGCTGAGGGGAGACTTTTCACTGAAAAAGTGAGTGATCGTCTGCTCGACTTTGTTCTCGAAGATCTTGAAATGCTCCCGTTGCAGACCGACCACATAGCGGTTGAGGGGATCGGCCACCGTCACTCGCATTGCCACCGTGTCCACACCCACCCGGAAACGAGGCACAGACTGTTGCTGACCCAGGGCACCAGCGCCGGTGAGAAGGAAGAGAAAGAGAAAATTGGAGATAATAAGTCGCAGTGAACTCATATCCTATCCGGTTAATGACAAAGTGAGGCACTGAGCTCCTTTGACAGCTTCTCCACCCGGTACAGGTAAATCATCATGTTTTGGCCTTGAAGGTCCTCCAGGTTGACTGTGTGGGTGGGGAGGGAAAAATAGTCCTTGATTCGCTGCTCCGCTTTTAAAATCTGTTCCCGGATGAACTGAGTTTCCTTCTGGAATCCCGAGTTGCGTGAATTGGCTTCGATCTTGGGCTTGAAGTGACTCTTGCTATCCAAGCCCCTTAAAACATAAGACAAGGTCCTGCGAAGAGCTTTTGCTTCATCCGCCACCTCTTTCATCGAGTCCTTCCAGCGGGCCTTTGCCTGGTCCCTGGACTTAGGGTTGGAAGCGCGACTCAGGGTCTCCTCCCGATTGCGCAGGGCCGCGTTGAAGTGGAGTTTGAGCGCGTCAAGCTTCTGGCTTACTCCTGCCAGGAAATCGTCGATGAGCCGGTCAACGTTTCGCTCAAGAAAACGCTCGTTTCCTCGGTAGAACCTCCTTCCATAGACATCTGTGTAGGACATTGTTTGAAGATGTTGGTGGAGAAAATAGTTCCTGAGGAGGGGGTTATCTCGGCCGGATTCCAAGGTGTTGGAAAACAGGTACCCGCTAGAAAAAATTCCCCACACCAAGAAAAAGAGCGTTGGGTAGAGAGTATGTCTTCGCTGCCAGTTCAAAGTTCTGTCCTCTTGAGATCAATGTCTTTCAACCGCGTGTTGTATAGGCAAAGTTCTGCCAGAGTGCGCACCTGCTTTCCTGAGGCTGCGCGGTAGGTAGTGCTTTGACCTGTAAGCCACCGGTAGGGCGCTCCAAAAATCGCACCGAATCCCAGACCTGCGTACGTCCTCAGCTTTTTCTCTTTGAAGTTCACTGTGTTACCTCCTCTTGTAAAGGATCTGGTGTCCGCATCAGCAGGTCTGACCCGGGTCGGTTAATGAGTGAGGGCAGGGAGTAAAACATTACCTTTTCAACCGTAACCTTAATAGTCGCTGTAAGAATTTGGACTTGGGGCGCACTCACTAAACATCGGATGGTGAAGATCTCCAAGGTTGACTGGAAAGGAGAAAAGAATATGTTCAGGAATCTGACCAAGAAACAATTTGTGCTTGTTCTCGCGGGAACACTGTTTGCTGCCCTCTTTTATGGACTCACCCAGTCCAATGGCTGGGCACTCGGCCAGTACGAGAGCGAGAAAAGGGAGGTGGTCGAGAGCCCATCTGTACTGGCAAATGCCTGGGAAGAAAGGACCGACTCACAGCTCCATGCCTCACTTCGGGACGTTGATGTGGATTATCGTCTCTTTCTGAAAAAATTTATGGCTCGTGTATTCAACGGGCCGGAGGTGAGTTCCGGAGTCGCACTCAGGGGGATGGGTGAAGACCAGATGATTTTATTGGAACTCCGTGACCAAGAGGGCAATCTGGCGGCTCAATCCACAGTAGAACTTGGTGGGCAATCGAAGGTAACCAGGTTGATTCATGAGATTGAGTGGAGCGCTCCAATCGACTTGTCCAACTTCGCCGGGAGCCTGACTGCTTGTGGACAGTCGAACTTTGCCGCAAGCGGGATCACCTCCAAGTCAATCCCCAGAATTTGAAGGAGAAGAAGATGATGAAGAAGATCGTGAAGATCGCAGTTGCATTTACCGTATTGGCAATTCTCGGGACGGGGATCCTGTGGGCTACCCAATCCGAAGAGCTTCCAGACGGACGGGGGGGATATTTCGACGTTAGGCTTCACTCTGTTCCTTTGAGTGAGATCCTAGGCGGTGGTCCAGCAAAGGATGGAATCCCCGCTTTGAGCAACCCTGAGTTTGTTTCAGCCGAGCAGGGAGACAGGTTTCTTCTCTCCTGGGATCGTGTACTCGGAGTCGAGTACAACGGTGTCGCTAAAGCTTACCCGATCAAAATCTTGAACTGGCATGCGGTGGTGAATGACAGAATTGGCAATAAGGCCATCGCCGTCTCCTGGTGACCTCTGACCGGTTCGGGCGTAGGTTACGACCCGATAATAGACGGCAGGCGTTACACTTTCGGTGTCTCGGGCAAGCTTTACAAAGATAACGTGTTGCTCTACGACCACCAGACGGGAAGCCTCTGGTCGCAGATTATGAGGGAGGCCGTTACCGGACCCAAGACCGGAACAGACCTGAAAACCTTTCCGGTCGTTGAAACCACCTGGAAGAGCTGGATGAGAGAGCATCCGGATACGCTGGTTCTGAGCTTGAATACCGGGTATGCCCGTGATTACAACTGGGACCCCTACGGGATCAATGCTGAGAGAGCTGTGGGGGTGATCTCCCAGGGAGAGAGGAAAGCCTATTCATTCCGGGAGCTGAAGAAGGTCAAGAGTTTCCCGATTCACGATCAGGTAGGGAACCAGGCCGTGTTCATCTACTTTGAGAGCGAAGCGGAAAAAGCCTGGGTGACAGATCCAGCCGGAACTACGTGGAATCCTTCCTCACCTATCTCTCGGCCTGGAAGAGTTTTTACCCTGACACTAAGATCTTCGAGGCCGAATAGGTTCCTCCTGCCCTCTTCTCCCCGAACTTTTTTTAAAGGCGTGGTAAAATTCTTATGAGGAGTTTACTAGCCCGTGCTAGCGTGTCCAGGTGGCGTTTCACTTTCAGGTCTTTCTGCTAAGGAGGTGGTGATGGCTTCAGATACCCTGACGATTACAGATAATCGAACCGGGAAAAGCTATGAGTGTCCAATTCAGTCGGGGACGATTCGGGCCATGGATCTTCGTCAGATTAGAACTTCTGATGATGATTTCGGCCTGATGACCTACGATCCGGGCTTCACCAACACAGCTTCTTGTCAAAGTCAGATCACCTTTATTGATGGAGGTAAGGGCATTTTGCAGTATCGGGGCTATCCCATCGAGGAGTTGGCAGAAAAAAGTACGTTTCTAGCAGTTGCCTATCTTCTCCTGGATGGTGAACTGCCCTCTGAAAGCGAGCTGGAAGAGTGGCGCTCCGATATCGTTCAGCACACCATGGTTCACGAGAACATCAAGCATTTCATGGACGAATTTCACCATGATGCCCATCCCATGGGAATACTCCTGAGCACGGTGGGTGCCCTTTCCACCTTTTACCCGGACGCCCGCGACCTTTCTGATCCAGTGAATCGCAGGTTACAGATCGTCCGTCTCATCGCCAAGATGCCCACCCTGGCCGCCTTCGCCTATCGCCACAGGATGGGGATGCCCTATAGCTATCCAGACAACAGCCTCAGCTTTACCGGAAATTTTCTCAGTATGATGTTCAAGATGGCAGAGCCGGAATACAAGGTCAATCCGGTGCTCGAGCAGGCCCTGGATCTGTTATTCATCTTGCACGCTGACCATGAGCAGAATTGCAGCACCAATGCGATGCGTTCGGTTGCCAGTTCGAAAACCGACCCCTTTTCTGCTGCGGCTGCTGCCATTGCTGCCCTTTACGGCCCTCTTCATGGGGGGGCTAATGAGGCTGTCCTGCGCATGCTCACGGAGATCGGCAGCCCAGCCGGCATTCCCGACTTCATGGAAAAGGTAAAATCCGGAAAAGCCCGCCTGATGGGCTTCGGTCACCGCGTCTATAAGAATTACGATCCCCGAGCACGAATCATCAAGGAGATGTCTACCCGGGTCTTCGAAGTAACGGGCCGCAATCCGCTGCTCGATCTGGCCCTTGAACTGGAGGAGATCGCACTGAAGGAGGACTACTTTGTGGAGCGAAAGCTGTATCCGAATGTGGATTTCTATTCGGGCCTGATCTACCAGTCCATGGGGATTCCGCCGGACATGTTTCCGGTGCTGTTTGCTATCGGCCGAACAGTGGGGTGGTTGGCCCAGTGGGAGGAGATGCTCTCAGACTCCGAGCAGAAGATCGCCCGTCCTCGCCAGATTTACACAGGTCAGCAGTCCCGGCACCTGGGTGACTAGTATCTCGTCCCACAGGAGAGCTATTGTGAAAGCAGGCCATCGATGACGGGCTCAAAGGAATTAAAGGGCAGGGCTCCTCTAAGGGTCTGAACCACTTTCACTTTGTTAGGATCCTCGGAATCGGTAAATCCTAGTCCGAAAGAGGGCGTGGCCCGTATTCCAATCTTGGCTCCGACTGCAAGATCTTCACGGATTGCAACCGCAAATTGTCCGCTCTGCAGGCATGTATCGAACTTCGCCCCATCCACACCGAGTGCTGCAGCATGGGACTTGAGCTGTAGGGTAGTCAGCGAGTTCTGATTGGCAAACAGGCGGTCATGCATTTCCCAGAATTTGCCCTGTTGGCCGGCGCAGCTGACTGCCTCAGCCGCTTGAAATGCATAGGGATGGATGGATTCCAACGGAAAGTCGAAGTAGACATACTTGAGCTTTCCAGTCTCGATATAATCTTTCAAGATTTGAGGCATCGTCTCACGGACGTGTCTTCCGCAAAACGGTCACTGGTAGTCGGTGAACTCGATCAAGGTCAGCTTCGCATTTCGGTCGCCCTTAAATGGACTCCCCTCAATATCCAGATCAATGTTCAGGACAACGGGAACTGGAGCGGGAGCCGCAGCGGGAGCCGGAGCCAGTCTTGTGCTGAGAAGGCGCTTGATCTCCTGAAGCTCTTCTTGAATGGCCTCCTGGCCTGCCTTGAGTGCCTCGATCTCGTTTCTCAGGTCGTCACCAGACGTGTCCTGTGCCAAGCCGGCTGGCCCACCCCAAAAGGTGAGTAGACTCAATCCAAAGACTACGGTGAACCACTTTATCCTCATGATTTTCTCCTATTGTTGCAAGCCTCTTATCTTTACTATCTCCCAGCGACCCCAGGCAGGTCAACCATTATCCCCTGTATCCTGCCTTGTACTCCATGCAAGGTGTAAGAAGTCGGACCGTGGCGACACTCACTTCAAGAGAAAGGAGAAGACCCAATGAAAAGACTGTCACACATGGCTTCTGTGCTGATGATCCTGATTCTGCTGTTTCCGACCAGTGTTACTGCCGGTCGAAAACACACGGACGTGGAGAAGATCGGGAATCGCAAGATCAATGGAAGGATCGTCGGCATCTTTCCCAATTTCATCTCTCAGGGAAAGGAGATTCAGCTGGGTGCCCAGTTTGCACAGATGTTCGAGGAGACAGCGCGATTGGTGGAAGACCCGCTGGTGACGGAGTATGTCGACCGACTTGGACAGGAGATTGTCAAACACTCGGACGCCAAGGTGCCCTTTATGATCAAGGTGGTGGACACCGATGAAGTGAATGCCTTTGCTTTGCCGGGCGGCTTTCTCTATGTCAACAAGGGTCTGATTCTGGAAGCTGACAATGAATCTGAATTGGCGGGAGTCCTGGCTCATGAAATTGCTCACGTGACTGCCCGGCATGCTACTGAGAGGATGTCAAAAGGTCAGCTGCTGCAGTTCGCTGCCATTCCCGCTCTCTTCGTGGGAGGAGGTTTGGCCGGGTATGGAATTCAAAATGGTCTGGGTCTGGGTATGAATCTGGCTGTCCTGGGCATTACCCGAAAGTCTGAGTCGGAGGCAGATCAGCTGGGGACACAGTACCTCTGGAACACGGGGTACGATCCTCACGGGTTCATTACCTTTTTTGAAAAACTTGAGGCCCGGCAGAAGGACAAGCCTGGTAAGTTCGCGGGCTTCTTTAGAACTCATCCCACCCCCGAGAGTCGGATCGAAGATGTGCAGGAGGAGATTTCCTTTTTGCCTGCTAAGGGAGAATACGTTGTCAGCGGTTCTGAGTTTGAACGGGTCAAGGCTCGCTTGATCGAGTTGGACTACCAGGGAATGGAGCCAGGTACGTATCAGGGACAGGCAGAGGCCAAGCGGCCAACTTTGAAGCGAAGAACCAACACAGACGGGACGGAACGGGACAAGCCCACTTTGAAGAAAGACCGTCCCACCTTGAAGAGGTCAGAAGGCTCGAAAAGCTGACGGAGACGGACTAAAGGGGACAGCCCCCTACTCTAATGATCTTCGGAAGGTGGCTTTGAGTAATCGTCAAAGACGAATGTGAAGAGTTCCGGCTCTCCACCGGAAACCGTTTCAGGAAGCCGAAGCAAGAGCGTCAGGGTCACGGGAAACTCTACCTCTCGGTCCAGTTTGGCTTCCACTGTCCCTGGGGCTGCTCCAACTCCCAGGGGGGTGCCGGGAGGATCAGGAAATTCACCCCAGTGAACCGTTCCTTCGCACTCACCAACCTTGTCGGGAGGCAGGAGCTCGGTAAATTCATCGTACAGATAGACCCGGAACAACCCCTCTGGAGTCAAGGTTGCTTCCAGATGATGCTTATTATCCAGTGCCATGAAGAAGACTCCGCCATGTTTGGGGTCGTGATCTTCGTGGCCCATGGCTGTTTCCATTTCAGGGGAATGTTCAGCCATCTCTGCCTGGCCAGTCTCAACCTCAGGAGATCCACTCCCCTGGCAGCACACCAGAAGCAGTGCCAGGGAGAACACCACTAAAGAGAGAATTCGTGTGTAAGTCATAATCTGATGCCTTCTGTTTCAGTTGTCTTCTGCAAGCCAAATCAGCGCAAATGAGATTGCGAAGAGAGTCATCCTCGTCGCCATACTGCTTGAGTGTACTTTGACTTTCTCCTGGAGTCGAGGTCAGTGGATTGAGAAATCAAAAATGCGATAAAGTGTAATGAATAAATTCAAAGAGATTTGTGGCCGATGACAGATCATATGAAGCCCTTGGGCAAGAGTTGGGAGAGCATGGCGACACTCACAGATCTTCCTGCTTTCGGAATATGCGGCTGGAGTGGTTCCGGGAAAACGAGCCTGATTGAGCGTGTGGTTCCACATTTACGCAAAAAGGGACTCCAGGTGGCGGTGCTCAAGCACACTGACCATGAAATCGACGTGGACCATCCTGGAAAGGATAGTGATCGACTCTTTCATTCGGGGGCGGATGTCTTTCTGAAAGGGTCGGAGGAAGGATTACTGAGGTCGCGAGAAGCTGCCCACGTCAGCTTGTCTGCCACTCTCAGTTCACTCCCTCTGAGGTACGACCTGGTGCTGGTGGAAGGCCACAAAGAGTCACCTCTCCCCAAAGTGTGGCTGCTGGATCCGACTGAAAACCGAGCACCCGCTGAAATCGAGGAGATCCTTGCTACGCTGCCCCGCGACTCGGACCGGGTTGGGTCCTTCTTGTCTATTTTGGACAATTGGCTCTTCAAGCAATGGCTGAAGACACCTGTTTTTGGATGCCTTCTGATTGGCGGTCAAAGCAAGCGCATGGGGCATCCCAAGCACATGATTCGAAAAGATGGCAAGACTTGGATTGAACGAAGTGTGGGATTGCTTCGTGAGCTAACCTCCACGGTGATGATTGCAGGGACGGGAAGTTTGCCGGAAGGCCTGGGACAGTGCCTCCGTCTGGCGGATGTGCCTGCTGTCAGTGGACCCATGGCTGGGGTTCTGGCAGCTTTGCGTTGGGCCCCACGTGCTTCTTGGCTGGTGGCTGCATGCGACCTTCCTCTGTTGTCCCTGTCTTCTTTGGAGTGGCTTCTCTCCACCCGTGCACCCGGAGTCTGGGCCACGCTTCCCCAGCTGAGGGGGCAAGACGGTCGGATTGAACCTCTCTTGGCTCACTACGATTTCCGATCCCGCTCCCTAGTGGAAACTTTAGCCAGCCATGGCGATTTTTCACTTTCTCGTTTGGGCTCCCATGCCAAAGTCATCGTGCCCTCGCCTCCTTCTTCTCTTGTCCCAGCCTGGCAGGACGTCAATACGCCGGCGGAGGCGATACAGGTTGGGTGAGTGAGTCAGCTACAGGTCTTCGAAAGAGGAGCTGGTTTCCCTTTACTGGCCCTGCCCAAGATACCGATGGTTCGAAGTGCAGTCCTGGTCGGTTCTATCGCCCCCGACATGGCTTTTTACGTGCTGTCATTGGGTTCGTTATGGTACTTCCAGAATGTGCTGGGGTGGCCCCGTAATGAGACTGCGAGGTATATATTCGGTACCCTGTATTTCGAAGATCCTGTGTGGATCGCTTGCCTGAATGTTTTGCACTCGCCCCTGAGCCTCGTGTGCGGACTGCTTGTCATCCGCTTGCTGAAGACCCGTTGGAGTCACTTTTCCAATTGGATGCAGTGGTTTCTGATGGCCTGTCTTCTGCACTCGTTTGTAGACATCGCCACTCATTATGACGACGGTCCCGTGCTCTTTTGGCCATTGAACTGGACCCTTCGCTTTTATAGCCCCATCAGCTATTGGGATCGTGCTCACTTCGGCAGAGAGTTTCGAATCTTCGAAATCATCTTGGACCTGTCATTAGTGGGTTACCTCATTTTCTCCTGGTTCCGCCGATCCCGACCACCGCAAACTGACTGATCTGACAGTCCTGGTCCCATATCTGCTAGCTATGTCAACTCTCACGATCGGCCACTGAGACATCCTCTACTGAGGCCTCATATTTGGCCTCGCTCAAGGTCTCCAGGATCTGTCGAAGGTGGCCCATCCCCAGCGTTTGAAGGACAAACTCCACTTCTGCTGTTCGTAAAGAGAGATTCGTGAAGGCTCGCTGATGGCGAACCTCAATGATGTTGGAGTTGGCCTCACCCAGGATCTGGCTCACTTCCGCGAGCGAACCCGGAACATCAGGTATCCCTACACGGAGTCTCACCAGCCGACCGGACCGGACCAGCCCGCGCTGCATGATCGACGAGAGCGCGAGTAGGTCGATGTTACCGCCGGAGAGAATCAAGCCCACCTTCCGGCCCTTGAAGCGAGCCCGATGTTCCAGCAGCGCTGCCAGGCCGACTGCTCCTGCCCCCTCCACGACGGTTTTCTCCACCTCAACAAGAAGAAGCACAGCCGACTCGATTTGGCCTTCGTCGACCAGCAGGATCTCATCCACGAACTCTCTGACCAAGGGCAGTGTGTAGCGTCCCGGCTCTGTTACCGCAATGCCGTCCGCCATGGTAGTCGTGCCGCACTCGATCTTAGCGCCTTCCAGTGCCTGCAGCATCGAAGGAAAGCGTGCAGCCTGCACGCCGATCACTTCGATCTCTTGACGAATGCCCTTGGCAGCGATGGCGGTCCCGGCTATGAGGCCGCCTCCGCCAACCGGAACCAGGAGCACCTCCAGATCGGTGCAGGCCTCCAGCATCTCCACAGCAATGGTTCCCTGACCGGCGATGATCTGCTCATCATCGTAAGGATGAATGAGGTGCAGGCCCCTTTCCCCGACAAGCACCTCGGTGAACTCGCGGGCCTCATCCAATCCCTTGCCACGGAGGATCACCTCGGCTCCAAAGGCTCGGGTGCTCTCGACCTTGATATTGGCCGTGTGACGCGGCATCACGATAGTGGTGGGGATGCCGAGCCCCTGAGCATGGTAGGCCACCGCTTGCGCATGGTTGCCCGCCGACATCGCTATGATTCCGGCCTTCTGCTCCTCCCTCGTGAGTGTCAGAAGCTTCACCAGAGCGCCTCGTTCCTTGAAAGAAGCCGTGAATTGGTGGTTCTCAAATTTGAGTCGTACATCGGCTCCAGTGATCTCAGAGAGCGTCTTGGATCGTGTGCAGGAGGTTTTGATAACGCTGCCCTTGATGGCTTCTGCAGCTTCATGGATCTTCTGTAGGCTAACCGTCATGATTCACCTCGCAATCTTGAGAGTTCATCATACGTTTTGGCCCATCTTTGCAAAAGAGCTTTCTGTGCTACATTGAGAAGGTCGATAGCCGGAGAGGGCGCACGCCTCGGTAGGGACCCATGATCAAGGTCAGCAACACTCTTTTCATTCAAGAGGACGAACTTCAGTTCAAGGCTTCCCGCAGCAGTGGACCGGGGGGGCAGAATGTCAACAAGCTGAACACTCGGATGACACTGTCGTTTGACCTGGAAAACTCTCCCAGTCTGTCTCAGGCAGACAAGGAGCTGATCAAGAGACGCCTTTCCACTCGTATCAACAATAAAGGAGTTCTTCGCGTTGTCTGCCAGCGACATCGAACCCAGGAATCCAACAGGCGGACGGCAGTGGAACGGTTCACGGAGCTGTTGGCGCAGGCCCTCAGGAAAAGTACGCCCCGAAGGAAAACCCAAGTCTCAATGGCGGCGAAACGCCGGCGCCTTGAGGAAAAGGCACAGCGCAGCCGATTAAAGCAGTTGCGGTCGAAATCTCAGTTGTGGGATGAATGATTGTCTTTGGTTATAATGCGCGTAAGAAGAAAGGAGAAGCTCATGCGTTTAGGGTTTGCTTTGCCACAGATCGGTCCAAATACAGGGTCGGAGGCCCTGATTACGGTCGCAAAAGGCGCGGAAGAACTGGGGTTCGACAGTTTGTGGGTGTTGGACCGAATACTCTGGCCGGTCGATCCCCAGGCACCCTATCCTGTAGGAGATGGCACCTTGCCCGAGCTCTACAAGACCGTGCTGGACCCCCTGGAAACGCTGACATTTGTTAGCGCTCACACAAGCCGCATCGGCCTCGGAACCAGCGTCCTGAACATCCCCTTTTACAACCCCGTCATGTTAGCGCGACGTTTGAGCACGATTGACGTCCTCTCAGGAGGAAGGCTGCGTCTTGGCCTGGGACAGGGATGGTCACCCGATGAATTCGCTGCCGCCGGTTCAGTGATGAAAGATCGCGGTAAGCGCTCAGATGAATTCCTTCAGGTCCTCAAGGCAATTTGGACGACCGACCCGGTGGAGTTCAAGGGAGAGTTCTACAACATCTCAAAATCTTTTATCGGCCCCAAGCCGGTTCAGAAGCCACACCCGCCAGTCTTCATGGCTGCCTATGTTCCGGCCGCTCTGCGACGTGTTTCGCGGTACAGCGATGGCTGGATGCCAGTGGGAATTCCCTTAAGTGGTGTGGCGCAGATGTTTGAAGGGGTAAAAGAGATGGCCCGGGAAGCCGGCCGCGACCCCGAGACACTGAATCTGGTGGTTCGCGGCAACCTTGAGTTCTCAGAGACACCGATCAACGGCGAGCGCGCCGAGTTCACGGGCACTCAGGAGCAAATCAAAGGGGACATCTCGGAGGCGCGTCAAACGGGTGCGAGTGAGCTGATCCTGGATGTGCAGTTCTCTCCTGATGTGGACTCGGTGGAAAAGTTGGTGGCACGCATGGAGCAAGTTTGGGAACTGGCCAAGGAGTCCTGAACCAGTCAAACCATTTTGGCTGGAAGCTCTGCTCTGACCCAGAAGGAGAAGGAATTCATTGGCGCTGGGCGAGTGGCGCATTTGGCAACTTCTGATGCCAGGGGACGCCCATTGGTTGTGCCCATTTGCTATGCCGTTGATGGTTCTGATCTCTACTCCTCCATTGACGAGAAACCCAAAAAGGTCTCCCCTCTCCTGCTGGAAAGGATAAGAAACATTCGTGAAAGCCCCTATGTCTCCATTGTGGTTGATAGATACGAAGAAGATTGGACACGACTGGCCTATGTTTTGATTCGGGGAAGGGCAAGGATACTCACCCGAGGTCCGAGACATAAGAAGGCTGTAGATCTCTTAGAGAGGAAATATCCTCAGTATCGAGAAATGGCCATAGACAGCCGCCCCATCATCCACATCACGCTTGACCGCACCAAGAGCTGGGGCGTTCTATAAATCCTTCTTTCAGGGCGGTGTACCCATGGTCGAAAGGACGGTCAGCCACTTTAAGAATTCAGGAAAAGCTAGGGAGGAGAAATGAGTGGAACTCAATGGTTATTGGTCGGCCTCATCGGCTGTGGTCTCGTGGTCTTTTATGTGTCCAGCTCCAGACAGGAGTCACCTCCACAAGCACCAGAGCAGACGGATGTAACGCAAACCAACGAGTCTCAGGGGCAAGAGATCACAGGCCAGGTGATCGAACACTCGGTCTTGCGTGAATGGAATCCCGATAACGATTTCAGAGGCCTTGGGTTGGAGATCCTGGTGAGTGACGAAGCCACTGAAGATCAGCTTGTAAGCCTCATCAAAACGCTGGCAGCTGCCAGCGACCATGTGAATATCAGGGTCTACAGTTCGGAAGAAGCCTATCAGGAAGAACGAAGCCAGAGTTATGGTGATGCCTATAAGAGAGGATATCTCTTGTTCTACGTCAAGAACTTCACCGGAAACGGCCTCTTCGATGGATTCAACGAAATCAGGTGGATGCAGCAGACAGGCGATCTCCCTCATAAGCTGGGACAGAAAATAGAATTTTGACCGCTGACCACCGGGCCGCTGACAACTGACAGCTGACCGCTGACCCGTCCGGAGCCCCGAAGGGGCGCCAGGTAATAGCCCAGGGCGTAAGCCCTGGGTAGGATGCAGCAGCCGATCAGAGCCCTGTAAGGGCGGCTCAAAGGCTCGACACTGCAAACTGAGGTTTACATCTGTGGGTGGAATCGGAGCCCACAGCTCCCCTTGAAGTCCCCACGCTGATTCCAGAAAAGACTAGAGCCACAGGAGTTACAGGCCGATTTCGGTAGTGATTTCCGACACTCTGGAATGGATATTGCTTCGATGAAGGACGAGCAAAGAAAATGCCACGTTTGGAACGGACTCTGGAAGCCATCCTTGATGAAGTAGACGAGTTAGAACAGGTGCCTAAAGAGGACCTGTCTTTTGGCGATCAGGTGCGGGTAACCACCTTCGACGCGGTCTACTCGATCCATGTGCTTGAGGACGGTTTCTACGCCGTGTCCGGCGGGTGGTTTGATCGCCACGGCCTGTCCCCCTGTAAAACAACGATTAGCGGTTGCACCTGGGGCGGCAGTGCGATCAAGATTGACATTGTGGCAGCCTTAGGCTTGCGCCTGGAGTTCGGCAACCGACTCTTGAGTAGCCCTATTCAAAGGGTTGAAGTCATTCGATTCGAGGGCGAGCAGATTCACTGACCCTCCCCACCTTCTCCTCAGTCCTTTGAATTCCCAATAAAACTGACCATCAGATCGGCAACCTCGCGGGGGTATTCCTGAAAGACATAGTGCATGCTCTGGTTGAAAAGGTGCAGCTCAGTGCGATCGACCACGGCGCTGATGATGTTGAAGATCTCGATGCCAATTGTATAAGAGGCTCCTGGATCATTGAATCCCCAGATAATCAAGGTTGGAGCCTTCAAGCGGCCTGCCTTGACTCGGGAGTAGGTTTCACGCTTCATGTCATCGATCCACCACCCGCCCCGAGACCTGGGGTTTTCCGCCATTTTTTCCGGATTCTTCTCCACCCACTGCGCAGTCAACGACCTCATTTTCTCGCTAGCTTCCCTGAACTTGGGAAGCAAGGAGACTCGGAGTTCCTCCTCAACAAAAGCATCGGTGAGGGAGTCTTTATGGTGTAAGCGGGAAACCCAGAATTCACGAATAGACTCTTCGGTTGGAGTAGGGGGTTCCACTTGTTGAGGTTGAGTCGGAGTCGGTGGTGCCGCTGGGGGAGGTTGAGTTGGGGCGGAAGTCGTCTGGCTGGGTGGGTTTAGAGTGGCAGGATTCAGGGTGTTGCTGTCGTAGATGGTGAGAGTCTCTATCATCTCGGGGTGATCGGCAGCGATACGGAGCGAGGGCAGAGCACCTCTGGAGTGACCCGCCAGATGGACTTTCTGCATACCTAGCGTTTCCATAAACCTGTAAATATGCTGAGCGACTCCCAGCATCGTGTAGTCGGCGTCCCTGATGGGATTTTCCGTATAACCCTGACCCAGCTTGTCTATGACATAGACGTGGAAATGTGGGGTCAGGTCATCAAAAATAGCTCTAAAATTATTGGAAAAATGGGCCGCGGAACCGAAGCCACCGCCGTGGACCAGCACCATGGCTTCGCCACTTCCCCCTTCAAAGTACCCGGTCCTGACTCCATCCACGTCCACAAACTGGATCTCCCCCATCGGTGCTGCGGACAAGTGTGTTGTTGTAAAGAAAAGCAAAGCGGCCCAGCTGGCCAGAAAGTGTTTGAAGAAAGCCCTTCTCGGATAATTCATCTTTCTGCTACCTCACTTGGTGTTTGAGACCTTTGAGTTTTTGATGAAACCGACCATCAGATCGGCAATTTCACGGGGATAGTCCTGAAAACCATAGTGCCCGCACTGGTTGAAAAGGTGCAGCTCGGTGCGATCGACAACCGCGCTGACGATGTTGTAGATATCGATGCCAAGTGTATAAGAGGCTGATGGATCGTTGAACCCCCAGATAATCAAGGTCGGAGCCTTCAACTGACCAGCATTGATTCGGTCGTAGGTTTCACGCTTCATCTCATCGTACCACCACCTGCGCTGAAGCCCTGGGTTCTCCTCCAGTTTCTCCGGATTGTTCTTGACCCACTGATCAGTCAACGAACTCATCTTGTCCCTGGCTTCCTTGAGTTCGGGAAGCAATGAGACTCGGAATTCCTCCTCAACAAAAGCATCGGTAATAGACTCTTGATGGAATAAACGGGTAGACCAGACTTCACGAATAGACTCTCTGGTTGGGGTCGGGTTCTCCACTTGTGGAGGTTGAGTCGGGCTGGAAGTCGTTTGGCTTGGCGAGGATGGAGGGTCAGGGGCCAGGGTGTTGCTGTCGAAGATGGTGAGAGTCTCTATTAACTCGGGGTGATCGGTAGCGACCCGGATAGCGGGCAGAGCACCTCTGGAGTGGCCCACCAGATGGACCTTCTGCAAACCCAGCGTCTCCATGAACTTGAAAAGATGCTGGGTGACTGCCAGCATCGTGTAGTCGGCGTCGCGGAGGGGATTATCCGTATGACCCTGATCGAGCTTGTCTATGGCATAGACATGGAAGTGTGGTTCCAGATAGTCAAAGATAACTCTCCAGTTATTGGAAAAATGGCCTCGAATATCACCGAAGGCACCGCCGTGGACCAGCACCATGGCTTGGCCGCTTCCCCCTTCGACGTATCCGGTCCTGACCCCATCCACGTCCATAAACTTGACCTCCTCCATCGGAGCCGCGTACGACTGTGTCGTTCTAAAGAGGAGCAAAGCGGCCAGACTGGCCAGAGAGTGCATCTTTCTGCTACCGCCTCTTGGGTTATGGAAGATCGTTGTACCGAGCAAGGTTCATCTTCCCCTTAATTAGGGTGTGATTCTTGTAGATACTAGAACGTTAGGGGGTTGAAGGCAACGGAAATGTGGGTACGGCTCTGACGGAGCTAACGAGGTTCAAACAGAGCCGTGGGCTTTAGCCCACGGGCCTGTCAGCGGTCAGGTGTCAGTTGTCAGCGGGGTACAGACCGGGGACATAGGTAACAAAACAGACCGGAGACATGGGTGACAGTCTAGTAGGGGAGTATGGAGGCCCAAAGGAGGTGCCCCATGCCCTGGAAGAAGACGGAACCCATGAAAGAGCGAGTCTGTTTTGTGGCGGAAGTGGAAGAAGGTCGGTTCAACATGAGTGAATTGAGTGAGCGTTACGGGGTGAGCCGGAAGACAGGTTACAAGTGGTGGGGGCGTTACCAGAAAGAGGGGATTATGGGATTGCAGGATCGCAGCCGGACACCGCATCACAGTCCCACCCGGACGCCAGAGAAAGTGGCCGAAGCGATCCTAGAGGCGAAGCGGAAACATCCTCGCTGGGGAGCTCGCACGTTGCTGCCCTGGCTGAGGCGACGTCACCCGGAGGTGAAGTGGCCAGTCAGCTCGACGGCGCAGGAAATCCTCAAGCGGAAGGGTCTGACTGAGCCCCGCCGACGTCGTCGAAGGCACGCCAGTAGGAGCGAACCGGTGCTGGAGGTCGGGAAACCCCATGAGGTGCTGACGGCGGACTTCAAGGGAGAGTTCCGTACCCAGGACGGGAGTTATTGTTATCCGCTGACGGTGGCGGACTACATGAGTCGGTACTTGCTGGCGTGTCAAGGTTTCGCGTCAACGGCCGGGGGACCGGTCAAGGGGGTGTTTGTGCAAATATTCCGTGAGTACGGGTTGCCGCAGGCGATCTTGACCGACAACGGGACTCCCTTTGCGAGTACGGGACTGTGTCGCCTCTCGCGGCTGTCGGTCTGGTGGATCCGCCTGGGGATTGACCCGGTGTTGATTCAACCTGGACATCCCGAGCAAAACGGGAGGCACGAACGAATGCACCGGACGCTCAAGGAACACACCACTCGGCCTCCAGCGGCGAACCGAGCAGCACAACAGAAGGGGTTTAACCGCTTTCGAGCCGAGTATAACCAAGAGCGACCCCACCAGGCACTGCTGACCTTGCCCCCTAAAACGAGTCCAGTTTGAATGTTAGGATTTCCGGTTTAGGAAGGAGGCAAGGATGGCAGGGAAGCGGTTTAGGGCAGAACAGATCATCATGAAGCTGCGTGAGGCAGAGGTGGGTCTGGCCCAAGGACAGAGGGTGGGACAGGTGTCGAAGCAGATGGGGGTGAGCGAGCAGACCTACTACCGGTGGCGCAAAGAGTACGGAGGGCTCCGGTTGGACCAGGCCAAGAGGTTGAAGGTGTTGGAGAAGGAGAATACCCGGTTGAAGAAGCTGGTGGCGGATCTGTCTTTGGACAAGCAGATCCTGAAGGAAGTGTCCTCGGGAAACTTCTAGGCCCGGCGAACAGGAGACGAGCGGTGATGTGGGTACGAGAGCGATTAGGAGCAGAGCGAGTCTCCGAACGTCGGGCCTGCCAAGTGCTGGGACAGGTTCGATCGACCCAGCGAAGGGAAAGGCAAATTCCCGATGATGAGGCCCGATTGGTGGCCCGGATGGTGGAGTTGGCTACGCAATACGGGCGTTATGGCTACCGGCGGGTCACGGCGATACTTCATGGGGAAGGGTGGAAGGTGAATCCTAAGCGGGTGGAGAGGCTGTGGAGACAAGAAGGGCTGAAAGTCCCGTCCAGACAGCCGAAACGAAGGAGGCTGTGGCTTAATGACGGTTCCTGTGTTCGGTTACGAGCGGCTCGCAAGAACCACGTCTGGAGCTATGATTTCGTGCATGAACGGACCCATGATGGGCGAGCCTTTCGGCTATTGACGATCCTGGATGAGTACACCAGAGAGTGCCTCGCCATTGATGTGAAACGGCAGATGAATCACCAAGACGTGTTGGACCGGCTGGCGGAGTTATTCGTTGATCGGGGAGTGCCTGAGTTTATCCGGTCCGATAACGGATCGGAGTTTACGGCACAGGCGGTCCGGGACTGGCTGCAGGCTGTTGGGGTAAGGACCTTGTACATCGAGCCGGGCAGCCCCTGGGAGAATGGGTACATTGAGAGTTTCAACGGGAAACTACGGGATGAGCTGCTGAACATGGAGATCTTCGACACGCTGGGGGAAGCCAAGGTGTTGGTAGAACGCTGGCGGAGGGATTACAATCAGATCCGGCCTCACAGCGCCTTGGCCTATCGGCCGCCGGCGCCAGAGGCCAAACTACCTAGGTCGCAGGCACTGGATCCAATCCCTTGGAGTGGACTTCAAATGGTCCCGGGTCTAGCATAGAGGGTGGACTCGTTCGTGGGGGCAGGTCACTGCAGGAGAGAACTCCAGCAGAAGTACACCGTCCTTCTGAGCGGCCCTATCCGAAGCGCTTGCCACGGTTGGAGTATCCGGGTTACTTTGAGGTGCGGCGGGTTGGTTCAAACGGGTGTATTCGCTGGCAAGGACACCGGCTGTTCTTAAGCGGGGTTCTCCAAGGGCAGGACGTTGGTCTGAATGAGATTGAGGATGGAATCTGGTCGGTGTGCTTTGGATCGGTTCTACTGGGACGTTACGATGAACGACAACAACGCTTATACGGTTAGGAGGGGTATCGAAGGGAGCCCTACGGGCTCCCTTCGATACCCCTCCTACTCCGTGAAAGTGTTACCTATGTCTCCGGTCTAAAGTGTTACCTATGTCCCCGAATCTTCACGGGAGCGGCCGCTCACCGAGCCAGCAGGTGTTCCCCCATGATCTGGGCTAAATGTCTTGTTCCCCTTGATCCCTCTTCTCCTTGCACATCTTCTCTTTCTCTCTCCACATTTTCTCTTTCCACATTCTTCGGCGAGGGTTGACGTTGCGCCCGACTACCCCACGACCCAGGATCCAAGAGGCCATGGCGGCCAGGAGCACTAAGCCAAAAGCGTTGCTGAAGCTCATGGGAACCGCGCCAAACAGATCCGGCATGGCCATGTTCCAGGAGAAATACACCGCAATGGTGGCCACGATGATCACCAGCATGGTCCAGCCGATCCCGATCATCAGGAAACGACCGATGGAGTGCTTTCCCGGGTGATGCATGAGGTCTCCTCCTGACAGAGCTAGATGACCGTGTCTGTAGATAGTAGACCTTCAGGGAGTGAATGGCAACAGGTGAGACTGCGAAACCGCAGCGTAGCTTGACGATACCACTGTGGAGTTGTAGCCTACGCCACAACCTAAGTGAATCGTTTCGGAAGCCTATAACTTGATTTCTCTAACGGGAACGGCAAAACAGGGAGCAATCACAATGAAAAAACACCTTTGGATGGCGGCTATGGTGATGGCTGCAAACATCACTGTGGGCTTTGGGCAGCAGGCCGCGGATACGATTCTGCACAACGGCAGGATTCTGACCGTGGACGCGAATTTCAGTGTTGCCGAGGCCGTTGCGGTTCGCAACACTCAGATTGTGGCGGTGGGAACCAACAATGAAGTTCTGAGACTGGCCGGCCCCAACACGGTCCAGATAGACCTGAAAGGCAAGACGGTGACGCCGGGGCTTATCCATACCCACACCCATATGGAATCACCCGGGCGTTATGGCCGCAACCTGTCTGCCTCGGTGCAAAAGCGATATTCTGTGAACTTTAGACAGGTGAACACCGTGGACGATGTCCTCAAGCAGATCAGGGACACCATTGAGGCTTTCGACTTCGAGCCGGGCGAGTGGATCTCTTTCACCACCAACCCGACGGGAGATCAGGCCAGGATGCTCTTTGACGACATGAACCGGTGGGAACTGGACAAGGCCGCTCCAGACAATCCTATCTTTCTCTCTTTGGGGGTGCCGATCCTGAACATGGTGCTTATCAACAGTAAGGCCATCGAAGCACTGTGGGACAAGCACGGAGACTTCATTGAGACCTACGGGCGTTACTGGCTCGATCCCTCCGGCCGGCCGGATGGCCATCTGGAGCCTCCCGCCGCCCGTATCGTTGTGCAAGAGTTTGCGCCGGTGCCCGATGTCGAGATCATGGCTCCCCTCTACAGGAAGGCTCTCGAGGAGCGGGCAGCATCGGGTATCACGACGCTTTCAGGGGGTCTGCATGAATTCTCTGTGGACGTCTATAAATGGCTCGACGCCCGAGGTCAGATGCCGTTGAGATATGGCTACGGTGTCAGTTGGACCTTTGGGATCCCGGGAGCGGACAACACCCAGTACCAAATGGGGAGCGGCACCGACACGGTCTGGATCACTTCAATGAGTGCCCGGGGGGTCGATGGAGCGGGCGCCAGAATGTGCATTTCGCTCGACAGGGACGCCGCTGCAGTGGCCGAAGCTCAAGGAGGCCAAGGTTCCCTGATGGGGCTGGCTGCAATCTCCGACTGGTTCCCGCGCGGCCAATGCCACCTGGACATTGAGTACAGTGGAGGAAACCGGGGGGCGAGCCTAAGGGCCAACTACTTCCCCGAGTGGTACAACCAGGTTGCCCAGGACGGTCTGCGCTCCGCCAATTTGCACATGTCTGGGGATGAGTCCTACAGCCTTTTTCTGTCGATGCTGGAGCGTATCGACCGGGCCAACCCGGGAGCGGTGAAGGGCTGGGCCATGGACCATTGCACGATGATCAAGCCCGAGGATGTGCCACGCGCGGCCAAACTGGGACTGATGTGGAGCTGCGCCCCGCTGGGCGAAGGGGGTCGAGCCCCCATGATTGGGGCGGCTTTCGGCGACGCTGTGGCTCACACCTTTGTGGCTCCGGTGAAGAGCATGCTAGACGCAGGCATCAACGTTTCCCTGGAGGGGGGATGGTCGGCAATCGAGACCCTGATCACGCGCAAGGACCCGGACGGCAAGGCGTGGGGACCTGACCAGAGCTTGGACCGGGCCACCGCTCTGAGAGTCGCCACCCGCAACGGGGCCAATTATGTCCTCAAAGGGGACAAGCTCGGTTCCATCGAGACGGGCAAACTGGCCGACCTGGTGGTGATCGATCGGGACTATATGACGATTCCCGAGGAAGACATTTCTGAAGTTGGGGCTTTGGTGACGATGCTGGGCGGAAAATTCATCTTCGTGCATTCCGACTTTTCCGAAGAGTATAACTTTAGACCTGCTGGCGCCGTTCTTGGAACTCCTGAGACACTCAGGGAGCGAGAGTAAGAGATGCAGCGCTAGGGATTCTCGAGCCGGGATTATGCATAATCCCGGCTAGGCAGCTTTGGACCCTGATCATAGATGATCCGCCTGCCCATTTCGATCCAATCATAAGGCCTTTCCTGCATTGACATGCAGCAGGGGACGGGGTATAATCCCTAGGCCTTTATCCACATCTCTGAACTGTTACAACCCTGACAACGAAGGACTTTCAGGGCCATGGCCGATCATGAATTCCAAACAGCGGTAGGAGTTTCGTAAATGTTGTCGATTAACGAACTACTGGAAAATAGTGAAGAAAGATTCGCGGGCATTAAAGAGCTCATAACCCTCGGGGAAGAGAAGGGCTATCTTCTTTACGAAGAGATTCAAGATATCCTTTCAGATCATATCCAGTCCTCAAAAGATCTAGACAGGATTCTTCAGGTGGTCAGTGATGCCGGGATCCAGGTTGTCGATTCTGAGCAAAAGCTGGAAGCTGTCAAGCTGAAGACCCGCCCCAAAGCAGTAGAAAAGGACGGGAAGCAGGGGCCTCATCCTGCTGCTGTGAGCTTTGAGAAGACCAATGATCCGGTTCGGATATATCTCAGAGAAATGGGCACGGTGCCTCTTTTGACTCGGCAAGGAGAAGTTGAGATAGCCAAGAGAATTGAAAAGGGCCAAGAGAGTGTCCGTGAAGCGCTGTTTCGCTCGCCAGTCGTGGTCGCGCAAATCTCCAAGTATGGCGATCAGCTCCGGAATAACGATCTGAATATAAAAAGCCTGGTCAAATTCAGCGAAGATGAACTAACGGATGAGATCCTGACCAAGAGGCGTAGGTTGGTGTTGAGGCGCATCAATAAAGTCGCCGCCTTGGAAGGGGAAGCCGCCGAACTAAGAAAACGGGTGAGTAGGGTCAAGAAAGACGGTAAGGCCCACAAGAGAATGCTCTCTCAGTTAGCACGCCTTCGGATCCCCATAACCCGGATTCCCCGTGAGCTGGAGCTGACGGCTCAGGTGCATCAAAAACTGGTGCAGTTGATCAGGAACACCGTGGATCAGATTGTCACACTGGAGAGAGAATCCAAGCAACTCAAAAAATTGAAGGAAACTCGATTAAAGCTCGATGAGGCCAAGAAAGTGAGATTGCGCCGGCGAGTCATTGACAAGGAGATGAAGGAAATCGAGGAGGAGGTGTCAGCTTCGCCAATCGCAATCAAGCGAACCCTGGCAGCCATAAAACAGGGAGAGTTGGAAGCGGAAATTGCCAAGAAGGAGCTGGTGGAAGCCAACCTTCGCCTGGTGGTCTCGATTGCCAAAAAGTACTTCAACCGGGGATTACAGTTTCTGGATTTAATCCAGGAGGGCAATATCGGCTTGATGAAAGCTGTCGATAAGTTTGAATACCAAAGGGGTTACAAGTTTTCCACTTATGCCACCTGGTGGATTCGCCAGGCCATGACACGAGCCATTGCCGATCAGGCGCGAACCATTCGTATTCCGGTGCATATGATTGAGGCCATCAACAAGCTGATCCGGACCTCGCGTGCGCTGGTTCAGGATTATGGTCGAGAGCCTACTTCCGAAGAAATTGCTGAGAAGATGGACATTCCAGTGAGTAAGGTGCGCAAAGTTCTCAAGATCGCTCAGCAACCCATCTCATTGGAGACCCCTGTCGGAGAGGAAGAGGATAGCCACCTGGGTGACTTTATCGAAGACCAGGGCGCCGTTTCCCCTGCCGAGGCGGTGATCAATCTCAATCTTAAGGATCAGACGGCGGCCGTCCTGCAGACCTTGCTCCCCCGAGAGGAGCAAATCGTTCGAATGCGATTTGGCATCGGGGAGGGTAGCGAAAGTACTCTAGAGCAGGTCGGGCAGAGGTTCTCTCTCACCCGCGAGCGGATTCGCCAGATCGAAGCGAAGGCACTGCGCAAACTGCGCAATCCCCCCTCGGGAAGAGGGGACAGTGTAGACTGGCCCCCTATCCCCTCCCTACGGTCATGACTGGCACGACGGTCCTAGGACGACTTCGATGATCCCACTGCGTGATGACAATCCCACCACCATCGTGCCCGTCATGACCGTGGGCCTGATTGCGCTCAACGTCCTGGTGTTTTTCTACCAGATTTCGCTGGGGCCAGGAGAAGGTGAGCTGTTTGTCTACCAATTTGGTGCCATTCCTTCTGTCATCTTCGGTTCCCAAACTCTTCCCTCCGAGCTGGTAGCCATTCCCGCCTCATTCAGCATTTTCACCAGCATGTTTCTGCACGGTGGGTTCATGCATCTGATCGGCAACATGCTCTACCTGTGGATCTTCGGCAACAATATAGAAGACGCCATGAGCCATGGACGATTCGTTTTGTTCTACCTGCTGACCGGCGTAGTTGCTTCGATGAGCCACTTTCTAACCGACGTCACATCGGAGATCCCCACCATCGGCGCAAGCGGTGCCATCTCGGGGGTCCTGGGTGCCTACATCTTATTGTATCCTCGGGCGCGGGTTCTGGTTCTGATTCCGCTGGGCTTCTTTATGCGCGTGATGTACATCCCGGCTGGATTTGTTCTGGGATTTTACTTTGTCATTCAGCTTTTCCAGGGGACCTTAAGCTTGGGAGAGGGCGGCGGCGGAGTCGCTTGGTTCGCTCACATCGGAGGATTCATCGCGGGGTTGGCTCTGGTAGGGTTGTTCAAGCAGCCAACGGTCCAGTTCTTCAACCAGCCACATCACCACCCTCGCCGGATAGATCGCTGGTGAGGCCTGCCGACACAAGCCCGCACTTCTCACACCCGCTCTGTTGCATCGGCGCAATGATCCGCCCTGCCAGCGTTGCACGACCCGCAAGCGGGTACCCCTCGGCTCCTCAACGTACTCAAGAGTACGTTTGCGGGGGCCGACCCCAAGCGGGTACCCCTCGCGCGCCTTGTCAGGCCGGCCCTTCCGCCGCTTCGCGACGACCTGGTGTGAGAAATGCGGGCTACACCTGATACCGGCCTGATTTTGTTAAGCTGGAAGTATGTCGACTGCTCACTCCTCACGAGGACCGTCCGGCTGGGCAATTGTCTTTGTTCTGCTCTTCGCTTCCTTCCCGCTCTGGTTTGAAGCTCTCTGGCCGTGGTATTCAAGCGAACCCCTGGTGCCGTCGATTATTGGCGCGCTTGGGGTGTCCGGACTGCCTGATTTTCCCTTTACGGTACTGCTGTGGGTTACCGTTCCGCTTGGCCTTGTTCTGCTTTTCCGGATCCTACTCCGGAAAAGGTCTGGAGCGGCGCTACCCAAGGAGGCTTTAAACGTAACCGTTCAGATTAGGGAGCCCCTCTACATCAAGAGAGTGGAGCTCGTGCAGGGGGACGGAGAAAGTCCTTATTGGATGCTCATGTTGAGCCAAGCGGTGATCCGAAATCGGACCAAGTCCAGGGTCAGCTTGAAATTCGATCTTCAATGCAAGACTGAGGATGGCAAACCCTGTGAGCTTCCAGAGCGCAGCCAGCTGGATTCGTTCATCAAGACTCCGGAGAGCCCACATGACTTTCTAAAGGGGCCAGTCGCTTTAGATAGCGGTAAGAAGGCCGAAGGGGATATCTGCTTTGGCTACGCTGAGTTCCCGGCAACCAAAGAAGGCCCCAAGCTGGAGACTTCCGACTCTCAACTGCTGGTCACGGACAGGCTGTCCAACAAGAAAGTCGTCTTCGACGTGCATGGGTTAGTGAAACCCTGACAGCTGACACCTGACAGCTGACACCTTTCCCTCTGTTCGAACTCTCCGGGTTCAGGTTACAATCCAGCCCATGAATTTCAGAAAGATCAGCGAAGTCGCTCAATTCAGTCCCGAGAAGATGCAAAAGATTAATCTCTTTGAGAGTTCGCGAATGTTCTGCGACCTCTACTGCCTGGAACCTGACCAGAAGCAGAAGCTTCACAGCCACCAAGGAAATGACAAGATCTACTATGTCGTTGAAGGCGAAGGCCGCTTTACCATCGGCCAGGAAACGCGCTTACTCCGGCCGGGCGACATCACTTGTGCCTTTTCAGATGAGCCTCATGGAGTGGAGAACTCGAGCGACGGACGTCTCGTTTGTCTGGTCTTTATGGCTCCTCACCCCAGTTGGACAGATGAGAGAGAGTCAAAAGAGTTGACGGAAGGCTCACTCTAGTTGAAGATGGCAGGCGATGAATGAAGTGAAACGGGTTGCCGTTGTGTTGTGTATCGCCCTTTTGAGCGGATGCTCGAGTTCCCAGCAGAGTGACTCGGGGTCTGCCCCTGAACAAGCGAGTTCCCCCGAGTCGGCACAAGCTTCCGGTGCTGGACTGGAATTTGAGACCCCTTCAGCCTGGATCAAGGAAACTCCTTCTTCCTCTATGCGCTTAGCTCAGTACCGCTTGCCTCACCTCCCAGAGGATAGCGAGGATGCGGAGCTGGCGGTCTTTTATTTTGGAGGCCAGGGAGGAACGGTTCAGGCCAATGTGGAACGCTGGATCGGACAGTTCTCAGACCCCAATGGTTCTCCTCTAGCCGATGCCGTCAAAGTTTCCGAGAGGGACACCGATGCAATCCACCTGACCATTGTCGATGTGAGCGGCACTTACCACCAGGCCCAGGGACCGATGATGGCAGCAACGACGGACAAACCCAACTACCGGATGCTGGCCGCGGTAGCCGAGGGGCCTACTGGACCCACTTTCTTCAAACTGACCGGGCCTCAGGGCACTGTGGATCATTTTGAAGACAGTTTTCAGACGATGCTGGATACGGTCCGGATCAGGTAGTCACTCCTTGAACAGAGTGAGGAACTCCTCCAGCCCTGCTTCTTGCAGACTATCCTTTGGGACAAACCGAAGCGACGCTGAGTTAATGCAGTACCTGAGGCCGGTCGGCTCCGGACCGTCCTCGAAGAGATGACCCAGGTGGGAATCGGCATCTTTACTGCGAACCTCGGTTCTCACCGTAAAGAGGCTCCGGTCCTGTTTTTCCTCGACATTTGTGGCTACCAGGGGCCTTGTAAAGCTGGGCCAGCCGGTACCGGACACGAATTTATCAGTGGAGCTAAAAAGAGCTTCTCCGCTGACGACGTCGACATAGATCCCTTCGGCCTTGTTGTCCCAGTACTCATTCTGAAAGGGGGCTTCGGTGCCGTCCTGCTGGGTGACCTGGTATTGAAGTTTGGTCAGTCTGGATTGCAGAGTGCGATCATCGGGTTTGCTGTATTCCACATCGGCCTCCGGTTTTGAACCCGTTTCCGATAGCTTGAATTCCTTGTCGTTGTTTTCCCAGACCTTGTCCAGGAACTGGTCGCGTCCAGAGTTGTATCGGTAATATCGATAACGGATCGAATGATTCTTGTAGTAGTCCTGATGATACTCTTCTGCCGGGTAGAAAGCTTTGAGTGGTTGAATCTCGGTGACGATGGGTCTATCGAAGATTCCCGACTCCGCAAGTGCGTCCCTTGACTTTTCAGCGAGCTGCCTTTGTGCCTCATCGTGATAGAAAATCCCAGTTCGGTACTGCGCACCACGGTCCACGAATTGCCCTGCATTATCGGTGGGATCCACATGTTTCCAGAATACCTCCAGCAGGTCAGAATAGCTGACCTGAGCTGGATCAAAAATCACTTGAGCGGCTTCCACATGGCCGGTCCTTCCTGAAGCAACATCCTGATAGGCCGGACTCACCTCTTCTCCACCGGAGAACCCAGAGATCACTTCGGTGACTCCAGTCACCTTCTCGAAATCGGCCTCAACACACCAAAAACAGCCACCTGCGAAAGTAGCAGCCGCTTTGGCGGGCGGGTTTGCTCCTTCGGACTGGGACAGCAACGAAGTGGCCGCTCCACCCGGTGCAAACAGGGCGACGAGGAAAAGGGGTGCAAAGAGAAAAAGGACATATTTCATGGGCTTAGACTCCTTTGTGGCTGTGTTGTATAGATCGTTCCAGCCCATGCCCATTCGCTAGACTGAGATGCAGAGAAAAACTGCTGTCAGAAATGGGACATTGCTCTAATTTGATGAACTTGCTACTGATTCCTCCCATCACTCTAGATGCTTAATCTGTGACGAAGTTCCCACTAAACTTATTTGCAATCGGCGGGTTTCCTTCCGCCCAGCGTTCTTGGTGTCCTTGAACTCCCTCCAAGTTTTAGCATTAAATTAACATTAAGGACGAATCGCTACAAGGTCGGCCAGAGATGAGCGATACGAAGGATGACGAATATGACGGATGAAACGGAATCTTTTGCGATGAGTGAACTGGAAGGCGTGCTCCTGTTTAGAGGTGTTGAGCTCGGTTCCATTCAAGAGATCCTCGAAAATTGTCCGGTGCAGAAGTTGAAAAGTGGTGAGGTTCTTATTGACGCGGGAAAACCCAACCATTCCATTCATGTGCTCCTGACTGGCCAGTTGACGGTTCGCCTGGAACTCTCACTGCAGCCCATTGCAAGACTGGAACAGGGAGAGGTGGCCGGTGAGATCTCGGTAGTCGATGGAGAGCCGGCAACCGCCTATGTGGTGGCTGAGGAGGATTGTCGCGTGTTGGAACTCTCTGAAGACGTCTTGTGGTCGCTCCTGGAGGCTTCATCCCGCATAGCTCACAATCTGCTCTTTGTCGTCGTCCAGCGACTACGTCGTGGAGATTCTCTCATCCGGGCACTGAGCCTGGCTGGGGGATGAACCGCTCCCTCGTCGTGAGCCTCATGGGCTCTCTTCCGTGAGGTAGGCCATTGTCTTGATGCCCGATACTTCAATCCTGCGATTGCAGCGAGGAGTCTTGCACACCACGCTGTCGTCAATGAGCACCATGTAGCTCTGAAAGTTTGCAAACTGGCTTCGGGCCCGCTCATCGGCATTGGCAGGCAGATGCTTCTTCTTTCGCCGGACGAGCCAGCGCAACTGGTAGGTTTCCTGCTGCCTGCACGACGGGCAGCGCAAAGCAATCGGCTTGGTGCTATTGGATTCGTCGCAAAATCGTCGTTCGTCCATATTCGACCTTATACCAGCATAGACCGATCAGTACTAGTGTCGGGAGTCTTTCTAGCACATAGGGGCAAGTGGAGGAAAGCCCACCACCGCATTGTGGCGCCCCTTCGGGGCTCCGGAGGGTGTCTTGCCCGTTGTCAGGTGTCAGTTGTCAGCGGCCCCGTGCCGTTAGCCAGCTTTAAAGTGATATCTACCGACTGTGCATCACCCAAGTCAGTCAAGGACTGCTGTAGATCTTCCGCTGACAGATCGGGAGGGACCTGCAAGAGAGCCGTCATGGAAAAAAGAGGGGATCCACTGATCGGTGAGTTGTACACGGACGTCTTGATCTCGGCAATATTGACACCCTTACCAGCAAGAAAGGCGGAGATCCCATGGATAATTCCCTGGTGATCCGCACCTGCCACCTCAAGAGCATAGGGGAGGTAGCCCTGGTAGGCGGGATTATCCATTTCCTGGACGGTGACGGTGAGAGTTTCGGATCCACAATCTTGCAGATATTCTAAGAGCTGGCTGACGGTCTCGCCGGGAGCTGATACCAAAAAGAGCCCCACAAATTGGTCACCTAAACTTGCTGTCCGACTTTCCTCCACGTTGGCCGAAGTCGCAACAATGCCCTCAGTTATCTCTTTGACAATGCCTGGACGATCTTGGCCCACAACCGTTACCAGTATCTGTTGCTGCATGCTGCTGGGATTATACTTCACAGGACACCTGCAGCGCCTCTCTGAGAAGACCTATACTAGTAAAGTCACCGGTACGTTGAAGAATAGAGAGCAGAAGAGAGAGGGAGAAGTTGAGGAGGGTGAATTGAACCAGAGATTCTGTCCTAAATGTAAAAAGAATGTTAAGACTGAAAAGGTACCTCGAATCGCTGAAGACCTGGAGGATTCAGTGGTAGTAGAACTCGATATCATCTGCAAAGAGTGTGGTTCTCATATTACTTACCGTAGAATGAGGATGAGCTTGGACTGAATTAAGGTGGCTGGTGACCTTGATATCGACGGTTTCATGCCCTACACAGGAACTTTTACTTGAGCTCAAAGTAGACTCCAGTTATGACCCCTTCCGCGACGACCCTCGCTTCCACGACCTGCTTCCATGAGAAGGCCCTTATTTGTCAAGACCGACTTGGCGGTCAAAAGTCCGGGACCGGGTGATTAAGCCAGCTGATGGGAGTTCGCTTAATCGATCCAGTGATGCTGATTTTGTTTGCCTTGCTTCCATCCGCACTCTTTTTCAGCCCTTGATTTGGACTGGGTGCATGTAAGGGTTCGTCAAACTGGGCGCTGCCATCTGCGGCTCGTTCTCTTCCGAAGGAAGGAACAGCAGGTCGTTCGCAGTCACCCGAACTGGGCATTTGGATCATTGAGGTTAACTCCATGGGCGGGTCACGTTCACCGGAATCCCTTCTGGGTTCAATCTTTTAGGCAGCCCCTTCCAGGTACTCTTGATTGTTGTACAGCGGTTCATAGGTCTCTCCTGTGACCCACAGATGGTGCAGCAGGACCGAGAGTTTACGAGCCACCGCCACCACGGCTCGCTTCTTGGCGCTTTTTCCTCCTCTGGAAGCAATCCTCTCCCCATAGCGTCGCAAGTCACAATCCGAGCCAAAAGGTCCCAGGATGTACTGGGAACTACCGACCAGTAGTTTGCGAACGAATCGGTCGCCGGCTTTGGTAATCCTCAACTGAGGATCCCGATTCCCGGATTGGTCTTGTCTGGGAGTGAGCCCCAGATACGCTCCCACCTGGCGACTTCTTCCAAACCGATGGGCATCCTCGAGGGTCAAAACAAAGGCCAGAGCTGTGATCGGTCCTACTCCTCGAACTTGCTGAAGGTTCTCGGTGTCCGGATACTTCTGCTGGCACAGTTGCTGAATCTGCCGATCGTATTGGCGGATCTGTGCGGTGAGCTGTTGGATCATCTCCAGCAGGGGCTCCAAAGCCATCTTCAGGCAACCCGGAATGTGGAGTTTGACCCGATGGGGAAAAGCCTCTGTGGAACAACTGGGCAGACGCTCCCCGAAGGCTTTCACAGATCCTCGGATAGGATTGACCAGCCGGGTTCGGGCTCTCACCAGCTCATCTCTAGCTTTAACCACCGCCAGGTCCGCTTGAGCGGCTTCGCCCCGATGCTGAATCGGATACAACAGCTCGGGATCCACTCTTCCTAAACGTCCCAGAAGCTCTCCATCCTTGCGGTCCGATTTCTTTCGGTTCTGGCTGATGAGTCGAACCTGTCGGGGATTGGCCACGATTTCTTCGTGTCCTTGCTCCTTGGCTATCGCTTGCACCCACCGAGAGTGGGTTCCCGTTTCCAACACCACCCGCATTTTTGGCTGAGACTTGAAGAACCTTTCCATGGCTCGTCGTTGAGTCTTCACCCTACCTTCTTCCACTTTCTGTCCTGACTTGTCGATGATGCAGTAGTAGGAAAATTTGTCTCCCAGGTCCAAACCCATCGTCAGTTCCGGAATCTGTGTGATCTCTTTGATAGAATCTTTCATGGCCAAGCTCCTTTGCTAAAGAGTTAATATTTTGCAGCCCAAGCTTTGGGACTGCGTTCCTCTTACTGCAGCTCATTTTAGAGACTGCCTCTGAGGAGTTTGGCCTTCTCATCCTTATCTGCTGCGGATGAACCTAGAGCAGTAGCTGTCGAATTATCCCATCTATGTTTTTGCCCGCATGTCGGAGTGCTGCCCCATATGCATGATGATATCTACTGTAGTCTGCAATATAAGGAATTGAAGCAGAGAAATGCCTGAGCCGCTCACGGGAAGAACAGTCTTAAGCGCGAGGAACATGGGAAACAACCGTAGACCGGGACATACCCAGAAGGCCGCGACGTTTGGGGTTCCGTTCATGTCTTCCTGCCTATGATGAAAATACGAGAATACATGATTCACCGCAAAAGCCATGATGCATACGGCAAAGCCAATATCGCCCATGCCGAGAGCAGGCGCCTTGGCGCCAGTGAGGAATAACAGGAATATGAGGTGAACGGGCCCAAAAAAAACAGAAAATGCCAGGCAAGCATCTTTTTTGTTTTCTCCATTGGCTCCACCGGTTGGTAGTTGACGAGCATACCTCCTGTGGAGAACTGCTTCAGATTTAAGGTCCTGCGCCAAGTGAAAAGCGTCATAATGAGACTCTGTACCCCGTAGATCCACAAGACATCTATGAGGCGCCAACTCTGCCACAAAGCAAAACCGATGGTCACAAGATTGGCAAGAAGGAGAGATAACACAGACATTAGGGAACACTATGGACCTGTCTGACGAAGACCGCAGTGATGCTAGTCACCACTGAGCCTAGGACGCAGTTGGGGCAGGATTCCTCCAACCTTTTCTACAGCTTCGATGTTTTCGATTGCCTCCAACCTGCTGCGGATGAATCTTCAGCAGTAGCCTCCCGATTTCTCTAATTTTTTATTTTCTATTTTTGAGATTGGGACTCCTACCCATTCTCTGACACACAGGCACCGAGATAGACACTCTCCCCCCCCAAGTCAGTCTTCTTTTTAGGAGTCCCAAGGTGAGGTTTTGTTCTCCAGGGTGACACTGATTTCTCTAATTTTTTATTTTCTATTTTTGAGATTGGGACTCCTACCCATTCTCTGACACACAGGCACCGAGATAGACACTCTCCCCCCCCAAGTCAGTCTTCTTTTTAGGAGTCCCAAGGTGAGGTTTTGTTCTCCAGGGTGACACTGCAAAAGGGGAGAATGCGGCTCCCGCCCACACTGAGGGGGAGTGGTCGGATCAGATCCCGCGAGAACCGCACTGACTAATACGCAGAAGCGATCAAGTGGTTTCACTCCAGTGCACAATGGCCTCTATCCGGTGGCGCCCTCCTTCGTATCCTCCGCTAAATAGGGGGAGAGGGAGGCCTTCTTCAGGTGGTTTTAACGGCACCACCGAACCTCAGCTCTCTTTCTGAGGTGGTTTAGGGGTACGGGGAGGGGTGGGTCCCCTGCTTTTACCGTTCCAAGGTCTCCAGATTAAGAAACCCCTCGGATAGTTTGGATCCAAGGTTCTGTCCACGAACCGCGTCTTGGGCTCGAATGACTCAGGCTTACGTTTCCAGAAAGCTGAGTAAAAGCCCACAATCCCGGCGATCAAAGAACCGATACTCTCAATCATTCTTCACCTCCTCTGAATTATCGTCCGCCTCCTGGCACTGCAGTTGAGCAGCCAGAGGTAGACTCGAAAATGACATCAACTGGGAGAAGTCATTGGAAGCAGAAGGAAGGAAGCCTTTCCATTGCTCTCAATCGAGCCCCATCGTTCCTCCTTTTGGAGGCTGGCTGTGGCACCTTGGTGGCTAACCAGGTTGCCGTCGCGGTCATCGGGCCAGTCCCTCACGCGACTCTTGATGCAAGCGGAAGTATAGTACTCACTCAACACCCGTGTCACCGGTGCGTAGAAGAATAGAGAGCGAAAGAGAGGAGAGCATGAGCACTTTTGCTGAGCGCATGATTGGAGCGGCCACACTCGATGTCCATACCTATGAGGAGGTGGAGGCAGATACTACGGCCACGACCCAGGCCATGGCTGTCGTGGTGCTCTCCAGCGTCGCCCAGGGAATAGCGGGTCTGACGCAGGGAGGTGGCATGGGCTTTGTTGCCGGTGCAATGGGGGCTCTGATCGGCTGGTTCATCTGGGCCTTTCTTGTGTACATCATCGGAACCAAAGTTCTTCCCGAGCCACAGACCCGCTCCAATCTAGGAGAACTATTGCGCACCACTGGGTTCTCTGCCTCCCCAGGACTACTGCGGGTGCTCGGAGTCATCCCGCTTTTGGGCGGGCTGATCATGTTTGCAGTGAGTATCTGGATGCTGGTTGCCATGATCATCGCGGTGCGGCAAGCACTGGACTATCAGAGCACGGGTCGAGCTGTGGGGGTCTGCCTGATCGGCTGGTTCGTCTTTCTCGTGATTTTGATAATGCTTTCGGGGGGAAGAGCCGCCTAGCTCAGGAGGTAGAAGGCTCACTGCTCCCTGATCTTGACTACCCGTCAAACTCCTCCTGGAAATTTTTTGAAGGGGCTGTCTACAGTCAGTACGCGCACAGGGGCCCCGGGGGGACTCTTCAGACAATGTTTGGAAAATGGCCATGTCCACGGGAAGTAAGGGGGAAACGATCTTTGGGAGGTACTACTGACACTTCGGGTTTCATGTAGCGAGAAGGGTCTGTCGAATCTTCTCCCTTGGAGTTGCCTGACCAACGAAAGCCATCATCTTCTCCCAAGATTGCTGGAGCTGACGCAGGTGGTTGAAGACATTGAAATTCGGAGCGGCCTCCACTCCTGCAATCTCAATGTTTCTCAGCGCTTCCCTCGCGTCTGCCTCCTTCCCCTCCTCGCGATATAGTTTCGCAAGCTTCGCAGAAGCCTGGCTGATCTTTTCCTCCAAGTCATCCCTCAGAAATGCACCTGGGTAGGGATCCAGGTCTTTTGCCTGAATACAAACCATCCCCTCGACAGGTTCCTGGTCACGAATCTTTGCCCTCTCGTACACAAATCTGAAAATGTCTTGCCGCAGTTGCTTCCACACCTTGTGGGGTTTAGGTGGAGGCAGATGTTTAATGGAAAGGGTGTTGTCCAGGAAAAACCTGTAGCCGAACATCCGCATATTGATGAGAAAATCGATATCCTCTCCACGGGTGATGTTTGTGTCAAAGGGAATATGAGTGAAGACCTCTCGGTGAACAACCATGTTGCCTCCAAACACAAAGGGTGTTTCTTTCAGGCGAGGCTCTCTACCGATTATTTCCTCAAAAGCTTCGTTCATCCGGTCCATCTGATCCCAGTGCTCCATCCAGGGCATCTTGGGCTTTGAAAGTCGCCAGTTCCCATCGGGTTGCAAGTAATATCCCGCCACTGCACCCACAAAGTTTCCGTCCATTGATCGTGCGATAAATTCTTGAGCTTTGCTGAGGTATTCGGGATCCTCGAACACCTCATCATCGTCAATGAGAATTGCGATTTCCGAGTCGAATACATGGGGGATGAACAGACATAGGTTGCGGATGTTTGAATACCCTTGGAGCTTGAGAAGCGTAGAGAAGCTCTCCTCCCCCGCTTCTTGCACTACTTTCTGTACTCCCTGGAGGTGTGAGTGGCTGAAGAGGTGAATCTTCACATCGGTATCCACGGAGCCGATGATGGTTGCCACTTTATGCTCTACTTTATCCTCAATGTCCTCACTGTTGGCGACGGCGATCACCACCACCTCGAAGTCCTTGTCTCTCAAAACATTTAAGCTCTCCAGAGTCCTTCCCAGTGTCCCTTCCCTGTCCAAGGGAGTGGGATGATCGTAAATAGCGTCTGTTTCCCTCATTCCCAAGGCGTGTTTCCTGGACCAATAGGATGGAATCACCATGGTCGTTTTCATCAGTCCATCTCCCAGTTGATCTTTGATACTAACAGAGACCCCAACACTCTTAACCGGATAGGGTGCAGTTTGACTCTCCGACAATACTATCCCTGAATATTTCAAAAGGGCTGCGTGCAGTCAGTACGCGCACATGGGCCAACCCACCGACCCCCCAGACAATGATGGCGGGAAATGGCCATCTCTAGCACTCCCGGGCTTGCTCCAATGAACAAGAACCACGTCCCGTGCCTCCAAGGATTACTGGTTGCGATCTCCTGCTGATTGTTGGCTTGAATTGTGCTTGGGCAAACCAGGTCTGGAAGGTGAAACTCTGGTCTTTGTGGCACCTATATGGCACCTATGGGCTCAGTATGAAGACAGTGCGAGGTCTTAGGATTAGGTATAAGATATTGTTTATAAACCAGTTATATCTGGTGGGCGGTACAGGACTTGAACCTGTGACTTCCTCCTTGTAAGGGAGGCGCTCTGCCAGCTGAGCTAACCGCCCAGGTTGGATGAGGGGAGGGGCACAATCAGCTCGTAGTATAGCCGATTCTACATATTCTTTTGCAAGAAGGACTTGAGGCGGTCTTCCACTTCTTCTGGAATTTCAACTTGTTGATCCTGCAGCTGCTCGGCCATCTCGGAGCAGGCTCGATACGACTTGAGAAAGTTGAGACAGGAAGGGCAAGCAGTGAAGTGCCGGTCCAGCTTCTCCTGAGTCTCAGGTTCCAGACTCTCCTCCAGGTAATCCACTAGTAAGTCAAAACAGTCCTTGCACTTAAAAATGTGCTTCATGCTTTGCCCTCAAGGTAGCTCTCCAATTTCTTGCGTACGAACAACCGCGCCCGATGAATTCGCGTCTTGGCAGTGGCCTCCTTCAGACCCAGCAGGGAAGCGATTCGCCTGATCGGATATCCCTCAATATCCTTCAAAGCCAGTGCAAAGCGATATTCAAAGGGCAGCGACTGGATGGCCTCGTATAACTGGCTGGAGAGTTCTGCATTCAGCATGACATCTTCTGGATCCACCGACCAGCTGAAGACCGAACTCTGAAGGTAGCCATCCTCGGAAAAGTCGGGAGTGAAGGTCTCAAGCTGGATCTCCTGTTTGCGTTTGGCCCGATTCTTTCTCAGCCACATGATGGAGTTGTTGATGGCGATCCGCTTCATCCACGGCCAGATGTCACTCTCTTCTCGAAAGGTGTCGATCTTACGAATGACCCTGAGCAAAGTATCCTGCAAAATCTCTTCTGCATCGGGGGGATTTTTAGTGTAATTCAGGATCACACCAAACAGAGGTCGGGAGAACTGCTGGACGAAACCATCAATCACTACCGAATCGTGACTCTTGAGGCCCTGGATGAGCTGCTGCTGTCCCAATTCCTTGGTTCTCATTGCCTGCCCTTGAACTCATACCATACAGAAAACCTGGCTATCTGGGAAGCCCTGCTCAATTGCACTAGCGTCTTCGGAGTTGATACGATTCTCATATGAAGTGGCTGTTTCTCCTCCTGTTTTCCTGGGTTTCGGGCGCTTCTTTTCAGGCCGATTTGCTGGCTGGAAGTCAACGTCGCTCCGCTCAACCTCCAGAGTATTTCAAGGAATTTGAGGCCAGAGAAGACGAGGGGAACTTAACGCGAGTCGTCCTTCGCAACGGCTTGACGATTCTGATCGAAGAACAGCCACTGGAAGCGCTGGCGACGGTGGTGACCTATATCCGGGCGGGTTACTCACAGGAGGAGGAAGACAACAGAGGAGTCAGTCACCTCCTGGAGCGGCTCTATCTGTACCGAAGCGAAGTCGTTTCTGAGATGATCAGCTTGGGAGTGATGCTGAATGTCACCACCAACTATGACGGGACTCTCATCTCTTCGACCGGTGCGGCTGAAAGTGTCTCGGAAACGCTGGAGCTTCACGCTGGGCTCTTGCAGGCTCCTCAAATTGATCCACAGGGACTCGCCCTGGAGGTTGAGTTCCTTCAGGCAGAAAGACTTCTCCAGCTGGACTCACCTCGGGTCTTTGCCAAGCAGAAACTCCTGGAGTTGGTTTATCCGGAAGGGCCACCAGGAGGGTTCCTGTCCGAAGGCGAGAGCTTTTCTGGACTGACAGAGCTGGATTCCACTCTTGAGCAGTTAGCTCGGTTCCACGAGAACTATTATCACCCCGAGAACGTCATCCTGGCCGTTTCAGGAGCGGTGCGCCGCGAACGGATCCTGGAGAAGGTGGTGGAGTTTTACAGCCCCATGAAATCACCGAAAAGAGATAGCCAGGAGTCGGAAGAGCCTGCCAGTCGCGAGCCAGGTGGAGGAACGAATTCCTTTTCCTATCTCCATCTACGCGGCAACCACCAGCAGCCCTATTTGCTCTTTGCCTATCGGATCCCGGGTCTGGAACATGATGATTATTTCCCCTTGCAAGTCCTTTCCTACATTCTGGGGCGAGGACGTGGTGCGCTTTTGCAGCAGTCGATGGTCGAGAAGGACGACAGTGCTCTTGAAGTGGTCGTCGAAGTGGAGCCCTTCCAACAAGGAGGAACCTTCCTGTTCTCTGTGACTCCCAATTTGGAAAAGGTGGACCGGGCTGAAGTCCAGGTGTTGGCTCAATTGGAAGCTCTCAAACGACAGGGAATTTCGATTGAGCAGTTGGACCGAGCCAAAGCACTCCTGTTGAGGGAACATTATCAAGGGTTGCAGAGCCTTGAGCAGCGAGCCAACTCTCTGGCCCGGCACGAGGCATTGGGGAATTACCTTGAGCGTGACGGGGTAGTGGAAGTGTTGACCCAGGTCACTCCCGAACGGGTCTCCCAGGTGCTGGAGCGCTACTTCACTGACCCCAATCTCTCACTGCTGGAATACTTTCCACAAAATGCAGAGCCCCGCACTTTCACCCCGGAGAGCCTTCTGGAAACCCTGCGTCTGTTAGTTTCCAGCGTTCTTCATGAGCAGGCGGATCCAACCGACGAACTTCTGGTAGTCGAGACCGAATCGAGTTTCCAGCCCCCTGAGTTTCATCCCAAGTACCTGACTTATGATCTCAAACGGACTTCAGTCCTGCGGGGTCCCATCATCTACTTTAAGGAAGAGCATGTCGTTCCTCTCGTGCACCTGGGGCTCTTTTACCCGGGAGGCCGAATCGAAGAATCCGCTCAGGACTTCGGTATCACTGACCTGCTGCTTAGAGCGTTACTTCGAAACGCCGTTTCCGGCGAAGATTCCATTTCCTTCACTGAACTGGAGCGTCTGGGAGCTGAGATAAAGCTGGTCAATGAAAAAGATTTTTTTGGCTTCCAGGTGACCGCTCTATCGCCTCACCTGGAGAAGGTTCTGGGAACTCTCATTGGCTGGACTCGTGAGGCAGCCGTGGAAGAAGAAGATCTCACATCGGCCCGTCAGGAGGTCCTGGCACTCCTGGACCGGGAAAAGGAGACCAGATTTCTTCATCTCCTGGACTTGACCCGCAGCCTCGTCTTTCACGAACACCCCTATGGCGTGAGTCGATACGGGACGAGGCAGAGCGTTTCCAGTGTGACTCTTGAAGCCGTTCAAGACTGGTTGGAAAGTCACATGACGCGTGTCCATCCGTTCATTGTGATCAGGGGAGATATCGAGGGGACCTCGTTTTTGCGGGAGTTTGTCTCCATCCTCAGCAACGTCATGTATGACAGCGGAGTGCCTGTCGAAAGGGAGATATGGGAGGAAGAGGATCAGTCGGATTCCGCAGGGGAGCTGATCTTCGAAGAACAGAGTGGTGAGATGGTGATGGCTTTCCGGGGACCTGCCAGGGGGACACGTCAAGAGGCTGCGCTGGATGTCCTGGAAGGAGCTTTGCTCAGTCCAGGGGGACCTCTCTGGGATTCACTTCGAAACCAGGGTCTGGCCTACCGACTCAAGATGTTTCACGAGACGGGTCTCAATGGGGGAGCCATCTTCACCTCGTTTGCCACCTTGCATGGCAAGGAGGAATCTGCCCGCCTCGAATTCCTGAAGCAGCTGAGTCAGCTGGAGCAAGTACCGCTGGCACAGACAGACTTTCTCAACGCTGTAGTGGGTGCCATTACCAGGTTTCACATCCGGCAGCAGGCAGGAGAGAGTTACATCCTCGAGCTGGGGCAGAGTATTTTGGCGAAAGAGGGAGTCGACTCCCTTCGACAGTATCCCTTCACACTCCAAAACATTCGCCGCGAGGATGTCATGTCCGTCGCAAAGGAATATTTTAGGAGAGAGGAGTCAGGAGACAGGAGTCAGGAGGCAGGAGAGAGGAGTCAAGAGTGAGGAGACAGAAGACAGACCACAGACCACAGACCACAGACCACAGACCGCTTAGCTCCTACCTCCTATCTCCTACCTCCTGTCTTCTACCTTCTACCTCCTACCTCCTGACTCCTTCCTTGTCAGGGGTCCACCCATGAAGGCGGTGATCATGGCGGGGGGGCAGGGGACTCGCTTCTGGCCTGCCAGCCGGGAAGGACAACCCAAGCAGTTTCTGAAGATTACCGGCTCCGGGACGCTGCTTCAGGAAACCGCGGCTCGACTGCAGCCCGTGCTTGCCCGGCAGGATCTCTACGTGGTGTGCGGCCGGCAATATGTCCGACAGGTCCGCGACCAACTTGATCAGCTCGCTGAAAATCAGGTTATTGTCGAGCCCTCAGCCCGCAATACGGCAGCGTGTGTGGGACTGGCCGGCTGCTATTTGAAACGTCGGTTTCCCGATGAAGTCATGGCGATACTGCCCTCAGATCACGTGATAGAGGAGGTGGAGGAGTTTCATCAGGTTCTACAGGCCGCTGAGGAACTTGGAAGGGAGGGCTGGTTAGTGACCCTCGGCATCCGCCCCGCCTATCCGGCAACGGGTTACGGTTATTTGAAAAGAGGAGAGAGCCTCGGGGAGTTTGGAGGGTGTGAGGCTTTTCAGGTCGCGGGATTCACCGAGAAGCCGGGGCGCGCTGAGGCGGAGGGTTTTTTGAAAGAGGAGAACTATTACTGGAACAGTGGAATGTTTCTCTGGTCCATTGACAGGATTCTGGCAGAGATTGAAGTGCATATGCCTGATTTGCACCAGGCCCTGATGGAAATTGAGGGAAGTTGGGATAACCGTGCCCGCATGGAGGAGATCTATTGCGGGATTGAGAAGACTTCCATCGACGTTGGGGTGATGGAGAAGTCTGAGAAGGTCGCTGTCCTTCCTTGCCGTCTGGGATGGAGTGATGTGGGGAACTGGTGGGCTTTGGAACAGGTCGCAGCCAGCGATGGGGAAGGGATAACATCCAACACCCGCTTGGTCAATATCGACAGCCGCGACTGCGTTGTTCACACTTCACAGGGTAAATTGGTCGCCCTGGTGGGAGTAAAGGATCTGGTGGTGGTTGACTCTCCCGATGCTCTCTTGGTTTGTGCCAAGGAACACAGCGAGGATGTCAAGCAGGTCGTTGAGAAACTCAGAGGCGAAGGTTGGGACGAATATTTGTAGCATGAGTGGAAAACTGGACGATCTTGAGACGATTAGAAAGTGCGATAAGCAGGGGATGTTGGGGATTCTCAACAGTTTCGACCGGCAGTTGGAGGAAGCTCTTGAGATTGGGCTGCAAGCTGATATCTCAAGCCAGAGAACCGTCGGAACGGTTCTTGTGTGCGGGATGGGAGGTTCGGCCATGGCCGGGGACTTCCTGCGTGCTTATCTGGGAACCGATCTCAAAGTTCCCCTTTTTGTGAACCGCAACTATTCCATTCCCGGCTTTGCCGATGAGAACACACTGGCCCTTATCTGCAGTTATTCAGGAAATTCGGAGGAGACACTCTCGGCCTTCCACGAAGCTCGCAGGATGGGGTGTCACATCATCTGCTTGGGCAGCAACGGAGAACTTCAGAGTTACTCAAATGAATATGGCTACCCATTCCTACAGATTCCGGGCGGTTCCCCGCCACGCACGGCTTTGGGGTATCTGGCCATTCCGCTGCTCATCGTTTTAGCCCGGCTGAGCCTGATTTCAGATCGTAGTGAGGAAATCGGCCGCTCTGTGAGCTGGGTGAAGAGCCGAATTGAACTGTATGGGTTGGAAGCTCCAGAGGAAGGAAATGCGGCCAAAGGGCTGGCTTTGCAAGTTCACCAGAAAATTCCGGTGGTCTACGGGAGTGAGGGTCGGCTGGAGATCGTCGCCAAACGATGGCGAAGCCAGTTTTGTGAAAATGGAAAGCAGCTGGCTTACTCGAGTGCTTTACCCGAGATGAATCACAATGAGATTGCGGGTTGGAAGCACCCGGCTCCAGCCCTTCAGCAGCTGTTTCCCATATTCTTGCGGGACCGGGAAGACCATCCTCAAATCCAGGCTCGAACGGAAATGACGCGCCGGCTGGTGGCGGAGAAGGCGGGGGCCTTTCTGGAATTCTGGAGCGAGGGAGAGAGCTGGCTGGAGCGTCTGTGGACACTGATCCTGTTGGGGGACTATGCCAGTCTTTACCTGGCTTGCTTGAATCGTGAGAATCCCACCCCGATGCAAGTGGCTGAAGATCTGAAGATCCGTCTGAGACAGCAGGGGGCAAAAGATAATCAAGGGGGAGACCAGAATCAATCCAGAGATCTTTCGAGAGTATGATATTCGCGGAATAGCCGACACAGATCTCAGCGACGAGGTTGTGATCACCTTGGGACGTGCTTTGGGCACTTACCTGCAGAGGCAGGGTTGTCAACGCCTCACGCTGGGGCGGGATTGCCGTCTGAGCTCGACACGACTGAGGGACTCTTTGTCAGAGGGGCTTCTCTCAACGGGCGCCACTGTTGTGGATGTCGGGGTGTGCCCGACTCCTGTCCTCTACTTTTCGCTTCACCATCTCGACGCCCAGGGGGGAGTCATGATCACGGGCAGCCACAATCCGGCCCAATACAATGGCTTCAAGGTCGCCGCAGGAAAGTCCACTATCTATGGAGATCAGATTCAGGAAGTGGGGCAGATAGCCCAGTCGGGCGACTTTGTTGAGGGGGAGGGCGCAATGGAGGAGGTCTCCCTCAGTTCTGACTACCGCCGCTATTTGGGGGAGGTGCTTGGTCCTCTGAGCAACCCCCCTCGAGTCGTGGTTGACGCCGGGAACGGAACCACTGCCCTTTTAGCACCCCAGATCTACAGGGACCTTGGTTGCGAAGTGACTGAACTCTACTGCACCATGGACGGACATTTCCCCAACCATCATCCCGATCCCACAGTGCTCGAGAACCTGCAAGATCTCATTCAGAAAGTCGACCAGGAGCAGGCTGACCTGGGGATTGCCTTTGATGGCGATGGCGATCGTATCGGGGTGGTGGATGATCAGGGCAACGTCATCTGGGGGGACTATTTGATGATTCTTTACAGCCGTGAGATCCTGAGCCGAAGACCGGGAGCCACCATCATTGCGGAAGTAAAGTGTTCCAAGAACCTCTACGACGACATCGAGAGAAACGGTGGGCGCGGGCTCATGTGGAAGGCTGGACACTCCCTGATAAAGGCCAAGATGAGAGAGGAGAATGCACCTCTGGCAGGAGAAATGAGTGGGCATATGTTCTTTGCCGACCGATACTTCGGATACGACGATGCCATCTATGGCGGTGCGCGTCTCCTGGAGATTCTTTCCGAAAGTGGCAAGCCCATCTCTCAAATGCTGGCTGATGTTCCCAAGACTTACAGTACCCCCGAGATTCGGGTCGAGTGTCCGGAGCATTTGAAATTCGAAGTGGTGAGCCAAGCCCAGGCATTTTTCAGTCAGCATTATGAAACCATCACCGTGGATGGTGTGAGGCTCCTGTTTGATGATGGCTGGGGCCTGATTCGCGCTTCCAATACCCAGCCAGCACTTGTCCTGCGTTTTGAAGCCCAATCGCAGGAGCGGTTGAAGGAAATTCGATCCCTGATTGAGGGCAAGCTGGAAGAGTTCAAGGAAGCCGTCATTCCTCGCTAGAAGCAGTCGTTCCGCGCCAGGGAGCCGGAATTATGCATAGGTTTTCGTGACGAAGTGCCGCAGGCGCCTCGATGACAAGGCGTGTGAGGGGTACCCGCTTGCGGGTCGGGCCCCGCAGGTGTGCTCATGCAGTACGCCGAGGAGCCCAAGGGGTACCCGCTTGCGGGTCGCACAACGCAGTCAGCGTGGATGATTGCGGCACTGCAGTAGAAAACTTATGCATAATACCGGCTAGCTAAGGTATCCTTGAGGGCTGGAATCGAGAAATGAACAACTATCATGTTCTCATAATCAGTGACGGCACGGGCGAGACGGCCAACAGAATGCTGAAGGCCGCCATGGTACAGTTTGGAGAGGATATCTTCGTCACCCGCCATGCCAACGTCCGCGAGCAGGACCAGATCAAGTCCATTCTGGCGCGCATTTCCAGCGATAATATCTTGGTTTTACATACCTTTGCTTCCAGGGAGCTGCGCGATTTTATGGAGCGTCTGACTTCAGAACAGGGTGCCCAATCCGTTGATTTGCTGGGCCCGCTGATGGATACGCTGGGTTCTCTTTTTCATAAGGCGCCGGTTGCCCAACCTGGTCTGCTGCATCGAGTGGATGATGAGTATTTGTCGCGAATGGATGCGATTGACTATGCCATCCGTCACGATGACAAACGCGCCCTGACGGACCTGGAGACGGCCGATATCGTCCTGTTAGGGGTGAGCCGAACCTCCAAGACACCGCTGGGACTCTTTCTGGCTCAGGAAGGGTGGAAAGTGGCAAATATTGCCATCGTTCACGGGAAAAAATTACCCGCCCGGCTTTTTGAAGTCGACCAGAAGAAAATCGTAGGTCTCTCCATTGATCCCAAGCGGCTTGCCGAGATGCGTCGCGCCCGGCTTCAGCGGGGAGATATGAAGGATAAAAATTATGCGGAGATGGATCGCATAAACGAGGAGTTAGAGTACGCCCACTCCCTTTACAGCAGCAACCCCGGCTGGCCGGTCATTGATGTCACCGGCAAGTCACTGGAAGAAATTTCTCAGGAAGTTCTCGGTGCCTTGCTGGGTAAGGGCCGGAAGCTTTAGATCGGATTATGCATGAATTCTCTACTGCAGCGCCGAAATCATCCGTCCTGCCTGTGTTGCGCGACCCGCACAAGCGGGTACCCCTCGGCCTCCTCAACGTACTGCAGAGAGTACGTTTGCGGGGATCGACCCGTGGCGGGTACCCCTCGCGCGCCTTGCCAGGTTGGCGCCTTCGTCGCTTCGTGACGAGAACCTATGCATATTCCGGGCTTATAGATCTGCGGTAATCTCCATGAGCATGATTCTTGCCGAGAAGTACCACAGCTGTGGAAATGACTTCCTGATCGTTGCTTCCAGTGAAGTTCAAGCGGAACAATACTCGAATCTTGCCCAGGCCATCTGTGATCGCAACTTTGGCGTCGGGGCCGATGGCTGCGTGGTCGTGAGAGAGAGCTCCTCCGCCCAGTTCCATCTGAAGATCTTCAATCGGGATGGAACTGAAGCAGCGATGTCGGGTAACGGTTTCCGTTGTGGATGTGCTTTTTTGCATCGTCACAGCCGGGTGAGTCAACCGGAAGTCACCGTTCAGTCCGGTTCGGGAGTGAAGAAGTACACTCTGCTTGAAGAGGCAGAAGGATTTTGGAAATACAGGTCTCGGATGGGAGAGCCTGCCTTTGAACCCGCTGCCATTCCCTTTAAGGCTCCCTCAGAGTTGGAACAGGTGGTGGGATATTCCCTGGAGGTTCCAGGGGGAACGGTCTCTATCGCGGCACTTTGGGTGGGGAACCCCCAGTGTGTTGTTTTTGTGGAGGAGCTCCCCACAGGGGTTGAGCTTGAGAGGCTCGGCAGTGGGCTGGAGTGTCACCCCTCGTTTCCGGAAAGGACGAATGTCAGTTTCGTCCAGGTCAAGGACCCTCACCATTTGAAGATCAAACTCTGGGAGCGTGGTGTTGGAGAAACCCATAGCTCGGGTACCGGTGCCTGTGGCGCAGCGGTGGCTGCCATTCGTTCCGGACAAGCCCAGTCTCCGGTCGACGTCCAGAGCCCGAAAGGATCTCAGCAAGTGGAGTGGAATCCCGGCGGCGAGATGCTTCTCACAGGCGAGGCCGAATTCATTGGTGAGGTCAAATTTCATTGGAAGCAAGGTGTCTGAGCAGGCTTTGATCGAGAAAATCCAAGGCGAAACAGATCAGATCATCGAACTGCTGCGCAGCCTGGTCGAACGTGAAAGTCCCAGTCGCCGCAAGGACCTGGTAGATCAGGTGGGTGCTTGCATTGTAGAGCACGTGGTTGCCCAAGGTTTGACCCCTCAAGTTGTCCCCCGCAAGGAGGTCGGTGACCTCATCTGGGCGGAATGGGGAGAGGAAGAAGAGGGACGCATTCTTGTCCTCTCTCACATTGACACCGTTTGGGAGGCTGGCAGCCTGGCCCGAAATCCATTTCGCGTGGAAAACGGTCGCGTCTACGGACCTGGCATTTTTGATATGAAGGCCGGTGTTGCCGCCACGCTGAAGGTTCAGGAGTACCTCGCGCGAGGTTGGATCTCTCCGCGCAGGAAGGTGCGTTTTCTCTATACCACTGACGAAGAACTCACCAGCACCTACAGCCGGGACCTCATCGAGGAGTTTGCCCAGGAGAGTGACCTGGTGCTTGTCACTGAGCCGCCGCTTCCGGGGGGCGAATTAAAGACCTCTCGCAAGGGTGTCGGGACCTACCTTGTCAAGATTCATGGAAAGTCGGCCCACTCCGGTCTGGAGCCCGAAAAGGGAATCAATGCGGTGGAGGAACTGGCCAGGCAGATCCTGGACATTCAGTCTCTGTCGGCGCTTGCTGAAGGGACAACCGTGACGGTCACCCAAGTCCAGGGAGGCCGTGCCCTGAATGTTATCGCCGACTACGCTGAGGCTACTGTGGACACACGATTTAGAACCACTGAGGAAGCACAGCGTGTGGATGGGGGGATTCGCAATCTCCAACCGAATCTGCCCGGGATTCGCCTTGAAGTCGAAGGAGGCATCGACCGATCTCCCATGGTCAAAACACCCCGCTCTGAAGAGATGTTCGAGTCGGCTCAGGGAGTTGCCACGGAACTGGGGTTCGATTTAGGTGAAGGGGAAAGTGGTGGCGGCAGTGACGGGAATATCACTGCCGCCCTCGGAGTTCCCACACTTGACGGTCTGGGAATTTCCGGGGATGGGGCCCATGCCTGGCACGAGCATATCGAAGTGAGTGCTCTGGCCCCACGCATTGCTTTGCTGGCCCGCCTCATTGAACGTCTATAGCCCCTGAATTGACTAATCTCCCCCTTCTGAGTAAGTTTGCTCCGCATGGCTGAGAAGAAAGTAAAGATACCCGAGAATGGAGAGAAGATCACCTTTGTCAAGGGTGACATGCAGGTGCCGGAGCATCCCATCATTCCCTTCATTGAAGGTGACGGAATCGGACCGGACATTTGGCGTGCTACCCAGGCAGTCGTGGATGCGGCCGTTGAAGGGGCATTCGGAGGTGACCGCTCCATTGCCTGGTGTGAGGTCTTTGCGGGTGAGAAGGCACAGAGCAACTTTAATGAGTGGCTGCCCGATGAAACAGTACAGGCGATCTCTGACTACTCAGTTGCTATCAAGGGACCTCTGACCACACCGGTGGGAACGGGAATCCGTAGCCTCAATGTGACGCTGCGCCAGGTTCTGGACCTTTACAGCTGTGTTCGGCCCTGTCGCTATATCGAGGGAGTTCCCTCACCCGTCAAAGAGCCGTCCAAGCTCAACGTGGTCATCTTTCGGGAAAACACAGAGGACGTCTATGCAGGCATCGAATGGGAACAGGGAAGCGAGGATGCCAGGGAAGTCATTAGCTTCCTGAATTCAAAGTTCTCCGCAGGTATCCGAGAAGATTCTGGCATTGGTGTGAAGCCGATTTCAGTTTTTGGGACCCAGCGTCTGGTGCGCCAGGCGATTCGTTATGCTGTGGATCACGGACGAAGGCGTGTCACCCTGGTTCACAAAGGCAATATCATGAAATTCACCGAAGGAGCTTTTCGGGATTGGGGATATGAGATAGCCGATAAGGAGTTCCGGGAAGTTACCATAACGGAGGATGAGCTGTGGGAGAAACATGACGGCAAGCTTCCTGACGGGAAGATTTTAATCAATGATCGCATCGCCGATGCCATGTTCCAGCAAGTGCTTTTGCGTCCCGATGAATACGAGGTGCTTGCTTTACCGAATTTAAATGGTGACTACATCTCCGATGCCTGTGCGGCTCAGATCGGGGGCTTGGGTATGGCACCTGGCGCCAATTTCGGTGACAGAATAGCACTGTTTGAGGCCACTCATGGCACGGCACCAAAATACGCTGATCTGGACAAGGTCAATCCCGGCTCCCTGATTCTGTCGGCAGTGATGATGCTGGAGCATCTGGGCTGGAAGGAGTCCGCTGATCTGATCGACCTGGGTCTGGGTCAGGCCATTGCTCAAAAGCGAGTCACCTATGACTTGGAGCGGCAGATGGAAGGAGCGACCATCCTGAAGACCAGTGAGTTTGCCTCCGCGATCATTGAGAACATGAACGGAAATGGGGGTTAAGATGCGAGCGAAGGTTACGGTTGTGGGAAGTGGAGCGGTCGGCTCGACAACCGCCTTGCGTCTGGTTGAAAAACAACTTGCGGATGTGGTGTTGGTGGATATTCTGGAAGGGGTTCCCCAGGGAAAGGCACTGGATCTGGCAGAAGCTGGGCCGATACAAGGCTACGATTTCCAACTCACCGGATCCAATGACTATGAATCCACTCAGGGTTCGGACGTTGTGGTCATTACGGCCGGCCTTCCCCGTAAGCCGGGAATGAGTCGTGATGATCTTCTCCTGAAGAACGCTGGAATTGTGAAGGATGTCACGGAAAACATCGCTCGCCACAGCCCCGATGCCATCATCATCGTGGTGAGTAATCCGCTGGATGCCATGTGCCAGGTGGCCAAATTTGTGAGTGATTTTCCCAGGGAACGTCTGATAGGAATGGCCGGGATCCTTGATTCTGCCCGCTTTCGTACCTTCATCGCCTGGGAGCTCAAGGTATCAGTGGAGGATACCCATGCCTTTGTCTTGGGTGGGCACGGCGACACCATGGTTCCACTGCCTCGATATTCAACCGTGGCTGGCATTCCCATCACAGAGCTCATCCCGGAAGACCGTCTGGAAGCCATCATCCAGCGTACCCGTGATGGAGGAGCCGAGATCGTGAAGCTCCTCAAGACCGGCAGTGCTTACTACGCTCCCTCCGCTGCGGTAGCCGAAATGGTGGAAGCTATCTTGAGGGACAAAAAGAAGATCCTCCCCTGTTGCGCCTACCTTCAGGGCGAATTTGGGATCAACGATCTGTACGTTGGAGTTCCGGTCAAGCTGGGCCGAGAGGGAGTCGAGCAGATCATCGAAATCAGCCTGAGCAAAGAAGAAGAAGCTCAGCTGAAGCAGTCCGCTGCTGCCGTAGAGGAGCTGGTGCAGGTCCTGCAGGAAAACGACTACCTTTGATGCCCTTCATTACTCTGTCGGGTCGCTTGAAGCGTCGATCCTTGCCGTATACCCGTTGGTTCCGGAAAAACTGAATCCTTCCTTCTCGTTATCGTGGATCAATGCAACCGTTTTGTATTGAGTATGGTTGAGGCAGGGGCACGCCAGGTCGCAGCTGCACGCATCTATGTCGTCGGCTTTCAGCTCCCACTTTGAAGTCGGAAGGGATGCTGCCAAGACTGGCGCTAATGCGATCCAAGTTTTGATCAATACAGCGGACCAGCCGATCATGATTGCTCTTTTGTTGAGTCCATTATTGGTGCTTCGCTAGCTCAGCCCTCTTCATCCCCAATGAAATCCTGGTAAGTCTCCCGCCGGCGGATGAGTTGGGTGCGGTCTTCCTCCACCAGGATCTCTGGAGCTCTGGGGCGAGAGTTGTAATTGGAAGCGGACACGAATCCGTAAGCGCCGGCATTCATCAAAGCCAGATAGTCTCCCGATGCCATTTGGGGGAGTAAGCGGTCGTGAGCGAAAAAGTCCCCGGTTTCACAGACCGGGCCCACCACATCCACTTCGATAGGCGGCTCCTCCTTTTGCTCGAGAGGACGGACTTCATGATAGGCCTGATAGAGAGAAGGACGAATCAAGTCATTCATGGCACCATCCACGATCAGAAAGTGCTTTTCATAGTTCACCTTGTGATAGAGGACCTTGTTGACCAGCACACCTGTATTTCCCACAATAAACCGTCCTGGCTCGAAGAGAATTTGATAGTTGTCCTGATGTTCCCGGAGAAACTCGGCGTATGCGCTCAAATCTGCTTCCTTTTCCTCTTGGTAGGGAATGCCGACTCCTCCTCCCAGGTCGAGGTGGTCAACCTTCAAACCTTTCGTCTCCAACATGGCGGCCACTCCCTTTAGCTCAAGGAAAGCATCCAAAAAAGGCTGAATGTCAAGGATTTGTGAGCCGATATGGCAGCCCAGACCCACCAGCCGCACATGGGAGGATTGCTTCAACAGCCCAACGATCTCCTCCACCCGATTGATGTCAATGCCGAACTTGTGGTGGTGAAAGCCGGTGGCAACATAGGGGTGAGTGGGGGAGTCGACATTGGGATTGATTCTCAAGGAAATGTGCGAACGAACGTCTTTGCCCTCAGCCAGGCTGATCAGAATTTCCAGTTCCTCAATCGACTCAATATTGACGCTCAGAAGGGGCATCGCCAGTGCTGCTTCAAGCTCTTCGACAGTTTTTCCCACCCCGCTGAAAACGATTCGCTTGGGCTCTGCGCCAATCTTCTTGAGTGCGTAGAGTTCTCCTCCCGAGACCACATCAAAGCCGCTCCCTTCCTCTTGGAGTATTCGCAGAATCGACAGATTCGAGTTGGCCTTGACGGAGTAGCAGATGAGCGGGTTCACGGCCTTGAAGGCCCTCTGGAAGGAGCGGTAGTTCTGCCGGATAGCATTCTTGCTGTAGACGTAGCAGGGGGTGCCATACTCCTGGGCAATGCTCGCTAGAGACACCTCTTCGCAGTGGAGTTCTCCGTTGCGGTATTGAAAGGCCTGTGTGAGAAACATGAGCTGTGAAGGGCAGGATGTTAGCAGAGGGGATTCCGGGGTGTCTACTTTGCCGGTATCAGTTGGCAGTCCCCAGCGATAGAATGTCACATCGTGAGAAATGAGTTCGATGTGATTACCGGCGGAGCTGGCTTTATCGGCTCCCATCTTTGCCGCGCTCTTTTGAAGCAGGGTCGAAGCCTTCGCATCGTGGACAACTTCTCTACCGGCAAGAGGGGAAACCTGGCACAGATGATCCAGGAGCACCCGGGTCAATGTGAGATTCACGAGCAGGATATTCGTGACCTGGAGGAGCTGAAAAGACTCTTTCAGGGGGCCCAGACGATCTACCACCAGGCGGCACTCATGTCGGTCCAGCAGTCTATCGAAGATCCTCTGGAGTGCAACAGTGTTAATGTGGTAGGGACATTGAAGGTTTTGACGGCGGCCAGAGATGCGGGGGTTCAAAAGGTGGTCTTTGCAAGCAGCACTTCTGTTTATGGGAACTCAGAAGACCTTCCCAAGCGGGAGGAGATGGAAGCAGATCCGATCTCTCCCTATGCGGTCACGAAATATGTGGGTGAGCTTTACTGCAAGATTTTTTCAGAAATGCACCACCTGCCGACCCTTGCACTGCGTTACTTCAACGTCTTCGGTCCCAACCAGGATCCGAAATCCGAGTATGCTGCGGTGGTCCCTCGTTTTATTAGCCGAGCCCTCAATGGGCAAAGCCCCATCATTTACGGCGACGGTGAACAAAGTCGCGACTTTATCTTTGTTGAAGATATCGTTTCAGCCAATCTTTTGGCGGCTGAGTCCAAGACTCAGGGAAGGACTTTGAACATTGCCAGTGGCCAGAGCATCACGGTGAATGAACTGGCCAGCATGCTGAATGAAATTCTGGAGTTGAAGCTCGAACCAGCTTACCAGCCTGCTCGTCAGGGGGATGTCCGTGACTCTCAAGCCGATGTAACCCGGGCCAGCCAGTTGATAGATTTCGATGCCAAGATCTCAGTCCGAGAAGGCTTGTGTCGGACGGTGGAATGGTTCCAGAAAAGACCTGAGTGATCTAACCTGGGAGTGCCACGAACATGGAATTAAAGGAAAAAATACTGACCAAGCGGGCGAAGATCGGCGTGGTGGGAGTTGGCTATGCCGGGCTGCCACTGGCCATGGCCTTTGCCCGCAGTGGATTCATGGTGCACGGCATCGATGTGGATGATGAGATGGTCAAGAATCTTAACCAGGGGAAGTCTCATATTGAGGACGTCAAGGATGAAGTGGTCCAGTCCGTCATCCACTCCGGGTGCTTCAAGGCTCACTCTGACTACCAAATCGTGTCCCAGTTGGATTGTGTCATCCTGTGCGTTCCAACCCCCTTGCGACAAACCGGAGATCCCGACATTAGCTATATGGTTGACGCGGCCAAAAAGGTAAAGGAACACCTTCATAAGGATATGCTGATCCTTTTGCAGAGCACCTCCTATCCGGGCACCACGGATGAACTCCTGAGGGTGGAGTTGGAAAGTGAGAACTTTCAGATCGGAAAAGATCTCTTCCTGGGATTTTCTCCAGAGCGAGTCGATCCAGGAAACGTCAAGTTTACCACCAAGAACACTCCCAAGATCGTAGGCGGGATCACCCCTCACTGCACCGAGATGGCCAAGGCGCTTTACGAGCAAGTCATCGATACGGTTATCCCAGTCTCTTCGGCAGCCACGGCTGAAATGGTGAAACTGTTGGAGAACACCTTTCGGGCCGTGAATATAGGACTGGTCAACGAGATCACCATTATGTGCGACAAGCTGGGAGTCTCGGTTTGGGAAGTCATTGAAGCTGCCGCAACGAAACCTTTTGGATTTATGCCGTTTTTCCCCGGTCCCGGACTGGGTGGCCACTGTATCCCCATAGATCCTCTCTACCTCTCCTGGAAATTGAAGATGCTCAACTACAATGCTCGCTTCATTGAACTGGCCAGTGAGGTCAACACTCAGATGCCGGAATATTGTGTCCATCGAATTGTGGCGGTTCTCAACCAAAATCGAAAGTGTGTGAACGGGACAAAGGTATTGATCATGGGCCTGACCTATAAGAAGGACGTGAGCGATGTGCGCGAGTCCCCGGCTCTGGATATCATCCGCCTGTTGGAGCTGGGTGGGGCGAAGGTGGACTACTCTGATCCCTATGTTTCACAAGTGCGACTTGATGGAGCTGTTAAGGAATCAGTGCCTCTGAGTCCGGCAAAAATTAAGGGATACGACCTGGTGGTGATGGTGACCAATCATTCTAGTTTCGATTACGAGATGATCCAGGAATCGGCACAGTTAGTTTTCGATACTCGAAACGTCTTCAGAGAAGCTTTCGATAACCTCGTTAAACTTTGATGACCCACTCTTCGGATGATCTGATCTGGGATCGGTGGATTTCCCTTGCTGTAATGGGCGGGGTGGTGAGCTCTCTACTGTCGATCGCCGTCTCGGATATCTTGTTTGGTATTTCTATCCTACTCTGGATTGTCCACTGCTGGAAACGCAGAAAGCTGAGTCTGAAGGTCCCTCCTTTTATCGCCTTCCTGGCGGCATTTTTGGCGGCCGTCTTGATTGCTGTTGCCTTCTCCAGCGATGTCCTGGTCAGTGCTGCCTACTTGAAGAAGTTCATCAAGTTTTTCTACGTCTTGTTGATCTTCACTTATCTGAATCGAGAGCGGGTTGAGTACGCTCTCAAAGCGATGGCCATGGTTCTGGGAATCAGTGCAGTGTACGGGATCCTGCAGTATTTCTGGCTGCTGGACATCAATCTGGTCAATCGTATCGATGGATTCATGGGACACTGGATGACCTTCTCGGGACAGTTGATGCTGGTCTCAGTCGCTCTAGGGGGGTATCTCTTGTTCTATCGTTTGCCCCAAACCTTAGCGGGAGAGGGTGAGCATCGGGTGGGTCTGTTGAGTCGAGAAGTCCTCTCCCTGGGTGCCTGGAGTGTACTGCTGGCCCTCTTTCTTTTTGTCCTGGTTCTGACCCACACTCGAAGCAGCTGGCTGGGGACAGTTGGCGGGCTTTTACTGCTCTTATCGGTTTATCGGGTCAGATGGTTCCTGGCAGGCATCCTCATCTTGATAGCGCTCTTTTTTGCTCTCCCCAGCGGTTTGAAAGAACGTGTCTATTCCGGTCTTGACCTGACTGATACCACCACGCGCGGACGCATCGAGCTGCTGCGCACCGGCAGGAATATGATCGTAGCTCATCCCTGGACGGGTGTGGGGCCCAACATGGTGTCTCGTCGCTATCAGGATTACAATGAAACGGACGAGTTTGAAACCTGGCTCTATCAACATCTCCACAACAATTTCCTGCAGGTCGCCGCTGAAATGGGGGTGGTCACTCTCTTGATCTGGGTGGCGCTGTGGGTTCGCTTGTTTTGGGATTTCGCTCGTTTCGTTCGAGATCCAGCTTCCGATCGCTTTTCGTCGTGCCTTGCCATGAGCGGAATCGGGGTGCTGGTTGCGTTTTTGCTGGCGGGTTTGTTTGAGTATAATTTCGGTGACTCGGAGATCCTGATCCTGCTTCTGTTTTTCATTACAATTCCCTATGTGGTCCATGGCGGACAGGAAAAAGGCGCTTAATATTGCACTGCTAGGAACCCGTGGAATTCCTGCCAATTACGGAGGCTTTGAAACCTTTGCTGAGGAACTTTCCACTCGTCTGGTCAAGCGGGGGCACCGCGTTACTGTCTACGGGCGCTCTCACTTTGTCGATCCTGACTTGCGCTCCTATCGAGGGGTGGATATCTGCACACTTCCTTGTGTGCAGACGAAATATTTGGAGACAGTCAGCCACACTTTTCTCTCCGTCCTGGCGGCCCTCTTCAAGCCCTATGATGTGGTCTTGATCTGTAATGCCGCCAATGCCTGTTTTTGCTGGATCCCGGCACTAACCGGGCAGAAAGTGGTGCTGAACGTCGATGGGATCGAGCGCCTCAGGAAAAAGTGGAACTGGCTGGGTAAGGCCTACTATCGGCTGAATGAGTTCTTATCTACAATACTCCCCGATCGGGCGGTGACCGACGCTCGTTCCGTTCAACAATACTACTTGACGGAGTATGGCTTTCGTTCCCCTTTTATCCCCTATGGAGCACCCGTGCAAGAGTGCGAAAGCCTCGAATCAGTGAAATCCCTGGGCCTGAAACCTGGAAATTATCTTCTCTACGTCAGCAGGCTCGAGCCAGAAAACAACGCCCATCTCGTGATCCAGTCTTACATCGACTCCGGACTGGACTACCCGCTGGTTGTGGTGGGAGATGCGCCCTATGCTGCAGATTATATCCGCGATCTGTATCGCCTGGCCAAGGGCAGGAATGTTCTTTTGCCTGGAGCCATCTACGGTGTGGGCTACCGTGAATTGCTTTCCCACTGTCTGTGCTACATTCACGCAACCGAGGTGGGGGGGACTCATCCTGCCCTCATTGAGGCGATGGGAGCGGGTTGCCTGGTGCTGGTCAATGAGACACCGGAGAATCGTGAGGTTTTGGGCGAGGCGGGCTTTCTCTATCCTTTCAACGATTCGAAGTCACTGGCCCGGTTGATGATGCGGGTTTGCTCTCGAGCTCACGAATACGATCAATACCGGGAACGGGCTCGGCAACGGGTGCGGGATTCCTACAGTTGGGAAGCAGTGGTGACTCAATATGAGGACATCTTCAATGAGCTCACAGCCGACTGACTCGCTTTACAACCAACCCCGTCATCCCATTGGCGTGGTGTTCCGGCGCACAGGTTTGAAACCGGATGTACTGCGTGTCTGGGAAAGGCGCTACGCTGCAGTGAGTCCTGCCCGGTCCTCTGGAAATCGGCGCGTTTACTCGGATGCAGACATAGAAAAACTTCTCTTCTTGCGTCAGGCCATTGAAGGTGGGCGCAGAATCTCTCAGGTGGCTCAGCTCAATCAAGAGGAGCTGGAGGAATTGGTGGCGGCAGATCGAAGCTCCACCCCTCTCCTCAGGACCCTGCAGGACTCTGGTCAGAAACTCAATGCTGAGCACCATTTAGCTGCCTGCCTGTCGGCCGTTCAGGAACTCGAGGCCGGTGAGTTGGCGATCCTGCTCGAACGTGCAGCGGTTGCCTTGAGTCAACCTCAGCTCCTGGAAGGTGTCCTGGTCCCATTGATGGAAGAGGTCGGGGAGCAGTGGGACCAGGGATCTTTGAGGGTGGCCCATGCGCATATGGCCTGCGCGGTCACCTGTTCGTTTCTGTCGGGACTGCCAGCGGGATGTGAGGTGGTGGAAGGGGCGCCTCAATTGGTAGTGGCGACCCCGCTGCGACAATTTCACGAGGTGGGTGCTCGGATGGCAGCTGCCACAGCCGCATCGGTGGGCTGGTGTGTCACGTATTTGGGTACCAGCCTCTCGGCTGAAGAGATTGCAGGTGCTGCCCAGCGGAAGGGAGCTCGAGCGGTTGCTCTCAGCATTGTTTATCCGCCTGATGACCCCCAGCTGCCTGAAGAGTTGCGCAAGCTCCGCCGCCATTTGGGGGATCCAATCTCTGTGCTGGTGGTCGGCAGATCCGCCGGGAGCTACCGTGAAGTTGTCCAGGAGATCGGAGCAAGGCATCTGCAGGGGGTCACCCAACTGCGTGAGGAGCTCCAGAACTTGAGGTCGCACTAAATTTGCTGATGGATCTTGCTAAGTGATGGATCTGAGCGTGGTCATCGTGAATTGGAACAGCGGGACCTACCTGGCTCGTCTGCTGACTTCTCTTCTCCCCTTAAAAGAGGAGTTGGAAGAAATTTGGGTCGTGGATAATGCCTCCAGCGACTCGAGTCTGGATGGGCTCGAAGACACTCCTGGTGTCCAGATCCTGTCTCTCCCTGAGAATCAGGGTTTTGCTGGTGGAGCCAATGAAGGCATTTCTCGAAGCAGCTCCACTTTCATCTTACTCTTCAATCCGGATGTGGAAGTGGTTGCAGACAGCGTCCGCCAGCTTTACCAGGAGATGAAGAAGAGGCCCCGAGCTGCCATCGTATGTGGTGCGCTGGAGGATCCAGAGGGGAAATCACAGAGCGCCTTTCAGCTCCTCCCCTTTCCCAGCTGGAAAAGTGTATTGTCCGATGCACTCTTTATCGATGAGCTCATAGCATGGCTGGGCAACGGATCGGGGAGGCGGAAGTCGACTGCATCCGCTGGGCCCTCTTCACCGGGCGGGCGAGAATTGGACTCTGAGCAGCCGGCTGCGGCTGCCTGGTTGCTTCGCAAGGAGGCCTGGAAGGAAATGGGTGGGTTCGATACCCGATTTTTTCCGGCCTGGTTTGAGGATGTCGACTATTGTAAGCGACTCCAGGGCTCCGGTTGGCAGATTTTCTATTTTCCTGACTTGCCCATGATCCACCGAGGCGGACTGGCGTTGGAAACACTGAGTTATGCTGGCTTTGTTGGAATCTTTTACCAAAATCTGCTCAGATACCTGAAAAAGCATCCTGCCCGTCTCTATCCGCTGCTGTGGCTTCCCGTCCAGACGGGAATGTGGATCAGGCGGCTGTTGATACCAAGATGAACACCGCAAGCAGACGTCCGGTCCTGGTGAGTCTGGTCACCTACAATGACGAGTCTTTTCTTGCCCGTTGCCTGGTGGCGGTGCAAAGGCAAACCATTGAAGTACGGGTGAAGCTTTTTGATAACGATTCTCACGATGGGACTCGAGAGATTGCCCGCAGCTATGGAATCCAAGTGCATGAATCGACGGAAAATCGAGGCTACAGTTTTGGCCACAACCACAACCTTCTGGGGGAGGATTTTGACGCTGTCCTGCTTCTCAATGCGGACGTCATTTTGCAACTCAACTATCTTGAGGTGCTTCTGGGAGCCCTGAATGAGGTTGAAAAAGCAGGGATGGCCGGGGGGAAACTGTATCGAATGGATAACAAAGGCCGCCAGGTCTTTCGGGGGGCCTTTCCAGTCCTGGACAGCACCGGGATGTTCTTCACTCCTTCTCAGCGACACTTTGACCGGGGCAGTGAAGAGGAAGACCGCGGACAGTATGATCTCCGTCACCTCGTTTTCGGTATCACCGGAGCGACCCTCTTATGCAAGAAGGAGATGCTGGAGGATTTGCGCCTGGGGGATGAGTATCTGGATGAAGACTTCTTTGCCTATCGTGAGGACGCAGACCTGGCCTGGAGGGCTCAACTGCGAGGTTGGAAGGCGGTCTACGAACCGCGAGCTGAGGCCCTGCACTGCCGTCGCGTGCTTCCCAAGGGCAGGAAAAGACTCCCCCCTCTCATCAATTACCATTCCCTCAAAAACCGCTATCTGATGCGGATGAAGAACCTCGACTCGGCGGTGCGAAGACGCTGCTTTCCCCATATGTGGATTCGGGATGTGGGTATTCTTGCCTATGTCCTGCTCTTCGAGTGGAGTTCCCTGCCGGCTTATCGAGAAGTGTGGCGCCTTCGACAAAAGTTCAGCCAGAAACGTGCGCACGTTCAGGGCACGCGCCGTGTGAGCTCTGACGGCATCGTCCCTTGGTTTTCATTTACGCCTACAGCCCTGGATCCATGAATTCCCAGCTTCCCGCTTTCGAGGGCATTTGACTTTCGATGTGTTAGTATAGAAAGCAGATCAGGAGGACTCAAAAATGGGAGAAGCGACGAAAGTAGCAACGAAGCAAGATTTGCAGCCTGGCGACGCCCTCTGTGTGGAGGTGAATGGGCAGAAGATCGCTCTTTTCAACGTGGAGGGAACTTACTACGCCCTCGACGATACCTGTACTCACGTGGGAGGTTCCCTGTCGCAGGGAGAGGTGAGTGCAACCAGCGTGACCTGCCCCTGGCACGGTGCTCAGTTCGAGCTCGAGACGGGTAATGTGGTGCGGGCACCCGCTCAGGATAACGTGGGATGCTATAAGGTTCTCGTCGAAGGCGATGATATCAAGATAGAAATCCCTTAGAAGCTTTGACCGGATAAAGGAGGAGTTTGCTTATGTACGATCCCTTGATGGTTCAGCCCATGCGCGATGAAATGACCCAGGCTGGTTTCAAGGAGTTAACCAGCGCCGGAGATGTGGATGCCCTGGTGGGGCAAAAGGAGACAACAAATCTGATCTTCATTAATTCCGTCTGTGGCTGTGCCGCCGGTATTGCCAGGCCTGCAATCATAGAATCCCTGAAGAATGAGATCCTTCCCCAGGAGCTGGCGACGGCCTTTGCAGGCAATGACGTGGAAGCTGTGGATCGGGCCAGAGCATGTTTCGTCGGCTATGCTCCCTCTTCCCCCTGCCTGGCTCTGTTCCGCGAAGGCCGGCTCGTTCACATGATCGAAAGACATCACATCGAGGGACAGACGGCGGAAGCTCTCACAAAGATGCTGACCAGCGTCTACAACAGGTACTGCGGGGAACAGATCGATGAATCGGCCGAGATCTACGATCCCCTGGCTGAGCTGCAGATGACGGTGGAGGAAGCCAGGGAGAAAATCTCCGCCAACTCCGAGCTGGCTCTTCTGGATCTGCGGATGCCTTCTGAAGTCGAGAAGGGAAAGATCGAAGGTGCCCTGATGGTGGATGAAAAGTTGGGGCAGGAAATCGTCAGCAGTTGGCCCCGAGATCGTCAGATCATTATTTACTGCCAGCATGGCAACAGGAGTCTGACCACGACCCAGTTCTTAAGAACGCAGGGATTCCAGAACGTGTTCACCCTCACAGGCGGGTTCGAAGCCTGGTCCAACAACTGAGGGGGTGTTGCCCAAAGGACCGGAAAGTGGGAGCCGCCTCAGTGCGGCGAATCGAGGATAGATTCGGCACCTGAGGTGCCTCCCACCTCCACCTGAGGCCGCTCCTCCATTCTCCCGCTCACCTTTAGGTTGGGATCGGCTGGAAGGTCCCAAGGGTCGGCTGCTTTGGCCTCAAGTCGAGCCGTGGCAGCACCCGCTATCATGGCGGCGTTATCCGTGGTCAGCTCGGATCGCGGATAGTAGACGGGAAGCCCCCGCTCCTGGAAGAACTCCCTGGCGCGCCGGCGCAGTTCACTGTTACAGGAAACTCCTCCCGAGATCTGGATGGAACGGACCTCTCGGCTTCTCAGTGCCTTCTTCAAGCGGTTCAGAAGCTGATCCACAATCGATTTTTGATAGCTGGCCACCAGATCCAGAATGGGCTGGGGCAGCGGGCCCGAATTCTCTGAGACGCTCCGCTTCAGCGGAGCAATGCCGTGTTGTTTGATGTGACGCAAGGCGGCGGCTTTGATCCCACTGAAACTGAAATCGAGACGACCGTCACTGATTTTCGGTATGGAAAAGGGAATGCTGTGGGGATCCCCTTGAGGTGCCAGTCGATCAATGACCGGTCCTCCAGGATAGCCCAAGCCTAAGTACTTGGAGAGCTTGTCCAGGGCTTCTCCGGCAGCATCGTCTCGAGTCCTGGAAATCTCCTGATAGCTCCCCATCTCCTTTTGATAAAAGAGGCTGGTGTGCCCTCCTGAGACCACCAGAGAAAGGGCGGGCAGCTCCGCATGGGGATGATCCAGGAAAATAGAACTGAGATGTCCCTCCAGATGGTTGATTCCCACAAAAGGAATCTTCACAGCAAAGGCCAGTGCCTTTGCATAAGCCATGCCCACCATCAGCGCGCCCATTAGACCCGGTCCCCGTGTCACTGCAATGGCCGCGATGTCCTTCCAGGTAAAACCCGCCTCCTTTAAGCATTGCTCGATGACGAAGCAGATGTTCTGGACGTGCTCGCGGCTTGCCAGCTCAGGTACCACACCACCAAAATCAGCGTGCACGGGAATCTGTGAGGCCACCACGCTGGAGAGAATGGTCCGACCGTCTTTGACCAGGGCTGCGGCCGTCTCGTCACAGCTGGACTCAATACCCAGGACGATCATTTTTCGAATAGTGCCGGGATCGACTCGTCATAGGGATCTCTGGCGACCCCTTTCTCGGTGATAATGGCGGAGACGAGCCGATTGGGAGTGACGTCAAAGGCCGGATTGGCGACCGAGACGGAAGCGGGCGCCAGGACCTGGCCCTTGATCTCGGTCACTTCCCGGATGTTTCGCTGCTCGATGGGAATGCCCTCACCAGTCGGTGTATCCAGGTCAATGGTGGAAAGAGGTGCGGCAACATAAAAAGGGATCTGGTGTTCCCTGGCCAAAACAGCCACTGAATACGTTCCGATCTTGTTGGCCACGTCCCCATTGCGGGCGATGCGATCAGCTCCCACGACCACGACCTGGATTTGATTTGCTTTCATAAAGTATCCTGCCATGTTGTCAGTGATGAGCGTGCAGGGTATTTCCTCCTTCATCATCTCCCAGGCGGTCAGCCGCGAACCCTGAAGGAAGGGTCGCGTCTCGTCGGCAAAAACCTGGATCTTCTTTCCATTTTCAACAGCCGCTCGCACCACACCCAAGGCAGTTCCATAGCCGGCCGTTGCCAGAGCGCCGGCATTGCAATGGGTCAACAAAGTCATCTTCTCCGAGAGGAGTTGCTGTCCATGTTCTCCGATCTTGCGGTTAGTCTCGATATCTTCTCGATGGATCGTGATGGCTTCCGTGGTCAAAGCGCTTTGAATCTCTTCCAGCGGCTGGTCCTTGACTTTCTGAAACACCTTTTCCATGCGTTCAATGGCCCAGAAGAGATTGCGCGCCGTGGGACGCGTTTTATGGATCCTGCGGGCGATGGCGGCGAACTCTTCCTCCACGTTTTCCCTGGAGGCCAGGTTTGCAACCCCCAGGGCGATCCCCATAGCCGCGGCAACTCCGATGGCGGGAGCTCCTCGAATCACCATGGTCTCAATGGCTTGGGCCACTTCTTCCACGCTTCGATAGGTGTTGTAAATTTCCTCGGTAGGCAGTAATCGCTGATCGATCATGACCACGCCATCGTCGGTCCACTCAATAGTCCGAATCATGCCTCAACCTTACAACAGACCACAGACCACGGACAAGACAGGAGGCAGGAGGCAGGAGGCAGGAGGTAGGAGGTAGGAGGCAGGAGGTAGGAGGCAGGAGGTAGGAGGCAGACCACAGCCAGGTGTTAGGTTACCAGCTTCTCTCTCCTCTCTCTTTGCGCGCGAAGCGCGTCTTCTGCCTCCTGCCTCCTTTCTTCTAGCCATGCTATCCTGCTAAAATCTTTCCGAGTGAAGGATTTTCGCAAACTTGTACCCTACATCCGCTCCTATTCCCATTTGCTGGCTTTAGCTGTAGTGCTTCTGGTGCTCAGTAGTGCTCTTGAGACGGTCCTGATCATGCTATTGGCGCCGATCTTTAACCAGTGGGCGGAGGGGGTCGGTGTGGTTGTGGATGAGGATGCAAAGTTTGCTTTTCTCCAGCAGCTCCTGGGCTTGAGTCCAGACAATCTGGGACGGATCGCCGCTTGTCTGGTTGTTTTCGCGCTCCTCAAGGGGGTCTTTCTTTACTGCGCCGAATACTCCATGAGTTATTCCGGTCAGAAGGTGGTAGCCGCTATCAGGAAGCAGCTGTATGGGCATCTCTTGAGTCAGTCTCTGGCCTTCTATGCTGCATTTCCCACCGGGAAATTGATGTCGCGTGTCGTTACCGATACCGAGCGACTGCAGGAAACAGTGAGTAAAACGCTGACAGACCTGATCCGCCAAATTCTGCTGCTGGTGTTTTTTCTGGGTCTGGTTTTCTACATCGATTGGAGGCTGGCCCTGTTGTCTCTTTTAATTGCCCCGCTGGTCCTATCGATCACTCTCAAGCTGGGCCGGAAGATGCGTAAGGTCAGTCAGCTCAGTCAGGAGAATCTTGCCGAGATCTCGCATGTGCTTCAGGAGACCATTTCCGGTCACCAGATTGTTCAGGCCTTTGGCATGGAGAAGTACGAGGAGAAACGGTTCGGTCACTCAACCGATCAGCTGGTGGGCACGAATCTCAAAGCTGCCCGCATCAGTGCACTCAGCTCACCCTTGGTGGAATTCATCGGTTATGTTTCCTTCGTCCCGTTTTTTCTCTACGCCGACTATCAAATCAATCGGGGTTTTACCATTGGCGCCTTTGTCGTTTTCGTGGCTGCACTCTTTCGATTGTATGAACCCGTCCGAAAACTCTCCCGCATGCATTTGCATTTTCAGCAGGCCTTTGCCTCTTCCAATCGAATCTTCCAACTGCTGGAAACCCATGTTGATATTCAGGATTCACAAGGTGCACGCAACTTACCATTGTTTCAGGAAAAACTTGTCTTTGACGACGTTTCCTTCCGCTACCAGGGCTCCGGCTCACCAGCCGTCTTGCGGGGCATTAACCTGGAAATCAACAAGGGGGAGATTGTGGCGCTGGTGGGAAGCAGCGGCGCTGGGAAGAGCAGTCTGGCTGCTTTGATACCTCGCTTTTTCGATGTGACCTCCGGGTTGATCAGCATCGATGGAAGCGACATTCGTGAGGTGACCTTGTCCTCCCTGAGGGGTCAGATTGCGATCGTTACTCAGGACACGTTCTTGTTTAACGATACCGTGAAGAACAATATTGCCTACGGAAGAGAGGATTGCACTCTGGAGGAGATCGTTGAGTCGTCGCGGGCCGCCCTGATCCATGATTTCATCACCACTCTTCCCCAGGGATACGACACCGTGATTGGAGAGCGGGGGAAGCGGGTTTCCGGCGGCCAGCGCCAGAGGATTGCCATCGCCCGCGCCCTTTTGAAAAAGGCGCCCATTCTGATTCTGGACGAAGCGACTTCGGCCTTGGACAGCGAATCGGAACGCCTGGTTCAGGAGGCCCTTAATAACCTCATGCAGCACTGTACGACCCTGGTCATTGCTCACCGGCTGTCAACGGTTCGACTGGCCCACAGAATCATCGTCCTTGAAGCAGGTCAAGTTGTTGAAGTGGGAGACCACCAGAGTTTGTTAAAGTGTTCAGGAGTGTATCGAAAGCTTTATGAGGTTCAGTTTGAAGGTGCCCAGTTCGTATCATCATAGTCTAGCTCGCATTATGCATAATGCGGGCTAGGGGGAAAGTAGGGTAATTATGCGCAGTATGACAGGATTTGGACAGGCCCAGCACTCCAACCAGGAGATGGATCTGAGTGTTGAGATTAAGACAGTCAACAGCCGTTACCTCGACCTGCATTTACATCTTCCCAGGGAATTGTCTTCTCTGGAGCCGGAGCTGCGAAAGGAGGCGCAATCCTTTCTCAGTCGGGGTCGGGTGGAGATCCACCTTGCTATCGATCTCAAATCCAACCACCATTACGACCTGAATGAGGCGCTGGTGGAAAATTATCTGTCGGCCGCTAAGAAGGTCCAGTCCCTGGGCGCGAAAGGCGGGCTTGATGTGTCGGCTATCTTGCAACTGCCAGGAGTGGTCGCACCACGTCAGATGGACTTCTCAGCCGATGGGCTCATGGAGAGCACTGTGGAGGCCTTTCGGGAAGGCCTGGAGAATGTGGTAAGCGCCCGCAGCAGCGAAGGAGCCGCTCTCAAGAAGGATTTAGAGGATCGACTCGAGCACCTGGCTGAACTGACCCGTGGAATCGCTGCGGAGGCGGAACACATTCCCGATTATTATCGGAAGAAGCTGAAGCAGCGCATCCAAAACCTCACCCAGGAAAAACACGTGGATGAGCACCGATTGGCCCAGGAGATTCTCCACTACGCTGAGCGTGCCGATATTGCGGAGGAAATCACACGTTTGAAAAGTCACATATCCCGCTTCCAGGAAGAACTGAGTGCCTCTGAGGATAAGGCAGTTGGTAGACGACTGGACTTCCTGAGTCAGGAGATGGGCCGGGAGATGAACACGGTTCTGTCCAAATCTCCAATGACAATCATCTCAGACTTTGCCGTTGAAGGGAAGATGGAGATCGAGAAAATAAGAGAACAAGTTCAAAATGTCGAATAAAGGAAGTCTCATTGTGATGAGCGCTCCCTCAGGCTGTGGGAAGACCAGTTTGGCAAAGCGGGCTCTAGAGGAAATATCAGATCTGACTTTCTCTGTGAGCCATACCACACGGCAGCCACGGGAGGGAGAACGGGAAGGAGTGGACTATTTCTTTATTCAAAAGAACGATTTTCAGAAGATGGTTGAGCAAGACGCCTTCCTGGAGCATGCCCATGTTTACGGAAATGACTATGGAACAAGCCGGACTTTCGTGGACGCAAAGCTGGCTGACGGGTATGATGTACTCTTGGACCTGGACGTTCAGGGTGCCGTGCAGGTTAAGGAGCGTTACCCTGCAGCCATTCTGCTTTTCGTGTTACCCCCCTCACTCGAGGCGCTCCGGGGGCGATTGAGGAACCGCGGTCTGGATGATCCAGGTGTTATTGCTGATAGGCTTAAGATCGCGAAAGAGGTCATCGAAGATTACACAAAGTATCAGTTTGTTATCATCAATAAGGAGATAGAGGAATCGTTGCTTGAGTTGAAATCCATCGTCCAGGTTGCCGGCTATCGCATGGAGCAGCGAAAGGCACTGGCAGAGGAAATCCTCGAGACTTTTCCGGAAAGCCCATGATTATCAACATTCCAGACGAGTTTGACAGTAAGTTCAGGTTTATTATTGTGGCCGCCGAGCGGGCAAAACAGCTTCAAAATGGAGCGCCTGCCAGAATTTCGGTCCAGTCAAGAAAGCCATCATATATCGCCATCAGAGAGGTGGAGCAGCATCTCGTACCTTTCCAGGTTCTCGAGACTAAACCAGCAGATGAGGAAGAGGAGGAAGAGACGCAGGAGTGAAGGTCATACTGGGAGTGACGGGTTGCATAGGAGCCTATAAGTCGGCCGTCGTCCTCCGGCTGCTGCAAAAAGAAGGTTTTGAGGTCCTCCCCGTCATGACTCGGGCTGCCCAACAGTTTATTACCCCGCTCACTCTGGAGAAGCTCTCCGGTCATAAGGTCGTTTCGGATCTTTTCAGTGATCACACGGTTCAAATCGAGCATATTTCCCTGGCCCGCCAGAGCGATTTGCTCGTGGTGGCTCCAGCTACCGCCAATATCCTGGCCAAGTTTGCCCAGGGTATTGCTGACGATTTCTTGAGTACGCTCTACCTCTCAACCACGACGCCCGTCATCATCGCACCTGCCATGAATGTTGAGATGTGGCACCATCCTGCGACGCAGGAGAATTTGGAGACTCTGAGGCAGAGAGGAACGGAGATTGTCGAGCCAGGTTCCGGTTATCTTGCCTGTGGGGAAGAAGGCGAGGGACGCTTGGCAGAGCCTGAACAGATCCTGGAGGCGGTGCTGAACACCTTCACCAGGAAGAAATCTCTGCTGAACAAGAGGGTGCTCATCACCGCAGGCCCCACCATTGAGGCTCTGGACCCGGTTCGCTTCATTTCTAATCGCTCCTCCGGAAAGATGGGTTATGCCCTGGCCCGTGAAGCTCATTTGCGGGGTGCCCAAGTCGTGCTCATCTCGGGCCCCACCCACCTGGAACCCCCGGAAGGGGTCAAGCTTGTCGGGGTCCGGTCCGCTGCAGAAATGGCCAAGGCCGTCTTTGATCACTTTCCCGATTCAGATGTTGTGGTGATGGCAGCAGCGGTCTCCGATTTCACGCCGGCAAGCGTCTCTTCTGAAAAGTTAAAAAAGGAGAATGTGGAGCCGGTCATCCAGTTGGAAGAGACAGTGGATATCCTGAAGGAGCTGGGTCAGCGAAAGGAGGGGCAATATTTGGTTGGATTTGCCGCCGAGTCAGGCCCAGTGCGTGAAGAGGCCCGTAAGAAGCTGCAGGAAAAGGGTTTGGATCTGATTGTCGGAAACGATATTTCTCGGGAGGATCAAGGTTTTCAATCGGAGTTCAACCAGGTGCTTCTGATCGACTGCGAGGGGAAGGAAGAAGAACTTCCTCGACTTCCTAAAACCGATATCGCTGCCATACTCTGGGACCGAATCCAGCAGAGAGAATCCGAAAGACAGAATGTCTCTTGACTGATGCCCAGATCAGGTTTCATCGCCCTCATGGGCCGTCCCAACGTCGGTAAATCCACCATCCTGAATCTTCTCGTCGGAGAGAAGATCGCCATCGTCAGCAATAAGCCTCAAACGACGCGCAATCGTATTCTTGGGGTTCGAACCGGCGAAGACAGCCAGATGGTCTTCGTCGATACTCCTGGAATTCATCGTCCTGGTTACCTGTTGAATAAACGGATGATGAATGAGGTCTACGATTCGATCCAAGGGGTTGACCTCCTGATTCACATCGTTGATGTCTCTGAGAGGTATGGCAAAGGAGAAGGATATGTCCTGAGCTTGGTCCAGAAGCTCCGCCTGCCGACCTTCCTGGTCTTCAATAAAATGGATTTGATCAACAAGGGCAAAGTTCTTCCGATGATGGAATTTTACAGCCAGCAGTTTGAGTATGGAGAGATCATTCCCCTTTCAGCTACCCAGGGGGACAATGTGGAGTTGCTTGAGGAGAAGATCGTAGAGAAGCTTCCCACCAGGGAGTGGTTCTACCCGGCTGACTACATCACCGATCAACCAGAGCTGTTCATTGTCTCGGAAATCGTTCGGGAAAAAGTTCTCCACCACAGTCGGCAAGAGCTGCCCTACTCGACGGCTGTTCTGGTGGAGGAGTTTGATGACAGTAAAAGAAAGAAAGGATTCGTGCGGATTACAGCCTCCATCATCGTGGATAAGGACAACCACAAGAAAATCATCATCGGGCGCGCGGGAAGCATGATCAAAGTGATTGGAACAGAAGCACGGCTTGACCTGCAGACTTTTCTCGGTGTCCCCAAGGTCTACCTTGACTTGAACGTCAAGGTCATCGCAGGTTGGAGAGATCAGGAGCATATGTTGGACGAACTGGGTGTCAGGTCACGGCTCTATACTCAAAAGGAGTGAGAAGAGAGGTTGTTGAGCAACTCAAATTTTTTTCGAATCTCGGTGTGACTCACCTCCGGGTGCCAACCGAGGAAAGTCCCCAGTCACTTGAGGACATCCGCCAGGAATTGGGGGATTGCCAGCGGTGCAAACTGTGGAAAAGCCGCACGCGTATCGTGTTTGGGGTAGGGAATCGGAAGGCTGATCTCATGTTTGTGGGGGAGGCGCCTGGGGCGGACGAAGATGCTCAGGGGATACCTTTTGTGGGGCGGGCCGGCCAGCTCCTGACCAAGATCATCGAAGCCATGGGGCTCAAGCGAGAACAGGTGTACATCGCCAACATTCTAAAATGCCGACCTCCCGACAACCGCAATCCGGAGCCGGATGAAGTGGAAAGTTGTGAAGGTTTCTTGTCCAAACAAATCGAAGCTGTTCAACCGAAAATTATCGTGGCTTTAGGCAGGTATGCAGCTCAACTCCTGCTGCAAACGGATACTCCCATTTCCAAGATTCGGGGAGAGTTCTTTCAATTTCAAAGCAGTCTCCTCATTCCCACCTTTCACCCTTCCTATCTTCTGCGCAACCCTTCGGCCAAGCGCCATGTGTGGGAGGATATGCAAGCCGTACAAGCACGCTTAAAAGAACTTGGAACTTGAAGTCTAGCCCATCTTCCTTTGCCGATGTTGCGGTGCCTTTTCCTCTTTTCCAAACCTTTACCTACTCTGTCCCGGAGCCCATCAGAAACGGGCTGACTCCCGGGTGTCGTGTCCTTGTGCCCTTTGGTAACCGCCATCTGATCGGTCTGGCCACCAAGGTGCATCACGAGAGCAGGCCGGGTAAAGTCAAGCCAGTTCGCCAGATTCTGGACCGGGAACCTCTCCTCTCTCCTGCAATGCTCAAACTCGGTCTATGGATGGCTTCCTATTACCTTGCTCCGCCCGGGGAGGCGCTACGAGTGATGTTGCCACCCGGGCTGTTAACCAGGAAGGTCACGCTGGATCAGGATGGACGACTGCAGAAGGTTTGGCCCGCCCAGCGACGGCTGGCCGTGGTGGAAATCTCTTCCGCTGCTGCGAAGCTGACAGAGAGACAGGGGGAGGTGCTTGAGTTGCTGCGAAAGCGGACACTTCCCGTCCTGGTGCAGCCCTTCCTGCGTGAGGCGGGCTGCAGTCAGTCGGTGCTTGCAGGCCTGACCTCTCGAGGTGTCATCCGTATTGAGGCGGTCGAGATGTATCGCTCACCCTGGACTCAGTCCGAGACCTCCCCGCAGGTGACGAAACATTCGCTGAACTCAGACCAGAATCGAATCTTGAAAAAGATTGAGCAGCATCTCTCGGTTGGCCAGTTTCGCAGCCTCTTGATCCACGGCGTTACAGGAAGTGGCAAGACAGAGATCTACCTGAATGCAATCGCCACTGTCCTGGCTCAAGGACGCTCAGCGCTGGTTTTGGTTCCTGAGATCGGTTTGACTCCTCAGATTTCCCATTACTTTAGAGCCTGGTTCGGAAAGGAGGTCGCGATTCTGCACAGCGCCTTGTCTGACGGGGAGCGATTCGATCAATGGCGGCGAATCCGGGAGGGTCAAGCCCGTGTGGTCGTGGGGACTCGTTCGGCCGTTTTTGCTCCACTCCCCAACTTGGGGATCATCGTCGTCGATGAAGAGCAGGACAGCTCCTACAAGCAAGAAGAATTGCCTCGCTACCATGCTCGTGACGTTGCCCTCAAACGAGGAGAAATTGAAAAGACGCTGGTTATTCTCGGTAGTGCAACCCCTCAATTGGAAACGTTCTACCACGCAGTGCATGGTGGGAATCCCGAGTATGAGATCCTCAGCTCACGGATCCTGAAACGTCCTCTGCCAAAAGTACAACTTGTCGACATGAGAGAGGAGTTTCAAAAGCTTGGCAAAGCGACCGTCATCTCACAGGCCCTGAGAGAATCCATTGCTTTGAGGTTGAGGCGGAGGGAGCAGGTTCTGGTCCTGCTCAATAGGCGAGGATTTGCATCCGCCCTGCTGTGTCGAAGCTGTGGAAGCACAGAGATGTGTGAGAACTGCAGCCTCAGCCTCACCTATCACCAAGGCTCGAACCGTCTCCTTTGTCATTATTGCGGGTTTGTGAAGGCTGTTCCAAAACAGTGTGGGACCTGCGGAAGGGAGTACATCCACTTCCTGGGTCACGGCACTGAAAAGGTCCAGACCATTCTGGAAGAACTCTTTCCCGAAGCGGCCATAGACCGTCTGGACCGGGACACGGTTCAGAGGAAGGGAAGTTCCGAGAGGATTCTGGGAGCTTTCGCTTCGGGTCAGACAGACATCTTGATCGGGACGCAAATGATCGCCAAGGGGCACGATTTTCCACGGGTCACTCTGGTGGGAGTCTTGAGTGCCGAGCAGGCTCTCCGGATGGCGGACTTTCGCGCTGCCGAAAGAACCTTTCAGCTTCTGACCCAGGTTGCCGGGCGGGCAGGAAGGGGCGAACATCCCGGGGAAGTGATTATCCAGACCTACTTTCCCAATCATTACAGCCTGAAACACGCTCGTTCCCAGGATTACCGGCTCTTCTTCGAAGAGGAGATTCGTTTCCGCCGGAGTTTTCACTATCCCCCCTTTTCAGCGCTGGCCAATGTCATGATCCAGGGGAGGCCACAGAAGAAAGCCCAACTCCTGGCAAAGCAGGTGGCGGATTTGTTGCTTCATCAGCGGGGCCGCCTTTCAGCAAAGAGTCGAATGCGAGTTCTGGGACCTGCTCAGGCACCCATCGAGAAACTGAAAGGCGACTACCGCTTTCAGATCTTGATCAAGAGCACCAGTCGGAAGGAACTTCATGATGTGCTGGAGTCTGCCCTGGATGAGTTCAGTCAAAAAGGGGGGACCTTGAAGAGGCCCTCCATTGATATTGACCCCATTAACTTGCTCTAATGGAAGAGTGGCGGCAGTTCGAATTCATCCGAGAGTTTTGGAGAAAATGGTCGAACATGCTCGTCGTGAATACCCGCTGGAGTGTTGTGGGCTCTTGTCAGGCCAGGGGCGAGAAATCGATAGCATACGAGCGACCGGCAATCAAAAGCGCAGCCGTAAGGAATTCTTTATCCCACTGGAAGAACTCTTTTCCTTCTTTCAGGGACTGCGAGAGAGTGGTCAGGAACATCTAGGAATCTACCATTCTCATCCCCGCTCGGAATGCCTTCCTTCTGCCCGCGATGTGGCTGAGTTTCATTATCGGGAGGTGAGCTACTGGATTGTCTCATTGCAAGGTGAGAAGGCCGATATCGGCTGTTTTCTCTGGGATGGGGCGGGTTTAAAAAGCGTGTCCTTCAGAGTCGTCCGAGACAGAGGTGAAAAATGAAAGCTGTGCAAACTCCCACGACGCCACCAGATGTCTTCGCAAACGTCCGAGATTCAGCACCGGATGAGCTGCTGTCTTTGCTCGATCAGATCGCACTGTTTTTACCTGAGGGGGTGAAATACCGTCTCAAGCAGGTCTTGGATTCTCTTCCTCCCGAAGGCGATAACTTACAAAAGGTTCTGGAGCTGGTTCGCTGTCAATGGAAGGACCTTCAGACTCAGGAGTGGGTTCAGATAGCGGTTGTGGGCCCGGCCCAAACGGGGAAGTCCTCGCTTGTGGTTGCCATTTCGAAACGACAACTGGCTGGATCGGAGCCCATCTTTAGGATCGTCGATCTTCGGGGTTTGGATGAGTTCCTGGGCTACCAAAGCGGTGAAAGCTTGAGCGACCGGCTCGAGCAAGCAGATGTCATCCTGCTGATCCTGGATGGTCAATATGAGTTAGCGGAGAGCACAAAACGGATGTACGAACGACTCCGAAGCTTGAACAAGCCAGTGCTGGTGGTCCTGAACAAGATAGATTTGGTTGAAGTTCCCAGGGACGCACTCAGAAAGGCCAGGAAGCAACTGGGAGCCAACGTTTTTGGCGCATCTGCAGTGCAGCCGGAGACGACCGAGCGATTATTGAAAGCCATAGTGGATGCTGATCCGAAAACCCTTTCGCCCCTGACCCAGAGGTTTCCCAGTTTTCGTCGCAGCATCTGTACCGGAATTGTCAGTCAGGCCGCTTTTTCCGGGGCCATTGTGGGAGCGATTCCGATTCCCGTGGCCGATCTTTTGCCCATCACGGCCATCCAGACTGGAATGCTTTTGAAGATCGCGCGGGTCTTTGGATACGAACTCAACCGGGAGCGAGCCCGCGAGCTGCTGCCCATGTTGATCGCTGGCATTGCCGTGCGAGAAGCGAGCCATCGGCTTCGACGCCGCTTTCCCGAGTATCGGAAACTCATTGCCGTCTCCTTTGCCGGACTGTGGACTTTTCTCATAGGACAAGCCGCCATTTCCTATTTTGAGAATATGTCCAAGTTCTTGCATCGGGATTCATCTTCTGACCTATCCTCAGCTGCTATGGGGCAGGAGATTCAATGAAAGAGTCCGGTCACGACCAAGAACCGGCAGCGCTGGACGTGAGTCGTCGCCGGGGAGCTCACTCCCTGCGCCTTGCACTCCTGATCACCGTGACCTTTATGGTTGTGGAGTTTGTGGGAGGCCTCTGGACCAACAGTTTGGCACTGTTGGCCGATGCTGGCCACATGCTGACAGATGCCGCGGCATTGGGCCTCAGTTTATTTGCAGTCTGGTTCATTCGCCGACCGGCGACTCCCGAGAAAACGTATGGGTATTTCCGCGTGGAGATTCTGGCCGCCTTGATCAACGGTGCAACTCTGCTGGTGATTGCCTTTTTTATTCTCTACGAATCCTACCAACGTCTCGTGCAACCGGAGCCCGTTCGAAGTCTGGAGATGCTTGTCATCGCAGCTCTGGGACTGGGCGCGAACTTGCTGAGTGCCTGGATCTTGCACCGTTGTGAGGAAGACAGTCTCAACATCCGGGGAGCTTTTTTACATGTGATGGGAGACGTGCTGGGCTCGCTTGGGGCCATCGTTGCCAGCCTGGCCATCCTGCTTTGGCAAGCCTATTGGGCCGATCCTGCTGTGAGTGCTCTGGTCAGCTTCCTCATTCTGTTGAGTGCCTGGAGGTTGGTCAAAGCCTCAGTCCTGGTCCTTTTAGAGGGCACGCCCTCCCATGTCAATCTGGCGGTGATGCAGCAAGCGCTTTGTACAGTTGCCGGCGTGGACTCTGTTCACGATCTTCATGTCTGGACCTTGACTTCCGGTGTGCATGCCATGACCTGCCATGCTGTGGTGGGGGAAGAAAACAGCCGGCATCGAATCCTGGAACAGCTTATTGCCGTCTCTCGAGAACAATTCAAGATTCATCACGCCACCATCCAGCTCGAGGACGAGAACCTCTGTCCCAGTGATACAACCTATTGTCACTGAAGAAGGAGTCAGGAGGTAGGAGTCAGGAGTCAGGAGACTGACAACTAACAACTGACCTCTTAGCTTCTTCCAATCTTCTGGATCCTACCTCCTGCCTCCTGCCTCCTGGATTCTTACCCCCGTCTGTAGTAAACTTCCCTATGCACTTCGTTGGAGTCATTCCGGTGCGATTCAACTCCACAAGACTCCCGGGAAAACCTCTCATCGATATCGCCGGCAAACCCCTGATACAGTGGGTGTACGAACGGGTTAGCCAGGTTTCACGCCTGGCTGAGGTCATCGTCGCCACCGAGGATGAACGGGTCTTTCGCAGGGTGAAGGACTTTGGAGGAAAGGTCCTGATGACGGCTTCGGACCACCTGACCGGATCCGACCGGGTGGCCGAAGTGGCGGAATCTGTCCAGGGAGAGGTTTTTGTGAATATTCAGGGGGATGAACCGCTGATGGCAGCGGATACGATTGAACAGGTCTGTTCTCCTTTTGAGGGGAACTCCCAGGTTCAGATCACGACTGCCCGGGTTGAGATCACCGATCCGGCAGAGATCGACAGCCCGGATGTCGTCAAGGTTGTGGTCGATGAGCAGGATCGTGCCCTTTACTTTTCTCGTTCTACCATTCCCTATTCGCGGAGAGCGGCTGGCACTGTGTATAAGCATCTCGGACTCTACGGATATCGTCGGGAATTCCTGCAGAGCTTGTCCAAGCTGAGGCCTTCCAGACTGGAGCAGATTGAAGCCCTGGAGCAGCTGAGATGGTTGGAAAATGGCATCCCCATTCAGGTTGTCGAGGTGCATCAAGACAGTCTTGGAGTGGACACAGAGGAGGATTTGGAGCGTGTCAGACCCCTGTTGGAGAATGAGCCAGGGGGATCACAGGGGAAGTAATCGGAGGAAGGATGTCGACCAAGTTTATTTTCGTGACGGGTGGGGTTTTGAGTTCGCTGGGAAAGGGTCTCGCTTCGGCTTCCATCGGATGTCTTCTGGAGTCGCGGGGCCTGAAGGTTACTTTGCTGAAGCTGGATCCCTATATCAACGTCGATCCGGGGACCATGAGTCCGTTCCAGCACGGTGAGGTTTTTGTCACCGACGATGGCGCTGAAACCGACCTGGATCTGGGGCATTACGAGCGCTTTACCGATCTGCGTTTGACGCGGGCCAACAATTCCACCACCGGAAAGATCTATCAAACCGTTATTGAGAAGGAGCGACGGGGAGACTATCTGGGAACAACGGTGCAGGTCATTCCCCACATCACCAATGAAATCAAGGCCACGATCAAGAGGCTGAGTGAAGACGTGGATGTGGTCATAGTGGAAATCGGAGGTACGGTCGGGGATATCGAGAGTCTCCCTTTTCTGGAAGCTATCCGTCAGATGCGCAATGAAGTGGGTCCGGAGAACTCTGTCTTTGTTCATCTCACCCTGGTCCCCTTTATTGAGGGATCGGGAGAGTTGAAGACCAAGCCTACACAGCACTCTGTCAAAGAGCTGCGTGAGATCGGTATTCAGGCTGACATCCTGCTGTGTCGTACGGATCGCATGTTGCCGCCGGAAATCAAGGACAAGATCGCACTGTTTTGCAATGTTGCTCCCGCAGCGGTCATGACCGCGAAGAACGTTGAGAGTATCTATGAAGTCCCTCTGGTCTTGCACCAGGAAGATCTGGACTCGAGCATTGTGAAACTGCTCCAACTGCCTGAGAGTGAGTGCGATCTGAGCTCGTGGGAGAATCTGGTTGAGGTGATCGGCCACCCGGAGGGCGAGGTCACGGTTGGAATCGTTGGCAAGTATGTGGAGTTTGAGGACTCCTACAAGAGCCTCAATGAAGCTCTGTTGCATGGAGGACTCCCCCATCGCCTGGCTGTCAACCTGAAGTGGGTGGAATCAGAAGGCCTGGTTGGTGAAGATTGGGAAGGTAAACTGAAGGAGGTGGACTGTATCCTCGTTCCGGGCGGGTTTGGCACGCGTGGAATCGATGGGATGCTTCGAGGCATTCAGTATGCTCGAGTCAACCAAGTCCCCTTTTTGGGCCTTTGTTTGGGGATGCAGTGCGCGGTGATTGAATTTGCCCGGAACGTGTGCTCGCTGGATGCCCATAGCTCGGAGTTTGATAGTTCCACTGCACACCGCGTCATCTACAAACTGCGTGAACTGCTAGGTGTTGGGGACATGGGTGGAACGATGCGGCTGGGAGCTTACCCCTGTGTTATAGAAAAGGATACTCTGGCTTACCGTGTTTACGGAGAAGGAGAGATCTCCGAACGCCATCGACACCGCTATGAATATAACCGGGAGTATGAGGAACTTCTCACCAGTTACGGTCTGAAGATTTCTGGTAGCTCCCCTGACAAAAATTTTGTTGAGATCGTGGAGCTCGAAGATCATCCGTGGTTCTTAGCCTGTCAGTTTCATCCCGAATTCAAGTCCAAACCGCTCCACCCTCATCCGCTCTTTGAGAGCTTTATCAAGGCCGCCGCCGAGTTTAGATCGCGACGAACTGGTGAGGAAATGCCCTCAGTCATGTCAGAGAGTCCGGTCGGAAAAGTGCGGTTGTGACCCCAGTCGACTGATGACGCCAACGCCCGTTATTTCCCTTGGGGACTGGAAACTTGGTGGCAACAACCCCCTTTTTCTGATTGCCGGTCCGTGTGTGATTGAGAGTGAGGCGCACTGCCTGGACATGGCCGGGCGGTTGAAAGAGATCACTTCCGGCCTGAAGATCCCTTTTATTTTCAAGGCCTCCTACGACAAAGCCAATCGCACCTCGATCCACTCTTATCGGGGGCCTGGATTGGAGAAGGGACTCGAAATCCTCCAGCGGGTGAGTCAAGATCTCCAGATTCCTGTGCTCTCGGATGTCCATGATGTGGCTCAAGTCGAACCAGCGGCCCAGGTTCTGGATGTGCTGCAAATTCCGGCCTTTCTCTGCAGGCAAACCGATCTAATCCTGGCCGCCGCCTCCACCGGAAAGATCGTCAATATCAAAAAGGGCCAGTTTCTGGCCCCCGGGGATGTCCAGCATGTTCTGGAGAAGGCCCGCTCGGTGGAAGGATCTCGAGTCGTCCTCACAGAACGAGGCGTGTCCTTCGGATACAATAACCTGGTGACGGATTTTAAGGCCCTTCCCATCATTCGAGCCCTGGGTGTCCCGGTCGTCTTTGACGCCACCCATAGTGTGCAGCTTCCAGGTGGGGCGGGTGGCTGGAGTGGCGGACAGGCCGAGTTCATTCCTCATCTGGCCAGAGCAGCAGTGGCGGTGGGAACGGACGGCCTTTTTCTCGAAGTCCATGATCGGCCTGACAAGGCACTCAGTGACGGCGCCAACGCCTTGCTCATCGATGAGGTCAAGGGTGTTTTAGGCCAGTTGCAACAGATTGACCGTCTGGTCAAAGACCAGGACTAAAGGCTTGTCAGTTGTCAGTTGTCAGTTGTTTATCATGTCTCAAGAAACTGGGCGCAGAGTTCTCCAAATTGAAGCGGACGCCATTGCCAGTCTGATCCCGCGGCTTGGCGAATCCTTTGATCAGGTAGTGGAGTTGTTGGCCAACTGCCAGGGGCGGGTGGTGGTTACGGGTATGGGAAAGTCCGGAATCGTCTCCAGGAAAATTGCGGCCACACTGAGCAGCACCGGTACTCCATCGGTTTTTCTTCACCCGGCCGAAGCAGTCCACGGGGATGTGGGGATGCTCACCTCCGGAGATGTGGTTCTGGCACTCTCCAATAGTGGGGAAACGGAAGAGCTGGTGAAGCTGGTGGAGACCATCAAGCGTTTGGGTATTCCCTTGATCTCAATGGTGGGCAATACCGATTCAACCCTGGCCCAGAACGCGGAGTTGGTGCTGGATGTTGGTGTGGACCAGGAAGCCTGTCCCTTTGGGTTGGCGCCTACTGCTTCCACCACTGCCTCCATGGCTCTGGGCGATGCTTTGGCCCTTTCTCTGTCGGAGAAGAAGGGATTTCATCTGGAGGACTTTGCCCGTCTGCATCCTGGCGGGAGACTGGGCAAGACACTGGCCAAGGTGGGAGAGTTGATGCACCAGGGAGAACAGATCCCTAAAGTGACCGTGGAGACCGCGATGGATGCTGTCATCTATGAGATGTCGAGCAAAGGGCTGGGTGTTACCAGCGTTGTGGAAGACGATGATCGTTTGGTTGGGGTCATCTCAGATGGAGATATACGAAGGTTGCTTCAACGGGAGCGCGAGGAGGTTCTCTCCCGCACCGCCAGTCAGTGCATGACGAAAGATCCCCTGACGATCAGCCAGGATGAGCTGGCTACGGGTGCGCTCCACCTCATGGAGCAGCGAAAGATCACTTCTTTGATGGTCACCGATGCCTCCCGAAAGCTCATCGGCATCATTCACCTGCATGACCTGTGGGGAACGGAGATGTTCTAGATCATGACTACACTTCCTGTTCACGTCGTTGGTAATCTTCAGAAGATCCGCCTGATTTTGTTGGATGTGGACGGTGTATTGACGGACGGGCGAATTGGTCTGCTTCCCAAGGGTGGCGAAATCAAGTTCTTTTCTGTTTATGATGGCCTGGCTATTCGACTGGCCAGGAAAGTGGGTTGGGAAGTCGGATTTCTCACCGGACGCACCAGTGAAGAGGTCGAGGCTCGAGCCCGCGAGCTGGGTGTTGAAATCCTGGTTCAGGGTTCCAGGGATAAGGTCAAGGACTTTGAAAAGATCTTAAAGGAGCGAAACCTGAAAGCCTCGCAAGTGGCTTATGTCGGTGATGATCTACCGGATATTCCACTGCTGAAGCTGGTGGGTTTTTCGGCAGCACCGCGCAATGCAGCGGAAGCCGTTAAATATTGCGTGCACTACGTCACCCGTGAAAGAGGCGGCCACGGGGCCGTTCGCGAAGTGGTGGATCTTTTGCTCAAGAATACCGGCAAGTGGGAAGAAGTTATAGAAGCACTGGATAAAACGGGGAGCATGACCCCGGGTTGACCCACATTTCCTTTACCCTCTCAACCCGCTTTCTCACACCAGGTCGTCGCGAAGCGGCGAAAGGGCCAGAAAACAGAGCCGTGGGCTTTAGCCCACGGGCCCGCAGGCTAAAGCCTGCGGCTCCGACTGGCGCGCAACGCAGCCAGGTCGGATCATTTCGCCGATGTAGTAGAGCGGGTCTGAGAAATGCGGGTTAAAGGATTCACGACTTCCAGAAAGTCATAGTCGGAAAAATGCTTCGGGTTGCAGGTATAGAGTCTTCCCACATGATGATACCTGAGTGTGGCCGCCAGTTTGAGATCAAAGAGGCGCTTGCCTCTTTGTGGTCCATCACGAAGCAACGATTCGATGACTTTTAGGATGGCAGGCTCGTAGGCAATCTTCTGGATGAGAGGGTGGTCCAAATAGATCCGACAGACGCCCCAGGCTTGTTCGGTGGTGAGGGGGTTGGGAAGAAGAATCGAATTGGTCAAGGCCGCGAAAAACTCACACAGGGTCTGGTGACAGACAACAAACTCTTCTTCTCCGACAGCCAAAACTCTGGATTCGACAAAGTCTCTGGCTGCCGAGTGTTGAGAGACCGAGCTATTATGGGCGTAAAGCAGCAGGTTGGTGTCAACTGCGCTGTTCATGGACTCACCACGTGAGAATCCTGGTAGATGGCTTTTCTTAAGTCGCTTTTGCGCGGTTTTCCCAGCTTGAAGACGGGCAGCTGCCCGAGTCGTCGTGGCTTGGCAGGTAAACGAGACACATAGTGCTCCAGGCTTTTCTGGAGCAGCTCGCCCACTGACACTTCCTGGTTCTTGGCGACGGCTTTCACGCGTTTAGCCAATTCGTCACTCACACTCACGCTGATGCGCTTCATCCCTAATATGATACATCATCTCCCTGAATGGGAGTGTGGCGACGGTTCCCTAATCCAGAAGGGGAGCGAGGTGACGCTCAGCTGTGTCCTGGTCGATCCTCCTTCTGCGAGCGTAGTCCTGGACCTGATCGCGGTCGATTTTCCCGACCCCGAAGTAGTGAGACTCGGGATGGGAGAAGTAAAATCCGCACACAGAAGCTGCCGGATCCATGGCAAAGCTATCGGTTAAGCAAACAGGCAAATCTTTCCCATTTCCCAACAGTTCAAAGAGCTCCGTCTTCAAGCTGTGATCGGGACAGGCGGGATAGCCGGGTGCGGGCCGAATGCCCTGGTAGCGCTCCCCGATGAGAGCCTGCTTGTCCAGCTGCTCCTCCGACGCATAGCCCCAGAACTCCTGGCGAACCCTCTGGTGCAGTCTCTCCGCAAAGGCTTCGGCCAGGCGGTCCGCCAATGCCTTCACCATAATGCTCTGATAGACATCCTGCTCTGCCTCAAAGCCCTTTACGACTTCTTGAGTCCCAATCCCGCCGGTGACCAGGAAGGCCCCCAGATAATCCTTTAGCCCGGTTTCTTTGGGTGCGATGAAGTCACTCAAGCAGCGATTGGGCCGGCCCGGCTGTTTCTGGATCTGCTGTCTGAGGTTGTGAAGGGTGAGCAGAACCTGTGACCGGGATTCATCGGTGTAGACTTCAATATCGTCGTCCTCCACACTGTTGGCGGGAAAAAATCCAATGACCCCCCTGGCTTCCAGCAGTTTTTCATCCACGATGCGTTCCAGCAAAGCGAGAGCATTTCGGTGGAGATCGGTGGCCTCTTTACCAACCTTTGCATCTTCCAGAATCTGAGGGTAACGCCCGGACAGCTCCCAGGCCTTGAAAAAGGGTGACCAATCGATGTGCTGGATCAGCTCTTTCAGGGAATACCGATCAAACCTCTTGATCCCGACCAGTTGAGGAACAGGCGGACTGTAACGGGGCCAATCCATTCTGACTTTGTTCCTGCGTGCTTCCGGGAGAGGGTGGAATCGGATTTGCTTTTTCCTTCCTTCGTGCCGCTCACGTATTTGCTGATACTTGGCTATGACATCATCCGTGTAGCTACCTCTCTCATCACTCAGCAACTTGGAAACCACCGTGACGCTGCGCGAGGCATCGGGAACATAGACCGTCTGGGCATAGTGGGGGGCGATCTTGACTGCCGTGTGAACCTGGGAAGTCGTAGCCCCGCCGATCAGCAGTGGAAGATCAAAACCTTCCCGTGTCATTTCCGAAGCCAGTTGAGCCATCTGATCCAGTGAGGGTGTGATCAGGCCGCTGAGCCCGATGATGTCGACTCCTTCTTCTCGCGCGGTCTTCAGAATACGATCAGCCGGCACCATCACCCCGAGGTCGAGGACTTCATAGTTATTGCACTCCAGAACCACACCCACAATATTTTTGCCGATGTCATGGACGTCTCCCTTGACGGTGGCCATCAGAATCTTGCCCTTGGAACGGGTGTCCTCAAGTTTGCTCTTGTCTTCTTCGATGAAGGGAAGCAGGTAGGCCACTGCCTTTTTCATCACCCGGGCACTCTTCACCACCTGAGGGAGGAACATCTTTCCCGATCCAAACAGGTCCCCGACGATGTTCATTCCATCCATCAGGGGGCCCTCAATCACTTCAATTGGACGAGCGTAATGCTGACGAGCCTCCTCCGTATCCTCCACGACATACTCACTGATACCGGACACCAGCGCATGGGACAGGCGCTCGCCGACCGGCTTTTCACGCCAGGCCAGATCTTCTGTCACGCTCTTCGATTGACCCACTGCCGAGGCTGCTATCTCCAGCAGCCGGTCAGTGGCATCGGGCCGGCGGTTCAAAATGACGTCTTCCACCCGCTCCCGCAGATCCTCAGGAATCTCTTCATACACCGCCAGTTGAGCCGCGTTCACGATGGCCATATCCAGTCCCGCCGCGATGGCGTGGTAAAGGAAGACCGAATGCATGGCCTCGCGAACCGCATCGTTGCCGCGGAAAGAGAAGGAGACGTTGCTGAGTCCTCCGCTCACCTTCACATGCGGCAGGGTTTCCTTGATTTCCCGGGTGGCCTCAATGAAGTCGACGGCGTAGTTGTTGTGCTCTTCGATGCCAGTTGCCACGGCGAAGACATTGGGATCGAAGATGATGTCCTGGGGGGGGAAGCCCACCTCTTCGGTCAGAAGCCGGAAAGCACGAGTACAGATCTCGACCTTGCGCTTCCGGGTGTCGGCTTGCCCCTTATCGTCAAAAGCCATGACGATCACAGCCGCCCCATAGCGTCGGGCCAGTCGTGCCTGGCGGAGAAACTCTTCCTCCCCCTCCTTGAGACTGATGGAATTCACCACGGACTTCCCTTGCAGGCACTTCAGACCTGCCTCAATGACCTTCCAATCGGAGGAATCCACCAGGACCGGGACCCGGCTGATATCCGGTTCCGCAGCTACCAGATTCAGGAACTTTCCCATGGCCTGTTCGCTCTCGAGCATTCCCTCGTCCATGTTGACGTCGATCATCTGGGCGCCGTTGGTGATCTGCTCCTGGGCCACTTCCAGTGCCTTCTCATAGTCCCCCTCCAGGATGATCTTGGCAAAGCGACGGGAACCGGTGACATTGGTCCGCTCGCCGATATTGACAAACAGGGTGTCCGAACCGATATTGAGTGGCTCCAGGCCGCTGAGACGGCACCTCGACTCGATCTCAGGCACGGGTCGGGGAGGGAGCTGGCTGACGGCCGCGGCCAGGGCTTCAATGTGCTCCGGAGTGGTCCCGCAGCAGCCTCCCACCACATTGAGAAATCCACTTTGGGCAAACTCTTTCAGCAGATCGGCCATTTGCTGGGGCGTTTGATCATACTCACCGAAGTCGTTGGGGAGCCCGGCATTGGGATAAGCGCAAATGTAGGTGTCGGCGATCTGGGACAGTTCCTGGATGTGCGGTCGCAGATCTTTGGCACCCAGGGCACAGTTCAATCCGATGGTGAGGGGACCAACATGAGAGACGGAGTTCCAGAAAGCTTCAGGCGTCTGACCGGAGAGGGTCCGGCCACTGGCGTCGGTGATGGTACCTGAGATCATGACGGGCAGCCGAACACTATACTCCTGGAAATACTCTTCGATGGCGAAGAGCGCGGCCTTGGCGTTTAACGTGTCAAAAATGGTCTCCACCAGAAGAACGTCCACTCCGCCCTCGACGAGACCTCTCACGGCCGTCTTGTAGGCCTGGACCAATTCGTCGAAGGTAATGTTCCTGAGTCCCGGGTCATCCACTTTGGGAGGCAGCGAGGCGGTGCGGTTGGTGGGGCCTATAGCTCCGGCAACGAAGCGCGGCCTGGTGGGATCCTGGGCCGAGTACTCATCGGTTATCTGCCGAGCCAGCTGGGCAGAGGCCAGGTTCATTTCAAAGGCCAGTTCTTCCAGCTGGTAGTCGATCATGGAGACCGAGTTGGAGTTGAGTGTGTTGGTTTCAATGATGTCTGCACCGGCCTCCAGATAGGCGCGGTGGATCGACTCGATGACGTCAGGCCGAGTCAGGGACAAGAGATCATTGTTGCCTTGGAGGCTGCAGGCGTGATCGCTAAAGCGCTGCCCTCGAAAATCCTCCTCTGTAAGCTTGTAGGCCTGGATCATCGTTCCCATGGCACCGTCCAGCACCAGGATCCGCTCATCCAGCAGGCCTATCAGTGTTCCTTGTCGGTTCTCTTTAGCCATGGAGGGACAATTCTACCAAGATCTGGATTCAGTGGGATCAAGAAAGGGGGATCAGAGCGGCTAGCGTAACATGTTCAGTTCTTCTGCCACCTGACGAATGCCTTCAAAGTCTTCGTTTCGGGCAGGAATGAGCCGGTTTCGAGGAAGTGCCACCAGCAGCAGGGGATCCTCAATCTGAACCAGTGCCTGCTGCAGCCGGTCGGTAAAGCCGCTGCCGAAGATCGTCTCCAGCTCCGGGTGGGCTGTCCAGTTGTAGTCGGCAAAAGCGGGGGTTTTCCAGATGATCCGGCACACTTCGGGGTCGGTCTTGCCTTCCTCGACTCGCCTGTCATAGACCCGGTAATTGATGACGCCGGCCTGGTACTGTCCGCTTTCCACCAGCTCGGCTGTTTTGTCATGACTGCCGGAAAAGCCCACTGGATAGCTGAAGAAATCCTGGGGGGACTGGCCCACGTTCTGGCGGATGAAGTATTCAGGCATGAGTCGGGCCGAGGTGGAGCTCTGTGATCCAAAAGTGAAGCGTAAATCGGCGATGGCCACGGGGAACTCCTGGGATAGCTCCAGAGCGGTGTCCTTGTGAGCAATAAAGTAGGAGTAATAGTTGGGGTCTTCCTCGCCCTGGGCGATGGCCCTGGCACCCCCAACGGCCTGGCGCGCCTGGACTCCGGTGAGGCCTCCCAACCAGGCCAGGAGCACATCGCCATTTTTGAACATCTCCACGGCCGCCTGGTAGTCGCGGGCCGGTACATACTCCAGTGTGACTCCCAACTGCCGGCTCAAGTGTTCCGCCAGCGGTTGAAACTTTTCCTGAAGCTCGGTGCTGGTCTGATCGGGAATAGCGGTAAAGCGAAGAACGCTAATCTCCTCCGTCACCGTCCCGCCACAGTTACAGAGCAGCCCCGCCATCAGCCCAAGTAAGGTTAGCCGTTTTACTGCATGCATCCACTGAGCCTAGCAGACAGGTACAGCCTTACTCAACAAAGCGGCCCAAGGCGCTCCTGTTGTGTCCCGCCCGGGCTGTGGTATACTCTCCCCACGGAGTTTTCGTAAGTAGCTTGTTTTCAAGTAAATAGCGGATTCTCTTAAGAGCGGGAGTAATTCAGCGGTAGAATGCCAGCTTATCCTGCCCACCCTTATTTATCAGTAGTTTAGAAGCCATGCTGTCTGTTATGCTGTCCGTATCTGGAGGTGTGCATGGCTCGGGTAAACATCCTCAAACGCTTCAAAACTGACCATCGCTGGAAGATGGTCTCCATCCCCCGGAATCGTAATGGTAACTACAACTGGAAGGCGCTGCCGGAAGGGCGCTACTACATCGAATGGTACGCGGGTGGAAAGCGTAAGCGGCAGGCAGCCGGTGTTACGGCCGCAGGAGCCCTGGAGGCGGCGCGGCGCAAGCGCCATGAGATGGAAGGGAAGGCGCTCGGAGCCCCTGGGTATGGCGACAAAGAGGAGGAATCTCGACGCACACCCCTTCATTTGGCGGTCAAGCACTATCTTGATGTGGTGGAGGGGCTAAAAAAGCCCAACACGGTTCGGAAGTACCGCACCGTCCTGGAGCGGTTCTTGGAGTTTTTCTCGGGCAAGGCAACCGCACAAAGTATCACGCCTGATGATCTGAACGAGTTTATGGTGCACCTGAAGAACAAAAAGCGTCTGGGAAATAACTCGGTCATTCACAACATGGTGATTGTGGCGCAGTTCATGCGAAAGCAGGGGCGGCCGGGACTGACGCGCCAGATTGATCTACCGCAGAAGGTGGCAGCACTGCCCCAAGACTATTCTGATAAAGAGTTGCGTGGGTTCTTCGACGTGTGTGATTCCTGGGAGAGAACCCTTTTTTCCACCTTTCTTTTCACGGGATTTCGGGAGCGGGAGGTGATGCACCTTTTCTGGGAGGATGTAAATTTTTCCCTCAACATGATTCAGGTGAAGGCAAAGCCTCAGTTGGGTTTTTATCCGAAGAGGTCCGAAGACAGGGAAGTCCCGGCGCACAAGCGCCTGATGTCGCTTTTCAAAAAGCATCCCCGTGTAGAGGGGGTGTCGTTTGTCTTTCCTTCGCCCCGTGGAAATCGGGAACTGCATATGCTGGATAAGTGTAAGGCGGCGGCAGGGCGGGCCGGGCTTGATGAGAGTCGCTTCACGCTGCGGAAATTTCGCTCAACCTATGCCACGCGGATGCTGCGGACGGGTTTTGACGTGCGAACGGTTCAGCACTGGATGGGGCACAAGTCCTTGGAGACGACAATGCGGTATTTGGCGCCTGCCAAGGAAGTGCATGCCAAGCTTGATCAGATGCAGATTGCGGGGGTGTTGGAGGAGTAAGGGCGGCTTGCTTTGAACTCAGCCACGCGGTCGATAGTTTTGCTGTTCGATCCACTCAAGAATTTGTTCTTTTACGAAGCGGACGTTGGATTGGATTTTGACGTATGGAATAAGTCCGCGCTGTACATAGCTATATATCGTCTTCACATCAATTTTCAGGAGCGCTTCGAGTTCCTTTGCGGTCAGTAATTCCGGCACAACCACAGATCCCTGATTTACCTTAGACGTAAACATCACCACCAAAACACTCTCAGAATCACAGCCCCACAGAGAAGCCCCATTTCAAATTCTTTAAGGCAGCCAAAAATTGTTCTTCTGACAAGTAGTCGCTTTTGGTGGGATTTGGTAACAGAAAAAGTGAAGGCACAGTCTATGGTGCGCCCTCCGCGGTCTGCCCTCCCCAGCGCTTCAGCCCCGGCTGGTGCCGGGTCTTTTCGCGGCATCGGGCCAGCCCACTCCGGGCGGCATAGATTGAGTTCGCTCCGGTTCGTCGCAATCGCTCCCGCCAGTCGCCTCCGGGGCCCGCCCAGTTGCGCCTCACACTCCGCGATCGCTGGCGGTGGCAAATGGCTCCGCAGCAAAAGGTCGCGCCAGGGTATCCGCCCTGTCACGCCTTTTGCATATGCTTCGCCATTTCTTATGAGTTTTTGGCGTTTTTCCCCTGCGGCCTCCAGCGGGCTTTCAGAAGGCCCCAGTGAAAAAACCTTAAGGGACGGGGCACCGTTGTTTCATCGTTTTTCATGCAATACGCCTTGTGCAATCGTTTTTCATGGATTATGATGGTTTTTCACCGGCTGGTGGAGTAGGTAAGTGTATTTCACGGAAGGTCACTGTTTTTCATGGAATCATCTGCGAAAAATTATTTTTCAGGGTCTGTCACCGTTTTTCATGAAAGACGGCTGCCGGTCAAGGCAACCCCGGCCGGTTATGCTGCCCTGATCGAAGCCTATGGTCTTGCCGTGCCTTTGCCGCGGACCCTATCGGCCACAGGCCAACACCATAAGGTCATCGAGGAGGCGGGGTGGCGGATCACGACGCCGCGCCATGCCCCCAACGCCAGCCTTGAGGGTCATTTGACCTTCGCACTCAAGTATGAAGGGCTCGATCTCGCCGTCCTCAAGCGGCTTTTTGAGGCCGTGAGTCCCGGCGACATTGAAGCGCTTGTCCGCGCTAAGCCGACCGGAAGCTATGCGAGGCGGTGCTGGTTCCTTTACGAGTGGCTCACCGGAACGCCGCTCGATCTGGCTGACGCAGACAGGGGCAGTTACGTGCCCGCCGTCGATCCGGATCAGCAATATGCTGTTCCCGGAGAAAACTCACCACGGCATCGTGTGAGGAACAACCTTCCCGGGACGGCCGCCTTCTGCCCGCTTGTCTTTCGGACGGAGAGGCTTGAGCGGTTCGCCGCAATTAACCTACCCGAACGGGCCCGGGCGGTTATCGACGATGTGCCCCGCGACCTTGTGGCACGAACGGCCGCTTTCCTGCTCCTGAAAGACTCCCGGTCGAGCTATGCCATTGAAGGGGAGCATCCTTCGCAGGATCGTATCCAGCGATGGGGCCGCGTGATTGGCGGAGCCGGCGCCCAGCCGCTTGACCTCGAAGAGCTGTTGCGGCTCCAGAAGATCGTCATTGGCGATGCACGTTTTGTGCGCCTAGGCCTTCGAGAGGAAAGCTGCTTTGTCGGCCAACATGATCGCGAAACGCGTGCGCCCCTGCCGGATCACATCAGCGCGCGTCCCGAGGATCTCCCCTCCCTGATGGAAGGCATGATTGCGTTTGACTGTGGGCCCGCGCACAACCTTGACGCAGTTATCGCCGCGGCAACGCTGGCTTTCGGCTTTGTCTACGTGCATCCGTTTGGGGATGGGAATGGCCGCATTCACCGTTATCTCATCCACCATGTCCTGGCCGAGCGTGGATTCAATCCGCCCGGTGTCGTGTTTCCTGTCTCGGCCGTCATTTTGGACCGGATCGACGAGTATCGCCAGGTTCTGGAGGACTATTCTGCGCGTCTTCTGCCGCTTGTCGAATGGCAGCCGACCGAGGACGGCAATGTGCGGGTATTGAATGATACCGGCGACTATTACTGCTTCTTTGATGCGACACCGCACACCGAGTTTCTGTATGAATGCGTGCGCCGGACGATCGAACAGGATTTGCCGTATGAGACAGAATTTCTGCGGCGGTATGACCGGTTTAAAAGCCGCGTTGATTCCATGATCGATATGCCGGACCGGACGATCGACCTATTGTTTCGCTTCCTTCACCAGAATCAGGGGCGTCTGTCAAAGCGGGTTCGTGAAAAGGAGTTTGCCGCGTTAACGGAGCAGGAAACGGAGCAGGTTGAAGAAATGTACGGACAGATTTTCCTCGAAGATCCCTTTTAAACGACTGACGAGTCGCATAACGCCGATAGTGGAAGCGTCGAGGAGTAGCCATGACGACCCACCTCTCGGCAAGACTGAGCTGGCACTAGGATGAGTGGGGCGGCCTCCGCTGTGGGCTGCCCTCGCTCCGTAGGTGCTCGCCCCAGTCCAACCCTCCTATACGGGATCGCCCCCCTCAGGGCCGTGTTGCGAAGTCTCTTATCAAGATGTCGCAGCCATCGGTCGTTGATTCTGGCAGCGACTCAACAATCCATTCCGCCGGATTTACAAGGAATACCAGCAACGGCATTATCAAATTACGAAAAAGGTAAATAGGCACAGACATGGATTTTGATGGTGTCATTGCAAGGCTAAACGATTTGATTCGCGTAAAACAGCCCGAATCATTTAATAGTTCCTGGATCTTGCGGCATGCTCCAGAATGCTATCGATATATCCAAAGAAACATTAGATTGGAAGTAGGTGGTATTGATTGGGACCGAATCACCTGTGCCTTGGAACGGAAGTCTCAAAGGCGGTGGACCCCCGTACATTGGAGAAAGAAGAAAACACTCTACGAAAACCAAAGTGAGGTGGATGTGGTGTTGAACAATTATCGCGATAAGCTCTTCGTATTTATTGCTCCACAGAATCAAGACGATAGGCGGATGCGAGATGTCATTGCCATATCTTTGGTGCGCCTTTCGCAAAATGGCAATACGCTGGCAAAACAGGAACTGTTAGAACTACTCCTTTTCTCCGTTGAAGAATGGGTAGCAAATTACACATGGCTATCCCGTTGGTCAGGATACGATGAAAAGATCAAAGAACTGCTAGAGGGGTGTATCCGCCGCTACCGATATACCGGATCATTTCTGCGTTATGTATATAAAACACTTGAATATGCCGGCAGGGGCATTCGGCCACTTTACGCATTCTCATTGAACGAGCCGGTCTTCGAAAAGGGTGCGTCGAGAATAGATAGTTTTGGATGCGATCCTGCAATTGGCGAGATCTGCAGTTATGCGAGAGGCGTTGCAAGAAGAATAGCAACATGAACGACAAAAAAGCCCTGAGCCTCAAATCGTGACTGGACACGATTAGCGGCAACCTGCACCTATATGGCGGTCGGTGCTAGGAATCGAGGAGATATATCGTCCTGGCCAGAGAGAGTTGCTTCCCTGGCCTCGAATGCTTTCATGAATATTTAGATAGGTATTTCACCAGGGAACAAATGCGGAAGACTTCAGGGGGTTGCCGATCAGTTTCCGGTAAGGGCGTTATACGGCCAAGTGGGCGGGTATGACAGCATCGGCATACATGGGCTGACTAAGACGGGGTAATCAGCGTTGCACAAACTGAAGAGAACGTCAGATTCGTTAATACAATTCGCGAAGATGGGTGAGGTTCCGTCAATAAGTGTGTAAATAGACATCAGGCGGCTTTCTCCTGGGTGACTGGGTTGACTGGAACTCCATTGACATATTGGGCTCCTTGGTAGACATCCTTCATCAAGTGGGGAGCCTTCAAACGGCGAAATCTCTTCTCAGCGACCAGCAGCATCTTCCAGATGACAGCCCGTGCGTTGGCCACTTTCTTGAACCTTCGAGCAGCATCGGTTCGCAGTCGCAGAGCAGAGAAGGGAGACTCCACTGGGTTGGTAGTCCGCAGATGTTGCCACTGCTGTTTGGGATAGTTGTAAAACGTCACCATCCGCTCCCAGTCCTGGTCGATCAGATCAGCCGCTGCCTCCAGGCCTCTCTTGCTACACCAATGTTGGAATCGTCCTTTGACTCGCTCGGCTTCCTGCCGTGTTTCTGCATAAGGGATCTGCCGCAACATCAACAAGGCCGCTTTGTGCCGACTCTTGGGGATCTTGGCCAGCAAGTTGACGATGCGATGATTCCAGCATCTCTGCTCGTCGGCTTCTGGGAACACGTTGCGCAACGCTCCCCAGATCCCCAGATGCCCGTCAGCGATCACCAGACGGGGTGGGTTCATCCCCCGCTCTTTGAGATCCCGCAGCACTTCGGACCAGCTCTGGGTCGATTCTCGATAACCACTACTGACGGACACCACCACTTTAGTGCCATCACTTAAAGCGGCGATCACTACCAGAATCACGGCCTTCTCCTTCTCCAGCCCTGCTTTGATGTACACGCCGTCCGCCCACAAATACACGACTTCCAGATCATCCAGCCGACGGCTCTGCCAGGCCTCCATTTCTCCCTGCCACTTCTGTTTCAACCGGGCTACGGTGCTGGGGGACAGCGGCGCTTCTTCCCCTAAAAGCCCTCTCAAGGCCAGATCGAAATCCCCCTCGGCCAGACCATGTAAATAGAGTTCTGGAATCAAGTCTCGTACCTCTCGCGTTCGCTTGGCAAACAGCGGCAAGACCCGGCTCTCAAAACGCTCTTCCAGATCCCGCACTCGGGGACGCCGCAGCTTGATCGTTCCGCAACTCATCGTCAGTCGCCGCTCCTTGCCGTAGCCGTTGCGATAGCCACCGGAGGCGTCCACTTCTCGGCGACGCTCATTCTTTCTTCGTCCCAGCAGCTGTGTCACTTCATCCTCCAGCAGTTCCTGTACGTAAAACTGGATCTGCTCTCGCACCCACTCTTCCAGCTGTTCAAAGCAGACTCTTGACTCCACACTGTGATCAATGTTCTTCTTGCTCATGGCGGTGTGACTCCTTCCTTTCGGGCTCTTCCGCCCGGGTTTTTATTTTCACCCGGAAGGATAATCACCGCCTGTGCTATTTACACACCTTTTGAGGGTAGCTCGGCAACTTGGGTGAATCACCCCACTGTTATGGCATTGGCAACGAAAGCTACTTGAACCTCTTCCTGAACGCTGCTCCACCAAAGAGGCCAGCAGCCAAGAGGGTGAGGGTGGAGGGTTCGGGGACGGACGGAGTCCCGAGGTAGCCGTCAGGCGTGGCGATATAGTCCGTAAAGGGGCCATTAGGATCAGGCATGCCACCAAAGCCGATGTTGTAGGCGTAGAGTGTGTCACCGTCGGTCATATAGAAACTTCCCCAAACCGGAGCCTGATCGGTTTCAAACTCAAACTCAATTTCGTCATCGTCGTACTCCACCTCAACTGAGCTCCAATCCTCACTCGCCAACTGCAAGATCCATTGGCTCAAAGCGTCGACAATGCTACCATCGTCCGAACCTTCGAATTCGAATTCGTATTCGTATTCGTAGACTCCGTCCTCGTACTCTATTTCCCAACTCACCTCGAATCCACCGTTAGCCCAGTCTCCAGTCGCGGTGATGCCTCCGTTCAGACCAGAACTTCTCGACCCATCAAAGTGGCTAGGGTCAACGTAAACGGAATCAGCATAGACTGAAGACAGGGCCAGAAGCACGACGGTCACTGCGATCAAACAGCAGTTTAAGTTTGACTTGCCCACTGGTAGGGTGTCTCTTGCTTTGGTAGTCATTGTTGGCATCAACATTCTCCTTAGGATGTACTTCAATCTACTCTAACAACAAACAACAGCAATTCCTGTGCCAAAACGATGCTAGCGTTTATTGACAAGAGATACCGGCGAAGGAATGAACGCCGGGTGCTCACAAAGACTCAAAAACTGCAAGTCGATACACAAAAGGGCCGCTATAAGGCAGCCTTGGGTTGTTCAGCCTGAAATAGAGGGTTTATCTCAGTCTTCTTTCTCACTCTTGCTGCTCCCGCCAAGAGGCCAGCAGGCCTGCCTGCACTTCAAAGAGGAGAACGTTTCCAGAACCGCTGTTGCAACAGTGACAGGGCAGCATGAATTGCGCACTTTGACTTAGCAAGAGCATTGAGTCCAAGGCATCGAGCTACGAAAAAAAAGCTTACTGGCTTAGGTACCAAGCGAACATGGCATCGAGCTACGAAAAAAAAGCTTACTGGCTTAGGTACCAAGCGAACATGGCCCTGTCTTATGGCATTCAGTACCGAACCTGTATTCTTATCAGCATAGACCAGACTGTATGTCCGGCTAAGCTGAAAGATCCAGTGGACGTCGGAGTTGCCAACCAAAGGTAAGTTCAGCTGTTGAGCAAGTTCTTGTGCCCGCTGATTGAAATTGAACCATGAAAGATAAAACTGGTTGTATTCGATGGCATCAAACAGGTCGTGCCAACGTGAGACCAGTTTTCCCAAGGAAGCTTGAATCGGAAAAAACGGATGAGGGGCAATAACAAGCTGGCCCGGTCCTTTGTGTTTGATCGCAATCTCAGGGCTGCTCCAGGAACTGTCATAGTCTAAAAAGTTATAAAGAAGAACATGTTTTCCCTCCAGGGTGGCTTCTACCCCTGGTATCAACAGAATGCCCCTCTCCCTGGCATATTCCTCCAGAGAAGAAGTAAATAAGAGCTGATTGTGATTTGTGATCGACAGAACTTGAAATCCCTGCTCTTCTGCCTTGTCAATCAACTGCTGGGCAGAATGGAAAACGATGCGCTTTCCGTCCTTAGGGTCGTCAATGGTGTGCGTATGGAGTTCTGTTTTGAGCCAACTCTTCATCGAGACTCCACAATTTTCAAGCTACCAACATCAATAACTACGCCAAATTCTACCCGCGAAACATCTCGTATTAAGTGACAGTGGCCACAGGTGGTACCAGCAATTTCTATTCCACTTGGGCTAGAACAAGACAAACCAGGTGAAATGAGGCCGTTGAAATGATCAGCCTGTATAGCGGAAGTCACGGAAGCTGCACGTGATTACACTACTACTGTATTTTCAGAGCTCCAAAGTCATCCGTAGCAGCAGATCGGTGAAGCGAGGGTCGTCGCAAAGGGGGTCCCAGTATGGCGCCGAGCCGCCGTCAGAAGATCAACGATTCCTTCAGTGGCCCAGCCGACTACGGAACGATTCGGTGAACTTGCCATCCGGCTTTACGAGCAAGAGCCGCGAGAACCGTTCGAGTCCTCCAGGCGTCAGTGGCGGAGATAGATCAAAGGTAAGTTGATCTTGATCCGTACCTCTTTTCAACTCCGCATAAAAGAGGGTTAGGCCCGTTGGGTGACAGCGATCACAGGCTTTCGTGATGTTGTTGGTCAAACTTTTCTTGACATTCCGTCTTAGGGGTGCCCGGGCAAAGCCTGGCTCAGCCTCGCGAGATGGAAGGGAATGGAGACATGGAACTGATATGAGTGGTGAGAGAAGTCTGCAGAAGCTGATCGTCCGGACTCGCAGCGGAGAAGTCAGCCCAGGTTTTGCCCAACAAAAGAGGATAGACAACAAAGTCGACAATAAAGTCAGGATTATCACAAGGAAGGAAAGAGGACAGGGCTTCGATCGGAACGTTTTAGGGCATCAATGCATTTCTCATTCTCGCTCGCCGTATCTCTGCATCTTAGTGAACTGAATTCGCACGGAGGTTTTAGTCATGAAAATCAGCAAGATGTTGCTGTTTTGTTTGGTTGTCCTGTTCCTTGACGTGGACGCCTCACAGGCTCAAGTGTTGCTGAAATCAGAGTTCTTCTTCCCTCAGATTGTCGACGGAAAGATCGACAAGGACGATGAGTGGAGGACCATTATCCTTCTAAGTAATCCTAGCGTCACGCCTCCTGAGACAGCGACAGTTACGCTCACCATCTTCGGGCAGGATGGAAGCGCCGTAACTGCAGACGAAATGGAGTTTCGCTGTCTAGAGGTAGATTTAGGTCCCTGCACATCCATAGGGCTGCTGATCGGGCCCGAATCGCTGATCGACATTCCCATACCGGCTGGAGGACTGTTTCAGGTCATGACCTCTCGCGTGTACGAGAACAGTATCCATATCGGCGACGATGACGACGATGACGACGATGACGATGACGATGACGACGACGATGACGATGATGATGACGATGGCGATGACGATGGCGATGATGACGGAGGCGGAGGAGACTTCGATGTTAGGTTTCACGTGGTGACGGCCCTTTTCTGGGCTACGCAGCGGCAACAGTCACTGCAGGTCCTGACATTTCCGGCATGGCCGTTTTTGGGGTGTATGAGAGTGAGGAGCAAAATGGCAACTTGGAAGTTGAGCTCAAGAGTCAAGCCACTGTGGAGTCTACGGGCAAATTTACGAAGGCTGCTGTCACCGATTTTCGAAAAAATGAACTGGAGGGAGAGACAGAAGCTGGAGTCAAATTCGCGTTTGAAAGCGAAACAGCGACCGGGCTGGCTGTGGTCAATCTGTCAACCATGTTTAGGACAACTATTACCCTAACGGAACTCGATGCTACTGGAGCGACCGTAGGGATGAGGGGCACAATCTGTGACGACTTCGACACCCTGACAAAGGAATGCTTTTTTTTACTTGAAGCCGGGGAGCATCGTGCCTTCTTTCTCTCGGAAGCCATCATCGTCCCGGAGGACATGGTGGTTGGGACGGTTCTTTTAGAAAGCACTTCAATTCTCAAGGGAACCTTTGGTACTGACATCACCGCAATCGCCGTGAAGTTCGACAGCAACTCCCACCACGATAAGGAAAGGAGATACGAATTTACGGTGTCTCCGGTGACTCAACTTGCTCCTTAAGAGCTCTGGTCCAGTCACCACCATCTCGCTTTAATAGACAAAAACCCACTTGAGTCGGAGTCATGATCCAGATCGGTCCGCAAGTGGGGACCGATGCAGCCGAATAGATTTAACTCTTTCCAATCCAAAATCTCTTGAGAAATTTTCAAGTTAGAGGTGAGCTTTTGTCAGTTTTCCGGAGCGTGCCGAGGACTTTCGGTAACGAATGGACTGATCCGCCTTACTGGCCCTGAGGAGCAGAACGACTAAAACGCCCATCCCTGACAGAATTCTTCGATGAGAGAGGGACATATTCCTCCCATATTTCATTCAACTACTTGATTCCTAAGCTTTTACACCGCAAATCATCATTGTGTAATATTGTGCAATGTTTGTGTAACTAATTGCAACTAAAGGAGTTATAGCAGGAAAATTGGATTCTTGTTGTTCTGTTAGGTAGAATCCTAAACGAGGTCTAAGATGAAGTCACGGCGCTTACCTGTCTTTGTGCTGCTAGTAGCTTTTTTCCCGTTAGCTTCAACAGCGATTGGAGATTCAGTCGATTATTCTTTCACAGGAAGCTTCACGCAGGATGATGATGTCCAGCTATTCAGCTTTACCGTTGACTCAATCTCCACAGTCACGTTGTTCACTCTCTCATATGCTGGAGGAACGAATGCTGATGGGTCGATAATATCAGCTGGGGGGTTTGACCCCAATCTGTCGTTATTCGACAGTTCCGGTCTCCTGATCTATCAGAATGACGACGGTACGCCGCCAGATGTGGGAATAGATATGGACGTTTTTCTCGCCTTTGATACTTTTCTTCAGATTGTGCTTACTCCGGGAACCTTCACGGTCGCAATTTCGCAATATGGCAACTTCGCTAATGGTCCCACTCTAGGCGACGGCTTCTCTAGAGATGGCCAAGGAAATTTCGCAGGTGGATTTATTGATTACTTTGACAACCCGCGAACGAACGAATGGGCATTTGACATTCTCAACGTGGAAGGGGCCTATGCCCAGCATGAATATCCCGAAACACCTGTCCCGGAACCGTCCACACTCACCCTCTTGGGTTTTGGTATTTTAGCAGGGGGAGTGTTTAGGAAGAAATTCAAGTCCATGCCCAAGTAGTCCTAGTCACAACCAGCACAAAATCAAAGAAGTACTGCTACGTTCCTGTGACGGCACTGGAAGCCATCCTTTGCCTTGACTCCGATGACTGCCCCTATGCCTTCTATAACCCGCGAGCCTGAGGCCGTTGGAAGCAGTGCCGGAAGGCGTGGGAGAGAGCTAAAAACGTCAACAGGCTTGTCTGACCTTCAAGGGTGCCACTATTTCCGAGATCAAGACGTCCGTGTAGAACTCACCAGTCAGTGGCTTCTGGAGTGGATTCCCATGTCCCCTGTTGGGTGCGAATAGGGTACAGAAAGTGCATTCTTTTGCGTGACTATTCGGGGTTGTGCGGGGTGTATATACTGTAAATTCAATGGTTACAATACTTGTGCTATAGCTCACGAATTGACAAGCGACAAGTGTCCTGCTGAAATGAGACGATGCAGCAGGAAACTCAGGAGGAGTACCAGGCTGTCAGAAGTGCTGTGGGCTTTCTCGATCTCTCCGACCGGGGAAAGATAGAAGTCACGGGACCTGATCGGGTCACTTTCCTCCATTCGATGATCAGCAATGATGTTAAGGAGCTTCCCGAGTGGGATGGTCGCTATGGTACCTTTTTGACAGCCAGAGGCAGGATCATCTCGGACTTCTTTTACTACCGATTTCCCGACGAACTGCTGCTGGACATCAGTACTGAATTGCTGGCCAGAACCATCGAAGTATTGGAAAAGCACATCATCATGGACCAGGTCGATTTGAAGGATCTCTCCAGTGAAAGAAGCCATTTCTCCCTTCAGGGACCGGCTGCTTCGCAGTTGGTACAGGAACTGTTCGGGGATTCCGGCCCGGGAACACAATACGCTGTTCAGGAGGTCAAGTGGCAGGACACCACACTGCGGCTGATACGAAAAGATGAGTTGGCCGAGTGTGGCTTTGAGATGATTCTTCCCCAGCAGATCGCTTCATCTCTACAAGGATCCCTGCGAGAGAGGGGAAGCAGCCTGGGTTTGCGGGAGATCGGGCGGGAAGCGCGCAACATTTTGCGCCTGGAAGCCGGAATACCGTGGTATGGAATTGACATGAACGAGAATCGCTACCCCATGGAAGCTCGGCTGGAGGAGGCGATTAGTCTCACAAAGGGTTGCTATGTAGGACAGGAAGTGGTGGCCAAGGCCACCCACACTGGAAGTGTGGGCAATCTCTTGATGGGCCTAAAAGTTAAAGAAGACCGAATCCCTCCTCCCGACTCACCTGTCCTCAGTTCCGGCAAACAAATTGGAGCCGTTACCAGCGCTGTTTTTTCTCCTCGCTGGAACTGTCCCATCGCTTTTGCCTACCTGAAACGTGCTTTCGCCCGCCCGGGCGAAGTTTGTCAGGTGGAAGTTGCAGAGGGAGAATCCGTCTCAGCTGAGGTGGTGGACAGATTTAGTTAAGAAGGAGTCAGGAGTCAGGAGTCAGGAGGCGCGCTTCGCGCGCGTTTCAAGTTTCAAATTCCGGATTTTGAATTTGGAATTTTGGATTTTGAATTTCCGACGGCCTTCGGCCGGCGGTGGTCAGCTGTCAGCTGTCAGTTGTCAGCTGTTGAGCAGCCCTTTCACCGTCTTGACGATACTTTGGGCATCGATTTCAAAGACGTCCATGAGTTGGGCGGGATCCCCGGAGCGAGGCAGACCGTTGACTGCCAGCTTATGCAGTTGACAGGGTTCATTGGCCAGGGCACCGAGGACAGCATCACCCAGGCCTCCCTCAGGATAGTGGTCTTCCACGGTAATGAGGAGCTGGGTCTCACGGGCCGCTTTTCGAAGCGTCTCTTCGTCAACGGGCTTGACACTGTAAAGATCAATCACTCGAACCAGCACATTTTGGCTCTCCAGTTCCTGGTAGGCCTTCAGGGCTTCGTGAAGAGTGATACCCGCAGCCACGATAGTGGCCCGATCCTGATCGCTGCTTTTGAGAACCTTGCTTCCTCCCACTCGAAAAGTCTCCTCATTGGGGTACAGGATAGAGGTCTTGGGGCGGCTGGTGCGGATATAGACGACACCTGGGGTTTGTGCTGCCAGAGCCACCAGGCGCTCGGCACACACTGCATCGGAAGGGTACAAGACCGTCGATCCGGCGATGGCGCGCATCATGGCCAGATCTTCCAGGCCCATTTGAGAAGGGCCGTCCTGCCCGATAGAGATTCCGGCATGGGAGCCACACAGGTTAATATTGGCATGAGAAATGGCAGCCATACGGATCTGGTCATAAGCCCGTGACAGGAAGCAGGCGAAGGTGGAGGCAAAGGGGACCTTGCCCATGGTGCTGAGACCCACAGCCGTTCCCACCATGTTCTGTTCGGCGATAAAACACTCCACGAAGCGATCCGGATACTCCTCCATGAATTCTTGGGAATAAGTGGAATTCTTGGTGTCGCCATCCAGAGCCACCACGGCGGGATCGGCCGCACCCAGCTTTCTCAAGGCGGTGCCGTAGGCCTTGCGGGTTGCCACTTGCTGGTCGGATGAGTATTGGGGAGCCTCGGGGACGGATCCAGAAGGGCCCTGGCCAGTCCCGGAGAGGGAATCGCCGCCCTTTCCGTTAGGGGAGGTTAGATGAAACGGCTCTTCCAGTTCCAGATCGTCTCCGATTTCCTGAAGAGCTTGCTCCAGTGCTTGGCCTGCCTCAACTGGCTTGCCGTGCCAGCCATCCTTGTTCTCCATGATGGAGACGCCCTTCCCCTTTAGAGTGCGAGCGATGATGGCGGCTGGCTGGCCTTCAACTGCAATCGCAGACTCCAGGGCGGCCAGACTTTCTTCCACGCTGTGGCCGTCGATCATTTGGGTGTGCCAACCAAATGAGGCGAAGCGCTTCTGATAGCTCTCGATGTCGTGTCCGTACATGGTCGCCTGGCTCTGTCCCAAACGGTTGATGTCCAGAATGGCAATCAGATTGTCCAACTGGTTGTGACTGGCCAGTGCCGCCGCCTCCCAGACCGACCCCTCGGCAGCCTCCCCGTCCCCCATGAGAACGAAGATTCGGTTTCCGGTCTGATTGATGCGAGCGCCCAGTGCCATACCGACACCGACTGAAAGACCCTGACCTAAGGAACCGCTGGCCACATCGATCCAGGCATTTCGAGGAGTGGGATGTCCTTCCAGGTCACTGTCCATCCTTCTCAAGGTCTCTAGTTTTTCCACCGGAAAGGCTCCCGCTTCAGCCAGGACAGCCCAAAGAATCGGTGCCGCATGTCCTTTTGAAAGAACAAATCGATCGTTGAACGGATTGTCCGGGTTCTTCACTTCAAAGCGCAGAAAATGAAAGAAGAGCGTTGAAATGAGCTCGGCGCAGGAACAACAGGAAGAGGGATGTCCCGAGCCCGCTTGAGTGGTTGAGGTCAGTGAATGTCTGCGCAGGCGATTGGCCACAGTCTGGATTGATCTCACCAAACTTGGCGAGTTATCTTTTGGGAGAGCCTGAGTCTCTTTCTTCATGGTTTTGGCGAGCGTACTATATTAGAGAGAATATGCACTGTCAATTGATGGTTCAACTCTGTTCTGTTAGGAACAGATCGGATAGAAGGAGAGCTCCTCGATGATATTGAAAGCTGGTGATGGCGCACCTGATTTTGAGCTGCCAGTACTGACCGGGAAGGGTGAGGTGGATCATTCCAAGGGAGTCCCTGAGCTGCAGACTTTGAAAGACCTGCTGGGGAGAGGGTCTGCTCTTTTGGTTTTTGTGAAGGAAGATTGTCCCACTTGCGAGTATGCCTTGCCTCTAGTGGACCGGATCTATCAAAACTATCCGGGATCGAAAGCTTCGATCGTGGTCATTGCCCAGGAGGGTGTATTCGCAGCCCTGAAAATGGTTCAGGACTGGGGCATCCACATGCCTGTCCTGCTGGATCAGGATCCCTTTGTCGTCAGTGAGGACTATGGGTTGGAATTTGTTCCCACCTTCTTCTCTGTTGCCCAGGACGGCAGGATCGAGCGCAGCTTTGAATCCTTTGCACGGGAGGAACTCAAAACCATCAATGAAGTGATAGCCCGCCTCAGCGGTGCCACTCCCATTCCGTTTTTCACAGCCCAGGAGGGTGTGCCGGCCTTTCGTCCGGGCTGAGCCACCAGAAGCGCAACCTAGCCGGGTGCTAGGAGTTTGAATTTGTTTCCGTGACTTGGAAGGATTCACCGCAGCCACAGGTGCTGGTGACATTGGGATTCTTGAATTTGAAGCCTGCCCCTTCCATTGATTCCACGTAGTCGATCTCGGTTCCCTTCAAAGTGAGCATACTCTGATTGTCCACGAACACTTTGACACCATCCACTTGAACAACCTGATCGCCTTCCCGGCTATCCTGCTCGAGCTTCATCGTGTACTGGAATCCCGAGCATCCAGCCGCCTCAACGGAGACTCGGATTCCGGCATAGCTCTCCGGCTGCTCGGCTATAAATTCCTTGACTCTGGTAACGGCTTTGTTGCTCAGTGTAATCATGATTCTGCCACTCCCTTTGGCAGGACGAACATACTCTATTATAAGAGAACGACCAGCTTTATTCAAGTATCCGGGAGTTGTAACAGTCTCCGCCCGGACTATGCATAAGTTTTCTACTGCAGCGCCGAAATCACCCGCCCCCTGCCAGCGTTGCGCGACCCGCACGGGAGCGCGGGTACCCCTCGGCCTCCTCAACGTACTCAAGAGTACGTTTGCGGGGGTCGACCCGCAAGCGGGTACCCCTCGTGCGCCAGTCGGAGCCGCAGGCTTTAGCCTGCGGGCCCGTGGGCTAAAGCCCACGGCTCTGTTTTCCGGCGCTTTCGCCGCTTCGTGACGAGAACCTATGCATAATCCGGGCTAGCTCACACGGTTTTCTGTGGGTGGGAGGAGCGCCGCCGGGAAAAAAAACCTTGAAGAATCTCGCGGGATGGCCTGGCCAGGATGCCCTCCACAACCTGGACAGTGTGGTTGAACCGACCCTCAGAGAGAAGGGAAGCCTTGGAAAAAACGGCCCCTGCTTTCTCGTCTCGTGCGCCGAAGATCAGCTGTTTGGCGCGAGCCCAGATCAGGGCTCCAGCGCACATGGCGCAGGGCTCAAGAGTGACGTAAATTTCTATATCCTTCAGACGATAGTTGGAAAGTTGTTGGCCTGCCTGCCGCAGAACCAGTATTTCAGCATGGGCAGTGGGATCGTGAAGCTGAAGGCTCCGGTTGTGATCTCTGGCCACGAGTTTATTCCCCAGGACGGCCACACATCCCACCGGAACCTCCCCCTCTTGATCTGCTTCTTGAGCTTCTTCCAGGGCCAGCTTCATCCAGTGTTCCATGGTTCGGCCGCCCCAGCCTAAGAGGTGAGCTTGGAAATCAGGTTGCCGGCTCGCCCTCTGGTCAGATTCTCAGGAACCTCCTGAGCAGCCTTTCGAAGGGTGTCACGCTGTTTGGGCGTTGCTTCTTCTTCGTATTGTTCCAGGGCGATACACTGTCCGTTATGTCCGGCAGGCCAACCCGCGTAATGGGCTACATGAAGCATGATTTCGTTGATTCGCTCGCAGGAAATACCGATATTGAGGGCCCCCTCGATATGCCGGGCCAGTTCACGGTCTCGACCCAGAGCGGCCAGCAGCGCGACGGTGATCATGCTTCGGTCGGCCACGGTGAGGGTCGTTCGGGTCCAGATTTCCCGGTAGAGCTTTGTCGTGAAGTGATCCAGGGGAGATTGCTCAGAGCCTCTGGGACCGAAAAGTGCCTCGAATACCTTTTTCTTACTCTGGCTTTCCTGCAGGTCGTCCATCGGCCTATCCTCCCTCAATGCTGCCCGCAAGTCTTCATTTCTGGGATTGGAGTGTCTTCAGTTCCTCATCGATAATCTCTGCGATCCGGGCGTAGGGGACGCTCCCGACCAGTGCCCGGCCGTTAATAAAGAGGGCAGGTGTTCCAGTGACGCCCGCTAAGGCCCCGGCTTTGACATCAGTTTTCACCCGCTCTGCAGACTCGGATGTCAGGAGACACTCTAGGAATTCAGTTTCGTCTAATCCAAGTATTAGTGCCTTTTCTGCCAAGGCCTCTATGCTCAAGCCGGTCTGGTCCTCAAACATTAAATCATGCATCTCCCAAAACTTACCGTGCTGTTCGGCACAGAGCGAGGCTTCAGCGGCCTTCTGAGCATAGGGATGTATGTCGACCAGTGGAAACTGACGATACACCAGGCGAACCTCGTCAGCGTAGTTTTGCTGGATGTCTCTGATGGTGCCCAACAGCCCCAAGCAGTAGGGGCACTCGAAGTCGGAGAACTCCACAATCGTCACCGGGGCATCGGCAGGACCGTGGGAAGGGTGTCCTGTGGTGGCGATGTCCACCCTGTGCGGCTCGAGATAAGTGACGACGGCGTGCTTGGTGGTCAACTGGTCTATATAAGCTTGGTAGTCCGCCTCCCTCGAGAGATCAGCCAGGTGTCGTCGGATCACAGGAAGCATCTGCACTCTGGGGCCATTCATCTGTTGCTCGTTTGCCTCGTAGAAGGCTTCAACCTCTTCTTGAGTGGGTTCCTCAAACTTGCTGCGAACTTCCTTATCGAGCAGTTCTTCTGTTGAGAGACCCTGCTGTGAGCCTTCCAGATCGACCAGCTTCTCGGCAAGCATTGCCTTGAGCCGGTTTTCCAGAATCTGATGTTGTTCTCTCTCTTGCTGGGCTTGAAACTGAAGCGATTGCATCTCTACTGCTGCCAGTTCCTCTGCTGCAGCGCTCTGGAGCTCCTCTCGGGTGATGGTATTCCCTTTCATTTCCGCAACGATGCCTGCTGTAGAGTCCTGCCCTCCCTGAGCCGATCCGGAAGTGATAAAGGCGCCAAACAAGAGAAGCAAAACAAACATTGGTTGGACTTCCCTTCGCATTTTCATCCCCTTATCATACGTTGAAACGGCCTGTACTGCTAGCCGGGACTATTCATAACTTCTCTATTAAAACACTGTCAGCTTCTGCCCCGGCGGCGCGCTACCCGCCTGACCTTTCTTCCTTTAACGCATCGAGAAGGAGCTCTTTATTGACCAGATTTCGGTCGTTGGAGCGCAACAGGAATGGCTCAAGGTCTTCGATGACTTGTTTCCAGTTCAGGGACTCTACTTTTTGTGCCACAAGCTTTCTCCAGTTCTCTAAAGAAACCTCAGTTCCTTCGTATCCAGTTTGGGCAAGCGCATTATTGAGATAAGCAAGGTTGGGCTCGACGTCCATCCAGCGATTCAAGTAGAAGACGAGGTCATAATAGTCTCTTCCTTTGGTGTATCTTCGCTGTAGAATCGCGTGTAACTTACCCGCTAGAAAAGTAGGCCTGTCGTGATGGTAAATGACGTAGGGACAATATTTGTTGATGGTACTCGCCTGAATGCCAAAGCCGGCTGGAGGATTTGTGTCGATTTCCAGTTTGACATTCAAGTTCTGGTGCGGGTGAGGTGTTAAGCCACACTCGAACAGGAGCCCTGCAAACCTGATCATACTTGACTTAACGTTACCTCTTAAACTTGTGCTGAGGGTTACATCATAACCGTTCTCCTCAAGTCTTTTCCGCACGGTGTCCAAATCAGAGGTCAGGTCGAAGTCGGGCTGAAGTTCTCTCAGATGAAAATCCAAATCCTCGGAAAAACGGGCCAGATCATGAGTGATTCGAAGAGCCGTTCCTCCGTGGAAAACGAGCTTCTCCAGTAGCTTTTGCTCGAACAGTTCACGGAGAACAATGTGCTGCAAGTACTCTCTCAGTCGACTCCTCTTTGCCCTGTCGGTTGCCTCAGCTTCGACAACTTGTAGTGCCTGTTCTCTCATACCAGGACCGCTCTGAAATTCAGGTTGAGAAGATTGGATGCTGCCCTTTTCACTTTAGGGCTATGAAACCGCCTTGCATAGCGCTGAAATCTTTCAAAGTCGAGTTCTTGGAGGCTCTGAAACCGCATCTCCTCGATTCGTTCAGTTGTCCACTCACCTTCTGACAGATAAAACAGATCAAGAAGTGCCTTCTCAGGAAGCGCCATGAGAAATCGCCTCTGATTCGAAAGAGAACCTTCTCCATTCAAGGAATATTGCTTATAACCAAAAAACCGCTCCTGCTTGATTGAACGATAATGGAAGATTCCAAGAGGTGTGATCCATCGTTGAGTCTGTTTTGGAGTGAGAGCCTGGATCAAGCCCACGGCTTCGGGAATGAGACCGTGGAACTCGAGGGCACTGTGCAGGCTGACATAGGAGGGCCGAAACAGATAGTTGGAAAGGTAATAGGTCGAAGGGTGTTGGTACCAAAATTCCTCACTCAGGATGTATCGGCCTCGTCTCAGTTGAATGAGCTTACCCTTCGCCACCCAGTGAGAGAGCCTTGCTTGAATTTGTGGCGCAGGTTCGTCAAAGAGCATTGTGAGTTCTTTGGTTTCAAAGAAGGGTCTCTTTTGAAATGACTGCAAGAGTCTCTCGAATTTCATATTTATAACCTATCATATTTAGTAAATTATACATATATAAATTATATTCTATAGATTTTATATTGATATCATACTAATAATAATTGATTACTGATATGGAATAGCAAAAGGTGTCGAAAGCGGGGGTGGGAGCGGAATCAGAGCTGTGGAGAGTTAATATACCGCCTGCCTTTGATTGTGGTCCTTAGTGTTCGACAACCGGGAAACGTGATACGGCAGAAGTCAATACACCTGTAGAACGTCGATAAAGAACTGAGCTGGTCTTCGTAAGAAACGTAACGGCGGGTAATTAAAGAAGGGGACAGCCTAGGCTGTCCCCTATATACTGCCTTCTTACCGGTGGAATTACCCGAAGCCTTTAGTGAGTTACACTGGCGAAAACCAGGAACTGGAGGAGCCGGTTTTGATCCTGCGCTTCGTACTGCAGGAAGGCCATAGCGACGGAGTGGAGGTATCCTCCTCCACCGTCGACCCGGTTTGATCGCAAAACCCACCCCACGGCATCGACTTCACGCGAAGGGCTGAACTGGAGTTTCACCGCCAGTTTGTCACCTACGTTCAAAGGAAGATCGGTTTCAAATGCCAATCCGCCAACACTGATATCCTTGGTCCTGCCTCTACAAGTCGCACCGGCCAGTTGGGAGTCGGCTGATTCGATGACGGTGCCAGACAAGGGGATTCGTGCGGGTACCCTAAAAGATGTCCTGCGCTGCACCGTCACTCCGGCGCTCCCTAACTTCAGTTTCATCTGCTTCTTTGTCTTTCCAGTGCCCCGGACAACCTTTGCCTCCCAGTAGTAGGCAATGGACCCCTCAGCCCAGTATTTGATCCGAACCTGTTGCCCTCTTTTAAAAGGGACCGAGGCCAGTCGGACCAGGTTTATGGAGAGCTCTTCATCTGAGCGACCTGTAACAGTGGCCGCCACCTCTCCTTGTGATTTCACATGGAGGGAAATCACTTCCCCTTCCTTGGGGTAATGACCGGAGCCCTGGCCAGGTTCTAAGGTTTGAGTAGGCGCACTAGCGTCCTGATGTTCTTCTAGATTCATGGTTTGTTCCTCTCCTCGGTTTCCTACAAGCACGAACGGGGCCCATTTCTGTAGAATCAGCTAAATCAATGAAAGACTGTAACTTACGGACTTCAAGCCATCACTCTTGAGAGCTGGTTCTGACAATTCCTGTCACGGAATCTGACGATTTTCGTGACATTTCCCGCCTCAAACACTGTGCCAACGGGTCTGTTTCTTTCCTCTTATTATAGCTCAGTAGTTGACGCCGAAGCAACTACAGATTTGGACTTGTAGGGGAAGCAGAAGAATCCTGGCGGAGAGGGCGGGATCCTTCTCCCAGATTCTCCACCAGTGAACGCACTCTGGCGTGGCTGGATCGCAGGGGACAAGGGGGCCCAATCTGGTTGCAGAAGTGGGTCCCCCTTGAGAGGCGACAAGGTCGCCAAAGCTTTGGCCCTGGGCCGACTACGGTAGGTCTATTACTACGTCCTCGTCTTTGATCAATCTGACCAGGTCAATGGTCACAGAACCCTTGCCGATCAGAGCTTCGGCATAAGGGAAAGACGCTCCCGGGTCCAGACCCGTAACGCTGGTAGTGGTTCCGATCTGTGCCCAGACCTCGACGGTGTGGACGCCAGATAGCTCAAGGCCGTAATAAAAGTTAAACGAGTTGGCATTCATGGTGTTCAGGAGCAGCCCAATTTCCTCTGGCTGCAGGATCTCAAAACAGGCCGGGTCGATGATCCCCGTAACCGGGTCAACGCACAGGCTCAGCAGCCCGCTAAACGTCGCCGTCAGTTCCTGGGTCCTTTTGCAGAAAACAACATGCCCAGGTTCCGCGTAATTAGGTGCGCCATCGACGGTAACCCAGACAACCACAGAGGCTTCAGCCGTGGTCGTGGTTTTGTTGCCCTTTTTGCTCTGAACCCGGGTTTCGGTCACGAGTCCGCATTCCACAGAAACGTCGATAAAGAGACCTTTCCCGGTGGGTGTTTTGATGGCTTGCGACAGAATGACCGTGGGGACATCCTCCTGGAGTGCATAGACATAGCCAATCCTCGCGGTGGCCTGTGCTGCAGGCTGGTTCTGCCCGAGCGCGGGAGCCACAATGAATGCAAGGATAGACACAACGAAGGTAAGTTTCTTCATTTTCTTTTCTCCTTTAATGTTGAAATGTGGCGGCCGCGTTTCTTACACGGTACCCTATTTCTGCTGGAAAAAGGTGTGACGTAGCGCACGACACCCGACTCATTTGAAAGCGAAACCGGCCTTTAGAGATACTCCTTGACAATGATTGACCTTAACTTGACAACCTCGTTTTGTTTATTCCAGTACAGTGATTCCCACGATCCACTCAAGGAGTTCTTGACACTGGAAAGAAGGAGGAGGGAAATATGCTGAATCGAGGAACGTGGGTGTCGGTAAATGGCGCAGTCGAGTTGCCATTCACTAGTGACTACCTGGAACTCAAGGCGGAGTTCATTGGTCCCCAAGGACGAATCGTGAAGAGTTTGGGCAGCCGAATTTACTGTGTGAAGCGAGATCGGTTCCGTGCTTCGACGGGTCACAAATTCGTGATTGATGAGAAGCAGGATGTGTATGTCAGAAGTCAGTTGCAATGAGCAAGATATACAAGCTCTTTCGAAAGAGGGGATTAGTAGGTAGATCAGGAGTTATATCATGAGGTTACAAGGGAAAAGAAAATTGTGGTTGGTAGCTCTTATCTTCGGAGTATTGGCTGGATTCGTCTTTATGATTTATCAAGCTTTTCAGCTGAGGGATCAAATAGTGGTTCTTAGCGAGCAGAATCAGATGCTCACAGAGAAAACCGAGCACTTAAGCTACGTCAACGATCTGGCAATCGAATTCTCAATGGACCCTGCAATTGTCACCTTAGTTGATCGCTACTCGCGGGAATACATGAGAAATGGTGAGGCTGAATGGAGGCTGGTGAGAACCCCGGAATTCATGAGCTATATTATGCTGTCTCTGATCTATGTGGAGTCAAAGGGCAATACCCATGCTATCGGTGATGACGGCAAGGCTCGAGGCCTTACCCAGATATGGGTCTCGACGGCCAGGGAATATGGTAATGTGACAGCCGAACAGCTACACCGACCAGAAACGAATATTTCTTTTGCCTTCAAACACTTCCAGCACTTGCTCCAAAAGTATCGCGGGAACCTTGCCCTGGCTCTCTACGCCTGGAATCGGGGACCAGGCCGGGTCGACAGGCTTTTGGTTTACGGTGAGTCGCCCCAAAACGGCTATGCAAAGAAAGTCTACGAGGCCGCAATGGTGAGCAATCGAGACTTGTTGACTGGCAGCTCTCGATAATCAGCTTGACGCTATTTTGGCGGAGAGGGCGGGATTCGAACCCGCGGTACAGTTACCCATACACACGCTTTCCAAGCGTGCTCCTTAAGCCACTCGGACACCTCTCCATGAGTATTCTTTTCGATGACTGTGCTAGTCTCCGCTAACGCGCTGCTGATTGTATGTCTCCAGACCTGGAACCTCAAGCCAGAAGGGCGAGCGGCCTAGCCGGGAGGAGGCATAAACCCGGCTAGGCCTGAGATCTTTCCTCGCGGATTTTCCTCTTTAATACTTGCAATTGAAAGAAAAATAGTCTATTACATGTATAGCAGAGAGGTGAGCAGTGACCAACGCAGATACCCTTCTGAGATTAATCAACCAACACCCCGAGGGTCTGGACGATGATGAGGTTTCCAAGGAAACCGGTGTCAAGCCCCGGCAGCAGGTTTACTACATTTGTACCCGCCTGGCAGCCGAGGGAAGAATTCGAAGGGTGTCGGTTCAAAAAGACGGGAAGCGACGGAAAATTCACAACTTTCCTGCCGGCGCTACACTTCCCACTTCGGCCATACCTCAGGCGGGAGCGAAAGAGGGAGAGGAGGGCCATTGGCGTAGACGGTTATCCATGCTGGTGGCGGCTACTGGACGAGCTGAGATTGAGCTGCTGGATGAGGCCCTTTTGGATCTGGCCAAGAAGGTTCTGACCCAAGAGGTAGGAGGCCGCAAGAAGCCAAAACTCCTCTAGCCCGGAGGATGCTTCATCCGGACTGGATCAGCGAAGCATGGGTTCAAGGCACCTGTGGCAACTCATGGTAACTGATGGCCTTGGTAATAAAGAGAAGCGAATTCTGTGCTAAATCAGCTTCTCTGAGTTCCTCCAAGGGTCTTCCCTCCTTGTCGTAAAGAATCCTTACCAGTGGACGAAGTGAAAATTCCGGATTAATCGCCACTACCCGCCCCAGTTCTTTCGTATTCAAGAGGACGTATTCGTTGTAAGGGTAGAGAGAAAAGCTGTGCAACAGAGCCTTCACGATTTGATCGGAAAAACTGGTTGTATCGCCATGGGTTAACTCGTGGAGCAGCTCATATCCAGTCAAAGCGTTGCGGTAGGGACGATCGTGGATACACGCTTCGAAGACATCCATCAAGCCGAGGATCTTCGCCTCCTGGCGAATCTCTCCTCCCTCCAGTCCCAGAGGAAATCCGCGTCCATCTTCTCGTTCGTACACCTGGCCTACAGTTTGGGCCAGCCAATCGTAGTCTCTATGCAAGTGCCCCAGAATTTTTGCGCCGTAAACCGGCCGCTGCCGTACTTGCGGGCTCACCTGACCCGCTTGATGGAGCAGTCGCTTGGGGAGCCATGCCACCCCAATCTCGTGTAAGAGTGCAGCCAGCCCCACCTGTATCTGATTTTTCTTCTTCAAGTTCAAAGTCTGCGCAAGACGGAGTGACAAAATGGCCACATTCACAGAGTGGGTGCTCACAGCGAATTCCTGTATCCTGTCGGTGGCCAACAGAAGGAGAGCGGAACTCTCGGAGACGGAGTCGAGGAGGCTTTTCACCAAGCCTTCTCCTCGTTTGATATCGGGTTTCTTCTTGGCCTCCACACGACGGATCGAGTCCAAAACATAGGCAGTCGTGCTTCGGTACAGGCTGACCGTCTCCTTCTCAACCTCCTCTTCGAGCAGCCACTTGCCTTCTTGAATCTCGAGGGGCTGAAAATCTTCCAGCTCTTGCGCGGAAACTTGCTCCAGGAGCGAAGCTTCAACCAGAACATTCCCCTGGCGCAAACGCTGCGAAAGGATCAGGAGTAGATTGCGGGCCACGATGGGGAAGGACTCAACAACGCGCCAGATGGTTTCTTCGTCCAGCACAAGCAGTTGGCAGTCCTCGTGAGCCACGACAAAGGCCGAGGCTGCCTGGCGATCAATGACAGACATTTCGCCGGCCACCTCCCCAGGGTCCAGTATGGCAATGGGGTTCAGCGTCAGTTTCTTCAGGTGAATGCGCAAACGACCGGAGAGGAGCAGGTAGAGGAAATGATGGGGTCGCCCCGCACTGATCAGCACGTCGCCCGCATCTAACTCTTGTATCGGACAGTCCTTGAGCAGCTTCTGGACGGCTTTAAGGTCGACGCCCCTGAAGAGCGAGCCGTTTTGCTGTTGATGCTCTTCAAGGAGCTGCTTGAGCTTAGGTATTGTCTTAGGCATCGTCTTAGGCATTGTCGGAAGTCGCTCTCTCTACAATCCTTTATTGTATCTAAGAAACGGGGCACTCAGGGAGTACTCAGTTGAGGATTGTATCCGGAGTGCCCCGAGAAAGCACCCCTACCAGCCGGGACTATCCATAAATTTTCTACTGCAGTGCCGCAATCATCCACGCTGACTGCGTTGTGCGACCCGCAAGCGGGTACCCCTCGGGCTCCTCGGCGTACTGCAAGAGTACGCCTGCGGAGCCCGACCCGTGGCGGGTACCTCTCGCACGCCTTGTCATCGCGGCGCCTGCGGCACTTCGTCACGAAAACCTATGTTTAGGCCCGGCTGGGGCAGATCGGAGGAGGTGGGATTCGAACCCACGTGCCCAGCTCATCACCGGACAACCCGATTTCGAGTCGGGCCCGTTACGTCCACTTCGGTACTCCTCCACATTCCAACAGGATTACAGCGAGCTGAAGGCGAGAAGTCAAGTCCGATGCAGGGCGCTGAAAATTGGGGCTTCGACCTGCAGATCAAGATGGTATAGTATACTTCGTTTGCTGGACATCCAGTGGGGGAGATTTTGCTCTTTCTGACAGGTCTCGGGCCTGTGCAACATGCTCTTCGAACCATGTCAGGTCCGGAAGGAAGCAGCATTAAGAAGGTCAGCATGTGTGCCGCAGATCCCCCGGGACCTGGCCATCCCGCGCTTGGCCAGGGAGCGAGCATGGGAATTCGCCGAATTTTCACACAGCTGTTGAGTTTTTTGGGTCATTGATCAATGAGTTACCAGGTCCTGGCACGGAAATGGAGGCCCCAACGCTTTGAAGAGGTGGTGGGACAGGAGATCGTCACCAAGACCCTGCAGAATGCCATCAAGAGCGAGCGAATTGCCCATGCCTTCCTCTTTTCAGGAATTCGTGGCGTGGGGAAGACCACCACAGCACGCATCCTGGCCAAAGGGTTAAATTGCCAGGAAGGTCCTACACCATCTCCTTGCGGGGAGTGTGTCTCCTGCCGAGAGATCGCGGAGACCAACAGTATCGATGTGCTGGAGATCGACGCCGCCTCGAATACGGGTGTCGATAATATCCGGGAGCTTCGGGAGAGTACCCGCTATGGCACGGCCCGCGACCGTTTCAAAATTTTCATCATCGACGAAGCTCACATGCTCTCCAATGCTGCTTTCAATGCCCTCTTGAAGACCCTGGAGGAGCCTCCGCCGCATGTGAAGTTCATCCTGGCCACGACCGAGTATCCCAAGATCCCGGGGACCATCACTTCCCGCTGTCAACAGTTCGATTTCAAACCCATTCCTTTCTCCCAGATCTTCGATCGATTGAAACTGCTTTCCCGGGAGGAGGGAATCGAGATCAGTGAGTATTCCCTGAGAGCCGTCGTTTCTGCTGCCCAGGGGAGCTTGCGCGATGCCCAGTCGGCGCTGGATCAAATCATCGCCTTCAGCGGCAAAGAGATCCTTGACGAAGATGTTCGGAGCTTGCTGGGTGTGGTGGACGAGCAAGCCGTCATCGCTCTGGTAGACGCTATCCTTCAGCGTGACGCCAAGAGTCTGGTTGAACAGGTACAGGAGTTGACGACCTCCGGAGTGGATCCGCAGAACTTTTGTCGAAAACTGATTCAGCATGTGAGAAATCTCATGGTGTGCCGAGTGTCGGGATGGGATGAGCGTCTTTTGAATCTCCCCGACACGGCAAAGAGCGAGATTCTCAATCAAGCAGAGCAGTTTTCCGAACTCGACCTGATTCGTTTCTACGACCTTTTGAACCGCACCGATAATGAGCTTCGCTGGCATTCCCATCCCGCTGTGCACCTGGAGATGACCCTCATGAAGCTGATTGAGCTCGTTCAGCTGCCGAGTCTGGAAGAAGTGGTGGCCAAACTGGAGTCAGGCAAGACACTCGGCAAGTCATCCCCACAGGTCAGTCCAGCTCAATCCTCCAAGTCAGAGAAGCCCCTTGAAACGAGCAGCAAGGGCTCTCAAGTCGAAGAAGAGAAGGGCAGCCAGTTGGGAGAATCTCCTGAAGCTGAAAAGGCGAAAGATGTGGAGACTCCAGCTGAAAACCAGGTGTTTGCTCATCTGTTGTCAGCTGTCCAGATGGAGAGTCTTCCCCTTTACTCTTCGTTACAGCACGCCTCCCAAGCGACCTTTCAGGACGGGAAACTGTCTATCCTGTTCCCCCAGACTGAGTCCTTCCATCGCCAGTGTGTGCTCAAGTCAGACAATCAAGGTCGGCTCTCCCGACTGTGTGCTAAAATTACGGGATCGGTGCCAAAGATTGAAGTTCGATTAGATGAACCCCTCCAGGATCGATCCGATCCGACGGAAAATCCTAAGGTGAAGGCTTTTATTGAGACCTTCCCTGGCAAAGTCATTGTCGAGAAGGAAGCAGAGGATTAACTGCCAATGAAAAATCTGCAAAAGCTGATGAAACAGGCTCAAAAGATGCAGGAGAGGCTGGACACGGAAATGGGGGATCTCCGGGTGGAGGCCAGCAGTGGTGGCGGAGTGGTGAACGTGACCATGGATGGGAAAAAAGGAGTTCTCTCCATCACCATAGAGCCGGAAGCAGTCGATGTGGATGACCTTGAGATGCTGCAGGATCTCATTCTGGCTGCTGTGAACGAGGCGGGCCGAAAGGTGGATGAGGCCTTGAGTGATCGTGTCGGTGGCTTGACTCAGGGACTGGTGGGCGGCTGAGGATCACAACCCGGGTCCATGACAAATCAAGACAATCCCGTGCAGCGACTCATCCAGGAATTCAAGAAACTGCCGGGAATTGGAGCCAAATCAGCCCAGCGGCTGGTCTTTCACCTGATTCGCAGGCCGGATGAGGATTGTCAGAAGCTGGCCGAAGCCGTCTCCCAGTTAAAGGCGAGCCTGGTGCTGTGTTCCACCTGTCATAACATCACCGAAGTGGATCCTTGCCGAATTTGCAGCAATTCGAACCGCGATCCGAAGGTCATTTGCGTGGTGGAGGAACCTTGCAATATCCTTTCCATCGAAAAGACTGGCGTCTACAACGGCTACTATCACGTCCTGCACGGTGCCATTTCTCCCATTGATGGTATCGGCCCCGATGATCTCAAGCTGGAAAATCTGTACGAGCGACTCAAAGAGAATAATGTCGAGGAAGTGATTGTGGCAACCAATCCCACCAGCGAGGGCGAAGCCACGGCTCTCTATCTCTCGAAACTCATTAAGCCCCTGGATATTCAGCTCAGCCGAATCGCTTCGGGAATTCCGGTTGGCGCTGACCTGGAATATACAGATACCGTGACCCTCTCCCGTGCCCTGTCAGGAAGACAGAAGCTCTAAAGAAGGAGGCAGGAGGTAGGAGGCAGGAGGCAGGAGGTAGGAGTCGACTGTCAGGTGTCAGCTGTTCCGTGAGCAGTGCGCTCTTGGAGGATATTGACTGCATGAGGAAGGACTGGGAGTACAGCCTGGAGAGATTCAGCAGCTCCTTTAGGGCTTCCTGGAAGGCTTAAGATCAGGGTTTGATTGCGAGTCCCGGCCAGAGATCGTGAGAGAGCGGCAAACTCGGTGTTTTCGAGGCCGCGCAGCCGCATCAGTTCTGCCAGTCCAACGATTTCTTTCTCCAGCAGGGGCCTGATTGCCTCAGGAGTGACATCTCGAGGAGCAAGACCTGTTCCGCCTGTCGTGACCACCAGGTCGATCTGGGAATCCTGGCTGAGGTCCAGGATTTTCTCCTGGATCAGAGAAAGCTCGTCGGGCACGATGTGGGTGCTCACAACCTCCCACTGGTTCTGGCTGAGCAGCTGTGAGAGTTTCAGTCCAGAACTATCTTTCCTCTTCTTGTGATAGCAGCCGTCGCTGATGGTCACAACCGCAGCCTTCACTCTCCGTAGCCCTCGATCCACACTTCGCCGTCCTGGTAGTGCTCCTTTTTCCAGATCGGCACAGTTGTTTTTAAAGTGTCAATGGCAAAGCGACAAGCCTCAAAAGCATCTTGCCGATGAGCGGCGGAAACAGCGATGAATACACTGCTCTCATCGATCTCCATCCGTCCTATGCGGTGGACGATGGCCATCCCGTTCAGGGGCCAGCGGTCCATTGCCTCAGCCCGAATCTTTTCCAGCTCCTTGGCGGCCATCTCGGGGAAGGCTTCGTAGTGAAGATGAGTGACTTGCTTTCCGCGAGCATGGTTGCGAACCGTGCCGTCGAAGGTGACGATGGCTCCTGATTCTGAGGAGGAAACAGATTTCACAATCTCTTCTCGCTCGATTTTACTCTCCACGATCTGGATCATGGTCATCCTCCACTCACCGGAGGGAACAATGAAAGTTCATCACCTGGAGAAACAAATGCGTCCAGGTTCGCATATTCCAGATTGATGGCAACCAACAGGATGGGTTGGTATTTCTTGAGTTCAGGAAAGCGGCTTTCCAACTGGTGAAAGACATCTCTGACTGAAGTCTTCTCCTCCAGTTGCACCTCCAGTTCCGAGTCCCCAATTAAGTCTTTCAGGGAGGCGAAAAAGCGCACTTTTAACATGTGGGCCTATTATACAACTGACCACGGCCCGCTGACAGCTGACAACAGACTCCAGAAAACAGACCTCAGTCCTCCTACCTCCTACCTCCTACCTCCCACCTCCCACCTCCTACCTCCTACCTCCTACCTCCCACCTCCTACCTCCCACCTCCCACCTCCCACCTCCTACCTCCCACCTCCTACCTCCTACCTCCCACCTCCTACCTCCCACCTCCTACCTCCTACCTCCCACCTCCTACCTCCCACCTCCCACCTCCTACCTCCCACCTCCCACCTCCTACCTCCCACCTCCTATCCTGGCCACCTCCTCCCACCTCCCACCTCCTCCCACCTCCCACCCCTCCCACCTCCCACCTCCCACCTCCCACCTCCTACCTCCCACCTCCTACCTCCTACCTCCTACCTCCTACCTCCTACCTCCCACCTCCTGCCTCCCACCTCCTGCCTCCCACCTCCTGCCTCCCACCTCCTACCTCCCACCTCCCACCTCCTCCTCCCACCTCCTACCTCCTACCTCCTACCTCCCACCTCCTACCTCCCACCTCCTACCTCCCACCCCACCTCCTGCCTCCTACCTCCTGCCTCCTACCTCCTACCTCCCACCTCCTACCTCCTACCTCCTACCTCCTACCTCCTACCTCCTGCCTCCTACCTCCTCCTCCTACCTCCTACCTCCTACCTCCTACCTCCTACCTCCTACCTCCTACCTCCTACCTCCTACCTCCTACCTCCTACCTCCTACCTCCTACCTCCTGTCTGTGCTAACATGAGGCCCAGATGAGATGGATGCTTCCTTTGGTCCTCTTGCTTTCAGTTTTCCCAGCCCACAGCGAAATACTCAAGGTGAAAATCGACGGGATTATTGATCCCATCACATCAGAATTCATTACGGGTGCAGTTGAGGAAGCAGAGGAGGAAGAGGCTGAATTTCTGCTCATCGAGTTGTCCACCCCGGGAGGTCTCGGGGTGTCCATGCAGGAAATCATCCAAGTTATCCTGAACTCGGAGATACCCATTGTCTGTTATGTGCAGCCCCAGGGCGCACGGGCAGCCTCTGCTGGCTTTTTCATTCTTCTCTCAGCAGACGTAGCGGCCATGGCTCCCGGGACCAACACTGGAGCAGCTCATCCCGTGTTCCCGTTTGGGATGGAAGACGAGACCATGCTGGAGAAGGTGACCAACGACGCCCTGGCTAACCTACGGGCCATTGTCAACGAGCGCAACCGAAACTACGAGATGGCCGAGCAAGGTGTCGTGGAGAGCAAGGCCTACACCGCTCGCGAGTCCCTGGAGGGAGGCCTGATCGATTTAATTGCCGAAAATGAGGAAGAACTCCTCAAGTTGCTCGATGGAAGGGAGATCACTCGCTTTAGTGGGGAACAGCAGAGGCTATCAACCCAGGGACAGCAGGTCAGGCTGCTGGAGATGACACTTCGCCAGAAGATCCTGTCCACCATCGCCGATCCCAATATGGCGCTGCTTCTGGGAGTGGTGGGACTCTTGGGGCTCTATCTGGAGTTCACCAACCCCGGTTTGATGGTCCCGGGGGTGGCGGGCGGAATTTGTTTTCTCCTTGCCCTGTTGGGCTTTTCGCTCCTTCCCATCAATCTCATTGGAGTTCTCTTAGTGCTTCTGGCTATAGGCCTGTTCATAGCCGAATTGACGGTTCAAGGTTTTGGTTTCTTCGGCGCCGGGGGTATTGTGGCCATGACTATGGGTCTTCTGCTTCTTATTGACGCGCCCAACCCGGAGGTGAGAATTCAGCTGGGGCTTGCCCTGGCGGTAGCGGTTTCTGTGGCCGCCATAATGCTGTTCTTGGTGCGATTGGCCATTCGATCGCACCTGGCCAGGGTGACCACAGGTCGGGGAGCGCTGGAAGGATTGATCGCACAGGCCCGTACCGATATTAATCAAGAGGGAGGCAAAGTTTTTCTGCAGGGGGAATGGTGGGAAGCCGTCTCCCAGGAACCCATTTCCAGAGGCAGCAAGGTTCGGGTTCTGACAGCCGAGAACTTACTTCTGACTGTGGAACCTGATGCACCCTCAGATACACCCTCAAGTGAGGAACCGAGTGATGCGGTGCAGTAGTCCACCGTAGCCTTATTGCTCAGTTGTTAGGAAATGGAGGTTTCAATGCTCTATCTCATTCCGATTGTCATCCTGGCTCTCTATCTCTTCTCCGTCATTCACGTCCTGCGGGAATATGAAAGGGGCGTGATCTTCCGTTTGGGCAGGCTTTTACCTGAGCCAAAGGGCCCGGGCCTGATTTTTGTTTTCTGGCCCATCGATCGCATGGAAAAGGTGAGCCTGCGCACGGTGACCTACGATGTGCCTTCTCAGGATGTGATCACCCGCGACAACGTTACGGTCAAGGTCAACGCCATCGTCTATTTCCGTGTGGTGGATTCCAGCAAGGCAATTGTCACCGTTGAGAATTATCTTTATGCCACCTCTCAGCTGGCTCAGACAACCTTGAGGTCGGTCCTGGGGGAGGTGGAGCTGGATGATCTTCTCAGCAAGCGGGAGGAATTGAATGAGCGGTTACAGACCATCTTGGACCAGTCGACCGATCCCTGGGGGATCAAGGTCTCGATGGTGGAGGTGAAAACCGTAGACCTGCCCTCGGAAATGCAGCGAGCCATGGCAAGACAGGCTGAGGCTGAACGTGAAAAGCGGGCCAAAATCATTCACGCCGATGGAGAATTTCAGGCGGCCGAGCAACTCCTGGAGGCGGCCAGGACCTTGGCCAAGGAACCCCTGACCATTCAACTTCGCTATCTGTCGACACTGACCGAGATTGGCATGGAGCAGAATTCCGTCATCGTTTTTCCCCTGCCCATCGATCTGATCAGTGGTCTTTTGAGCGGTTCCCAGCCGGCTCAGAAAGAAAGGTAGCCCGAATTATGCATAAATTTTCTGCTGCAGTGTCGCAATCATCCGCGCTGACGGCGTTGTGCGACCCGCAAGCGGGTACCCCTTCACACGCCTTGTCATCGCGGCGCTTGCGCCACTTCGCTACGAAAACCTATGCATAATACGGGCCAGCTAGCCTATGGGTAGGAAAGCCAAACTGAGTCCCCGCGAATCCATGGCTCTTTATGGGGTGGTCTTGGGTTTCATTTTTCTCTTCTACACGCTGGGGCTCTTCCTGGGAAGGGATCATTTCGTGGAAGCCAGGACGACTGATGGAGGATTCTCCCTTCCAGATATATCTGTCCAGGATCTCCAGCCAGACCTGGATTTCTACCAGGATTTGATGCTTCCAGCCCAGCCCGAGCAGGAGAGTACACCGTCAGCGGACGCCTCCTCGGTTGCAGCAGAGGTGTCCAGGGAGGACCCAGCAGAGCCGCCGGTAGACACCAGTCCAAGCTCTGCAGAGCCTTACACGGTGCAGGTGGGGGCTTTCACGGCTGAAGTGGATGCCAGGCAGATTCTGGTTCGCCTCGAGGCCAAGGGCTATTCGGGTGCACTGCGGCCTTCTTCCAGCCAAGACCCGTACTACCGTGTCTGGGTGGGCGAGTTTAGAACTGTGGAAGAAGTCGGAGAGATGAACGAGTTGCTTCGACAGGATGGCTTTTTAACCTACATTAGAAAGGTCCCGGCTTCGAGTCCGACCTATTGAGTTTTAACCCGCACTCCCCACACCCGCTCTACTGCATCGGCGCAATGCTTCGACCTGACAGCGTTGCACGACCCGCAAGCGGGTACCCCTCGCCTCCTCAACGTACTCAAGAGTACGTTTGCGGGGGCCGACCCGTGGCGGGTACCCCTCGCGCGCCAGTCGGAGCCGCAGGCTTTAGCCTGCGGGCCCGTGGGCTAAAGCCCACGGCTCTGTTTTCCGGTCCTTTCGCCGCTTCGCTACGACCTGGTGTGAGAAATGCGGGTTAGTCTCTTCCATGGTGGGATGCTGTCCCTGGTCTCGGGGATTGCACTTTGGCTTTCCTTCCACCATTCCATCTTCTTTCCTCTGGCTTGGATTGCCCTCATTCCCTATCTCTCCTTTCTTTTGAAAAAGCCCTCCTGGAATTCAGTGCTCATAGGCAATGGGGTGATGGCGCTGGCTTATCTGGGAGGTGTCTTGTACTGGATTCCCCGGGTTTTGGTGGTTTACGGAAACCTGAGCTGGACGCTGTCCCTGGTGGCTTTTCTGCTCATGCTGCTCCTCTTGAGTCTGTTTCTATTGCCTTTCTCCCTGTTGACCCGTTGGACGGCCGGGAAATCCGTCTCGGTGGCTCTCTTGTGCATCCCCGGGTACTGGCTTTTGACTGAACTGTGCCGAAACTATTTCCTCATCAATGGATTTCCCTGGGCCCTGCTCGGGTATTCCCAGTACCCCTATTCCTGGATTATCCAGGTGGCGGATCTGGCTGGAGTGTATCTGGTTTCCTTACTGGTGATGGCTGGCAACGCTGCCATATTAGGGACTTTCTGGTTGAAGTCCCTCCGGCCTCTGGTGATTTTCGCAGCCGTTTTTCTGGCTGCCAATCTTTACGGCGCATACCGCCTGCATTTTTGGCAGCCCGAGTCAGGACCTGCCCTCCAGGTAGCTTTGGTCCAGCCCAATATCGGGCTGACGGAAGAGATGGAACATTACGCAGGAAAGTATTTCAACACCCTGGCAGAGTATTTCCAGCAGGCGGTGGATGGTGGTGCCCAGTGGGTGATTTTTCCAGAGGCTCCCAATCCCTATGTGTATGAGGAGGATTTTTATTTCACCACTTTCTGGCAGCGGCAGACCTCTACCCATGAGGCCTACCTGCTCTTTAACACGACACTGGTGGAGAGGAACCCTGAATTTCAATACTTCAACAGCGCCGTGCTTCTCAGCCCGCAGGGCAAAGAGGCCTATCGCTACCACAAAACACATCTTGTTCCGTTTGGAGAATATGTCCCATTTTCCAACTGGTTTGGAACGTTCTTTGAACCGCTCGTCCAGGAGGTGGGTGGGTTTTCGCCTGGCCAGGAGCTTTCAACCGGCAGCATCTCCGGCACTCAGTTCGCCACTCTGATTTGTTATGAGGCAATCTTTCCGGAGCTCAGCCGGCAGAGTGTCCGCCAAGGGGCGGAAGTTCTGGTGAATATCACAAACGACTCCTGGTTTGGCCGCACTGCCGCTCCCAGCCAACATTTACACATGGCCGCTTTCCGTGCCATTGAGACCCGTAAGCCTCTTCTTCGCAGTGCCAACAGCGGTTATTCGGTCGTCATCGATTACCTGGGTCGAGAAGGCCAGAAGATGGGGCTGTTCGAAGAAGGGATGTTTATCGCCGAAGTTGCCGGGAACAACTACCGTTCTCTTTACTCTTATACAGGGGAATGGATTAATATATTCATTATAGGAGTTGCACTCCTGTTGCCTTTAGGGGCAGGCTTACAAGGATTTGCTCGTCAAAGATCGAAGAAGTGAAAACTGTGGAAGACGTTCAGGAACGGTACAACGATTTAAAAAAGCGGATCGCTCACCTCTGGGAGTATCTTTGACGTAGAAGGAAAGCGCACCGAGCTGGGGGAAATCGAGGTGCAGATGTCCAAACCTACCTTCTGGGAGAACCCTGAGGATTCACAGAAGAAACTCTTACAAAGGCGAAGTCAGCTGGAAGACAGTCTAAGTCTGGCCGAGCAGTATCAAAGTTCCCTGGGTGATCTGGGCGCCTGGATCGAGTTGTACGATGAGGGTGAGGAGGTCACTGCGGATCTTCAAAAAGGACTTTCAAATCTGGAAAAGAGCCTCTCGGAGACCGAATTACAGACTCTTCTGTCCGGTCCCCACGATCGGAACCCTTCCATCGTCACAATCCATCCGGGCGCCGGTGGGACGGAGAGCCAGGACTGGGCTGAGATGCTGCTGCGGATGTACTTGCGGTGGGCTGAACGGCGCGGTTATCGCACAGAAATAACCGACTACCAGGCGGGTGAAGAGGCAGGGCTGAAATCCGTCACCTTTCTGGTGGAGGGGGAATTTGCCTACGGTTATCTGGCGGCGGAAATAGGGGTCCATCGGCTGGTCCGTATTTCCCCTTACGACGCTGCTGGGAGGCGGCACACTTCATTTGCTTCAGTATTCGTCACCCCCGAGGTCGAGGAAGAGGCGGACGTTCAGATCGACGAAAAGGATCTCAGGATTGATACCTATCGATCATCAGGCGCGGGTGGACAACATGTCAACGTGACCGACTCAGCGGTTCGCATTACCCATCTTCCCAGCGGGATTGTCGTGCAGTGTCAGAATGAGCGCTCCCAGCACCGCAATAAGTCCACGGCCATGAAAATCCTCAAGTCCAGACTCTATGAGCTGGAGATGGAAAAGAAGCAAAAGGAATTGGATCAACTGGAAGATAATAAAGCCGAGATCGCTTGGGGGAGCCAGATTCGATCTTATGTTCTCCACCCCTATCGGCTGGTGAAGGATCATCGAACCAAACTGGAATACGGAGATGTCGATTCCATTCTCAATGGGCACCTGGATAGCTTCATCAACGAGTTCCTGAAACAAAAGAGTGAAAAAAAGAGTAAGGGAGCCCAGCGCTAATGCAGGAATCAGAAGACAAGAAAACAGAAGCGGAAGACTCCAGCTCGCCCACCGTCAGCTCTGAGGATCTGAAGGAACAGGCGCAATTGTTTCGCGAGCTGGTCAAAGCTCAGCCGCCGGAAGTCTTTGAGCGCCCTTTGCCCGGTTGGAAGGAGAATGTGTACCTGGGTCTGGTTTTCGCCGTGCTCTGTCTGGTGGTGTTTCTGTTGATAGCCAGCAGTAGCCGTCGCCAGCTGATCGCTTCAGCAGGGGAAAGATGGAATCGCATGTCAGGAGCCGAGCAAGACGAGATCTTCAGGTTACCTCCGCCTCCACCCCAGGCGGTCCAGACGCGAGTCCGGATCGCAGGTGACACGATCGTGGCTGCTGACGATGAGGACCAACCGATGGGTGTGCTTTTCTGGAATCAAACACCTACTTCGCCTGGGAGGAGGGAGCAGACTGAAGCTCCGGTGGTGCTGGCCCAGAACCCTCTCAATGAAGCCGCCTATGACCTCCTGAGGGAAACCGGGGAGGTCGCCGGGGAGCTCAGTGAAAACAAGCTTCCAGAGTTTGAATTCAAAGGCTGGAGGTCGGTAAAAGATGACCTGCCGGAGTTCTGGATCGATCTGGTTGTGACGCGTCGCTCTGACGGACAGGAAGTCCATCTGATCTGGTCCGTCAACACAGAGACCAATCGAATCACGGCTCTCAGTCAGGCCGCCCGAGATCTGGAAGCCTCCCGATGAGAAACGTCAGCGGCCTTTACGGCAGTTGCAAATAGCCGTAAACTCAAGCCAGTAAACACGGTGGAGACTCGTACAAAGTGAGCCGGTCCAAGGAAACAACCAAATCCCCAGAAATCGAAGAAGAACTGGAAGTTTTCTCTCAATATCTCAAGAACAGCGGACGCAAGATGACGCGTCAGCGGCGGAGGGTGGTGGAAAGCTTTCTTTCAGCGGGCGGACATTTGAGCACCGAGGAACTCTATCAACTGGTCAAGAAGACAGATCCCAAGCTGGGCTTTGTGACAGTTTTCAGAACCCTGAAGACTTTGGCGGAGTGTGGGTTGGCTCGGGAGACCGATCTCCATGACGGGCGCACCCGCTTTGAACATACCTACAAGCGTCCCCACCATCATCACATCGTGTGCCTTGAATGTGAGCGCACCATTGAGTTCCTGAGCCCCGAGAGTGAACGAATTCAGGACGAGATTATTTCCAAATACGGTTTCAGGCCGGTGAGCCATAACCTGCAGATCTTTGGGGTCTGCCCGGACTGTCAGAAAAAGCAGAAGACCCGGCAGAACATTGTGGATTCCGATCTGGTCTTTGCCCGAGATGCTTTAAAAATTGCCATGGCCACCGAGAAAAGAGGTGTGAGCTTCTACCGGACCGCGTCACAAATCGTCACTCACGCCTCCACAAAGCAGACTTTTCTGGGGATGCTCGATGAGGAAAAGAAGCATTTACGGAAACTGGAAAAAGAGTGGAAAGTGCTCATGAAAAGGGACAGAAATCTGCTGGCGGCACCCGTGTTCCTGCACTTCGACTATGAAGCTCTGAAGAACATCTTTCCCTCCCGAACCGAGACTCAGAAAAGGCTCAAAACCAGTCTTCGCGAGATCGATGCCCTTGAGCTGGCCATGAAGATGGAGTTGGAGGCCTATCAATTTTTCTCTGAGTATGCCGAGGGATTCAATGATACCAAGGGGAAAGACATCTTCCTGCGATTTGCCACCGAAGAACAGGAACACTACAGCCTGATCAAGGAAGAATTGGAAAAGTTAGTGAAACAGCAGGGTGAGTGAATGGCAGGGTGAAAGTTCCAAATCCTAAATCTCAAATTCCAAACAAATTCTAAATTCCAAACTCCAAAATTCAAACCTCTCGGGTCAAGACTTTTGCTTCGGCAAGCGGTCCTTTTGGATGGTTTTCGTGGTTTGAATCTGTTTGTGCCTTGTTATTTGTGATTTGTTTGGAATTTGGGATTTGGAATTTGTAATTTCCACAGGCTCCCGGCCGGCTGTGACAGAGCCGGTTGCTAAAATCGACATGTGAAGTATCGCTGGAGTCTTTTTTCGAGCCTTCCTCAACAAATCCAATTGCTTGCAACTGAGCTGGGAGTTTCTCCTCTGCTGGCTCAATTGCTCCTTCAGCGGGGCTTCGAGGATCCTGATCAAGCTGGGAGATTCCTCAGGCCCAGTTTGCAGGATCTCCATGATCCCTACCTGATGAAAGATATGGATCTCGTGGTGGAACGGATTCTGCAAGCCCGCGACCTGGGTGAGAAGATCCTGATCTATGGAGATTATGATGTCGATGGAATCACCTCTACCGTGGTTTTGAAGCGGGCGCTGGAGATGCTGGGTGCAGCAGTCGGTTTTTACTTACCCCGGCGTCTGGAGGAGGGATACGGCATCAAGAAGGATGTGTTGAAGAAGGCGCGCGCGGATGGCTATGCTCTGGTCATCACCGTCGACAACGGGATACGAGCCTTGGAGGCGGCGGATTTGGCCCGTGAGTTGGGGCTCGAACTGATTGTCACGGATCATCATTTACCGGACAGCTCATTGCCCTCGGCCTATGCCATTTTGAATCCACACCGGCCAGATTGCCTGTACCCCGACAAGGATCTTGCTGCCGTGGGGGTAGTCTTCAAACTGGTTCAAGCCCTTTTCCAAAAAGTTGGGAGAGCAAGGATCCTACGGCATTTCTTGAAACTGGTTGCCATTGGAACCGTTGCCGACGTGGTTCCTCTGGTGGGAGAAAATCGCATCTTTGTGCGGTTCGGTCTGGAAGGATTGGCAGATCCGCAGAATCCTGGGCTCAAAGCCCTTCTCCGGGGCGCTGGGGTGAATGGTGAAGTGACCTGGTCTGATGTGGGCTTCAAACTCGCACCTCGAATCAATGCTGTGACTCGGATGGGTGGTGGTTCTGAGGTGGTGGATCTGTTCAGTGAAGATGATCAGACCAATGCCCAGGCGATTGTGCAGGAAATGAATGCCAAGAACTCCCTTAGACAGCAGGAGGAAAGGAATATTCTGGCCGAGATTGAAGATCGAATAGGGCGGGACCCCTCGGCCTTTGAAGGGAAGTTTCTGACAGTGGCTGGCCAGCACTGGCATCGCGGGGTGATCGGCATTGTCGCCTCTCGGCTGGTGGAGCGCTTTTGCCGCCCTGTGCTGGTTCTGTCGATTGAAGATTCTTTCTGTCAGGGCTCGGGACGAAGTATCCCTGGCTTCAATCTCCTGGAGGCTTTGGATGAGTGCCGTGATCTCTTTGTGCAATATGGGGGTCATGCTCAGGCAGTTGGCTGCCGACTTGCTGAGGAGAATTGTAGGCCAGAAAAAGTGGAGGAGCTCGCCCGTCGTCTGGAAAGCCATGCTGTCGCAAAGTTGCCTTCAGAGGACCTGGTTCCTTCTCTCCGCATTGAAAGTTTCCTACCCGCTGAAGAAATTTCCCTCTCCCTCTATCAAGTCATAGAGCAACTGGCTCCTTTCGGTAAGGGAAACCCTGACCCGGTATTCGCATCAAAGAAGATGAGGATTGTGGGCGGACCATGGGTGCTGAAGGACCAGCACTTAAAATTTCAGGTTCAGTGCAATGGCTCTCGCGTTGATGCCATCTGGTGGAAAAATGGAGCTCTCGCTGATACTATTACCACTGGATCTCAGGTCGATTTGGCCTATACCATGAGCCGGGATACTTACCTGGGAAGGAATAAGTTGCTGCTGACCATCCGTGATATGCACCTGCCTTGAAGGAATTCGGAATTCGGGGACTGGCGCAAGAATTCTCCCAGAATTCGGGGCCTGTCCCAAGATTTCCGAATGCCTTTCGTGAAAAGGGTATGGACCTCTTAAAATCATTTCGTGTCGTTCTGATCATTGGCATTCTTTTAGGGGGAATGGCCATCGTGTGGAATTTTCTCTCTCGCCGTGAGGAAGGATTTGTCATCCCTGAGGTAGAGATTCTTTCTCCGGACATTAGCCGCCAGACCACGCAGTTCGAATACACTGAGCACAAGCGTGGACGCACCGTCTTTACCGTTCATGCTGAAACCAGTACACAGACAGTCAGCCAGGTCCACACGTTGGAGAATGTGACTCTTGCTTACTATGACGAATCTGGAACGGCTTCCGATATCATCTCGGCCCAGGAGGCTGTCTATCTTTTAGAGGATCAGCAGATTGAGTTCAACGGCGATGCCACCATTCAGCTGGCCGATGGCACAGAGGTGTTTTCCGAACAAGTGAGTGCAGACCTCATTCAGGAAAGGGTGGTGATCGAGGGTAACTTTCGCTTCCTGAAGGGAGATATAAAGGGAGATGGCGAGTCCTTGATCTACGACTTCCCCCAGAGGAAGATACAAGTGAAAAAGGGCCTGCACCTGATGACCGCTTCCGGGTCAGATGACCTTGAAGGGAGGGCTTCACAGGCCGTCTATATTCTCTTTGAAGAGACCGTAGAGCTCATCGGCGACGCCCTGATCTCAGGCGGTGATACCCATCTGGAGGCTGATCAGATAACCGCCTTTTTGACAACAGAAAGCCGGATTGAAAAGATCCTCAGCTGGGGTGAGGCTCGCCTTCAATTTGCCTCGCTGAAGTCCTTGTCGGGTCCACAGCTCAATGTATTCTTCGATCCTGATTTGAAGCGTCTGGAGAAAATCGAAGCTCTGGGAGAGCCCCAGAAGTCTTCCGGGAGAGCCGTCTATTCTGAGGGGGCCGAAGGGAGGGACTATTTCCTGGAGGCGAACCGAATCGAGGTGGTCCCGGATCGTGCCGGGACCATGGAGGGGCTGCTCTTGGAGACATTTTCAGCTCGAGGGGACGTCCTCTTTCGCTCTCCCTCCCTGGGTATCGATGAGTCACGCTCCCAGGCGATGGAAGGCCAATTCTTTGACAACGGAGAGCATCTGCGGCAGCTCGATCTGCGAGGACAGGTTTCGCTCAGGAGGGGGCTTGATTCCCAGGCCTCGGTGGAAGAACAGCTGCACAGTGAAGTCCTGACCCTTCGATTTCGGCCTGAACAGGTTATTGAGCAGGCCATAGCTAGCGGGAATGTGGATCTGAGATTGAATTCTCTGCAAGGATATCGTCATCTTTGGGCCAGGGACGCTGTGGAAGTGAACTACCTGGATGGATCCCCCGAGCGAATCGTGAGCCGGGGAGATAGTCGAATTGAAAAGGGCAGCGCTGGTCAGAGAGATGTCCTGGAAGCTCCCTTCATCGAGATACGCTATCGGCAAGGTCTCCTGGACCACATGACGGCTCAAGGAGGGGTCGCACTGCAGTCTAGCGAGGGGGGAAAGGCCAGGAATTCGACCAGTCAACGATTGGAGGTGTCCTATCGAGACAGCGAGGTGGAGAGGGCTGTCCAATCGGGAGATTTTCATTTCTGGGAGGGTAATCCTGCCTCCATTGAGGTCGAATCGGATCAAGCGGTTTTCGATCCCGAGAGCAACAGGGTCACCATGACGGGGGAGAGGACTCCTGTGTTGAGATTCATCGGTGCTGATGGTAGCGATGGTGGTTCCCCGGTGGAGACAACCGCCCAGCGTCTCGAGCTGGATCGGAGGACGGGCGAGATCTCTGCCGTTGGACGGGTGAGAAGCTTTTTCCCGGAAGAGGACGGTTCCACAATCATTACCGCGGGTGGTATGGAGGCCAAACCGGAGACAGGCTGGATCACCTATTCCGCCAGTCCGAGAATCACTCAACAATACAACTCCATCACAGGAAAGATTGTGCGGTACAATCATCGAGATCAACAGCTGGTGGTTGAGGAGGAGGTCACTAGCTTCTTCATCGAGGGGAACCAGGAAGATGGTAAAAAATATACGGTTCAAGCCGACCGTTTGCTGTACAAACGCGCAGATCTTCGAGCACGATACGAGGGACAGGTGCGGGTCAAGACAGACGATCTTATTGTCGATGCTCCCTTTGTGGAGTTCGTCTTCTTGACAGCGGATCCGGATCAACTCCAGGAGATCGTCGCTTGGGGAGGAGTCAAGATCACGGGAAAGGATAGAGAAGCCGAAGGCCAAAGGGCGGTGTACTTTCCGTCGCAGGAGAAGGTGGTCCTGACGGGAGATCCTGCCCAGGTGACTGAAGCCCTGCGGGGTAAAGTTACCGGGCGTCAGCTCACTTTCTTTACCGGAGATGACAGACTTCTCATTGAAAATCCTTCCACTCCTGAGAAGCCATGAGCCGGGAAGAGTCCTCTCCGACCCTCAAAGCCCAGGAACTCCATAAGTCGTATCGCGGAAGAAAAGTTGTCAACAACGTCAGTTTGGCGATTTCCTCTGGAGAAGTTGTGGGATTGCTGGGACCGAATGGTGCCGGAAAGACCACGACTTTTTACATGATCGTCGGTCTGACCAACCCAGATAGCGGCAGCGTCTACCTAGGCGGCAAGGAGATTACTTCCTTGCCCATGTACTTGCGGGCAAGAAAGGGCATCAGTTATCTGCCACAGGAACCTTCCGTCTTTCGAAAGCTTTCCGTCGAGGACAATCTTTATGCCGTTGCCGAAACACTGGGTCTGGCCGCGGGGATAGCCGATCAGCAGGTGAGTGAACTCCTGGAAGAATTTGGAATTGCTGGACTGAGAAGAAGTCTTGCCTATACTCTTTCGGGAGGTGAACGAAGACGGCTCGAGATTGCTCGTTCGATGATGATGAAGCCTGCATTCATTCTTCTGGATGAGCCTTTCGCGGGAATTGATCCTCTGGCCGTATTGGAGATTCAACGCATTGTCACTCGACTGAAAGCCAAGAACATTGGTGTCTTGATCACCGATCATAATGTGCGGGAGACTCTGAAGATCACAGACCGGGCCTACATTATCAATGAGGGAACCATCTTTCGAATGGGCACTCCTGATCTGCTCTCCTCCGATCTTGAGGTGCGTAAAGTTTATCTCGGTGAAAACTTTCGATTATACTGAGTTAGAGGGAAAGAACAGTGACGGGACGAGGTTGAGGCTGGGGTCGTCACTGGGGTCTTCCTTCTTCTCTTGTACGGAAGGTACTGAGGAAATTCAATGAACAAACGTGGTCCTTTAAGGCAGTCTCTTGGATTGAACCTCTCGCAGCGATTGGTGATGACACCTTCGCTGTTGCAGAAGATTGAACTCCTGACCTTGAATCGACTGGAACTTTCCGATCTGCTGAACCAGGAGCTGGCCGAAAACCCCGTTTTAGAGGAAGCGCTGGAAGAACCGGAGGCTGAACCAGGCGAGAGGACAGAGGAAGAGAAAGAGAAAGAGGCCGCAAAGGAAGAAGACGCATACGACGATTTTGACTATGACTACTTTTTGGGTGAGTATCTGACTCCCAGTTATCGCTCCCCCGATAGGGAGAATAGGAGTGAGCAGCCCTCCTTCGAACTGTTTCTGGCTACCCCGCCGACATTAAGTGATCATCTGAACTGGCAGCTGGACTTGAATGGAATTCCCTCTGAAATCCGTGAGATTGGGTACTTTATCGTCGGGAACATCAATGAAGACGGCTACTTGATGGTCTCCGTCGAGGAGATTGTAGAGTCCCTCCAGGCCTCAAGTGAAAAGGTTGAAGAGGCCTTGAGCATGGTCCAGAGTCTTGATCCCATAGGCATAGCAAGCAGGAGCCTGCAGGAGTGTCTACTGATTCAAATTCGAGCTGATGGATTGGAGGGTTCACTGGCCGAGCTACTGGTGCGAGATCACCTTCCCTTGATCCAGGCCAGACAATTTAAGGAACTGGTCAAGCAAGTGGGCTGCAGTCTGGAAGAGATCGCGGAGGCCATGGAAACCGTTCGGAGTTATTCGCCCAAGCCGGGCCAAAAGCACAGCCAAGTAAATCCTATATACATCCAGCCGGATGTCCATATCTATAAAGTGGATGATGAATACCAAATTGCTCTCAACGATGACGGTATGCCCAAGCTGCGGCTCAGCCGCGCCTATCGTGAACTGCTCAAGGGAAAAAATGTCTCCAAGGAAACGAAAAGCTTCGTTAAGGAGCGTTTTCGTTCCGCCATCGAGTTGTTGAAAAGTGTGGATCAACGTCAGCAGACCATCTACCGGGCTTGTGTGGTTATTATCGATCGACAGCGCCAATTTCTGGATCGGGGAGTGAAGTATCTCAAACCGATGTTGATCAAGGATGTGGCGGAAGAGCTGGGTGTGCATTCCTCCACTGTCAGCCGCGTGGTTTCAAATAAGCACGCCCATACCCCCCAGGGCGTCATTGAGCTTCGGAAGTTCTTCACCAGTGGAATCGAGAGTTCTCACGGGGAAGATCTGTCCGTAGTTCAGGTGAAAGAGAGAATCAAAGACATTATTGCCAATGAGGAGACCGACAGGCCTTTCTCTGATCAGAAAATCTCCGAATCTCTGAACCTTGATGGGATTCGGATCACACGAAGGACCGTAGCCAAGTATCGCGATCAGATGCACATTCCCGGATCCCGCCAGCGAAAAATGGCCATGCTGTTTTGATGACACTAAATGGCCGCTGAAAAGACCCAGCCTTCAAAGCCGACTACTACCGTTAGGAAATTAAGCGAGTTGTCGAGCCAGGGGCTGCAGCTCACGCCGCTCACCGGCGAGGACGCCCTTGACAATTCCATTACCTCGTCCCAAATCCAAAAGCTTGGGCTTGCCCTGTCCGGCTATATCGACTACCTGCATGAAGGAAGAGTGCAGATGGTCGGCCGGACTGAGATCCATTATCTGGAGACCTTGTCGGCGGCTGATCGAAAGAAAGCTATTGCAGGAATCTTTGCCCGGAAACTAGCCTGTGTCGTGATTACCACAGGTCTGAAGGCTCCTTCCGCTCTGGTGAGCAACTGTGAGCGACTGAAAGTCCCGCTGTTTGAGACCGAAGCGGGGACTGCGACGGCCATCACTGAGATCACCAGTTTTCTGGCGGAACAACTTTCTCTCAGGAGCACTATTCATGGAGTGCTGATGGAGGTCTATGGACTGGGGGTCCTACTTTTAGGTCCATCCGGGATAGGGAAGAGCGAATGCGCTCTGGATCTGATCTTAGGGGGGCACCGATTAGTGAGCGATGATCTGGTCATCATCACAAAAGGTGGCTCCGGCCGGCTGGTGGGCTCTGGTCCCAGCGATGTTCAGTTCCATATGGAGCTGCGCGGATTGGGAATCATCAACATTAAGGAACTCTTTGGTGTCTCGGTACTGAGTCCAAAAACGATCATCGATCTTGCCATTGACCTGGTGCCATGGAATGCCGAGGAAGAGTATGATCGCCTGGGTCTGGACGAAAGACGATACTCCCTGCTGGATGTCTCAGTCCCACTGATCACGATGCCAGTCGCGTCAGGACGAAATCTTGCCACTCTGGTGGAAGTGTCCGTGCGGATTCAAATGCTGAGAAACCAGGGATACAGCCCTTCCAGTGACTTCTTTAAGCGCTTGGATGAACGTCTGAGAGTCCCTCGGTCGCCCGCCGATGAAGCATGGCCTCTGTAAGGCTGCCCTCACTCGTTATCATCACCGGAATGAGCGGCTCCGGGAAGCATACCGCTTGCAAGGCCTTTGAGGATTTGGGTTATTTCTGCGTAGACAACCTTCCCACCTCCTTAATCTCCCCACTCGTCCAGATGTCAACTGCATCGGGAGGGGAGATCCAGGAGCTGGCCATTGTTCTGGACGTGCGGCTCAGGGAATCCCTTGCCGGCTTTGAAAAGCTCTTTAGCCAGATCAAGCTGTTGTCCAAGGTCTCGACGCTTCTCTTCGTCGATGCCTCCGATGAGGTTTTGGCGAGAAGGTTTGGTGAGACGCGGCGTGTTCACCCGCTTGCCCATGATCAATCTCTTATGGAGGGCATTGGGGCTGAACGAAGAAAGCTCTCCGCTATCCGGGACCAGGCAAACTTGGTGATCGAAACCAGTGAGTTTTCTGTTCACGATCTCTGCAACTTCATCTACCAGAGATTCCAGCAGAAGGGCAGAGCAGAGAGCCTCAACATTTCCGTGGTCAGCTTCGGCTTCAAGTACGGCATTCCTCTCAATTCCGAGTTGGTCTTCGATATGCGATTTCTTCCCAATCCCAATTTTGTTCCCTCGCTCAGTGATCAAACGGGCAATGATCCAAGCGTGGTGAGCTATATGCTGAAGCAGCCGGAAACCGAGGAGATCTTGGGCAGAATTCACGATATGTTAAAATACCTGCTGCCCAAATATGGAAGGGAAGGAAAGAAATATCTCACCATCTCCATCGGTTGCACTGGCGGAAGGCACCGTTCAGTCATGGTAGCCAATGAGTTGCAGAAACGGCTGACGAAAGAAGGCCGCACGGTTAGTCTGATTCATCGGGACTTGCACTGCGAATGACACAGGATCTTTTAGTGGGTGCGGTGGTTGTCACACATGGTCAACTAGGTCAGGAACTCGTGGCTGTGGCACAGACCATTGTGGGTGAGACCTCGCACATTGAGGCTGTCTCCATTGGTTGGAATGATGATGTTGAGGAATCCAAAAAACGGATCGAGGAGGCCGTCCAAAAGGTCGATCAAGGGAAGGGTGTCGTCATTCTCACGGACATGTTCGGGGGCACTCCTTCTAATCTGTCCCTTCCTCTGTTGCAAAGGAATGAGTTAGAAATCATCACAGGCGTTAATCTGCCCATGGTCATCAAACTCGTGGATCAGTCTGGCAAAGATTCGTTGTTGGAGTTGGTATCCAAAGTGACGGCAGAGGGACAAAAGCACATCTCCATCGCCAGCGAACTTTTGGGAGAATGATTCGAAAAACCCTTCGAATCGAGAGTGAATTGGGTCTGCACGCGCGGGCTGCTGCCAAGCTGGTGAAACTCGCCTCCCGATTCGAGTCGGACGTCAAGTTGTCACGACTGAACTCTCAGCAAGAAGTTGACGCCAAAAGCATTTTGGGAATTCTGCTCCTGGCCGCCTCACAAGGGACTGAACTTCAAGTCACCACCAATGGAAGTGACGAGAAAGAGGCTATGGAAGCGGTGGTGGAATTAGTGAAGAGCCGATTTGGTGAAGAGAAATGAGCAAAGTCACAAGGGATACTTCCTCTCAGGGTTTATCCGGTGTTGGACTTTCCCCGGGGATCGCCGTTGGCACTGCCTATGAAGTAGAGTCTCCCAGCGCAGCCTTCCATCCCATCGGTATCGCCAAGAAGGATGTCCCCCGCCAGTTGAAGCGACTTCGTGCCGCCTTGAAAGAGTCAGAGCGGCAGTTACAGAAGGCTAAAGAGAAGTTTGAGGCTGAGCTTCCCAAAGAGCACTCCCACATCATCGATGCCCATCTGTTGATACTGGAAGATCATCAACTCTTGGGGGAAATCGAAGAAAAGATTCAAAAGGAGCTGCAGAGTCCAGAGCGTGCGGTTCGAGAAGCAGCTCAGAATTGGATTTCCGTTTATCGTTCCTTGGAGGATCCCTTTTTTCGGGAGCGTGGTTCGGACGTGGAAGAGGTCGTGCAGCGTATTATCTCTAATCTCACGGAACTGGAGCCGCAAGTTACGGACGGTTTACCTGAGGATCTGATTCTGGTGGCCTCTGAGGCGAGCCTGTTCCTTCTGGTCGAATATCCCCTGGAGCGGATCAAGGGACTGGTTGTCAAAAAGGGTGGAACGACTTCGCACGGCATCATTATTGCCCGGTCCTATCAGATTCCTGTGGTTTCAGGGATCCAGAATTTCGAGGAAGTGATTCATACTGGCGACACCCTCATTGTGGATGGCACAACAGGAGTTGTCATAGTCCGGCCTACCGGCAGGGAAATGAAAAGCTGCCGAGCTCGAATCAAGAAGCAGGAGAAACGCCGTCTGACGCTGGTGGGAGATCAGGAACCGTGTGTGACCTCCGACGGCCGGCGGATCTTCCTGTACACAAATGCTGAGATCGGCAGTGAGGTGACCGTTGGAATGAGACTGGGCGGTGGAGGGATCGGTCTGTTTCGCTCAGAGTACATCTACATGAAAGACAAGAAAGAACCTGTGAGTGAAGAGGAGCAATTCAAGATTTATAGGAAGCTGGCTGAGGAGGTGGGTGATCGTCCCGCCTTTATCAGAACATTGGACTTCGGGGAGGAGAGACATCCCTATTTTACCCCTATCCTGGGTGAAACTGAGACTGCGCTTGGCTTGCGCGGAATTCGTCTGAGCTTGAAGTATCCCGAAATCTATACAGAACAGATCCGGGCAATTCTGCGAGCCAGTGCCTACGGAAATCTGAAGATCGTCCTGCCCATGATCTCAAGTGTGGATGAAGTTTTAGAGGCCAGACGGCTTATTCACGCGGCTCAAGAAGAGCTTCTCCGAGAAGGCGTTGCCATCAACAGGCAGATTGAGGTTGGTGTTATGCTGGAAGTCCCAGCGGCCATCATTCTGTTGGAGGCGCTTTGCGCCCATGCGGATTTCTTTGCGGTTGGCACCAACGATCTGATTCAGTATACCCTGGCGGCAGGCCGGGCTGATGATCGCATTGCCGACCTGTTTAATCCCTTACATCCAGCTGTTTTGAAAAGCCTTGCTCGGGTTGCCCGGGTGGCAGAAGAGGAAGATTCCATGGCCCTCGTTTGCGGTGAAATTGCTTCCCATCCTGTCTATGCGCGTCTTCTGATCGGAATGGGTTTTCGGCATCTTTCCATGAGCCCCTTTGCCATTCCGGAGGTCAAACAGAGGCTGAGAGAGACTTCTTACCTTGAGGCATGTGCGATGGTGGAGGATGTGCTGAGACAGCCCACCTTGAGTGGGGTGGAAAGCTGTGTCAAGCTGACTGAGAACTGAGGCAGCGGTCAGTGGTCAGCGGTCAGGTGTTACCCATGGTATCGGCGAATCAACTCACAATTTTGCGGATGGCGTTCGTGCCGGTCTTCGTGCTGCTGATCGTCTACAACTTCTTTGGTGGGGCCTTGGCTGTCTTCCTCCTGGCCGGTGTGACCGATCTATTGGACGGCTTCATTGCTCGGAAGTTTGGTCAGAAAACGCCCCTTGGCGCTTTTCTGGATCCGATTGCCGACAAGTTGCTGCTGGCCAGCTCCTTCATCCTGCTCTCGCTGAATGCTCTTGAGCTGGGCGTGATGATTCCTCTTTGGCTGACCATCACGGTGCTGGGCCGAGATGTCCTGCTAATCGTGAGTGTTGTCATCATCAACCTGACCATGGGGAGACACTTGTTTCCTCCCTCCATCTATGGAAAGGCGACGACATTCTCCCAATTACTGACCGTGCTGTTGGTCCTGGTGACAAACGCTCTGCAAGTCAACATACCTTTTCTGGCCATCGTTTTCTATCTGACGTTTGCCTTGACCGTCATCTCCGGATTGCAATATCTGGTCAGGGGCCTCAAGCTCTTTGAGTATAATCAGGAAGAAGGTTGAAATGAGTGAGTTCAAAATCCTGAAGATTGAAGTAGAAAATCAGATCGCTCTCCTCACCATCAGCCAACCCAAGGTGTTGAATGCTCTGAACGAGACCACCATGGAGGAACTGGAAAGCGCTTTTGGCAACAGGCTGAAGGAGGCCGATGTGGGGGCCATCATCCTGACGGGCGCTGGAGAGAAGGCTTTCGTAGCGGGTGCCGACATCAAGGAACTGGCTCAGCTCAACCCCCTGGATGCCAGACTCAAAGCCCTTCGCGGACATGAGCTTTTGGAGTTGATTGAAGGATTTCCCAAGCCGGTTATTGCCGCCGTCAATGGCTATTGTCTGGGGGGCGGATGTGAGCTGGCTCTGGCCTGTCATCTGCGAATCGCCTCTGAGAACGCTCAGTTCGGCCTGCCCGAGGTCAAGTTAGGGTTGATTCCCGGATACGGCGGAACCCAGCGATTGCCTAGGCTGGTGGGAAAGGGTAGGGCCATGGAGATGATCCTTTCCGGAGAGAGTATAAGCGCCCAGGAGGCGGCCAGGATCGGACTGGTCAACAGTGTTGTCCCCAGGGAGGAGCTGATCCCAAAGTGTCGCGAGTTGGCGGAGAAGATTCTCCGCAATGCTCCACTTGCTGTACGATATTCCATCGAGGCCATCAACGCTGGGCTGGAGATGCCTTTGCAAGAAGCAACCCGGTTGGAAGCCTCCTTCTTTGGCCTCTCCTGTGCCACAGAAGATATGAGGGAAGGGACCCGAGCTTTCACAGAAAAGAGAAAACCTCAATTCAAGGGAAGCTAAGTGCCTCGTTTCATAAATACGATGACGTTTGCTGATGGGTTTTGCGAGGCGAGGTCAAGGAGAGAGGAGGAGGCGATGTCAGGGACATCGGCGACGACGAGAGACACAGAGATCGCCCGCAACCCCCATCAGCCCAAAGGGTGGCGGCGGGACGGCATCGATTTCTTTGTCGCTCCTCCTCCGCGATGCGCACAGACATCGTGTCGTCGTCGCTTCGCGAACTCGACGCCGTCGCGCTCGCCACAAACGTCACCGTATTTATGAAGCGAGGCACTAAGTATGAAAGACTTTGCCGGGAAGATGGAGTCCAAGGGGTTAAAGATAGGAATCGTGGTCAGTCGATTCAATGAGATGATCACGGAAAAACTACTCGCGGGAGCGCTGGACACTTTGCGGGAAACGGGAATTGCAGAGCAAGACATTACCCTGGTACGGGTGCCGGGAAGCTTCGAAATCCCGGTAGCTTCCCAGCGACTGGCAGAGACGGGAAAGCTGGAGGCGATTATTTGCCTGGGCGCTGTGATTCGGGGGCAGACACCGCATTTCGAGTACATCAGCTCACAGGTCGCTCACGGGATCAGCCAGGTCGCTCTGAAATATGATCTTCCCGTAACCTTTGGCGTCATCACTGCTGACACGGTCGAGCAGGCCCTGGCTCGAGCGGGGGTGAAACACGCAAACAAGGGCAGTGAGGCAGCGATCAGCGCGGTTCAAATGGCCAATCTTTTCAAGCAGCTGGCAGAAGAGGAGAAGTGAGGAGTCAGGAGGCAGGAGAACAGATTTCAAATCTGTTTGGGATTTGGGATTTGGAATTTGGAGTTTCCGACGGTCTTGGGCCGGCGGTGTCAGGTGTCAGCTGTCAGTTGTCAGGTGCCCCCCCATGAGCAGCAGGAGGAAAGAACGTGAGTTGGCTCTGCAGCTGCTGTTTCAGCAGGATTTCAGCCATTTGACAGTGGAGGAAATCTTAGAAATTTTCTGGGAGGTGAATCCTGTCGATCCGGAGGACCGCGAGTTTGCCGAGCTTTTATTTAGGAAAGCCTCTGAACATCGATCTCTGATCGATGAGCTCATTGGCCGGCATGCTCAACATTGGCGGTTGGAGCGGATGCCCGCAGTTGATCGGAATATTCTGCGCTTGGCGGTGAGCGAGTTTCTCTACGCTGAGACACCTCAGATTGTGGTGATTGATGAGGCCATTGAGATTGCTCGCCGCTTCAGCACAAGCGATTCCACCCAATTTGTAAACGGAGTCCTGGATGCCGTTCGGGAGGAAATAAACCATCCACCCGTCAGCGAAAGTCATCATGGGTGAGAAAACGGATCCCATCGAACAGCGCTCTCTGAAACTGGAAGAGATTCGCCAACTCGGACATGATCCCTATCCCCACGACTATGAGACGAGTCACACCGTAGCTGAGCTGGTCGGGAGATTTTCCCAGAAATCGGCTCAGGAGCTGGAGCAAGAGCAGGTGTCCGTGCAAACGGCCGGTCGGCTTGTGAACCTGCGGGGACACGGAAAGGCCGGTTTCGCGGATCTCTTCGGCTCAGGCGAACGGATCCAGATCTATGTGCGGCAAGACCGGATTGGCGAGGAAAACCACAAGCTTTTCCGGCTTCTGGATATTGGCGATATCATCGGTGTACGAGGACATTTGTTTCGCACCAAGACCGATGAGCTGACGATTTCAGCCCAGCAGCTTGACTTTCTGGTCAAGGGTCTCCTGCCGCTGCCCGAAAAGTGGCACGGTCTCAAAGATGTGGAGCTCCGCTACAGGCAGCGCTACCTGGATTTGATTTCCAGTCGAGAGGTGAGAGAAATCTTTATTCGGCGTAGTCGCATCATTTCCCAGATCCGGGAATTCCTGGAATCGAGAGATTACCTGGAAGTTGAGACCCCCATGATGCAGCCTGTGGCGGGAGGAGCGAAGGCTCGACCTTTCAAGACCTTTCACGAGGCTCTCAGCATCCCTCTGTTTTTGAGAATTGCTCCTGAACTGTATTTGAAGCGGTTGATCGTGGGGGGCTTTGACCGGGTGTATGAAATCAACCGAAGCTTTCGCAACGAAGGAGTGTCCACACAGCACAACCCCGAATTCACGATGCTGGAATTTTATCAGGCCTACAGTAATTATCAGGATCTGATGGACTTGACCGAGGAGATGCTGCAGATGGTGGCCCAGAAGGTCACCGGTGGCCTTGAAGTGCCATTCAATGGCAATCAGGTGGATTTCAGCAGCTTTAGCCGCTATTCCATGGTCGAAGCCATTCAGAAGTTTTGGGATAAGGAGGGTGCTCCTTCAGCAGAAGATCTCGGCCAGCGCGCGCCCTTGGTTGCTCTTTTGAAAAAAGTTGGCTTGGAATTTGAAGCGGAGCAGAGCTGGGGAGAACTGCTCGAATGGCTGTTTGAGCAAGTCGTGGAAAAGCACCTCATCCAGCCAACCTTCATTTATGACTTTCCTGCCGAGCTTTCTCCGCTCTCCAAGACCAGTGATGAGGATCCCCGTTTTGCGGAGCGATTTGAATTATTCATTGGCGGCCTTGAAATTGCCAATGCGTACAGTGAGTTGAATGATCCGGAGGAGCAGAAAAAGCGGTTTGAGACACAGGTGCAAGCTCGGGTGGGCGGGGATTCCGAGGCCCACGAGATGGATGAGGACTACCTGAAGGCATTGCGATATGGAATGCCTCCAACGGCGGGAGAGGGAATTGGGATCGATCGCCTGACCATGGTGTTGACCGATTCTGACTCCATTCGAGAGGTCATCTTGTTTCCCCACCTTCGACCTGAGAGCTGAATCCACTATGCTAGTCACGAAATTCGAGCTGTTTGTGGCCTTGAGATACCTTCGAGCCGGCCGCAAGCAAGTCGTCATTTCAGTCGTCACCTTTATCTCGGTGCTGGGGGTTACGGCGGGGGTGATGGCCCTGAATATCGCTCTGGCCCTCAATGCGGGTTTCATAGCGGAGTTCCAGGACCGAATCCTGGGTGCCACCCCCCATGTCAATCTTTTAAGAGCCGTTCCGGGACCGATCTCCCCCTATCAGCTCCTCACCCAGCAGATCGGTGAACTGCCTGAAGTGCTGAGAGTCACCCCCACCATCTATGGCCAGGCCCTGTTGGTGAGTGAGTTGCGCGAGCAGCCGGCCGTCCTCAAGGGGTTGGATCTACCAGAAACGACGCAGCTCTCCGACTTTTTCCCACAGATCATCGAAGGAAGCCTGGAGCAGTTTAATCAGTTCGATTCTTTTCCGACCGTAGTCTTGGGAACTGATTTGGCCCAGTCTCTGGGCGTTGTGACTGGAGACAACATTCGCGCCATAGGTCTGAAGGGGGAGCTTTCCCCGCTGGGACGCATGCCTCGCATTGAGACCTTTCGGGTGATTGCTATCTTTGAGTCAGGTTTTTGGGAAACGGACTCCAGCTGGGTCCTGTTTTCTATTCAGGCGGCTCAGCAGTTCTTTAGATTCCCCTCCGGTGCGGCCTCCGTTCTGGAAGTGTGGATCCAGGACATGGATGCGGCTCCAAGCGTGGCCATGAAGTTAAGGGAGGTGGCTGGCTCCGGCTATTCGACCAGCACCTGGATGGAACTTTTCCGTCCTCTCTTTTCAGCTTTGGAGCATGAGAAGAGAATCATGTTCATCGCCATTGGACTGATCATTCTGGTGGCCTCCCTCAACATCATCGGGACACTGACTCTGATGGTCATGCAAAAAAATCGCGATATTGCCATTATCACGGCCATGGGAGGGACAGCTCGGACCATCATGGCGGTCTTCATGCTGCAAGGTTTGATGATTGGACTGGTGGGGACGATTCTGGGAGATCTTTTGGGAAGTGCCGCTATCTGGTATTTCAATGCCTACCAGGTGTTTCCTCTGGAAGCGCAGGTCTATGCGATCCCTTACGTGCCCTTCCTGTTGAACTCCGGTGACCTGGTTCGGGTCTCGATCCTGGCCATCCTGACTTGTTTTTTGGCCACCCTTTATCCGGCCAGAGCTGCTTCACGATTGGATCCAATTGAAGCGTTGAGATATGAGTAAGTTTCTCAGGATTCAAGGGATTTCGAAATCGTTCCAGTCCGGGGCTGAGAAGCTCCACATCCTGGTCGATCTGGCTTTAGACCTTCAACAAGGCCAGATGGTGGCTGTCACCGGCGCCAGCGGATCTGGAAAGAGTACCTTCCTTCACCTGGTCGGTGGCATGGACAAAGCCGACGCCGGCCAAATCTTGCTGGAAGGAGTCGATGTCACTCGCCTGGCGGGCAAGGAGTTGGCGGAATATCGCAACCGGAAGATCGGATTCATCTTTCAATTTCATCATTTACTGCCGGAATTCTCTGCTCTGGAGAATGTCATGTTTCCCCTTCTTTTGCGGCAAACCCCTTTTCCTCGGGCCCGGAGGGAGGCCCAAGAGCTGCTGGCTGAGGTGGGACTGGCTGACCGCGGTCACCACAAGCCGGGCCAGCTATCGGGAGGGGAGCAACAGCGGGTTGCCTTTGCACGGGCACTGGTGGGAAAGCCGAGTTTGCTGCTGGGGGATGAGCCCACCGGCAATCTGGATGAGCACACTTCAGAAGCGATCTACCAGCTTCTCCTGGAAGTCCATCGCAATCACCGTTTGACCTCCATAATCGTCACCCACAACCCAAGACTGGCTGCTCTATGTGAATCGGAGAAGAGCCTTCAAGAGGGAAAGTTAGTGGAAATGAGTGAAAGTCACTAAGTTTCCAGCGGGTCTGTCGACAGTTGCTGGGGGACAGCCATTTCTGTTAAAAGATAAGTGCAGGCTTATAAAAGCAGGCTGACTGGAACAGTCTTATGTTTGAGAAGTACACCGAAAAGGCCAGGCGGGTCATCTTCTTTGCACGCTATGAAACCAGCCAGTTGGGGGCCCGACGGATCGAAACAGAGCACGTTCTGCTAGGGTTGCTCAGAGAAGATAAGGCCCTCAGCAGCCGCTTTTTCCCTCATGCTGAGGCTGCCCTGGAAGCCATCCGAAGGCAGATTGAAGGCCGCACTGTCGCTCGCGATAAAGTCTCCACCTCTGTTGAACTGCCACTCAGTGATGAATCAAAAAGGGTCTTGACTTATGCGGCCGAGGAAGCAGATCGACTGATGTGCAATTACATTGGAACGGAGCACATCCTGCTGGGCCTGTTGCGGGAAGAGAAGTCGGTGGCTGCCGAAATCCTGTATGAAAATGGTCTCAGGCTTTCGCGTGTGCGCGAGGAGTTGGCTGGCTCAAGCCCCGAGCGAGTTGCACCTTCCAAGTCAAAAGACGCGCTGCTTTTGACCGAGTTCAGCCGCGATCTGACGGAAGCTGCCAGTAACGGAGTACTGGATCCGCTGGTGGGGCGAGATGCTGAGATCGAGCGCGTGGTTCAGATTCTTTGTCGGCGCACCAAGAATAATCCAGTACTCATCGGGGAACCCGGTGTGGGGAAGACGGCAATCGTGGAGGGGTTGGCCCAAAAGATCATCAAAGGAGAGGTTCCTTCCATGCTCACTGACAAGCGGGTGCTGGCCCTGGATATCTCACTGATCGTGGCTGGAACCAAATACCGCGGTCAGTTTGAGGAACGACTCAAGGCCATTATGAAGGAGTTGGTGGACCATCCCAACTTCGTCGTCTTTGTCGATGAACTGCACACCCTGGTGGGGGCCGGTTCAGCAGAAGGTTCTCTGGATGCCGCCAACATTTTGAAGCCTGCCCTTTCGCGGGGTGAAATCCAGTGCGTTGGGGCCACCACGCCCTATGAGTACCGACGTTCGATCGAAAAGGACCGTGCTCTGGCGCGGCGCTTTCAGGCCATCAAAGTGGCTCCTACTACGGAAGAAGAAACGCTGGAGATCATCCACGGGATTAAGAGTCGCTACGAGTCGTTCCATCAGGTCGAATACACGGATGAGGCAGTTCACACGGCCGTGTATCAGTCCAGTCGATATATCACGGATCGACACCTTCCCGACAAGGCCATCGATGTTCTGGATGAGGCCGGAGCTCGAGTAAAGCTCGACAACACGGTTATCCCGGAAGGTATGACTGATCTCCAGAGGAAGCTCAAAGTCATTGTCCGGCAGATGGACGACGCCATCTCAGCTAAAGAATTCGATCGAGCGGCTCTGCTGAAAGATCAGGAGTTGCTGGAGCGCGAGAACCTGCAGATCATTAAGGAACGCTGGAAGGTGGGCAACAGCATTACTCCCCAGGTGAAAAAGGAGCATGTGGAACACGTGGTTTCGCATTGGACGGGTATTCCCGTCACCTCCTTGCATGAGGAGGAAATGCAGAAGCTTCTTCGCTTGGAGGAGGATCTTCATGGGAGAGTGATCAGTCAAGATCGTGCCATTTCGGCTCTTTCCAGAGCGATTCGTCGCAGCCGGGCGGGTATGAAAAATCCTAACCGACCGGTTGGATCTTTTCTTTTCCTGGGACCTACCGGGGTTGGTAAAACAGAACTGGCCAAGGCGCTCTCGGAGGTGCTGTTCGGCAGCGAAAAGGTCCTGATTCGCTTTGACATGTCCGAGTACATGGAGAAACACGCAGTGTCGAAGCTGATTGGGTCCCCCCCGGGCTACGTCGGGCATGAGGAGGGGGGGCAGTTGACCGAGCAGGTCAAGCGGAATCCTTACTCCGTTCTACTGCTCGATGAAATTGAAAAAGCTCACTTTGACATCTTCAATATCCTGCTCCAGGTGTTTGAGGATGGTGTGCTGACGGATTCACTTGGAAATACGGTTGATTTCAAAAACGCCATTATCATCATGACTTCCAACATCGGAGCCCGCTATCTGGTGGATCGCTCTCCGATGGGGTTTTCCACAGGAGCAGAGCAGGACCAGGGGAAAGTGGAAAACCTTATCCTCAATGAGGTCAAGAAGCTCTTCAATCCCGAGTTTCTCAACCGGCTGGATGAAGTGATACTGTTCGAGTCTTTAACAGAAGAGGATCTGAGCCAAATCGTGGACCTCCTTCTGAACCAAGTCAATCAGAACGTGGCGCCCAAGGAGATTCACATTAATCTGAAGGCGGAAGCCAAGGATTGGATCATCCAGAAAACCTGCCTTGATCGCTCCTATGGAGCGCGACCACTGCGCAGAGCCATTCAACGCTACATCGAAGATTCAGTTGCCGAACTCATCATTCAAGGTAAACTGAAAGAAAAACAGACACTGACTATCTATCTCAAGGGCGACCTCCTCTACTATCGTCCCAAGGGCTCCCAGAGCGAGGGAGCGCCTCTTTCCTTCGGCCTGGCCTGAGTCTGTGCGTGGGAGGCACCTCAGGTGCCGCATTGTCCGATTTTCAACAGCACAGCTAAATCCACGCCTGAACGAACAGTCCAGTTGCTCTTGAACTGGATTGCGCGATAAAATTATCGAGCCATGACCCTCCCTGAAATCGAATATCGATTGAGCCGTGTTCTTGCAATGGCTCTGTTGGTTCTCAGCGCGGTGTCCTCCTGGGCGCTTGCTCAAGTCAACCAACCTATCCAATTGCTTGAGGGAGCGCCAATCGAGGAGATTCGTCTTGTCGGCAATCGCCGGATTCCCGAAAGTACCATCCATTACTATATCCAGAGTAGGGAGGAGATGATCTTCGATGAGCAGCGGGCCCTGCTCGATTATAAAACTCTTCTGAACACCAACTTTTTCGACGACGCGAAAATCAAGCGGATGGACGGAGAAACGGGTGTCATCCTCATTTTCGAGTTCACCGAGAGACCGCTCATCCGAACCGTAGAGTATGAAGGGATGAAGTCCTTCAAGGAGTCCGACGTTTTGGAGAAGTTCCGAGACCTCAGGGTTGGACTCTCAGTGGACTCTACCTTTGACCCGGCCAATCTGCCCCTGGCGCGCCGAGCGATCAAAGGGCTTCTCGATGAAAATGGCCGCCCTCTCGGTCGAGTGGAGGTGGAGACGGAGCACATCACAAGCACTTCCGAGAAGATCGTTTTTAAAATTGAAGAGGGCCCTAAGGTTCGCATCGGGAAGATCGATTTCGAGGGCAATACGGTCTTTTCAGACAGTGAACTGGGCAAGGCGCTGGAGTTGACCAAGCCACGAGGGCTGATGAGCATTTTCAGGGGCCAGGACAAATTCATCAAGGAAAAAATTGAGTATGACCTCCAGCTGAATCTCATCGAGCGCTATCGTGAGGTGGGTCACATCTTCGCCAGGGCAGGTGAGCCTGAGGCCCGGATCGTTGAAGCCCCCAAAGGTTTGCTCATCGGCTTCAGGAAAACCAAGCAGCAATACTATCTCACCATTCCCATCGAAGAGGGAGAACAGTATCGCTGGAACAGTTTTGAGATCGAGGGCCTGGATAGTTTTGACGAAGAGGTGGTGAAAGCGGCTTATGACATCGTTCCGGGAGAAGTGGTCAACTACGTGGCTCTCAGGGAGGCCAGCGATGAACTGAAGAAGGCCTACTCGACCAGCGGGTATCTGGATATGGTTGTGATTCCGAATCTGGATGCCGATCAGGACAACAAGACTGTGGATGTGAGGCTTCAGGTCGATGAGGGAAAGCAGTACCTGGTGAACCGAATTGACTTTGGGGGGAACACCAAAACCCGTGATAAGGTCCTGCGCCGCGAGTTTCTCCTGGAGGAGCAACAGCTCTTTAACGGAACCTCCCTGGACTGGTCCATCTTGCGTCTCAATCAACTCGGATTCTTCGAACCGATAGAAGAGGCGGATTACGAAGTCATCAAGAGGCCCAGTGAAGGTGAAGTCGACATTTTGGTGACTGTCGAGGAGAAGAGCCAGCAATCGATTGGTGTCAGTGGAGGAGTCAGTGGTATTAGTGGCAGTTTTTTCGGTATCAACTACCAGTCCAATAACTTCCGGGGCCTGGGACAGCGAATCGATGTTCAGCTTTCCACGGGTACCCGGACCTCAAACTACACGCTCTCCTTTACCGAACCCTATTTCCGGGACACCAGGATCTCCCTGGGACTCTCAGTCTTCAATCAGCGCTATCGGTTCGATACCTTTACCGCCTTCGCCGGGCAGATCGCTGAGAACGACAATATTCAGCTCTTTACGCGCAATACCAGCGGGTTTACGGCAAGCGGAGGTTATCCGATATGGCGCTGGACGCGTTTGGACATGAGTTACCGTCTGGAGACCATCCGAATTGAAGATATCGATGAGGGGTTCAGTGACTTTGCCTTGAATCAACTGGTTGGATTCACTCCCGGCGGCAGTCCCGAAGATGCCAGAAAAGGGATTATCCGCAGCGAAATCACACCCAGACTGACTTACAACACGAAAAACCAGGTCTTTAATGCGACCCAGGGAACCCAACTCAGTTTGAGCGCGCCCATTGCCGGCGGGGCCTTGGGTGGGACCTTCAATCTCATCCGGCCGACACTCGAATACCAGAAGTTTTTTCCCGACACTTTCCTCAGCGGCGGTCGAAACACGCTCGCCTTGCGGGCACAAATATCCCACATCCTTCCCTATGGCAATCTCCCCGCTGGGGATCCCATGGCGATACCTTTTTTCGAAAGAATCTTTTCCGGGGGAGAATTTACATTACGCGGCTTTGACCTCCGTTCCGTCAGCCCCTGGGCCGTCACCCGGAGTCCCAGCCTGGATGGCAGCGGGAACCCCATTATCGACCCAGCCACGGGTTTGCCCGCCATCACCGAAAGTCCCATCCCGGTGGGAGGAGACACCACCATGATCCTGACCGCGGAGTACCGTGTCCCCATCGTTGGACCCCTGCAGGTGACGGGTTTTGTTGACTTTGGAACGGCCACCATCGTGAAAAAAGATAACTTGCGTATCTTTGGACCCAACACCGAAGTGACTTTGCAGGAGCAAACCAACAATGTCTGGCGGGCATCGACCGGTGCGGAAATTCAGTTCCTGATGCCCGTGGTGAACCAGCCGTTCCGTCTGATCTTTGCCTATAATCCATTGATCATGGATACGAGTATCGTTTCGAGAGGCCAGCGATTTCCTCTCAGAGAGCCGGAGAGAAATGTTAAATTTACAGTTGGATACACCTTTTAGTTAAGGAGAAGATGAAATTATGAGAAAGTGGATAGCGGTGGCCCTGGTCGGGCCGATGATAGCCGGGGCTGCGGTGACGATGAGCCTGGCCCAAGGTTCCAAGATAGGTTTCGTCGACACCCTGGCGGTGCTCTATGCTACCGAAGAGGGCAAGAGAGAGCTCGAAGGGTTAAATCAGTTTGCCTCGGTCAAGCAGCAGGAAGTCGCTCTCCTGACTTCAGAGGTGCAGATACTCCAGGACCGGTATGTCTCCCAGCAGGCAGTTCTCAATCCCACGGCTCGCGTGGACATGGAACGGGATATTGGGGATAAGGAGCGCAATCTGCAGAGACTGCAGGAAGATGTCGAGCTGGAATACAACCAGCGCAGCGAAGCACTTTTGGCCAGGATGGGTGAAAAGATTCAGGGAGTGATTGTCCAGTACTCTCAAGACAATGGCTATTCGGTGATTTTCATGCGAAATGAGACGCAGAGTTTCGTGGATGTCTCACTGGATGTCACTGAAGAGATCATACGCATTTACAACGAAAGCAATCCTGTCACCGGCCAGGCGGGTTCGCAATGAGAAATTACGTGTTGACGTTATTGACCTGCCTATTTCTCCTGAGCGTGGGGAGTGCCACGGCCGTGGCTCAAACGAGTGAACCGCAAAAGGCTCTGATAGAACAGAAGCTCGGCTTTATCGATAGCCTTCAGGTTCTCAACGGAACGGAAGACGGAAAAGTGCAAATAGCCGAGGTCGAGCAGTTTATTGCAGACAAGCAGGCAGAGTACGATACACGGCGTGTGAACTTGGAAAGACAGACAGAGCAGTTCGAGGCCCAGCAGCGAACCCTGAATGCCCAGACGCGTCTGGAGATGCAGCGCAAGATTGAGGAAGACGATCGGGTGTTGAGAAGATTCCAGGAAGATACTCAGGTGGAAATCGAGCGCAGGCGAACTGCCATTCTGGCGGGCCTGAGCGAACAAATCCAGGTCATTATCGACGAGTTCGCTCTGGAACAGCAGCTGGGGATGATTTTCCTGCGGGATGAATCTCAAATCTATGTGGATCCAGCTCTGGACTTCACCCAGGATATTATTCGGATATACAACCAGCGCTATCCAGTGACCGAGTAGGAGAGCTCTGCCAGCCCCACCTCACGTGTATACCCTTCAGAAACTGGCCGAACACGTCGAAGGGCGTGTGGCCGGCGACTCCCAGATTGAAATCCGTGGCATTCAGCCTTTCGAGAGCGCGGGAGCGGGAGATCTCACCCTGGCGGGTGAGAAAAAGTTCCAGGAGCGGCTGGAGGAGACCCGTGCCTCTGCAGTGATCGTTTTGCCGGGTGTTTTGTCCTCCAAGAAGGCTCTGCTTCAGGTCGACAAGCCGAAGCTCGCTTTTGCTCGCCTCCTGGCTCTTTTGCACGGGAGGGACTTTGAGGCAGCAGGTATCTCTCCTCTGGCACAGGTCAGTAAAAGTGCTCAGGTTTCCGAGAATGTCACCATTCATCCCTTCGTCTTTGTGGGGGATGAGGCTGTCATCAAGGAAGAGGTCACTCTCTTTGCAGGGGTCCATGTCGGGAATCACTGTGTGATTGGTTCTGGCTGTGTGTTGCATCCCAATGTGACCCTGTATGAGGGTGTTTCTTTGGGTTCACGGGTTATCCTGCACAGTGGCACGGTCATCGGTGCCGATGGTTTCGGGTATGTCTTTGACCAGGACACTCAGGTGAAGATTCCTCAGACGGGAAGCGTCCTGATCGGAGATGATGTGGAAATTGGAGCAAATAGTTGTGTGGACCGGGCTACTTTTGGTGCGACGGTATTGGAACGAGGTGTCAAACTGGACAACCATGTCCATATCGGCCATAACTGCCGAATCGGAGAAAATACGGTGATTGTTGCCCAGGTGGGGATTTCCGGAAGTGTTGAAATTGGGAAAAACTGTACCTTTGCAGGCCATTCGGGTGTTGTCGATCATGTCCGGATTGGAGATGAAGTCACGGTGATGCTCAAGTCGGCGGTCACCAAGGATATTCCTTCTCACTCAGTCATTTCCGGTCAACCCGCCATGGACCACCGCCAGTGGATGAAGATTGAAGCTCTCAAACGACGCTTTCCAGAGATCTACAAGGAGTGGAAGACGTGGTTAGGGGAAAGACGGAAGGATTGACCATGGGGAAAAGTGAGCATTGCCATGAGTGAAGTGATTACGACCATTGAGATTCAAGAGATCATGGAACTCCTGCCCCACAGGTATCCCTTTCTCCTGGTGGACCGCGTCATTGAATACGAGGCGGACAGCCGCATTGTGGGTATCAAGAACGTCACCATCAATGAACCCTTTTTTCAAGGTCACTTTCCCGGTATCCCGATTATGCCGGGAGTCTTGATCATTGAGGCCATGGCACAAGTGGGCGGCGTTCTGGTCTTTAAGACTCTTCCTGATCGGGAAAAGAAGTTGGTGTTTTTCGCCGCCATCAAGAACGCCCGTTTCCGCAAACCTGTCGTTCCCGGGGATCAATTGCGCATCGAAATGCTCCTGACCCATGTCAGAAGAAGTCTTGGAAAGCTGAAGGGAGAAGCATACGTGGATACTCAGCTGGTGGCCGAAGCAGAGATCATGTTTTCACTGGTGGACCGATCCGACTTCATTTCCAGTTCGGGCGAGTGACTCCCATGGGTTCAGAACAAAGCCCGGAAATCCACAAAAGCGCTGATGTTTCTTCACGTGCTGAACTCGCAGGCGGAGTCCGCATCGGACCCTATGCGGTCATTGGTGACGATGTCACCATCGGAGAGGGAACGGAAGTGGGTCCTCACACTGTGATCGAAGGTCCCACCATCATCGGTAAGGGAAACCGCATCATCGGTCAATCCGCCATAGGAACCATTCCTCAGGATCTCAAGTTTCAGGGTGAGAAGACTTCTCTGGCCATCGGGGATGACAATATCATCCGCGAGTTTGTCACCATTAATCGAGGGACTTCTGGTGGGGGTGGCAAGACGACCCTTGGGAGCGGGAATTTATTGATGACCGGCGTGCACATCGCCCACGACTGTCACGTGGGGCAGCGAGCCGTACTGGCCAACTCGGCTACCCTGGCTGGCCATGTCGAAGTGGCGGATGATTCGACGGTGGGTGCTTTCTCCGGTGTTCATCAGGACTGTCGGGTGGGGGTGCATGCCTTCATAGGAGGTTATTCGGTGGTCACCCGCGATGCCTTACCTTTCGTCAAAACCGTGGGCTACCGCAATCAAGCCAGGATTTACGGCATCAACAGCATCGGTCTGGAAAGGAAGAACTTTTCATCCCAACGAATCGGAGTCCTGAAAAAGGCTTATCGGTTGCTCTTTCACAAGGGCTTGAAGCTCCGGCAGGCCATTGACCGGATTCGAGAGGAAGAACTGGAGAGCGAAGATCTGACCATCCTCATTGAGTTCATTGAAAGCTCGGGGAAGGGATTCGTGAGGAGTGTGAGCAGCAGCGGGAGCCCACGGGACTCGTGAAGCTTGAAAAACTGGGACTCATAGCCGGAAATGGCCGATTCCCACTGCTGGTCCTGGAAGAAGCCCTCAAACGTGATATCAGTGTGGTGGTGGCAGCCATTCGGGAGGAAACCTCTCCCGAAATTGAAGACTTTGCTTCCCAGGATACGGTTTCCCTTCACTGGCTGGGCCTTGGTCAACTGGGGAAGTTGATCCGTCTCTTTAAGAAAGCGGGAGTCGAGAAGGTGATGATGGCCGGACAGGTCAAGCACGTTCAGATTTTTTCCCGCAAGGGGAGTGATTCTTCAAAACGCCGCGTCATCCTGCCCGATTTGAAAATGACACGCCTGTTTATGTCTCTTCCTCAGAAGAACACCCAGGCACTGATAGGTGGAGTCATGGGAGCGCTGGAAAAGGAGGGCCTCCAGCTCATTGATTCGACCGTGCTCCTGCAGCCCCTGCTTGCCCAAGCCGGAGTCCTGACCCAGCGTGAGCCGGACAGCGAGGAGTCAAAGGATATGGAGTACGGCCGGTCTGTGGCGCGGGAGATTGCACGCCTCGATCTAGGTCAGACAGTCGTGGTAAAAGATCAGGCAGTGGTGGCCCTCGAGGCCATGGAAGGCACGGATGAAACAATTCGTCGTGCCTCTCGCCTGGTCGAAGGTGGACGCCTGACCGTGATCAAGCTCAGCCGACCGGATCAGGATATGAGATTCGATGTGCCCGTGGTCGGTCTGGATACACTTCAGGTCCTGCAGGAATGCAGGGTCTCAGCGCTTTCAATCGACGCGGGTAAGACGTTGATATTGGATCGTGAGAGCTTTATCCAGGAGGCTGATCGTCACAGCATGACGGTGGTAGCCGAGGCGGTCTAGCCACCGTATTGATGAAACGAAGCGTTAACCCGCAGTGCTCACACCAGGTCGTCACGAAGTGGCGGAAGGGCCGGCCTGACAAGGCGCGTGAGGGGTACCCGCCACGGGTCGGCGCCCGCAAACGTACTCTTGAGTACGTTGAGGAGCCGTGGGGTACCCGCTTGCGGGTCGTGCAACACAGTCAGGACGGATCATTGCGCCAATGCAGTAGATCGGGTGTGAGAAGTGCGGGTTAGGGTTGCTGTGGTGGGCGTGGGGGCTCTCGGGGAGCAGCATGCCCGAATCTACTCCGAACTTCCGGAAGCCGAGCTGGTGGCTGTGGTGGATATCGAGGAAGAGAAGGGCCGACAAGTCGCCTCCCGCTGCAACTGTCGATCCTATCAACGATATGAGGATGTCCTCGACTCAGTAGAGGCGGTCAGTCTGGCTGTCCCAACCTCGGAGCACGCTCGAATTGGTGTGGAGTTTCTGAAACGAGATGTGCATGTTCTGGCCGAAAAGCCCATTGCTGAGGATCTGGAAGAGGCTGAGCTGCTCATCCAGGCGCAAAAAGAAAGTGGCGCCTTGCTGCAGGTGGGTCACTCGGAACGATTCAACCCAGCCCTGAAGGCCGTGAAACCTTTCATTACCCAGCCCAAATTTTTTGAAGCCCACAGGCTGGCTGTTTTTGTTCCTCGAAGCCTGGATGTGGATGTCATTCTGGATCTGATGATCCATGACCTGGATTTGATTCTCCATCTGGTGGACAGCCCGGTCCGGGAAGTCAGGGCCGTGGGAATACCCGTCTTGACCCCTCGCATCGATATTGCCAATGCGCGCCTGGAGTTTGAAAATGGCTGTGTGGCCAACGTGACCGCCAGTCGGGTATCCAGAGAGAGGATTCGGAAGCTCCGCTTTTTTCAGCCCTTCGAGTACGTGTCCATCGACTTTCTCAAGCTGGAAGTGGAGATGGTCAGTCTTCTCGATGAAGCCCCGGGAAAGCAGATTGCCCAGAGGAATTTCGAGATTGATCCAGATGAGCCGCTCAAGCTGGAGCTGCAGGCATTCCTGGGTGCCATTCAGGGTCAGAAGCCCGTTGACGGAGAACCCGTCGCCTGCTCCGGGGAAGAGGGCATGCGTGCCCTGGCGCTGGCGCTGGAAGTGAAGAGCCGCGCGCAGAGCGCGCTGGTGGCGTAGATGAAAGGCAAAAGAGCAGGGGGACAAAGGAGCAGTAGAAGGTCTTTCTTTCTTTCTTTCTCTCTCTCTTTCTTTCTCCTGGGTTGCGGTGGTGGCAAACGACCGCCAGCCCCGATCAGGACTGGCGGTGTAAGGCCTCCCTCATCGCCGCCACCAGACAGAACTCCGTCAAGAGTCGATCAGGCTCCCGGCATCCGCGTTCTTCTGAAAGCCAGCTTTGGGTCAGCAGCCGTGGAGGGATCAGATTTGCCTTCGCTTCAGCGCATTCAGGCGGTGGGAGACCAGATCACCTTACGAGACGGAAGAGGCCTTGTTCTGCGCTTGGGCTCGGGCTTTCGTTTGAATCCCCGCAGGGGGAGTGTGTTGAGGCTGGATGGCGTTCCCTATCAGGGCGCCATCGAGGTGTTCGTCAATCCGCTGGGAACACCTGTGATCGTCAATGAGCTGAGCCTGGAGACCTACTTGCAGGGTGTGATACCCAACGAGTTGAGCTCCGCAGGAGGGGCCCAGCTGGAAGCCATAAAAGCACTCACCATTGCGGCCCGAACCTTCGCTTTCTATAGCCTCGGCCAGAATGCGCGTCGAGGATTTGACGTGTACTCGGACAACCGTTCTCAAGTCTACCGGGGGACCAGCAGTGAGCAGCCGCTCTCCAATCAAGCGATCGACCAGACACGGGGCACGATTGCCACCTATCAGAACAAGGCGATTGTGGCCTTTTACTCCTCGACCTGCGGTGGAACCACGGAGGACTATCAGGCGGCCTTTCAGGGAGCGCGTATTCCCTACCTGGAAGGTGGAGCAGCCTGCCCGGATAGCGCCAGCCCGAGTTCTACCTGGGAAGAGCACATTGAAGTTTCTCGAATCCAGAGGAATCTTGACCGGCTGACGGGTGTGGGAAGGTTAAGAGAACTGGTCTCGCTGCGAAAAGGTCAGTGGGGCCGGACCGTGGAAATGCGCTTTGTGGGAGACCAGGGCGAGAAAGTCTTGAAGGGCCTTGATATTCGTTCTGCTTTAGGGCTGAAAAGCAGTTGGATTCTGGCTCTGGAGCCTCGCCGTGATCACTCTGGTTATATCGTGGAAATCCATGCCCGGGGGAGAGGGTGGGGACACGGAGTGGGTCTGTGCCAGATGGGAACAGTTGAGCTGGCCCGGCAGGGGTGGGGTTTCGAACGGATTCTCAAGCATTACTACAAGGGAATCGACTTGACCCGTCGCTGGTAGCTTCGTACTCCCTTTCATCATTACGGTAACGTTTGCGGATGGGGCTTGCCAAGAGAGGGCTTCTCATTGCTATAGTCGGCCCAACCTCTTCGGGGAAGAGTGCACTGGCATTCAGATCCGCTCAAATCCTCAATGGCGAGATTGTCAACTGCGATTCCGTGCAGATGTACCGGTCGATCGAGATCGGTTCCGCCAAGCCCGCCCAGGAACAAAGACGACAGGTTCCCCACCATCTGTATGATCTTTTGGATCCCGACCAGTACTTTAGTGCCGGCCGCTATATGGTGGAGGCCAGAAGAGTCTGCCGGGAGATTGCCGATCGGGCCGGCATTCCGTTTGTTGTGGGAGGTACCGGACTTTACCTTCGGGCGCTTCTGGAGGGAATGTTCAAGGGTCCTGGTCGTTCACAGGACATTCGAGAGCGTCTCCAGAAGATTGGCCGCCGTAAGGGATTGGACTTTTTATACCGTTTATTGTTGAAAAAGGATCCCCAGGCGGCGGAGCGGATTGAGCCCGGCGACAGCGTTCGTATTATCCGAAGTCTTGAGGTCTATCTGCTCACCGGGCGCCCTATCAGCCACTTGCAGCAGCAGCGGGAGCCTCTCGAGAACTTCTCCATCCTCAAGATTGGCTTGGAACTGCCGCGCCAGGATCTCTATGATAGAATCGACCGCCGCGTGAGCGAAATGTTTCGCCGCGGCTTGCTCGAGGAGGTCCAGGAGCTCCTGGACAAGGATTATAGTTCCGACTGTAAAGGATTTGAGACGCTCGGATATCGACACGCTCTGGCGCTGTTGAAGGGCGAGCTGAGCCAGGAGGAAGCCATCACAAGGACGCAGATCGATACTCGCCGCTACGCCAAGCGCCAGCTGACCTGGCTTCGCCGAGAAGCCGAGGTGCATTGGATTCCAGGGCCGGGAGAAGATCTCTCCGCTCTGCAGCAGTTCTTGAAGCTGGTCGGGGCGAGGAGGCTAGCGGAGCCTGACTTATGATGGAACTGGAACCCGTCATCGGCCTTGAAGTTCACGCTCAGCTGCTGACCAGAAGTAAGATCTTTTGTGCTTGCAGTACCCGCTTCGGCGCTCCTCCCAATTCCAATACCTGCCCGGTTTGTCTCGGTTTGCCGGGTGCACTCCCGGTGCTCAATCGCCAAGCAGTGGCCATGGCCGTCAAAGCTGGGTTGGCTTTGGGCTGTCAAATCACTCGAAAATCCATCTTTGCCCGTAAAAACTACTTTTATCCCGATCTGCCCAAAGGTTATCAGATCTCCCAGTACGATTTGCCGCTGGCCCAGGACGGCAAGATGGAAGTTCTCACCGGGAACGAAAAGAGAACTTTTGGCATTACCCGAGTGCATCTGGAAGAGGATGCCGGGAAATCCATCCACAGATCCGGCCAAGACAGCTATGTCGACTTGAATCGAACAGGCGTTCCCTTGATCGAGATCGTCTCTGAGCCCGATTTCCGCTCCTCACAGGAGGCCTATGACTACCTGAACAATCTTCGTCGCACCTTGCTCTATCTGGGGATCTGTGACGGCAATATGGAAGAGGGAAGTCTTCGCTGTGACGCCAATGTCTCGGTGCGGCCGGCTGGCTCCTCGACCCTGGGAACGAAAACGGAAATTAAGAACCTGAACTCCTTTCGTTTTCTCCAGAAGGCTCTCGAGTACGAGATCGAAAGACAAGGGAAGGTGCTTGGCGAGGGTGGCCAAGTCGAGCAGCAAACCAGATTGTGGGACGAAGAAAATCAGAAGACCCTGCTGATGCGAAGCAAAGAAGAGGCCCATGATTACCGCTATTTCGCGGAGCCGGACCTGCTCCCGGTGGTGATTTCCCAGGAGTGGATCGAGGAACTGAAGGGGGAAATTCCCGAGCTGCCCGAGACTCGGAGGCAGCGTTTCGTCAAAGAGTTCTCCCTCGCCGACGAGGAAGCCCTGCTCTTGACTCAAACGCGGCAATTTGCGGACTATTTTGAAAAGGCCGTCTCGACCTGCGATCAACCCAGAGCGATCTTTAACTGGATGCTGGGTGAACTGACGCGTCATCTCAAAAAGGATAATCGGGATATCACCCAGTGCCCGGTCAAGCCAGAAGATTTAGCCAACCTGATGGGTCTGATCGATCAAGGGGGGATCAGCGGAAAGATGGCCAAACAGGTCTTCGAGGAGATGTATGAGACGGGAGAGGGTGCGGAGGCTATTATCTCCCAGGAAGGCCTTGAGCAGATCAGTGACGAGGATGAGTTAAATAGCATCGTCAAGCGGGTCCTGGATTCCAATCCCGAGAAGGTCGAAGCCTACCGGGCGGGAAAGGAAGGGCTGTTAGGGTTTTTCATGGGACAGGTGATGAAGGAGACGCGCGGACAGGCCAATCCGCAAATGGTCAGTCAAATGCTGCAAGGCCAGCTGCAGTCACGGACGGGACAGAGTTTATGAAAAAGTCCAAGGACAAGAGGGAAGAGCAGGAAAAGAGAATCGCCGTCATCGAAGAGGTGGCGGATAATATCTATTCCATAAAATTCATCCTGCAGAGCATCGGTTACGACGTGACCTCTGTTTCCTCGCAAGATTCCTACCAGCCCATGCTGAAGGAGTTTCGGCCCGACCTGGTCATCCTCGACATGATGATTCCCGCTGGAGGAGGCTATGAGGTAATCCGCCAGCTGCGTAAGAGCTCTCTCAAGAAGGTTCCCATCCTGGCCATCACCGCTGAGGCCATGGAGGGAACAGAGGAAGATGTCCACCAGGCCGGTGGGCAGGATACCCTCTGCAAACCCTACACCGTAAAAGATTTAAAAAAGAAGCTCAAAAAGTGGCTGGCCTAGCCGGCCCTACTCTGCCGCCTTGGATCGTTTGAGATAGCGGCTCAGGGCCAGGGCAGCGGGTCCAGCCAGCAGGCCGAATCCAGCCGACATGAGAACTCCGAAGGGAAAATTGGTGGCCGGAGTCAAGATCAGTCCCTGTAGTGCCGTCACCCCTTCCCCCACTACGCCGCCTCCTTGAACACTGAAGCGGGGAGCACTCCAGCTGAAGAGGTAGGCCATGGAATAGGTCACCAGGACCATCAGGCGAATCGAAACCGCATAGAGCGCGATCAGCTTGAGGAGGACCCGGTAGGGATGCTCCTCTCCGCTGCCTGCCAGGCGAACTGCCCAATAAACGGGAATCAGAAAAGAGAGCCAGGCCACACCCAGGATATTATTGATTGCATGGGGAGCGCCCATCTCCTCCAGAAAGATCCGCGCCCCCATGACAACCACCGAAAAGATCAACGGCCACTTCAGTGTCTTTATCATGGTGTCCCTCAATCCTACATCAGAACGATGCAAAACACAGTGTTAGATTTTGAAAGTTTAGGATTTCTCTGAGTAACTCAGTATGATCCCTGGTTATGCCGCACGACCTTCGCGATTGGCTCGATAGGATCCAGTCCCTTGACCTTCTCCGCAAAGTCCGCTCTGTTGACTGGGACCAGGAGGTGGGGGCCATAGCCGATCTCAATGTAAAGAGGAACAAATACACCCTCCTGTTTGACGAAATCAAGGATTCCCCCAAGGGCTTCAGAATTCTGACAGGAGCCCTCATAGACGCCATTAGGTTATCAGTGACGCTGGGCCTGCCCGAGACACTCACCAATCTGGAGCTGGTCCAGCACCTGAGGGAGAAGCTCGCCTCTCAGAAGAAGAATCCAGAGGGAACTTCACCGAAATGGGTGAAGAATGCTCCCCTTTTCGAAAACGCCTGGGACGGGGATGCGATTGACCTGTTCAGGTTTCCCTCGCCCAGGTGGTTTGAAGGCGATGGCGGGAGATACATGGGGACGGGAGATGCCGTGGTGACCCGCGATCCTGAGACGGGATGGGTGAATGTGGGTTCCTACCGGATGATGCTGCAAGACAAAAAGACGCTGTCCCTCTTTTTGGAAGGTCCCCGCCACGCCAGATTCATGCTGCAGAAATACTGGGATCAGGGGGAACCGGCACCCATCGCAGTCTCCTTCGGGCACCATCCCCTCATCATGTTGTCTGCCGGCCTGGAGGTGCCCTCCGGTGTGAGTGAGTACAACACCGCGGGAGCCCTTATGGACACGCCCTATCCAGTCGTCAAGGGTCCCCTGACGGGACTTCCCCTGCCGGCCGACAGCGAAATCGCCATCGAGGGTTATGTCTACCAGGAGCCCAGCAGCGAGGGCCCCTTCGGGGAGTTTCTGGGGTACTACTCCAGCGGAACGACCCAGAGCCCCACGGTCAAGGTGGAGGCGGTGTATCACCGCGATGACCCCATCATGCTCGGTGCCTGTGTGGGCAAACCCCCTCACGACACCATCTACTTCCGCTGTCCCATGAGGGCGGCCATGATCTGGGACTTCCTGGAGCAGGCTGGCGTGGATGGGATCAAGGGCGTCTGGTGCCACGAGCCGGCCTATTCGCGAGCCTTCACGGTCGTCTCCCTCCAACAGATGTTTGCCGGCCATGCCAGGATGGCTGGATACCTGGCCTGCCAGTGCAAGCCGGGGAATGTCACGGGAAAATATGTGGTGGTGGTGGATGAGGACATAGACCCGTCCAATCTTGACGACGTGGTGTGGGCCCTCTCCTCCCGCAGCGATCCCGCCACCGGAATCGCGACCATCGGGCAGAGTCTGGGAACGCCTCTGGACCCCATTGCCGATCACAGCCCGGATAAGGACATCCTCGAGTACACCAGCTCCAGAGCCATAATCTTCGCTGTCAAACCCTTCGGGAGATTGCTGAGAAATGAGTTCCCACGAGTGGTCGAGCCCAATCAAGAGGTCAAAGCCCGGATCCTCGAACAGTGGAGCGAAATCTTCTCCGATTGAGTGTGAATTTCCGATCAGAGCCGTGGGCTTTAGCCCACGGGCCAGAACGTGGGAGGCACCTCAGGTGCCGAATCCAGAAATGTGTGGATTGAACGTGGGAGGCACCTCAGGTGCCGAATCTTTTAGTTCCCAGCTGTTTCCCGAATCCTCATTTCACGTGCAGCCTGGTAACGGTGATGCTGTCCATATTGCCCACCCAGATGTTGGAGCCATCGAAGGCTAGAGCCCGTGGTTCTGCTCCTACGGCGAATGTCCTCACATGTGCTCCATCACTGGCTCGAAGCTGGGTCACTGTATTCTCAGCGGAATTGGGAATCCAGATGTGGCTCCCGTCAAAGACAACCTGGGATCGAGGCCTTTCTCCCACGGCAAACTTGCCCAGGGTTACTCCATCACTGACCCGTATCTTGACCACGGCATTGCTGCGAAAGGTCCCCACCCAGATATGTTCTCCATCGAATATCAGCCCAACTGGGGTTTGTCCCACCGCAAAGGTTTCCAGGGTAGTCCCGTCACTGGCCAGCTTTGTGACCGTATCGCTGTCTCGATTGGACACCCAGATATCTGTTCCATCAAAGGCCACTCCAACCGGTGCCTTTCCAACGCTAAATTTTCCCAGGGTTGCGCCATCACTGGCCCGCAGTTTGGTGACGGTGTTGCCAGCCCTTTGCGTCACCCAAATATTGGTCCCGTCGGAAAGGATGCCGAAGGGCTCGCTGTCAACCGTGAATGTGCCAAGGTTCGTCCCATCACGGGCGCGCAGCTTGGTTACCGTGCCGCCGTCTCGGCTTGCCACCCAGATGTTCTCTCCATCGAAGGCCAGCCCAATCGGTGCCTCGCCCACAGGAAATTCACCCACTACAGCCCCGTCGCTGGTGCGGATTTTCGATACCTTGTGAATTGCCGAATTGCTCACCCAAATATAGGTCCCATCGAAAGTCATCCTGGCCGGCCGGGTTCCCACGGTGAAGTCTGTGCGTGCGTCCTGCTGTTGGGCGTGCAGGTAAGATCCAGAGAAGAGCCCTAGCACAATGAGAAAAAACGTGGGAATAGAATTAGTTACAGGAAATAATATAATGTAATACTTGAAGATATACCACACCTCAAGTGCACGGAAGCCTGGTGCCGGAGGGGAGACTCGAACTCCCACGGGCCGAAGCCCACTGCGCCCTGAACGCAGCGCGTCTGCCAATTCCACCACTCCGGCACTAAAAGCTGAGTCTACAACAACCATGCCAGAAATGTGAAGCGTCCCCTGACAGCTGACAGATTCGGCACCTGAGGTGCCTCCCACATTCTGGCCTGTTGGCCCGTGGGCTAAAGCCCACGGCTCTGTTAGGAAGTGGCGACGAATATTCAGGCCCGTAGGCTAAAGCCCACGGCTCTGTCTGATCCTCGTCAGCTCCGACAGAGTATTGTAGCGGCCGCTCTATGAGCGGCCTCCGTCAGAGCCGCAGGCTTTAGCCTGCGGGCCCTTATGGAAATACGTATTTTCTCCGAATCCATTTATGTCAATGGCTTTTCAGAAAAGGGCCCGCCCAGCCGTGCCCCCAGGAAAACTTGAGAGAGGGCGAAGAGCGCCAAAAAGCCGAGGGTGACCAGGAGATCCACCCAGCTAAAGGCCAGGCCGTTCTCAGGGGAGGGGACGACCAGCCAAAATCTCTCCAGCCAGATACCCACCACAGTGATCAGCGAGATGACAAAGATGGGCGCTGGCCGCTTCATGGGGCGAGTGAGCATGGCCGTGAAAGGAATCACAAAACACATGCTCAGGACCATCCAGGCCATCACTCCCCAGCCGCCTGTGGTTCGTACCACCAGAAAACCCAGTTCCTCGGGTAGGTTGCCGTACCAGATGATGATGTACTGGGACCACAGCAGGTAGGTCCACAGGAGGGAGAAGCCCAACAGCAGCTTGCCCAGATCGTGGGCTGCGGCATCACTGAGCCATTCCTCAACACCCGTCCACCTGCGCCACAGAAAACTTGCCGCTGCTATGGCAGCAATCCCCAGGCACAGGTTTCCCATGAAAAAATAAGCCGGGAAAAGTGTGCTGACCCAGTAGGGATCCAGCGACATGACCAGATCGATCGTCACCAGACTGAAGACCAGTGCGTAAAGCACAATGGTCAAGACGGCCAGAGCAGACAGGGTGGCGGAGCTGGGAGATTCCTCCCTCCGGCTTTGCCGGGAGGCCAAAAGAAACTTGCCGCCCACTCCATAGAGCAGGACCAGAGCAATCCCATCCCGCAGTCCCAAAAAGGGAAGGCTGAACCAACCCGCTCGGGCCGCCGGTGGATCAGTGATCCAGGGATAGAGAGATCCGGCTCCCGCCAGCACCAGCAGCAAATAGAGGAGCAGGGAGAGGGGGAGAAAGCAAGCAAAGCTTTCGGCAACCGTTCGTACCTGCCGAGCAGCCCAGCGTGCATTGGTGAGCTGGAAAATGGCCGAGAAAACGACACCCGAGATGGAGATTCCCGACCAGAACAAAAAATTAACCAGGAAGACCTTCCAGGTCTGGGTGGGACGCTCCACCACCCCGAAAGCAAAGGCCAGGGCCCCGACCACAGCCGCCCCCAGCAGCAGAGCTGTGGTTCTGTTGAGTTTGTTGAGGTTGGATGCAGCGTCTGTCATGGGGCGGACTGCTCGAGAGTTCTCAAATAGGTGACGATTTGCCAGACTTGATCCGAAGTCAGGTCGGCGCCATAGCGCGGCATTAGTCTGACGCCGTTGCGAATGGTGCCATAGAACCAGCCGTCGGTATTTCCCTGCACAAAGGGGTTGGCCAGATCAGCGGGTGGAATGAACACTGCCGCAACCGGACCGTCACCCTTGCCCGTCTCCCCGTGACAGGGCATGCAGTAGCTGGCGAAGAGGGACTGTCCTTTTTCCACGTTGGATTCGCTTTGGGGCAGCGGGTTGCTGGGGTAAAGTTCCTCGAATTGGGAGCGGTCCCAGGAAAAGGCTCCGTTGACCGGAAGCGTCCCCTCCACAGGAGCCCGAGGGCCATGGTAAGGGGCCGGTGCCGGCTGTTGGACCATGTCCCTGTTCCAGGGCCAGCCGGTGGCATAAAGGGTGATCAGGACCGCAATGAGGGCCGCCAGAAGCGTCTTTTTTATCGTATTTCCCATTCCATGGCTCCCTTCTCTTTGAGAAACTCCATGACTTGCTCGGTCTCATCGGAGGGACACTCGATCCAGAGACCGAAATGGCCTTGACTGAAGCGAGGATCGTAAGGCACAGGTTTGCGGTAGCGCCCCCAGGCAGACCAGTAGAGAAATCCGCTCACCGTTCCCAGCGCACCCAGGAGAATCGTCAGTTCAAAGGCGATAATCAAAAATGGAGGAATCGAGATGAGTGGTTTGCCTCCCGTGATGAGCAGTGGCCACTGGGCGGTGGTCCAGATGGTGAGTGCCAGCCCGCCTATCCCACCGGTTACACCTCCCAACAGCGTCAGCCAGCGCACCGGGCTTTTTCCCGGCGCCGCGACTTCGATCAACTCCTCGTCAGGAGTGGGAGAAAAGGCCTCCAGTTCACCCAGATTCTTTGCCCTGGCCTCCCTCAGTGCCTTCAGGAGATCCTCCCTCTGTTCAAAGATGCCCAGAACTCCACTCATTTGTGGCCCTCACTGGGAAGTCCATGCAGCATGCTTTCCTTGACTTCGGCTATGGGAATGGCGGGAAGGTGTCGGACGAAAAGAAGGAACCAGAGCCCAAACCAGGCAAAGCTGCCCGCCAGAATGCTCCACTCCACCCAGCTGGGACCGTAATCTGCCCAGGCCGTGACATTGTATTCTCGTGCCAGCGAACCGGCGATGATGACGAAGCGCTCAGTCCACATTCCCACATTGATCAGGATCGAGATGGTAAACAGAAGCGCCGTGTTGCGGCGAGCTGAGGGGATGAAAAAGACCAGGGGAAGCAGGGAATTGCACAGCACCATGAGCCAGAACAGGGGAGCGTAATCGCCTACGGCTCGCGACATAAAGACGGTCTGTTCATAAGGATTTTCGCTATACCAGGCAAAGAAGAATTCCATCAGGTAGGCATAGGAGACGATGAGTGAGGAGACGATAATCAGCTTGGCCAGGTTCTCCAGATGGCGAGGCGTGACATAGTCCTCCAGATGCAAAATCTTCCGTGCCGGGATGATCAGCGTCAGGACCATGGCCAAGCCTGAGAAGATGGCGCCAGCAACAAAATAGGGGGCAAAGATGGTGCTGTGCCAGCCGGGAACAATGGCTACGGCAAAGTCCCAGGACACCACACTGTGAACCGAGATGACCAGTGGCGTGGCCAGCGCGGCCATCAAAAGATAAGCGCTGTTAAAGTGTTTCCACTCTCTGGCACTGCCCGACCACCCCAGACAGAAGATACTGAAAATACGTCGCTTCCAGCCCCGTGCATTGTCGCGCAGGACGGCCAGATCGGGAACCAGGCCCAGGTAAAAGAACAGGACACTGACAGTGAGGTAGGTGCTCACGGCAAACACATCCCACAGAAGGGGTGAGCGAAAGTTGACCCAGAGGCCGCGCTGGTTGGGGTAGGGAAGCAGCCAGTAGAATAACCAGGGGCGTCCCAGGTGGATAATGGGAAACAAGCCTGCCGTCATGACGGCAAAGACCGTCATGGCTTCTGCAAAACGGGAGATGGATGCCCGCCAGCGGGCTCTAAAGAGAAAGAGAATGGCAGAGATCAGGGTTCCCGAGTGAGCGATACCCACCCAGAAAACAAAGGTGGTGATGTAGGTCCCCCACATGACCGGGTGGCGCAGACCTGTCACGCCCAGGCCGCTGGAAACTTGCGTGGTCCAGGCCCAGAAACCCCATCCTATCCCCACAAGGCAGAGGAGCAGCGCAGCGAAATAAAGCCCTCCAGGGTGGAGTGTTCCCAGGATGTCGGAATTGACACGACCCAAGCTGTCTGGTGAGGGATCCGAAAGCGAGGGCTGATGTGAGGAATGGGGTGATGACATGAGGTCCTTCACTACTCCTCGGTAAACGGCCTCTCAGGCACCAGTTTCTTCAAATAGGTGACGGCCGGACGAGTGTTCAACCCCTCCAGCAGGTGATAGCCGCGGGGATCATCCACCCGTTGTGACAGGCGGCTCTCGGGGTCCTTCAGGTCCCCAAAGAGGATGGCCTCGGCCGGACAAGTCTGCGCACAGGCCGGGGTAATGTCTCCATCTCTGAGTTCCCGCTCTTCTCGACGGGCCCGGTTTTTCCCCACCTGGATGCGCTGAACGCAGAAGGTACACTTTTCCATCACACCGGCTGTGCGAACCGTGACATCGGGGTTGAGCTGCAGCTCCAAAGGCTCATCGAACTCATAGCTGCTCCAGTTGAAGCGACGCACTTTGTAGGGACAGTTATTGGAGCAGTAACGGGTTCCCACGCAGCGGGCGTAAACTTGAGCATTTAACCCCTCGGGGTTGTGATAGGTGGCAAAAACGGGACAGACCGGTTCGCAGGGCGCGTTGTGGCAGTGCTGGCAAAGCGTGGGCAGCGAAGTCACCTGCGGCTGGACAGCGTCTGCCCCCGACAGGATGTTCTCCTGGGACGGATGCCTCTCAATGCGCAGCCAGGCCATCTCCCGTCCCTGGGCGCACCCCTGCTTGCCCACAATGGGGACGTTGTTCTCGGCATAGCAGGCCGCCACGCAGGCGTTGCAGCCCGTACAGGCGTCCAGGTCAATGGCCATGCCCCACTGGTGATCGGGGTGATCATGGGGGGGATAGAAATCGATCGGTTCATGGGCGGCCGAGGGTGAGTCAGAAGCCCCCAGCTCGCCGGGGCGGATGGTTTCAGCAAAAGCTTCATCCGGCTGGACTTGCAGCCTGATCAAAGAATCTCTGGGGTGGTCCTGGGGCCGTGCCTGCAGGGAAACCAGCTCATGTTTTTGTCCCGTCTTGGCCAGGCTGACCCGAAGGGAACGCCAAAGAACGGAGCCCGATTCGGGTTCAGCCTCAGGGGAGAGGAGCCGCATGGGATTGTCTCCTCTTCCGGAGGCATAGCGCAGATCCCCCGAGCGGCCCTGTCCCAGTGACATGGCCACCGTATCGGGTTGCAGGCCGGCAAAGAGATGGACAGCCACCGTCAGGCTGCCGTGAGGAGAGGTCACCGTGACCACATCTCCCTCCTCCAGACCCATCGGCAAGGCGGTTTCAGGATGAATCTCCAGCCAACCATCCCAGACCAGGTGGGTGACCGGATCGGGTATCTCCTGAAGCCATGGATTGTTGGCGCTGCGGCCGTCAAAAAGAGAAGTGGAAGGGTAGACTATGAGAGCAAGACCCCCACTGGGGCCTTCCAGGGTCTCTGGCTGAAAGCGGATCTGGCTGGAAAAATCCCGTAAAGTGGCCGTGACCGGCTCAACTTCCGAGAAGTGTCCGCCCTCTCTTAAGACATCGGGCCAGAACTCCTCCCAGGAGCGCCCTGCTGCCACCTGAGGCTGCACCGTGGACTCCCAATAGGCGTGAAGCCACTCGGAATAGTTGGAGTGCTCGAACTGGGGGGCCATCTCCTCAATCTTCTGAGCTGCGCTGAGCAGGACATCGCCGCTGGCCTTGCTGTCAAAGATCGGCTGCATGGCGGGTTGCTGAATCGTTAAAACTCCCGCTCGCGGAGTGAAGTCGCCCCAGCTCTCCAGAGAGTGATGATCGGGCAGAATGAGATCTGCCCGGGCTGTCGTTTCATCGGGAAGAGTGGAGAAACTGACCACCAGGGGAACCTTCTCCAGGGCCTCGGCAAAGCCGCAGGCCTGGGGCAGCGTGAAAACGGGATTGGACTGGTGCACAAAAAGGACGTCGATCCTTCCCTGGTTCATGTCCTCGATGAGATCGAGGATTTCCTGATAGGTTGCCAGCTGATCGAAGGCTGAGGGAATTCCCAGGGTGAGTGTCTTTCCCAGGTTGCCTGCCAGGGCGTTGAGCAGCAGGACAGCCAGCTCCAGAGACACGGCCTCTTTTCCTGCGGCGCTCACTCCCCCGCCCAGGGCCAGGGAGGGCGAATCCCGGCAGAAACGCCGTGCCAGTTCCTGAACCGTCGAGACCTCCACGCCCGTGTCTGGCTGGGTCGCTTCCGGTGAGAACGGTGCAACCAACGACTCGATCCACCCCAGCTGTGACCCCATCTCGGGTGCGGATAGACCCTGATCCAGGATGGAGTGAATCAGGGAGAGGGCCAGCTGGACTTCAGTGCCGGCAGGGACGGGAATCCACCAGTCGGCGTTGGAAGCGGTGAGTGAAAGTCGGGGAGCGATGTGAACGAAGTTGTCGGGACGTTCGCTGGGCCGGTTCTTACGCATCTGGCTAAAGTCGCCCGTCAACTCGACATTGGAGCGCCAGGTCTCCAGGAAGTCTGCCCCAAAGGAGAGCAGAAATTGGGCCTGGTCCAGATGATAGCTGGGAAGCTCGGAGCGATCGAAGGCGATTTGGACGGCCCGCCGCAGCGGCTCATATTGGAAGGTCTCATAGAAGAGAATGCGCTCGGAACCCAGGGCCTGCAGCCACTGGCGCGTCAGCTGTTCCATGGACCCGGTCAGGAGTTGGCCCATCCAGGCCACTCGCTGCTGGCTGCCGCTGGCCATGATCGGGCTGAGGTGGGAGATGAGCAGCTCTTCGGCCTGCTCCCAGTCAGTGGAGCGCAGCTCTCCGCTGTCGTCACGAAGGAGGGGGCCCCGAAAGCGGTCCGGATTGTAAAGAGACTGAACCGATGCCTGTCCCCGAATACAGAGCCGTCCCTTTCCCACGGGATGGCGGGGGTTGCCCTCGGCCTTGATCACGCGGCCCTCCCGAGTCTTGGCCAGCATGCCGCATCCGGCCGGGCACTCGCGGCACTGGGTTGTGTAGTAGGCTGCCACACCGGGGACGATGTTGTCCGGAGAGACCAGGTAAGGCACCAGCTGTTCGGTCGGTGGGGAGCAGGCGTCCACCAGGGCGGCCGATCCACTGACTCCCACCACCTTCAGAAAATCTCGTCTCTTGATCATACCTGTGGTCTCAAATTCCGCTAGCCCGGATTATGCATAGGTTCTTGTCACGAAGCGACGAAAGCGCCGGCCTGACAAGGCGCGCGACGGAGGCCCCCGCAAACGTACTCTTGAGTACGTCGAGGAGGCTGACCGAGCGCAACGCTGGCAGGGCGGATGATCTCGTAGCTGCAGTAGAGAATTTATGCATAATACGGGCTAATAATGGCAGCTGAGGCAATCCACTGATGCCTCCTGGCTGCGATGACAGTCCAGGCACCATCCCATTTCCAGATTCCTGTCGCGGGTGACTTTGGACATCGATTCTATGGCTCCGTGGCACTCCTGACACTGGACCTGTGCCCGCAGGTGGGCTTCATGATTGAAGTGTACGAAACGGGGCAGGGCGAAAACCTTCACCCAGGGGACAGGCTGGCCGTTTTGCCAGTAAGTGCGCAGCTTCTCAATTTCCGGACTCTCTCTGGCCACGATTAGGTGGCATCCCATACAACGCTCCACGGAGGGCACTCCGGCGAAAGGGGAGCGGTCGGCATAGGTGTGACAGTAGAGGCACTGGATCTGGTAGTCGCCGGCGTGAACCTGATGGTCAAAGGCGATGGGTTGATCGGGTGAATATTGCGGCTCTGCCTGAACCAGCCAAACTGCCGCTACCAGCAGGCTCAACAGCAAGACACCCAGGGCTGCCGTCCAAAGGTGTCTTCCCATAGCAAAGGTCCTCTCCCTGAGCGACAAGTCTTTAGTTATTGAAGATTATTGTCAAGGAACGGCGGTAGGATCTCCTACAACTTCTCTCCACTGGGTTATACTCTTCCAGACTGAAGCTCTGAATATGACAGCAAAGAAAGCGGAAAACATAGTGACCGGGCGCTTTGTCGCCCATCCGGATGGCTACGGCTTTGTCATCGCCGAAGATCCGCCACGTGAGCAGGATGTTTTCATCCCTCCCACCAAAACGGGGACGGCCATTGACGGGGACACGGTTCGTGTTCGTCTGGTTCCATCCAGCCGCCCTCGAAGAAAAAAGGGGGAGAGTTCTTCGGAAGGAGAGGTTTTTGCCATTGTGTCGCGGGCTCGAGAGGCCATCGTGGGAAAGCTCTTTCGCCAGCGTAAGGACATCTTCGTTACACCCCTGGACGAGCGCTACCGCTATACGGTCCGTTTGGTGGATGAGCAAGCAAAGAAAGTTGCTGATGGAAAGATTGTGGCCGTCGCCATCGTGGCACAGCCCGGGCCGGACCAGCTTCCCCTGGGAAAGATCAGTGAGGTGCTGGGGGATCCTGATGATCCGGGGATCCAGTACAAGATTGTCTGCCATTCCCATGAAATCCCTCTGAAGTTTCCCGCAAAAGTTTTACAGGAAGCGGAGGGAGCCCAGGAGCCGAATCCAGAAGAGATCAAGAAGAGAGTGGATTTTCGAAAACTGCCCACCGTGACCATCGACGGCGAGACGGCACGTGATTTCGATGACGCTATCAGTATCGAGAAACTTGAAAACGGCCATTTTCTGCTGTGGGTTCATATCGCCGATGTGTCCCACTATATACACACCGGCAGCGAACTGGATCGAGAGGCCTTGCTGCGTGGTACCTCGGTTTACTTTCCGGATCGGGCCATACCCATGCTTCCCGAGAAACTGTCCAACCAGCTGTGCAGCCTCAATCCCGGGGTTGACCGGCTCACCCTCTCCGCGGTGATGGAGGTCGATGAGAAAGGGAAAGTCTGCCACCGGGAATTCTGCCGGTCGGTGATCCGCAGCAACGAGCGGATGACCTATACGGACGTCAGCAAGATCCTCATCGATCAGGATGAGACATTGAAAGGTCGCTATCACGATCTTCTGGAAGGCTTTGGTTGGATGCTGGAGCTGTTCAAGATCCTCAGGGCGATGAGGGTGAGGAGGGGATCGCTCGATTTTGATCTTCCCGAGGCGGAGATTAAGTTTGATGACAATGGGGAAATTCTCGATATTGTCCGTTCAGAGCGGAACGAGGCCCATCGGATCATCGAAGAATTCATGCTGCTGGCCAACGAAACGGTTGCCCACCATCTGACTAAGCTTGAAATTCCTTTGATTTACCGGATCCATGAAGATCCCGATCCAACCAAGGTCGAGGCCTTCCTCGAGCTTGCCGTCCAGTTCGGGTATTCGTTGAAGCAAGATCGAGACGGTCGCTACCCCGTTCGAGCCTTTCAAAAGCTCACCCGCCAGCTCAGTGGCAAACCGGAGGCCCAGTTTCTTTCCTATTTAATGCTTCGCTCCTTTCAGCAAGCCCAGTATTCGGAAGTGAATCAGGGGCATTTCGGTCTGGCCGCTGCCCGTTACTGTCACTTCACCTCCCCGATTCGGCGCTATCCCGATCTCATCGTGCACCGCCTTTTGAAAATGGTCATCGCCCAACGGACTTCCAGCCGCAGTGCGGAGCAACTCTACGGCCGCCTCCATGACATTGCCGGCCGTTCTTCGGCAAGAGAACGGAAGGCGGTTGAAGCGGAGCGGGAGATCATGCGCTGGTTAATGGCCAAATTCATGGCCGATCGGTTGGGAGAGGAATTCGATGCCTTTATCATCGGAGTGAAACGCAATGGCTTCTTCGTCGAACTGCTCCAGCATTTTGTGGAAGGCTTTGTTTCTGCAGAGACGATCTGGGATGACTTCTATGTCCTCAATGAACGCCACCACTGTCTGGTCGGGGAGAATACCAAGAAAGTCTACCGGATTGGCGACCGGCTGAGGGTCCGGCTGGATAAGGTGAGTCTCCACCGGCACCTGATCGACTTCTCGCCGGTTATTGCCGGGACGCCAAAGCAGCGAAAGCGGAAACGATGAGTTCTTCCTGCTCTGGAAAGACGGTGCGCAAGTCCAGAATCAACTGATCAGCCTCTATCCGTGCCAGCACCGGGACTGGAGACTTCCTCAGGTGCTGCTCCAGGTCGTTCACGGAATGTTGCTTGGAGGTGATGGCCAGCAGATAGGTGGGGATCTCTTCTTCAGGCGCGGAGCCCCCGCCGATCAGAGAAAAGCCTGCTCGACCCTCGCTTTGAAAAATTTGGCTATCCAGAAGGTCCTTCAGGCGCAGGGCGCGTTTTTCAATCTCCTCCGCACTGGCGGAGAGCATGCGGTGAACGGGGATGAGCGTAGGATAGCTCCCCCTTTCGTATTGGGCCAGGGTCCACTGCAGGGCAGCGTAGGTCATCTTGTCGACACGGCAGGCCCGCATGAGAGGATTGCGGCGAATGGCCTCAACCAGGTCGCTGTTACCCACCATGATGCCGGCCTGCGGGCCCCCCAAAAGCTTGTCGCCACTGAAGCAGACCAGGTCCGCACCCTCTCCCAGAACCGATTGAACCGAGGGTTCCTCCTGCAGGAAGGGATGGGATGAGGAAAAGAGAAGACCGCTGCCGGCATCCTCCACCAGGGGAATACCACTCTCCTGAGCCAGCTCGGCCAGCTCCAGGAGTGTTGGACGGTGAGTAAATCCCACAATCTTGTAGTTGCTGGGGTGCACCCGCAGAATCAAGGCGGTATCTTCATCAATGGCGTCGCGGTAATCCGAGATCCTGGTCTTGTTGGTGGTCCCCACTTCCTTCAAGATGGCGCCACTGCGCTCCATAATGGCGGGGATGCGGAAAGAGCCTCCAATCTCAACGAGTTCTCCACGAGAGACCAGGACCTTCTTTTCTCGGGCCAGGGTATTCAAGATCAGCAGAACCGCTGCTGCATTGTTGTTGCAGACGGTGGCTGCCTGACAGTCCAGCAGGCGGCAGATGCCCTCTTCAAAGTGAAGATCGCGATGTCCTCGCTGGCCGGCAGCGAGATCATATTCGAGATTGGAATACCCGGTTGCGATTTCCAGGATGGCCTGGGCTGCCTCAGGAGGCAGAGGAGCCCGCCCGATATTGGTGTGAAGGATGACACCGCTGGCATTGATGACTTTGCCCAGCGAGGGTGAAAGCCGTGCCTCGATTCTAGAGCGAAGAACGGAATCCAGCGATTCGATCCGTTCACTCAGGATTTCGTCAGAGAGTTGTCCATTTTGAATGCCGGTGCGCAGCTCTGCCAGATATTCCTGGATTCCATTTACCACAAGCTCTCGAGAATAGAGATCGATCAGGCCCTGAATGGAGTCCTTCTGCAAGATCTTGCTGACGGAGGGAAGCTGCTGCAGGATCTGACTTTCAGCGGACACCAGTTGATTATACAGGAAGGAGTCAGAGGAAAAGAATCCAGAATCCAGAATCCAGAAGATTCTCGGAACCTGGAATCTGGAACCTGGAACGATGTATGCTTTAGCGGGGGTACGGTCATGAAAAAATGGAGCGCTCAAACGGTTCGGTTGGATAGGTTAGAGGATCATCTGAACCAACTGTCTGCTGACGGGTATGAGATTTATGGTCTCTATCCTGTCATGATGCCCATCGGGGGGGATGCGAAGCTCACCACTTTCCTGGTAGCCGCCAGTAGAAGCGTGGACTACGTAGAAAAGGAAATCGCTCAAGTGGACACTGAAGCCACCAGACATTAGGACAGGCGACACCTGACTGCTGACAACTGACAGCAGACCCTTGCACAGTAGTTTGAACCTGGAACTTGAAACTTGGAAGGCGCGCGAAGCGCGCTCTGCGCGAACAGGAACGTCTTTATGAAAATCGAGACCGCATTGTTGAGTGTTTACGATAAAGAAGGGGTGGTCGAGCTGGCCGAGCGCCTGACGGAAATGAAGATCCAGATCCTCTCCACGGGAGGCACAGCGGGGGTTTTGAAGAAGGCTGGCATACCGGTGATTGCCGTCTCTGACTACACCGGGTCTCCCGAGATTTTGGATGGTCGGGTCAAAACGCTGCATCCTCGGATTCACGGGGGTATCCTGGCCCGTCATGGTGATTCCGCTCACCAGGCTGTCCTCCAGGAAAACGAGATATCAGCCATTGGCCTGGTGGTCGTGAACCTCTATCCCTTCAGCAAGACGATCGAAAGGGAAGGGGTGACCATGGAGGAGGCCATTGAGCAGATTGATATTGGAGGGCCCACCATGATTCGTGGCGCCGCCAAGAATCATAAATACACCACGGTGCTGGTGGACCCGTCCGATTATTTGGAAGTTCTGGCGGAGATGGGTGAGCAGGCCGGAGAAACCAAAGAAGCCACCCGCCGCCGCCTGGCCAGTAAAGCGTTTCATCATACAGCCGGCTATGATGCGGCCATTGCTGGTTACTTTGAGGACCAGCAGTCACCGACAGAGGCTTTGCCCACCACGATCAATCTGGCCTTGATGCAGAAAAGCTCTCTTCGCTACGGTGAGAACCCTCATCAGGCAGCAGGGCTTTACCAGCCCTGGTTCTCGCCCAGCGCGGGCTTGGTGAGTGCCAAACAACACCAGGGAAAGGAACTGTCCTTCAATAACTACCTTGATCTGGAGTCTGCCTGGAATTTCTGCAGTGAATTTGAGGAGCCCTGCTGTGTCATTATCAAACACACCAACCCCTGCGGTGCAGCCCAGAGTTCCGAGCTGCCGGAGGCCTATGAAAAAGCGCTGGCCTGCGACCCCCTCTCTGCTTTTGGCTCGGTTGTGGCTTTTAACCGCGAGGTCAATGGGGATACGGCCGAGCTGATGAGGTCGCTTTTCATTGAAGCGGTGATCGCCCCTGGATTTCATGGGGATGCTCTGGAACTCTTTTCCAAGAAGAAGAATCTCCGCGTCATGGAGATGGGAGAAAATGCCCTTCAGCGGGATCCGGCGGGAAAATGGTTCGATTTCAAGAAGATCTCGGGAGGGTTTCTGGTCCAGAACAAGGACCTCTATTACATGAAGAGAGGGGAACTCAAGACGGTGACAGAGCGCGCCCCGACAGACGATGAAACCGATGACCTGCTCTTCGCCTGGGTGGTCTCGAAGCACGTGAAATCGAATGCCATCGTCTACGCGCGCGGCGGACAGACGGTTGGAATTGGCGCCGGCCAGATGAGCCGGGTGGATTCCGTTCGCCTGGGGGCGGAAAAGGCCCAGCTGAGCCTGGAAAATAGTGTGCTGGCCAGCGACGGGTTCTTCCCTTTCCGCGACGCCATCGACGAGGCCGCCGGGGCCGGTGTGAAAGCAGTCATTCAGCCGGGAGGATCCATCCGAGACGAAGAAGCCATCGCTGCAGCCAATGAGCACGGCATGGCGATGGTCTTTACGGGCATCCGCCACTTCAAGCACTGATCTCTGGGAGAGGACCATGATACTAGCCATCGATATCGGAAATTCGCACTTGGTCTTGGGCATTTTTGACCGCGATCGACTCGCCCACTCGTGGAGAGTGGTGACGCGCACAGATCAGACCTATGACGAGTGCGCTGTGATGTGCACCAATCTGTTTGGACTCAAGGGGATCTTTGCTCAGGACATTGAGGGCATGATCATCTGCTCGGTGGTTCCGCCGCTGAACGAGGCCTATGAGTTGCTGGGCAAGAGATACTTCTCCCTGGACGCGCTGTTTGTCGACACCACCCAGCAGAGCCTGATGCCCATTTCTGGCTATCAGCCTCCATCGGACGTGGGTGCTGATCGCATCGTCAATGCTGTGGCCGCCTTTGACAAGGTGGGCGGGCCTGTCATTGTGGTGGATTTTGGGACCGCCACGACTTTTGATGCCATCTCTGAAAAAGGGGAATACCTGGGCGGAATCATTGCTCCCGGGCTGGGCATCTCTGCGGAGGCGCTGGTCAGCCGGGCCTCCAAACTGCCTCCCATCGAGATCAAGAAGCCCCCTCAGGTGATCGGAGACTCCACGGTGACCAGTATGCAGTCAGGGCTGTACTTTGGTTACCTTGGCCTGGTGGAGGGGATTCTCGGCAAGATGAAGGAGGAGTTGGGAGAGGTCCAGGTGGTGGCTACCGGAGGTCTGGCCGCCCTTGTGGCTGCCGATTCGGAGGCGATAGACCGCGTAGAGGAAAACCTGATCCTCTATGGATTGAATATCTTTTATAGAGATATGAGAAAAGAGGGTTGAATAATTATTTCAACTACTTCACAGAAGTTGAGGAGCATTTCGCCAGGAAGCGGGGCAAGGGCTTGCTGGTTTCCCCACTGGACTGGTGCCTGATTGAACTGTGGAGAGACAGTGGTATTCCTCTGCACATCGTCCTGCGGGGGATTGAAAGAAGCTTCGAATCGGTAGAAAAAAGACAAAAAAAAGCCCCCAACACTCTCTTTTACTGTCACCAGGCGATTCTTGAAGCCTTCGAAGAATACAATCAAGCCATGCTGGGTACTTCTCCCCAAGCCGGGGAAGCTGAGGCCGCATCAGTCTCGTCTGCAGATCCCGCCCAACTCGAAGCTGTCTTGAGTTATCTTCAAGAACTCGAAAATTTTCTGAAGGCGAAATCCAGTGAGGTGTTTGAAAGGTCCAGTGGACGGGTTTCCGCTTTGAAATCGGAACTTCTCTCTGCTCAGTCCGCCGATTTTCGGGCGCTGGATCGCGACCTCGTTCAAATTGGAGTCCTGCTGGCTGAGGCTCTGAAAGAGGAGTTGGGTTCAGAGAAGGTCAAGGAGCTACGCGGGGAGGTGAGACAAGAGATGAGGATTTACCGCAAGCGCCTCTCCAAGGAAATGTACCAGCGTCTGGAGAACTCTTACCTGGATCGCAAGATCCTGGCTTTTCACGGTCTCCCGGAATTCAGCCTGCTGGGCGTGGAGATGGCGGAAGAGTAGCAGTTCAAGTTCCAGGGGAACCAGATGGTAGAGTTCGTCAACGAAAACTTTTTCACGATCTGGTTGATCTTCGCGGCCTGGCCTGTCGGCCTCTTCAGCTGGCTTCTCTGGCGTCGCCATCAGCGGGGTTCCATCTTTCCAGAGGTACCGCCAGAGCAGATTCGTTTTAAGGAGAGCTTCGCCTCGGGTCGATCACATAAGAATTGGCGCACGCGTATGGGTTCTGCCGCAAATTGCTTGAAGATTACGGTAACGGACGAAGAACTTTGGGTAGTGCCGGTTTTCCCTTTCTCCGCCCTTGCGAAATACTCTGATCTGGAGCATCGTGTTCGGAAAGAGGACATAACCCAGGTGACGGAACGGCGGCAACTTTTCATCCGCTCGTTCCTGATCGATTTCCTGGATCAGGATGGTCAGAGTCATCGAATACAGATTCATCCCAGGCGGTGGCGCCAATTCAAGGAGGCACTGGGCAATGTGGGAGAAGGTGAGGGACAGTAATCTTTTCTGTGCCCTCGTGTTAGCCACGGTAACGTGGCTTCCCTCCACCGCGTCATTCACTCACTCGCTTGATTAACCGGTTGGATGGTTCCTGTGCGGGGTCGACGACTTTGCGAGAGGCCTCGATCCCCGTCGCGGGGAGTTTCTCCGCGTCGATCAAGCCGACCTGCGCGAGTACGGAGGCTTGGTCCCAGTAGATGCGCTCACCGGCGATCTTGCCGTCTTTAAACTGCACAACCACGATGACGGCAACTTCGACCCGTTTGCCCGTCGGCGGTACGCCGGGAAGAATCCACGGCATTTCGATCGTGTGGGTAAACTGGTGAATCAGTTCGTCCACTACGCGGTCATCTCCAACCGTGCGAGCGATTGGTATGGTTTCGATGTCCGGTGGATGGCCGGGGAGGAAATAAGTGCTGTAGAAGTGGTGGACTTCACTGGAGCCAACGCCACCTGTCATTACGGGGACATGATTGACGAAGGGCTCCGACGTCATTGTCGCCATCGTCGCGTTGATACTCTTCTCCTCGAACTCGGCCGCCATGTGCTGCTCCCATACCTCGACCATCGCCTGCTGTTCCGGAGTAAGGTGACGACTATTCATGGTTTCTCGAGCCTCCCTCGTGTTAGCCAGCCCCTTCAAGAGTGCGTTCAAGAATGAGGCTGGCATGGCCATTCTTGCTGAAAACCTCGTCACCGCGATACTCAACGATGGTGCGAAAACCGAGCTTTATCCAAGCGCGCAAGTCGGCCAGTTTTTCAGGTACACTTGAAGCCAAACAGCTCGGTACTTTCCAAGACCTTCAAGTTCTCTGGCGAACCTTCTCGCGGGAAGGGTTTCCACTGTACTCCGTGTAATTACCCGGTTTTCCTCCCGCTTCGAGAATCGCATCCATGCTGGTGAGAGAAGCACCGCCGCCGCTGGCCAGTACGGCGATATTTCCGTCGAACTCGAGAAAAGTTTTCCCGGCCACGCCACGATGATCGTGATAGTCGATCTTGCGTGCTTCGAGAGCACCTTCACTGAGCAGGCTCAGATCTTCGGCATCGGTGACATCGGAGAAAACCCTCTGGCGGGACACAGCGCTGTCATCAATGGTGATCTTGGCGTCTCCGGCAAAGAGCATGCCTTCAGGAGTCTTGATGATGGGATTGATTTCCAGTAAGCGACAGTCATAGCGTCTGAAGCATGTATAGGCTTTGCTGATAAAAGAAGCAAGCTGGAGGATCTCACGTTTGCTGAATCCTGCAGCTTTCACCAGCTCACGCGCCTGAAAGCTGTGCAATCCCTCCAGGGCGGAGACATGGATGCTGTGCGGCCTTTCCTCGTCTTCAACGTTTATCCCTCCGCTTCGCGAGAAAAGAACCATGGGCTTCCGCTCCCGGGTGTCGTAGAGGATCGAGAGATAATATTCCTCCTGAATGTCCAGTTCTTTCTCGATGAGCAGGGTGGTAATCGGCACATCGTTCCACTCCATTTGGTAGAGTGTATCGATTTGCTGGAGAGATTTCTCGTAATTGTCGGCTTCAACGATGAGCCCTTTCTTCTTTCGTCCGCTGGTGGCCACTTGAGCTTTCAGAATCACATGACCGTGGTGCTCAAAGAAAAATTCATTGTAACGTTCCGTGTGATAGGAAAGGTTGATGTAGCTCTTGTTGTTGGTGACAATACCCCGGGGTATCCTGATTCCGCAGGACCGTAGGAGTTCTTTTCCCTTGTATTCAAGAAGTTGCATGGGCTGTTCCGGCTAGATGATAAGACGAAATTCAGTAGGAAAGCAATGCGCTGGATCAACGGTGCAAAGACGAAAAAGTCCGACCGACCAATTTCCCCTTCGCCTGATTTGACTCCATGTAGGAATGGGCCTCAGCCAGTTGATCCAGCTCGAAAACTCGATCAAGCGTCACCCGAAGTCGACCATCTTCAACTGCCCTCACGACCTTGTTGAGTGCCTCGGTGGCGCCGGCCGCATCCACGGCATCGCTCTGGAAGGTGGTGAGTCGCACCGTTGACGGTATGTCTGCCATGGGCTCGAACTTCTCCAGGGTCCAGGCGTTTCCCAAGATCCCCGTGTTGCACACCACCCCCTTGGGAGCTGCTGCCTGTAGAGAGTCGAGCAGCGTGGTGGTCCCTACAAGCTCCAGCACATGAGAAACTCCTTCGGGTACCAGCGCCCGGACTTCTGGAGCAATGGACCCGCTGTCGATGACCACATGATCGGCGCCGTTTGCCTCCAGGGCAGAGCGCTTGCTCTCGCTCCGCGTGGTCGCGATGACTCGGGCACCCAGGCTCTTGGCGAGAGTGCATGCCGCCATGCCGACCGATGATGAGCCGCCGCGGATAAAGAGAGTATCGTCTTCGCTGACTTCTAAGGCGTCCACCAGCGACCCCCAGGCAGTGAGGAACGTTTCCGGGAGGGCGGCCAGCGTTGCCCAGTCGAGAGTGCTCTCGATGGGTATGACCTGAGACTCCGGTACCAGGGTGTATTCTGCGTAGCTGCCGTCAAAGGCCCTGCCCATGCCGCCCATGACAGCGGCGACTTTGCTCCCGGGCTGAAAGTCGGAGCCTGCTCCAGCTGACTCAACCATCCCGACGCACTCGATCCCGAGGATGCGGGGAAACTCGACTGCGGACCCGGAGTGGCCCTGGCGAGTGAACATCTCGGAACGGTTGAGGCCAAACGCCATCACCCGGATCAGGACCCACCCGTCACGAACATCCGGCTTCGGCACCTCGGTCAGGGTTAAGACTTCGGGGGGACCCGGCTCACTGACTACAATTGCCTTCATTTTTCACCCAATGGACTCACGGATCAGGGGCATACCGGGGGTAATGGCTACGATACCCGAGCAGCCGAGCGATAGGGCCAATGACCCAGTAGAGGGCCCGCTGGAGCGCCACCGGGGGTCCCCCCAACCAGGAATCATATGCTGGGCTGAAGCGCGACATTTGCAGAAGGGCGCGAGGGAGTAAGCCGTTCTCCGGTGCGGCATCGAAAAAGCCGTAGGCTTGTGCAAGAAAGATGCCGAACCGATCGGGCAGGGCGTACTCCGGCGTGAGAGGGCCCGAAACAATGGCTTCCTCTTGGGTCGGGTTGAACGGCTTATGAACGACTCCCGGCGCAACCAGGAACTCCTCCCCGGCATGCAGGTGAACGACTTCGCCATCGGCGAGGACAGCCACTGTTCCGCGCTGCACGCGGAAGCGCTCGGCAAAAGTCGTGTGTACGTGAAGAGGCGGACCAGGCGCATGTGGGTGAAGGGTTAGCTCCGACCAGATCAGACCCGGCTGGTGCCGCATGATTCGCTGCGTGAACCCTTCGGATTTGCTGTGGAAGACTTGCCCAAACTTTGGAACGAACTCCGATCCAGCTTCGGGCTCAGGGAACACAACACGATCCAACAAAGGCCCGACCACAAGGAGAAGAACGAGGATGCTCGCCAGACCTGAAAAAAAGTACAGCAAATCCTCACCTCCACGAGATGAGGACAGTCATCTTGTCTGCTCCTTCGTTAGGCTGCTTCATTGGTTCACCACGAGGCATCCCGCCATCATATCGTGGAGACCCTGCTTCTTTTCAGTAAACGCCACCATGGTGAAACCCACCAGGAGGATAACGGTAGAGATGATCTTTCCGAAATATCGTCCTGCCGCCTTTCCGAAGCCAATCGGGTTTCCTTCCAAGTCGGTCACTTTGATTCCAAGGGCCATCTTTCCGAGTGTTGCTTGGGTTGGGGAGGACTCCATGACGCAAAAGTAGAGCCATCCGATGAAGAAACCGAGGATGTTTCCGATAACTTCCAGCACTTCAGGGTCATCGACGCCGCCCAAGACCAGGATGATGCCGAACATGAATCCAATCGCAAAACTGCCAATCATGGTGATGATAGTGTCAATGATGAAAGCTGCGAATCTCTTCCAAAACCCTGCGTAGCTCATTGTTGTCTCCCTTTTGTGTTGCCGAACAATGTCTGTGCTGGTCAACATAATATCCAAAGTTTCCGCATAAGATGCAAGCAGAAATCGGCGCAGCAGGAAATGCGGACCGAAGGGGGAATGCATGGACGCAGGGTGGAAGGTTGGAGGCAGGAGAGGTGGCTCAGGCAAAGGATCTACCAGAACCACCTGACTCACTCACGAAACCACGAACTCAGAGCACATCCTGGGTTCCAGAGCGGAAATAGAACACGTAGATAAAGCCGCCTGGAAACTCTCTGGTCTTCGTATAGTCAACCACAATATCGATGTCCGGCTTGTGTTGGAATCTGTAGACTCGGACGTTCTCCGCTTGAACACTGAATTGTCTGGCCTGACCCAACTCGACCACTTGCTGGACAATGGATTGAGTGTCCTGTTGACTGATCTCCGAGCGACTGACCAGATCGAGCAGTCCCTCCTGAAAGGTTCCCTGTGCCGCGTAAATGGGAAGAATGATGTAACCCAGGTAACCCAGAATGGCAAAAAGCATAGACATCACTATGAAATTTGAAGTTTTCTCTCTGCGTTTTTTTCGTCGTAGAGCGACTAAAGCATGCGCCATTGGCTGTCCTTTCCTTGAGAAGTGATTAATTGTTTATGATTCTGACTCTATCGGAAAAATTAGACAGTGATACTCGTCACTGACCGCATGGCCGGTGGCGAAAAGCTTGCGATGGGGGACTCACAGAAGAGGGGGACAGGCGCCTGCTTTACTCGATTTCGCTGATCAAGGTGAAGAGCTCCTCGCGGGTGAACTTATTGAGTGCGACGATGCGGGCTTCCGGGCGAAACTGCGGCGGCACCTGCTGCATCGCTCCCTCCCGACTGTCGACATCGGCGATTACCCAGGCGGAATGTATGCCATCTTTGCAGCCCCAGTCCGCGTGGGTAAAGAAGTGGGCTCCGTATTTCTCGATCGCTTCAATCGCTCTTACGCAGGCGGCGTGCTCATCATCATGTGTCAACTCGATCAAATATCGAGGCATGGGTTCAGCCCCTTTTTCTAAAGCTCTTGCAGAATGAAAAATCAAAACCTATCAAGTTTCCAACCTTGAATCAACGGTTCATTGCACGACGGTCAACTCTTTCAGCTCGACTTCTCGAAACCTTTTTTCTTGCATGGAGTAATGAGACACCTGCCACTGCAATCCGTCGGTCTCAATTCTGAGAGTGCCCCACTGTGGGGTTTCCATGACTGGAATGCCAGCTTCCCGGAAGCGTCTGAGAGTCTCACTCGATGGGTGTCCAAAGAGGTTCTTTCGTCCCGCTGAGATGATCGCCAGGCGGGGTTGAGTTCTTTCCAACAATTGCTGTGAGTTGCTGGTTCGAGCTCCGTGGTGGGCGGCTTTCAAGACGGTCACTGGGCCCAGTTTAGAGGCCAAATAGTACTCAGCGGCCTGCTCGATGTCTCCGGTAAACAGCATTTTAAAATCCTTGTACTGCAGCAGTACCACCAGAGAGCTGTCGTTGGTCTCCCAATGGTTCCCCATAGGACCTTGAGCCGGCGGATGGAGCACCAGGTGCTCGACGCCTGCAATGGAAAAACTGTCTCCCTCCTGAAGCTGGCGTCGAGGTGGTCCGTCTTGCCTGTTGGGAAAGTCGTGGAAGAACAGGCGGCCGATAGGGAAGGCTTGCTGGATGAAGTCGTACCCCTGAATGTGGTCGGAGTGGGGATGGGTGAGCAGAACATAGTTCAACCTCTGCGATTTTTCCTGCCAAAGGTAGCGGGAAACCAGGCGTTCTCCTACAAACTGGTTGGTCTCTTCAGGAGAATAGAACAAGCCTCCCGTGTCAATGAGTGCGTCCGTACCGTTGGGGTACCGAATATGAAGACTCTCTCCCTGGCCCACGTCAAGCATGGTGACAAAAAGCTTCCCTTGAGGGTGGAATGCCGGTTGTTGAAGCATCAGCCAGAGCCATACAGGAGTGAACAAGGCCACGACCTTGGTTTTTCCTGGAAGCAAATAGAAAGCGGATAGAAATAGCAGAAAGTAAAGCATGATCTCAAGAGGCTCAGGCTGGCGCACAAAGGTGACCCAGCTCAAGTGTTCCAGGCTCGTCATCAGGTGGAGTATGCACTCGGCATAGCTACCCAGCAGCTGAGCAAAAATGGGACCAGTAGGCAGCCAAAAGGTCAAAAAGAGTACAAGGCAGGCGGGAACAAGAAGTGTGAAAAATGGAACCAAAACAAGGTTGGCAAACCATTGCGTCCAGACCCATCGATTGGTGTAGTACAGGCTCACCGGGAGTGTCAGGAGCTGGATCAAACTGCCGCACAGGAGCAGGCTGAGGAGGTAAGCTGCAACCTTCCCCGAAGGACACAGAAAGAAAACGCTCAATTTTCGGGGCCAGAAGTTGAACTTTTCTTCGAGAAAAAATCGAACGCTGCGGCGCAGCCTCGTAGAGTTGTCTCGATCAACCAGGAGCCGCTGTGTAAATGCATCTTGAAAGCCTCGGGAGAGGCTTTGAATTTGAAGCTGATAGGGGAGTACAAACAGCCCTATCGTGGAAAGACACAGGAAGGAAAACTGAAAACCCGAAGAAAAAAGAGCAGCTGGAGACACTGCTAGCAAGATCAAGGCTGAGATGCCCAAAGCGTTGAGAAACTGCCGGGACAGACCGAAGCCAAGAAGCAGATAAAAAAGGGTCATCATGATCCCGGCTCGTACGGCTGGAAGGCCTGCTCCAACCAGGATCACGTAAGTCCATAGTCCTGCCATAGTGAGAATTCGCCCAGGTAGCCCACAGCGACGAAAGCACCAATGGAGGAAAAGGACGATGATAGACACGTGGAAGCCAGAGACGACAAATAGATGGTAAATTCCTAATGTTTTAAGAAGGTTAGTATCTTTCTCTCCAAGTGTCTTACTCTGTCCCAGGAAGACGCTGAGAACCAACTTGAGTTGGGTGGTCTTGAAGGATTTCTGAAGAAAATCGTGAAAGCTTTGGACATATCCAAAAAGGGGACGCAACAGGCGTCCACTTGGATGGTAACCTCTTCGTTCCACCTGCCGTGGCGACTTCAGGCGGACCCTGTGGAGGATTCCCCGGGTCCAGAGTACCTGGCGGAAGTCAGCCACTCCCGGAATCGCATAGTAAGGAGGGTCTTCCAGAAAGCTGTTGAAGCCGAGAATCTCACCGTATCCGAGAGGGGGATCAAAATAGGTCTCGGGGGCCGAATTTGAAGAGGAGATATAGATCGCCAAGCGCCCAGGATACGAGATGAGTTCACCCTGTTGTTTGACCTGGAGGGGCCGAAGCTCCAGGTAAATGTGATCATCCAGGACCTGAGGCGGTTGGGAGATCCAGCCTTCGACCTCCGTCAGCCGATCGTCTTCGAGTCGGACTTGAGGCCGAATGACTTCGTAGCAACCCCCCAGGAGGGTACTTGCCACTGCGGCGATAACGAAACAGGGATTAAAAAGGCAGAAGGTCTTTAAGCGGTGAAGCACGTCTTTAGATCCCTCATCCCACAGCTCACGGATCCGAATCTCAGGACTCTTCGGCTACAACGCTGCAACACGACAAAGTACGAAGAATTCTTTCTGAATGAGAAACTGACCTAAGAGACTCTCATCCGTTTGGTTAGAGGGTAGACGGCTCAGGAAAGTCAGACCCGCAGTCTGACTTTTTACCAAGGGACCTCGTGACTTTGAAGAAATAACGAGTTCGTGATGATCAGCCTAATGGATTGATTCTAAATTAGTTGCCTTAATTTATTGAGCCCTTTCAATAATTGGCCTCCTGATTGCAGTGGTGCACAAGCATGGAGGGAGGCCAGTGGGGGGATTGAAGGGCGACGGTTACCGGGTAGGAATCCTGTGTGTGATGGTGCTGGCGATGAGCTCTGTGGTTTTGATGTCCTATCAGGAGGACCCTGCCCCTTCCGGCTCTGAGTTTGTCGATGCTTTGTGGGTCGCCAAAGATCACGGTCTGTACAAGATTGACGTCTCAGATTCTTCTACCCTGCTGGAGCTCCCGGACATTGAAGATGTTATGGCCCTGGACATTGATGATCGTCGGGGCCTGGTGTGGGCTTTTAGCAAAGGCCGGCTGCGCGGGATTTCCTTTGGCGGGGAAGTTCGTTTCTCGGTGCCGGAACATCAGAGGGACAGGAAAGATCGGGGCCGGGATAGTGACGACGACGATGACGATGACGATGACGACGATGATGACGACGATGATGACGACGATGATGATGACGATCGGGACGATTTCCAGCTGCCCGGCGATAGGCCTTTCGGTCTTCGAGTCAATTCTGACACCGGAACGGTGTGGCTTGGCCTGGGACGCTTGCTGTATCAGTTTGATTACAACGCCAATCTAGTGCAGATCCTGCAGCTGCCCGACAAGGGAGAGGCTCTGGCCCTGGACGAGCTGAACTCCTTCTTGTGGGTGGCCACTCGTAGAGCACTATTGTGCTATGACGCGACAGGCAACCTGATTCATTTCATTGACCTGGGCAGAAAAGCTCGTGTGAGAGACATCGCAGTTGATCCTGATTCGGGAGCACTTTGGGTCCTTGAAAGAGAAAGTCTGAGCCACCTGGAAACAACTGGGAGACAGTATTTTAAGACTAAAATCAAGAACCTGACTCAGATCGTCACAGATTATCAGGGCGGGGCCTGGCTGGCTCGTGACAAGACACTGCTTCACATTGACCCGTTCGGAGAGACCCTTTTTGAACTGAGTCCGTTCGGAAAAAAGGGGAAGAAAATTCTTGCCTTGGCGGCTGATCCGCTGGATGCCTTCGTGTGGGTGGCTACAAGAGATCAGGTGGCTCGTGTGAGCAGCGACGGGGAGATCCTGATGATCCAAGAGTCCATCGGCTCGAAGAAAAAGAAGGGGAGAAGTCGGGATGTGGCCCTTTACGTCGACGTGATTTCTCCTCAAGTTATCTTCACAGCTCCACCGGGGGGGAGGCTGATGAGCAATAGTCAACCAGTGCTGATGTTGAGCTTTAGGGATCTCGGCGGGGGAGTGGATCCTGCAACTTTGCGCTTTAAAGTGAACGGGGCAGAGTGGCCGAGCAGTTGCCTCTTTGCTGAGCAGGCAGCCGCAACTTGCTTCCCTGATGTTCCCTTGCCGGAAGGGTTGATCGAGCTTTCGGCTTGGGTTGACGATTTCAATGGCAATCCCTCAGATCCGGCCCAAGTACAGTTTGTCGTTGACACGATCCCTCCCCGAATCACCTTTGCCAGGCCTTTAGAGGGTGAGGTGCTCAACACCACTAGTCCGAGTTTACGGCTCGAGTACAGCGATATCGGCTCGGGTGTGGACAGCACGTCACTTGTGATCCAGGTCAACGGCAGTCCGCTGAAGGTCACCTGCGTCACGGAGGAGATGAGCGCTACCTGTGATCCAGTCACACCCCTGCCAGTAGGACCCGACCACCTCACGGCTACTATCCAGGATCTAGCCGGAAACCTCTCGGCCTCGGCGGAGCTGGGCTTCACCATCCAATTGGGGGAAGCCAGGTTTCCAGTTTTGGATCCCATCGGAGACCAGACCGTGCCCTTGGGCAGCACGCTAACCTTTAACTTGACGGCCAATGATATAGAAGGCGATCCGCTGGCCTTTTCTGCTAGCCCAGTTCCATTGCCGGCGAACTCCAGCTTGAACGCCAGCTCAGGGGTGTTTACTTTCACTCCATTATCCAATCAAGTGGGAGTCATTCCCCTGACTTTCAGCGTGAGTGATGGAGTTCTGAGCGATTCAGAAAACATCAACATCACCGTCCAGGGTTCCATTCCTGGCGGTGAGACAAGTTTTACCGGAAAGCTCCTCGATGCCAATGACTTCGAGCTGGGAGTAGAAACCCCGGTGGTTGGGGCCGTCATTTCTTTTCTGGGCACGACACAATGGGCCCTTTCTGACTCTGAGGGGAATTTCACAGTGGATGATCTCCAGGGTGGGAGCCATATTCTGGATATTGATACCTCGACGGCTTATTTTGCTCCCGACGGTTCTGACTATGGAGGTTTTCGAGAGGAGGTTGAACTCATCTCAGGCGTTAACAATGTCGTAAGCCGCCCCTTCTTTCTCCCTCGAATTGCCGCCAGCAGTCTTACGCCGATTAATCCGAACTCGTTTACCAGAGTCACCAATCCTGATCTGGGAATCTCTTTGACAATTCCACCCAACACAGCCAAAGGAGAAGATGGCAACAACTTCACGGGTCAGCTTTCCATCTCATTGGTTCCCAGGGACCTTGCTCCAGCAGCTTTACCCGATTTCCTGGATCCAGGGCTGCTCATCACCATCCAGCCGGTGGGTATCACCTTTGCGACTCCTGTTCCCATCACTTTTCCCAATATCGACAATCTTCCAGCAGGAAGCCAAGTGGACATCTGGTCCCTGGACGCCGATCTGGGTGTTTTTTCCATTGTCGGAACGGGTCTTGTCTCTGCGGATGCTACAGAGATTGAGACCATCTCCGGCGGGATCAGGGCCACAGACTGGCATGCCATGATGCCGCCCCGGCCCAAACAGGACAACAGTGCCAACAACGCAGATAACCAGGATCCAGAGAAGTGTACGGAGTGTCCGACAGGGTCCAGGACAGCCGTCTCCTCAGGGAATCTGAGGGTTGAACAGGATCTGGTGAGCTACCGCTCTCTAGGTCAATCCCGAGCACTGCGGTTGGTCTACAATAGTCTGCATGCCGATCCTCAGCCCATCATTGGCTCAAAGACGACGATTCCATTGAGGGCCGCTGTGCCACTCTCGGTTTCAGCTCGTCTTAGCGTGGCCGGAGTCGATCAAGGTGTGAGCACCTTCATGAGCACACAAGGACTGAGTGAGGAGAGCGACGAAACGATCCGACAGGTGGTTTCCTACGAAGCCGCTGAGTTTCCCACGGGGCTCTATTCTTACCGGCTGCGATTGACCAGCCACTACTCCTCTACAGCCATTTCGGCCATTCAGACCGGCAATGTGCTGGTGAATAATCAGCGGGTGAGTCCTTTTGGTTCCGGTTGGACCCTGCAGGGTCTTGGGAAGCTCCATTTTCAGCGAGATGGGAGCATCGTTTTGACGGATGGCAATGGGTCTGCCAAGCTGTTCAGACGATCTTCCTCAGGCAGTCTGACTTTCCTCTCCCCTTCGGGAGATTTTTCTACCCTGGAGGGAAAGATCGATGGCAGCTTCACTCGAAGGCTCAAGGACGGAACTCAAATCGACTTCAATGTCGACGGCCTGCAGAGCTCGATTTTGGATCGAACCGGCACTAGAACCGTCTTCGCCTACGATGACAGTGAGCGGTTAATCTCAATCACCGATCCGGTGGGCTTGGTGACAAGCATTTCCTACACTGGAGGATTTCTGCGTTCCATGACGGATCCGGCAGGTCGCGTGACGCGATTTGAGCTCGACGCGGCGGGCAATCTTACCCGGATAGTGGCTCCGGACGGCACCCGCCGCCGCTTCACCTATGATCCACACCACCGCATGAGTACGCACACTTCGAAAGGTGGATTTGTCACGACTTATAGCTATGGTTTCGCAGGCCGTAATGTCGCTGTCACACGTGCAGATGGCTCCACTCGAGGAATTGTCCCAAGCGAGGCTTTAGGCCTGGCGGATCTGTCCTCGGGAGTGGGGACTTCAGAGAATCCGGCTTCTGTGGTGCGCCCTGCAGACGTGGAAGCGCTTTGCATCCGGCTTCTGTGGTGCGCCAGTCACAGATGGAAATGGCAACGCGTCTCGCTTTACCACCGACCGGTTTGGTGGGGCCACCCGAACGATCGATGCCCTGGGGAGAACCACCCTGATTGAGCGAAATGGGGGCAACAAGGGGTCGCTTCAGGGGGACGCGACGTTTGCCGCTGGGCGAGTCGGTCAGGCGTTTCTCTTCAATCGGGTCGATGCTTTTGTGGAAATTCCTCACCACTCAAGTCTGGACGATTTTACAGAGGCCACGGTGGCCGCCTGGATAAATCTCAATTCTGTAGAGGGCCGTCAAGCTATTCTTTCCAAGGTTCCAGAGGGAAATTATTATTTGCTGGTCGACGGGGATCGGCTTAGCTTTGAAAACAATCTGATTAACTTTGGCGCGTTTAAGGGTTCCACGCAGCTGGCTTCCTCAACCTGGTATTTTGTGGCCGCCACCTGGGATGGCAGCGAGACTAGGCTCTATGTAAACGGGATACTGGATGGCAGCGATCCTGTGGACTGGGTAGGTGCTCCGAACACAGATGCGGTGAAAATTGGACAACGAGGTCGAAATGACGATCTTTTCGGTGGACTCATCGACGAAGTTGAGATTTACAACCGGGCCCTCAGCGCTTCTGAAATCCAGGCCATCTTCGATGCGGGTAACTCGGGTAATCGGCCGGAGCCCTTGTCGGGTCTGATCAGCCGCTGGCAAGGTGAGGGGAGTGCCTCTGATGTTAAAGGAGAGCAAGGGCTTCCCAGCCGAATAACCAGGGCCAACGGCGCTGTTTTCACAATGAGCTATGATCAGCGGGGCAATCTGCTGACCTCTACAGAAGAGGCCACCAACGCTACGACTACCTTCACTTACGAGCCTGTGTTCAATCAGGTCAGTTCGGTGACAGACCCTGACGGGAACGCGACCGCCATCAACTATGACGCCAGTGGCAATCCCATTGAGATCATAGATGCTCTGGGAACCCGTACGGTCATGGCGTACGCTGATCCAACTTGTCCTGGCCAGCTGACCAGTGTCACGGCTGCTCAAGGATTACCGGAAGAAAACATCACAACCTTCGAGTATGACCCGGTCACATGCAACCTCACTCAGACCACAGATCCGCTCTTGAACAGAACAGTCCTGGCCTACGATGCAGCCGGCAACGTCACTCAATCCAGTGACGCTGAAGGCCGGCTTACGCGTTTTCAGTACGATGTGCTGAATCGCCTCACTAAAGTCATCGATGCCACCAACTCCGCTCCTGACCCGGTTTGCGGGACGGCGAGCGTGACCTGCTACGACTACGACGACCAGGGAAACCTCATTCAAGTGACCGACGCCCAGGGCAGCATGACAACCTTTGAATACGATACTGAGGACCGGTTGACGAAGACGACGGACCCCTTGGGCAATTTCGAGACGTTTGACTATGACGACAACGGCAATCTTATCTCGACAACCGATCGCAGCAATCAGATGATCGACTTTGAGTATGATGTGGGTAACCAGCTGATCGAGAAAACCTTGCTGCCAGGGGCTCCAGGAGAAGCAGTGACAAGCTTCGGCTATGATCTGACTGGTAATCTCACCTCGGTCGCGGATCCGGACAGCTTCCTGACCATGACCTACGACGACCTCAGTCGTCTAGACACTGTTTTCACTTCAGGCTCACCCAATCAGCTGGAGGTGTCGATCAGTTACACCTACGACAAGAACGGCAACCGCTTGACGATGACAGATCCGGAAAGAGTAACCAGTAGTGTTTATGACGAGCTGAACCGGCTGACCGACCTGACAAACCCCTCTTTAGACACGGTGTCCTTTGAATATGACAACTTGAGTCGTCGCACCCAACTGAGTATGCCCACTGGCGTCACGACTGTCTACAGCTATGACGATGCCAGTCAGCTGCTGAGTCTGGAGCATACGCTCGGAGCCTCGATGATCTCTAACTTCTCCTACACCTACGACAAGGTGGGGAATCGGAAGACTTTCGCCCAGGATCGTTCCGCGGTCAGTGTGGCTTCGCCTCTGAACTATCTCTACGATGATCTGAACCGTTTGATTGAAGGCACCCATCCTTTGCCTCTTCTTCCCCAGGAGATCTTCGACTACGATCCCGTAGGCAATCGTGAGCTGAGGGACGGGCAGTCTTTTACCTCCATCTTTGATGCAGCCAATCGTTTACTGGAGGATGAGGACTTCTGCTACGACTACGACGACAACGGCAACTTAACCTCCAAGGAGGCCAAAGTGACGGGTGCTTGCGGCGCAGCCGGTCAACTCACAGAGTACGATTATGATCCTGAAAACCAGCTCATTGAAGTCCGAGTCAATGGCACCCCGGTAGGAAGTTATCGCTACGACGGATTAGGTCGGAGGATCGAGAAGGACGCGAGTGGCGCGGTGACAAGGTACATCTATGACAACGAGGACCTTCTGCTGGAGTTTGACGGTGCCAACACTCTGATTGCTCGCTACACCCACGGGCCTGGAATCGATGAGCCGTTGATCATGGAGCGAGATCTGGACACTAGCGGGACGTTTGAAGTTACTGAGCAATTCTTCTACCACGTGGATGGCCTTGGGAGTGTCACGGAGTTGACGGATTCTGCTGGGCTGGTCGCTCGAGCTTATGTGTACGATTCGTTTGGGCAGATTGCTCAGGAGGTGGGAACCTTAGCCAATCCCTTTACATTCACGGGACGCGAAATTGATGAGGAGAGTGGCCTTTATTTCTACCGTGCCCGCTACTATGATCCGCGGACTGGAAGATTCACTAGCGAGGATCCTGTGGGTCTTGGAGGTGGCGACCCCAACTTCTACCAGTACGTACTGAATAACCCAATCAGCTTCGTAGATCCTACAGGGGAGGGTCCGAAGGGACTGGCAGCTTGTATCATTGTTCAAGCTATCGGCGTGGGTCCGACGATAATAAATATAGTCAGCTTGGGATTTGAAGTAGGTGAAATAAATCAGGAAATCGAAGATATCAATAGATGCATAGACGATGAGTTAGACAAGGGTTTCAGCAAAGCTGATTTTATAGAAATTGGACGATTGAGCACAAAGAAAAAGAAACTCGAAATGGAAAAACTTAGGAAACTTCTGGAAGGGGCCAAGGCCGAGGCCTACGGTAGGGCTCTTGAAATCCCACTGGCGCCTTTGTGCCTCTTTTTGATAGCAGCGTTTTGAGATAACGGACGGGTAGAATGCACTTCATCATGACGCACTTGGTGTTGATAGCGATGTGTTTCTGGATCAGTTCAGGTGTTGCGTTGTTTTGGTGGCTCTGTTTGAATCAGCCAAAGCCGATACTGCGAAGATATCCAAGAACAATCTTGATCCAAATGAGCCTGCCATTCTTACGCAATCGTTGGAGGGACATTGACCCCAATGACGTCGAACATTTAAACACCTTTAGAAAAAGGCTGTTCGTTCGTGTAGTGTTGCTATTCGTCATTCCCACCTTTCTCGTTTTCCTATGTGTACGTCTGAACATTATTTACCTACACAACATATCGACTGAGGTGGACATGAGGTCCGAGGAGATCGATAGAAAGGTTGAGGAATTCTTAAGGGACAGGCCGGATGACGAATGAAGTACGGGTAGACTGTCCCCACATTTCGCCCCAAGAATTAGCCCGTGAGGGAGGTGTAGGAACTGGAGTTAACGCCACCATAGGACTGGCTTGTGGGGCTGCGATAATCTTGGCGCTCCTCTTGTGAACCCAAAGGAGAGATAGGGAATGGGTATTAATGCTTTCACCCTGCCTTACTATGTACTTTTTCTAGCTATGATGATGATTATCATCAAGATTTATAGGAAAATGCCGTCCAAAGAAATTATAAAAAAATATCCACGGTCAACAATAGCCAAGAGTATCTGTCTGCCCTTCTTTGAGTCCTGGAAGAAAGATGTTGAACCGGACCACATTGACGTAATTGAAAGGTATGCGAGATCAGGCCGCGGAGCTACCCTCAAAAGGTGTGTAAATAGCACAGGCGGTGATTATCCTTCCGGGTGAAAATAAAAACCCGGGCGGAAGAGCCCGAAAGGAAGGAGTCACACCGCCATGAGCAAGAAGAACATTGATCACAGTGTGGAGTCAAGAGTCTGCTTTGAACAGCTGGAAGAGTGGGTGCGAGAGCAGATCCAGTTTTACGTACAGGAACTGCTGGAGGATGAAGTGACACAGCTGCTGGGACGAAGAAAGAATGAGCGTCGCCGAGAAGTGGACGCCTCCGGTGGCTATCGCAACGGCTACGGCAAGGAGCGGCGACTGACGATGAGTTGCGGAACGATCAAGCTGCGGCGTCCCCGAGTGCGGGATCTGGAAGAGCGTTTTGAGAGCCGGGTCTTGCCGCTGTTTGCCAAGCGAACGCGAGAGGTACGAGACTTGATTCCAGAACTCTATTTACATGGTCTGGCCGAGGGGGATTTCGATCTGGCCTTGAGAGGGCTTTTAGGGGAAGAAGCGCCGCTGTCCCCCAGCACCGTAGCCCGGTTGAAACAGAAGTGGCAGGGAGAAATGGAGGCCTGGCAGAGCCGTCGGCTGGATGATCTGGAAGTCGTGTATTTGTGGGCGGACGGCGTGTACATCAAAGCAGGGCTGGAGAAGGAGAAGGCCGTGATTCTGGTAGTGATCGCCGCTTTAAGTGATGGCACTAAAGTGGTGGTGTCCGTCAGTAGTGGTTATCGAGAATCGACCCAGAGCTGGTCCGAAGTGCTGCGGGATCTCAAAGAGCGGGGGATGAACCCACCCCGTCTGGTGATCGCTGACGGGCATCTGGGGATCTGGGGAGCGTTGCGCAACGTGTTCCCAGAAGCCGACGAGCAGAGATGCTGGAATCATCGCATCGTCAACTTGCTGGCCAAGATCCCCAAGAGTCGGCACAAAGCGGCCTTGTTGATGTTGCGGCAGATCCCTTATGCAGAAACACGGCAGGAAGCCGAGCGAGTCAAAGGACGATTCCAACATTGGTGTAGCAAGAGAGGCCTGGAGGCAGCGGCTGATCTGATCGACCAGGACTGGGAGCGGATGGTGACGTTTTACAACTATCCCAAACAGCAGTGGCAACATCTGCGGACTACCAACCCAGTGGAGTCTCCCTTCTCTGCTCTGCGACTGCGAACCGATGCTGCTCGAAGGTTCAAGAAAGTGGCCAACGCACGGGCTGTCATCTGGAAGATGCTGCTGGTCGCTGAGAAGAGATTTCGCCGTTTGAAGGCTCCCCACTTGATGAAGGATGTCTACCAAGGAGCCCAATATGTCAATGGAGTTCCAGTCAACCCAGTCACCCAGGAGAAAGCCGCCTGATGTCTATTTACACACTTATTGACGGAACCTCCAGGCCGCGCTCTCATAGTTACTTTGCTTGTCTTTATTAGTATCTCCAGCATCATAAGATATCTACAGGTTGTGTACTTGTTGAGTGTTGTCGAAGGGTAGACTCTCCCTGCATTTTCGGAGGTAGTGTTGCCAGTCTCGTCTTTGCCTTTTGCTTTGTTCTCTAACTAAATTCAAGAATGGATTGGCTAATGGCTGTTGTGCCGACACTTGTGTTTGTTCTTGTTTTCATTTGGTTGGTCCTGTCGGGGTTACACTTCTTGAAATGGAGGTCAAAGCACTCTCCGAAAAGCACTATGGCTAACTATCCAAGGCGCTCTATCTTCCAACTGATGCTATTTTTGCCGGTAAGTGGTTCGCCAACTATTGATTCCGATGACTACGATATCTTGACTGACTATAGAAGAAGAGTATGGATCCGTTATCTGGTCTTCGTTCTGATGCCGATTTTGATTATTGTTTTATGTGTGCGGATCCTGTCTCTTCGTATCGGCCAAACGGTAAACGAAATCCAAACGGATAGGCAGGAACTTGAACGTAGAATCGAAGAAAACACCCGTTAGGAAAAATGAGAGATCTAGGTTGGTACTTCCCCCACTTTTCCCCTTTTGGCGTCTAAGCTTGAGCAATTCTTGTTGCCTTTAACCCTCGTAAGATTTAGGATCGAGCCATGAAACGAGCACTTACCTTAATGGCGCCCTTATGGGTAATTTCTGTGCTGATTCTATGGGGCTGCAGCGGACTGAGAGGGGATGAGGTCTTGTCCGAGGAGCAATTGGCCTGCGAAGCCCTGTCCGAGATGCGGAACTTAACCATTACCCTGGCTCAACTGGTGGAAGCCACCGAGGAGACACCCGAGTACTGCTACGTGAAAGGAACCATCTCTCCTGGCATCGTCTATCATGTCCAGCTGCCCTTACCTGAGAACTGGAACGAGCGACTTCTCAACATTGGAGACGGCGGCAAGGACGGAGATCTGGATTTTGCCGATTATCGCCTGGCCCAAGGCTATGCCGTGGCCAACAGCAACATGGGACACGACAACGGCTCCGAACCGGGAGCATCCTTTGGCTTCAACAACCGCCAGGCGGAAATCGATTTCGGCTACCGCGCGGTGCATCTCACGGCCAATGCTTCCAAGACTGTCGTGGACGCCTATTACGACAGGGATCCCGAGTATTCGTACTTTGAAGGCTGTTCCACAGGCGGCCGCGAGGCTCTTATGGAAGCTCAGAGGTTTCCCTACGATTTTGATGGAATCGTGGCAGGAGCTCCCGCTCTCTTTTATCAGAGGGCCAATGCCAACCACGTCTGGATGTTACAGAGAGTATTCCGCAACAACCTGGCCGGAAATCTGGCCTATGACAAGGACGGCGATGGCACACCTGAGAGCTTCACCAAGCTGAACCTTTTGAGCGACACCATGTTGGCCAAGTGTGATGGAGTGGACGGAATCAGTGACGGCGTAATTGACGACCCGTTGGCCTGTGATTTCAAGCCGGAGGTTGATCTGGCTGACAAGATGTGCCCAAACAACGTCAATGGGGATGCTTGTTTTACCACCGAACAGATACAAACCATAAAGGATATCTACGGCGGAGCACACGACAGCAGAGGCGACCTGGTGTACAAGGGCAAACCCTTGGGCACGGAGACGGGCTGGGCTTTCGCTCTTTTCCCTCACGCAGGCAACTCCATGACACCTGCCCGGGTGGGCACGCCGCAGCGTCCTGGCACTGCCGGCGACCACCTCAACTACCTCTTCTATGAAAATGACCCAGGGACCACCATGCCGAAGTTCACGGACCTCTCCCAGGTCCCAAACAAGACGAGACAACCTCCTGAGTATGCGTGGTGGGAATTCAATGTCGATGACGTCACCAACGGCAAGGCGGATCTGATGATCTCGATCACCGAGGCCAAGGATCCTGATTTGAGCCGTTTTTTGCTCAAGCAAGACGGCAAGCTGATCATTTACCACGGGTGGAGGGACTCCCTGGCCAATCCCGAACCCACGCTGGACTATTACAAGGACGTCGTGGCCACGACCTTCAGCGGCGACCTCAACGCTGCTGTGGAGAAGACGCGGCTCTTTATGATTCCTGGAATGGGCCATTGTGCCGGTGGCCCGGGACCGAATACCTGGGAAAGGCTGGCACCACTGGTGGATTGGGTGGAAAACGGTAACCCACCTGATGCTCTGGTCGCCACCCATAGCACCGATGGAGTGGTAGACAACGAGCGGCCTATTTGCCCCTACCCCCAACGGGCTGTTTTCACGGGTCCCGCTGGCGGGGAGAACGATTCTGCCAACTGGGTGGCAAGTAATTTTACCTGTCGGTGAGTCTTAGCCCGGATTATTCATCAATTCGCTACTGCAGCTACGAAAGCATCCGCCCTGCCAGTGAAGTGTCGGACAAAACGGGTCCTTATTACCCTTTCCCTTTGACTCTAGTGGCTTTACCTGGTGAGACAATTATTTCATCGATCAGAGCGTACTTGTTCTTGCGGTTTGCGTAAAAGGTCCAGAGATCCTCGCGTTCAACATCGTTGAGCACCGTCACAAGCGTTCTTCCTTGGGGGTCTTCGTCCAACCCACGGTCTATCTTTATGACGCCAACGTCGGTCAGCACCAATCGGGAATGAAGGTCCAGGGAATCATTCTCATCCTCCCATAAAACGAACTTGATTTCACTGTGTTGGGGAAGATGTCTCGAAAACCTCTGCTCGCATTCCTTCCTGAACCACTCACCTTCTGCTTTTGCCCTCAAATGATATTCGAATCGAGACAAGGTTCTACCCTTTTCGGCACAAAGCAGGAAGTGGCCAAGTGGGCGAGTCCATTTCGCTCGCGAAGGGTCAAAGTAAGGATCGACCAAAATAACTTCCGTGCTGCTTTCGAGCAGCAGTTGACAGCATTCAGCAAGATCCTCTGCTGTTCTCTGAATCTGTCCGCCTCTACCGATCCTGATCAAAGGGTGCGTCTCCTCCACATCAGTTGGAGAGATGACATATTTCCTTTTAGTCTTACTCTCGTCGGCGATGATCGCTTGAAACGGCTTACGCAAATGCTCATCAAGTGCATTTTTCAGCCAGGCAACATCGAAGTTGAACGACCTTCCAGACTCCACAAGTTTCTGGCGCCTAAATTGACGCAACCTCAGAGCGATTTTCTTCCTCTCGACATCTCCCAAATCTCTACAGGCTTTCAACACCTCGTCTTCCCATTTCTCTGGAAAGCGTGAGATGAGACGCCCGTGTTCAAAGCCAAACCGGTTAGTGATGTCTTTAAAGACTTCCCAACTACCCAATGCAGCGGGTTCGAGGGCATATTCACGAAAGATCAAAACAGCTCCTCCTCGCGCTCTTCAAAGAACCCACGCGGCCAGCGATCGATGAATTCGCCGGTCTTGTCGATCCTCAGCGGGGAAACATGGACCACCCCGTCAGCGGACTCCATAAAAATCACACTGACCTGATCGGGCGTGAGGGGTTGAACGTCCTTCGGTAGCTTATCCTCGCTGGTCTCGCGGATCCTACGGAGGAGCCTCAGCATGAGGTGTTCACTGTGAGTCTCCAATAAGAAGAGGTTATCGCCTGTCTGGATCTGAGCGATGAATAGGTCAGCCAGCTTTGATTGCAGTGCTGGGTGAATGTGCAATTCAGGCTGCTCGACCGTGACAATCTGGTCTTTGGATAATAAAGCTGCAATAACGACCGGGATCAACTGGGACGCACCCGTTCCCACGTCTCGTGGATTGAGGTCGCGGCCCGTCGTAGATTTTCTCAGCACCACGCGTGCCCGCTCGGGCATCTCGTGAATGCATTCCTCAATCTCAGGGGGATCTGTTACAGCCTCCGCGTCCAGCTTGGAGATTTGGGAAGACTCAAGCTCTCTGAAACGTCGGACGATGATTTTATAGCCCGTGTCTAGCCGATCTGCATCCTCTAACCATTGATTGATTTCAGCTTCTTTTTCTGGTGTTACTGTGAACAGTTCCTCCCACACACTGAGGCCAGAGTGTAGGCCAAATGCTGAAACGGGCTCGTCTTGCTCCAGAACCCTCGGAGGGCGAGCGCGGAGGGGGCCAAGGTACCGCAAAGACCGGAGAAGGTGTTCCACCATGGCTCCAGGCCGTAAGATGCATCGGCTCAAGATGTCATCGTACCCGTCCTTGAGCTGATAGCGGTCGTCACCATCCAGGTGTTCAGCGTCTCCTTTCTCGACCTCTTCTTCGCTGTCAATCTTTTTTTCACCGGCTGCTACGGCTTGTTCCCAGTCCGGAAGAGCACCCGCGCATCGTGTAAAAATATGGCCGGCACTCGGTGGGCCTGGAGGGTTGCCGGACCAGTGCCAGTGAGAGATGTCTTCAAGCATGAAATTCGAAAGCTCGTGAAATAGGTTGGGCGATTTCGAAGACCTCCCCTTACGGAAGATATGATGCTGGGTGTTGAAAACCGTGTCGAGGACATAGGGCTTCAGGTTCATATACCAACGTAGGAACTGGTCTTGGTCCACATCCTTGTACTGTTGGATGCGCCTAGAGGGACCTACGTCGGAAAGCTTGGAGAAAAATTCTTCGTTCAACTCCACTCGGCAGGAGGCAAAATAGGGAATCGATAGAATCGGATCCCAGCAGACCGAAACTGAGACCGATGCGCGTTGCACCTTGGCCAAGCAGTCTAGACAGCGTTCTGTCAATCCGACGTGTTGAACTGTTCTGTGCTCAAAGGGAACATCACCAGACAGACCAACCTTTTCAAGATCGATTTCCACAGTGACTGTAATGGGGAGTGAGAGATCGTAGTTGTGCACCATGTTCTGGAAGCCACCCAGATCGAGCGGCTCATCGAAGATCGTCACTTGATGCGGATTCGGATTGTGGTTCACGAAGATTTCCCGTGCGTAGAGAAGAGCTTCCATTACGGTGCTCTTTCCGGCGCTGTTGGGACCGAACAGAAGCGTGATCGGTTTGAGCTCAATACGTACAGGGTCGCCGATCGCCTTGAAATTCTGGATGGTAAGAGCTCTCAGAGTTGCCAAAGTACGTTCGTTTCGAATCTAGATCTGATAGCCGCGTGCCCAGTCGGCATCGCTGAAGAATAGGCCCGAACTCGTCAACCAAGACGCATCATTCGGTGAAACAGGTGAAATCTGCACAAACATTAACCTTTATACTCGCCCGGTCAAATCTTTCAAAGAATCCTCCGGCTAGAAGGACGGATCACCAGCGGTGGCGGCTCGGTCCTCCGCCGTGTAGCGGATGTAACCCGACTCGTCGGCGAAGAGGAAATAGCGGCCCCCCAAGATTCCGTGGACAACAGGGTTGGCGTTAACGGTGAAAGTGGAACCGTCTTCACCCGTAGTGGTGGTAAAGGTATACCCGTGCTGGGTACCCGATGCCAGTAGGCCGTCAATCGCCTGCGATTCCTCCAGGGTGGCCAAATCTGGAGCGTAGTCTCCCCCAGGCGTGGTCGCCGAGTAGGTCAATTGGGCGACGACCAGATCTCTCACCGCGCTGATCGCCGAAGATTCATTGGACACGCACCGATCACTGATGAAGTCCACAAATTCCTCCGGGTTACGATATCTGGAGTGCAATACCGTCATCTTCGGCATCGGTTGTTCGTCGGACCCATAGAAGCGTGTCTCCACAATGTTGTCTGCTGCATCATAGTGCCACTCAATGATGGCAGCGCCTAACTCCCCCAGTTCTTTTAGAGTGCCATCGGTACCAAAGAACCTTTGTTCAACGAGATTCTTTCGCCCATCATACTTGGAGCGAAACCTGGCAATCCCCTTTAGCGTCAGCAACTGCTCATCTATGCCAACGCACCTGTACTCTATTTCATTTCCATAGTCGTCGAATTGGTCCTGAGCACCTTCACAGTCATCCACGAACCCCTTTAACTGTGCGTTGGTATCCAGGGTTTGTATCTCCTTTTCATTGGACACGACTCTGTAATAGTTGGCCGCTCCTGGTGCGGCTTCTGTACGACTTCCCAGGAGAAGCAGTGTTGCGATCGTGATTGAAAGTGACAAGACGGAATTCCTCATGGTTCTTCGTTTCCTTACAGGTTTTTCGGTAGATGCATCTAACGTGCCAATTTTCTTGACTCCCTTCTCCAGGTGCCTGCAGATTGCACATAACTATCTATGGACCAATGAGTTAGACATTTTTTTGAGGGTGTGTCCGGGCTCAGGAGCACCCGATTCTTCCCAGCCTATGTCAATACTGGTTCACAGATGTCAATCCAGCTGCTTTACGAAACGCTCACCAGGAAGGGAGACATTACGGTAGATTGTCTCCTGTGTTTGCTAGCGTCCTAAGCATGAAGGTGTATTTTCAATTCGGTTTGTCGCTCTCCATGCTTTTAAACACGGCTCTGGAGGTGAATGCGCAATCGGACGGCACCCCGGTGCTCCCTAAGGAGATTGAGGAATACACCCTTGAATTTGAGAGAATTCAATCGTTGGATCGTCTTGAGCGGAACATCGAAGTTCTCTATCGAAAGGGAATCGTTGCCGGAAAGAGCCTTTTGTCCCCCGTCGAGATATCGGACTTGTATCTGCTGGAGAGGCTTAGCCAGGAACAGCTAAGAGCCGTGAGTCGCGCGCTTCCGGGCATCTTTCTGACTCGTGAAGAGGTTTTGCAGGCGAGACCCGACGCCAAGAGCTATCTTGAGTTTGCATTAAAGTGGGGCGGCCGCGCGGACATCGCGTACTTCTCAACTCTCCAAATTGCCTACCCCAGCCCGGGCTGGCCACTGTATATTGAACCTCAGACTGATTACGGAGGATGTCGGCGGCTCGGCTCATTTGTCTTTTCCGAGCTCTATGGGATGTGGCGCGCGTTCCAAAGCCGATTTCCCGATCGTTACAAACAAGAGGTGGGAGAAGAGTTGGCAGATCTAGAAGAAAACCTCCTCCACCCGGGGGCCTGTGAGGGCCCCAGGGAAGTAGCGGAAGCGTACCGTGAGTTCATCCGCTCTTTTCCCGATGAGCCCGTCTCTAATGAAATTCGGTTACGTATCTCTGAGATTGAAAACGGCACTTCCAATCTCAGATTCAACTTAAGTTTGCCGTGACGCTCTGGCCCGGTCTGCCCCGCTGATAGTTGCTTCAAGTCACTATTGAAAATGTTGGGAAAAGAAGTTCGACAGACTCTTGTATTGGCAGGCCCGCTCATTCTGGCGCAGCTTGCCCAGATGTCCTCGTCTTTTGTGGATACCATCATGGTTGGTCGGCTGGGCAGTCAAGAGCTGGCTGGAGTGGCAGTGGGCGGTGCCGTGTACTTTCCTGTGGTCCTCATCGGCCTGGGAGTCCTGATGGCGGTCGGCCCCATGGTCTCGCACAGCTACGGCGCTGGTGACGAGGTTGCCATTGGCCGCTCCGTGCGCCAGGGTCTCTGGCTGGGGACGCTGCTGATCATTCCCACCTCTCTGGTGATATGGAATGGACCCTCGCTGTTAGCCTGGATGGGCCAGGAGGAAAGCACCGTCCTTTTGGCCGAAGAATACCTCCATGCGATTATCTGGGGCCTCCCTCCGCTTCTCTGGTTCGGAGTTCTGCGTTACTTTCTGGAAGGCCTCTCTCGCCCGCTGGTGATCATGTTGATCACCAGCGGTGCTGTGATGCTCAACGTGATCGCTAATTACGTTCTTATGTACGGGAAGCTGGGATTTCCAGCACTGGGGTTAGCGGGCTGCGGCTGGGCAAGCGCGCTCGTTTACTGGAGTATGTTCCTGGTTATGGTTTTCGTCATTGGCAACAGCCAAGCACTTAGATCCTATGGAGTCTTTTCTCGCCTGGGTAAACCGGACTGGCACCATTTTCTGGAAATTTTCCGAATCGGTTGGCCCATCGGGGTGACCCTTGGTCTTGAAGTGGGTCTTTTTTCCTTCACGGCCCTCTTGATAGGACTCTTCGGTACCACCATGCTGGCTGCCCATCAGATCGCGACACAATGTGCGTCCTATGCTTTCATGGTCCCACTCGGTCTTTCCTTGGCGGTTTCAGTGCGAGTGGGCCAGGCCACTGGTCGGAGGGATTTTCAGGGAGCCCGCCGCGCCGGCTATGTGGGTATGTGGCTCGGTTCCAGTTTCATGATGATCAGCGCCATCTGCTTTTGGGCATTTCCAAGGTCCATCATTTCACTGTTTCTGGACGTCCAAAGCACCCTCAACACGGAAGTTGTGCTCCAGGCGACTGTCCTGCTGAGCATAGCCGCTGTCTTTCAGATCTTCGACGGTCTCCAGGTTACGGCTGCCGGCGCCTTGAGGGGCCTGAAGGATACGCGAACACCCATGCTGGTCGCCGTAATCTCTTACTGGTGTGTGGGTTTGACCAGCGGCTATGTGTTGGGCTTTCAACTGGGCTTTGAGGGCGTGGGGTTGTGGTGGGGACTGGTCATTGGACTCACCATGGCTGCTCTTTTGTTGTCCTGGCGTTTCAACAGGAAGATCAAGGGTCTTCTTGTCTCAGCCGGCTGATCTCACCCAGCTGAGAAGGGCGTGCTACAATGGCCACCAAATTCCAAGGATGGTCCCAAGATCCGGTGCACTGGAGGTGTTCAATGCCGATCGAAATTCCCGAGCCAATCAAGCAGTTCCTGAGTTTAAAAGCCTACGGTCATGTGGTCACGCGTAATGCAGACGGCAGCCCGCAAGTGAGCATGGTCTGGATGGACGTCGATGGGAACGAAGTTCTCTTTAACACCGCGGAGGAAAGAGTCAAGCCGCGAAACCTGCGCCGCGACCCCCGCATTATCATCTCCGTCCAGAATCCCAACGACTCGCAGGTTTACGCCCTCTTCCACGGAAGTGCGACGGTGACCGAGGAAGGAGCGGATGAGCACATTGACAAGCTGACCAAGCGTTTTCTGGGAATGGACGAGTATCCCTTCCGAGCGCCGGGCGAGCAGCGATTGATCGTTCGGACCCAGGTTGATCGCATCGGGGGGTTTGGGACCTAGAAAAAGATGACAAGCCTGGCTCGAAAGTCTCTATTCGTTCTGGCAGGTATCGTAGTTGTGGTGGTCTTGGGGGCCGGCATTTTCCTGTTGACCTTCGATGCCGATCAATACTGCGGATATATCCTGGAGCCTCTCAGCCAGACGTTGGGAAGGCCTGTGGAGGCCGCGGGTCTTGAGCTGGGTCTGTTCCCATTGAGCTTAACCCTCAACGACATCCGAGTAGCCAAGAGCGCCGATATGAGCGGGGAAGACCTCTTGAGCGCCCAGGCCGTGGAAGTCCAGGTCACTCTCTCATCGCTTTTGAGTGGTGCCCCGGTGGTGAGCGGCCAGATCAGTCTCTCGGATGCTACGGTGCAGCCCGATGGTTGGAGTCGTCCTTTCACCATCCAGCAAGCCGATCTGGAATTCGGTCCCGATCAGGTGGAGCTGCAGAATCTGCAGGTGACGATAGCGGGGGGGACGCTTGAAGGCTTTCTGCGGGTGAACGATTGGGACGCTCCCAAGGTTGTCTTTGAGTTGAGCGGGGATTATTTTGACGTGACCGAGTTACAGAACTCGATGGGCTACTCCCAGGAACCTTCTGGAAGGGGAGCCGGGGAAGCGGGTCAAGGGATGACCTGGTTCAACAAGGTGACTGGGGAAGGACAGTTGAAGCTGGGCCAACTCAAACACGGAACTCTGATACTCGAGCCCTTTGAAGCAGCCGTCCAAATCGCGGAAGGACAGGTGATCTGTGAACCCATCAGCTTTGGCCTCTATGGCGGAACGGGCAGTGGTCGATTGCAAATCGACCTTTCCAAATCCGAGCCGTCCAGCACATTCAGCGTTGAACTGGAGAAGGTCGATGCCAACCAGATGCTCTCCGCCAACACCGAGTCCAAAGACAGGCTGTTTGGGAATTTGCATGCCTCCCTCGAGCTGGCTGCCAGTGGTGGTGAGCGAGACAGGATCTTTCAGACAGCCAACGGCCAGGGAACGCTTCAGCTCACCGAGGGGGGGCTGGGTGCGCTGAACCTGGGGAAGGAGTTGGCCGACCTCAATAGTCTGGTGGGCTTGCCCTTCACCGAGACGGGTACCCAACTGGAAGAGTTCTTTACCACGTTTTCGGTCGAGGACGGCTGGATCCGCACCGAGGATCTTCTGATCAGGACACCGAAGTTGGCCATGGGCGCTGTGGGGAGGTTGAGTCTCAGCGGAGAACTCGACTTCGAGGCCTCAGCGGCCTTCACTCCTGAAGCCAGCCAGCAGCTGTCCAACCCCCTGGCGAGCCTGTTTAGCAGTCTCTTCACCGATCAATACAACCGAATCGTGATTCCCTTTGACATCCAGGGCAACTTCAAGCAACCGCAGTTCAAGTTGGATGCGGGCCGCCTGGCCATGATTCGGCTCGGTGTCTTTTTGACCAAACCTCCGGAACCTGCCCAGGAGGAGACGACCCCGGAATAAGGCTATGAAACACCAGATCGGACCCTTTCTTATCCTGATGGTGCTGGTGGCTGCTTGCCAGAGTTCCACCAGCCCACCCTCAGAGCTCAGGGTCGGTTTGAGCAAGGCCGAAGTGCTCGAGTTGCTGGGCCAACCCGGGGTGAGAGGCACCCTGGTCAAGCAAACCGAATCCATCTGGGGACCACAGGAGGAGTGGTGGGATCAGGTTGAGATGGGGGCTTCCCTTGAAACCTGGTCATACCTCTATCCCGGAGAGGGAACTCAGTTCGTCTATTTCCTGGACGAGTCGGATACCGTGTCCTTCACGGCCTATACTCCAGAGGGGGTTGTCTATTGACCGGTCCCCTCTGAACCGGTCCAGTGGTATTGTTTCCTGTGGTAAATTTCGCCGACGGTCTGGGTGCAGATGACTTTAATGGTGCGGAATGTTTTGTCGGAGAGGGCGGGAGGTCGAAAGGTCAGAATATACTGGCTTTTCAATTCCTCGGCCACTTGCAGGTAACTGCTCCTGAGATCTTCCAGCTTTTCTGGGAAGAAAACTCTACCGCCGGTAGCCTCGGCTAACTGAGAGAGGGAGATTTCTTTTTCTCGAAAATAAAGCTCAATAAAGTCCGACTCCTCGTGGAGTACGTTTTTCATCACCTGATTGAGAAAGTCCACTCGCTCGCTGGTTTTAACCTTGGGTTGGACCAGGCGCGTGCGGCTCACGATGTAAAGTGAGATGTTGGATTCAATGAGATAGTTCAGGACATCATCGGATGTGGACCGGCTTTCATTATCGAGTCCGTCAGTGAGAAGGATGATGACCCTTTTCCCGGGCAGGTCAACCAGTCTTTCACGGGCTGTAGAAAGCAGTGCATCGTAGAGCGCCGTTCGATAGCCACGCTCCAGGTGTTTGAGTGACTTTCGCACCTCTTCCCGGTCATTGGTCCAATCCTGCAGCAATTCCAGCTGGTCGGAAAAGGAAATAATGGCAATTCTGTCCTCTCTGCCGAAGGCTTGGGCAAACTGCAGGGCGGCCTCGCGGATCTCTTCCAGCTCTTCCCGAAGACTGCTGCTGACATCCAGCAGAAGGGTGACATGGATGGCTGTTTTGTCGAGAAGGAAGTTCTGGATGGGCCGCGGCTCATCCTCATCCAGAAGGATGAACTGCTCTCGAGTCAGGTTGGTGAGAACCCGACCCTTGGCGTCCAGGACACTGACGGGAACCTTGATGTAGTCGGCCCGGACTTTGAATGAAGGTGTGTCTTGAGCAAGAAGCAGGGGACAGCAGAGAAAAATCCAGGCCAGGCGGCGCATGACCCCATTATAGTACCAAGACCATCCCAAGCCCACACTTCTCACACCAGGTCGTCGCGAAGCGGCGAAAGGACCGGAAAACAGAGCCGTGGGCTTTAGCCCACGGGCCCGCAGGCTAAAGCCTGCGGCTCCGACTGGCGCGCGAGGGGTACCCGCTTGCGGGTCGCGCAACGCAGTCAGGTCGTATCATTGCGCCGATGCAGTAGACCTGGTGTGAGAAGTGCGGGCTAAACGAGGGGCGAAGGGCTACGGTTTCCATCTGAGCTGGGGAGAGCGGGCGGCCCGCACTTCGTCCAGGCGGGTCAGCTTGGCCGTGGTTGGGGCACTGGTGACCAAGTCGGGGTCGTCCCTGGCCTCACGGCTGATGGCAATCATGGCCTCAATGAAAGCATCCAATTCCTCTTTGCTGTGGCTCTCGGTGGGCTCGATCATGAGCGCTCCCTGGACGATCAAAGGGAAATAAGTGGTGGGGGGATGGAAGCCGTAGTCGATTAATCTTTTGGCGATGTCCAGTGTCGTCACGCCCGTTTTGTTCTGCCTCTTGTCCGAGAAAACGACCTCGTGCAGGATGGGGGTGTCATAGGGAAGATCGTAGTATCCCTCCAGCCGCCGCCGAATGTAGTTGGCGCTCAGGACGGCCATTCCGCTCAATTCCTTCAGTCCTTCTCGACCACAGCTGAGGATGTAGCAAAGAGCCCGCACCGCCATCCCGAAATTGCCATAAAAAGCATGGACACGGCCGATGCTGGCGGGCTCATCGGAGTTGAGTCGATACTGCCCTCCCTCCTGCTCCACCCGGGGCACCGGCAAGTAGGGTGAAAGATCTTTCTTGCAGGCCACCGGACCGCTGCCTGGCCCGCCCCCGCCGTGAGGGGTGGAAAGCGTCTTGTGGAGGTTGAGGTGAAGCACATCGATTCCCATCTCGCCCGGCCGAGCATAGCCCATCAAGGCGTTCAAATTGGCGCCGTCCATATAAATGAGTCCACCCTGGTGGTGGACAACCTGGGCGATCTCCTCGATCTGTGTTTCAAAAATCCCCATGGTATTGGGGTTGGTCAGCATCAGACAGGCCACCTCTTCTGTCATTTTCTCCTTCAGCACCTCAACGTCGATCCTGCCCTCTGCATTTGAGGGGATGGAGATCACCTCATAGCCAGCCAGGACGGCGCTGGCCGGATTGGTTCCGTGGGCCGAGTCGGGAATCAGGACAAATCGACGAGGGTCCCCCTGGCGGGAAAGATGACAGGCGCGGATCATTAAGATGCCCGTGAACTCGGCCTGAGCCCCTCCTGCAGGCTGCAGACTCACCGCGTCCATGGCGGTCAGTTCCTTCAGGGTTTCCTGGAGCCTGAAGAGAATCTCCAGGTTGCCCTGACTGTGCTGATCCCCTTGAAGCGGATGGGTCAAGGCGATATCGGAGAGGCGAGCAACTCGTTCGTTGAGCTTGGGGTTGTACTTCATGCTGCAGGAGCCCAGTGGGTACATCCCCAGGTCGATGTGGTAGTTCCAGGTGGAGAGCCGGGTGTAATGGCGTATCAACTCGACCTCGCTGACCTCGGGAAAACCCTGGACCTCCTGGCGCAGATATTTGGAATCCAGGATTTCCTCCACCGGGACATCCTCAACATCCAGGGGAGGAAGAGTGTAGGCGGCTTTCCCGGGGCCTGATTTGTCAAAAATCAGCGGCTCGTTCAGGTTAAAGGTAACGGATGTTCGTTTCACAGCGGGACTTCTACACCTTTCAAGATTTCCGCAAAGCGTTGTATTTTTTCGAGACTGTTCTGCTCGGTCACGCAGACCAGCATCTGGTTGGACCGCTCAGGAAAATATCTCCCCAGGGGAAGGCCCCCGATGATCCCCTCGCCGGCGAGTCGGCGATTGATCTCCTCGGGATCCTCAGCGCAGTCCACCACCATTTCGTTGAAAGTGGCTCCGGAAAAAGCCAGGGAATCACCCAGTAATTTCCGCAAAGAGAAAGCCTTCTTGAGATTCTGCTCGGCTAGCTCTCGGATCCCACCCTTACCCAGAGTGGTGAGGAAAACGGCAGCAATCAAGGCACACAGGCCTTGATTGGTACAGATATTGGAGGTCGCCTTCTGGCGGCGGATGTGTTGCTCTCGAGTGGCCAGCGTCAGGACGAAGCCTGGCCGCCCCAGACTGTCGACGGTTTGACCCACCAGCCGGCCCGGCATTTGGCGCTTGTACTTGTCCTTGGTGGCAAAGAGACCCAGATAGGGTCCTCCAAATCCCAGAGGGATGCCCAGGGATTGCCCCTCTCCCACCACGATGTCTGCACCCAGTTCCCCCGGAGGTTTGAGAAGTCCCATTGAGAGGGCCTCGGTCACCACGACGATGGACAGAGCGCCTGCCCTCTCGCACAGACGACTTGCGGCCTCCACTTCATCCAGGACTCCAAAGAAGTTGGGGGACTGAATCACCACGGCAGCATGATCCTCACTCAGGAGCTGCTCCAGACTTTCCAAGCAAATGCATCCCGATTCCGTGAAAGGGAGGTCCTCTATCTGGATATCCAGGTTGGCGGTATAGGTTTCCAGGACTCTCCGGTACTCCGGGTGCACGCTTTGGGGGATCAGTATCTTCTGTCGCTTGGTCGTGCGAACGGCCATGAGCACACCCTCGGCCAGCGCGCTGCTTCCGTCATAGAGGCTGGCGTTGGCAACTTCCATTCCGGTGAGCTGACAGATGAGTGTTTGAAACTCAAAGGTGGCTTGCAGCGTTCCCTGGCTGATCTCGGGTTGGTAAGGGGTATAGCAGGTGTAGAACTCGGCTCGCGAAATGACCGAGTCAATCAGGGTGGGGAGAAAGTGATTGTAGGCTCCCGCTCCCAGAAAGTACTCGAAGTTTTCGGCGGAGGCGTTTTTCTGGCCCAGGGCCCGAAAATACTTGAGGATGTCGGTCTCGGAAGCAGCCTCCGGAATGTCGAGGGTCTCCCTGAGCCTCAGATTCTCAGGAATCGTCCCAAAGAGATCTTCCACGCGATCCACTCCGGTGACTTGCAGCATCAACCGCTTTTCTTCCGGTGTGATCGAAACGTAGCGCATCGACTACTCCTGTGACTCGTCCTGGACATATTGCGAGTACGCCTGGGAAGACATGAGCCCCTTCAGTTCGGTCGGGTCTTCCAGACGGGTGCGAATGATCCAACCCTCACCGTAAGGATCGTCATTCACTCGCTGGGGGGAGTCCACCAACGCTTGGTTGATCTCCACAATCTCCCCGGAAACCGGCATGTAGATCTCCGAGACCGCCTTGACGGACTCCACGGTGCCAAACGGATCGGTAGCGCTAAAGGTTGCACCCACCTCCGGCAGTTCAACGAATACCACGTCTCCCAGCTCGGCCTGAGCGTAATCCGTGATTCCAATGGTGACGATGTCATCTTCCCGCAGGACCCACTCGTGTTCATGGCTGTACAAAAGTTCATCTGGAGCGTTCATCTGTCTCCCTCCTCGTGCTTTCCTCTCAGGAGAGCATCCAACATGTCAAAAGTGTCAATTCTTTTATCCCAAGTGGAGATTGGAATCAACTCAGAAGACCGGGGTCATCATATCAACAAGCCATACCTTTTTGGACAGATTGATCCCATGCTGCACTGCATGTTAGATTGCATGATCCTGGACACGAACGTTCTCCAGCGATAAACAGAGCATGAAAGTCGAAGAAGCTACCGAAGTTACTGCAGAATTAGTCGAAGCTTTCAGCCAGCTCACCGGCCAGCTGAGCCGCTCGGCTCCGCCGCCCGGAGAGCAGCAGCTTGGGGAGATCGTCAGCTCCACTGCCACCCGCCTGCTGGTGGCAAGAGTCGATGGAGCGATCGTGGGAAGCCTGACCCTGGCCTTGTTCCGGATTCCTACGGGTGTGCGGGCGTGGATTGAAGATGTGGTCGTGGATGAGTCCGTTCGTGGACGGGGAATTGGAGAAGCGCTGAATCGAGAAGCCTTGAGAATAGCCAAGGATCATGGTGCCAGGAGCGTGGACTTGACGTCTCGGCCTAGCCGGGAAGCGGCCAACCGCTTATACCAGCGCTTGGGTTTCAAGGCACGAGAGACCAACGTCTACAGATATTCGTTTGAGTGAAGCGGTTGCTGCAGATAGAGGGTGAATGAAGAAACCGATTCCGGTTCAGACTTGTTTGCTGGCCTTGGCGCTTTCGACGTTCGCGCTGGGAGTACAAATCTCCCCAGGTTCCTTTTCCTATCAGTATGTCGGCCTGCGTTTCCCGGCACCGACCGGTTGGTACCTGGCAACCGACAGTGAGGTCTCCCAAGGTCTCCAGGAAGGCGCCCAGATCGTGGGAGTGGACAGTCCGCAAATCCAGGCCGTCGTGGAGCAAATGCCTGGTAAGGTCCTCGTATGGGTTTCAGAACAGCCTCCAGGCAGCGATTTTGAGGGTATCAATCGCAATATCCTCGTTGCTGCCATTGACGTACGAGGTCACCGCGATGAGTTTGCCAGCGGAGCTGACTTCCTGAAAGCGGGTTCTCAAGTGATGAAGGAGTCACTGCCAGAGGCAGAGATCTCAGAAATCTCCGTACAGCGGTTGGGCGGTGAGGACTTCCATAAACTTGAGCTTCTCCTTCCAGCGGAGGAGCTGACGATACATCAATGGCAGCTGGCGCGGATCCACAATGATTATCTGGTTATCCTGAATGTGAGCGCGGAAAGCCCCAGCGGCATCGAAGAACTCTTTCAAATATCGGATGGGTTGAGCTTCTTTGAGGTTTCTCAGGAGGTTGACAGTAGCGCCGAAGGCCAATCATTCAGAAACCAGGCAGCCATTGTGTTTCCTCCTTCCTCGGGCGGCAATCTGCTCAGGACTTGGGGAATCGTACTCATGGTCCTGGGAGTCATCTGGTACCTCACGTCACTTGGCGGATCAAAAAAGGAGGAAAGTCTTATGTCCCACAAAGGAAAGGTACAGCTTACCGTCATCTTCACGGCCACTCCCGACCTGGTCGAGCAGGGTGATCAGATTTTTGAGAGCCACGCCCAGTGGATGGAGGAATCACACCATCGCGAGGGTGACAAGGCCCTTCTGCGATACAACGTCTCCAAGGGAGCGGAGTTGTCCAACCCCCTGGACCCGTCATCCGCACCGACCGGCAACACCTCCTTCGTCCTGATGGAAGTGTACGAGAGCCAGGCCGGCATGGATGACCACTGGAAGCAGGGCACTGAGAACTGGGCGGACTTTTCCAACTTCGGAGCCTGGGCCAGCCAATGTCAGGTGACGACGCTGCACGGGTCGCCGGTCATCCATTCGCTCTGGTAACCCGCGGCTAGTTCGAAGGCACCAGGCGCTTGAGTTCCTCAAACCAGTTGAGGACGACGTTGAGCTGTGGTGCTTCGACTTCCTGTGATTCTTCCTGAACCATGAGAAAGCGCTGGCCGTCGGCTGAGACGTCATATTGGGCAGTGGTCGGTGAACTAGACCTTCTGTAGGGTCCCTCGAAGAGTTGCCGGGGTGTGCCCGTGCGGAAGGAGGGCTGTGTCGTAATCTCTACGGCCATCATCCCATCTCCGCTGCGATAGAAGAGTTCGTCCCCACTGTGAGCCCACTTGGTTTCTCGACCCCCATCGGTTGAAATCTGCCACTTCGCTTCCTGAAGGTTAGGGAAGGGCCGAACGTAGACTTCGTTGCGACCTGACTCATTGGAGGCATAGGCGAGATACCGCCCGTCTGGCGAGAACTGAGCATCGAATTCAACCGCAGGTGTTTGAAGGACCGGTCGAGCTTGCTGCGGGTCATCCAGTGGCAATAGCCACACATCCTGAGCGGTCGTTGGATCCGCATGCAAGAAAGCCAGCAATTTACCGTCGGGGGAGAAAGAGTGAGGGAGCTGAATTTCAGGTCTTGCTAAAAGCAGCTCCTCTTTTCCGCTGCCGTCCACCGGGATCCAGTACAGATCATACGGTTCCGCCCGGTTGGAGGCATACACCACCCGCTTGCCGTCAGGGGCCCAGAGAGGCCAGCCGTCGTTTCCTTCAAAGGTCAGGCGGTTGAAGGTCTTGTCGATCAGATCGTAGATCCACAGGCTGGGCTGAAGCGCACCCAGCTTGACGAGCAGCTGACGACCATCTGGCGAAAGCCGCGGATATTCATAAGGGCCTGGAGGCAGGTCCAACGGCTCGGCCTCTCCCTCTCGATTCACCCAGACCAACGATCTCGCGGTGCTGCGGAGACCCCCTGGGAGGTACACCAGGGTTCCCAGACGGGAAACGCTCCACCCTGCTGTGTCGCCCCTGATTGTCACAACGCCTTCAACGATGGGTACAGGAGTTCCGGTCAACTCCAGCCGCTCCGCGTCAAAGGGGACCGCCATGAGTGTTCCCGCCATCCTGGGCTGGACATAAAGCAGATGCCCGCTGGATACGTAGCGGGCCTGGCTGCCTCCTTCTATCAGGACCCTCCGCTCGCCCGTTTGCAACGACTGGGCCACGATCTGGACGTCTTGATAAGTGGCGCCGTAGGCTGTAAAAAGCACCACCTCTCCACCCGGAAGGAGGTGGGGTAAACGGTGACTGGTCTCCCCTTTGTCAGAATCCAACGTGGTGATGGGTTGGGGCGTCCCTCCCTCGGCTGAGACCTGCGAAAGACCCGTACCCCGTGCGTCGGGGGTAAACACGATGGTACCGTTTTCCCCCCAACTTCCCCCTCGACCCCCGGTAGCATCGGACAGGACCACCGGCAGTCCACCGCTGGTGGAAACTTTCTTCAGCTTGCCCCCGGCAAAAACCCCACCCATCGCCCATCGGGCGAGAAGAAAGGACGATTGGCGTCTTCTGTGTCGGGAACGACTTTGGTCTCTAGGCTCTCCATAGCCCGCAAATAAAGCTGCCTGACTCCACTTCCCTGACTGGTGAAAGCGAGGTGACTTCCGTCTGGTGAGAGAACCAGACTCTCCGCTGACGGCCGTAAACCGGTTGGCAGCGGCAGCACAAACCGAGCTATCGAGCCAGTCGCCGTGTCGGGTGCGGGTGCGAGAGTCCAGATGGCAAGGCTTGCCATGATGGCTCCCACCAACAGGGCAGCCACCAGGGGGAGGGTGGGGCGCCAGCCCCGTCGGGCCGGGATCGCCGTGGCGGGAGTGAGAGCCTTTAGGATCTCACCCGTGAACTCCTGGGAGTCTCCGCCTTCCGCGATCAGCTCTGCCAGGTCCGTCCTCACTTCATGGACGAGCTGATAACGCTGATCCGGGTCCTTGGCCAGCATCTTTTTGACGGTGTGCTGAAGGAGGACGGGGATGTCCTCTCTGTAGCGAGTCAGAGGGGGAGGAGTTTCACCCAAAATGGCATGGGCCGTTTCCATGGCCAAACCCTTCTTTAGGGGATTCACCCCGCTGAGCATCTCATAAAGCACCAGACCAAAGGAGAAGATATCGGATCGAAGATCGACCTGTTCACCACGCACCTGCTCAGGGGACATGTAGGGAATCGTCCCTAGACTGGCACCCTCCCGAGTCAGGGCGGTGGTGATCTCCTGCTTCTCCTGACCCTCGACCGGACTCACTCGCTTGGCCAGGCCGAAGTCCATCATTTTCACGTGGCGTTCAGAGGTGAGCATGATGTTGGACGGTTTCAAGTCTCGATGGACGATGCCTTGCCTGTGTGCCCCTTCCAGAGCCTCGGCGATCTCCACTGCCATCTCTAGCGCATCCTTTAAAGGTAGCGGACCTTCCAGCAGTCGCTCGCCCAGGGTCTGTCCCTGGATGTACTCCATGGCGATGAAGGATCTGTTATCCGCTTCTTGAACCTCGTAGATCTTGCAGATAAAGGGGTGGTCCAGAGCGGCCGCTGACTTGGCTTCCCGCAGAAAGCGCTTTCTAGCAGTGGAGTCCTGCTGCAGCTCCTGGGGCAGGAATTTCAGCGCCACTTTGCGATCCAGCCTCGTATCCTGAGCCAGGAAGACCTCTCCCATGCCGCCTTCTCCGATCTTTTTCAGGATCTTGTAGTGAGATATCGTCTCTCCGACCAATGGCATCTCCCCTTCAAGTGTGGGTGCGAGTTGCTTCAAATAGTAGGACTTTTAGAAAGGATTCGCAAGCACAGCTCAGGCTTAGCGATTGTAAAAGGGTGTCTCCACCACCTTGGCCTGGAGGAGTTTGCCCCGAATGTCCACCTGGAACTGCTGGCCGGGCTGGGCATACTCCACCGGCAGATAGACTAACCCCACACTTTTGTTCAGGGAAGGGGCAAAGCCTCCACTGGTGACCTCAGCCACCCTCTGGTCCCCGACTGAAACCGGGAAGTGATCGCGGGCAATTCCCCGGTCCACCATCTCAAAACCGACCAGCCTGCGATGGTGCCCTTCTTCCTTGAGCTTGACCAGGGCTTCCTGACCAATGAACTCTCCTTTGCTGAGTTTGACAATCCAGCCCAGACCCGCCTCCCAGGGGTTGGTGGTCTCATTGATCTCGTGCCCGTAAAGGCAATAGGCCACTTCCAATCGCAGGGTGTTGCGGGCAGCCAAGCCAGCCGCCGTGATTTGGAAGCGCTGTCCCACCTGAAACAGCCGCTCCCAGATGGGTTGGGCCGCCTCCACCGGGATGTAGATTTCAAAGCCGTCCTCCCCGGTGTAGCCCGTTCTCGAGATGAGGGCTCGTGCGCCGTGCACCTTCCCGTGGGTGAACCAGTAGTATTGAAGAGAGGAGAGGTCCACCTCGGTGAGCTGCTGGAGCACGGTTTCGGCCTGGGGTCCCTGGATGGCCAGCTGGACATAGGAATCGCTGCTGTCCAGGATGTCCACCTGCCCCTGTTTGTGTTTCCGAACCCATTGGAAATCCTTGTCCTTGTTGGCTGCGTTAACGCAAATGAAAATGTGTTCCGCATTGATCCGGTAAAGGACAATGTCGTCGATGAAAGTTCCTTCCGGATAAAGAAATGCCGAGTACTGGGCCTGGCCGTCAGCCAGACGGGAGATATCATTGCTGGTGAGTTTTTGGGCCATGGCAAGGGCGTCCTTGCCCACCATCTCGATCTCACCCATGTGGCTGACGTCAAAGACCCCTACCCCTTGCCGGACCGAGAAATGTTCCTTGAGCGCGCTTCCATAGTGCACGGGCATCTCCCAACCGGCGAAGTCCACCATTCGCCCTCCGCATTCTCTGTGAGCCGCGTTCAAAGGAGTTTTTTTCAAGCTCATCCCAACGAATCCTGCCGGTGTACCTCTACTTTTCTCCCCTCCGAATGGCCCTGGCGCGGTGTTCCAGCTCATCGGCCTCCGCATTACGGTCCAGTCTGCTCAACAAGTCGGCATAGTTTTCCAGGATTGTGGCTACGTCTGGATGTTCCAGCCCTAGCGCTTTCTCCCAGATGGCCAGCGATCGCCGGTAGAATGGCTCCGCCTCGGCATACTTGCCCTGGGCCTGATAGAGCATCGCCAAGTTGTTGAGGCTCCTTGCGACATTCGGGTGCTCCGGGCCCAGAACCTTTTCCCAGACACTCAATGCCCTCTTGTAAAGCGGCTCCACTTCACCGTATTTACCCTGGTCGTAGTACAGTAATCCCAAGTTATTCAGGCTCGCTGCCACACTGGGATGCTCCGGTCCCAGCGCCTTCTCCAGAATGGCCAAGGAGTGCTGGTACAAGACCTCCGCCTTGGCATAGTCGCCCTGCTGGCGGTGGATCTCTGCCAGGTTGTTGAGATTCCTGGCTACATTGGGATGCTCTGGGCCCAGGGCCTTCTCCAGGATGTCCAAAGAGCGCTGGTACAGGGGCAGCGCCTCGGCATTCTTGCCCTGCTCGTGGTGAAGCTCGGCCAGGTTATTGAGACTTCTTGCTAAATCGGGATGGTCCGGCCCCAGGGCCTTCTCCACGATGGCCAAGGAGCGCTGGTACAAGGGCTGCGCCTCGGCAAACCTGCCCTGGTCCTTGTAGAGCAAGGCCAGGTTGTTGAGGTTCCTCGCTACATCGGGATGGTCCGGCCCCAGCGTCTTCTCCCAGATGGCCAGAGAGCGTCTAAACAACGGCTCCGCGTCTGCATAGTTGCCCTGCCTGCGGTGGATCTCTGCCAGGTTGTTGAGGTTCGTACCCACATGAGCATCCTCCGGCCCCAGGGCCTTCTCCAGGATGGCCAGAGCGCGCTGGTATAGCGCCTCCGCTTCGGCATACAGGCCCTGCTCCTTATGGAGCAAGCCCAGGTTGTTGAGGCTCATTGCCACGTCGGGATGCTCCGCTCCCAGCGCCTTCTCTCGGATGGCGAGGGCCCGGCGACTGGCTGGTTCCGCTTCGGCATACCTGCCCTGGGCTCGGTATAGCTCAGCCAGGTTGTTGAGGCAGAGTGCGAGGCGGGGGTCTGGGTCTGGGAAGCTTTCAGCTTCCTTGAGCGCAGCTAAGTACAACTCCTCGGCCTCAGCGTAACGGGCTTGCTCATAGGCCCCCAGTCCTGCCTTATTGTATTTCTCCCAGAGTGCCTCCTGGGCAGCGGCACCAAGCGGACTGAGCGCTGCCAGTAACAGGGCGCCAATCACTCTGACTGCCATCGAATACCTACCCCAGAATCCTGCTATAGTTGTGTCCGAGATGACCGGTTCGCTGGGCTCGGCAAAGATTTTGATGACGTTGATGATTCTCATAGGAGCATCAGGTTTTTCTGTTGGGCAGGTGCCTTCAGGAACGCGCCACTACTTCTATCTTTCTGACCAGCGCATCATTACCCTCGAACTGGTCAATGAGCAAAAAGCAATTTTAAACTATATCAGCCTGGGTGACGCGTTTGAGATTATTCAGGCGCCTGGGCTGCTGATTTTCGATTCAGAAGGTCATCCCTTTCCCGGACACCTCATCGAAGTGGAGGAGGCCGCCGATCCCAACGACAGATTCAAGGTGACTGAACTCGCCCAGCCCCGCAGCTATGCAGGCTACAGCATCTGGGGAGATTTCCGTTTGCAAACGCCCGTCGAGGAGGCCTATTTCCAGGTCGGCTCTCGTATCGTGAAGCTCGAGCCTCTCTTGGAGGAGGATTTCGAATGGCTGGCAGGCAAAATCGGAGACCTGGATCTTTCCATGGAGGACGGAAAACAGATGGTGCTACGGGCGGGCTTCCTTCAGGGGCACGGTACGCTTTACACCAGCGGAGCACCGGAGTTGGAGGAAATTGAGGGCCACTTTCCAGATCTGGAGCTTTTGCAGCCGGTGCTCATTTCCGGTCCCCGACCCCTGCTTCCTTCTTCATTTAGCGATCTGCCCGACCCCGTCCTCGTCGTGCTGAGCGCCAGAGTGAGCCGCTCGGGAGGCCTGACCGAGCTGCAGGTTGCTCAGGGTGTCGCGCCCCGCTTGGATGAGCTTGCTCTCCAGACAGTGCAAAACTCCTGGACTTTCTTGCCGGCCATTTCGAAAGGGAAAGTTGCCGCTGCCCGGCTGACCTTCAATGTGGTCTTCCGCAGGGGCGGGCCGGAGGCTCGCCCAAGCCGTTAGGAATGCACAGTTCCGACACTCAGGCCCGTGGGCTAAAGCCCACGGCTCTGTTTGAGCCTTGTCAGTTCTGTCAGAGCCACAGGCTTCAGCCTGCGGGCTATCCCGGCAGATTCTGAAAATATCGCTCGATTGCCTTGACCAGATCCGGGATGGAGGATCTCTCAGCTTGAACCACGATCTCTAAACCATACTCCCTGGCCGTGGCTGCTGTGATGGGCCCAATCGCTGCGTAGTGGAACTGTTTCAGATCCTCAACCTCCTGGGCGAGAGCCGTAAAATGATTCACCGTTGAGGAACTCGTGAAAGTGATCAGATCGGGAGGTTGTTGGTCTAACAGCTCCGCCATCCTTGAGCGGCTCTCCTCGGGCACTACGGTGTCATAGATCTCAATCAGGTTGACCTGGGCGCCCTGTTCCCGGAGTGACTGGGGGAGAAGCTCACGAGCCTTGCTGGCTCGGGGAAGCAGTATCCGCAGGTCCTGGATACTCCCGCTGTTGAAGTCCAGGAAGTCCTCCAGGATGCCCTCTGCCTGATAGAGCCTTGGAACCAGAGCAACGGTATAGCCGTAGCTCTCGACCTTAGCGGCGGTAGCGGGTCCAATGGTGCAGATTTTGGGGAATGGGGAGTCCCCCTCTGGAGCAGGTAATCGGCCCAGGGCCTGGGCCCGATCCATAAAGATCTCCACCGCGTTGGCACTGGTGAACATCAGCCAGTCACAGTCCTCCAGTCCTCCAACGGCACGGTCCAGTTCCGGAGTAGGGCGGGGGCGGATTTCAATGGTGGGCAGATCCAGGACTCGAGCGCCCGCTTTCTCGAGAAGCAGCCTGAACTCGGGGGCCTGGCCGCGGCTTCGAGTATTGAGAATGGTGCGATCGTGCAAGGGACCACTCATGATAGGTTTTGAACGGCGGACCCTTTGAGCATTTGGTCCCCACCCTGAGAGATCAGGTACTGGGCTGTCTCCACAGCCAGCCTCTCCAGGTCCTGGGGCTGCCCTTGGCACACTCTTTTGACCACTTCAAGGCTGGCGGGATCGGCCACAAAGGCCGTGAAGTGGGCATTCCCGTCTTCAATCGAGGCGTGGGCCCCCATGGGCACGTCACATCCGCCTCCCATTTCTTGAAGAAATCGCCTTTCCGCCAGGGCACAGTGTCGAGTGGGCAGGTCGTCAAGGGGCTTGACAAGTTGGAGAGTCGACTCGTCATCCGCACGGATTTCTACCCCCAGGGCACCCTGGCCTATGGCCGGAATCATTTCCTCCACTGGAAAAAAGTAGGATATTTTCTCCTCAAGTCCCAGCCGTCTCAGGCCGGCAGCCGCCAGGACGATTCCGTCCAGGTTCCGCTCTCGGATCTTCCGGATGCGGGTGTCTACGTTGCCTCGAATGGCGGACACCACGAGGTCTGGCCTCAGCAGCTGGAGCTGTACGCGGCGGCGAAGGGAACCCGTACCCAAGCGCGCTTTTGGGGGTAGCGCCTCAAAAGACTGGATCTCCGGGGACTCTGTCACCAGCACGTCTCGAGCATCCTCCCTCTGCGGGATAGCGGCCAGCGTCAGCCCCTCGGGCAGTTCGGTGGGAAGGTCCTTTAAACTGTGGACAGCCACGTCGATACGCTGCTCCAGGAGAGCCTCCTCGATTTCTTTGACAAATAATCCTTTGACACCGGTTGCCAGCTTGGAGAGGGCGGTGTGGGGGATCTTGTCACCGGTGGTTCGGATCACTTCAATACTCACCTCGAGATCGGGGTGGAGTGTCTCAAGGTCCCGCGCCAGAATTTTCGATTGGCGGAGGGCCAACTGGCTGCCCCGAGAGCCTAGGACGATTTTCCTCATGTTTCTTCGTCCAGGCGAAAAATCTTTCTCATCATTTCGAGCTTGTGAAGGTGGCGAGTAGGATCTTCATCCGCTTGCCGGAGTTCGGTGATGAGGGGATGGGCGATTCTGTGAGCGGTGCTTTTGAGTGCCTTTTCCAGTCGCTGGTACTCCTCCGGATTCAGGTTGGCGTGGTTGCCCTTGAGCTCCTTCAAACAGATCTCCTCAATGCGATGCCGCAGGGCACTGATCAGAGGTCCGGTGCCGCGGGTGCTCAGTTGGCTCATGAATTTGGCAACTTCTGTCTGGACGATCTTTTCTCCAGTCTCCGCTTCTTCACATCGCTGGCGAATGTTGGCATTAATGACCGACTGCAGATCGTCAATATCGTACAGAAAGACGTTTTCCAGCTCATTGACATGGGGGTCGACATTGCGGGGAAAGGAGATATCAATGATGAACAGCGGCCGGTACCTTCGCCGTTTGACGATTTTCTCGAGACGCTCTTTGTCCAGGAGAAGGGAAGTGGACCCAGTGCAGACCAGGGCAATGTCAGACCGGATCAGGTAGGTTTCCAGATCGCTGAAGGGAACTGCCTTTCCCAGCAGTTGAGCGGCCAGTGCCTGGCTGCGCTCGGGCGTCCGATTGGTGACAAAGACCTGGCTGACACCTGAATCGAGAAGGCTGCGGGCAGCCAGCTCACCCATTTCTCCAGCGCCCAGGAGCAGAGTTGACTTTCCCGTGAGATCCCCAAAGATTTTTCGGGCCAGCTCGACGGCAACGGAACTGATGGATACGGCCGAAGCCCCAATTCGAGTCGAGCTTCTCACCTTTTTGGCGACAAAGAAAGTTCGGGGAATCAAGTCTTTGAGATAAGTTCCCACGCTTTCTGCCTGACAGGCTGCGGCATAAGCCTGTTTGACCTGGGCAAGGATCTGCGGCTCTCCCACCACCATCGAATCCAGACTGCTGGCCACTCGAAAAATGTGTCTTACGGCGTCACCCTGCAGATGACTGTAAAGATAATCCTCCAGGAAGCGAGGTTCCAAGGCGTGAAAGGAGTAAAGAAATTCCTTGACCGACTCGATGACCTGCTCTTGGCTTTTCTCTCCATGGGCGAGGATTTCCACCCGGTTGCAGGTGGAGATAATCATTCCTTCCTGCAAGCCAAACTCTGTTTGCAGGCGCTTGAGAGCCGGGTGTAATTGCTCCTCGGGGAAGGCAATGCGCTCACGTACCTCCACGGGTGCGGTTTTATGGTTGAGTCCGACTAAAACGAGATCCATTAGCTAAAAGCCCGCATTATGGATAGGTTTTCGTAGCGAAGTGGCGCAAGCGCCGCGATGACAAGGCGTGTGAAGGGGTACCCGCTTGCGGGTCGCGCAACGCCGTCAGCGCGGATGATTGCGACACTGTAGCAGAAAATTTATTCATAATGCGGGCTATAAAAACGGATGTAAACCTCCCAAGTAGCGTGCTCCCAGGAAGGTGAAAAGAACTGACAGAAATCCGAACATGCTCATCATGGCTGCGCGCCTTCCACGCCAGCCCGCCGTGACACGCAGATAAATCAGTACCAGGTAGATCCCCCAGGTGACCAGTGCCGCGATGACCTTGGGATCGCCCTGCCAGGCCCCGACCCAATCCTGCTCAGCCCAGATCACCCCTGCCAGGAGCCCCAAGGTCATAAAGCAGAAGCCGGAAATCAGGAACTTATAAAACAGGTCATCAAGCAGGACCAGCGAAGGAAGCCAGTAATAAAAGGTCTTTGGCTTTTTGCCCTTCAGTTCTCGTTCTTGAAACAGGTACAAAAGGCTGGCAATGAAGGTGACAAAGAACATTCCGTAGGCCAGAAAGAGGCAGATGGTGTGCCAGTAAATCCAGGAACTGCTGAAGATCTCAGGCACCGGGGAGGATTTGATGAAGATGGTTCCCAGCATTAAAACGGTGACCAGAGGGAGCAGGAAAAGTCCAAGGGGCTTAATGCGATAGCGCAAGTGGGAGATAAAAAAACAGAGAGAAACGGTCCAGGCGAAAAATGCCAGCGCCTCTTTCAAGTCCGTCAGCGGGAGGCGCGATTTTTCCACTGCACTGTAGATGAGAAAAGCCGAGTGCAGGGCGAAGCCCACCCCCACCGAGGCAATGGCGATCCGATGGAATATGGTTTTCCTGTTTGAAACAAAGGCCGCCACGCTGTGGAGAAGCCCGAGTACGTAAAAGCAGAAGGCTGAGTTCAGGAGCAGTACACTCACGGGAAATCCATTATAGCAGCACGGTGGGGGTGCTGTGGTATGATTTGTCGCGTGAATTTCGGTGGGATTGATCCGATATTTCTCCTGATCAGCATTGCAGTGCTCTTATTTTCTCTGAGTATTCACGAGTCTGCCCACGCCTGGACGGCGGATTGGCTGGGGGATTCCACGGGTCGCTACCTGGGCCGGGTGACTCTGAACCCGCTGGCTCATCTCGACCTGGTGGGAAGTCTCATTTTTCCGCTGGTGGGACTCCTCACTGGAGGGGTAATCTTTGGCTGGGCCAAACCGGTGCCGGTCAATACTCAGAACCTGAAAAATCCCAAAAAGGATCATGTCCTGATTGCAGCGGCCGGGCCCGCCAGCAATGTGGTGGCAGGTCTGGCCTTTCTGGTGAGCTTGAAAGCCATACTGCTGCTCAACCCGGCAATGGCCAGGGGGGAGCATACCCTGTACCCGTTGTTCCTGTTTTGCTATCTGGGGCTGATGATCAATGTCATCCTGGCGGTCTTTAATATCATTCCCATTCCACCCCTGGATGGCAGTTGGATCCTGTCCGGTCTGTTGCCGGAAAATCTTTCTGTCCTCATTGACAGAATCAGGCCGTATGGATTCATGCTTTTACTTTTCCTCTTGATGTCCGGTGCCTTGGGAAGCATTCTCGGTCCAGCCCTTGGCTTTGTGCAGGGCTTGATTTTTTAGCCCGGACTATGCATAAATTCTCTACTACAGCGACGAAATCATCCGCCCTGCCAGCGTTACACGACCCGCAAGCGGGTACCCCTCGTGTGCCTTGTCAGGTCGGCGCTTTCGTCACTTCGTGACGAGAACCTATGCATAATCCGGGCTCTAGGCTTCAACGATGAAAAAACGAGTGTTTAGCGGGATGCGGCCAACCGGCCGGCTGCATCTGGGGAATTTCTTTGGCGCTCTGCAGAACTGGGTTCGTCTGCAGGAGGAGTACGAGTGCATTTTCGGAATAGTGGACTACCATGCCCTGACCTCCGACTACGCAGATGTGGATCGGATCAGGCAGAGTGTCCTGGGGGTGGCCATGGACTGGCTTGCCAGTGGGATCGATCCCGAAAAGTCCACCATCATGATCCAGTCCCTCGTTCCGGAACATGCTGAACTGCACCTGCTGCTTTCCATGATTGTCCCCATACCTTGGCTGGAGCGGGTTCCCACCTATAAAGAACAGATTCAGCAGCTCTCGGACAAAGACCTTTCGACCTATGGCTTCCTGGGATATCCACTGCTTCAGGCGGCGGATATTTTAATTTACAAAGCAGACATGGTTCCGGTTGGGGAAGATCAGGTGGCACATATTGAACTGTGCCGGGAAATCGCCCGCCGTTTCAATCACTTCTACGGTTCTGTTTTTCCAGAGCCCCAGGCTCAGTTGACCCGAATGGCGCGTTTACCCGGCACGGATGGGCGAAAAATGAGTAAGAGTTACGGTAACGAGATCCAGCTCTCCGAAGACCCCAAGAGCATCTCTGAGAAAGTGATGAAGATGATGACGGATCCAGCGCGGGTCCGACGCACCGACCCGGGCAATCCAAAAATTTGCCCGGTATTCGACTATCACAAACTTCTCACCGACGATGATGGCCAGCAGTGGGTCACCGAGGGCTGCACCACGGCGGGAATTGGCTGCACGGACTGCAAGGGGCTGCTGCTGAAGAATCTGCTTCCCGTCATCGAACCGCTCCATGAAAAAAGGATGGAGCTGGAGCGAAAGCCCGAGCAAGTGAAGGAGCTGCTGATGGAAGGTAGCAGCAAGGCAAAAGGTCTAGCCAGAAAGACCATGGGGGAGGTACGTCAGGCCATGAAGATAGACTACTAAACAAATGCCGGATCTAGCCGTGCCCGAAGGAGAGGGCTATACGGTTCAACTGGATAGTTTTGAAGGCCCCCTGGACCTGCTTCTTCATCTCATCCGCCAACAAGAGATCGATATCTACCAGATTCCCATCGCCCAGATCACGGATCAGTATCTGCGCTATCTGGAAATGATGAAGGATCTCAACATCACCATTGCGGGAGACTTCCTGGTCATTGCCGCCACCCTGATTCACATCAAATCGGGGATGCTGCTTCCCGCTCAGCCCGGTTCCGAGTTGAATGAGGAGGTTGAGCGTTCTCGCCAGGAACTCGTTGAACAGCTACTGGAACACGAGAAATTCAAGCAAGCAGCCCAAATGCTCTTTGAGCGGGAAACCGTTGAGCTCTGTGTCTGGCCCCCCGATGAAAGCGAGTTCCAGGCCGAGGAAGAGGAACTCATATCGGCCAATGTGTTTGATCTGGTAAGTGCTTTTCACCGTATGGCAGAACGCTATAAGGACCAAATCGTCATGGAGATGGAAGGTGAAACGGTGTCTCTGGCAGAGAAGCTCGGGGAAATCAGACGCCTCCTGAAGGTCCAGAAGGAAGTCCTGTTTTCCTTCTTTTTCCAGCTCAAGATTTCTCGCCTTCATCTGGCCGTCACCTTCATGGCTTTACTGGAACTGACGAGGCTGCGAGAGGTTCGCCTCATTCAAAAAGATCTTTTCGAAGACATTCGCATTCTGGCATGTTAGAAGAGGCGTTACCCAACCAGATTCTGGCCATTCTCTTTGTGGCGAAAGAGCCACTGACCCTTTCTGAACTCCAGGAGGTTTATCCCGACACTTCTGTGGAAGAACTCAAGGGGAAGCTGGATAGTCTGGTTTCGAAGTTTAACTCTTTTCAGCAAGCAGTGGAGATTCGCCAAATTGGGGGTGGTTATAGAATGACGACCCGTCCCCATCATCATGAAAACATCCGAACCTACCTGAAAACAAGACCTTCCGCTCAACTGTCCCTGGCAGCCCTGGAGACGCTTGCTGTGATCGCCTACAAACAACCTGTGACTCTCCCAGAAATCATGGACATCCGTGGTATCAAAGGGACTTCCACGATCCATACTCTGCTTGAGAAAAAGCTGATCGAAACGCGGGGGCGAAAGAAGGTGGTGGGGCGGCCGATCATGTATGGAACCACCAAGCAATTTATCGTTCACTTTGGCCTCAACGATCTCTCCGAGCTGCCAACTTTAGAAGAATTCCAAGAGATTCTCTCCCAGTCCACTGGTTGAGGAGCTCCCGGCCCTGCCATGCAAGAGCGGCTTCAGAAGATTGTGGCAGCTGCGGGAATCGCTTCGCGGCGCAAGGCGGAGGAGCTCATCCGGAAGGGCCGCGTTTCCGTCAACGACCAAACAGTCACCCAGTTAGGGACCAAGGTTGATCCTCAGAAGGATCGCATCAAGGTGGATGGCCGACCCATTCGGGCGGAGCCCCTGGAATATTTTATGGTCAACAAACCGCAGGGTGTCCTGAGTGCCGTATCCGATCCCTCCAAACGTCCCCTGGTGACGGACCTGGTGCGCTCGCGAAGGAGACTGTATCCGGTGGGGAGACTCGACTTTCAAAGCGAAGGCTTGATGATTCTCACCAATGATGGCGCACTGACCCGTAAAATCACCCGGGCGGGAACGATGGAAAAGATCTATAAGGTCAAGGTGCGTGGCCAACCCGCCCAGAAGCAGCTGGACTGGCTTTGTGGCGGCATTACGGTCGAGGGGGAAAAGTTTTCCAGATGCAAGATTGCCGAGTTGAAAAAAGCACGAAACTGCTGGTTCACGGTGGTGCTTCGAGAGGGGAAAAATCGTCAGATTCGGCGTATGTTCGAGCACATTGGTCATCCCGTGATGCGTGTTCGCCGGATGGCCATTGGAGGGGTGACTCTGGGAGATCTGAAACCGGGTGCCTCCCGGAAGCTGACCTCCAGGGAGGTGCAATTGTTGCAGGGCGAAAAAAAACAAGGGCAAGAAAGTAGAAAATCAGGATAATAGAAGGAAGATGTTTACTGGAATTGTTCAAGAGACGGGCGAAATTCTCTCTGAGGAGCACAGTGCCGATGGAGCCACTTTTGAAATTGGAGGTGTGCAGCTCCTGGGAGATCTCAAGCGAGGGGATAGTATCAGTGTGGATGGTGTCTGTCTGACGGTGTCAAAGAAGAAAAAGGGAGCGATCACGGTAGAACTGACTCCCGAGACGCTCAAGTGCACCAATCTGGGAGAGCGCCGTGCGGGCGATTCTGTCAATCTTGAGCCTTCCGCCAGACTATCGGACTTTCTGGGAGGCCACCTGGTGCAGGGTCACGTGGACCAAACAGGTGAGGTTCTGGCCATAACAGAGGTGGGAAACTCCAAGGTCTTTCAAATTGCCGCTCCCGAAGAGGTCCTGCGCTACTGCACTCTGAAAGGAAGCGCCACCGTTAACGGTGTGAGCCTGACCCTCTCGGCGTTGGATTCCAAGAGCTTCGAAGTCACCATTATTCCCCACACCATGGAGGTTACGAATTTTCAGGAGTTAAAGGTCGGAGATCGAGTCAATCTGGAAGCGGACGTGGTGAGTAAATATGTGGAATCCCACGTGAGCAAATACCTGGATTCCCATGTGCAGCGTCGTCTGGGGTTGCTGGCGGGTGTGGCGCTGCTCAGTTCAAGTCTGCTCTTTGGAGGCGATTTTGCTCTGGCACCCAACTCGGTCCTGGTTTATCAGAACCAGAACAGCCGGGGAGGGGAGACCCAATTTGTGATTCGAGTGGCACGTTTCCAGCCCGACATCGTTCTGGAGTGGGAGTCCACAAGCGATCAAGGCACCCTTCACCTCTTTCAAAGCGCTGTGGAAGAGGCAAGAAATTTCACTTTCACCTCGCTCTTTGAGGTGGGTGTCGAAATGGAATCGTCCGATACGATGACATACTGGCTGTCCGAGAGGATGTACCAGGAACTCACGGAAGATGGCGAGACCCAGGTTCAGGTCAATAACTCGCCTGTGAAACTAAAGGTGAAAGGTGAGGAAACCTATCGTCTGACGGTCAATAAGGAGGTCCAGGAGATCCCGACCCTCTCGATTGAAGATGACCGAGGGGGCACCTGGTTCTTCCATAAGGATCGCGAAAACCCACTTCTCCTGGCCTATGTCACTCCCTATTTCCATCAACGCTTGACCGTTGTCTCGACTGCTCCTACCAACACCCTGCGCTGGATGAGACAGGTACCTCCCGTAAAGTAGAAAGACCGGGCAGTGGCCTTATCTCTGTGGCGTGGCGGGAAATTCCGCTATAATGAGGTTTTAATCAGCAAAGGAGAGTTTCTGTTAGCGGCATGTCTTTGGACAAAGTAGAGGACGCCATCCAGGATTTTCGTGACGGAAAGATGGTGATCGTCATCGACGAAGAGGATCGTGAGAACGAAGGGGATCTGACCGTGGCTGCGGAGATGGTGACTCCTGAGGTCATCAACTTCATGGCCAAATATGGTCGGGGTTTGATCTGCATGCCCATGACGGGAGAGCGGCTGAATGAGCTGGATATTCCCCTGATGGTGTCCAAGAACGAATCGACCCATGGAACTGCCTTTTGTGTCAGCATTGAGGCGCGTCGGAACGTTTCTACCGGTATTTCCGCCGCTGACCGAGCTATCACCGTTCAAACAGCTGTCGATCCCAAATCCCGCCCTGGGGATTTGATTCGGCCCGGGCATATTTTCCCACTGCGGGCGCGCCGGGGTGGAGTCTTGAAGCGAGCTGGACAAACAGAGGCCGCGGTGGATCTGGCTCGCATAGCGGGGCTGACACCAGCCGGGGTCATCTGCGAGATCATGAACGAAGATGGAACCATGTCGCGGCTTCCGGATTTGCAGGAATTTGGCACAAAGCATGGCCTCAAGATCATCTCGGTTGTCGATTTGATTCAGTTTCGTCTCAAGACCGAAAAGTTTGTCAAGCGTCTCCAGCAGATGCCTTTCAGCTCGGAGTTTGGGCAGTTTGAGCTCTTTCTTTTTGAGAATGAATTGGAGGGCGATCTCCATCTGGCATTGGTGAAGGGAGATGTGAAGGGCAAGGAACCTGTCCTGGTGCGCGTGCAAAGCGAATCGGTGCTGGGAGATGTGTTCTTAAGCCTGGCGAGCGACAGTGGGAGGGAGTTGAGACGCTCCTTTGAACTGATTCAGGAGGCGGGGCGAGGTGTACTGGTTTACCTGCGCCTGCGAGGCGAGAAGAGACCGCTGCTGGGGGAAGTGAAACAGCATCTGGCGCAGTCCGAACAGGCCGAGAGGCAACTTGACCAGCGGAGTCCGGTCGACTTCAGAGACTACGGGATTGGGGCACAGATTCTTTCCGATCTAGGTCTCCATGAGATCCGGCTCTTAACCAATCACCCCAAGAAGATGGTGGGATTGGAAGGGTTCGACCTCAATGTTGTCGAACAACTTCCCATCGAAGTTACTGAGTTCTTGAGCACTTAGCCCGCATTTCTCGCACCAGGTCGTCGCGAAGCGGCAGAAGGGCCGGAAAACAGAGCCGTGGGCTTTAGCCCACGGGCCCGCAGGCTAAAGCCTGCGGCTCCGACTGGCGCGCGAGGGGTACCCGCTTGCGGGTCGACCCCCGCAAACGTACTCTTGAGTACGTTGAGGAGGCTGAGGGGTACCCGCTTGCGGGTCGCGCAACACTGTCAGGTCGGATCATTGCGTCGATGTAGTAGAGCGGATGTGAGAAGTGCGGGCTAACTTAGCCCTTCTCTGCCTGGTATCCGTCCCGGTGCTGAACTTTCAGATTCTTGTCCGGTTTCCCGTCACCGTCTACGTCTGCCACAACCTCCACCTTGATTTTCCGAAATTTCCCGTCCTTTTTGGTGTTGGTGGAGACATAACCCAGAGAGTACTGGTTCCTGAGCAACCTTGAAATGGTCTCGAAGATTGCCCGGTATTGCGGCTCGAAGCGAGGGAAAAAGGCCATACCACCCGTGTGTTTGGCGAAGGCCTTGAGGACGGCATCGGCCTGGAAGAGATCCATCCGCGTCGTATTGCTGTAGTACCGATCGTCAGTGACGCGTGAAGATCCACCCAGACTGATGGGGTAGATGACGGCGTTGGATTCTTTGACCTTATCCAGGATGTCGTCGAGATTAATCTTACTGAAGGTGTCCAGTCCAGAGGACACCAGGACCACGGCGGCTTTACTTTCCAGGTCTTCCACCCCATCGAGTACTTCGTAAAGGGCGTCGTAGAGATTACTCTCCCTAAAGGCCGGATAGTTCAGTCTGCGAAGAGAATTGAAGACTTCATTCTTGTTGTGCGTGAAATCAACCAGAATCTCGGACCGAATGTCGTAGGCAACTACCGCAATCCAGTCCTCCGGCCGCATCTGGGCCACGAAGTAATTGGAGGCCTGATAGGCTTCATAGAGCCATTGCCAGGGAATGACACTGCTGAACTCTACCAGGAGGACGGCTGTGATGGGCGCTTCAATGGGAGTGAAAAAGGAGATGTCCTGCTCGACTTTTTCTTCGAAGACTTTGAAGTGTTCCCTCCCCAGCCCCTGGATCAGATTCCCATCCTTGTCCTGAACCGTCACGTCAACTTTGATTTGGTTGACGGCAACTCTCAGGGAGGCCCGGCCCTGGGGTTTCTCCTCCTGTTCCTCAATGGGCTGTTCCCTTTCCTGTGCTTGAACAGCATTGGGTAAGACACCCCAGGTCAAGAGAGAGACAGCCACGATTAACGCGCAAAATAGTCTTTTCATGGTCGAGATCCTCACAGTTCTTCTACCAGTATACTCCGTTTTCGAGAACGAATCACTCGCCCCGATGATTCATAAATTTTTGCCGCTGCGGAAGCAGCCTTTCTGAATTTGGTGATGCATATGAGTGGCAAAAGTTCTGCACCCAGTGTGTGAGACGAAACACCGGAGGGTGACGAATCTTCAGACAAGTGCAGGTCACTGCCTGCTGAAGTTTGTGATTTCCAGGAGAGAGACCTCCGGAGCCCCGAAGGGGCGCCAGGAAATAGCCAGGGGTGTAAACCCCTGGTCATCGAGCAGGTTTGGCGAGGAGCCCTGTAAGGGCGGCACTCCGAAGTCTTTTTTTCTGTGCCGCCCTTTCAGGGCTCTGATCTGCTACTCCATCCTACCCAGGGCTACGCCCTGGGCTATTTCCTGTCGCCCCTTCGGGGCTCAAGAGCACCGTTCCTTCGAGCTCGCGGCCGATCAGGACGAAGTGAAAATCCATCACGTTGGTCAGGGTTGGGCCGGTCATGATCAGATCACCCAATGGAGCGAAAAAGTGATAGGAATCATTGCGGTCCAGATAGTCCTGAATCGACAGGCCCTTTGCTCTTGCCAGCTGGGCGGTTGCGGGTGAAGCGACAGCGCCGGCTGCGTCTGTGGGCCCGTCAGTTCCATCCGATCCCAGACTGGCGAATAACACATCCGTATGGCTCCAATCGGCAATCTCGCGGGCGCACCAGAGAGCAAACTCCTGATTTCTTCCTCCTTTTCCCGTTCCACTGATGCGCACAGTCGTTTCACCGCCCGAGATGATACAGCAAGGGGGGGCAATGGGATGCCCGCTACCCAGCACCTCGCGTGCTACGGCCACGTGCAGCAGGGCCACATCTGCCGTATTACCGGTCATGGAGGAAGAGAGGATCAGCGGCGAAAAGCCGAGTGCTCTGGCTTGCTCAGCTGCCGCCTGGAGAGCCTGAGTATTACATCCGACAATGGCATTTTGCACCTTCTCAAGGCGAGGATCGCCCGGTTTGGGCGTCTCCTCTTCACCCGAGCGGAGATACTTGAGCACGGAGGCCGGGACTTTTTCTTCAATCCCCTGTCTGTGAAGAATTTCCACACACTGCTGGAAGGTTGTGGGATCCGCACTGGTGAGACCAGAAGCGATGCTGGCCGGATCATCGCCTACCACATCTGAGAGCAAAAGAGTCATCACTTCGGCACCCTGAGTGTAGTCCAGCAACCGTCCTCCTTTGATCCTGCTGAGATGCTTACGGATGGCGTTGATCTCCTGAATGGTGGCTTCGCTTTTGAGCAACAGGCTTGTGGTGGCTTGTTTTTCCTCAAAGGTGATGGCCGAAACCGGTGCAGGAAGCAGTGCCGATCCTCCTCCTGAGATGACGACGATCAGGAGATCCTTCTCATGCAGATTTTCGCGGAGAAAGGTTAAAAGATGTTGGGTCGATTGGTATCCTCCCTCATCCGGCTCAGGGTGGCCTCCTTCCAGGACGGTGGTCTTCTGGAGTTTCCCGCTGTGCCCGTACTTGACGACGACCAGTCCCATCTCCAGCTTTTCTCCCAGGACCCCTTCCACCGCACGAGCCATGGGAACCCCTGCTTTACCGGCGCCCACCAGGAACACTCGTCGATCGGCAAGAGAGTAGGTTCGATCGGCCACGAGCAGCCGGTCATCTTCTCGATTGAGGAGCCGTGACACCGCTTTCTCCGGCTCCACGGCCTCGAGAGCACTGCGCTGGATCTGTTCCAGAGCCGATCGAAGTTCCATGGGACCATTATAGAGTTCCAGGCAGGAGCAAAGCACGGTTTTCTTGTCGGGTACGGCTTCAAATGCTAAACTTCAAGCCATGAGCGACTTCCATCAAGCAGGCATGATCAGTACCCTTCATCGATTGGGAAACGCCGATCCGGAGAGTCTGGAAGCAGAGCTTCTCGAGCATGTTAAGACCCGTCCCATCGCGCTGGTGCTGCCTTGCCTATACTCAGAACTGGAGGGGGAGGCGGTCCCTATCATCGTGGAAGAGCTCAAGAAGGTGGAGTATATCGATCAGATCGTCCTGAGCATGGATCGGATGGACCTGGAGGAGTTCAAAAATGCTGCTTCGTTCTTCTCAAAAGTACCTCAGCATTTGCGGATTCTCTGGCACGATGGGCCCCATCTCCAGCGGCTCATCGAGGAGCTGGATGACAACGACTTGTCGGTAGGTGGGCGGGGAAAGGGACGGGGCAGTTGGCTGGCCTTCGGTTATGTGCTGGCCACTCAAAGGGCAGCGGTCATTGCCTTGCATGACTGTGACATCGTTTCCTACGAGCGGGACCTGTTGGCTCGACTCTGTTATCCCCTTGCCAATAAGAGCATGGGCTATGAATTCTGCAAGGGATACTACTCCCGCTATGGAAGGCGTCTTTACGGACGAGTGACCCGCCTTTTTGTCACTCCACTCCTGGAAGCCTTGACCCAGTTGACAGGGCATGTCCGGATTTTGGACTATCTGGAAAGTTTCCGTTATCCACTGGCGGGAGAATTCGCTATCACGACCGGACTGGCACGAGCCAACCGAATACCGGGCGACTGGGGTTTAGAGATCGGTACGCTGTGTGAGGTGTATCGGAACTGTTCCCTCAAGCGCATCTGCCAGGTGGATCTCATAGAAAATTACCAGCACAAGCACCAGGAACTCTCTCACCAGGATCCTGCCAAGGGTTTGATGAAGATGGCGGTAGATATTGCCGATACCTTGTTCCGAACCCTGGCTACGGAGGGCGTGATCATGAGCGAGGCCTTTTTTCGGACTCTCTCAACCGCCTACCAGCGTTCCGCCGAGGACATCATTCGGCGCTACAATGACGATGCCGCCATCAATGGATTGGAATTGGATCGTCACTCCGAGAATCTGGCCGTGGGTACCTTTCGAAGGGCTTTGGAGATCGCCTGCATGAAGTTTGTAGAGGATCCGCACGGAGCCTTGCTCATCCCCAACTGGAACCGGGTTACTTCGGCCCTGCCCGACTTTCTGGATCGGCTCTACGAGGCGGTTGAAGAAGACCATCTGATGGTCAGCCGCCAGGAGATAGGAGCCAGGAGTGAGGAGATAGGAGCCAGAAGCTAAAAGAGAGAATCCAGCCTCCTACCTCCTTTTCCATCAATTCAGATTCAGATGCACCAGGTCATCTTGTTTGAACAGTTTGGGGAAACGCTTCAGCAGCTGATGGCGAGTTATGCCGGCAGTGATTCCCAGGCTGACCGTGACAGCGATAAAGAGCAGAATCATGATCAGAATGGCTCTCACGACTCCCATGAAGGAGCCGACCATTTCCCTCATGACCCTCTCGGGATCCAGATCCTTCTGGTAGAGCCAGGTGATGGTCGGAATGTACTGGATCCGGGGAAGGATTTCGCGAGCCAAAGGCTCCGGGCCGAAAAAGATGGCGATCATGAGCCCGGTCCGTTTCATATACACTCCCTGGGGCGAGAAGTAGTCCTCCATCGCGTTCTGCAACCTTACCAGGTAGTCTGCGGCCACAGCGGTGGTGGGATATCCAATCAGGAAAAGTGCATGGTCATCGGGAGCGTACTGGGCAAAAGTTACCTCAATATCTTTGTCGAATCCCATTTGTGCCCTCCAACCTTCGGGAAAGTGGCGGTTCAAGGCCAGGCCGGATTCCCCGAGGTAGAAGCGTATCGATTCGAGGATTAATCCTTCTTTGGGAAGGCGGAGCACGGTGCCGGGATGAAGGTTGAGCAGAGGAATCGCTTCAACCAGGGTCTGGGCAAGGTTGCCAAGGGTTTCCTTGGAGCTCTGTCCTGGTTCCGGTTCGCTGAGATGAAGGAAGTAATGACCACGCCAAAGGACGAGGCTCTGGTCGGAGTAATAGTTGTCCACCGGGAGGTTCAACCGTTCCTGAGGAGCGTTTTTCAAGAAGCTTTGCCAAATGGAAAACATTCCAAAGGCCCCCAGGGCATCTTTCATCTCATAGATCTCTAGTTCCAGGGAAGGCAGTTCAGACGTGCTCTCTGGCCGGACAGCCCAGCGGGAATAAGAGAGCAGGATGTATTCCTCCAGAAGGATCCCGCTGAAGGGACCGATTCCAACCTGTTCCTCGGGTGGGGTCAGCTCGCTGAGTTGTTCAAACCGGTATTCGCTCAGCTCGAGCAAATACTTCTGGATGGTGGCTTCTGCCTCTACTGAGGAGGGAGTCAGAAGGGCGCAAAGAACCGTAAAAAGTAAACTTCTGACAAGGCGCTTCACCCCAATGAAAGACATCACTGATGGGTATTATATGGCTTCAGCCCGTGGAGATGTCTAATCAGGTGAGTCACTGGCGGTGTTGGCGGTCCGCTCGAAGGTGGGGACGGCGCCCAGGGAGCGCAAGTATTGTTCGATTCCTCGAAAGAGAGCTTCTGCAACCTGATTTCGTCCCTCCTGCTCCTTGAAGTACTGTTCGTCAGAGGGATTGCTGAGGAACCCGACCTCGGTCAAGATGCCGGGCATGTTCAGGTTGATGAGAACGATAAAGGGCGCTTTCTTGACTCCGCGGTCCCGAAGGATGGGACGGTGGTTCTTCACTTCTTTGTACAGGCTCTGCTGGACAGTCTGGGCCAGATCGCTTGACTCCTCGTTGTAATCCCCCATGGTGATTTGCCTGAGCAGATCTTCAAGGTCGCTGATGTTCCTTTGTGAACTGGCATTTTCACGACTGGCTACTTCGCGTTCCTCTGCGTTCGAGGTCAAGTTCAAAAAGAATGTCTCCACCCCGGAAACCTTCCGACTCTTGCTGGAGTTGGCATGCACCGAGATGAAGAGGTCGGCACCCAGTTGGTTGGCAATAGCGGTACGCTCTTCCAGCGGAACAAATGTGTCCGTGCTTCGGGTCAACACCACTTCGGTTGCCAACCGCGTTTCCAGAAGCTCTTTCACTTTGAGTGAAACGGCCAGTACCAGGTTTTTCTCCATTAAACCGGAGGGCCCAATCGTGCCGGTGTCTACGCCTCCATGACCGGGATCAATGACCACCCGACCCACTTTGAGGCCCAGGACCCGAGTGAGGCTGCGATCTCCATTGAGATTGGAAGCGGGAGTAATAGGGGTTTCACTTACCCTGATCTGCCTGTCTGTGCCTGTTTCCAGAGAGATGACGGCCTCTTGAGTCTTGACGGTGCGCTCGGTGTTGGTCGAGGCCACTGAAGGGCGCACCCCACCCTGCGTGTCAATGACGATGCGGAAAGGATCATAGAGTGCGAAGACTGTGTGTTTATTGATCTTCTCGAAATCGAGAACGAGCCGGACTTTGGCCGGGCTGTTCTGGGCGACGCGGATCTGCTTGATGAAGAGATCGTTGACGGGGTAGATCTTCCCGTTGAGCTCGGAGTTGAGGCGTGTCCCTTCCAGGTCGAAGTAAATGCGGTCGGGGTTCGAGAGAATGTGCTTTTGAAATTCGACTTCCTGGTCCAGTTGAATGACTACGCGGGTGTAATCCTTACTGGACCAGTAGCGAATTTCAGAGACGGTAGCCAGATCAGCTAGCCGACCCCGGATGTCTTCTATCTCTGGCTGGGCAGCCACTTCCTGCTCCACAACCGGCTTTGGTTTCAGCAGCTCCGCCCGCTCCAGCGCATCCCCCTTATGCTTGGTCCGGGGGTACTGATCAGCTACAAACTCGAAATAGTAGATGGCCTGCTGGCGGTAGCCTTTGTTTTCAAAGCGTTGCGCCATTTCCTCGTACAGACCGCCCACGGCGTAAAGAGCGTCGTCACAGGCTCCGTAGGTGGGGTCGTGGTCCACTACCCGGCGATAGAAAAAAATGGTCTGTCTATACCTTGTCAGGGTCCGATCGGATTTCGCTGTCTGCAGGAGCTGGTCGTGGTATTGGCGAGCCTTCTGGTAGGCAGCTCGCGCCGCCTGGCGGTCACGCCCGTAGAGGGACGTCGAAATCGCCAGAAGGAGTAGAAAACCCGTAATGACAGACGTATATCTGCGCATCCACTTCTCAGAAGTCTAGTTCCTCGATTCTTACTCGAAAAAAGTATAGAACAGACGTGTGTCACTCTGTGTTGGTAAAGAGGACACTTCCGTTGGGCTGGATGACGCGTTTGAGTCGAAACTTGCCGCGTGGCCACTGGACGGGGGGTACTGGGGCCGGGGCCGAATTCAAGGCGTGGTAAGCACTTGTGACTTTACGGACATATTTTTGAGTCTCGGAATAGGGAGGCACTCCACTGTAACGGACCACGGCGTTTTCCCCGGCGTTGTAGGCGGCCAGGACGTGCTCCAGATTACCTTGGAAGTAACCCATCAGAAAGTTCAAATACCTGATACCACCCTGGATGTTGTCTTCCGGGTCAAAACTGTCGGTCACACCAAATCGCCTGGCCGTGTCGGGGTGAAGCTGCATCAATCCCTCACAGCCTTTTGAGGAGACGGCGTAGCGATCGTAGTTGCTTTCCACCATGATGATCGCCTCCACCAGATGGACATTCAGATCGTATTTTGGCGCCCATTCCTCGATCAGGGAGAGGTAGCCGGCTCGGGTATCGCGGAGGTCATTGGTGTCCAGAGAAGAGGCGCTATCATCGGCCCAAAGAGAGGTGCTGAGCAGGACCAGGAGGACCGCCAGGATGGCCATGGGGTCTCTAAGATGTTTGTTGAGTAGTGGTAAACGTCCCAAGCTTATACTATACCTCAATCGGTGCTCCCTTTGATCGGTTCCAGGTCTCCAACAGGGGAGCACAGGAGCTAGGTTGACCCGCAGTTCTCACACCCGCTCTACTGCATCGGCGTAATGATCCGACCTGACTGCGTTGCGCGACCCGCAAGCGGGTACCCCTCGTGCGCCAGTCGGAGCCGCAGGCTTTAGCCTGCGGGCCCGTGGGCTAAAGCCCACGGCTCTGTTTTCCGTCCCTTCCGCCGCTTCGCAACGACCTGGTGTGAGAACTGCGGGTTAACCGAGAAATTCACCGACGAACTGGTAGGTTTGCTCCAGGGCCTCGCTCAAACGAGAGGGATCTTTTCCGCCTGCCTCTGCCATATCCGGCTTGCCGCCTCCCCCGCCCTTGACCAGGGGAGCGATTTTGCCAATCAACTCATTGGCATTGATTCTGTCTGTGAGATCCGACGTCACCATGGCGACCAGACTCACCTTGCCGTCCCCGGGGGTGCCCAGGACCACGACGCCCGTCTTGAGGCGATTCTTGAGCTCATCGGCCAGTTGCCGGAGGCCGTTTCTATCCAGATTTTCTACCTTTTGTGAAAGGACTTTAACACCATTAATCTCACGAACTTCTTGAAGGATGTCGCTGCTCTTGTCCTGGGCCAACTTCAACTGCAGCTGGTCGAGTTGCTTGTGTAATTCCTTGAGTTCCTGAAGGATCTTTGGCACCGCTTTTGCCAGTTCAGCGCGGCCAACCTTCAGATCTCCCGAGAGCTCGCCGAGCAGAGCTTCATCGTCCAAGAAGCGGGACAGGGCATTCTCACCGGTCATGGCCTCTACCCGCCGAACGCCGGCCGAAACACTGTTTTCGCTCACGATCTTAAAGAGTGCGATCTCGCCCGTTCGACTGACATGAGTTCCTCCACACAGCTCCATGCTGAAGCCCGGGATCTTGACGACTCGCACTTGCGCCTGGTACTTCTCGCCGAACAATGCCATGGCTCCTTCCTGGAGGGCGTCATCGAGGTCGCGGATCTGGGTCTGGACCTGGAGGTTTTTTCGGATCTTCCTGTTGACCAGTTCCTCGATTTGGCGGCTTTCCCGGCTGGTGAGGGGTTTGTAATGGGTGAAGTCAAAGCGTAGACGGCCTGGTGCCACCAGTGATCCGGCCTGTTTGACATGTTCTCCCAGAACTTCACGCAGGGCGGCATGCAGAAGATGTGTGGCGGTGTGATTGCGGGCGGTATGGGTTCTCTCCTCCAGCGAGACATCGCACAGAGCCGTCTCATCTTTCCTTAACCGGCCACTGTGTACTTTGACCTTGTGCAGGCGCAAGCCAGCGATAGGGCTGTAGACATCTTCTACAGAGGCACGGGTGTCACCGTTGCGGATGGTTCCTGTATCGGCAACCTGCCCACCGGCCTCAGCGTAAAATGGAGTCTGATCGAGAACGATCTCTCCCGTCTGGCCCTCTGTAAGTTCTTGCACCAGTTGATCTTCCCGCAGGATGGCCAGAGCACGAGCAGGGACATCGCTGGTCTCGGTATATCCGGTGAATTCTGTGGGCAGTTCCTGGCGGGCAAGCTCCTGATAGATGGGCTCAATCTCTCTTCCTGCACCTTTCCAGCTGACTCTGGCCCTTTCACGCTGTTTCTCCATTTCAGCGTAATAACCCCTCTCATCCACCTCCAGATTGCGTTCAAGGGCAATTTCCTGGGCCAGGTCGAAGGGAAACCCATAGGTATCATAGAGTCGAAAAAGCTCTTTTCCCGGCAGCACCCGCTGGTCTTTTTTGAGACTTTTCTCACAGATCTCCTCGAGGAGTGCCATCCCATGGTCGAGGGTGGCGCTGAATCGTTGCTCCTCGTTTTTGACGATTTCGGCTGCGTACTCACGAGTCTCCAGCAGTTCCGGATAGGCGTCTTTCATCAGGTTGGCCACCAGCGAGGTGAGGGTATAGATGAATGGCTGGGCAGTACCGAGCATCTTGCCGTGGCGAATGGCGCGCCGAAGAATCTTCCTGAGGACATACTCCCGACCTTCGTTGCCGGGCGCGACACCATCGTTGATGAGAAAGGCACAGGCCCGGCTGTGATCGGCCAGGATCCTCAAACTGATATCTTTTTTCTCGTCCTTGCCATACTCCACCCCGGTCTGGCGCGAGGCTTCCAGGATAAGGGGATGGAAAAGGTCGGTGTCATAGTTGCTCTGGACGCCCTGCAGAACACAGGCGAGTCTCTCCAATCCCATTCCCGTGTCGATGGAAGGGGAGGGAAGGGGCGTCATCTCACCTGAGGCATCTCTGTTGAACTGCATAAACACCAGGTTCCAGACCTCCACATATCGCCCGCAGTCACAGTCCCGTGAGCAGTCGACATGTCCAGCCGGGCTGGTGGTCAGGTCGTAGTGCAGCTCTGAACAGGGACCACAGGGTCCGGTAGCCCCCATTGACCAGAAATTCTCCTTGTCTCCCAATTTGAGGATGCGATCTGCAGGAACACCAACGTGGTCTCTCCACAGGGTCAGAGCCTCATCGTCATCTTGATAAATGGTGATGTGAAGCCGCTCCGCGGGAAGTTTATAGACCTGTGTGCACAGCTCCCAGGCACACTCGATCGCTTTCTTCTTGAAATAGTCTCCAAAGGAGAAGTTGCCCAACATCTCAAAGAAGGTGTGATGCAGGCTGGTGCGACCCACCGTCTCCAGATCGTTATGCTTGCCGCTCACGCGCATGCACTTTTGACTGCTGGTGGCCCGGTTGTAGTCGCGCTTTTCCAATCCCAGGAAAACATCCTTGAACTGGTTCATTCCCGCGTTGGTGAAAAGGAGAGTGGGGTCGTTTTCGGGAACCAACGAGCTGCTCTTCACGCGCTTGTGCTGGTGATCCTCAAAATACTGCAGAAAGCCTTCTCGGATCTCGTTGGAGGTCTTCATTTAGGTTTTTCTCAATCCCAATCGATCTTCTGAAAGTAGGGCCCCAGTTGCTCCCTCACCAGGGCGGAAAGGTATCCCAGCCGGACACAATGATCAAAAAGCTTCTTGAGCTGAGGGGCGGTTTGGGGTCTTCCCGATTTCCCAACCCATATCTGTATGGCTTCTTGCAGGCTTTGTTCTTCCTTCTTCGCTCCGTTGACCTGTTCTAGAATGCCGGGGATCATTCTAGCATCGATGCCCAGCCTCTTTAAATCCTGGACGATTCTGCGGTCGCCCCAAAGCCCACGCTGACGCCTGCTCAGAGCACGCCGCAAGGCAACAGCCTGATCGTCGAGGAGTCCCTCTTCCTGGAGACGGTTGAGAACCTCTTCTACGGCCTGGGAAGGGCCCTTGACAAGCAGTTTTCCTCGAAGTGCGAAGCGAGTGTGATCTCTTCTGGCCAGCAGGCGCAAGGCACGTCCGTAGAGAGGGGAGGTTTCAGCTGCCAAGTTTCAGGTTTTACGACCTCAATCGCTCTTTTCCCCGTAGACCAGCGTCATCCAGGAGTGTCGATCGTCCACCTTTCCCTTAACGTAGTCGAAAAAGTCTTGCTGGATCTGGGTCGTGATGGGTCCTCGTTCTCCTGGGCCGACCGGGATGTGATCGACAGAGCGGATCGGGGTGACTTCAGCGGCTGTCCCGGTGAGAAAGATTTCATCAGCGAGATAGAGCATCTCTCGAGGAAGGACTTCTTCGACGACCTCGTAACCGCGCTCTTTGGCCAGGGTGATGACGCTGTTCCGCGTGATACCTGGAAGGATGGCGCTGCTGATCGGGGTGGTGTGCAGCTTCCCATGGCGGATCAAGAAGATATTTTCGCCACTCCCCTCGCTGATGAACCCCTGGCTGTCAAGGGCCACACCCTCGGCAAATCCATTGGTGACGGCCTCCATCTTGATGAGGATGCTGTTGATGTAGTTTCCCGCTACCTTGGCCATGGAGGGAAAGGTGTTGGGTGCGGCTCGGCTCCAGCTCGAGACACAGACATCGACACCGGTCTCAGTTGATTCATCCCCCAGATAGGAACCCCACTCCCACACCAGAATGAAACATTCCGTAGGAGCTTGAAGGGGATTGAGCCCCAGGCTGCCAGCGCCGCAAAAAATGAGAGGGCGGATGTAACAGTGTTCCAGCTCGTTGACTCGAATCGTTTCCAGGATCGCCTGCTGAAGGTCCTGGGGAGAGAAGGGAATTTCTCGGCGGTAGATCTTACAGGAATCGAAAAGTCTCCCCACGTGCTCTTCCAGGCGGAACACTTCAGAGCCTCTCGATGACTGATAGCAGCGAAGTCCCTCGAACCAGGAGGAGCCGTAATGCAGGCCGTGAGAGCTGACGTGAACGTTGGCTTTCTCCCAGTCGACAAACTCGCCGTTATACCAAATCTTTTTCGACTTAGGAGCAGTCATGAGGCACAGGATAGGAGGCTGGTGGCCACAAGTCAATCCTGAGACGGTGGAGCACTGTGTTTCCTGGCGAAGTAACCCTTCTTCGCCCGGATCTTCAAGCCTCTCTCTTTGGCATTTCGGACAATGACGTCAGTTTTCCGCCAAGTCCCATCCAAGGTCGGATTGCTGGAGACATAGGCCAGGCGATATTGGTTGCGTAGCTCGTAGGCAATGGACTCGAAGACTTCGCTGAGTTGCTCAATTTCCTCGGGGAAGAAGGCCTCTCCACCCGTGCTTTCAGGAATGGCCCTGATCTGCTCGCGGATCTTCTCGCTTTCCGACTTGAAAACGCCGAAGAACCCGCCGCTTCTCGATAGGTCCCGGTCCAGGAAGGCGACAACATAGAGTTGAACGTCACTTTCCTCCACTTTCTCCACAACCTCCTGGTGGTCATAGAAGCTGTCCTTGTCCTCTCCGTCGGTAAATACGATGACGGCTTTTTTGGGCTCGCTTCCCTCTCTGGCCTTATCAACGGCCAGATAGATGGCATCATACAGAGCGGTGCCTCCCGAGATAATGAGGTTGTCCAGGGCATCGTAGATGTCCTGGACGTCCGTGGTGAAATCCTGCTCTAACTCGACTTCGTCCTTGAAGGCGATGAAGAACAGCTCATTCTGAGGATTGTTCTTGGTGAGGAAAAGGTGAGTGGCCTGGTTGACCAGGTCAAATTTGTCCCGCATGCTGCCGCTGGAGTCGATGACCACTCCCACCGTTGAGGGAACATCGTCCCGGCCAAAGTAAGTGATTTCCTGCTGGATCTTGTCTTCATAAACCAGGAAATCCTCTTTCTGAAGATTCGAGACCAGGGTGTTTTCTCTGTCGTAGACCGAGGAATAGAGCACGACCTGTTCGACCTCGGCACGAAATTGGGCGGGCGTTCCTGCTTCTGGGTTCTGAGCAAGGGCAAACCCAGCTGGTGGGCACAGTGTCAAAAGAAGGGCGCTCAGCAGGGTTTGTTTGGGCGAGATGAGCTCAAGCATGAATCTGGGTGAAGGATCCTATTTTCGAGGAGCAAAGTAACCCTCTTTGGTACGAACCTTCAATTTGGGCATACCTTCGGGTGGATCCAGGCGCACCTGGACTTTGCGCCAGCTGCCGTCGGACTTGGAATCTGTGGAGCTGTAGCCCACCAGGTACTGGCTGCGCAACTCGGAGTGGATCAAGTCACAGAAGTAATCCAGCTGCTTGAAATTATTGGGGAAAAAGGCCCGGCCACCCGTCAGACGGACGATTTCCGTAATGATGCCCCGCCCGTACTCCATCTCGCTCCTTTCGCCGACGACATAGATCTGGACATCCGATTCCTTGACGAAGTCTTTGAGCTCGCTGAAGGTGTAGCGGCTGCTGTTGTCTTCACCGTCGGTGATGACGATGAGAGCTTTCTTATCACTGCGAGCATCACGGATCTTCTCCAAGCCTATGTAGATGGCATCATACAAGGCTGTTCGTCCTTTGGGGGACTTAATGGACAGCTCATTTTGGATGTTTTCGCTGCGGTTGGTGAAATCCCGCACGAGTGTGGACTGCTCATTAAAAGTGACCAGAAAGTATTCATCCTCCGGATCGCCCTGTTCCAGAAAGCGAATCACCGAACTGCGAGCACTCAGGACATTGTCTCCCATGGATCCGCTGGTATCGAGGATGATTCCGACGCTGATCGGGGAACTGTCGCTGGAGAAATGGGTCAGGGTCTGTTCGAGTTTATTCTCGAAAAGCTGGAAGTGCTCCCTCTGCAAACCAACAACGTAGCGGTTTAGCGGGTCCGTTACAGTGACTCGCACCACGACGGTATCAACATTGATTCGAAAGCGGGGAGGTGAGAGGTCTTCTTCAGCTACACCTATCCCAACACTAAAAAGAAGGCTAAGAATAAGACAGGGGATACAAACCCTTCTCATGACTATACTTACTATGATAGCTGAAAATGACCGAGAGTGAAAGGAGAAAATCTGAGAAGTGTGGTTTCTCGTTACTGGTCCTGGATCTGAGCGAAATAGTCCTGGGGAACCAGGACTTGGCGGGGTTTGCTCCCATCGGGTGGGCCAATCAATCCCTCATGCTCCATCATGTCCAGCATTCGGGCTGCTCGTCCGTACCCGATCCTCAAGCGCCGCTGAAGCATGGAGGTTGAGGCTTTGCCAGTCTCTACGACAAATTGCGCAGCCTGTTGGTAGAACTCATCTTCCAGATCGGAGATCTCGAGGAGGGAGCTCTCCTTTTCTTTCTCTACCCCAACCACCACCTCCTCTTCATACTCAGGCTGGGCCTGTTTTTTGAGGAATCCGGTGATCAGCTGAATTTCCTTTTCGCTGATGTAGCCTCCGTGGATGCGGATCAACCGAGATGTTCCAGGTGGGAGAAAGAGCATGTCACCATCTCCCAACAGTCGTTCCGCGCCGTTGCAGTCAAGAACGGTGCGCGAGTCGACCTTGGAGGACACGCGAAAGGAAAGCCGGCAGGGAAAGTTAGCCTTGATGAGTCCGGTCAGCACGTCTACAGAGGGGCGCTGCGTGGCCAGGATCAAGTGGATACCAATGGCTCTGGCCATTTGTGCCAGGCGAGTCACGGAAGCTTCCACTTCCTTGCCGGCGGTCATCATCAAATCCGCCAACTCGTCTACGATCAAGACAATATAGGGAAGCGGGAGGTTCTCTTCGTCATCATTTTTCTCACTCAGGATCAACCGGTTGTATTGATCGATGTTGCGTACCCCCCGCTGGGCCAGCAACTTGTAACGCTGTTCCATCTCGTTGACAGTCCAGTTGAGGGCATTGGCGGCTCGTTTTGGGTCCGTGACAATGGGGGTGAGTAAATGAGGAATGTCCTCGTATACTCCCAACTCCAAGCGCTTGGGATCAATCATGATAAAGCGCACCTGGGCCGGACTGCACTTATAGAGGATGGAACAGACTGCGCAGTTCAAGGCCACGCTCTTTCCGGAACCCGTGGCCCCGGCAATGAGAAGATGAGGCATGCTGGCCAGATCACTGATGTAAGTACTCCCGTTGATCAGCTTTCCCAGTGCCAGTGTGAGCCGGGAAGTGGATTTTTCAAAGGCGGTCCCGGCCAGCAGCTCCCGAAAACGGATGGGGTGACGGTGGAGATTCGGAACTTCAATTCCCACGGTGTTTTTTCCGGGAATCCGGTCAATGCGAATCGACTCCGCTTTCAGAGCCAGACACAGGTCGTCGGCCAGGCTTGTGATCCTGCTGTACTTGATTCCGGCCTCAGGCTTGAACTCAAAAGTGGTGACAATAGGCCCGGGGTGGATTTGAAGGACGCGGCCATGGACATCAAATTCAGCACACTTGGTGGCCAGAATTTGAGCCCGCTCGATCAAGTGAGGGTCATCGATAACGGTGTCATCCTGCGGCAGCTGGAGAAAATCCAAAGGGGGAGTCTGATAGGGACGAACAGCCTGGCTTCCCAGAGAAGAGCTGGAGCTGTCCTGGATCGATAGAGGGCCCGAAGGCGATGGTCTCAACTTTGGAGGAAGCGTTACGGTGACCGTTGGCAGGTGGTCTGATATCGTCTCCTGTGGGACCTTTCTTACGGGTGGTTCATTCAAAAAGAATCTTCGGGGCGGGGGCTGTGTGACCAACTTCTTTTTGTCCTGACTCAACCGGGCCAGGCTCTTTCTGTCACGGCGATGCGCTCGCCAGGAGACGTAGTGTCCAATCAGGATCGGAGAAAAATTCCAGTTTCGTTCCTGAATCCAGGTGAGGGTGTGATCTATGGAGAAGCGGGTGGTCGTGATCAAAGACAGAATCAGAAGGGCGGCCACCACAACCAGTGATCCCGGAGCATTCAGGAAGAGTAAGAGAGCATTTGCCAGCAAAAGGCCCAGCATGCCTCCGGCCATGAAGTTGACACTCTCTGGCAGGGTGGGAGAGAGCAGGCTCAATCCGGCACTAAGCGCTGCCAGGGTGCAGGAAAGACCCAACACTTTGATGAAAGGATATTCTGCTGACCGACCCCGGATCGTCTTGTAACCCAGCACCAGTAGGAGCAGCGGGAGATAGAGGGCAGCCAGTCCCAGAAGCTGGAAGAGGAAATCGGAACTCCAGGCGCCGAGCTTGCCTACATAGTTGGCGTATTCCAGGGCGGCTGAGGAAACACTGGCCGAAGGGTCCAGGCCGTTGTGGCTGAGCAGGGAAAGGAGAAGAAGCAGCGAGGAGGCCAGAAACACCACTCCCAGGAGCTCACCTGCCTTTTGTCTTTGATAAATAGACATAGCTCGAGTAACCTCTCACTCTACCAACTGACGGTGACTCTTCTTGTCAGCGGTCAGTGGTTAGCTGTCAGTTGTCAGTTGTTGAGCAGCACCGGCAAAATAATCGGTCTCTTGCCGGTCTGTTTTCGCAGAAAGCGTCGGAGACCCTTTCGCAGGAGATCTTTAAAGACTTCCTCATCCTGCCTGTCTTCCAGCGCCGTTTGGGCCACCAGGGAGGAGACCTCATTTTGAGCAGCTTCGACCAGGTCGGAGGAGGTCTCCATGAGCACAAAGCCTCTGGAAACCAGCTGCGGCTCTCCCAGGAGATCTCCTGTGACGCGGTCCAGGCGCAAGACCAGGACCACGAAGCCATCCTCGGACAGATAACGGCGGTCTCGCAGGACCCCCTCGTGAACCTCCTCCAGAAGACCTTCGTCGATAAAGCGTTTGCCCACCTTGATCGTTCCAGCTACCTCCATTGAATCGGGTAGGAGCTTCAAGATGTCTCCGTTTTCAATGATGAGAATGTTTTCTGGAGGGATTCCTTGATCCTGGGCCAGCTCCGCATGATTCTTCAGTTGTCTGAACTCTCCATGGATGGGGACAAAAAACTTGGGTCGGGTCACATTGATCATCTGCTTCAGGTCATCGCGCAGACCATGACCAGAGCTGTGAATGGATGAGTGGCGAGAGTCGTAGACTCGAGCACCACGGCGATAGAAATGGTTCATCAGGTTGGAGATCGGCTTTTCATTTCCCGGGATGATCCGTGCCGAAAGAATGACCAGATCTCCTTCTTCGACTTCGATGGCCTTGAATTCATTCCTGGACATGCGACTCAGAGCCGAGCGGGGTTCTCCCTGACTACCGGTGGCTAGAACAATCAGTTCATCCACCGCATAATCCTTTGTCTCCTTTGCTGAGATCAGGAGATTTTCGGGGACGTGGAGATAGTCGAGCTGGGTGGCTATTTTGATGTTGGTAATCATGCTGCGGCCCACAGGCACGACCTTCCGTCCGGACTCCTGGGCCAGGTCCAGGATGACTTGAATGCGATGAATGCTGCTGGCAAAGCAAGCCACAATGATTTTCTTCTGTGCCGTCTCAAAGAGATTGCGCAGCGCGTCATACATGGTGGTCTCAGAAGCAGCCTGGCCTGAGGTCCGGCTATTGGTACTATCGGAGAACAGGGCCAGGACCCCTTTCTCCGCGTACTCCGAGAGACGATCTAGGTCGCTTATCTTGCCATCTATCGGTCCTTGATCGAGCTTGAAATCCCCGGTCCAGATGATTCTTCCCACCGGGCTGGAAATGGCAAAGCAAAAGGCATCGGGGAAAGAGTGGGTCATGTGGAGGGGTTCAACGGTGAAAGAGCCGAACTCGAGTTTCTGTCTGGCCTCGATGGAGACCAGTTGTGCCGAGTCCTCCAGTTTGTGTTCCTTTAACCTTTCAGTCACCAGACCCAGCGTCAGGCGGCTGCCATAAACGGGAACCGGGATTTCGCCAATTAGATAAGCGAGTCCTCCCGCATGGTCCTCGTGACCATGAGTCAGTAATATGGCCCGCAGTTGCTCTTGATTCTCCTTCAGGAAGGAAATGTCGGGAACGATCACCTCCACCCCTAGATCGTACCCCTGACCGTTACCGGGAAAGGTCACTCCGGCGTCGATGAGGATCATATCACTGCCGCAGCGCAGCGCTGCGCAGTTCATTCCAAACTCACCCAGACCTCCAAGAGGCATGACTTCCAGACAATCACTCATGAGACGGGTAAATTATAGCATCCGGGCAAGACAGCTATATTGTTCCAGGCTGACTGCTTCGGGGCGGGTTTGTTCCGCGATATCGCAGGTCTGGAAGGCTGTCCGAATACGGTCAGGGTCATGATCTCTCTTGAGATTGTTCCAGAGGGTCTTTCGGCGCTGCTGGAAAGCGTTCTTGAGCAAGTCCAGGAAGGCTGCATAATCGGACACAGGGTGGGGAGGCTCCCGGGGGAGCAGCTTCACGACGTGAGAGATGACCTTGGGTTGGGGTACAAAGACGCCCGGGGGGATGTCAAAGCCGGCTAGTCGCTGGAAGTGATATTCCATGAGCAAGGTGAAGTATCCGTAGTCCTTGCTCCCCGGAGCGGCCAAGATTCGTTGAGCTACCTCTTTCTGGATCAAGATGGTGCAGCTTTGAATCCGATCCTTTATTTCGATCATCCTTTGTAGTATCCGGGTCGAGATGTTATAGGGAAGGTTGCCAATGACTTTGACAGGGTCCTGACCTAAAATGGTATCCCAGTCCAAGGTCAGCACATCCGCCTGGACAAGGGTGAGCCGGCTGTTGCCGGGGCTGTCCCCCGGCGGCCAGTGATCTTTCAGATACTGCACCATTTCACGGTCGAACTCGACCGCAATGACTTGGCGGGCCATGCTGATGAGGATCTCGGTTAATTGGCCGGTTCCCGGACCAATTTCAACGACGCTGTCGTGGGGACCGATCTCAGCAAAGCGGGCGATTTTTCGACAGGAGTTGGAATCGGTCAGGAAATGTTGACCTAGAGATCGTTTTGCCCGGGGTTTCATCTGGACCAAATCTGAGTATGGTAACATAACCCTGTATGGAGGAAGTGGACGTGGAAAATGCCAAGGAGATGACATGAGCGAGAACGTACAGTCTGTCACGGATGCGACTTTTGAAGAGGTCGTCTTGAACTCCGACAAACCGGTGCTGGTGGACTTTTGGGCCGCCTGGTGCGCCCCCTGTCGGATGCTTACACCCATTGTAGATGAGGTTGCTCAGGACTTTTCTGAGACGGCTACAGTTGTGAATTTAAACGTGGATGAGAATTCGGAAACCTCTTCCAAATACAACATCAAGGGAATTCCTACCTTGCTGCTTTTCAAAGGTGGCGAAATCAAGGATCAGATTGTGGGCGCCACGTCGAAAGAAAATATTGCCAGAATGATCCAAAATCAACTGCAGGAAACCAGCTAGCGAGTAAGAGAGCAAATGATTCAGGTCTGGTCGGTTGCTCCGCTGTTCTCCCATCATGGCTAATGTAGTGATTGTCGGCACTCAGTGGGGAGATGAGGGTAAAGGAAAGATCGTTCACCTCATCACCGACCGCTTTGACATCGTGGCTCGCTATCAGGGTGGTCACAATGCGGGTCACACCGTCATGATCGGCGATCAAAAATATATCCTTCACCTGATTCCCTCGGGGATTCTGCATGCCAAGAAGGTGTGTGTCATTGGGAATGGTGTCGTGATTGATCCTATGGCTCTGGATGAAGAGCTGGAGACGCTCAAGGATTTTCAAGTGGAAGGCCGGCTGTTCATCAGTGCCCGCTCACACCTCATCATGCCCTATCACCGCGCAATGGAGACCGGGGAGGAAACTCGTCTGGGGGAGAAGAAGATCGGCACGACCAGCCGGGGAATTGGCCCTTGTTACGAAGATAAGGTTGGCCGCCGGGGAATCCGGGTAGGAGATCTGTCTTACCCGAAAGTTTTCAAGGCCAAGCTGGAGACTAACCTCGCTTTGAAAAATGAGATCCTGACTCACGTATACGGAGCTGAACCGCTTGACGCCGGGGAGATTTATTCCTCGTATATGGAGCTGGCCCCCAAACTGTTGGCCTTGATGACCAATACGGCCTTATATCTGAATGGGGCCATTCGCTCGGGTAAAAGCGTCCTGTTCGAGGGTGCTCAGGGAACGCTTCTGGACGTGGATCACGGCACCTATCCGTTTGTGACCTCTTCCAACGCCACCGCAGGAGGTGCCTGTGTTGGTACAGGCGTAGGACCCAGTGAAATCGACGGCATCCTTGGGATTGCCAAAGCCTATACGACACGGGTGGGGGCAGGACCCTTTCCCACTGAGTTGACTGACGACACAGGGGAACTCATCCAAAAGAAGGGGAAGGAGATTGGCGCCTCCACCAGCCGGCCTCGCCGCTGCGGTTGGTTTGATGCGGTGGTGGTGCGGTACGCTTGCCTCATCAACAGCATTGACACCCTGGTGGTGACCAAGTTGGATGTGCTCGATGAACTGGAAGAGATCAAAATCTGCAGCGGCTATCAGTACGAAGGGAAGGACCTGGACTATTTTCCCACTCAAATGAGTGTCCTGGAGGAAATTATGCCGATCTATGAGACTCATCGAGGATGGGAAACTGATACCTCACAGATCCATGATTATCACGCACTTCCCAGACCGGCCAGAGATTATCTGGACCGGATCTCAGAATTGATCAAAACCGACATCTCCATCATCTCCATCGGACCGGAGCAGGGAGAGACGATCATTCTGGAAGAGAGCCTGCGCATACCCAAGCTGGCACATTAAGTCTCGCCCTGCCGCTCCCTCGCTAACGCGCATCGTATTCTCCTGGCTCCTGCCTCCTGACTCCTGTATTCTCTTGAAACGTGAAAGGAAGTGTGAAATGAGACTCTCCAGACTTCTGCCTATCATCACTCTTTTCCTGTTGAACGCATGTCTTGAAACCCAGCCACCACCCGAGCAGGTCGATCTGCTCCTGATCAATGCTCGCGTGGTTGACGGAACGGGCGAAGTCTACGATGGAGCGACCATTGCCATCAGCGGCGAACGGATCGAGAGTATCGTGCGGGCCCCTGGCCCATTTGAAAGCGCCATTCAGATCGACCTCCAGGGAAAAACCGTCCTGCCGGGTCTGATCAATACCCATATCCATATCGGAACTTTGGGGAGGTTCGAAGACCAGGAAACTCTGGACCAATATCTCTCCAACGACTTACCGGCCGACCTGGAAGAGTACCTGGCTCACGGCATCACCTCCGTCAAGTCCACCGGCGATATCCCGGAGGCCTTTATTCCGGTAAGAGAGCGGATTGAACGGGGTGATCTTCGGGGTCCCCGAGTGTTTCTGGCCGGCCCCGTACTCTCAGCCCCTGGAGGACACCCCGGTGCCAGCCTCTATCCCGACAATGCCTGGCTGCGGGAACTTGCCTCTAGAGAACTGACCACCGAAGAGGAGGCGCGTACAGAGGTCCGCCAGTTGGCCGAAATGGGCGTGGATGCCATCAAGTTTGTCTATCACGGCAGTTCGGATGATGCCAAGCCCTATATGCTGGCGCCCGGCCTGCCCATCCGAAAGATCACCTCCCAGGTGATGGAAGCCATCATTGCTGAGGCTCATCAGCTTGGACTTCCCGTCACTGCCCATACGGCGGAACTGGAGGATGCAGTCGCGGTCCTGGAGGCCGGGTGTGACGGCCTGGAACATGGGGTGACGCGCTCACTCATTGAGGGTGAGGCATTGGGAGCTCTACTGCTGGAAAAGGGTGCCTTCTATGGACCGACTCTCTCCGGTTATATCAGCCGGAATCCCGTCATGGCAGACACGCTTTTGCCCAACGTCAAGCAGCTTGCCGAGCAGGGGGTCCGCATGGTTCTGGGGACCGACGGAGGCCCCGGCCGCGGGGGATCGGGAGTCGATACTCTCAAGGAACTGGAACTGATGGTTCAGGCGGGATTGACTCCCCAGCAGGCGATCCAGGCGGGAACTCGGAATGCGGCTCAGCTCCTGGGCAAACTGGACGATCTGGGAACCCTGGAAGCCGGCAAGTTGGCCGATCTGATTGTTGTCGATGGAGATCCTTTGGCGGATATCTCCGTCATCCACAATATTGAACTGGTCATCAAAAATGGAAGCATTGTGGTGGATAATCGGTGAGCCCGGCCGCTGGTCCTTGGCCAGCACGTTTCACGTTTCAAGGCGGGCGTCCAATACTCAACTTCCATCGGACAACTGAGATATACTTACACACTCTTGGAAAAGCGGAGAGGGAAGCCATTGGGGTAATCCAGGACACCACCTCTTCGTTAATCCATTAGAAATCAACAATATGGGCCGTTAGCTCAGGCGGTAGAGCATCTGCCTTTTAAGCAGAGGGTCGCTGGTTCGAGTCCAGCACGGCTCATTTCCCTAACTCCCTATTTATCAGTTGATTAGCAAACTGCACTCAGAGGCCATCAAGGCGTCGTTTTTGGCCAGGCTGAGGTCTCCTGTGCAAGGGAAGAATTTCTGATTATCGAGGATGAGGCTGCTTTGCTGTTTCAAGCTGTAAGCCAAGAGTGTAGAACTTTCTGGCCCTGGAGGAGCCGGACAAACGGGCTCGGTAGCGCCCTTGTTCCTCCAACAGAATCGCATACAGGGAGCTCACTTCAGGGTCGGACAGTAGTAGTTCTACAATACGCTCCGGATGCACAAAGGCTTCTGGAGGGTCAGCATGGTGAGTCAGTTTTCTCTGCCACTCGATCATTTCGATGACCTGATCCCCCGAGAAGTAAAGAGGGTAATAGGTATCGGAGATTAAGACTCGGCCTCGAGGCTCGAGCAGGCTACCCAGGCGCCTGAAAAAGTCAGGGAAAAACTCGTCAGGCCCGCTCCCGGAATGGAGATGGATTTCGTGGAGTACGCCATGAAGGACGATCAGGTGGTAGCGCTCTTCTTTTCCCAAGAAGGTGAAGAAATCTTCCTGTGTGAACCTCCAGGATATCTTTCGGTCATCGCTTAGGGACTCAAAATGTCCCTCTGGGGCGGCCTGACAGTCGGCCACGAGAGTAGACTTCTCCAGACAAGCGGGTTCGATGTGACCCAGCGGTTCGGGGTCTACAAAGTGGACCTGGATCGCCTGTGGGCAAGTGCTCTCCCTTTGGGTTTCCTCAAGACCTCGAAGCAGGACCGATTTGGCGCCTGCGCCCACTTCAAGCAGCTCCAGCCGATCCTCGGCTTCCTGGTAGGACTGAAGCAGGAACTGCTTGAGCAGCTCATTGAAGTGGTCGTAGTGACCACGCCAAAGTTCCTGTAAATTGCTGTAGGTGTCGGGCAGTTCGTAGCCGCGACGGTCGGTGGTTTCAGAACTCATGAGACTTCTTTCCCAACCTTCATCTTAGTTCGTCGGCACCAGGCGTTTGAGTTCTTCAAACCAGTTCAGGACGACGTTGATTTGGCTTTGCTGGGAACCCTCTTCACCTTTGAGCATCACAAACCGCTGACCGTCCGGAGAGACGTCGTAATTCACCGACCCTCCAGCAAGGGTAGTGCCGTTGAGGTAGGGTCCCTCGAATAACAACGTGGGTGTTTGCGCCTGGAATGATGGTCCCGTCTGAACGGAAGCAGCCATGACCCTGTCTTCGTTGCGATAGAAGAGCTCTTTGCCATCATGCGCCCATACTGGCTCAATTCCTCCATCCGTGGATACCTGTATACTCCCGTCCTCACCAGAAAAGGATTTGACATAGATTTCATCAGATCCGGACGGATCAGAGCTAAAAGCAATCCATCGACCATCCGGCGAGAATGCGGGGAGTACCTCATCAAACTGAGTTCCAAGGAATAACTGTGATTGCCTTTCGCCGGCGATTGGGAGCAGCCAAATGTCATCTTTGTTGGCAACGGAAAAGGATTGCACGAATGCCAACACTTGACCGTCCGGGGACCATGAGCCGGGAGTCTGAGGATTCTTGCCGACTGTTAGCTCCTCAACCTCACCACTCCCATCGGTAGGCATCCAGGAGATGTTCCATTCATCATTTCGATTTGAACTGAACGCGACCCGCTTGCCATCTGGCGTCCAGATAGCGCTTTTGCTTTGGCCTTCAGAGGTCAGTGGAGTCAATATTCCACGAGCAGTTTCGTAGATCCAGATGTTACTGTCCTCACCCCCCCCAACTGTAACGGACACACGGCCACCGTCAGGCGAAAAACGCGGTTCTTGGAAGTTGCGTTGAATCTCGTATAGGGCCTCTGTTGTTCCCCGACGATCCACCCAGACGAGCTGGGTCTGCTTTTCTGTCTCACTGGAGACATAAATGAGCGTTCCGTTACGTGAAAGGCTGAAATCTATGCCACCGCCCCGTGACCCTCGGACCCCTTCAAGAAGAGTAATCGGATCGCCGGTGACTTCGAGGGCCTCAAGATCAAAGGGCGCTGCCATGAGGTTTTCCGTCTTCGCATAAACCAGGTGTCCTGTGGGCAAATAGTGAGCCTGTCTACCTTCGTCCAATACGATTTTCTGCTCACCCGTCTCCAGAGACAGCACCGCCGTCTGATAGTCTTCCCCCTGGCCTCCAGCTCCCAGCTTTTCGATGATTTTGTAATGGCTGATGGTTTTGCCGACCATTGAAGTCTCCCTCGCTGTGGGTGTGATTCTTGTAGATATTAGAACGTTAGGGGGTTGAAGGCAATGGGGAAGAGTTTAGTGGGTTGCAGCGGGCAGTAAGTGGACCAACTGTTTGGCTCTATGGCAAGGACAAGCGGGGGGCCGATCTCCCTGAATTCACTGTCTTAGCAGCCGATCGGTGGCGGTAGCTGGACGGTCTTCTTCGGTGTATTGGATGACGCGGGACGACTCCCGAGCGTAGAAGCTGCGAGTCCCAGTAGAACCATAAGCAAGGGGTCTGGCAGTGATTGTGTAGCTGCTGTTTCTGTTCCTGAGTGTGACGACAAACGAATAACCATTCTTTTCGCCTGAGGCCAGAACACTGTCCACCAATCCTGTGTCTTCCAACTCAGTCAGAGTTGCATAGATCCCCTCGCCTACGGTGTCGGAGTAAATCCCCTGAGCAGCCACAATATTACGTAGGGAAGTGATGGCGGAGGCTTCATTGAGAGCTTCCGGAGGCGATGGGGCACAGCTGAGCAGCATGGACGCCAGAGTGGTCATGCTCATGGCCCATAGCCAGTAATGGTCAGCTGTGGGCTTTTGCAAAGCTTGCTCAGGCATCGTCTCCGGTATTTGTGGTGAGCTGAAGGTATACTATATTAAATCCGCAAAAATGACAGGAGCAACAAATGAGTGATGTAAAGAGGTTCCTGGTGTGCCTTCTCCTTGTGACCTTCCTGGTCATTCCTCAGGTGAGCGTGGTCTTGGCCCAGGATGATGAAGACGCACCAGAGCGTCAAAGAAGAGGCTTGGTCGCTTCGCTGAACGGTTTTCAGGAAGTTCCGGCTGTTGTGAGCAGTGGACGGGGAAGCTTCCGGGCCCGGATCAGGTCGGATCGGACCGAGATTCATTACCGCCTGCGCTATGGACGCCTGGAGGGTGAAATCACTCAGGCTCACATCCACATCGGCCAGCGCGGTGTCAACGGAGGAATAGCGGTCGTGCTGTGCACCAACGTGGCCGTATCCCCGGCTCAAGCGTGCCCAATCGGGGAAGGAGACATCTCCGGTACCATTTTGGCTGCCGATATCCTCGCCATTCCTGACCAGAGTGTGGAAGCTGGAGATCTGGTTGACTTGATACGAGCCCTGCGAGCCGGTGCAGCTTACGTCAATATCCATTCCATTCCTTTCCCTGATGGTGAGATTCGCGGCCAGATCCGCTGGCAGACACTATCAGATCGCTAGGCATGGATCAGCCATCCAGCTGAGAGAGAGGCGAGTTAATCCGGACGGGCCAGGAAGCCCGAAAGGTCGTGATAGCTCACCGCACCGTGGGCGAAGTAGTGGCAAACAACCGACTTTCTGGAGAGCCCTCGGGCCTTGCGCGGCGTACCGCCGTGGAGGAGATTGGCGTGCCAGATGAGCATGTCTCCCTTCTTGGGAGTGAAGACCACCCTTTCCAGACCTTCCTCTTTGATCAACTCCTGCATGAAGGGCTCGTACCTTTGGCTGTAAGCGGCGGCGTGATTAGGAGGCACTCACGGGGCGAAATGCCGACGTCGTTCGATAGGTAGTAGGGCAGCTTGTGGCTACCCGGGTAGTAGACAAGTGGTCCTGACTCTGGACTGACATCCTCCATTGCCGTCCAGGTTGCCGCCAGGTAGCCTTCCGGGTAGGTCGTCATGTGCACCGAGTCGGAGTGATCCTGCTGCTCGCTGCCCTTGAAGAAGAGGAGCGTCTGAAAAGGACGGATCTCCCGTCCCAGGAGAAGCTTCAGAACATCCACGGTGGGCGAATGCCGGAGCACCTCCTTGACCTCCGGCACTCGGGAGTGAAGGTCCTGGAAGCGCTCTTCGTAGTCTCCCTCGGTCATCGAGTCCAGCGTCACGGGCAGGCCACCGCTGCGAACGGCCCTCTCGACAGCTTTCCAGGTGCTGTCCAGAAAGTCCGGATCGTGGAAGCGCTCGAGGATCAGATAACCGTTTTTGCTATAAAACCGGCACTGCTCGGCCTGTTCTTCCGATAGGTCACCTCGAGCAAGCTTCTTGTCAATACTCTGATCGGCGTCCGGCCGGTCGAGCCACGGAACGGGCCCCCCGCTGGGAAAGTATTCGCGGCGGTACAGCTTCATCCTGCGCAGGTCGACGGGCTTCTCAGCAAAGAACGTCGACTGGTCGTAGGTCTTCAGGAATTTGCGCGCTTTCAAGGACCGGTGCGCCAGAATCACAGCGCTAGGAAGCCTTTTTCTCAGGGCGGTAAGAGTAGAGCTGGACAGCTGCATATCAGCTCCCGGTTGAGGGACTTGGTTGGAATCGAACTCCTCCGGTCATGAGCCGGCTTTACCCGATCCTCGAAGAGGGCAGTTAACGCGAGAGCCTGCGGATCGTTCTTGGGAGTAGGCCTTCCAGTCTGGCTTTCCTTTGGAGATCCAGGAGGGATTTCCTGGCGGTTTCAAGGTCTTTCCGATTGCTTTCAAACATCTGCGGGACATCCTGTACCTGTTGGGACCACTCTCGTTCCAGTGTCGTACCTGCTTCATAGGGATTCACGCGTACTACACCACTGTTCAACTCGGTCATTCTTTGCTCGAGTACCCGGTCTCGACTGACGGCAGCCTGCAGGGTCCGAGTAGCCTCATTGAACAGGGCCTCCCACTCGGCCAGCTCCCGTTCGCTATTTTCAGATCCGGGAGACGCCCCTTCGGCATTCTCTCCTTCTGTCCCAGCAGATGAAGGTGCTGTGCTGTCACTCACCGTACCCCGGATGTTCTTCAGATTGGCATTGGTAATAATCTGAGCTGGCTGTTCCAGGCCGGCCCTGCGCTCACGCTCTCGGCGAGCAATCTCGGCCAGAGAAGGTGCTTCGGCGTCCTGGGCAAGGCTCCATGCAGGAGTCAACAGTAAGAGTAGAAGAAATAAAACAATCATGGCTATTTCCTGCGCATTATAGAGCTATCCTGAGGTACTGTCTATGGGGAAATGTGGGGACAGACTACCCGTTCACCTCATTTTGAAATGAGGTGAACGGGTAGTCTGTCCCCACATTTCCCCCCGTGGGCTAAAGCCCACGGCTCTGACTGTTTTCGTAAGCTGGTTAGGGCTCCAGCTTCATGCGCCTCAACAGCTCAGTGAAGCGAGGGTCGGCACGAAGGGGGTCATATTCAAAATCTGAAGATCGAAGCCAAAAGTTCTCGAATTCAGGCCATTCAAGAACTTGGTTTAGCCAATCAAAGGCCTGATTAAACTCGCCCAGGGCGGCATAAACTTTAGCCGTTTCACTGCGCCGAAGGAAAGACGCTTGGGCTCTTTCAAGTACTTCCAGGGCTTCACTCTTTCTTTCGGTTACCGCATATAAATACGCAATGGAGTAGAAAGCCTCAATTTCCTCAAACTTGGCCAAGGCGTCCTCATAGAGCCCCTTTTTTAAAAAAGCTCTCCCGAGCTCGACATGGGCAGCTCGAAAATCCGGCTGCAACTCCACGCTTTCCCTGAATTGCTGGATGGCAAGGTCGTACTGGCCATTGGTGAGCAAATCTATTCCCAGGTCAAGGCGTATACGAGGCGCCAGCGGATCAAGCACTTGAGCCTGTCGATGCTCAGCCAGGGACTGCTCGAAGCGTCCCTGTCCTGTCAGGTAGATGCCATAGAAGTGGTGGGCTGATGGATAGTGAGGATTGAGCTCGATGGCACGCAGAAATTCGGTCTCTGCAGCAGCCCAGTCGTGGTTGAACAGATCATGGATGAACCCTAGGGAGGCATGAGCCTCAGCCAGGCGATCATCCAACTCTGTGGCCCTTGTTGCCGCCCTTTCTGCCGCTTCTATGACCTCCACCCCCGTCACATAAGTGTAGGCAGCCTGAAGACTGTAGGAGTCGGCCAATCCTGCGTAAGCCAGGGCATAAGCTGGATCCAGGTCAATGGCTTGACTGAAGTAGCTGACGGCTCTCTCTAATCCTTCCCGTGACCTCTGCTTCCAGTAATAGCGACCCCTGAGATACAGCTGATAGGCCTCGGTGTTTTCCGTGTATCGTTTGGTGAGTTCCTCGGTCTGCTCTCCTGTCAGTTGAAGCCCCAGGGCATCCGCAATCTCGGTGGCAAACTGCTCTTCGATCTCGAGAATGTCTGCTCGGGTTCGGGTGAATCTATCGCCCCAAAGATTCTGGTTGTCTCTGCCGTCCACCAGCTCCACGTAAAGGGCAATCTGTTCCCCAACCTGCCGTAACTGACCTCTTACAATGCCTTGCACGCCTAGTTCATCTGCTGCGACGTTAAGGTCAACGCCTTCCTGCTTGTATCGCTCCGAGGTGATGGCGGAGACAACCTTGTCCAGCTGCTCCAATTGTGAGAGTCGATTGAGGGCACCCTGGGCTATTCCCTCGGCGAAGAAGTCCAGTTCGGGATCACCGGTTTGATTTTCAAAGGGCAGCACGGCAATAGAATCGATAGCCTCCCCTGGTGCAGTGGCGGTGAAGGGCAAGACCAAGGCTAAAAGTAACAGGACAACGACGACCGCTCCTCCAGCTACCACAGGCCACAAGTAGCTCCTCTGTCTGGCTGGAGTCGCTGCCGGTACGGCTGCGCTGACGGACTCACCTGAGGTGTCTCTCCTGAGCCGCTTCAGTTCACTTCGCAGGTCTGAGGCTGTCTGGTAGCGAAGCTCGGGATCCTTCTCGAGCGATCTGTTGACAATCTCCTCCAACTTGTCAGGCAGTTCCGGATTGAGTCGTACGGGAGCAGTGGGGACTTTGTTGAGAATCTCGTCAAACAGCACTGCGGTTGTCGTCCCTTTGAAGGGCAGACTCCCGGTGGCCATCTCGTACAACACCACACCCAGGGAGAATAGATCCGTTCTGTGATCCAGTTCCTCACCTCTGGCCTGCTCTGGCGACATATAAGCCACTGTCCCCAGAGCCGTTCCAGGATTGGTGAGAGCCTCCTCCGAAACCTGCGCCGTGGGCATTCTGGAATCCACTCCGGTCTGCTCCTGGGTCAGCTTGGCCAGACCAAAGTCCAGCACCTTGGCATCACCTCGCTGGGTGATGAAGATGTTGCCAGGCTTGATGTCTCGGTGAACGATGCCCTTGGCGTGAGCAGCATCCAAGGCATCTGCAATCTGAATCCCCAGATCCAGGATTTCATCAGTTTGCATCGAGCGGCCCTGGATGCGGTGCTTCAGGGTCTGGCCCTCCAGGTACTGCATGACGATGAAGGGTTGTCCCTCATGCTCACCGATGTCGTGGATGGCGCAGATGTTGGGGTGATCCAAAGCCGACGCAGCCCTCGCTTCTCTCTGGAAGCGCTCCAGTGCCTGGCGGTTTTGGGCGAACTTTTCAGGCAGGAATTTCAGGGCCACATTGCGGCCGAGGCGGCTGTCCTCGGCCTTGTAGACGACACCCATACCACCGCCTCCGAGCTTTTCTGTGATCTTGTAGTGAGAGACGGTCTTGCCAATCATCGTTTGACTCCCCCTCAAAGCGGGCGTGACTTGGCCTAGATGTTAAGTCTTAAGGGGAAGGAAGGCAATAGGAAGAGAGCAGTCAGGAGGTAGGAGTCAGAAGATAGGAGGCCCGCAGGCTAAAGCCTGCGGCTCTGACGGAGCTGATAAGGCTCAAACAGAGCCGTGGGCTTCAAGCTAGCCTGTTCAGTCCACGGGCCTATTTCCTAAGATCCTGCCCCTGTTACCGAGAACTCATGGCCGGCTCGGACGGAGTCTTGCCGATATCGGACTCTTGCGCCGTCCTGACGTAATAGCTCTCACCCATCGTGCTCAGCAGGTTCTCCTTGACCAGGTCGGAGGTGACCTGAGTGACACAGTCCACATAGCTCTGGTGTGTGAATTCCTCTCCGGGAGCAAGAGCTCCGTAGCGTTCACCCTCACGCCACCTTCGCTGCCAGGCCTGTTTGATGCTCTCTCTGGTGTCGCGAACCCCGTTTTTGTTCATGTCCACCAGGTATCCTCGGCGATCGACAGGTTCCAGCCATGCAGGGTCGTATCCGGCAGGAAGCTCGAACACGTCCGCGTTAATCGACAGCCGCGACTGCTCCATGTAGGTGACAAAGGTTGTTCGGCCGGGTTGAGGGGCCTCCTGGGAGTACTCGATATAGATCCCGGTGGGGCAGGCCATCTCAGGAAGCTGCACGGCAGGATGATCTCCCAGAAACTGGGCATCGGAACGTGTGGGACTCGGTTCGACTCCCTCTTCGACCCAGCGATCCAGCGTCTCAATAAGGGCATCGAACAGTCCGCTCATATCGAGATTGCCCGGCGCTCCCGAGTCGCTATGGCTGACGCCGGCAACTTCATAGGTACGGCTCCTGGCGTCAAGTCCCTTTTCCTTTAATAAACGCGCGTTCTCGCGTTTGACAAACAGGTACTCGCCCTGCACGTGATCGGCCCCGGTATAGGCCTGGTGGGCGATATCAATCTGGTAAGCAAAGGACTGTCTGTAGGCGTCATCCACAATCAGGGTGTCTTCTTTCTGGGGCTCCAGAGCAAAAATGCCTGGGCCCATATCCACCCGGTTGAAGCGAACCACCGGCCAGTACCAGCCGCCTCCGGCATCATTGATCAGCATGCCGTCGTACATCGGATTTCCCTGGTGGTCCAGATTGGCTCCCGGCTTGTAATTAGTGATCCGGCCGAGGGCGGCTCCTCCCGATTTGCCGTACCAGTAAGTCCGTTCCGGCCGGCGGCCCAGACGATCCTCGACGATATTCTTGGCAATTTCGGTCCAGTCGATCAGCAATCCCACGTGATAACCAAAGGTTTTGTCTCGAAGTATGGTCCCGTCGTCCAGCCGGACCTCCTCGTCTCTTGTTCTGGGATTATCGGGATTGGGAGGCCGAGTGCCACAGCAGGCAGGCCGCCGAGTATAGGCCACGGCATACCCGTCATCGATCATGGGTCCTGCGTAAGAATTAGCCCCCTGCCGCATCGGGTACTGGCCCGGCTCGCGTGGCGGAATTTCACCGATACGCGAATAGTTGCCGGAACCATGCGAGAGGACGAAGAGCTTTCCATTCCAAGCCTCTGCGGACTGTGGGAGAAAGAGGGTCATGCCGCTGCCCTTGGCGTCGATATAGTAGCCGATGCCGTGATAATAGGGACCCAGGTTGCCTCTTTGGGCCAGGGCAAACTCGGGCGCATCGGTGAACATTTCTTTTCTGGTGCCCTCCTTGGGTGTATAGCCTTCGATCGTTCCGCTAATGCCGATCTCCAGCCGCCCATAAATATCGCCATTGATACTTCTGACGGAACTCTCCGCCAAGATGGTGCACTTCTGGGGGCCTACGGACGTGCCCGCGACCTCCTCCAAAGGACCGATAAAGGAGCTGCAGTCATTTGACCGCACCAGTTGGGCCGAAGCAGATCCAATGGAAGCCACTGCCACAACCAGGACAACAGCCGAAGCCGCCGTCAGCAGTTTTGCGCCACGAGTTTTCATGATTTTTTCCTCCGCAGGTTTATACGAGTTCTGGATAAAAATTTGAGTCACTCCTTAGTATCACTTGGCTGGCTGTAAGTCAAGAATAAGCGAGGTGGAAGTAGGGATGGCCCGCAGGCTAAAGCCTGCGGCTCTGACGGAACTGAAGAGGCTCAAACAGAGCCGTGGGCTTTAGCCCACGGGCCCCTTACGGTTCGAGATTCATTCGACGCAGCAGATCCGTGAAGCGAGGGTCGTCGCGGATGGGGTCGAACTCAAAATTTGATGATTGGATCCGAAAGCTATCCAGCTCCTCCGGTTCAACGGCCTGGTCGAGCCACTCAAAGGCCTGATCAATCTCTCCCAATCCAACATAGACGGCTGCGATTTCGCTGGGCCGGGCATTCGATCCTTCGAGCTCCTCGAGCAACTCGAGGGCTTCCTCTCGTTGATCTGTCACTGCCAGAAAATAGGCAAGCCGAGCAGCTCCGATAACAAAATCGAGATCCGTGCCCCTTCGAAGACTGGCCAATGCCTCCTGGTGGAGTCCCTTGCGGAAATAGGCTCTTCCAAGACTGGCATGGCCGACTGCAAAATTGGGTTGCAACTCCAGCGCGTTGCTGAACTGCTCGATGGCAAGGTCGTACTCTCCTTTTTGAGTCAGTTCGAGTCCCAAGTCCAAAGTGATGCGAGGCGACAGTGGATCCAGTGCTTGAGCTTCACGAAGCTCAGCCAAGGCCTCGTCGAAATAGGCTTTCGACCTCAAGTACAAACCATGGTAATGGTGGGCCGTTGGATAGTTCGGCTTCAGTTGAAGGCCCCGTAGTAACTCTCTTTCTGCAAGCTCCCAGTTGAAACGGAACATTGCCTGAAAACCCGTTGAGACATGGGCTTCAGCGAGACTTTCGTCCAGACCCCGGGCGTTGGTGGCGGCTTTCTCCGCCGCTTGCAAGGCCTCCTGGCCAGCCACATGACGGTACACACCCTGAAGGAGAAAGGTATCGGCCAGTCCTGCATAGGCCAGGGCATAGTCTGGATCGATCTCAATGGCTTGATTGAAGTGGCCGATGGCTTGCTCAAATCCTTCCTTCGATCTCTGGTTCCAGTAATAGCGTCCTCTTATAAAGAGTTGATAAGCCTCGACGTTCTCGGTGTAGCGCTTGGTGAGTTCCTCCCTCTGCTCTCCTGTGAGCTGCAGCCCAAGAACGTCGGCAATCTCAGCTGCGAACTGCTCTTCGATCTCCAGCAGATCAGAACGGGTGCGTATAAACCGCCCTCCCCATAGACTGCGATTGTTCCTGGCATCAACCAGCTCCACATAAAGGGCAATCTCATCCCCGGTTTGCCGCAGGTAACCCGTTATGATCCCTTGAACACCTAACTCCTCTCCTACCATGTCTGGATCAACCCCCTTTTGGCTGAAACGTTCTATGGCTATTCCGGGAACCACCCTCTCCAACTGCTCCAATTGCGACAAGCGATGGATGGCACCCTGGGCAATGCCCTCGGCAAGAAAATCCAATTCCGGATCGTCGGTGCGATTTTCAATGGGAAGGACCGCGATGGAGTTGATCATTTCCGAGGGCGGAGCCGATGAGAAGAACCAGAACCAGGCCAGAGCCAGAACAACAATGGAAACTATTCCTCCAGCTACGGCTGCCCAGAAGGAACTGCGCCGTCGCACTGTATTTTCTTCGGGAACCTGGGCACTGGCTGCTGGTCCTTCCGCTATGTCTTTTTGCAGCCTCTTTAGATCAACCATCAACTCTATCGCCGTCTGGTAGCGAATCTTTCTATCCTTCTCCAGGCACTTGATGATGACAGTCTCTAACTGGTCTGGGAGTTCCGGATTCAGTCTTACAGGGGAGGTGGGGGCCTTGTTGAGAATTTCATTAAAAACCGCAACAGAGTTGTCACCCGTGAAAGGCAACTTACCCGTTGCCATCTGATACAGCACGACTCCCAGCGAGAAGACATCTGTACGGGAATCGAGCAGCTGCCCCAGGGCCTGCTCCGGGGACATATGGCTTACCGTTCCCACAGGTTGCCCTGAATCGGTCGTGAGCTCCGCTGCTGGCTGGGCTGTAGAACTGTCTGAGTCCACTTCTGGCTCCTCGGTCAGCTTAGCCACACCGAAGTCCAGGATCTTGGCAGGACCTCTCTTGGTGATGAAGATATTGGACGGTTTGATGTCGCGATGGATGATTCCTTCCCAATTAGCAGCATCGAGAGCGTCGGCGATCTGAATTCCCAACTCCAGAACTTCATCTGTTTCGATGGGAGTGCCCGTCAGTCGATCCTTGACTGTCTGGCCCTCCAGAAGCTCCATCACAATAAAAGGCTGACCCTTGTGGTCCCCGACGTCGTAAATGACGCAGATATTGGGATGATTCAATGCAGAGGCAGCACGGGCTTCTCTCTGGAACCGCTCCAGCGCTTTTTCATTCTCAGCCAGTTTCTCCGGAAGGAGTTTCAGGGCGACGTTGCGACCGAGCCTGGTGTCTTTCGCCTTGTAGACCACGCCCATGCCACCGCCACCAAGCTTCTCCAGGATCGTGTAGTGGGAAATGGTTTGGCCGATCACTCTTTGACTCCCCCCGCGAAAGTAGGCGGATTTCCTCTATTGTAGCGTCCGCTCTGTGAGCGGACAAATCAAAGTCGAGGTGTGCCGCCCTTACAGGGCTCCAATCAGTTGCTGCGTCCTACCCAGGGCTTACGCCCTGGGCTATTTCATGGCACCCCTTCGGGGCTCCGGAGGTAACCCGTTCGGCACCTGAGGTGCCTCCCACGTTCTGTTCCCCCGCATTCTGTCCCCCCCATTTCTCTCATTTCACTACCGGCTGTCGGTCGTGCCCAACAGCCGCTCTATAGCACTTGGAATGTCGGTGATGATCAGCGTATTGGTCCGGATATCGACGTTGATGCTACCCCTGGGGCTCAGCTGTGACTCCAAAATCGGAAGTATTTCCGTGGCGGTGGCATAATTCAGACGTCTGCTCACCGTGATGGTCTGCGCAGCCTGAACTTTCGCCTCTTTCAACTGCCGCTGGATTTCCTGCTCCTGTATCAACTTTGTTTTAGTGGAGATGCGCACCAGAGCACCCTCAATACTCCTGACCAGGCCCTGACTCTGGAGGACCGAATCCAAGAGCTGGTCCCAAGGCACCTGTTCGACATTGAGTGTCAGTGATCCGGTGACCTCCGGGTCAATCAAAAAGTTCAGGCCGCTCAACTCCGATAGGGTTCTCAAGAAATCTACCAGAGAGATTCCGACCACTTTCAGTGAAACGGGCTCACCTTCGTACTGGCTCTCCTGTACCGCCTGGGGTGAGGGGGTCAGAGAGCTTGCTTCAGGACCGGAGCTTGCTGAGCAAAGGGGAAGTCCGCACGCGAAAACCAGAGTTACGATCGGCAACAGGATCTTGTCATGGCTGATGGTGGTTCCGACCATACTTCTGTCTCCCTATTTTACCCGATTAATCCAAATAGGAATTTCTGACCGGTGGCCGAAGGTAATCCACCTTCTGCATCGGATCCTGATTGGGATTGACGTAGACAAACTTTCCATGGGTCATGGTCATCAGGATGGGAATATCTTTGATCTCCAGGGGATCGATAGAGAGGATGTCCCGTCCCAACACCACCAGGTCGGCATATTTTCCTGCCTCTATGGAACCTTTGACATCCTCTTCAAAGAAGGTCCAGGCCGATGTGATGGTAATGGCCCGGATGGCCTCTTCCAGTGTCAGTCTTTCTTCCGGTTGAAACACCCTGCCTGACTTGCGCACCCGGTTCACGGCCGCCCACACGCTGAAGAGGGGACCAACCGGCGACTGATCGCTGCTGAGAATCACCGGAATGCCCGCATCCCGATAACTCCCCACGGGCTTGGGGCCCAGATCGGGCCGCTGCTGGTTGATCATGTAGTTTTCTTCCGTGTCATCGGCCAGGTGATACACCGGGCCCGCCTGCAAGTCGGCAATAATGCCCAGCCGTTTCATGGTCTGGAGGTTTTCACGGGTGGGCTGATTGATGTGTGTAAAGACGTGGCGGGCGTCTTCTCGGGGATAGAGCCGAAAGGCTTCCTCCAGCGCCTGGACGGCATAATCGAAAGTCTCGGGAGTTCGGATGTGCACGTAAAGCTGCCATCCTTGCCTGTGTCCTTCAATGAGCACCTTGGTCGCTTCTTCAGCCGGGACAATGTAGGGCGCAGCCCCGGATTGCCCCTTGTCCAGGCTGAGCTTGAAGGTTCCTACCCGCAGGAAATCGCTTCTGAAGGGCGGTGCAAAGAGGAGATTATCAATCAGCTCCAGACAGTCCTGGGCCGAGAAGGCGCGCACCGGAATCCGAACCATCAAATTGATGCGTACGGGCAATCCTTCCTTGCTGTTGGCCAGTCTTTGATAGGCGTGTTGAGCGGGCTGATTTTCGGTGGAGGTCAAGGGATCGGAAAGGCTGGTGATGCCGGTGGGAAGAATGTCCCTGTGAAGCGCGCGATCGATGTTTTGCTCCAGTTTTTCTGCGGGCCAGACCTTCAACGTCCCCTCCCTCAGGAGGTTGAAGGCGGCAAACCCGCTTGCCACTCCCGTGAGATCCCCACTCCTGGGATCTATTTCAAACTCGCCGAAAAGTCCTTGCTTGTAGGGCTGGGGGGTATTCCGATTGATTTGGGCAGCGGCCAGGGCCAGGCTATTGGCGACGTTCACCAGGTCGCCGCCAAAGGCAAGAATGACAGGGTGTTCCTGTGAGACGGGGTCCAGATCGTGGCGCGTGGGCCAGCGCTGCTCTGCGATCCGTTGAAGGGCAGGCCCGCGGGGAATCCAGACCAGTTCTCCTGGAGGTGTAGCTGCCACTTTCTGGCGGACCACTTCCACGATTTCCCCAATGGATCTGGCGTTGCTGAATTCCTGGATCAAGGGCTCAGGAGGTTCACCCACCCGGTGGGCCAGGTGAACGTGGGAGTCGTTAAATCCCGGTAAAACGGTTTTCCCCTCTAAATCCACCTTTTCTGTTTGGGCTGCGGCCAGTGCCAGGATCTCGCTATCGGAGCCCACCGCTACAAAGCGCCCATCCTTGATGGCCACTGCCTGGGCCAGGGAGAAATCCCCGTCCACCGTCACGATCCTCCCGTTGTGCAGCACCATGTCGGGTGCCAGAGCCTCTGGAACATCAGAGGCACATCGGCTGAAGAGGAGTAGTGCAAAAAGCAATGAAAAACGCCTCCCTGTGATTGCGGGTTTCCTGGGACAGAAAGCTCTCAACGATACCCTTCCTTGTCTTCCCCTCAGGGGGGGGTGTGTCTTTCCAAATCTTAGATGGGAAGGGGGCCAAAGGCAAGGGGTGACAGGCAGATGAACAAGAAGATTTTTAGCGTCCAGGCCTTCAATGTCTAGCTTCTGTTGAGAGCTTGGAGTACCCTGACTGAAAGGGATCTCCTCAATGTGTGGAAGACTTTCAATCGCTACCGGCTCGGATATCTTGAGTGTCAGGTTTAACGTCGAGATCACGGAAGATCTGCAGCCCAGGTACAACGCAGCTCCCACTCAATACTTGCCGGTCATCTTGAATGATGAACCGAGGACTATCAATCTCTGCAAGTGGGGACTCATTCCCTATTGGGCAAAGGAAGCAAAAATAGGAAGCAGGATGATCAATGCGAGAGCAGAGACATTGCTGGAGAAACCATCCTTTAGAAATGCTTTCAAGAAGCAGAGATGTCTGGTTTTGGCGGATGGTTTCTATGAATGGAAGAAAACTCCGGATGAAAAGAGACCCTATCGGATAACTATGAAAAATAATGAGCCCTTTGCCTTGGCTGGCATTTGGGATGCGTGGAGAACTCCCGAGGGTGAGGAACTGAGATCCTTTTCGATCATCACCACAGAGCCTAATGATCTGATGAAAGATTTGCATAACAGAATGCCGGCGATATTGGACAAAGAGAATGAGGAGCGATGGCTGCAGGATATCGACCCTTCTGCTGCCCAGGACATGCTGGAACCCTATCCCGGTGATGATCTTCAGGCCTATCCAATCTCAACCCTGGTCAACAGTCCCAGGAATGATTCTGAGGCGATCATCACGCCCGTGTAGGCCCGTGGGCTAAACAGGCTCGCCTGAAGCCCACGGCTCTGATTGAGTTCCGTCAGTTCCGACAGAGCCGCAGGCTTTAGCCTGCGGGCCCATCTTTCCCCTGGAACTTGCCTTTGCCCTGGTGAAGACTTAGGATGCTGCCCAAAGCATAATCTTTATGACGCTGCTGAAAGCAAAGAAGGGAAGGGAATTATGAAGCGCGTAGTGTTCTCGATGGTCGGTTTATCCTTGGCTTCTGTCCTGGTTTTGGTTGGTTGCAGTGGAGTATGGGGGGATCAGGCACTGTCGGAGGCAGAGCTGGCCTGTCTGGCTTTGACCGGTGTGAGAAATCTCACCATTACATCGGCTGAACTGGTCGATGCCACGGAGTCGACTCCCCAATACTGCTATGTGAAGGGAACCATTCTCCCTGCCATCAAATATCATGTCCAGTTGCCCCTGCCGGAGAACTGGAATGGCCGATTTTTGAAGTCGGGAGACGGCGGCAAGGACGGGGATCTGGATTTTTCCAATGCCCGTCTGGCCCAGGGCTACGCGGTGGCCAACAGCAATACCGGTCACGACAGCGGAGCGGAACCGGGGTCAACCTTTGGATATAACAACCGCCAGGCGGAAATCGATTTTGGTTACCGAGCGGTGCATCTCACCGCCAATGCAGCCAAGACAGTGATTGATGCCTATTACGATCAGGCTCCCGAATATTCCTACTTCGAGGGCTGCTCAACGGGTGGGATGCAGGCTATGACGGAAGCCCAGCGCTTCCCCTATGATTTTGACGGAATTGTGGGCGGTGATCCCGGGTTCTTCTATCAGGCGCTCAACATCACCCATGTCTGGTATTTGCAGCGGATGTTCATGAATGACTATGCAGGCATGTTGGCCTTTGATAAGGACGGGGATGGTGCTTTTGACAGCATCAGAAAACTGGAGATGCTGGCGGAAGCGGTCATGGACAAATGCGACTCCAACGACGGGATCAGCGACGGGGTCATCGACAATCCGGCGGCTTGCGACTTCGACCCGGATGTGGACCTGGCCGGAATGATGTGCGCCGGCAACGTCAACGCCGATGAATGTCTCACCACTGCACAACTGCAGACCATCAAGGATTTTTATGGCGGCGCTCACGACAGCAAAGGGGTTTCGATTTTAAATGGGAAAGCCTTCGGTACGGAACTGGCCTGGGCCCGTCGCTATATCCCCTATGAAGGGAACTCCTTTAGACCTTCCCAACTGGGCACTTCGGGTGATCACATCAACTACCTTTTCTACGAGACCGATCCGGGTGTGGCAATGCAAGATCTTTCCGATCCCTCTCTTGCTCCCGATAAAAACCAGCTTCCTCCAGAGTGGTCTCTGTGGGACTTCAACATCGATGATTTCACCTCGGGCAAGGGCGATCTGATGAGATCCATTACCGATGCGACTGACGCTGATTTAACCCGATTTCATAGCAAAAACGGCGGCAAGATGATTCTCTACACCGGTTGGGCTGATCCCTCACCTCCTGCTGCCAGACTGATCGATTATTACAACGAAGTTGTGAGTACCACCTTTGAAGGTGATCTGGAGACCACCAAAGAGAATCTACGCCTGTTCCTGGCGCCTGGGATGGGTCACTGCAGCGGTGGGCCCGGTCCCAACACCTGGGATAAGCTGGCCCCGCTGGTAGATTGGGTGGAAAATGGCAATGCGCCGGAGTTTGTGGTTGCCACCCACAGCACCGATGGGGTGGTGGACAATGAGCGGCCCATTTGCGCCTATCCGGAAATTGCCGTCTACTCTGGACCGGCTGGCGGAGGAAACGATCCTGCCAATTGGGTGGCCAGCAATTTTACCTGCCAGTGATGGCGTTGATGGGTCGTGACCAGCTCATTGAGATTCTGTAGCCCGCATTATGCATAAATTTTCTGCTACAGTGTCGCAATCATCCGCGCTGACGGCGTTGTGTTTCCTTGCGCTCCTCGGCGTACTGCATGAGTACGCCTGCGGGGCGCGACCCGCAAGCGGGTACCCCTCACACGCCTTGTCATCGCGGCGCTTGCGCCACTTCGCTACGAAAACCTATGCATAATGCGGGCTGGTGACGATTGTCACGGCAGTCCCCATCAAATAGTGCCAGAGTAGGGATCAGGAAAAATAAGAAGTCCAACGTCTTCTGCGCCCGTTTCGAGAAAAGATGAAGAGTAGAGTTGTGAAAGTGATTGCTGCTGTTGCCTTCTCTCTCGTCCTGGCGGGCATGGCCAGCAGCTACTTTCTGGTGAAGATTCTGATGTGGGTGTGGCCTGGATTTCGAGACTCTGTTTTTCGAGAGGCGAGCAGAGGCCCATATGATCTGCACTCCTTGATTCTCCTCTCAATCTCGACACTTGTTCTCCTGATGGCTGTTTACCTCTTTTTTGGGGTTGCCCACTACTTCCTCAAGCGGACCGGCTTCCATCAGGCACTGCACAGACTTTTCCACTGCACAGGCCACCACGCTTTATTTAACGCGTTGGCCCTGTCCGTCCTGCTTGCCTGTGTGATTCTGAACATGTGGGTCGTTGCTATCCAAAGTGTGACCCTGTACTCCCTGGGTTCTATTGAAATCCTCGCATCTGAGATCCCACTAGACACGCGTTTGCGCCTGAGAGTGGATTTCTTCTGCATGAGAAACGCCGATGATTTTGACCTGCTCCACCAGAAGCTCCTGGTCCTCTCCAGGGCACTGAACGTATCACTGCCGGACTTTGACCTGTAACCCTGTAGGTTGAACTTCTTGCGAAAAGTTTGAAATATAGTAAAAGGGCTTCAATAAGTTATGCGTCATAAAAAGAAGATTACAGCTGCTTTGGGCCAGCGTGAATTGGCCAGCTCGGTTCTGCTGAAAGACGTCGAGCTCGACCCCATCATGGAGATCCTCCAGGAGGGGGTTGTGAAGGAATTCAAGAAGGGCGATGTGTTGATTGAAGTGAAGCAATCGAACCGCTGCCTTTATATGATCCTTGCCGGTCGTGTCAGTATCCAGCTGGAACCTCATTTGAATCCGATAGCCGTACTGGGTCCTGGAGATGTGGTGGGTGAGCTGTCTCTTATCGATGGGCAGCTGACCACGGCTTATGTGGTCACTGAGGCCTCTACCCGGGTGCTGGAACTTCAAGAACCAACCATGTCGTCCCTTCTGTGGGCTTCGCCTGGTGTGGCTCGTAATCTCTTATTTATCATGGCGCGGCGGTTGCGTCATTTGACCAACCAGGAGTTGCGGCGCGAACATGCACACTATGCGGTCCGTCAATACGCACAGGATACGGTCATCGACACTCTCACGGGTCTGTATAATCGCCGCTGGCTGGACAGTATGCTGGTGCGCGAGTTGAATCGTTCTGAGCGGGACCACCGGCCCCTATCCCTGCTGTTAATCAGCATCGACGCTCTCGAAGAAGAGGCTGAGGACGCTGGCGAACTGGAGAGCGAGCAAATCCTCAATACGATCGCCTCGGTGCTTCAGGAAATCACGCGTCCCGGTGAGATGCTGGCTCGCTATGGGAAGGACGAGTTCCTGGCCTTGCTGCCGGACACTGATGCTTCCACGGGTCAGGAGGTCGGAGAGCGCTTGCGGGGGGCCATTCATCAGGCCGAGATAACCGCCTCGGACGAGGACTCCTCTTCTTACGTGACCGTCTCGATTGGGGTGGCTGAACTGACGGATGGGGATACGGCGGACACGCTTCTCTCTGCCGTTGACTCGGCTCTCCACGCGGCGAGACAGGGTGGGGGTAACCAGGTGTTTCTTATCCCCCGACCCTCTTGAAGCGGCACCTGAACCCGCACTTCCCAGGGCCGCTCTCAGTTCACCTCTACATCCAGAAAAGATAATACATGAGAGCCAGAATCAGTCCGGTGCCCAGGTTCATGAGCACCCCGTTCTTGATCATCTCGCTCACCCGCACCAGCCCAGTGGAGTAAGCAATGGCATTGGGCGGGGTCCCCACAGGCATCATGAAATCGAGGGAGACCCCGATGGCTATCAGGATTGCCATGGCTTGCACTTCAATCTCCAGTGCCTGAGCAACCGGAATCATCAGCGGCACCAGAATGGCTGCAGAAGCGGTATTGCTGAGCATCATGGTGATGAAGATGCCGAAGAAAACCAGAATGAGTACGATGAGGAAGAGCGGGACTCTACCCAGGGACCTGGCCAGCGTTTCAGCCATCAGAACATCGATCTTCACCGTCATGAGAGCACTGCCCAGTGAGAGGCCCCCGCCGAACAGAAGCAGGGTCCCCCAGCTGATCTTTCCCAGGTCGGTGTCATCCAGGAGTCCCAGTCCGTACAGGAGAATGATGGGGCAAAGAGCGACGGTCGCTGAAGCCAACCCGGTCAGTTGTGTTGTGAGCCATCCCAGGGCAGTCAGGAGGAACACACCCAGGATGATCCACTGCTCTCGTGAGAGCCCCGCTTCGCCTGTGCTGACCCTGATCTGGTCGACCTCCGGCTTATTGAGCAGGCACAACATGAGCCACACGTAAAGGAGAGCGACGATGACAAAAGGAAGGGTCTGGACCATCCAGCCCACAAAGCTGAGCTCAATCCTCTCGATGTTGTTTTCAGCCAGGAACCTGACCGCGATCGCATTGGGGGGGCTGCCCACAATGGTGGCGACGCCGCCGATTGTGGCAGCGTAGGCTACCGCCAGAACACAACCCTTGGCAAACTTGGAGGTGCCTGACAACAGCCCATTTTCTTTCAGTACCACAAGGCAGATGGGAATCATGATGGCGGAAGCAGCGGTGTTGGACATCCACATGGAGAGAAAGGCAGTCACCAGCATGAGTCCCAGGATGAACAGATAGGGATTGGTGCCAATGCGCCTGAGCAGGGCACTGGCTATGGTAGAATCCAGGCCGTGCTTCTGCATGCCCCGGGCCAGGATGAACCCCCCCAGGAACAGAACGATGACGGGATCAAAATAGGGCTGGAAGATCTCTTGAGTTCCAAACCCGGCCACAACGATCAGGAGAAAGGAAGAGATGAGAGAGGTGATGTACAGGGGAATCACCTCGGAGACCCAGAGAACCACAGCTACCGCTACGATGGCCAGCACCACCCTCTGGCGGGACTCCAGGACGGCTGACCCAAAGTGGACCAGGAACGCCGCCACTCCGGCCGCAAGGAAATAACCCACTCTCCTCTTGGTGGATATCCTCTCTTCCATGTTTCTTAGGAATTCGGCACCTGAGGTGCCTCCCACGCGCTACTTTCCCAGACTCAGCAGATTGGCCAGAAGACGATAAGCTCCTGGCACACCGGCCGGCAGTTGTCTCCACAGTCCAAGACCGACATAAATCCATCGGCCCTGCCCGTAGTCGGCCTCCACCAGGGAACCCAGCTTGACGCCCTGATTGTACTCAAAGGGGTCCTGGGTGGAGATGAGGTCCCGGTAGCGGGGATCCTTCTCACCCATAAAGTAGAGGCCACGTTCCTGAACCCAGTCTTCCCAATCCCGCCCGGAAATCTCATTGGGGGTAGAGAAGACGGGATGGGCAGGTTCCAGGATTCTGGCAGGCGCGTTTTCATCCGTCACCCTCCCGCTCCCCACCTGGGCGGGATAGGGGGCATAGGGACTGTCCAGCATCTGGCGGCGGCCGTCAGGTCCTCGGGCAGTTTCGTTGAATTCGAATTTGTTGTATTGAACGATCATGGTCCCGCCGTCCTTGACCCAATCCAGCAGCCGGTAGTTGTAAGCTTTCAGATCTTCTCGATTCAGATAGGCGCGGATCCCGGTGACGATGACGTCGTACTGGTCGAGATCACCAAACGCCAGGTCATCCTCGCTGAGGAAGGTGAAGTCCACTCCCAGTTGCTGCAGCGCTGCCGGGACCTTGTCGGCAACACCCAGAATGTAGGCAATCTTCAAATCAGGTGTGACCTGGACATCGACGGCTTTTACCTGAATGGTGGAGGGATGATAGAGGAGACGGCGCTGGATATGGTGGTAGTCGATCACCTGATAACCCTGTTGATAGGTCTGACCCTGGAAGTTCCCGACTGCGCGAATCTCAAAGTCGCCGGCTGAGAGGTCTTGGGGAGCGATGATACGGAATCTTGTGGTAATAGATTGATTCTCGCGAGTAAAGGAGAGGGGGGCTTCCCGGGGAATCACCTCCCAGCCCGGAGGGACCTCCAGCCCGACACTTCCCGAGGTGGGCTCGCGGCCATTGTGCAAGGCAATTACGCGCACTTCGTGTCCCTGGGCGGCCTGAGCCAAGGGTACGATGTTGATCTCCGGGTCGACTCTTAAGGAGATGGCCGGCACCACCATCAGCTCATGCCGCTGTTCGCCGCCCACCCAGGGGCCTTCGTAGCGATGGCGAGCTGCAGACTCGAGTGTGGATGGAGTTCCGTTGGTCTCATAGATGACCCTGACATTGACAGAGGGCGGGCTCCACGGTTGAGTTGGATCTTGCGATCTGATGGATTCATAGCGATCCGCCTTGGGATTTCTCTGCCAGTAGGGCTGCGACAATGCGGCTCCGGCTGGTACGGTCACTCGAAAGCTGTGGTTGACCACCGCTTTGGGGGGAACATGACTGGGGGTTTTCTCTGCGCTTCTGATCAGCCAACCGGGTGGCGCATCGATGTGGATGACGTTGATATCCAGGGGGCTGGGACCCCCGTTGGCGAGGGTTGCCACCAGCTCGAACTCCTGTCCTGGAATGACCATTCCGTCATCCACCAGTGTCTCAAGTGAGAGTTGGCGGGCAAAGTGGAGTGCTTCCATGAAGTCCTCCTCCTTGCGGTCCAGCAGGAAGAGAATCTGGAATTTCGCAGAGGCCTCGAGGCTGGCGGTTGCAATTTTGTTGCGCAGATCTCGTACGCCACTCAGACCTTTGGCCAGAGGTGGAGCTGTCTGCTCAGGAGTCGCCGGATGGTAGGCGGCCATTGCGGCATCAATGTGCCCTTGAATCTCCAGTAGATCGTGGTGAAGAAAGGAAACGTTGCTCCCCTCTCCCTGGGCGTAGGCTTCGATGGCAAAGAGAGTGGTATCGATGCCATCAAAAAGATCCTCCTCCTGGGTTTCTATTTCCATGGCCTCGTCGAACCTTCTCCACTGGGAGGAACGTTCTCCCGGCAGGGCAAGCATCTGCGACATGCCCTGACATCGGTGGTAGGCGCGTTCCTGGGCTCCGACCTGGAAATAGGTTTTGCCCAGTAAAGGATCATAGATGCCCGTCTCCATTTGCAGGACCTTGAGTTGATCCTCCTGGCGTCCGGCTTGTGAGCCTCGCTGGCGGTACCGCTCGTAGATTTTCTTGGCCTGCCAGGGCTGCAGTCCCTCTGCGATTTGCTCGGGGAAGCGAGCAGGATCGGCTGCCGCACGAAAGGCCTCCTCGGCGATTAAGGCCGATGCCTGATGGTGCTGGCCGCCGCCTGTCCCGGTGCGTGAAAGGGTGGTGATGACGTCAGGTCGAAAGGTTCGAATCACCCGCACCACGTCCTTGAGGATTTCCTCCTTCCCCCATTTTTCCAGTGTCTCCTCCACGCTAAAGGAATAACCAAAGTCGAAGGCGCGGCCAAAGAACTGGCGAGTGGCATCATATCGATGCATGGACATCAGTTCTTCGGTGCGCAGGATACCCAGCGCTTCAAACAGTTCAGGACCGATTTCGTTTTGACCGCCACCCCCCCGCGTCAAGGTGAGTAGGCCGGTCCGTGCTCCGCGACCGCGGCTGAGCATCATCAGCAGTCCATTGTCCTCGTCATCGGGATGGGCGGTTACCTGGAGGAAAGTTCCCGTGACGGGGAGTTTCCTGAGTGCGAAGGCAAGTCCCAGAGCTCCCTCATCGAAGGAAACCGGGGGTAGTTGTGCGGCCAGGGGAGATATCCACAGGGACAAATTGACCAGGGCCAGGACCACAGTAAAGAAAGGGGAGAGTGATTTTGATCTCATGAGTCCTATGACCTCTCGTTTAAGATTTCTTCGTAGAAAGATTCATATTGGGGAATAATCAATTGACTGTCAAAAGAAGAGGCCGCTCGTTCTCGGGCCTCTTTCTGAAAAGCAGCATAGCGTTCAGCCTGGGTGAGGAGTTCCAGGGCTTTTTTTGCCATCCCGGAAACTTCTCCCACGGGAAGCAGAAAACCTGTTTCCCCGTCCACGACCACCTCCGGCAAGCCGCCAATGGAGGTGCCGATGACGGGGACACCGCAGGACATTGCTTCCAGAGCAACCAGCCCAAAGCTCTCCTGCTCACTGGGCAGAAGAAACAAGTCAGTGCAGCACAGCAGCTCTCCAAGATCATCCTGTTCTCCCAGAAACCAAACGTCCGCTGAGAGTTTCAGCTCCTTCACCAGTTGCTGGACAAATAATCGTTCAGGTCCCTCACCGACCAGAAGCAACTTCACGGGAATCTGCTCTCGAATGCGAGCGAAGATTCGAACCACGTCGGTGACCCTTTTCACAGGGCGGAAGTTGGAGGCGTGCATCAAGATCTTTTCTCCTTTGGGAGCGAAGTGTTCCCTGGTGCAATCGTTGGAATCCCGGTCGTATCGCCGGGTGTCGACGAAGTTATGGATCACCCGGATTTCACGGCCGATCGCAAACTCCTCCATGGTCCGCTTTTGAAGATACTTCGAAACAGCCGTCACCCCGTCCGATTGCTCAATGTTGAACTTGATCACCTGGTAAAAGGAGCTGTCCATCCCGACCAGCGTGATGTCGGTTCCGTGCAGGGTTGTGATGGTTTTGACCTTCTGAGAGCCGAGTATTTGCTTGGCCAGATAGGCACTGGCCGCGTGAGGGACGGCATAGTGAGCGTGAAGGAGGTCCAGTCCGTATTCTTTGCTCACATTGACCAGCTTGGTGGCCAGGGAGAGAGCGTAAGGGGGGTATTTAAAGAGGGGATAAGAGGTTGCCTCAACCTCGTGGATGAAAACATTTTGATGAAAGGATCCCAGTCGAAAAGGAGTGGCGTAGCTGACGATGTGAACCTCGTGGTCCCGCTGGGCCAGGCCCAGGGCAAGTTCCGAGGCGACAACCCCGCTTCCACCATGGGTTGGATAGCAGATAATCCCGATTTTCACTTGAACAACTCTTAAAGAGATCCTTCCCAGTAATCTGTTCCAAAGGAGCTGACAGGATCATCCAGTCGAATCGGCTCTCGGACCAGGAAAGCCTCACCGTAAGTGGTTCCAATGGAGATACCGTAGTGCTTGGCCCGGGTGATGATCGTCTCCAGAAACTGAGGGGCACTAATCAGGGTCTCCTCATCACCAAATTGGCTCTTTTCGGGGTGATGAAATTGAGATTTATAGGCCTGAATCGCCTCTATTTTGCGATCGTGACACTCGGTGATGTCCACCACGAAGGAAGGCTGGAATTCGAACCAGCACTGATAATAGATCACCCGAGAGGGACGGTGAGCCTCCTGGTCGGTGTCGATCTTTTTTAATCCGGCCAGGAAGGCTGCTTCACGGATCAGCGTTGAGGTGTTGGCGTGGTCTGGATGCCGGTCTTCCCAGTAGGGCGCGAAGACAATTTTCGGTTGATATTCCCGAATTTCCCGGATGATCTTGAGTTTGTTTTCCCAGCTGACGGAAACGTTGCCATCGGGGATGTCCAGCATCTTGTGAGCCGAGAGACCCATGATGCCGGCCGCCTCCTGGAACTCCTGGTTTCGAATTTCCGGGGACCCGCGTGTCCCCAGCTCGCCACGGGTTAGGGAAATGACGCCGGTTTTGTATCCTTTTGAGGCGAGTTTGATCAGAGTTCCGGCACAGCACAGCTCGATATCGTCTGGATGAGCGCCGAAGGCCACAGACTCAAGCTGCATGGCATGCTGAAAGGCCTGGTGAAATTCTCTGAGGAGGAGTTAGTGTGCAGCGCTGGAAGGGTCGGCCAGAGCGCTGCCAAATTTTTCCTCTTCCTTCTTCTTCACTGCATCTATGTCCAGGGCGCCATCCAGGGACCCTTTAGTTTCAGTGATGCGGTTGTCGTCCGTACAGAGGTCGGCAGCATTCTTCTCGATCCATTCCTCATGTTCCTCAGGAACTTCCGCCTCGGGATAGATGGCGTTGACAGGACACAGAGGAACGCAGGCATCACAATCGATGCACTCATCCGGGTTGATGATCAACATGTGGGGATCCTGAAGCTCGTAAAAACAGTCCACCGGGCAGTCAGCCACACAGTCCGTATAGCGGTTGTCAGAACAGCGTTCCGTGACAATGTAAGTCATTGAATCTCTCCTCCTGTCGTCCTTATCAAAAAATCCTTGTTACCATACCAAGCCTGTACAGGCGGGTGCAAGTTTGAACGTTACCACAAGTACTATGTCGAAATTCCTGACTCCATTGGCAAGTCAATCGCTTCTGCATTGACCACATTTCCTGTTCTGGGCATGGTTCCCCTCAGCACAGCTTTGATGTCTTCACCCAGAGTGCGGAGCATACGCTCCTGTGCCCGGCCCGTTCTGGCGGCCACGTGGGCTGAGAAGAGCGCACGTGGGTGCTGGAAGATAGGATGTGTGAGATCGGGTGGTTCCTGAATCAGGGTGTCCAGGGCGACGTAGCCCAGCCGGCCGCTTTCCAAGGCCGCCTGGAGAAGGTCGTAGCTCTCCACCAACTCACCGCGGGCGGCGTTGATGAGAATTGCGCCCTTCTTGAAGTTTTCAATATTGGAGGCGTTGATCAGGCTTTTGGTGTTCTCCTGAAGAGGAGTATGCAGCGTGACCACATCGCTCTTTTCCAGCAGTTCCTCCAGGGGGACGGAATGAAGCTTCTCCTGGGCGAGATCTGAGGGTTCCAGGTAGGGATCGGTCACCAGCACATTGAGGTCAAAGGGCTGCAGGAGATGCAATACCTGTCGTCCGATGCTTCCCAGTCCCACAATGCCCACTGTGGCTGCTTCAAGATCCAGGTTCAGGCGATGATAGCGCTCTTGCCAGTTCCCTTGGAGTACTGCTTGGTGCCAGCCGCGAAGGTCCTTGGCGGCTGCCAGAATGAGAGCGACGGTGTGCTCAGCCACCGCCCGCGACATGGCTCCAGGTGTATACAACACTGCAATATTGCGCAAAGATGCGGCCTCGACATCAACCGTGTTATAGCCGGCTCCGGTGCGTGCAATGATTCGAAGAGCGGGGGCTGCCTCCATGACCTCGCTGTCGATCAGAGTGGAACCCCTGGCGACGATGGCGACCACCTGTGCGTCCAGGGCGGAGAGAAGGGAACTGCGGGAGGGTTCCTCCACTATCACCACCTGTTCATCGGAGAAGAACTGCTCGATGACCCATTCGGGAAGGTGTCCCAGGGTAACGATTTTGTGTCCTGACATGATGTGCTCTATTTTCCTTAACCGGGTGAGAAATTCAAGTGTTTATGAGTTGGTGCGTGGGAGGGTTTGTGCGTGGGAGGCACCGGCAAGTTTCTATTCATCCGTGGGAGGCACCCTCAGGTGCCGAATCCGTGCCTCCTCCGGCCTGTGGACAGTTTCTGCAGGCACGTGCTAGAATGCCCCGCTTTATCCCCGGTCCCTATCGTCTAGCTTGGCCTAGGACACCGCCCTTTCAAGGCGGAAACACGGGTTCAAATCCCGTTGGGGACGCACCTTCCAACGATCTACTTGGCTAGTGCGGCAAAAGACTGCTGCGCCGTCAGGACTTGCTCCAGGCGTGCCAGCCGCTCTGTGAGTTCGGCAAGCTGGTCCTTCTGCACCTGGGTCTGCCGGTGCTGTTTCTGGAGTTCGTTGAGCAACATTCCACCTAACTGTTGATACAAGACTGTCTTGACTCTTTCCTGGTCGTCATACACAACCAGTTCGGGATACACCTCGGCGACTTCCTCCGCAATAAGACCGTATTGCAGCCGGCCATCACCCGCGTCGTACTCCTTCTTGTAGTGAAAGGTGACCGGACGCAGGCGCATCAGGCTGGTGCTGGCTTCGCCCATGTCGTGGATGTCCTCCTTGAACCGCTTTGAGGAGGAAGGAACCACCTGAACACCAGCGATGAAGGCACTTGTTTGACCGTCGCCGATTCTGATGGTGTTCGATTCCGCCGCAAAGCCCTGGTGGCCGATATAGATGTTGTTGTCGCCAGTCGTCGCGGCAGCTCCTGCGTCCGCACCAATTGCGATGTTGTTATCGCCAATGGTGTTGCTGCCGAGCGCAACGACCCCACTCGCCGTGTTGTTATCGCCTTCGGTGTTTCTGAAGAGCTCCTGGACTTCACTCGCTGTGTTGTTTATGCCCGTGGAATTTCTGAAGAGCGCGATATATCCGCTGGCAGTGTTATTTTTTCCCGTGGTGTTGTTTTGGAGCGCAACGACCCCACTCGCCGTATTGTTAGTTCCTTCGGTGTTTAAGAGGAGTGCACTGAAACCAATCGCTGTGTTGGATCGGCCGGTGATATTCTCTCGGAGCGCACCGCTCCCAGTCGCTGTGTTGCCTCGGTCGGTCGTGTTCTCTCGAAGGGTATTGAAACCCATCGCTGTGTTGAATGCGCCGGTGGTGTTGTTCTGGAATGAATTGCCTCCCAGCCTGCTGTTGTTGCCAACGGTGGCGACCCTTGGACCAAAGGTCACATCCATCGAAGACATTCCCATATCAGTGGAGACAACGACCAGAAAGGTTCCTCGGGGGTCTGTGAATGACAGCGCAGCCTCTATGGACGTACTGGTTGAAGAGTTGACTCCCAGCTCCTCCAGCGTACCGAGGTCGGTGCCCATAAAGACTTGGAGGCCAGCACCGAAATCGTCGCCGAAGATGGTAAGCGTTCCCTCATCCAAATTCACTACTGCGTTTGTCAGGAAGGGCGCTTGCCCAAAACTCGGCACTGTCCACAAAAAAAAGATCACCATTAATAAGGGTTGGTTGGGTAAATTGTCGTTTCATGATCCTTTCTTTTCTTAGGTCCTTTGACATTTCTTAGATGGCGTCTTCTGGTGTGATATGCACCTTCACTGGCTTCACGTCTCGGTGAATGACGCCCTTCTGCTGAGATTTCCGTGAATGCTTACCTTCAGGAGATGAAAGGCAATGCAGAGGTCAGGTAGGGTCACTGGATTTGGAGTACACAGTACCGACAAGTCCAGCAAACGTTCCGAGTGCTTACAAAGAAGAACAATATAACTTTGCGGATTCTTCAAGAATATACGACAAAGTCGTTGCCGGCTCTTGCGTCGAGTCAATGATGGTATGGATCCCATAGAAGCTAAAGGCTATGACGAGAATCTCGAAGACTCTGGGATAGCGCAACAGGGATGGCAGAAAGTAGATCATGAAGAAGAGGGCGGGTATGCTATAGCTAATCACTACAACATCATTCCAGTTGCGGAAGATCCCAAAGGGAGCTTCACCTGAGACTGATCTGTAGTTGAGGTAGCGTCCCATTTCCTCATGAAACCCGACTAATTCGTCCAGTGATAAAAACCCGATGGCCATGGCCATTAACAGCCAAAAGTACCTGTGCCGGTTCTCTTGATCAGGTGACATAAAAAAGGAAGCAAAAGCAAACCCTCCTCCCATCGCCAGGAAAATAGCAGACAGCGCCGTAATCATCCCCCTCTCGGACCTGAAATGAAGCGAGAGTGGTTCATCTGCCGGGGTCATTGCTAGGGCAAGTAGAATGTACAACAGGACGGAGGTGACCAGAGTCGCCGTTAGCCATCCGATCCGGGGAGGTGGTGTTGTGCGGCGTATAGCCAGGGACTCTCGCACAAGACTCTGGTAGCGACTAGTAGGGTTATAAGTCATAACTAGTGTAAGGGCCCCACAGCTGTAAGACACATACGCTCTATATCTTACCACCCTTTGGGGGGATGAGGTGTTGAGTGGGAGACACACAGATCCACCTTCGCCGCACTGAGGCGGCTCCCAAATTCTCCAAGCAACAAGGACCAGAACGTGAAAGGCCGCCGAACTGAGCGTGGGAGGCACCTCAGGTGCCGAATTAGACAGGTGTCAGTGGTCAGAGGTCAGCGGTTAACGGGGTACCTCTCCTGCCTCTGGTATGCTGGAAATAGTGCAAGAGGTAGGCGGGATCATAGGCATCGTATTCCCGGTACTGGTCGCTTTTGTTCTGAACAGGTTCCGGCCGGTGCTCGAGAGTGATGAAGGAGGGCAGCTACCCAAGGGAAGTGATGCTGTGCCTGCTGGAGACCCATCGCTTTCTCAACGTGAGCACCTGAGCAGTGTCGGAACTTTTTTCCTGTTCTTCTTAGTGCTCGCAGTTCCCCTTGCCTGGCTGCAGTGGCACGCCTTCCACCTCGCTTCAGAGAGCAGTCAGTGGCTTTTTTCATGGCGGGTCACGGATCTCTGGCTCTACCCGATGATTCCGGGATTGTTTCTGGGCTTGATCCTTGCATTCTGGGTACAGTGGCATTACTTGCGTCGGTATCGGCCCAAGAGGTTCTGGTATCTTCTGGATCGACGTTACAAGAATCAGCCGTCCTTACGGCAGAACTTTGAGGCCTGGCCATGGATCACCTGGATTCTTGCTGGGGGACTCGTGGTGTTGAACTGGGCTTGTTTTGACACCTTTCTACAGGTCGGTACAGACAGGATTCGCTATAGTTCTTTTTTCAGCCCGTCTTCCTATGAACACTCGATTGATGAGATCTCGTGTGTGGTTGTCTATTCGCTCCGACAGGCACCCAACGGCAAAATCAACGAGAAGCCTTACTTAGAGCTGGAACTGAAGGGTGGCCAGGTGGTCGATACCTATTACCTGATGGAGCCTGAGCACATCCCGGTTGTGGTGGATCTCCTGTCAGCGGTATCGGACTCGAAGGTCTCAGTTGTGCGGAAGCGCGGCCCAAAATAGCAGCCTGTCAGCTGTCGGGGGTCAGCTGTCAGCGGTCAGCGGTGTCAGTGGCTTACAGCAGCGGAGACTTCCGAACAACTCATGTGCAGGATGGCCGCATGGGCGCCAATTTCAGTCAGACCCAGGCTTGTGCTCCCGATCTGATGGCACACCGTGCAGCCGAAGCGCTCAAAGTCGACGCGGGTTGTCCTCTGTTGCTCGTTCCATTGCGCTTCCGGTACCGAGAGAGTCTCCCACACGGTTGTGAGCATCCCAGGACAGCCTTGAAAGTCTCTGGCCATCACTTCACCGTAAGCTGTGAGTCCAAAAACGCCCGTTTGGGTGAGCGAATGGCAAGTCTCACACCCGTAAGAATCATAAACCCACTGGGCAACCTCCCGTGAGCTTTTTCCCTGGGTGTCGTACTCCAACAGCGAGGTGACCTCAGAGGGCGCGGGAAGTTCGTCCGATTCGGTTCTCTGCCAGAAAAGGAAGCCGAGTACAAGAAGAAACGCAATGGAAAAGGGTATCACCCGCATCAAGAGCTTGCGCTTTTCCATAGAGCTGAGCTGTTCTTGAAATTACCTATCTTCATACATCTCGGGCAGGGAATAGGTTAGCACCGCATTCACCCACTTGTCCGAGACGATAACGGTCTTACTCTCCGGGTCCAGTACCACGCCACGGGGCTGTTTCAACATGCCGTTTGGTCCTCCGATCCTCCAGCGAGGCGGGACATCCCCGTTGTCGTCAATACTCCATACGCCCACGAAGGCGCGATTGGATACCGGTTCTTCGCCGCCCGAGTCCCCAACCACGATCCATCCTCCGGGAGGATGAACGCGGACGTGCTCCAGGCTCTTGAGCCCTGATTGTGGACCCGCGATGACGGATCGCGGTTTCACGTTTCCTTCGTCGGTACGATTGAAGATCAGTATGTGTTGTCTTCTGTCTGCTCCACTGCCTCCTGAGCCCACCACGATGAGCAGGTCATGGACCGGATCAACGGCGACCGAGAAGGCCCCCAGTTGGGTGTCAGGACCTCGCAGAATTCGAATTGGGGCCACGTCCCCCTCTCCGTCCCGCGGAAACACTAATACGGAATCTCTTTGGGGAACAAAAATCTCGTTGTTCACTGCATCGACGGCCAGCTTATCCGGATGGGTCAACTGGGTCAGAGGACCCTGAATGATGCGGATGGGTGCCTCTTCTCCATCAGCCCCTCCCCGGAAAGTGAGCAGCGCCTGGGCGAAAGGCTGCGGGACGATAATCTCATCGTGAATTTCATCATAGTTGATGGCATGCATGGTTCGACCCAAGCGAGTTGCCTGTCCCTCGATCACCCGATTTGCTTTAACTGATCCGTTCGCCATCCTGGCGAATGCCGCAATCTGCGGATGGGCCACTCAATTGGGAACCAGGATCTCTTTCCGTTTGGTGTCAAATCCTACTGCACCCGGGTTGCCAATCATGAGAGAGGGTTCACCCATGGGGGCGCTGCGGATGGTGCGCAAGGGCGGCGTATCGCCTCCAGCCCCACTCGGATAAACGGTCACCGTGTGATTCCCGAAGTTGGTGACCCAAAGCTCGTTGTTCTTGCTGTCCAGAAAGAGCCCGGTGATCCTGGCGGTTGGTGACCACAAAGCGACGGTTGAACCCGCCCGTATTGACACCCCCTAGAATGCGGATAGGTGCTGTATCTCCATCGGCGCTGGCATCGAACTGTCGGGGATTCTTGATGCCCGTATTGACACCCCCTAGAATGCGGATAGGTGCTGTATCTCCATCGGCGCTGGCATCGAAAACCAGTACGGAATCGAGCATGTCGTTGGCCACAAACAGTTCACCGTTCTCCGAGTCAACGACTATTCCAGTGGGCCAGTTCAGCTGAGTTCTGGGGCCTTCGATGACACGAAGCGGCGGCGTATTCCCGCTAGCGTCCTTTGGATAGACCGTAATGGAAGGCGAGACGAACTGGCCCGAACCGGGAACAACCATATCGCGTCCCAGTGGCCAATTTTCCTTTCGCGAACCGCTTCCTGAATCTGAGGGGCTGGTTCGGCGCACCGAGCCATGGTTGGCGACGAAGATCAAATTGTTTTTGGTGTCCAGTGCCATCCCGTGTGGATCTGCCAGGCCCGTCCGGTCACCCTGAAGCAAACGGATGGGGGCCTCCTGTTGTGAGGCCTGCTTGTGAAACACCACCACTGCGTTGTCGTGCTGAACGCTCAGGAAGAGTTCCTGGGCTTCTTCGTCTACCGCTATGCCAAAGGTTCCCTGTGGAGTCGCGAGTTCCCGATCGGGGGCGACGTCTCCCTTGGCTTCACGGGAGAAAACCAGGAGGGTTCTCATGGTGTCGTTATTGACTGCATAGATGTCGCCTGTTTCCTGGTCAATGTAAAGGCCGCACTGAAACTCGATTTTTGTGTTTAATCCTGCGATAACGCGTTTGGGTTCAGTCATGGCGTTGGGAGAACTATTGGCCAGACGGTCATAGACGAGAATCTGAAAGAGATTTTCGTCTGTCACGGCGACTTCATTCCGTTCCAAATCGACCGCCACGGAGCTGAAACCTGCATAGGGATCTCGAATCACCCGCAGGGGCCTTCGAGTTGAGGTCCCCGCTGTCCCGGCCTGCAAGGCCTCGGTCGTGACTGCCCGAGCTGAGAACTGAGTTTGCTGCCAGAGAGCTGAAACGAAGTTCGGACTGACTGAGGCTGAGACGGGGAGGCAAGCCTCCCCTCCTTGCATCTCTGGAAAAGGCTGGTAAGAAACGAGTTGAGCGTCACCGGCCAGGTGGCCTTCAGGAGCCTTCATGGCTGCAGCCAACTCACCGTGGCCAGCTGACGGCCCATAAAAACCCCATCCCGCCACGGCCCCCAGGAGAGCCGAAAAGGCGATCACCCTGAGACTCTGAAAGGTGCTGGATTTTTGAGTCATCATGAACTCCCTAGTTTGAGGACCCCGGTCGGCGGGCCACCAAATCCTCGCGGGTGCTGATGGTGGCGCCCTCTGGTCTCAGATTGTATTCGTTGGCGAAGTCGTTGTGCAGGAAGATGAACTTGCCTCCCATCATGGTCATCAGCGTCTGGATCTCTGAAATCTCCTCCACCGGAATGCTCATGTAGTCACGATCCAGGATGAGTAAATCGGCGAACTTTCCGGTCTCGAGAGAGCCGAGCTGGTCCCCCTTGAGGACGTAATTGGCCCCGTTCTGGGTGGCGATCCTCAGCGCGGTTTCCCGGTCCACTCGCTCAGGGGCTCCCCAGACCTTGCCGTCCCTGTCCTTTCGGGTGATCAAGAGCTGAATTTCGCCCCAGAAGTTGTCGGCCCCCTCCAGGGAAACGTTGATACCGGCGTCGAGCATTGTCTTGATAGGGGCCCAATAGGTATGAGCAACCTCCTCGCCAAAGGCCTCAGCCACATCTCCCAGGCCGCCCCGGCCGGGGGGAGCGCAGCTCCACATCAGTCCGAGCTTGGCCGCCCGAGCAATATCAGCGGGCTCGATCAACCGGCAGTGGTCCATGGCCCAGTCCTTGACAGCTCCCGGCCGGGCCCGGTCGATACGCTCATAGGCCGCCATCAGGCGGGAGTGGGAGTCATCCCCGGCCACGTGAACATTGGCGGTGCGCAGGCCAGCCTGGGCAAGCTCGTTGTAAAACTCCATGAAGTAGTTGGCCTTGAGGCTGGCTCCAGTCGTGCCTCCACCGTACTCAATGTCCAGACTGCACTGGCCGCGCGGCCACCACTCGGAGGATGCCGAAAGGGCCGTCACCGAAGCACCTCCGTCTTCGCCCACCGCCTGGGAGTCTCTCTGGAGGTTGGTGCACATTCTGGAGCCCGACCCATCGACTGCCCGGGCACTTATGGAAGAGATAAAGAGAATGTCGGTACCGTCGCCCATCTTGAAGGGCGTCAGGTCCGCACCTGGAATTCCAAAGGTGGACATCTCCCCATAGGCATATCTCAGCGGCATCTGGCCTCGGGAGTCGAGCCATTGATAGGCCCGTACCGTGGAAGTGTGCAGAGCTCCCGAAATCGTGGTGATACCCGCTGCCGCAAATTCCTCGAGAAGCTGCCTGTACACCATGGCCACGTCTTCTGGTTCGGGAGCCAGCAAAAAGTCCTCATCCTGATGGAGGATACGTACGGCCGGAGGTTCTATAACGCCCGTCGGCCGGCCACTGGAGTCAATCCAGTAACGCCCGTAGGTTTCAACGAAATCTCCGTGCTTGGCCCACAGCGCTTCAATGCCTTTGCTGTTGAGCATCATCCCGTTCACGTACGGTATCCCTATGGTCAGAGCGATGGGGTTGTCGGGAGCGGCCTTGTCCAGTTCCCATCGGTTCAGGTCGTTAAAGACCAGCTGAGCTTGCTCAGGACCCCTCGGGTTGGTGATGAAGAAGAGCCACTGGTCTGGCGGGAAGTTAAAGGCCGCAATAATGTCCCGGATCTGCTTGACAACGTCGTCCGTGGTTTTCACCAGTCTAAAGTTCAGAGCATATCTCTGGAGCGCGGTGGCGGACAGCCCACGGGCATAGCTGTTGGCCCCATCCAGATGCTGCTCTTCTATATGCTCGTGCGTGTTGATCAGCCCGGGAGTCACCGTCTTCCCTTTCAAATCGATCCTGAGCGTGTCGGGGCCGGCCAGGCGGAGCACGTCGTCGTTGCTTCCCACCGCCGCGATCCGGCTGCTGCGAACTGCCACGGCTTGGGCGGAGCTGAAATTCGAATCCACGGTGAGGATTTTCCCGTTGTACAAAATCGTTTCAGGAGCCTCCTGGGCAGTCGCCAAATGGACACTTCCGAAGACACAGAAAATCACTAGGAAAAGACTTGTTAGACGCATAGGTTCCCCCTCTTTGAAACAGAACTAGACTTGAAAACTAAGACGATCTGGATAGCTAAGGAATACCCTCTCGACACCAGCATGTCAAGTAGGGACTTTTCAACTGTTCGGCTGGTTTTGAAAAGCTCGCCGGATCAGCGAAGCAATACTGTCTGTAGGCCAACAGCCTGTTGGAGCGCTACTCCTGTAAGTGATCAAGTGCTGATGAAAAATTGCTGCACTTGATGTATAATCTAAAAACACAGAGAGACCGAATAGTTAGGCAACAGCTCAAACGATCAGGTAAGGAAAAACAATGGTAAAGATGCTCAGAACTTTTCTATTTGCCGCCGCGGCTTCCTCCTTGTTTTTTGGCTCGATTGCAGCTCAGTCGAGGGAAGAGGAAGAGGTGGATTATTTCCAAAAGTGGCTGAAGGAGGACGTGCTTTATACCATTACCCCGGAAGAGCAAGATGTCTTCAACAAACTTCAGACCATCGAAGAGAAGGAGAGATTCATCGAGCAATTCTGGACTCGACGCGATCCCGATCCTCGAACCAGGTACAACGAATACAAAGAAGAGCACTACCGGCGCATCCAGTATGCCAATGATCACTTCGAATCAGGCATTCCTGGTTGGAAGACGGATCGGGGGATGATCTACATCAAGTTCGGTGAACCCGATCGTCTTACAGAGCATCCCACCGGGGACTATTACATGCGGCCATCCTATGAAGGTGGTGGGTCCACCAGCACCTATCCTTTCCAAATTTGGGAATACCGATACCTGGAAGGCGTTGGGGATGATGTAGAGATAGAATTTGTCGATCCCGGCTTGACCGGCGAGTACCGAATCACAACCAACCCCTGGGACAAGGATGCTTTGCTGCTGATGCCCGGTGGCGGACTGACAGATGCAGAAATGCTGGGAATGGCAGACCGCATAGATCGAATCGTGATCAAAACCAACCCTCATGGGCACAATCCGCTGCTGCTTGGGTATGGAAGGGCCAAGGATGCACCCTTTGCGAAATTGTACACCCTCACCAATCTGCAACGAGCACCCAGTATTGACTTTGCGGATTTTCGACGACCCGAGGTCCTCACCAACATCCGCTATGAGCTTCTGCCATTTGAGGTGGGGGTCAGCCATTTTTCCGTGGACGAGGACGAATACGTGGTTCCTGTGACGATAGTGGTTCCCCTCAATCATCTCGATTTCGTGGCTGCGGGCGAGGTGTACCGGTCCTCCATTGACCTTTTTGGTCAGGTGAGTGCTGTCAACGGGAGAATCATCACGACTTTCGAGGAGACCATCGGCAGCGTAAGGGCCTCCGGAGACCCTTCTGAAGATGCTAACCAGAGGTCCATGTATCAGAAGTCACTGCGGCTGGCTCCCGGTCGCTATAAGCTGGATGTCATCCTGCACGACGCAAATAGTGAGAAGGTGGGTACCAGGAGCACGGGCATTATCCTACCCCCGGTTTCAAGTGAAGACCTGACCATAAGCTCGGTTGTACTGGCTGACCGCATTGAACTTCTAACTGAAACGGCCGAGGCAAGTCCCTATGGCCCGGCAATGGTATTTCCAAACGTCTCGGGATCGTTTCGGCCCGATCAGAGTCTCCTCCTCTTTTTCGAACTCTCGAACATCCAGATCGACAGCGCCTCCCAATCGGGCTATCTAGTGAGCGTAGCTGAAGTTTTGAAGGGTTCCGAGAAGATCTTCAGGGAGCAGCTAAAGATTGACAATGAGAATGCGGCAAACCGAGACCGGCTGCATTTGGTGCACACCTTCGACCTGGCGGGTCTGAAACCGGGTGACTATGAAGTGGTTCTTCAGGTCCAGGATCAGATTTCCGAGCAGAACGTCGAGCGCCGGATACCCTTTAACATTGTACCTTCGAACTGAAATAGAACAGATTTTTCCCTCTGCTTCCTTCATCGCTCACGCAAGAGCGGTTTGCACCGCAGCTCTGACCTTTATCATAGTATTTTTCGGGTGCCTGCCGGTCACGGCACGGGGTCTTCAACAGGCGAATCCTGAGGAGGAATCTCCGAAACTGGAGCTCTTTGCCCGCCGTACGGACGCGCCCATCAATCTGGACGGCGTCCTGGACGAGCCCATCTGGGCGGAAGTTGAGCCCGCCACCGATTTTATCCAGCGGGAACCTGTTCAGGGAGATCCTGCCTCGGAGAAAACCGAAGTGAGGGTTGTCTATGATGAGGAAGCCATTTACTTCGGGGTGTCCGCTTACGATTCCGAAGCGCCTAAATTCATCATCAATAGTCTCAAGCAGGATTTTGCTCATACCAACAGTGATGGGGCCTCCTTTTACATAGACACCTTTGATGATGACCGCAACGCCTTCGGTTTTTACATCAACCCTGCCGGAGCCATGAGGGAAATGCAGTCCTTCGATGAGGGGAGGGAGCAGAATATCGCCTGGGAAGGTGTGTGGGACGTTAAGACGACAATCACAGAAGAAGGATGGTTTGGAGAGGTCAGAATCCCTTTCAAGTCGTTAAGATTTCCAAGATCGAAGGTGCAAACCTGGGGCCTCAATCTGCAAAGGCGCATCCGACGGAAGAACGAGCAGAGCTTTTGGGCTCCGATGCCTCGCCGTTTTACCGCCTTTTATATGTCTTACGCTGGAACCTTAAGAGGGATGGAGGATGTTGAACCCGGACAGAATTTCAAGGTGAAGCCCTATGTGAGTACAGAGTTCCGTAAATTTAGTGGAGATGATTTTGACACCTTCGGCGATGCCGGGCTGGATCTCAAGTACGGCCTCACCTCCAATCTCACCCTGGATGGCACGGTCAACACCGATTTCTCGCAGGTGGAGGTGGATCAGCAGCAAATTAACCTGACCCGGTTCAGCTTGTTTTTCCCCGAGAAACGCGACTTTTTCCTGGAGAACTCGGGTCTTTTCCTCTTTGGTCAGATTGACCGGCGCGCCCAGGGTTCGCGCGACTTCCTTGCCTTCTTCAGCCGCCGTATCGGTCTTTCTTCTGACAGACAGCCGGTGCCCATTCTGGCAGGAGCCCGCCTGAGTGGACGTGCCGGGAAATTCAGCGTGGGCATGTTGAATATGCAGACTCGGGAAGCCCGCTCCGATCCCGCCAACAATTTCTCCGTGGTGAGTATTAAAAGGAACATTCTGAGTCAGTCGGAACTGGGGGCCTTGTTCGTTAACCGCCAGTCGGATCAGTCCGGAGACTTCAATCGAACTTTCGGTGTGGATGCCAATTTCCATTTCTGGAACCAGCTTCGAGTGAGCGGTTTTTTGGCCGCCACCAGAACGCCGGGGCTGGAGACCGAGGACATGGCCAGCCGGGTCTGGGTCGAGTGGAGAACCAACGATTGGCAGGCACGCACCGGCTACCTGGATATTGAAGAAAACTTCAATCCCGAGGTGGGATTTGTACCCCGCCGGGACATGCGAAAAAGTGATAGCGCACTTGCCTGGACTCCACGTCCCAGAAGCATTTCCTGGATCAGGCAGTTTAATCCCAACCTCCGGATGCAATACATCGAGGACCAGGAGGGCCGTCTGGAGACTCGAATCGTTAATCTGAACTTTCAGATCGGCTTTGAGGATGGAGGAAGCTTTCAGGTGGGTCGGGCACTCAGGTTCGAGAGGGAGGATGCGCAGTTCAGCATTGGTGGGCTGGACCTTGATCCTGGAGATTACCATTTCAACGATGTGTCCATCCAATATCGCTCCAATCCCAGTTCTACCCTGTCGGGAAGTGTGCGATATCAATCAGGTGATTTCTGGAATGGTACCCGTAAGGGCGTGCAGATCAGCCTCGCCTACAAACCCCATTACAAATTCACTATGACGGGCAGCTTTCAGAGGGACGACCTGAAGTTGAGCCAGGGCGACGTGACCACTCGACTGGTCAATACGCGCCTGGACTACTCCTTTAGCACCCAGATGTTTCTGAGCGCCTTGATTCAATACAGTAGTCAGCAGCGCCAGGTGACCTCAAACCTTCGCTTCAACCTGATCCATCGTCCCCTGAGTGATATCTTCATCGTTTACAACGAAGCGCGAGACGCTTTCCAGGATGGTGAAGCAGATAAGTCTTTGACTCTCAAGTACACCTATATGCTCGACTTTTAGAGGAGGCCGCTATGGCTAAATGTCTACTCCTTGTCTCAATGCTCCTTTGCTTCTCTTCGAACTGGGGACTGGGTCAGCAGGGGGGAGGAGAGGAGCCTCGCCAAAACCGGGGCGGTAATACGGGGACTCAGGAACGTCGTCGGACTATCAGGAACGGCAGGCCCATGTACCTCACTGGAACAGTCATCCTGGACGATGGCGGGAAACCCGGGGAGCCGGTGCAGATCGAATTACTCTGCCAGAGTGAAGTAATCGCACAGGTCTATGCCTCCAGCGGAGGCACTTTCATCCTTCAGGCTAACGCGACCCGAGGTTCTCCGGATACCCTGCAGCCATTGGATGCTTCAATCTCAACCCTCTCTGCCGTCCCCCTCAACTCCACCATGGACAGGAACAACTCCTTCTTTGGGGAGGGCCTGGGGCCAGGGCGTGACGAGTCACTGAATCTCAGCGGCTGTGAATTGCAGGCAAAATTACCGGGTTACCGCTCGGACAGGATTCTCCTCGGTGCTCGGCGACTTCTGGATAGCCCCGACGTAGGCGAGGTGGTTTTGCACTCGAACACCAGAGCGAAGAGTGCCACCGTCAGCGTAAAGAGCCTGGCCGCACCAAAAGAAGCCAGAAAAGCTCACCAGGAAGCCCTGAAAGAGTTGGGCAAGGAGGAAATAAACTTCTCCAAGGCCATTGAAGAGCTGGAGAAGGCCGTGCAGATTTATCCCGAATTTGCCAACGCCTGGTTATTGCTGGGTGAGATTTCGCTGACCCAGGAAGATCAGGCTGCCGCCCGCAAGTACTTTGAGCAGGCGCTGGCCGCTGACTCGGAGTACGCTAACCCGTATATCTCCCTGGCTATGTTGGAACTGGAGGAGGAGCGGTGGGAAGAAGCGGCGCAGTGGTGTCGCCAGGCTCTCGAGCTCGACTCTCAATTGGTCAGGGCCCATTACTACAATGCTCTGGCCCATAGCTCTTTGGGCAAATTGGATGTCGTGGAAGAGTCGATCTTGCTGATCCACCAGAGCAGTCAAGCCCAGGACTACCCTTTGACCCACTACATACTGGCCTGGATTCTGTCAGAGAAAGGAGACTTTCTCTCCGCCGCTGCTCAGCTGCGTCACTATCTGGATAGCAACCCCATCCCGCAGATTGCAGCGGAGCTGAAAGACCAATTGGCCCAGTGGGAGGAGCAGGGCCTGATTCCCCTTGCAGAGAGTGCAGAGCCACAAGCACAGGATTGAGTACGCCTTTCTTTTGAGCCGCCCGTCCCTTCTAGCCCGGATTATTCATAAATTCTGAAGAAGGGGTCTGATCGAGGGCACAAAAAGATGCCGTACCTCTTTGATATAAAAGGGGTTATGAAACAACTCCAAACCAAAAAGGTACGGCCCAGCGATGCATCAGTCTGCCAGATCAACTTGCCATCTCACCCTGACAGAAAAGTGGTGGCTCGATTCGATGGAGGCCGGCTCTCCTCCGATGCCGGGCTGCTGTGTCTGTACGCCCTGGATCAACAGCACGGACTGACGGCTGGCTTTGCCTCCTGCCTGAAGGACGCTCGAGATAGCCGCTACGTCCGCCACCAGATTCGCGAACTGCTCACCCAGCGCAGCTTTCAGATCGTGGCCGGCTATGAGGACTGCAACGATGCCGACAGCTTGCGCTCGGATCCCATCTTCAAGACCGTGTGTGATCGGCTGCCGGAAAGCGATCCGGATCTGGCTTCTCAACCCACGCTGTCGCGACTGGAGAACTCGGTGGACTCGAAGGATCTCACTCGCCTGGGACAGTGGCTGCTGGAGACCTACTTGAAGCACCGCAAGAAGAGCCGGCCCGAGAAGATCATCCTGGACATCGACAGCACGGATGACGTCACGCATGGGCAGCAGGAGTTCAGCTTTTACCACGGCTATTATCGCGAGCACATGTATCATCCGCTGTTGCTATTCGATGGCGAGACGGGCGATCTGGTATGTGCGCTACTGCGGCCCGGCAACCAGGGGGCGGCCGCCCACGCGGTGGCGGTTCTCAAACGGGTGGTGGCCCGGATGCGCCAGGTTCTGGGATCCGATGTTCCGATCGAAGTGCGAGCCGACAGTGGCTTTGCGACGCCGGCACTGTACGAGTTCTGTGAGGAGGAAAAACTGCAGTATGTGGTGGGCTTTGCCCGCAACTCCCGGCTGGCGGCCACCGTCGAGCCCTTGGTTGAGCAGGTGCAAGCAGACTATGACGACTCAGGAGAAAAGCAACGCCAGTTCACCGAGCTCGTCTATCAGGCCGACAGTTGGGACCGGGAGCGGCGCATGGTGGCCAAGGTGGAAGTGAGCGAGCGCGGGTTCAACCGTCGCTTTGTGGTCACCAACCGCCAGGATCTCACGGCCGGGCAGCTGTATGACCACTACATCGGACGGGGCCAGTGCGAGAACTTCGTGAAAGCTTTCAAAAAAGATCTGGCCATGGATCGCTTGAGCTGCCACCGTTTCCTGGCCAACCAGTTCCGACTCTTCATCCACGCCCTGGCCTATGTCTTAATCCTGCGCCTGCGGGATTACCTGTGCGGGACTCCCTGGCACAACCTGGAGATTGAGACGCTCCGCCGCCGCCTGTTCAAAATCGGTGCCCGGGTTCGGGAAACTTCTCGTCGCATCTGGGTGCACCTGGCATCGTCTTATCCCGAACAAAAGCTCTTCGCATTACTGATGCACCGTCTGTGTCCCACCTGACGGTCCCCTGACTCCCTGCGCCAACACAGATATACAGCCCCCTGCGGGCCGAGCTGTTTCCGGAAGGGGCTCTCGCTTCATCTCTATTCGGCTCAACAAGCTTGGACGCCTTGTAATCGCACCTGAACACACTCTCAGCCCTGAACTTCCGCAGAAAATCGACACTCACCCCAAACTTATGAATAATTGCGGCTAGGAGCCCATACGGGATAAGAGCACCAACCCGGTGAGTGCCAAAACCGACAGCACGATCTTACGAAACAGTTGCTCGTTGATCCTTTTCTGGAGTCCAAGGGTCAGAAAAACCATGGGGCCCGCCAGAGCCGCAGCGGCAAAGGCCAGAAGGAAGAGACGGGGCGTATAGATTCCGACCCAGATCAGCGAACCCACTTGAATAGTGTCCACCATCACAAAAAAGATGTTAATCAAAAAGAGAAAGGCTGCCCTGGGCAGCTGCAGCTGGTAAAAGAAGACGGTAACCACGGGAGCCGAGGTTCCCGTTGCTCCCTGCAGAGTGCCGGCCAACAAGCCGACCACGGCCCCCCATCGGGTGGCAAAGCGATCACTCAGACGGGGCAGGAGATGAAACCAGGAAATGACCACAAAGAGCAGTACACCCAATCCCAGCCCCGCTTTTAACAGCCCCTGGTCGACACGAATAAGAATTTGAGTGCCGATGAGGACGCCGGCCATTCCTGCCACAATCATGGGAATAAAGCGGAGTGCCTGACGCCACTCGCTGCGGTAGGAATAGAGAATGGGCATGTCCGAGAGTGCGGTGGGGAGAATTGCCACGGCAATAGCAGTGGGAAGATCGTAAAGCACCGCGAGGATGGGTGTGGCCACCACGGGCAGACCAATGCCACTAATGCCCTTGGTGGCCCCCGCCAGCAGAATAGCAAGTGCCCCAATTAGCAATCTGAAATCGATTTGATCCATCGGCAGCAGGCGGCTAAAGCCTCACTGACAGGTAAAATTACCCTCCACCCAGTTGGCGGGATCGTTCTCCCCACCGGCAGGGCCGGTGTAGACAGCCAGTTCCGGGTAAGCGCAAAGGCGCCGCTCGTTATCGACGACCTCATCAGTGCTGTGGGTGGCGACCACGTACTCAGGGGCATTGCCATTCTCCACCCAATCCACCAGCGGTGCTAACTTATCCCACTCGTTGGGGCCCACTCCACCCCGGCAGTGCCCCATCCCCGGGGCCATAAACAGCCTGGTGTGGTCCCTGGCCGCCTCGATATCTCCCTCGAAAGTGGTCGTGACGACGTCCTTATAGTAATCAACAGTGGGCTCAGCGTGGCAGCCGGGATCGCTCCAACCGTGGTAGAGGATCAGCTTGCCGTTGTTTTTCAGAAGAAATCGCTCTAAATCCGGGTCGGTGGCGTCGGTGATGGATTTCATCAGATCGCCCAGACCTGCTGTGTAGTCGTCAATATTGAATTCCCACCAGGACCACTCGGGCGGCATCCTGGACTTATCCGGAGTCTGGGAGAGATCAGTGGGGTCCGGCATGGAGACACCCGGGTCGTTTTCATAAAAGAGGTAATTGATGTGAGTACCGGCATAGCCCAGGTGGTCAGGCAACCTTTCGTTGCCCGCATGGGGAATGACGTTAGCCGGCCACCCGAACTCCGAACCCAAAGCTAAGCCCTTTAAAACGGAAACCCCATTGGAGTCGTAGGCACCGGAATAGATATCCTTGATGGTCTGTAGCTGCACGGTGGTGAAACAGTCGTCGGCGTTCACATTACCGGCGCACATCATGGCAGCCAGATCCGCCTCCGGGTCAAATTCGCAGCTGAGTGGATTATCAATGACGCCGTCAGTGATCCCGTCATTGGCATCGCATTTGTCCAGCACTGCTTCCTGCAGCATCTCCAGCTTATTGAGGCTGTCAAAGGAGCCATCACCGTTGGTGTCAAAAGCCAGGTTGCCCTCAAAGTCATTTTGAAACACCTTCTGCAGCATCCAGGCATGGCTGACATTCAAGGCCTGGTAATGATTCACCGGAGCTCCGGCCACGATCCCGTCAAAATCATAGGGGAATCGTTGCGCTTCTGTCAGGCCCTGCATTCCACCCGTTGAGCAGCCCTCGAAGTAGGAATATTCAGGAGCCTCATCGTAATAAGCCTCAATGAGGGTCTGGGAGGCGTTGGCGGTGAGATGAACCGCCCGCCAGCCGAAATCAATTTCCGCTTGCCGGTTGTTGAAGCCAAAGGAAGCTGCTGGTTCTGATCCGTTGTCGTGACCCGTATTGCTGTTGGCTACCGCATAACCTTCGGCAACCCGGTGATCGGCGAAATCCAGGTCTCCGTCTTTTCCGCCATCTCCCCATTGTAAGAACCGGCTATTCCAGTTCTCCGGCATGGGAAGCTGGACGTGAAAGAGAATGGCAGGCGAGATGCTCCCTTTGACATAGCAGTATTGCGGTGTCGACTCGGTAGCAGGGACCAAGGCAGCCGAGGTAATGTTCAAATTACGTATCTCGGTGAGTGCCAGGCAAGCCAATTCGTCTTCCGAGAAGGCCTGATCTCCCATCAGACCACTGCAACCAACCAGAACCCAGGCAACGGCTACTAACAAAAGCGATGTGACGTACCCGCTCCATCTCATGATAATCCCCCTTCGAAACGTTTAGAAATGCTGTTGTAGATGCTAGATGATAGAGACGAGTTCAGGAAATTGTCAACAGAAACTCCTGGCGGTGGCGGGAGGCGACACGGGAAGGGATCGTTCATCCGTGCTGTGCCAGCTTATCCTGTTGCCTTTGAGTGCCTGAGCGCTTAACATGGCACCTAATGATCGACTTACTGTCTGGCGGGATAGCACGGTCGGTTAAACCATACTCCATCACCCAATCCGGGAGACACCTCGGTCTCCTGCTTCTGGCCACAGTGTGCTGTTCCTTTGTTGGGGCCAGAGCCGCCACACAAAACGTCGAGCCTCAAACTGACAGGACAGCGACAGCCCTGCGCATCGACTCAGAGATCAGAATTGATGGCGAACTGGATGAGGCGGCCTGGAGTCGAGTCGAGCCTGCCACCGGTTTCATCCAACAAGAGCCACAGACGGGAGCGCCCAGCACCGAACGCACTGAAGTGCGATTTCTCTATGATGACGAAAATCTTTACGTGGGAATCAAGTGTTTTGATTCAGACGGAGAGAAGGGAATCGTGGTCACCAATGTGCGCCGGGATTTCAGCCCATTTGAAGGGGATTACTTTGGGCTGCTTCTGGATACTTTTGACAATGATCGCGACGCCTTTGTGTTTGGAGTCAATCCCAGAGCTGCCAAGAGAGACGGGCAAATGGCTGGAAATGGCGAAAGCTCCAACTTTGACTGGGACGGCATTTGGTCTGTGAGGAGCAAAATCACCGAAGAGGGTTGGCAGGCAGAAATGGCAATCCCTTTCAAGACCCTGCGCTTCCGAGAAAGCGAGCGTCAGGTGTGGGGGCTGAATCTCACGCGAAAGATTCGCCGTAAGAACGAGGACGCTCACTGGGCACCCATTCCCCGGCCCTTCCGAATCAACCGGATCTCATTGGGCGGTGCTTTGGAAGGCCTCAGCAGCATTCGTCAGGGCCGCAATCTCTATGTCAAACCTTACATCTCCATGCCGGTGCTGCGCCGGGAGCAGGACGACGTCGATCTTGTTCCGGAGGCCGGCCTGGATCTCAAGTATGGGGTAACCTCGGGTGTCACCCTCGACCTGACTGTGAACACGGACTTTGCACAGGTGGAAGCGGATCAGCAACAGATCAATTTGACTCGATTCAGCCTCTTTTTTCCCGAGAAGCGTGAATTTTTCCTGGAAAATCGCGCCATTTTCGAATTCGGAAAGTCGATCAGGGAATGGGGTGCGAGCGGGCGTGATGTCATTGCTTTCTTCAGTCGCCGGATTGGAATTGAAGGGGGGCAGTTGGTTCCTATCCTGGCCGGCGCCCGCCTCAGCGGGACCATAGGAAAGTATCGCGTGGGGTTCATCTCCATGCAGACAGATCACTTTCAAGCCACTCCTTCAACCAACTTCTCAGTCACTCGTGTCCGTCGCGACATTTTTGGAACTTCAAACATCGGCGGGTTGCTGGTCAATAAGCAAGTTGGAGCCGGACCCATGAACCGCACCTTCGGTGTGGATACCAATATGAAGTTTGATGCTCTCAATATCTCTTCCTATCTCCTGAAAACCGAGACCTCAGGGGAAGACGGACAGGATATGGCTGGTGACTTCAGTGCGTCATGGAGGGATCGGCTTTTTGACGCTCGTGCTGAATTTACCTCTGTCCAGGAAAAGTTTAACCCTGAAGTGGGGTTCGTACCCCGCGTGGGGATTCGAAAAAGCAGAGGCAGCTTGACTTATAAACCCAGACCCGGGGAGCGGATCCCCTGGATTCGCGAAATTCGGCCTTCCCTTCAGATCAACTACATCACCGACCAGGACAATGTGCTCGAGACTCGAGTGTTACAGGGGGGTCTCAATATTGATTTTCAGAACAGCTCAGTTTTCAGCGTGAGTGCTGAAGACAATTTCGAACGATTGGACCAGGAGTTTCCCATCCGCAGCGGTCAAGCTATTGATATAGGAGATTATCAATTTCACGAGTACTCCTTCTCCTATACCAGCGACCGGAGTCGATTCTTTAGCGGTAACGCACGCGCGTCTACGGGTGGTTTCTGGGACGGCGACAGGGATTCCTACAGCTTGGGACTGCGTGTCCAGCCAGCCTATCAAGTCAGAGCCGATGTGTCCTGGACTCACAATGACATTGACTTGCCTTCCGGCGACTTTACCACCGATCTGGTGAATACTCGGCTGAGCTATTCCTTTAATACAGATCTGTTTCTCAACGCTCTGATCCAGTACAACAGTACCCGTAAAGAAATCTCCAGCAACATCCGCTTCAATTTCATTTACAAGCCTTTGAGTGATATCTTCCTGGTTTACAACGAGAGGCGAGCTACCACTGGAGAAGTCATAGAGAGGGCCCTCATTACCAAGATCACCTATATCTTCAGCTTTTAGGAGGGAAATTATGCATAGGTTTTCTACTGCACTAGCTGTGATCATCTTCGTCGGGGTCACCGTCGACCCGGCTCTAGGCCAGGAAAAACAGCTGATTAAGGTTGTGGCTATGGGGGGGACAATCTCGCACACCGTAGATGGTCGTCCCGCCTTCGAACAGGTCATCTCAGACATCCGCGAAAACTATCCTGAGACCACAGAGCTGCTGGATAGTGTGCATATCGAGGTCGTGAACGTCCACAGTGTGGCGAGTAGTTCTATGTCCGGTGACCAGATCCTGGAAATCGTACGGGTAGTCAATAAGACGATCCAAGAGCCCGAGGTGAGGGGCGTCATTGTCACTCATGGTACGGTTGTTTCAGAGGAGACGGCTTATTTTCTCCACCTGCTGGTCAAAAGCAACAAACCCATCGTTCTCACCAACTCCCAGCGTCGACACGGTACGGTTGGTAACGATGGTGACAAGAACTTTCTCGATTCCATAAGAACCGTGCTTTCGCCGGAGTCGGCCGGCAAAGGGGTACTGGTTGTCCACAATGAGACCATTAATTCTGCACGCGAGGTCATCAAAACAAGCGGTCGTCCCGGTGCCTTTCGATCCGGAGAATTTGGGATCCTTGGGTTAGCGGGCAGAGGAGTGGCGTTCTATCGTGGGCCGACTCGCCGGCACACCATCAATTCCGAGTTCGACATTGATTCCATCACAACACTTCCCAAAGTAGAGGTGATATCGGCCTACTACGACGCGGATCCTGCACTGATCCAGGCGGCAGTCGATGCAGGAGTCAAAGGGATCGTGTTGAGTGGCTTTACCAGTGCCGGTATCCCCTTTAGAAGCCAGGTTCCCCTATTAGAGTCGCTAGCGGATAAGGGCCTGCCTATCGTATTGACGGCGCGTGGGGGTATGAATGCGCGGATCGGGCCACGCTCAAACGATAACTTTATCGGTGGCGACACTCTGGTGGCCTACAAGGCGAGACTTCTGTTGCAGCTGGCCCTGACCAAGACCTCTGATTTGAAGGAGATCCAACGGATCTTCAACGAATATTAACGGGCTTCTTCTTTCATTCGGGGAGATATTTCTCCGGCAGCCAATATTCCTTGGAAGACGTCCCCCCCATGAATGGTGTGAAGAATACGGTCACGGGTTCGAAAAAATCTATCTCTCCCTCGAAGCTTAAAAGGAACTCTATCTCAATGCCCGGAAATGATCTGGGCCCTTCCAGCATTGTTGCCAGGTCAAAATAGAATTCTTTGCCCTCATGGAGCATGGAAGTACGTGAGGCGGTGTCGACTAGATCCATGGAATGTGGACCGCCTATCCAGAAGAAGTGTCTGTCGGGATGCTCTTTCACCAGCCTGACAACAAACTTATTGTAATACTCTTCTCCCAGGAAGCAGACGCCCAGCTGGGAGGGATTGAGATAGCTCACGAACATGGTTGCCCTCCTGGCGGTATTGACCTCAATGACACTCTCCTCGGCTAGAAGCTCCTCCCAAGTGGGGCACTCAGCGTAGGCAAAACTGAGCGCAGCGCCAAAGGTCAGGGCAAAGGATAGGAGAAATGAAGTAATTTTCATCATGGTCACACCACTTTGGCTAAAACCGATTGACTATTCACTATTCGCTTCTTCTTGTTCTTCCAAGAACTGTTTTACTATCTGGCGGGCTCCTTTTCTGATAGATCTTGTGGCGCTGCCGATCGACATTGTGGCTCGAGTGACAGCATCGATGTCTCTTCCCATTCTGAAGCGATCGCGTAAGCTTTTGCCCTTAAATTGCTCAGGAAACCTTTCGCGATCAATTGAAAAGTAACCGTACGGCTCGCGGTGGGCGACAACTTTTATCTGAGTGATCACACCTTGCAAGTTTATACCAACAGCAATGTTTATGGGTCCTTCGTAGCCCCGCTCTCGCGGTGAAGCATCTACGGTGAAAAAAACAAGACCCACCACCGTCCTGCGGTTGCTTTGTGGGTCAGTCTTGTAGGCCTTATAGTAGGGAGGATCTCCATCCTTTGCTGAGAAGGCATCCGCCTCGGGGAAAACATCTCTGATGTGACCTTCCTCCGCCTTTGAGGTTAAGGGGATAAACTGGCTGACAGGAGAGGAAGCAGCTGAGATGGATGGTTGAAGCTCGGTCTGAAAAACAAGGAGAAAAAGCCCCAAAAGAATAGGCAGAACTCTCTTTTTCTTTGAAGTCATGGTCTATATTTTGAGGGATATCGAGTCAAGAGATGTCAAATCGAAAGCCATCATGCTAGTATTAAAGAAAAATTATACTCTTGTATGCTTAATATAGCCGATATATTATAAGTTCACCATGGTCCTTTTGGTCGGCCCTCATCATTTGTCACCTCAAATCCTTAAGATTCTGAGGTTGATTGCCAGGTTCAGAACCCTCCTGGGCTGGATGGGAATCGCCTTGCTGGGGGTGGCTTCGTTTCCGGCGGCCAGGGGGCAGTCCTTGAGTCCGGTCCCGTCACATGCCTCCGAACAACGGGCGGTCCTGGATCGCTACTGCGTGGTGTGCCACAACGAACAGGCCCTGACGGCCGGACTGGCGCTTGACAGGCTGGACATCGAGCAGGTCAGCGAAGGAGCGCCGCAGTGGGAGAAGGTGTTGCGCAAACTTCAAGGCCGGGCCATGCCTCCTGCGGGTATGCCCAGGCCCGATGAGGCCACCTACGAGTCCCTGGCCAACTACCTCGTAGGGGAACTGGATGGCGCCAGGCCCAACCCCGGCAGGCCCGTCCTCCATCGCCTCAACCGGGCTGAGTACACCAACGCCATCCGCGATTTGGTGGCCTTGGAAATAGATGGAACGTCACTTCTTCCCGCCGATGACTCGGGCTATGGTTTTGACAACATTGGCGACGTCCTCTCGGTGTCGCCCATGCTGCTGGAAAGATATATGTCAGCGGCACGAAAGATCAGTCGTCTCGCCATCGGAAGTCACACGGGACGTCCCGACTCACAGACCTATGATGTTTCAAGGTTCCTGGGCCAGGAGGACCGCACCAGCGACGAACTGCCCTTTGGCTCGCGAGGTGGAATTGCAGTTCGCCATTTCTTCCCTCTCGATGGCGACTATCTCATCAAGGTCCGCCTGAAAACCAACTATAGCGGCCAGTCTATTCTCGGCATCGCCGAGCAGCACCAGCTCGATATCCACCTGGATCGACAGAAAGTGGGACAGTTTACAGTTGGTGGGGCTGCCAGGGATGCGCCGCGAGACGCTCCGGTTGAGGAGGAGGCGCCGGATGCCCACCTGGAAGTCCGCATCCCGGTCACGGCTGGTCCGCACCTGGTCGGGGTCTCGTTTCTGAAGGAAGTATGGGTACGTGAGCAGATGATTCTACCGACCTTCACCAGTGTGGAGCGTGAGGAGGCTGGCGTGGGCAGTGTGACCATCGTTGGGCCTGACAATCCTCAAGGCCCGGGGGAGACGCCCAGTCGGAGCAGAATTTTTGTGTGCCGCCCCACCAGCAGCCAGGATGAGGAAGCCTGCGCCGGGAAGATTATCTCCGCCTTGGCACGTCTGGCCTATCGCCGTCCGATCGCGGATGATGAGGTCCCCAACCTGCTCATTCCCTACCATGCCGGCCGCAGCGAGGATGGCTTTGAGGCGGGAATCGAATTGGCGCTTCAGAGAATCCTGGTCTCCCCGGAATTCTTGTTTCGCATCGAACAGGATCCGGAGAACGTGGAGCCGGGTACCACCTATCCCATCAGCGATCTCGAGTTGGCCTCCCGCTTGTCGTTTTTTCTGTGGAGCAGCATACCCGACGACCCGCTTCTGGATGTAGCGGTCCAGGGACAACTCAAAGACTCCACCGTGCTGGAGACGCAGGTGGGTAGGATGCTGCGCGATCCCCGCTCCAGGGCTCTGGTGAGCAATTTCGCCGGACAGTGGCTGTTTCTGCGCAATATAGCGTCAGTGGCGCCCGATTTGGGGGAGTTCCCCGAATTCGACGAGAATCTGCGGGAAGCGCTCCAGCGGGAGACAGAGCTTTTCTTTGAAAGTATGCTGCAAGAGGACCACAGCGTGGTGGATCTGTTGGATGCCGACTACACCTTCCTGAACGAACGTCTGGCCCGCCACTACGGCATTCCCAACGTCTACGGCAACCACTTTCGGCGGGTGACGCTGGAGCATGAGGAACGGAAAGGATTGTTGGGCAAGGGAAGTATTTTAACGGCCACCTCCTATGCCAACAGGACCTCCCCGGTTCTGCGAGGCAAGTGGGTCTTGGACAACGTTCTGGGCACACCGCCGCCGCCGCCGCCGCCCAACGTTCCGGAGTTGGAGGAAGCCAGCAGCGATGGCCAGCCTCGCACCATGCGCCAACGCATGGAAGAGCACCGTGCCAATCCCGCCTGTGCCGTTTGCCATGCGCGTATGGACCCGCTGGGCTTTGCCCTGGAGAACTTTGATGCCATCGGTGGGTGGCGGGCCACTGAAGCGGGCAGGCCGATTGATTCCTCGGGAGTTCTGCCTGACGGAACCCAGTTTGAGGGCGCCTCAGGACTGCGCGAGGTGTTACTGAGCCGCCGCGAGGAGTTCGTCAGGAACGTCACCGAAAAACTCCTGACCTACGCCCTGGGCCGAGGAACTGAGTATTACGATGCTCCGGCCGTGCGCTCCATTATGCGGGAGGCTGCTCCCAGCGACTACCGCTGGTCGTCGCTGATTGTGGGCATTGTCAAGAGCACGCCATTTCAAATGAGGAGGTCAGAAGAGCCATGATTATTACCAAGAAAGCCTTACCTCGCCGCACCTTTTTACGCGGTGTCGGCGCCACCCTGGCTTTGCCGCTGCTGGACTCCATGGTTCCGGCACTGGCGGCCGCACCCGCGGTCCAATCGCCGACCCGCCTGTCCGTTGTCTATGTTCCCAACGGAATGATCATGGACAAGTGGACTCCGGCGGCGCTGGGCTCCAATTACGAGTTGACGACGATTATGGAGCCCCTGGCTCCCTTTCGGGATGACATAACGGTGATGAGCGGACTGGCCCACAATACGGGTTGGGCGTTAGAAGGCGAAGGCCCGGGGGAACATGCCCGCGCCAGCGCCACTTTCCTGACGGGCGTTCACCCCAAGAAGACAGAGGGCGCCGATCTTCGCGCGGGGACTTCGATTGACCAGATCGTGGCCCGGGAATTCCGTCAGCACACCCAACTGGCGTCACTCGAGGTGGCCCTGGATTCCACCGATGTGGTGGGCACCTGCGACACCGGCTATAGCTGCGCCTACAGCAATACGCTCTGTTGGAGCAACCCCACCACGCCGGTACCGATGGAGAACAAGCCGCGCGCGGTATTCGAACGGTTGTTTGGCGACAGTGACAGTACCGACCCGGCCCAGCTGCGTGCCCGGCGTCGGACCGACCGCAGCATTCTGGACCTGGTGAGCCAGGATGTCTCTCGTCTCCTGGGGCGGCTGGGGTCCAGGGACCGCGCCAAGCTGACCCAGTATCTCGATTCTATCCGTGATATCGAACGCCGCATCCAGATTGCCGAGGAACAGCCGGCCCGCGAGCTGCCCTCCGTGGAGCGGCCCGTAGGGGTTCCCCCGACCTTTACCGCACATTGCAAGCTCATGATGGATCTGCAGGTCCTGGCCTACCAGACCGATATGACCCGCGTCATCACCTTCATGATGGGCCGCGAGCAGAACACCCGAGTCTATAACGAGCTCGGCATCAAGGACGCCTACCACCCCCTGTCGCACCATCAGAACGATTCTGCCAAGATCGCCCAGGTACTCCAGATCGACATCCTTCACAGTGAGATGTTCGCCTACTATCTGGAGAAGATGCGATCGACGCCTGACGGCGATGGCTCCCTGCTGGACCATTCGATTATTCTCTACGGCAGTTCCTTGAGCGACGGCAACCTCCATGTCCACAACGATCTGCCCATCATGCTGGTGGGTGGGGGAGCCGGCCAACTCAAAGGAGGTCGTCACGTCCGCTATCCGGACGACACGCCGACCACCAATCTGTTCCTGACCCTGCTGGACAAGTTGAATATTCCCCTGGAGAACTTCGGCGACAGCACGGGAAGGCTCGATCTGCTGCCCGTCTAGAAGAAAGTGAGAGGAAGATGAGTCACAAGATCAAAGGCCCCAAAGCCTCCTGCATGATTATGCTGCTGACCCTGTCGCTGGCCAGTCTGGTGGCAGCCAGCAGTGATCTTCAACTGGTGGAGGCGGTCGAGAGGGGAGACCGGGAGGGCGTGCGTTCGCTGCTGGAGCAAGATGCCGATGTCAATACCCCTCAGGCCGACGGCACAACGGCACTGCACTGGGCGGCCCACCGGGACGATCTGGAAACGGCGGAACTTTTAATGGCTGCCGGCGCAGACGTAAACGCCGCCAACAACTATGGCATCACTCCACTCTCCCTGGCCTGCACCAACGGCAGTGCGGCTATGGTCGCCAAGCTGTTGACAGCCGGGGCCAATGCCAACGCCGTCCGACAGACAGGAGTGACGGTTCTCATGACAGCCGCCCATACCGGCGACCTTGAGGTGGTGAATCTGCTGCTGGCCCACGGAGCAGACGTCAACGGGCGGGAAACCCGGCGGGAACAGACGGCTCTGATGTGGGCAGTGGAGCAAAAGCACACGGGAGTGGTGCGTGCATTGATCGAGCGTGGAGCAGATGTTCACGCCCTTTCCAGGGGTGGATTTACGCCCTTGCTTTTTGGCGCCCAGCAGGGCGATCTGGACTCTGTTCAGGCGTTGCTGGGAGCGGGTGTGACCGTCAATGAGACCTCGCCGCAATGGGGCAGTGCCCTGGTGACAGCGACCGCCCGCGGCCATGAGGAGCTCTCATTATTTCTACTGGAGAAGGGCGCCGATCCCAACGCGGCGGACGGCAACGGGATCACCGCTTTGCACTACTCGGTGCTGAGAGGATTGGCCGCCATGGCCAATGCCTCCCAACACCTGGGCGTCAACTCCCTTTTCTATCGGCCCAACATGAGTGAGCTGGTGAAAGCGCTCCTGGCAAGTGGAGCCAACCCCAACGCTCGAATCAAGAAGGAGGCAAGGATTGGAGTCAGCGGCGGCGGGGTCCATGTGAAGATGGCCGGAGCGACACCGCTTGCGCTGGCCAGCATAGCCGCCGATCCCGACCTGGTTCGGCTTCTGATTGAAGGGGGAGCCGATGTGGGACTGGCGACCGAAAATGGTCTGACCTCGCTGATGGCAGCGGCGGGTCTGGCCCATAAGATGGACCGCCCAAACAAACAGGAGTACGAGAACGCTGTGGAAGTCGCCAAGTTCTTGGTCGAGAACGGTGCCGACGTCAATTTCGTCGGCGAGAAAGGGTGGACGGCACTGCACGGAGCTGCCTATGTTGGAGCCGACGCGATGGTGCAGTTGCTGGTGGATAGCGGTGCCAGGCTGGATGTGATTGACGTTTTCCTGCAGACGCCGTGGAGTATCGCAGAGGGAATTATCGGGGCAGCCAGCAAGGGTGTTGCCGAGCAGCCCGGCGGCCCCCACCCCAGTACAGCGAAGCTGCTTCTCGAACTGGGCTCCGATCCCCTGGTCGTTCCGGAGCTGCCGGCCAAGTACAGACAGTTGAGCCGGTGACCTTGGAGCAAGAGCTTCGGGTTGGAACGTTCCCTAGGCGGGGAGCCTAGGAAACGTTCCAACCCGAAGCTCTTCATCTCCATCTTCTAGAACTTCACTAATTCCCGCTTGTTCCCAGGTACTGAGCCTCAATCTCCGCATCTGAGAAGTTGTAGACGGGTCCTATCGGTTGAACGCCAAGCTGACTTGCCAGGGATGACTGCAGCTGGATAATCCTGCCTCCCACCATGGTCAGGGGAGTGCGGACCTTCAAGATGTCATTGACCGGGACGGTAAAGTAGTCACGGTCCAAGACCACCAGATCTGCAAACTTGCCCTCTTCCAGGGTGCCGAGCTCGTCTTCCTTCAGAACGTATTCGGATGCCCAGGTCGTCCACATCTTCATGGCCTGCACCCGGTCAATCCGTTCGTCGGGCTGCCAGACTTCCCCATAATGGAGGCGGGTCACCGCCTGCCACAGCGTCCTCATGGGTGGTGTCCGCCCATAATGCTGGCCCACCAGCTTCACACCTGCCTCGAGCCAGGTCTTGAAGGGCAGGATAAAGGGCTGGATTTGTTCGCCGTAGTCGCGAACCCAGGCAGGTGACTCACTGACGATGTCGGGTCCGCAGCTCAGATAGACCCCGTAGTCAATCAATCCCTGAATGACCTCGGGTTGCTGTCCGATCAGATTGCAGTGCTCGCCGGTAACTCTCATGTCACGCACCTGCTGCATCGTCCAGCCGTTGACTTCGCGGGCCTCATCGATCATACGGAAGAAGGCTCGCGCGCTTTCGCTGCCGCACATGTGCACTCCCGCCAGGCGCCAGCCGGCGGCGGCGGCGTTTTCAAGCGTATCCCAGGGCAGTTCCCCCGGTACCGGGCAAACCTCTCGAGACTTGATGTTGGGTGGAGCGATGGTATCGGCTCCTGTGCACGATTCCGGGTAGACTGAATCCCAGCGTTCCGAGGCCACGCCGTCAATCCACAGGTAGTCGTCTCCTATGCCCTGCAGCACTCCTGTTCTGCGATAAATTTGACGGGTCTGTTGGGGATCGGTCGGCATGCGATGGATCTCGTAATGGGCAGAAAAACGAATCGGCATTTGACCCAGACCAGCCAGGGTGGCATACCCGCCCATGATTTTGGGGAACTGAACACGGCTGGAAAAGGTGGTGATCCCTTTGGTAGTGGCCTCTTCAGAAATGATCCGGATAGCCTCGGCCAGAGTTGCCAGAGGAACTTTTTCCAGAAAGAGCTCCCAGGTGATGACGGACATCTCCTGGCTGCCCACCCATCCGATCTCTTGAATGTCCTCTCCGATAACGTCTCCGTGCATGGTCTCGTGGATGGAGGCACCATATCCGGGGAGAAACTCCTCCATGACCTCCAGGGCCTTGGAGTTGAGGTTGCCTCTCAACCCGGGTCGCATCAGCACCGGGTTGTCCGGAGCCCACTGATCGAGAGTTCTCCGGTTGGTTAAACGCCGGGTCATTCCCCACAGGCTGAGCTGGCGGGGCGCTTCATCAGGATGACCTTGCAAACTGAGTACGATCCAGTCACCCGGGTCGACCTCCTTGACCGCATCCTGAAGAGCATCGCGCAGAATGCCTTGAGTGAGTTCCAGGTCAGTGGGGTGGGCTTGGGCCGAGGTAAGATAGACTCCCTCGGGGGGATACTGAAAGCCCAACCGACCCAGATGCTGGACGGCACCGCCATACATGTGGCTGTGGGACTCAATAATGCCAGGTATCAGGGTCTTCCCCTCCAAATCGAGGACCGTGGTGTTCGGACCTGCCATGGCCCTCACCTGGGAGGTGGTTCCCAGTTTCATGATCCTGTCGCCCTTGATGGCAATGGCTTGATAGATGTTCCCCACGTCAGTTGAGATGGAACGGTCGTCCATGCTCACCACCTTGCCATCGATAAAGATGGTGTCAGCATACCCCTGCTGGGCCACTTCGGGAGCCACCTGAGCGAACGAGTCGCTCACCTGGATCAGAAACAGCGAGCTGAGGGCCAGGGAAAAAACAAGAGATTTGACGGCCCATTGATCGGTTCTCATAAAGACCTCCTTGCTAAAATTGACGGTTTTCTGACAGTCTCCGCAAAGTAGCTGTATTACAGAGAACTATACAACTAAAAACCCAGAACACCAAAGGAAAGTTATTAGGAGAAATAAACCAATGCAGTGTTAGGGCGCACGGCTTTACACGGTGCGCCCCTACCTACATGAGTTCCCTGAGAGCTTTAATTGTCTCCCAGGAATCGTTCCGCTACGTCCTCATCTGAAAAGTTGTAGCTGGGTCCTATCGGGCGGACGCCAAATTGGCTGGCCAGGGCTGCCTGCAACTGGACAATCCTCCCTCCCACCATGGTCATGGGAGTTCGGACCTTCAGGATGTCATTGACCGAAACGGTAAAGTAATCTCGGTCCAAGACCACCAGATCCGCGAACTTGCCCTCTTCCAAAGTTCCGATCATGTCCTCCTTCAGGACATATTCGGCTGCCCAGGAGGTCCACATCTTCATGGCCTGCACCCGGTCAATCCGTTCGTCGGGCTGCCAGACGACACCATCAAACTGGCGAGTCACCGCTTGCCACTGCCTATTAAAGGGTGGTGTGCCGCCAGAACTCTGCCCGACCAGCTTGACACCCGAGTCAAGCCAAGTCTTGAGAGGAATGATAAAGGGCTGGATTTGTTCGCCATAGTCTCGAATCCAGGCCGGTGAATCTCCGGCATTGCCGGGATTACAGCTCAAGATGATGCCATAATCCTTCAAGCCCTGAATAATATCGGGCTGCTGTCCGATCACATTACAGTGCTCGCCTGTCAATCTCAGGTCACGCACCTGCTGCATCGTCCAGCCGTTGACCTCGCGGGCTTCATCGATCATCCGCATGAAGGCTCGTGCACTTTCGCTTCCGCAGATGTGCACTCCCGCCAGCCGCCAGCCGGCAGCGGCTGCATTTTCAAGTGTATCCCAAGGCAGTTCCCCGGGTACCGGGCAGACCTCTCGAGACTTGATATTGGGTGGAGCGATCGTATCCGGTCCTGTGCACGATTCCGGATAGATTGAATCCCAGCGCTCCGAGGCCACGCCGTCAATCCACAGATAGTCGTCTCCTATGCCCTGCAGCACCCCTGTTCGGCGATAGATTTGACGGGTCTGCTGGGGATCAGTGGGCATGCGATGGATCTCGTAGTGGGCAGAGAAACGAATCGGCAGTTGGCCGATACCGGCCAGGGTGGCATATCCGCTCATGATCTTGGGGAATTGAATGCGGCTTGAAAAGGTGGTGATTCCCGTGGTCGTGGCCTCTTCTGAGATGATCCTGATGGCCTCGGCCAGAGTGGCCAGAGGCACTTTTTCCAGAAAAAGCTCCCAGGTGATGACGGACATTTCCTGGCTGCCCACCCATCCGATCTCTTGAATGTCCTCTCCGATGACGTCTCCGTGCATGGTTTCATGGATGGAGGCACCATATCCGGGGAGAAACTCTTCCATGACCTCCAGGGCCTTGGAGTTGATGTTGCCTCTTAAGCCGGGATTCATCAGTACCGGGTTCTCCGGTGCCCACTGGTCGAGGGTCCTACGGTTGGTCACGCGTCGGGTCATGGACCACAGGCGAAGCTGCTGGGGAAGCTCGTCAGGATGACTCCCCAGCCGGAGCACGATCCAGTCACCCGGGTCGACCTGCTTGACCGCCTCCTGGAGGGCATCGCGCAGAATGCCCTGGGTTTGTTCCAGGTCGGAGGGATGCGCCTGAGCCGAGGTAAAGTACACTCCTTCGGGGGGATACTTGAATCCCAAACGATCCAGATGCTGTACGGCTCGACCGTACATGTGGGTGTGGGGCTCAATAATGCCAGGTATCAGGGTCTTTCCTTCCAAGTCGAAAACCTGGGTATTGGGACCTGCCATGGCCCTGACCTGGGATGTGGTTCCCAGCTTCATGATCTTTTCGCCCTTGACCGCTATGGCCTGATAGACGGTTCCCAAGCTGGTTGAGTTGGAGAAATCGTCCATGCTCACCACCTTGCCGTCAATAAAGATGGTGTCAGCATAGCCCTGCTGGGCCACTTCGGGGGCCACCTGGGCGAAGGTGTCGGTTACCTGGACTAAAAGCAGGGTGCTCAGGGCCAGGGAAAAGATAAGGGGTTTGACATGCCATTGATCGGTTCTCATAAAGACCTCCTTCAAAGATTGGATGTAATACAGGTCACTATATAACCAAAAACCTGCAAAACCAAAGGGAAAAGTTAGGAGAAACAAACCAATGCAAAGGTAGGGGCGCACGGCCGTGCGCCCCTACCTACATGAGTTCTCGGGAGCTTTAATTGTCTCCGAAGAATCGTTCCGTTACTTCCTCATCTGAGAAGTTGTAGCTGGGTCCGATCGGGCGGACGCCAAATTGGCTGGCCAGGGCTGCCTGCAACTGGACAATCCTTCCTCCCACCATGGTCATGGGAGTTCTGACCTTCAAGATGTCATTGACGGGAACCGTAAAGTAGTCACGATCCAAGACCACCAAATCTGCAAACTTACCAACTTCCAGCGTACCCAGTTCATCTTCCTTGAGTACGTATTCAGAGGCCCAGGAGGTCCACATCTTCATGGCGTGAACTCGGTCAATCCGTTGGTCTGGCTGCCAGACGACCCCATCAAACTCGCGAGTTACCGCCCGCCACAGCGGTGCCATGGGTGGTGTACCCCCATAACCCTGCCCGACCAGCTTGACACCCGCTTCAATCCAAGTCTTGAAGGGAGTGATAAAGGGTTGGATCTGTTCGCCGTAGTCTCGAATCCAAGCCGGTGAACCTCCGGCTATGCTGGTTCCGCAGCTCAGTATGATCCCGTAATCCAACAGACCCTGAATGACATCTGGCAGCTGTCCGATCACATGGCAGTGCTCACCCGTCATTCTCATGTCAAGCACCTGCTGCATCGTCCAGCCGTTGACTTCGCGGGCCTCATCGACCATCTGAAAGAAGGCTCGCGCGGCTTGGCTGCCGCATATGTGCACCCCCGCCAGCCGCCAGCCGGAAGCGGCCGCGTTTTCAAGTGTATCCCAGGGCAGTTCGCCGGGTACGGGGCAGACTTCTCGAGCCTTGATATTGGCTGGAGCGATGGTATCGGGTCCGGTGCAGGATTCCGGATAAACCGAATCCCAGCGCTCTGAGGCCACGCCGTCAATCCACAGGTAGTCGTCTCCTATGCCCTGCAGTACTCCTGTTCGGCGATAGATTTGACGGGTTTGCTGGGGATCGGTGGGCATGCGATGGATCTCGTAGTGGGCAGAGAAACGAATCGGCAGTTGGCCGATACCGGCCAGGGTGGCATACCCGCTCATGATCTTGGGGAATTGAATGCGGCTTGAAAAGGTGGTGATTCCTGTGGTCGTGGCTTCTTCCGATATGATCCGAATAGCCTCGGCCAGAGTTGCCAGAGGAACTTCTTGCAGAAAAAGCTCCCAGGTGATCACGGACATTTCCTGGCTGCCCACCCATCCGATCTCGGCAATATCCTCTCCGATGACATCCCCGTGCATGGTCTCATGGATGGATTCGGAGTATCCCGGGAAAAACTCATCCAGGATCTCCAGGGCCTTGGAATTGATGTTGCCTCTAAGACCCGGATTCATCAGCACCGGGTTCTCAGGTGCCCACTGATCAAGGGTCCTGCGGTTGGTCAAGCGCCGGGTCATGCTCCACAGGCCAAGATTCCCCATATTATCCTCGGGATTACGCTGCATCCGGAGCACGATCCAGTCACCCGGGTCGACCTGCTTGACCGCCTCCTGGAGGGCATCGCGCAGAATTCCCTGGGTTTGCTCCAGGTCGGTGGGATGCGCCTAGGCCGATGTCATATAGACTCCCTCGGGGGGATACTTGAAGCCCAAACGATTCAGATGCTGTACAGCTCGACCGTACATGTGGGTGTGGGGCTCAATTATGCCAGGTATCAGGGTTTTTCCTGCCAAGTCGAAAACCTGGGTATTGGGACCTGCCACGGTCCTCACCTGGGATGTGGTTCCCAACTTCATGATCTTGTCGCGCTTGACCGCTAGGGCCTGATAGACGGTCCCCACGCTGGTTGATCGGGAGATATCGTCCATGCTCACCACCTTGCCGTTGACAAAGAGGGTGTCAGCATAGCCCTGCTGGGCCACTTCGGGGGCCAGCTGAGCAAACGAGTCGGTCACCTGAACTAAAAACAGCGTGCTCAGGGCCAGGGTAAAAACAAGGGGTTTGACATGCCATTGATCGGTTCTCATAGAAACCTCCTCCTGAAATTATAGGTTCTCTGACCGGGAATTATACAGCGTGAAACCCACAAGACCAAAGGAAAATCTCCAACGAAACGAAGAAAAGCGATTGTCCTGGCTGCCTTTGACAAAGGTTCAGGACAGGAGTAGGTTGACCGTAGCAACCGTCAACTTCAGGACATCTTAGGGAGGGTTCCATGAAATTTCGATTTGTGAGAATTGTTAGTACGAGTCTACTGGCAGGTCTTTTTCTTTTTGTGGTGAGCCACTGCGGGTCTGCTGTCCCTGCCGCGCTGGCCCCCGACAGCGTGCTGTATAACGGGAAAATTGTAACCGTGGACGAGGATTTCTCCATTGCTCAGGCAGTCGCCATCAAGAGCGGGCGTTTTGTGGCGGTGGGGTCCGACAGCGAAATTCTTGCGCTGGCGGGAGGCGACACTGAGAGAGTGGACTTGGAGGGGCAGACTGTTCTGCCTGGCTTCAATGACTCCCATCTTCACCTGTCCTGGCCCGTGGGAGAGCCTCCCAATCCTGCCATCCAGAAACTGGGGAGGGCCCAATCGATTGCTGAAATCGTGGAACTGGTCAAGGAGAGAGTTGCAGAGACCCCTCCTGGAGAAGTGGTCTGGATGCCGGGAGGTGGATCCAGGGTGGACCGGATCGAGGAAAAGCGCTGGCCCAACCGGCACGATCTGGATCCCGTATCACCCAACAACCCGGTGATTCTCATCTTCTCGGGTGACCACGTTTATGTCACCAACAGCATGGGGCTCTCCAAAGCCAACATCGATCGCAACTCCGTCCAGCCTGATGCCAGAGGACTTTTCGGTACCTTTGAAATGGATTCCAGGGGGGAACCGACCGGAATCGTCACGGGACGGGCGGCGGCGCGCATCTTAAGGGAGGCCATGAATGTCTGGAATACCGAGGAGCTGGAGAGAAACATGGCCAGCGCCATTGAGACCGAGGTGATACCTCACGGTATCACCAGTCTTTCGGATCCGCAAAACGGAGGCAGTGCTCCCAGGCCGGTTCAAACTGCCTATCAGCGCCTGCTCCAGCGCGAGGAGGGATTGCCCGCGCGCATTAATTTGATGATTCGCCTTCCTGTCCGTTCACTGGCAACCCAGGACTCACTGGATCTGATCGATGGTCTGCTCTACTCACCGCCTCTGAAAACCCCCTTCTTTCGTGTGGGGAGTTTCAAGATTGCTCTGGATAAAGGGCGTCCTGGGAGCACGCCCTGGCAGGTGCCGACCGAGAGAGCGATGGCGGTGATGATCGAGGCCCACAGGCAAGGGTGGCAGCTGTACGTACACATTGGCACTCCTGAAAGTTTCGATTTAGCCTGCGAGGCAGTGGAGGAAGCCTATCGACTGTATCCGAACGGACCGACCCGGCACATCTTTACCCACATCGGCCGGCCCACGAAAGAGAACCTGGAGACGATGAAGCGACTGGGAATTGTTGCTGATTTGCAGGTCAATGGCATCTATGGTACCTCGGATGATGCGGAGGAGAATTATCAGATGAGCCCCGACCGACCGGATTTTGGCCCCAGGCCGGTGGCCACCTATCGGGATGCCGGCATCCCGGTGATCATCAGCAGTGACCAGGCACCGATTGGACCACTCTTTTCCATCTGGCAGGCGGTCAGCCGTGTGCGCAGGTCGGGCAAGATCTTTCGTCCGGAAGAGAGGCTAACACTGGAGGAGGCCATTCGCGCCGTTACCATCGGCCCGGCCTGGGCTTTCTTCGAAGACGATGTCAAAGGCTCCATCGAACCCGGAAAGTACGCGGATATGGTCGTGCTGGGTCAGGATATAATGACCATCGATCCCTTGAAGATTATAGAGATCCCGGTTTTGAAGACCATGACCAACGGGAAGTTTGTCTATGTGAATCCAAACCAGGATCCGGTGCAGAAGACCGAGTACTTCCGGTACCCGACTCGGGCTCCCTATATGAATTAGCAATAAGAAGAGGAGGTGACCGGTGACGGTTCAGAAAAAGAATCCACCTGATGGCTTACTTCAAGGGCGTGCTCCGTCCACTCTAGATCGTCGCCGATTTTTGTCCACACTGGCCGCGAGCGGAGGAATTCTAGCTGCGACTCGGTCTGGATTTGGCTCGCTGCTGCAATCGGGCGATCTTCCGGCTGGAGTCAGGGCGGGGGACTGGTCGATGATTGGTGCGGATATGCACAATACCCGCTTCAATCCCTCCGAGAGAACCATTGGTCCCAACAATGTCGAGAGCCTCCAGGTGAAGTGGACTTTTGGTTTGGCGGAAGATCACATCCAGAGTACACCCGTTGTGGTTGGGGATAGCGTCTATTTTTCATCCTGGGATGGACATTACTATTCGGTTGACAGCCAAACCGGAGAACTCAAGTGGAAAATGGATGCCTGGGATCTCAAACCAGGCGAACCTGCTCCAGACCTGCGTCCTCCCGCATCGCCAGGGGAGCAAAGGGGATCAGCCTTCTACGAAAATGGGCGTCTTTATTTTGGTTCCGGGACAGGGAAGGTCCATTGCCTGGATGCCGAAACGGGTAAGGAGATCTGGGGAACACCGTTGGATCCAGAGGCGGCAACGAATGTGAGCCACATTTCCGCCTCCCCAATTGTCTATCAGGGTAAGGTCTTCATTGGAGTTGCTTCTGGACTGGGCCAGATCGCCTGTTTGGATGCCGGGACAGGTGCGGTGCGCTGGCGCTTTTACACGGTGCCGGGTACCCCTACAGGGGGAGGATCGGTGTGGACGGCGGCGGCCATCGATAAAGAGTACAACATCGTCTACAATGTCACCGGGAACCCCAAGGCTTTTCCCCCAGGCCCAATTCTCTTTACTGAAAGTGTTCTGGCCAACGATCTCGATTCCGGAGAGTTGCTCTGGTACCATCAGGTGCGCCCCCGAGATCCTTTTGATCTTGACTTCAATACTCATCCATTGCTGTTCGAAACCTCACATCCTTCTCATCGTGGAAGCACCCAAAGATACTGTCTTGGCACCGGTAACAAATCCGGTGGATTTCACGTCTTCGATCGCTACACGGGCACACCCTATTGGGATGCCATGTTGACCGATAGCAGAACTTCCATCAACGCGACCGCATTTGCCTACAATAAGATTTTCCTGACGTCGAACTCTTCTGGTGGAAATCGCATAGCTCGGTCGGTGACCGTGGCCCTGCACCCATACACGGGAGATGTTCTGTGGTGGACTCCCAACGCCTCCGCTAGTGGGACCACCCTCGCTGTGGCCAACCGCCTGCTCTACCAGGGTCTGACAGATGGCACTCTCCAGGTCCTTGATGTGGAGACAGGCAACGTTCTCTGGACTCACCAGTCACCCGGGGCCCGCAGTGGTGGTCTCTCGGTGTCCAACGGCACCCTCTACACAAGCGTTGGAGGGACGGGCAGGCCTCCCAATGTGCTTTATGCTTTTAGCATCGATGGGAGATAAATTCGCCGGCTAAGGAGAAAATATGCGCAATCCCAATGAGAAAATCAGCCGCAGGAATCTTCTGAGAGGTCTGGCAAGCAGTGCCCTGCTTCTGAGCAACGCCCGGCTGTTGGGCCAGGATACAGTGCCGAGGATAAGCATTACCCTCAGTTATGCAATAGGACTCTGGTATTTCAACCCGGTAGGCTTGTATCTGGAAAAGGGACAAACCGCCGAGTGGATGGCCACACGGTGGGGGCCGACGGTAACGGCCTTCCACCCTTCCAATGGTAATCAGGAACTGCGCATTCCGGAAGCGGCTGAGCCTTTTGACTCGGGGGTTCTAGCGCGAGAGGATACCTTCCGCTGGACCTTTGATGTGGAAGGGACATACGACTACTTCAGTAAAAACCACTTGGGGATGGGCGTGGTGGGCCGGATCGTCGTGGGGAATCCAGGCGGACCGGGTGAGATGCCGCCGCGCTATGGAGGCGCTCAGGGGAGGGCTCCCATCTATCCGCGAGCCATGCCGGTTTTTGACTTTCTCGATTCCCAGGAAATCGTGCGCCAGAAAACCGTTTCCTTTCCTACCGATAGGCTGGGACAGAGTTATCCAGAATACTGACGGGGTTTAGCCGGGACTATCCATAAGTTCTCTACTGCAGTGCCCCAAACATCCACGCTGACTGCTTTGTGCGACCCGCAGAGCTACCCTCAAAAGGTGTGTAAATAGCACAGGCGGTGATTATCCTTCCGGGTGAAAATAAAAACCCGGGCGGAAGAGCCCGAAAGGAAGGAGTCACACCGCCATGAGCAAGAAGAACATTGATCACAGTGTGGAGTCAAGAGTCTGCTTTGAACAGCTGGAAGAGTGGGTGCGAGAGCAGATCCAGTTTTACGTACAGGAACTGCTGGAGGATGAAGTGACACAGCTGCTGGGACGAAGAAAGAATGAGCGTCGCCGAGAAGTGGACGCCTCCGGTGGCTATCGCAACGGCTACGGCAAGGAGCGGCGACTGACGATGAGTTGCGGAACGATCAAGCTGCGGCGTCCCCGAGTGCGGGATCTGGAAGAGCGTTTTGAGAGCCGGGTCTTGCCGCTGTTTGCCAAGCGAACGCGAGAGGTACGAGACTTGATTCCAGAACTCTATTTACATGGTCTGGCCGAGGGGGATTTCGATCTGGCCTTGAGAGGGCTTTTAGGGGAAGAAGCGCCGCTGTCCCCCAGCACCGTAGCCCGGTTGAAACAGAAGTGGCAGGGAGAAATGGAGGCCTGGCAGAGCCGTCGGCTGGATGATCTGGAAGTCGTGTATTTGTGGGCGGACGGCGTGTACATCAAAGCAGGGCTGGAGAAGGAGAAGGCCGTGATTCTGGTAGTGATCGCCGCTTTAAGTGATGGCACTAAAGTGGTGGTGTCCGTCAGTAGTGGTTATCGAGAATCGACCCAGAGCTGGTCCGCAGTGCTGCGGGATCTCAAAGAGCGGGGGATGAACCCACCCCGTCTGGTGATCGCTGACGGGCATCTGGGGATCTGGGGAGCGTTGCGCAACGTGTTCCCAGAAGCCGACGAGCAGAGATGCTGGAATCATCGCATCGTCAACTTGCTGGCCAAGATCCCCAAGAGTCGGCACAAAGCGGCCTTGTTGATGTTGCGGCAGATCCCTTATGCAGAAACACGGCAGGAAGCCGAGCGAGTCAAAGGACGATTCCAACATTGGTGTAGCAAGAGAGGCCTGGAGGCAGCGGCTGATCTGATCGACCAGGACTGGGAGCGGATGGTGACGTTTTACAACTATCCCAAACAGCAGTGGCAACATCTGCGGACTACCAACCCAGTGGAGTCTCCCTTCTCTGCTCTGCGACTGCGAACCGATGCTGCTCGAAGGTTCAAGAAAGTGGCCAACGCACGGGCTGTCATCTGGAAGATGCTGCTGGTCGCTGAGAAGAGATTTCGCCGTTTGAAGGCTCCCCACTTGATGAAGGATGTCTACCAAGGAGCCCAATATGTCAATGGAGTTCCAGTCAACCCAGTCACCCAGGAGAAAGCCGCCTGATGTCTATTTACACACTTATTGACGGAACCTCCGACCCGCAAGCGGGTACCCCTTGAGCTCCTCAGCGCACTACATGAGTATGCCTGCGGGGGGGGGGCCGACCCGCGGGGCAAGCGGGTGCCCTCGCACGCCTTGTCATCGCGGCGCCTGCGGCACTTCGTCACGAAAACCTATGGATAGACTCGGCTAGGGGGGGAGCCGCCAGGTTATTACACCTGACGGCTTGCAAAGCGGGCAGCTCGAGCTGCCTTCTTGAGTTTCCTTAAAAGATAAGCTTGAGACCTAATTGGACTTGGCGAGCGGAAGCTCCCCCGCTGACTCGACCAAAGGAGCTTGAGATCCTTCCACTTCCGGTGAGGATGCTCCCGCTGGGGTTGCCAAAATTCACTCGATTCATCATGTTGAAGAACTCGCCTCGGAACTGGATACGGGTCTCTTCGGCCAGGGCAAAGTCCCTCTTCAGGGAAAAGTCCACATTAAAGTAGCCGGGACCGACCCCGACGTTTCTACCCAGATTGCCGAGTGTGCCTGCCTGTTGCCGTTCAAAAGAGTCACTGCTCCAGTAAAATCTGCTCTGTTCCCAGCCATCCAGGACGGGATTGTGATCCTTTCCTGGAATGAGATCCGGAGCTTGCTCGGTGCCTCGGGAAACGCCTATCTGCGCCTGGTCCAGGCTGCCGCTGGCGGTGATATTCCTGGCACTCCCGCTTGAGGCCGTAACAATACCGCCCACTGACCAACCGCCCAGGAAATGGAGAGCTGGTCCTGAGATTTGGCCGGTTGGAATATCAGCCGTGAAGTTGGTCGTGAAATTGTGCTTCACATGAAATCCTGAAAGACCCTTGCTGCGAACCTGGTCAAAGGGGTCCTGAGTGGCCGCGGCTGAACCACCTACATCACCTCCCGCAATACCCGAGGTAAAGTCGAGATTCCTGGAAAAGGTATAGTTGGCCTGCAATGAATATCCCCCGCCGAACCGCTTGCTGAAGCGGGTCTGAAGGGAGTTGTACCAGCTATTGCCATCCCAGTTTCTGTATTCCATATCGATGAAGTTGGGATTGATAAACTCTCCACCGTCTGGATAGGCTGCACTGCTCGCGAGCGGCCAATACTTCATTCCAGAGGCCAGCGTGGACTCGTCAAATCCAGCCGTATTGGGGTCATCGGCGCAGGGGCAAGTCGCAAAAGTGTGGCTGTTGGTACTCTTCAGTCGCCCCAGCTTCGTCCCTCGATTGCCCGCGTAGCTGACGGAGAAGACGGAGTCGCTGGTCAGCTGGTGCTGGATGGTGAAATGGAACTGCATCAGGTAGGGCGTAGGCCCGCTAAATTCCATGGGAGCCATGGTGCCTGCCAGCTCCTCATCGAGTCCCTCGTTCAGAAAGTTCGTATAGGCATTGGGGAAGAAGCCGGTGGGGTCGGCTAAGTCTGCAGGGTATAACACAAACCTCTTGAAGAAGGGCATGTTCTGATAGCCCTGGAGCCACCAGTTAGCACTGGTATGGGGCTGGAAGAAGATCCCATATCCCGAGCGAATAGAGGTCTCGCCTGTTCCCAGGGGATCCCAGGCAAAACCAATGCGGGGGCCGATGTTGGTCCAGGAGGTGTTTTCAAACCAGGGTTCCCCGGCGGCCTGGTCGGGAATATAGGGGTCGATGTCAGTCAACTCATTCTTGACGTTGGCGATCCGATTCCCCACTTCTGTGGGTACGTTCAAGACCTCCCAGCGCACGCCTCCATTTAAGGTCAAGCCTGGCCTGAGCTTGAAGTCGTCCTGAATAAAGGTGCTCACCATCGTTTGCCGGTATCCCCGGATGGAACTGCCCGCCCCCACCGGGTTCAGGAACTCGAAACGGGTGGGATCGGCGTCCAGGAACCTTTCCAGTCCTCGAAATGCCATTCGGCCATGAAGGCGGGAACCGGAGAGCCCGTTGAGGTGGGTGCGCGAAACTTTTCCGCCAAACTTGATCGAATGTCGACCGACTGTGTAGGACACCGTGTCGGCGTACTCGAAAAGATTCAAGATGGAAAGGCGGTCTCCTCCGCCGGCAGCGTCAGTTCCAATCCTTGAGACAGTGTTGCCGGAAATCTGACCGAATAACCGATCGGGCAGAAAATTCAAAGCGGAGATGCCTTCGTTTTTCTGGTTATTGGGCAGTCCCCCAAAGGACCGGTTGAAGGAGGCGCTGGCGGAATTGAACAGGCTGGGTGACAGGATCCTACGCCAGGTGGTGTTAAAGAGCTGGCGGCGGGTATCAGGATGCCGCTCCCAGCGAGCCACATCCCCCCCTGAATAATACAGCTCCGCTACGGCATCGTCGACAGAATACCGAACGTCTATCGAGTCCGTATCCGAAAAGGTGTGATCCACCTTGGCCAGAAAGTAATTCTCCCGCGTGGGGTCTGAAGTCGCGAAGTTAAAGTCGGCCGTCCCATCACCGAGATCAATGCCATTGGGTACATCATACAGGGCCAGATAGGGTCGTACCGCATCGGCAATGGGATAGATGCGCCCTTCGTCTACAATGATAGTTTCGTTACGCGCAGCATTGCTTAAAGTACGGACTGTCCGCGACCTGCCCAGCACCTGCCGAAGGCCTTCGTAGCTTCCGAAGAAGAAGGTTTGATCCGTTACGATGGGGCCGCCAACGGTGAATCCGAACTGGTGGCGCCGGAACTCCGGTTGTTCTGCATTTGCGATTTTGGCGTTGTAATCGACAGCATCCAGGTTGTCGTTGCGGTGAAACCAGAACACGGAACCATGGATATTATTGGTCCCCGATTTGGTGACGGCACTGATAACGCCGCCCGCTCCAGCGAATTCAGCACTGTAGGCATTGGTGAGAACTGAGAATTCGCGGACGGTCTCCACTCCCAAAACCGTGCCGGCGGCACTGCCCGGAGTGTTTCCAAAGGCGTCCTTGGCGTTCTGCCCGTCCAGGATATAGGCGTTCTGTTTGGGACGCGCTCCCCCAATCGAGGCTCGAGTCCCTCCTCCTGATATCGGATTGAAATTCGTGTTCCGGTGGCCGTTGCGGACCATGGCTCCCGCCTGCAGAAGTGCCAGATCGGTGAAGCTGCGCCCATTCAAGGGCAGCTCGGTAATGGTTCTTTGCTCGACCAGATCGGCCAGCACAGACTGGGTCGTCTCCACCAGTGGAGCCTCGCCTGTGACCGTCACTCTCTCGGCGATTTCTCCAACCCTGAGAATCATCTGGACGACTGCTTCTCTTCCCAGCGTCAGCTGGATTCCAGTTCTGACGGCGGTCTGAAAGCCGGGTAGGGAAGCCTCTATTTCGTAATTTCCCAAACTCACATCGAGCGCAATGTAACTTCCCTCATCATTGCTCAACACTGACCGGCTTATTCCGGTGTCCAGATTGGTCACGGTAACTTCAACACCGGGAAGGAGTGCCCCGGTCTCATCGGCGATCGTTCCCGAGATGGTGGCACGTGTCTGTGCCCAGGCCATACTCGAAGCCAGAAGCAATACAGCTACGAAAATAAAGTTTCTTTTCCACATTGTTGTTAGCCCCCTTGATTTGACTGATGAATTGAGTGAGAAATGATTGATAAGTTTAGACATTTAATAAGTTTAAATATTCCTTCCAGTATCGAATAATCATAAGCACGAAATCAGAAACTCTCAAATAACTTCTTGAAAAGTCAAGCTGCAATCTTAATCAATGTGCAACTCTAACCTGCTCAGCTTAACCCTTGCAATTCACTTGCCATAGGGTAGAGTCACTCTATCCTGCATTGAATATGAACGAAACACACTACCTATAGATATCTCAACCGGCTGTGATCCAATAAATTGGATCCACCAATCTAATTTTTTGGATTTTCCCTTAGTGGGGGGTAGGGAAAGCCGCCAGGTTAGCACACCTGGCGGCTCCAGAAACTTTAGTTGTCTGCCTCTGCCAGGTATCGAGCGGTCACGTCCTCATCTGAAAAGTCGTAGACAGGTCCCACCTGGTCAATCCCAAACTGGCTGGCCAGGGATTCCTGTACCTGGACGATCTTTCCGCCCAACATGGTCATGGGAGTGCGGACTTTCAAGATGTCATTCACCGGAACGGTAAAGTAGTCACGATCCAACACAATCACATCAGCGAGCTTGCCCTCTTCCAGTGTGCCGATCATGTCCTCCTTCAGGACATACTCCGCTGCCCAGGAGGTCCACATCTTCATGGCATGGACTCGGTCAATGCGCTGTTCAGGCTGCCAGACCACGCCTCGGAACTGGCGAGTCACCGCCCGCCACAGCTGGCCCATGGGTGGTGTGCCTCCATAACTTTGTCCGACCAGCTTGACACCCGAGTCAATCCAGGTCTTGAAGGGCAGGATAAAGGGCTGGATTTGTTCGCCGTAGTCTCGAATCCAGGCCGCGGAATCGCCGATGTAGCCGGGGCTGCAGCTCAAGATGATGCCGTAATCCTTCAAACCTTGAATGATCTCGGGTTGCTGTCCGATCACATTGCAGTGCTCGCCTGTCATTCTCATGTCACGCACCTGCTGCATCGTCCAGCCGTTGACTTCGCGGGCTTCATCGACCATCTGGAAGAAAGCTCGTGCACTTTGGCTGCCGCAGATGTGCACTCCCGCCAGCCGCCAGCCGGCGGCAGCGGCGTTTTCCAGTGTGTCCCAGGGCAGTTCCCCGGGTACCGGGCAGACTTCTCGAGCCTTGATGTTGGCTGGAGCGATGGTATCGGGTCCGGTGCACGATTCCGGGTAAATGGAATCCCACCGCTCCGAGGCCACGCCGTCAATCCACAGGTAATCGTCTCCAATGCCCTGCAGCACACCTGTTCTGCGATAAATCTGACGGGTTTGCTGGGGATCGGTGGGCATGCGATGGATCTCGTAGTGGGCAGCGAATCGAATCGGCATCTGACCGATACCGGCCAGGGTGGCATACCCGCTCATGATCTTGGGGAACTGAACCCGGCTGGAAAAGGTGGTCATTCCTTTGGTGGTGGCCTCTTCCGAGATGATCCGGATGGCCTCGGCCAGAGTGGCCAGAGGCACCTTTTCCAGAAAAAGCTCCCAGGTGATGACGGACATCTCCTGGCTGCCTACCCAGCCGATTTCGGCAATGTCCTCTCCAATGACGTCCCCGTGCATGGTTTCATGGATGGATTCTGAATATCCCGGGAAAAACTCATCCAGGATCTCCAGGGCCTTGGAGTTGATGTTGCCCCTGATCCCGGGTCTCATCAGCACCGGGTTGTCGGGTGACCATTGATCGAGGGTCCTGCGGTTGGTCAAGCGTCGGGTCATGCCCCACAGGGTAAGATTCGACATATTATCGTCGGGATGACGCTGCATGGAAAGCACGATCCAGTCACCGGGATCCACCTCCTTGACCGCGTCCTGGAGGGCATCGCGCAGAATGCCCTGGGTTAGTTCCAGGTCGGTGGGATGTGCCTGGGCCGAGGTAAAATAAACTCCTTCGGGGGGATACTTGAAGCCCAACCGATCCAGGTGCTGTACGGCAGCGCCGTACATGTGGCTGTGGGGCTCAATAATGCCAGGCATCGCGGTCTTGCCCCTCAAATCCAAAATGACGGTGTCGGGTCCTGCCACGGCTCTCACCTGGGCGCTGGTTCCCAGCTTCATGATCTTTTCGCCTTTGACGGCCATGGCCTCATAGACAGTCCCCACACTGGTTGAGCGGGAGACATCGTCCATGCTCACCACCTTGCCATTGACAAAGATGGTGTCGGCATAGCCGTGCTGGGCCACTTCGGGGGCCAGCTGAGCCTGCGCATCGATGACCTGGAGCAGGAAGAGTGTGCTGAAGGCCAGGATCAAGACAAGGATAGAATGAACTCGTGGATCGGTTTTCATGCGGTCCTCCCTAAGTAGAAGACGCTGCTCCGAGGGCTCTCAGAGCAGCGTCTTCGAGTTGTTAACTAGCAGTCGTCGTTCTTCTTCTCAGCGACCCTAAAAGATAATCTTGAGACCAAACTGGACTTGGCGGGCGGAGGCGCCGCCGCTGACTCGGCCAAAGCTCCCGGAAATCCGTCCACTTCCGCTGAGGATGCCCCCGCTGGGGTTACCAAAATTGACGCGATTGAGCATGTTGAAGAACTCGGCTCGGAATTGGAGGCGGGTCTCCTCGGCCAGGGAAAAGTCCCTCTTCAGGGAAAAGTCCACATTAAAGTAGGCGGGACCGACCCCCACGTTTCTGCCCAGATTGCCGAATGTGCCTTCCTCTTGTAGTTCATAGGAGTCGCTGGTCCAATAGAATCTGCTACTTTCCCAGTTGTCCTGCACGGGATTGTGATTCGCTCCCGGAACCAGATTGGGAACTTGCTCGGAGCCTCGGGAGGTGCCTAGCTGCGCCTGGTCGAGGCTGCCGCTGGCGGTGATTTGCCTGGCACTCCCGCTTGTGGCCGTAATAATACCGCCCACCGACCAGTCGCCCAGGAGATGGTGAGCTGGTCCTGACAAGTCGCCGGTAGGAATTTCAGCCGTGAAGTTGGTGGTGAAGTTGTTTTTCACATGAAATCCGGACAGACCCTTGCTGCGAACCTGGTCAAAGGGGTCCATGGTGGCAGCGCCAGAACCGCCCACATCACCTCCTGCAATACCCGAAGCCATGTCGAGATTCCTGGCAAAGGTATAGTTGGCCTGGACTTGATATCCCCCGCTGAACCGCTTGCTGAAGCGCAGCTGAAGGGAGTTGTAGGAGCTATTGGTATCCCACTGTCTGGTTTCCATATCGATGAAGTTGGGATTGAGAAACGCTCCACCGTCCGGATAGGCCGCACTGGGATCGAGTGGAAAATACTTCATTCCAGAGTCCAGAGTGGACTCGTCGAAGCCAGCCGTATTGGGGTCATCGACGCAGGGGCAAGTTGCAAAGGTATGGACGTTGGCATTCTTCAGTCGCCCCAGCTTCCTGCCCTGATTGGCTGCGTAGCTGATGGAAAAGACGGAGTCGCTGCTCAGCTGGTGCTGGATGGTGAGATGGAACTGCATCAGATAGGGTGTACGCGCGTCAAACTGCATGGGACTCATGGTGGCCGACACATTTCCCCCGGATAACTCGGCTAGAAATAAATTAACCGCATTGGGGAAGAAACCGGTTGGGTCGGCGTGATCTCTAGGCAGCGTCACAACCCTCTCGAAAAAGGGCCTGTTCTGGTAGCCCATGATCCACCAGTTGGCACTGGTATGGGGCTGGTAGAAGATCCCATATCCTGAGCGAACAGAAGTTTGGCCTGCTCCGAATGGATCCCAGGCAATACCAATGCGAGGACCGATGTTGGTCCAGGAGTGGTTTTCAAACCAGGGCTCTCCGGCAGCCTGGTCGGGAATATAAGGGGTGACGTCGCGGAGCGCATCACGGATGTTGGCGATCCGATTCCCAACTTCTGTGGGTGTGTTCAAAACCTCCCAGCGCAGGCCCCCATTCAGGGTCAGACCCGGCCTGAGCTTGAAGTTGTCCTGAACAAAGGTGCTCACCATGGTTTGCCGGTATCCCCGCATGGCAGTTCCATCCCCCAAGGGGTTCAGGAACTCGGCACGGAAGGGATCGTTGGTCAGAAACCGTTCCAGTCCTCGAAAGACGATTCGGCCATGAAGCCTCGAACCGGAGAGCCCGTTGAGGTTGGTGCGCGAAACCTTTCCGCCAAACTTGAGCGAATGTCGACCGAATGTGTAGGTCACTGTGTCGGCGTACTCGAAGAGATTCAAGATGGAAAGGCGGTCTCCTCCGCCTGAAGCGTCGGTTCCAAGGTTCGAGGCACCCGCACCGGTAATCTGACCAAACTTCCGATCATCTATGAAGCCTAAGGGGGCGGTCAGGCTCTCTCCAATAGACTGAACATTGGGCAATCCCCCAAAGGAGCGGTTGAAGGACACACTGGCGGCATTAAACAGGTTGGGTGAGATGATCTTGCGCCAGGTGCTGTTAAAGAGCTGGCGGCGGGTATCAGGATGCCGCTCGAACCGAACAAGGTCCGTCCCTGAATAGTACAGCTCTGCTATTGCATCGTCGAGAGAATAACGAAAGTCTATCGAGTCCGATTCCGAAATGGTGTGATCAAACTTGACCAGAAAGTAATTTTCCCGGGTGGGCTCGGAGGTCGAGAAATTATACTCGGCTTCCCCATCACCGAAATCAAATCCATTGGCCCGATCATAGAGGGCCAGATAGGGTACCATGGCAGGGTCAATGGCCCCGAAAAGGCCGGCCCGCGCATCATCGCTGAAAACGTTCCGCACTCGCCGCCTGCCCAGTATCTCCCGAAGGCCTTCGTAGCTTCCGAACACGAAGGTTTGATCCTCCACGATGGGGCCGCCAACGGTGAATCCGAACTGGTGGCGCCTGAACTCGGGTTGTTCTGCACCGGTTACAATCTTGGTGTTGTAATCGACAGCATCCAGGTTGTCGTTTCGGTGAAACCAGAATATGGAACCATGAAGACTATTGGTCCCCGATTTGGTGACGGCATTGACAACGCCGCCCGCTCCCTGGTACTCAGCACTGTAGGCATTGACGAGGACTGAGAATTCGCGGACTGTCTCCACTCCAAGAACCGTCCTGGCGGCACTGCCCGGTGTGTTTCCAAAGGCGTCCTTGGAGTCCTGGCCGTCCAGGACATAGGCGTTCTGTTTGGGACGCGCGCCCCCAATCGAGGTTCGAGTTCCTCCTCCTGAAATGGGACTGAAATTCGAGTTCCGGTGGCCGTTGCGGACCATGGCTCCCGCCTGCAGAAGTGCCAGCTCGGTGAAGCTGCGCCCATTCAAGGGCAGCTCGGTAATGGTCCTTTGCTCGACCAGATCGGCCAGCACGGACTGGGTCGTCTCCACCAGTGGAGCCTCGCCCGTGACCGTCACTCTCTCGGTGATCTCTCCGACACTAAGGGTGAAATCGACGATCGCTGCTCTTCCCAGCGTCAGCTGAATCCCGCTTCTGACGGAAGTCTGAAAGCCGGGCAGGGCAGCCTCTATCTGGTAATTTCCCAAGCTCAGATCAGGCGCAAAGTAGCGTCCCTCATCATTGCTCACCGTTGACCGGCTAATTCCGGTGTCTGTATTGGTTACGGTAATTTCAACACCGGGGATGAGTGCCCCGGTCTCATCGGTGACTGCTCCTGCGATGGTGGCACGTGTTATCTGTGCCCAGGCTGCACTCGAAGCCAGAAGCAATACAGTCGCGAAAATAAGGTTCTTTCTCCACATTGTTGTTAACCTCCTAAAAAAGAATATGAGTGATGAACTAAAAAAGTAATGCTTACAAAAACTATAAAATCCTCCCCGAAAATCCTATATCTCCAAGCTGTAATTTGGCGCAGTATACTATGAAGAATCACAAGCACCAAGCAGAAAACCGCAAATTACGATAAAAAATGCATAAAAAGCCAAAATGAAACTTAAACTCAAAACTCAACCTACAATTCCAGCTGTTAAGCAACCACTATGCAATTCACTTGCCAGAGGGCAGATTCACTCTATCCAGTACTTCATGTTGACGAAGTACACTACATATAGATTTCTCAACCGGCTGTGATTCAAAAAGTTGGATCTATCCATTCAGTTTTTTGGATTTCCATATTCCGCTGATCGCTGCGATTCTAGTCGGATGCTCTGTCATTTTCGTGATCACTTTGGGAAGGCGGATTTTCTTTAGCCGGGAGAATGTCCGTCACCAGATCACGAATGAGCGGGCGTTTAGGAAGCGGGTCCACTGTGAGAGGTGCTTCACCCAAACGCGCCGTGCACAGGTACGTGACTTTGCCATCCACCAGAGCGCTGCATTCCTTACAGGCATTGGCGTTGAGACAGCTGTAGCGCATTGAGACGCTCGAATCGACGTGCTGGCGAATCCAAATGAGTGCATCCAGCACGGACATACCCTCTTCCCAGGGAACTTCAAAGGTGTCATAGCGGGTGGAGTCCTCGGGTCCTCCGCGACGAACACGAATATGGGTCAGGGGCCGTCCTGGGCTTTCTTCTGGCTTTGAAATCGCCTTCACGCCACTGTACCTTCAACGGGTGCTCTCACGATGGGCTCGCTTCGGATCGTCAGAACATCTCCCTCAAGAGCCAGTACCTGGTTCTTTTCCCAGTTTGGATCCTGATCTGGAAAATCTTCTCGCTGATGGGCGCCACGGCTTTCCCGGCGTGACAAAGCGGATAAAGCGACCATCTCTGCTGTATCCAGCATCTTCCGAAGTTCGAGCCAATCCTGCAGGTCCATATTAAACGGCTGGTTGGGAGAAATGTGCATACCGGGAAGGGTCTCTCGACGCCACTCCCGGATTTGCTCCAGGGCCGAACAGAGTTTCTCTTCGCTCCGGAAAGGTCCGACTTTCTCGCTCATCAACCGTTGTAATTCTGCCTGGAGAGCGACTGGAGCAGGAGCTTCTGCGGGTCCGCTGTTTTGAGTGGTGCTTTCCAATCGCCTGCTTGTATCCTGCACCAGACTCTGCCACTTCTTGACTCCAAGGTTGGCCTTTTTCTGTTTTTTCAAAGCCACTTGGGTTGCCATTCTTCCAGCTGTTTCTCCAAAAACCAGGGCCTCGGTAATGGCGTTGCCGGAAAGCCGGTTGGCTCCGTTGGCCCCTCCCACCACCTCACCTGCGGCGAAAAGCCCGGAGATCCGGGTTTCCAGTGATCCGTTCACTCGCAGGCCTCCCATCTGATAGTGGGCCATGGGGGCAACTTCAACGGGCATCTTGGTCAGATCAATACCGTTTTCCAGCAGCCGGTCAATGACCGGTCCGAAAGACTCTCTGAGACGACTCTCCGGGACGTGGCGGAAATCAAGATAGCAGCCCCCATGGGGAGAACCTCTTCCTGCCTCCACCTCTTTCAGGATGGCGTAGGAAGCAACATCGCGGGCGACCCTGTATTGTCCCCCGTCTTCGCTGCCATAGCGCTCAATGAACTCCTCGAATTTCCCGTTGAGAAGCCGGCCGCCCAGTTTGTAGCGGAAGGGATCCCACATGATGGGATCCATCCCGACCAGGCGTGGTGCCAGATGAGCAATGGGGAAGAATTGTACGAATTCCATATCCACCAGCTCCGCCCCAACCCGCAGAGCCAATCCGTAGCCGTCACCGCCCATGTTGGTGGAGCCGCTGTTGCGAGCGTATAACTTCGACAAACCTCCGGCAGCTAAAATCACCGCTCCGCTCCTGAACGAAACCCATTCACCGCTGACCACATTGATGCCCAGGACGCCCATCACGCGACCATCGTCGACGATAATCTCGACGATGGTCAGACTACTGATGGCCTTTATCTCTGGTACTTTTTTCACCTGCCTTCGCAAGGTGCTGGCCAAAGCAGGACCCGTGTTGAGATAATCCACGTAAACGCAACGCTTCTTGCTGTGGCCGGGAGCAGTGACCTGTCTGAGATGGCCCTCTTCCTGGGCCCACCCGATTTTCCAGCCGTCCAACTCCATAATTCGCGCCGGACCCTCACGACAGAGCAGGCCGGTCAGTTCCTCGTTGCACAGTCCACGGCCAGCTTCGACCGTATCAGCGAAATGCCTTGTCCACTCATCCGGTTCTTGATGCCCGATGGCTGCTGCGACGGTCATCTGAGCCATAATTGTGGCTCCACCCCGTCCCACCATACTTTTGTCGATGAGTATCACCGAAGCCCCTTCGCGTGCAGCAGCAACGGCCCCATACATGCCGGCACCTCCCGCTCCCACGATCACAACGTCGGCTGTGAGCTCAATCATGTTTCATCTCTTCCCAGAAGTCCTTCATAAGTTTCCCACCAGCGCAGGAACTCGGCCAGGCGATCGACCATGTAGTCATGATATTTCTTTCCCTTTTCCTGGGAAGCCCCCAAGTTGGAGGAGAACTGGCCCGTCGGGGCCATCTGCCTTTGCTCGGCCGAGGTCCAGGGTTGTTCGATGAAGTCGCGGTTTCCTGTCCCGAAAAGATCATCATTACCAAAGGGCCCAAAGACTTCAGCAAAATCGCAATGAGCATCCGAGAGTTTCTCAGCTTTGATCGTATGAGGAAACTTGTAGTAGGTCTGGGATATTTCCAGTTCGCCGGCATGGTGTTCGTTGGCCTCCTTAATTTGGGAAGCGATCCCCCGAGCTAAATAGGCCGGATCGGCCACCGCCGTCAGAACCCCTGGAAACTGATACTCGCGAATGTTTCGAGCGGCGGCCGTGAGCGCTGCCAGGTTGGTCATTTTGTGACCGTTGAGAAGTAAAATCTTCTTGAAGCCATGTTTGGCCAGCGAACTGATGATGTCACAGACTACTTCTATAAGGGTCTGGGTCTTCAAGGAGATCGTTCCTGGGAAACTCAGGTGATGTGTGGAGTCACCGTACCAAAGGGGCGGGGCACTGAGCACCCCAACTTTCCGCGCGGCATCCTCAGCCAGGGCAATGGCTACGTAGCTGTCGAGTCCAAGAGGGCCTGCCGGGCCGTGCTGCTCGGTGGCTCCGCAGGGAAGGATAATGATGTCCTTGTCTTTCAGGTAGTCCCTGACATCTTCCCAGGTCAATTCGTTCAACCAAATTGAACGCTGAGCCATTCTTACTCGCTCCTTTCTTTACTAGCCGTGATTATGCATAAGTTGTCTACTGCAGTGCCGCAATCATCCACGCTGACTGCGTTATGCGACCCGCAAGCGGGTACCCCTTGGGCTCCTCGGCGTACTGCAAGAGTACGCCTGCGGGGTCCGACCCGCAAGCGGGTACCCCTCTCGCATGCCTTGTCATCGCGGCGCTAGTGGCACTTCGTCACGACAACCTATGCATAATCACGGCTCAAGAGTTATCAAGCGTCGTCAGATCGACGATTCCAGAAGCATCGGCCGCGTCCACTGCCTCCTGAGGCACGATAGCGCGTTCAGGGTAGGGTATAGGGGGAGCAGGTTTGGTGGCATCCAGGACCATTGCCGTAATCATCTTGGGGGAGCGAGTACCGTCCGCATGGTACTCCCACCCAGGTGGAAGCAGTCCTCCAGGTCCCGACCAGCGGGGAATCACAAGCAGGTCCTGGTCGGCATCGAAGCGAGTGCCGATAGCCCACATCACTTCTCCGTCGTTAAACACATTAATGTCCTCATCTACCACGACCACCATCTTCAGGTTTTCAGGTTCCGTGTTCAGGGCAGCGAAGGCGGCCTTCTTCACTTCTGCATCCCGCTCCTTGCGTAAGGAGATGTAGCAGTGCATACGACTGTGGCTGGGGACATTGACGGCAGCAACACCGGGGACCACGTCTTTGACCGTACGATAGATGCTCCCCATGCGAGGCAAACTTCCTAGAACCAAATGCTCCCGGTTGCTGGCAAAGATGTCGTGGTAGATGGCATCGGCGCGCATGGTAATGGTTGAAACGCGGATCACAGGTTTCGGTCCGCCAGCTATATAATGTCCCGGCCATTCTCCAAAAGGGCCTTCTTCGCGGCGAACTTCAGGCAGGATCTCCCCTTCGATTATGATTTCGGCGTCTGCCGGGACCCACAGGTCGCTGGTGTGCGCCCGAACCAGGCGCACAGGCTCCCTGAGCAGGGCACCAGCTCCATCGAATTCACCTCCAATACCCTGAGTGCGGGTCACGGCCCCCATCAGAAAAGCTGGGTGATGACCAATGGCAATGGCAATCGGCATGGGGCGATCTTGAGCCTCGTAAGCCCGCTGGATATAAGCGCCGTGGTGAGTGTCAATGAACCAAACTCCGAGTTCATTTTTGCTGAAAACCTGGTGACGATAGAGGCCGGCATTCATCTGGCCGGTCTCAGGATCCCTGGTGATCCCCACGCCCCCGGTTATATAAGGACCTGCATCCTTGGCATTGTGGGTGGGGATCGGTAATCGACTGAGATCAGCATCCTTGCCCTCCCATATGATTTGCTTGACGGGAGCCTCCTCGGATGCGATCTCCAGGGGTGAGATTCCTTTTGCCAGGCGTTCCCCGTAAGTACGAACCATTTCTTCGGTCGTGGTTCCCAGAGCCAGGGCCAGTCGCCCGTAGGTGGCGGTCAGGTTCATCACCACAGGCAGGCTGCTGTTCTTCATCCGCCGAAAAAAGAAGGCGGGATACTCATTCTGACGGGCGAATAACTCCCCCAGAGCTGTGCAGCCGAAGCGTGGATCGGTCTCTCGGTCCACGGCCTTGATGCTTCCGGGCATCACACCCATGAGCTCCCGAATAAAGTGCCTGAGATCTTTCGGGCCTGTCAGGTGGGCGGGTGGATTGTCTCGGGAAGCTTTAGCGGCAGCGGGTTTAGTCAACAGGCCGATTCTATTCCAGTCAATAAAGGGGGTCAAGAGGTTGCCCATACCTTGCCCGCAGTATGCATGAATTTTCTGCTACAGTGTCGCAATCATCCGCGCTGACTGCGTTGTGCGACCCGCAAGCGGGTACCCCTTGCGCTCCTCGACGTACTGCAAGAGTACGTCTGCGGGGCGCGACCCGCAAGCGGGTACCCCTCACACGCCTTGTCATCGCGGCGCTTGCGCCACTTCGCTACGAAAACCTATGCATTCTGCGGGCTAAGTCTGTTGACAACTGGGGAGGAAATGCCTACCGTGTGATTCCCAAGAACAATGAAACCAGCCCAACCGGTACCCGAGGAATCCCCAATGCAGGACTTGCGAAGTTGGTTGGAGCAAGTCCGACAAATGGGGAAGCTCAAAGAAGTGCAGGGCGCCTCCTGGGATCTGGAGGTGGGCGCCCTAACCGACCTCAACGTCAAAGCCCGCAAGTGGACGCTTCTGTTTGACGAAATAGAAGGCTATCCACCCGGCTACCGCGTTCTTACCGGCTCTATGCTGGACTCCGCCAGAGTGGCATTGAGCTTGACTTTCTCCCCGGAGTTGGATGATCAGCAGTTGGTCCAGACCTTGCGCCGAAAGCTGGCAGGTGCCCAAACAAGCTTGGATCGTTTTCCACCTCACGCTCTTTCCACCGCCCCATTTCTGGAGAACCGCTGTGAAGGATCGGAAGTGGATTTAACCCGCTTCCCGGCTATGAAGTGGCATGAGCGGGACGGGGGTCGATACCTGGGCACGCTCGACGCGGTTATCACACGGGATCCAGACTCAGGTTGGGTTAATGTGGGGACATACCGCTTGATGGTTCATGACCAGCGGCGCCTGGGAATTTATATGAACGTTTCCCACCACGGCCGTCTGCATGCAGAAAAATACTGGGCTGCAGGAAAGGCATGTCCGGTGGCCATTTCTCTGGGGCACCATCCGCTGATCGGGCTGGTGGCAGGGATGGAAGTACCCGTGGAGGTCTGTGAGTACGACTATCTGGGCAGCCTGCTGGAGCGTCCTTATCCAGTGGTCAAGGGCCCGCTGACGGGTTTGCCGATTCTGGCGGACAGTGAGATCGTCCTGGAGGGACATATTACACCGGAGCTGAAAGAGGAAGGTCCCTATGGAGAGTTCGTGGGCTATTACGCGGGAGGAGAGATGGCCAGCCCGGTGGTCCAGGTGGAGGCGGTCTACTTCAGAGAGAATCCAATTGTTCTGGGAACAGCTTCCGGACGCCCTCCCTATGATTATTCCTACTATCGATGCCCCTTTCGAGCGGCCATTCTCTGGAATGCTTTAGAGACAGCAGGTCTGAGAGGTATTCGAGGAGTGTGGTGTCACGAGCCTGGCTATTCGCGTGCCCTGACCGTTGTCTCCATGCAACCGGCTTATCAGGGCCATGCCGAGCAGACAGGTTTTCTTGCCTCTCAACTTCCGGAAGGGGCCTTCGGGGGGAAATATGTGGTTGTCGTGGATGATGACATCGATCCGACCAACAAAGATGAGGTCCTGTGGGCCATCTGTTCACGGACTGACCCGGCCCTGGATATCGAGTTCATTCGAAACTCCTGGGGAATGAATCTGGACCCCATGGTTCAAAAAGAACCCGGGTCTAGGCCGAATGAGCTTCGCATGTCACGAGCCATCATCAACGCTTGCAGGCCCTTCGAGCGGGCCGTTCGAGGAGATTTTCCAGAGGTAGTGGAGCCCAGTCCCAGCACCAAGGAGATGGTCCTCAGCAAGTGGAAGGATCTTCTCACTTAACGATTTAGCATTGGAAGCAAGTGCGGTGTACATTCTTAATAATAATTTAACTGCAGAGAGGTGAATATGGGGAATAGAGGACTGGTCTGTCTTTTGGTAATCCTGGCGGTGGCTGCGCATCTGTCGGCTCAGCAGTTGCCGCAGGAGGTCGCTCAGTACGGCTATCCCGACACGCTTTTTGTCAACGGCAAGGTGGTCAGCATGGACGACACCTCCCGCTCCACGGAGGTGGGGAATATCTTTCAGGCCGTGGCAGTCAAGGGCGATAGGATCATCAAGCTTGGCACTAATCAGGGAGTGAGGGCTTTGGCGGGGCCTGATACCCAAGTCTTCGATCTAAAAGGGAGGACTCTGCTTCCCGGGATAGTGGAAACTCACGCCCATATTTACAGCGACGCGCCCCAGTACCTGAGCCGCTTTGGGTTCAAGTATCCTCCACAGGGGATTATCATCAGCGCCCAGGCCGATCGCGAGCTGGAGAAAACTCAAGGAATCATCCGGGATCAAATTCAGGAGGCGGTCAAGCAGGTCGAGCCCGGAGACTGGATCGTGCTGCGGATGCGTTCTCACCCCGAAGCCCCCATGGATCTGCAGACGTGGGGGATGACCCGCCGTTTGACCGATCGGCGGACACTCGACATGTGGGCCCCTGAAAACCCCGTCCTGATGAGACCGGGCCTGCGCGGGAACATCAATTCCAAGGCGCTGGAGGTCCTGAACGATTTCCTTCCCGGATATTCGGCTTCCATTCACGAGAGCATGCATGGAGATACCATCGGCGAAGATATCCCGGCCATCGGCTGGGTGGGTAGTCGGGAGATGTCGGTCATCACCTGGGAACTCTTCTTTGAGAAATTACCATTGAACACTCTGGCCCAGATCTTGAAGCTGATCTCGGAAGATTTTGCCTCCAAGGGGGTCAGCACTTTTTCCAGCCGTCTGGAGTTTCCAAAAATCATGAGTGGCTATGCCACCCTGGCGGGGTTGGGACAGATGCCCATTCGTCTGGCCGCTCACTATGAAGTGCACCGCATGCCGACGGATCCGCAGCAGACTCGCCAGCTGTACCGCCGTACCGGAGTACTGCAGGGTATCGGAAACGACTATCTGTGGATCGATGGTGTGGCCTCAGAGCGCTGGGATTCTCACTACCCGGAAGCCTGCACGGGTCCGGATACCCAGGCTCCGCCCAACATTAAGGCTCGAGAGGTCTGCCCCAAGCAGGGCGATCTGATGTGGGATGTCCTGGAGAATGCCTTAGAATCCGGCTGGCGGATATCCGGCATCCATATCTGCGGCAGTGAAAGTGCCCGGGCGTTTTTTCGGATGGTGGATCGCGCGCGCGAGGATCGTGGATTGAGTATGGAATATATTCGTAGTCTCCAGATGACCGGCGAGCATTGCAACGTGATCGGAAAACTTCCGGAAATCATCCAAAAGTTGAAGGACTATAACATGATCCTCAGCTGCGGACCGGACCTCATCAGGGAAGCACCGCTCTGGACGAAAGACTACGGTGCCCAGATGGCGGATGACTTCGAACTGCCCTTTCAAACCTGGATCGATGCCGGGGTAAGGCTGGTTGGGCAGCATTACGGCTCAGGAGCGGACAATGCCGGAAGCAGCAATTTCCGGCCGCCCTTCTTCATGATCTGGCAAGCTGTCACCCGCCTCTATGATGGAAAGGTGTGGCAGCCGGAAGAACGAATTGAGCGGGTACACGCCCTGAAGATGTACACCAGCTGGGCTTCCGAGTACGTGCAAAAACAGGGAAGCCTGGGCTCTCTGGAGGTGGGGAAGTTTGCGGATCTGCTGGTCATCGATCGGGATTTCTTTACTATCCCGGAGAATGACATCCTGAAGGTGAGAACCTTGATGACCATGGTAGGAGGCAAGATGATCGTGCTGCAGGAGTCACTGGCCAAGGATTTTGGAGTTCAACCGGTTGGACCTGCTTATGATTTTGAAGACGAAGACGTGGCACACATCGGGTTGCCCCTCACAGAGATAGCGAGAAGGTTCAGCGGAAATTAATCAGGCGAGGTGGCCACAGCCGGGCGCGTAGCGATTGAACTGTAGGCCAGTTCCCTAATTCAACGCTTTTCGGAAGGCGGATATTCTTTGGCTGGGAGAATGTCCGTCACCAGATCACGAATGAGCGGGCGCGGCGAATACGAATCTGGGCCAGGGACCGTCCTGGGCTTTCTTCTGGCTTTGAAATCTAGTTCACGCCACGGAACTTTCTGGCAATTTCCGAAAGGGGCTGACCGATGTGGTCCACATCTTCATCTTCGAAGTTATAGGCTGGTCCCACCGGGTCTACTCCGAAGTCTCTGGCCAGTGACTCCTGCAGCACGATCGTTTTGCCTCCTACCATGGTCATCAGAGGACGGATCTTCAAGATGTCATCTATTGGAATAGTGAAGTAGTCTCGATCGATGACCAACAGATCCGCGAATTTACCCACTTCCAGCGAACCGAGCTTATCCGGCTTTCGGACATACTCAGCGCTCCAGCGTGTGTACATCTTCAAGGCGTGTACCCGGTCAATGCGCTCTTCCGGCTGCCAGACTATTCCGTCGAACTTGCGCGTCACGGCCTGCCAGGTCACGTAAAATGGAGGCCTGTAACGGAGGGTCCCCGGCTCCCCCCGTGCACCCGTTCCCCAGTGCTGTCCGACCAGCTGGACGCCCTCATGAATCCAGGTGTTAAAGGGAAGGAAAAAGTTATTCATTTGGGGACCGTAGTCTTCAATCCACTTGGGAGCTTCTCTGGCGATGATGTCGGGACCACAGCTGAGGATGATTCCATATCTCTTTAAAGCCTCCATCACATCCGGCTGCTTTCCGATCACATCACAATGCTCGCCGGTCATGTGCATGTCGTGGACTTGCTGAATGGTCCAGCCGTTGACTGCCCGAGCACGATCGATCATCCGTATAAACGCGCGGGCGCTTTCGCTGCCGCAAATGTGCACACCAGCCAGCCGCCACCCCGCTATCATGGCATTTTCCAGCGTATCCCAATGCAGATCTCCCGGCTTGGGACAGGTCTCCCGAGCCTTGATATGGTCCGGAGCTATGGTATCGGGTCCGGTACAGGATTCCGGGTAGTAAGAATCCCAGCGCTCTGATGCTATTCCGTCGATCCAGAGATAATCATCACCGAGGCCTTGCAGGACCCCGGTACGGCGGTACATCTGGCGAGTCTGCTGAGGATCGGTGGGCATCCGGTGGACCGAGTAATGGACATCAAATCGAATCGGCATCTGGCCAAGACCGGCCAGGGTCGCATACCCGGTCATCATCTTGGGAAAGTAAAGATGGCTGGAGAAGGTGCCCACTCCTGTGGCGGCATAGTCTTCTGAGATTAGTTTAAAGATCTGCGCCATAATGTTTGGGGGCAGCTTCTCGAGGAAGAGTTCCCAGGAGATCACATCCCTTTCGCGGGTTCCCACCCAGCCGATGGAAGGGATGTCCTCACCGATGACGTCTCCGTGCATGGTCTCTTGAATGGATGCAGAGTATCCGGGCAGGAACTCATTCATGATCTCCAGTGCCTTGGAATTAATGCTGCCTCTGAGCCCTGGGTTGACCAGGACCGGGTTCTCTGGCGCCCAAACGTCAAGGGTCCGAAGATTCGTTAGACGCCGCTGAGTCCCCCAAAAACCGACATCGGCAGGTGCTTCAGGATGACCGCGCATGTTGAGGACGACCCAATCACCCGGTTCCACCTGCTGGACTGCTTCTATGATCGCCTCTCTCATAATGGCCTGAGTTCTCTCCAGCTCTCGATCAGCTGTCCGGGTCAATATGATTCCATTGGGTGGGTACTTGAACCCGAATCGGTCCAGATATTGGGTGATGGAGCCGAAGATGTGGCTGTGGGGTTCAACGATGGCGGGGAGCAGGGTTCGTCCCCTCAGGTCGAAGACCTTCGTCTCCGGTCCTGCCATGGCCCGAACCTCCCCAACGGTCCCCAATTTCATGATTTTGTCACCCTTGACCGCAATGGCCTGGTAGACATTCCCCACCTGGGTCGAAATGGAGGCATCGTCCATGCTCACGATCTTTCCGTTCACAAAGATCGTATCGGCGTAACCATTTCGGGCTACTTCTGGAGCCAGTTGCCCGACAGCAGTCGGCAGCTGGAAAAGAAAGAGCAGGAAGCTGGCCAAGAAAGCACTGGTGATTCGATGCTTGTTCATCTCATGAACCTCCCTTTGCAAAAACAAGTACATCCTTTGCTTGGAATCGATTTGCGGGTAATATAGCCCCTCGTCTTTGTATTGTAAAGTGACCTAAGGCTCAACCCATGACTCTGCTCCCTCCTGAGATTACTGACATCGTCTTGGCCAACTACCCGCTGATCATTGCGAGTCTGGTGGGATACTCCGTCATCTTCGTTCTCATCACTTACGCCGCAAAACGAAAATTGGCCCACGAGGTGAGCGACTACGTGGTGGCTTCGCGGAATCTGGGATGGCTGGTGGTCACCTTTACCATGTACGCGTCGATCCTGAGTGGAGTTGGCATGGCCGGCATACCGGGCGCCGTCTACACGGTGGGTGTTCCCTTTGTGGTGACGGTCTTGATGGGCCACACCGTTGCCCTGGCCCTGCTGTGGTACTTAGGGCCCCGAATCTGGATTCTTGGAAAGACCTATAACTTCACCACGCCCGGTGATCTCCTGGGAGATTACTACCAAAGCGACACGATTCGGGTGTGCACCGTGATCGCCAGTATTCTTTTCAACGTTGCCTTTATTGTGGCACAGCTGCTGGCGGGAGGGGTCCTGCTCAATGTTCTCTCCGGAAGTGTCATTTCCTTTGAGCTGGGGGTGGTGATCATTACCGTAGTCGTGATGGTCCATGTCTCCTCCACAGGGCTCCGCGGCATTGCCTGGCTCGACTGCTTCAATGGGTTATTAATCCTGTTCCTGCTCACTCTCTTCGGTGCGACCATTCTTGTGGCAGCCGGAGGACTCGGCAATGTGTTGGAGGGATTGGGTGAGTTAAAGGATCAGTTCATAACCCTTCCGGGTACAGTGGGAGTCTTCACTCCCTCCCACATCTTTGGCATCTTCATTGGTCTGAGTATCGGGGCCATGGTGTTATCACCTTCCGCCTGGATTCGCATCTACTCAGCAAGCAGCAAAGCACACTTTGCCAAGATCAGTATTTTAATGCTGGTGCTCTGGTTCATCTCACACATCATGGGTGCTTTCCTGATCGGCAGTTACGCTCGATCCGTCCTCCCCGATGTGGAAAATCCCGATTTCGTCTCCTCTTTGCTTGCCTTCAAGGTGATGCCGGTTTTCCTGGCGGCGCTTTTCCTGATAGCCATACTGGCCGCCATCATCTCGACTACGGACACCTATATGCATACTCTCTCGGCGACGGTTGTCCGAGATTTTATTCAAGCCGTTCTCTGGCCCGGCATGACTCAGGCTCAGGAGATCACACTCAACCGGGTGCTGATGGTTGCCATGGCAGGACTGAGTGTTTTGCTGGCCATGCTCAACCCGGTGCTGATTACTCCTTTGGCCATCTTTGGGGGTGGGATCACTGTCCAGCTTCTCCCACCATTGCTAGGTGCGGTCACCTGGTCCCGGGCCTCGGCGCCGGCGGCCATCATCAGTACTGCTGTAGGCATGGTACTGACCTTAGTGTGGGAGCTCGACCTTCTTCCCAACCCGGTTCCAGTCAGTATCCTGCCTGGGCTCGCCACTGCCTTTTTCATCAATGTCGGCTTATTTGTTCTCATCAGTTATATGACCCGACCTCAGCCGCCGGAGATGGTTGAAAAGTTCCATGGGTTAATCGCACGAGAGCTGTGATCGACTGACAATCTTATGTATCATCGAGTTTATGTACCCTGAAGCTTTTGAATTTTTTAGTCCTGACACCCTGGAGGGCGTCATTGATTTGCTGTCCCAGCATGGAGAGGACGCCAAGGTGTTGGCTGGTGGGCAGAGCCTTATCCCGCTCATGAAGTTGAGATTGGCGAGTCCGAAATACTTGATTCATCTGGGTGGACTTCAGGATTTGTCCGGTATCCAAGAGCAGGATGGAATGATTTCCTTTGGAGCCCTGACGCTGCACGTCGAGTTGGAGGAATCGGCGCTGGTGAAATCAAAGCTCCCCATGATGCACGATGCGGTAAGCGTCATTGGTGATGTCCAGGTGCGCAACCTGGGAACCATCGGGGGGAGTCTGGCTCACGCTGATCCAGCTGGAGACTTGATTCCCGTCCTGTTTGCCTTGGATGCTCAGGTGACCATTGCCAGTTCCAGCGGAAAGCGTACTGTGAAAGTCGACGAGCTCATTGTAGATGCTTATTCGGCAGACTTGAGCAGTGACGAGGTGCTGACTCAGGTATCGGTGCCGGTCCCCCCGGAAGGCAGTGCAGGAGCCTATCTGAAGTTCGAACGCCGGGCGGGAGATTTCGCAGTGGCCAGTGTTGGAGTGCAGGTCGACTTCAAGAAGGATGGTACCTGTCGCGACATTGCTGTTGGGCTGGGAGCTGTGGGACTCACAGCGATACGTGCCAGGAAAGCAGAGGAATTGCTGCGGGGAAAAAAGGTCGAGGACGCCCTCCTGAGGGAAGCGGCGGCCCAGGCATCTGCGGAAGCCGAACCCTTTGCCGATGTCCGAGGATCGGCTGAGTACAAACGCCATCTCGTCGGTGTGCTGTTTCGCAGAGCCTTTGAGTTTGCTTCCAGAAGGGCGGGCGGGGAGGAGGTGGCAACTGTCCATCTCTAAGAGAAAAATGACAGTGACCGTAAACGGTGAAGCGTACCAGCGTGAGGTAGAACCACGCATGTTGCTGGTCGACTTCCTGCGGGATATATTGAAGTTGACGGGAACGCATGTTGGCTGCGACACGAGCAATTGTGGAGCGTGCACTGTCATTATGGATGGGCGAAGTATCAAATCGTGTACCTGCTTTGCGGCCGCGGTTGAGGGGCGAGAGATCTTGACGATCGAGGGTTTGGCTCAGGATGGAAACCTGCATCCTATTCAGGAATCTTTTTGGGAAAACCATGGACTGCAGTGTGGTTACTGCACCCCGGGGATGGTGATGTCCGCTTTCTACCTTCTTTCCGGGACTCCCCAGCCCACCGAAGCGCAGATCCGAAGAGGCATTTCTGGAAACATTTGTCGGTGCACCGGTTACCAGGCCATCGTGGATTCGATTGGGAAGGTACCGGACAAGATGAAACAAGGCACTTAGCCCCCCCATGCAGAGAGACAAGCTGGATTTCCCCAGGAAGAAATGGATCGGACAGAGGGTCAAGCGCAAAGAGGATCCCCGCCTTCTGACCGGTAAGGGACAGTTCACGGATGATCTGGACATTCCCGGTGTGCTTTATGCCGGACTGTTGAGGAGTCCCTACGCGCACGCCCGGATCCGGAACATCGACCTGAGCAAGGTCCGGGAGAGGGAGGATGTGGTCTGTACCTTGACTGGGGATGAGGTCGCCCAGCTCACCCGCCCGGTTCCGAATAACCTGCGGCCTCCCTATAGCGAAATCGAGGATTATTGCATGGCCGTTGGGAAGTCCCGATACGCGGGCGAGGTGGTGGCGGCCGTGGTCACCGAGGACAAGTATCTGGCTGAGGACGTCTTGTCTTTGGTCCAGGTCGACTATGAGCCCCTCGATCCCGTGGTGGATCCCATAAAAGCCATGGACTCGGCGTCCGCATTGGTCCACGAGGGTGTTCCCTCCAATTTGGTTTGGGAGGGGAAATACGAATATGGCAATCTGGAGGAAGCCTTTGGTCAAGCGGATCTCGTAGTCAAGGAGAGCTTATACTTTCACCGTTTCACTTCTGCGCCGCTGGAGAACACGGTGGTGATCGCTGACTACGATGAGAGGCGGGAAAGCTTAACAATCTGGAGCAATAGCCAGCGGCCCATGTTCAATCATCGCTTCGTCACCCATGCCTTGCGCTTTCCGGGAGAGAAGATCCGCTATATCACGCCGGATATTGGTGGCGGATTCGGAGTCAAAAATGACAGTTACCCCTACCTGATCCTTCTTGCCTTGCTGGCCATGCGGGCCGGGAGACCGGTGAAGTGGGTGGAGACTCGAACGGAGCATCTGGCGGCTAGCCTGCATGGGAATGAGGTGTTTTACGATGCCGAGCTGGCGGTGCGGAAAGACGGAACCGTCCTGGGACTGAAGGCAAAAGCGGTCCACGACGAAGGCGCCTACATGAGGAGGGAACCGATCGGGGCGATTAACTTCATTCGCCATGCCACGGTGGGGTACACCCTTGAAAACCTCAGTATGGATCTTTACTGCGTGGCCACCAACAAATGTCCAGTAGGGCCGAATAGGTCCTATGGAAAGATGCAGCAGTGCTTCCTGGTGGAACGACTCCTGGATATAGCGGCACGCCGGCTCAAGATCGATCCTGGAGAAATTCGGCTCAGGAACTTTGTCCAGCCCAATGAAATGCCTTATGAAACCCCGACGGGATGCATTCTGGACGGTGGGGATTATCCGGGGGCGTTAAAGAAGGCCCTGGAGATGATTGACTACCAGAAGGTTCGGGAGGAGCAGGCTAAGCTCCGCCAGTCGGGGAGGTATCTGGGCGTTGGAGTGGCTCTCGGCATGGATGCCTGTCCCGTCAATTCCAGTATCCAGAGAATGATGAATCCGCAGGCCAAAGCGTCCGGAGACAGCGAAGCGGCCTGGGTGAAGATTACGCCCGACGGTGAGATTGTGGCTGCGGTGGGAACTTCTCCGCAAGGCCAGGGTCATGAAACGGTGGTCTCCCAGATTGTGGCCGATGTGCTGGGCGTGCATCCGGATGATGTGTACGCCGTAGAGGGTTTTGACTCAAGCGTGAATCCCTCCACTCCTCACTCAGGAACCTATGCCAGCCGTTTTGCCATTGTGGGGGCGGGAGCTGTGCTGGGTGCAGCCTGGAAAGTAAGAGAAAAGGTCCTGAAAATTGGAGCTCATCTGTTGGGTGGTGTGGATGGTGAGCAGCTGGATCTGGAGGATGGTCGCGTCTTCCTGAAGGATGCAAAGGATCAAAGCGTTACCCTGGAGGATGTGGCTCGAGTTGCCTGGGCGGATCTCGCCAACCTCCCGGAAGACGTCGAGGCTGGTCTCTTTGCTCACTATGTCTATCGGCCCGACTTCAAGCTTCCCAAGGATGATCAGAGAGGGAATTTCTCATTTACCTACTCCTATGCTGTGACCGCTGCGGTAGTGGAGGTGGATGTGGAAACGGGAAGAATCAAGGTTCTCAAGCTGGCCTGTGTGGACGACGCCGGGCAGTGTTTAAATCCCCTCATCGTGGAAGGGCAGATTCACGGAGCGATAGGACATCAGTTGGGAGCCGCCCTCTATGAACGTCTGCTGTACGACGAAAATGGACAGCTTCTCACCTCCTCCTTTAAGGACTATTGCGCTCCAACGGCTCTGGACTTCCCGAAATTTGAAGTGGATCTCCTGGAAACCCCCTCACTGGCCACACCGTGGGGTTCAAGGGGCGTTGGAGAAGGTGGTGGTTCGCCCTTGATCGTGGTCAGCAGCGCAGTCTCTGATGCGCTGGAGCCTTTTAAGGTTGAAATCAAGAGCTCCCACCTCTCGCCCGAGGATGTCTTGAGTCAGCTGATGGACTAAGTAGCCCGCATTATGCATAAATTTTCTGCTACAGTGTCGCAATCATCCGCGCTGACGGTGTTGTGCGACCCGCAAGCGGGTACCCCTCACACGCCTTGTCATCGCGGCGCTTGCGCCACTTCGCTACGAAAACCTATGCATAATGCGGGCTATTCTCTCAAGGAATCAAGCCAGCTTCTCTTTTTCCCGCTTCGGTAAAGGGCTTGCCTGAATCCTCCACATCCTTATCTTCAAAGTTATACTGGTATCCGACCTCATCCACACCCCAGTCACTGGCCAGCGAGGAATTGAGTGCGATCGTTTTGCCACCCACTATGGTCATCAAAGGTCGAACTTTGAGAATCTCATCCACCGGAATCGTAAAGTAATCCCGGTCGATCACCAGCAGATCTGCCCATTTACCAGTCTCCAACGAGCCCAGCTGATCCTGATGTTCGACATACTCGCCCGCCCATGCCGTGTACATCTTCAAGGCTTGCACCCGGTCAATTCGCTCCTCCGGCTGCCAGACTCTGCCATCGAACTTTCGCGTCGTCATCAGCCACATGAGGGCGAAGGGAGGTGTCACTGGCGCTCCTAAGCGGCCTAGCTCGCTCCCTCCAAAGGCTCCCGACCCGTAGTGCTGCCCTACCAGCCTGACTCCTGAGTCGATCCAGGTTTTGAAGGGGAGGAGAAAGTCCTCGATATTGGGAGTCTCTGCTCCATAGTCGTCTATCCAGTTGCGAAAACTCCGAAAGTAATCGGGTGCACAGCTGATGATGATTCCATACCTTGTGAGCTTGTCGATGATATCGGGCTGCTTTCCAATCATATTACAGTGTTCCAGCGCAAAGTGCTGGTCGTGGATCTGCTGGACCGTCATGCCCGTAGCTTCCCTGGCCCGGTCCACCATCTGGATGAAACGTCTAAAGCTTTCGCTGCCGCAGGTGTGGACTCCCTTGATCCTCCAACCCGCTTTGATGGCATTTTCAAGGGTGTCCCAATGGAGATCGCCTGGCTGGGGACAGGTCTCTCGAGCCTTGATGTGAGGCGGGGCTTTTGTATCGGGTCCCGTGCAGGACTCCGGATAAACAGAGTCCCACCGTTCCGAAGCCACTCCATCAATCCACATGTAGTCGCCTCCGAGGCCCTGAAGTACTCCCGTGCGCCGGTATAATTGTCGAGTCTCTTGGGGGTCAGTGGGCATCCGATGCACCTCGTAGTGGGCATTGAGGCGAATCGGCATCTGGCCCAGTTCGGCCAGTTTGGCGTATCCGGTCATAACTTTGGGGAAGGGAAGGCGGGTGCCCCAGGTAGTCACTCCCAGGGAGGCAAACTGCTCCGATCGCAGCTTGAGCATTTGAGCCAGGATGTTGGGATCGAGGTTCTCGAGAAAAAGCTCCCAGGTGATGACGGCCATCTCCTGGCTTCCCACCCAGCCCAGTTCAGCGATGTCCTCACCGATCACGTCCCCGTGCATGGTCTCCTGGATGGAGGCGGAGTATCCGGGCAAAAATTCGTTGAGCACCTCCAGGGCCCGTGAATTGATGTTTCCCCTCAGGCCAGGGCGCATAAGGACCGGATTCTCGGGGGTCCACAGGTCAAGGGTTCGACGATTGGTGAGCCGTCGGGTCATGCCCCAGGTTGAAAGGTCACGGGGGGCATCGGGATGAGACCTCATATTCAGGACGATCCAATCCCCTGGGTCGACGTTCTTGACGGCCTCCTGGAGGGCGTCTCGCATAATGCCCTGGGTTTTTTCCAGATCCCGATCCGCCTGAGCCTCAATGAAGGTGACTCCTTCGGGCGGATACTGGACGCCGAAGCGACTCGCAAAGTTCAGGGCTCCCCCATAGATATGTGCATGCGGTTCAATGATTCCGGGGATCATGGTCCGGCCCTGCAGGTCAAAGACAGTGGTCAACCGCCCGGCCATGGCTTGAACTTCCTGGTTGGTCCCCAGCTTCATGATCTTGTCGCCCTTGACCGCGATGGCCTGGTAGATGCTCCCCACGTTGGCTGATTTGGACAGGTCATCCATGCTCACGATCTTCCCATTAATGAAGATGGAATCGGCGAACCCCATTTGTTCCACCTCAAGGGGCAGCTGACCGAAGGCACCAGAGACCTGGAAGAGAAGCAGCAGCACCAGAGCTGGCCAGGATTTGAGAGACTGACTCACCAATCGATGGTTATTCATTGACCTAAACCTCCTTTAAATTCTTTGCACTGTGCGACTCACTGACAGGTAAAATTACCCTCCACCCAGTTGATGGTAATCCCCCCTTTTGAAAGGTTCAGAAATCGTGTTGTAGATGCTAGATAATAGGTACGGGTTAAGGAAGTTGTCAACAGGTTATCTTTGGATGTGCTTGGGCAACCCGTATACGATTACCGAATGTTGAAGAAGACTGTCCCAGCCAGGGCTGAATCACAGATCTCTCATTGTTTTTTAAGAGAAGGCATGGCAAGCTTACGACAGAATCAGAGGGCATCGAGGGTGCTGGATGCATCCTCCTGAGTTGGAGAGGAAACCATGAAGAATCTCATGACAATTGCTGCGGTGCTGGTTGGGATAGCCGCCCTCACCGCTTCCTCAGGGGCACAGACCGGCCTGGACCTGGTGGACGTCGACCTCATGTTCGTTGGGGCTCACCCTGACGACGATACATCGGTGATGGCCACCTTTGCCCGCTACCTGCTCGACCAGGGTTTCCGCGCCAGTGTCATCACCGCCACGGGCGGGGAAGGGGGAGGGAACGCCACCGGTCCGGAGTCGGGAATTGCTTTAGGGCTCATCCGCGCCGAGGAGGAACGGCGCGCTCTCGAGGTGGTGGGGGTGGGTGCGTCTCATTTTCTCTCCCTGCAGGATTTCTACTTCACCCTTTCCGCGGAAGAGACAGTCAGAAAATGGGGAGAATCCTACGTCTGTGACGTGGTGCGCTATGTCCGCCTCGAACGTCCGGAGGTCATCGTGACCTTGTGGCCGGGCCCGGGCACCCACGGACAGCATCAGATGGCGGCCCGCGCCGCAACCATCGCCTTTGATAAAGCGGCAGACCCGAATTTCTGCCCGGAGCTGATCACTGAAGAGCATCTCGAGCCTTTCCAGCCTCTCAAGCTCTATTACTCCGGACAGGCCAACTCGCCGACCACGGTTTCCATCGGCTCAGATGACTACTCTGCGGCGGCGAACATGCGCTATGCCGATTTGAAGGCATTGGCTTCCTCTAAATACCGTTCACAGGGCTTCGACCAGCGCGTGAGGATACCCGTTGAAGAAGCGCGACCTGAGAGTTTCATGCTGGTTCGTTCCCTGGTTCCCCTCAGCGACCCGGAAATGCACCTTTTGGAGGGAGCGCTTCTACCCGCCGGGACGTCGCCCCCGGGAATCCGCTTCGAGATCGTCCCCGAGAGCTTCGAGGCCGGTATTGGCGTGGACGTGAACACTGAGGTGACACTGGTCAACAACACGGCCCAGCCCTTGGAGATGCTCGAGATCTCTCTCGAGCCGGGGGAAGCCTGGAGCGTTGATGAGGATGGCCTCAATATCTTTGACATCCTGGAGCCGGGAGGGAAAGCTCAGGCGACCTTTCAGGTGTGGGCTTCAGAGGGTGCCACCATTGATCGAAACACCCAGCTTTACGCGAGCTACAGGGCGCGGCAGCAAGGTCGTGTGGTTGCTGGCCGCAACTACATGTGGCTCAAAGCCGTGGCTCCCGTCCAGGTTCGTTTCCGCCCGACTTACGATGTTGCAGGCTATCGGGAGTTTGCTCGGGATACCCACACGGACTGGGTCATTGAGTCTTTGCCTACGCGACTTCCATTGACGATCGGTCGGTCCAATCCCGTGACCATTGACGTCATCAATCGCGGCCCGGAACCGGCTGTGGGCGAGGTGCAGTTGAGGCTCGATCCTTCCCAAAAGGGCATTCGCGTGCGGGGCGACCTGGGTTTCAATGTCGCCGCACGATCCAGCTCTTCGGTGAATTTCGAGCTCGAGGTGACATCGGAGGTGCTTCCCCAAGGTCGACAATCGGCGCGCTTTCCGGTGGAGCTGGAGATCGCTTCCGGTGCCCATCGGAGCGTGGACGCGGCGCAAGTCTACGTGCTTCCCATGCTCCAGATTCCGAGAATAAGTCAAGCACCCAGTGTGGATGGCGATCTGTCGGATATGAGGGGCTTTGCTGGAGGAGCAATCACGCACAAAGATCTTTGGTGGAGGCAGGAGCCCACGGATGATTCTGATTCCAGCGCCTCCTTCCGCATCGCCTACGATGGGGAGAACATTTACCTTGGAGTCGATGTGCGGGACGACGCCGTGGTCTGCAATATAGCCCCAGATGACGTTCGGGCCCAGCTTCGCTCGGATGCCGTTGGCGTCACCATCGATCCTTCCGGGAGGAGCCGTGATACCTCTACCGTTATTCAGGCGGCGGCTTTTCCATGCACAACGGAAAGTTTCCAAGCGCGGGGATTTCGAGATGCCGATGCAAATCAGGGTGTGATGGAGAAAACCGCACCCGGGATGAAGGTGGCCTCACTCAAGACCGACACCGGCTACACGCTCGAGTTCTCGATTCCATGGCGGGTGATGCCCGCACAGCCCAGTCCAGGAGACGAGATTGGCATAAACATTGTCATCTATGACGGTGATCAGAAGGATGCGCGCGTGGGCGCCAATATCAGCGAAAGCGGGCTTGCCTGGGCGTCTTTTCAGTGGGGTGGCAAACAGGCCTTACCCTATCTCTGGCCGCGGGTCATCCTGGAAAAATAGGCAGGGCTAATCAGTTGCCTTGTGGCTGGTGAGGAGGTCCTTCATCTCCTGGGAACTGGCTAGGCCAAGGGGCGTTTTCCCGTCTGCATCGTTCCCGCTCGACATGCCCTGATAGACAGCCACACCCTGCTTGAGCTTGGCGTTGATACGAGCGCCTGCCTTGATGAGCCGCTCGGCGGCGGCCACCTTATCCTGGAGGACGGCATGATGAAGCGGAGTAGCGCCGTGTTTGTCCTTGGCATCAATCCTGAGGCGATACCGTAGCAGAACGCTGATGACCTCGGTCCTGCCGTACTGGGCGGCATGATGGAGCATCGTTCGATCGTCACTCAACTGCCCGCGGGTTTTAGCACCCTTGGCCAGCAGCACTTCAACCACGTCGGGCTTGTTGTCCAGAATGGCCCAGTAAAGAGGCGCTTCCTCGTGAGCCTTTTTGTAGTTGACCTTGGCACCGTTTCTGATCAGGACTTCGGCCACCTCGGCGTTGTCGGCCAGATGCAGTGGGGTGAGCCCCTTGGGGTTCTCGGACATCACCTTGGCTTTGCCATCGATGAGGGCCTGGGCCACTTCTGCGTTGGCCGCCAAATGCAGTGGGGTCCGCCCGATGCCGTCCCCGGCTGACACGTCCGCCCCGGCTGCGATGAGAGCCCTGACCACCTCAGCCGTCGATGCCAGGTGGAGAGGGGTTTGCTTCCTGTAGAGGTCTTCCTGGGAGCGGGCGTTGGCGAGGGATGAATCATTGCCCAGCAGTTTCCTGATCCCTTCGGCATCGCCTTCCCTGGCGGCTTCGAATATATTGGAGGGTCCCACCACGTCGCACCCGGCAAGAGGACTCAGAAGCAAGGCGAGCAGACCACAGCGCGCGATCCTCACCCACCCACGGATGATATTCATGCATGGCATGTACTGTTTGTACCCAATTTGGCTGGGCAAAAGTGTGACGCAACTCACCAAAGGGTACGAGTTCGGCACCTGAGGTGCCTCCCACGCATGGATTAGAGCTGGGTGATCCCGGCAACGGCGGTAACCAGGAGAAGGGAAGAAACGGTAACGCCCCAGAAGACCCACAATTCTCGACGGTCCAGCTGGGAATCTCTGTCGTCGCCTACCGGATCTTCCGGGAAAGGGTTCTCGGACTTGCGTGAAATGATCAGGCCAACTGAAAAGGCTATGACCACCAGGCCCACGGAACCCAGGACCTGTGGGTACATAGGCTCTTTCAGCAAGATGGTTATGACCGGTAAAACCAGCAGCAGTGAAGTGAAGGGACTCTTTCGACTTCCTCCTGTGTCGATCAAAAGATAGGTGAGGAAAAGAGTATTGGCAGCGACCAACAGAAAGAGCGCCAGGGAGAATCCGAGGGGAGTCATGAGTGCCGTCATTTCAAAACTGCCAAACTTCATCAGCTGGAACATGTCCTCAGTGAAGACCAGCAGTCCCAGGGACATCACGGAGAAAAGTGTCATGGGTCGGAGCAGATGATAGGTTGCCGGGAGCAGGTTGACAGAGACCCGTAAGATCACGAGAAAAAGGCCTTGCATGACGAAGGCGGCCAGAGTTAGGTGTTGTGTACCGTCCACTGTCTTATCTCCTGGTTTTTCACTGTAGCCAACAATTCCGTCACTATCTCAACTCCTCTTGCTCAACTCCTCCTGGGTGGCGACCGGAAGAGCCAACCCTCCGCTCCCAGGTTTTCCCTCCTCCTGATTGAAGAAGCGGCGAACCGTCGGGTAGGCAAAATCGATGTCATCGCAGTGACCAAAGTCGCTTAAGATGTCCTCCCAAATGGTTTCCGCGGTGCCGCGACGCTTCCTGGGGTCACACAGATATCGAATGGTGAGAAGTACGCCTGAGTCGACCACACTGGTCCAGACTTTAGGGGTCAGTGTTGAGTAGATAATCATTGCCCTCTGGGCGGACTTGCGGACAGACTGCATGGCGGCTTCGCTCAAATCGGCAGAGTGGGTATCCACGATCTGCTGGAGGATCCTCTTGGCCTTCTCCCAGTCGCTTTCAAAAGTGATGAGTACCGGGATTTCATTCCAGATGTATTGAAACCCTTTGCTGTAATTGGCGATCACGTCGATGAGAATGCGGCTGTTGAGAATAAGGATGACGCGACCGGTGCTCTGATCGGCATCAACCCAATTCCCGATCTCTATGAGCGTAAAGCGAAACAGCCTGATATCAATCACATCGCCTGCGTGCTCTCCGATCTGAATTCGATCCCCCACCTCAAATGGGCGCTGCCAAAGTAAGTAGAGCCAGCCGGCCACACTGCCAACGAGATCTTTTAGAGCGATGGCCAGACCTGCAGAAACCAGGCCCAGAAAGGTGCCGATATCCCGAAAGGCGGTGAACCAGATCCGGCCCAGAAGCAGCAGACCCAATACAACTGCCACATAGCTGCTGACCTTGCGCGCGTGGTAGCGAAACCGCACGTCTTCGGTTCGCCGAGAGATGATCCACAGGGCAAGGCCCCGCAAGACCATCAGCAGGAACACAACGCCCAGGGACTGGGCGATCTTGCCCTGGGTGGTGGGGGCCAGGGCCAGAGCTGTTTGCAACCACTCACGAATTAGGGAAATGACGCGACTCCTCTCGCCCGGATAATGCATAATCCGGGCTAGCTTTTAGTTTACGAAATATGCTGAGTGAGAGGAAGTAAGCGGTGTTGACCTGCCCCCACGAACGAGTCCACCCTCTATGCTAGACCCGGGACCATTTGAAGTCCACTCCAAGGGATTGGATCCAGTGCCTGCGACCTAGGTAGTTTGGCCTCTGGCGCCGGCGGCCGATAGGCCAAGGCGCTGTGAGGCCGGATCTGATTGTAATCCCTCCGCCAGCGTTCTACCAACACCTTGGCTTCCCCCAGCGTGTCGAAGATCTCCATGTTCAGCAGCTCATCCCGTAGTTTCCCGTTGAAACTCTCAATGTACCCATTCTCCCAGGGGCTGCCCGGCTCGATGTACAAGGTCCTTACCCCAACAGCCTGCAGCCAGTCCCGGACCGCCTGTGCCGTAAACTCCGATCCGTTATCGGACCGGATAAACTCAGGCACTCCCCGATCAACGAATAACTCCGCCAGCCGGTCCAACACGTCTTGGTGATTCATCTGCCGTTTCACATCAATGGCGAGGCACTCTCTGGTGTACTCATCCAGGATCGTCAATAGCCGAAAGGCTCGCCCATCATGGGTCCGTTCATGCACGAAATCATAGCTCCAGACGTGGTTCTTGCGAGCCGCTCGTAACCGAACACAGGAACCGTCATTAAGCCACAGCCTCCTTCGTTTCGGCTGTCTGGACGGGACTTTCAGCCCTTCTTGTCTCCACAGCCTCTCCACCCGCTTAGGATTCACCTTCCACCCTTCCCCATGAAGTATCGCCGTGACCCGCCGGTAGCCATAACGCCCGTATTGCGTAGCCAACTCCACCATCCGGGCCACCAATCGGGCCTCATCATCGGGAATTTGCCTTTCCCTTCGCTGGGTCGATCGAACCTGTCCCAGCACTTGGCAGGCCCGACGTTCGGAGACTCGCTCTGCTCCTAATCGCTCTCGTACCCACATCACCGCTCGTCTCCTGTTCGCCGGGCCTAGAAGTTTCCCGAGGACACTTCCTTCAGGATCTGCTTGTCCAAAGACAGATCCGCCACCAGCTTCTTCAACCGGGTATTCTCCTTCTCCAACACCTTCAACCTCTTGGCCTGGTCCAACCGGAGCCCTCCGTACTCTTTGCGCCACCGGTAGTAGGTCTGCTCGCTCACCCCCATCTGCTTCGACACCTGTCCCACCCTCTGTCCTTGGGCCAGACCCACCTCTGCCTCACGCAGCTTCATGATGATCTGTTCTGCCCTAAACCGCTTCCCTGCCATCCTTGCCTCCTTCCTAAACCGGAAATCCTAACATTCAAACTGGACTCGTTTTAGGGGGCAAGGTCAGTGTCACAGGGGAAGGGAACTGCTGTCGGCGGCTCCAGCCGTGGATGTGCGGATGACGCCGGTGTGATCAATGTAAAACCACCTGGATCCCGTCTGTCCCGGAACGTCAGGTCTTGCCGTTCCCCACCAGGTATAGCGAGAGTTAGCAGGATTGTCCAGGCTGAAATTGTAGCCATGGCTATCAGCTGCGCCGCGACCGTCGATGAGCCCTTCGTCAAAGAGCTGACCATCCGCGTCGGCATAGCTACCATGCCGGGTGTAATAGAGTTCTTGGGCGGCAGTCCAGCTTCGCATGTAGGTGATGGCGACTTTCTCGTTGGCCGCATTCTTGGATCGCACAAGGTTTGGAATCGAGAGAGCAGCAATGATGCCGATGACGGCTACCACGATTAGGAGTTCGATGAGGGTAAACCCCGGACTCCGGACCGGCAAGGCGGCAGGCTGTTTGCCAGCTGTCCTACTGAGTACAAAAGCTTTCATTATCTTCACAAAGTAGTTTAACATTAGAAAGTGATAGTGTGCTCCAATCAGGGGATTCGCCGATCATCATGTCTGTTGCTGGAACTGGATCTCGGGCGTCCATACCCCTTCCTGTAACTGCCCACACCATGTGAAGAAGCACAAAGCGTGCCAGAAAGCCAGGTGTTGCTGTTAAGTTTAAATATATCAATAGTTTAAAGGTAGAGGAGGAGCCGTGACCAGGGCTATTGAAAAGCTATGTCTTGCCACTCCCCGACGCCAAAAGTGCCGGATTTTGTCATGAGCAGGTCCTGCCTCTAATGCTTGCACTGGAATCTGAATGAGACTTCTCTTTGTCCTTTCGGCAGGGCTGCTCTTGCCGGTGATCATTCTCTGGAGCTTGAGTAGCTCCTCCCTTGAGATGTCCCTGGAATGGGAGCTGGCCGTGATCAATGCCGGGGAACAGGTGCCTTCTGACCACCCAACGGTGTCTGAGTTTCGGATACTCCTGGATCGCCTTGAGAAGAAGAGCTCCAATCCCAGACGTGAGATAGGGGATATTTGCATCACGGCGTACTTGTGGAGGAAAGAGAGGGGCAGCTTTGAGACACTGCTGGAGTTTACAGAAGTGGTTGATCGAGCGATCCCCGCAGATCTGGCCATGGAGATGGACCTCAAGCAGCTCGTACAAGCGATGCTGGAGTAATAGCCCGCACTTCTCACACCCGCTCTACTGCAGCGCCGCAATGATCCGCCCTGACTGCGTTGCACGACCCGCAAGCGGGTACCCCTCGGCTCCTCAACGTATTCAAGAATACGTTTGCGGGGGTCGACCCGCACGCGGGTACCCCTCACGCGCCTTGTCAGGCCGGCCCTTCCGCCGCTTCGCGACGAGCTGGTGTGAGAAATGCGGGCTAGGAGTGGCCTCAGGCCGCGAAGAGGTGTCTAACTCTTACTTCATGCAGACGGAACGTACCTGGCGAATGTCAGTGTAGCCCTTGAAAACTTTCATGATGCCATCCTGCTTGAGGGTAGTCATCCCGTCAGCTCGGGCCTGTGCCCGAATCTCCAGCATGGGGCTTTTCTGCTGAATCATGTGCTTGATTTCGTCGGTACCCTCCAGCAACTCGTGAATTGCGATACGACCGCGGTAACCACAGTCGTTGCATACCCCACAACCTTTGGCACGATAAAGGGTCAGATCCTTGGTGAGCTGGAGACCGGTCTTTTCGAAGTCCTCCAGCCCATACTCGGTGGCCAGACTTTGAAACTCGTCCTGCAATGGGTGGTAGGCTTCCTTGCATTCTGTACACAGGATTCGCGCCAGACGCTGGGCCATGATTCCCAGCAAGGCATCGGCGAAGTTGAAGGGATCCATACCCATATCCAGCAAGCGGATGATGGTTTCTGGCGCACTGTTGGTATGGAGGGTACTGAGGACCAGATGACCGGTGAGAGAAGCCTCGATTCCAATCTCACAAGTCTCTTCGTCGCGCATCTCACCCACCATGATTACATCGGGGTCAGCACGGAGAAAGGCCCTCATGGCTCGAGCAAAAGTAAAACCGATTTTCGGTTGCACCTGAACCTGGCGAAGGCCGACCTGTGTGATTTCCACCGGGTCCTCGGCAGTCCAGATCTTGCGTTCGGGCGTATTGATGAACTTCAAACCCGAGTGCAGGGTAGTGGTTTTGCCCGATCCGGTTGGCCCCACCACCAGGACAATTCCGTAGGGCAACTGGACGATCCGTTCGAAAAGCTCCTTATTTCGCTCGCTGAAGTTCATTTTTTCCAGCGAAATGGGTTCTCCTGAACCCAAAATACGCATGACAACATCTTCGAGTCCGCCCGTAGTGGGCAGTGTGGCGACACGAAGCTCGATGTCTCTGCCCCCGTATTTCTTGAATTGTATTTTGCCATCCTGGGGCAATCTTCTTTCTGTGATGTCCAGGTCGGACATGATCTTGATTCTGGACACGAGAGCCTTTTTGAACTGGTAGGGGACGGTCTGGTAGCGGGAACAGGTGCCATCAATTCGGAAGCGGATATCCATGGGCCTGCGGCCCGGATAGGGTTCCAGGTGAATATCAGAAACTCGCTGGTTGTAGCCGTCGTTGATAATCTTGTTGGCCAACTGGGCAATGGCGCTGTCACTTTCGGAATATTCTTCACTCTCATCCTCTGCTGCTTCGTCACTATCCAGCTGGGCCATGATGTCTTCCATGGAGCCCTCGTCGACCGGCCCTCCAAAGAAGTATTCAACGAACTTGAGAATGTCCTCTTTCAGCCCAACGCAGTACTCAATTTGGGTGGTCTTGAGCAAGGTCTGCGCCATGTCTCGTTTGGCCAGATGGTTCACGTCATCCATCAGGACACTGACGCTGCCGTCCTTGTTTTTTCCCAGCGGGACCCAGAAATTGGTGCGCAGGTAGGTTTTCTTCAAGTTCTGGAGTAACTCACCCGGGATGGGGAGTTTGTCATCAAATTTGAGAAACCGGCATTTGTAAAATTCACTCAGGGCCGCACCGATGTTGTCCTTACTGACCCTGAAATTCTTCATCAGGATCTGTTCCACATCTTGTCCTGACTGGCGTGCCTTGGTGATCGTTTTATCGAGCTCCTCCTGGGTCACCAGGCCCTTGCTGGTCAGGTAATCAAAGCGGGTGGGGCGCCGACGGGCTAACCGCTGTTGGGTTTGAAATGCAATCGCCAGAATCTTGGCGATCTCCTGAGCAGAAGTCTCGTCATCCCGTGTGAACTTGGACCCGTCCTTGCGGTTGATGAGCTGCAAAACGCCCAAGATGTTGCTTTCCAATTGAATCGGTGCAGCCAGAATCTGGGTTGTGCGATAGCCGCTCTGGGTATCAAAGCTCTTGTCGAACTTCAGATCGGGGTGGATGGCCTGGACCTCCGCATCAGCGTAGGCGTCAGCAATATTGAGGATTGTTCCAGTCAAGGCCGTGTAGCCGGCAATGCTGGCGGCACTGATGGGGACTCTTATTTCACTCAGTTCAGTTCCGACCTTAAAACGTGAAAAGAGCTCCTTTGAGGTATTATCAATGACGTAGATTGTGATCCGGTCCGACTTGAAAAGGAAGAGGATGCGGTCCTTGAGGTCAATGAGAATCGAGTCGAGATTCTCAGCTGCGTTGATCTCGTTGGTGATTTCTTGCAGAGACTGGCGATATGCCAGTTGGGCCTTTAACTCCTTGACATCTGTAGCGCCCTTTTCAGCGTATTGAAAAGCCATGTTCGGACACACCTTAGGCGGTGAAGGGGCCCCTTGAAGACGCCCTGACAGTCACCATTCCCCTTATGACCTACTTTAGCGTTTTCTCTCGTTAAGGGTCAAGCTACCTGGGAGGAGCATACCAGAGGTGCCGATGCAGTAGAGCGGTGTGAGGAGTACGGGCTAGTGGTGGCCCATAATGTCCCTGCGCATGCGAAAGTCGGGCTTTTTCCCTTCCCCCTTGCCGCGCTTCAAATCGGCGGCCTGAATACGCAATCGCAGGTTATTGGCACTGTCGGCGTTGGCCAAAGCCGAGTCGACATCGATTTTCCCGCTCATGTAGAGATTGAAGACGGCCGTGTCAAAGGGCTGGCAACCCTCTTGTTCTCCCTGTTCTATGGCTTCCTTGAGCATCTCGATTTGGCCCTTTCTGATCAAGTCCTTGATTCGAGGTGTATCCAGCAAAATTTCAACGGCCGGAAGCCGCGTACCGTCGTGAGTTTTGATCAGCCGCTGGGACAGAATCGCCCGGAGATTCAGGGAAAGCTGCAGATAAATCTGGCGATGCCGCTCCTCATCAAAGAAGTTCAGGATGCGTTCAATGGCCTGGCTGGCGTTGTTGGAGTGAAGAGTCGCCAGGCACAAATGACCGGTCTCGGAGAAAGAAATGGCGGCTTCCATCGTCTCCAAATCACGTATTTCACCGATCAGAATCACGTCCGGTGCCTGCCGCAAAGTGTTCTTCAGAGCGGCCTGGAAAGAAATCGTATCGTAGCCGACTTCGCGCTGGGTGATGACACACTGCTTGTGAGAATGGAGAAACTCCACTGGATCTTCAATGGAGATGATGTGGCCGGCCGAGGTGGAATTACGATGATCGATCATCGCTGCCAGCGTGCTGGATTTACCGCAGCCCGTGGCACCCACCACCAGGAGGAGGCCACGCTTGCTCATGACGATGTCCTGTAGAATCGTGGGTAAGTTGAGATGCTCAATGTTCATGATCTCAAATTTGATCTGTCGGATGACCAATCCCGGGCTGCCTCGCTGCTGAAAGACATTGACGCGAAAGCGACCCAGGTCTTCGTAGCCCAGAGCAAGGTTCATCTCCCTGGTATCGGCGAACATTTTCTTTTGCCTCTCATCCATGATCGACTGGCACAGGACTGCCAGTTCTTCCCGGGTGAGTACTTGGCCGCTCCCAGAATAAATCGTTCCCTCGATCCGAAACATGGCGGGGAGACCCACGGTCAGATAGATATCCGAAGCGTCCTTGGTCACCATCTCTGATAAGAAATCACGAATCTGCATGGCTTTCCCTTATGCTGTGGCCTCAGCTGGACTGAAGAGGTTTGGATTTCCACTCTTCGCCTGAGCATCTTCTCTCTTGATCTGGCCTCGATTAACCAACTCCTGCAGGGCAGCGTCCATGGTCTGCATGCCGTCTTTTTTCCCGGTCTGCATGGCTGATGGGATCTGATGTACTTTTGCCTCGCGGATCAGATGTCGAATGGGAGGCGTCCCCACCATGATTTCCAGTGCAGCCACCCGACCCGAACCCACTTTCTTACACAGCGTCTGGGTGATGACGGCCTGCAGGGACTCTGCTAACTGGGTGCGGATCTGAGCTTGCTGACCAGACGGAAAGACGTCAATAATACGGTCAATCGTTTGGGGGGCGCCGGAGGAGTGGAGTGTTCCAAAAACCAGGTGACCCGTTTCAGCCGCCGTGACGGCCAGCTGGATGGTTTCCAGATCGCGCATCTCACCCACCAGAATGTAATCAGGATCTTCGCGGAAAGCGCTGCGCAGCGCATTGGCAAAGGAATGGGTGTGAATCCCCAGTTCCCGCTGATGGACCAGACACTTTTTGGACGAGTGCACAAATTCAATGGGATCTTCAATGGTCACAAGGTGACCCTCTTTAATATTGTTGATGTGGTCGACCATGCCCGCCAGGGTGGTCGATTTTCCACTCCCTGTGGGACCGGTCACCAGAATCAGCCCCTTCTCGTTGTCGCACATTTTCTTCAGGATTGGGGGCAGACCCAGTTGGTCCAGGGACAAGATCGTGGTGGGAATGGTTCGAAAGGCTGCCGCCTTCCCTCGGCGCTGCAGGAACGCATTGACACGAAAACGGTTGGTCCCCATCTCAAATGCAAAGTCCAGCTCGTTGAGCTCTTCGAAGTCCTTTCGCTGCTTGTCATTCATGATGTCGTAGATCATCCTGTGGACATCGTCAGGGCTAAGCGCGGGATGATCCAGCCTTTTCAAGTCACCGTGAATGCGGAGGATAGGAGGTTCTCCGCTACTGACGTGGATGTCGGAAGATTCCTCTGTAACCGCAAATCGAAGCAGTTCAGTGATGTCCATTCTCTAGTTCCTTCCTAGCCCGGATTATGCATAGGTTTTCGTAGCGAGGCGCCGAAAACGCCGCTCTGACAAGGCGCGCGAGGGGTACCCGCCACGGGTCGGCCCCCGCAAACGTACTCTTGAGTACGTTGAGGAGGCTGAGGGGTACCCGCTTGTGCGGGTCGCGCAACGCAGTCAGGGCGGATGTTTTGGGTGCCGCAGTAGAAAACATATGCATAGTCCGGGCTAAATGTCCCCTGCCAGGAATCGAGGGTAAAGTCTGGTTGCTGTTTTGGGATTTTCATAAGATGAAGATAATTCTAGACTACAATATAGGCGTTGGGCTATTCAACCTCGATGAGGGGTCACCGTGGAAAGCAGCATCCCGACTCCATAGGTAACTGTTGTCCCTATCAGAACATACCAGGTCCAGGCGATGCCCCCGATCCAGTGGACGGCTAGCATTGTCACAAGGCCTGCCGCCATACCTGCCAGGGCGGCGCCCTCACCAGTCCGGGTCCTGCGGAGTCCCAAAAGAAAGATCCCCAAAATACTCCCCATGGTGATGGTGGTGATGGTGAGTCCCACTTCCAGAACTTCACCCCAGTTGCGAGCCAGCATGGAGATCCCAATCAGGACTGCTCCCCAGCCCAGGGTAAACAGCCGAGAAACTTTGAGATAGTAGGCCGGCGTGGCGTCCTGACTCAGGTAGTTCTTGTAAAAATCATTCAGGGAGGAGGAGGCCAGAGAATTGAGTGAGCTGCTCAGGGTGGACATTGCTGCTGCAAAGATGGCGGCAATAATCAGGCCCGACACCCCCGGAGGCATTTCCTGGACGATGAAAGTCGGGAAAATCCTGTCCACTTGTTCCAGCGGCTGATCCAAGGGGAAATGCTGGTAAAAGGCATAGAGCATCACTCCGATGATCAGAAAAAGCAGGAATTGGAAAAAGATCAGGACACCACTGAGGATCAGAGCCACCTGGCTGCCTCTTTTATTTCCGCAGGCAAGATAGCGTTGGACCATCATCTGGTCGGTGCCGTGAGTCGCAAAGGTCAGGAAGGCGCCTCCCAAAAGTCCGGCCCAGAAAGTATAGGTCACACCCAGATTGAAGGTGAAATCCAGAAACTGGAATTTCTGTAAGGGGGCGGCCAGGCTCACCACTTCAGGCCATCCGTTGGGAATGCGCGTCAGGATGATGAAGAAGGCCAGGATGGCTCCGCTGAGGTAGAGCAGGAGCTGGACGACATCGTTCCAGACCACCGCCCGCATTCCTCCGTAGAGCGTATAGGCAATGGTGACAGCTCCAATGATGATCACACTCCAGGTGTCTGAGATGTCCGTTACTACGGATAAGACCAGACCAGTAGCGAAAAGTCTGACCCCATCAGCAAGCGATCGACTGACCAGGAAAAGAAGTGCGGAAAAGCTTTGTACCTTTGGTCCGAATCGTACATTCAACACCTCATAGGCGGTCTGGATTTCCCCTTTGAAGTAGGAGGGGATGAGAAAGAAGCTCACCAGCAGTCGTCCAAAGAAGTAACCGAGAATCACCTGGAGAAAGGTGAGATTCCCGGTGTAGGCGATGGCTGGTGCGCCGATGAAGGTCAGGGTACTGGTTTCGGTCGCTACGATGGAGAAGGAAATTGCCCACCAAGGCATTTTCCTGCTGGCCAGGAAATAGTCATTGATGTTTTTCTGTCCCCTCCCTAGCAGCGTCCCGAAAAGCAGGCTGGCGGTGAGATAGAGAAAGAGGACAGTGTAATCAAGAGCGGTGAATCCCATGTTCAGGCCTAGTGTCTCGTCCCATGAACAACATGACGTTTGTGGCGAGCGCGACGGCGTCGAGTTCGCGAAGCGACGACGACGCGATGTCTGTGTGCATCGCGGAGGAGGAGCGACAAAGAAATCGATGTCGTCCCGGCGCCACCCTTCGGGCTGATGGGTGTTGCGGGCGATCTCTGCGTCGCTCGTCGTCGCCGATGTCCCTGCATCATCTCCTCCTCGCTCCTTGATCTCCCCTCGCAAGCCCCATCAGCAAACATCATGCTATTCATGGGACGAGACACTAAGCACCTGATCCAAAGGATCTCTGGTCAGAAGGTAGAAAGTGCTGCGGGGAGGTCCGCCAACCATGAGAAAATCGGAAGTGAGGTAACCCTGGCTCAGATAGTGCTGAAACGTCTTGCCAATCTTGGCCTGCCAATCCTTTGCCAGTGACTGGTCTTCCGCACAAATAGCTTCAAAGTCATCCGGTACCTCAACCAGAAGTTCGCGCTCAGAACACCCCAGAAGAGGATCCAATAAACTCTTCCTCCCTTTCTCGTCTTTGGCGACCGGGGTCACCTGAACAAGAGAAGGTTTCTGCTCGAGCGGAGAGGGTGGATTCTCCAGGCGCTGCTTGACCCTCTGTGACGCAATATACCAGTTGGCCCAGACTCGATCTGTAGTCAATCCGCGACTGAAGTGACTTTGGACCTCCCCATAGTAGTGGGGTTGATAAGCCTGGATCAAAGCACCCAGCTTGCGCACGTTCAAGTTGGCGTTGCCGGAATACATCGGGTCGAATGTCCACTTAATGAGCTCAAGATCCGCTTGCAGTGCAAAGTCCCGCTGGTAGACTTTCAGATGAAAGCCAATCCCCAGGCCCCGGTATTCCTTCAGGAGACCCATCATCTGAGAGTGTAAATAGGGCTTTTGCAAGAGAGGATCGATCCCCATCCAGGCCACCGAAAACCCGACTGGGATCTGGTTGACAAATACACCCGCTACGTGGCCACCGCTTTCCGCGACAGCAAACAGGGCCCGGGCGGGGAAAGGAAAGTCTCGGTCAGGCTCTCCGTATCCCCAAATCACACGCTGCAGTTCGACCAGTTGGGGCATTTCCTTCACCGAGCGGAGGGTGCGTAAGCACACTTCACGCGAAGAGAGCTGGATGCGCCGTTCAGGCTCTGGGATCATTTCTGAATCCCATGTCCGATCGGGTAGAGTTCGGGAAGGCTGATGGGGAGTTTCCCCCGAAAGGGAGTTTCTCCGAGAATCGCTTTCACCGCGGCCAGCTCGGCGCCCGAATAGTCGTCGTAGGCAAGGATATAACTGGGTATTTCAGGAATCCAGGTCAGCAAGTAGGGACTGCCGAAAGTTACCAAGGCAAGAGGTTTCGGGAGTTCGGAAAGATTCTTGAGCAACTCGATCTGATTCAGGGAGAGTTCGATGGAGCCTTTGGAGGCGGCAATCCGGATATAAGCTCCCACCACCACGTAATCGACGCGTTTGGCTAACTCCTGGATCAAGCCGAGTTCTTCAGAGGAAGCCTGGGGAAGCACCTCTACATGAGTTGTCTGGAAGCGACGACGACGGAACTCGCGCACAAAACTGAGGCCGCGACTCTCCATGGGGCGACGCTCATCCAGGAGGGTGAGCAGCAAGACGGCGGAATCTCGTCTGGGTCGGAAAGGCAAGACGCCCTTTTCATCACGGACCAGCGTAATCGCTTCATCCATGATCTTTTGAGCGGCCTCCTGATTGTCAGGGGATCCCACGGTTAGATCGATGGAAGCAATGTCCACCAGGGAGTTCTGGTGAAGGCCGAGCCTGGCCTTGGCCTGCAGAATCCGCCGCACCGAATCGTTGAGCCTTTCCTCTCCGATCTTTCCCTGGCGAACCGCTTGAAGGAGACCCTTGAAAGTTGCTTCCACCGAGGTGGGGTAGAGGATCAAATCGGCACCCGCCGCAATGGCCAGGACGGCAGCTTCACCGTCCTTCCAGCGGGCACGAATTCCTCCCATGTTCATGGCATCGGTGAAGACAAGGCCTTCGAAATCCATCTCTTTCCTCAGCAAATCGGTTAAAATTCGCCGAGACAGTGTTGCCGGAAGGCCCTCTTCAGGCTCCAGGGCCGGAATGGCCAGGTGAGCGGTCATGATGGCCTGGACTCCGGCCTGGATGGCGGCCTCAAAAGGAGGGAGTTCCACTTCCTCCATCCGCTCTCGCGACACCTCGATGACCGGCAGTTCCAGATGGGAATCGGTTGAGGTGTCACCGTGGCCAGGGAAATGCTTGGCGGTGGCCAGGAGTCCGTTTTCTTGAACCCCGCGGATATAAGCGGCAGCCATTTTGGAGACCCATTCGGGATCTTCACCAAAGGAGCGGATGCTGATGATGGGATTCAGCGGATTGTTGTTCACGTCCACGACGGGATAGAAGTTGACGTTTATCCCCAGGCTTTTTGCCTCCAGAGCTGTGGTTTCTCCTACCTGATAGGCAATCTTCGGATCAAAAGTTGCTCCCAGGGCCATAGCCTTGGGAAAGCGCGTTCCACCCCGGAAAATCAGGCCTGCTCCACCTTCCAGATCGGCCGTAATGAACAGAGGTACTCGGGCCAGCTCTTGCATTCTTTGGATCAGGAAGGCAGCCGAAAAAACCTCACCTCCCTGGGCGAGATAGCCGCCCACGTGGTAGTCAGTCAGCTCCTTCCGAATCTGCTGAAATATATCCGTATCCAGGTTGGTAAAGTTGGTACCGGTTCTTCCGATGATCAGCTGACCCACCTTCTCTTCCAGGCTCAGTCCACTCAGAGTGCTTTCCACCCAGCTTTGGGCTGTTTCATCCAGGGGTGGCAGTTCCTCGCTACCTCTGGTCTGGGAAGAAGCGATGAGCAAGGTGAGGGTCAGTGTCACCGAAAAGATGACTTTCTTCATGAGGCGGATTATAGCAGGGAACCACGAAGATCGGGTTAGAGGCACTTCAAGTTAAGAAAGATCTTGCCAGGAGCGGGCCCCGGCTAGAATCTCGTTCAGTGCCTTGATGTTCTGGATTCCACGGTCCCCCAGCCAGTCCTCCAGAGCGGACAGTCCCTGGGCGGCGTACACTGCAATGCCCTCTTTCCAGGTGGCGCGTCCGCACAGAACACCCGCAAAGTTGACTTTTGCCTCAATCCCCAATTCCAGGCCTTCCCGGAACTCTTGGTCGTCTACTCCGCCACTGAGATAGATAAAAGGGCGCCGGGCCGCCCCGGCCGCCTTCCGGTACAGCTCCTTCGCCTCTTCTCTGGAGTAGGCGGCCTGCGGGCCCTGGTAGGAACTTGTTCCTGAGGTGAATTGAAGATTGACTGGGATCTCAACCTTGAGAACATCAACCCCGTAGAGATCCCGGGAAAATTCTCGCATGCTTTGGGTTACAATCTCCGGTTTTTTGCGAGCGTACTTCAGTGGACTGGCCTGGCCGCTGGGATCATACCCCAAAAACTCTAAAAAGAAGGGGATGTCCTGGTGGATGCACTCCTCTCCTACTCTCTGGACGAATGCCTTCTTCCCCTCATTGAGGGAGGCTTCATCAAAGGGATTGTAGTAGAGCAGTAACTTCACGCCATCAGCTCCCGCTTCCTTGAGCTTCTCGACTGTCCAACTTTCCAGCAGTAGGGGAAATCGACCCGGCTTGGTGTTGTCGTATCCTGATTTTTCATAAGCCAGCAGCAAGCCGATTTCCGAGGGCTGCTCCTTGGATGCCGGCAAGCCATACACCGGATCTAAAAGTACGGCACTTGCGTATGGAGACAGTACCTTGATCACTGCCGTCTTGAACTCGGCCAGCATCTCATCTGAAATGGTCTCGGGCTGCTCGCTCCTGGCTGCGGCCAAAGCGTTTCTCAGGGAACCCCGCTGGTCCATGGCCGCCGCACGGATGACGCCCCGCTCATCCGCCAGAGCCCTCATTCCTTTCAGTTTCCCTTGATTCATGTTCTAGTGTCCCGTCTCATGAATACCATGACGTTTGTGGCGAGCGCGACGGCGTCGAGTTCGCGAAGCGACGACGACGAGATGTCTGTGTGCATCGCGGAGGAGGAGCGACAAAGAAATCGATGCCGTCCTGCCGCCACCCTCCGGGCTGATGGGGGTTGCGGGCAATCTCTTCGTCGCTCGTCGTCGCCGATGTCCCTGCATCACCTCCTTCGCGCTCCTTGATCTCCCCTCCCAAGCCCCATCAGCAAACATCATGGTATTCATGGGACGAGACACTCTAGCCCGCCTTATGCATAAATTCTTTACTGCAGCGACAAAATCATCCGCCCTGACGGTGTTGCACGACCCGCAAGGGAGCGCGGGTACCCCTCGGCCTCCTCAACGTACTACACAGTACGTTGAGGAGGCCGACCCGTGGCGGGTACCCCTCGCGCGCCAGTCGGAGCCGCAGGCTTTAGCCTGCGGGCCCGTGGGCTAAAGCCCACGGCTCTGTTTTCCGGCGCTTTCGTCGCTTCGTGACAAGAACCTATGCATAATTTGGGCTTGTCTCCTTTCACGGGGATCGATCCCGCGGCGTTATTTGGGCTTGTCTCCTTTCACGGGGATCGATCCCGCGGCGTTATTCTTTTGTGCGGCTCTTCTTTTTTCGGATCTCTTCCAGGCGGGCTTTGATCTCCTTTTCAAACCCTTCCTGGGTGGGGTGGTAGTATTGCCTTCCCACAAGGCTCTCTGGCAAGCACTCCATCCTGGCCACGCCCTGCTCTTCATGATGGGCATAGCGATATCCGCGGCCGTAACCCAGCTCTTTCATGAGTGGCGTCGCTGCATTGCGCAGATGAAGTGGAACGGGTTCCCTGAGGGTCTTTTCCACATCCTTCTGGACTCGATTATAGGCCTCATAGATGGCATTGGACTTGGGTGCCTGGGCCAGATAGACTGCCAGCTGAGCCAGAGCCAGCTTGCCTTCTGGCAGCCCGATAAAATGGACGGCCCGCATGGCATCCATGGCATAGCCTAAAGCGGAAGCGTCAGCGACTCCCACGTCTTCAGAAGCAAAGCGCACCATTCGACGGGCGATATAAAGAGGATCCTCTCCGGCTTCAAGCATCCTTCCCAGCCAGTAAAGTGCCGCGTCGACGTCGCTGTTGCGCAGGGACTTGTGGAGAGCGGAGATCAGGTTGAAGTGTTCCTCTCCGGCCTTGTCGAAGAGGAGGGTTCGTTTCTGAAGGGCCTGCTGGACGATCTCCCCGGTGATGTCGGGTTTTTCCGGGGAGTGACTATGAGCCAAAGAAGCAGCAATTTCCAGGGAGTTGAGTGCAATTCGAGCATCGCCATTTGCAAAAAGAGCTATCTGATCCAGTTCTTTCTGTCCGATCTGAAGTTTTAGGTTTCCCAGCCCATTTTGGCTGTCAGTCAGGGCGCGCCCCAAGATTTCAACCACCTGTGCTTGATTCAGGGGACGCAGCACCAGGACACGAGAGCGCGAGAGAAGTGGGGAAATCACCTCGAAGGAGGGGTTTTCTGTGGTGGCCCCAATTAAAACGAGGGTCCCTTTTTCCACATGAGGTAAAAAGGCGTCCTGTTGCGCCTTATTGAAGCGATGGATCTCATCCACAAAGAAAATGGTGCGTCTTTGATTCTGACGACGTTGGGTTTTGGCTTCCTTAATGACCTTTCTCAGATCCTTAATCCCGGCCAGCACGGCACTGATGGACACAAAATAGGAGTCGGTCTTCTGGGCTATAATCCTGGCCAGAGTCGTCTTTCCCACGCCAGGAGGGCCCCAGAAAATCATGGAGGGAATCTCGTCGGAACGGATCACCTCTCGCAGCAGCTTCCCATCCTCCAGAAGGTGGTCCTGACCCAGAACGTCCTCCAGGTTGCGGGGTCGCATCCGTTCAGCCAGTGGAGCAGTGGGAAGGGCTGAAGTGTCTTCTTGAGCCTCCTGGGAAGGGAATAGGGTGTTCGGCATTGGCTTCCCTAATTTTCTCCTGTGTCACCGTCTGTGTCACGTTTTTTTTACTGAAATTGTTGCTAGCCGGGATGATGCATAAGTTTTCTACTGCAGTGCCGCAATCATCCGCGCTGACTGCGTTCTGCGACCCGCAAGCGGGTACCCCTTGGGCTCCTCGGCGTACTGCAAGAGTACACCTGCGGGGCCCGACCCGCAAAGCGGGTGCCCTCGCACGCCTTGTCATCGCGGTGCCAGCGGCACTTCGTCACGAAAACCTATGCACAATCCCGGCCAATGTAAGCGGAGGCACCGCAGCGAAGTCGAAAAAACTGGGATAATTCTTCTTATGACTGTGTTAACCACTTTTGGGAACACTCAGGGGGTGGCCTGGAAGTGATCAGAGTTCGCGGCCTGGAACTTCCTGAAGTCATCAGAGATCCCCTGGGTTCCTTCGTTCATCGTCTTCGTCGTTCGCTCCCTGCAGAAAATATTGGGGGAGAGGTGTCGCCTGATATCCAGCAGAACCCAGCCAGGGAACTGCTCGAAAAGGGCGTGGCACTGGGGCGTGCTGACCAGGCCGAGGAAGCTTTTGGCGCCTACGATGAATTGCTGAAACAGTTTGTCGAGACAGGAGGAGGTGGTGTGGGCGCTCTTGAACATGGCTCTCATCCTGGCAGGTGAGGGCCGTACCGACGACGAGATTTCGGTCTACGATGAGTTGCTGGGTCGTTTTGGACAAAACCTGCCTGTTCCTCAAGCGCCTTCTGTGCTTGCAGTTCCTGAGTGGCTCAAGGAAGAAGGGGACACGAGCCAAGCCAGTGAAGGGAGCGTCGTGGTGCACGAGCAGGTGGCCTGGGCGCTCTTCAACAAGGGCGTGGCCCTGGGGAGTCTGGGGCGCACACAGGAAGCGCTTGTGGTCTACGATGAGTTGCTGGGTCGCTTTGGAGGGATGACCAGAAAAAAGGCGGCAAAATCGGGCGGCTGACACTTCCTGACTGGCTGAAGGGCGAACAGCAAGAGGAGGGTAGCAGTCAGCCGGACAGGGGGGTGCACGAACAGGTGGCCTGGGCGCTTTTTTACAAAGGCGTGATCCTGAAAAGTCTGGGGCACACCGAGGACGCCATTGCGGTCTTTGATGATCTGCTGCGTCGCTTTGGGGGAGTGCAGGAATCAGTATTGGAGCGCCTGACACGTCCTGGATGGCTCAAGAAGAGCGAAGGGGCTGACGCCGGTGGCCAGGAGGAGGAGTCGCGAGAGCAGGTAGCCTGGGCGCTCTTTAATAAAGGCGTGGCCCTGGGGAGTCTGGGGCGCACCACCGACGCGATTGCGGCCTATGATGATCTGCTGGGTCGCTTCGCCGGGATCATGGGAGGATCAACGGGTGGTCTGGTACGTCCGAAATGGATGAAGACAGATCCACAACCTGACCCCACCAACCCAGAGCAGGTGCTGGTGCGAGAGCAGGTGGCCTGGGCCTTGTTTAATAAGGGAGTGTCCCTGGGGACTCTGAGTCGCATCAAGGAGGCTCTTGCGACTTACGATGAGCTGCTGAGCCGCTTTTCACAATCGAGAGAGCAGGATGTGCAGGAGCAGGTGGCGCGGGCGCTGATCAATAGGGGAGTGCTGGAATCGGCACTGCAGGAGCGACTGGCCAGATCACCCGCCAGCCAGGGGGTGACCCTGGGGTCTTTAGGTTCCACACACGACCCCAGTGCGTTCTTCGATCAGGCGTCGGATCCGACTCAACCCACGGCAACCACTGAACATCCGAAGCAGGGGGTGGGGGCTCAGGTGGCTAAGGGGATGGCTTTGGGGGATACAAAGGCGGCGATTGCAGTTTACGATGATGTGGTCGGCCACTATGGCAGGTCAGTCGACACCAACGTGTTGAAATATGTAGCCGAGGCGCTGATCAACAAGGGAAAGGCTCTGGGGAGTCTGGGCCGCATATCGGAGGCGATTGAAGCCTACGGTGAGGTGATGACCCGTTTTAGCGATGCCAAAGAATCAGTTCTGAGGGAGCAGGTGGGCCGGGCGCTGCTCAATAAGGAGATGCTGGAAGTGGCACTGCGAGAGCAGAGTGCGCAGGGGGTGGTGACTGAGACATCCTCCACTCCGGGAGACACCCGGGGGACTCTCGGACAGACACCGGAGGTGACCGGGATCCCCGATGGGGTGGTCAGTGAGATCGAACACTCCCCGGAAACGGATCTGCCTGGGCAGGAAGCGCAGGCTCTGGTGGAAAAAGGGGTGGAGCTGGGGAGTTCAGTGGAGGCGCTGGCGATCTTTGACGAGGTGGTCAGTCGCTTTGGCGGGGACAAGGTAGTGGAAGTTCAGCAACAAGTGGCCGAGGCCTTGAGCAATAAGGGAATGATTCTGGGAACTCTGGGCCGTATGGAAGAAGCCATGGCCGTCTGTGATGACGTGGTGAGCCGCTTTGGCCAGGATGAGGCACCGGCCCTGCAAAAACAGGTGACCGTGGCGCTGGCCAAAAAGGAGGCCTTGCAATCCATCCTCCGGGAGAAGGCGGCCGAAAGGGAGGCGGAAGAGAGGCGCCGGGCCGAAGAGGAGGCGATAAGGAAGGCCCAGGAGGCTGAAGAGAAACGCCTGGCCGAGGAGAAGCGCCTGGCCAGCGCCTGGGGAGCAGGCCGAGAAGGAGGCCCAGGAGGCCGAAGAGAAGCGCAAAGCCGAGGAACAGGCCCAAAAGGAGGCCGAGCAGCGGGAGGCACGAGAGCTGGTCGAAAAGGGCGCAGGCCTGGGAAGCACAGAGGAAGCGCTGAAGGTTTACGATGAGGTGATCAGCCGTTTCGGAGCCCCCAGCCAAAAGGAAATGAAAGAGCCGGTGGCGCAGGCTCTGGTCAAGAAGGCTCTGACCCTGGGAGCTCTTGGGCGCATGGAAGATGTGGTGGAGGTGTGCGATGAGGTGGGGGCTCGCTTTGGCCTGGCCACCGAGGCGAAAGTGAAGGATCAGGTGGCGCAGGCGTTGGTCACCAAGGGAATGGCCCTCAGGAGCTTGGGTCGCTGGGAGGAAGTCATTGAAGCCTGCGATGACATGGTCTCACGCTTTGGGGAGACCAACGACGCCGAACTGCAGGAAAAGGTGGCCTGGGCGCTGGTCAGTAAAGAAGTGGCTCTCAGGAGTCTGGTTCGCATGGAGGAAGTCGTTGAGGTTTGCGATGAGGTGATCCAACGCTTTGGAGAAACAACGGAATCGGCACTGCAGGCGCACGTGGCCGGGGCGCTTTTCAATAAGTGGGTGGCCCTGGGGGCACTGGGTCGAATGGAAGAGTCGATGGCGGTCTGTGATGAAGTGGTCACGCGCTTTGGAGAGGCCACAGAATTGGCAGTGCGGGAACAGGTGGCTCGGGCTCTGGTCGAGAAGGGGGTAATCCTGGGAGCTCTGGGCAAGATGGAGGAAGAGGTTGGGGTCTATGATGAGGTGATCCGTCGCTTTGAGAAGGAGACCGTTCCGGTACTGCAGGAGCAGGTGGCCAAGGCGCTGGTCAATAAGGGAGTGGCACTGGGGGGGCTGGATCGGTCAGAGGAAGTGATTCAGATCTGCGATGAGGTGATCCGTCGCTTTGAGAAGGAGACAGATCCGGTACTGCGGGAGCAGGTGGCCAAGGCGCTGGTCAACAAAGGAGTGGGCCTGGGCATACTGGGTCGTATGGAAGAGACGATGAAGGTCTGCGACGAAGTGGTCAGCCGCTTTCAAGAGGCGAAAGAACTGGAACTGCGGGAGCAAGTGGCACGGGCGTTGGTCAACAAGGGAGTGGCTCTGGAGAGTCTGGGTCGCCGGGAGGAAACGATCGCAGTCTACGATGAGGTGGTCACACGCTTCAAGGGAGAACCGGCTCTACACGAACAAGTGGATCGAGCAGCGGCACTGCGTGAGGCCTTGCAGGGGGCCAAAGACGATCCCAAAAAGCCGTAGCAACTCAGGTCTACCTCTGCCGGGAAACGTGGGGACAGACTACCCGTTCACCTCATTTTTGAAATGAGGTGAACGGGTAGTCTGTCCCCACGTTTCTCTCCCTCCCACCTTCTCCAGACCGCAAGTGCCAGAGAGTGGGAGGGGCCTCAGGCCCTGAACTTTCTTTAGGTCTGTCCCTGCCGGAAGATTTCATAGAGCACTAGGGAGCCCGCCACGGCGGCATTCAGACTTTTCGACTGAGACTCCATGGGGATGTGCAGGTGATGATCCGCCAGCTTCAGGACAGAAGCCTCCAGGCCCCGACCTTCATTGCCAATCGCTACCACCAGAGGAGGCCGAAAGCGGACCCCAAACAAGGAGTCTCCACCTTGCGGGGTCGTGGCCCAGATATGATATCCGCGGCTTTTGAACTCTTCCACTTCAATTCCCTCCAGAAACGGAACCGAGAACAGCGAAGCCGCCGAGGCCCGGACGACCTTGGAGTTGAAACAGGAGACGGTGTTGCCGCTGGTAGCCACACTAAAGATTCCCGTGGCCCGGGCAGTGCGCAAAAGTGTGCCGACATTCCCTGGATCCTGGATCTGGTGCAGGTAGAGAATCCAGGAGGAGAAATCGGCCCAAGTCCAGACGGGCTTTTTGAAAAAGGCGACTATCTGTTGAGAAGAGTCGAGAGCGGATAGATTCTCAAGTAGGCCAGGAGCCAGGCAAACGGAGCGGCGAGAGTGGGGAAGAAGCGTCTCTACGCGGGGCTGGGCCGTATCTGAGAAAAGCAAAAGTTCAATGGGACGCTGAGCGGAGAGGTCCTGGACTTGTCTCCAACCTTCAACGGGGATCCAGGGGCAGTCCTCTTTCTCAGGGTGAGACACATATTGACGCCATTGTTTGTACTGTTCGTTTTGGCGGCTTTCAATGCGAGTAACAGAAGATGACACTTTCGATAGTTTATCAAGAGTTCGGGGGCAGATTTGGAATTTCTGCTATCTTTACAGACATGTATCTGGACCTTGACTCTCCCTCACCAGGGGTCATCGAAAAAGCGGCCCAGGTCATCCGTCAAGGTGAGGTCGTGCATTACCCCACGGACACCATCTACGGTCTGGGCTGCGATCCATTCAATGAGAGAGCCCTGGAGCGTCTCTTCGCTATCAAGGGCCGCTCGGCGGGAAAAGGGGTATTGCTGCTTGTGCCAGATTTCTCTTATTCTGAAATGTTTTCAGATAATATATCTAATGTATTTTATAAGCTGGTGGAAGCCTTCTGGCCGGGCCCTGTCACCTTCCTTCTGGAGGGGAAGCCGTCCCTTTCCCGGTGGCTGGTGGGAGAGAAGGGCAAGGTGGGATTGCGGCATCCTGATTTGACCTTCCTGGAACTCTGGATGCAGGCCATCCCGGGCCCCCTCGTGTCCACTAGCGCCAACCGTTCAGGGAAGCCGCAGGCTCAATCATTGGCTGAGTTAAAAAGACTTTTTCGACACCAGGTGGATCTCTTTCTGGAAGGTGAGGAGATAGATTTGAGCAGCAGACCCTCGACGGTGGTTGACTTGACCAGAGATCCGCCCAGCATTGTGAGGGCTGGACGCTGGGCCGGGAGAGTGGAGGAATTTCTCAGCAGTCAATGATAAGAATGAAAGGAGTGACATGCCTCGAACTTGGCTAGGGTTCAAAGGAATTGGGATTCTCCTGGGTCTGCTGGCCGGCTCCCTTTGCCCGGTCCTTCCTCAGTCCAGTTCCTCGCAGCTGAGCGCTATCGAGATTGTTGATAAGGTCGACCGGATGATGCGGGGAGACTCCTCCTGGGGCAGATTGGAAATGGCGGTCGTCACCAGGCGCTGGGAGCGAAGTGTCACTCTGGAAATCTGGTCTGAGGGTACGGAACAGGCTCTCATAAAGATTCTCAAGCCCAAGAAAGAGGAGGGAACGGCAACTCTCAAAGTGGGCTCTGACATGTGGAATTACCTGCCCAAGATCGATCGCACCATTCGGGTACCCTCCTCAATGATGATGGCTTCCTGGATGGGCTCTCATTTCACCAATGACGATCTGGTCAAGGAAAGCCGTCTCATTCGCGACTACGAGATTGAGATCTTCTACCAAGGCGAACGGGAAGGGGTTGATGTCTACGAGTTTATCCTGACTCCTTATCCTGAGGCGCCGGTGGTGTGGGGCAAGATACTCTACCAAGTCCGCACGGAGGATCTGATGCCGACCTGGGTCGAATACTACGGTGAAGATGGAGAACTCAAGCGTACCCTGACCTTTTCTGAATATCGGGAGATGAGCGGACGACTGCTCCCAGCCAGATCCAGGATGGTCCCTCAGGATAAACCGCAGGAATACACCGAGGTCATCTATCTCGAGCTTCGCCTTGATATCCCCTTGCCCGAGGGAACCTTTTCGCTGGCCTCCCTGCGGAGATCGAGATGATTGTTTGGCGGCTGGGCTGGCGAAACCTGTGGAGAAACCCCAAGCGCAGCCTGATTACCATCTCCGCGGTGGGTTGTGGCTATGCCTTTTTGATTGCTCTGATAGGCTTGATGGTCGGCTTGTCGGGACAGATGCTCAAGAACGGAACGGGACTGCTCCTGGGTGACCTGCAGCTTCACCATTCCGATTATCTGCCCGAGCGCAGCCTCTACGATACTGTCGGCAGCGACACCACCAGTGAGCTGGAAAGCTTACTCCATCAGCTCAGTCTTTACCCTGAGCTGGAGGGTCGCTCCACCCGAGTGTATGGATTCGGTCTTTTTTCAACGGGCGAGAATTCTGCGGGAGGCCGTTTGATGGGTGTGGATCCTGAAGCGGAAGCAAGTGTGACTACCTTCCTGGAGGGGCTTCAGAGTGGAGAGCTGAGCCGCTCGGTGACCCGTCCTGTGCTGTTGGGGAGTGCCCTGGCACGGGAACTGGAGGCAACCGTGGGAACGGAGGTGGCCATCGTCACTCAGGCCGCCGACGGCAGCCTTGGAAACGACCTTTTTTTGGTGTCTGGAATCCTGCACACGGGTCTCAGTTATGTGGATCGCTCTCTGGCGGTTCTCTATTTGACGGATTTGCAGGAGCTGCTGGTGATGAGTCCGGAGGAGATTCATGAGATCGCAGTGAAGATCCAGGACCCCATGGCTGCCGATGAGTTTGTGGCCCGTCTCAACGGTTCCGGGGATTTGCCACAGGACACCCGCGCCCAGAGCTGGGGGGAGCTTTCACCCCAGCTGAGAGACTACGTGAGCATGGCCCAGGGGATGTACGGATTCATCATCCTGATTATTGGCCTCTTCACCGCCGTCGGTGTGCTCAACACCATGATGATGGCGGTCTTTGAGAGGACTCGCGAGATCGGGCTGGTCAACGCTTTGGGAATGTCCCCACTCCTCATTGTCAGTTCGATTTTCCTGGAGAGCTTCCTTCTGGGCATTCTGGGTTTGCTGGGGGGATTTGGTCTGGGAGCCTGGGCGATGTCTTATCTCACCAGCCAGGGCCTGGACTTGAGCAGGTGGATGGGAGAACTTTCCATGCTGGGAACCCGAATGGACCCTGTTTTGAAAGCCGCCTGGGGATGGGATTATATCCTATGGTCGGCCCTGGGTTTGATTCTGGCCACGGTTTTGGCCGCCTTCTTTCCTGCCCTGCGGGCGGCTCGATTGAATCCAGTGCAGGCTCTGTCGGCTCCTGTGGAAGGGTAAGAAAAGTGTCCATCCTCTTGAAGATAGCCTGGCGGAACCTGTGGCGAAAGCCTCGCAGAACAGTTCTCACCGTCACCACGATCTCTCTGGGCCTGACACTGTTGTTGATCTCCCTGGGCCTTGGCGATGGCGGGCATGAGCAGATGATTGACAGCGCCGTGCATATGGGCTCAGGGCATGTCCTGGTTCAGCAGCAGGGTTATCAGGAACAGGGAGGAGTCGCCAGGTTGCTGAGTCCTGAGGAGATCGACAGCGTGGAGTCCTGGGGCCAGGAGATGAAAGGGCAGTTCCCTATTCACCATGTTTTACGTCGAACCTTCGTGTCAGGTCTGGCCTCTTCAGCCGATGGCTCCACGGGAGTTCAGATCACGGGAATCCAGGCCCCGCTGGAAGAGCAGGCTTCCGACTTTGCTGACAAGCTGATCGAAGGGGACTTCCTGACGGACCAGGACAGGGATCGGGTGATCCTGGGTGAGGGAGTGGCCCTGAAACTCTCCGTCGGGGTGGGGGAGAAACTCGTCCTGATGGCACAGGGCGCTGATGGCCAGGAGATTCGCTCCCGTCTGGTGCGGGTGGGGGGGATTCTGCGAACCGGACTGGAGGAGCAGGATCAGGTCCTGGTCTTGCTCCCCGTGGCCTCTTCTCAGGAATTTCTGGCCTTGGGGGTGGGGGTCCATCAAATTGCCTTTCTGATGCAGGATGCTCGGCGCTCAGAGGAGCTGGCCGGCCTGGGGAAGCAGCGGTTCTCCACTCTGGAGGTGTTGAGCTGGGGAGAAGCCATGCCCGAGTTGAAGGAGTTCATTCGGATTGACGATGGGGGCAGCTATGTCATGAATGTCATCTTCTTCATGCTCATCAGCTTTACCGTGCTCAATACGCTGCTCATGTCCGTCCTGGAGCGGGGCCGCGAGTTTGCCCTGCTTCATTGTCTGGGACTCACGCCGGGCAGGCGATTTACCCTGGTGCTGCTGGAAGCCTTCTTTATTGCCGCTTTCTCGGCTCTCCTCGGGTTTAGCCTGGGATACGGTGGGCACCTCTATTTGAAACACCATGGCCTGCCCTTGGACCTCTTTTACTCAGGAGAGATCTCGGCTGCCGGTGTGGCCTTTGACCCGGTCCTTTATTCTGCTCTTTCCGCTGCCCGGATTCTCCAGGCGATGGTGTTGGTCTTTGGCATGACCCTGATTCTGTCCCTGGCTCCGGCCTGGCGGGCGGCCAGGTCAGCAGATGTGCACTCACTGGGACGGGCATGATGACTCGAGAGAACACGATCCTTCGACTTCAAGATGTCTCTCGGATCTATCATCAGGGAGATGAGACGATTCGGGCACTGGACGATGTCAGTTTGACCCTGCACCAGGGTGAGTTTGTGGCCCTCGCCGGGCCCTCTGGCTCGGGCAAGACGACACTGCTGAATGTTGCGGTGGGGTTGGATCAGCCGACCCAGGGAAAGGTCTGGATTGAGGGCCAGGATTTGAGCGGGATGAAGGCCCCTGAGCTGGCTCGATTACGCCTCAATGAGGTGGGGTTCATCTTCCAGGCCTACAATCTGGTCCCCGTCTTGAGTGCAGCGGAAAATACTGAGCTGATTCTGCTGCTCAGAGGTGTGCCGGCGGCTGAGAGGAGGAAAGCCGTTCGCCAGGTGCTCAAGGAGGTGGGCCTGGAAGGTCTTGAAGATCGCAGACCGTCGCAGCTTTCCGGTGGACAGCAGCAGCGGGTGGCGGTGGCCCGTGCCATAGCGGCCGAACCCGCTCTGGTTCTGGCCGATGAACCGACGGCCAATCTGGACAGCGAAACGGCCTTCGCATTGATGGAACTCCTGGAAAAGCTGAACCAGGAGCATTCCACCACATTTCTCTTTTCCACCCATGACCCCCGCGTGATGAAGCGGGCCAGGCGGATCATTCATCTGGTGGATGGACATGTGGAGAGGGACGAATCCCAAACCAGCGGCTAGCAAACTTGATGTCAAGATTCTACCCGTGCCTTCGCTCTGCTCTCTTCCTCTTCTTCTTGATGGAATGCTCTGTTCCCTGGCTGCAGGCTCAGGAGTTCGATTGGGGCGGATCCATCCGAGGATACCAATTCTTCCGGGTGGAGCCCACCACCGGCTCATCCCTGCGCCGGGACTCGGAACTCTGGATCCTGCGTCTCACCGGGGAAGGCCTTTTCGGACAGCATGTCAGTGTGGAAGCTCATCCCCTCCTGCAGCTGGTGTCCCCATCGCTGTCTGGGCCTTCGCGTTTGGCCACGGCCACCACGCCCACCTATCTTCCCCTGGATCACTCCTTTACCAGCAGCAGGCGTGTCGACCTGGTGGGGAGTTTTGATCGACTCAATCTGCAAATCGATCTCCAGTCGGCGAGAATCGTGGCCGGCCGCCAGGCCATCACCTGGGGGGTCACTTATTTTTGGCCCTCTCTGGATCTTTTTGCTTCCTTTGCCCCCCGCCGGGTGGACCGCGACTACAAGCCGGGAGTTGATGCCGTCCGTGCCAGCATTCCCCTGGGAGCCTTCTCGGAAGTGGAGGTGATTGGGGCAGTTCTGGGTTCCTCTGTTTCGCGGGACGGCGCAGCGGGAGCCCTGGCCCGGATTTACCTGGGACCGGTCGATGTGGGTGTGATGGGAGGAAGGTTTCACCAGGACACGGTGGCTGGGGGTTTCTTTACTGCAAACGTTCAGGGGACGGGCTTGCGAGGGGAAGTGAACTGGACCCAATCGGGTGATGCGGAGGATCTGGTGCGGGACCGGCGGATCTTCTGGCGCACTGCTGTGGGAATCGATCGGCAGCTGACCCCGACTCTCTCGCTCACCCTGGAGTTTTCCTTCAACGGATACGGAGGAAGCCAGGCCTCTGACTACCTGGATTTGAGCACATCAGACCGCGTTGTGCGGGGAGAAGTCACTGCCCTGGGGAAATTCTATACGGGTATCTCCAGCGCCTGGCGTTTTCATCCTCTGGGCGTCCTCACCAGCAGCCTTCTCATCAATTGGCAGGATCCCTCCACCCTCTGGGTGCCCTCTCTGAGCTGGTCCACCGGCAACAACTCGGAAGTGTCATTGGGCAGCCAGATTGGCCTGGGCAAGGGACTCCAAGCGGGTATCCCTCAAAGCGAGTATGGCTCGCTTTCCAATACCCTTTTTGCAGGTTTCAGGGTGTATTTTTGAGAGTAGGAGGCAGGAGGCAGGAGGTAGGAGGTAGGAGGTAGGAGGCAGGAGGTAGGAGGTAGGAGGCAGGAGGTAGGAGGTAGGAGGTAGGAGGCAGGAGGTAGGAGGTAGGAGGTAGGAGGTAGGAGGTAGGAGGTAGGAGGTAGGAGGCAGGAAGTAGGAGGTAGGAGGTAGGAGGCAGGAAGTAGGAGGTAGGAGGAGATTCCTGAAACCTGGAACCGCTGACACCTCACACTTCTTTTCTCTTCTGGATTCTGCCTCCTGACTCCTGTCTCCTGACTCCTACCTCCTTCCCCAATTCCGTTGCCTTTAGGCCTCAATAGGAGTAGTATTCAGGGACGTATATTCTTTTAAATTGAGGGGAGGCACGGTGCTCGGTAAGACATTCTCTCAGTACCGCATTGAGGCAAGTTTAGGCAAAGGCGGAATGGGGGAAGTGTATCTGGCTCAGGACACCACTCTGGATCGCAAAGTTGCACTGAAGTTCCTGGCCGAAGAGATGCAGCAGGACAGCAATGCCAGACTACGCTTTCTGAGGGAAGCCAAGTCGGCGGCATCCCTGGATCATCCCTATATCTGCAAGATCTACGCCGTAGGAGAGGACCAGGGAAAGTCCTTCATTGCGATGGAGTACGTTCAGGGTGCAACCCTGAAGGATCGCCTGGCCAAGGGTCCTTTGAAACTAAAGGAGGCCCTGGTTACAGCCGTGGAGATGGCCGAGGCCCTGGAGGAGGCCCATAACAAGAAGATCGTTCATCGAGATATCAAGCCCTCCAATATTATGCTGGCACAGACCGGCCATGTGAAAATCATGGACTTTGGTTTGGCCAAGTACCTTGCTGCTTCTGGGGATGAAGAGCAGGTGAATACCACGGACCTCACCGAGGAAGGATCCGCCCTGGGGACTGTGCCCTATATGTCTCCTGAGCAGATCCGGGGGCAGCCAGTCGACACCCGTTCAGATATCTTCTCCTTTGGCCTGCTGCTTTATGAGCTGCTCACCGGTGTGAACCCTTTTCGGAAGGGTACGACCATGGATACCGCCCAGGCTATCATCAATGAAACGGCGCCCCCCTTGGCTCGCTTCACCCACGACATTCCCGAACTGCTCCAACACGTTGTCAGGAAGATGCTGAACAAGGAAGCAGAGAGGCGCTACCAACTCATTCATGAGGTGCGGATTGATCTGGAAGACCTTTCCAGGATGATCGAACGGATGAGCGACACGACGCTGAGCGGGAGTAACATGGAGGCCACCATACCGCTCGCAGGTTTGACACCCAGCACGACGGTTACAATGCCGGGCATTGACCCAAGGTCTGTCCCGGAGAGAACGGAAAAGGGCCGGTCGAAGCAGCGCTATTACGTAGGTGGAGTCTCTGTTGGCCTGGCTGGTCTCATCCTGATGCTGGCACTGTATTGGCCCAAAGCAGGGCCAGATCCTCTCCCTCTCCCCGGTAAAATTTCGACGCTGACGGGAGAGATGGTGCTGGTTGCAGCGGGGGAATCTCTCAGCGCTTCAGGTGGGGTCGGGGAGGTGGGGTATGCTGACTTCTATCTCGACAGGTATGAGGTCACCAACCGACAGTTCAAGCAGTTTTGTGACGAAACTGGGCGTTCCTATCCTCCTGATCCTGAGATGATCCAAGACTACTTTTTGGGAAAGGCCGACTACCCGGTCGTGAACGTCACCTGGCAGGAAGCGAGGGCCTTTGCAGCCTGGGCAGGCAAACATCTTCCTTCTTTGCAGGAGTGGGAAAGGGCGGCACGCTCCTGGGATGACCGTCTATGGCCCTGGGGAAATGAGCTGCCGCAAGGAGAGGCCAACTTGGGAGGAAAAGAAGATGGGAGTGAATTCATGGCATCAGTAGCCGCTTTTCCTCTGGATGTCAGCCCTTACGGTGTTGAGCAAATGGCTGGAAACGTAGCCGAATGGACTGTCCTGTTCGAGGAGGGGCAGGGTAGGGAAGTTCCCGTCATTAAAGGGGGAAGTTGGGTCAATCAACTGGCCGACTACGGCGAGACTTCCCCGGTAGTGGCCCGCTTTAAGCCAGAGAATAGAACCCGCATGGACGGAGTGGGCTTCCGCTGTGCGGCTTCCCCTGAGGAGATTCAAAGACCATGACAGAACTGAAGAAGCCCGGTTTTTCGCGAACCTTGATGGTAAGGCAGCGGCAGGGGATCCACACCCTGTTGCGATTCTTGGTGGTGTTGCTGTTCTGTGGCAGCTGGGTCCTTCCGGCAGGCACCCAGTACGCCGTAGTGGTGGGTATCTCTACCTTCCGCAACCTTCCTGAGCAAGCCTGGTTGGAGTTCGCCCATTCCGATGCGCGCGTCTATGCCGACTTCTTAAAGAGCCGCTATGTGCGAATACCTCCCGAGAACGTCACCACCCTGCTCAACGAAGATGCCACCACGGTCAAGCTCAAGAGTGCTCTGGGAGAACTGCTGAAGAAGTCCACTGAGGAGGACATTGTTTACATCTATATTGCCAGCCACGGGACCGTGGATCTGGATTTGAACGAGGCCTTCTTTGTCACCTATGACACGGATCCTGAGAATCTCTATGGAACGGCCTACCGGATGAGCGAGTTTCAGTATATTACCAACCAGGTCAAGGCCAAGCACCTGATCGTGATTTCCGACGCCTGTAAGAGCGGGGGTATCGGGGCCAGCATCTCTGGAAGCCGTCGAGACATCGGGGAAGACGAGGTGGTGGTCAACGAGTACTTTCGAGATATCCTGGAAGAGAATGAGGGTGTGGGGAAATCTCAATTTATCTACGCGGCTGCGGGAGCGCGAGAATCCTCCATCGAGGATGGCGCCCTGGGAGGCGGAGTCTTTACCAAGTACCTGATCGAAGCCCTTCAGGGAGCCGCTGACAACAACCAGGACGGGAATATAACGGCTGCCGAAGCCCACGATTATGTTTTCAACCATGTCCGTCAATTTACCCGGGGCCGCCAGAATCCCATGATCGTCAACAGTGCCCAGTACGATGGGAATCTGGTGCTGGCCGTGACCGAGCCTGGGGCAGAGGTGGGGCGGCTGCTTGAACCGGATGTTCCAGGGACGGATCGCGACCTACTTGTGACTCCTCCGCCTGCTGACCCACGACCCGTAGCAGCTGATTCTTTTTCATCGACTCCCACCCCGCTACCCTCAGCTGCCACATCCGGATTCGGCAGCCTGTTGGTAGAAAGCCCTTTGGAAGGGGTGGCAATACTCATCAACGGGAACCGAGCCGGTGTTCTGCAAGGACAACCCCTTTTGGTCACGCTGCCGGCGGGTGATTATCGCTTGAAAGCTGACAAAGCTGACCATGAGACCCTGGAGGAGCCCATCTCGATCCAGCCCAATCAGCAGCTCAACCGGGTGATCCAGCTGCGGCCCCTCTTTGACCCCCAGTTCAAAGAAGTGGAAAACAAGTTTCTGGATGCGCGGGGTGTCTACTGGGACGAAGACCCGGCCAAGGCCGAGCAGTTGTTCCAGGAGGTTTTTGATACCTTGCTGGAGTGGGGACAGACCAGAGCCCTGAGCCTGGAAGAGGATGAGTACCTGGTGGATTCTTTTATTCACCATACCAATCTTCAAATGGCCGGGGACAAGGGAGTGCAAACGCTGGAGTCATGGATAGAGAAGTTTTTTACAGTCCACATCCTGTTGCCCGGTGCTGACCAGTTCAATGAACCGGAACGCTACCTGGAGGTGGTCCGCGAGCATGCTGTTGAGTTCATCGTCAACAGTCAGGTGCCCGAGGCCCGCTTGACCATTGATGCGTTACCGGAGAAGAAAATTCAAGGAGAGGAGCACTTTTTCATCAAACCGGGACGTCACCAGATCCGGATGAGCAAAGACAACTATAGACCCTTTGAGACCGTCATTGATTTTCTTCCCGATGTGCAATACAGCCCCTTGATCTATGAGGGATATCTGCAGCGCCTGCAGGTTCTGGCCTTGAGCGAACATCCGCTGACGGCCACGGTCAACCGCTTATCGGAGGTCGAGGCGCGCCCTCTGGAACCCTTGCTTTCCGAACTCAATCCCAAGATCCGCCAGGAGGTGCAGCAGCGTGTCTCGGCCAGCGGTCTGAATGCTTCACGTCTTTCGGCCGTCTATTTTGACCAGATCAATCCCAACACCAATCGGCTGGTGTTGGACTTCTCTCGGCCTGGATATGAAGAAAAGAGCTACGAAGTGGCTTTGGACCAGGATGTTTTGGACGGCATCCACTTGCTGGATGGCTACTGGGTCATGGAAGAGGTGGTGCGATTGGAGCCCATGATCGGTCATTTGAGCATTGTCTCGACCCCTCCCGGAGCCGAGGTCCTGCTGAACCGCCAGGAGATTGGGACCACTCCCTTTGATGGGGACGTTCCCGTGGGCGACTATGAGATCAAGGTCAGCCACCCGATCGCAGGCACCTATCTGGAGAGCCTCACCGTGGACCGGGATCAAAGTTATACCATTGAAGCCCAGCTGAAACCCGTGCTGGTCTATGTCGGAGTGCTTCCCAGTCCAGAAGTGGACTCCGAGAAACTGGGCGATCTCAATGAGGAACTTTCCCAGCAGATCCAGGCACGACTGGAGAGCTATCTGCTGGATATTCAGCCGGCGGCCCGTTACGAGTTTTGGGATCAGTTCCTGGAGATGCTCGGCGACGGGATCCAGGAAGGAGAGATGGAGGGTGCCATGAGGCACCTGGACATTATCTCAGAGCGCTTTGACAGCCGACTGATTCTCTTTGGCGCCTTTCGCACCTTGAATGAATATCTGGCCAATCGTCTCAGCCTTTTCTTGATCAACGTGACCAACCCCCGTCCCAATATCTGGGAAGTCAATTCCCGCACCTTCAACGAGATGGACTCTGTGGTGGACCTGATCAACTACGCTCCCCAGGTGGAGGAGCAGTTTTTTCGCAACTGGACGGGCCTCAAGGTTTTAGACACACAGGTGACGGGACATGAGTTAGTGGTGATCGATGTCTATGCCGGCTCTCCGGCGGAGATGGCGGGTTTGAGCAAGGGGGATGTGATTGAATCCGTGGATGGCGAGAGAGTGGATGCTTTGGGCCTCTATGAAGCGATCAGCAGGAAGAAGCCCGAAGAGGAAATTGTGCCCTGGCAACCCTGACGGGAACGAGTCGGGTCACCATCCAGGAGAGCCCGGCAGTCATGAGTTCCAAAGACCTTCTCAACAACTCCACCATGGTTGCGCTGGAAGCTGCTTTGGAGCGCTACCCGGAAGACTCCCTAAAGCACCAGCTGGCCCTCCTTCACATCGGAATCGGCCATATGAATTTCGAAAACTGGCACTTGGCCATCGAAGGCCTCAATGCCCTGGATCAGACACAGATCTCCCCCGGTTATGTGTCCTACCTGCTGGGTCGCTGCTTCGAAGCTTTAGACGAACAAGAGCAGGCGATTCTCTACTATGAACAAGCCCAGGCGGCCGACAGCAGGGTTCTGGGTTTCGAGTATGCTGATTCCGGGGCCCAACTGGCCGAGTGGCGGCTCAGAGCTATACGGTAGCCGGTATTATGCATAGATTGTCTACTGCAGTGCCACAATCATCCACGCTGACTGCGTTGTGCGACCCGCACATGCGGGTACCCCTTGGGCTCCTCGGCGTACTACATGAGTACGCCTGCGGGGCCCGACCCGCAAGCGGGTGCCCTCACACGCCTTGTCATCGCGGCGCCTGCGGCACTTCGTCACGAAAACCTATGCATAATCCCGGCTTAGGAGGTCAACCATGAGAAAATCCCTGCTTTTCCGTTCCCTGCCAGTCCTGTTGATCCTGCCCTTCTTACTTTGGTCCAATCTTGTGTATTCTCAAACGGCCCGCCGGGCCCTGAATACTGCGATAGGGATGGAAGAGGAAGGCAACCACGAGCAGGCCCTGAGTATCTATGAGCGCTTGATCGATGGAGATCAAGACGAGGAGGTCACCTTACTGGCCAGGATTCGAGCCGGCACGATTTATCTGAATCAGAAACAGGACTATGCTCAAGCAGAGCAGTTTTTTGAGAGCGTGGTGTCCCACGTCGAGTATTCGGAGCTGGCCTCTGAAGCCCTCTTCAACCTGGGCAAAATTCGTTATCAGCAGGCTCGTACCGTGGAAGAGATTCAGGATGCTCTTGGCGAATTCCGGCAGGCCATTGAAATCTATGGAGACACCTCGGCGGCCCTGGATTCCCTCATGTTTGCAGGTATGATTGAGGAAAACATGAACAACCTCTCACGGGCCGTCTTTTACTATCAGACTGCTTTCTACCAGTACCCGGAAAGTGAATTGGCCTCCCAGGCTCAGTTCAGGTTGGCCCGATGCTACATGTTGATGGGATCGATCGGGGAAGCCCTGGAAGAGCTGCAGAAGGTTCGACTCAATTATCCCCAATCCCCCGAAGCCCGGCTGAGTCTGGATGCTTCCTCCAGCATCTATCGTCTCTTCTACTCAAACAAAATCACGGAGCTCTATCGTCAAAGCGCCATCACCACGCCACAACTGGATAACCCCACTCAAATTGAGTTCGTCTCAGACGGCAATCTTTTGCTCCTGGACAAGAACAGAGTCCTCACCATAGGAGTGGATGAGAAAACCGTAAACGCCGGCCGAAGCAACAGCGCCAGCATCTTTGTGGATAGAGAGGGTAGGGTGCACAACGTGACCGACCGTGCTATCCGGAGTGGCGCGCAAAACATCCTGGTCCAGTTTCAGGACAAGGATGATCTCAAGGTCTTTGACAAGATCAAAACTTTTGTCCAGAACTCGTTTGGAGAAGGGTATGTGGCGGGAGACAAAGAGGGAATTTGGGGACTTCAGCTGCAAGGCCGCAACTTTCTAGCTGTTCCCCTGCCTGGGGCTAGGATTGGCAAGGTCGCTCGTCTTCGCGTGGACAGCCGTGGTGCTCTATATGCGCTGGACCAGGATCGCCGGCTTTTGAACATCGTGGATCGCGACGGCACCTTGCTCAAGCAGATCAATGCCAAGAGCTACGGGATTGACCGCATCCAGGACTTTACCATCGACTTTTTCGATAATCTCTACTTGCTCAACAGAGATGGCGGATTTGTCGTGCTACAGAATCTGTACAGTGCCGAAGACAAACTCGCAGCATTGGCCCGAGTTCCGACCACCGTGAAGAAACCCAAAACGATCGGTGTGGATCATGCGGGTCGGGTCTACGTCGCTGGAGAAAAAAATCTCGAGAGTTTCAGCTGAGGAATCGATGACCATGACTCTCATGATGTCCAAGAAGTTAGCCGGTCTTCTGGTGCTCTTGTGCTGCTGGGCAAGTCCTTTTGCTCAACAGGAAGAAGAGGATGTGTATCAGAGTGCCAAGGGATTATTCTATGCCGGTTACCTGGCAACGCCTCCCCCACCCCAGGAGCAATCCATACGGGACCAGGAGCAATCCACACCGGCCCGGGAGCAATCCGCACCAACTGAGGCGCCTGTGCCTATTTTGAATACCAACATCAGCCAACTGCAGGAATATATGGGAATCCGCTACCGCATCACCCAACTCCTGGAGGACTGTGAGCAAGTGCCCTTGGATGCCAATTCCACCTTTCACGCCGGGGATCAGATTCGGCTTTCTCTGGAAAGCAATGCAGACGGGTATCTGTATATCCTCAACCAGGGCACAAGCGGTTCCTGGAACTATATCTTTCCCCATCTCACCATCAACAGCGGTGACAACTTCATTCGCAAGGGAGTGGAGTACACGATTCCCCCACGTTCCTGGCTGCGTTTTGATGAAAATCCGGGTGATGACGTGCTGATCATCTTGCTCAGCAAAATTCGTCTGGATCCGTTTGAAAGCGGGATTATTCGCCAGCGGCGGGCCTCTTCCCAGCAGCCGTTGACTGCCGAACTCATCAGCGAACTCAACGATCACATCAAGACGAGAGACCTGGTTTTTGCCGAGGAATATGCTCCCGTGCAGCATCAAACCATTGACAAGGCCCAGATACAGAATGTGTATGCGGTGAACCAGAACCCGGACTCCTATTTTGTGACTCAGCTGGTTCTTCGGCATCTTCCACCCGCTGACCGATAATCTTTCTTAGTGCTTCCTTCACTGATTGACCGAACGAGGTCCGACCTGCAATGGAAACCAACAAGCTTTTAGAGCACTGGCAAGACGAAGGGGATTTTCGCTTTCTTTACCAGCAGTTGGCGGAAAGCGACAAGGATCCGGAGCGGAAAGGCTTCTTCGCTGAGATGGCTGCCATCGAGCAGCGCCACCAGGACGTCTTTGCTGAATTGCTGGAGAAGCAGGGTGTTCCCTTACCCAACTTTTCTCCGGTGCTGCGGGTGCGTCTGTTGGCCCTGATAGGGAGGGTCTGGGGGGTCGATGTGATGCTGCCTGCGATTATTCGGTCCGAAGCCAGCGAGACACGGGAGTTTCTCCGAGAGAGCATCTCCTCAGAGGGAAAGATGAAAGAGGTTGTCCGTCAGCTGGCCCGCGAGAGTGGTGAACACGCTCAGGAACTGATGAAGTTGGGGGACTTTAGCGGTGAGCCCTGGCACCGTGTCAGCAGTGGAGGGTTCCTGCGCAATGTGATTTATGGATTCAACGATGGGCTTACAGCCAATTTCGGTCTGGTTATGGCTGTGATTGGAGCCCAGGTGGGGCACCAGGTGGTTCTGGTTTCGGGGTTGGCCGGCATGATTGCGGATTCGCTCTCCATGGGCGCCAGCGGATATCTTGCCTCAAAAAGCGAGCAGGAAGTCTATGCCAATGAGATTCGCATGGAAGAGGAAGAGCTCGAATTAATGCCTGAACTGGAAAAAGAGGAATTTGTGACCCTCTATCAGCTGCAAGGGTTGGATGCGGAGTCGGCCCGTCAGCGTGCGGAAGCTGTCATGGCCAACAAACCACAGGCCTTGGAGGAGATGGTTCGACTCGAGCTTGGTTTAAACCCCAATCAAGCCATGTCACCCTTGAAGGAAGGGTGGATTACCGGGCTGGCGACGGCCGTGGGAGCGCTGATACCGATCCTTCCTTTTCTCTTCTGGCAAGGAACGGTGGCGCTTGCGAGCAGTATCGTGATCAGCATGCTCAGCCATTTTTTGGTGGGTGCGGGCCGCAGCGTCTTTACCGGCCGCAGTGTGATCCGAAGCGGGATTGACATGTTCCTGGTGGGACTCGGAGTAGCGGCTGTCGGCTATTTCTTCGGGGATATATTTGTGCGCCTTTTCTCGTAAAAGATATTCGTAAGAGAGCAGATTCCTGGATTGTGATGTCGTAGAGGACATGTTAGTATGCGAGGTTAAGTTCACGAGAATCGGTCTCATGAAGCACCAAACACTGTCTGTTAGGTCTCGCATCATTAACATAAGGAGGGCGCGATGAAAGAGCGTATTACTCTGAACGTCAACAATGAGTCTTACGACGTCGAAGTAGAGCCGGATATGCCGCTGCTCTACGCGCTGCGAAATGACCTGGAGCTGACGGGAGTCAAATTCGGCTGCGGATTGGCCCAGTGTGGGGCCTGTACGGTCATCATGGAAGGCAGAGCCATTCGGTCTTGCATGACACCAGTGCGATCTGCCCAGGGTCGTGAAATCCGAACCATCGAAGGCCTGGGAACCGCTGAGCAGCCTCATCCTGTGCAGCAGGCATTTATCGAGGAGCAGGTGCCCCAGTGTGGCCTCTGTCTGAGCGGTTGGCTCATGACGTCGGTTGCGCTTCTGGAAGCCAATCCGAACCGGAACGATGCTGAGATTCGGCGGGGGCTTGCCGGCCTCAAGTGCCGCTGTGGCACACACATGTCGATTCTCCGAGCGGTCAACAAAGCAGCCAAGGCAATGGCTTGAGGAGGGATACAAATGACTAAGCAAGCGAGCTTTCAAATGACGCGTCGTGACCTGCTCAAGGGCGGCGGAGCTTTGGTGATCTCTTTTGGGATTCCGGCATGCGCTCTCTCGGCGAACCAGGGAGGCGCTTCACCTTCGCGGCCACCCTTTACACCTGACCAGCTGGATAGCTTTCTGAGCATTGGAGCAGATGGCAAGGTGACCGTATTCTTTGGCAAGATGGACATGGGCCAGGGAGTCGACACTGCGCTTGCCCAAATCGTGGCCGACGAGCTGGATATGCCCTTTGAGAGCGTCGGGGTGGTGATGTGTGACACGGCCCTGACACTCGACCAAGGAGGCGCCAGCGGCAGCTCGGCGATGTCCAGTGGTGCCTCCCCGCACCGAAATGCCGCAGCCGAGGCGCGCAGAGTCCTGCTCGATTGGGCTTCTGAGCACTTCAATGTACCTGCCGAGAGGTTGACAGTGACCGACGGCGTTATCTCGGTAGAGGGTAACCCATCTGACACCCTGACTTTCCAGGAGCTAATCGGTGGAAAGTATTTCCATGTGACCCTGGAATGGAATGAGCGTTATGGCAATGGGCTCAACGCCACCGGCCAGGCCAAGCCGAAAACTCCTGATCAGTACAACATCGTCGGCAAACCGATACCACGCCTCGACGTGCCTGGAAAAGTCCTGGGACAAACCACCTATTGCACGGACATAAAGGTACCGGGGATGGGCCACGGCCGGGTCATTCGACCGCCCGTTGCGGGCGCTTCGCCAACCGGCTTCGACCTGAATTCAATCAGCCATATACCCGACGTAGAGGTCGTACGCGTCAAGGACTTCATCGGAGTGGTGGCTGAAGAGGAATGGAGTGCTATCCAGGCAGCCGAGCAACTCAAGGTGACTTGGTCGCAAGTTGAACCACCCTTTCCCGAGATGGAAGATCTTTACGATTACATCCGACGTACGCCCGTTATAGAGGAGAGTGAGCCTCGGGGTGTCGATCGGAACACCCCCGTTGACGTAGCAGCCATCGACAGGGCATTGGAGGGTGCGGCCCGGGTTATCGAAGCGGAATATGAGCATCCCTTTCAGTCACACGCCAGCATGGGGCCTGCCTGCGCAGTGGTCGACGCCCAGCCCGACAAGGCATCCGTTTGGACGGGTTCACAAAAGGCCCACATGACGCGCAACGGCGTGGCCAAAATCCTGGGACTTCCCACAGAGAATGTGCGCGGCATCTGGAACCCGGGTCCGGGCTCCTACGGCCGCAACGACGCCGGCGATGGTGCCATGGATGCCGCAGTGCTGTCCAAAGAGACGGGCCGGCCGGTCCGTGTCCAGGGTATGCGCCATGAAGGGCACGGCTGGGATCCTAAGGGCCCGGCCTCGGTCATCACTCTTCGCGCCGGCCTCGATGCTGAGGGCAACGTTATCGCCCACACCTTCAAGGCAAAGGGTTTCTCTGCCTGGGACGTCCGTTCCAACGAGAGCGATCCGGGCGACACATTAGCTGGCTTGATGATCGGTTTTCCCAAGAAAACACGTTTTAATTATGGTGTACCCTCCGAGTCTTACGACTTCCCCAACAAAATGAAGTTCTGGCAAAACATTCCTCCATTTCTGGAGAAGGCTTCACCCCTGCGGACAGCCCATTTTCGAGATCCCCAGGGCCCGCAGATCCACTTTGCCAGCGAGAGTTTCATTGACGAGATGGCGGCAGCCGTGGGTCAGGATCCTGTCGAGTTCCGTCTGAAGTATCTCACCAATGATCGCGATATAGCCGTCGTCAAGGCGGCTGCTCAGGAAGCCGGCTGGGAGTCGCGGACCTCCCCCAATCCTAATGCAAGGAGTGGGGAAGTATTGACAGGCCGGGGTTTGGCCTACGCTTCGCGAGGCGGTACCACTGTTGCTGTTATTGCAGAAGTTGAAGTGAACCGCCAGAGCGGCCAGGTCTGGGCGAAGCGATTTGTGGTGGCCCATGACTGCGGTTTGATCATTAACCCAGATGGTTTGAAAAGAACCGTCGAGGGGAATGTCATCCAGGCCTTGAGTCGGGCTCTCAAGGAGGAAGTGAAGTTCGACCGCAACAACGTGACCAGTATCGACTGGGTTGGCTATCCCATTGCCGAGTCCACCGATATACCCGAAGCGATTGACGTTGTGATGATTAACAGGCCCGAGGTTCGGCCCACTGGTGCCGGGGAACCGACGACTCGGTCAGTTGCGGCGGCGATTGCCAACGCGATTTTTGACGCGACCGGCGCTCGCGTGCGCAGAATTCCCTTTACACCGGAACGGGTCAAGGCGAGCATGGCCTAAGTTGGCCGGACTGATCAGAGTGGCTTGGCCACAACCAGAAGAATGTTCTTCAGCTTCGGCATGAGTGAGCCGATCGAGCGTATGACGACGGCTCCCAGAAAGCCGATCACTCCTCCAGGAGAGACCCGGCCAGGAAAGATAATCTGCTTGTCGCAAATTTGATAGCCACTTTTTTGTAGGATTGCTTCCAGCTCATCCATACAGAAAAGGCGGTGGTGTCCATAATGATAGGGGTCTCCGCCCACGGTCATTGGTGTCTCATAGGTTAGCGAATCTCCCCGGCCGAGAATGCGCTTGATTCGGTTGACCGCGGACTGGCGATTCGGGGTCGTCACGATCAACAACCCGTCCTCTTTCAAGAGACGACGAATCTTTTTGAGTGTTCCAACCGGATCAGAAGTGAAGTGCTCAATCACTTCAGCCAGCACGACAACATCGAAGTTCTCATTCTCAAACGGCAATTCGTGAGACTCCACATTGAGATTGAGCAGGGGAATCTGAAATTGGCTACAGACCTGCTCGGCCACCTTTCCGTAAAAGAAATCCACAGCAGACACTCGGTGACCTGCTTGCTTCATGGCTGCCGCCAGGAACCCATACCCCACTCCAATGTCGAGAATAGTGAGGGGAGTGTCCTTGGGAAGGCTCTCCCAGATCTTGCGATAGCGGGCAGCATGGCGGCGAAAGTAAGACTGGCCGTGGGGGATCTGAGCAGCGATCTCCCTTAGATTCATTTCAGTCACTCTTCAATGGTATGAGTCCTTTGTCTTGAAGAGCAATAGTCAGTTTCCCCAACCATGACGATATCAATCGCAGCACTGGTCGCAGTCAATCTCATCCCACTGGTCGGCGCACTGTTTTGGGGCTGGGATGTGGGGCTGATCCTGATCGTTTATTGGAGTGAGAATCTTGTGGTTGGCGGCTACAACGTGCTGAAAATAATGGTGCGGCCTGCTGAGCACCCGATTGTATTCTTTGGCCGGCTGTTTCCTGTTGCCTTCTTTTGTTTTCACTATGGCGCCTTCTGTGGTGTGCACGGCTTCTTTCTTCTGGCGTTCCTCGATCTGTCCGAGAATACCGGAGAGATCCTCTCGGGAGATGGATGGCCGTTTTTTCTGATCTTCATGCAGATCCTGGTGGAAACGATGAGGACCGTGTGGCAGGCCCGATCCGAAGTGCTGTTTTGGCCGTTAATGGGTCTTGTCCTGAGCCACGGTGTGAGCTTCATCCAGAATTACATCGGGAAGGGTGAGATCAAGCGCGCCACACTGCAGCAGCTAATGCAGCAGCCCTACAAGCGAATCGTGTTGCTGCACCTGGTGATCATCGCCGGCGGATTCGCGGTCATAGCACTGGGATCGCCGCTGCCCATGCTGGTGTTGATCGTCATTGGCAAGATCGCGCTCGATATCCATCTGCACCGCCGCGAGCATCGCCCCCAACCGGATGAGCAGTCCCTGGAGGAGGCGCCGGCCTCAACTGAGGGAGGCAGCGCGTAGCCAACTTCAAGGCTCAAGGTTCATTCGCCGCAGCCCAGCCAGGCAATTGTGGACCGGTCTTTCCCCGGGTGCTATATTGAAGGCGAGCCACGATCATCCGCCTTCATTTTGATGGTCCTCTTACGCTGTGAAAGTCCGAGATGTGATTAAATTGATTGAGAAGGATGGTTGGTCTCTTGTCCGTACTCGCGGAAGTCATCGCCAATTCAAGCATTCCTCCAAAAGAGGTTTGGTCACCATTTCGGGAAAAGCCAATGATGATTTGGCAGCAGGAACATTAAATAGCGTATGGAAGCAAGCTAGACTGGAGCCTGAGACAAAGAAATGAAGAAATACTTGATTGTAATCGAAAGAACCGAGACAGGCTTTTCAGCCTATTCTCCAGACCTCGAAGGTTGTGTGGCCACCGGAGAATCACGGAAGGAAGTGGAGACTGCGATGCAAGAGGCCATCTACTTTCATCTGGAGGGCCTGCAAGAGGAAGGTTACAGTATCCCCGAGCCTCACAGCTACTCCACCTACGTTGACGTAGCGGTGTGAGTGTGTGGAAGCTCAGGTAAGCTTTTCATCCGACATAGCCCAGAACAACTTCAAGGCATTAAGTTCATCCGCCGCAGCAGATCCTGGAAGCGAGGGTCGGCATGGAGGGGGTCGAAGAAGGGATTACTTTTGATGAAAGCAACTTGGGGATCGCGTTTACCGACGGCTTGGGTCAGCCACTCCAGCGCAAGATCCTCCTCGCCGACGTGCATATAGAGACTTGCTTTATGCCACGCAGGGAGTTGCTCTGAATCTCTGAGGGCCGCTATGGCCTCAGCTCGATTGCCGGAAGCCAAGGAGCGTAAGACAACAGGAGTAATCGATACATTAGGATTTAAGGAAGCCAATCTTTCTGACTGGGCAATAGCCTCTTCGTGCATTCCCTTTTCCCAATACGCCCATGTAAGGATTTGATGTGCACCTGGGTGATCTGGATTCAGTTCCAAGGCCCTTTGTAATTGTTCTATGGCCTCATCGTATTGGCCTTTCCAAAGGAACACTACTCCGACAAGCCTGGTTATCTCGGGTGAGAGGGGATCAAGCGTTTGAGCCTTACTCGCTTCCTCAAGCGCTTCATCTAACCGACTCTGAGTCATCAAGAACGCTCCGTACCAGTGGTGAGCAGTTGGGTAGTTTGGATTGAGTTCAATGGCTCGTTTGAGGTCGGCCTCAGCTGCACTCCACTTCCATTCGTAAAGAGCTTTGATGTACCCCAATGAGGTGTGGGCCTCAGCGAGGCTGTCATCGATTTCCCGTGCCCTCTGTGCCGCGGCTTTTGCCAGTGGGAAGGCATCCTCTGGAGTGCGGTGGTAGTAGTAGGCAAGTAAAGTGTAAGTATCAGCAAGTCCAGCATAGGCCTGGGCATACAAGGGATCCTCGTCAATCGCCTCATTGAAGAGTTCAACCGCCCGCTCGAATCCGTCCCTGTTTCTCTTGTTCCACCAAAAACGGCCCTCCAGGTAGCTCCGATAGGCCTCAGGATCCTGTGTGCCCTGCTTCATCATCTGACTCTGGTCCTCTCCGCTGAGCTGCCAGCGAAGGTTGTCAGAGACTTCCATAGCGATCTTCTCCTGCACTGCCAGGAGTTCAGTTGCCTTTTGGTTGTACTGTTCGCCCCACAGCACCCTGTCGGCTTCCGTATCTATCAGTTCGACATTGACCAACAGGTCCTCACCCTGTTGGTTCAGCCTCCCCAGCAGCAAGGCACGGACACCCAACTCTTCTGCCACTTGTCGGGAGTTTATCTCTTGGCCTTTGTAATGGAGGACCGACGAAAAGGGAATGACCCTCACCTGCGGCAACTGGGAAAGGCCGTAGATGATGCTCTGAGCAGCCCCGTCGCTGAGATATTCCATTTCGGGGTCGTCACTCATGTTGACGAAAGGTAAAACGGCAATAGAAGTGATGGCCTCCTCTGGTGAGGTGGAAGTAAACGGCACAAGCAATGCCAGAAGTAAAAGGCCAAGGACCACCACTCCCCCAGCCACCGCAGGCCAGAGGTAACTCCGCTTCGCGGGGGTCGCCGCAGCTACTGCTGAGGTGGCTACTGACTCACCTGATGTATCTCTCTTCAGCCTCTTGAGGTCCAGCAGCAACTCTTTTGAAGTTTGGCAACGAATCTCCCGATCTTTTTCGAGGGCTTTGTTGATGATGCCTTCTAACGGATCAGGCACATCTGGATTCAACCTCACAGGAGATGTGGGAGCCTTGGACAGAATCTCATTGAAGACAACCGCAGTCGTGCTTCCCTGAAATGGCAAGCTCCCCGTCGCCATCTCATAGAGCACCACACCCAGGGAGAACAGATCTGTCCTGGCATCCAGCTCCTCACCCCTGGCCTGCTCAGGCGACATATAGGCTACCGTCCCCAAGGCGGTGCCAGGATTGGTGAGAGCCTCCTCCGGCACCTGTGCCGTGGGCATCTTCGAGTCCACCCCGGTCTGCTCCTGGGTCAGCTTGGCCAGTCCAAAGTCCAGCACCTTGGCGTCGCCCCGTTGGGTGATGAAAATATTGCCCGGCTTGATGTCCCTGTGAACGATGCCCTTGGCGTGAGCGGCGTCTAAAGCATCGGCAATCTGAATCCCCAGATCCAGGATCTCATCCGTTGGCATGGAGCGGCCCTGGATGCGGTGGGTGAGAGTCTGGCCCTCCAGGTACTGCATGACAAGGTAAGGCTGGCTCTTATGCTGACCGATGTCGTAGATGGCACAGATGTTGGGATGATCCAGTGCCGATGCCGCACGAGCTTCTCTCTGGAAGCGTTCCAGTGCCTGTTTGTTCTGGGCAAACTTCTCAGGCAGGAACTTCAGGGCCACATTGCGGCCGAGCCTGGTGTCCTCGGCCTTGTAGACCACACCCATCCCTCCGCCGCCGAGCTTCTCTGTGATTTTGTAGTGGGAGATGGTTTGGCCGATCATCTGTTTGACTCTCCCTCAAAGCGGGTGTGATTCGTCCTAGATCTTAAGCCTTAAGGGGTAGGAAGGCAATGGGAAATGTAGCGCGCCCGGCAGGGTTGGGACCTACTACAGGTGCACGATCCAAGATTCGCGTTTCCCAGATCGTCAGTAAGGTGGTGCCAGGCGGCGGAACCCGTGCAGCAGCACAAACACCAGAAGGAAGAGATTGCGCAAGAGCATGCCCGGCCAGAAATAGCGTACAGGAGAGCCCCTCTGGAACCCTTCACTGTTCTCTGCCAGTTGATCAGCAATTTCTCTTAAAATCCGGGCACCCCGGGGCCAATCACAGAGGCCATTGAGCCAATCCGCGGGAATCCCCCCTTCACCGGTGACCGCGCCTGCCAGGGCACCGCTTATGGCTCCTGTGGTATCGGTGTCACCACCGCAGCTCAAGACTGCACTTACGGTGTCTTCAAAAGAGCCGAAATGCAGGTACCAGGCATAAACCACCACCGGTACCGTGTGGTAAACATATCCGGAGATCCCTTGGGATAGGCCCAGTGAATCTGCAAACTGTTGGACAGTGTGCTGCTGACCATAGGCGGTGGCCATCGATTCGAGTGCGGTTTTCCATTCTTGGTCCTGGTGGCCGGCCTGCTCAAGCAGATCCAAAAAGTCCTGCAGTTCCGGCCTCTCCTCCAGATTTTCCCGAATACTCCAGCCGGCGATCAGTGCCACCGCCTTGGCCCCGGTGAGGGCTCTCGGATCGGTATGGGTGAGTCGGGTAGAGGCCTGAACGTAATCATTCGTACGCTTCCGGGACAGGGCAAAGAAGGCTCCAATAGGTGCCGAGCGCATGGCGGGACCGTTTCCCGCCGAGTAGACGCCGCTGCGCAGTGGACTGATGAGCCAGGAACGAAGGATAGACCTCAGGGTGGCAAACCCAATGCCGGGCGGCAGGGACAGGAACCATCCCCTCAGACAGCGGGAAAGTCGCCTTACGAAAAGCTCTACTGAGTCAGGATAAGTGAGCAAGCTCTGGGCTACGAAGACGGTATGGTCTGTGTCATCGCTGACCATTCCCCGGTTGAGCAACAGTCTCTGCCGCCAGCGGCCCGGGAAAAGCTTTCTGGAGCGTGAGGGAGAGATTCCCTCGGCCGGCAGGCCGATGGAGTCACCCACAGCGGTTCCCAGCAGTACCCCTCTGAATCTGTCACGACGACTCAACTCCTTCTCCCCAGTTTCTCCTGTTCTTACCGTCGCGCAAAGCACAGCAGAGTCTTTGCTTCTCTTCTGATGAGGAGGAAACGGTCGTTGACATCTTCAATGCGACACTCCTCTTGAGTCTCTTCCGAGAGGGCTATCTTCTGGCAGATGTTTCCCGTTTGGAGATCCAGCACCCACAGAAAATTCCGTCTCGGGTTGGGTTTGACGCAGTTGGGCTTCTCGGGATCAATAGGGACGTAGGCTGGCCGGTCTGAAACGAGCAGGAACATGTAATCGCCGTGGTGGCGGTAGGAAAAATAGTTGCCCTCAATGAAATGATTTTCCTTTTCCAGGTGGAAGTGCCAGAGCTGTTCATCATCCGATCGACGGCGAGCCAGGTGAAAACCCTTGCTGGTTCTCTGCTCTCGGGGACAGTTCCTATCGGGAGAATGGGCCAGCAGCTCTCCATTTTCGAGCATCACCCTTCTCTTGCTGTACAGAATCCAGGACGGACTTTCATCCCCGTTCGTCTTCTTGAAGTGGTCTGAAGGAGAAACCTTGCGCAGAAATCGACCCGTTTTGACGTCTATGATGTCGCCCTGCTCACACAGGCATTCGGATCCTCGAACTGCCACAGGTTTGTCCCGCAACTCGTTGGAAAAGCCAGGAATGAAGTCCATCAGGCGAAGGAGCTTTCCTCCTTTTTTTCGGTGGGCCGTCCACAGGAGTTCGCCGGTCGCGAGGGAGATCCCATAGCAGCCCTTTGTCAAGGTCCAGGGTCCGTCTGAGCCCATTTCGCTGGCTACGATGACACTCTCGCTGACTCCGCAAATGGTGTTGGCCTGCCGAAGGCGATGGTCCCACAGGGGTTTGCCCGTCTGCAAGTCCGCGCAAAACCATTGGCCCAGGGCCCTGTCCTCTAAAAGATGGACGTGCCCGTACCATTGGGTGAGGGAATTGGAAGTGGTGTACTGCCACTTGGCTTCTTCATTTACCATAAAAACATTATAGAAAAGAAGAGGGGGGGAGCGGGGAAGAGCGGGGCGCGCCAGCCTTGACAGTCCCACCTGCCTTGGATATAAATTCCCCTAATTCATGCTTGAATTCCAAAACTTAACTTCCGGAAACGCGTTGAGGTGTTCTATGAAAAGACTGGTGATTCTCTTTCTTATCATTCCCTCATTTCAGGTCGTGGGTTTCTCTCAGCTGCATCCCCTGGTTGCAGAGCAGGGCTATGCGGATAGCATTCTGATGAACGCTAAAATTGTCACCATGGATGATTGGAGCACCGTTCCCAATACGCCGGGGACCATCGTTGCTTCGATGGCCATCAAAGGCGAGAGAATTATGGCTCTGGGGACCAAGGAGGACATGCGGAAACTGGCCGGACCCGATACGCGGTTTGTGGACATAGGCAACCGAACCGTGATCCCCGGCATCATTAATCCCCACTTTCATGCTTTCTCGAGCGCAGCCAGAACCTATGGTCCCAGCCAGGGCCTCAGCGATCCCAGCATACAGTTGAGGGTCGATGGCGAGACCACGGCGGAAGCTACGGCCAGGAAGATCCGAGAGACGGTGGTCAATGCCATCCAGGTGCAAAACATCCCCCCCGGTCAGTGGATCACGGTGGGTCTGACCGATAACAAGGCCAATCCGAGCGGGACGGCCCGGGGTTGGCTCTATCTCGGTGAGATCAATCGGAGGCAGATCGACGGTGGAACGGAAAATAATCCGGTGGTGGTCACCATGGGGATCCAGGGACTTTTCAACAGCGTGGCCATTGAGGCGATCAAAGCGGTCTTTGTCGACTGGGAGGAAAGTACCGATCTGGAAAACCGGCCTGGGGCTGGCCGAGACGGCTATGCTGCGGTTCCCGACATTCAGGGCCTGACCTTTGAATTCTGGTGGAAGGATGAGCCCATTGCCAAGTTGGCGGAAAGCTTGCGCCTGTATGGACACGATACGGTGGCGCGAGGAGTCACCACCATCGGGACCCGAATTCTGTTCCCCAAGGTGATCCAGGCTTACAACCTCCTGAATCGAGAGGGCACGATGCCCCATCGGCTGGCTTATTACGCCGAGCCGCAGAGAGGAAACTTCTGGAATCTCAAAACCATCCACGAATTCTACAAGGGGAGTGGTGCCCCCTGGACCACGCACTCCGCCGGTGGCGATATGCTGTGGCTCAACGGGATGTGCAATGAAATCTGGGATTCCGTCGTCAACGAGGTGTGCATGGGGCCCGACATGCCCAATGCCTCGGCTGAAGTGAAGGCCAAGGAGCGATGCCCCAGCCCCGGGACCAAGCCCTGGGAAACCTACCGGGAGGCCATCGTCAGCGGCTGGCGTCCCGTCCAGGCCCACGGCACCTCCAGCCATGGTGCCCGCCTCTACATCCAGATGCTGGAGCAGGCCATGGAGGAAGGGAATTTCAGCCTGGAGTACATGCGTGGCCTCAGGACCACCCTCGAGCACAACATCTTACTGGGCAAGCAACCGGACGTGATCGCGGGACTCAAGAAGTTCGGGATCATCATCAATGTCAATATGGGAATGCTGGGCGGCGTACCCTTCAATATGAAGGTTTATGGTCCCGAGCTGGAAGAATATGCCATGCCGGTGAAGACCTGGATCAATGAGGGAATCCGTGTGACCTTTGAGGGGGGAGGGAACTGGCGTCCCATCCATACCCTGATCACCCGGGAAGTCACCGTGTCCGACTTTGGAGTTCGTCCCGAACCAGGCGTAGAGCCGGAGGTGGTGGTGCTGCTCCCCGACGAGGCAGTGGATCGAGTCACCGCCCTGAAGATGACCACCAACTGGGCCGCTGAATATGTGATGGCCGAGGACACCCTGGGATCTCTGGAAGTGGGGAAGTATGCCGATTTCGCGGTACTGGATAGAGATTTCTTCACCATCCCGATCGATGAGATTCTGGATATTGAGGTCGTGGCCACGGGTCTCAACGGGAAGCTGGTCTACGACCGCCGATAGACGGAGGAATTCGGGGACTGTCCCCAAATTCCGTCGTCTGTTGTCAGTTGTCAGGTGTCAGCTGTCAGGGGCCCGGTACCAGGCGTTTGAGTTCTTCAAACCAGTTTTGGACGACGATGATGCTTGTCGTCTGGGCAGGTTCATCCGATCCGCCGCCTTCCTTGAGCATCAGGAACCGGTCTCCCTCCGGGGAGATATCGATCCTTCGGTTCGCTCTTGCGGACGGTTTGAAGTATGGGCCCAGGTCAAACAACAGCTCCACCGTGCCCTGGGTGAAGGTCGGCTCGGTTTCAATAGGCACTGCCATCATGCCTTCTGAGCTCCCATAGAACAATTCCCGGCCGTTCGGACTCCAGAGCGGCCATCCTCAGCCCGGTAGACCTCTCCCATGCCGCCCTGGCCGATCTTCTGGATGACTTTGTAATGGGAGATAGTGGTGCCGACCATAGTTACTGCTTTCCCAGGTATTTGTTCTAGATGTTACGCCTGGAGGTCGGGGAAGGCAATGGGCAATATGGCTTGCCCGGAAGCGGCAGGTGTCGAACCTACTCCGACTAGCGCGCCAGCCCCATCACCGGCTGTTCACATTGCGCCAGGACGGAATCGACTGCTTCTCTTTCCCTGTTGTCCATGGTGAGACGCCAATCGTTTTTCGCTATGATCCATGCCCTCACATATCCGCAGTGGAAGTCTGGATTGGGCGGCAACCAATCCGCTGGGCTTCTGTCTCGTTTGGACCTGTTTGCAAATGAAGAAATCGCCGTTAGCATCCTTGGATACGATAGATCATTGGCGTACTCATTTCGTAGTTTCGCGCTCCACCGGCTTGCTCCACTGCGGTGTGCCTCAGCAAGCGGGATAAGATGATCGATGTAGAGGTCCCTGGGATCGGTGAAGGTCTCGCCTGTGTAGGGGTCGAGCCACTGCCCTGAGACGACGCGACAACCTCTGGAGTCCAGCTCGACTGGACCGATGCTTTCCGCGATCAACACTTCCTGTCGAGTGTTCTGGCAATCTCCGTCCTCGTCCGTCCACCCACCATAAAGATCACGGTCGTATGGGACTGGAGACAGGGCAGAGCTACTTTCGCCAGTGCTGACCTCAAGTGCGCGAAGTGCCTCCTCTTGGGAGCTGAAAGATTGTCCAGCCAGTGGCCCACTGTGGCAATGGTACCCACCTCGCTGGCTATCGTGATGGCAGCCCAGTGAGTCAGTGACACCACCATGGGCCACAGCAAGAGATGTTGAGGCCAGAGGCAGGCATATGAGTAGAACAGTGTAACGAATAGCTAAGAGAACGGTTTTCGATGATGCCTCTTGACCTTCGTAGCTTGACCCCAAAAAAAGCATGATTCCATCTTAACCTTTAATTTCCTCTTCCTGCAGAACTCCAAGAGTTAAAAGGCCAAGGAAGCCTACATGCGTTCACAAGTGGAGGTTCAGCCGCTCAAGGCTGAAGGTTTATCCGCAGCAGATAAGGATGAGAAGGCCAAACTCCTCAGAGGCAGTCTCTAAAATGAGCTGCAGTTTAGAGGAACGCAGTCCCAAAGCTTGGGCTGCAAAATATTAACTCTTTAGCAAAGGAGCTTGGCCATGAAAGATTCTATCAAAGAGATCACACAGATTCCGGAACTGACGATGGGTTTGGACCTGGGAGACAAATTTTCCTACTACTGCATCATCGACAAGTCAGGACAGAAAGTGGAAGAAGGTAGGGTGAAGACTCAACGACGAGCCATGGAAAGGTTCTTCAAGTCTCAGCCAAAAATGCGGGTGGTGTTGGAAACGGGAACCCACTCTCGGTGGGTGCAAGCGATAGCCAAGGAGCAAGGACACGAAGAAATCGTGGCCAATCCCCGACAGGTTCGACTCATCAGCCAGAACCGAAAGAAATCGGACCGCAAGGATGGAGAGCTTCTGGGACGTTTAGGAAGAGTGGATCCCGAGCTGTTGTATCCGATTCAGCATCGGGGCGAAGCCGCTCAAGCGGACCTGGCGGTGGTTAAAGCTAGAGATGAGCTGGTGAGAGCCCGAACCCGGCTGGTCAATCCTATCCGAGGATCTGTGAAAGCCTTCGGGGAGCGTCTGCCCAGTTGTTCCACAGAGGCTTTTCCCCATCGGGTCAAACTCCACATTCCGGGTTGCCTGAAGATGGCTTTGGAGCCCCTGCTGGAGATGATCCAACAGCTCACCGCACAGATCCGCCAATACGATCGGCAGATTCAGCAACTGTGCCAGCAGAAGTATCCGGACACCGAGAACCTTCAGCAAGTTCGAGGAGTAGGACCGATCACAGCTCTGGCCTTTGTTTTGACCCTCGAGGATGCCCATCGGTTTGGAAGAAGTCGCCAGGTGGGAGCGTATCTGGGGCTCACTCCCAGACAAGACCAATCCGGGAATCGGGATCCTCAGTTGAGGATTACCAAAGCCGGCGACCGATTCGTTCGCAAACTACTGGTCGGTAGTTCCCAGTACATCCTGACCTTGCCCCCTAAAACGAGTCCAGTTTGAATGTTAGGATTTCCGGTTTAGGAAGGAGGCAAGGATGGCAGGGAAGCGGTTTAGGGCAGAACAGATCATCATGAAGCTGCGTGAGGCAGAGGTGGGTCTGGCCCAAGGACAGAGGGTGGGACAGGTGTCGAAGCAGATGGGGGTGAGCGAGCAGACCTACTACCGGTGGCGCAAAGAGTACGGAGGGCTCCGGTTGGACCAGGCCAAGAGGTTGAAGGTGTTGGAGAAGGAGAATACCCGGTTGGAGAAGCTGGTGGCGGATCTGTCTTTGGACAAGCAGATCCTGAAGGAAGTGTCCTCGGGAAACTTCTAGGCCCGGCGAACAGGAGACGAGCGGTGATGTGGGTACGAGAGCGATTAGGAGCAGAGCGAGTCTCCGAACGTCGGGCCTGCCAAGTGCTGGGACAGGTTCGATCGACCCAGCGAAGGGAAAGGCAAATTCCCGATGATGAGGCCCGATTGGTGGCCCGGATGGTGGAGTTGGCTACGCAATACGGGCGTTATGGCTACCGGCGGGTCACGGCGATACTTCATGGGGAAGGGTGGAAGGTGAATCCTAAGCGGGTGGAGAGGCTGTGGAGACAAGAAGGGCTGAAAGTCCCGTCCAGACAGCCGAAACGAAGGAGGCTGTGGCTTAATGACGGTTCCTGTGTTCGGTTACGAGCGGCTCGCAAGAACCACGTCTGGAGCTATGATTTCGTGCATGAACGGACCCATGATGGGCGAGCCTTTCGGCTATTGACGATCCTGGATGAGTACACCAGAGAGTGCCTCGCCATTGATGTGAAACGGCAGATGAATCACCAAGACGTGTTGGACCGGCTGGCGGAGTTATTCGTTGATCGGGGAGTGCCTGAGTTTATCCGGTCCGATAACGGATCGGAGTTTACGGCACAGGCGGTCCGGGACTGGCTGCAGGCTGTTGGGGTAAGGACCTTGTACATCGAGCCGGGCAGCCCCTGGGAGAATGGGTACATTGAGAGTTTCAACGGGAAACTACGGGATGAGCTGCTGAACATGGAGATCTTCGACACGCTGGGGGAAGCCAAGGTGTTGGTAGAACGCTGGCGGAGGGATTACAATCAGATCCGGCCTCACAGCGCCTTGGCCTATCGGCCGCCGGCGCCAGAGGCCAAACTACCTAGGTCGCAGGCACTGGATCCAATCCCTTGGAGTGGACTTCAAATGGTCCCGGGTCTAGCATAGAGGGTGGACTCGTTCGTGGGGGCAGGTCAATCCTGGGACCTTTTGGCTCGGATTGTGACTTGCGACGCTATGGGGAGAGGATTGCTTCCAGAGGAGGAAAAAGCGCCAAGAAGCGAGCCGTGGTGGCGGTGGCTCGTAAACTCTCGGTCCTGCTGCACCATCTGTGGGTCACAGGAGAGACCTATGAACCGCTGTACAACAATCAAGAGTACCTGGAAGGGGCTGCCTAAGAGATTGAACCCAGAAGGGATTCCGGTGAACGTGACCCGCCCATGGAGTTAACCTCAATGATCCAAATGCCCAGTTCGGGTGACTGCGAACGACCTGCTGTTCCTTCCTTCGGAAGAGAACGAGCCGCAGATTGCAGCGCCCAGTTTGACGAACCCTTACATGCACCCAGTCCAAATCAAGGGCTGAAAAAGAGTGCGGATGGAAGCAAGGCAAACAAAATCAGCATCACTGGATCGATTAAGCGAACTCCCATCAGCTGGCTTAATCACCCGGTCCCGGACTTTTGACCGCCAAGTCGGTCTTGACAAGAAAGGGCCTTCTCATGGAAGCAGGTCTTGGAAGCGAGGGTCGTCGCGGAGGGGGTGGATCCTCCCCCGACTTCTTGAGCTCAGTTCGCTAGGTGAGCTTGGCGGACTAACATCTATCGCTCGCTACTTTGCACAGGTGCGGAACCCCGCGAAAATGTCATTTCGGTAGGGTCGGAAAAAGTTGCGATAGCCATTGCAAGCAAGACGAGAGCGAGTGGCCCAGGCGCCGCCCTTTAGTACCTTACGATACCCAAACCAAGGGGCAGAATATTCCTGATAAGGAAAATCCACAATGTACCCCGGAAAAGGATAAAAAGGGGAAGCGGTCCACTCCCACACATTGCCGATCATCTGGCGGCATCCAAAGGCGCTATCTCCAGAGGGAAACGCAGCAACATCGGCGCATCCCAGAGCACGTGAATCCAGATTGGCACGATCAGGCGTCGGAAACTCATCTCCCCAGGGATACCGTCTCTGGCCTTCAGCGATTCCTCTACCGCCGCTGGAAGGTTTCCCCATGGCGGACATTTCCCATTCTGGCTCCGTGGGGAGGCGTCTCCCCGCCCACTGACAATAGGCTTCGGCTTCGTACCAATTGACATGGATTATGGGAGCGTTCTCTTCAAGGGGGACCAGCTTGTTGAAGTGCCGACGCAACCATCCCTTCTCACCCCGGCTCCAGTAGAGAGGATGCTGGGCTCCAGCCTTGGTCCGCCAAATCCACCCTTGAGGACTTCACAGTTCCTGCCGCAGATATCCTCCATCATCCACGAACTCCGAGAACTCGGCGTTGGACACAGGAGCACGATCTATTTGAAAGGAAGCGGTTTGCACCGGATGTGCCCACTTCTCATTATCGAAGACAAAGGGAAGGTCCGGCGTAGCTCCGAGTTGAAACGTGGCTTCTGGAATTTCCACGTCTCCAGGCAAAGGGCCTTCGCTCAACTCAGCGGGAGTTCCTTCTGTGTGAGCGGTGGAAAGCTGAGGCAGGGGGTACTCCAGCGGCTGTCTCATATAGGTAAAAGCCTCCCCATGCATATCCTCGTGAAACACTGACAGAAGATACAAATAGGTTTCCTCGGCGCTGGGTTCACGCGAGGCTAAACGTTCGACAACTAACTTCAATGTGTGCTGCATGTAATCCAGAGTTTTCTCTCTTGAAGGGAGAGGTAAAGACCAGCGATCATCGTGGTCAACTGTGAATGAGTTATAAGAATTATCTCCGTCTTCCATAATCGGATCGATATGATCCAGGCCGCGCAAGAGAAATATGTCGTAAAAAAAGCAACGTGTCCCAGCTCCCAACGAAACGGATTAACGATCTCAAGCAGAGGGACGTTTAGTTGGTCAACTTCCAGATCGGTGAGCAGTTCCAACGTTCAATCACGAGCATCGTTGACCAGTTGGAGAAGCTCCGAGGCTGGAAGCTTGAAGTGCTTATCCTTTAGATTGTTCATACTAGTGAATTCCCCCACAGAGGATCGGGCAGCACCTTAATGGCCACTTCACTGCTGAGATTAGTGTCCTGGGCACGATGAACCTCTCTCATGCCGCCCCTGGCCAATCTTTTCAGGGATCTTGTAGTGAGACAGAACATTCCCGACCACAGTGGGCTCCCCGTCTCCTTCAACGTGTGGGACGTGACTCTTTGTAGATGGTAGACCTTCGAGGGCGGGGAAGGCAATGGTGATGTGGTGCCCATTCCGAAAGATGGGTAACAAATTATACCGGACACATGGGTAACACTTATAGGCTTCTTCTGGGAGGTGCCCAGAGATGCCATGGAAGGAGATCTGTGTGATGGACGAGAGAATGAGATTTATAGCGAAGCTGTTGGATGGGGAGTCCATGAGCCGTCTGTGTGAGGAGTTTGGGATATCCAGAAAGACGGGCTACAAGATTTGGAACCGCTATCAAAACACCGGCGCTTACGCCCTGGTGGATCGGAGCCGCAAGCCGCATCGTTACGGAAACCAACTGCCCGAACAGGTGGAACGGACCCTGGTCAGGCTAAAGCGAGAGAAGCCGTATTGGGGAGCTCCCAAGATTCGGGCGCTCCTGATTCGTAGGTTTCCGAATGTACGGCCGCCTGCGGTGAGCACAGTTCACGCGGTTCTGGATCGCAACGGCCTGGTGAACTGTAGAAAACGGCGACGGTTCAAGGCAGAGGGGACTCGATTGTCCAGCAGCCAGAATCCCAATGACCTTTGGTCTGCCGACTTCAAAGGAGAGTTCATGCTGGGAGACAAACGGTACTGTTATCCTCTCACCGTGAGCGATCACGCCAGCCGTTATCTGCTCGCCATCGAGGCTCTCGACAGTGTTAAGGAAAGAGGTGCTTTCCCCGTATTCGAGAGAACCTTTCAAGAGTTAGGTTTGCCGGAAGCGATCCGCACGGACAACGGAGTCCCTTTTGCATCACCCAACGGATTGTTTGGACTCAGTCGACTGGCCGTCTGGTGGCTTAGGCTAGGAATCCGAATCGAGAGGATCAAGCCCGGCCATCCCGAGCAGAACGGAAGGCATGAGCGCCTTCATCTCACCCTCAAGAAGGCCACAGTCGTTCCCGCTGCCCACAACCTTCTTCAGCAGCAAGAGAGGTTTAATGCCTTTCAGGCGGAATACAATACTGAGAGACCTCATGAGGCCCTGGGCATGAAGTTTCCGTCCGAGGTCTATACTCCCGCATCTTGTCCCTACCGAGGAATCGGGCGCGTCGAGTACCCCATGCACGATCGCACCGTGACCGTCACCAGCTGCGGCAGAATCTGTATGAAAAGTCAAAAGATCAACTTCAGCACGGTGTTTGCTGGTCAAGATGTTGGAATCAAAGAGGTCAAAGAGAAAATTTGGCTGGTGTCGTTTATGGAATACGACCTCGGTTACTTTGACGAAGACAGTAGAAGGTTTGAACCTATAAATAACCCTTTTGGTGCAAAGGTGTTACCTATGTCTTCGGAATAAACTGTAACCTATGTGTCCGGAATGCACCGATTTTAACTGGCGCGCCCGACAGGATTCGAACCTGTGACCTTGGGTTTCGTAGGTTGAAGTCGCCGGTTTTCACCTCATTTCATCTCAGTGCATCTGAGTTTCTATCATCTTTGGAAACAACACCTTAAAACCCAGCGAGTATTTCATCTCACTTTCTCTCATCTTTGTCAGTTTGGCTCATCTCGTTAGATGAAATTAGATTGAGGGGGGCGAATGCAGGGATACTCTGTCTATTGTTTCTTGTGTGGCCCACGTGCATCATCTAGTATTGGCACTAAGCCCATGCCATTTTGACGGCACCACAACAAGAACCAAAAGGAGAAACAGGGGAGGGTATCACGATGCATAAACACCATATCTGGATCGCGGCTGTAGTGATCGCTGCAAGCATCTCTGTTGGCGTAGCCCAACAGACCGCCGACACCGTTTTGTACAACGGCAAGATTTTGACCGTGGACTCGAACTTCACCATTGCACAGGCGGTGGCGGTGCGCGGCAACCGGATTACGGCTGTGGGCACGAACGATGAAGTGCTCAGGCTGGCCGGGCCGAACACGCGCAGGATTGATTTGAAGGGGAAGACGGTGACGCCGGGGCTGATCCATACACACGTCCATTTGCAAGCGGTCGGTGCTTATGGCCGCGAACTGGGAACCGTCAAGAGCAGGCAAATATCCCTAAGCGTGAGAGGAATGAAAACTCCGGACGAAGTCCTTCAGCAGATCCGGGACATTATTGCAGCTTTCAAGTTTCCGCCGGGTGAGTGGCTCTATTTCTCCCCCAACTGGACGGGAAGTCAGGCTGACCTGATTTTTAACCAGCTAAACGCGAAGGAACTGGACAAGGCCGCTCCCAACCATCCGATCGTTATGAGGGTGGGAATATCGGCAAATAACATCAATATGTTGAACTCGATGGCTCTTGCGGAGATGTGGCGCAAGTACGGACTCTTCATTGAAAGGTATGGGCGCTACTGGGCCGACGAATCGGGCAGGCCGACTGGTATTCTGGAGGCCCCGGCCAGCCAAATCGTTTGGGAGGATCAGGAGTTTGGGCTGTTTCCCAAGCCCGAAGACGCGGGCCCGTACTTCAGGAAACTTCTTGTCGAAAACTACTCGTCCGTGGGTATCACGACGCTTTCGGGAGCTCTGAATACGGCCAATGTGCAGGCCTATCAGTGGCTGGACTCGCGGGACGAGATGCCGCTCAGATATGCCTATGGGGCCATGGCGGGGTTTCAGCCAGGCGTGGACATGAAGCAGTACCAGTTGGGCTCCGGCACCGACAATGTTTTCATCTCGTCCGTGACCGCGCGCGCGACCGACGGGGGCGGTGTCAGAAGGTGTATTGATCTAACCAGAGACAATGAGGCAGTGGCCGATGGGGTCCAGGTCAGCGCCCTGAACTCGGGGGATATGAATGCAGTCGCCACCGAGTGGTGGCCGCGGGGCCAGTGCAACCTGGATATTGAGTACAGCGGAAGCACCAGGGGAGCGCGTATTAGCGGCAACCGCTTCCTGGAGTGGTACCGGGAGGTTGCCGTGGAGGGTCTGCGGTCGGCCAATTCTCACGCCGCGGGAGAGGCATCCATCTACATGATGCTTAACACGTGGGAGCGAATCGACCAGGCCGATCCGGGATCAGTCAAGGGCTGGGCATTCGACCATTGCACCATGGTTCCTCCCGACGCCATTCCGCGGGCGGCAGCACTGGAACTGATGTTTAGCTGTAACATGGTAAATGCCATCTCCTCAGACCTGGAAAGAGGAGCCCGGTCGACGCTTGGGGCCTATGGAGCGGATATTCTCAACACCTATGGGGCCCCCATCGGGAGCATGCTCGAGGCCGGAATCAATGTCTCCTCGGAAGGAGCGTGGGACAGCATTGAAACCATGATCACGCGCCTTGACCACGAAGGGAAGGTCTGGGGAGCCGATCAGCGCATAGATCGGCGAACCGCCCTGAAAGTGGGAACGCAGAACGGGGCCAATTACGTCCTGAAAGGAGATCAGTTGGGTTCGCTCGAGCCGGGAAAGTTTGCGGATCTGATCATCCTGGATCGCGATTACATGAGCATGCCGGTGGAGGAGATTTCGGAGATGCGACCTCTGATGACCATGAAAGGTGGCCAATTTATCTTTTTACGCACCGACTTTTCCGATGAGTACAACCTGAAGCCGGTCGGTGCGGAAATCAGCACGTTTGAGGATTTGCGGGCGCGTCGTCCGGGACGTGAATGAGCCGGCGTCTCTGGCCGTGGCTGCTCAGAAATCGAGAAAGTAACTGTACTTGAGCGAGATGACCCGCTCCATCCTTCCAGCATCGGTGGTTGATGAGCAGGTGTCGAGGTGCCTGAGTGGAAGTGACAATGAACAGGCTTGTTTTGGGCAAATCGTTGGTGCTGGTGGCGTTTGTTGCATCGGCCTTAATGTACGGACAAGATATTGCCTCCCTGCAGGAGTCGGTTGGTCCGTCTCTAGACTTGAGTTCTGATATCGAGGGTCCAGGGTGGGAGGTTACGATTACCGTTAACCTCCGTGTTCCAGTGGACGTGAGGGTCGGAAAAGCCATGAGTGAGATTACCTATCCGATCAAGACTCTCGAGTTTATTGAGGCCATACGCGGTCTGTCTGCAGAGGCCGTGGGAGCGAAGGTGACTGCAGTTACCGAAGCCCTCGACGGCGATTACTCAATACTGCGGGTGACGATTGCGGCCAAAGAGGGAGAGTCGATTCCGCAGGGTATTGTCGCCGATCTTCGTTTCATGATTTCCGAGGAGGTGCTTGCTGACGATACCACGGTCCCACTGATCAACCAGGTATCCGCTTGGTCAGACGAGATCCCTCCAAATCCGATTGAATCCATTACAGGAGAAGACGGGGCAGTGACGATATCCGCGAATCCCCCCGTCTTTGCGTGCTTCTTTTTCATGCATTAGCCTTTCCCCATCTGTGCGAATTCACGCTTCTGAGGTGACTGTAACTTCCTGAGGCTTTGTCAAGTTAAGGCAGAGGCAGGCACAATTGACAGATGGAATCGCTTGATCGAGGGCAGGGAATTGGTTTATCTAACTGATCTGAAAAGAGTTAAGAAAGCGCGCCCGACAGGATTCGAACCTGTGACCTTTGGTTTCGTAGACCAACGCTCTATCCAGCTGAGCTACGGGCGCAAATGGGTTTCCATCGCAGTGAGAAAACGAAGACAGATTGTAACATGGTCAGACGATGGTTTCTTCTTGCTCGGGCCAATCTGCTCAAGAAATACTCTGTTGACCTGCCTTGCCCTCCCAGATAGACTAGCCTCCAGAAAGTGGCTTCTTATTCCCTTGAGATTAACCACTCTAAACTCTTTGGATAAAGGGTTTAATTAGAGAAGTCTTCAGTCTTACCGCTGTTCCTGAAAGGATGGATATGACTCAAGAAAAAAGTTTACTAGCTCTAAACCGTCGCAGATTCTTGTTGGCCCTCTCCGCTGCAGGTGGAATCCTGGCCAACAGAAGCTCCCTGCGAGCTTCGGCTCCTTTGCAGCTCCAGAGTCTTCCTGCGGGGGCCCAACCAGGAGACTGGCCTCTTACGGGCTGTGATCTGCGCAGCACCCGGTCCAATGTGCACGAGACGACCATTGGTCCTTCCAATGTGGAACGCCTGAAGGTGAAGTGGACGTTTGAGGGAGCTGGAAGCTTCAACCAGTCCACCCCTATTGTGGTGGGCGGCACCCTCTACTTTACCGCTTGGGATGGTTATGTCTATGCCCTGGACGCTGGCTCGGGGGCCTTGAAGTGGAAAGTTAATGCCTGGGAAGGTATCCAGGCCAACGCTCCTGGAGAACTGCGAGCCGACATCAACATTGACCCTCTGGGGGAGATGCGCGGTGGAGTGGCCTATGGGGACGGACGGATCTTTTTCGGTGTCGGAACAGGCCGGGTGCACTGCCTGAATGCGGACACGGGCAGAGAGATCTGGAAGACTCTCATCGATCCTCAATCGGGCATCACCCGGACCCGGGTCAACTCAGATCCCATCTACTATAACGGAAAAGTCTTTGTCGGACTCTCGACCTCAGCCGGCGATGGTCAGGCCGTTTGTCTGGATGCTGGAACGGGTGCCGTCAGGTGGAGCTTCGATACCGTTCCCGATCCCAATGCCCTGGCGGGCGGCTCGATTTGGTCAGCAGCCGCCATAGATGTGGAATACGGCGTTGTTTACAACGCCACGGGCAGCCTCAAGGGACACGAGCCAGGACCGATGCTCTTTAGCGAAAGCATCATCGCCAATGACATGGAATCGGGCGAGTTGTTGTGGTATAACCAGCTGAGAGACAATGATCCTTTTGACTTGGACTACAGCTGCCACCCCATGCTTTTTGAGGCGACCCATCCCACCCGCAGCGGAAGCCGTCGCAGCTGTGTGGGTGCCGGCAGCAAGACCGGATTTCACACCTTTGACCGCTATACGGGAGAACACCTGTGGACAGCTGCAGTAACCAATGGAGGTCCCGTACTCAACAGTACCGCCTTCGGCCACGATAAAGTCTATATGGTTTCCACCTCCTCAGCCAGCTACCAACGCATTGCCCAAACCGCCACCGTTGCACTCCATGCCTACACCGGAGAAGTCCTGTGGTGGACACCCAATGCGCCGGGGATCCAGGGAGCAACGGCCGTGGCCAATAACCTCTTTTACCAGGGTTTCAGCGACGGTTCTCTGCAGGCTCTTCATACGGAAACCGGAGAACCTCTGTGGACTTATCAGCTGCCTGCCCCCCGCAGAGGGGGAATCACCATCTCCAATGGTACGCTCTACACATCCTGCGGCGTCCAGAGATCACCGGCCTATCCACTGTACGCATTCAGTATCGACGGTCGCTAAACTCGGTGTCTCCTATGCCAGTCAGACTGATGATCGCCATATGGGTGGCAGTCCTGGGTCCGCTCAGTGTTTTTGCCCAGGAGACGTCTTGGGAGATCTACACTGACCAAGGACGGGAGGCGTATGAGCAACACCGTTACGCTGAGGCCGAAGAGTTGTTCCTGGCCGCCCTCAAGGAAGCCGAGCAGTTCGGAGGAGAAGACCCCCGCCTCCATTCGAGTCTGACAACCTGGCTGAGCTTTATTACCTCCAGGACAGATATACAGAGGCAGAGGCACTCTACCGGCGTGCACTGGCCAACAAAGAGAAAGCGCTGGGTCCCGAGCATCTTGATGTGGCGAAGAGCCTGAATAACCTGGCTGCGCTCTACCGAATACAAGGCAGGTCTGCAGAAGCGGAGCCGCTCTATCAGCGTATGCTGCCTATCTGGGAAAAAGCGTCGGGTCCCGAGCACCCTAATATGGTTACGGTCCTCCTCAATCTGGGGGAGGTTTACGTTGATCAGGGCAAGTCTGCAGAGGCGGAGCCGCTCTATCAGCGTATGCTGGCCATGACAGAAAAAACGAGGGGTCCCGAGCACCCGATTGTGGGTACGTTCCTCCTCAATCTGGGGGATCTTTACGTTGATCAGGGCAAGTACGCAGAAGCGGAGCCGCTCTATCAGCGTTCGATGGCTATCTGGGAAAAGGGTGGAGCAGCTACTGGGCCGCCGTTAGCGCTAACCCTGGAGAAGTACGCCGCCCTGCTGCGGGTGTTGGACCGCACTGCGGAGGCTGAAAAGTTGGAAGAACGTGCCAAGGCGGTTCGGGCTATCAGGCCACCATCCGGAGAGGAACCCCCACCGCCACCTCCCCAGGCGCCTGGCGCTGGCCCAACCGATCTACTTTCGCCGTGAAGCCTGAAGGACCCTCTTGCGCAGCCGAAGTGCCTTGGGAGTCACTTCCACCATCTCGTCATCCCGGATGTACTCCAGAGATTGTTCGAGACTCATGTTGCGACGGGGGATCAGATGAACGAGGATCTCCCCGGTGGATGAACGGATGTTGGTCACCTTTTTTTCTTTTGTAATGTTGACATCCAGATCCTGAGGGCGAGAGTTCTCGCCCACGATCATGCCCTCATACACTTCTTCTACAGGAGCAACAAAGAGTTCGCCGCGAGGTTGAAGATGCTCGATGGCGTAGGCGGTGGCCTTTCCGGCTCGGTCTGAGACCAGTGCTCCGGTGGGACGGTGGGGGATCTCCCCCTGCCATTCGGCATACCCGTCGAAGATCTGGGTCATGATGGCCGTACCTCGAGTGTCGGTCAGAAGCTCACTGCGAAAACCCAAAAGCCCTCGTGAGGGAGCCCGAAATTCCATCCGCACGCGGCCCGTTCCGTGGTTGACCATTTTGATCATTTTGCCTTTTCGAATTCCCATTTTCTCACTGACCACTCCGATATAGGACTCAGGGCAGTCCACTACCAGTTGTTCCATCGGTTCCATTTCGATGTTCTCAACTCTGCGAGTGATGACTCTGGGGCGGCCTACACACATCTCGTACTGTTCTCTCCTCATCATCTCAATCAGGATGGCCAATTGAAGCTCACCTCGCCCTGACACTTTGAAGGCATCCGGAGTGTCGGTTTTCTCCACCTCGATGGAGATATTGGTGAGGCTCTCCTTATCCAGGCGGTCCTTCAGTTGACGGGCGGTCAGGAGCTTTCCATCTCTTCCAGATAAAGGGGAGTCGTTGATGGTGATCACGACCGAGATGGTCGGTTCGTCAACCTGAATCGAGGGCAGGGGTCTGGGGTCTTCTCTACTGGACAGGGTCTCACCGATATTGATGTTCTCCACTCCTGCGAAGGCCACGATCTCTCCTGGCCCGGCCTCCTGGAGCTTTTCCCGGTCGAGACCTTGGTACCCATAGAGGTTGGAAATCTGCACCTCCTCGAAGGTTCCGTCTCTTCGGCATAGGACGCTGGGTTCCTTCTCACTGATTGTTCCGTTGAATATCCGTCCTATAGCCAGGCGGCCCACATAGTCGTCGTAGTCCAGTGTGGTGATCAGTAATTGAAGTGGAGCGGTGTCGTCAAAGCGGGGAGCCGGCACCGTGGTGAGAATTTGTTCAAAGAGTGGTTCCAAGGACTGGTCCTCCCCCTCCTGGGATGTTCGGCAGGTCCCCGCCCGGGCATTAGCGTAGAGGACTGGAAACTCCAGTTGCTCTTCGGTTGCATCCAGGTCGATGTAAAGATCATAAATCTCGTCCAGGACCTCTGCCGCCCTGGCATCGGAGCGATCGATCTTGTTGATGACCACTATCTGAGGCAGTTCTGCCTCGAGCGACTTTCTCAGAACGAACCGGGTTTGTGGAAGAGGTCCTTCACTGGCATCCACCAGGAGGAGGACTCCGTCCACCAACTTGAGAGTACGCTCCACCTCGCCCCCGAAATCCGCATGACCGGGAGTATCAACGATATTGATATGAACATCTCGGTAGAGAACCGAGGTGTTCTTGGCCATGATGGTGATGCCTTTCTCGCGCTCCAGGTCGATGGAATCCATCACGCGTTCCACAACCTGCTGGTTTTCGCGGAACACTCCGCTTTGCCAAAGCATGGCATCCACGAGGGTGGTCTTCCCATGGTCCACATGGGCGATGATGGCCAGATTTCTGATGTCCTTCCTGGTTTTGATGCTCATGACTTCTGGGGGGGCGTTTAATGCTTTCAGTGATTTAACAGCAGTGCTTCGAGGTCATCGAGGTGGGAGATGCGAGCATCCGGATCATCATCTCCAGGAGCTCGATCGAAGCGTTCGTAGGGGGTGTATTGCTTCGAGAAAATAGAGTACATTCCTGCGCGCTTACTCCCTTGCACGTCCGCCAGCCAGTTGTCGCCGATGAATAGACATTGGGATGGGGCCAACTCGAGCCGAGACAGGAGTGCCTCAAACGGCCTGGCGTCGGGCTTGACATACCCGACATCGGCGGAAATCACGACTGCCTCGAAGACTCCTGACAGTCCAATCTTCTGGAGGCTGTCCTGGATGGAACGGCTGCAAGGGTAGTTCGAAAGCAGACTCAGACGATATCGCTGGGAAAGTCTCATCAGCAAAGGTAAGACGTTCTCGGGTACTTCCACAACCTCCAAGAAGTTTTCATAACGTGCCTGAACCAGCTTGTCGACGTTCTTGTCCTCCGCAACCATTCCGTAGAGCTCTGCGACTAACTCCTTACAAATCACTCTCAAATCATTCTCTCGGAATCCGTTGTTGTATGGAGCCAGAGCCTGTCGGTCTCGGATCTCTTTCAGACGTTCCTGATCGAAGTCCCCGAACAGCTCTCGGAGTTTGTCTCCCAGAGCCGAATACTGGTGAGCAACCTGTCTGGAGCCGAGCTCGATCAATGTATTGCCATAGTCGAAGCAAAGCGCCTGAATTTGTTCGGTTGGAATTGACATCTCTCATGCAGACTATAACACGATCGCACGAAGACACAGATTGTGTACAATCGCCTCTGTTGTAGAGTCCACCACGTGCCGGGGCGACCGATCTGATTCAGGAAGGAGCTTTTGAATGGACCTATTCGTTGGGAAAAAAGTGACGCGCAGCGCGACGCTGACTGCCGAGCATGTCGACACCTTTGCAGCTGTGACGGGGGACTATAATCCCCTTCATTTTGATGAGTCCTTCGCTTCCAAAACGAAGTTTAAGCGTTTGGTTGTCCAGGGTGGTTTAACCACCGGGCTCCTCCATGCACTGGTTGCCATGGACATGCCAGGTCCAGGCACTGTTTTTCTGAGCCAGAACTGGCAATTCACCGCACCGGTCTTCATCGGAGATACGATTACGGCTGAAGCAGAGATCCTCAGTATCCACGAGAGCAAACCGGTCATCCAACTGCAGATCAAGGTGACTCGTCAGACAGAGGAGACAGTGCTGGAAGGAGAGGCTTGGTGCTACACCTTTTCTCCTGGGGCCGACAGCCTTAAGTGACAGAGGAAATGTCAGGATCAGCAGAGCAGGGAAGGCGGAAGGCGAACTGCGCTCTACTGATCGTCTCGACTGCTGTTTTGTTGGCTTCCTCGACATGGTTTTCAGGAACCGCAGCGGCGCCGGATCTGGTCCGCTCCTGGGGACTCACTGCAGCCGAGGGAGCATGGGTGACGATCTCGGTTCAACTGGGGTTTATTGCGGGGACATTCTTCTACGCATTGTTCAACCTGGCTGACGTCTTTAACGCTCGTTGGGTTTTCTTTGTCTCCGCCTTACTCGGTGCGGTCTTCAACGCTGCCTTCGCCTTTCTTGCCGACGGGCTGGTAGCTGCACTGGCTTTTCGTGCGTTCACTGGCTTCACGCTGGCTGGAATCTATCCCGTGGGAATGAAATTAGTGGCCTCCTGGTTTCGTTCAGGTCTCGGATGGCGGTTGGGAGTCATGGTAGGTGCCCTCACCATGGGCACTGCTTTTCCCTATCTTATCCAGACGGTCGGTTCTGAGTTTGAGTGGCGGCTCCTGGCCGGAACTGCCTCCACGCTGGCCATTGTCGGAGGTCTTCTGGTACTGATGACTCTGTCGGATGGCCCTTTCCTCCAGGCTCGAGCACCATTTAATGCCAGGATGCTCTGGGCGGTTTTCGGAAACCGTCCTTTCCGCAACACTGCTCTGGCCTACTTTGGCCATATGTGGGAACTCTACGCCTTCTGGTCGATGGTTGTCTTTTACCTCGGTGCTCGTTTTCAAAGCCAGGAGCTATCTGGTAGTTCATGGCTTTCGTTGCTTGCTTTCCTCACGATTGGAGCCGGCTCACTGGGTTGCACTTCGGGCGGGTGGGTGTCACGGCGGATGGGGCCAAAGAAAGTGGCCAGATTCTCATTACTCATGAGCGGCATCCTGTGCTTCAGTTCAGGACTTATCTATGAACTGAATGCCGGGTTCATGGTGACGCTGGTGATGATCTGGGGTTTTTTCGTGGTCTCTGATTCACCCCAATTTTCTGCTTTGGCCGCAAGGTACTGTCCTCCCCAGTACACAGGGACGGCCTTGACTGTACAAAACGGCGTTGGCTTCGCCATTACGGTGTTTTCCATTCAGCTCACTCCCTGGATGGCAGAGCTGGTTGGCTGGCAATGGGCCCTGACCTTCCTTGGCCCTGGGACCATTGGTGGGCTTGTACTTTGTCCAGCAGCTTCCTGAGGATAGTGACGGGATGGAGTGAGACAGGGTAGGGAACTGTCAGGCCGACAGCTTGCGGCTCCTCCGCTTGAGACTGCGGATCCGGCGCCGAATTGCCTTCAGTTGTTTGTGATCTTGGGTTTGCAGGGCCGCCTCCCGCTGTGACTTCAGCTCCCGAATCTGAACCTTGATCTTGCTTCTCTCTGGATTCACCGGGACGGGAACTGGTTTCTCTACGGCCTCCGGAGCAGGCTTCTTCTTTTTAGCAGCCTTGGGAGCAGGAGCCTCTTCTTCAGCAGCTTTAGGAGCAGATTCTTCTACCGCAGGCTCGGGGGCAGGAGCTGCTTCCTCTACAACTTCTTCCGCAACCTCGGGAGCGGGAGTTTCCTCTTCAGCCGCTTCAGGAGCAGGTGCTGCTTCCTCCGCTACCTCGGGAGCGGGAGCTGCTTCCTCTGCAACCTCTTCCACAACCTCGGGAGCAGGAGCTTCTTCTTCTGCAACCTCTGCTACAGCCTCGGGGGCAGGAGCTTCTTCTTCTGCAACCTCTTTTACAACCTCGGGAGCAGGAGCTTCTTCTTCTGCAACCTCTGCTACAGCCTCGGGGGCAGGAGCTGCTTCCTCTGCAAGCTCTTCCACAACCTCGGGAGCGGGAGCTTCTTCTTCTGCAACCTCTGCTACAGCCTCGGGGGCAGGAGCTTCTTCTTCTGCAACCTCTTCTACAACCTCGGGGGCAGGAGCTGCTTCCTCTACAACTTCCTCTGCAGCCTCGGGAGCGGGTGCTTCGCTGTCTTCAATCCCTAGAGCCTTGCACAGCGCTGCCAGCAACTGCTCTTTGGGCATCTTGCTGTACCCCTTCAGCACTTCGTCCTCCAGCTCCTTGGCGATCTTTCGGAGTTGGGGTACCGTTTTGTTACTCAGGTCCTTGAATGTGAATTCCATTGTGTCTCCAGCAGGTCAGGGCTGCATGTATCACTTCTGTGATTTTGTCGATACCAGCCTGGAAGGACGGGGAACGTTCCCCGTTTCCGACGCCAGGTTCAGTTTTTTCTTGCACGTATCGCAGAAGTAGATGAATTCTTTTTTCTCGAGGTTCTGCCGGGTGATGATGTCTTCTTCCGTCATGTCGCTCCATTGCTGTGACGTTGCACATTCCCGACAGGTGACCTGCCGTGTTTCGCCCACTCGTAAAGCTACAATTTCTTCATCTTGGTAAATACCCATAGAGTCACCTCCCAAAAAAACAGCTCGCTCTCAGTTCAAAGTGAGAGTTCTTTGGCTGTCGTCCCCATCTTTACACCGGGAGAGGGAGGATTTCAAGGTTATAATCAGCTCTCATCAGGTTCGAGCGCCTGCGCGCAGTCTCGGGCCAGTGGGAAAAGCTCAGTTTTCATCTTTTGGATATCATAGATTTGTTGACTGCTCGTGGATCGGTATAGCATCGAGATAAGGAGCAATGAAGTTTAAAGTTTCCCTGGCTCAGATCAATCTCAAAAGCGGCGACATCACCGGAAATGCAGCCAAGATCCTGGCCGGCATAGCTCAGGCGAGGAAGGACGAGTGTGACCTGGTGGTTTTTCCCGAATTGGCTCTACCCGGCTATTGCCTGGATGAAAAGCTGCTCATTAATCATCAGTTCTTGAGACAGAACAAGCGGGTACTGATGAAGGAGATCCTTCCGGCCGCTCAGGAAATCGCCGTCATCGTGGGCTTTCTCGATTTTGACGAGGAACTCAAGGGCCCCGAGGGAGAAGTCGTTCGTTATAACGCCGCTGCCGTCCTGCAGAATGGGCGAGTGCTTCAAATCGTTCATAAGCGACTGCTGCCCTCTTATCGTTACTTCGACGACAAGCGATATTTCACCCCCGGGCGAGAGGCCCAACCCGTCTCGATTCGAACCGCTCAGGGAGCGGTCTCGGTGGGGGTCTTGATTTGTGAGGATCTCTGGGAAGAGGGTTACGACTTCAAACCCTGTGCTACTTACCAGGAAAAAGGGACCGATTACCTCGTTGCCATCAATGCCAGTCCTTTTGAGGGAAGCAGTCCGGGCCAGAAGGATGGAAAGCGCTTTACCCGGGGAAGCCTGCTCGAAAGCCAGGTTCGCCGTTACGGAATTCCGATCCTCTATCTCAACACGGTGGGTGTCGGGGATAACGGGAAGAACGTCATCCCCTTTGACGGAATGAGCTTGGCCTACGAGCGCAGCGGTCGACTCGTTGCCGTGCTCAAGCAGTTCGAGGAGGACCAGCAAACGGTCTGCTTTGTAAACGGCACGGCGGAAGCCATTGGCGAGCCTTCCTTCGATCGAGAAGCTGAGATCTATCAAGGGCTGGCCATGAGCGTGCGCGACTACTACGAGAAGACGGGAATATTCAAGAAGGTGCTGCAGACCGTCTCGGGAGGGATTGATTCAGCCTTGGGCACGGCGATTGCATTTGAGGCGATGGGTAGGGAACTGTTGTCGGTCTACAATTTACCCTCTCGATACAATTCCGAGCAAAGTCAACGGCTGGCCCGCCAGTTGGCAAAAAACTTCAAGCTGGAGTATCAGGTCATTCCCATCCAGGAAATGGTGGATCGGGTGGTCGGGGACTTCGAGCAGTATCTT
>OY760074.1:1227500-2372500 GCA_963663035.1 Acidobacteriota bacterium
TTACTAAAAACACAGGACTCTGCAAAGTCGTAAGACGACGTATAGGGTCTGACGCCTGCCCGGTGCTGGAAGGTTAAAGAGAGAGGTTAGCTCCTTCGGGAGCGAAGCTTTGAACTGAAGCCCCAGTGAACGGCGGCCGTAACTATAACGGTCCTAAGGTAGCGAAATTCCTTGTCGGGTAAGTTCCGACCTGCACGAATGGCGTAACGATCTGGGCGCTGTCTTAACAAGAGGCTCAGCGAATTTGTAGTACCGGTGAAGATGCCGGTTGCCCGCGACAAGACGGAAAGACCCCGTGCACCTTTACTACAACTTAACCTTGGTGTCCGGTGCGGGATGTGCAGGATAGGTGGGAGGCTATGAAGTTGGGTCGTCAGATTCGATGGAGCCACCAGTGAGATACCACCCTTCTTGTATTGAGCATCTAACTTTGTTCCCTGAATCGGGAAGAAGAACAGGGTTAGGCGGGTAGTTTGACTGGGGCGGTCGCCTCCTAAAAGGTAACGGAGGCGTGCAAAGGTGGGCTCAGGCTGTTTGGAAATCAGCCGTAGAGTGTAAAGGCATAAGCCCGCTTGACTGCGAGACAGACATGTCGAGCAGAGACGAAAGTCGGCCTTAGTGATCCGGTGGTTCCGTATGGAAGGGCCATCGCTCAACGGATAAAAGGTACGCCGGGGATAACAGGCTAATCTTGGCCAAGAGTTCATATCGACGCCAAGGTTTGGCACCTCGATGTCGGCTCATCGCATCCTGGAGCTGAAGAAGGTTCCAAGGGTTCGGCTGTTCGCCGATTAAAGCGGTACGTGAGCTGGGTTTAGAACGTCGTGAGACAGTTCGGTCCCTATCTGTCGTGGGCGCAGGAGATTTGAGGGGGCCTGACCTCAGTACGAGAGGACCAGGTTGGACGCACCGCTGATGCACCAGTTGTTCCGCCAGGAGCATCGCTGGGTAGTTACGTGCGGGAGAGATAAATGCTGAATGCATCTAAGCGTGAAGCTCGCCCCAAGATAAGATCTCCCTCCCGAGCAATCGGGACTGAAGACCCCTCGGAGATTACGAGGTTGATAGGCAGGAGGTGGAAGTTCGGTAACGGATGTAGCTGACCTGTACTAATCGGTCGTGAGGCTTGACCTAGAATTTTTTGTTGCCCAAAAGTTTGCTTTTCTGGTTTCCGGTGATTGTAGCGGAGGAGAAATACCTGTTCCCATTCCGAACACAGTAGTTAAGCCCTCCAGCGCCCATGATACTGCACGGGAATCTGTGTGGGAAAGTAGGTCATTGCCGGATTTTTCGGGGGGAGATTGAACCTCCCCCCTTTTTTTTAGATCCTCTTGAAGCCCCGCAGTATTTCCTCAATTCCCAAGCGCAGCACAATAGGACGTCCATGAGGACAGGTGAAGGGATCGTGGCACCGAAAAAGCTCATCAAGCAGCCACTGCATCTTCTCCTGGGTGAGCGGTGAGTTGATCTTGATGGCAGCCCGGCAGGAGAGGCTGATGGCAATTTTCTGGCGGAGCCGGCGTACCTGGGCGTCCGGACTGGCCAGTTCCTGGCCGGAGGACCCCAATTCATCCAGAATCTCCTCAAGCAAAAGTTGTGCATCACAGTCCTGGGCGAAGCTGGGAACCCCTTTGATGACGATGGTCTGGTCGCCAAACCATTCGACCTCGAAGCCATTGGCGTTGAGCAGGTCGAGGATTTGCGCGCAAATTGCCTTCTGCTGCAGATTGAGCTCATGAGTCAAGGGGATCAACAGGCGCTGGGTGGCGCAGGGGCGGGAAGATTCCAGTTGACGTAGCGCTCGATCATACAAGATTCTCTCGTGGGCCACGTGCTGATCGACCAGCATGACTCCTTCCCGATCGACTGAAACTACAAAACTTTCCACAAATTGGCCCAAGACGACGGGAACGGCATCCAGATAGTCTGTCTCCGGGATATCATCCCCATGAACATCAGCGGGAAAAGGAATCGCGGGTGAATTTCCAAGGTCGGGAAAGGTGTCTCCCTGACGAGAGTGACGTTGAAAGACTGTGGCCATGTTCCTGGCCCCACCGTTACCGGAAAGAGAAGGATCTGCCCGCTGCAGATGATCACCAGGCAGGTCGCGCGCCAGCTGAGAAAGGCTCCCCTGGTGTTGCAGCAGGGCTTCTTCAATGCCGTGGCGGATCAGGCGGTGCACCAGGTCGGTTCTTTTAAAGCGAATTTCGGTTTTGCAGGGATGAACATTCACATCCACCTCCTCCGGGTCCACTTCCAAGAAGAGGATGACTACCGGGTAGGAATTGGAGGGGATCAAATCCTGATAGGCCAGTCGGATGGCGTGAGTCAAGATGCGATCTTTGACCATGCGGTGGTTGACATAGAGGTATTGTGAGCGTGTGCTGGTGCGATGCTCATGGGGCAGCGAGGTGAAGCCAGAGAGAACGAGCCCATCTTTCTCATAGTGGACCCGAACCAGATTTTCCAGAAAGGACTCCCCAAAGACCTGGTAGATTCGATCCTCAAGACTTTCCACTCCAGGGGCATCAACCACGGTTCGGCTCTGATGATGGAATTCAAAGGCAACCTGGGGATAGGCAATGGCATAGTTCATCACCTGCCGACTCAGGTGGCTGAGTTCCGTGGTGTTTGTTTTCAGAAACTTGCGTCTAGCCGGAACATTAAAAAAAAGATCCTTCACCTGAACCTCTGTCCCTACCGGCCAGGAGATTTCCTCTACCCCACTCAGCTCTCCTCCCTGTGATTGAATCTCGCTCCCCAGGGGGGTGGAGCCGGAGGCAGCCCCTTCCACTGTTCGCAGGCGGAGCCGCGACACCGAGGCGATGGAGGGAAGAGCTTCGCCGCGAAAGCCTAAAGTTTGAATATTGCTGAGGTCTTCAAAGGTTTGAATCTTACTGGTGGCATGGTGCTGAAAGGCCAGGCGGGCATCCTCCGGAGTCATACCGGAGCCGTCATCGCGCACCAGAATGAGACGTTTTCCACCCTCTTCTGCTTCTACCAGGATACGCCGGGCTTTAGAATCCAAGGCATTTTCCAGCAACTCCTTCATGACCGAGGCGGGGCGCTCCACCACCTCACCTGCCGCAATCTGGTGGGCAAGGATGTCCGGAAGAACGCGAATTTTTGCCATGGTCGCCATTATAGCTTGCCTCGATGACAGCAGAGAGGAGACAGGAGGTAGGAGACAGGAGGCAGGAGGTAGGAGGTAGGAGACAGGCGAAGAATTCAGAATCCAGAAGAGAGGAGTCAGCTGTCAGCGGTCAGCGTCTCCTACCTCCTGACTCCTATCTCCTACCTCCTATTCTTTCAGCTTGAGATGCAGTTCTTTGAGTTGTTCCTGGGTGACCGCAGAGGGTGCACTGCACATGAGGTCAATGGCACGAGCCGTCTTGGGAAAGGCAATGACATCGCGCAGCGACTGTTCTCCCGCCAAGAGCATGACAATGCGGTCCAACCCCAGGGCAATGCCGCCATGGGGAGGGGCGCCGTAGCCCAGAGCTTCCAGTAAGAATCCGAATTTGGCTTCTGCCTCCTCCGGCTCGATACCCAGTGCTTTGAAGACGCGCGTCTGAATCTCTCGTTGGTGGATACGGATGGAGCCACTGCCAATTTCCAGTCCATTTAAGACAGGATCATAGGCCTTGGACCGCACTCGGGCCGGATCGCTCTCCAGAAGATCCAGATCCTCATCCAGGGGGGAGGTGAAAGGGTGATGGCAGGCAAGGTAGCGTTTTTCCTGCTCGTCCCACTCTAGAAGGGGGAAATCGTACACCCACAAAAACTCGTAGCTGTCTTGGGAAATCAAATTCTCTTCCACGGCTAGGTGCTTGCGCAGACGGCCCAGGATCGGGTGAACGTTTTTTGGGGGGCCACCCAGCATCAAGAAAAGGTCATTTTCGCGAAGCTGGGCCAGGCTCTTGGCGGATTCCAACTCCGCCTGAGGAACGGCTTTGGGCAGGGAAGACTTGAGACCCTCCGACGTCACCTTAATCCAACTCAAGTCAGCGCCGCTTGCCTGGGTCTGGACAAAGCCTCTCAGGTCATCGAGTTGCTTGCGGGAATAGCTGGCTCGCCCCGGCACTCGAATCCCCTTGATCAGACCGCCATCCTCTATAATCTGGCGAAAGATTCGAAAGCTGCTCTGGGAGAAGGCGTCAGAGACGTCCACCAATTTCAGGTCAAACCTGGTATCGGGCCGATCCGTTCCATACTGGGAAAGAGCCTCAGCGTAGCTCATGCGCGGAAAAGGAGTCGGGACCGAGATGTCGGCCAGGGCGAAAACCCTCTCCAGTAATCCCTCAACCACCTGAAAGATGGTGTCCATTTGTGGAAACGAGATCTCCAGGTCAATCTGAGTAAACTCCGGCTGCCGGTCTGATCTGAGGTCCTCATCTCGAAAACAGCGAGCGATCTGAAAGTAGCGGTCAAAACCGGCTACCATCAGCAGTTGCTTGAACAACTGAGGCGACTGAGGCAGGGCATAGAACTGGCCGGGATAGAGACGGCTGGGCACCAGGTAGTCACGCGCACCTTCTGGAGTTGATCGGGTCAGGATGGGGGTCTCGATCTCCAAGAATGCCTCCTCGTCCAGGAACTTTCGGATCTCCAGGCACACCTGATGTCGGAGGCGGAGATTGTGCTGCAGACGCTCCCTCCGGAGATCCAAAAAGCGGTAATGGAGTCGCGTTTCTTCCGAGGCCGAGGTGGGGGAATTGATGGGGAAAGGAGGAGTCTGGGAAGCATTGAGCAAACTGATCGCTTCTGCCTGAATCTCCAGCCGGCCAGTGGGAAGCTGTGGATTCACCGTTTCCTCTTCTCGCCAGACCACCTGGCCGGTGACGGCCAGCACGTCTTCGGGACGAGCCTCTTTTGCCTTGGCCAGGCCATCGGGCCACTCGGGCTTGGCCACTACCTGCACGATTCCTTCTCGATCGCGCAGATCCAGGAAAATCAAATTCCCCAGGTCGCGGCGACGGTCCACCCACCCCATGACGGTGACCGTCTTCTCGACATACTTCTCCGTGATCAAGCCACAGGGGCAAGTCCGTTTGAGATCTCCTAGTGGGTCCATGGCCGATTCCTACTCATTCTTCCCTCACATAAGCAGCCAACTTTTCCCGGGTCAGCGTGACCTGGTGGCCGTCTTCCATGCGCTTGAGGGGAAACTCACCACTTTCTCTCTCTTCTTCGCCGATAACACAGGTGAAACGACTGTTGAGCCGATTGGCTAGCCTCATCTGTGCTTTCAGGCTGCGACCCTGGAAGTCGATATAAGCGAAAATTGCCTGGCGGCGCAGTTCTTGAGCCAGTTGCAGGCCCTCCTCCAGAGCCCGCTCATCCAGGCAGGCAAAGAAAATATCTGGTCGAGGCAGCTGAGAATCCTGGGTTTCCTCCAGCAATACCACCAGACGCTCGATCCCCAAGGCAAATCCGAATCCCTGAACAGGGGGACCACCGAGGAGCTCTGAAAGGCCATCGTAACGTCCCCCGCCTACCACGGCATTCTGTGTGGGGCCCAGCTTCGAGGTGACGATTTCAAAAGTGGTTCCAACGTAGTAGTCCAGTCCTCGAACCAGGCGGGGTATCACCTCATAGCGGATCTTCAGCTGCTCCAGATAGGCACGAAAACTTTCAAAGTGTTGCCGGCAGTTCTCACAGAGGTGCTCGAGAATGGAAGGAAACTCGTCAATCACAGGCTGACAGGCAGGAACCTTGCAATCGAGCACCCTCAGTGGATTGGTTTCACTCCGCTGCTGACACTGGGGGCACAAGTCGTCCTGATGCTTGCTCAACTCCTCCCGCAAGAGCTTCACATATCCAGGGCGGCAAGTGGTACAGCCGATGGAGTTCACCAGCAGGCGAAGTTCCGTGGCTCCCAGCTCTTCTAAAAAGCGATCCAGCATGTCGATCACCTCGGCTTCCAGAGCCGGATGATCTGAACCCAGTACCTCGACCCCCAGCTGGTGAAACTGCCGGTAGCGTCCTTTTTGAGGTCGCTCATGGCGGAACATGGGTCCAATGTAGTACAGCTTGTGGATTCCCCCGTCACGAGAGAGGCCGTGCTCAAGGTTGGCTCTCATGACCGAAGCCGTGCCCTCGGGCCGAAGACTGATGTTCTTTCCCTTGCTGTCGCTGAAGGTGTACATTTCTTTTTGAACGATATCGCTTTCCGACCCGATGCTGCGGGCGAACAATTCGGTCTGCTCGAAGATGGGGGTGCGTACCTCGGCATAGCCATAGAGCTCAAAAAGGCGACGAGCGCTGGTTTCAATCCTCTGCCAGAGTCCGACGGACTCCGGCAGCAGGTCATGAGTGCCGCGAACCGACTTGAATTTCATCTGGACATCATTATAAACGCGCCTTCAAGCGCTGGTAAATATTCTGGCGATGGGTGCCACCCCAGTAGATTCGCTGGCACCCTGGACAGCGCTTGAAACGGGAATGGCTTTTGTAAACGTAGGGAGGAACCTGGGGACGGATCCCATCCTTGCTCACCTTCTCCAAGGGAGCATTGCAGCGAAGACAGCGTGTGAGGAGGCGTTCCGGAGACAGATCGTGGCCGAGAAATTCGAGGACTTCCCGAATCTGCTGGAACAGCTCCTCGTTTTGAATCAGCAGGCAGCGAGAGGCCTCGAGGCGCTGCTGCAGCGGACGATCCCGGGTCAGAGTAATACGGCCTTCGCGGTGGCTGCGAGCGATGATTTGATCATCCTCGATTCGATTGTCATAAACGGTATCGTATCCCAGAATTCGCAGCCACCTGGCCAGGCTGCCCAGCATGACATCTGCGAGAAATTGGGGACGGGCGGAGGCACAGGGCTGATCCGACACTGCTACTCGAGGACGTTGCCTACAGAGCGGAATTTCTCAAATCGAGCAGCCAGCCGCTCATCCGGACCAAGACTCCGTATCGCTTTGAGATTGCGCTGCAAGGCCATCTTCAAAATGGCAGCGGCCTCATCCCAGTTCAAGTGAGCACCTCCTGGAGGTTCCGGAACAATCTCATCAATAAGCTTGAATTTGAGCAGATCCTGGGCCGTCAGCCGCAAAGCCTGGGCTGCTTCCTGGACGTGGTCTTGATCCTTCCACAAGATGGCGGAGCAGCTTTCCGGAGAGATCACTGAATAGATCGAGTGCTCGAGCATAATTACACGATCTCCCAGGCTAATGGCAAGAGCTCCCCCGCTGCCTCCTTCCCCCAAAACAGTCACAACGATGGGTACGCGAAGCCGGACCATAGAGCGAAGATTGTCGGCAATGGCTTGGGCCTGACCTCGTGCCTCAGCTCCAAGTCCGGGATAGGCGCCCGGGGTATCAATGAAGGTGAAAATGGGCCGATTGAACTTCTCAGCCAGGGACATGAGACGGATGGATTTACGGTAGCCTTCGGGCTTGGCCATTCCGTAGTTGCGATAGAGACGATCTTTTGTGTTGCGGCCTTTCTGCTGGCCGATGACCAAGACCGGTTCTCCCTCAAAGAGGGCCATCCCTCCAACCATCGCCGGATCATCTTTAAACTTGCGATCTCCATGAATGGGGCGGAAGGACGAAAAGAGGCGGGTGATGTAGTCAAGCGTGTAGGGGCGATCCTGGTTGCGGGCCAGCTGAATCTGTTCCCAAGCAGTCAGCTTCTCGTCCGTGTCGGCCTCCAGTTGGGCAATCAGCTGTTTGAGAGTAGCAATCTCCGCGGTGGCGTCCACAGGAAGCTCTTCGACACGCTCCTTGAGATGAGTTAACTCCTTCAGCTTGCTGTTCACTTGTCTTCCTTATAGATAGCTCTCAGAACACCATTTTTTAGGCGATGTTTAGCTTCAAGTATACAGGGCTACGGAGTTTTCGCCAAAAAGGTCTTCCACCTCTTGGACAAAGGAGGGAATGGGATTGATGAGAAGATCTTCCATGGGAATGACACGAATGCAATATTCATCTTTCTGGAGAAGCTCAAATTCCAACGGGCAGGTTCCATGATAATGAGTCACCAGCGAATGCAGCGTTGAAACTTTTTTGGAATCCAGGGAGGGAAGGGAAATCCGGATTCGGGTTCTTTGAACAGCTTTGTTCCAAAGCGTCTCCAACTGCAGGATCTCTGAGCTGAGCAAACGGATCTCTCCTGTGGGGTCCAACTCACAGCGCCCCTTGACCAGGACCGGCAAATCGTCCTCGATCAGCGGTTGGTAACGCTTGTAGACGTTGGGCCAGACCAACACCTGGAGAGTTCCCAGAAGATCCTCCAGCTTGAAGGTGGCCATTGAAGCCCCCTTACGGGTACGGAAATTCTTTAGACCCGTGATCATTCCGCCGATGGATATCTCTCGACCCGAAAGTTCTTCGGTGATGTCCAGGGTAGACAGTCGGGAAAACTGCTTCAACTCCTTGCTGAAGTTCTGCAGCGGATGGCTGGTCACGTAGTATCCCAAGGCTTCCTTCTCAAAAGCCCACTTCTGGCGATCCGGCCATTCCCCAACCTCAGGAATATCCTGAACTTGACCCTTCTCAGACTGGGGTTCTGGAGCCAAAAACAATTTCTTTTGACCGGTCAGACGGTCCCTCTGGACCTTCTGCCCGGACTCTATAGCCCGATCCAGAGATTCCATGACCGATTTGCGATGATAGCCCAGAGAATCGAAGGCTCCGGCCTTGGTCAACCCATCCAGGGCACGTCGGTTGACGGCCCGCAGATCAACCGTCTCACAGAAGTCGAAAAAGCTGGAAAAGGGACCGTTCTCGCCTCGGCAGGTCAGGATGGCTCGGATAGCAGACTCTCCCACGTTTCGAATCGCAGCCAGGCCAAATTTGATGTCCTTTCCTGAGGCCATGAAATCGAGTTGACTGGCGTTGATGTCGGGGGGCAACACGCGGATACCCATTTCCTTGGTCTCGGCCAGGTGCTTCACGATCTTGTCCGTATTGGACATCTCACTGGTGAGCACGGCTGCCATAAACTGAACGGGATAGTGAGTCTTGAGGTAAGCCGTCTGATAGGCAAGGAGCGCATAGGCCGTGGAATGGCTTTTATTGAAGCCGTAACCTGCAAACTGCTCCATCAATTTAAAGATCCGCTCAGCTCTGCTGGCCTCAATATTGTTCTTTTTACAGCCGGCCAGAAACGCTTTTCTCTGTGCCTGCATGACCTTTTTCTTCTTCTTGCCCATGGCCCGGCGCAACAGGTCGGCTCCCCCCAGAGAAAAACCGCCCAGCTGGCTGGCAATCTGCATGACTTGCTCCTGATAGACAATCACCCCATAGGTCTCCTTGAGGATCTCCTCAAGAGCCTTGAGCTCCTCTTCGATCTGGACCTGGCCGTGGCGACGCGCAATAAAATCGTCGATCATGCCACCTTGGATGGGTCCCGGGCGGTACAGAGCATTTAAGGCAATGAGGTCCTCGAAACGGCTGGGTTGGAGACGTCGCAAGATGTCGCGCATACCCGAGGATTCAAACTGAAAAATGCCGGTGGTTTTGCCTTCACAAAAAAGCTGAAAGGTCTTCTCTTCATTGAGCTCCAGCTCGGCCAGGTCCAGAGTCACCCCTAACTGGGCCTGGATTTGTGCCACGGTCTGATGGATGACGGTCAAAGTGGTCAGGGCCAGAAAATCCATCTTCAGAAGACCCAGACGCTCCAGGTCTGTCATGGAATACTGGGTGGTAATCTCGTCCTTGTTGCTCTTGTAAAGAGGAATCAAGTCGATGAGGGGCTTGGGGGCAATCACCACTCCGGCCGCGTGGGTGGAGGCATGGCGAGCCAATCCTTCCAACTGCTGGGCGACTGTGATCAGCTGGGCGTAGGGAGAGCCCTTTGCTGCAGCTTCTTTGAGTTCCGGCACCCGTTGGACAGCTTTTTTCAGTGTGGTGTCCGGAGCCTGGGGAACCAAGCGAGCGATTTTGTCCACTTCTGCGTAGGGGATGTCCAGACTGCGTCCCACATCCCGAATGGCCCCTCGGGCAGCCATGGTGCCGAAGGTGATAATCTGGCTGACATTCTCCCGGCCGTATTTGGAGGTCACGTAATCGATGACTTCACCACGACGCAGCATACAAAAGTCGATATCGATATCGGGAGGGGTGACGCGTTCTGGATTGAGGAAGCGCTCGAAGAGAAGATCATATTGAAGGGGATCCACATCGGTGATCCGCATGGCATAGGAGACCAGGGAGCCTGCCACTGATCCTCGTCCGGGTCCCACCGGTATCTGGTTTTCCCGCGCATAGCGAATAAAGTCCCACACGATGAGAAAGTAGCCGCAAAACTGCATCTTCTTGATGATTTCGATTTCCTGCTTCAAGCGCTCTGGATATTGGGTGAGCGGGCAGCGAAGTTTCTTGAGACTCGCTTGTTTTTCGAGACGATGGAGGCGGCTCTCATATCCGTCGTGGACCACTTTTTCAAAATAGCTGTCCAGGGTGTGATCGGAAGGGACCTCGAATTCCGGAAAGATATTCTCCGGTTCACCCAGCTCGAATGTGCACTTTTCAGCGATCTCCAACGTATTGGAGAGAGCCTCAGGCACTGGATCAAAGAGAGCCGCCATCTCCTGGTCGCTTTTGAAGTAGAACTCATTGCTGCTGTAGCGGAGGCGGTTCTCATCGTGAATTGTCTTCCCCGTCTGGATACACAGCAAAACATCGTGGGCGAAGGAGTCTCCTTGCGACAGATAATGGCAGTCGTTGGTGGCCACCATGGGGAGATCCAGGTCGCGGGACAGATTCATCACCTGGGAGTTGACCTTCTTTTGCTCCTCCAGCCCATGATTCTGTAACTCCAGGTAAAAGTTTTCTGGCCCCAGGATCTCAGCCAGCCGACCCGCCTCCTGGAGAGCTTCCGAGTACTTATCCTGGAGGATATTCCAGGCCACAATCCCTTTCAGGCAGGCGGAAAGCCCCAGCAGTCCCTCGCTGTGCTCCTGGAGCAGTTCGATATCGATGCGGGGACGATAGTAAAAACCTTCCAGATAGCCGAGGGAGACGAGTTTGACCAGATTCTGATAGCCGGTAGCATCTTTGGCCAGCAGAACCAGATGATTGCTCTGATCGGAACGACCGTTTTTGAACTTGCGTCCCTCCCGGGCAACGTAGACTTCACAACCGATAATGGGCTTGACCCCGTATTTGAGGGCCAGGTCGTGAAATTGAACAGCTCCAAACAGGTTGCCATGATCCGAGAGGGCTAAAGCCGGCATCTTCAGCTCCGAGGCACGACGCACCACTGCCTCCAACGGATTGGCCCCATCCAGGAGACTAAAATGACTATGGAGGTGCAGGTGAACGAATTTACTCAAGGTACTCGTGCTGTCCCTCTGTCGTGCGTGGGAGGCACCTCAGGTGCCGAATCCCTACTTTCGATCATTCCCATTCAATGGTAGCGGGGGGCTTGGAGCTAATATCATAGACCACTCGGTTGATTCCTTGGACCTCGTTGACAATCCGGTTTGAGATCCGCCCTAAAAGCTCTTGAGGCAGGTGTACCCAGTCGGCTGTCATCCCGTCTACAGAATAAATGGCACGGATTGCGATGACCTTTTCGTAGGTTCTCTCATCCCCCATGACACCGACAGTCTTGATGGGAAGCAAGATGGCGAACGACTGCCAGATCTTAGCATAGAGGTCTGCATCTTTTATTTCCTGTTCCAAGATCTTATCCGCCTCTCGCAGAGTGCTCAGACGAGCTTCGGTGACTTCTCCGATGATCCGTACAGCCAATCCGGGTCCAGGAAAGGGCTGGCGCTGGATCAGGGCTTCAGGCAAACCCAACTCCTGACCCACACGTCGAACCTCATCCTTGAAGAGACCTTTCACAGGCTCCACCAGCGAGAGCTTCATTCGCTCGGGCAGTCCCCCCACATTGTGATGACTTTTAATGACGGCTGAGGGTCCCAACACCGAGACCGATTCAATGACATCCGGATAGAGGGTGCCTTGAACAAGAAATTGAACATCGCCCAATTTTTTGGCCTCCCTCTCGAAAACACGGATGAATTGTTCCCCAATAATTTTTCGCTTTTGCTCGGGATCCTCGACGCCGGCCAGCTTCTTTACAAAGTCACGGCTGGCATCGACGCCCACTACATTCAGGGAGAGTTCTCCACGAAGAGTCCCCAGCACTTCTTGAAACTCACCCTTACGAAGCAAACCATTGTCGACGAAAATCGAGGTGAGCCGATCCCCGATGGCCTGATGGACCAGAGTGGCAACGACGGTGGAATCCACTCCCCCTGATATTCCACAGATGGCTTTCCCCTGACCGATTTGAGCGGAGATCTCAGTGATTGCATTTTCCGCAAAGGAGGTCATCGTCCAGTCCCCGCGGCACTGGCAGATCTCAAAAAGAAAGTTTTTCAAGATTTCGTGACCGCTCGGTGTATGAACAACTTCCGGGTGAAATTGCAATCCGAAAATCTTTCGATCCTGATTGGACATGGCTGCCAGGCCACTCTTGCTGCGGGCAATCTCAGTGAAATCCGGTGGAACGGTCTCGATCCGGTCCCCGTGGCTCATCCACACTTCCATTTCTTCAGGCAGACCTTGAAACAGAGGGCTTGGCTCGACCCGCTGAATATGGGCTCTTCCATATTCTCGGTTGTCTGAGGGGGCGACCTTTCCTCCAAAATGATGGGCCAGAAGCTGCATTCCGTAGCAAATGCCCAGCAGCGGACCTTTAAAATCGAAAAGACGGGCATCGGGATGAGGAGCGTCCTCTGCGAAAACCGACTGGGGTCCTCCTGAGAGTACAATTCCTTTGGGATCGAGGCTTTCGATTTCCTCCCAGGAGTTGTTAAAAGGGAGGACCTGGGAGTACACTCCAGCCTCTCGAATGGAGCGGGTAATCAGCCGCGTGTACTGGGAGCCAAAGTCGAGAATGAGAACATTTTCCCTAAGCATAGCACTCAACTGGGAGGTTCCAGGTCTCGGGTTTCAGCCTTTTGCATACCATTCTGGGACCTGGAATTTCGCATGGAAGTATAGCACGGCTATTTCTTGACTCCTCGCTTGTAAAACTCGACCATTAGTACTTATGAGTCCAATGCTCGTCAATGACTCAGTGCAGGCTCTTTTCCTTGGCATCCTTCAAGGTATCACCGAGTTTCTTCCCATCAGCAGCTCCGCTCACCTGATTCTGTTCCCCTGGTTTCTGGGTTGGGAGCCGATGGGACTGATCTTCGACGTGGTTCTTCACGGGGGAACAACGCTGGCTATGCTGATCTATTTTCGCAAGGAATGGAAGGAGCTTAGTCAACAATTTATCAAGTATTTCACTAAGGCCTCAAGAGGGGAAGCGACCCTTCTGGGTGCTTTGATTTTGGGAACCATTCCAGCCGGTACGGTCGGTAGGCTAGCTTTAGAGTTCATTGAAAGCTCTCTGCGAGGACCGCTTGTCATTGGGATGACGCTCTGTGCTTTTGGACTCCTGTTGGGGTGGTCCGATAGGACCGCCCGCCAGACGCGCAGCCTCAGCAGTATCACCATGACAGAGGGTTTACTGATTGGCTTGGCCCAAGCTGTGGCTCTGGTTCCAGGGGTGAGCCGGGCGGGAGTGACCATTTCGGTGGCTCTGATATTGGGATTTTCCCGAACAGATTCCGCCCGCTTTTCCTTCTTGTTGGGAACGCCGCTCCTGATGGGAGCAACCTTCCACAGCCTTTTCATGCTGTGGCAGTCTCAGATTAACGGCTTGAGCACTGTTTTACCTCTCCTGTTTGGTGTAATATTTTCTTTTGTCAGTGCTTTCTTATGCATCAGATATCTTCTTCAATTTCTTCAAACCCATACCTACCGTCCCTTCGTCATCTATCGCTTGCTGCTTGCTGCCTTTGTTTTTGTCTGGCTGCTTCTTTGAGCGAGAGTCTCGGTGGGCAGGATGCAACGGAGGAAGATGAGCTCCTTCCAGTTCGGCACAATCCGATTCTCAGAGAATTCTTTCGAAGACAGTTCTCTGGCATGCGATCATCTGGCAGCACCCGTTACCCAGGGAGTGACCGCTTCAACGATGCCCTGATTGATCGTCAGATCGACCATTATGTAAAGGAACTGCGTGAAAAACTGACTCTCTTAAAAACCCATTTTGGGGAGGTTGAGCGAGAACGGGAAGCCATCCGCCAGGCTATTTCTACTGCGGAGCGTCGACAGGCCAGAGTCGACCGCAAGAGAGCTCTTGGTGGAGTTCAGGAGCAGGCCGGAGATCTTTGGAATATGCTCCGCTACATCTTTGTTGCCCTGGAAGACAAAGGAGATTTCAAGCCTCTCATCGAGACCACCGACACCGGCTCACTGTTTGATAAGGAAATCCAGTTTATAGGTGAGCAGATTGAAGTAGCAGAGAAGAGAATTACCCAATACTTCTTCGAGGCAGACAGCACCATCAGTCTGGAAGATCTCCAAGGGGAAAACATGCTGATCCATCTGTACCGGGTTCGGGAGATGGCCAAGAGGTTGAGGGAGCGGGGAGGATGAACCGCCACTCAAGCCGTCAGTTCTACGTCGGGTCCGAGTCGCTTGCGCGTCGAAACAGTAAAGCCGATCCGACAAGCAACATGACGAAGAACGCATTCAGAATGAACACACCGACCACACCTGCCGTACCCCAGGAGGTAACTTGGGGTTGCCATATAATCAGCGCGATCACGGGAACCAACATCTGAGCAAACGCCGTCGCAAACAATGCGCGCGCCATTCCATGTGGCTGGAAGCGCGCGATGAGGGCACCGATGACTCCGACGGCGAGCACCCCGAAATACATCAAGTTGGCGGGGTTTCCCTCGTTTCCGATAATGCCAACGGCACCGTTCACCCAGACAAGGAGGAACGCCGCCGCAAGCGCAACGCCGACGGCGACTCGGTACACGATTGCGCCCTCCTTCCTCGCTACCAGCTCATACGCGAGACCAGTGCCCAATAGGAGGACGCCGGCGACAGTGAAATCAGCCAGATCCCAGACCACTTCATCGGTGAACTGCATCGCTAACAAGGGCAGCAGCAATATGAACGCTGTCGCGAGCGCAATGCGGATAATGCTTTTGTTTTGCAGAATGATAACTGTCATGTTCTCTCTAATAATTCCTGCGGAAGTTTCGACGAACATCCAGAGAGCGAAGCCGAATAATCCTTTTTCTGGTACTGTCAAGTTAACGGGACCAAGCCGATATCTTTCCCAAAACGACAGAAGTCCCGCAATCTCTCAACAGACGCACGTCACCTCTCTCCAATCTGAAAAAGCTCGGTCCCGGAGGAGTCGATGGTGAACTGCTTTGAGGTAGTGCCGACCGACTCGAAACAAGTTCTGGATGGGACCGTGAACTGAGAGAAAACGCTGAGTCTGTGCCATTGATTTGAACCTTCGCATTTGCCGCTCTTGTTCACGAGTGTGCTGATGGGAGACTTCTGCCCGATTGTTTTCGTATTGTCCCGTTCGATGGACCACGGAAGGGAAGATGTCCCTATGTGCAGCCGGATAACTCCGAAGCTTGTCGGTGATCAATTGCCAGGGTACTTGTCCCTGATGTTTCAAGGCCCTGCGAAAGAAGCGTTTAGCGGCTCGACGATCTCTACGCTTGGTAACCAGAATCTCGATCACGTCTCCATCCTGATCGACGGCTCGCCATAGATATCGGCGTTGACCTTGGATGGTGATGAAGAGTTCATCGACGTGCCAGATATCGCCCAACTTGCCTTGTTTCCTTCTTAGTTTTCGGGCGTAGCTGGGTCCAAACTTCTGACACCAGTATCGGATCGCTTCGTAGGAGACAAGAATGCCTCGCTCCGCAAGCAAGTCTTCTACATCGCGAAAGCTCAGGGTGAAGCGATGGTATAGCCAGACAGTGTGACTGATGATTTCAGGTGGAAAGCGATGCCCTCGATAAAGTGATTTCATCCGTCAATTGTGCCTGACTCCGCCTTAACTTGACAAAGCCCGATTCGTGTCTCAGTCTCGGGAAGCGGTGGAGCCTCGACGTCGACACGAAGGATTTCTTTGAACCAAAGGTCCTCGCTCACACACTGGTGGACCATTTGTTCATGTACGCTCCGACCCCGAGCGTCCTCGGGGTGGGGACGGACAGGGAGTTCCTCCTCCTTGAACATACTCCATACGCTCTGTTTCGTACGTATCGACGATAAATTGATAGGTCATAACTGCCTCCAAATCAACGATAACCAGCTCAAGCTCTTAGTCGTAACCTCCCCTCAGCCGCCTCTAGTGAGTTTCAGGGCGGTGTGGGTTATTCGGCTGATGGGACTAGGGTTGTCAAGAACTGACGCAGAGGTTCCGTCAATAAGTGTGTAAATAGACATCAGGCGGCTTTCTCCTGGGTGACTGGGTTGACTGGAACTCCATTGACATATTGGGCTCCTTGGTAGACATCCTTCATCAAGTGGGGAGCCTTCAAACGGCGAAATCTCTTCTCAGCGACCAGCAGCATCTTCCAGATGACAGCCCGTGCGTTGGCCACTTTCTTGAACCTTCGAGCAGCATCGGTTCGCAGTCGCAGAGCAGAGAAGGGAGACTCCACTGGGTTGGTAGTCCGCAGATGTTGCCACTGCTGTTTGGGATAGTTGTAAAACGTCACCATCCGCTCCCAGTCCTGGTCGATCAGATCAGCCGCTGCCTCCAGGCCTCTCTTGCTACACCAATGTTGGAATCGTCCTTTGACTCGCTCGGCTTCCTGCCGTGTTTCTGCATAAGGGATCTGCCGCAACATCAACAAGGCCGCTTTGTGCCGACTCTTGGGGATCTTGGCCAGCAAGTTGACGATGCGATGATTCCAGCATCTCTGCTCGTCGGCTTCTGGGAACACGTTGCGCAACGCTCCCCAGATCCCCAGATGCCCGTCAGCGATCACCAGACGGGGTGGGTTCATCCCCCGCTCTTTGAGATCCCGCAGCACTTCGGACCAGCTCTGGGTCGATTCTCGATAACCACTACTGACGGACACCACCACTTTAGTGCCATCACTTAAAGCGGCGATCACTACCAGAATCACGGCCTTCTCCTTCTCCAGCCCTGCTTTGATGTACACGCCGTCCGCCCACAAATACACCACTTCCAGATCATCCAGCCGACGGCTCTGCCAGGCCTCCATTTCTCCCTGCCACTTCTGTTTCAACCGGGCTACGGTGCTGGGGGACAGCGGCGCTTCTTCCCCTAAAAGCCCTCTCAAGGCCAGATCGAAATCCCCCTCGGCCAGACCATGTAAATAGAGTTCTGGAATCAAGTCTCGTACCTCTCGCGTTCGCTTGGCAAACAGCGGCAAGACCCGGCTCTCAAAACGCTCTTCCAGATCCCGCACTCGGGGACGCCGCAGCTTGATCGTTCCGCAACTCATCGTCAGTCGCCGCTCCTTGCCGTAGCCGTTGCGATAGCCACCGGAGGCGTCCACTTCTCGGCGACGCTCATTCTTTCTTCGTCCCAGCAGCTGTGTCACTTCATCCTCCAGCAGTTCCTGTACGTAAAACTGGATCTGCTCTCGCACCCACTCTTCCAGCTGTTCAAAGCAGACTCTTGACTCCACACTGTGATCAATGTTCTTCTTGCTCATGGCGGTGTGACTCCTTCCTTTCGGGCTCTTCCGCCCGGGTTTTTATTTTCACCCGGAAGGATAATCACCGCCTGTGCTATTTACACACCTTTTGAGGGTAGCTCACTGACGCATCCGATTGGCAATCACGTCCCCGTCTTCTTCAAGAGCAAAATGCCCTGTATCGAGCAAGTGGAACTCGATATTGTTCAAATCCCGCTTATAGGGTTCGGCTCCCTCCGCCGGGAAGATAAAATCGTTCTTTCCCCACACGATCAACGTAGGAGGTTGATATTCGCGGAAATAGGCCTGCCATGCCGGGTAGAGAGGAACATTGGTCCGATAGTCATAAAACATGGCTAATTGAATGTCATTATTTTCAGGCCGACTCAAATGCTGCAGATCAACATGCCAATTATCCGGACTGATCTTCTCAACATCCCGCACTCCATTCGTGTATTGCCATTTCAATCCGTCTAGAGAATGAAAGCCCTCCAAGGCTTTACCATTTTCGACGGTCTTGTCATTCCAGTACTTCTTGAGGGGATCCCAAAACTCTCTGAGGCCTTCTTCATAAGCATTGCCATTTTGCACGATCAATGCCTCTACCCTTTCCGGGTATTTCGCTACGATTCTATATCCAATGGGGGCACCGTAATCCATGAGGTAGATGCTGAACCTTTCGACATTGAGCGCCTCAAGAAAGCCTTCAATGATATTAGCCATGTTATCGAACGTATAATCGAATTCAGCCATGGGAGGCTGTTCACTTCTTCCATAACCGGGATAGTCAGGCGCCAAAAGGTGGTACTTATCGGACAGATCCCGGATTAAATTGCGAAACATGTGGGATGACGTAGGGTATCCGTGGAGCAAGAGAATCGTGGGTGCGTTTGCGGGTCCGGCCTCGCGATAAAAGATGTCGAGTCCCTCCACTTCGATGGTTCTGTGAAAGGTCGGATTTGGGGTTGGCTGCTCAGCAACTGTTTCTGAGACTTGTGGCCCAGCGCATCCTGCCATGAAAGCGCCCGTGACAGCGACGCTCACAATAGCAGTGATTTTGATGGAACTTAACATGGTTGGTCCTCCTTTTTAGTCGAAAAAGTAAGAGTGCCCTAAAGGCTTTGTGAATGACTCCTTTTCTGTACTGCGATGAGGTAATGCGTGAGGTAGGGGCAGTGATCGCGGCTGTAGATCAGCTGGTCAATCAGCCACTTCGCCTTCCTAAGCCATTCGTCGGTCCACCCGGCTCGCTCACCGTGACACAGCACTTCGTCTTCCCACATGATCAGTCCCTCGGGAAGTTCGCATCACTCTACCACATCGACGGCTTTGTCAAGTTAAGGCAGAGTCAGGCACAATTGACGGATGAAATCACTTTATCGAGGGCATCGCTTTCCACCTGAAATCATCAGTCACACTGTCTGGCTATACCATCGCTTCACCCTGAGCTTTCGCGATGTAGAAGACTTGCTTGCGGAGCGAGGCATTCTTGTCTCCTACGAAGCGATCCGATACTGGTGTCAGAAGTTTGGACCCAGCTACGCCCGAAAACTAAGAAGGAAACAAGGCAAGTTGGGCGATATCTGGCACGTCGATGAACTCTTCATCACCATCCAAGGTCAACGCCGATATCTATGGCGAGCCGTCGATCAGGATGGAGACGTGATCGAGATTCTGGTTACCAAGCGTAGAGATCGTCGAGCCGCTAAACGCTTCTTTCGCAGGGCCTTGAAACATCAGGGACAAGTACCCTGGCAATTGATCACCGACAAGCTTCGGAGTTATCCGGCTGCACATAGGGACATCTTCCCTTCCGTGGTCCATCGAACGGGACAATACGAAAACAATCGGGCAGAAGTCTCCCATCAGCACACTCGTGAACAAGAGCGGCAAATGCGAAGGTTCAAATCAATGGCACAGACTCAGCGTTTTCTCTCAGTTCACGGTCCCATCCAGAACTTGTTTCGAGTCGGTCGGCACTACCTCAAAGCAGTTCACCATCGACTCCTCCGGGACCGAGCTTTTTCAGATTGGAGAGAGGTGACGTGCGTCTGTTGAGAGATTGCGGGACTTCTGTCGTTTTGGGAAAGATATCGGCTTGGTCCCGTTAACTTGACAGTACCCTTCGATGAGTTGGAGAACCAGGGCCTTGGTCTGGCCTGCGTCTTCAATCCCGTAAATCTGCCCAATGTTGGGATGATCCAGGGAGGCCAGGACCTCCGCTTCCCGCTGAAACCAGCCCATCCTCTGAGAATCAGACGCAAACTGCTCGGGTAGGATCTTCAGCGCCACGTCCCGGTTGAGCTTGGTATCGGTGGCACGGTAGACCTCACCCATACCGCCTTCACCGACTTTCTCAAGAACTTTGTAATGGCTGATGGTCTTGCCGAGCACAGCTTCCCCTCACTGCAATGCAGTTGTACCTAATACTAAGTCTTGAGGTGTCCTGAAAGCAATCAAAATTGCCCTCTATTTTGGTTGGAGTTATCATTGACCTTGATGCCGGGCGCAACTCTATTTCTCATGGGATGTTCCCTCGGTGCTGTTGGTAGCCTCCTCTGGCTGCTTTGGCGCAGGGTAGGCTTGCTCGGTAAGACCACAACTGTGTTCTTGCTCCTCTGCTCGCCTATCTGCGCCCAGGGACAATCGATCACGGTGACATTGCTGGGGACGGGCTCGCCCGTGCCCAACTTGGAACGTTTCGGACCCAGCATACTGGTTCAGGCGGGCTCCCAGGTCCTGTTGATCGACTGCGGACGGGGTGCTGTACAGCGGCTCTTCCAGCTGGGGATGCTTAAAGAGGTGAACTCCCTGTTCCTGACGCACTTGCATGCCGATCACGCGGTAGGGATTCCGGATTTATGGCAGGCTGGTTGGCTCATCGGACGGCGCGATGTGCCCCTTCAGATCTGGGGCCCCAAGGGAACGGCCGATATGATCTCGCACCTCGAGAAAGCCTACCAGTTCGACATTGGCATCCGCTTGCAGTACGCAAATACTCCGCCGCCCCGGGGGGTGCTTACGGACACCGAGGAGATTACCCAGGGCGTGGTGTACCATCAGCAGGGAGTAAAGGTCACCGCCTTCGACGTAGATCACGGTCAGATCAAGCCGGCCTTTGGATACCGCATCGACTACGGCGATCGCTCGGTGGTCCTCTCGGGCGACACTCGTTACTCGGAAAACCTAATCCGGTTCTCGAAAGGCGCTGATCTACTCGTTCACGAGGTGGTGGCAGCGGCGGAGTTCAAGGTGCTTCCTGGTTACCCTCCCGCCAGAATCAGGGAGATCCAAAGTCACCACACCACTCCGGAGCAGGCCGGGGAGGTGTTCAGTCGGGTCCGGCCGAGACTTGCCGTCTACTCCCACATCGTCCCCACCACGGCTTCCGCTTCCGGCCTGATCGCCTCAACCAGGAAAACCTATGCGGGCCCCTTGGAAGTTGGAGAAGATCTCATGATCATCGAAGTGGGCGAACAGATTCTCGTGAAGCGCCATTGATAGGAGAAAAACTCCTGAGGAATCCCACCCTGGGGGTCATTCATGCACTGGCCAAGGTGTTGAGGGTCACGGCTTCTGATCTGCTGAAGAAGGGCGATTTGTGAACGATTCCCGGCTTTGACCCACCCAAAATGCTCCCTTTTGTGAGATGTAGATAGCCCCCAATGCCAAATCTTGAGGTGTCCTGAAAGCAATCAAAAATGGCCTCAAATGGGGTTTGAGTTGGCTGGAGTGAGTTGGAGTGAGTTTGCCGCGGGCACACTTTAGGCACAATTGGGCCATTTTGGGGTTGAGTCGGGGGGACTCAATTTGGCTGAAACCCGCGTCAGGAGCGTGCCCGGGGAGGGACTCGAACCCTCACGAGGGAAACCCTCACAGGATTTTAAGTCCTGTGCGTCTGCCTCGAACCCCAAAGCTCACCTGGCCGTAAAACGCCCAACCCACCCTCTGACCACCGCAAGGTAAGTCGGCTTAGATTTCCTCAGGCGTTTCGGGCGTTCGCAGGCCCATGGGCCACATTGTGAACCGGTATTATGCGGCTCAGCATAAGCGTTCCGCTTCACGCGGCATGTTCAGCGGAAGTCCTTGCCTATGAGGTAATTACGGAGGACCTTTCGCCGATTTCTGCTTGCCTCTTATTGGAGCAACTAGGATACTACTGATCAGTATACTCATCGCTACACTGACGGACAGGAAGGTGGACAGGCGTCTTGGTCATGAATAGTAGTAGTTATAAGTTTGGCGCCGTGAGCGGCGTGCTTGGTGCTGTACTTCTTTTTGCGGGAACCTCGCTACACCCAATGCAGGCAGATCCGAACGACCCTGTTGCTGCTTTCTCGGAGTACGCGGCCGATCGACATTGGGTTGCCAGTCATCTAACACAGCTCGCTGGAGTTACTCTCATTGTTGGCGCGCTCTTAGTGCTCGCCCGCGAGTTGGAGTCCGGTGGCCGAGCGGTTCTTCCCCGCATCGCCTCTGGGGGAGCGATCACTAGCTTGGCGTTGACAGCTGTTCTTCAGGCAGTGGATGGCATCGCGCTTAAAGTGATAGTTGACGCATGGGCTGGGGTGGAGTCCCCCGAAAAGGCCGGTTTGTTCCATGCAGCATTCGGAGTCCGTCAGGTCGAAGTCGGGCTCGCCAGTGTCACGAGTATGTTCTTCGGCCTCACAGTTACGGTGTACGGAATTGCGTTATGGAACAGCAGGCACTATCCCCGATGGGTCGCAGTACTTGCCCTGCTGGGAGGTATCCCCACTTTGGTTGGGGGAGTTCTAATTGCGTACACTGGTTTTTCAAACTTAGCCATGACGGTCTATATGCCCGCCAGTTTACTTATCCTCGTTTGGGTTATTTTAGTGGGTGCTCTTATGTGGCGCCATGGCACAGCTGTCGGAGGTGGCCCAGAAACCTCTTGAGCCAAGTTAGGCGCACAAGACGCAAGGTGGGGTGACAAGATGCCGAGATCCGTAGATACCATCCGCATATATCCCACTTGGCCGATAAGCCGACTATACGTTCACTGAAGCGGAAACTTAAGCACTCCGGTGTCTTTGGCGACTGGATTGCTAAGGATCTTTTGGAGGACGGCTACAACATTCGCCCAGTGCGGAAGCTAGCCGCAATTATTCATAAGTTTGGGGTGAGTGTCGATTTTCTGCGGAAGTTCAGGGCTGAGAGTGTGTTCAGGTGCGATTACAAGGCGTCCAAGCTTGTTGAGCCGAATAGAGATGAAGCGAGAGCCCCTTCCGGAAACAGCTCGGCCCGCAGGGGGCTGTATATCTGTGTTGGCGCAGGGAGTCAGGGGACCGTCAGGTGGGACACAGACGGTGCATCAGTAATGCGAAGAGCTTTTGTTCGGGATAAGACGATGCCAGGTGCACCCAGATGCGACGAGAAGTTTCCCGAACCCGGGCACCGATTTTGAACAGGCGGCGGCGGAGCGTCTCAATCTCCAGGTTGTGCCAGGGAGTCCCGCACAGGTAATCCCGCAGGCGCAGGATTAAGACATAGGCCAGGGCGTGGATGAAGAGTCGGAACTGGTTGGCCAGGAAACGGTGGCAGCTCAAGCGATCCATGGCCAGATCTTTTTTGAAAGCTTTCACGAAGTTCTCGCACTGGCCCCGTCCGATGTAGTGGTCATACAGCTGCCCGGCCGTGAGATCCTGGCGGTTGGTGACCACAAAGCGACGGTTGAACCCGCGCTCGCTCACTTCCACCTTGGCCACCATGCGCCGCTCCCGGTCCCAACTGTCGGCCTGATAGACGAGCTCGGTGAACTGGCGTTGCTTTTCTCCTGAGTCGTCATAGTCTGCTTGCACCTGCTCAACCAAGGGCTCGACGGTGGCCGCCAGCCGGGAGTTGCGGGCAAAGCCCACCACATACTGCAGTTTTTCCTCCTCACAGAACTCGTACAGTGCCGGCGTCGCAAAGCCACTGTCGGCTCGCACTTCGATCGGAACATCGGATCCCAGAACCTGGCGCATCCGGGCCACCACCCGTTTGAGAACCGCCACCGCGTGGGCGGCCGCCCCCTGGTTGCCGGGCCGCAGTAGCGCACATACCAGATCGCCCGTCTCGCCATCGAATAGCAGCAGCGGATGATACATGTGCTCGCGATAATAGCCGTGGTAAAAGCTGAACTCCTGCTGCCCATGCGTGACGTCATCCGTGCTGTCGATGTCCAGGATGATCTTCTCGGGCCGGCTCTTCTTGCGGTGCTTCAAGTAGGTCTCCAGCAGCCACTGTCCCAGGCGAGTGAGATCCTTCGAGTCCACCGAGTTCTCCAGTCGCGACAGCGTGGGTTGAGAAGCCAGATCCGGATCGCTTTCCGGCAGCCGATCACACACGGTCTTGAAGATGGGATCCGAGCGCAAGCTGTCGGCATCGTTGCAGTCCTCATAGCCGGCCACGATCTGAAAGCTGCGCTGGGTGAGCAGTTCGCGAATCTGGTGGCGGACGTAGCGGCTATCTCGAGCGTCCTTCAGGCAGGAGGCAAAGCCAGCCGTCAGTCCGTGCTGTTGATCCAGGGCGTACAGACACAGCAGCCCGGCATCGGAGGAGAGCCGGCCTCCATCGAATCGAGCCACCACTTTTCTGTCAGGGTGAGATGGCAAGTTGATCTGGCAGACTGATGCATCGCTGGGCCGTACCTTTTTGGTTTGGAGTTGTTTCATAACCCCTTTTATATCAAAGAGGTACGGCATCTTTTTGTGCCCTCGATCAGACCCCTTCTTCAGAATTTATGAATAATCCGGGCTAGTGTTGACGGGGACGTGAAAACAATAATGGTCTACACCCGCGTCTTGAACCAGGGGCCGAGGGGTGTGCTGAGCCCCATAGACAAAATGCCGGACGGTGATATGCGGATCAGTATAAGCCTCTTGCTTCGAGCGGGATGTTCAGCGGAACTCGTTGCCAGTAAAGCTAATTACGTAGCGTCTTCAACCGACTTCTTTTTGCATCTTATACAGACAACTGGATTAGTATACTGACCAGCATATTCACTGTTATCCGCCAAGGATGGTTTAGATGAAGTACTTCACTAAATCAGAATGGATGATTTTAGTCGGGTTGTTTGTGCTCAGTGTTATTCCCGTCTCCGCAGGTATATTTCGTCTTGTAGAGCTCGGAGGCGGCGCAGCGATGTTACCTGAAAATCCACGTGTGACCGCGGCACCCATGCCGGTTGTGTTGCACATTATCAGCGTTGGTCTTTACTGCTACCTCGGGGCCTTTCAATTTCTCCCGAGCATCCGCCGTCACAGCCCCAAGTGATGGCTCATGATTCGGCGCCTGTGGCATGCAACGGCCGGCTCATGGTTGTTTCAGGCATTTCGGCTCTTTCAGGCCTGTGGATGACGCACTTTTATTCCTTCCCTTATGAGCTTCAAGGCGATCTTCTTTACTGCGTTCGCATTCTGCTTGGTTCCGCCATGGTCGTATTCATAGTTCTGGGTTTGGCTGCCATTTTAAGACGTGACATTGTTCGGCATAGTTCATGGATGATTCGCGCCTATGCCATCGGCCAAGGGGCGTCCACCCAGGCGCTATTGCTCATGCCTGGGTCTATGATTGGCGAAGAACCGAGTGGCCTCGCCAGAGACGTATTGATGACATTCGCCTGGATAATAAATATTGCCGTCGCTGAATGGATCATCCGAAAAGTGTTCAACAAAACGGATAACAAGTCGCTCAACACGGACGTGGCTACGCCACGCCGGTTAGCTTAGCGTTAGCTCAGCCATGGAGAAGACAATCTTGTCAGCCGCTATCGCCCACTTGGCCGTAAAACGCCCTATTCGCCCTTGAATGATTCCAAGAGGATCTAATCTTCAGGCCAGCCGTAAGGAGGGCGCTGACCATAAAGAGTCCTTAAGGTTGACCAGAGTGCGGCGAACCGTGTGCTTCCCGCCTTCTATTGCAGAACGCCACCTGGTAGATGCATATCCCAGTCCGGCTTCTGTGAAGGTTGAAAACATCCCCCTCAAAATAGATGCACCACTAGTCCGTTTGAGAGCTATTTCAGCAACCAACTCATCAGGGTCGACTAGCACCGGTCTGATTGCCCGACCCCAAACCATGGATCTCTCGTATGCTGAGATAAACCAAGAGTCCTATTGGCCTGACCTGCCCCCACGAACGAGTCCACCCTCTATGCTAGACCCGGGACCATTTGAAGTCCACTCCAAGGGATTGGATCCAGTGCCTGCGACCTAGGTAGTTTGGCCTCTGGCGCCGGCGGCCGATAGGCCAAGGCGCTGTGAGGCCGGATCTGATTGTAATCCCTCCGCCAGCGTTCTACCAACACCTTGGCTTCCCCCAGCGTGTCGAAGATCTCCATGTTCAGCAGCTCATCCCGTAGTTTCCCGTTGAAACTCTCAATGTACCCATTCTCCCAGGGGCTGCCCGGCTCGATGTACAAGGTCCTTACCCCAACAGCCTGCAGCCAGTCCCGGACCGCCTGTGCCGTAAACTCCGATCCGTTATCGGACCGGATAAACTCAGGCACTCCCCGATCAACGAATAACTCCGCCAGCCGGTCCAACACGTCTTGGTGATTCATCTGCCGTTTCACATCAATGGCGAGGCACTCTCTGGTGTACTCATCCAGGATCGTCAATAGCCGAAAGGCTCGCCCATCATGGGTCCGTTCATGCACGAAATCATAGCTCCAGACGTGGTTCTTGCGAGCCGCTCGTAACCGAACACAGGAACCGTCATTAAGCCACAGCCTCCTTCGTTTCGGCTGTCTGGACGGGACTTTCAGCCCTTCTTGTCTCCACAGCCTCTCCACCCGCTTAGGATTCACCTTCCACCCTTCCCCATGAAGTATCGCCGTGACCCGCCGGTAGCCATAACGCCCGTATTGCTTAGCAACTCCACCATCCGGGCCACCAATCGGGCCTCATCATCGGGAATTTGCCTTTCCCTTCGCTGGGTCGATCGAACCTGTCCCAGCACTTGGCAGGCCCGACGTTCGGAGACTCGCTCTGCTCCTAATCGCTCTCGTACCCACATCACCGCTCGTCTCCTGTTCGCCGGGCCTAGAAGTTTCCCGAGGACACTTCCTTCAGGATCTGCTTGTCCAAAGACAGATCCGCCACCAGCTTCTTCAACCGGGTATTCTCCTTCTCCAACACCTTCAACCTCTTGGCCTGGTCCAACCGGAGCCCTCCGTACTCTTTGCGCCACCGGTAGTAGGTCTGCTCGCTCACCCCCATCTGCTTCGACACCTGTCCCACCCTCTGTCCTTGGGCCAGACCCACCTCTGCCTCACGCAGCTTCATGATGATCTGTTCTGCCCTAAACCGCTTCCCTGCCATCCTTGCCTCCTTCCTAAACCGGAAATCCTAACATTCAAACTGGACTCGTTTTAGGGGGCAAGGTCAAGTGGCGCATGGACTACAATCAGCAAAGACCTCATAGCTCGCTTAGGGATCAAACGCCGGAGGCTTTTGCCCTCGCTAGCGAGGGCAAAGAAAGGGGAGGCACTCACGTGAGTAGGGTGAGTGTTCTAGAGCCCCAAGGGGTGGGTGTTTCACCCATCCCAACCTGAAAATACTAACCCTATGCTTGGTACAGTTTTCCGGGGCAGGTCAGTGGTCCCAGGTCTAACTTAGAAGGTGGACTCGTTCGTGGGGGCAGGTCAGACTTCGCCGCACTGAGGAATTACTGCCGTCATCTGGAGTTGAACTTTGCCTCCTTTGCCGTGCTGACTCCTCTGCCGGGGACTGACCTATATCACGAGGTGAGAGATCGGCTCATCACGCGCAACTATGATTGCTTTGACTTCATTCACACGCTGCTCCCGACGACACTCCCTCTCAAGGATTTCTATGCGGAGTATCACGATCTTTATAAAAACGGGATCGCCCTGAGCAAGCAGCTCTCTTTGCTTAAGAAGTATCCATTACGAGAAATCCCAGGCTTACTGGCAAAGGGACGCCGATTCTACAAGAGACTCAAGACGGCCTACCTGGACTATGAGAATTGAACGTTGTTGGCGTGTCACTAGCCGTCTAACCAGTCGCTCCAGCCGCCGCGGGCCCGAGGCCCGCGCGGGCTGAGCTCATCGTTAGCTCAGCCATAGAGAAGCCAATCACCACCCTTTCGCCACTTGGATGTATAACGCCCTTACCGGAAACTGATCGACAACCGAAGGTTCAGGTTTGGTGCAAAGTGGTGCATATTGATGTATAATTGTAGTTTATGGCAACCATGGAAAAACCCATTCGTCAGAGCATCTCGCTGCCCTCTCGTCTGGCCAAGCGGGTCAAGGCTTTGGCCAAGCACCAGAAGACCAGCGCGAACCGAGTTCTCGTTGAGCTCATCGAGACTGGGCTGGAGTCGAAGGAAGCTGAGAAACACCGGTTCTTTAAACTGGCAGACCGGTTGAGTACTTCGACCGATAGAGCAGAGCAGCGGCGCATCAAGGAGGAGCTGGCACGCCTGACGTTTGGGGAGTAGATGCCGAAAATTCAATGGAAGAATCTCCCGCCTGCCCTCCGGGATCATCTCTTCGATCGACTTCGCGAGCGAAAAGTCACAGTCGAGAACCTCTATCAGTTGAAACTTTGGCGCGAAACCGAGCCCGAGGCTCCAGAAGGACTTTGGTACAAGGACTTTGGATCGTTCAAGATCTGTGGGGAAGGGAGATATCCGAAGACCTTTCTACTGCGCGGTCAGCCCGCCAAGGGGGTGAAGCTCTGAAGTACTCCCATTAATGCTTGGAAGACCTCCCGCGACCTCACGGCTACCTCTCGGCCCTATGACCCTCTACTCACCTCCGGATGCAAGAGGACCTAATCTTCAGGCCAGCGGTAAGGAGGCCGCTGACCATGAAGAGAAAAAGCAAAAGGAGTTCCAAGAAGGTTTCCAAGACCAAAACCAGGCTTCAGCTTCCCGATCTCGATCAAGCCAAGGCAGCCGTGCTCAACAGTCTAGGATCACCGGAGTCGCAACGCGGGTATCACCATGCCATCGACGAGTTCATTGGTTGGTATTGCTCTGAACCGCGCCTCTCCTTCAACAAGAGCGTGGTAACCCGCTACCGAATCCACCTCGAGGCTCGCCAACTGGCACCAGGAACCATCAACGTCAGACTCGCAGCGGTGCGCCGTCTCGCTTACGAGGCGGCCGACTTTGGGCTGTTGAGCCCGGAACTCGCAGCGGGCATACGCCGGGTCAAGGGAGCGAAAAAATTGGGCGTTCGCCTTGGCAACTGGCTGACGGCTGAAGAGGCTCGCACCCTGTGGCAACTTCCTAATACCGAGACTCTCAAAGGCAAGCGTGACCGAGCAATCCTGGCAACCCTCTTAGGTTGTGGACTTCGTCGCCGTGAGCTTGCTGAGTTGACCTTCTATCACCTCCAACGTCGTGAAGATCGCTGGGTAATCATCGACCTGGTTGGCAAAGGGGGCCATGTTCGGACAGTCCCGGTTCCAGACTGGGTCAAACGAGCCATCGACATCTGGCTCACCGCAGCCGGAATTGCGAGCGGTCGACTCTTTCGGTGCGTTTGTAGAGCGGGAACCGCCTGGGGCAACGGCATGACGGAGAAGGTTGTCTGGCATGTCGTCAAAAACTATGCTGCCAAGCTCGGAGCTCCAAAGCTCGCTCCACATGACCTTCGTCGATCCTGTGCACGCCTCTGTCACGAAGCCGGCGGCGAGTTGGAACAGATCCAATTTCTGCTCGGCCACGTCTCAGTGCAAACGACAGAAAAGTACCTTGGGTGCAAGCAGCGCCTTCGCGGAGCCGTCAACGATCGAATTGGAATTGAGCTATGACATAGTCAGGTGCAAGGGTATACGACATCCCACCCGGACGACTTGCCGACTATACGTCCATGTGAACAAGTAGGCCTGCCACATCAGCAACGATCAGTCATACAGATTTAGACAGGCTGAGATGCATCTAACATCCTTTGCAGGACATAACCTGCGAGAGTTGCCCAGATGGTTAACACCTATCACCGAGGCTCATCATTAGAAAGCCACAGAATGCAGGATTGTTCGGCGCAAGATTTGCGTTTGATTTGGCTCTGATTTCCAAAAGATTCTTACGGAATTTGCGATAGAAATCCCATGTGGGGGTGGGCCTATATTCAAGATCTAGTTCAAGTTTCTCTATGATCAATTTTGCGGTCGTCGGCTTCACAAAAACCTCTTTTCGCGGACGGTAGTATGCCTGAATTACCGTAGCAAGTGACCACTTGGCTAGTTTGTTCTTCATAAGCTGATCGACAAAAAGCTCAAACCCAATCCTCTCTTTGCCGTGAAGGAGTTCGAAGAGCGCCTCCGACACGGCTTCCTTCTCCTTTGTCTTCATTGCTTTTGTATAGTCACGGAATTTCGGCTTTTCAAACATCGAAATCATCGTCGATCGACCGACGAGTTTCGCTGTTTCAGTGACCACGTAATGAGGGTCGTTGAAATTGTCTTTTGCGAAGGCTTCCTTTGCCAAAGCCTCAAATTGTTCCATCTTGTGCTTTTTCCCAAGTTCAACCAGATCAGGGTGCTTGAACCCCCCGGGGTACTGCCTAAGAAATTTCCTTTCGGCCTCTTGGAGTACCTTGGCATTCATATTGTTTCTCCTAGTGCGATCTTATGTATGCTTTGCGTCCATCAATCATCTTCAGAACGTCCCGACTCATCATGCTCTTCATCATGAATGAGTCCATTAGGGAGACTACCCAGTTCTTTGGCGCATAGTGGGTCTGCAACCCAACCCTCGTTGTGTTGTCGTCGAGCTCTCCGGACACCCCACAGCATCTGGCCACTGATACTCAGATTGCGCTATTGGGCCTGTAGATGCTCATCATCGCGCCAGTCGAGCAAGTATCCGTTTTTATGAGCGTCAAACCTGTCGGTACGGTGCCCTGAGCGAATAGGCGTTTCCCAGAGCCAACAAGGACGGGAAAGATCCATAGTCGGAACTCATCGATAAGCCCATGGGAAAGGAGGGTCTGGATCAGTTGCCAGCTTCCATGAACTTGTAGCAAGGGACCGTCTTGGTCCTTGAGTCGAGAGACCTCCGCCGCAATGTCCCCTGTGATGGGCACGGAGTTTTTCCACTCGAGTTTGCTCAAGGTGGATGTCGCAACGAACTTGGTTGCGTTGTTAAGTTTGTTGGCAGGCGGGTCGTTGCCGGCGTCTGGCCAATGAGCTGCGAAGCCCTCGTAGGTCTTTCGGCCGAGTAGAAGGTCGTAGGGAGCGGCCATCGCCTCTTCCATCACCTGCTCCATCACGTCGTCCCAACAGTCGCGGGCCCAGCCGCCGTGCATAAATCCGCCCGAAGGATCTTCCTCGGGACCGCCGGGCGCCTGCATGACGCCGTCAAGAGTCAAAAATGTTAAAATCGCAAGATTCCTCATGACGATCTCCTTGTTCTGCTTGCCGCTAGTTCATATGTCCTAGCTTCAGCGTGTGGTAGTTGAGTTGAATTTCGCTCGTACGTCTGCGATGTAGCTCGACTTATCTCCTCTAAACCGATCCAGGTGTTCCCTCGTAACAGCAGTGTATAGATCGTACTTTGACGCCCAAATAAACATCTCGATGAACATAGGAAGTAGATCGAGAGCCTTCTCAGTGGGGGAGTAAATATTCTTCCTGAGATTGTTCGGATCTCGGGTCTTTTTTAGTATCTTGAGCTTCTCTAGCTTAGCGAGTCGATCCGCGAGGATATTGGTGGAGATGCCTTCCTCGGACTCCAGGAACTCGTGATAATACTGTTTTCCCAAGATGATGACGTCTCTCAAAATGAGGAGGCTCCACTTGTCACCGAGCAGCTCAAGAAAGTATGCGCATGGGCACCCGGTTCGGGTCTTGTACTTCATATCAACCATAGCAAAACACCTGTTAACTTGTAAAATGATAGCATTAATAGGTACATAAAAGCAAGCTCTATTTAAAAGGGTAAATAACATATAAACATATTATAAACAAATGGTTAATAGAAGTTCAATTGAGTAGTGTTCAGACATATAGAAAAAAATATCCATCAATAACTTGCATAATACAAGTATCATTGGTATACATAGTCTCCGACCATGAAACCTATTAACAAAGGAGGAAAAGAAAATGGAAAACACAGTCGTATGGTTTGACATCCCGGTCACCAATATTGAGCGGGCAAAAGAATTCTATCAAGCAGTGATCGGTGCAGAACTCACAGACATGGAGAATGGGCCCGCCCGGTTTGCCATGTTCCCATTCGCGCCAGGTATCGCGTCAGGTGCACTCGTTCAGAGTCCTGACAGTAAACCAAGCGCTTCGGGCACCACGGTCTATCTAAATGGAGGGAAAGATCTTTCAGACCCGTTATCACGCGTAGAAAGTGCTGGTGGCAAGATCGTAATGCCAAAGACCAGTATAGGAGAAAATGGGTTTATGGCCCGTTTCCAGGACACTGAAGGCAACGTCGTAGCTCTACATAGTATGCAGTAGGAAGGAGAGCCTGGCTGTTTGGCTCGCGATTTTGGGATTTGATTGAGGCCCGGCCTGCCGGTAAACTAGCCGTCGGGCCGGGCCTATCGAAACGATCCCTGAAAACAGGTAATCAACACCACGGAGACTCTAAATATGCAAAATCATAAGATAGTATCGAAAGAAGAGTGGCTTGTTGCACGAAAAGAGCTTTTGGCTAGAGAGAAAGAATCTACCCGACTACGTGACCAATTGAGTGCTGAGCGGCGGAAACTCCCCTGGGTCAAGGTCGAGAGCGAGTATCTTTTCGACACTCCGAAGGGTCAAGAAAGCCTGTCGGATTTATTCGAGGGACGTAGCCAGTTGATTATCTATCACTTCATGTACGGGCCTGACTGGGCGGAAGGTTGTCCCAGCTGTTCCTTTTGGGCGGACAATTTCAACGGAATTAATATTCACCTCAACCATCGAGACATCAATCTGGTTGTTGTCTCTAGGGCACGACTGGAGACGCTAGAAGCCTACAAAAGGCGCATGAATTGGAGTTTTAAGTGGGTATCATCGTTTGGAAGCGATTTCAATCGTGACTACAGCGTTTCATTCACTCCCGAGGAAGCGGAAAAAGGGGAGGTATTCTACAACTTTCGCGTCGGCAAGTTTCCCAGCGAGGAGGCAGCCGGAATCAGTGTGTTTTACAAGAACGAGCAGGGAGACGTCTTTCATACATATTCGTGTTACGCACGCGGTTTGGATATGGTAAACGGCGCATACCACTACATGGATCTCGCACCCAAAGGGCGTGATGAAGGCAGTTTACCTTACACGATGGCTTGGCTCAGTCGTCATGATCAGTACAAGGATTGAAGTCCTGTCCCCGTATTCGTCAGTATCGCATCAACGGAGTTGCTCACCCGCTGGAGAATTGAAGCAAAAAAATGACTGCACCAACTAACACTGTTTTTCGCATACGTCATCTCCGCCAAACCTTTCGGAATTTTTGGGTTTGGTGCTCAAATGGACACGTCCTTCCAAGACTCCATCAAACGGTAAAGCGTTCAGTCCGAGGCGATATCGAAGTCGTAGATGACGGTATGGATGCCACCTTGACCGATCTCCTCTAGAACTTTGTAGTGGCTGATGGTCGTGCCGACCATGACGTCTTCCTCAATGTGGGTGTGATTCTTGTTCAATCCTAAAACCATTGGGAGTGAAAAGGCAATCAAAATTGCCCCTTATCTTGGCTGGAGCGGGGTGGAATGGGGTGGAGTGGGTTTGGCGCGGGCACACTTCGGGCACAATTTGGGTACTTTGGGGTTGAGTCAGGGAGACTCAACTTGGCTGAAACCCGCGTCAGAAGCGTGCCCGGGGAGGGACTCGAACCCTCACGAGGGAAACCCTCACAGGATTTTAAGTCCTGTGCGCTTTTTTGACCGGGCGACTGGGCATGCAGCTGGTTCAGGCTACCTGAGCGTCGTCATATAGGAACCTCAATAACGGATGGGTCCATTCTTCGGATAAGTATATACGGGCAGTCCCTTCAGGCTCCTTGCACCTCGTTTGGTTAGGATACCCACATGTGTTGTGTCTCTTTCGCTCTAACAACTGCACTGTTGTATGCCCTTGGGCGAAACCAGTTTCTAACCGCCTTCACGCCGACTTGAACGCACCGACCAACCAGAGCGGGCACATGTACGGTAAGCGGACTATACGTCCAAGTGGACTAGGAACACGAGGATGTTAAGAATAACAAATGGGGCACACCGACATCTTGAATCGGGGACCGATGGGGAGTTCGGACCCCATGGACAAAATGCCAGACGGGTAATATGCGGGTCAGTATAAAGACTTCTGCTTCGAGTGCCATGTCCAGCGGAACTCGTTGCCAGTAAGATTACTTACGTAGCGTCTTCAGCCGATTTCTGCTTGCGTTTTATACGGACAATTATGAGGATATACGGATCAGCATATTCACTGTTAGCCACACACCACAACCAGGAAGCGAAGGAGCGAAGAAGGTGATCAAGTTTGTCATGTGTTTGACACGCCACCCGCGTATGACTCGCGAAGAATTCAGGGACTACTGGAAGAACAAGCATGGTCCGTTCTTTATGAAGAATGCAGATAAGATGGGTGCCCAGAGGTACGTGCAATCTCACACCCTGAACACGCCGCTAAATGAAGGCCTCAGGGCCTCCAGAGGGATGCTTCCTGAATATGACGGCGTTGCGGAAGTCTGGTTCGAGTCAGAAGAAGCGCTTGTTGCGGGAATGAGCTCTCCTGAGGGGCAGCAACTTGGCGCAGCCCTGCTGGAAGATGAGGGGAACTTCATCGACCATTCCAAATCATCGGCGTTTATCGTTGAGGAGCACGAATTCTAGGTGGCTAACAGGGCGATGCAGGCGGACCGGCCTCCGGCCGGCCGCTGATCGCCAAGGCGTTAGCTCAGTCATGGAGAAGACGATCTTCTCAGCCACCCTTTCGCCCACTTGGACGTATAACGCCCTTACCGTGCAAGTGAAGATTACTCAGAACCTCAGAAGTAGCTTCTGGGAAGTTGAGACCCGCACCGGACGAAGTGCCATCTCCAATTTAAACCCAGTTCTTCTCTCGAAATTGGGTCCCACAGTACCGAAGGGGAGGGAACTAAGGTTCCAGTTGATGCCAGGCTAGGGAATCTGGGCGCCGGCGGTCTGGGGTTCTTTGTCCGTGGTTTGGTCTTGGCGGTCTGAGGGGAACAGCAACTTGTACAGGACACTGTCGATGATCGCTTTCCAGCTGGCTTCCATGACATTGGAGGAGACGCCAAGAGTACTCCAGGTTCGCTGACCATCGGTGGACTCGATGAGGACACGCACTTTGGCAGCAGTTCCGCTCTGAGCGTCAAGGACTCGTACTTTGTAGTCGATGAGCCGGACCTCATTAATCTCGGGAAAGAAGCGCCCCAGTGCTTTTTTGATGGCCTGGTCCTGGGCGTGAACAGGTCCATCTCCGTGGGAGACGACATGTTCCTCGACCCCGTCCACACTGATCTTGGCGGTGGCCTCACTCACAAATTGGCCGGAGGGATTCTGGTCCACCAGTATCCGGAATCCCTTAAAATCAAAGGGTTGTTCCCGGTCTTTCCCGAATCTGTGAAAAAGGAGCTTTAAGCTGCCGTCGGCCCCTTCAAACTGATATCCCTCGTATTCAAGTTGCTTGATCTCTTCCAACAGTGAGCTTAAGTCAATATCTTCCGGATCGAGATCCCCGAATTCCCGGATCTTGTAAAGCAAATTGCTCTTCCCGGACAGATCAGAGACCAGGACCCGGCGGGTGTTTCCCACCACGTCCGGGTTGGCGTGCTCGTAGGTTCGTGGATCTTTGTTGATGCCGCTCACATGGAGTCCTCCTTTGTGGGCAAAAGCACTCTGGCCCACAAAAGCGAGGTTGTTGGGTAGAACCATATTGGCCGTTTCACTGACAAAATAGGCAAGGGAAGTCAGGCCCTTGAGTTTTTCCGGGCCGACTGTCTCTTTGTCCAGTTTCAACTCCAGGGTCGGAATCACGGAGCAGAGATTGGCATTGCCGCAGCGTTCTCCATACCCGTTAATTGTTCCCTGAACCATACGGGCGCCGGCTTGGACGGCAGCAATGGTGTTGGCAACTCCCATCTCACAATCGTTGTGGGTATGAATGCCGAGGAAGGGAAATTCGGGGCTTAACTGGTGTGCCAGGGATTGAATTGTGGAGGGGAGGTTTCCTCCATTGGTGTCACAGAGCACGACCCAGTCGGCTCCCGCCTCGCGGGCCGTCCGAAGCACGGCCTTAGCATACCTGGGATTGGCCGCGTAGCCGTCAAAGAAGTGCTCGGCGTCAAAGATGACTTCCTTGTCCTTCTCCTTCAGGTAAGCGATGCTGTCTTGAATCATGCTGAGGTTTTCCTCCAGAGTCGTCCCCAGAGCCCGCTCTACGTGAAAATCCCAGCTTTTGCCCACCAGAGTAATCGCCGGGGTATCCGCCTCTAGCAGGGCGGCAATGTTGGGATCCCGATCCACCGAATTTTTGTAGTGGCGGGTGCTGCCGAAGGCCACAATTTTGCTCGACTCCCAGGAAAGGTCTCGGGCCCGCCGGAAAAATTCCACATCTGTCTGGTTGGAGCCTGGCCAGCCGCCTTCGATGTAATCAACACCGAAAGCATCCAGCTTTTGGGCAATGTGGAGCTTGTCCTCGACGCTGAGTGAGATGCGTTCTCCTTGAGTCCCGTCTCGCAGGGTACAGTCATAAATGAAAACCTTTTTGCTATCGCTCATAAGTCACCTATTTGCCTATCCCTGTTTGGCCTTGACCTTCGATTTTACTGGGGTTTTCTTACCGCTGGACTTGTCCACCAGTGATGGGTCCTGCCGGGCTGAGGAGCTTCTCCGATTTTTCGTCTTTCCTCGCGCAAGCGTCAGCTCGCCCGTGCGGTGAAGGTCCCCGATTCCATAGACCTGCATGTTTTCTAAAAAGGCGTCAATTTTTTCTGCCTGTCCAGTGATCTCAAAGATGTAACTCTTGGGTCTTACGTCGATCACGCGGGCCCGGAACACCTCAGCGAGAGCCAGGACTTCGGTCCTGTTCTCCTCGTTGACGTGCACTCGCACCAGTGCCATCTCCCGCAACACATGCACGACCGGGTTGTAGAGAGAGACCTTGATAACATGAATCAACTTGCTCACCTGTTTCACGACCTGTTCGGTCCCGGCTTCATCGGTGTCTGTGGTCAGTGTGATCCGGGAAGTCGTGGGCTCCAGGGTTGGAGCCACGTTCAAGCTTTCAATGTTGTAACCGCGCTGGCTGAAGAGTCCCACCACACGCGACAGCACGCCAGCTTGGTTTTCAACTAACAGTGAAATGACCTGTCGCATCTTGTCTCCCGTGACTTCCACCGCCTCTGTACAGAACACTCTTTCCAGGGATTCAAGGAATTCCAGGTTCTGTACGGAGGAGGTGGGAGTTGAACCCGTAAGGGGTCAATTCCTCCGTATAGAACCGGAGAGAATAATGTTGCCAATAATTACGAGGCTGATAGGGATGGGAAGAAAGCTCTCGTCGCTGAGTTGGACCCAATGTGTTCCCTTGAGTATTGTGCTCATTTTACCCTCGCAATCAGTTCTGAGAATATGAGATGGGAACTGTACAAGTCAAGCCAAAAGTGCTCCTTTGGCGGGTCTCCCTCATTGCTCAGTTTCCATAAAATAGTAGCCCACCAGATGCTGAATCAGAAAGTGACCCTCTTCAATGTGTCCCATGTGGGAAGATTCCACAAACACGGGGTAACGTGCTAGTTCACCCAGTTTTCCTCCGGGACGCCCGGTGATACCCACCGTCAAGATGGAATTTTGATTGGCCCACTGGACGACTTCCAGCACATTGGGTGAATTGCCGCTGCCACTAAAGGCAATTAGCAAATCCTCCGGCCGGGCATAGTTCTTGAGCTGCTCGACGAAGATTTGTGAGTAATCCGTGTCGTTTGCCAGTGCAGTTATCCAGGAGATGTTATCTGTGAGAGCCAGGACACGGAAGCGCTTATCGTGGCCACAGGAAGCTCCTTTTCCAAGGTCATTGGCAAAATGAGATGCCGTGGTCGCACTCCCCCCGTTACCGCAAAGAAAAATTTGGCGGCCCGCCTCTCGGGCAGCGGACAATAGTTCTATCAACTGAGCTACCTCATTCTCAGCAATTTTTTCCAAAGCAGCCAGACTCTTCTCCTTGTAGGATTTGAGAAAATCCGATCGGTCGTTTCCACTTATTTTCTGGCCCATAGACCTTCCTCCTTAATCCTGCTTCTTCACATGCTGCTGTTCCCTTATAACATATACAGCGGCCTGGAAGGGAAGTGAGACAGTCATCCACCAGCGGCAGTTCTTCCCTCAGAATATTCTTGATTTCTCCTGTTCTTTAGAGTATTTCCTAATGAGGATGAAGGCAGTGGTATTTTTCAGAACATTTGTCAGGAGAGAAGACCGATGACTGATATGGTTGCGGAAATGGAAAAGGGCTGGAATGAGAAAATCATCTTCAGTCTGAGCGATTACAAAGGGAAAAACTACGCAGATATTCGAATTTATTTCGAAGATGATGAAGGTGCATGGAAGCCCACAAAAAAGGGCATCACGATTGCCCTGGATCGCTTTTCCGAATTCAAGGAGCGTCTAGGGGAATTGGAAAAATTCCTGACTTCTGAAGGACACCTGCCCGCCGAGTAACCAAATATAGGCTGTTCCACCAACCCAAAGGAGTGTTCTACATGTCGGATAGTGAAATTCTCTGTCGAAACAACGGACCGCTGCGCATTTCAGGAAACTTTGTCATCAAGGATGCTGATGACGGCGTCTTTGATCTTGCCGGACGCACTGTGATCTCCCTTTGCCGATGTGGCCTCTCCAAAAACAAACCCTTCTGTGATGGCGAGCATAAACGGGAGGGGTTTCAATCAGAGGTAAAGGCACGCCAGCTGGCGCCACCGGCGCCCAAGGCGTGAGTTAGTGCTGGGGTGAGGGGCGAGGGAAGATCAGGAAGTAAAACTTTACATAATATTTCTTATCCGACGTTCCAGGTGTCGCAATTATCTCGTCTTAGCTCAACTGTAGGGCGTCAAACGGTGGGATTTGTTGTCAGTGGTCAGCGTTTCCCTCACATCTTGTACTTCCCCAGATCTTCGGGTCTGAGATTCTCCAGCCACTTTTTGATGTCTTCCTCCTCCAGATGCTCCTTTTCCAGGCTGATGTTGGTGCTGCTGTTGATCACCTCTTCGGTGACATAGATAGGAGCGTCGGTTCGCAGAGCCAGAGCGATGGCATCACTGGGACGGCTGTCAATGGTGATGTGATCGCCGTTCAACTGAATGTGGATGACGGCGAAGAAGGTATTGTCCTGAAGGTCGGTCACGACAATTTTGTCCACGTTGGCATTGAGCTGCAGCAGGACATTTTTGAGAAGGTCATGGGTCATGGGCCGGGCGGGTTCGATTCGCTCGATTTGCAGAGCGATGGCATTGGCTTCAAAGATGCCGACCCAGATGGGCAGCAATGTGTTCTTTTCAACACCCTGCAGGATCACAATGGGAGACTGGTTGATGGGATCCATCATTAAACCCTTGATTTTAAATTCCCGTTCCATAAGTACTCCTACGCGCAGTTTTGCTGACGGTCAGTGGTTTTTTGACCGACCAGGCTGTTAGGGCCGACATCGGTGATGAAGACCTCAGTGAATGTCCCAGGGAGATCGGTGCCCGGAAAGTTGACCACCTTGTTAGTAGATGTTCTCCCAAAGCGGCGCACGCCATCGCGTGCCGTTCCTTCCACCAGCACTTCCAGGTGGCGTCCCAGATAGTGCTCCTGGTGAAGGCGCAGCTGAATTCCCTTTTGTATCTGTTGTAGCTGCATCAGACGGCGTGTCCTTTCCTCCTCAGGAAGCTCATCCTGCCAATGCTCGGCCGCTGTAGCAGGACGAGGGGAGTATTTGAAGGAGAACATGGATTCAAACTGCACCTCTTGGACCAGGCTCAGGGTCTGTTGAAAATCCCCTTCGCTCTCGCCGGGAAAACCCACAATGACGTCCGTGGAGAGAGCGATGGGGCGACCACAATTGCGAAACTTGTCAACCACTTCAAGATAGCGTTCCCTCGTGTACTGGCGCCGCATGCGCTTGAGTATAGGTGTGGAACCGGACTGTAGTGGTAGATGCACCTGATTGCAAATCGTTTCCCTTTCGCCGATCACCCGGATGGTGGCGTCGTCGAACTCCCGAGGATGGGGTGAAGTAAAGCGAACTCTTCGAACTCCCGGAATCGACGCCACCTGAGACAACAGATCAGCAAACCTGAAGTGCCCATCATGGGGATCCTTGTAGCTGTTGACGGTCTGACCCAGGAGCAGGATCTCCACATATCCCTGATCAACGGCTTTTCGGGCTTCATGCAGCACTGCCTGGGCGGGACGGTTTCTTTCCCGGCCACGAGTAGAAGGAACGATACAGAAGCTGCACTGCTTGTTGCAACCTTCCATGATGGTGATGTTGGCCCGAAAGTCACTTTGACGAATCACCTGAGGGATTTCAACCGGAGATGGAGCCGGCAGAAAGTCCGTGGCCACACGAGCGCCGTTCCCTTGCCGTTGCTCGACTTCCTCCAGCAGGTCTGGGAGGGCGTGATACATGTGAGTGCCCACCACCAGGTCCACGAAAGGCACTTTCTTGGCCATTTCCTCACCTTCCTGCTGGGCCAGGCACCCCAGCACTCCGATCCGGAACTGGGGATGTGAGGTCTTGTGTTTCTTGACTTCTCCCAGGCGGCTGTACAGCTTCTGGGCAGCCTTCTCGCGGACGCTGCAGGTATTGAGGAGAAACAGGTCGGCCTCCTCGAGAGAGTTGACCGCCACCATGCCACGATGAGCCAGCAACCCGGCGATTTTCTCCGAGTCATGCTCATTCATCTGGCAACCGAAGGTTTCGATGTAAAATCGCTGCAGCATCCTCACTGCTAGCCATTTTAACGAACTTCAACCGAGGGATACAAGAATAGGAGAGTCTACTCAATCATGAAGTGACGACGGCCCGACCCCGCTGCAACAGTTCTCGGGCCTGCTTGCGGGTGATTTCTGTCAGGGCCTTCCCCGCCATCATTCTGGAGATCTCCTCCACACGATCCTTCTGGTCAAGTGGGGTCAGTTCCACAATCGTGCGTTGAGCACTGGAACGTTTTTCCACATGGAAGTGCTGGGCAGCATAGGAGGCGATTTGGGGAAGGTGGGTGACGCAGAAGACCTGATGTTGAGTTCCCAGACGAGCCAGTCTCTCTCCGATGCTGGAAGCCACGCTCCCGCCAATTCCAGCATCCACCTCGTCGAAGACCAGCGTTTTCGAGTAGTCCTCCAGGGTGAGCATCGATTTTAAGGCCAAGACGGTGCGAGACAACTCACCGCCAGAAGCAATTTTCCCAAAAGGTTTGGGAGCCTCCCCAACATTGGCACTCAGGAGGAACTCAATCTCGTCAATTCCCTGCTCTGTAGCCCGCTCCTCTGCGGTGTTCAAGTGGGCCATGAAGACAGCGCTTTCCATGTGCAAATCGGCCAGTTCCCGCTCCACTTGCTGGCTGAGAAGCTGAGCCTTTTGGTGTCTTTCTTTTGAAAGGCGTCGGGCCAGTTCCAGATATTCCTTCCCTAGCCTCTTCTCCTTCTCCGTTAACTGCTCGATCTGAGTTTCGCTCTGGGAGAGCTCCTGGACCTCCCCCTGGATCTCCTGGAAATAGGCCAAAATCTCATCGACAGTGTCACCATATTTTCGTCGAGCCTTTTGAATTTCCGCCAGCCTTTCCTGGACAGCTTCCAGGCGGCCCGGGTCAAACTCGATGCCACTGGTGTAGTCGCGCAGCTGGTAGGCAATCTCTTCCAGGGAGTAGCGTAGATCGCTGAGTTTCGCCATCACCGGGTGAAATTGCTGGTCCAGTCGAGAAAGCTCCTCCAGGTTCTTTGCGGCCTGATGCAGCAAACTCAGTGAAGACTCTTCCCGGTCATAGAGCAGCTGATAGGTTTGCTGCGATGCCTCGGAACGTTTTTCAGCACTGGCCAGGAGCCCTCGCTTGGCTTCCAACTCCACGTCCAGGCCTGCTTTGAGTTGAAGCTTTTCAATGTCGGCAATTTGAAAACGCAGCGTATCGAGCCTTTGCAGCCTTTCCTGCTCGTTAGCCAGCAGCTGCCCCAGTTCTGAACGAACTGCCTGGAGCTGCTGAAAAGAGCTTTTCACATCGTCAAGGAGTTGGCCGTGAGCACTAAAGGCGTCCAGAAAACGCAATTGAACACTGGGGCTCAGGAGCAGCTGCTGCTCGTGCTGACCGTGAATGTCGGCCAAGAGCGTTCCCAGCTGAGCAAGCACCCTCAGCGGACTCAGGACGCCGTTGATAAAGATCTTGTTGGCGCCCGTCAGAGAGATCTCACGGCGGATTATGATCTCATCGCTCTCCAGCGGAATCCCCGCTTCAAGAAGATACGAGCGTGCTGGATGTTTTTTGGAGAGGGCGAAGATTCCTTCCAGGCGAGCCTGCTTAAAGCCCTGTCGAACCATCTCCTGGGAAGCACGCTCCCCCACCAGCAGAGCCACCGCGTCCACCAGAATCGACTTGCCCGATCCAGTCTCGCCCGTGATCAGGTTCAGCCCTTGTGTGAATTCGACTTCAAGGCGGTCGATTAAAGCGAAATTTTCAACGGACAGGAACTTCAACATGGTGGTTCATCAATCTTGCTCCTCTTTTTACCAAACGACAATGACCTTTCTCTTTCAAGCTGCTCAGCCGGTCATTGGGTCAGGCCATTTGGATAGTCTTTACAGGTGGAGAGTTGTGAGGTCAATCGGTTACAATCAAGAAAAGCTGAGTAGGAGATGGTGAGTTTGACTTTTTTTTTAGCCCAGCAGAGCTTTGGCTCTTTTTGGTCACTGGTCACGAGGAGTGGTCCCATTGCTCAGGGAGTTCTCGTGATTCTTTTGTTTTTCTCTGTCTTTTCCTGGGCCATCATCGTCCGAAAGATTCGCTTCTTCAAGGAGGTGAACCAGGAGACCCAGGGCTTTTACGAGCGATTTCAAAGTACTGACAGCCTCTCCGAACTCTATAGCGAATGTGAGCTCTATTCTAAATCGCCCCTGGCTGAGATTTTCAGAAGCGGCTATGAGGAACTCAATCATCAGATCGAGGCTTCCGATAGCGAAGTCGCTTCAATTCCGTCCACGGGAGGCAAGGGAGCACTCAGAAGTTTAAATGGGCTGCAGCGGGCTCTTCAAAAAGCGGCCCAGACAGAGATGACGTCACTGGAGGGCTCTTTGTCCTGGCTGGCGACGACCGGGGCTGTGACTCCCTTTATTGGATTGTTTGGTACAGTGATTGGAATTATCAATGCCTTTCAAGGCCTTGGAGAAGGCGCTTTGACAACCATTCAGGCGGTAGCTCCCGGAATCAGCGAGGCCCTGGTGGCTACGGCGGCCGGACTTTTCGCAGCCATTCCCGCTGTCATTGCTTACAACCAGTTTGTCAGTAGGCTTAAAGTGTTTGGTGTCGAGATGGATAATTTCTCGGCCGAGTTCTTAAACATCATGGAACGCAGTTTCTGAGTGGACCAAAATGGCATTTGGCAATCTTCTGAATCCCACCCGGCCCTCTATAGCGGAAATCAACATCACTCCCTTGGTGGATGTGGTCTTGGTTCTGCTCATTATTTTCATGGTCACTGCCCCGATCCTTCAAACTGGAATTGAAGTGAATCTTCCCGAGACGAGAACGGTTGAGGCCGTCGACCCCGAGCAACTGGCTGTGATTACCATCAGTCGCGATGAGGTGCTCTTTTATCGGTCCAATCCTGTGAATTTTAATGAGCTGGGGGAATCGCTGAGAGCGGAAATCGGAGACAGCTCGGAAGCGATTTTTCTCCAGGCGGACGAGGATGTGCGTTGGAAAACGATTGTGGCTGTGGTCGACGAAATTCGGGTCTCGGGATACAATCGGATTAATTTGGTCACCAAACCCTATCGGGAGAATTAAAAATAGTATCTCCAGGCGTCATGACCTCGCATGTACGGGAAGAAGGATTCCGGGCACCTCTGATCCTGTCGGGGGTGGGCCACGTTCTGCTCTTCCTGTTCTTTCTCTTTGCCGTGGACTTGGGTCCCCAGGGTGAACCCCTGGTGGTGGGAGGCGGAGTTGGGGGTGGACTGGGCGGCGACTTTGTGACGGTCGGATTATCCGATGAGCTGAGCGGTGGTACCGGGATGGTGAAGCCCTCGGTAATTCCCCGCCCTGCGGCGGCACCGCCTTCGCCCAAACCGCCGGAACCCGAGCCTGCGGCTCCCCAGACGGAGGAAGTCTTCGTTCAAGAGCCCTCCGTCAAGGAGACCGCACGGCCGCCTTCCACGTCCCAGCCGCAGACGGAAATCTCCGCTGAAGTTCCCCCACCTGGACAGATCCCCCGCCAGCCCGATCCGGGAAGTGGCGGACCCGGGAGCCAAAGTTTGGGCTCGGAAGGGGGACTTGGTGGAGGACAGGGAGTCACCATTGGTGCGGGGACCGGCGAAGGGGCCATGGACTCCTGGTATGTACGCCTGGTTGAGCAGCGGGTGGGGCTCAACTGGCTGAAAACCTCGTTAGGTCGACTGGAAACCCCCGTTCAAACCGTGATCAGCTTTGAGATTCAACCCGATGGGACCATAGACAATGTTCAAATCGAGCAAAGGAGCGGCATCGCAACGGTCGATCTGGCAGCGGAACGAGCCGTGCAGGCCAGCAATCCCCTCTCCCCTCTGCCTAACGAATTTCGCCACCTGAAGGTGAAGTTTGTTGCTTACTTTGAGTATCCTCCAAAATGAGAAAGAAAGAGAGAAGAGAGAATTTCCTAATGAATAAATGGCTTCTGGTCCTTTGCTTGTTTTCCACCAGCTCACTTCTTGAGGCTCAAAGTCTGGACGTTGTCATCTATCCGCGCCCCAGAGAGGATACCAAGCTGGCCGTGGTCGACTTCGTGCCCCGCACTGTAGCCACTCAGAGTGTTCAGGCAGCCGTAAGAGTGTTTAACAGGGTCCTTTGGGATGATCTGGAGTTTTCCGCTTTTTTTGAGTTGCCTTCCAAGAGTTTTTACCCGCTCAAACCCATTCGTTCTCCCATAGAAGTGAATTTTGACAACTGGCAGGTTCCGACTCTGGACGTCGACTTTCTCATCTTCGGCAATCTTCAGCTGGAGAGTGGTGTATCTGTGGTGGAGGCCTATTTATACGACGTCAGGACTCGCGATCAGGTTTTGGGAAAGCGCTACACTATCTCAGACAGTGCCTTGATCCAGTCGGTGGCTCACGAATTTGCCGATCAGGTGGTTTTCCAGCTCTCTGCCGGCACCAGCCGCGGTGTGGCTCGTGCTAGGATCGCTTTTTCGTCCCTCAAAGGAGACAGTAAGGAAGTCTACGTGATGGACTACGATGGAGCCAATCAACAGGTTGTCACGGCCAATGGGGGTTTGAACAAGTTTCCCGAGTGGTCTTCTGATAACTCGAAGCTGGCTTTTATCACCAATCTTCCCGAGAGCCGCCGGTGGGAATTGTGGATTCAAGACCTCACGGGTGGGAGAACGGTCTTGCCGATGCCAACTTCCTATGTCTCATCCCCGGCATTTGCACCCGATGGCATGAGGATCGCCTTTTCTTCGCGGGAGGTCAATGGAATGGATGCGGGCATTTACCTGGCAGATCTTGATGGCGGCAGGCTGAGAAACCTGAGTAACCACCCCGCCATCGACACTTCTCCCAGCTGGAGTCCAACCGGCCGGCAGATCGCCTTCATCTCTGATCGCTCCGGCTCACCTCAACTGTGGGTCATGGATGCTGATGGGTCCAATCTTCAGATACTGGTCACAGAAGGTGGTCACTGCGACAGTCCCAGCTGGTCCCCGGACGGTCGATTGATCACCTATTCCTGGCAAGCACCCGGGCAGTGGAAGCACGACATCTATGTGATCGAAGTGGCCACCGAGAAGGTTTTTCAGCTGACTTCAGGTCGCGGCAGCAATGAAAGTCCACACTGGTCCCCCGATGGCCGTCATATCACCTTTCAAAGCAGTCGAACCGGCTCCAAGCAGATCTTTGTCATGAATGCAGATGGGCGACAGATAAAACAAGTCACCGCATATGGTATAAACGAGAGTCCCTCGTGGTCAGGCTACCCTGTCACTGATTCTCAGGAGTGAGAGAGGAAGGACCCATTTTGATGCTGCCAGTTTCTCGTCTGAATCTCATTAGAGTCTTCTGTCTCTTCTTCCTGTTCACCGTTCCGGCTTGCCGGAGTAAGCGTCCTCCCATAGTGGAATTGCCACCTCCTGTCCCGACCACTGAGACCGAACCCGGGTCTGTGGGCCCAATGCCGACTGTTGCCATCAGCGCCTCACCCAACACCATCGCACGGGGAGAGCAGACGACCTTGAACTGGGAGTCCACCAATACCCTCTCGCTGGTGATTGACATGGGAGTGGGCAATGTTGCCGAGAGCGGGTCCCTGGTGGTGCTGCCAAGAGAATCGACCACCTATACGGCAACAGCAACTGGCCCGGCAGGAGACTCCAGCTCCAGCACACGTGTGACGGTTCTCCCTGCTTCGGCGCGAGGAATCATTAGCTCCACAGATCTGGAACGGCTGCGCCTGGCCATCGAGGAGGGCGAAGTCAAACCCCTCCTTTTCGAGTATGATCAAGCGCTCATCACCAGCGAGGGAAAGCGCCTGCTGGAAGAGAACGCCCGTGTGTTTCGCCAGTATCCGGATGCCACAATCATCATTGAAGGCCACTGTGATGAGCGAGGGACCGAAGAATACAATCTGGCATTAGGGGATCGAAGGGCTCAGATAGTCAAAGCCTATCTGGTCGAGCTGGGGATAGATCCCGTTCGCCTGCAAACACTTTCCTTTGGTGAGGAACGCCCCTTTGTCCAGGGATATGACGAGGCTGCCTACCGGCTGAACCGCCGCGCTCACTTCGTAGTGAGAAGGTGAACCACTGACAACTGACCGCTGACAGCTGACAGGATTACTCAAGCCTCTTGCCGTTTCCCATTGTCTTTAACCCCCTTCACGGCGTAACATTGGGCTCAACTGCATTGCAGTGAGGGGGAGTTTCGTGCTCGGTAAGACCATCAGTCACTACAAGGTTCTTGAAAAGATCGGCCAGGGCGGTATGGGCGAGGTCTACCGTGCCACCGATACCAAGCTGAACCGCGACGTGGCGCTCAAGATCCTGCCCGAGCAGTTTGCCTCTGATTCCCAGCGAATGGGCAGGTTTCAACGGGAAGCGGAGGTCTTAGCTTCCCTGGATCATCCCAACATTGGGCAGATTTACGGCATCGAAAACGCAGGCCAGACCAAGGCCCTGGTTCTCCAGCTCATCGAAGGACCCACCCTGGCGGAAAGAATTGCCCAGGGACCAATTCCTGTAGAGGATGCCCTCAAGTTCGCCCTGCAGATGGCAGAAGGGTTGGAGGCTGCCCATGAAAAGGGGGTGATCCATCGAGATCTGAAGCCTGCCAATGTCAAGATTACCCCGGAAGGCCAGGTCAAGATTCTGGACTTTGGATTGGCTAAGGCCCTGGAGGCTGAAGCACCCGACTCAAGCCTCTCCCAATCCCCGACGCTGACCAATGCGGCCACACAGGCGGGGGTGATTCTGGGGACAGCGGCTTATATGAGTCCGGAACAGGCCAGAGGTAAACCAACCGACCGCCGTGCTGACATTTGGGCGATCGGTGTCGTCCTTTTCGAGATGCTGTCTGGAAAGCGTGCCTTTGAGGGTGAAGATGTCTCTCAGACTCTTGCTGCTGTCATCATGACAGAGCCGGACTGGAGTCTTCTTCCTTCTGCAACCCCTGGGCCAATCCTGCGGTTGCTGCAACGCTGTCTTGACCGGGAACCGCATGACAGGCTTCAAGCCATTGGTGAGTTTCGCATCGCGGTATCTCGCTACCTCGCCGATCCCGTTGACCCGTTGGCTCAATCAGTCGCGGATGCCGTCCAGGCACCCCAGCGACGGATGCTTCCATGGCTGGCAGCCATCGCTCTCGCTACCATTGTCGCCGTAATAGCAACTTGGAACCTTAAGCCAACAGAGCCACAACCCCTAGCTCCAGCTACTCGCTTCTATCATGAACTACCCGACAGCCAAATCTTTACAAGAGCGGCGAGCCTGCTTGTGGCGGTATCGCCAGATGGCAGCCAGATTGTCTACGGTGCCAACCGCCAACTTTATCTGAGAAACCTGGACGAGATGGAAGCACGTCCCATTCAAGGAACGGATGAAGACCCTGCCAGCCCGTTCTTTTCACCCGGCGGCGAATGGGTCGGATACTTTTCAGCCGCGGATAGGCAGTTGAAGAAGATCGCCCCAATCGGAGGTGCATCGGTGACCTTGTGCGATGCAGCGAGACCCTTTGGTGCGAGTTGGGGTTCAGACGACACCATCGTGTATGGCCAGCCTGAGGGCATCATGCGCGTGTCCGCCAATGGCGGAACTCCCGAGTTGGTAGTTCCAACAGAAGCACCAGAACAGGTGCATGGCCCCCAAATGTTGCCAGGTGGTGAGTGGGTGCTGTTCACGTTGACCAGCGCAAGTGGTGCAGCCCGCTGGGATGAGGCACAGAGTGTAGCGCAATCGCTGGAATCAGGTGAACGGAAGATTCTGTGGGAGGGCGGCAGTGATGCGCGTTATCTTCCTACCGGGCATCTCGTCTATGCGTTGGAAGACGTGCTCTTCGCGCTTCCCTTTGACCTGGCCAGCCTGGAGGTTTCAGGCGGACCGGTTCCGATGGTTGAGGGAGTTCGGCGGACTGAAAATCCTTCAAGCTTCACGGCCAGCGCAAACTATGGATTCTCAGACGGTGGGACGCTCATATATATACCAGGCACGGCAGCACTTGCTCAGATGCGTGTTCTTGCACTGGTGGACCGCAATGGCCTGGTGGAACGCTTCAACTTGCCGCCCAAACAATATCTGAGTCCGCGTCTATCGCCGGACGGACAGACCCTCCTCGTTCAGAGTGTCGAAGGCTCCGAAAATATCATTTGGGTGTATGACCTCACCGGCGGCACGGCGATCCAGCAACTGACGCTTGAGGGCAACAACCACCGTCCCGTCTGGACTCCGGACAGCCAACGCATCACCTTCTCCTCGGACCGGGATGGGACGATGAGTCTCTACTGGATGCCAGCCGATGGCAGCGGTGTCGCCGAGCGTCTGACGACAGCCGAAGAGGGAACAAGCCACTGGATGGGGTCCTGGTCGCCGGACGGCGAACTCCTGGTGTTCAATGTAGAAAGGGCCCTCGCGACCGATTGGGACATTTGGACGTTGTCCGTGGATGATCGAGAGACTCAAAGCCTCTATGACACGCCTGGAACCATATATATGGGTGCAGAGCTCTCTCCCAATGCTGAATGGTTGGCTTACGGAGCGGGCCCGAATTCTGGGGCAGTCGACATCTATGTTGAGCCGTTTCCGCCGACAGGAGCCAGGCGTAGGATTTCACAAGACGGGGGTTATTGGCCTTTGTGGTCACCTGAAGGGAGTGAGCTCTTCTACCGACCCGTTTCCACCACTGCAGGAATAACACTGAGGTCGGTCGATATTGTCACTCAACCGGCCTTTGGGTTCAGCAACGAACAGACGCTTCCAATTGAAGGGTTCAACGTGGTTTCCTACTACAGGGACTACGACATGAGTTCCGACGGCAAACGACTGCTCATGGTGTTCCCAGCGGACCAGCCCGATATCGGCGAACCCGCCGGTGAGCAAATCAACGTCGTCCTCAACTGGTTCGAGGAACTGAAGGAACGGGTGCCCGTGCCATGATCGGCAAGACACTCTCCCATTACAAGATCATTGAAAAGCTAGGCGCTGGCGGGCAAGGCGAAGTCTACCTGGCCGAAGACAGCCGCCTGGACCGAAAGGTCGCCCTCAAAATCCTGCCCCAGCATCTCGCAGAGAGAGCCGACTTGCGGGAGAGGTTTGAGCGTGAAGCACGGGCCGTCTCCAGCCTCAACCATCCCCATATCTGCACCCTTTATGACATCGGAGAGCAGGACGGCATCCACTATCTGGTCATGGAGCACTTGGAGGGGGAGACGCTGGCAGCAAGGCTGGAGAAAGGATCACTGCCCCTGGAGAAGACCCTGCAATATGCCATCCAGATTGCCGATGCCCTGGATAAGGCCCACCGGCAGGGTGTGGTGCATCGGGATTTGAAGCCTGGCAACATCATGCTCACCAAGGTTGGGGCCAAGCTGCTGGATTTCGGTTTGGCTAAGCTGCAGGCAACGGAGACACCCACCAACCTGTCTGCCCTGCCCACGGAGCAGGCCAGCCTCACCGCCGAGGGGACCATCCTGGGTACGTTGCAGTACATGGCCCCTGAGCAGTTGGAAGGCAAGGAGGCGGACAGTAGAACCGACATCTTTGCCTTTGGTGCGGTGGTTTATGAAATGGCGACGGGGAAGAAGGCATTCGAGGGAAGCAGCCAGGCCAGTTTGATTGCGGCCATTCTAAAGGATGATCCTCGGCCCATGTCCGAGCTTCAGCCGAGGTCGCCTTCGACACTGGACCACGTTGTGCGAAGGTGCATGTCTAAAGCTCCTGAAGATCGATGGCAGGCGTCCAGTGATGTGATGGCGGAGTTGAGATGGGTGACTGAGGTGGGGACATCAGCAGACTCCTTGCCTGCGGTTACTGCCCCTGTGGTTTGGAAGAGGGCGATTCCGTGGACCTTGGCCGGTGCGATCGCGCTGAGCGCCGGGCTCACGATGTGGAATCTGTGGAGAACGATCCCGTCTGCACCACAGTCTGTCGCTCGGGTGGTCATACCGCTTCCGTCAACCGCGCCCTTTGAGGTCGAGACTTGGCGCCCGGCTGTGGCCCTGTCACCGGATGGCACCCGCCTGGTTTATGTCGCTAATCGCGGTGGCAAGAGGCAGCTCTACCTCCGCCGGATGGATCGGTTGGATGCCACCGCGATCCCCGGGACCGAGGGCGGCCACAGCCCCTTCTTCTCGCCCGACGGGCAATCCGTGGGATTTGTCGTTGGCGACAAACTGAAGAAGGTACCCGTCTCAGGAGGGGCACCCCAGACCCTCACCTTAGTGACTCCAGTTACGCGGGGCGCGAGCTGGGGGTCTGACGACACCATCATATTCGCTACCAATCCTAACGGGGGCCTCTCGCGGATCTTAGCCGTCGGGAACACGCCGCCGCCTGACGCATTCTCCGACGCTCCGACCAGGCCAAGAGGAGATCAGGTCTTAACCACACCCGACCCCACGAAAGGAGAATACAGCCACCGCTGGCCCCAGTTTCTGCCCGGTGGTAAGGCGGTTCTCTTCACCATCGACACGGGGGGCAGTTTCGATGAGGCCCGAATCGCAGTGCTTTCCCTGGAGACGGGAAAGACGGATGTTTTGTTCGACGGAGGCACCAACGCCCGGTACTTGCCTACAGGGCACATAGTTTTTTGCCGGGCAGGCGCACTTCTGGCGGTGCCCTTTGATCTTGACCGGCTTGAGCGAACCGGAGACCCAGTCACTGTCATCGAGGGCATCTTGATGGAACCTGGCGGCGCAGCCCACTTCACCTTCTCCGATGACGGATCACTGGCCTACGTCCCGGGAGGCATATTCGTACCGGACCGCAAGCTGGTTTGGGTCAACCGGCAGGGGGAGGTCGACCCGCTGCCAGCCGAACCGCGAGAGTATCAGGACGCCAGCCTCTCGCCCGATGGTCAGCAGGTGGCAGTGTCCATTCGTGAAGGGTCTAACTATGATGTCTGGGTCTCTGAGGTAGCACGGGGCTCCCTGACCCGGCTGACGTCCCATCCGGAGGAGGACGGTTTTCCGATCTGGACGCCCGATGGCAAGCATGTGACTTTTTATTCTGAAATGGCGGGTGAGTTTCCAACCTTGTGGTGGAGACCCGCCGACGGCAGCGGCCCGCAGGAGTTACTCCTTGAACGCGAAGAGGGGCGGGGGCGACTTCCCACTTCCTGGTCACCCGACGGTCAAACGCTGGCCTTCAATTACATACTGGGTTCCGAAACAGGATCCGACATCTGGATCCTTCCGCTTGAGGGCGAAGGGAAGCCGTGGGCCTTCCTCGACACAGAGTTTGACGAAACCGCGGCAATGTTTTCACCCGACGGCCGCTTGCTCGCCTATATGTCCAATGAAACAGGCCGTGATGAAGTATACGTGCAACCCTTTAGCGTCAACGGCCCCCGTTGGAAGCGGCAGCTCTCGGTCGGTGGTGGCGCCGAGCCACTGTGGGCACCGGACAGCCGGGACCTCTTCTACCGCAACGGCGACAAAATGATGGCCGTTGCCCATCGAGACTGTGCCGGAGCTCTCAGTAGGAACACCGCGTACGCTATTTGAAGGGCGCTTCCTGCCAGCCTCGTCGAGTTATGATTTTGCAAGTAGTTACGACATCTCGCCCAATGGCCAGCGTTTCCTGATGATCAAGCGTGAGCAGAATCTGGTGCCGACGGAATTGATCGTCATCCTCAACTGGTTCGAGGAACTGAAACGCCTCGTCCCCACAGACAACTAACATGATTGGCAAGACACTCTCACACTACAAAGTCCTAGAGAAGATCGGCCAGACCCAAATCAACGTCGTTCTCAACTGGTTTGAAGAACTCAAACGCCTGGTGCCTACCAACTAGCCATGAGTGGTCGGAAATGCAGGGACTTAAGAAAAGGCTAACCATGAAGCTCCAGTGTGCAGTCCGGAACACAATTGCTGTCGTGGTGCTTCTCTGCTCTGTAGCTCTGGTCTATGCGCAGAACTTGGAAGTGACCTTGTTAGGTACCGGTACTCCTGCACCGAGTTTGGATCGTTTTGGCCCCAGTACTCTCGTGAAAGCGGGAACTGTTTGGTTGTTGTTTGACTGTGGACGGGGTACAACTCAACGTCTTTTTCAGATCGGCGTCCCTCTCAGTGAAATGAATGCGCTATTTCTCACCCACTTGCATTCCGATCATACGGTGGGATTCCCTGATTTTTGGTTGAGAGGGTGGCAGGTTGGTCAGAGAAAGGTCCCCCTCCAAGTTTGGGGTCCAAAGGGTACAGCGGAGATGATGGAGCATCTCAACAGCGCATATAAGGTTGATATTCGGCTCCGTCTCGATTCAGGTAGCCGCTCACCTGAAGGTGCGGTCATCATTGCTCAAGATATTATCGAAGGCCAGGTGTATGAGCAAAATGGAGTGAAGGTGACGGCTTTCGAGGTCAACCACGGTTACGTCAAACCGGCATTTGGTTACCGGATTGATTATGGGGGACACTCTGTTGTTCTCTCGGGAGACACCCTTCCGTCGGAAAATCTAGTGCGATTTTCTGAAGGAGTGGATCTGTTGGTTCACGAGGTCAGGATGGGGGACACGCCGACTCGTATTCACACAACACCGGAACAAGCGGGTGAAATTTTCACACGTGTGAAACCGAAATTGGCGGTTTATTCGCATACCTCCACACCTTTGGCAGATAATAGGGACCTCATCGCTTCTACCCGAAAGACTTATGATGGTCCTTTAGAAGTCGGAGAAGACCTAATGACCATTGAAGTCGGGGAGAAGATTCGGGTGAGTCGTTTTAAGCCATGATCGGCCAAACCATCTCTCACTACAAGATCACAGAGAAGCTCGGCGGCGGCGGCATGGGTGTCGTCTACAAGGCGGAGGACACCCGCCTGGGCCGCAATGTGGCCCTCAAGTTCCTGCCTGAGAAGTTTGCCCAGAATCAACAGGCCCTGGATCGTTTTCAGCGAGAGGCCAGAGCAGCATCGGCACTCAATCATCCCAACATCTGCACCATCCACGACATTGGCGATCACGAGGGCCAGCCCTTTATCGTGATGGAGTTCCTGGAAGGTCAAACGCTGAAGCACCGTATCCAGGGCAGCTCCATGCAAACGGATGAACTGCTCGATCTGGGGATTCAAATTGCCGACGCTTTAGATGCGGCTCACTCCAAGGGGATTGTCCACAGGGACATCAAACCTGGCAACCTCTTCATCACCCAGCGAGGCGATGCCAAGGTGCTGGACTTTGGTCTGGCCAAACTGACCCAGGAGCAGACCGAAGTGGACTCCAGGATGCCCACGGCGCAGGTGTCGGAGGAGGCTCTCACCAGTCCTGGTACGGCATTGGGGACGGTGGCTTATATGTCGCCTGAGCAGGCCAGGGGTGAGGAGCTGGACGCTCGGACGGATCTGTTCTCGTTGGGGGTGGTGCTGTACGAGATGGCGACTGGGAGCTTGCCCTTTCAGGGGAGCACCACTGCTGTGATCTTCAATGAGATCCTGTCCAAGGCTCCTACTTCACCAGTGAGACTGAATCCAGATTTGCCTGACAAGCTGGAAGACATCATCAACAAGTCTCTGGAGAAGGATACGGAGGTTCGTTGCCAATCGGCGAAGGATCTGGTGGCAGACCTCAAGCGGCAGAAGAGAGATACATCAGGTGAGTCAGTCGCCGCTGGAGCAGCACCCGCAGCGACCCCCGCTAAGCGGAATTACCTTTGGCCTGCAATAGTCGGTGGGCCAGGCGTTATTGTTGTGTTGCTGGCCTTGTTCTGGCCGTTCGGTGCTGCTCCTCCAGTAGAAGCAATCGACTCGATAGCTGTCCTGCCTTTTGACAATCGGAGTGGTGATCCTGAGTTGGATTACATCAGCGATGGAATCGCCGACGGTATTATCAACAGACTGTCCCAGTTGCCTAGTTTAAATAAGGTCATCGCCAGTGCGTCGTTGAGGGGTTACAAGGGAATAGAAGTAGACCCACAGACGGTCACCCAGGAGGTCGATGTTCGCGCCGTAGTGATGGGGAGCATGGTGCAGCTTGGAGACAACATCCGAGTCAATGTTCAGCTGATTGACGGAGAAAACAACAGTGCTGTCTGGGGTGATAGCTACACCCGACCACGGTCAGCCCTCTATGAACTTGAAGAAACCCTCAGTGAGGAAATTGCCGATGCTCTCGGTATTCAGTTGACGGGCGAGGAGGGAGAGCGATTGACGAGACGCTATACAGAAGATAGCGCGGCACATGAAGCGTATCTCAAGGGACAGGCTGAATATACGAAATACACTGGCGATGGTTTCCTCAGAGCGATCTCATATTTTGAAAGGGCGATCGAAGAGGATCCAGACTACGCTCCAGCATATGCAATTTTGGGCAGAGCGTACTACACAGCGGCTCGCGGTTTTGGAGTGATTTCGTATCAAGAGGCAATGCCAAAGGCTGAGGCCGCGGCGGAAAAAGCGGTGGAGTTAGACAATACACTTGGGTTGGCTCACGCTGTGCTGGGAGATGTCCAACGCTCGTTCCATTGGGACTTGGTCGAAGCCGAAAAGGAATACCAGTTAGCAATTCAACTCGATCCAAACGATGCCCGTGCATATGAAGGAAATGCTTCCTTAATGGCGATACTGCGACGCTATGATGAATCGATCGCCTTAGCCAGAAGAGCCCAACAAGTCGATCCCCAGTCTGCCAGCCCGAGATACACAATGGGTCGACTGCTCGTGGTTGCGCGTCGATATGAAGAAGCTGAGCAACAACTTATGGCGACTCTGGACATCGCTCCAAATAACCAACTAGCCTATGGTGTGCTTGCCCACATGTATGAACTGACAGGTCAATACGAAAAGGCTGCATCAGCTCATCAGAAGGGATGGGTTTTAGGAGGAGCTACTGAGGAAGAGGTAGCAGGACTCTCAAATGCGTGGACAACTTCAGGCTTTGAAGGATACTGGCAATGGAAGTTGGATTACTTAACGAACAGAGACGGGAATCCTGAGCTAATTGACTTTGCGACAGCTTACACCAACCTTGGTGATATTGACCAAGCATTGGAAATATTGGAGAAAGCCTATCAAGAACGTGACGGCTCAATGATCTATCTCAACGCCTTCCCCCGCTGGGACCCCCTCCGCGACGACCCTCGTTTCACTGACCTGCTGCTGCGGATGAACCTGGAGCCCTAGCCTCCACTTGCTTCCCCTCCCTGCTTGGCGATAGAATTGATCAATCATCCCGACTCCGGGAGGTCATCATGAGGGAAATACAACGGTACGTCAGTTTCATCTTCGTTCTACTGGGGTCCTTTTCCTGGGGACTTGCGGGAACGGAAGAGGAGATTCAACGTCTCCAGAGCGATGTTCTCCAGCTCCAAAATCAGATTCGACTGCTTCAAAAAAGCCTTGATGACCACAGCTCTATCCTGAGGTCCCTGCTGGAGCAGGTCAATGATCAGATTGCTACCGCCAACGTCCATATGGAATCCCTGACCGAAGTCACTCAAGCTCAAAAGGTTGATCAGGAAGACTCTTTTGCCAAAGTCCGACAAGAAATCCAGGGCTTGAGTATCAAATGGGATGATACCAATACGCGCATCGCTGCTGTGCAGCAGAAGCTCCAAGCCAGCCAGCTTCAAATCCAGTCATTACGGCAGGTCCCTTCGGTTGGGACTGCCATCGAGCCTGACCAGGTCTACAGTTCGGTATACAACGATTTTCTTATGGGGAACTACGAGTTGGCGATTGCCGGTTTTCGGGATTTTCTCGTCAACTTCCCCGAGGGCGAGTATTCAGACAACGCCTCTTATTACCTGGGGGTTTGTTACCACGAGATGGGGAGCTTCGAACAAGCCATTGAAGCCTTTGACCAGGTGATCAATCTCTATCCCACGGCCGACAAAACTCCTCCCGCCTACTACAAGAAGGTTGCTGCTCAGGAGCAACTTCAGCAAAATTTAGAGGCGATTGAGACTCGAATCAAGCTGGTCACGATTTTTCCCGAATCCCAGGAGGCAATCTTAGCCCGTCATGAGCTGGAAGAACGTGGGATCGATGCCTCTGAGCTGGAAACGGGACGGTGACAGAGAGCTAAAAAGGAATATCGTCCTCGGTCATTCCCACATCCATTTTCTCCCCTTCTGCTTTCTTTCCGGGTGCCGGTGTCCCGCCCTCTGCCATTTCAATGGAGTCCTCAGGGCTGTGACCATTGGTGCCGCGAGGGCTCATCATGCGCATGTCAGAAGCGATGATCTCGGTGGTGCGGCGTTTGTTGCCGTCGCGATCATCCCACTCACGAGTCTGGATACGCCCTTCGATAAAGACCAGTTGGCCTTTGGTGAGGTACTCATTGGAGATTTCGGCCAGCTTGCTCCAGGTGACAATCTTGTGCCACTCCGTCCTCTCCTGTCGCTCTCCATTCTGATTGTTCCACCGTTCATTGGTGGCCACGGAAAAGTTGGTCACAGGAGTTCCCGACGAGGTGTATCTCATCTCAGGATCCTGTCCCAGGTGTCCTACTAATATCACCCGATTTACCATGATTACTTACCTCCCATTTAAGTTTCTCTTACTATAACGTCGGCCTCTGAAAGAATGCGAAGAATTCGGCGGCGCAGGTTCTTCGGCACCTGAGGTGCCTCCCACCCTCACTACCTCCTGAGAGTGGCGTAATAAAGGCTGTTGAAGAGAAACTTATAGGTTCCTCGCGTTTGAGCTCGAAACTGGGTTCGAAAACCGATCAAGATCAACCTTCCCTTCTCCAGCCTAAACTCGGCCAAGGCCGTTTTGTCCGCCAGATGTTCTTCACCGTTGATCCAGCCGCTCAAGAGTAAATCTTCAGAGCTGTACTGGACTACCGGCAGTCCTCGGGACAAGAGAAAGGCAGGAGAGGAATCGAACATGACCGCCGCTTCTTCCATCATCCCATAACCAATCGGATGACGGTTATTCACCTTTACACGTAAGAGAGAGCCGGGAGCGAAAAATTCCCGCGAGCTCACCCCTTCAGTGGGATCGGAGGCCCCCAGTTGCCATTTTAGAAGCGGTAATCGGGTGGCTTCTCCCAGAAACAGAAGAGTGCCCCCGGATGCGGCAAATTGCTTCAAACGGGCCACTCCCACCGCCCCCAGGCCACCCCGATATTGCTCCGGGTAGGGGTAGGCTAAGCCCTGCTCTATCTGCCCCGGATCTTGATGGGGAATGACGATGACATCGAAATTGGATAGATCACCTTCTCGAATCTCTTGGTCGAAAAGACTGTGATAAGGAAATTCGTAACGCTCCAGGATCCAGCGCGTCCACCCTTCATCCATCGCACCATGGAAGCTTTGGTAGAGGCCGATCCTGGGCTGGTGAATTTGTTGCCAGGCTAATACCGGCCGTTTCTTCACGCGCCGAACCTTAACGGGCAGGCCCTCCAGCAGTTCTTGAAATTGTGTTGCATTTTCTTCGAATCTGACCATGAGCGTTCCCACAGGGAAGCCTTCTCCCTCGGCTCGGAAGCCGTTCGGTGCCCAGGATACCGAATGACCGTTTTTCAGGAGACGGTTCACCAGACGGGCAAAGGCGTTGTTGGTGTGGGAAAACAACCAGTAGACACCTTCTCCCTGGATTTGACCCGCAGGAATCTTTATCTCATCCATTTCCTGGAGGGGTGCCTGGAAAGGCTCCTGGACCTGATAGGTCTCAACTCCCAGCTGAATTCCCAGCGTCTGTGCAGTGACATCAAAAGGGCGCCTGAGTGGCTCACCCGGATTCTGCCGTAAATCTGGATAATGCTGGATTTCCAGTAGTGTCTTGGCAAAGGCCCCATAGGGCTGCTGCAGCAAAATCACGTAACTTCCAGCCGGAAATTCTCGGCGATCCTGGCTGCCAAGGGGAGCCGAGACAAGTCGGGATGAGCTGACCTGGAAGGGTTCCTCCGCTCGTTGGATCTCCACTTCTCCCAAGTCCAATACATGAAGGAGGTCATGCAGAGCCTGGGGATCGCGCTGATCAGGAGGCACGACAAACGCATAGGGCGCACTTCTCTGGATGGCTTGAACTCCCACCTGGTAAAAATTTTGCAGCCAGGACTTCCGATGGCGAGCTCCATGAAGCAGTGCGGCCCTCAAAGCCACCTTCTGGTAGTCGACAATATTGCGAAGCCGCCAGAGCCCGCCCGGCCAGGGAACGGGAAAGTTCCAGCTGGGTCGGTGGGCATTGTAGTTTCTGCCAGAGCGAAGCTCTTCCCTTCTCACAATGGTGGGTGTTGCCAGACGGGCACTGGCCGTCTCAAGAAGGATTCGGACGCCAGCGTGATAGTGTTGATAAGCGCGAGCCGGAGTATAGGCGTCATACATGGCCTGGGTCACGATCCCTTCCTTACCTGCGCCGATTAAGGCCGAAAACAGATTTCCTCCAAGTGCCACGATCTCGGCCCGTAAGATCGGATCGACATTGGGATCGATGGGATCGATGAAGGGAGGCACAAACATGCGCGGGCCGTAACGACCCATCTCATGCACATCGACGACGATTTGCGGATGCCAGACATTGTGAATCTTCTCAATGGCTAAACGTGTTTCCTTCTGTGTGAACATGTACCAGTCTCGGTTGTTGTCGTGTCCCACATAGGTGTTGTAAAGCTGGGGTGGAGGGGAGCCTTCCGCAGGCGTTCCCAATGTCTGTTTGTACCAGTGATTCACAATGTTCACGCCATCGGGATTCAAGGAGGGCACCAGGAGGAAAATGACGTTCTGGAGGATCTCCTGAGTGTCAGGATCCTCTCCTCGAGCCAGATCATAAGCCATTTCCATGGACATTTGAGCCGAAGCCACTTCGGTGGAGTGAATGGCGCAGGTGGCCAGCACGATGGTCTTGCCCCGCTCAATCAGGTCCTGGGGGTTGGCAGTCAGTTTGCGGGGATCAGCCAAGAACTCCTGGGTCTCTTGAAAAGCTGCCAGATTGGCCAGTGTGGCAGGATCGGAGATCACCACCAGAAGGAAAGGGTTCTCCTGGGTCGTCTGCCCCAGTTCCACCACCATTACCCTGTCACTGTTCTGGTCCAGTGCCTTAAAATACCCTTCAATCTCTTGCCAGTCGGCCAGCTTGCGATCCGCTCCCACCTGAAACCCCAGAAACGCTTCGGGCGATGGGATGTCTTCTCCCCACACCGGGAGAACCAGACTGATGAAAATCAGGGCCAAAAGAGTGCTGTCTCTCATTGCTTTTCCGTCGGCTCTTGGATTACCTGATAGAGCATAACACTACCCAAGAGAGTCAGGAGAGCCGCCCACCGGGTCACTCCCCTGTATCCCATCTGTGAGTATAGATATCCCGCCACCAAGACGGCAACGGAAATCCCCAGCTGTGAAAAAGTATTCCTCAAGGCTAGAAAGGAACCTCTCTGTTCCCTATCGACCAGCTCGGTCTGCAGGGCTTGAAGGGCCGTCTGGCGGAAAGCGATGCAGAGACTGATGAGAAAAAAGAGCCCGATCAAGGGGCTCCCCCACTCCAGCCGATCCAACGCCAGCAGGGGGACAACAAGCAGGGTGTTGGCCACAAGAAATACTCTTCTTTTGGTGAAACGGTCGCTGATCCAACCTGAGACCGGGCTCCCCACGGCTGCCGCTACACCGGCCGTCACAAATAACCAGGAAATCTGAACCGGTCGAAGTCCAAAGCTCTGATCCAGGTAGTCGGAAATGAATGTCAGAAAGGCTAGAGTCGCACCCGAGATACAAAAAGAAACAGCCACTGCCGCTAGAGTCTCGCGCTGCAGAAGCAACCGAGGATACATGCCGAAATAAAACCGCATGGAGCGGGGCGAAGAGAGGGTCTCTCGAGGAAGGAAGATAAGAGAACAGATGAGTAAGACAAATGCCAGTAAAGAAGAACCTAAAAAGATCGTTCTCCAGTTCCAGACCTGGGCCACCCATGCCGCCAGTGGCACCCCCAGGATCAGAGCCGCGAAGTAAGAACTCAGAACCACTCCCATGACGCGTCCACGGCGCTCATAGGGAAAAAGATCTCCCACCAGACTGGCCGTGCAAGTGGCCAGCAGTCCGGCCATCAAACCGGTGCCCACCCTGAGCCAAAATAGCTGAGAGTATCCTTGAGATAAATAGGTTAAAACTGCTACTAAAGAAAAGAAAAATAGTCCTATTCGAAGAAAGATCAACCGACCAAAACGGTCTGATAGAGGACCCAGGCTAAGACTGCACAGGGCGGCCGCCAGAGCGTAGCCGCTAAAGAGCCATCCCAGAGTTCTCATGGAAACATCCAACTCACGGCCCAGAATGGGCAAGAGGGGCATCAGCAGTTGATTGTCGACCGTGGCCAGAAACAAGACCCCGAAGAGAATGGCAATGATCACTCTCGAACCTCTAACTGTAGCCATGAGTTCCCAGGTTTCAGCTTTAAAAACTTACCTCTGACTTCTGGATTATTTCTTTCTCCTGACTCCTGCCTCCTGACTCCTATCTTTTCGCATCAGAAGGGCGAACGTAATTGGCCTTCAGCTGCTGGGCGGACAGGGTCTTTTCCTGTAAAAAGCGCCGATAGGCAAGTTGGCACAGTGCTTCCAGCAGATGGTTGTCGGTCTGGAGCACTTGAGAACCTGGATAGGCCTCCAGAATTATTTTCTTGTAGAGTTGGGCGCCATCCCCCACAAAGAGACAATCCCTTGCCGGGGCGTCTTTCAGCCACAGGGCGGGAGCCATGACTTGCTCCCTCTCTTCCAGCTCAATACGGGATTCTTGGATTCTGTATATGGCCCCGTAAATTTCGTGGCGACGGGCATCGATCATGGGCGCCACTCGGGGGTGGAGCCGACCGAAACGGTAGGCCAGTGATTCGAGAGTAGAAACGCCTACAGCGGGTTTGTTCAGTCCCTGACAAAAGCCCTTGACCGTGGCCAGGCCCACACGCACGCCGGTAAAGGACCCCGGGCCGGTGGCAACGGCAAAGCAGTCCATCTCCTCTAGCTTCAGCCTGTGCTGCTCGAGCAGGAAATCCACCAGGTAAAGGATTTTCTCTGCGTATTCAAGCGGTGTCTTGACCATCACCGAAGCGATCACCTCGCCGTTTCGGCTCAGGGCCGCGCCTCCACTGTTGGTTGCGGTATCGATGGCCAGGATGTGGATGGGGGCAGTCGAGGTCTCGTGCGTGGGAGGCACCTCAGGTGCCGAATTCTTGCTTTCTTGCATTCGTGAAAGGACCCATGCTAGCACGACATGAGGAAATCATGGGCCACGGATTCGGCACCTGAGGTGCCTCCCACCGTACACTGAGATGCCTCCCACCGTACACTGAGGTGTCTCCCACCGTACACTGAGGTGCCTCCCACCGTATACTGAGATGCCTCCCACCGTACACTGAGGTGCCTCCCACCGTACACTGAGGTGCCTCCCACTGTACACTGAGGTGTCTCCCACCGTACACTGAGATGCCTCCCACTCACTACAGCACGACCATACAGAAAAATTCATACCCGCTTGTTAAAGTAGCAGAAAGCCAAGAGAGGCAGCGGGAGGGGCATTAGCAACGATGAAAAACCTGAGTCCCATGATGCTCCAGTATCATGATATCAAGCTGAAACATCCCGGCATGCTGTTGTTTTTCCGCCTGGGCGATTTCTACGAGATGTTCTACGAAGATGCCGTCCTGGCCAGCCGCGAGTTGGAGATTACCCTCACCTCCCGCCATCGTGACCGGGCTGGCGAGGAGATTCCCATGTGCGGGATTCCCTATCATGCCCTCAACGGCTATCTGGCCCGGTTGATCAAGAAGGGGCACAAGGTGGCGATCTGTGAGCAGGCGGAAGACCCTCGTCTGGTAAAAGGGCTTGTTCGTCGCGAAGTCACCAGGATCGTGACACCCGGTACGGTCATTGAAGAGGGCGTCCTGGACTCGAGAGAGAACAATTTCATTGCCGGCCTTTTTGAGACAGAAGAGCGGGTGGGAGCTTCTTTTCTGGATCTTTCCACCGGAGAGTTCCTGCTCACCGAGTTTTCAGGAACCCAAGCCTGGCAGGAGATGCAGCAGGAACTCCTGCACTTCCGCCCCCGTGAGCTGATTCTGGCAGAGGCCGATCAAGAGAGAGTCGCAAGCCAGGTTCCTGCCCACCTGCAGCCCAGCGTGCTCAACACCGCTCAGTCCGACTGGACCTTCAATCTGGATTACTGCAGGCGAATCCTGCTGGAGCATTTCCATGTCTCCACTCTGGAAGGCTTTGGGCTCAACGGGCAAAAGGCCGCGATTTCTGCAGCGGGAGCCCTGCTTCACTATGTCAAGCATACCCAAAAGTCCCCACTGACTCATATTACCCATCTGAGTCTTAGTGAACCCGTTGGTGTCCTGAAGCTGGACGACTCTACGGTGGAGAATCTCGAGCTGGTGAAGGGCTTTGACGGGAACAAGCGATGGACTCTCCTGGCCATTCTGGACCTGACGAAAACGGCTATGGGAGCGCGTCTGCTTCGCTCCTGGATGCTGCGCCCAGGGCTGGACCTGACCCAGATCAACGAGCGCCTGGATGCCGTTCAGGAACTCTCTGAATCGGTGGTGGGAATGGATCGCCTGGGCAAGGTCCTACACAGTATTCATGATTTAGAGCGACTCCTGGGCCGAGTTACCATGGAGACGGCCAATGCCCGAGACCTGCTGGCTGTCAAGGAGTCTCTCGAGCAGCTTCCTGCGCTCTCTCAACTGCTTGAGGGCTACGGCAGTGGCTTGTTGTGTCCTGATCTGGATCTTCTTGAGGATCAGGTGCAATTGCTGGAACAAGCCATCGCCCAGGATCCTCCGGTGAGCTTGAATGAAGGAGGGATCATTCGAGCGGGTTTTCATTCAGAGTTGGATGAACTCCGCGAGATCACTCGTTCGGGGAAATCTTTCATTGCTCGTCTGGAAGCTCAGGAGCGTGAAAGGACTGCTATTCCTTCCCTCAAGGTGAAATACAACAGGGTCTTCGGCTATTTTATCGAGGTCACCAAGGCCCATCTGAATTCCGTACCCCAAGACTACATCCGCAAACAAACACTGGTTGGATCCGAGCGCTATATCACCCCGGAACTCAAAGAGTACGAGGAGAAGGTCCTCACGGCCCAAGAAAAGATTGACGAGCTTGAGAAACGTCTGTTCGTAGAACTCCGCCAGCAGGTGGGTCAACAAGCCCCACGTATTCAACAGACGGCTCAGACTATTGCACGAGTCGACTGCTTGTTGTCTCTGGCACAGGCAGCCAAGAAATATCGATACGTTCGGCCCCAGCTGGATGAGAGCCAGGATCTGGCTATTGAAGGGGGACGTCATCCGGTGGTTGAGCTGAAAAACAGCGAACCGTTTGTCCCCAACGATCTCTCTTGCCAGGCGACTCAGGATCAGCTCTTGATTCTCACCGGGCCCAATATGGGCGGAAAATCGACCTACCTTCGGCAAAATGCACTCATCGTGATCATGGCTCAGATGGGGTCCTTTGTTCCGGCTGATGCGGCTCGAGTCGGCCTGGTAGACCGGATTTTCACTCGTGTGGGTGCCAGCGACAATCTGGCCCAGGGGCGGTCCACCTTTATGGTGGAAATGATCGAGACGGCCAATATCCTCAATTCTGCCACCAGGCGGAGTCTAATTCTGCTGGATGAGGTCGGGCGCGGGACGGCGACTTTTGACGGGTTGTCTATTGCCTGGTCGGTAGCAGAGTATCTGCTCACCCAGGAAGCTCGAAGGGCAAGAACAGTATTCGCGACCCATTATCACGAGTTGACCAAATTGGAGGTCCTTTACGAAGGTGCCAAGAACTATTGCGTCACCGTCCAGGAATCCGATCAGAAGATCGTTTTCTTTCACCGCGTGGTTCCAGGCGTGGCCAACAAGAGTTATGGAATCGAGGTGGCTCGCCTGGCCGGTTTGCCCCAGGGAGTCATTGGTCGAGCTCGAGAGATCCTTTCCCGCCTGGAGCGCAAGGAACTCAAGCTTTTGGGCCACTCACGTACCGTCGCTGCTGCCGTAACAGACGAGCTGCAGCATAAACTGTTTTGAGCTTTCTTCGTCGCTACTGGCTTTTGCTGCTTCTGGCGCTTCCTTTCTTTGTGGCTCTGGACGACTCGTCGCTCTGGGACAGCAATGAAGCCTTCTACGCCCAAACTCCGCGTGAGATGATCGAGCGGGGCGACTGGTCAGTTCCCTACTTCAACGGAAGACCCCGCCTGACCAAACCTCCCCTTTCCTATTGGGTGGTGGGCCTTTTTTACCAAATCTTCTCGCCTTCGGTCTTCTGGGAGCGTTTTCCGCTGGCCCTGCTGGCCTATGGATCGGTTCTGGCTGTCTTTGTCAGCGGTAAGGGTCTCTATGACGAAGAGGTTGCTCTGTGGGCTGCTGGTATCTTTGCCACAACCTTCCGCTTTCTGATTCTGGGCCGCCGGCTGATGATTGACATCCTCCTGCTGTTTTGCCTGCTGTGGGCCATCACCTGTTTTCTTTCCTGGATGCGGTCGCACAAAAAGAGTCAGTTCATTCTGGCCAGCTTCTTGTTTGGCCTGGGGTTTTTAGCCAAAGGGCCCGTTGCCTTCCTTCCCCTCATCTTCCTGGGGTTCTATCTGTGGATCCGTGGTGAGATTCATCAACTGCGTAAGGCTCCCTGGTTAAGCGGAGGGCTGATCTGCCTCTTCCTGTGCTCCTTCTGGTTCGTGCTTGTGAGCCTCGAGATGGGTTGGGAACCCGTGCTGGACTTCATCTTCCGGGAAAATATCGATCGCTTCCTGTCTCTGAACCTGGGTCCACAGCGCGGGCCCTTTTATTATGTGGGGGTTTTTCTGGGCGATTTCTTCCCCTGGTCATTGCTTTTTCCGGCAGCAGTGACCTGGACCCTGCTCAATATGAACAAGAGCGCAGATGAAGGAGAAAACCGCCACTGGATACTGCTGAGCCTTTGGATAGGAACCTATTTTCTCTTCTTCTCCTTTTCTCACAACAAGCAGGAATACTATATTTTGCCTCTCTATCCGGCAGCAGCGCTGTGGGTGGCCACTTACCTGAAGCGCGCTCGTCCCTCCACCCTCCTGACAGGAGGCGTGGGAGGCCTGATGATGGTCTTCATTCTGCTGCTTTTCTTGATCGGACAGGTCTTGTTTGAGGAGGCCGGACTGTGGATCCCCCTTCTTCTGATTCCTCTTGTGGTGTGGGGTCTTGTGGACCGCCGCTACAACCTCATGATAGCCGCATTGTCCCTGTTTTACTTTGCTTCTTTTGCGCTCTACTTGAGACCGTTGGAACAGTACAGACCTGTTTATCACTTCGCTCAGAGGATCCGGGAAAGCACCACTCAGGATGAGAGGACCTTAGACTTTCAAGCCGGGTACTACAAATTTTCGGCGCCGAGCCTGGCCTTTTATCTCGAGCAGCCCATTTTTGAGGTGTTCGATCCTCAAGCCGCTGTCGATCTTCTGGAGTCGGAAGTTGCAGTCTATATGATTGTCAGACCTGAGGATTATTCGGAACTGGTAGAGGCGACTGACCGTCCCCTGAAAATTGTAGAAGTGCGGCCAAACCTATATACTACGCCGCGTACTCTGATCGAAGGATTCCGCCGTGGCCAACTTGACAACCTCCGAGAAAGCTGGACACCTCCCATCTATCTCATCACAAACCGAAGAAGCGACTGAGGCTGCACTGGAGCTCTCAATCATCATTCCGGTTTTCAATGAAGCCCAGACTCTTCAGCCGCTCTATGATCAACTCAAGTCAAGCCTTCAACCCTGGGAATCCAGCTGCGAAATCCTCTTCATCGATGATGGAAGTACCGATGGGAGCACCCAGGAGCTCCGGCGCCTGGCTGGATTGGACCCGAAGGTGCGGGTCCTGGAGTTCGTCCGCAACTTCGGACAAACCGCTGCCATTGCCGCCGGATTCGACCACGCCCGAGGGCAGATCATTATTCCTCTGGACGCGGATCTTCAAAATGACCCTCAGGATATTCCCCTTATTATGGAAAAGCTTGAGGAAGGTTACGATGTGGTCAACTGCTGGAGACAAGATCGGAAAGACCCCTGGCTGACCCGGATCTTTCCCTCTCGCCTGGCCAATCGATTGATCAGCTGGATTGGTGGCGTCCCTCTACATGATTACGGCTGTACCTTGAAGGGCTATCGGCGGGATACGGTGAGGCACATTCGCCTCTACGGTGAGATGCATCGATTCATTCCCATCTTTGCCACCTGGGCTGGAGCCCGGGTGGCGGAAATCCCGGTCCGCCATCATCCTCGTCGTTTCGGACAGTCCAAGTACGGACTGCTCCGCACCGTGAAGGTACTCCTGGACTTGATCACGGTGAAGTTTCTGGGAAGTTTCTCCACCAAACCCATGTATCTTTTCGGGGGTCTCGGTCTGCTCTCTTTTTTGGGAGGGGCAGTACTGAGTGGTGTGACCCTCTACCAGAAACTCTTTGAGGCTGTGAAGGCCCATCGCAATCCCCTGCTCTTGCTCTCCATCTTCCTCTTTACCGCTGGGCTCCAATTCATCCTTTTTGGACTGGTGGCTGAGCTCATCGTGCGCACCTACCATGAATCACAGGATAAACCGACTTATCTTCTGAGGGGAAGGAGTCAGGAGGTAGGAGGCAGGAGGCAGGAGTAAGAGAGAATCCAGAGTCTTTCTGAAAGTTGAAACCTGGTATGCCTAGCGATTCTGCCAGGGTTTTCTTTCGAAGTAGCTTTTGGTGAGCCTCACCACCACTCCAGACAGGAGAATCAAGGCGATGAGATTGGGAAAGGTGACCATTCCCAGCGCCACGTCTCCCAGGGTCCAAACGGTGGAGAGGGCAAAAAGAGCGCCCACAAAGTGCATGATCACAAAGACGATTTTATAGGGCAAAATCGCCTTGGGCCCGAACAGATAGTTGGCACACCGGTCCCCGTAGTAACTCCAGGAGATAGCCGTGGAGATGGCAAAGAGAAGCACGCTCAGCACGACGATGTAACCTCCCCAGGAGCCCAGCGGCGAGAGTCCCCGCTGAAAGGCCAGGGCCGTTAGGGGAGCTCCGTTTTCAACGGCCGGGCCGTATAAGCTCTGGTAGCGACTCCCATCATCTGCAACGGCAACCTGCTCAGAGGGCCGGATCTCTCCGCTAAAGAGCCGCTCCTGTTCCTGATCAACAAAGAACTCGTCGACCCTGACGTCATGCCAGGCAAAGCCGGCTTCCGCTGTTACCCTCAGGGGACGGCCGGCCTCCACCCGAATGGTCTCGGGGATGGTGTCTCCCTCTGACTCGGCAAGATAGCTGATATCCCCTGAGGCCAAGGGAAACTCGGTTGACACCGTTTCCGTCCACACTCCGGTGATGAGGATAACCAGTCCGGTCATTGAACAAATGACAAGGGTGTCAATGAAGGGCCCCAGCAAGGCCACCACCCCTTCTGCAACCGGTTCATCGGTTTTGGCCGCCGCATGGGCGATGGGGGCTGAACCCTGTCCGGCTTCATTGGAAAAAAGACCCCGCCGCACCCCCCACATCATGGTGAGGACGAACAGGCCCACTCCCGTGCCCGCCACACCGGCCGTAGGATGAAAGGCCTCTCTAAAGATCAAAGCAAAAGTGGGAATCACTTGATCGTAATTGAAGCTCAAAATGATGAGGGCACTGAGAACATAAATGACCGCCATGAGTGGTGCCAGTACGCTGGTCACCGTCCCGATGCGGGTGATTCCACCCACAATGACCAGAAAGACAAGGGTGGCTGCCGCTAGTCCCGTCATCCAGGAGGGAATGCCGAATTCAGTTGAGAGAACGTCCGCCATGGTGTTGGCCTGAATCCCGTTGCCGGTGAAAAAAGAGGTCACAATCATGGCGCCCGCAAAAAAGACGGCCATGGCTTTCCAGCGGGGGCCCAGTCCCTTCTCAATGTAGTACATGGGACCGCCGGAAGCGGTTCCAAAGCGGCCTCGACCCGTTGAATCCAGGGCTTCGACGACCCGGTAGTGCATGGCCAGAGTCACTTCCGCGAATTTGGTCACCATCCCCAGGACCGCCGTCATCCACATCCAGAACAGAGCCCCGGGACCGCCGAAATGAATGGCCAGTGCCACGCCTGCGATGTTGCCAATTCCAACGGTGGCGGACAGGGCAGTGCTCAAAGCCTGAAAGTGAGGCACATCTCCCGGGCTACTGGGATCGTCGTATTTGCCGGAGGTGAGTGCAAAGCCGTGGCCCAAACGGCGGAACTGTATAAAGGCCAGACGAATCGTTAAAAAGAAGCCGGTTCCCAGAAGAGCGATGACGATGATGGGAATCGATCCCCCGCCAATTGTGGGCCCAAAACTCCAGGTGTAGTATTCCAGGAAGCTGACGATCTGCTGAAAGAACTCCATGGGCGAGGGCATTATAACCTGACGAGCACACGGTCACTAGCCCGGATTACGCATAGGTTCTTGCGGCAAGGGGAAGTCAGGCTGCTTTTTGGAGGGAGGCCTCGGCGCTGAGCCGCCTGTGTTCTCGCACAATTGCCACCACGATGGCGAGCCAGAGCAGTGTGAAGAGCACGTTGGCGATTGCGTAGCTTTGGATGCCGAAGGCCAGTTGTACACCCACAAACACGACCCCGGCCTGCAACATATCCCCGACCCGCCAGAAAAAGGTGTCGATAGCTGCTTTGGCCTTGTACTTGGCCTCCCGGCTGGTCAGCAAAAAGAGGGCGTGCCGGGCGGTGTTATTGATGGAGTAATCGGTGCTGTTCTCGAGCATTTTCACCATCCGGATGACGCCCAGGATGGGTGTCGCGATCATCAGGCCGTAGCTGCCCAGTGCCAGGCAGGGCAATATGAAGAGCGCCCCCCGGACCCCGATGTACTTGAAGATTCGGGAGACCAGGAACAACTGGAATAAGAAGCCCAGCAAATTGACCCAACCATAGAAGTCGCCAAAGAATTGCCCGATTATCACCTGCTGCTCGGCGATGTCGGCGGTTTGCTGTCCAACTGAAGCGAGCACCACCTTATCCAGAATGAACCCGCCCGTGGTGTTCACGACATTGAGGAGCAAGACCGAAATCGCGATCAGAAGCAAATATCGCTCCGAAAAAACGAGCTTGAATCCACCCTCTTTTCCCAACGGTTTCTCAGCAGTCGCGGCTTTTTCCGGTGTGGCCCTTTCCCGCTCGCGGCGGTGAATTGCTTGGCTGATCACAATACTGGTACCAATACCGGCTGCGGCCACCAGCATAAGCGAGTAGGGTGCTGTGGCCGGGTCAAATTGACCGAACAGCCAGCTAGCCATCTTCGCCCCCAGCCAGGCGCCTAGCGCGGCTCCGACTCCCACAATAGGAAACAGCCGCTTGCCCTGTTCCTCTGTAAAGAGATCGTTAGCGAAGGCCCAAATTTGCGCCATCACCAGGAGACTAAAGATGCTGACCCAGATAAAAAAGGCCGCCCCAACCTGAACTCCGGCCAAACCCAGGAAGTAGAAGATTCCGAGATGAGAGATGAAAAACAGTGTGACCCAGGTGATGAGCCGAATCCGGTTGACCCGAGCCGCAAAGCCGCCATAAGCCGGCACCAGGACAAGTAAGATCACCGCCGTCCCAGCGTAGAGGTAAGCTTTGACTTCCGCTCCACCTTCGGTCAGGATCAAGGCATCCCGCACGGGCTTAAGAATGTAATAGGAGGCCAGCACCACAAAGACATTCAGCGCGAGAAGCACGACCGTGAGCCCTTCACCCGCTTTCACCTGGGTGAAGATCGAAAGGGCACGGTCCAGAAGCCCTTTCCTGCCCTCCGTAATCGGAATTGGTGACGATTCCATATTTCCGGGAATTATAACCCGACAGCCACACAATCGCCAGCCTACGCCAGGACTACGCATAAGTTTTCTACTGCAGTGCCGCAATCATCCACGCTGACTGCGTTGTGCGACCCGCAAGCGGGTACCCCTTGGGCTCCTCGGCGTACTACATGAGTACGCCTGCGGGGCCCGACCCGCAAGCGGGTACCCCTTGCACGCCTGGTCATCGCGGCGCCTGCGGCACTTCGTCACGAGAACCTATGCCATAGTACCGGCCTGTTGACGGCGGCTTCTCCTGTCGGAAATAATGGGGTCCGCTATGGATATTTTCCAAGAGATCGTCCGGCTGCGCAGTGAAGGCCGCAAAGCCGTCCTGGCCACCGTTGTCCGCTGGCTGGGGAGTACACCGCGCCGCGACAACGCCAAAATGCTTATCCTGGAGGACGGCTCGACCATGGGTTCCGTGGGGGGAGGCTCAACGGAGGCAGCGGTGCTGGAGGAAGCTCAAGTTGTTCTGGAGACTGAGCAAGCGTCGCTCAAGAAGTTCGAGCTCACTCAGCGGGAAGCGGCACAGGATGGACTCATCTGCGGAGGCACCTTGGAAGTCTTCGTAGAACCGATCCTGCCCGATCCCAAGGTGATCCTCATGGGCGCTGGGCACCTGGGACAGGCCATAGCAAAGGCAGCCCACCGGGTGGGTTTTGCGGTGGCCGTGGTCGATGACCGCGCCTCCTTTGCCAATTCCGAGCGTTTTCCACAAGCTCAAGAGACGATTGTCGCCCCCTTAGAGGAGAGCCTGGACTCAGTCACTGTCACCAAAAACAGCTTTATCCTCATCGTGACGCGTGGCCACGGCCACGACCAGGTGGCTCTGGAAGCGGCTGTACAGACACCGGCACGCTATGTGGGCATGGTGGGAAGCCGGCGCAAGATTGGAATCATCGTCAAAAACCTGCTGGACAAAGGCATTCCTGCGGAGGCTTTTTTTCACCTCTATGCCCCCATCGGATTGGAAATAGGCTCGGAAACACCCCAGGAGATTGCCGTCAGCGTGGTGGCAGAGCTGATCGCCATTCGCAAGGGGGTCCACCAGCGGAGCAAGAAACAACTCTTTGCCATGAAGCTCATCGAAGAAGCCCGCGCCAAAGCTCAAGAAGTGGGCTAACGCGCTTCGCCTGTCAGCTGTCAGTGGTCAGGGGCCCGCAAGCTAAAGCCTGCGGTTCTGACGGAGCCGTGGGCTTCAGCCCACGGGCCAGGCTCTCAGTTGTTAGCGTCTAGGTAAAGAGCTGTGAATTTCCCGTCCTGAATCTCCAGTGCCGAGGCCTTGCCCCCCTTGTAAAAGCTTGAGAGCATCCCGCTATCGATCAGAAAGAGTTTTTCCTCAAACCGTGCCTGGATGTGCCCGGGGAGCTGCGGCGTGTGTCCCACCACGAAATGCTTGGCATCATAGGCTTCCAGCAGCCGTGCCAGGTGCCTTGCGCCCTCCTCTGTTGACCACTCGGCAAATCCGCGAAACCACAGGGGCCCATCCGGATGTGTGCTGAGCCAGCTGCCGAGGGTCAGAAACTCTTTCAGGATCGTGACCTGCTCTGGCTCGGGTCGGCCCTCTTTCCTTGCCCGCTCCTCTTGTCGCTCAACTTCTGCCTGGGCTGTTGAGGTGATCTCATTCAAGTCAAAGAAGGACAGAATCAGCTTTTCTTTCACCATGTACTCGGTATAGTTGTCAAACGCCTCAATCTCCGCTTGGATTCGCTGGTTGATCTCCTTCAATTTCAAGGAGGCAAGATTGGGATGGATGCCGCCATGAAGGAAAATGGTATCGGCTACCTGCACGACTGCCGGCCGCTCCCGCAGCCAACGGCCATACTTCCCTTTGGGCTCCATGGCCTTCCGGTATTCCAGAAAGCCGGGCGGGTGGGCCTGCATCCATTGCCTTTCAGACTCTGAAGTGATCTGGCTTGGCTCGTCCAGGGCCTCGGCCCGCCGTTTGAGTAGTTTCACGTAGTCCTGATAGGCCTCCTGGCGGCGTTTCTCCGACTTTTCGTCTGCGAAACTGAGATAGGTTTCTGGTGCAACATAGCGCATGTCTCCCTGGAGAATTATCATTTCATGGTTACCCAGCAAAACGATGACCTCTCCGTCACTTTTGGGCGCCTCCTTTTCCAGTGCCATCAACAGATCCATGACTTGGCGATCTTTGGGTCCACGATCAAGCATGTCCCCCGTCTGCACCAGGGTTGTATCCCCACCCGTCCAATGGTGCTGGTGGTCAATGATCTCCAATTCCTGAAGAATCGCCACCAGGGAATCGAAGTCACCATGAATGTCGCCCACGGCCAGCAGACGGGCTGAAGCGTTTGCTCCCATGGCCGGGGGCAGCAGCAAGACAGCCGAGAGTGCGACCAGCAGGCCTAAGCCAGCGAGTTTTCCGTAAATACGATTGAAACGCGTGCCCATCATCGATCTGCTTTCATTCTATCCCAGAAGGAGAGTTTGGAGGGAGAGTTCGGAGGGAGAGCTCGGGGCCTATCTCATCGTGTAGAGCACTCCGCCTTCGCCGTTTTCGTCGATGAGTTTCTGGATGTGCTCCACCAGCAGGCGCCTTCGCTCCAGCAGGCCACTGAGTTCATAAGGGCGCACATAGTCCTCGAGTCGCTCCCGGACAAGAGCTTCATCCAGCGTCTGCAGTTTTTCCCACAGCTTCCGATCGACAAAGGTGATCAGCTCCGGATTCTGCAGCTGCTTCCAGCGCCGAAAGGTTCGACCGTGATCGACCATCCAGATCTTCCAGTCAGAGTCGATCAGAAGGTTGCCTATATTTCGGTCCTCGTTGTAGATGAGATTGTCGAAAAGATACAAGGTTTGAGTTCGCATCAGCCAACGCCATCGCTGGAGGCCCTCGCTGGGCACCTCAACATTCTCCTTTATGAGGTCCCCTTGCATCCTGGTGTTCTCAACCCAGATTTGTACCGTGCCCCTGCTGCCCTGGACCCTACGTGCCACGGCGGGGGGGACCGTGTCCATGCCCAGCAGCTTGGCCAGTTCATAGGCCGCGCACTCGAAATCAGCGTCATCGCGGAAGAAATATTTGGTCGTGCCGTCAGCCAGTTTCTTCTCGGGGCTTTCTTCATGATTGTCACGAAAGATGGCGTGCATCTGGACCCCATCCTTCTCCAGCAAGAGTTGGTAGAAGCTGTTGATTCCCTCTCCGATGCGTCTTCGCGAGACGACCTCGCCTGTTCGCAAGAACTCCTCGATTTCTTCATTGCTCTGAAAGGGCAGCGGTTGTAGGTCAGCATCCAGCCACACGCTCGAGCTGGCCGTCTGGGCCGGGCTGAGTGATACTGCCGAGAGTCCAACCAGCAGCCCGATGACGCAAAGTCCCATGGAGTTTCGAGGAATAAGGTTGAAGAGTTTGGACATATTCGCCCTCCAGATTTATTCTAATGCTACGACTTTGAGAGTTCAAAGGCAATAGAAAGTCTGCCAGATGGCCTCAGCGCTGCTCTTCCCTCGACCCTCGGTTCTTTTTTGGATATGATCCCGCCCAACAGGGCAACTCAAAAGGGAGGTGAAACCCTGAATCGCTTACTACGGCTTTTCTCCGTACGCTCCCAGGAAGCGCTCCCGGCACTGCTCATGGCTGTGTACTTCTTCCTGGCTATGGCCTGTGTCAGTATGGTGAAATCCCTACAGATTGCCCTCTATTTGAGCCGGGTGGGCTTTGATTGGCGGCTGCCCTCTCTGTACACAGTTCTGGTTCTACTCTCCGGTCTGATTGTTCTCCTTTACCGTTACCTGGCTCGCCAATACTCTCATTTGGGCATAGCCCTCAGCACCCTTGTCTTCTTCATCCTCAGCCTCGTATTTTTTTGGTTCCTGGTGGGAAGGGAGCAATTGTGGGTCTACCTTACCTTTTATATCTGGGGAGGCCTCTTCAGCTTACTACTCCCCACCCTGGGTTGGGTGATTGCGCTCGATCTTTACAATACACGAGAGGCCAAACGTCTTTTTGCCCTGTTTGGAACAGGGGGGATTCTAGGCGGCGCCTGCGGCGGCTATTACATCGCCCTGGTCTCGGGGACGCTCGATGCCAGGTGGCTGTTCATACACGTCCTTGTTACCTTGTTTATTTTGCAAGGAGTACTGCTGGCAATCTATCGCGTTAAAGGCAGCCGCTTGCTGCTCAGGCACCCAACCCCCTCCGAGACTCTTCCCTCGCCGACTACCGCCTCTGCCCTGCGCGACCTCCTGGCATCGCCCTATCTGACCTATCTGGCCGGGATTGTCCTGGTCTCTGCCTTTACCACCACCCTGATTGACTTGCAATATCAGTGGTTCTTAGAACGACGATACCCGGGTTCGGAGGAACAAATCACCTGGTTTGTGGGGACACTGCTGGGGACCATGTACGTGTTCTCAGCACTTTTTCAGTTGTTTGCCACTCGTTCCGTCCTGCGCAATTTTGGTGTTGGTGTGGCCCTGCTGGTCCTTCCTCTGGCCCTTCTGGGCGGGTCAGCGAGTATTGTCATTCTTGCCGGCTTTGGGGCCGTCGTGACTTTCAAAGGCATCGATGGATTTCTCCGCCCTTCCATCCATCGGACCGGCCTGGAGGTGCTTTATGTACCCATCTCAAGTCCTCAAACCGTAACCCTGAAGAGCTTCATTGATCTGGCCGTCTTCCGTTTCGGCGATGCTCTGGGAGCAGCTTTTTTTCTGGCAGCTACCAGTCTGTTTGTCACTCCGGTGGCAGCCATTCAGACCACAATTCTGCTGGCAGCTCTTGGCTGGGCCTTCCTGGCCCTCCAGCTGGGGAGGCAGTATGTGGAAAGCCTGCGCCAAAGCCTGGAGGGCAAGTCAGCCCGGCGCCTGCCGCCCTCCCTTTTGTTGGAAGGGGCCGGGGCTCAGATTGCTCTATTAGAGGCACTGGAGAGCCTCAACCCCAACAAGGTTCACTTCGCCCTGGAACAACTCGCGGCGGTCAATCCGAGCAGTGAAGAGGGCACAACAACAGAGCTTCCCGTTCATGGGGAAGAGCTTTTGCAGTCTCAGGTGCCCAGCCTTTACCCGGTCAGTCAGGGATGGTTAGAAACAGTGGAACCCCTGGTCAATCATGTGGATTCCCGAGTGGGCGCTGCTGCTTTTCACGTGTTAGTGCGTCAGGATCCCACCAAATATTTGGAACGTCTGAAGGAGAAGCTGGAGTCCAAAGGGGTGCCTGAAACAGTGTATTTGCACTACCTGGACCTCTATAGCGAGGACCCCGCCAGTTTTATCACGCCTTCTCAGCTGTTGCAGTGGAGCCGGGATGAGCGAGCGGACATGGTTTCTATCCTGGCTCGTTTGATGGGGAAGATCAAAAGCCCCGCTTTTCTCCCTGTCCTCAGGACGTGGATGAGCGGACTGCCCGGGGAACCGGCACGAGCCGCCATTGAAGCCATCGGGCAATATGCAGAGCCGCGCCTTCTGGACGCTCTCATCAGTCTTCTGGAACCCAACTGGAGTCGTCCGGCGGCATGTCGGGCCCTCATTCATTATGGCGATGCGGCCGTTTCACGTCTCCGAGAGCTGCTTCGATACCCGGCAGTTGGACCTTTCATTGCACGGCAAATTCCCTTCATTCTCACCCGCATCAACTCATCATCCTCACGAGCAGGACTTGTGACAGCCCTTTATTCAGCTGATCCCGCGGTCTCCTACAGTGCCCTCAAGGGTCTGAACAAAATTCGAGACTCCCAGGATCTTTCCTATACCCAGGGTTCCTTTATGCCGCTGCTGCAAATATGGGCCAAACAGTACTATGAACTGGTGAATATTGAATCTATGGTAAGCAAGAGAGAGGGAAACGTCTGGGAACTGCTCCGTAAAACGAACGGTGAGCGAATGGACTGGACAATTGAAAAGATCTTTCGAGGCTTGGAGCTGTTCCTGCCCCGCGGAGATGCCTATTTTTCCTATCTGGGATACACCAGCAGCAAGCAGGAACTTCGGGAAAACGCCATCGAGCTGATCGATGCCAGGATCAAAGGTGAACTCAGACAGACCTTACTTCCCATCTTCAGCGGGGACAGTCGGCACGAGCTGGCCCGCACAGGACGTCGGCTGTTTCATCTTCCCTCTGATCGGGACGGAATCGCTCTGGATGCACTCTCGGACGTGGACTCCTGGCTGCGATGCTGTGTCATGGCCGCCCTGAGAGAGCAGCCCAGCCCGATCCTTGAAAAAGCTGTGCGGATGGCTTGCCAAGACGTTGATTCTGTGGTTCAAGAGACCGCCCAATGGGTCTTGACAAGCATGGCAACAGCTCCTGCGATACATGATGAGAGGAGATCTATTATGCTGACAACAATTGAAAAAGTCCTTCTTCTGCAAGAGGTGGAGCTTTTCAGTTCCGCTTCAACAGATCACCTGGCCCAATTGGCCCAACTCTGTCAGGAAAAGCTGTACAAGGCGGGCGAGAGTTTGTTTCAGAAGGGAGAGCCCCATTCAAAGTTCTTTCTTCTAGTCGAAGGTTCTGTGAGCCTGGATGACCAGGAAAATGAAGAAACAGTGGGAAAATGCGCGCTGGATTTCTGGTCCTGGGTGGGCCAGACTCCGCACGAGGTGAGCGCCAAATGTGTGGACGATTGTACTGTCTTGCTGCTCCCCTTTCAGGACCTGGTTGACCTTTTGTGCGGCGAACCGGGTCTGAGCTGGGCGATTCTCCAGTATCTCGCCAAGGCAGGTCGGGTCATGGCCCCAAACTTTCCTACCGTTGCATAATCCCAGCTTGTGTATAATGAACCCATGCCGATCTTCGAGTACCGGTGTAGCGATTGCAAAACCAACTTTGAGAAGATTGTGTTGAGCAGCTCAGCTTCCAGCGAGTGTCCCAACTGTAACAGCACCCGAATCGAGCAACTGCTTTCAACCTTCGCGGTTGGTGGAAGATCCACCTCCACGACATCGGTTTCTCATGAACGTGCCTGTGGCCGCGGAAGCTTCACCTGAGCGGCCTAGTTCTGGCAGAGCCGGTGGCTCTGAATCTATAGTCCGAACTCTGTTACACTCCCACCTCTAGCCGGGATTATGCATAAATTTTCTACTGCAGTGCCGCAATCATCCACGCTGACTGCGTTGTGCGACCCGCAAGCGGGTACCCCTCGCACGCCTTGTCATCGCGGCGCCAGCGGCACTTCGTTACGAAAATCTATGCATAACCCCGGCTAAGTTCCCATTTCGCGTACATGGCACAGGAGCAGAATTATAATGATGAGCAGTATTTTTTTGATCGACATCCTCGGCTGGATCGGTGCGGGAGGACTTCTGATAGCCTATGCACTTGTCTCAGCCAAAAGGGTAGAAGGCGACTCAACTGGCTACCAGCTCCTGAATACAGTAGGGAGTATCTTTCTCATGATCAACACGATCCACTACGGAGCCTACCCGTCTGCTCTCTTGAATTTGTTTTGGCTGGGGGTGGCAATCTATGCCATGAGAAAAGCAATATTTCGACGAGCAGCTTAGGGCCAGATCCCTCGCTCCAGGGTCACCCGGGCCACTCGCTCAATCGCCAGCACGTAGGCGGCTGTGCGTAGATCTACGGGTACGAGAGGTTCACCAGCCGGATCTCGTTCCTTTCGCTGGCTTTCCAGAGCGTCTAACGATCCGTTGATCTCCCGCTGCTTTTCGAGCACCCCTTCGGTCGCCCGTGTCATCTTCACCTGCAACTTGCCATTCACCTCGTCAAGATCCCACTTTTCATTCTTGTTGTTTTGGACCCACTCGTAATAACTGACCGTGACTCCTCCTGCGTTGGCGAGTATGTCTGGAAGCACGGGCACTCCCATCTCGAACAGAATACGGTCGGCTGCTGGCGTCGTGGGACCGTTGGCTGCTTCTGCTATGAAGCGGGCCCGCATCTGAGAAGCGTTATCCTGGCGAATCTGATTCTCTAGTGCCGCCGGAATGAGGATGTCGCAGGGGAGCGTCAAGAGCTCTTCATTACTCACACCGCTGGTGTTTGGGAGATCCACGACTGAGCCTGTGCGCTTCTTGTGTTCAAGGACTGCGGCCGTATCCAGTCCCTTTGGCTGATGGATTCCACCTCGTGAGTCGCTCACTCCGATGATACAAGCACCCGCCTCCTCAAACAGTTCGGCAGCAATGGCGCCCGCATTGCCAAACCCCTGCACCACAACGGTAGCGCCTTTGACCTTCTCCAGGCCCGGAACGACACCCTGGAGCAGGGCATGTTGAGTGGCAAACAAGCAGCCGCGTGAGGTGGCCTCGTGACGGCCCAGAGATCCACCCAGGTCCACGGGTTTGCCAGTGACCACTCCCAGATTGTTCTGGCCCAGGTGCATCATATGGTAGGTATCGTAGATCCAAGCCATGGTCTCGGCGTTGGTGTTGACGTCGGGAGCCAGGATGTCTTTGTGAGGTCCGATATTTTCGCCCAGCTCGACAATGAAGCGCCGCGTGATCTTCTCCAAGTCACTGGTGGTGAGTGTTTTGGGGTCACAAACCAAGCCTCCTTTGGCACCGCCAAAGGGCAGGTCTAATACTCCGCACTTCCAGGTCATCCAGGAGGCCAGGGCCCGCACCTCATCTGCAGTGACATCCGGGTGGTAGCGGACCCCTCCTTTGCCGGGTCCTCGACCCTGGTTGTGCACGGCTCGATATCCCACAAAGTTCTTAACTACGTGGTCTTCAGTCTCAATGGGAAACTCGACCGTGACCAGCCTATCCGACCTCTTCAGGAACCTCCCCAGACCGGCCTCCAGCGTGGGAATGTAGCGGGCAGCCCAGTCAAACTGTTGCTGGGCGATGTTGTACGGGTTCAGATCCTCTTTGCCTTTCGGGTTTTGAGCTTCTAATCTTGCAGGTTGTATCATTTCACTCCTCTCAAACAGTCTACCAACAAACGGGAGACTGTGAGGTCTGTCTGCCCATGAGCAACCCCTTTTCTTAAAGATGCACTCTTTGGGTGCAAGATGCTCAAAGTCTTGTCCAAGGCCTGCGACTCCACAAGGATTCACAGTGTTTCCACACTTTTTGTGGAAAGTGACTCTTTTTTTGGATAACCTCGTACCAGAAATGAAGGTGATTGCCGAGCAAACCCTGAAAGACACAGTTCTCCAGATGGACGACCATCACTTTGAAGACTGTACCATCACACAATGTATTCTCGTGTTTAGTGGAGGAGACTTCAGTTGGACCAACTGTAAGTTCGTGAATTGCCAGATTCGGTTTGTTGGAGCAGCCGGGAAAACCCTCAACTTCTTGAAGCACTTCGGGATGGTGCCACAAGCTCCCAAGAGAGCGGAGACGGTTGGCTCAAGCTCGGTACATTGAGGGCCTAGGACCCATCACATGCGTAGATCTCACCGTCCTTGATTATCTTTCCGCTGTTGTTCGTAACGGTGACTTCAAGACAACGGCCTTCTTCCAGGTGAAGCGTCAGTTGCTTTCCAACCAACAGCGCTAAACTGTAGTGATCTTCAGGTGAAAGAGTACCCGCAAACTCCGTTAAACCTGTGATCTTTTCCTCACCGTCCGTGATAACGATCTCCTGAAAGAACTTTAAGAGGTAGGGAACATCCAGGAGCTTCTCATCTCCTTTGACCAGAGATCCCTGGCCACTGAGTTCATACAGCAATTTCCGAATTCGTCTTCCCATGAAGGGGAATTATATGCAGTTTCAGCGGAAAAACAAACTGCATTGGTAGAGGAGGAAAGTCGAAAGTTACTAGCCCGCACTTCTCACACCCGCTCTGCTGCATCGGCGCAATGATCCGCCCTGCCTGTGTTGCACGACCCGCAAGCGGGTGCCCCTCGCACGCCAGTCGGAGCCGAGGGCTTTAGCCTGCGGGCCCGTGGGCTAAAGCCCTCGGCTCTGTTTTCCGGCCCTTCCGCCGCTTCGCGACGACCTAGTGTGAGAAATGCGGGCTAACTGTCGTGGAGGCAGCTGAGCAGGAAGAGCAGGAGTTGGTTCTGCTCTTCAGCTTCCAACTGCAGGAACTCCAGGGCAACTGCATTGAGGGATTCTCCGTCGCGTTCGACCGGTTCAGACCGAACCACCCATCCCACTGCATTCACCAGCTGTGAGGGGGGCAACCGAAGGTTCATCTCCAACCTGTCCCCTAAGGTCAAGGGAAGACTTGTCTCGAATTTCAAGCCACCCACGCTGATGTTTTGGGTCTTGGATTGAGGAACCTTTTCGCCCACGAGCTGGGCTTTAGCAGCATCAATGACCGTGAATGAGAAAGGGATCGGCACACGAACTCGAGCCGCTTTCCTGCGCTGGACGGATATCCCTTCGCGAGGTCTTGAGATCAACACTCGTTCATTAGCAGGGCCGGAGACGGTGAGGATCTCGGAGTCAAAGTAGTAGACCGCCTCTTCCCAGTATTTGATCCGAACTCGGTCTCCTTTTCCAAAAGAGCGCTCCGAGGTGCATCTCAACAGTTCGAGGCCGATCTGCTCTGCAGAGATCTCCGTGACCGTGGCCGCCAGTTCGGCGCTGGGTTTCAGCAGGGGGGAAACAGAGAGCTTCAACCCGACAGTGAGGTAACGGTCAGGGCCTTCGATGGAAACCCGTGCGAAGCTCAACCCGGGATCACGTTTCGGTTTACGACTTTTTGGATTCACTATCATCATACTATTCTATTGAGGGGACATATAATGACGAGGTGACCTCCATCACTGACAGCACAATCCACCCTCAAAACCGGTGTGTGAAGGAAAACTTCATGGCCAGGTTGCGGTCCAGCGTTTGGAAACCATCCAGTGGGTCAGACTCCTGATTCAACCAATTGTGCTGGTACACGATGAACAGGTCGTTACCAGGTGTCAGGATCCAGCGAAAACGGGACTGCCAACCGAGAAGATCTGAAACGGAGTCGTACTGGATATTGTTGGAGAGCTGAATCCAGGGATTGAATTGGGTGTCGGCAGTGACACGATAGAGACGCGTATAAAAGCGCCCCTCGGCAAGGTTAATGCGATTCCACTCGCTGGTCAATCTCACCACCACCCCTTTACGAGGGCGAAAGGCCAGGGTGACCGCCGCTTCTTGACGATTGCCCGAGAAAAAATCCCCGAACTCCACCCGCCAGACACTCCCTACCATCCGGCTGGGGGTCGTTGAGAGCTGCATCGAGTAGCGGTTGAAGCTGTACTCGCCTCCCGCCGGAAGTGTCACCCCGGGATGAATCTCGAAGTCGCGTAGCAGCCGCTCGAAATTCGGCTTCACGTGTACCTGAAACGAGTCCCGGGAATGGAGATCCGCCTGAAAGACCGTGAAGTTCATTTGCCGGGTCAGGAAGCGGTTGTCCATGTCCGTGCGCAGATCGAGATTAGCTCCAAAGGAGAGCCGACGGATCCAGCGATGCTGGCGCGGCCGCGGCGAAAACAGCAGTGACGGGCTGTAGCTTCTAAAGCCGGATCGTCGAGTAAAGCCAAGGGCGGGATCGTGATTCTCCTGTACTTCGTCAAAGGACATTTTGGCGTCCCAACGATCGTTTGGGTAAGCCAGGCGGAACCCATAGGCCAGGTTCTCCCCGCTCTTCAGCGGGTTTGTGTTCCAAAGGAAGAAGCCATTGAACCTGAGATTCTGCGACTGAAGAAAGCTGGAGGTGCCCAGTTCGAAATCCAGTCCCGCCGTGTGCAGATCAGTTGTCCCCGTCTCTCGCGCCGTTCGCCGAGTAAAGAGCATCCCCAGGTAGGACTGGGAGAGGAGACGTCGTTTGACACGCACCACGGTAAAATCTTCTCCGGCCACCTCCCCTTCGCGACCTGTTCGCACCTGCAGGAACCCGATGTCCTGCGCCCCGACTTGTCCGGTCAGCTTCGTACCGAAATCGATCTTTTGAGGGTTCCCGTCCTGGTCAAGGCCGATCTGACGGCTGAAGAAGGGCTGAACGGCCCCACCCCCTCCAAAGGATCTGGCCAGATAGAAATTCAGAAACGTGGAACCGTCAAGGAAAAAATCGCGCTTTTCCGGAAAGAAAAGCGAGAAGCGAGTGAGGTTCACGAGCCGCTGGTCCACTTCCGTCTGAGCAAAGTCGGTGTTGAAGGTAAAGTTGGCGCGCAGCCCGGGCGTGAGGTTATAAAAGAGGTCCATGCCGACGTCAGCATCTCCGATAAATGCAGGGTTTCCACGCCCCGGCTCATTGGAAAGCGTACCGACCAGATATGGTTTGACATCCAGTCCCAGTCCCTGGCTTACCTCGCTGATGCCGGTGAGAAGCCCGGCACTGGGCAGGTGAAACAGACCCTGGTTCCGAGCATGTCCGCTCCAGAGATTCTCCTCGTTTTTTCGCCGAATTGAACGCTGGAAATTGATGCCCCAGGCCGGCGCGTTGGGATCGAAATTGAGCGTTCGAAAGGGAAGCTCGATCTCGATTGTCCAACCGATCTCACTGCGTCGCACACGGGCGTTCCAGATACCATCCCAGGCCCTTTCATTGGAACCACCGGTACCTCTCAACGAGTCCGCCATGAGTCCAGAGGGATTCATCTCGAAGAAGTATCCCGTCCGAGCGTCTAGAAAGGTGTCGATCACCCACATAAAGCGGTCGTCAGCCGAGAGGAACTCGTCCCGCTTCATGGTATTGCCCAGCAATTTGTCAGGTTCCGAGTCGAAACAGATCACCCCCATGTAGAGCCGCTGGCGGTCAAACACGATTCTCACTTCGGTTCGTTCCGTGGGTGTTCCGCCGTTGATGGGATCCTGCTGCAGGAAGTCGGTGGCCGGAACGGCGCGCTGCCAGATCGGCTCCTCCAGGCGTCCGTCAAGGTTGATCGATTCATCGTCGTTCATTCGCAGGGCCACTAGGGTGCGCCGTTCTGGCTGTTCGGTCCTTTCCTGGACCTGGGCGCTCACACCACTGATGGATAAAAGAAGACAGAGGACTGGAAACAATCGATGCAGGATGGTCAACCTCACGCTTGGAACTCCAAATCAGTCGGGCGGAATCGGGGATTGTATCTTGCAGGCCAATGAGAGGTCGAGGACGGGAAAGAGGAAGTTTCCTATTGCCTTTGAGGACTCCAGGATCTACTATCGGTCCTAGAAAAGATGACTTTCCCAAAGAAAGCAGGCACGCGGAATCTTCCAGCCGTGATGATCCTGGTGGCCCTGTTCGCTCCAGTTCTAGCCCAGGAACAGAAACTGGAACCGGAGGAACTGGTCGCCCGGCACCTGCAAGCTATAGGCCCTCCTGAGGCTCTGTCGGCTGTCCAGAGCCGCAGTGCACAGGGAGTCGGACGAGTGGAAGTTCTCCTGGGTGGCGCCGGTTCTCTGGAGGGACCAGCCCGCTTCGTTTCAGAAGGACGCAAGGTTTTTTTGTCCATTCAATTCAATGCGCTCAACTACGCCGCTGAAGAGGTCTCCTTTGACGGTGAGGACTGCTATGTGGGAAATACTCAACCCGGACTTCGCTCTCAGCTGGGGCAATTCCTTTACCAGTACGACGACCTGGTCGAAGAAGGCCTTCTGGGCGGGGTGCTCTCCACAGCCTGGCCGCTGCTCGACCTGGAGGCCAGGAGTCCCAGGTTGGACTATGAGGGTCTGAAGAAAGTCAATGGCCAGGAGCTTCTGGACCTCAGGTATCGCATGAGGAGAGGGGGAACAGATTTCAGGATTCACCTCTACTTCGACCCCGAGACCTTTCGTCACATGGCCACAACTTACAGGCTCAGGGTCCCTGCCCCCATGGGCGCCACCATCAAGGAATCCGCCAGGCAGACCGACACTTACTACACGCTCGAGGAGTGGTTCAGCGATTTTGAAACCACAGATGGTCTGGACTTGCCGACTTTCTGGACGATCCGGCTGACTCTCGAAACCCGGACCGGCACCTTCCTCGCCAAATGGGACATGCTCTACCCAGAGATTCGCCACGATCTGTCCATTGATCCCCAGGTCTTTGTCCTTCGTTAAACCGTCCATGAATAGCATGATGTTTCAAAAAAGAGCCAGGCAGCTGTACTGTTCCATCGTCATTGTTCTGGTGGTCCTGCTCGCTCCCGTCCTGGCTGAGGATCCCAAATTGGAACCGGAGGAACTGGTCGCCCGGCACCTGGAGGCATTGGGCCCCCCTGAGATCCTGTCGACTGTCCAGAACCGCACCGCAGAAGGGGAGGGACGATTGGAACTTCAAGCGGGCGGAGCTGCTTCTCTTCAGGGGCCGGCCCTGTTTGTTTCAGAAGGACGCAAGATCTTGTTGTCCATCCAGTTCGGTGCGGTCAACTATCCTGCTGAGGAGGTCTCCTTTGATGGTGAAGAGTTCTATGTGAGTAACACTCAGGTCGGATTTCGTTCTCAGCTGGGGCGGTTTCTCTACCAGTATGATGACCTTGTCGAGGAGGGTCTTCTGGGCGGGGTGCTCTCCACAGCCTGGCCGCTTCTCGACCTGGAGGCCAGGAGGCCCAGGCTCGACTATGAGGGTCTGGAGAAGGTCGATGGCCAGGAGTTCCTGGATCTCAGGTATCGCATGAGGAGAGGTGCAGGAGATTTCAGAATCCACCTCTACTTCGACCCCGAGACCTTTCGTCACATGGGCACAACCTACAAGCTCACCATCCCCGCCCCCATGGTTAGAAGCATCGAGGAGTCCGCAAGGCAACGTGACACCCGCATGACCCTAGAAGAGTGGTTCAGTGATTTTCATTCCACGGACGAGTTGGAGCTGCCGGCTCACTGGATGATCCGGCTGACCCTTGACACCGATGCCGGCCCTTTCCTCGCCACATGGGACATGCACTACCCACAGATTACCCACGATCTGTCTATTGATCCCGAGCTCTTTGTCCTCTATTAATTCCCTTCAGCGACCAGAAGTTTCTGGTTGCCTTTGAACCTTCAAGGAATTACCATCGGTTTAAGTGTCTAAAACATGACTTTTCAAAAGAGAGCCAGGCAGCGAAATTTTGCCGCCGTGATGATTCTGGTGGCCCTGCTTGCTTCCGTCCTGGCCCAGGAACCCAAACTGGAACCGGAGGAACTGGTCGCCCGGCACCTGGAGGCTCTCGGCCCTCCTGAGATCCTGTCGGCTCTCCAGAATCGCACCGCACAGGGAGTCGGGAAATTGAACGTTCTCATGGGAGGCTTCGGTACTCTGGAGGGGCCGGCTATCTTTGTTTCAGAAGAACGTAAGATCTTTTTGTCCATTCAATTCGACTATACCAACTATGCCGCTGAACAGGTCTCCTTTGATGGTGATAAGGCCTATCTGGGCTATATTGACAGTGGAGTTCGTTCTGAACTCGGGGAGTTCCTCTACCGGTATGATGAAATCATCAAGGAAGGCCTTCTAGGCGGGGTACTCTCCACAGGTTGGCCCCTTCTCGACCTGGAAGGCAGGAGGCCCAGGTTGAACTACCGGGGTCTGAAAAAGGTCAATGGCCAGGAGATGTTAGATCTCAGGTATCGCATGAGGAGAGGGGGAACAGATTTCAACATGCACCTCTACTTTGAGCCCAAGTCCTTTCGTCACCGGGCCACCACCTACCAAATCACGATCCCTGCCGGTATAGGCACTAGCATCGAGCAATCCTCAAGGCAACGGGACACCCGATTCACGCTTGAGGAGTGGTTCAGCGAATTTCGTTCCGTTGATGGGTTGGACTTGCCGACTCAGTGGACGATTGAACTGACTCTCGCAACCACGAGTGGCACCTACCTTGCCAAGTGGGAGATGAACTACTCACAGATTACCCACGATCTGTCTATTGATCCCGAGCTCTTTGTCCTCTATTAAAACTCCCAAAGACCCCCACCAAGCCTGCTGATTTCTTCTCACCCTGGCGCACCCCCCCCTCTTTTCACAGGAATAGGGTATAATAGCTGACATGAAAAGGCTTATCGTATGTTCGCTATTGATGCTCTTTGGTTTGGGGACTGTTCTCTGGGCTCAGGATTTTGATTATTGGGAATGGACAGATGACCGTGATCATTTCTGGGCAGTTGCTCAAGAGCAACTCTACACCCATGTTGGGACGTTGGGCAATGACGTTTACGGAGGAGAGTCGCGACTGGTCATGAACTGGGAGTTTCCAGCGATGACGGGACAGCTGATTCTGATTGAATCTCGGGATCATCCACACCGGGAGATCCGTGAGGTTATGCACGTCCATGGAGACGACCTACTCCTGACTGAGAGGTTGGACTTCGACTATCTGGCGGGTGCCAGGCTCTATCAGCTGTCAAATAATCAGGTGCTGCCGAGGTAACTTCCAGCGGCGTTAGCCTGTCTCTCCGTTATTTCTCAGCCCCGGCTTGCTCGAGCACTTCTATGATCTCCAGGCGATCCATAGCCACGGCTGTCTGATAGGGAGTCCGGCCGGCCAGGTCCTTAGCGTTCACTTCCGCTCCTGCTTCCAGCAAAGCTCTCACCGTCTGGATCTGATTGACCACCACGCCTAACATCAAGGGAGTTATATCTGATTCGTTACCGATATTGACATCCGTTCCCGCCCTGATTAAGGTTCCGATCGTTTCACTCTCCTCAACCAGCGCATTGAACAAAGCGGTTTGGCCCTTCTCGTCTTTTGCATTGAGATCAGCTCCCGCCTCAATCAGAACGTCTACGATCGGGATGTACTCCAGAAGGACCGCATGAATGAGGGGTGTGAGACCATCCCCGGTTTTCACATTAACATCCGCGCCTGCCTCCATCAAGGTCCTGACGGTGTCGATATGGTTTCCCCCGACTGCCCAAAACAGGGCATTCCTGCCCAACTTGTCTTGCCTGTTCACGTTCGCGCCTTCATCCAACAAGAACTCGACAGTTCTGGTCTTGCCAAACATTGACATGGCAATGAGGGCAGACCAGCCTTCCTCGTTTTGGGTGTTTACATCCGCGCCTTCCTTCAGTAAAGCCTGGATTTTCTCACCATCTCCGTTTTCCACCGCTTCCATGAACTCGGAGTCCACATCTCGTGTGCAGGTTGTCAACGGAAGGAAAAGAGCCAGGACTATACCCAGAATGGTTTTTCGCGACATAAGGCCTCCCTCGTCCCAAGGAACTGGAATATTACCCATCTTATACTAGGTGACCCTGAGAAGCGAGGTTATGAAATGAGAAGCGAGGTTATGAATTGTTGATTGACTTGCCCTCAATAATCGTGCCGATAATAGGGTCCACAGGAGGATAGCATGGCAACCACAGCGGTGCATCAAAACCGACCAGTCTTTCACCAGAGGGCGTTTCACCCACTCGCGTGGGCGGTGATGGCTGGGAGCCTTTGGGTGGAGCTTTTCTGCCTGCCGACTTTTGGGCAAGAGCAGACAAAACCAGTGATCAAGCTCATTGCCACTGGCGGCACTATTGCGAATACCGCGAGCGGCCGGATCCCCTTTCAGCAGGTGATCGCAGATATTGAAAAGAACTTCCCCGAGACTCTCGAACTGCTGGACAGTGTGGAGTTCGAAGTTGTCGACCTTTTGCGCATAAGCAGTCAGGAGTTCTCTTCTGAGGATTTCCTCAACATTGTGCGCACCGTCAACAAAGTCATCGACGAGCCGGGCGTCAAGGGTGTCATTGTGATCCAGGGCACCTTCAGCACGGAGGAGACAGCCTATTTCCTGCACTTGCTGGTGAAGAGCAACAAGCCTGTCGTCATTGCCAACTCTCAACGTCTCCATGGAACGGTAAGCAATGATGGCGACAAAAACTGGGTGGATGCCGTAGCGGTTGTGCTTTCACCTGAGGCCATCGGTAAAGGCGCAATGGTGGTTACCAACCAGACCATCAATTCAGGTCGAGAGGTACTCAAAACCAGCGTCCGTCCCGGCGCCTTTGTATCGGGAATTTATGGCGTCCTTGGAGTTGTTGAGTCAGACCGGGTGACCTTCTACCGGGCGCCCACCCGTCGGCACACCACCACCTCCGAGTTTGACATTGAGACCATTACCACCCTCCCCAAGGTCGAAGTAATATCGGCTTACTATGACGCCGACCCGGGGATCATCCAGGCGGCAGTCGATTTAGGTGTTGCCGGGATTGTGATCAATGGCTTTACCAACGGTGGCATTCCCTACAAAGACCAGCAGCCAGCATTGGAGGCCTTGGCAGAAGCTGGGATGCCCATAGTTCGCACAGCACGCGGTGGAATAAACAACCGGGTATCGGTCAGCACCCAGGACAACTTTATCGAAGGAGACAACCTGGTGGCACACAAGGCGCGGATTCTTTTACAGCTGGCTCTCACGAAGACTTCTGATCTCAAAGAAATCCAACGGATATTCGACGAGTACTAGAGCCCGGAGAATGCAAAGGTTCTCGTCATGAAGCGGCGAAGGCGCCGGAAAACAGAGCCGTGGGCTTTAGCCCACGGGCCCGCAGGCTAAAGCCTTCGGCTCCGACTGGCGCGCAAGGGGTACCCGCTTGCGGGTCGTGCAACGCTGGCAGAGCGGATGATTTCGACGCTGCAGTAGAGAACTTATGCATTCTCCGGGCTAAAGTGCGATAAGTGTGGTCAGCAGGTACCCGCCCTCTTTGTCGCTTTTATCCCGGGTTTGGTGAAAGACATCTTCCAGAACCTTGGAACGACAGTAGGTGGATGCGACCACTTTAAAGAGCTGATCTGCCCTGAATCCGTTCACAGGTTCCTGCAACGATCCCTCCTGAAAAGCCAGGCGCTGCCGTACCAGCTTGGTTAACTCGTTCCTGGGAGCGTTCGCATAATCTGCCCTTACGCAAACACCCCCTTTCTTGAGGAGACTTCGCAGGTTGCGCGAGATGAGGTTATCGGTGAGCAGTGAATCGCAAAGTGTCTCTGCATCATCCTCCACCGTCTCCTCCTCGGGATCTGGTTCACGTGTCTGGGCCAGGTAATCCGCTACGGCTTGATCATCCGGGTGACGGGAATCTGTCTCCTCCTCCGGGTCCGGCAGGTCAGGATCGGGAACGATGTTGGGAAAAACAAAAAGCAGCACATCGGCCTGGCTGCGAGGCAACGAAAAATCAGGCAGCTTGCTTTCGATCAACTGTACCCGCTGCCGCCAGTCCAGTCCCATGAACTGAAGGCGTTTACCGGCCAATTCCAGCAAGAGCGATGACCCATCGATTCCCGTGAGCCGCGAGTTGGGAAAGCGTCGATAGAGGCGGGTGAGCATATGCCCTGCTCCACAGGCATAGTCGATGATTTTCTCTGGCGGTCGCCCGAGAAATGAACCCAGGTACTGGGAAATTTTACGGTAGGCGTAACGGTGAGCGCGGTCGCTACTCTGGCTCAGCCACCATTGTCCCAAAGTTTGATTGTAGGTGCTCGGGCCGCTGTCCAGCTCGTCGTCAAAGTCGATCTTTCTATAATCCATCCATCAGCTGCGACTTAAAGCTCCAGGGGGAAGGATGAATCCTCTCAGCGCCCTCCTCCCAAGTAAGGGGTCCTTGCCGGGTAGCGCAGGTAGTTCATCTCCTGCTCGGGGTCCTGGTTGGGATTGACGTAGACAAACTTTCCATTGGTCATGGTCATCAGAATCGGGATGTCCTTGATCTCTTCGGGAGGGATGGTGAGAATATCTTTCCCAAGCACTACCATGTCCGCATACTTTCCCGCTTCGATGGACCCCTTCAGGTCCTCTTCAAAGAAGGCCCAAGCTGAGGTGGAAGTGACAGCCCGAATTCCCTCCTCAAGGGTTATCCTCTCTTCTGGTCGATACACCTTTCCAGACCTGAGCACCCGGGTGACCGCTTCCTGAACGCTGAATAACGGACCGAGCGGCGCCTGATCACTACTGAGGATCACGGGGATGCCCGCATCCCGATAGGTGGCCACCGGATTGGGGCCGAAATCGGGTCTCTCCGGATTGACCTGGTACCGCTCCAAAGAATCATCGGACCTCAGAAAGTAGCCGCTGGTCTGTAGGTCAGCAGTAACTCCAAGACGTGCCATGGTATCCAGGTTGGCCTGGGTGGGCTGGCCGATATGGGTGAAGATGTGGCGAGCATCTTCTCGCGGATACAGTCGATAAGCCTCCTCCAGCGCCTCGGTGGCATTATCGAAACTCTCTGGAGTGGTGATGTGCAGATACAGCTGCCATCCTCTTCTGTGGGTTTCAATCACCACCGCTTTCACGGTTTCCTTTGCCACCACAAAAGGTTCTCCTCCGGGTACGCCCTTATCCAGGCTCATTTTGAAAGTCCCCAGTCGGAGAAAATCGTTCCTGAAGGAAGCGTCGAAGAGGAGTGTGTCCATAAGGGCAATGCAGTCCTCGGCGGAGAGGCCCCGTACGGGAATCCGTATCATCGCGTTAATGCGGGCAGGCAGTCCTTCTTTCCGCATGGACAACCTTCGATAGGCGCGGTGAGTGGGCACATTGTTGGTGGCTGTCAAGGGGTCCGCCAGAGTAGTTATGCCGGCGGGAGCGATGTCCATCTTGAGTGCCCGCGCAATGTTCTCCTCCACTTTGTCCACAGGCCACACGTTCAAATATTGGCCTTCCCGCAGAATGCGGTGGGCACCCTTTCCAACCACCAGCCCGCTCGGCTGCCCGTTGGGATCCAATTTGAATTCGCCGAAAAGCCCGTCCTTGTAGGGTTGGTAGACATTGCGATCGATTCGGGCAGCCCTCAAAAACGCACTGTTGGCGACATTTGCGTAGTCGCCGGAAAAGGTGAGAATGACGGGGTTGTCAGGTGATACCGGGTCTATATCGTGCCGGTTGGGCCAGCGCTTCTCTTCAAGCTGGTTCTCGCCAGGTCCTCGCGGAAGCCAAACCAGGTCCCCGGGAGGCGTCTTCTCCACCTTCTGACGGACAATCTCCACAATGTCCTTGATGGATCTTGCCTGGCTCATTTTTTCGATTAAAGGCTCGGGAGGATCAGCCACTCGCTGGGCCAAATGGACATGAGAATCGTGCAGCCCCGGCAAAACCGCTTTTCCTCCCAGGTCAACCATTTCCGTTCCGGCTCCCGCTAAAGGGAGAATCTCACTGTCGGATCCCACCGCTAGAATGCGGCCGTCTTTGATGGCAACTGCCTGTGCAATGGAAAAGTCCTCGTCCACGGTCACAATTTTCCCGTTGTGCAAGACCATGTCAGGCGCAAGAACGTCGGGGGGAGCCGAGGCACACCGGCTCAAAACAAAGGAAAAAAATAGCACAAACAGCGCACTCATCCGTCTCATTTTTCTTGACTGCATGGTTCCCCTCCTTCTGAGAGATTCAGTGATGAAATGTTTCCAGCCCTCTTTGCCTGATCAGCGCCGGCGTCTGTACATCCCCTTAGCCAGCTTTTCCACAGGGAAGGCGACAGATTTTTTCTCCACAATCTCGCGGGAGTCGATTTCCCCGAAAACAGTCATTCCCTGCCGGTAAATCGGGGACCTTCCCTCGGACCCTCCGTATCGTGGATCTCGTTCACCTGGTCCTCCCGGGGACCCCACTACTATCCGGCCAATCAGGCCCGCTCCTTCGTGATGCTTGCTGTAATAATCGTAGGTCCCCTCCACATCGAAGGTCCATTGAAAGGACTCCATGGCGGCCAGCATCCCGGAATCAAAGGGTTGGGCTCCCTCAGGGATTCGCAGTTCATGGTTGTCATGGTCGGGATGAAAAGCCGTCACACTGGGGGTCCAGCGCAGCGCCGTCCATTTCACCGTCTGTCCGGGCTGGATGAACACTCCCACCGGATCGTAATACCAGAGTCCTCTCCCGTAATCGAGAACAATGTTGACCTGGACATCCGCTTCTTGAGCCCGGGCTTGATTGATCCTGCCCAGACAAAGAGCGGCTGAGGTCAGCAGGAAATTTCGTCGACTGAAGCTCTTTTGTAGTTGTTTCATAACTTAGCGACCATCAATACTGAATGCATAAAGGTTATAGGGTGGCGAACGGGTGACGCCGCAGCTGGTGTAAAGGGTCCCATCGGAAATGGCGATTCCCCCCCGCCGCGCGGCAGGCAGTTGATAGCTCCAGCGGGGTTCTCCTGTCTCTCCATCCAAGGCTTGTACGGTACCATCTCTGAAGCCCTGGTAAAAAAGGCCATTGGCGAAAGCAGCTGCTCCCTGACTGCTGGACGCATTGGGTGTCCACCACAGCACCTCCCCTGTGTAGGAATGCAGCGCCACGGTGGCGGATTGGGCAATTTGACGGGCCTGGGAGCTGGACCCGGAAACCATGTAGATCTTGTCGTTGCCATAGGCGGCACTATTGAGGGTGGGACCGCCGTTGGTCACGGCAGCCGTCCATAGGTGCTCTCCCGTATAGCGATCGAAGGTGTGAAATCCGGTCTTGCTGCCTGCTCCCACGCACTGGCGCACTGCTCCCGGGCGGGTTGGATGGGTGCACTCAAAGAGCATGGGGTTGCAGCTGTAATCCATATCAAAGGGATCGGCGGAGCGCAGCTGGTCAAACCACAACAGCTCGCCAGACTCCATGTCGTTGGCGATCATGCTTTCACTAAACAGGATGGGTCCCGGCACCTGTCCATGCAAGCTGCCCGTGACGTTGTAGACAACTCCGTATTCAGGATCGATGGCGGCGGTTGACCAGATGGAACCTCCACCTTTGGACTCGGGATCGGGGACAGTATTGAAGCGCCATCTGATGGCGCCTGTTCCTGCATCCAGACAGATGGCTTGGGCGTGACCCGCTGACGTGGAAATTCCAATAAAAACTTTCCCTCCATACACGATAGGAGCTGAATTCGCTCTTGTCCGATCCACTCCAGCCCGAGGATCTAGAGCAGTCATCCACAGCTCCTTTCCGGAAGACGCATCCAGGCAGTGAACTCTGGCCGTGCCGTCGCCAATAAAAATTCGACCGTCCCCGTAGGCGGCGCCACCACGCATCTGCCCGTGTGGGTCTACGTTAATATCCACCAGCCGTATACCAGGAGTGGCGGGCTGGATGCCCTCCCAGGCGTTGAATTTCCACTTCAGAGCGCCGGTTGCGGTATCGACAGCGTAGACATATCCATCATGAGCCCCAAAGTAGAGGCTGTCGCCGATGACAATTGGGGTGGCCTGGTTAAAATCCTGGGCTTCCTCAAACATCCACTTCACCTTCAGACGCTCCACATTGCCAGGGCCAATGATCGTCTCGTGGATATTGGAGCGGGTGCTGCGGATATTGCAGCCCGTTAAAGGCCAGTCGCCCGGCCGGGCACCAGGGGGAAGCTCGCCACCTTGGAGCAGTGCTGAGCCGTAGGCTGTTCTTCTGTTAGCAAGAAGTCCACCTGCTGCGCCTAGAGCCAGGAGGAATTTCCGGCGGTCCAGAGCCAGCCAATCCCTTTTTCGATGCGACATACTTCAGCCAAATAGAAAAAACTCTTGCAAGTTCAATACACCTGTTCCTATTTCTTGTCAAGAGAAGTGCCTCCCTCAGGAGAACCGGCGTACCGCTTCGCGGGCCAGAGCAGAGAGCAGATCTCCCATCAGCACCAGAGCAGCGCCCAGAAGTACCAGGAAAAACATTTCATCGTAGTGAGTGCGTGCCCGCGCATCCTGAATCCAGTAGCCCAGGGAAACAATCCCCAGCATTCCCAGCACCGTGGCCTCCCTCACACATGTCTCCCATCGGTAAAAGAAAAAGAGAAGAAAGCGAGAGAAAGTGAGAGGGAAAAGGCCCGTGACAGCGATCTGAAGGTGGGAGGCGCCCAGGCCTCTGAGAGCGGAAAGGGGGCTGGACTCGGTGTTCTCCACCACCTCGGCTCCCAATTTTCCCAGTATGCCCACGTTGTGCAGTGCCAGAGCCAGCACTGCAGGCCATGCCGTCGGTCCCAGAACAGCCAGCAGGAGAAAGACCCAAAGATATTCCGGTATGGCTCGCGCAAAGATGAGGAATGCACGGCTGATCCACACCAACGAGGGCCACAGAAAATCCCGGACCCGGTGGGGACTCCGCAGCGAGGAGAGAAAAGGTTCCGGCGAAGTGAAGTTCCGAGCAGCAGGAAGGGAGAAGAGGGCCCCTCCAAAGCCCGCCAGCACAATGGCGGCCACAGAGATGGCCAGGGTCATGACGGTGGCTGACCAGCCCCTCTCGGCCAAAATCTCTCCAGCCCACTGAATGGCAATTCCCACATCAAAATCTCTCCCTTGAAGCGGATAGGGGACCAGTTCGTTCAGGAACCTGCCAAGGTTTTGCAGCCGCCGCTGGGAGAGAAAATCGTCCAAATGAAAGTCTCCCACAAACCAGGAGCCGATCATCACTGCCAGGAGTAAAAGGCCGCTCCAGTGGGCAAACCTGCTGCGGGGACGCCGGCTGCGCAGGTGCCGAAGCTTCAGCTCTCGATCCGTCATGCCACGAACCTCCTTCTCAGAGCGCCACTCCACCAGTCCACCAACGTCACCAGAAGAAAAAGTGTGTACAGGTAGGTCCAGACTTCACCGTAGTGGAGATTCTCAAAAGAGGCTGAAATGTAGAAGCCCAGCGTCGGGTAACCAAAAAAGCCCAGGATTGCCGAGGAGCGAAGAGCGCACTCGAAACGGTAGAAAGCATAGGCCGTCATGTCGGGCAGGGCTCGCGGGAGGAGACCAAAAAGGTAGACCTGGGCTGCGGAAGCTCCACTTCCACGCAGGGCGTGGGCAACATCCCGTGGGGCCTCATCGATCATTTCCGAGAAAATCTTGGCCAGTGTCCCCCCAAAAGGGATGGCGATGGCAATGGCGGCGCTCAGGTGGCTGAGTCCGAAGGCGGCCAGAAAGAGAACCGCCCAAATGAGCTCATGAATGGAACGCATAAAGGCAATCAAAACCCGCGTTCCTCCATAGACAATGGGGGCTACGCTGCGGCGCAGGAAAAGCACAGCAGGACCCTGGCCACCCGCCGGATCACCGATCCACCAGGCAGTGGAGGCCAGAAATCCCAAAATAAGTCCCCAGACCAGGGCCAGGCTCATGGCAGCTGAAGCGAAGACAACCGTGGTAGCGGCTGCTTGAAGTGCCTTCCAGAGCAGAGGCGGGGTATCCCTGGGAACAAACTCGGCCTCATAGATGATGGCCGGGCTGAGGGCCCGACCGAAGAACTGCCAGGCTATCCGCAGTCCCCCCGGAGTGGGCACCATATCGGCCGGCTTCAGCTGCAGTTCTCTGAAAGCCCAGATTCCCGCCACCAGGATTCCCAGGATAAGAATCCTGCGCATTCCCAGGCCGTTGCGTAAAAAAGCCAGACCCACGGCTTGCCTTCTCTTCATTTCTCTTCTCTAGAATCTGCTCCTGTATCGCAAGAAATATCTTATTTAATAGGTATTAATAGCCATTTAGCTCATAAAGATCCTTAAATTCTTTTTCCTCCACCAGATGGGTGGCGCGATCGAAAACCACCCGTCCTCCTCTCAAGCCGACCAGCCGCGGAAAGAACTCCCGAGCCAGGTGCAGATTGTGCAGGCTGACGCAGAGCGTGAGTCCCTGCTCCCGTGAGATATCGGTCAAAAGCGCCACGGCGGAGCGGGCATGAGCCGGGTCCACACTGGAAACAGGCTCGTCGGCTAAAAGCCCCTCAGGCTGCTGAAACAGGGCGCGAGCGATGGCCACCCGCTGGCGCTGACCTCCTGACAGTCTATCGGTGCGCTCGTAGAGCTTCTCCGGTATCCCAACCCGTTCCAGAATCTCATGGATCTGATGAACGTAACTTCGTGGGGGTAACAAAAAGGCCCGCAAACCTCTCAGAAAGGAAAGCCTGCCCAGGCGACCCGCCAGTACGTTATGGAGAACACGCAGGTTGGGAATGAGACTCAGATCCTGGTGGACAAAGCCAATACCCGCACGGACTTGCCTGAGTTCCTCAAAGGACAGCTGGGCCAGGTTCCGACCATCCACCTGGACACGTCCTTCGGTGGGCCTCACCGTCCCATTGAGTAGGCTGAGCAAGGTGGTCTTCCCGGCTCCGCTCAGCCCGACAAAGCCAACCGCTTCACCGGAGGCGATTTCCAGGTCGACCGAGTCCAAAGCCACGGTTGTTCCAAAAACCACGGAGGTCTTCTGAAGAGAAAAGCTGGCTCCCCGCTCAGAAGCCATTTAGCCCTGCAGTAGAGAATCTATGCATAATTAGGGCTAACAGCCTAACGGATAGCCGCTTCATTTTTCCAATAGGTAATACCGATGGTGAAAGGCCGAAGGTATCAGAAAAAAGGGGGCTGCTTCAGGCGCTGAGGTCTACTTCTTCCGGTTGGTTCTGCAAAAAGTCCAGAAAACTTTGCGCAATCGGTGAGAGAGTGAATCTCTTGTTCACCACCGCGAAAAAGTCGCGACGAAGCGGTTGGCAATTTTCGAGTTTCACTGTTTTCAGCACGCCATTGGCGAGCTCTGTCTGAACGGCCAGAAGCGAGAGCACGGAGATCCCAAGCCCAGCCTTCACTCCCTCTTTTACCGCATTCGTGGAACTGAGGACGGCCTGAACATTAAACCGGTCCAGGCTGTGGCCAAGCTGCTCTTCGAAACTGAGACGGGTTCCAGAGCCGGCTTCTCTGGCCAAAAATGGCTCATGACGTAGATCTTCCATGGAAATCCGTTCCACCTTCCGCCACCTGGAGCTATTGGGAACGACAAGGGCCAGCTTGTCGGAGGCAAAGTGGTGATACTCCAGTCCCAATCGCTCCAACTGAGCTCCGGAAAAGCCTAATTCAGCCCTTCCCTTAGCAACCTGATCACACACCTCTTGCGAGTCGGAGATGGTGAGCTTCACCTCCACTCTGGGGAACTGAGCGTTAAAGGCCACCAGCACCTGTGGAAGGAGATATTCTCCCGGAATGGTACTGGCCGCCACCGTGAGTGATCCTTCCAGCCGGTTGAGGTATGCCATCAATTCCTGCAAGGCCACTTCCCGCTGTTTCAGGATCGCCTCTCCATGTCGGTAAATAATCCTGGCCGCCTGGGTGGGAACCACTTCACGAGGAAGCCGCTCGAAAAGTTTGACTTCCAGAGCCTCTTCAAGATTCTTGATATGGCCGCTGACGGTGGGTTGCGAGATCCATAGTTTCTCACCTGCTCGTGAAAAACTTCCCTCCTCATAGACCCTACAAAAAACCTCCAGGAGTCTCAGATCCAGTCGCATTTCCGTTTGATTGTACGATATGTGCTCACTTCAATAAATACGGCGATGTTTGTTGCAGGCGATGCGCCTCCGAATTCAAGGCGCTCCGACGAGTCGATACGGGAGATCGGCGAGGAGGAGCAACAAAGAAGACGGGGGTGCAGCGCCGCAACCCTTTGGGCGGGGGGGTTGTGGTCGATCTCTTCGTCGCTCGTCGTCGACGATGTCCTACATCTCCTCCTTATCGCTCCTCGACTTCGCCTCACAAGCCCCCTCCGCAAATATCACCGTATTTATTGAAGTGAGCACTAAACAGGAGGGTTATCTCGAAGACTTTATTCTTTCGCGGCCATCACCACTGAGATTTTTCGAGTTCGACGCCATCTTCAATGTACCACCGATCCAGACCGTATCGTCTGGCGATGATGATGAACAGTCTCTCGTGTCTCTCCCCTTCGGCTCGTGGGAGGGAGACCTTCAAAGTCAGCTCTTCACCTGCCTCGGGGACTTCAGCCCGTAAGAAATGAAAGCCTTGAACAGAAATCTGATCCACCTCAAACCAGGACTGGGCAAAACCCTGCTCAAAGCTGATCAGCTCCTTGGCGAGGACCGTATTGCCTTTGAGAATCTCCATCTCCAGGTTGTTGATCTGCTCAGCGGTAGTGCCGATCCCCAGGCGATAATAGCTTCCCCGAACAAAGTCTGAAAAGCGGGCTGTCAGGCTGATCTGCTGGGGAGTGGTTCGGAGCAGAGGAGCTGACATGGAGGCCCTTTCCTGCGCCAGGAGAAAGAGGTCCAGGGTGAGGATTAAAAAGGTGGCAATGAGAGCTCGGCTCATTTTGAACTTCGTGACTGAAGTCTAGGCCTTGAGTTTACTGACTCAGAGTGGCCTGTGCAGCTCTCTCTAGGATGACCATATGTTCGCCACGGCTGACCATTCCCACGACTTCATACCCTTCTTCCATGGCCTGAGACATTTCTTTTTGCATCGTTGAAGTCTTGTTGGGAGCAAGAAGCAGGTAGTCGTAGTTTTGAGAGGCAGCGGGCACTTTCTCCAGCACTACTATGATTTCGACTCCTCCAAACATCTGATTCTTAGCGATCATGGTGCTGGGAAGTAGTCGAAAGCCTTCAGCGGCAGCTTCCTGCAGTTCTTTTTGCATCGTTGAAGTTTTGCTGGTAGCAAGAAGCATGTATTGGTAGTTATCGGGAGGGGTGGCGACCTTCTCCAAGATGACGGCCATTTCCGAACCGCTGGTAGGTGAACCAGAGACGATGCGGTAGCCAGCGGCAGATGCTTCGTCAAGTTCCTTTTGCATCGTTGAAGTCTTCTTGGTGGCGAGTAAACGATAGCGCTCTTCGAGGTCCAGCTCGGCCCCAAAGGCAAGCAAAATGAAACCTATTCCAAAGGTAAGGAAAACGACCAGTTTTTTCATCTTCTACCTCCTCTGTATGGGTACTCTTCCCGACATAATACGTTTTTTGATCTGCATTGTAAACCTATTGGTTGACACGATTTTCCGCCGCCAATGTTACCGTATCGATGAAGCGAGGCTTAACTAACTGGCTTCGATGGGCAGGAGTATCTCCACCCGCAATCCTAGATCTGATGCGTTGGAGGCCCTCACCGTGCCCCCGTGAAGCCGAATGATTCTTTCAGCGATGGCAAGACCCAGGCCGATTCCTCCCGACTGACGATCCCGCGCATCGCCGACACGGTAAAAGGGGCGAAACAGTTTTCCCAGAGTGGCTTCCGGCACGCCGGGACCATGATCCCTCACCATGATCAGCGCACAGGCTCCCTTGTCCGTCTGTCGACGGCGCAGGCCGACTTCCACCTCAGTTCCCTGGGCAGTGTAACGCAAGCCATTTCGGACGATGTTTTCGATGGCACTGCGCAAGAGCTTGGTTGAGCCGGTGACGATGCAATCCTCGCTTTCGATGATCCGTACCCTCCGTTTGCTGCTGCCAGCCTCAAAGTCGGCATCGGCGGTCACTTCGCTCAGCAGGTTCGTCAGAGACACCCTTTCCTGCTGCCCGACCTCTGCATCATTGTCCAATCGAGCAAGTCCCAGCAATTGGCCAATCAGCTCGTTCATTCGCTCCGCCTCCCGTTCGATGCGGTCCAGCGAAGGTGCGGCTTCCGATCCAGCCCGCTGTCGAGCCAACTCCAGTGCCACATTGAGGCGGGCCAGCGGCGAACGTAATTCGTGGGAGATGTCACTGAGTAATCGATGCTGTGAGTTGATCAGCCATTCGATCCGCTCGGCCATGAGGTCAAAGTCCCTCCCCAGGTCAGCAAATTCGTCCCCCCTCTTTTCCAGGGCCGGTCCCACCCGTGCGCTGAGGTCACCCCCGGCCAGCTGTTGCGTTGCCTTTTGTAACTTGCTGACGGGAGAAGTCAGGTAACGCGCCAGCCCATAGCAGACCACTCCGCCAGTTATGACGACCACCAGCAGCCTCAGAGCCAGCTCCGCGGGTTGGGCGGCCAACCTACCCATCCGACGGCCTGGACCTGGAATTTGAGGCTGGAAGCGGGTCCTCTCACCAGAGACTATCAGCAGCACACCCACCAAGGTCATCGCCAACCAAAACCACAGAAAGATCTTGAGAAAAAGGCTGGGTTTCATTGCGGTATTTAATCCGGGCTAGTAGCGTAAAGATATCCCACACTTCTAATCGACTTGATGCGCTGGCTGCCATCAGGGTGAGGGCCCAGCTTTCTGCGCAGCTTGCTCACATGCATGTCGATGCTGCGATCAAAGGGAGAGAAGGTTCGCCCCAAAACACGCTCCACCAGTTCTTCCCGCTTCATGACAGTACCGGCCGTCCGCAAGAATTCCTCCAGGAGATCGAATTCAACGGTGGTCAGCTCTATCGCCTGTCCGGCGCACTGTACCCTCCTGGTGCCGGTGTCCAGCTCAATGTCCCCCAGTGAAAGGCTCTCCGGCTGGGATGAGACAAAGCCTGATACTTCCTCCTGGGTCCTTCGCAGGATGGCACGAATACGGGCTACCAGTTCGCGCGGGTTGAAGGGTTTGGGAAGGTAATCGTCGGCCCCAACTTCCAAGCCGACGATTCGATCCACCTCCTCACCGCGAGCGGTCAACATGAGAACCGGTATCTGGGATCGGCCGCGAATGCGACGCAAAACTTCGAACCCGTTCATTCCCGGCAACATGACGTCCAGAATGATCAGCCTGTAGTCTCCCGAAACCGCCATCTCCACAGCATCCGTGCCGTCGTTGATCGCCTTCACACGAAAACCCTCCGTCTGCAGGTATTCGGTGACTAACTCACACAGTTCCACATCGTCGTCAATGACAAGTACGCGTTCTCCGGGCTCCCTTATATTCATGGACTTTGCTGCCATCCGCCTCATTTTACGCCAACTGTTCCCGCCCTTGCGTAAAGAAGTGTCAAAGAAATGGGGTGTTCTTTACAAAGCTTTACTGAGCCATTACCAACTCTTGACACACATTTGGACCGATCCTTCGTCTTATATGCCATGTAGCCGGGATTATGCATAGGTTTTCGTGACGAAGTGCCGCAGGCGCCGCGATGACAAGGCGTGCGAGGGGTACCCGCTTGCGGGTCGCACAACGCAGTCGGCGTGGATGATTGCGGCACTGCAGTAGACAATTTATGCATAATCCCGGCTTCTGAGCGCGTCGGGCAGTGGCGCACGATGCGGGTAAGCGCGGCAAACTAAAAAAGGAGGACTCAAGAGATGAAAAAAATCACGGCAAAAGTTCTAAGCGTGATCCTGTTGGTGGCAACCGGATTCCTGTGTGTCGGCATGGCAGCACCACAAGGCGGCGGCGGTCGCACTGGTCGTTCGGCTATCCCTCCACAGAGAGTTGTGGAGAACCTCCCGGGGATAACGGCAGATCAGCTGGGCGAGATTGATCTACTGAGGGAAGAAGCAAAGACAACCATGGAGTTCCTTGTGGAGCAGCAACGGGAATTCCGTCAATCTCTCAGGACTCAACTGGATTTGGAAGCTCCTGACCCGTTTGAGGTTGGGGTTCTTGTCATCTCAGGGCAAGATGTGGCCAAAGAGATTCGCACCAATCAGCAGTATTTTCGTGAAACTTTTCAAGCAGTCCTGACATCTGAACAGCTGGATGCACTCAAGGAAATGAATAACAGAATGAACTCGCGTCAACGCCCAGGTCGAAGATCAGGCGATTCACCCAAACGGTAAATGATGGCCGGCCCAGACGCAGCCCCAAGAACTTCGAGTTGGCAAGGAGGAAAATTCAACCATGAGAGAGAAAAATCCTAATGCAAGAAGAATCTTCGCTGTAGGGCTGAGCGGCCTTCTCGTTTGGACAAACCTGTGGGTCTCCTGGGCCGCAGTGGAGACCCTTCCGCCCTTGACCGATCTGGTCAGGGAGCCCTATCTGGTCCTTTTGGAACGGGCTCCCGACTGGAACTTCTCCAAAGAAGAACTGAAGGCGTTCAGAAAGGAGCTCGAAAACCAGGAAAAAGCAGAAAAGAAGCAGCTCGAGCAAGCAGAGAAGGACTTGAAGCAGGAAGTCAAGGCTTTGCGGAAGCAGCTGGATGAGCTCAACAAGGGCAATTCCCGCGACAACCCGGAGATGACCCTGCAAAGGAATGAGCTTCACTGCCAGATTCTCTCACTTGAAGCGCAACAAGGCGCTAAGAAGGCAGAGCGCGAGCACGGGGTTCCCGTGGCCTTTGACAACAAATTGGCCAAACTGGACCTCATAGAGGACTGGCCCAGCCGGAGAGCTGAGATTGACCGAATTTTGGAGTCGGGAGAAGCCCGCAAGCGCCGTTTCGGCGATGTGGAGGACATCGGCATTCGAGTGCTGAGAGAGGGCCAGGAAAAAGACATCAAAGTCGGCAAAGAAGCCATGAGAGATATGAGGTCGTCCGGATTGATGCCGCCAGAAGTGGACGATGAGGAGCTGACAGCTTACGTTAGCGAGTTGGCCAAGAACATTGCCGACCATTCGGATCTGCAGGTTCCACTGCACCTGACGGTGCTGGCCAGTGAAGAAATCAATGCTTTCGCGCTGCCAGGAGGCTACCTGTTTGTGAATACGGGCCTGATCGAAAAGGCCGACACAGAATCGGAATTGGCTGGTGTCCTTGCCCATGAGATAGCCCATGTGACCGCACGCCATGGAGCCCGCTTGATGAAAAAGGCCAACATCTTCAACGTCCTCTTTCAGGCTGCCCAGGTGGCGGCTATGGTCTTCACCGGAGGTGCGGTTGGAATTGGGACGTATTATGCCCTGCAGTACGGTTTTTTTGGCCTGGGTCTGGCGCTGAATCTGAGCATGCTGGGAGTCAGCCGTGATTTTGAGCAAGAAGCCGATCAGCTAGGGGCCCAATACGGCTGGAATGCGGGCTACGATCCCAAGGGATTCATCAGCTTCTTCGATAAGATGGCCAGCGAACAGGGCTTTGTTCAATCGGCCAGTTTCTTCCGAACTCATCCACCCTTCTTTGAGCGAATTGTGAGCACGTTCAGTGAGATAGAATACCTGCCTCCACAGAGGGACGATCTCATCTATGACTCAACGGGCTTTCGTGAAGCCCAGGAGAGGATTCGCACGGTCATGGAGGATGACTCATGGAAGACACAGGAAAGACCAACCCTGCGGAAGGGTCCTCAGTGCGATGAGGCACCTGCAACCCCTTAAGAAGTGTAGGGGCGCACGTCTGTGCGCCCCTACCTTTCTTCATAACAATCAATCAGCCTACGGAACCACCACCCAGAATGTGGGAGGCACCTCAGGTGTAAAGTGCCAGCACATGGTTTACAAGTTGTGCCATGACATCCTTTACACTTTTATTGGTTCCTCTCCACGCGATTCGAATCCTTTATGGGCTTCAGGAAGCTGGTGACTCGGTCGGTCCGTAGATCAATCTGATTACGGAACTACATCGAAGTCGCGGACGAGAAGATGGGTCTGGCTGTCCTGGGCACGAACTTCCACAACCAATCGATATCTTCCCAACTGCAGTTGATTGAGGGCAAGCCGGGCATTGACCTCCAGCCAGTCTTCGGGGCCGGGCACCAAGGGCTTCCAGTCACTTTCAAAGAGGCTCTCCTGGGCCCCGTCCTGTAGATTAATTCGATACTCTCCGGACGCGGATTCCCCTTCGAGTCCGACCTTCCCATGGAGATAGAGGGTCTCCATGCGCGTGAATTTCGCATTGATACGGGAAATCAACACTCGATCCCCGACCTCCAGGGGATTCTTCAGGATAGTGACGTGCTCGCCGATGCTGATCCGATAGCCTGATTGAGAGTCCGACTCTTTCCACCCCCCGGCCAAAACCAGTGAACTCAGTGGAACCGGCCCAACAGGAGGTAACTCCAGCGGGCGAACCGCTTGCGACATCAGGCCGGTCCGATTGTCCCTCACATAGGCGCTGAGCTGGTACTGTCCGGGGTCCAGCAGCAAAAGATTTTCGTAGACGAAACGGATCTTGGCATCTTTCTCGACTCGTCGGATCTCCACCTTGTCGCGAACTCCGGCACTGGTTCTCCCCAGCGAATCCCGAGCCAGCAGGATCACCTCCAGGTCCAGTTCCCGAGCTCCCGACAGCTGACTGAGCTGGGCGTGGTTAAAGCCCAGCAGAATCGGAACCTGGTATTGGCCCAATGAATCCGGGAAGTACTCGGCGGATATCTCCAGCGGAAAGTCCGAGACGGGCACCTCTTCCACAACCGTCTGGAGTAGTCTGAACTCCCTTTCCGCAGCGCTCAGACTTCTATAGGGCCTATCCGCGTAATAGCCAGTTCGGTATTCCAGACTGGCATAGCTGGGCTCGGTGCGAACTTCGATTCTTCGAAAGCGCCCATCGCTGGGAGGAGCGGGAGTGGAGTAGCCGATCAGATAGTAGTGACTGGCGTCCTCGCGGGCCTGTTGGAAAATTTTTGAAAGGTCGTTGTCATCGACCAGAGCAGCTCCTCCGGTATCCGCAGCAAGGGTAATCAACGCCTCTTGGGACTGGGTCAGGCTGACCAGCTGATTGAGGGCTGCTCTTCCATTGAAGATTCCACTGCCGCCTCCTGCTCGGTGGGCGCCTCCCCCGGGAGAGAGGGCTACCAGTCCCCTTGCGTCCACCGAGTAAATACTGATGTTGGCGCGGTTGGACAAATCAGTCGTCAAGCGCATTTCCTCCTGGTTTTCAATCCCCCGCATGGTGAGGCCGGAAGAGAAATAGAGAAGAGCCTTTCGTCCCAGAACATCGCGAAAAGCTTCCGCCACGGACTGAATGGCACTGAGCTCCCGGTTGGTCTCAAACAGTGCGAACTCGGTTTCATCGGCGATGAATTCAGAATTCGAGTCCTGCTCAGAGGCGGCTTCCTCTTCCGGAAGTGAGAGCTCGAGCTCGGGGTTCCCTTCAGTCAAACCGCCCAGGACCTGGCTCAAGAGGACCCGGTCGGATGTGAAATCGGTGAGCATCTCCAATCCATTGTTGAACACCAGCACAGCAGCTGCATCATCCTCGTTGAAGTCCTCTTCCAGAAACCGCTGGGATGCCCTTCCCATCATCTGGATGTCCTGCAATCCGGCTGAGGAGAGGTTGAAGAGCAGTATGAGGAGTCGTTTCTCAGGGGCCACGGCCTGTGGAGAATCCGCTGCCACAGGCGTGGGCGCAGACGTGGTCTCGGAAGGCACCTCAGGAGGGGTCGTTAAAGGCAGGGCGATCTCTTGAAAGTAGCTGATCTCCTGGAGCACTCCTTCTTCCCAAATGCTAAAATCCTTCGCCTCCAGACCGGTGATGGGGCGACCCTGCGAGTCACGCACGCGGACATCGACCAGAATAAGATTGGAGGACACTCGAAAGCGCACGGGCGGCTCTTGAGCGAAGACCCCTGTGCCCAGAACCAGGAGAAAGAGCCCACCAGCGAGACAATGATAAACGAACCGCAACATCCTATCGTCCAAAATGGTTTAAAACATGAAGCGAAGATTGAGCCGGATTTGACGCATGGAACCGGCCGATGTGACTTTCCCAAAGCCAATGGAGTTCACCACCGTATTCAGCCCACGATAATTGACCTGATTGAAAAGGTTGGAGGCCTCGACCGTGATCACCAGACGTTGGCTTTCCCCCTTCAGCAGAATCGACCGAGCCAGGTTCAAGTCAACAGTCCAGGAGCCGGGACCGCTGATGGTATTGCGCCCGGCGTCCCCAAAGGTACCGGGATCCGGCAGTCGAAAGGCATCGGTGTTGAACCACTCCTGTGAGCTGCGTTGCGAGGAGGGCAGGTCCACCTCTTCACCCGTGACGCTGGCTCGTTCGCTGGCCTGAGAACCAGTGCCACTGTTGTTGATCTGGTTTCCCAGAACACGGGCAGTAAGAGGACGTCCGCTGGTGGCCCGGATGGTGCCGGTGACAAACCAGTTGCTCAGGATGGGGCTGAGCCAGACCGAATCCCGAAACCATCGATGACGTTGACCAAAGGGAAGTTCCAGGAACCAGTTCAGTCGAACTTTATGCCTTTCATCAGAAGAAGAGAGTCCAAATTCAGAATCCAGATCATCATCGTTTTGAGCCACCGTACTCCCACTACCGGCAAGTGAAGATGCGTTGTCCAGAGTTTTGCCCAGCTCGTACTGAGCGCTCACAGAAAATCCGCTCCGCATCCGCCTCCTTGCCAGCAGTTGAAGCCCATGAAAAGCCGAGGATGCACCCGATGTCAGATACAGGAACTGGGCCGCATTGGCGATTCGCTGGTCTCCATCAACGACCCGATTGGGTGCTCGCAGCAGCTCCAGGCCCGTCCCACGCGACCCGGAATAACCAACGCTCAGAAAAAAGCTGTGGGGAAGTGTTTGCTGCCAGGAAAGGTTCCAGTTCTGAACGGAGGAGAGGCGAAAACGTGGATCGACGGCATAGGTGTTGGAGACTTCCTGGACGAGTTCATCAGAGAAAGCCTCCTGAATTTCCAGAAAATTTCGCCCTTCCACAGTTTCCTGTACAGCAAAACCAAAGGGGGGCTGCGAGATCAGTTCATTGGCCAGGGAATTGTACGACCCATCGGGATAAAAGACGCCGTAGTTGGCTCTCAATACCGCGGCCAATCCTCCCGACCTCATTCGGTAAGCCAGGGCAACGCGGGGGGCTATGTTATTGCGGTCATCCCTGATCAGGGCGCGCGGATACTCCCCGAAGAAGGTCCCGCTGCTTCCGGGAATCACCGTCTCAGCCTGGCTGAATCCCGGCCCCACATCCAGATTGGATAGACGATCGTAGCGCTCGACCCAGGGTGAGGTATATTGATATCGCAGTCCCCACTGCAGGGTGAGACTGGAGTTGACTCTCCAGTTGTCGTTGAGGAACAAACTCAAGTTCCGGCTGCGCAGATAGTGATCACTGTTGCCGTACTGGATGCGGCTGCTGTGGGCCAACCCCAACAGAAAATCGGCAAAGTCATAGCCCGTGCCGGCCACAGGATTATCGCCGACATAGAAGCTGGTCGCCACTCCGGCAAAAGTCTGAGAACCCGTGCCTTCAGGATTGGCCAGGTTGTTCCTTCGATTCCAGCCCATATCACCGCCCATGCGAAAAGAATGAGTTCCCTTCACCCACTGCAGGTTGTCGCTGATGGTGTTCGAATCGCGTACGGTCAATGATGAGCTCCCGTCCCTGAGAGCAGTGTAGTTCGTGAACTGGATGGTGGGTAAGCCGTAATCGATCGGCTCGGGCGAGGTGTTGTCGATCCCAAGTTCAGCGCTGACATTGCGTTGGTGAGTAAAGGGATTGAGGTTTTCGTTTCGGTTGCGGTTCCAGCGCAGCCTCAGATTGTGAAGAAAGCCGGGTGCAAACGTCTGGTTGAGGCTTAAAGAGACATTCTGACCGCGTCCACTCCGTTCACCGCTTAGGTCTGGGAAGACGTTGAAAGTGTCAGAGCGGGTTCGACTGAAGTTATAGGAACCGGTCAGGCGCATAGACTCGGATAGGGGTGAGTTGAGACGGACGTTGAGCCGCTCGCGAGTGTTGTCCAGCGACTGTTGGTTGAGAAAGTTGAGAAAAGGTTCTTCGCGGTTTGGTAGGGGAATGAATTCCAGCAGTCCCAGCGCGGCTGAGTTCATCTGTTGGAGGGGGATGGCTGCATCGAGATAAGCTGCTCCCGTGAGAGGATCGAAAACCTCAACCGGAGTCCCTGCCAATGGGCCAGACGGGTAATGGGTCTGCGAGAAATCACCCTGGCGCTCCAGCAGGGTGGGCACAGATGCGTATTGGCTCTGCAGCTGCTGGCCTCGATTGGTGTTAAAATCCACAAAAAAGGAAGAGGCCCGCCTTCTCGACGCAGAAGGATTTCCAGAGGAGCTGGGTCTGGAGAGGGGCCCTCCCACTGAGACGCCCGCCCTCCAGGAGAAGTAGTCGGGTTCAGTTGTCTCGCCCCCGTCCAGTGAGTAGGGTTGAGCATCCAGCGCCGAAGAGGACATTCCCGAGGTGAAGCTGCCCTGGAGCCGATTGGCTCGGGAACCCGCAATACGGGCACCTCGTAAACCACCTCGGCCTCCTCCCTGCCCACCCAGGAGACGGCTCATGATGGCCCCTTCCCCGCGTCCCCCCCTGGCATCGCCCCGCACCGAGGCGCCTTCAATGAGAACCTCGGTGACTTCTTCTGCCTCGAAGCTCTCTTCCTGGCTGGAGAGGCCTTCTGGATTGATGCGGATCTCTGCAAAGGGGTCTTCCTCCACAGGAGCTTCTCTGCGTTGTGGTCTGGGCGGCCTGGATTCACCACCGGTCTCCGCGGTGAAGAATCCCGCCTCAAATGAGAGATCCCACTGGTAGTTCTGCCAGGTGGTTGAAACCTCCATCGCCACGCCCAGCCCCCCCCGGCCGCCAGGGCGACCGCCTCTTCCCAGGTTCCCGTTCGAGTTGCCGCCTCTCGGAGCAACGCCGCCGCGAGTCATCTTGAGACTCCGAACGCGGGGCACGGTGATCTCCTTTTCCGGATTCCAGGCCAGGTCCAGCATCAGCTGTGCATCTGAGACGACGGCTCCCATGCCGAAGCGAAGCTCCACCCGGAGTGGCATGCCAGACTCCTCATCGACCCAGAGTCTCCCTTCTTCCACCCGAAGGCCCGGAATGCTGGGATGAATGCGAATTTCGATGGCGTCAGTTGAATCCAGGCGGGCGGGTCCGATCACCTCCGCGTCTTCAAGAATCGTCCCCACAGCCAATAGATCCGGGCCTGGGAGCTGGGGAAGAAGGTTATCCAGGCGTCTCCTTCCCGCGCCAGCGGGCCCCGCCCCGTAATTCACCGGGACACCGTTGCGCCGCAAGCTGATGAAATCCTGTCTGAATTCCCCGGGAAGGCCCACAAAGTGACGATCCCGAGACTCCAGTTCCTGCCTTCCATTGGGAACTTCTATCCGGGAGTGGCTCTGGACCTCCACCGAGTAGTGGCTCAAGAGTTCCTTCCTGAGCTCCAAGGCTTGGCGGGCTCGCTCCAGAACCTCAGAATCCTCGGTGGCTGGAAGGGACAGACCGAGGAACAGCACTAACAGCTGGGAATACGGCATGAAACACACTTCTTTAACTGCGACAGGTGGGATTGGGTTAGCAACAGCTTCCTCCTTCAGAGAGGTTCCACGTTCGCCTTTGTTCAATGGTCATAGTACCACGGGAAGTTTGGCGTTCCTGGATTTGCTCAACGATCAGCTGCTGATGTAGTAGCCCTCGCGGCAATGGACGGTCAATCCCTTTCTTGTAGTCAGCCTAATAGTTCGAAATGCTTTTTCGGAGCTTTCTCGGTTCGGGGTGTATCCGATGCTGTATTGATGCCGAAGCTCTTCCTCAATCTTCTGGAAGATCTCTTCCAGCGACTGCTCCCCAGTCACTTCGAACATGCTGCCGCCGGTCTCGCGCGCCAAGCGCTCCAGGATTCTTTCTCCGTCAGGGAGTTGAGGCCTTCTGGGATTTCCACCCCTTCCACCGCCCGGTCCTCTCCTGCCTCCCCTCCCTCCACCTCCAGCACGACCTCCACCTCGAAATGCCATGTTCATCTCGGGATCGTAGTAGCGCACGGTGTATATGATGGAATCGTTGCGTTGGGCCGTCTCGATGGCTTGGTCCAGGTCCATGATGCTGCCGAAGTCGACTCCGTCGGAGATGACAATCATGGCTTTGCGCCCGGATTCAAACTTCAGAATCTCATCTACTGCCAGGAAGACGGAATCGTAGAGCACCGTTCCTACTCCCGCCTGTCCTGTCCTTGTGGGGAGTTGCAGGCTCTCCAATGCGGACAGAAGTTGCATTTGCGAATTAGTCAGATTTTCCAGTAATTGGGCCTCGACGTCGAAGGACATCACAAAAGCCAGATCGCTTTCTGGGCGCAAGATGTTTTCAAGAAACTGATAGCTGGCCTGCCGTTCCTCTTCGAGGATTCGGCTCTGACTCATACTGGTGTCCACCAGTAGGCCCAACGTCAGAGGCAAGTCGGTCTCACTCGAGAAGTACTCAATTTCCTGTGGTTGACCCTCTTCCTCGAGAATAAAATCTTCTTTGGTGAGGCTGTTGACCAACCGGCCTTGCTCATCCCGCACTGTGGCCAGGATGTTCACCAAATCGACCTCTACTTTGAAGGAGGGCCTTTCTTGAGGCCAGGCCAAAGGAAAAATCCCCAGGAGAATGGCCGACCCTACAATCTTTGACTGTATCGACAAAGTCCAGGTTTTCACTTTTGAGACTCTTTGGGTTGCACGGGAAGCCCGTGCTTTTTTCACCTCACATCTTATAGACGATGAAGATAAGTGTGGGTCAAGAATTGTAAACTCTTGTAAAGGTCTGTAAAGGGAACGGGATCTCTATTCTGGCTAGCCCGCATTTTTCACACCAGGTCGTCGCGAAGCGGCGGAAGGGCCGGAAAACAGAGCCGTGGGCTGTAGCCCACGGGCCCGCAGGCTAAAGCCTGCGGCTCCGACTGGCGGGCGAGGGGTACCCGCTTGCGGGTCGGGCAACGCAGTCTCAGGTCGGATCATTCCGCCGATGCAGTAGAGCGGGTGTGAGAAGTGCGGGCTAGAGTGAACTGCTCCGAGATAGTTATTTTGAGGTTGCCAGCCACGTTTCCAACCGTTTGAGTCCCTCTTCAACGCTGACACTGGGCTGGTAGCCCAATTCTTCACGGGCAGCGGCAATATTGAACCAATGACTGGTGGCTAGTTCTTCTGCCAAAAAGCGCGTGATGGGAGGCTCTCCCCTGAGCCTGAGAGTCCGGTAGAGGATCTCGCAAAACCAACCGGCCGCATAGGCGGAAGCAGGAGAAATGCTGCGACTGACAGTGGGGAGATGGGCAGCCTTTAAAATGCGATTGATGAAATCCCAAAGAGGAACCGGTTCCCCCTGTGAAATAAAAAACGCCTTCCCTGCGATCGGTGAACCGGGCGACAGACGATCACCTGCCAGAAGGTGTGCCTGGGCAGCATTTTCTATATAGGTGAAGTCCACCAGCTTCCGAGTATGCCCAACTCTCCGCAGCCTGCCCTGACGTCCTCGGGCGATGATGCCAGGGACGAGGTGAGTATCCCCCGGCCCCCAGATCAGATGGGGGCGCAGGGCAACGGTTCCCAGCGTTTCACTGTTAGCAGCCAGAACCATCTTTTCGGCGGTGGCTTTGGTAGCTGGATAAGCTGCCTTGTAGTTCTCCGCATAGGGAACCCGCTCATCCACCCCTTCCAGATCGTGTCCGTCAAAAACCACACTCGGTGTGCTGGTATAAACCAGTCGCGGAATGCCAAGAGTTCGGCAGGCAGCAATGACATTCTCCGTTCCTGTGACATTGGTCCGGTAATAGGCCCTATCATCCCCCCAGATCCCTGCCTTGGCAGCGACATGGAATACAATCTGGCAATCCCGGCAAGCCTCCTGCACGGCTTCGGCGTCGGTAAGATCTCCTTGCAACACCTCCACTCCGAGCTTTTGAAGCTCAGGATAGCTTCCCCGCGAGAAGCTTCCAACAGCGTGTCCTTCCCTGAGCAGACGCTGGACGATGGCACCACCCAAGAAACCGCCGCCGCCAGTGACCAGTGCTTTCATGAGATTTTCTCAGTGGCCCACCGAGCCAGTTTTTCGCGGAAGATCTTGGCGTTGTGGCGCACATCAACCGGGAAGGAGGGGTGAAACAGCAATGTCTGGATTTCCTGGGTGTGCGGATGAGGAGCTCCCAGGTCCAGTATTTCCTGCTGGAGTTGTGGCGAGACCTTCCCCCTTTTCTGTTCTTCCTCTTCCAGTTCCACACACAGGACAGGCTTCTGCCTGGGTGGATGACCCACTCCAACCAGGGCGCTTCGATAAACCTTGGGGTGCTGATTGAAAATGCCTTCGCAGGAAACTGTAAACAGGGTTCCCTGAGGAGTGATCACCCGCTGAGACTTGCGGCCGCAGAACCAGACTTGTCCCTCCTCGTCCAGATAGCCGAGATCGCCCATGCGATGGCGGATCTCCCCATCAGGGCCCTGAATCTTGGCCAGATCATTGGCCTCCGGCCGTCCAAAATACTCTTTCGAGACATTGGAGCCCCATACCACCAGCTCTCCGATCTCACCAGGAGACACAAGCAAGTCATCCGACCAGATCTTGATTGGACCGTCATCGATTCCAATGAGCGACAGATGGACCCCTGGAAGGGGACCTCCAACGCACACCCCGTGACCCCGATAGGTGCTGTTCGCCTTCGACAACTCGCGGCCGGTGATTGAGCACACCGGCAAGGCCTCCGTGGCGCCGTAGGGCGTGTGGATCTCAGCACTCTCTTGCAACAGTCCGGAGAAACGGTCCAAAACCTTTGCCGCTACCGGAGCACCGGCCGATAGAACGCGCCGAAGAGAGGGCAGTTTGATGCCGTGACGCTCTCCGTAGCGGGCGACCCGGTCCAGCAAAGCCGGGGAAGCGAACATATGGGTCACGTGGTATTTTTGGATGGGAGTGATGATTTGCCGGGGATCGACTTGGGCCGGCCGGGTAAAATTCATTTCGGGAAAGACCGTGGTCATCCCCAGGGCTGGATCGAAGAGGGCAAAGAGTGGAAAAGTGGCCAGGTCGATCTCACCTGCCTCGATCTGGAAGGAATCTCGAAGAAGCGCCACCTGAGAGGCAAACATTCCATGCGTATAGACGACTCCTTTGGGAGTACCCGTGCTGCCCGAGGTAAAAACTATGGCAGCCGGATCCTCTCTCAGCGAAGGCACCGGAGCGAATCCCGGGTTGGCGCCACCCAGCTGCATCACCCGGGCAAGGGTGTATCCCCGGCAAGGCCGGAATCGCCCCACTGTAAGGCAGATTTGCACTGTCTTGCGGCCCCACCCAAAGAAGATTCGGGCCATCTGGGCCAGAGGAAGACCAATAAACGCTTCCGGCTTGGCCTCTGCCAAGCACTTCCCCAGCTTTTGCCACCCCATGCCGGGATCGACTAAAACAAGCACCGCATTGATCTTCATGAGAGCGAAGGCCAATACCAGAAACTCGACTCCTGGAGTAACCATCATAACGGTGCGAGTACCCGGCTGAATTCCAATCTGCCGGAGGCCTTGAGCACAGCAGGTACTTCTTTCCTCCAGTTCCCCACAGGTGAGAGCGCCGCCCGGAGAGATGAGAGCCGGTTGAGAGGGTTGCTTGGCTGCCAGTTGGGAAAGATAAGCTGCAATGTTGGTAGGGCTACTCATGGATGCCTCACCAGAAAGTCACGAATCAGGATTCCAACGGGCTGGGGCAATGCTTCCAGGAGATAATGACCCGCCTCTGGAAATCGATGGACCTGGGCTTTCGGAAAACGTCTGATCCACTCCCTGAGAAAATCACCGTCGAAGATGAAATCCCTTTCTCCCCAGCAGATCATCATGGGAGTCTCCTGGAACCGATAGAGATTCTCCTGGGTCTCTTGCAGCAGTGTATAGGAGGGATCAGCGGAAGTCAGGGGAATGTCCTGGACAAACCGCAGCGTAGCGATCCTGTTTTGCGGAGAGTCGTAAGGGCTCCAATAAGCACGGCGAATCTCCTTCGGCATGGGAGGCCGGCAGCCCATATAGGCGGCAATGCGCGCAAAGGCGTTGAATCTCAAGATAAGAAAAGCTGCCACTCGAGACTTCCTGCACAGGGAAAGCGACCAGTGAAGAGCTTTTCCCGGAGGCAGTAGGAATGCCGCTGTATTGAGCACGATGAGCCGCCCAATCCTGGATGGGTGGCGGGCAGCATAGGTCATTCCGATGGCACCGCCCCAATCGTGCATGATCAACGTGATGTTGGAGTCGATTCCGATCTGATCCAGCAGTGCCTCCAGATCAGAGACCCGCTGTTGGAGTGTATACTCATACTCCTCACTGGAGGGTTTGTCAGAAAGCCCGCAACCCATGTGATCGGGCACCACCCGGCGATAGGAGTCCCCCAGAGATCGAACCAGTTCCCGATACATGAATGACCAGCTCGGGTTTCCGTGAAGCATCACCACGGGCTGGCCCTCTCCCTCGTCCAAGTAGTGATATCGATAGCCATTACGGTTCAAGTAATGGGATTGAAAGTTGTAGAGGTGGTTGATTTGATCCACAGAAAAGCTCATCTGTGAGTCAGTCTTTGGGCATAGAGGTGAGGGGGGCCACCTGGAACGAAGAGCTTAGTACTTAAAGGAGCCGACGACTGTACTCACACCAGCGCTTCCCATGAGCAAAAGCACCCTCATGCCTCGCACCAGCCTCCCTTCCGCCTCGGCCACGGCCATTGCCAGTGGGAGAGATGCCGCGACGGTGTTTCCAAACCGGGAGTGGGTTTCAAACACACGGCTCGGATCGAGATTCAATAGCTGCACCACTTTGGAAGTGGAGGCCACACTGACGGCATGGCCAATCACGATCTCATGCACTTTGCTGGCGATCGCCTGAGATTCCTTAAAATGAGCCACCAGCTTTCTGACAGTAAAGGAGAGCAATTCCCCAGGAAGCGCGAAAAAGGACATGGGTTTGAGACCATCGCGGGCATTTAGGGGGGAAAAGTCTGCAGCATTGGGGAGAGGGATCTTGCACAGCCCGTGTTTGTCCCCCCAGGTCTTAAAGGAAAAAATGGAATCGTCTTCAGAACCATTGGATTCCAAAAGGGTGGCCGTTGCGGCCTCGCCGATGGTGAAGGCCGAAAAAGCGGTTTCCATTTCCTTGATACTCTTGAACTCAAAGTTGGCGTATTCCCTGAAGCTGAATTCACAGTTCAAAATCATGACCAGCTTATAGGCCTTCTGGGCCAGGAAACTCTTGGCGATGGCCAGGCTTCGAATCCAGCTGGCACAGGCATCCAAGACATCAAAACAGGTGGCGGATTTCAGTCCCAATTCACTTTGGAACAGGTTGGCGGTGGCCGGTTCCATCCATCCCCTGGCCACCCCGGCATAGATGAGAAGATCCACATCCTCTGGATCGACCCCAGCCTTGTCGAGAGCTGCTTTGCCGGCTTTCACGGCGAAATCCACAGCTCTTTCTCCAATTCCCCGGTGGTAGCGGGTCACGGTTCCAGACATCTTGAAAAACTGCTTCATCCGCTCGGTGATGCGTTCCAGTTCTTCGGGAGAAAGGTGATCGCGGTTCTTTTCGATGATCTCCTCAATCAATTTCTCGTTGGAGACCAACTTGCTGGGGAGAGCGTAGGAGATACTGAGAATTCTCATTTTCTGTTTTTTGACTGTGCTTTTGCCTGGGGCATTTCCGCCACTGCAAAAGTACTCGCTCAGCTTGACCTTGTCAATAGGTCACAACTGAGACCATGCTGTATACTATCACGCCTTACTGTTAAATCAGGGGTAAAGATTTTCTCAAGGAGGAGGCAGAATGAAAGACCGTTCTTTGGAACAATCCAACATCGATATCATTTCTCTCGATTTGGGAAGTTTCGTGAGCGGGGAGTTACCGGCTCAGATCATAGAGGTGGCCCGTCAAGCTCTTGACGGGAAGATCAGGGAAGGACAACTACGAGGAGGAGTCGTCTACGGATTTGGTCGAGATCTCCATATCCACGTGTCTACCTACAACGGAGACTTCCCGCCGGGTGATTCCCAGAACGGGGACCCTCTCACGGCAGTTGTCCAAACGGCCTTGGCGGCCGGCCTGGAAGCCCTGAAGGAAGCCCAGCAAATGGGCCTGGGTTCCCCTGAGGCAGAGAAAATTTCCAGCCTCCCTCCCCCAGAGCAGGCAGCAGCGCTGAACCTTCGCCGCCTGAATTACTCTTACACCGAAAGGGGTGCGGAGCCCATCTTCGTAGCCAAGGCGATCAATGGGAGCTGGGGCTTTTTTAACCGGGCCTTCTTTAACCTCTTTTTCAATCCCGACAAAGGCTCGGGACGCCGAATCGAAGGAAATGACTTTCTGGGCGTAGTTGAGTCGATCGAAGATCTGGAGAATAACAAGCCCCAAGTGCGGACCTTCGAGTTTGGACCAGGCTATGTCAATGAAATGGTCGCTCTCATCGCCGATGCAGAGGAGTGGCGTCTGAGCCGCGTTTATGCAGTACGGGGGAAATTCGGAGAAGGCAAGCTGTCGGATGAACCTGCTGCCGTCGTGGAGGGCAGTGTGGACCCGGTGTTCATTGGCCGATCTCAGTCCGGGCTCCCCGCTATTGGCGAATTCACACAGTCAGCGGGTGAGTTCTTCTTCGCTCCGGGTGGCGACGGCGGGCAGTACCGGGTGGGGCTCATGCCCGCTGATTTCCAAGAGGCAAGGACCATCACCTCCCTGCCCGGATCGGCGCGAGTGGTGGCCTACGCCTATCAATCCTATGACCATGGCCGCATTCCGGCGGAAGAGGATGTCGTGGATGTGTTTTCCCAAAACAGAGCGGAGACCTCCCGTGTGCAGCGGGATGCCGCAAGGTTGATCGAGCAGATGGTGAGCCATGAGAGGTTTGAACCTTACCTGAATCCCAAAGCGGCTGAGGAGTGTGCTGTCCAGGAGCTGGGCCGTCTGAAGGGTCGTTTTGAAGTCATTCCCGATGTGGACCCGCTCATGGAAGCAGCCAACCAAAAGGCCCTCTTTACCCTGTCCGATATCAAGGCCGATAGTGGGGGCAAGGTTGGGCACACGACCCCTCCCAATCACTTCCGCGGAGTGGCTGAAGCCAGCCTGCAGGAGGCCAGAAAGCTGGGACTCATCCATGGCACCTCAGAACTCATCGAGGTTGGAGATGACGGTCACCTCCTGATGAGCCACGGGAAAGGAGCCGACAACAACGAGATCCATCTTTTCGCCTACCGCACCTTTTTCCGACAGGTCTGGGTGGCTGAGATTTTGAACTACAAGTGGTACGGGCTGGGGCAGGACCTGGTGGGCGATGCGTCGGCCGGACGGACGACGGAAGAACTCGCCAATCTGACCGATGAGTTCATGGAGCTTCTGGAGGATACCCTGCCACCTGCGGAACTGAAGCAAATGGACCTCTTGAAAAAGGCCTACGGCGAATGGAAAAGCGGCGAGGGGCAAGGCCACAAGCCTCTTGAAGTTTTCTCCGGAAACGTGTCTGGACAGGGTCCTGGTTTTGCGGAGCTCCCCCTGATGGGCGCGGGTCAGATAGGGCTGCTGGCTATGGATAAAACGGGTCCATCCTCCTTTAATCTTCCCGTCTGGTGGAGCCTCAATCGAGCCCTGGGCGACACCACTCTGAAGACCTATTTGGAGAGAACGGGAGGCCAGGGAGTGGTCATCGAGATCTGGGACGTGGAACACCACGAAAGGGTTTTTCTGGACGTGGAGACGGAAGCGCAGAGTATCGAAGAACTCCTGGGAGCTATTGAGAGATTTAATGTCAAGCGCATCTGGAGCAGAACGGCTGAAAAATGGGATCCAGGACGTGTTGGAGCATCTCTGGGAGAAGTCTTGCTGGCGGCCTCAACCGAAAAGCTGGCCGTCATCACAGGCGGAGAGTATCGGGGCAAGGATGACCCCGTGCTGTTGGCCGTGGAGCCACTTGCTCAGGCGCTGAACCTCTTTATGCGGGACCGCTACTACCTGACTCAGGGAGACGGTCGGGGTTCCCACTACATGTTCCCGACACCACTGGCGTTCCAGGATGCAATTGCCACTATCAATAGCCGGGCCGTGGCCGTGGCAGCCTGCATCACAATTGACTCTTCTGGCGAGATCAGAGGTTTCCGCGACGTCTTCGCCGATCCCAGTTATGAGGCAGCGCGAGACCGCGCTTATGAGCTCAACAAGGCCATCTGGGACGCCCAAGGCGGCAACTTTATCCCGGTCGGGGTGGGAACCGCCAAGGTCGAGCAGTCCTATCCTCTGGCTCAGACTCTGAACCGAATCACTGCCGCTGATTCTGAGTTTGTTTCAAAGCGGACCCTTTCTCACGCTGCGCCTGAAGAACTCGTGGGAACGTAACATCGTTACCCAGGAGAAGAATCTTATGAATACGGCCACTGACCTCAGCCGCTCCGACGCCCTCAAATATGTCTATCTTTTCAACCAGGTTGATGAGGTGGAAAAAAAAGTAGGTGGCGACTGGGAGAAAGTGCGCTCTCTGCTGGGTGGTAAGGGTGCAGGCCTGGCAGATATGACCCGACTGGGCGTTTCGGTCTGCCCGGGTTTTACCGTCACCACGGAGGCGTGCACCCTCTATCTGTCTGGAAACGGGTTCCCCAAGGAAGTATGGGAGCAAGAACTGGCAGCTGTGGGGGCCATTGAGGAGGCCACCGGAAAAAAGTTTGGCGACCCCAGCAACCCGCTGCTGGTTTCCTGTCGCTCAGGTGCCAAGTTCTCCATGCCGGGAATGATGGATACTGTGCTCAACATTGGCTTGAACGATGAGGTCGCGGAAAAGTGGGTGGAGCGAGGGGCTGACGCGCGTTTCGTCTATGACTCCTATCGAAGGTTGGTTCAAATGTTCGGCAGCGTGGTGTTGGACGTTCCCGACGAGTATTTCGAAGCCGTTATCACCGAGTGCCGAAAAGGCGCTGGAGTCACTAGCGACTCCGAACTTTCAGCTCAGAATTGGGGAGATGCAATCAAAGAGTTCAAGGAGATTGTGAAGAGCTCCACAGGAAATGACTTCCCCACTGACCCCTATCAACAACTGAAGCTGGCAACAGAAGCGGTCTTTCGGTCCTGGGACGGGAAGCGGGCCATTGCCTATCGCAAGGCAGCTGGCATTCCACATGATCTGGGTACAGCCGTCAATATCCAGACCATGGTCTTTGGCAACATGGGTGAGGACAGCGCCACAGGTGTGGCCATGTCACGCAACGCCTCCAACGGAGAACCCGAGCTTGAAGGGGATTTTCTGATCAACGCACAGGGGGAAGACGTAGTGGCAGGTATTCGTCACACCCAGCCCCTGAGCGACCTCAAAAAGCAGATGCCGGAGATGTATGCCGAATTTGAGGAGATCACCCGGAAACTGGAGAAGCACTACCGCAACATGCAGGATATGGAGTTCACCATTGAAAATCAAAAATTGTGGATTCTGCAGACGCGGGATGGAAAGCGCACCGCCCAGGCCGAGGTGCGTATCGCGGTGGACATGGTCGAGGAAGGACTCATCAGCAGGAAAGAGGCGGTAGGGCGGGTCCAGCCGGCCCAGGTAGACATCTTCATGCACCCGCAGTTTGACGCCGCTACCCGTCAAAAGGGCCAGCTCATCGCGCGGGGTCTGAACGTCTCCCCGGGAGCAGCAGTGGGTGTCGTCGCCTTTGACGCCGATACAGCCGAAGATTGGGCTGCGAACAAGGGAAAAGATGTCATAATGGTTCGGCCCGAGACCAAACCCGACGATGTGCATGGCATGCTGGCCTCCAAAGGCATTCTCACCAGCCGAGGCGGCCGTACCAGCCACGCTGCGCTGGTTGCGCGGCAGTTCGGCACACCGGCCGTGGTGGGTGTCAGCGAGTTGGAGATCGATCTTGACGCTCGCCAAATGCGCATCGGCGATGAACTCGTGGTGAAAGAGGGAGAGTGGATTTCACTGGACGGGGGCTCAGGCGAAGTTTTCCTGGACAAATTACCCACCGTTGTTCCCGACTTCAGCAATCCTTATCTCCTGAAAATTCTCGAATGGGCGGATGAAATTCGCACCCTCCAGGTCTGGACCAACGCCGATTACCCTGGTGACGCCGAGCGAGCTCGTGAATACGGTGCCCAGGGTATCGGTTTGTGTCGAACCGAGCACATGTTCTTCGAGACCAGCCGCCTGCCCATTGTTCAGCGCATGATCATGGCCACGGACCCGGCCGAGAGACAGGAAGCTATTGACAAGCTGCTGCCGATGCAGCGAGAGGATTTCGAAGGCCTGTTCAAGGCCATGGACGGAGCTCCGGTGGTTATCCGACTGCTGGATCCGCCGCTGCACGAATTTTTGCCCTCCTATGAGGAGTTGGTTCAAGACCTGGCGGAGTTGAAGGCTCAGGTCAAGTACCTGAAGAGCGGCAGCGAGAAGGACAATGCCCTCTCTGAAATTCAGAGTAAATCCGCCTACCTGGAGAGGGTGCAGGCGCTCCGAGAAATGAATCCGATGCTGGGTACACGCGGAGTCCGCCTGGGCATCCTCATTCCCGAGCTGACCAAAATGCAGGTTCGAGCCATCTTTGAAGCTGCTTGCAAATGTTCCCAGGCGGGGATCAAGGTCCAACCGGAAGTCATGATTCCCCTGACCTCTCACGTAAACGAACTGCGGGTCCAGCAAACGGGACTGGAAAGCGTGGCCAAAGAGGTCATGGCAGAACAAGGCGCCCAAATCCAATACAAGTTCGGCACCATGATCGAGATCCCGCGAGCCGCACTCACGGCCGATGAGATGGCCGAGGTCGCTGAGTTTTTCTCCTTTGGTACCAATGACCTGACTCAGACTGTTTTTGGCATCTCCCGTGATGATGCCGAGTCCGGCTTCCTGGTGCACTACATCCAGGAAGGGATTCTGCCCGAGAACCCATTTGCCACCCTGGATGTCGGGGGTGTCGGAAAGTTAATGGAGATGGCCGTCCAGCTGGGTCGAAAGATCAAGCCTGAACTGGAGATTGGTATCTGCGGTGAGCATGGTGGAGATCCGGCAAGCATCGCCTTGTGCCACCGGCTTGGTTTTAATTACGTCTCCTGTTCGCCCTTTCGGGTCCCCATTGCCCGCCTGGCAGCCGCCCACGCCGCACTTGCGGACAAAGAGTGACTTCGTCCAATGTTCGCGGCCTGAGGCCGCTCCCACATTCTCGGAACGTGGGAGGCACCTCAGGTGCCGAATCCGAAAAACAAAGTCAGGGTAAGACTGCCTGGAAGCGCTGGGCAACAAAGGGGAATTTTGGCACCTTGTGGTCAAACAGAATGACTTGCGGGTCAACATCCTGCCCGTAAAACTTTCGGATAGCGGTCTCATCCGCCCTCAAGCTGGCCCCGGCCAGGGAAATACCGGCAAAAAGTCCTTTGGATCTGGCATAAGCGAAAATTTCCGCCTGGAAGGTGATATCCGTATCCGCTTCTACGGTTCTTCCCACCGGACCGGCGGCCACACTGGCGTCTGCACCCAGCGTGAAGCTGCTCTCCAACAAACCCTTGGCGCTTTTTTCAGTCATCAGGAACAGGACCAGGTCGGAAGCCTGCGCGCCGATTTGAAAGCCGAAACTGCCTCCCGTCAATTTGACAAAAGAGGGCGGACTCCAACTTCCCTTCTCATCTTTACAACTGGCGATCCCATTCCCACTGCGCCCCCCAAAACCAAAGGCGGCCTTCACAACGTGAGGAATCACCACGATGCACTGGCATCTCTCCAAAAGGTATTCTGGAACACCGCTGTCCGACGCATTAATCAGCTCCTTGTACACCTCGGTTGAGTTCTCGACCCGGTCGACGAACTTATCCCCTAATAGAGACGGGGTCAGAGCAGTTGCCAGCAGAAAAAGAAAACTGACGGTGGCGAATCTGTTGTTTTTCATATCGATTACCAGTATAGCGCACAGTCTCATCCGGTGAGCCAGAGCCTCAACGCGAACAGGAGTATCGTTACCGTGACGACTCCTTTGACCCAGCGGTGGCCCTTTTTTATCGTAAGCTTCACGCCTACAAGTCCTCCCAGGATCGTGCCAGCCCCTAAGCTCAATCCCAAAGGCCAGTGGACCCTCCCCTGCCAGGCAAAGATTCCCAGGGCAACCGCACCGAAGCATAGTGCACTGAGCACCTTGACAGCATTGCCCCGCACCAGATCCAGACCCGCTAGAGTGGTGACGGCAAGAAGCAGGAATCCCACACCCGCCTGGACGAAGCCTCCATAAATTCCCACCAGGAAGAACCCCACCCCTAAGATCGCCGCTTCATTGGGCCTGGCGGAAAAATCTGCAGTGGAGTGCATCGACTTGAGAGGGTCCCATAGGGTCCACAGAGTCACGGCAACCATCAGGAGAGCCAGGATCTTTTGAAAGTCTTGATCACTCACCCACAGAGCGGTCCAGGCTCCCAGGACTGCGCCACAACTGGCAGGCAAAGCCGCCCAAAGCAGGTAGCGCCTTCGCATGATTCCATGGCGGTGGAAACTCCACACGGCTCCCACATTTTGAAAAACAACCCCCACCCGGTTGGTCCCGTTGGCCACCGAGGGTGGTATCCCCAGGAAAATCATGACGGGAAGGGTCAGGAAGGACCCTCCACCGGCGATCACATTCAACGTGCCCGCTACACAACCCACACAGAAAAGTAAGAGATAACCGCTCAAGTCAACCATGAGATTCTTAACAGATTCCGAAACCCGAGCCATTGTAACTGAAACAAGCCCGGGTTAGGCAAAGGTTCTCGTCACGAAGTGGCGAAAACGCCGGAAAACAGAGCCGCAGGCTTTAGCCCACGGGCCCGCAGGCTAAAGCCTGCGGGCCCGACTGGCGCGCGAGGGGTACCCGCCACGGGTCGGCCCCCGCAAACGTACTCTTGAGTACGTTGAGGAGGCCGAGGGGTACCCGCTTGCGGGTCGCGGAACGCTGGCAGGGCGGATGGTTTCGCCGCTGCAGTAGAGAATTTTTGCCTAATCAGGGCAAAAGAAGCGATCCGATTTGCTATGATTAAGACCGGTATCGAAAGGAGCTCGCGAATGTCAAAGGACCTAGGAACGACTTTACCGACAGACCTTCTGGATTTTCTCTCGAGTAGCGAGCCCGCCTCCAAATTCCAAGAGGTGATCCTTTTTAGCACCGTGGACGAGGACGGTTGGCCCCGCCACGGCTTACTCAGTCCTCGGGAAGTGGTTGCCAAGGATCCTTCCCGGCTTCTCTTACTCTTGTACAGCAACTCTCGGGGCACTGCCAATGTGGAGCGGGAAGGTAAGATTTCCCTTGTCCTGGTGAATCCCAATATGAGCTATTATGTGTTCTGCAGCGCTCAGTCTCTCCCCCCCATGGCAGAGGCACCCACCGAGACACTCTTTGAGCTCAAAGTGGAAAGGGTTTTAGAAGATTCCCTGGCCACCGCCCGCATCTTGACGGGAATCACTTTTGAAGGCTATGACCCGGGCATGACCCAGGAGAATCGCGAGCTGGTCTTTCAACAGCTTTTGGATAAGTGAGGAGGCAGGAGGTAGGAGTCAGGAGGCAGGAGGTAGGAGTCAGGAGGTAGGAGTCAGGAGGCAGGAGGTAGGAGTCAGGAGGTAGGAGTCAGGAGGCAGGAGATAGGAATTAGTGAGTTACTTAGGAGGAGGAATTCAGCTGAGGAGATGGCTATTAACCGGTGCTCTTTGCTGTGCTCTTCTGGGTGCTTCACACGCTCAGGTGGAGCCGCAGGAACCCGAAATCCCCACCTTAACCCTCACCGTGGGTGACACCTCAGGAAAGATCGATGAGGAAGTTGCCGTTCCCATCGAGGTGACCGCGAATGCCAATCTCAGGGAGCCATTCAAGGTCGTTCTTCGCTTTCCACCCAGCTCGTTACAATACACAAGGTTGGGTTTCGGCCCGCTGCTAGGCAAAGCAGATTGGAAGCTCGAGTCTGAGTTAAGGACATCTCCAGCAGCGTTCGATATGTCCTTTCTGGAAATCTCCGTTGAGCCGGGAGAGGGCGATTTTTTCCCTCGGGGGGGTCTTATAGCCTATGCCTATTTTATAATTGTGGCAACGCTTCCAGATCACCTGATAGAACTCTCTCCCAGTCTACGCATCCTGGATGGAGATTTCCCTGTGCAAGTGGAAACAGCACCGGCCGAGATCATGGCCTTCCCTGAGGCCATGACGGCATGCCTCTTTTATATGCACTGAAACAGAAGCGGGTTCACCCGGCGGATTCACCGGGCGGCGGGCTGGGTAGATCCCGATCCACCTGCCAGGCAGACGGGTCCTCCAGGTAACGGTTCACTTCAGCTAAGGAATCTTCCGAGAGCACACCCATTGCCTGCCCTATCTTCAAACAGGTGGAAAGCCCCACCAGCGAATGGAGTGTGACACCCAGCTTCTCTAAAGTCTGAGCACCATTTTGCTCACGGTCCACCAAAACCAGACAATCAGAGATAGTGCAGCCGGCCTCTCGAATCCCCTCAATGAACCCAACTTTACTTCCTCCATCCGTCATGAGATCTTCAACCAGGAGCACTTTGCCTCTGGGCACTCCTTCCAGGCGCTGACTTTCGCCATAATCCTTTGGCTTCTTTCGAACGTAGAGCAGCGGTTTATTCAGCTTCTCTGCCAGCCAGGCGGCAAATGGAATGCCGGCCGTTTCGCCGCCCGCGACGCAGTCGCAGTCGAGTTCCCTTTCCTGGTAAAGGTAGCGGGCGAAGCCGATGAGGATGTCACGGGTGCTGGGAAAGGAAATCAAGAGGCGACAGTTGATATAGATCGGGGCAAAGTCCCCCGAAGCTAGCCGAAAGGGTTGGCGCTCGTTGACCTGGATCGCCTTGTGGCGCCACAAGAACTGGCCGGCCATCTCAGCAATCTGTCTCTCAATCTCCCCCCGGAGCTTCTCCTGACTGTCCCGATTCTCCACAGTTGTCCTCGAATGTTAACGTGTCCCTAAGAAATCGGCCAGTCTGGCGACGCCGTTTTCTTTCAAAATCCTCATCAGTCCCCGGTTGGTCATTGCCGCCAGAACCGGACCTCTGTAAATCAAGCCGGTGAAAACCTGCACCAGCGTGGCTCCCAGTTTCAGGTACTCCCAGACCTCCTGAGCGGGATGCTTCTCTGGATCACAGCCGACTCCGCCGCAGGCAATAATGGGAAACCGCCCTCCAGTCCGAGCAAAGACTTTCTCTGTCATCTGCTGAGTATACTTTTTGAGGGGCCGTCCACTCAGACCGCCCACCGGGAAATCCTCCAGCAGGGCTGGCGGCGTTTTCAGGTTTTCCCGCCTGGCCGTGGTGTTGCCGATCACAAAGCCGTCGATGGCATACTCCTCGGCCAGCCTCAGGAGACTGTCCAGTGCAGAATCCCCGAGATCTGGAGAAAGCTTCAGCAAAACAGCCTTCTTCTTGTGGGGATCCTCCAGCTGCGCCCTGATCTCCTTCAGGCCCTTTAAGAAGGGCTCCAAGAGTTCCGGATCCTCAAAGGTCTTTCCCTCCACCGTATTGGGACAGCTCAAATTCAGAGTTAGGAAATCGGCCTGCGGGTAAAACTTTCTAAAGTTCTCCAGGTACTCCTGGATAGCTTGATCTCCCGCAATCTCCGGGTCAGCCGTCTTGACCAGATTGATCCCGGTCGGGATCTGGAATTGTAGGTCGCGGAGTCGTCTGTATACGATTTCCGCCCCCTCGCTGTTGAGACCCAAACGGTTGATCAGACCCCGGTCGCGGGGAAGTCTGAGCAAAGTCGGTGATCGATTTCCTGGCCAGGGGCGAAGGCTGATGGATCCCACCTCCATGTGCCCAAAGCCCAGAGCGGCTATCACCTCATGCAGCTGGCCCTGCTTATCAAAGCCGGCCGCCAGACCCAGGGGATTCTTGAAGTCCAATCCCCACACTGAGACACTCAAGGCCTCAAACTGGGCGTGATAGATCAGATGCAAGAGACGCCGAGCCAGGGAAGATTTGGAAAGAGTGTGACCTATTCGGAGGGTCTGCTTGTGGACAAACTCAGGATCCAGAGCAAAGAGGAGGGGGCGCAGAAGGTTATCGTAAAGCAAATCCCCTCCCCCTCCTCATCCCAACACCTTCTTCACAACCGATTTCACCACACCCTCATACCGTTTCACCATCATCACCGGGACCCGGGCATAGCGGGCAACTTTCTCTGGTATTTCGCCAAAGATAACACTGGAAAAGAGGCCCTCCTCGGACACACCCAAGATAATGAGATCATAGTTTCCACCTGCCCTGGCCAGGCCGGATGCCACCTTTTCAGACTCGATCAGCGTACGTCTAACGTTGCTGTCTAACTCCGTTTCCTGGACGGTTTTCTCGATCCAGTCGTAGGCACTTTCCCTCACTTCCTGGGTCGCTCCCCGAGGAACCACATAACAACTGGTCACCTGGGTGCCGTATTCCTCCTGATAAATCGCAGCAAATTGAGCGGCCAGTGCGGCATGGAAGCCACCGGCCGTTGGGATCAGGATTCTCTCCAGTGACAGATCACCCTCGAGCTTCACCGTAATCAAATCACAGGGGGCATGGTTGACAACCTTGTCGGTGACTTCCCCGATGATTCGATCCCGCCTGGTGGTGTGTCCTTTCCATCCCATGAGAATCAAGGAGGCCTTTTCCGCTTCCGCTGTGCGGAGTATGCCGTCGTAAACGCGGTGGGCTATCCGCAGGGCTGACCGAGTCGGTACCTGGGCCGTCTTGCAATATTGAAGGGCTTGCTTCAGAAGCGGGGTCTTGTGATGAACAAAGCGCATACCCTCATGAATGGGTAGACTCTGGGGAACGTCGATCACCCCCAGAGCAATGATCTCTCCGTTATGGGCCTTGGCGATGGGAACGGCAAGCTTCATCAAGGGAATCACGTGATCGGGATTGTGCAGGGGAATGAGAATCCGGTAGTCGTATTCTGGGGTCTCCTTGGGCAGTCCCACTTCAAGCACCTGGGGCATCTCTGGGGCGGTGACCTTCTCAAAATGAACAAAGTATATGAAAATCCCCACCAGAAGCCATGCCACAGCGATATACCACGAAAAAGGATCAAACTTATACTGATAAACCGCCAGCACCAGATTGAGCACAATGGCAACGATTGGCGTTACCGGATAGAAAGGAACGCGAAAGCCCGCCTTGACCTCGGGAAACTGCCGGCGAAGCGAAATCAAGGAAAGATTCACCAGGCTGAAAGTCAACAAAAACATGACACTCGCCGCCGATCCAATAATGTGGATGGGAAAAAGCATGGCCATGATGAGCAAAAGGACACCTGTCACGCCCACCGCGATGTGGGGAGTGCGCCGAGTCTCATGGATGGCGCCCAGTGCAACGGGCAGCATCTTGTCCCGGCCCATGGAGAAAGCCACCCGTGAGGAAGCCAGGACGGTGGCGTTGAGCGCCGAAAGGGTTGAAAGCAGTCCTCCAACGATAATGAGCACCACCCCAAATGAGGGCATGAAGTTCTCCGCTGCCTTAACAAAGGCGGTTTCCTGGTACCTTCCCAAAAACTCCCAGGACGTCCCCGTTTCGGGCTGAATGGCTCCGATGCAGACCACCACAATGAGCAGATAGAAGACTACGGTCACGGAAAGGGAGATCAACGTGGCCCTGGGAATCGTCTTCTTGGGTTGCTTGATCTCCTCAGCCACGGTAGCGATGAGGTCATACCCTTCAAAAGCGATAAAGGTGAGTCCCATCGCCAACACAACGCCGCTGAAGCCATTGGGTAAAAAGGGTCTGAAGCTCGATACCGCTGGTGTCGGGATATTCAGAATCTGCTTGAGACCATAGAAGATAAAAATAGCCAGGATCACCATCTTGGCGACGGTGAGAAGATTTTCCACCTTCCCCGTTAAAGCGGTGCCACGCATGTTGATGGCAATGACAGCCACGCCAATGAACAACGTTACCAGCGTGAGCGGGATCTCTTCGCCCAGAAGCCCAAAGACCGCAGCGGAGAGAAGCGGAAAGTAGCTGTGGATAAATTCCCAGAAGTAACTCCCGAACCCCAAAGCGTAGAGGCTGCAGGCGATGACATAGCAGAACCAGAGCATCCAGCCGGAGACAAAGCCCACCGCGCCCGGAAACGCCTTTCTGATATAGGAGTAGCCTCCCCCTGATTCAGGGTAGGTTGAAGCCAGCTCAGCGTAGCTGAGAGCTGTGAGAAGGGTCACAAAGCCATTGAGGATAAAAGCCAGGAGTGCGCCTGGGCCCGCTACGCCGGAAGCAATGCCGGTGAGAACGAAAATTCCCGCCCCAATCATGGCCCCCACACCGATCATGGTGGCGTCAAAAAGGCCAAGATCGCGGGAAAAGGTGACCTCGGGGCTGCGATTGTTATTCTCTTCGGGCTTCTCCATACCGCCTGGAAAGTTTAACAGACCAGAAAACTTCCAGGCGGCGACTGCTGCACTTCGTCACGAAAACCTCTGCATAATCCCGGCTAGCTGGCTTCCGGTGAGGAACTCAACCTTCGTTTGGAAAGTCCATCTGGGCAAGATAGGCGGTGAGAGCCACCCAATGCTCGTCCAGCTTCCAATTCTCGCTGGCGCTACTGCCGCCTCCAGTTAGGGAACTGGCACGCCCGATTCTGGGAGCTCTTACCCCCAAGCGGTTTTTCTGACTCCACGAGTTCCGACTGTGCTTCTCCTGAACTCTTAGATTTTTCATGTCTAAACCTCCATAATTGATGCCAAATTGTGTCCGACTTTAATTGCATTTGCAAAAAATGTCGGACATTGATATAAAAATCCAAGAAAGTGATATTTAAACGGTAGATGGAGAGCTGAATGGGCAGAAGAAAGTCTGAGCGGATACCACCCTATGTCTCTTATCGGACATTCAGCAATTTCCTGGCTGAGCTGCGGGCTCGGGGCATTCCCTCCAGAATTGACCGGAGCGTCATGGCCCACAAATCGGGCACCATCCAGTCTCAGCTCTTACTGACACTTGCCTACCTGGGTCTGGTGAAGGACTCCGGCCAAATCACACCAAGACTGCAAAAACTCCTGGAGAGCGAGGAGGCGGAGAGAAAGGCCCTGCTGCGTGAAATCATCCAGACGTCTTACGACTTTGCCTTTGACAGGAACTTCGGCTTGAAGACAGCCACTTCAAATCAGGCCGAGGAAGTTTTTCAGAAAACAGGGGCTTCCGGTGAGACGGTACGCAGGTGCATCGCCTTTTTTCTGGCGGCTGCCAAAGACAGTGGAATCCCCGTCTCTTCTTACATCAAACCCCATCGACGAAGGAAATCCACCTCCAGTAAGCGGGCTCAGTCCAGCCAGAACACGCCCCCAACAGCCCTCGCCTCAATCGACGATTCTGATGGGGGATGCGAGTCCAGAAAAGTTCAATTGAAAAGCGGGGGAACTCTGAGACTTGAGCTGTCCATTGACATCTTCGACCTGGACGAAAAGGACCGCGAGTTCATCTTCAGGCTGATCGATGAGCTCAAAGAGTACGAAAAGGATAGCCAAGCGGCCAACCAGCCTTTACGCTAAACTCCTCAGGGAAACTAACAGCCGGGATTATGCATAAATTATCTACTACAGTGCCGCAATCATCCACGCTGACTGCGTTGTGCGACCCGCACAAGCGGGTACCCCTTGCACGCCTTGTCATCGCGGCGCCTGCTGCACTTCGTCACGAAAACCTATGCATAACCGCGGCTAGTGCCATGTGATTGTCTGGAGGAATGACTGTGCATACAAGAAATACCGCCATCATTTGCTTCGGTTTTGTTTTCAGCCTGCAGGGAGCTGTCTTCTTGTGGGGCCAGGATCGGGAGGAACCGGAACCCACGGAATATGTTCAAAATCTGGAACAACGAATCCAGATCCTGGAGCAGACGGTCCAGCTGCTTCAGGAGCAGCTGCAGACGAATACCTCCGCAAGAGAAGATGCGTCGGGCAGCGCTACCTCTCAGGCCTCCGGGGCACCTGGCCAGCCTTTGGCTCAAGACAGTTCCGCAGACCCACCGGTAGACATCAGCGGCTACGCTTTCGGTGATTATTACTGGATGGCAGCCAACCATGACAGCACCCTGGAGGACCGCAATGGATTCCAGTTTCGCCGCATTTATCTGACCTTCGATAAATCGTTGAGTGCTGCCTTTGATGCTCGTGTACGACTTGAGATGAGGTCGCCGGGTGACTTCACTTCAACGACTAACTTGGATCCGTTTGTCAAGAATGCTTACCTGCGCTGGAAGCTTTCCAACCGCCATCAGGCCCACATTGGATTGTCCCCTACCCCCACCCTGAATGTGGTGGACGATTTCTGGGGCTACCGTTGGGTGGAGAAAACCCTGCTGGATCTGCAAAAGATGGGTACTTCCGCGGACATGGGTTTGGCTCTCAGGGGCAGTCTGGATTCTGGCGAGCAGCTGCGCTACCACTTGATGGTCAGCAACGGCTCGGGTACGCGAGGTGAATCCGATAAGGGAAAGAAGGTCTTGTTCTCCCTGGGATTGTACCCCAGCGACTCAGTGATTCTGGAGTTCTACAGCGACTATGAAAGCCGTCCCCTCAATACTAATCGGCGGACCTTTCAAGGCTTCCTGGCTTACCAGGCACGTTGGGGACGTTTTGGACTTCAGTATGTACATCAGATCCGCCACGGGACCCCGGATCTGCAATTGGATGCTCTCTCACTCTTTGGCGTGGCCAGGCTTTCCCCAGCCGCCTCCTTTTTCTGGCGCTATGACAGAATGTTTGATCCCAATCCGGATGGAGCCGGAATCTCCTACATTCCCTTTCATCCCGGTGCCAAATCCAACTTTTTTTTGACCGGCATCGATCTGAAGGTTCATGAACGGTTTAGCCTGCTGCCCAATCTCGAGGTGGTTCGCTACGATCAATTACAGGACGGCACTCGACCGAAAAGCGATCTCATTCCCAGAGTGACTTTCTTTTTCAGATTCTAGGGGCTAGCTACCGCACTTGCAGGTAGATTCTGCTCAAGCGGAAGGTTTCTTCGTCCAGGTTAAGCTCTTGGCGGAGCTCCTCCATCGACTGGAACTCTTTTCGGGATCTCTGTTGTAGGAGCCGATCAATGTCCCTTCTGGTGAGAAACTCCAATCTTTGAAAGGCATGGGCAGGGACAAGATTGAGGTCCATGGGGACCTGCGTAATGGGATTATTTTCGCCCGCGTGAAGTGCCAGATAATCAACAATGGGATCGATATCCTGCTCCGAAATCGGCGCGCTGAATTCGTCGATCATCCAGGTTACAGTGGTGTACCAGGCATCCCAACTTTTCCTGCTCCGTACGATGACGTCCAATCCATGGCAGCTGGTGCAGTTGAGCACTACAAAGGCCTTGGCATCGTCCTTGGGGAGCAGCATCGCCCAGTCCACTTCTTCTCCAGCCCCCTCATCGAGGGCCCCTGGCTGGCGGGCCCAGCCTCCAGTTTCTAGTGGGCTCCAATGCTCACCCAGGTAACTGACAATCTTTTCGATCTCCTCTTCCGAGAGCTGCGCTCCCATCTCCCCCACCATCTTCCCAATCACAGAAAGCCATTCCTCCTCAGTTTGTCTGAGCATCAAGGCTTTTCCCAAGGTGTGACAGGTTGTACAGAGTGTCTCGACGTAGCCTTTTCCATCCCCAGCGGGCAGGACCTGGCCCCAGTTGACATCCTGAGCGGCCAGGTATCCAGGCGGAACAGGCGACTGATTCCAGAGGAAGACCACCCCTACTGCCAGCCAGAGCCGTTTCCACGTAAGCCCTTTCATCCCGCTTGGCACTTGGCCTAATCAGAATGCCAGTGGATTTTCATCCATTTGGCACGACGCTCCTCTTCTTCTGCCCAACTGAGCGGTCCTGGATAGTTGGCCACGTCCCAACCCGTTACCAGCTCAGAGGTGTTGGGATTGATGATCTGGTGCTCATCCCCAGCCGCCAGCACGGGAATTTTCCTCCCATCGCGCGGCACTTTATGCTCTGGAAAGTTTTGATAAAAGACGGTGAAGACCCGCAGGCGCACCAGACGAAAGATCTTCTGGACTGTTTCCAGGTCCTCATTTCCAAGCACCTCGACCAGACGCCCGGAGGCGGCGCCGGGATCGATAGGCGCGAAAGAGCCAGTCGGAAGGCTGCTGGCAACCGATTGCAGAAAATCAGCCCGTTCTGCTTCACCCAGGTCTACAAACGATTTCCCGGCAAAGAACTCTCTGCTGGCCGAATTAAAGACGTTGAACTCCTGTTGTTCCAAGCCCTGCAATCCTGCCAGGACCTCAGTGGTGATCCCATAGCGCTCTAATCGTCTATAGCCCGGGTAGCCCGCCGCGGTGGGAATCAGCGTATCCCCCAAGGCTCCTACAAAATCCTCTCGATCAACGGCAGGCACATCACTGGCCGTGGAGCCTTGAGACGCCTGCAGCTGGGACATCATTCCACCCAGGGAAAGGGTTCCAACACTCGTTTTCTTGAGAAACCATCGTCGTGATAGCAGTTGAAATTTCATAAAGCTCTCCTCATTTCGATATCGTATGAAGGTTCAGACCCCCCGCGAGAAGTTATTGGCCACGATTCGCCGGGCCCCAAAAGCGCCCATGAGGGCCGCATAAAAGCCTGAGTAAATGCCGGCCCTCGGATAGGATCCGGCATCCACCACAAAGAGTCCCTCCACCTCGTGCGATTCGAAGTTCTGGTTAATAACGGAGTTCCTTCTGTCGCTGCCGGCTCGGCAGGTTCCATTGGTATGTCCTCCCCCTCTTCCCCTGAAGGTGGCAGGAAATCGCGGCGAAATTTCTTGACTTCCGATTCTCTTGGCTAACTCCAGACCAATCTCCCTCGCTTCGTTCATGCGCCTGTCAATATAAGGGTCACCAGGATAAGTCCGGGCACCCGTCTGAAGATTGAGCCTTCCCTTAATGTGGGTGGGAGGGCGATTCACAGAGAGACCAATCGATCCCAGGCGGCTTATAGCGGTCCTCATAAAGTCCATGTGGGCGTGTCCGAAAGCTGGAGCAAACTCGCTTAAAGCGGCCGTGTGAGGATAGGTGATCTTATTGAGATCGGTACTCCAAATCTTTAAAACGCCGCTGCTGTCCTGATAATCCGGATCCTCATCCAGAAAGTACATGGCGCCGGTCGTTCCACGCCCGGGCTCTTTAATGGCTTCATCAAACACCACGCCTACCCGATAGGTGGTATCTCCATCCAGATTGCGGCCCACGTTGTTATTTTCCACGATCAACTTGCTTCCCAACTCGTCTCTGGGGCCATATCCCGATTTCGCCAGGACTACAGGCGTACCCGCATACCCGCAGGACATAACGATTTTCTCAGCCCGGGCTTCCTGGATTTGACCATCCTTTCTGTAGTACACACCCTTCACGAAACCGCCTGTTCCTCTTTTTTCAATAATCACTTCCTCGATTTCGGCCTTGTCAATCAGCTCAACTCCATTGGCCTCGGCAATGGGGAGGTACCACAAGGAAGTTCCCTTCGCGTCATATTTGCAGCCATGTCCGCTCCCGATAAAACCACAGTAAATACAATTCTTGCGCGGAGAAGGCATTCCCTTGGCGTCGTAGCCCATAGCAATGGCGGCACTTCTGAATAACTTGTCACCCTTAGACCAGGCTTCTTCCGGAGCCGCGTGAAAATGGTACATGTCCATCACATCATCCACGGCTTCCTGCATGTTCTCCTTGGTCCAGTCAATTCCCATTTCGGAAGACCAGTTCTCTTGATCCTGGTCGATCGGCAAAACCGCATGCCCGCCCCACCAGACCGAGCTGCCTCCCACCATTTTAGGCCCAAAGCCCCAGGAGAAGCTGTCGATCATCTCAAACTCCTCCCAGCCAATCTGCGGCATCAGTCGCCGCCGATTGGGATGCCCATAGCCAGCCCTTCTCTCCCCTTCAAACAGCTGAGCTCCGGCGTCAATCAAGCCTATCCTCAGCCGATCACCTGTTGCCGGGTTGATTCCTGCTTCTGCGATGCGGGCTGCCACGATGATTCCTGCCGTGCCCGCACCAGCCACAATGAGATCAAACTCTTTTACAGCCACTTTCCTCCCCCTTTCAAAATTCTGGAGTAACTTCTAATAGTGCCCTCCATGCTAAACCGTGGGAGGGCAAAAGGCAATGGCGATTATCAGCAGAGAATCCTGCTCGAGTTCAGTGGCGGGTGGGGAAGGGTGTTTTCGTCAGACTCCTCTTTTGAGAACCTTAGATTCGCTTTAAATCCCTAATTTGCATAAATTAATACTACTGATTTATGCTTATTTTAAAGATATTTACTCTATATTATCTAAGTGTACACCTAATATAATATGCAAGTAGCCCGGATGATGCTTAAGGTGTGGAGAATCCTGCCAGGATGACGCCTATCAGCGTCACAATCAGGGCACCATTGAGAGCAGTGCCCAGTAGGGGAAAAGTCCTTTTCTGATCTTTCTGGAGGAGGCCGGCAATACCGAGACCTGTGCCAACCAGAAGGATAAAGATTGTGAGAAAGAGAAACATCCCAATGATCACGGAAGTAAAGGATGTCTCATCCATCCCTCCGGGCGTCGTTGCTTCGTAATAGCCAGCCACGGCCAACAGCATGAACGACTCGATCCAACCAATGATTGAAATGATAAATGAGGCTATGCCCAGTCTCGAGTGTTTGTTGGCTTCAGTTTTTTCCATGGAGCTCTTGAAAGAGACTCCGTCCAGGCTAGTTTTCGTCATCCTGAAATTGAATGGACCAATGTGCTCCATCGCAAAAGGGCTTGTTTTTGGAGGCCCCGCAGCGACAAAGAGCGAAATGTTCTCTGGAGGCACCCTCACCCCAACTGACATCAACCAGCTCAGGGCCGCCTGTGGCCAGGTAGGGACCATTCTTTGATACCGTGACTGCGGGTTCTCGAGCCTGGTCTGCTTGCTCCACCTTCTGGACGGAATAGCTGAGGGCTCCGGAAGGACAGTTCTTGACGACTTCAATGATTTCTGCCGCCTGGGCTGCCTCCGGGTCAATCCATGGCTCGTGTTCCAGCCGGAAGACCGACGTCAGTTGGTCGCTACACAGGCCGGCGTGGGAGCAAATGCCACGGTTATCGTGCAGGGTAATCTCCTTTCCCACGTAGTCATCTCTTCTCTCCTCCACCCGTCCTTCCACTTTTTCGTCGGAAAAGCCGATTTTGGCATGTGTCCCATCACAAAAGGGTTTTTTCTTTGAGCCTCCACAGCGGCAAAGCGCAAGCTTTGGTTGAGTTTCGATCTGCTCGCCCTTGGAGTTCTGAAGATTCTCGAGATTGTCCACTATGAGCGGGCCGTTTTGAGAAAGGGTAATGCTTGGCTTGCTTGAGCTCATGGGACAACCTCCTGGCTCGTGGAATGCGGGTTCGTCACTGGAAACATCGATTCCTATCTTACCCGATAGGGCAATATGGGAACAGCCTTGCATCATTGAGGTCTCACGCTCATTTCCTTCTTGTGACGCTGGTCACTGACTGGGTTCTCGGTTACCGCTAGTCTATCGGTTGGAAGAACCACCAGCTATCTACCCCTAATGAGCTTTGAGAAATGACCCTCAGTCACAGACCCCCTAATAAGTTTCGTAGACTGAAAAGAAACTGAAAGGAGAAAGCCATCATGTATCAAAAGTTTGCAAAGAGTGTTTTCACAATCTTGGGCTTATTCATTGTGTTGAACCTGAGCTCGCTTGCTCTTCTTGCCCAGAACTACAGTATTGATCCTCGTAACATCGCCTTGGGCGGAATGGCTAACATCGGTGCCGGCAACCCTGTCTTCGACCTGGTGCCAAAAAAGACCGAGTACAGCACCATCCCGATTCCACTGGGTCTAATCCAGGTTTTCGGCAACCTGGACGTCTTTGATGTGAGTGATCCGAACTTTGACCTGTCCCGACTCATCGACTACGCAGGCAATCCTCTCCATCTGACTGCCGGTCGGGATCAAGGGGCAGAAGGTGAGACCAGTTTTGACTTCTTGGGTGATATTAATGATGCACTCCTCAATCGGGACTTGAATGCCTACCGTGGATTTACGCCCCCCAAAGAGTTTAAAGCAGAAGGTTTGATTGCACCAGACTGGGGACACACTATCACGGTACCCACGCCGGGCCTTGAATCCTCTCACGGGATCTTCGGAGGTTCCGTCAATAAGTGTGTAAATAGACATCAGGCGGCTTTCTCCTGGGTGACTGGGTTGACTGGAACTCCATTGACATATTGGGCTCCTTGGTAGACATCCTTCATCAAGTGGGGAGCCTTCAAACGGCGAAATCTCTTCTCAGCGACCAGCAGCATCTTCCAGATGACAGCCCGTGCGTTGGCCACTTTCTTGAACCTTCGAGCAGCATCGGTTCGCAGTCGCAGAGCAGAGAAGGGAGACTCCACTGGGTTGGTAGTCCGCAGATGTTGCCACTGCTGTTTGGGATAGTTGTAAAACGTCACCATCCGCTCCCAGTCCTGGTCGATCAGATCAGCCGCTGCCTCCAGGCCTCTCTTGCTACACCAATGTTGGAATCGTCCTTTGACTCGCTCGGCTTCCTGCCGTGTTTCTGCATAAGGGATCTGCCGCAACATCAACAAGGCCGCTTTGTGCCGACTCTTGGGGATCTTGGCCAGCAAGTTGACGATGCGATGATTCCAGCATCTCTGCTCGTCGGCTTCTGGGAACACGTTGCGCAACGCTCCCCAGATCCCCAGATGCCCGTCAGCGATCACCAGACGGGGTGGGTTCATCCCCCGCTCTTTGAGATCCCGCAGCACTTCGGACCAGCTCTGGGTCGATTCTCGATAACCACTACTGACGGACACCACCACTTTAGTGCCATCACTTAAAGCGGCGATCACTACCAGAATCACGGCCTTCTCCTTCTCCAGCCCTGCTTTGATGTACACGCCGTCCGCCCACAAATACACGACTTCCAGATCATCCAGCCGACGGCTCTGCCAGGCCTCCATTTCTCCCTGCCACTTCTGTTTCAACCGGGCTACGGTGCTGGGGGACAGCGGCGCTTCTTCCCCTAAAAGCCCTCTCAAGGCCAGATCGAAATCCCCCTCGGCCAGACCATGTAAATAGAGTTCTGGAATCAAGTCTCGTACCTCTCGCGTTCGCTTGGCAAACAGCGGCAAGACCCGGCTCTCAAAACGCTCTTCCAGATCCCGCACTCGGGGACGCCGCAGCTTGATCGTTCCGCAACTCATCGTCAGTCGCCGCTCCTTGCCGTAGCCGTTGCGATAGCCACCGGAGGCGTCCACTTCTCGGCGACGCTCATTCTTTCTTCGTCCCAGCAGCTGTGTCACTTCATCCTCCAGCAGTTCCTGTACGTAAAACTGGATCTGCTCTCGCACCCACTCTTCCAGCTGTTCAAAGCAGACTCTTGACTCCACACTGTGATCAATGTTCTTCTTGCTCATGGCGGTGTGACTCCTTCCTTTCGGGCTCTTCCGCCCGGGTTTTTATTTTCACCCGGAAGGATAATCACCGCCTGTGCTATTTACACACCTTTTGAGGGTAGCTCGGATCTTCGTGGGTGTTGGACCCTATATTTCAGTGGGTACTCTTTTCGACGTGGATCCTGGGTTGATTACTATTTGGGAAAGTGACGTTGATGTGACTGTCCCAGCAAGTACAATCTTCCCTATCACCGACGTCACCACCGGACAGCTTGGCATGTCGATCACGGGAGGGTACCGGGGCAGGTATCCGTTGCCAGGCCAGACTTCCTTTAGTGGGTCGGATCGAAATGGACTCTATTTCTCAGCTGACTACCACTATCTTAAAGGGTTTCGATACGATCAAGTGGATTTTACCCTCAATATTGAAACAGACGCCGCAGGACTGATCAACCCCCTGCCAACGGAGAGTCCCCTGCTCATTGATCAGTTGACCTCCACCAATGGTTCGGGTTTCGCACTGGATTTCGGAGTTGCGGCCGTTCAAGACAAGTGGGAGTTTGGATTCGGTGCCACTGGAGTTGGCAACAGGATCAACTGGACGGACTTTAAACTGAGACGATTTGAGCTTGCCGACATTCTGCTGGGCGGAGGCTTCATCGAGTCGACCCTCGTCCCTCCGACGGGCACCACCCAAGTCACCCTACCGGTCAGATATTCGGGTAATGTCGCCTATCATGAGGAGAGATGGTCGGTGATGACAGATCTCCAGCAAGGCTTCGATGACTTCACCTTCCATGTGGGTTCAGAGTATCGGCTTAATCGCTTAGCGCTTCGGGCAGGAGGCAGGCTTGCAAGAGACCGCTTTGAGCCCGCCGGTGGTATCGGGCTGAATCTCACCGAGCGACTTTCCTTTGATTTTGCTATGTTTAGTAGCAGCGCAAACATCGAAAAGGCGCGGGAGTTCTCAACAGCTCTTGGCCTGCGCATCAATCCAAGCAGAGAGAACTGACATTCCAATTCTGAATGGTGATTTGTGATTGCCAGTCACAAATCACCATTCTCCAGAAAAAACGAAGGTCTTAGAAGGCTCCGGAGGCCTCGTAAACGATCTTTCCTCCGACCACGGTCATCAGCACTGGCATAGTACCGATTTCCTCCTCCGGCCAGGTCATGTAATCGCCTCCGAGTACCACCAGGTCGCCCAGTTTACCCGGCTCAATCGAGCCCAGGATATTCTGCTCGCCACTGTAGCGGGCCGCCCACAGCGTATACATATAGAGAGCCTCCTGCCGGGAAACGCGCTCCGCAGGATTCCAGATTCGTCCGTCTTCCGATTTTCGAGTGATGAATCTCTGGATCGAATCCAGTCCTCCTCCGATCTCGATGCTGGGCCTGATCCCGGCATCGATTGCTGACTTGACTGGAGACATGCCATAGACGGCGTCGGGGCCGTACATGGTAACCAGGCCCGCATTATTCCCGGAAAAAGCCCCGGCATCCATCGACGTATTCATATCCATTTCTTTGATCAAGTCAAAGTGGCGTTCCGTCAGCCCCTTCTGATGGTCGAATCCAAAGTGGCGCCCAACCAGAGATTTTTCCTGATGGGCTTCGGCGAAAACGTCCAGCAGCAGATCGTTGCTGGCATCTCCTTCGCTGTGAAGACCCATGATGCTCCAACCATAGCGATTGGCCAGGATGATGGCTCGTCGATCACTGGTGGCCACGTTTCCGGTGGACTCCCACTTGTTCCACCCGTAAGGACCATAGGGGTCACCTTCAGCCATCTGGATTTTCGCGAAGGTGAACAACCCTGAACCCGTACCTGTGGACCCGTCTACCACCTGCACGGTCGCTCCGATAATCTTCATCCAGTCGTCTCCAAAGTCTGTCAGGTTTCCGATCCGCTTCAGGAACGCTTCGGGTCGTGCCTGGGAGCGCAGGAACTCATGGGCCAGTCTGACGCGCACAGGAAGTTCCCCCGCCTTCCACAGCTCCAGCAGGATGGAGATGGTCTCACCTTGTCCTCTTCCCATGAGGGTGGTGATCCCGCGCGGCCCGTGGCGTTTCAGGGCTTCACGTTCTCTGGCGACTGCCCCCTCAAAATCGTCTTGCCCGGGCTTGAACTCATAGATCACTATTCCGGCCGGACCACCTCTTATCTGACCCGTGTAGTTTCCCTGCTCATCTTTGAGAATGCCATCCAATCCCTGCGCCACTGGAAGTAGTTTCTTCAGCATCTGGCTGTTGATGATGACCTGATTGTTGGGACAGCTGATGGAGATCGGGTTGTTGGGAGAAGCGGCATCCAACTCCGCCAGCGTCACCTCTATCGTCAGGTATTTGTTGCTGGGTCCCGCCATGTAGATTTCCTCGCCCGGAGGAAGCTCAGCCACCGCAGCCTTGATCTCTTCCAGCCCGCTGGCCACGTCTTCGAACTGCAACCTAACAGTTCCACTCTTTGAAGCATTGCCGATGTAGCCGTGCTGGTGGGTGGCGATCAGCCCCGGGATGATACCTCGACCCTCAAGATCGACTCTTCTCGTCTGTGGACCCGCCATGGCCTGGATGGCCTGGCTTTCCCCCACGGCCAGAAACTTCCCGTCTCGGATCGCTACCGCTTCTCGTATGGAAAAATCCTCGTCGGCGGTAATGACCTGGCCGTTGTAAAATATAATGTCCGCGTACTCGATGACCTCCGACGGCAGGCTCTGGGCGGCCAGAAATGCGCTGCAGATCCCCAGCATCAAGCAGGCCAGAAAACCCATTTGAAACTTCTTAATCCACTGGTTCATTGTAAACCTCCTGTTTTTTGGTTGACTGTGATTCCCGGCAAATCCTGAGTTGTTCCCGTATTGAGCGCTTTAGGAGCTGCGCTGTAAGGAAGAATATAAGGGAAGATGAGAACAGTCAACACAATTCACCATGGATACTGGTCTGCTCCGATTTTCATCTAGTTGCACTCTATGAAACTATACTTTCGTATAGCAACTAATGAGCTTCTCAAATAATGCGGGTTGGGAATTGAAAAGAAGGGACAGTCCCCGAATGCCTTCAATGCCCCCCCGGATCGACACGGACACCAATCCGCGCCGATCCGTGAGGAGACAGAAGAGCTGTCCGGAGTTCACGAAGATCTTAGAAGGCTCCGGAGGCCTCGTAAACGATCTTTCCTCCGACCACGGTCATATGCACTGGCAAAGCGCTGAGTTCATCCTCCGGCCAGGTCATATAATCGGCTCCGAGTACCACCACGTCGCCCAGTTTACCCACCTCAATCGAGCCCAGGATATCCTGCTCGCCACTGTAGCGGGCCGACCACTGCGTGTACATATAGAGCGCCTCCTGCTTGGAGACCCGCTCGTCCGCATTCCAGACTCGGCCGTCATCCGTCTTTCGAGTGATGAAGGCCTGGAGCGATTCCATTCCATCTCCGATCTCGATGCTGGGCTTGATCCCGGCATCGATAGCTGACTTGACTGGAGACATGTTATATACGGCGTCTGGGCCGTACATGTGAACGATGCTCGAATTATCCCCGGAGAAAGGACTTGCATACATAATCGGAGTTATCCCCATCTCCTTGATCAGGTCAAAGTGGCGTTCCCGCAGCCCTGCCTGATGGTCGAATCCAAAGTGGCGGCCAGCCAGCGATCTTTCCTGATGGGCTTCGGAGAAAGCGTCCAGCAGCACATCGTCGCTGGCATCTCCCGCGCTGTGAAGGCCCAGGATGCTCCAACCATAGCGGTTGGCCAGGATGATGTTTCGCCGATCACTGGTGGCGATGTCTTCGGTTGCCGCCCATTTGTTCCATCCGTAAGGACCATAGGCGTCACCTTCAGCCAGGTTGAGTTTCGCGAAGGTTTGCAAATTTGCACCCGGACCTCCGGACCCGTCTACCACCTGCACGGTAGCTCCGATGATCTTCAGCCAATCGTCTCCAAAGTCTGTCAGGTTTCCGACCCGCTTCAGGTACGCTTCGGGGCGTGGCTGAGAGCGCAGCATCTCGTGGGCCAGTCTGATGCGCACAGGAAGTGCCTTCTCCTTCCAGATCTCCCGCAGGATGGTGACAGTCTGACCTTGCCCTCTTCCCATCACGGTGGTGATCCCGCGCGGGCCCCAGCGCTTCAGTTGTTCCCTTTCTCTGTCGATCGCGGCCTCAAAATCTTCGTGCCAGGGCATGAACTCATAGAGCACGATTCCGGCCGGACCACCTCTTAGCTGACCCGTGTAGTTTCCCTGCTCATCCTTGAGAATGCCAAACATCCCCTGCGCCTCTGGAAGGAGTCTGTTCAGCATCAGGCTGTTGACAACAACCTGATTGTTGGGACAGGTGACCACCAGCGGGTTGTTTGGGGAAGCGGCATCCAGCTGTGCCAGCGTCACATCTATGGTCATGGCGTGGTTGCTGGGTCCCCCCGACCAGATCTCCTCACCCGGAGCATATTTGGCCACCAGAGCCTTGATTTCCTCCAGACCGCTGGCCACGTCCTTGAACTGCAGCCTCTCGGTCCCGCTCTTTGAAGAATTGCCCACGTAGCCGTGTTGGTGGGTGGCAATCAGCCCGGGGATGAGGCTTCGACCGTCAAGATCCACTTTTCTCGTCTGTGGACCCGCCATGGCCTCGATGGCCCGGCTGTCCCCAACGGCCAGAAACTTTCCGTCCCGGATGGCTACAGCTTCTCGTATGGAAAAACCCTCGTCGACGGTAAGGACCTTGCCGTTGTAAAACACGATGTCCGCATAGTGGATGACCTCCGACGGCAGGCTCTGTGCGACCAGAAATCCGCTACAGATCCCCAGCATCAAGCAGGCCAGAACACCCATTTGAAACTTCTTAATCCACTGGTTCATTGGAAACCTCCTGTTTTTTGTTAACTGTGATTCCCGGCAAATTCTGAGCACTCCGGGCGAAGAAAACACCCTCGTTGACTACGCCTCCCGAGTTGTCCCCGAATTCACGAAGATTTTAAAAGGCTCCGGAGGCCTCGTAAACGATCTTTCCTCCGACCACGGTCATATGCACGGGCAAAGCGCTGAGTTCATCCTCCGGCCAGGTCATATAATCGGCTCCGAGTACCACCACGTCGCCCAGTTTACCCACCTCAATCGAGCCCAGGATATCCTGCTCGCCACTGTAGCGGGCCGACCACAGCGTGTACATATGGAGCGCCTCCTGCTTGGAGACCCGCTCGTCCGCATTCCAGACTCGGCCGTCATCCGACTTTCGAGTGATGAAGGCCTGGAGCGATTCCATGCCTCCGCCGATCTCGATGCTGGGCTTGATCCCGGCATCGATAGCTGACTTGACTGGAGACATGTTATATACGGCGTCGGGGCCGTACATGTGAACCATCCACGCATTATCCCCGGCGAAAGCAGTGGAATACATAACCGGAGTTATGCCCATTTCCTTGATCATTTCAAAGTGGCGTTCCCGCAGCCCGGCCTGATGGTCGAATCCAAAGTGGCGGCCAGCCAGTGGTCTTTCCTCATTGGCTTCGGCAAAAGCCTCCAGCAGTATATCGTCGCTGGCATCTCCCGCGCTGTGAAGGCCCAGGATGCTCCAACCGTAGCGGTTGGCCAGGATGATGTTTCGCCGATCACTGGTGGCGATGTCTCCGGTTGCCGCCCATTTGTTCCATCCGTAAGGACCATAGGCGTCACCTTCAGCCAGGTTGATTTTCGCGAAGGTTTGCAAATTCGAACCCGTACCTCCGGACCCGTCTACCACCTGCACGGTGGCTCCGATGATCTTCAGCCAATCGTCTCCAAAGTCTGTCAGGTTTCCGACCCGCTTCAGGTAAGCCTCGGGGCGTGGCTGAGAGCGCAGCATCTCGTGGGCCAGTCTGATGCGCACAGGAAGTGCCTTCTCTTTCCAGATCTCCCGCAGGATGGTGATGGTCTGACCTTGCCCTCTTCCCATCACGGTGGTGATCCCGCGCGGGCCCCAGCGCTTCAGTTGTTCCCTTTCTCTGGCGACTGCGTCCTCAAAATCTGGGTGCCAGGGCATGAACTCATAGAGCACGATTCCGGCCGGACCACCTCTTAGCTGACCCGTGTAGTTGCCCTGCTCATCCTTGAGAATGCCAAACATCCCCTGCGCCTCTGGAAGGAGTCTGTTCAGCATCAGGCTGTTGACCACAACCTGATTGTTGGGACAGGTGACCACCAGCGGGTTGTTGGGGGAAGCGGCATCCAGCTGTGCCAGCGTCACATCTATGGTCATGGCGTGGTTGCTGGGTCCCCCCGACCAGATCTCCTCACCCGGAGCATATTTGGCCACCAGAGCCTTGATTTCCTCCAGACCGCTGGCCACGTCCTTGAACTGCAGCCTCTCGGTCCCGCTCTTTGAAGAATTGCCCACGTAGCCGTGTTGGTGGGTGGCAATCAGCCCGGGGATGAGGCTTCGACCCTCAAGATCCACTTTTCTCGTCTGTGGACCTGCCATGGCTTCGATGGCCTGGCTGTCCCCAACGGCCAGAAACTTCCCGTCCCGGATCGCTACAGCTTCCCGTATGGAAAAACCCTCGTCGGCGGTAAGGACCTTGCCGTTGTAAAAGACGATGTCCGCATAGTGGATGACCTCCGACGGCAGGCTCTGGGCGGCCAGAAATGCGCTACACATCCCCACCATCAAGCAGGCCAGAACACCCATTTCAAACTTCTTAAGCCACTGGTTCATTGGAAACCTCCTGTTTTTGTTGACTGTTCATTCGCTCTCCACCTCTTGCGCAACAAGAGGGTGTGACAAATCGTTGCATAGAGCCTACCATTTAGCTTTCAGAATGCAAAGATAAGATTTAGCAAATTCCTATTGAAGTCCTGCCCTCAGATCCTGTCACAGATGCATGCACATCCGGCAAGCGTGGGGGTTTTCCTGACGGACCTTAATGGCCGGTTCACCTATCCAGATGGCAGCTCGGAGGAAATTCAAGCCAAAGCCGATGACGCTGCCTGGTTCGATGCAGTAGAACACCTCCCGGAAAGTTTGAGCGATCAACCGCTAGAGATTCTCCTTATCGAGCTGAAGTAAGGCTTGAGTGTCTCGTCCCGCATTATCCGGGCTAGACGCCTGATTGATGCGCCTCACCGACGAAGCGTGGCAAATCCTGGAAAAACCGGAGTAGCTGCCATAGGGAGATATTTGATTCTTGACATAAATATTACAAACTTGTAATAATACTTTAGGTGGTTAATATGACTGGGATGCAACTTAGAAAAGCGCGGAAAGAAAAAGGCTGGAGCCAGCAACAGGCTTCTGCTCGTTTGGGTGTGTCTCAACCGTACCTGTCCTTGCTGGAAAGGAGGCAAAGACGCTTAACTCCCCGCCTAGTAGCTCGTGCAACAGGCGTTTTCGATTTGCCTCTCACTTCATTGCCACTGAAGCCGGTTGGCTCGCAGACTCACACACTACAACAGGTGGCAGAAGAATTGTCTGCTTTGGGGTATCCAGGTTTTGCATACATGCGAACGAGAAAGAGACGTAACCCGGCTGAGGCTTTGGTTGCGGCGCTCAAACAAGAGAATTTAGAAGCTCGGCTCGCGGAGGCACTTCCTTGGGTTCTTCTCAATTACCCGAACCTTGCTTGGAAATGGCTTCTGGACCAAGCTCGACTACACAATCTTCAGAATCGACTGGGCTTCTTGGTTTCCATGGCCCGAACGAAGCTAGAGGAAAAGGGCGAATTGCAGAGCCGTCGTTATAGAACTTTGTGCTACGCCGAAGAACAGCTGGAAAGCAGCCGTCTTGCACAGGAAGATGCTTTTGGTGAAGCGGCTCTGACTGCTCGGGAACGCGAATGGCTGCGTGAACACCGCCCTGCATTGGCAGCACGTTGGAATTTACTCTCAGATCTAAGTCCGGAACACCTTCCCTACTGACGGAACCTCGATTGAGCGGCCACTTCCTCATCTGAAAAATCGTAGGCAGGTCCAATCCGTGCCATGCCAAACTCATTCGCCAGGGATTCCTGCAACTGGATAATCTCGCCGCCCACCAGCGTCATGGGTACACGAATTTTCAAAATGTCATCGACCGGAACGGTAAAATAGTCACGGTCCAGGACCACCAGATCTGCGTATTTGCCCACTTCCAGCGTGCCCAGTTCGTCTTCTTTGAGCACGTATTCGGATGCCCAGGATGTCCACATCTTCAGGGCATGCACTCGGTCAATTCGCTCGTCGGGTTGGTAGACGACCCCACCTTCTCTGCGAGTCACCGATTGCCACTGCATGTTAAACGGTGGCGTACCCCCATGATGCTGGCCGACCAGCTTCACACCCGAATCAATCCAGGTCTTAAAGGGGATAATGAAAGGCTCTATCTGGGGGCCATAATCGGCGATCCAGTCTGCTGCCTCGCGGAGATAGTTGATGCCGCAGCTCAGGATGATTCCATAGTCTGTCAGCCTCTGAATGATGTCCGGTTGCTGTCCGATCAGATTGCAGTGCTCACCGGTCAGCTTCATGTCACGCACCTGCTGCATCGACCAGCCGTTGACTTCGCGGGCCCGATCGATCATTTGAGTAAAGGCTCGCACACTTTGGCTGCCGCAGATGTGCACTCCCGCCAGACGCCAGCCGGCGGCAGCGGCATTTTCAAGTGTATCCCAGGGCAGTTCCCCCGGTACCGGGCAGACCTCTCGAGACTTGATATTGGGTGGGGCGATGGTATCGGGTCCCGTGCACGATTCCGGGTATATCGAATCCCAGCGCTCTGAGGCCACTCCGTCAATCCACAGGTGATCGTCTCCAATTCCCTGCAGCACCCCGGTCCGCCGATAAATCTGACGGGTCTGCTGGGGATCGGTGGGCATGCGGTGGATTTCATAGTGAGCTGCGAAACGAATCGGCAGTTGGTCCAATCCGGCAAGAGTGGCATATCCACTCATGATCTTGGGGAACTGAACGCGGCTTGAAAAAGTGGTGATTCCTTTGGTGGTGGCCTCTTCCGAAATGATCCTGATGGCTTCGGCCAGAGTGGCCAGAGGCAGTTTTTCCAGAAACAGCTCCCAGGTGATCACGGACATCTCCTGGCTGCCCACCCATCCGATTTCGGCAATGTCCTCTCCAATCACGTCCCCGTGCATGGTCTCGTGGATGGATTCGGAGTATCCGGGCAGAAACTCATTCATAATCTCCAGCGCCTGGGAGTTGACCCAGCCCCGCGGGCCGGGTCGTATCAGAACGGGATTATCAGGAGTCCACAAGTCCAGCGTCCTGCGATTGGTGATGCGTCGCGTAAACCCCCAGAAGCTCGCCTCGCCTGGCGCTTCAGGATTACCCTGAATACTGAGCACCAGCCATTCGCCCGGGTCCACCTCCTGGACCGCATCCTGGAGTGTCTCCCGCATGATGGCCTGTGTTTTCTCCAGGTCCCGATCTGCCTGCATGGAGAGAAAGCTTACGCCCTCGGGAGGATACTTGAAGCCTAACCGGTCCAGATGTCGGGTTGCACCTCCGTACATGTGGCTGTGTGTCTCGATTATGCCGGGAATCAGAGTCCTCCCATTCAGATCAAAAGTCCGAGTGTCGGGTCCCGCCACCGTCCGGACCTGCTGGTTGGTCCCCAGCTTCATGATCTTCTCGCCTTTGACGGCTATGGCCTGATAGGTGTTCCCCACACTGGTGGAACGGGACTTATCGTCCATGCTCACCACCTTGCCGTTGACAAAGATCGTGTCTGCATATCCCGATTGGGCTACTTCTGGAGCCAACTGACCGAAGGCACTGGTGAGCTGGAAAAGAAGCAGCAGGGCCAGAGCTGGCCAGGCAGCTGGATATTTACTGATCAATTGATAGTCCCTCATGGTTCCTCCCTTGGTCTTGATGCGGTTGAAAAGGCGATACCTAATCTCAAACTCCTGACTGCAACTGTGCTCAATGGTACGCCTGGCTGTGCTGAAAGGCAATGGAAAAGAGCTTCCTATTCCCATGTGCACCCGGGATCTTTATCCATGGCTGGGCGGGTGTTCTTTCCAATATTCCATGGCCCGCTCCCAGTCGGCCACAGCCTTGGGCCCGTTGGTATGGAGGTGGGCCACAAATTGATCCCACATGCGAGGCCGAAATCCCAGGAACTCGCAATAATTGGGGCCTACTTTTCGGTTAGCCTGGCGCATCTCCCTGCGTTTTATCTGATACTCCAAGATAATTCTTAAGGTGTCGCCATCCGTCCAGTCCGCTTTGAACCAGATAAAACGTCTGCCCTTCCCTATGAGATACAGCATGTCGGGAAGGGCTCCATAGGCCCGGTGTGCAGCTCCCTCCAGACTGTCAACGAGGATGGGTCGCTGGATAGCAAATTGAGACTGAAAAGCTCTCGCTTGATCCAGCTTCTGCTCGAATCGGGTGTGATGGGGTCGGAGTTCTCCCGGATGTGCCTCCCGGGTATAGACAAACACGAATTCGAATCCTTTGTCCCGGTAATCGCTGGCAAGTTTCTCCATAGCCGGCCCGGCTATGCCACAAAACGGTCAGGTTAAGCTTCCAAATTCAAGAACGACATTGGAATGGACCGTAAGATCTGACAATCTCACTTTCTTCCCATCCTCAAGACGCGTGGCCTCAAAGTCCGGTGCTTCTGTACCAACCTTCAGCGTCTGCTGAAATCTTGAAAAATCTCTCTCTTCTTCCTCACCGGGAAGATAACCCTCGTAGTTGTATGGAAGATCCTGAGTCATGATACTGATGAGATTTTACGCTCGGAGCCGCGGAGAAGGCAATGTGAGATACTTATATCCGCTGATGATTCTTCCATCCAAGCGGATTTCTTGGCTTCTTTGCACCTGGCTTTTCCTGTTGCCATATTGCCGGAGTATGAAAGAAGCGACGATCGAGAACCTGCAAACCGAAAGCACACTGACTGATTATCAGATGATCTCCCTGACAGGTCGAAGAGATGGTGATCGTCTGCCCGTCCGACTCGTTTTTGAAGCCTCCTCTTCGAACTTACGGATGGACTTGCTCTTTCGCATTGGTGTTCCGACCCGTCTGGAGTCTGGTCAGTATCATTGGGAACGGCAGGATGAAGTTCTGGAGGGACTGGTTCGAGCCAGCTCTGTGACCTTCCTGGGAGGACAGTCCGAGAATCCCAATCTGGGTGGCGTCTTCCAACTTTTCTCAGCCAGCGGTGTTCCCAGCTATAAAGTCACACTCCCAACCAGCGAGGTGACACGGTCCCGCACACGACCCGGCACTCCATTGGTGGTTCCGTCGCACTGACTGCTGTCGCCTGGAGCTAGCCCGCATTCCCTCAATCATCACGAATTTAAAAGCCGGTAAGGCTCCTCCCTCAGGTTGCGACAAGCTTTTGAAAGGCGCATAATCGCCTCCAAAGAAAAGGGGAGCAATCGACAATGCTGGGTAAAAACGCTATCCGATTCGTGACACTACTGATCGCTTTCCTGCTGGGGACTCCCCTTCTGGCGCTGGCCCAACAGCCAGGAGCCAGGGAGGACTCGCCCACTGAAGGGACCGGGGAAGCACTGGTGCGCACCCTATGCACCTCCTGTCATTCCGTGGAGAGGGCCGTGCCTGAGGGAAGAAGCCGCCAGGAATGGAACAGAACGGTCCAGGATATGCTTTCTCGAGGAGCCCAGATTCTCAGCGCAGACGCAGAAGCCATCATCAACTTTCTGGCTGAGCGCTACCCGGTTGGGGCTGGGCCTATGCTGGAGCAGCGGCTGATGGTCTGGGTCGATCACCAGGGAAATGTGGAACCGCTGGCAGCACCTCCTCGAAGCTACATGCGGCCGCGACTCTCACCCGACGGCACCCAAGTGGCCGTGGAGGTCTTGTTGGACAAACGCGACATCTGGATCTTTGACATCCCCACCGGTGAGCTGCGGCGATTGACCTTTGAGGGGAGCAATCGGTCCGTCCTCTGGAGTCCCGACGGCCAGCGGGTGCTGTTTGGCTCCGACCGGCACCAGTCCCCTGAAGGAGGACGCTCCTTCCGTGACGATCATGAGGCTTACTGGATGCCAGTCGATGGGAGTGGGGAAGCTGAGCGTCTGACCCATGCCGAACTCAATCACGGACCTCAACGGTGGACTCCCGATGGCAAGACGCTCTCTTTCTATGAGATTCACCCCGAGACCGGCCGCGATATCTGGATGCTCCCCTTTGAGGGAGATCGAACGCCCTGGGTGTTCCTCAACACCCCCGCTCTGGAAGGAGGCATTGCTTTCTCCGCCGATGGACGCTGGCTGGCCTACACCTCCGATGAGACCGGCCAACGTGAGGTTGTGGTCCGAGCCTTTCCCGAGGCCGAGCCAGCCCATCAGGTTTCCAGGGGTGGAGGAATCGAAGTGGTCTGGCCTCCCCTCAGCAAAGACCTCTTCTACCGCAACGGGAACAAGCGGATGGCGGTAGAGATCAGCACGACTCCTACCCTGACTATGGGGACCCCTCGAGTCCTGTTTGAAGGGGACTTTGTCCCCAGTTCCGGCACCCGTTCCAACTGGGACGCCACCCTCGACGGCCAGCGATTCCTCATGCTCAAGAAGGTGGAGTAGGCCACAATTGGCCAAATCAAGCCGCGCCTCTCAAGGGACAGCAAGCGTTGATGAGTACTTCAACAGGCAAGTCCAGCACTTCACTTGACTCTCCCAAGAAATTCACAGTCAGCACATGGGAGCTGATCGTGGCCTATGGAGTTGGAACTCCTTTTGGATGTCTATTCCTTTATTTCTTTCTCTTTCCTCCCAGAAGCGATCCTTTCTGGAGCCTGGCTGGCCGGGCAATCGGTCTGTTTTTCGCCTCTTGGATTTTCCATGATCTTTTGTTGGTGGCACTGACGCTCCGAATCACCGATCACGGTGTCGAGGGAAAGAGCATTCTCAATACTCGAAACATTCCATGGGAAGAGATTCAAAAGATCGATGTCAAAAGGACCTACAGCTCCTACAACAGCGTGAAGCTGTATATTCATGGCCGCAAGGGAAAGATACGCTTTGACCTGGGTTCAGTTGGAGGTCCTCGCTCCACCAGGGATCTCCCTCTGATTAAGAAAATCTTTGAGGGTAGAGTTCCAGAGGTGCAAGCCAACTGGTGAGAGCAACCGGAGCAGTCCGGAGCTCAACGAATGAAACGATCACCAATCCAATCAGCAGCGTAGTCAAAGGCCCTCTTGACCGTGTCCCCGAACTCTCCTGGGGTACTTTCGCAGGCTCGGCAGGGCGTCACGCCATGTGAGGCACCCTCAATGAAGATCAAGGTTTTGTCCTGGCTGGCGGCGTGATCATAGAAAATTTCAGTGGCCACCATCCAGTAATATCCCGTCATTCCCATAATGAGAATGGGAACATGCACACCTTCCAGGTTAGCCGGGGTGGCGGTGTTTGACGAATTCCAGTCAATACCCTCAATGTCGTCTTCCGTAATAAAGTAGTCTGAGGTGGTGCGAATGGCGTGGGTGCTGAGAAAGGCTTTGACCGAATTCACCTGGGCCCCTGAAAAAGCCTCGTTACTTTCCGGGTTCAGACTGGGAACCCTCACCGAGCGCGCAATCTCCATCTTCACCGAACCGTCCGGCTTCAAGACTGGATGGGCTCGCTTGGTACGCGACACCAGACTGAGGTCCGCCTGCCACATTCGAGCACCGGCACGACCGATGACAAAAGGTTCGTCGTCTGAATAATCCCCTGCCCCCTTCTCAATCTTCTCGAGCCGCTCCAGGGCCAGCTGAGTCAGGCGGTCCATCCTGTCCGCCTGGGCTCTAAAAAAGCGACGCTTGAACTCCTCGCTGTAAGTAGCTCCCTTGGGATCATATCCGTTGCTGGGATCAAACAAATCCAGGGAACGATTCACTTCAGCCGGACTTTCTTCATCCACCACACTGGGATCAAGCGCCGACAACAGAATACTCCCGTAGCCAAAATGAGGGTCCCGTAAAATGACGCCATCGGCCGCTGGCAGATCTGCAAGCTCATCCGTGCATTGCCCAATTCTCCCCGGCACCTGACAGGCCTTGACCCCGTTCTCAGCTACATTTTGATAGAAGGACATGAGAGGACCGCCCCCACTGCCGCCCAGCAGGAGGACTGTTTCAAGCCCGGGAAGCCGGCGCATGTAAGCCACAGCCGGCTTGACATCCAGTGGAAGCCGCTCCCAGATCATGTCCTCGCGACTGGAATTGACATACTGACCAGCGATACACAGCGCTCGGAACCCACGCTTTGCAAACTCGATGCAGGCAAGACTGGTGAGACGACTGCCATTGGGATGCATGCTGATCAGCCCCACGCTCGATTCCGGACCCATCGTGGTTGGCGTATACAACAGGCCATAGGTCTGCGCTCTGAGAGGCACGTACTCGGTTGTATATTCGGGAGCTTGGGCCAATCCCACCATCTGGGCAAAGGCAGCCAGGGCCAAGACTACAGCCAACGTTGGAGGGTTCCGCGCAGACGAATTATTTTTTTTATTCATTTCTCCTCCAAATTCCCGAAAGGGGCACAAGTGCTTCCGGCGCTCACGGTTCAAGGTTCATCCGCCGCAGCAGGTCAGCGAAGCGAGGGTCGTCGCGGAGGGGGTCCCAGCGGGAGTGGTTTTTAATATAAGGCAAATCTGCCACTCGTGCCTGGTAAGCTCTCTCCAACCATTCAAATGCCTGATCGGTTTCACCAAGTCCCGCGTAAATCCAGGCAAAAGTGTTTTCTGGGACATATTCTTGTTTCGCTCTTTCGGTCTCGTAAAGAAGCACCCATCGCAAAGCACTCTCTGCACCTGAGGCAGCTGCATCTGGGAGCCCTGCTAACTCTTCTGGGCTGGCTCCTCCAAGAATCCACTCCCGCTGCCACGCTGCAGCTGCTTCTTGGTACAGACCCATGTCAACATAGAGTCCCCCCAAACAGCTATAGGCCCGTTGGAAGTTCGGATCCATATCCAATGCTGACTGACAAATTTCAATTCCTTCCTCGTATCGACGTGCACTGCGAAAATAAAAACCTAACGCAACTGCAGTGGCCAGGTTGAGGGGATCAAGCTGCTGGGCGCGTTTGCCCAGAGCAATGGCCTCGTCGTGGCGTCCCATCAACGACATGAGCAAGGCGTACCCACGATTCGCCGCGTAAGAACTCGGATCGAGTTCCATGGCCAGCTTAAGTTCTCTTTCGGATCCCGCCCAATCCCACTGGGAGAGACGCTTGACATCTCCCATTGTCGCGTGAGCTTCAGCAAGCGTGTTGTCAATCTCTAGTGCCTTCATCGCCAGCTCCTCCACTTTGGGCATGGTCTCCAGTGCGGGAAGTACTCCAATGGGGAGGATAAGCCTGTAGTAGGATCTGGACAATGCGGAATAGGCTTGAGCATAGTTTGGATCTATCTGGATTGCTTCTTCAAAATGCTGAATCGCCTTCATGTGACTGTCTGCGCTATTCTTTGCTTGTTGAAATTTCCCCTGGAGATAGGCTTGGTGCGCTTCGCTGTTTTCGGTGTAGCGTTTGCTTAGTCTTTCCCCCTCTTCTCCCGTCAACTGGACACCCAAAGCATCGGCAATTTGCTTGCTGAGGGTTTCTTCCAGTTCAAAAACGGCAGATCGCGGTTCTGTGTAAGTTTCACCCCAGACAGTGCTGTTGTTTTCCCCATCGATCAATTCAACATTGATCCTGATGTTCTCGCCTAACTGCACCATACTTCCGATCACTACGGCTCGAACATCAACCTCCTGTGCGACCGTCTGTGGGTTGACTTCTTTGTCTTTGTAACCCCTCAACGATGCACTGGAGATAACCTTGTTCAGACCAGACAGTTGGGAGAGTCGGTTGATTATGCCCTCGGCAATCCCGTCACTCACATATTCCAACTCAGGATCACCACTTCGGTTCTCAAAAGGTAGCACAGCTATAGAATCGATGGGTTCTGCTGGAGGAGCGGCAGTGAAAGGCCAGAACAAGGCCAGAGGCAACAGAACAAGAACCACGACTCCTCCAGCCACCACGGGCCATACGTAACTCCGCCTGGCGGAAGTCGCTGCCGCTACGGCTGTGGTGGCGACTGACTCCCCTGAGGTATCTCTTTTGAGCCGCTTGAGGTCGGTGAACAGATCCTTGGCGGACTGACAACGAATCTCGCTGTCTTTTTCCAGGGACTTGTTGATGATGCGCTCGAGTTCATCCGGCACATCGGGATTGAGACGCACTGGAGAAGTGGGGGCTTTGGTCAGAATCTCGGTAAACACAATCTCAGTGGTGTTTCCCTGGAAGGGCAAACTCCCCGTCGCCATCTCATACAACACCACGCCCAGCGAGAACAGATCCGTCCGGGCATCCAGTTCCTCACCCCTGGCCTGCTCAGGAGACATATAAGCCACCGTCCCCAAAGCCGTCCCTGGGCTGGTGAGAGCCTCCTCCGACACCTGAGCCGTGGGCATCTTCGAGTCCACTTCCGTTGGCTCCTGGGTCAGCTTGGCCAGTCCAAAGTCCAGCACCTTGGCGTCACCTCCCTGGGTGATGAAGATGTTGCCCGGCTTGATGTCTCTGTGGACGATGCCCTTGGAGTGAGCGGCATCCAGCGCATCGGCAATTTGAATCCCCAGGTCCAAAAGCTCATCCGTTGGCATGGAGCGGCCCTGGATGCGGTGCTTTAGCGTTTGGCCTTCCAGGAACTCCATCACAATGAAGGGCTGACCCTCGTGATCGCCGATGTCGTGGATGGTGCAGATGTTGGGATGATTGAGTGCCGATGCTGCTCTGGCCTCTCGCTGGAAACGATCCAATGCCTGTTGATTCTGGGCAAACTTCTCGGGCAGAAACTTCAGGGCCACATTGCGACCCAACCTGGTGTCCTCGGCCCTGTAGACCACACCCATCCCACCGCCGCCCAGCTTCTCCAGGATCTTGTAGTGGGATATGGTTTGGCCGATCATTTTTGGACTCCCCCTCAAGGCGGGTGTGATTCGTCCTAGATGTTAAGCCTTTAGGGATATGAAGGCAATGGGAGAAAGAAATCAACCTGGATCGACCAAAACTTCTGGGCAAAGAATTGGCTACCAGTGACGAAATAAGATATTAATAGGCCACTCGCGAAAGGAGAACTATGGCTTTCAGACCCTCTTTCGTGTCGGGGTTGACGCTTCTTCTGGTATGCCTGCAGTTTTGGCCTCAAGGGCTGGCTGCCGATCGAGCGGTTCGCGCCCGCTGGATGGAGGAAACCATCACCCTGGATGGTGTTCTCAGCGAAGCCCCTTGGCAGTTGGCTGAGCCGGCCACCGACTTCATCCAGTCTGAACCCAGCCAGGGAGAGCCCTCAAGCCAACGCACCGAGGTCCGCATCCTTTTTGATTCGGATAACCTCTATTTTGGTGTCAACTGTTTTGACAGCAACCCTCAGGGGATCGTATCCAACAGCCTCAGACGCGATTTTTCTCCAGGAGATGAGGACACCTTTGAGATTTTGCTGGATACCTTCGCCAGCTCGCGGGATGGCTTTCTGTTCGTGTTCAATCCCCGCGGTGCCAAGAGAGACGTCCAGATCACCAATGAGGGAAGGGAGAGCAATGTCAGTTGGGACGCCATCTGGGAAATCAAAACCCACATCAATGAACAGGGCTGGACGGCTGAAATCCTGATTCCCATCAAGACGCTTCGCTACAGCAAGACCCCCCAAGGTGCCTGGCGGATAAACTTCGGAAGGCAAATCCGTCGCAACAACGAGAGAAGCTACTGGTCTGAGCTTCCCCGCCGATTCAACATCACGCGGGTTAGTCTGGCCGGAGAGCTCCTGGGGATGACCCAAAGTGAGATCCAACCCGGTCGCAACCTCTCCCTCGTTCCTTACGTCGCGAGCAACCTGACTCACCAGGATTCCGATACCACTTCCACTTCCGATGTAGGCGTCGACCTCAAATATGGACTGACCTCCAGTCTGACCCTGGATCTGACCTACAACACAGATTTCTCGCACGTGGAAGTCGATCAACAGCAGGTGAATCTGGATCGATTCCGAATCAGCTTCCCCGAGAAGCGAGACTTCTTTCTAGAGAACATGGGGCTTTTTGAAATCGGCAGCGTTAGACTACAGACATCGGGAATACCGGACCCGGAGGATATAAAACTCTTTTACAGCCGACGCGTCGGACTGACACTGGCCAGGCGTCCCGTTCCCATTCTGGGCGGAGCTCGTTTGACGGGTCGAGCGGGTCCCTATGAACTGGGATTTATCAACATTCAGACGGAAGAAGCGCAAGGGCAGGGACCGGAGAATAACTCGGTCCTGAGGGTGAAGAGGGATATCCTGACGCGTTCCTGGCTGGGGGGCTTTTACCTCAATCGGCAGGGGCGCGACCGTGAAACCAATCAAGTCTACGGAGTGGATGGACTGTATCGGCCGCGAGACGATCTCGTTTTGAATTCCTTGTTTGTGCAGACCAAGACTCCCGGCATAGAGGATGATGATTGGGCTTTTCGCGTTGAGGGGCTCTATGATGCAAGGTGGTTAAGGCTGGGAGGCACTCACGCCACGGTCCAGGATGATTATCGGGATGATCTGGGTTTTGCTGCGCGCACGGGGGTGAATATTGAACGCCTGGAAACGCGTCCTCGCATTCGTCCCTGGGAAGGCCGGATGATTCGGGAGATCAACCCGGTGCTCAACATTCGCTATATCACGGACTCGCAAGGCCGGCTCATCACCCGAAAACAGAGCATTGGGCTTGAATTTACCTTCCAGAATGGAACTCTCATACGCTACCGTCACCGCACTTATTTTGATCGGCTGGATGAGGATTTTGAAATCCGAAACAACATCATCGTCCCCTTGGCGGATTATAATTACAGCGAAGATGGCCTCGAGTTCACCAGTGACCGAAGTCGCGCCCTCTCCGGGAGATTCACCTTTTATGATGGAAGCTTCTGGAACGGGGACAAGAAGAGCTTTCTAGCCGACGCTCGATATCGGCCCAATGGTCATGTCAGTACTTCATTCACTTTTACACGTAGTGACGTGAGCTTGCCGGGAGGAGATTTCCAGGTCGATCAACTTCGCTTCCGGCTCCAATATGCTTTCAATACCCGGACCTTCCTCGACACGTTTATTCAATACGACAGTGAAGACCGCGAAATCACCTCGAATGTGCGCTTCAACCTGATCCACCATTCTCTGAGTGATCTTTTCATCGTTTATACGGAGGAGAATCCCACTACCAGCGGGGCCAGCACCGATCGGGTTCTTTCCCTCAAGTACGCACATCTGTTGGGTTTCTAAGCCTTGCAAAGGCTGGTTTCCCCCTCACGCTATCCGGTTTGCCTTTAACCTCCTGCAGGTTTATCATTTAGGGAGATTGAGGTTTATGTCTAAAAGAATCTTAGTATCTGTTTCCACTATGGGGATTGCTTTTCTGACCTATGGCCTTGTCACGGCCCTTGCCGTCTCCTCTCCTCTTCAAATGCCAGAAAACAGCGACCTCAACATCAGGCTTCCTGATGGCGAAGGGAAAGATAACACGGAGGCCAATTGCACGATCTGCCATGATTTAGAGCGCATCGTCAACCAGCGGAAGAGTCCAGAGGCCTGGCAAGCAACCGTGTCGGACATGCTGGGAAGGATTGCCGCGGGAATGGACGAGGAAACCGACCTCATCTCCAAATATCTGGCCACCCACTTCGGCGTTGTCACATCGAGCACTTTGAGCCAGATTGCCTCCCTCTTGAAGCAAAGCGATAGGCTGGCGGCAGAAAGTCTGATTCGAGAAAGCGCTGAACCCCTGGGTGAGGAGTTAAACAAGATTCTGGCCGACATGGATCGTGGCTTTGACGAGCTGGGTAGACAAAAAGCCCGTTACGATGTCTTGCTGGAAAAATTCACTCAATTCGAAGCGACATGGATGCCCAGTGAAGAGGTGTTTCAGCTCTTCTCCAGGGTTACCGAACAACCCGGCTACTCCCAGCATTTTCAGGCCAAGCGACTGCGCATTGAAGGAGCGAAACACACGACAACGGCTGATTTTCTCTGGGATCGCCAGGAATATGAAGAAGCGCTTCAAGAGTACAGCGAGGCGATCAGAAAGTTACGATTTGCAATTCCCTTAGCAGAAGCCGTCAGCAACCAAAAACTGGTGGCTGCCTGTTTAACCAACATCGGCTACGCTGCAATCTACTCGGGGAACGCTGCTGAAGGCCTGACCACCTATTCCCAGGCCCTCAAGATTGCCGAAGAGAGGGAGGACGATCTTTTCAGGGGAATGTACTTGCTGAACCTGGGAACATTCCATTTGTACACGCTTCAGCCTGAGGAAGCATTGCAGTACGCACTGTCGTCCGCTGAGATGAATCGAAAAACCGGCCGCAGGACCTGGGAATCCAATGCCCTCTTGAATGTGGGAGTAGCCTATCTAGCCCTGGGTAAGCGTGAAGAGTCTCACAGCTATTTGGATAAGGCTTTACTCAAAGCACAGGAAGCCAAGGATCGCCGCAGCGAGGGAAGGATTTTGTTCAACTTGGCTCTTGTAACGACACAATCCGACCGATTGGAGGAAGCGGCAAGCTTTACTGAACGAGCCCTGGAATGGTATTCACAGTACCCTGAAGTGTACAACCAGGCCGAGCACACAATGATTCACTATCATGGCCTGCATCTTCTGAGCAGCCTACACGGGAAACTGAGAAACAGTGAAAAGGCAGCTGACTATCGGGTCCAGGCCCAAGAACTGGCCAGCAAGGATCCGCTGAAATTCGCCACTTACCTGGCCGATCCCCACCTCAATTTCGCCAAGTGGGACGAATTCAAAAAGAAATTCATGGACTAGCCGGAGCCTCTGACCAAGAGTTGCTGACGATTTTCGTAGTTTCCGACGCCACTGGCGAAACAGCGGAGCGGGTGGTTCGATCCGCTCTCGTCCAATTCGAAGAGGCCCACGCCACCGTCATCCGGCGTGGGCGTATTGGCACGCCAGAACAGCTCTGCGCCGTGGTTCAGGAAGCGGCCGGCCGTGATTCCCTAATTCTTCATACCTTGGTTTCGGACGAACTGCGTCACCTGATACTGGCTGAATCCCGTTCCCAGGGGGTAGATACGATGGACCTGCTGGGCCCGGTGCTGGATCGTCTGGCCACACACCTGAGGCTGACACCGCAAGAGAAGCCCGGGCTCTTCAAACAGTTGGTCGAGGCCAGGTCGAGACAGTTCGAGGCGGTGGACTTCGCCTTTCATCACGACGATGGACAGCAGGCGGACGAACTTAGCCATGCGGAAGTCGTCCTGGTCGGTATCTCCCGAACGATGAAGACGCCAACCACGCTGTACCTCGGCTACCAGGGCTGGTTTGTCGGAAACGTGCCCATTGTCCCCGAGCTCCCTCTCCCCCCGGCGCTGCTATCCTTGCCCTCCGAACGGGTCATTTGTCTTGTCATGAACCCCAGACGGCTGCTGGAACTACGGCGTGTCCGGGCTGATTACCTGGGGATTCCTGCCGAGCCGTACGCCTCACTGGAGAGCATCCAGAAAGAGCTTCGACACTCTCAGCAGGTGCGTGTCAGTCACGGCTGGCGACAGATCGACGTTACCGGTAAGTCGGTTGAGGAGCTGGCCCGAGAGATCGTGGTTCTCCTCCCGGCTGGAGACCAAAGACGCAAGCCTGGATTTCAAGGTTAGCCCACGGAAGGAAACGCGTGATCTGTTTTTTATCGCTAGAGCAAATGACTAACAGTAGGAGAAAGAAATGCCCCAATACATGATTTCTTACCTGGGCGGCGATAAGCCGTCTAGCCCAGAGGAAGGTAAGCAACATATGGCGAAATATAGAGCTTGGTTATCTTCATTGGGCGACTCAGCAGTGAGTCCTGCTAATCCGCTTAAGGATACGAGCACAGTAAACTCTGATGGTTCTGTTACCACTGGAAGCACAACGTCAATGTCTGGTTTCACAATCATTGAAACTGATCCTATGGAGGCGGCACTGCTGATTGCACAGGGTTGCCCTTTTCTTGATGTTGGCGGTTCACTTGAGGTGTCAGAGTTAATACAGATGCCAGGCCAAAAATAAACATACTAATAGGAGGATAGCGATGAAGTACATGATCAGCTGGTTCGAACGTCCGCAAGGTTCGCCTGTGGAGTACGAGAATGCCCAAAAGCGGATACTTGAGGTGTTCGGTCAATGGAAGGCGCCCGCCGGATTCAAGATCGAATTGTTCGTTGTGCGAGTGGGCGAGTGGGGTGGGCACATGTTAGTGGACTGCGACGATCCGTTGGCCGTTCACAAGTTCTGCTCGACGTACCCGGCCTTCGAATGCCAGGCGCGACCCGTGATTCCCGTCGAAGACGCAGTCCGGGTCGAACTCGAAGCCATCGCCTGGCGCGACGGACTGTAACACAGCTAACATCCGAGAAAATCACATCGGACAAACGTCATGAGCACGAGCGTTGCGAAGCCCGTTAAGGTGGCGATCATCGGCGCCAGCGGAACCTACGGCGAGGGGATCCTCGCCCGGGCCGAGGAGATCGGTATCGAGGCGGTGGTGGTCACGCGGTCGCCGCACAAGTTCAAAGACGTGAAGCCGACGACTACAGTGGTCAACGCGCAGCTGGATGAAGAGGAGAAGTTGAAGGAGGTGCTTGCGGGCTGCGATGGCGTCATCTCGGCACTCGGCGATGACAGGAAGAAGCGTCCGAAGACGCACAATCTTCCGCACCTCTGGAACGCCATGAAGGCTGCCGGCGTGACCAAGTATGTCGGCATGGGCTCCGGACCGATGATGATGCCGGGCGAGAAGCGTGGAGGGTTCCAGCGCACCGTGCACCCCCTGCTGAGCCTAATGAAGCTCTTTGGGGTAGACATGCTGGAACAGAACGAGTGGGAACGCGACAGCCTGCTCATGGGCAAGAACGGCGCGGACGGCATCACCTGGGTGCTCACCAGACCGGTGCGGCCGACCAAGACGCCCTTTGTCGGAGCCTACGTGCACAAGGACAGGCGCGGCCCCATCAACTGCTCGATCTACGACCACGGCGACTTCTGCTTGTACTGCGTGGCCTCGAGCGAGTGGGACAAGCTTGCGCCCCATGTCAGCTCCGGGCCGACTCCCTAACAAGCCACTGGCAGGATTTTCTGCTATGTCTGCTTGCGTCTTCTGCGGACAACCAGGATATTATGCTGATCAACATCAACATTCGGGGAAGGAGAATTCATCGTGTCGGAATTCTATCAACAAACGCGATTCACCGGGGTCTTTTGCGCATCGGTGGTAATGCTGGCGTCATATCCCTATTTCCACGACACCGCAACGGGAGCCGCTCTTGGGGGGATAACGGCATTGTTGCTCTTGGGCACCGGCATTTACGCCGTTGGAGCCTGCCGAAAAATCAGGATCGTCGCTGCAGCACTAGCATTGATTGCGCTTTCTAATAGCATCTACTCTTTGTTGGTTCAGACCCGCGGCAGCATTTGGACAGAAGCTAGCTTCACTGCCTATTATGGATTCATCACCATTGCTATATTCCTCGAAGTCTCGGTTACGTGGCTTCCAGCGAGATTCCATTCTGGGGATCGTGAGCGTCTATCTCCTGATCGGTATAACCTTTGGATCACTCTATGATCTTGTCGAGACGATTGAGCCCGGTTCTTTCCGACTTAACTTCGATGGCACCGACGACGCTGTGGGATTCCGACGTTTGTTGTTTTTTAGCTTCATGACCCTGACATCCATCGGATATGGCGACATCACCCCGGCTACTGATCAAGCCCAATCGCTGGCCATTCTCGAAGGAGTGGCTGGGGTTCTCTATGTGGCGGTGCTAGTCGCACGTGTCGTGAATGTTTACCGGAATCTTGACTGAGTTGGTGAGGGGTCAGTCGCTAGGATGAGGCTAGTAACTCGACTAGCTCAACTTCTATGCCGTCGGAATCAAAGAAGTAAAGACGACGTCCGGGTTTGTAGTCGTGCTCTGCGTGGGTTGACACTCCTAGCTCGGCAAGCCGGGATTTCATCTCGTCGAGGCTCTCCACCACGAAGCCAAAGTGGTTGAGTCCTACCTCTGTCATATCGATCCTCACCTGCCCCGGACTGGCTGCCTCGAAGAGGGCAAGATACTGACGGTCATCACCAACATGAGCGGCGAGACGCCCATCGTCGTCGGTTCCCTTCCAGCGGACCTTGAAGCCGAAGAGGCGGGAATAGAAGTCTATGGACCTATCAAGGTCCGAAACCGTGAAGTTGACATGCTCTAGGAACATATTGCCCTCCTTATACTAATACTGGGGGAAGGTGAAGGCAATGGAAAGGCCCCTTGAGGGAGATTAGGCCGCGAGGCCCGAAGGGCTACAGCGGCACAAGAATAAAGCGCCCGTACGCGACAAAGGCGGCAAGAGCGCTAAGAACTAGAGGCGGGACCACCATCAGCATTTCAGATCGGCGGAGATGCGTCGCTGCAGCACCGAGCATGACCGCCACGAGCCCTAGTCCGGCGAGCGGAGTCAGAATCGGTGCGATACCGGTTAGCCCCGGCAACACCAATCCCAGAGCAGCAGCCGACTCGCTTGCACCGATGAACTTCACCAAGCCGCTCGAAAAGTCGTTTGCCCAACCCATCTTCGGATCGGCCTTGAGAACATCGTGGCTCTTGAACAACTTCATCGAGCCAGCGCCGATGAATGCGACGGCAAGCAAGCCCTGCACGATCCAAAGTGCCGTTCCCATACTTGAGCTCCTAGACGATGCTCATGAGCAGAGAGACCTCCAAGCTACTCCGGAAGGTCGGTAGCGTCTTAGCCCCCGCTCGTGGGAACCGGGCTATTGAAGTTGAATGTGTCCGAGACAACCTTCCATTGGCCGTCCTCCTGTTTCCTCCACACGGTGGTGTACTTGCCGTTTCTGGTGACAGAGTTACCTTCGGCATCATCAACTTTAAGCTCGAAGCTTCCAATGGAGTAGCCCAAATCCCCGGCCTGGGACACATCGGCGAAATTTGCACTCCAGCTCAGTGAGAAACCCGGCAGGGAGAACAACCCAGAAACCCACTTTTGAATATCCTCTCTGCTCAGTACTTCGGGTGCTTCCGGAGGAAGGAAGTGGGCGTCGTCGCTAAAAAACGAGACAAATGCCTCTACCTCTGGAGGTGTTTCAGACCAGGTTCGATCGGCGTCTAGAATAGCAGCGCGCTCCGCTTCAAGATCGATCGGCTCACCACTCTCAGGAGCACATCCAACCAACAAAGTAGTCACAGTGAGTACAATTAGATGAAAAGTTCTTATCATTCGGTCCCCCTCCCCTGCTGGAAACAAACTCAGAAAAATTTTAGGTTTGTTACAGAATTATCATGTTCTGATTCTAATTAGTCCACTGGGATCAGAAAGTCAAGACGTGGAGGAAGCAGGTGTGGATGAAGACACCCGAAGGGCCGCCAACGTCACGGCCACGATAACGCCGACTCCGGGGATGGTTTACAGCCAACCGGCGGACACGGGGCTTACTCCCTGCTAGACTCAACCTCACGGATCCAGTCGCACGTGAGCCCTGCCTTTTCATGGTGCTTCTCGACAGCCTCCTTGTTGGGGGCATCGAGGACACACCAGATTTTGTTTGCTTCCTCACTGAAAATGATATCGTGGTGCGTTACCCCGAATTCATCCGGGGGTGCGTTCTGGGCTTCGCGAAGCTGCTGCGCAGTGAATGGTTTCATTTGATGTTCGTCCATGAATTTTGGCATTCAGTTTCAACTCCTTCCATACAAGGCTTTGTCATTTCTTATGCGGCCTTCATCTCCAGGCCTTTTTTCCGGAACGAGATACTACCATCGAATAATGACGCCTGCAAGCGGGGCTTGGCCCGCCTGTGGGTGAGGAAGCCTACACGCGTATTGCCCCGTCTTTCCTGCTCAATCATCTACGTCCTTCTTGTTAGCTGGGTTTCCCTGTTGTTTGGGCGATTCTGTGGTAGAAATGTGGTAGAAAAGCCAGATCAAGGCCGCAGCATTAGTTCGTGGAAAACTCCTTGGTGAGGTATTTTCTTCTCCTTCTAAAGGTATTACTTTCTTAACTTCCTTCACCGAATCACAGGAAAAATAAAAAAATCTTGACCCCGTAGTATGGTACAGGGTGCATCATAAGGTACTGGAGGTGAAAATGGCGTTGACCATTGGAGAAATAGCCAAACGTGCCGGGATCGGCCTCGAAACCGTCCGGTTCTATGAGCGCAAAGGACTCATTGAGGAACCACCGCGAACAGATTCGGGTTATCGCCAGTACCCAGAAGATGTGGTAGCTCGGCTCCGCTTCATCAGCCGCGCAAAGGATCTTGGATTCTCGCTGAAGGAAATTGCAGAGCTATTCTCTCTCCGGGTTGATCCGGACACAACCTGTGCCGATATTAAGAGACGAGCCGAAGCCAAGATTACAACGATCGAAGAGAAGATTCGTGACATGCAAGGGATTCAGGGTGCACTTTCCAAGTTGGCTGCTTCATGCAGCGGAAGCGGCCCGGCGGGTGATTGCCCCATCTTAGAAGCACTGGACAGCCAGGAGAAAGACTGGTGAGAAAGGAGTAATTTAGACATGACGACAAAACGACGAATCGAAGTTTTCGGTGCGGGATGTCCCGCTTGTGAGGAAACCATCAGGCTCGTAAAAAGTGTTGCCTGTCCATCCTGTGAAGTCACAGTCCTGGACATGAATGATCCAAGCGTGGCAAGCCGAGCCAAGAGCTTGGGTATTCACTCGGTTCCATCCGTCGTTATCGACGGACAACTCGCTGATTGCTGCGCGGGTCGCAGTCCAGATGAAGCAACGCTGCGATCCGCAGGGCTGGGCCAGCCGATTACCTAACTCAACACATAGTTAAAGGAGGAAATCCATGGAGACAATCAATATGAAGGTTTTGCTTGGCGTTGGCACCGTTGTGGCTGCGGTTGGGGCCTCGCTGTGTTGCATCGTACCAGTTGCCGTGGTTTTAGTAGGAGTGGGGTCAGCTGCTCTAGGGGCACAGTTGGAGCCGGTCCGTCCTTTCTTCCTTGGATTGACACTGCTCCTCGTAGGAATCGCCTTTTATCAAGTTTACAGGCCTGACAAGGACTGCGACCCAGGACAAAGCTGTGCAACACCCGAAGGCCAGCGGCGACAACGCATCATTGTATGGATAGCGGCAATCCTGGCGGCAGTAGTAGCGGCGTTTCCCTATTACATGGGTTGGATCATCTGACCAATGAAGTGAATGGATATTGTTAATGGTTAAAGCAATTTTGACGGCTTTTGTATTGGGCGGTCTCGCCCTTGGTATTTGGGCCGGTTCGGACCTGTGGACTGCAACCTCGGAAATGACGATTGAGGCGATGGGGGAGCAGGAAAAGGCGGTATTTTACGTGACCGGAATGACGTGAAGTGGATGTGACGCCGCCGTGAAACTAGCGGTAAGAAAATTGGACGGGATTCACCAAGTCGAGGCTTCCTACAAAGAGGGCACAGCCGTCGTAGTTTATGAACCATCTACAGTATGTCTGGAGGAAATCAAGGCCGCGATTGACAAAGTTGGCTTCAAGGCCGAACTGCAAAGTGAGGAAGAGCTAACTCAATGAGTGAATCGTGCTGCTCTACCTTGCATAGACCACCCGATACACGATCCTGTCCGGTCAGTGACTTTCGTAGTAAACCCGTAGAGTGGTCGACCGTTGCTGCGTTGGCTGCGGGACCTGTCCCGCAACGGCAATGTTTCTGGTTGTGCGAGGACTCAGATTGCGATGTCGTGTACTTCGGCGAGGACGGAACACTCCTGGGAACCAGTGATGTGCGTGTGATCCCCAGTTTCAAGGGAAGTCCAAGCCAAAGCGATCTGGTCTGTTACTGTTTTCTCTACAGCCGCCAAGACATAGCAGACGAGTTGCAAGCAAGTGGAGATACAACGATCTTTGACCGTGTGACCGCTGAAGTTAAAGCCGGAAATTGTGCCTGCGAGGCGCGAAATCCTTCAGGCAAATGCTGTCTAGGGGCTGTGAAAAAGGCTATTCAGGAAACTCGTGAGAAATTGCAGATGAGACAAGAAACATGAAGACTAAACTGCCCTTGGACCTAGTCTTTTTGCTTATCCCTTTGGGGCCTGTATATAGGGTGGCAGCAGCATGGCGTGCAGCTACCATTCTTTCTCGGTATTTCGCAGCCTTCATTCGGTCAGCTTAGTCGTTAGGCTGGGATCGTTGGGTGAGGAACCCAACAATATGACTCTCCATTCTTGACGTTTTACCAACTTTTCAGGTCGGTTTTCCCAGATTCAGCGTCAATCGTCGAAAGTAAGCTCATTATGGTGGGTTTTCTCCTATGTCTGCTTACATCTCATGCGGACAAACGTGACACTAGGCTGATCAGTATATTCATCGTTTGACTGCTACATGTACCATGGGTGTAGTCACCCTTATCATCCTCGAAAGGAGGTAGCGACATGATCTGCGTCACCGGAGCAGGTGGGACTGTCAGCAGCGAACTCATCAAACAGCTTGAATCAGCAAGTGCGCCGTTCCGCGCGGCCCACTTCTCGAACGAAAAGGCGGAAGCCGCATGTGCACGAGGGATCGATGCCGTCATCATTGACTACAACAGTCCGGAAATGCTTCAAGCGGCATTTCAGGGATGTGACAAACTGTTCCTTCTCGGGCCAAACGCGCTGAACCAGTCGGAGCTTGAGCAGAACGCCATCGAAGCGGCGAAGGCGGTCGGTGTGCAGCACATCGTGAAACAGTCCGTCTTCGGAGCCGACGGAGAGGCCTTCAGCCTCGCCCTGGTTCATCGGCCCGTCGAGAAAGCGATTGAATCAAGCGGCCTGACATGGACGTTTCTCCGCCCGAACAGCTTTATGCAGAACGTCGTAACGTACATGGGCGAGACGATCCGGGCTGAAGCAGCGTTCTACAGCGCCAGCGGCGAAGCGAAGATCAGCCATGTGGATGTGCGTGACATCGCCGCGGTGGCGGTGAAAGCGCTGACCGAGCCTACCCACGCGGGAAAGGCCTACGCATTGACCGGGCCCGAGGCGCTGACCTACGACGAGTTTGCGGACGAGTTGTCGAAAGTGCTTGGGCGCCCGATCAGTCACATCAGCCTTCCCCCTTCGGACTTGAAGCAGGGTATGCTTGCGGTGGGCATGCCCGAGAAGATCGCCGATCAGATGCTTGACCTGGAGCGGTACTATCGTGAGGACCAGGCGAGTCGCACCACCAATGACATCAAGCAGGTGACAGGGCGAGAGCCGAGACGATTTGCAGACTACGTTCAGGAGACCGCCGCCACGGGAGTCTGGGATGCGGAAGAGGTCACGAGATGAGCGACGGAAACGACGCTACCCTATAAGTCGCGGCAGCCAACTCCAGTGGTGCGCCCCGCACTCAAGAGAGGTGATGATCATGGGAATCTTTCAGATTGCACTGATGTTGGCTACACTTCTGTGTTCCCTGGTGGCAGGCTTTTGTTTTGCTTGGGCCTTAGTGGTAATGCCGGGCATAAGAAGTTTAAATGACCGGGAGTTTATCCGAGCTTTTCAGGTGATGGATCGCGTTATCCAGAATTATCAGCCGATTTTTATGTTGGTCTGGGTCGGTTCAGTTGTGGTTTTGGTGACTTCGGCTGCGCTTGGCATTGGGCAATTGGATGGAGCTGGGCGTCTGCTCATAATCTTCGCCGCACTCGCGTATCTTCTCGGCGTCCAATTGCCGACCTTCACTATTAACGTACCGCTGAACAACAAACTACAAACTCTGGATGTCGACGCTATGAATGAAACAACGCGAAAAGCAGCTCGTAAAGACTTCGAACCGCGTTGGAACCTATGGAACTCAGTCAGGACGGCCTTTGCGAGCCTAGCATCTGCCCTGTTAATAATTCTACTATTCAGACTTTGAAGAGCGCGGTGGTGGATAGCAGTGGTGGCTCCCCAGGTAGGAGTCGAACCTACAACCCTCCGGTTAACAGATCGCCCAGGAAGAACATCACTAAGTGACTTAATTTCATGTATTTATAGCTTATGTTCTTTGTAGTCAAAGCCTTACGGCCTTGTTCAATCTGTCAATTATTTCAATTATTTCAATTGTTCCTAACCAATAGTGACCGCTGAGGTGACACACCTAGTGACACACTCCCGCCGCCACTCAAAATGGCAAACTTGAAGTTGGATTCTCTCCTATTTGCTGCTTGCATCTTATACAGACAACCGGCATAGTACGCTAATCAGCACACACATTCTTAGGCGGCGGAGTGGGTAGCTCCAGGAACTCCAGCGAGTCACAACATGCGAGTGACGAGGAAAAGAGATGGCAGTCGCTGACGAGCTACAAGATTTTGTCAAAGACGGGCTGGCACGCGGCCTTTCGCGTGCAGAAATCGAGAAGGCCCTCTTACAGGCCGGCTGACCCCAAGAGCACGTAATTGGTGCGCTCGCGGGTTTTGCTGAGATCGAGTTTCCCATTCCTCTCCCAAGACCAAAACCTTATCTCTCCGCGCGCGAGGCCTTTATGTACCTGGTGCTCTTTAGCACCCTGTACATCAGCGCGTTCAGCCTCGGAAGACTCTTGTTTCAGTTCATCAACCAAGGCTTTCCGGATCCGGCAGCATCGCCATTCGTCGTGGAGTCCGTCCGTCGGGCCATTCGGTGGTCAATATCCTCCCTCATTGTGGCGTTTCCAGTATTTCTGTATGTATCCAGATTGACCGGTAGGGAAACCCGGCTGGACCGGAGAAAGCGCGCTTCGAAGGTCCGCCGATGGTTAACGTATCTAACCCTCTTTGTTGCTGCCAGCGTGCTCATCGGCGACGTCACGAGTCTCGTTTACAACCTTCTCAGTGGTGAACTAACCGCCCGCTTCATCTTAAAAGTGATCACGATCGCGCTAATAGCAGGGACGATCTTCGGATACTACCTCTGGGATCTTCGGCTGGAAGAAAAAGAGGCCAAACCGTGAAGGTGCCAACCGGAACGCACGTCCTCATTGGCCTTGCCATCGGAGTGGTCCTCGTCGCTGTAGTAGGTGGCCTCATCGTTCTCGGTCCGCCTAGCGAGGAGCGCGCCCGACGGCTGGACAATAGACGAGTGGAAGACCTGCGTGGGATCACAGGCGTGGTGGATCTTTACTGGACGCGGCACGGGCGCCTACCCTCTTCTTTGGACGACCTCGCGCAGGAATCAGGGGTGAATATCAGCTCTCGTGATCCCGGCACTGCGCAGGTCTATGATCTCCGCGTTTTGGGCGCGGAGACGTATGAGCTGTGCGCTGATTTTCAACGTAACTCGGCCGACCCAGCCCAGGGCGTGAGTAAGGGCTTCTGGTCTCACGGCGTTGGCAAGCAGTGCTTTCAGCTGGAAGCTCAAGAGGTTCCCCGGTAGCGATGCGAAGGCAGACTGTGGATTGCGCACCCGCCGTCTAACGCAGGGGAATAAAGGGGAGAAGTTTTCACGAAAGCTGTAAAGGATTGATTTAATTGGCTCCCCAGGTAGGACTCGAACCTACAACCCTCCGGTTAACAGAATAATGTATTTCTTGTATCTTGTTGGTTCTTCGTGCTTCTAGCCGCAATTATTCATAAGTTTGGGGTGAGTGTCGATTTTCTGCGGAAGTTCAGGGCTGAGAGTGTGTTCAGGTGCGATTACAAGGCGTCCAAGCTTGTTGAGCCGAATAGAGATGAAGCGAGAGCCCCTTCCGGAAACAGCTCGGCCCGCAGGGGGCTGTATATCTGTGTTGGCGCAGGGAGTCAGGGGACCGTCAGGTGGGACACAGACGGTGCATCAGTAATGCGAAGAGCTTTTGTTCGGGATAAGACGATGCCAGGTGCACCCAGATGCGACGAGAAGTTTCCCGAACCCGGGCACCGATTTTGAACAGGCGGCGGCGGAGCGTCTCAATCTCCAGGTTGTGCCAGGGAGTCCCGCACAGGTAATCCCGCAGGCGCAGGATTAAGACATAGGCCAGGGCGTGGATGAAGAGTCGGAACTGGTTGGCCAGGAAACGGTGGCAGCTCAAGCGATCCATGGCCAGATCTTTTTTGAAAGCTTTCACGAAGTTCTCGCACTGGCCCCGTCCGATGTAGTGGTCATACAGCTGCCCGGCCGTGAGATCCTGGCGGTTGGTGACCACAAAGCGACGGTTGAACCCGCGCTCGCTCACTTCCACCTTGGCCACCATGCGCCGCTCCCGGTCCCAACTGTCGGCCTGATAGACGAGCTCGGTGAACTGGCGTTGCTTTTCTCCTGAGTCGTCATAGTCTGCTTGCACCTGCTCAACCAAGGGCTCGACGGTGGCCGCCAGCCGGGAGTTGCGGGCAAAGCCCACCACATACTGCAGTTTTTCCTCCTCACAGAACTCGTACAGTGCCGGCGTCGCAAAGCCACTGTCGGCTCGCACTTCGATCGGAACATCGGATCCCAGAACCTGGCGCATCCGGGCCACCACCCGTTTGAGAACCGCCACCGCGTGGGCGGCCGCCCCCTGGTTGCCGGGCCGCAGTAGCGCACATACCAGATCGCCCGTCTCGCCATCGAATAGCAGCAGCGGATGATACATGTGCTCGCGATAATAGCCGTGGTAAAAGCTGAACTCCTGCTGCCCATGCGTGACGTCATCCGTGCTGTCGATGTCCAGGATGATCTTCTCGGGCCGGCTCTTCTTGCGGTGCTTCAAGTAGGTCTCCAGCAGCCACTGTCCCAGGCGAGTGAGATCCTTCGAGTCCACCGAGTTCTCCAGTCGCGACAGCGTGGGTTGAGAAGCCAGATCCGGATCGCTTTCCGGCAGCCGATCACACACGGTCTTGAAGATGGGATCCGAGCGCAAGCTGTCGGCATCGTTGCAGTCCTCATAGCCGGCCACGATCTGAAAGCTGCGCTGGGTGAGCAGTTCGCGAATCTGGTGGCGGACGTAGCGGCTATCTCGAGCGTCCTTCAGGCAGGAGGCAAAGCCAGCCGTCAGTCCGTGCTGTTGATCCAGGGCGTACAGACACAGCAGCCCGGCATCGGAGGAGAGCCGGCCTCCATCGAATCGAGCCACCACTTTTCTGTCAGGGTGAGATGGCAAGTTGATCTGGCAGACTGATGCATCGCTGGGCCGTACCTTTTTGGTTTGGAGTTGTTTCATAACCCCTTTTATATCAAAGAGGTACGGCATCTTTTTGTGCCCTCGATCAGACCCCTTCTTCAGAATTTATGAATAATCCGGGCTAGACACATTACATCGCCAAATCGAGTTACCGCAAGGCTGAACGTGACAATCCCCTCACGGATGCGCTGGCGCCTCCTCAGCGGTCGCGCGCGGACGAACATCGATCTGTACGTCTACGTGTTGGCCGAGCTTGTTGAGCACGGTCATCAGACGGTCAATGGTGAAGCGGTCAAGCTGCACGTTGCAAATGCGGGTAAAGTCCGCATGACTGACACTGGTGCGATCCTCGGCCCTGTGTGTCGAAAGCCCCTCATCGTCAAGAATGCCAATGATGCGGGCAGCCAGAAGCGCCTTGGTCTGCTGCACGTCGGCGTCAGCGCGGCCGAAGTCACGGAAGACATTGCCGCTGCCGTACACCAACTCAAAATCGTCGTCTGTTTTGCTCATTGTTGTAACTCCTTCTTCAACCGTTTAAGCCAGGATTTCCTTTTTGGGGGTTCTGGTGCAGACAGCCAAGGGAATTGGCGATAATGGATTATGGCGCACCGCAAAACTGAACGGAATCCTCTTTTTGCTGGACGTTGGTTCGAAGACGACATCATTCTCCTCTGCCTTCGCTGGTATTTTCGCTTCAAATTAAGTTACCAGGGCCTGGTTGCGATTTTAGGTGAGCGGGGTTTATCGATTTGGCACTCCACGATTTTGCGTTGGGTCGTTCGTTATGCGGACACGTGTGAAAAGCGCTGGCGGCGATTCGATCGACCGGTGGGCGGGAGCTGGCGGGTTGATGAAACGTTCATCAAGATTCGGGGCCAGTTGATGTATCTGTACCGCGCCGTGGATGGACAAGGCAACACCGTGGAGTTCTGTCTGAGTCGGACACGCGGCATTGCGGCGGCGAAGGCCTTCTTTCGCAAGGCACTGAAGCATCGTCGGGAGCCACACAGCATCACCTTGGATGGCCACCGGCCGAGCCATAGCGCCCTGCGGCGCATGGGAATGAACGGTGAGTTCAACTTCCGGGGGCGGAACCCGGTGAAGATTCGTTGCTGTCAATACCTGAACAACGTTGTGGAGCAGGACCACCGCCGGGGGAAGGGGCGATTGCGCCCGATGTTGGGATTCAAGACGTTCTACAATGCGCGACGTGTCATTATCGGCATCGAGCTGGCGCAGAAGATTCACAAACGCCAGTTCGCAATTCCGATCACCTTGCAGTCGAATCCCGCCGTGACCTGGCGTCATGTCATGGCAGCATAGTCCGCATCGCCGCGGCGCACTCCTAGTCTTATCGCTCCGACAATCCTATCTGCACCAGAACCCGATGGATTGGCTCTCCTGCATTGTCTTCGTCGGCCAATTACCGACAGGAAAATCGTCCTTGGATACGGGATTTCCAACCGCATCTTTGGTGAAATACAAGGACTTCACGTGATACCAATCAAGTGCGTCGAATATCCTCTTCCTTTTGGCGTAAGACAGGTTCGATGTCGTATGGTCCAAGGCAATCCTTAACTGCTTGATCATGAGGTTGTACTGTGCGGCCCGAAGCATATCGCCGGGGAGGGTTGCATCCATGTTGTGGTTAAAAGTTTCCTTCGCCTCCAGCACTCGCCTCCTGCCGTCCGTCAACACTTCCTGTATTTGCTTGACAGCAAGACGTTGCAAGTGTTTTTGATAAACCCATTTCGCAACGCCTAAAATAATAGTTGCCACCACCGCGGCAATCAGCCCCGCGACCGCGCTCCCTGCTATATCTTCCATTGCCCTCTCTCCTTTCCTGGCTCAAAGAATCACCTCTGACGACCTCTTGGCGAGGTCCGAGTGGTCTGTGTGAGAGTGTCAAACCACTGAAAACCCCTCCCTGGACCTCTTAACGCGACAGACGCCGCTAGATTGATCCACAGAAGACCCCCCCCCAGAGCAACTATAGCCTTGTGGTGACTCGAATGAGCTACCGAGACATCCAACAGACAATCGAGAGGGTGCTGTCAAGTTACGGTAGTATTCTAGGGTTTTGGGGGCGGAATCGGTCGGCGCTCGAACGTAAAATCAACAACTTATGGAGTATCCAGGGCGCTGCGTAGATCCACAAATCGGTTAACTTGACAGTACCTGCCTGACACTATGCGGTTCTGTTTCATGCGGCGACTTTCACCCTTGTCGGCGCAGCTCTTCGCCTATTGCGTTGAAGTACTTGATCTCGAGTGATTCTGGATCCTGGTCCAGATGGTGCTCAAGTTTATAGAGCCTGACCTGCCCCCACCGAGCCCACCCTCTAAGTTAGACCCGGGACTATTTGAAGTCCACTCCAAGGGATAGGCGACCGCGACCTGGGGAGTTGGGCCTCTGGCGCCGGAGGCCGATAGGCCAAGGTGCTGTGAGGCCGACGCTGGTTGTATTCCCTGCGCCATCTCTCGGCCAATACCTTCGCCTCCCACAGTGTGTCGAAGACCGTCTGATTCACTCCACCTTCGAGGGTCCCTGCCGATTGAGCTTTATCCCGAAGCCGCGGCCCTTGACGATGGCGTCGTCCCCGAATTTTTCCCGTACGGCATCCAGCGCCTTATCGACCTTGCTACCGGTCGGGCCGAATCCGCTGAAGAGGTCGCCCTGGACAACCTGGCCGATCTCGACAAGATCATGGACACCGATGCCGATCAGGCGGAAGGCCCGGCCATCGGTTTCGTGGACGAGCAGGGGTTCGGCGGCCTGGAACATCTCTTCTTCTGACTGCGTGGCGCTTTTCAGGCGGTTGTTGCGGGTGACAATGCGAAAGTCGGCGGTCTTGAGTTTTAGCGTGATGCCTTTGCCAGCGAGGTCGGCCTTTTTCAAGCGCCGAGCCACCGTCTCGGTAAGCTGCCACAGGATGGGGCGCAGCCGGTCTAGTTCGGCAGTATCCTTGTCGAGGGTGGTTTCGGACGAGATGCTCTTGACCTTGCCCCCGGGATCGACCCGGCGATCGTCTTCACCTCGTGCGCACAACGACAACCGTCGCCCGATCTTGCCGTAACGCGCGACAAGTTCAGCTTCGTCGATGCGGGCCAACTCTCCGATCCGAATAATGCCGTCCTTGCCGAGGCGCTCTTGCATGGCCTTGCCCACGCCCCACAACAGGCTGACTGGCTTGTCGGCGAGGAAGGTCCTGGCCTCGGCCCGGCCAATCACGGCGAAGCCGCGCGGCTTGTCCAAGTCCGAGGCGATCTTGGCGAGGAACTTGTTGTAGCTGAGCCCAATGGAAACAGTGATAGAAAGCTCCTCCTCCACCCGGCGAGCCAGCGCCGCCAGGGTCGCCGCCGGGCTGGCGCGATGAAGGGCCTCCGTGCCGGCGAGATCCATGAACGCCTCATCGATGGAGAGCGGTTCCACTAGAGGGGTTAGGTTCTCCATCATCGTCCGGACCTTACGGCCCACCGCGGCATACTTATTCATATCAGGCTTGATGACCGTGGCGTTGGGGCAGGCTTTCAAGGCCTTGAACATCGGCATGGCCGAGTGCACGCCATGGGCTCGGGCAATGTAACAACACGCGGCCACGACGCCCCGGTGGTGTCTGCCGACGATCACTGGAACATCGCGCAACTCCGGCCGGCCGCGTTTCTCTATGGTGGCGTAGAAAGCGTCGCAGTCGAGATGGGCGATGGTGAGGCCATGAAGCTCCTTGTGCCGCGCGATGTGCGGCGACCCACAGGCCGGGCAGGTTTTGACATCAGGCGGTGGCTGGGAGTCGCAGTCACGGCACAGAGTTTCCACGGCACGATTATAGGACTCAATGCGTCCCGCGCGAAAAGGTCCGGGCATGGCGTCCTCCTGCATCCAATCTGTCAGGAAGAACTCTATGACCCTGTACAGGATATGTCAATCAATCCAAATGAGAACTCTATTCTGACGCCTTAGCGCCCCGTCCCTGACGTTAGGCTAGGGTATGCCTCAACTGTGGACAGAAGCAAGATAATGCGGGGAAAAGGGCCGTTGTGAGCCACGAGCGGCTATTCGGAGGGTTGGCGTACAATGTTTCCGTTTTGTGAGGTGACCCCCCTTTGAGCCTGACGCCTGCCCGCTGGATTATTGCGTAACCCTTCCTTTGCGCAACCCCTTGCCTGTGGACCCTCAATCCAAATAATAGCCGGAGCCGATCAGGATCGGCACCCCAAAGGTGACCACCCGCTTGACGAAGGACACCTTGCGCTGGGGCATCCCGTTGGAGGGGTTGACCGACGTGTAGTACAGAAAGGTTTCCCCGAATGCTTCCGCCACGGCCACGTCATCCCGGACGGCGATGGTGGTCAACTCCGAAGGGCTTATGCCCATCCCCCAGTTGTAGGGGTTGCCGGTAAAGAGCGTGTTGCCGTACATGTCCACGCCAAACAGGTAGATCGAGTGGCTCCTCCAGCGCGGATCGGTGGACAAAGAGACGAGGCCGAAGTATCCCGTCGTCTCCAGCTCCATGGCGGCGCAGCGGACAAATTCCTGCAGCTTTTGGTTGGACGGATGCTCGTGGATCTGGGTGGCGTTGACCTCTTCCCTCCTGCACGTGCCGGGGAGGTCGCGGCGATACACGCCCGCGCCGATCGTGGCAAGGGCCCCGTCCCAGTCGATGCTCTTGAGGTAAGAAGCCTTCGGCTCATCCCTGCCGGTCGCCGGGTTCGTGAAGGAGTAGTAGATCCAGCCCTCGCCGACCTGGTTCACGATACGATGCTGTTCCCGAAACCAGTCATTGCCGAAGATGTCGATCAGCAGGCCCCACGGCTCCCCTTCCCTTGAGGGGTCAGGCGGGAAGACGAACACTCGAGACATGTCGGACATCGGGGTCGCTTCGGCGACGAAAACATAGATCTGGCCGCTTCTCCAGCGCGCCTCCTCGTGGAAGGCTCGGCGGGCCTCCTCAAACCCCATTTCCTGGACGAACTCGTAGGCGCATTGAACGAAGGCCTGGATATCCTCCTGTGTGCGCACGGCGCTAGCAGTGACGGACTTATCCGCGCAAGACAGGGGTTCATCGCCACCGAGAACCGGTGCGGCAATAGGCGCAGCTTCGAGGGCGGGACGAGGGGAGCTGTTCCAGAAGCCTAACAAACCCTCCTTTACCTTTACGGAGCCGCGTCCATCGATATCCTTCAGACCATATTCCAGCGGCTGGTATGGCCCACAGGATCGTCCAATTTACCGACGGTCATTTCTCCAAAGAGCTGTCGCCCTTGCCCTTGGTATAATCATTGGCGATGATCGAAGATTGCAGACTGATCGGAAATCGCCACCCTGGGAAACCTCAATGACTTCACCGTTGCGAAGCGTGAATGTTGATCATGTGTCTCGGCTGATGGAAGCCGTCCGTATCGGGGGAGAATTGGACATGGAGAAATTCCTTCGGGTGGCATCCGATATCGGAGAATATGCGCCTGAAACGGATCTGCGCTACCAACCCAATGGTCTTCCGGGAGCGTCTGACGATACCGAGAGATTCGAGTGGGTTTCCCGGTGGCTAGGTTTGAAGGATCCAGAAGCCGAAGTCCTGTTCGGTCTCGGCAAACCACGGTACACGCCTTCCGGTATCACGCGTGAGCATCTGTTGGCCGTGTTGGAGGCGATCCGCGAAGGTGAGCCGGTGGATCGGGATATCTGGGCCAGGCACGATCCGGATCGGGACCGGAAACTTTCCGGCCTGCCTCCAAAAACCACGAGCCCACAGGAGGTAGGACCATGAACATGAATATGTACGTCTACCGGGTGACTGAAAAGCCGGATTCTGAAAGCGTCGGCGAGCCGGGAGAGCCATTCGAGGCGTTCAACTTGAGCGAGGCGAAGCGCATCTCAACGCGACGGCAGAAGGTCAAGGGGAGCGTGCTCGTCCTGGAGGATCTGACCGGCAGGCCACGCGTTGTCTCAACCAAAGGTGCAAGCGGAAAATGGACGGATGAGGAAGAAGAGGAGACGTCCTACTAAAGGGGTGTGCAGGCCACAAGGCACCTGTTGCGACCTGCATCTCCGAGGCTCTGGACGCCACTTGGTGAGAGTCATCTGGTCGATGCTCACCCAAGAGCGAGATTATTGAGATGCGAGCCTAAAAAATGCTTGAAAATTCTCGCGGGATGTTCAAGTTAACTGGTTGCCGAGGGATCAATCCACCATATAGAGTATCCAGGCGTGGTTTTACTACCGATATTTCGTAGTTGTCTCAGCTTATGATGCGTTAACTTGGCAATGCCCCGGCGAACCGCCACTTTTTGGGTGGGAAGGTTCTCAACCAGTAGCCCAGGTTGGCCACCTGGCATGCCGCCTTCACTTCATTCAATCCGCACCCTCACACCAGCACTCCGTGGAGGTCCAGAATGGAAAACTCGAATTCCTTTCCCTTATCCCAGAGTCCCGTCTGTCTCACCACCCACTCAGTCGCTTCAGCTGGTTCATAGGTACTCCCGCACCAGGGCATCCAGGGATGGAGACAATCGATCGATTCCCGAATGGCCTCTACCAATTCCGGGGGTGTCCTCCTCCCGGTATCGCTGTAGATTGATCAGGTCGGTGTGCAGTTCTTCAATCATTCAAGCGGGTTCCGCAACCATCAAAATCACTGTTCTCCCGTCCCTGCCGTCTTCGGGTCATCGAGAAGACGGCACCGCCGGCAACGACGGTCATCAGGGCCAAGGTCGACTCCAGAGGCCGTCCCTGAAAGGCCCAGTACATCATCCAGACAGAAACAGACAGAAAAAGTACGGGGGTGAAAGGATACCCCCAGGCACGAAAGGGCCGCTCCAGGTGGGGGTCTCTGAGACGCAGAACAATAACACAAGAGACGGCCAAACTGGAGAACAAGACCAGCGTGAACCCGGTATACTGTTGAATCTGATCCACCCGGCCCGCCAGGATGATCGCCGAGGTGATGATTCCCTGCAGGCAAAGGGCCGTAACCGGCGCGCCGTTGCTTCTGGTTCGAGCCAAAAATGAAAACTGGTGGAAATCAATACCCAGAGCATAGTAAACCCTGGGCCCGGCCACCGTCATGGCCGAGACCGCGGCCAGAAGGGAGACAGAGAGAACGACGTTGACCAGTGTGACCCCCGCCGCTCCGAATAGCGCTCGAGAGGCCACCAGTCCGACCTCCACCTTGCCAGCCAACTCATCCACGTTGGCACCGTACAGATAGACGGCATTCAAACCCAGATAGAGGACCAGCACAATACCCGTCCCCATCAGAAGCGCCCGCGGAAGATTCCGTTGAGGATCTTTCATTTCTCCAGCCACATAGGCGGCTGCATTCCAGCCCGAATAACAGAACATGACGAAGATGAAGGATGTTCCGAGGGCAGTCAGGGTCTCCGTTCTACTCAGCTCATAGAACGAGTCGGAGACTCGGGTCAGATTGGAAAGGTTCCCATTCCCGACCGCTGCGGCTCCCAGCAGGATGATCAGAATGCCAGCAACCTTGAAAAGGGTTACGGCATCATTAAACCCGAGTCCAGATCGGACTCCACCTATATGAACAGAGATCAGAAACCAGACAATCGCTATGGCGATCAGGTCGTTCAAAGAGAGACCAAGGCCCAACACCAACTCCTCGCCCAGGACCGGGAAGAAATAGGCCAGGTAGCGGACCAGAGCCTTGGCGGCCGAAGCGATCGGCGCCGAAAACCCCGCAATTAATGACACAAAGGCGCTCATGAACCCCAGGGCCGGTCCGTAGGTTCTGCGCAAATAGACGTATTCACCTCCGGCCTGCGGCATCAGGGCACCCAGCTCCGCATAACAGAGCGCTCCGAAGAGAGCCAGTACTCCTCCGCAGATCCACAACACGAATATGTAGACGGGATGTCCCAGATCGGCAGCCTGGAAGCCGGTGGTGGTGAAGATTCCGGCGCCGATCATGTTGGCCACCACTAGCGCCGTGGCCGACCGGAGTCGAATCTGCCTGAAGAGGCTGTGAGTGTCTGACATGGACAGACCGTTCCCTTTGCTGCTCACGGGCCAAGCTCAAACGGGCTGAATGACTGCCTTCGGTCTGTTCCGCCTGGGGCTGCCCTGCCTAGCGTCGTCCGAAGACTAGGAAGAATTTGTCCTCGAAAAGATCGACCTCTTCGATCAGGGTGAGACCAGCGTCCTTCATCCAAGCCTCCACCTCGTCCTGCGAGATATGCATCTCCGGCTGGTCCTTGTGACCGGCATCGGGATGATCCCTGATCATATCGATCACTACTATTCGGCCCTCCGGATTCAGGTAGGAGGCCGTTGCCTTCAGGTAATCCTGCCGGTTCTCGATGTGATGAAGGACATCATGAAAAAAGGCGACGTCGAGATCTCTTGTCGGAAGCTTCGGATCTTCATACTCTCCCAGGACTGTACTAATGTTTCCAAGATTTTCCTTGGCCGCCCGCTCGGCGATGATATCGAGAAGGTCCTGATCCACTTCGACGGCAAAGAGAGTACCCGAGGATCCGATAGCCTTGGCGAATGGTCTCGAGAACACGCCCGTTCCCGCCCCGATATCCGCAACTGTGTCACCCGGCTTTAGACTTAACCCGGCCACCACCTCCTCGATCTTCAGGCCCTGGACCCGCTCTTCTCTTTCGAGCCTATCGGCCCACTCCTCGGCCGTGCGGCTTCCCAGTTGAAACGCCCACACCGCTGTCACGGAAGTCAGTACTATCCCAACCACCACCAGATTTCTCTTTAGCTTTGACATCGTCATCCTCCCTGCTCAGCCAAGAACCAAACACTCACTACTCTCGATTCTGTTAATCCTATTGTGGCAGAGCCTCGTCCCTTTTTAAAGTCCAGATCTGATTCAAAGACGGATTGCTATCACTGGCGGAAGGATGATCGGCTGACCTGCTCTTGACCGGCTCCAATACCCCAAACTCCGGGTCGATTTGCCGGCCGCCATGGAACCTGCTACAGGAATATCTAGTCTGCCTGGACCTTGTTGCATGGATCATCCCGAAGGATGTCTAATCATGGTTTTTTTCAACACTGGGGATAACTTAGATGCCACATAAGTTCAACGCATCCCGACGGCACAAGTTCGATAAGGCGCAGTATCGGGTGATCGACTGGGCGGAATATAACGAGAGCCTGCGCCAGCGGGGTGATCTGACGATCTGGGTCAGTGAGGAGGCGCAAAGTGTGTGGAGCGCGCCGCGCCGCACGTCACGGGGTGGCCAGTGGAGATACTCGGATTTGGCGATCGAGACATGCCTGACGCTGCGCACGACGTATCGGCTTGCGTTGCGGCAAACGCAGGGACTTATGGGCTCCATCGGCACGCTCATGGGGCTGGATATACGGGTGCCGGATTACTCCACACTGTCGCGTCGCGCAAACGGCTTGAGCATCGCTCAGGCGATGAGGCAAGCCGGGTCTGTGGCTGTCCATCTGGTGGTGGACAGTACCGGCCTCAAGATCTTCGGCGAGGGGGAATGGCTCGCCCAGAAGCATAAAATCAAGGGAATACGCAGCCGCTGGCGCAAACTCCACCTCGGACTGGACCTGGCCAGCGGTGCGATTGTTTGCGCCGATCTGACTCACGATGAGGTTGGAGACAGCACCGCCTTACCCGGGCTCCTGGATCAACTCGATGCTCCTGTCACGGGCTTTCTGGCTGACGGCGCCTATGATGGAGCGTCTATACGGGATATGCTGAGGCCGCGGTATGGGGAGACCCTGGATGTGGTTATACCGCCGCCGAAGAACGCAGTGATCCGACCGCAATCGGCGCGGGATCCAACCGTTCGGGATCGCCATATTGCCCAGATCCGCAGCAACGGCCGCATGGCCTGGCAAGTGGCCACAGGGTACAACCAACGCAGCCGGATAGAAACGCAGATCGGTCGTTGGAAGAGCGCGATCGGCCCCAAGCTCAAATCTCGCAGCTTCTCCAGGCAAATCACGGAGATCCAGGTCGGCCAGAAAGTTCTGAACACAATGACCGCACTCGGGCGGCCTGTGTTCCAACGCATCGCCTGACGCTACCGCTTGGGAAAGGGCGAATTCCATCTCCGCCCCGATCCATGCAACAACGCTGTAAAACTGAAAGCCCGGATAAGCGATCGTTGGCCGCCTAACACGTCAGGCATGTAGTCCTTGGAGAGCCCGCTACCGAGAGTTTATTTGGAAGAAAATGGCCGGGGATTCAGCGAGCTGCTGTTCCAGGTTAGGTGATGGTACTTAAAGTCCGTGGACTTTAAGTCATCAATGGTGATGATATTGGCTCGATGGACAAACAGGCGGAACAGAGTGTCAAAGAGTTGTTTGGCGCCAGACTGCGGCACGTTCGCCAGGAAAACGGCTTGTCGCAGGAAGCGCTGGCCTTGACTTGTGGCCTGGACAGAACGTACATCGGCGGAGTCGAGCGGGGTGAAAGAAACATCAGTCTCGTCAACATTCACAAAATCGCGAGGGCTCTGGGCGTATCGGCAAAAGAGTTCTTCTAAATGGCTGACGTTCCCATGGAAGATTGGATCTCCGCCGCGATTTCGGAAGAACAGAAGCGCCCTTTCGCTGGCACGAGGGATCGGTCGTCAATCTTGGCTGGCGCGGGTTCAGGAAAGACGAGAACGCTGACTCACCTGCTTGCCCACGATCTGTGCTCAGGAATTCCTGCATCGGGCATCGTGGCCTTCACATTCACGGAGAAAGCAGCTGAGGAGTTTCTTGCACGGATTCATGTCCTGCGGAACCAGAAGATGCCGACAGTTGACTTATCGGGTATCTTCATCGGAACGATACATTCGTGGTGCCTTCAGTACATCTACTCGCAGCCGGATTTCTATAACATCATGCCTATTGACGAGTTGCATTGTGATGCGCTTGTAGGGCGCCTATACGACGTCTTCAAGCTGGAAGAGATCTACAAGAAACCGTTTCCCAAGGCCATTGAGCCGTTTCTGGCGGATATCGAAGTCTTCTACAACGAGCATCTGCCGTTGGGAAAAATCCCTCCGGCTGTTGGGCCAGCACTGACCTCGTTCATAGGGGTTCTTTCGGCGAATCGGCTTTTGACGTTCGGAGGGATGATCCGATCTGCAACCGAACACCTGGAAGTGAACGGGCCACTCGCAGAGCTGCAATCGCTGTATGTGGACGAGTATCAGGACGTCAATCCGGCGCAAACGGCCCTGATTAAAGCGATGGTTCCGCCCAACGGGAAACTGCGGGTTGTCGGGGACGACCTTCAGAGCATCTACAACTGGCGAGGCAGCGACGTGACCAGGATTCTTGAATTCTCTAATGAGTTCGAGCCGGCCGAAGTGTTCCGTCTGTCCACGAATTACCGATCGAGGCCTGAAGTGGTCACGGTTGCCAACGGCGTTGCGGAAGACATCGTTTTGAAGGACCCCCAGAAAGTGATGCAGCCCGGCCGAGAGAAGTGTGGCCGAAAGGTTATTCACTGGCTTTCGACGAACAACGAGACGGATCAGGCGGAGACGATTGTTGAGATAGTTAAGCGGTTCCACAGCGCCGGTGTGCCGCATTCAAAGATCGCGATCTTGCTTCGTTCGGTTACCGGGGCAGGGAGGCCGATATACGAAGCCCTTAAGGCGGAGAGCATTCCCGTGGAATGTCCGATGCTCAGTCGCGGCGGGGCTTTCATCAATACGTTTCTGCTCCCGGTTCTGAAGTGGCTGCGCACGGAACAGCTGGAGTCGAGAAACAGGCAGGAAGAGGAAGAGCAAGAGGCAGACGCGCATTCGCTGTGGTTGTCGGTGGCTCCTTGGTTGTCGGTGGAAAACGCCGAGGACGTTTTTTGGAGTGGTCTGAATCACTGGTACGACCTCGTGCGGGGAGGCAAGAGCAGTGCATACAACGTAAGAAGCTGCCTTTACGATTTCCTGGACGAGTGTGGGGTCCGAGTAGCGCCCTCAGACACAGACCTGATGGTCGGAATCGGCATAGCATCCCAGATCATTCGGAGGGTGGAAGAGATTCACCGAAGACGAATCAAAGGCCAAAACAGGCGTTCGGCTGCCGGGGTTATCAGTGAGGTGTACTACGCGCTTATCCGCAATCAGGGAAACTTCGGTGAGAGCTTGCCGGTCAATCTAAAGGCCGAAGGGGTCGTTCTGACGACAGTGCATCAAGCCAAAGGCCTGGAGTGGCCGGTTGTATGCCTGCCGATGCTGAATAGAAGGCGCTTTCCGTTAGTAAACCGGCCAGCCAAAAGCAGCTTTCCACCACTCATCTCCGACAGGTATGGGACCAAGTTGGACGATGAACGGCGCCTGTTCTACGTAGCGGTCACGAGAGCTCGTGAACGGCTTTTCATGCTGGATACGGCGGCGGCGGACCCACGGGTAAGGTCGGCCTTCCTGACAGACCTAAAGCAGAGGGGAGTGCTCCCTCAAGAGGGTTTATCAGAACCGTCGGATTTAACTTGGTCGATTGCGGCGAAAGACTTGCGAAGCGACAGCCAGCCGCCAATCAGGGTGAGCCTTTCTGACCTCTTGCTGTACCTCGAATGCCCATATCAATTTGGCCTTCGCAGAGTCACCGGCCTCCAACCAGCAGTGGGCGATGAATTGGGTTTCGGGAAAGGACTCCATGAGCTGTTACAGCGGCGGGCGGAAAGCGATCACGCATGGAACCAAGAGGAAGTGACGACCCAAGTAGAGAGCCACGTCCATCTGCCGCTGAGTTCGGATAAAGAAGAACAGCGCGCGAAACGTGCGATCGCTCAGAGGATTACCGAGCTTGACAAGCTCGGTGCATTCACGAGCGAACTCCGGCAGGAGCTGCCAGTGGAAGTATTCCTGAGTAGTGGCGTTGTGACTGGCGTCATCGACTTCGTCTATACGCAGCCGGATGGCTCCCTGGCCGTTCGCGATTGGAAAGCCAACGTCCATGACGAGTTCATCGCGCGATACGCCCGCCAACTGCAGGTCTATGTACACGCCTTGCGAATGCAGGGGCAGACTGTCAGCAGGGCAGAACTCGTTGACGTTGGCGCATCGATGAAAGCAAAGAAGCTCGTCACGACCGCTGTTGATATTAGCGAAGCCACGATTTCCCGGTTGATGGAGGACTGCCAGCAAGCGTTGCAAGCAATACGGGAAGGCACGTTTAAGCCAAAACCTAGTGTCAGCGTATGTGGGAGTTGCGACGTGCGGCGGATATGCGCTGTGCGCGAGGGAGAAGAACGTGCGGAAACTGAAAACTAGAGAGGATATCTGGGTTTTGACCCCGAGCGCTGATGACCTGAAGGCGGGAGCGTACTATGCCGCCGTCAGCCTTCCTTGGACATTCAACCGCATGATGCTCAACACGACTTCGGCCGGCCAACGGCATCGAGCCCTGAACATTGCGAAGGGCATCGTTGGGCAAGAAATACTCAAGCGCGAGATGGAACGGGTTGGAATAAAGGCTCAGATGCAGCGAAAAAGCTATCGCGATGAAGACCTGTTCGATTTTAACGTCGAAATCGGTGGCACTCTAACAAAGCTCGATTTGAAGAGCGTCAATTACTTTACGGACTACGCACCTATCGGACGCGAACCGTTTTCGGCAGATTTGCTCATGAAGTACACGGGATATGCTGACGCTGACTGGAGAACCTTCTTCCCGATGCTCGTGCCACATACGCAAATCGAGCAGAGCAAGGAAGGTTACTGCTTCGCAATCGCGAGCAGTATCGACCTGAGAAAAGACATAGCGACCAAACGGACGGGCTACGCGCTGACAGCGTTCCCTTATGGGGAACATCTAGGGTTTCTGAGTTCCAAGAAGCTCTGTCTGCTGCGGGAAGAAGCCAACAAGGGCTTCTACGTCGAATTCCTGTACAAAGCGGACTCTCTTTTCGGCTCCGAAGTGACCCTGTCGGCGATAGGGGAGTGGGACGGTGAGCCTAGTATGATTGAGGTGAAGCTGCGTTCCGGCGTGGCAAAGCAAGTTGGGCCGTTCTCGTGCATCTCATCTTTCCAGGTGGACAAGGACAGCTATGACCAGCTTTCCGGATCGGTCGAAATATCGGTGAAGAAGAACGGCTTCAAGACGCCGGTTCTTAACACGCAAAAACGGAACACCAATAGGGTTCCCAAGGGATCTTTCAAGCTGGCGAGGCCCGACTTCTGCAATTTGTTCTTGCCGACGGACTACACGTTGTACGTGATCGGGTGGACGTACAAGGACGAGTTTCTTCAGGCATGCCGGCAGTACACGGGCTGGGTGTGGCCTAAGGACAGCATCGACAAGTTCAAGAACCAAGCCTGGACCCAAATCACTGAGAAGGACCGGAAAAATCTAGGAAAAAAAGGGTTCGGGAGTTCTATACCAGACCCGCCGCGTATACTAAGAGCAGGGTGGCTCAAGACGACAGGCCATGGCGGAGGCGCCTGCTGCTACGTGTTTCCGAACATCGGAGCAAACGGAGGAGTGAAGGAGACAAATCTTTATATCCTGCCTCGGGATTTGTACACTATGGGCACCCTGGAACAGTAGGGAACGGTTTTAGATGAGCGGAAATATGGCAATTGGTAAACAAGACAGGTTGACCTTCGACCCTTCCTCTGCCGCAAAGAGGCAGAAGGGCAATCGCGGCGGGCCACCGAATCGAATGAACGATTTGGTATACCGCGACTGGATGAAGTTCCAGAAGAGTTTCTTCCGGTTCGCATCAGATCAGGCGCTCATCGAAGAATGCGTGTACTTCTTCACGAAGGCGATCTGGGACGACGGAACCGCATCGCGGACCTTGATCGTGGGAGCAGAGGAGTTCTCCCAAGCGGCAATCCCCTCCCCTCGAGTCGTCACGCACGTCTGCGGGCACAAGTCGTTCGAGACGGTTAACAACACCCTTTGCGGCCAGACCAGGAAGACCAGAGAGCACGACTTCGTGCTTGTGGACCTGCGCGCTCTCATCACAGAACAAGCCGAGCTGGATGATTTCATCAACCGATACGCCGAGGGATTTTTCGAGGGTATCCGGGCGGCACTTAGAGATGATCGCTACTGCTGCGTGATGGTGGGACTTCCACAGACCGGTGGTGGTGGATTTCCGTTTCCGTGGGCAGTGGCCCTCGCGGCGCGCGCTCATCTGAGGCTGCGGGATGAGAAAATAGGCCTGATCGAGGACGAAGGGCGTGCATTCTACTGCCTGTTCATGCAAGCGAACGAGGATGGCCGGCCGCGAGAGAGTATGACCAAGAAAAGCTTCCATCTCTCGGATGCGGAGTTCTGCCGGGATGTACCTGCATGGATCATTCCAAGGCCTCCCCCTAGGAGGAAGAATGAAATTCTTCATCCTGCTAAGTTCCCGGAGACGTTAATCGAACAGCTTATTAAGATTCACTCTTCGGAGATGGATAACGTCTTCGACCCGATGGTGGGAACGGGTAGCACAGTGATTGCTGCGTTGCGGACGAAGAGAAACGGGTTCGGGATCGATCTCTCAAAGGAATTCATCCAGACCGCGCAGGATCGAATAGCGCAAGAACAGGCACCATCGTTATTCCCCGGTGTTGAGCTAGAGGGGCGGGTTTTTGTTGGTGATGCCACTAGGCTCGATGAGATACACGAACTTGATGGGATTGAATTCCAGTACGCGGTGACGAGCCCGCCGTACTGGTCAATGCTGAAGAATCCCGGCAGCGAGAATCAGAAGGCCAGGCGCAGCCGCAATCTTCCCCTGGTGTATTCCGATGATGTACAGGACTTGGGAAACATTGCCGACTACGACGAATTTCTGAATGTCCTAGAGAGCATATACAACGATGTTGCCGTGCGACTAGCGGACGATGGAATGCTCACAGTTGTGGTGAAGAACGTAAAGCGGCATCATACCCTCCATCCGCTGGCCTGGAATCTGACCAGCAGACTCTGCGGTCCGAAAGGTTCCTTCAATTACGTAGGTACAACGCTGTGGTGCCAAGACGATGTTGGAATCAAACCTTTTGCAGTCGGAATCCTCTGGGTGAGCAACATCCTGCATACGTACTGCCTGCATTTTCAAAAACGGAAAGTCCCCGAAGAACCGCGCAAGAACTGAGCAGGTCAGAACATGGGAGTTCGCTTCCTCGCAGTCGTTCCAAAGCGTCTGTAAGGGCTCGGAGACAAACGAAGGGTTGGAGTCTGATAAGGCGCTGCAAGAGAGCTGTGGCTGACAGTTGGTGACTGGCGTCACGTCAGCAGCGTCGTGATCTCGGATTTGAGACTTTCCCTCCTCGCCGAGTGAAAGGATTTGAACTCTAAAAGGTCGTCGGGCACATTGCCGAGCAGGTGCAGATTCAGGTACTCGGTCCGTTTCTCATCGGACTCGAAAGTGGAGAGCCATTCGGTCGGCAGTTTCGAGCGCTTCTCCTGGTTTTCGACACCCGCCAGGAGCTGGAGGTTCGGCAGGCTGTTCATCATCTCACGTAGGTCCGCTACCTCCTCTTCCGAGAAACCTTTCGACTTCAACAGCGCCGCCGCGAATTGAGATTTGGGGAAGAAGTGGTCCACGTGAAAGTGATGCCTAAGATCGAGGTGTCTGAATATCAGCGACAGTAGACAGAACGTACGTTTGTCCCCGTAGCGCATGTCGGTCAATTCGTCGATTTCCTCGCTGTTGAACACGAGGGACTTGCCGCGCGTGCTCATTGCTTTGCGCAATTCTTCAACCGGAAATCCGTTACCTTGATTGTCCTTTATTACTTGCCGGAGTAACGTTAGGAATGAGTCTAGCCCGCTTCCCCAGATACCTGACTTCAGTAGACCAGAAACCAGCCACTTCCGAATTATCTCTCTGTCGGCGTTGGACTGCGCCTGGGTTAAATATCCGTCTTCCGCCCCAGTTCCATAAAAGTAGTAGGCTATTGGCAAGAGGGCGCTGTCTGTCCTGAGGGTTTCCGACTTGAAGCCGAAGTTCGAAGCCAGATGGACTGTAAGCGTCAGCGACCGTTTGATTTTTTCCCACTTGCTCTCCAGTATCTCCATATTCTTTCGGTTGAAATTCTCCACTTTGAAACCAACGCTGCCAATGTCGCTGAGCATCAGACCGGCCTTGAGTACCCAATCCTTGGAAAATTCGAACCCGTTGCCGATCTTGTTGATATCGTCGACTAGCTGGTGAATCACCTCGCGGGCGTCGTACTTCGACCACTGGGCCACGGCGACGGATAGCAGCAGATCGGAGTAGGACAGAACGGTTCCTCCGCTGTTTGTCCGAATGAATATCTGAAGGACCTCCTCCAGTTCTTGGCTAGCCTCTTCGTAGAAGCACACCAGTAATCTCTCTCGAATGACAGTGTACAATTGGTGAAGCACCTTGTGGGCCTCCGCAACGGGGCGGTTGGGTAGTCGGTTCTCAAGCCACTCAGTCATGGCTGGTCCGCTGTCGGCCAGTTTCAAGATGTCCTTGACCTCAAACCAGCACGACGCACTGTTATCGACTTCCTCTCGAGTACGAAAATCAAACCGATATTGAACGCCGACGTCGTCATCGTCATCGGGGGTCCAAAGCAGGTCGATGTAGAGGTGCTTTTGTGGGTATGCGTCGGGGTTGGTGCGCCGCTTCCAAGGGAGTTTCTTCGCCATCGAGCCGCGAGGACCGATGTTGAACGCGGTTAGGCGCTGCTGACCGTCGAGGACGGCGATCACATCCCGATTCGGCATCTCGCCCAAGCGGTGGCAATGTGGATCATCTCTTTCGTGATACTCGCGGACAAAGTCGTAGAACTGGTAGCGGGTGTTGTGCTCCTGGCTAACCTTCCAGTAAAGGAAGGTGCCGAAGGGGTAGCCTCGCATGAGGCTGTCAAACAGAGTGCAGATTTGCGCTGGCTCCCATACAAACTCGCGCTGGATGGCCGGCAGCACGAGTTGATGGCATTCGATTTGGTGGAGTGTCTGCTCGATCGTTACAGCCGTCTGGTACATCACAAATCTTTCTACGGGCCGAGTCTCGGAAAGGTACTTTGTCTGGGTGAGTTCGTCAAGCCGTGTCGAGATCGGGTCGGTTGCCGAGAGACCAAGCCATCATATCGAGTATTCAGGCGTGGTCTTACTACCGATATCTTTGGGCTGTATCAGCTCGTGATGCGTTAACTTGACAACGCCTTCCCGAAGGGTCATGTGACGATGTCTTCGTAGGTCTTTTTTTGTTCTGTAGTTCCCTCTTTCTCGATCAAAGCCAGTACCGCACGTTCAAAGGTCGTATGGTCATACACGTCAAGGTGCGCGCCCATTTCTTGGAAAAGCTCGCGCATTGCAGGCCTGACCTTTAAGCCGAGTTGCATTGTATACGGCGATTTCTTACGGCGGCGGAGTGTTTTCCGGACGTTTTCCCTGCTCGGAAATCCAGACTGTTCCGCAACTCTTTGGAGGGTTTCAGGGTCTACGACATTTTTCCCCTTCCGGCTCTTCCCTGCTAATTCTTCAATATCCACGGTTTCACTATCACTAGTAAAGTCTAATGCGGCCCGTTGCTTGCCCATGGCTAGCGCTCCTTATCTTCAGCGTGTTGTGATGCTTTGATTTTCCGCAAAACTTCGTCGGTATAGGCTTCTGCATTCGCTATCGCGTTATCGACGCCAGAGACTTGGGACGGGTTCAGATCGTGCAACACGCCACCAAATGAGCGCATAGCCCGGAAGGCTTCACGGTCAATCAATGAAATCTTAAAGAGATCAACTCCCGCCCCTTCAAACTGCTCGACAATATGGCGCAGGGTCCGCGGCTGTATTGCTGGACTCGTCCGCGTAAAGAGCACAGAGAAAGGAATAACGCGCTTTAGAAGCTTCGATTGGTTCAGCGTTGTTGCATGGATCGGGGCGGAGATGGAATTCGCCCTTTCCCAAGCGGTAGCGTCAGGCGCTGCGTTGGAACACAGGCCGCCCGAGTGCGGTCATTGTGTTCAGAACTTTCTGGCCGACCTGGATCTCCGTGATTTGCCTGGAGAAGCTGCGAGATTTGAGCTTGGGGCCGATCGCGCTCTTCCAACGACCGATCTGCGTTTCTATCCGGCTGCGTTGGTTGTACCCTGTGGCCACTTGCCAGGCCATGCGGCCGTTGCTGCGGATCTGGGCAATATGGCGATCCCGAACGGTTGGATTCCGCGCCGATTGCGGTCGGATCACTGCGTTTTTCGGCGGCGGTATAACCACATCCAGGGTCTCCCCATACCTCTGCCTCAGCATATCCCGTATAGACGCTCCATCATAGGCGCCGTCAGCCAGAAAGCCCGTGACAGGAGCATCGAGTTGATCCAGGAGCCCGGGTAAGGCGGTGCTGTCTCCAACCTCATCGTGAGTCAGATCGGCGCAAACAATCGCACCGCTGGCCAGGTCCAGTCCGAGGTGGAGTTTGCGCCAGCGGCGGCGTATTCCCTTGATTTTATGCTTCTGGGCGAGCCATTCCCCCTCGCCGAAGATCTTGAGGCCGGTACTGTCCACCACCAGATGGACAGCCACAGACCCGGCTTGCCTCATCGCCTGAGCGATGTTCAAGCCGTTTGCGCGACGCGACAGTGTGGAGTAATCCGGCACCCGTATATCCAGCCCCATGAGCGTGCCGATGGAGCCCATAAGTCCCTGCGTTTGCCGCAACGCAAGCCGATACGTCGTGCGCAGCGTCAGGCAGGTCTCGATCGCCAAATCCGAGTGTCTCCACTGGCCACCCCGTGACGTGCGCCGCGCCGCGCTCCACACACTTTGCGCCTCCTCACTGACCCAGATCGTCAGATCGCCCCGCTGGCGCAGGCTCTCGTTATATTCCGCCCAGTCGATCACCCGATACTGCGCCTTATCGAACTTGTGCCGTCGGGATGCGTTGAACTTATGTGGCATCTAAGTTATCCCCAGTGTTGAAAAACACCATGATTAGACATCCTTCGGGATGATCCATGCAACAAGGTCTGTAATATCGAGGATGCTTACCGCGACCACTTTCTATTCTTCTGAAGCTTCAAGTTCCGTACTGCGACGGGAGATGAACTGGCGGATTTCATCATTCATTTTCGTGCCCGCCACCGCAACGTGGAGTTGCCCGCCGGCCTTAGCATGACTGCATGTGTGCATGCAATCATGCTCCATCAGGAGTGGTGTTCCTTGTAGTACTCCCAGACTTTTAGAAATAAGTGGCTGGAATGGAGATTCCGGGCTGCGGCGTAGGCCTTAAACTCGCACTTGGCTGCGGGAGGTATTCGCACCTGAAAAGGCACATTCTCCCCTGTCACGGGGCGCAGAAGATTGTCAGGCGTCGCGGCAGGTATGGGAGGAGCTCCTTTGGGATTTGGCTTTTGGAGTGCGGCGTTGATTTTGGTCATTAGGAGGCCTTTCTGTTAGTGATCTTGGTTATGGCGTCGATGATGCTCTGTGCGGTGGTGTCGGCACGGCGGTTGAGGGTCTGGTAGTTGGTTTCGGTGGCGGTGCGGCCTGCATCGCTTGCACGCCGGTAGGCGATGCGCTCCGGTACCTCACCCGCTATCATTTGGTATCCTGCCGCTTTGATGTATTCCTTTGCGTGCTGTATCTCGATCTTGCTGTCGCCAACACGCCAAAGGACAAAGGCGAGCCGTTCCGGATCTACGCCGTGCTGGTGACTCAGTTCGTGGGCAAGGCCCACTTGCGGGTGAAGATCGTCAACGGCAAGGCCCGTGGGGAGTATCACGAAATCGGATGCGCGGGCCATGTCGCGGGTAGCCCTACTGGCATGGGGGGCACCGTCAAAAATAAACAGGTCGAACTTATCCGCAGCGGTCAAAGCGGTGCTGACACTCGTGAAGGTTTCGGTGTGAATTTCCGGCATGACTTGGTTTGCAGCTCGGCGCTTGAACCAGTGGTAGCTGGTGGCCTGCTGCACATCCATATCAGCGATGTTGACGAGCCATCCGTTGTCAGCGAACTCGCGGGCGATCAGGCGGGCGATGCTACTTTTCCCAACACCGCCTTTTTGTGAGACGACGGCTACTTTGATTGCCATGGATGAAAGGATGAGGTTTGGGCAGAGCCAGTTCGGGCTTTGGGTAGCCTAGCATGTTCGCATGCACGCATAGATGCATGATAGCATGCACGGAGAAAGGGGTCAACGATTGGGATTCGGTGGGTGAGGTGTGTGTCTTTTGAGTAGGATGCTACATGGTTGTAGAGGCAGGGCTGACTAAGCTTATGAAGATCATCGGCACCTCCTCGATAATCGCCGCCGCCGGAGATCCTATGGATACGCCCCAGAACGGGGTGTCTGCGCACAGTCGCCTTGCCCGGTACTGCCAGGCCACGCGCATGCCGGGCCACGTCATGGTATGTTGGCTTCGTTAGGAGAGCTTTTTCAATGATCGATTGGCAGGAACGGATTAGTGCGGATGCCGATGTATGCCACGGAAAGCTGTGCATTCGGGGAACGCGAGTCATGGTTTCGGTGATTCTGGACAATTTGGCGGAGGGATTGCCTGTCGAGGAAATCGTCCGAGAGTGACCTGCCCCCACGAACGAGTCCACCCTCTATGCTAGACCCGGGACCATTTGAAGTCCACTCCAAGGGATTGGATCCAGTGCCTGCGACCTAGGTAGTTTGGCCTCTGGCGCCGGCGGCCGATAGGCCAAGGCGCTGTGAGGCCGGATCTGATTGTAATCCCTCCGCCAGCGTTCTACCAACACCTTGGCTTCCCCCAGCGTGTCGAAGATCTCCATGTTCAGCAGCTCATCCCGTAGTTTCCCGTTGAAACTCTCAATGTACCCATTCTCCCAGGGGCTGCCCGGCTCGATGTACAAGGTCCTTACCCCAACAGCCTGCAGCCAGTCCCGGACCGCCTGTGCCGTAAACTCCGATCCGTTATCGGACCGGATAAACTCAGGCACTCCCCGATCAACGAATAACTCCGCCAGCCGGTCCAACACGTCTTGGTGATTCATCTGCCGTTTCACATCAATGGCGAGGCACTCTCTGGTGTACTCATCCAGGATCGTCAATAGCCGAAAGGCTCGCCCATCATGGGTCCGTTCATGCACGAAATCATAGCTCCAGACGTGGTTCTTGCGAGCCGCTCGTAACCGAACACAGGAACCGTCATTAAGCCACAGCCTCCTTCGTTTCGGCTGTCTGGACGGGACTTTCAGCCCTTCTTGTCTCCACAGCCTCTCCATCCGCTTAGGATTCCCCTTCCACCCTTCCCCATGAAGTATCGCCGTGACCCGCCGGTAGCCATAACGCCCGTATTGCGTAGCCAACTCCACCATCCGGGCCACCAATCGGGCCTCATCATCGGGAATTTGCCTTTCCCTTCGCTGGGTCGATCGAACCTGTCCCAGCACTTGGCAGGCCCGACGTTCGGAGACTCGCTCTGCTCCTAATCGCTCTCGTACCCACATCACCGCTCGTCTCCTGTTCGCCGGGCCTAGAAGTTTCCCGAGGACACTTCCTTCAGGATCTGCTTGTCCAAAGACAGATCCGCCACCAGCTTCTTCAACCGGGTATTCTCCTTCTCCAACACCTTCAACCTCTTGGCCTGGTCCAACCGGAGCCCTCCGTACTCTTTGCGCCACCGGTAGTAGGTCTGCTCGCTCACCCCCATCTGCTTCGACACCTGTCCCACCCTCTGTCCTTGGGCCAGACCCACCTCTGCCTCACGCAGCTTCATGATGATCTGTTCTGCCCTAAACCGCTTCCCTGCCATCCTTGCCTCCTTCCTAAACCGGAAATCCTAACATTCAAACTGGACTCGTTTTAGGGGGCAAGGTCAGTGTCGCCTGGATCTTGAGGCTATGGACCACAGAAGGAAGCGCTTTGATGCACTATGGCTGGCTTTTGACCCTGGGGTATGGCTCGCACATCCTGGTGGATACCTTAAACAAAAGCGGAGTGGAACTTTTCTGGCCTTGCAAAGTGCGCTGTGTGTTTTTTTACAACGAGCACTATCGCATCGCCTCGGCCGGGGGCGGGGACTACTGGTTCATGACGGTTTGTTTGATCTTGAATCTGGGAATGTACCCGCTGGCCCGGGATGGATTCACGTTCTCTTTGCACCAAGCGTTTGGGGACATCTACTCCGTCTCGATGGATTTTAAACAGTACGGCGACCAGAAGCGAATCTGGCTGGATCTGGAAGGCGTGGAGGCGATCTCCAATCAAAAAGTACAGGGCCGCTTTGAGATCCTGGCCGCCATGGACAACGCCTCGGTCCTGATCGAGCGCGACCGGGTCAAGCAAATTGTGTCGCGAACCAAACCGTTTCAGATCTTTCCCGACCGGGTGCGGATCTGGATCGACCAGGAGCAGCAGATCACGACCCAGGAGATCGAGATGGCGGGTCGAACCCTGGGGGAGATCCCGCATTATGCGGATGCACAGCGGGTGCTCTTTTACGGCTACCTCACTCCGGCTAGGTTCACTCCGGTAAGCGTTTATGAAAATCGCTACAACCCGATTTCCCTTCGACTCGACAAACTCAAGTTCGAGCATGCGGATTACGAAGACATTCAGGAACAGGAACTGGAACATGTGGCCATCCGCGAAGGAATCTTGATTGTAAAGATCTATCGGCTGGCGGATGCCACTGAAGAGCCTGCTAGCGGGCCGACTCTGGGCGTCCCCATCCATCATGTAGAACTTCGGTTTGATCCGACCGATGAAATCCTGTTTGCCGAAGGCGATGTGATCCAGGCAGGACAGGTGATTGCTCGCGAGGATATCTCAATCCAGGTGGAAAAGCTGGAGGGAGACTACCGGCGGGACGTGGAGCGACTGAACCAGCAGCTCAGCCAGGTCCAGATCCAGCTTCTGGCGGCTCGGGAGGACTTGAGGGAAACAGAAAGTGAGAGAGAGGAACTCGAGAGTGAGCTGGGTAGGTTGGAGTTTCAGTCGCTGTTCGCAAGGGAGTATCTCCGTTTGCAGGATTCTCTGGCTTCGGCAAGCGCTCGAGCTGAGGACGACAGTGAAAAGATCGCGATGCTCGAGCAAAGGCAAAAGCAACAAAACAAACAGGTTGAGGCCCGGTCGGAACAACTGGCCGAGAGCCTTGCTCTTTTACGAAAAGGTGCGGAAATTGTTGCCAGTTTTAGCGGCGAAGTGTTGCGAATTGAGCGCAAACCCGAAAACAAGACTGTCGTGTATTCGGTGTTCTATCGGGAACGGGCTGAAAAGCAGTAAACACAGGGCTTTGCGGCCTAAGATTTCCGATTTATGGTGGTTAGAATGGATAGGACTGTTCTTCCTACCAAACTACAAGTGGAGGCACTTACCTGGGAACGAGGTCCTTGGGGAGAATGACGTTTCGGAGTTGATTCAGTTTATTGGGCTTCTGCACTGCGAAGCCGAAAGACGTGCCGGTTTGGATAAGACGAATCTCCAGCTGTTCTTTAAAATTCCTCCAGTCCACAGAACCCAGCCTTCCACGATATTAGAGATGATCGTAAGGTATCCCAGGTGGATTGCACGTTGGACTCGATTCGCGCAATCTAGGACCGTCGGGACCTGCTTCTCACTCGTCAGTGAGTGAGAGTGTTCGCGCGCGGAAATGCGAATATTGGAGCAGGACATTCGCCCCAGGCTCTCGATGCCTTCAATGGACCTGAACCGACTGTGTTCAGAATCGGAGGTATTGTAATAGATCCCATTTTCGCTGAATAGCAATTGGGCTGCCTTACCTTCCACTGTGCGATAGGTGTCTTAGTTTGCGCAGTGCAACCGTTTGAATCTGGCGAATTCGCTCGCGGGTAAGGGAGAACCTCTGGCCCACCTCCGTCAGTGTTTGTTCGCTTCCATCCTCGATGCCAAAGCGCATGCGGATAATCTGCTCCTCTTTAGGTGTTAATGTCTGTAACACCGCCGCCGTCTGATCCTTCAGATGGATATTGATAGCAGCCTCGGCGGGGGAAACCGCGCCCTGGTCTTCGATAAAATCGCCGAGGTGGCGATCCTCCTTTTCTCCCAGTGGAGTCTCCAGTGAGATCGGTTGCTGAGCGATTCTTAGAATCTTGCGCGCCTTGCTCGCAGGAATGTCCATCTTCTGGGCAATCTCTTCGGAAGTGGGCTCTCGACCATACTCGTGAACCAGCGCGTGCGAGGTCCGGATTAGCTTGTTGATGGCTTCCATCATGTGCAGCGGAATACGAATGGTGCGCGCTTGATCGGCGATGGCTCGTGTGATGGCCTGGCGGATCCACCAGGTGGCAGAGGTGGAAAACTTGTAACCCCGCTGATACTCGAACTTATCGACGGCCTTCATCAAGCCGATATTTCCCTCTTGGATCAAATCGAGAAATTGCAGTCCCCGGTTGGTGTATTTTTTGGCAATCGAGACCACCAAACGAAGGTTGGCTTCCACCAGCACCTTCTTGGCGATCTCCGCTTCCAACTCACCTTGCTTAATGGCAGCCAAGGTTCGTTTGAGCTCGGCCGGTGAGGTCAACACTTCGTCTTCGATTTCCTTCATCTCTTTGTCAATGGTCCGCAGGCTCAATTTCACTTTCTTGGCCTGATCGAGCTTCAGGGGGGAGCTCTGCAACTTCTTGAGTTTCTCGGATTCTCTCTCTAGTCTGACGATTCGATCAACCGTGCTCTTGATCACATTCACAAGTTCCCCGTAAATACCGGAAGTGGGCTCCAGATCACAGATGATGCGGGCTATTGGGATACGATAGCGAGCCAGTTGGGAAAGCAGCCTCTTGTATGTCTTGCCGGGTTTCTTGGACCTACGCAGTCGTTTTCTTACTTTCGCGGCCTCCGCTTCCAATGCAGCGATTTCATCGATACGATTTAGAAGCCACCTGCGCCGCTTTTCGAGGATCTCATCGGTTGACTCCTTCTCATTAAAGTTCATCAGGTGCTTGATATTCAGCTCGTTCTTCCTGAGCTTTTCGCCAAACTTTAAGATCTCTCCGACCACCACTGGCGAACGGCACAGCGCTTCAATGACACTCTTTTGGCCTTTTTCAATTCTCTTGGCAATCTCGACTTCTCCCTGTCGAGCCAAAAGAGGCACAGTACCCATTTCTCTCAAATACATCCGGACAGGATCATTGGTTTTCTCCAAGCTTTCAGCGGTAGGATCGGCCTCCTGATCCTTGTCCTCTTCTGCAGCTTTGGACCGGACGTTTCGTTTGACAGCCTTTAATTGCTGCTCAGAACCAATGACTTCAATCCCGTCATTGCCAAAGAGGTCAAAAATGCTGTCTAGGTCTCTTGAAGAGTCGATGTGATCTGGAAGGGCGTCGTTAATCTCATCGTAGAGAAGATAACCTCTCTCCTTCCCCAGGCTAATTAGCTCTTTGACGCCACTATATTCTTCTTTGATACTTTCCAATTTGTCGTTAATTCTAGCCCTCCTCAAAAGAGTCAGCTCTTCGTGAATCTGCCCAAGGGGGACAGATACGTATGTGAACCGTAAGCGGCTCAGGCCGGTTTAGGAGAAGTGCCATCTGAAGGCTTAGCCCGGCACCGGCTTGGCGATGGATTGTCGCTGTTCCAGATGATATTCCAATAGATCTTCCAGGAACCATCAGACTGTCTCTGCCAGATGTCAACAAACTTACCCAGATCCTGCATCTGTTCGCCACCCGCTATGGGGCTAACAGTCATCGCGAAGTTGCCTCGGCGAAAAGCCCAGTCACCTGTAACAACAACGTCTTGAGCGGAGATGTTAAAGTCCACCATCGTGAACTGATCAAAGAAGGACTGCATCCAGGTCTGAATACCCTCGCTGCCTTTGGATACTGGCTCGTTAGGAGACATTAATACCGCATCTGCTGCATACAAGGACACGAGTTCTTCCGTGTCGTTTGCTCTGGCTGCGGCAACAAATTCCTCACTTGCCTTATTGATGTTCCCTATGTCGGCTTCGGTTGTGGCTGTCTCCTCCACAACGGACGGTGTGCAGGAAGCAAAAAAAAGTAGGAAAAGTAAAGTTAGGTGGGATCTCATGGGGTGACTCCTTTGGGTATTCCCCCGTTCAGTCTAAGCCAGCACTACCTTGCAAAAACATCAAAACTTCATTACTAGGATTCATTGATTTTCGTGTAAATAAATGGTCACTCTTCTAGACGCGTAGGCTCGGATTCCCCACCGGTCCATTTCCAGGATGGCGCATACCCAGTGCAAACTTCCGGGATGAGTATCATCGGAAAAGAACCACTTCAACGCATCTCGTTGCCACATCTTCGGCTCACGACTGGAAAGCACTAGATCGAGAAAAGCCCGACGAAGAATACCCAGAGCCAATCGTCTCACTGCGGCATCTGATTTCTCTGTCTCAGGATATAACCCTTCACTTGCAGGCACGAGCACTGTCATACTGTTATTCCTTGGGTGAACCTTACTGCCCATAAAGTTTCAGCCCCACACTTCTGAGATTTGCCCTGGGTCGGATGAGAGGCGCCGCTACTGCACACTTTTCTCAAGGGACTTGATGGCCAAGTCTTTCTCATCCTCCGTCCATCGGTTTTTGTTTTCGATTACAGTGAACATTGTGCTGTGTTCCCCTTACCCGCGAGCCACAACATGGTCGGGGTTAACTAAATTCTCACCAATGTACATTACGGCGAGCGCCTTTAAAAATAGAAAATTAAGTATAGATCTATAGGTATTTTATATGTATCATGGGGGGGGGGCATGAAGTGGCTAAATTACCGTCACCTGCTCTATTTTTGGACCGTGGCAAGAGAAGGTATGATCACGGCCGCCTGCGAGAGGCTGCGTCTGGCCCAGCCGGCCATCTCCGCGCAGCTAAAGAAGCTCGACGAATCCCTTGGCCACAAGCTATTCAGGCGTGTGGGTAGCACAACCTGGCTCTGACCGAAACGGTTCGCGTGGTGTTCCGGTACGCAAACGTATCACTCTAACGAGAAGCCAGCCTTACCTGTTCAACGTCAACCACTTTTTCCCATGCCTCCGTGGTCAATTTATTCGACGACCCGGTGACGGGAGACGCCTTGACGGACCATTGAAGTCCCCTCCCAAGTTGAAATGCCTTTCTTTCTAAATGAACAAGCTCCAACTGGTTTAAGGCTATGGGAATGGCCAATGTTGAAGGTGTTGAATAGTGGCGCAAGCTTGGTCAGAAAGTCCAATGCGTTAGGCGTGAGACGCAGGTCGTTTCTCTGTATGATGGTGCGCACTTGGATGTAGTCTAAGGTTCCATTTAAGCCAGCCTCGCCGTGCAGTTTGTGACATGACTCTCATGCTGGATCGGAGGATGAAACGGCAGGGGCTGAGGAGGGTTAATCCGCTGCACCGGATTTCAAGGTCAGGGATTACCAACAGAGGGGTCGGCGTCCGGCAGGAGCCCTTCGATTATTGGCCCTGTCTGCTAATACATGTAAGAACTCTATAGATCTATCCTGTATTTTCTATTTTTCAACACCGTCCAAGCATTATATATTATAAAGAAGGCGGTAACGTCAGGCCCATAAATACTCTTACAGTTTTCCTAAGAACATGGGAAAGGGTGATGCCCAAAAGAAAAAAGCGCCAGACAGAGCCTCAGACGGATCTGCTTACAAAGCACCAGAAAACGAACAGAAAGGTCTCATCAACCGGAGGACAACGAGAGTTGCCCTGCCGAAGCTGCAACCTCATGGTGCCAACCTGGCGCAAAAATTGTATCCATTGTGGCGGTCCCTTGGCCACGCATTCGGCCGCATCTTGATGACGAACATGAGGTTGTCTGACACCTCTAATGAGTTCTAGCCCGGATTATGCATAAACTTTAATATTTCTCCCATTTTTTGTGGCAACCGGAGGGTCATCTTTGGAATTGGCACTGGATGGCGTGTTGGGATGAGCAGAGTGAGGCATCAGGGGGAAAACAGGTTGATTTTGGAGACACTTCAACTGAGGTGCTCTTGAAACCCGACTGGGGGAAGCAGGACCAAAGGTCAGGTGGGACACAGTCGCTGCATCAGAAGCGAGAAGAACTCCTGCTGGGGATCAGATAAGAAGAAGCCAAATGAATCCAAATTCGGCGTGAGCTCTGCTGGACTCGAGCCCCGATTTCAAAGAGCCTCCGACGCAGGGTCTCCACTTCCAGGGGGTGCCAAAATTCTTGGCGAACAGAGATGCCTCTACCTTGCGAATCACCCTTTGGCTGCTGTGTACCGGACTGACTGCACCTGCAGTGATGGCCCTTCCATCAGCCGAGGATTTCTTGCTGGATCAACCCACTTTGACTCTCCTTCAGGAGGAACTGTCGGGTGAGTTGGCCAAGGAGCATGTAGTCACCCTCGCAGCTTATAACCGAATTCAGGGCTCGCCCGGCTATTCCGAAGCTGCCCGCTATATTCTCCAACAGCTTCAAAGCTTTGGCCTCAGAGCCTGGATCGAAAGCTTTCCAGCAGAGGGCAGAATCAGCTATCAAACCTGGCAGTCTCCTCCCGGATGGAGCATAGAATCCGCTGTACTGCGGATAGTAGAACCCGAAGATGAGTTGATTGTGAGTTACCCCGAGAGTGCCATGAGTGTTATGACCTATTCGAATCCTGGTCATGTGCGAGGCGAATTGGTGTATGTGGGAAAGGGAACCTCTGATCAGGATTATCAGGGAGTAGATGTCAGGGGCAAGCTTGTATTGGCCACAGGACTCGATGGGACAGTGCACCGTTTGGCGGTTCTAAAATATGGTGCCGCAGCCGTAGTGTCCTATCTGGATGACGAACTGGCGACAGAGCATCCCGACATGCTTCGCTATAGGGAGTGGCGACCTAGCCCTGATGAACTGGTGCGCCTGACTTTTGGATTCAATCTGACGTCGCGGCAAGGTCAAAGGCTCAGAGATCTGCTGAATAGTGGAAGCTGTGTGGTGTTGGACGCCAAAGTGGAGGGTCGCGGAATCGAGTTTGGAAGCTTAGATGTTGTGGTGGCAGTCCTTATCGGAACCGAAAGACCCAAGCAGGAATTGCTTTACACAGCTCATTTGGACCTTCCTAAGGAGTCAGCCAATGACAATGCCAGCGGTAGCGCAGCCATCCTCGACATCGCCCGGAGCTTCCAGGCTTTAATCAGTGCGGGAAAACTAACGCCTCCCAAGCGCACCCTGCGCTTCCTTTGGGTTCCCGCGTTCTATGGGACGATGGCCTACATAGACGCCCATCCAGAAATACAGGGGCCTGAGTTGGGTGGAAACTTTCTGGGCAACCTCAACCTCGACGTGGTGGGAAGCAATCTTGAATTGCTCCACAGCCGCATGAACGTCACCTGGACTCCCCAGTCGATGTCCAGCGCCCTCACTGATGTGGTTGCCATAATGGTCGAATACGTTGACACCTTGGGAGGGGAGATCTCAACGACTCACAGTAACTTCAATTACCGGATCATTCCCTTCAAGGGAGGCAGTGACCATCTCATCTTTAACGACGGAATGATTCGAGTTCCCGCTATGAGGTTGGGACATTCGCCGGATTACACCCAGCATACCAGTGAAGACACAACTGACAAGGTTGATCCTATCGAACTGGAGCGGGCCGAACTGATTGCGGCCAGCGCCTTCTGGTATCTGGCAAACCTTTCCGAAGAGCAGAGCTTGAGTTTAACAAACCTTGTAGCGGCGAAAGCCCAGGAGCGACTGGCTTCAGATACACAGCGGGCTTCGGGCTGGCTGCTGGAGGCTCCAGCTGATCGCCTTGAAGAGATGTACAACGAAGGGCGGCGGGTCATTATGTTCGCCTTGGAGAGAGAACAGCAGGCCCTCAATAGCATTCTCTCTTTTTCCCCCTTTGGCACTACCCGGCAGTACGTCCAGATCTGGAATCAGACTCTGGACAGTCAATCTCAGGTGATTATTCGGACACTTCAGGCACTGGTCCGGCAACGGGGAGGAAAGCTTTCGTTCTCTCAAGAGCGCACTTTTGAGGAAAGGGAGGCAGCTTCTTGGATTCCCTCTCGACTGACGCGAGGCCCGCTGGCACCCGACCTTCCCAAAGCGCGTCTCTCGGACCTAGAGCAGAGTTGGTATGAAACTTCAGAGGCCCAGTCCCTTGATCAGTATCTGTTGGTCAACTTCATCGATGGGGAGCGGACGATACTGGACATCCGCAATGCTCTGGCGGGAGTCTCTCATCCCGTCTCAGTTATAGCCGTTCATCACTTTATTCAGGATCTGGCCAAGACCCAGCTGATCGAACTTCGCCGAGTCAACTAGCCGGGACTATTCATAAACTGTCTGCTGCAGCGACGACAGCTTATGAATAATCCGGGCTAGAGAGAGCCACGCTCCCCAAGTTCGTCAAACTCGAAGACATAGGCTGAGCCCCGGCCACACAGGTCAGAATCGACGACTTCTCGGCCCTCAAGGATCAAGGTCGAGATCCTTTGAGCTTACCTAATCGTCCGATTTAATATAGCGATCATGAGGAGGGTTCATGCAAAAAAGCGAAGGAAACTCTCGAGTTCGCTTTCGGCGTCAGATTCTCATTATTTTTCTCTTGGGGCTCAGGAGAATCGTGCTTGAGAGTTAGATGTCTGGCCCGATATATAACTGATCTTATTCACACCGTCATGGCGCCCTCAGAGGCTGAGGAGACGGCGCGGGCATATTTGGCCAGGACCCCGTTTTTGTAGCGGGGTGAGGAGACGGCGCGGGCACCCCGTTTTTGTTGGGAGGCTTCCACTGCTTGAGCCTTTTCTTGATCTCGGCCTGGGACAATTCCACCTGCAGCAAGCGCTTGTCCACATCAAGGACGAGAGTGTCTTTGTTGCGTACGATGGCAATGGGTCCGCCATCCGCTGCTTCCGGCGCGATGTGACCCACCATAAACCCGTGGGTGGCTCCGGAGAAGCGGCCATCGGTGATTAAAGCCACATGCTCTCCCAAACCGGCACCCTGAACAGCAGCGGTCACGGAGAGCATTTCCCGCATGCCGGGCCCTCCTTTGGGCCCCTCGTAGCGGATTACCAGGACATCGCCCGGCTTGACTTTGCCCGCCTTGATGGCCTTGAAGCAGTCCTCTTCACGCTCAAACACGCGAGCGGGACCGCGATGGAGTTTTCGTTCCTCTCCCGAGATTTTCATGACGCATCCCTCGGAAGCCAGGTTTCCGCGCAGGATCACCAGCCCTCCACTCTTCTTAAGGGGTCGGGTGATGGATCGAATGACCTTTTGTCCCTTTTTGGCACGGCCCCGCTTGGCTTCTTCACCGATGGAGCGGCCGGTGACGGTCAGCTCATTGGAATGAAGCTTTCCGGCTTCCAGAAGATGTCGGGCCACCAGAGGCATTCCGCCTGCGCTGTACATGTCTGGAGCGGTGAAGCGACCGGCAGGTTTGAGGTCGGCCAGTACGGGTGTCTTCCGCGAGACCCGGTCAAAATCATCAAGGGAAAGTCGGACGCCCGCTTCCTTGGCCAGGGCTAGGAGATGCAGAACCGCGTTGGTTGAGCCAGCTGTGGCCATGACACCGGAAATGGCGTTTAGAAGGGCCCTGCGCGTGACGATTTGGGAGGGTTGAATTCCTTTGCGGAGCAGCTTCATCACCAGACGGCCACATTCAAAGGCCACCTGGTCTTTCTTGGGATCCATGGCGGGGACTCCATTGAAGCCCATGGGGGAGATTCCCAACATCTCCAGTGCGGTGGACATGGTATTAGCGGTAAATTGTCCTCCACAGGCTCCAGCTCCAGGACAGGCATAGCTTTCGATGCCATGAAGTTCCGTAAGGCTGATGTTACCGCTGTTGTAGGCTCCCACGGCTTCAAAGACATCCTGGACGGTCAAATCGCGTCCCTGGTACTGGCCGGGCATGATGGAGCCGCCATAGAGGATCAGCCCCGGAATATTCAAGCGCAGCAGGGCCATGGTTGAACCTGGAATGGTCTTGTCGCAGCCGGTAATGGCAACCAGACCGTCAAAAAGGTGTCCTCGGCACACGAGTTCGATGGAATCGGCAATGACTTCCCGGCTCACCAGAGAGAACTTCATCCCTTCCGTTCCCATGGCAATGCCATCGGTCACCGTGATGGTATTGAACTCAATAGGAGTACCTCCGGCGGCGCGGATCCCTTCCTTGACCTTCTCGGCCAATCGGCGGTGATTGAAGTTGCAGGGAGCGACCTCAATCCAGCAGTGAGATACACCCACCAAAGGACGTTTCAGATCCTCGTCGCTAAATCCGATCGCTTTGAAATAGGAACGGGCTGGTGCCCGATCGGGACCGTCCAAAAGAGTGCGACTGTTGTGACGTACATCAAAGGCCATATTCTTTTTTTCCTGTAAGTTGCTTTGCCAGTGGATGCTGATTATACCCCGGGTTGAACCAATGACTATTTTCAGGCTGACGAGCGCTGGTGGCTTTACACCTACTTAGAGGGCAGCGGCAGCCGTTACATCCGTGATTTCCACTTTGACGAAAGCGTAGACGTCTATCGTAGTGAGGTCGCTGAGCCAATCAGGGATTTCTCCACCCAAACGGTCATAGGAGTTATAAAGGTGATCGTCGACAGTCATGATATTTTCGGGATAATGGAAATTGAGGTCGGCCAGAATGGTAAGGCCGTCCTGATGCATTCTGACGGTGCGGTGATCTTCAGTCCCGTCAGCGTAGCGATAGTAGTGATCCTCTCGTTGACTTTTTCATGGCTATTATCGAAACCCGTCATTGAACCCGACCTGCACCTGGAAAGTCTGTAGCTTCCACCCGACATATTTCAGAGGTGGTTACCCGAATCAACACATTCTTGACAGGGTTCGCTATTAGACCAAGGTGGAACGGGTCTCGGCGAAGCGTTCCAGGTAGTGAACACACTTGGTTCGACCTCAATTCGTGTTAGATGATGGGTGGCCTGACGTTCCCTTATGCTGAACGTGCCACAAGATGAGCCATCCGATGAAACCTGAAAACAGCGAGGCCATCAGAATGCCTAGCTTCGCTGGTTCCATGAAAGCCGTATCGGAAAAGGAAAGCTGTGCAATGAAAAGCGACATTGTAAAACCGATGCCAGCGAGGCATGCCACGCCAAGAATATGACGCCAGGTCACTCCGCTTGGCAAAGTGGCGATTCCAGCAGAGACGGACAACCAACAAAACAGCACAATGCCGATAGGTTTGCCTAACACCAATCCCAACACTACCCCAAGGGTGACGGGGCTCAGCATAAGCTCTCCCGAATTGCCAGAAAGCGAAACACCCGCATTGGCCAAGGCAAACATCGGCACAATTGAGAAAACGACCCAAGGGTGAAGAGCGTGTTCAACGCGTTGAAGCGGCGTTGCCACATTGCGGCTGACGCGGCGAATTGAAAAAACAGCTCCAATTAGCTTCGCATTGGCTGTCCGATCGTCACCCTCTGCCACCCCCTGCTCAAACATATCGAGAGACTGGCGACCAATCTTCAGAAATTGCTCACCTTTCATTTTCGAGCGTGCAGGTATCGTCATTGCAAGTAATACGCCAGCAATGGTGGCATGAACACCGGAGCTGAATACCAAGAACCACAAGACACCTCCAATGAGTAGATAGGGAGGCACACTGCGGGAACCGAGCCAATTCATCAGGACAAGCAGCGCCAGGATTCCACAGGCTGCGAGGAGATAGCCAGGTCGTAGCTGCTCAGTGTAGAACATCGCGATCACCAGCAGAGCACCGATATCGTCCACAATCGCCAGCGATGCCAGGAATACCTTCAGGGACACTGGAGTCTTGCCGCCCAGCAACATCAGGACCCCTAAAGCGAACGCAATATCCGTGGCCATCGGAATCCCCCAACCTCGAAGTGTCGGTTGGCCAGCGTTGATGGCAGCAAAGATTGCAGCGGGAACAAGCATCCCTCCAATGGCCGCGGCGATAGGGAGGGCGGCTTTTTTCACTGAGGCAAGCTCCCCGACCAGGATTTCGCGCTTAATCTCCAAACCGACCAGCAAAAAGAAGACCGCCATAACAAGGTCGTTAATCCAATGAAGGATGGACATCGAAAGAGAATAATCACCGAGTTGCAAAGAGAGATACGTTTTTTCCCAGAGGTTTGCATAGGTGTGGGACCAGGGTGAATTGGCCCAGATTAGGGCAGCAGCTGCAGAGACGATAATAAGGATTCCACCAGCTGCTTCAAGCCGGGCAAAAGTACGAAAGGGACGTAGAATCAGGTCCGCTCGGTCTGCAGATGAACCGGGCTGGCCTTCGCTGAGATGCGGGGATTCAAACATGCGGCAAGTTTAGTTCCCTCTCCGTGTGAGTGCTAGTGCCAAACTTCTATCTTCTTTCTATTCTCGGTTTGAGTAGTTGATGTGCAAAACTCCTGTGCTCCTCCTGAACGGGATGTCCAGATAGTCGAGCTGGCTATATTTTGCCTTTCAACTCGCAGCAATCGCGTCATTAGACGCCGCAGGAAAGTGGCCAATTCGTTTAAGGTCCTGACTCTTCTTCGCTCCGGCCCTTAAGAGTAATCCTCTAACAGGCGGTAACGAAGCAGACAGCCGACACCGCCGAATTGCGACAACGCCTCGCTTTTATTTACCACCTCGACCATACAGCCTTGCCGTTCGGCAACCCGTACCATCTCCTCCTTGAGATCGAAGTTCTTCAACTCAGCCGCTCCGCATTCAGAACATGTGGCGGGCCTTTCCCGTGCTGGACTGAAGAACTCGCAAACGGTGCACGCCCAGACTAGACCAGGTGCGTAATTCTTGGCTAGCACGAGGCTATCCACCTGGCCCCGCCTTAAGGTCTGGTAGCTGGCTGTAGTCCCAGCCACCGCGAGTCCTCCGCTGCGGACCTGCTTCGAAAGGGTCTCCACAACCGCCTGTGATTCTTTTTCCTCCGCCTCAATAAAGGAGGCAATGGTGGCCTTGACCACGTCCGAATTCGGCGCTTTGCCGGACACGCGAACTATGTCGACGAGTTTCATCAGTAAGTGCTTAGGAAGCGCCTTCCGCACTTGGGTGGTGTTGGCGGGGTGACCGGCTAGGATTAGACGAGAGTATCCGCCTGCTGACATCAGTTGCTCCAGGATCTTGACCTTCTCCTTGATAAATTTCTGCCCGTGTTCCTTCCTATGCTTCTGATAGTGCTCTTTGGTCCATTCGCGGCCCACCCGATTGCGAGTCTGGGGGTTCTCTGTCCACAGTTTCTCAATCACCGCTCCTAGGTTGATCGCAAAGATGCGTACACCCTCCCTCGTGCTGATCAGCACAACGTAACGATCGTAGGTGTCCTTGAGTTCCACGAGATGATAGATGTTGGGTGTCGAATCGAGTGCAATCCAATTTGGCAATGGGACCCGGAATTGGAGCGGCAGGAAGAAGGGGTCTTCTCCGGCTCGGGAAAATATCGCAGCCCCAATCGCGTCAGGCAGCAATTCTTCCGCCAAGTATTGGTCTACAGGATCCAGTGCATCCCTAAGATCTCGCCAGGCTTTCCCAGACCCACTCTCCTTTAAAGACCGAATCTGTTTTTCAAAGGCTATGCGATCGTCGATGCGACCTTTTTTAAGAGTCATGTAACAACTAACGACTGGGGCGTTTGTTTCCGGCAAGATGGCCAAGGTTCGAATGTGTTTTTGCAGGTTTTTCAATTCCATCGTTCTTCTCGCAACGGCCCGCCACTCTCCCTTGCCCGTCTGATCAAGGCGTCGGCTTGCATCCCGACATCCATGGCTTCCTGATAGCGTTTTTCGCTCAGCGCCTGCAGGGCCTGGGAAAGGCGACCCTCCATTTTCCGCAGCGTTCCTGAAGGAATCCCGGACTCCTCGAGTATGGTGATGCCCTGCTGCGCCACGCGGATGACCGTGATGGCGTGTCTTGCGGAGGGTGGGCGGGCAACGGCCAGGTACCCAAAACATGCCAGAAGGCAAACAACACAGAAAAGAAAAGATGGATAGCAGACACGGGTGGACATTTTGGCTCACCTTGGAACTGTTGTCTTTTGCCCTTTGAGGATCACCGAGGCCAGTATAGAGACGGCCAGTATAGTCACCACCACCCCCAACGAGACGCCCACTGATATCGGGTAAACATCCATAAGGATCATCTTGATTCCCACAAAGCACAGGACCACGGACACCCCGAGCTTGAGAAAACGGAACAGGCCGATTATTCCGGCCAGGAGAAAGTAAAGGGCTCGAAGTCCCAGGATGGCAAAGACGTTCGAGGTATACACGATGAAGAGGTCCGTCGTGATGGCGAGGATGGCAGGAATCGAGTCGATAGCAAAAATGAGATCGGAAGCCTCCACAACCAGGAGTGCTGCAAAAAGCGGGGTGGCGTACCAAGCCTGGTCCTTCTTGACAAAAAAAGACTGGCCTTCAAAGCGATCCGTCACGGGCATGAACTTTATAAAGAGGCGCAGTACCGGGTTCTTGGCGGGTTCAATCTTCTGCTCTCCCGTCAGAGCCATCTTGGCTCCAATGACGATCAGAAACGCCCCGAACGGATAGACGACCCAGTGAAAGGCCTGGATCAGAGCCACGCCAGCGAAAATCAACAGGAGTCGCATGACCAGTGCACCCAGGATGCCCCAGTGCAGGATCCGGGGCTGGTAAAGGGGCGGGATGTTGAAGTAACTGAATATCATTACGAAAACGAACATGTTGTCCACGGACAGGCTCTTCTCGATGATGTAGCCGGTCAAAAACTCCATGGCCCTTTGGGAGCCCATGGAGAAGTAAATGCCGCCGTTGAAAAGCAGGGCCAGAGAAATCCATAGCATGCTCCAAACCGCGGCTTCCCGGATGGAGACGACATGGGCGTGGCGGTGGAAGACGTAAAGGTCCAGAAAGAGAAGGCCGCCCACAACGATATTGAAAACGACCCAAAGCAGGATCTTGTCCTCCATCACAACGTTCCCCTTTGTCTCTGGCTGATCATCGGCTTGCTCCCTCTCGTGCGAGTGTACAGCTAAATCAATAGCTTTTAAAAATAGAAAATATTGCACTTATTAATAGATAAAAACTAATAATTTCCGCGACTTTTAGATCTGCTCCTGTTGTGTCCTGATTACTTGGAGGAAAAACTTCTTGACGTTGGTACTCACCCTTCAAAGGTGAGCCGCAAAGCAGTGATTGTAATCTCGGATGGAATGCTCAACAGGTCTGCTGCAGCGGACCTGAACAGACCAGGTTGATTCTTAGGTTCGAGGGGAAGATTACTTCTGAAGGAGTTCTGGCCCCACTACCACTTTGCCTAGTGCCAAAGCGAAGAACCATTCCCATCATGAGTCAGTTGAAGATCTTGTCGTGGGCACTTTCAATAATCGCCGTCACGGCCGGGTGTTTTAACTTTCGCTCCAGTGAGATCGCGTAATACTGTTCTCGCAGCGAGTCCAGCCTGCCAATCAGTGAAACACCATAGAACTTCTGAATCTCTTTTTCAACAACCTTAGGTCCGGCGAACAAACCACCTCCTGTCGAAGCAAACACCTTAAGGAGCGCACTGTCCTCGAATTCCGCAACGACGAACGGATGAATGCCCTGAGTGACGAACCAATGATCCAGTTGGCGTCGTATTGACGTGTTCTCAGTAGGTAAGTAGAAAGGAGCACCGTGGAGCGATTGAGGGAACCCCCGGCGGTAACTAGAAGCTAAGTCGTTGGTGCCGAATATTGAGACGGAACACTCGCCGAGGTGATGATTGTAGGCGCGAAGCTTGGCTTCCGGACTCATCGGTGAGTCAGACAAAACCAGATCCAGTTGGTGAACGGAAAGTTTTGCTAGGAGTGCTGTCGGTTTGCCCTCATAACATGTGAGATAGATCGACTCGGGAGAGCAAAGAGCCGGTTTGAGCAATCGGTGCACAATCACTTTGGGCAGGACGTCGGCTATACCGACTCTGAACCGTGTGCGTCTGCCCGAGGGGTGGCCTTCTAAGCTATCCATGAGCTCCTGACCGAGGGAAAAAATATCGTTTGCGTACCGGAACACCACGCGACCCGTTTCGGTCAGAGCCAGGTTGCGACCCACATGCCTGAATAGCTTGTGGCCCAGGGATTCTTCGAGCTTCTTTAGCTGCGCGGAGATGGTCGGCTGAGCCAGCCGCAGCTTCTCGCAGGCGGCCGTGATCGTACCTTCTCTTGCCACGGTCCAAAAATAGAGCAGGTGATGGTAATTTAGCCACTTCATGCCCCCCATGATACATATAAAATACCTATAGATCTATCCTTAATTTTCTATTTTTAAAGGCGCTCGCCGTAATGTACATTGGTGAGAGTTTAGTTAACCCCAACCGTCTTGTGGCTCGCGGGTAAGGGGAACAAAGCACAACGTTCGTAGTAATAGAAAGTCAAACCGGTCGACGCAGGACGAAAAAGACTGGGCCATCAAGGCCCTTGAGGAAATGAGAAGTAGCGGCGCCTCTCATCCGATCCAGGACAAATCTCAGAAGTGTCGGGCTGAAACTTTATGGCCAGTGAGGTTGTAGCGCAGGAGAAGTCACTTTTACCAATGCTCTTCGAAGACACCCACGAGAGCGGAAGGATTGGGCCCATAGTGGGAGAAACTGTCTTTTTCCGCTTCCAATATCGCAGCACTTTCTATGGTCTTTGTACATTTACGGCCAAGATTGTCGAAGGAACAAACCAACCTCTTAGGCTGGATAGGTATTCCATTTCTCTGGAAACTTACGAGTTAAAGAAAGGAAAATGTTCTAGGCTTATGAGTGTCGCGGAAGTCTTTTTTACGGCGATGTTAGTGGCCTATTCCTCCCTTAGTCAGTTGCGAGCTGATCCGCGGTTTGAAGAATGACGATGCAGCAGTGTCCAAGCAAAAGCCATCATCCCTCCCGGCATGAAGGTCGGCTGCTCTGGACATTTCTGTTGGATGCTGAGAGAGATCCAAACCAGGAGGTTATCGAGTGACTAAGCCTGAAGCCGCAGTCGATCAGATGACCTACTTTGACGACATTGCACAAGATTATGAGCGGGTCCGTAGGACTGATGAGACACCCGACAACCTTATGGGTCGGTTGAGAGTTTTTTACTGTTTAGATCCTATGCAGCTAGTACTCTCTCCAATTTGTTCCAATCGGTACCTCCCGTGCCTTTGGCGTTTATCGACTGCTGGTTGTTGCCTTTATTTTTGTTTGGTTAGTTCTTTGATCGTCAATCTGAGTGCACAAAATCGAGAAGAGGAAAAGCTGCCTCCAACTAATCAAAATCCAATTCTTAGGGACTATTTTCGAAAAGACTTCACTTACATGGGAGACTCTACTGACTCACGGGATTCACCGACCGATCCCCGCGCCGAGGAGTTTATTGACCAACAGATTGATGGTTATGTGTCGGAACTGAGTGAAAGGCTTGCTCTTTTGAAAGCCCACTTTGCCGAGGTCGAGCGAGAAAGAGAAGCAATCCTCGAGTTGACAGGCAGTCAGGAAAGTCGAGAGGCCAGGGTTCGCTTGAAGGATGCTCTCGAGCAGGTTGGAGACCAAGCAAAGGATCTTTGGAACATGCTTCGTCACGTTTTCACGGAGCTGAAAGACAGAAGTGGTTTCAAACACCCGATCGACAACCAAGGCAAGGGCCTTGTGTTCCAAAAAGAGATCAAATTTATGCGTGAGCAGATCAGGAGAAGCGAGGCGAGAATCATTGAATACTTTTTCGAGCCAAACAACACAATCAAGGCCGAAGATCTCAGAGGCGGAAACATGCTGGTCCATTTATACCAGGTGCATCGAATGACCAGGGAATTGAGAGAGCATCTGAGGTCCTCCGAATTGGAGTGCTTTTGAGGCTAACATGACGAAGAAACTCTATGTTGGCGGCTTGCACCATCACGTAACAGGCGAGATACTCGACAACTTTTTCTCAGCTTACGGGACTGTAAAATCAGCTACTGTCACTACCGACAAAATAACCAATCTGTCACGAGGCTTCGGTTTTGTCGAAATGAGTTCTGAGTCTGAGGCTCATGAAGCAATGGAGAACTTGGACGGCATTCAGTTTGAGGGACGGACTGTTAGGGTGTATGAGGCACGGCCTAGGCCAGTTCAACGTCGTGGGAAGGTCTTCAGGCTGGATCGCTGGTAAAGTCTCCCTGCGCTTGCGATGCTCAAATACTTCATTACGGCTGCACTTGACATGACAGTCTCCTCCTCGAATAGAGGGATGTCATTGGATACACCGAAAAACGCCGAGTGATTTTACGAGAGGAGAACCAAATGATGCCAAAGGAGCCAACTATTAGGGTGAAAAAGGGGGTGGAATTCGCCGTTTCTCTCCGTAATCGTCCCCTCGCAGAGTTACTTGAAAAACTCGCCGCCATACAGGTAAACATCAAGGCCTTTATGTTGTACACGGGCTTTATCAGTAATATCCCGAATGTGTGCCTGGCTGGCGGGGCATGCAAGATGCTGATGGATAACGACGAGGTGGCCCGTAAAGCGTTTCGTGACCTCAATGTCGAGTTCTGGGAAGAAGAGGTTCTCCTGCTGAGAGCACTACAGCAGCCTGGGCTATTCGCGACTGTCCTGGGAAGTCTGGCCGAAGCCGGCCTCAACGTGAAAGATGGCTACGCAAGCGTTCCCTCTGGTCGAGAAGACGTGCTCATGGTTTTCTCCGTTTACGACATTGAAGGGAGCCTTTCGGTTTTCTCAACTGCTCTAAATAAATCGAGCGAACAGCCGTTCCATCTGGGGACAGCTGTTCCCCCATTTCGCTGAGAAGGAGACCCGCCTGTACGACCCGGAGGATTTCCAAAGGCTGGAAGGAGAGTTTCCGGAATTGGCACTGGGGTCCTGAGATGAACTGTCGTTCGAGAAGCCGCTTTCCCGCGATCGTCTTCTGCACACCACGCGCCAGCGCAAATGCTCAACTTTTGCGTTCTATGGTGAGGAGGAGTTTTGGCGGGCCTATGCAACCTTTCGCTCGCGTCTGGGGTTCTGGAGTGACAGTTCTTACTTGGCCGAAATCGGGCTTATCGTCTTCCGACGCGGATGAAGGACTGAGTGGCTAAGAAAGACCGGCTGAGGTTCGGGCCGAATGCACAGAAAAGGTACCGACATCTCAAAAGATCAATTGCCCAACCTTTCTCCCAAAATCATCTTCATCGCCATAGCCGTCCTTCTCGGGGTGGTGGTGGTTCTGGACAGTTTTTACCAGGTTCAGCCTGAAGAGGTGGGCGTCATCAGGCGTTTTGGCCAATACCAGGCGCCCCCCAGGCCTCCGGGTTTGCAGTTCAAGTTGTCCTTTATCGACACCGTGGTCAAAGTGCCGGTGCAAAGGCAACTCAAACAGGAGTTTGGATTTCGTACGCAAACGCCGGGTCGGCGCACCCTCTATTCTCCCCAGGACTATTTGGGGGAATCCCTGATGCTGACCGGCGACCTGAACGTGGCGGTGGTGGAATGGATTGTGCAATACCGGGTCTCGGATCCCTATGAGTATCTCTTTAAAGTGCGCAACGTGGAGGACACCTTTCGTGACCTGACTGAGGCGGTGATGCGAAAAGTTGTCGGGGATCGAACGGTCACCGAGGTTCTGACAGTGGGTCGTCAGGAGATCGAAACCACCGTAAAAGTGCAATAGCAGGAACTGTGCAATCAGTACGAAACGGGCATTACCATTGATCAGGTGGTCTTACAGGATGTGAATCTGCCCGATCCTGTGTAAACCCTCCTGGAATGAGGTCAATCAGGCCCAGCAGACCATTTTGCAGGCCCAAGGGTACGCGCTGGACCGAGTCAATCGTGCCCAAGGGGATGCCACCCGTTTCAAGGCGCTTTACGAAGCCTATCGTCGGGCCCCTCAGGTCACCCGCCGGCGCATGTATCTGGAAACCATGGCCAAGGTGCTGCCGAGGATGGGCGGCAAGCTTTACATCGACAAAGATGTCGAGGGAGTGATGCCGCTGCTTCCCATGGAGACTTTGCGGGGCCTAACCACAGGAGATGGAGCAGCCAACAGGGGGTTTGATCAATAAGCAGGAGACTTCTTCCGGCTCTTTTTGCGGGACTGATTTTTTTTGGGCGCTGCCTGTTCGTGTATGAAACCAAACAGCTGATTATCACCGCAGGATTACAGTTGACAGGGCCCAAAAGCGGACAGACATTCACCTCAGGTCGAAGGGGTGAAAGACAAACCTAATGAGCAATCAGTTATAGCGTGTCTCCGTATAAGGATTCTGTCGTCGGAATCAAGTTTCAGGGAAGGAGAGCGTTCCATGCGTGTGCAAACTGCACCAACCGACTCAGCGTCCACCTTGAAGAGGCGATTGTACTTCCAAATCAGCTTATGCATAATCCCAGCCAACCGGGCTTTGCCCAGAGTTGGGTATAGTGAGTATAGGAAGGGAGTTGCTCTGAAACGGACGAAATACCGGCTTGTTTAAGACATGACCATACCCCTGCTCAATGACATCGTCATCATATTCGGGCTCTCCGTTGGCGTCGTCTTCATCTGCCACCACCTTCAAGTACCCGCCATCGTGGGCTTTCTCCTGACCGGTGTATTGGCAGGGCCTCACGGACTGGGGCTGGTGAAAGCGGCTGATGAAGTTGAAATTCTGGCTGAAGTCGGGGTTGTGCTCCTCCTCTTTACAATTGGAATTGAGTTCTCCCTCAAGACCCTGCTGCAAATCAAGAAATCTGTGCTATTGGGTGGCTCGCTCCAGGTCATCCTGACCCTTTTGGTTGCTTTTCTCATAGCCAGGCGAACCGGCCAGAATGTTGGTGAATCCGTCTTCATCGGATTGCTGATTGCTCTCAGCAGCACGGCCATTGTGCTCAAACTCATCCAGGAAAGAGCTGAAATCGACAGCCCCCATGGACGAACCTCGCTGGCCATCTTGATCTTTCAGGACGTGGCTGTGGTTCCCATGATGCTGTTCATTCCGCTCCTGGCCGGTGCCACGGGTAACCCAGGTGAATCCTTGCTGATTCTGGCGGTGAAAGGGATCGGCATCATCCTCTTGGCGATCACTCTTGCCAAATGGATTGTTCCCCAAGTGTTGTATCAAATCGTTCGCACGCGCAGCCGCGAACTCTTCTTGTTGAGCATCTTCGTGATCTGCCTTGCCGTCGTGTGGTTCACTTCCCTGATCGGTCTGTCTTTTGCCCTGGGAGCGTTTTTGGCCGGCTTAATCGTTGCAGAATCTGAGTACAGTCATCAGGCTCTTGGCTATATTTTGCCCTTCCGCGACGTGTTCATCAGCTTCTTCTTTGTCTCCATTGGTATGCTGCTGGATGTCGGTTTTCTTTTCCAGCACCCTGGACTCATTGTGTTGGTTACAGTCGGTGTTCTGGGGTTAAAAGCCGTGATCGCTGGTTTGGTAACAATGTTGCTGGGACTTCCATTGAGGACGGCAATTTTGGTTGGTCTTGGACTCAGTCAAGTCGGAGAATTTTCTTTTATTTTGTCCAAGGCTGGTGTGGAGTACGGCTTTCTCGCCGGGGATCTTTACCAGCTGTTCCTGGCCCTCTCCGTGCTCAGTATGGCGGCCACTCCCTTCATGATCGCGCTGGCGCCTCGGATCGAAAATGTTGTCCTTGGATTGCCCCTGCTGAGAAAGTTGAAGGGGGGTCTGTATCCGGTGCAAGCCAGCGACGATGTCGACATGAAAGACCACCTCATTATCATTGGCTTCGGAGTGAATGGAAGAAACGTGTCACGGGCCGCCAAGGCGGCGGGCATCCCCTATGTCATCATTGAAATGAATCCCGAAACGGTCCGGGCCGAACAGGCCAAGGGGGAACCCATCCACTACGTTGATGCAACCCAAGAGGTGGCTCTGGACCACACCGGGATGAAAGAGGCGCGAGTTCTGGTGGTAGCCATCACCGACCCGGGCGCAACCCGAAAAATCACCGAAATCGCTCGGAGAATGAATCCCAGGACCTACATCATTGTCCGAACCCCTTACGTCAAGGAAACCAAGGCTTTGTTGGAATTAGGAGCCGACGAGGTGATTCCCCAGGAGTTTGAGGCATCGGTGGAGATTTTTGCCCGAGTTTTGGTGAAGTACCTGATACCGAAGGACGAAATCGAGAGGTTCATTGCTGAAGTGCGATCCGATGGCTACCAGATGTTTCGAAGCCTTTCCGAAGAGTCGGTATCGCTTTCCAATTTGAAACTTCATCTTCCCGATATCGATATTAATATGTTGCGGCTTCGCAACGGATCCTCCCTGGTCGGAAAATCGTTGGCTGAGATTGAGTTGAGAAAGGCATATAGTGTTACCTTGTTGGCCATTCGGCGGGGCACCGAAATACTGTCTAACCCCGGCGGAGACATCAGACTCTGTGCCAACGATGTCCTGGTGATCCTTGGGCAATCAGATAAGATTGCCGACATCAGTGGATTATTCGAAAAAAGCTGATGGTGAGACATAATCTCAATCAGGTGACACTACTGCGCAATGCCACGCTGGTAAGGCATCCTCGCCTCGTGGTGATTTGATTCAACGGTGGGTAAAGGAGTCATGATGGAATGATTTCGGCTGTCCTGTCTGGATTTGCTGTGGTGCAAGTGCGCCGACTGTAGCGAGGAAAAGGATGAACAAGGAAGTAGCAAAGTTAAAGGATCATTATATTGTCTGTGGATTCGGCAGGATTGGAAAACCCCTCGCTAAGGATCTGAAACAGGAAGGCTACCCGGTGTGCATTCTGGAAAATGATCCTGAGCGAGAAGCAGAAATTCAGGCTGCAAAGCATCTCTATCTCATTGGTGACGCTACGGATGAATCGGTTCTCTCTTCCGCAGGTATCAAGAGGGCAAAGGTAGTTCTGGCCCTGCTTGCCTCCGACGCGGATAACTTGTTCCTGACCATCACTGTAAAGGAACTGAATCCCCAGGTCATGGTTATCGCCACGGCTTCTGATGAGAAGGTCGAACCAAGACTAAAGCGCAGCGGCGCAGATAAGGTGATCTCTCCCTATAAGACGGTTTATGCGCGCTTCGTTCACGCCGCCATTAAGCCCCCCGTCGTCGAGTTCTTGGAGCTGGTCACTCTTCAACTGAGTATGGAGGAACTCACGGTTTGTGATGGATCACCGTTTCAAGGTCTGACCCTTGCCGAGTCTGAAATCAGACGTAACTATGGCGTGGTCGTCGTCGCCATCAAACAAGCCAATGGGGAAATCGCTTTCAATCCACAAGCTTCAACAGAGCTTGCGACTGACGACATTCTGGTGGTCATCGGGAAAAATCCTGACCTCAAAAGACTGGAAAGGGGGTGCAAGGGCAACTGAGGGATGTTACACCGCAAACAACCTGCGCAGAGTCTTTAAGATTCGTCAAATAACTAACCCGAAACGAAGGTAAGGGCAAAGGAGGGGTGAGCCATGAAAAAGTACCTTTTATTGGTGATCATAGTTGCTGTCAGCGGTTTTGTTGCCTGTGACTCCGGAGCCAGATCCCCAATCGGATTCGGCCTGCCGGAGGGCGATATCGAGCAGGGAGAGGCAGCATTTCTAGAACTACAGTGTTAGACCTGTCATCAGGTGGCTGGTCTTGACCTACCAGAACCCACTGTTAAACCCCCTGTCCCAGTGGTACTCGGTGGAGAGGTCTTTTGAGGTCAGAACGGATGGTTACTTGCTCACTTCGATTATTCATCCTTCGTACAAGATAGCGCAAGGCAATCATCAGGAAGAGATCACCACGAGTACAGGTGAACGAATGCCAGACCACAGTGATGTCATGACGGTTCGCCAGCTGATAGACCTAGTGGCCTTTCTCCAGTCATCCTACAAGGTTGTTCCTCCACCTCAGCCAGTCTTCTGAGGATCGCCCGGAATGGGCTTTGCCGGGGTGAAGCACGATTTCGGCTGATCTACTGTAGGAATGGCGAGTACTTTGAGTAGCTGATTGTTTGGTCCCGAGGTTCTGTTTTCGGGGTTGCAAGTCAGGCAAGCTTAGTCAGAGACAACAGCAATGAAGGCCACCACAAAAGGGCCTATAGCGGCAAAATAGAACGCCGCTGCACTCATCTTCATTGCCTTTCACAAGCTTGGCGGTCGAAGGTTCAAAAAATTCTCGCAGCGTAAGCCACTGGGGAGGCGATTCTTTGATCGGCCAAACTATCTCCCCATAGTCCTTGAAAAACTCGACCACGGAGGCATGGACGAGGTATACCTCGCCGAGGATGCCAGCCTGAAATGAGAAGTCGCCATCAAGGTTGCGCCCCAGCAATTCACGCGAGATCCCCTGCCATTGGCCCAGTTTGAGCGAAAGGCCCAACCGGTGGCTTCACTCAATCCCCCAGGGATCCCCTGGCACACCAGTTACTCGAAGCGGACCTCAAATATTTTGGGCCAGAGCTTTCCCGTGAGAAGAAAGGTCCGTCGGCCCGGAATGTAAGCAATCCCGTTTAGAACGTCCTCGCTTGGCTCCTTCGACTGATAAGGAAGCCTGGAAGCGTCAATTACAGCTGTGACATGTCCGGTTAAGGGTTCAATTCTAACAATGTCCCTTTTCTGCCAAAGGTTGGCGTATACCGACCCGTCTGCAAACTCCAACTCATTCAATAGGCTCATAGGACGGCCCTTCAAAGTAACCGGCAAGCGACGCTGCACTGCGAAACTCTTTGGATCCCTAAAAGTCAAGACATCAGAGCCATCACTCATCACCAACGAGGTCCCGTCGTAGGTCAGTCCCCAACCCTCTCCTGAATAGTTTAACCTGCCCAACTCGTGAAAGGTTTCGACCTCGTAAGTTAGCGCAACCTCTTCGCGCCAGGTTAGCTGGATGAGGCGATCACCAACCTTAGCGAGGCCTTCTCCGAAGAGTCGAGGTGAAAGTCTGACCTCATGAAGGACATCACCACTGTGCAGTTCCACTTTCCTAAGACTCGACTGCCCGTATTGCCCAGTGCTCTCGTAAAGGCTCCCATGGTGCCACAAAAGACCCTGAGTAAATGCTCGTGGATCGTGTGGGTATTCGGCCAAAACTCTTGCCCTGAGAAATTCTACTGATCCTGGATTTGACTCAGGAACGTCAATCTCATCACCTGTTGTCAGTGAAAAGAGGAAAAATACGAAAGCGAAACCGACAAGCAGAGAAAGAAGACGAACGTACCCAGAGATCGAATCAGGCAAGTTCACTTTCTGAATCATTCCGACAGTACTAGGATGCGGCCAAATAACACCCTATTATCCCACTTCGTCCCAAAGGCGGGAAGGATCACACCGAATTTCACCAAGACAGGCTTGTCCTTGTTTAAAAAGAGCCTGTGATTTCTGATGTACTCCAGGAGCCTGTCATCATTTTTCCGTTAGGCGTTCCATTCAGTCTACGAGAGAAAAAGGCCGCCACCCTCCGCTAAGTCCGAGACGAAAACGTGGGAAATGGCAACTAGGCCGATCAAGACGGCACCGCTCAGAACTCGTATCTCCCACACTGCAAAATTCATGGTCGCGCTTTCTCTCCATGGGCGGTTTTATCTGGTGTCTACTTTGGCAATCAGCATGATATCGACCCTCAAGCATAACTTGGCCCGCCAATTAGGCCAATACATTCTTCATGATTCTAGTAATAAATTAGCAAACCATCGACCAGTAGTCCTGACATCCTAATTGAGACCGAACTCCCTCCATCTTTCAGCACCAGCTGGCTTCGGTTTATGGGTGTTACGTTAAGGTCATCCAACGCATCTATTTGGGGTATATGGCCCAATTTCTCTGCGAAACTCATTCCCCTTGCTCACCCACACCTGTAGAGATCTCAGTCAGAGATTAACTGATCGACGTTAAGTGACCACTCTCTCACTCCTGGTGCCTTTCCGCCAGAACGGGACTGAAAGTTGCATAAGAATAAAAAGGAAAGGAGATTTCATGACTTTCCATGCGAAATATTGAAGCTTTCAATGATATCCCCAACCCTAACGTCCTCCTGTATCTGATTCCCTCGCAGAATTCCTGTCGCTCTGCTTCTATCTTGAGTCTTTAGAAAGACCTTCAGATGGACAAACTCGAATTCCGGAGCGAATTCCCACGAACCTACCTTCCCAAAAAAGTACGCTGGTCGTAAACCCCAATACAGTGGACGATCAAAAGGTCTCCCCTCCCATTTGGCGTCGTGCAACAGCAAGTCCGTCTCGGTTGGAGGGTGATGGAGTATCAGAACACTCTGCTGAGTGTGATTTGGACCCGAGTACGCTGCCACAACGAATTCGTCAGCACGAGCTTCCCTACTAAAGAGGCACAGGAAACACATAAAGGGGAGAAGCCTGGGCTTTAAAAACATTTCACATACACTGTACAAGGCTGTCCACTTGGTCGGGGACTCCAAACTGGAACCACGAGGTTCTCACCTGGGAAGTGGAGGTGTGGGCCTTTCATGGAGCCGACCAGATAATCTTGCTGTTGTTATCGAGCAGATTTACACTCGGTTCCCCCTCGCTCCCCAAGCCTAATGTGATCCGGGGCTGCCCATCTTCGTCATATAGGGCTAACCCTGGTTCGCCGTGGATTCCTAAAACAAACTTAGCCCGTATTCGGCCCTCGCTGTCGGAGAAATGGATTTCCTTCGCATCAATGGTTTTGCCCATATACAACTGGGCTGATATTGCTCCACCCAACAAAGATGCACTCAAGGTCAATGCGATCACCAGCCAGTAATCTTGACGATTCATTTGAGACTCCTTTTGGTTTGCCTTGATTCTACACTGGCTAGGACCTCATCGTATCAGAGCTTCTCTCTATAGCATCGGGCCTGCATCACACCGTCGGCACCCTGCTTCAGCATAATCAAAAACCGGATCGGTAGGAGTCCCGTTGCGTTGATGTCCAGCTGGCATGGCTATCTATCCCCCTTGGACAGATTCACGAAGAGCAGACTCTGTTGAGAAGTGCCATATCACTGAGCATTTCACCTGTTCCCAGGACCACTGAAGACAAAGGATCTTTGGCCAAAACCACGGGCACGCTAGTTTCCTTTTTGATTTTCTGGTCCAAGTTTTTCAGAAGCGATCCACCGCCGGTCAAGACCATCCCATTCTCCGCGATATCTGCGGAAAGCTCAGGAGGGGCGCGTTCTAAGGCCGCGCGGACGGCATTGATGATGGTTAACAGTGGATCCGAGAGAGCCTCGCGGACCTCCTCATCGGTGATCGTGATGATTTTGGGGATGCCCTCGATGAGGCTTCGGCCTTTGATCTCCAGGGTCCTCTTTTCATTTAATGGAGCAGCTGATCCGATTTCGATCTTGATCTGTTCGGCGGTTCGCTCTCCGATGAGCAGGTTATGCTTTCTCTTCATGTATTGAATGATCGAGTCGTCCATTTCGTCACCCGCTACCCGGACGGTCCGACTGTACACAATGCCAGACAGACTGATGAGGGCGATATCGGTGGTCCCTCCCCCAATGTCGATGATCATATTGCCACTTGGTTCGGAGATGGGAAGCCCGACTCCGATGGCTGCGGCCATGGCCTGTTTCACCAAGTAGACCTCGCTGACTTTGGCACTACGGGCCGCTTCTATAACTGCCCTTCTTTCTACCTGGCTGATTTCCGATGGGATGCTGATGACAACACGGGGAGCGAGCAAATGTTTGCGGATATGGGCTTGTTTAATCAAGTATTTGAGCATCTCTTCAGTGAGGTCAAAATCAGCAATGACGCCATCTTTCAAGGGTTTGATGGCAACCATGTTTCTAGGTGTACGGCCCAGCATCTCCTTCGCTTCGCGTCCGATCGCCTCGACCCGGTCGGTCAATTTGTTGATGGCCACCACGGAGGGCTCGTTGACGACGATTCCGCGGTTGGGAGTGTAGACGAGTGAGTTAGCAGTCCCCAGGTCAATCGCCAAATCATTGGAAAACAAACTCAAGAATGAGCGCAGGTTCATAAATCTCCTACAAACGCTGACCTGCCCCCACGAACGAGTCCACCCTCTATGCTAGACCCGGGACCATTTGAAGTCCACTCCAAGGGATTGGATCCAGTGCCTGCGACCTAGGTAGTTTGGCCTCTGGCGCCGGCGGCCGATAGGCCAAGGCGCTGTGAGGCCGGATCTGATTGTAATCCCTCCGCCAGCGTTCTACCAACACCTTGGCTTCCCCCAGCGTGTCGAAGATCTCCATGTTCAGCAGCTCATCCCGTAGTTTCCCGTTGAAACTCTCAATGTACCCATTCTCCCAGGGGCTGCCCGGCTCGATGTACAAGGTCCTTACCCCAACAGCCTGCAGCCAGTCCCGGACCGCCTGTGCCGTAAACTCCGATCCGTTATCGGACCGGATAAACTCAGGCACTCCCCGATCAACGAATAACTCCGCCAGCCGGTCCAACACGTCTTGGTGATTCATCTGCCGTTTCACATCAATGGCGAGGCACTCTCTGGTGTACTCATCCAGGATCGTCAATAGCCGAAAGGCTCGCCCATCATGGGTCCGTTCATGCACGAAATCATAGCTCCAGACGTGGTTCTTGCGAGCCGCTCGTAACCGAACACAGGAACCGTCATTAAGCCACAGCCTCCTTCGTTTCGGCTGTCTGGACGGGACTTTCAGCCCTTCTTGTCTCCACAGCCTCTCCACCCGCTTAGGATTCACCTTCCACCCTTCCCCATGAAGTATCGCCGTGACCCGCCGGTAGCCATAACGCCCGTATTGCGTAGCCAACTCCACCATCCGGGCCACCAATCGGGCCTCATCATCGGGAATTTGCCTTTCCCTTCGCTGGGTCGATCGAACCTGTCCCAGCACTTGGCAGGCCCGACGTTCGGAGACTCGCTCTGCTCCTAATCGCTCTCGTACCCACATCACCGCTCGTCTCCTGTTCGCCGGGCCTAGAAGTTTCCCGAGGACACTTCCTTCAGGATCTGCTTGTCCAAAGACAGATCCGCCACCAGCTTCTCCAACCGGGTATTCTCCTTCTCCAACACCTTCAACCTCTTGGCCTGGTCCAACCGGAGCCCTCCGTACTCTTTGCGCCACCGGTAGTAGGTCTGCTCGCTCACCCCCATCTGCTTCGACACCTGTCCCACCCTCTGTCCTTGGGCCAGACCCACCTCTGCCTCACGCAGCTTCATGATGATCTGTTCTGCCCTAAACCGCTTCCCTGCCATCCTTGCCTCCTTCCTAAACCGGAAATCCTAACATTCAAACTGGACTCGTTTTAGGGGGCAAGGTCAACGCTTATACCCCTGGGGGCACTCAGGACTCGACACTTGTGACTTCCTTTCACCTGTCGACCCTGAGGACTAAAGTCTGATTTATTGCTTTCCCTAAAAGCCGAAAACGGAATTTGAAGACGACTGGAGGGAGTGAGAAAAGTCCCCACAAGATCGACTGTGAGAGATCCTGAGCCCGTAGTTCACGTGAACAATCAGGCTTTTCGGTGGCTGGACTGTAGAAAGATCTAGGAGAGAGCGCGCTCCGTGGGATCAGGCGGCGGAGTTTGGACTTTCCCCCTCCACTTCAGGTTGCCGTTCAGAGGTGGCCTTTGTGGGTTTATAGAGCATCGCCAGAACCGTTCCGCAGATGATAGTTTGCAACAGGCCGTAAATAAACCACTGAAGAGCCAAAGAAACGGGGACAGGTAATACCACATAAAGGTTGAAGGCCATGGGAATGGAGATGAACAAGCCAATCCACAGTCCGTAGCGGACCCCCTCCATTACCCCTTTTCCCTCGTGACCTTTGGTGTAGATAAAGGTGAAAAGGACCGCCCAGATCACGCCCGTCAGCCCAATGATCCACGTTTTCTGGTCCGATCGCCACAGGTTTTCCAGCGACCCATACGAACCGCTTAAGATAACCTGGTGAATCCAGAAACCAAGGATTTGATACACGACGTAGACCATAATGCTTGCAATAAAGAACTTCTTCATATTTGTAGTCTCCCCCCTTTCTATCAAGTTTGAAAGACAGTCAAAGGGCAAACAACGCCTGTTTTTGCCCTCATCCCTGCTACAGCTCCATTTTTGAGCTTAACGATCTCATTCGTGGTTTCGCCCAAGCCACTTTCGATCCACTACAAAAACGTGCTTACTAGGTGCTTGGGGCGGCACCGCTGGAAGCAGGAAACGGGTTGCTACTGTTCCAGATGTGACGGGCGATCTGCCAGGAGCCGTAAGGTTGTTTCTGCAGGATCACGATGTACTTGCCATTATCTTCTGTGGGCTCGCCTCCAGCTTTAGAGGTGAGGGTAATCGTAAAAGTGCCCCGGTCGAATGCCCGGTTTCCAAGCACTTCAAGTTCCTCTGAGGAGACCGTGAGCTCGGCGGTGAACTGCTCAAAAATGGCCGCATACCTTGAGCTGACTGCCTCGTGCCCAGTGACGCCTGGCTCGTTCGGGGGCATCAATACCACATCGTCGGTCATAGTGATTATAAGACGCTCCACACTACTGGCGTTATAAGCGGCGACGTATTCCTGACGCAGAGCGTTAATCGCCTCCATGTCGGCCCCAGCTGTCGCTTCGGCCGCCTGTTCGGGCTCCTCTGCTCCCGGGGCGCAGGCGCCGAGCACAAAGCACAGCAGTGCTCCAATACCGAGATAGGATCTCATTGTTAATGTCCTCCTTTGTAGCTTTCTATTCGTGTCATTGCTTGCTGGTGAGTCTGACCTGCCCCCACGAACGAGTCCACCCTCTATGCTAGACCCGGGACCATTTGAAGTCCACTCCAAGGGATTGGATCCAGTGCCTGCGACCTAGGTAGTTTGGCCTCTGGCGCCGGCGGCCGATAGGCCAAGGCGCTGTGAGGCCGGATCTGATTGTAATCCCTCCGCCAGCGTTCTACCAACACCTTGGCTTCCCCCAGCGTGTCGAAGATCTCCATGTTCAGCAGCTCATCCCGTAGTTTCCCGTTGAAACTCTCAATGTACCCATTCTCCCAGGGGCTGCCCGGCTCGATGTACAAGGTCCTTACCCCAACAGCCTGCAGCCAGTCCCGGACCGCCTGTGCCGTAAACTCCGATCCGTTATCGGACCGGATAAACTCAGGCACTCCCCGATCAACGAATAACTCCGCCAGCCGGTCCAACACGTCTTGGTGATTCATCTGCCGTTTCACATCAATGGCGAGGCACTCTCTGGTGTACTCATCCAGGATCGTCAATAGCCGAAAGGCTCGCCCATCATGGGTCCGTTCATGCACGAAATCATAGCTCCAGACGTGGTTCTTGCGAGCCGCTCGTAACCGAACACAGGAACCGTCATTAAGCCACAGCCTCCTTCGTTTCGGCTGTCTGGACGGGACTTTCAGCCCTTCTTGTCTCCACAGCCTCTCCACCCGCTTAGGATTCACCTTCCACCCTTCCCCATGAAGTATCGCCGTGACCCGCCGGTAGCCATAACGCCCGTATTGCTTAGCCAACTCCACCATCCGGGCCACCAATCGGGCCTCATCATCGGGAATTTGCCTTTCCCTTCGCTGGGTCGATCGAACCTGTCCCAGCACTTGGCAGGCCCGACGTTCGGAGACTCGCTCTGCTCCTAATCGCTCTCGTACCCACATCACCGCTCGTCTCCTGTTCGCCGGGCCTAGAAGTTTCCCGAGGACACTTCCTTCAGGATCTGCTTGTCCAAAGACAGATCCGCCACCAGCTTCTTCAACCGGGTATTCTCCTTCTCCAACACCTTCAACCTCTTGGCCTGGTCCAACCGGAGCCCTCCGTACTCTTTGCGCCACCGGTAGTAGGTCTGCTCGCTCACCCCCATCTGCTTCGACACCTGTCCCACCCTCTGTCCTTGGGCCAGACCCACCTCTGCCTCACGCAGCTTCATGATGATCTGTTCTGCCCTAAACCGCTTCCCTGCCATCCTTGCCTCCTTCCTAAACCGGAAATCCTAACATTCAAACTGGACTCGTTTTAGGGGGCAAGGTCAGACCTTTACTCTGTCTGCTCGTGCATGCTTAGCAACGTTGGCCAACAATTCGCGCACCGCCTGGAACAGAGTGATGCGAGCATCGTCGCTCAGCGGCTTGGACTGCCTATCGTCCTCAAACTTGACCAAAAAGTCGTGCTCTTCTTGGATTTGTTCGCAGAGCGACTCCACTGCTCCCTCAAGACCCAGCTGGTCGAGGAGGGGAGGACTAAGCTGGAATGTCAACGACCGAGCCTCACGGATCGTCTCTCCAAGAAGGTCGTAGACTTCGTGCAGGGACTTCTTAAGCCCTCTGGAGGGTACTGATTGTCGCAGCGTTGCTAACTTCAATCTGCTGGCAGCCAGGGTTTGGCCGATACCGTCGTGCAGGCCGGCTGCAATGCGCTGACGTTCCCTCTGCTCGGCAAATGTCAATTCGGATGCCAGAGACTTGAGTTGGTTTTGATAGGCCAGAAGCCGCTTCTCTGCCTGTTTGCGCTTCGTGATGTCACGCAGGACCGCCCTGCTGCGAACAATCCTTCCGCGGTCATCGCGAACGGCCGATATATTCAAACTCACTTCTATTTTGCTTCCATCTTTTCTTTTCAATTGAAGTTCGGTATCACGCACCTCGCCAGTCTCGATAAACGACCGGCGCACCTGTTTTACATCCTCTAAGCAATCAGGATGATAGATATCGAAAATGTAGCGGCCGATAAGCTCTTTCCCACTGTAGCCTGTAACTGTCTCCAAAGTCCGATTACATTGGACAATTTTGCCCGTGACCACCTCCACGGAGAAAAACATATCGGGGGCGTTATGATAGAGATCTTGATATCTGGCTTCCGAGGCTCTCAGAGCCTCCTCCGCCTGGTTACGCTCGTCTTCTGAGGCTTCAAATTCAGTAATCTGTTGGCGCAGTTCTGCCAATTCACTTATGAGCTGCTTTTTTGTCTTGTCCTCATCCTTCATCTTAAAGGATGATAGAGTTGTTAGCTGATAGCGCTACTTCCGCCAGGCCAATTCCTGAGGGATATGCCTTACAGCCTATTGAAATGCCTGCCAAAAGTCAATTCCTCTTCTCCTGTTGACTGGCATCCGGAACCGAGTAGATTCCGTCCCCTTTTTAATGACTTTTATGGAACAACTTCAAAAATTCACATGGGTCATGAACTATTTTTTTCCACTTTGTTCCTGGTAAAGCAAAGCGTTGGATCCGAAAGTCAGTCATGCCGGTTGGTCGAAATTCCGCAACGGCGTTAGCCGCAGAATCGGCATGTTCACTCTTAGAGTGGGGGTTTAACTGATTTGCTGAGACTCAACAATCAGGCTTCGCCCCTGCCCTTATCCTGCCAAATTTCCACCATAATTGTGGAAAGATAGTGAAAAATCCTTTTCAGAAACTGCTAGGTTTGTTATCAAATCGGGCTACTTGGCACTTTGCACAGTCTTTGTGCACCTGCTCCAAACTGTTTCGGAGGAGTGCCAGGGATTACTTGGGCGGACCCGATCGTCGTCGGTGCGGCATTTCTATCTTTTTCGTGGCAAGCAGCGAGCAAAGCTGGGCCTGCCTCTCCCCTTGACATCGAGGGAATTTCTGGTAGCAGTAAATCAGACATACCGGGAGCTCGAAGCCGGGAGTTTGTGAAGTGACGATGCCGGGAACCGTACTTGATCGAATAAGTTACTTTGATGACATTGCACAGGAGTACGAGTGTGTTCGTGGAACTGAAATCTGGCCTTCACTGCTGCAAACGATTCGTTCCGTTGACTCCAACACTCTGCGCGTGTTGGACGTGGCGACGGGTACGGGTCTGTTCAGTGTGAGGCTGGCCGAGGAGGGTTTTCATGTACTCGGTTTGGACCAAAACCCCCACATGCTGGCTCAAGCAATACGCAAAGCCAAGCAGCAGGCCTGTTCCTTTCAGGGAGTTCTGGGCTTGGCCGAGCAACTGCCCCTGCCAGAGAGAAGTATCTCGGTGATGTTTTCAACCAATGCCATCCACCATTTTGACCTTCAGGCCCATTTCACAGAGGTGAAGCGAGTGTTAAAGCCAGGCGGCTGCTACGTCGTTTACACCCGCTTTAGAAAACAAAATGCCCGCTCCATCTGGGGGCGGCTGTTCCCCCATTTCGCTGAGAAGGAGACCCGCCTGTACAACCCGGAGGATTTCCAACGGCTCGAAGCAGAGTTTCCCGAGTTGGCACTGGAGTCCTTAGATGAACTTTCATTCGAGAAGCCGTTTTCCCGCGATCGTCTTCTGCAGACCACGCGCCAGCGCAAATACTCGACTTTTGCGTTCTATGGTGAGGAGGAGTTTTGGCGGGCCTATGCTACATTTCGCTCGCGCCTGGAGTCCTGGAGTGACAGCTCCTACCTTGCCGAAATTGGGCGCATTGTCTTCCGATACCAGTAGAAGTCTGAGCAACAGACTACCTGAATATTCCTTCAATTCGGGGAAATAAGCGCGGCGATTGAAGCGCCACTTCCAGACCCTGAGCCACCTCGGCCCCACACCGTCAGTGGAAGATGACATGGCATAAGATTAACGACGTCAGCAAGGCCGTGCCAAATCGGACCGCGCTCCGGGTTGAGAGCAGGAGCAGCTCGTCCAACGGTATCCGCCACCCGTTTTTGAGGACAGTGGGAATGGCCACTATGGCAAACGTGAGCACGATCACCCAGCCCGAACGCACAAAGTAGTTCATTTCCTCAAAAAGCTCATTGATGAGGTAGGTCACCGCCACGCTCGACAAGAAGGTGGCGAGCACCAGCCGTTTGGACGGATTCACGAGGAAGACTGCGGCTATGACCAGGAGCACGAAGCCGTTCTTGACGTAGTAGGAAAGCTCGTTAAACCAGTGAGTCAGGGGAAATTGGGGATTACCATATTTGACGTATACCACGACGAAGCTAAACAACACTCCCGTGATGAGCGTCGCAATGATAGCGAGCCTTCCCGCGCGCACCATCTGCTGCTCGGTGGCATCCTGCTTCAGGTAGCGCTTGTAGATGTCGACAGACCAGAGAGTCGAGACGGAGTTGTAGATCGAATCCAGTGTGCTCATCAGCGAGGCGAACAACCCGCACAGAATGAGCCCCCGGACGCCGGCAGGGAGGAGCATATTTACCAGGGTCAGATAGGCCAGATCGGGATCGTCAAGAGGGTTCTCGCGGAGAATTCCTGCCAGCGCGATACCCGGCACAACGATGATGAGCACCATCAAGTATTTCAGCGCGCCTCCCACCAGAAGCCCGATCTGGGCATGTCGCAGGTTCTTGGCCGCCAGCGCTCGCTGCAGGATGACTTGATTCGCACCCCAGTAGTTGAGGTTCAACAGGAACATACCAAAAAGACCCACCCAAGGCAGTGTCTCGTGATCCCGCGGGAGGTGCAAATGCATGAGATCGCCCGTGCTGGTCCAAAGGCTAGACCAACCCCCGAGATGGTGAATGGCCACCGACAGTGTGATCAGTCCCCCCACGACCAAAAGGACGAGCTGCACAATATCAGTGCGCACAACTGCTCTCAGCCCACCTAGATACGTGTACACGGCGGAGAACACTCCGGTTGCCACGATGAGGATGCCAAGCCGCACCACCGGATCGGAGTCCAGGACTCCCACTTGGCTGCTGAAAATCCCGTCGATAGCGTAGGCCGCCCAAAACAGTGCAGTGCCAAGGTAAAGGAGTGAGTACAGGACAATCATCAGCACCGAGTAGGCCAGGGCGACCTGGGGACCCAGCTTGGCCTCAAAGAACTGGGTGATGGTGATAACCTTCATTCGCAGATAGAGCGGGACGAAGAAAAAGGCCGCAACCAGGATACCGAAAATGGCATTGATCTCCAGGTTAGCCTGTGCCAGCCCGTAGAGGTACGCCGAGCCGGCCATGCCGATAAAGTGGTTGGCTTGGATGTTGGTGGCGATGGTCGACATGGCAATCGACGGCCACTTCAGAGAACGTGCGCTCAAGAAGTACTCTTCGACCTGGACGTCTCTACGCACCCGAGCCCGTACGCCAATGGTCATGATGATGGTGAAGTAGGCAAGGATAATGCTAACGTCCAGAATCACTGCTGCGCTCCCGTCACCCGTTTCTGAAAGACCTTGGAATGGGAAATGGTCTGGCCGACTAGCCGCAATTATTCATAAGTTTGGGGTGAGTGTCGATTTTCTGCGGAAGTTCAGGGCTGAGAGTGTGTTCAGGTGCGATTACAAGGCGTCCAAGCTTGTTGAGCCGAATAGAGATGAAGCGAGAGCCCCTTCCGGAAACAGCTCGGCCCGCAGGGGGCTGTATATCTGTGTTGGCGCAGGGAGTCAGGGGACCGTCAGGTGGGACACAGACGGTGCATCAGTAATGCGAAGAGCTTTTGTTCGGGATAAGACGATGCCAGGTGCACCCAGATGCGACGAGAAGTTTCCCGAACCCGGGCACCGATTTTGAACAGGCGGCGGCGGAGCGTCTCAATCTCCAGGTTGTGCCAGGGAGTCCCGCACAGGTAATCCCGCAGGCGCAGGATTAAGACATAGGCCAGGGCGTGGATGAAGAGTCGGAACTGGTTGGCCAGGAAACGGTGGCAGCTCAAGCGATCCATGGCCAGATCTTTTTTGAAAGCTTTCACGAAGTTCTCGCACTGGCCCCGTCCGATGTAGTGGTCATACAGCTGCCCGGCCGTGAGATCCTGGCGGTTGGTGACCACAAAGCGACGGTTGAACCCGCGCTCGCTCACTTCCACCTTGGCCACCATGCGCCGCTCCCGGTCCCAACTGTCGGCCTGATAGACGAGCTCGGTGAACTGGCGTTGCTTTTCTCCTGAGTCGTCATAGTCTGCTTGCACCTGCTCAACCAAGGGCTCGACGGTGGCCGCCAGCCGGGAGTTGCGGGCAAAGCCCACCACATACTGCAGTTTTTCCTCCTCACAGAACTCGTACAGTGCCGGCGTCGCAAAGCCACTGTCGGCTCGCACTTCGATCGGAACATCGGATCCCAGAACCTGGCGCATCCGGGCCACCACCCGTTTGAGAACCGCCACCGCGTGGGCGGCCGCCCCCTGGTTGCCGGGCCGCAGTAGCGCACATACCAGATCGCCCGTCTCGCCATCGAATAGCAGCAGCGGATGATACATGTGCTCGCGATAATAGCCGTGGTAAAAGCTGAACTCCTGCTGCCCATGCGTGACGTCATCCGTGCTGTCGATGTCCAGGATGATCTTCTCGGGCCGGCTCTTCTTGCGGTGCTTCAAGTAGGTCTCCAGCAGCCACTGTCCCAGGCGAGTGAGATCCTTCGAGTCCACCGAGTTCTCCAGTCGCGACAGCGTGGGTTGAGAAGCCAGATCCGGATCGCTTTCCGGCAGCCGATCACACACGGTCTTGAAGATGGGATCCGAGCGCAAGCTGTCGGCATCGTTGCAGTCCTCATAGCCGGCCACGATCTGAAAGCTGCGCTGGGTGAGCAGTTCGCGAATCTGGTGGCGGACGTAGCGGCTATCTCGAGCGTCCTTCAGGCAGGAGGCAAAGCCAGCCGTCAGTCCGTGCTGTTGATCCAGGGCGTACAGACACAGCAGCCCGGCATCGGAGGAGAGCCGGCCTCCATCGAATCGAGCCACCACTTTTCTGTCAGGGTGAGATGGCAAGTTGATCTGGCAGACTGATGCATCGCTGGGCCGTACCTTTTTGGTTTGGAGTTGTTTCATAACCCCTTTTATATCAAAGAGGTACGGCATCTTTTTGTGCCCTCGATCAGACCCCTTCTTCAGAATTTATGAATAATCCGGGCTAGGGCTCCCCTTCCTCTTAAGTCACAGGTGTGATTTTGCTAAATAATAAGGCTTAATGGGTTTAGAAGGCAAAATCCACTGATTCATATATTAATCCGAAGAATAGATGGATCCGTTCTTCGGAAAATATACACGCTGTGCTTCTGCAACATCGAGCGCGTCGCTCAACGTACACCGGACCAGTTCCCTCCTCCGGTGTTTCACGGGGGTGAATAATGTGTTGCTAAATTTATCACATTGTTCATTAGGCTTTGGCAGTCGCTAGAGTAAGCTGGGCAAGTTGGGATTTCAGCAGCTGTTTGCGAAGAAGTATTTCAGTTTGCAGCATTCTGTGGCTTCAGCAACAGCGGGAATCGAGGATAACAGTGAAAAGATTGTGGCGCTCGAGCAAAGGCGAAAGCCGTTGAACGAACAGGTTGATGCCCGGTCGGAACAATTGGGCGAGAGCGTTGCTCTTTTACAAAATGACATTCGGGGCTCCGTTTGTTTCTTAGAGCTTACTTTGAGCCGTCTCCTATTGTCGCAGCTCTGTTCATCTTGGACCACCAGGCCAGCAGCCGCGGCAGCTGTCGTTGTAGAATGGTGAACAGAATCATGAAGAAGTCCGGTATTGGCATCCTAACGGGTGGCGGCGATGTACCCGGTTTAAATTCGGTGATCAAGTCGGTGGTCTATGGGGCCAAACATCTTGCTCGCGAGGTCATTGGGATTCGCAGAGGCTGGCAGGGTCTCACCGATGTCAACCTCTCTCAGCACCAGGACCCCGGGTTCATCATGCCTCTAAACAGATTGAACACTCGCAGCATTGACCGAACCGGAGGTACGGTTCTCCATACCTCCCGCACCAATCCCGCCATGATGAACAAATCCAAACTGCCTGCGCATCTTTCCGCGGAAGAGTTGCGTCCCCTCCAGGTTGACGAAGACGCCTATGATCTCACACCGATCGTGATTCGAAATCTGGAGCAGCTTGGGATCGAGACCCTCATCGCGATCGGAGGAGATGATACACTGGGCTATGCTGCGCACCTGAGTGGCGAGGGTTTTCCCGTTATTGGCATTCCAAAGACCATGGACAACGACGTACCCGGCACGGAATACTGTATTGGCTTTTCCACTGCTATCACCAGGGCTAAAGAATTGATCACCCGCCAACGCACGACGCTGGGCTCGCATGAACGCATCGCCGTGTTTCGGATGTTCGGACGCGAGTCAGGCTTTACGGCCCTTTATACGGCCTACGTTACGTCCACTCGCTGCCTGATACCAGAATACCCTTTTGACCTGGAGACGATCTGTCGCTTGATGGTCGAGGACAAATACAATGCTCCCAGTCGTTACTCCCTGATCGTGATTTCTGAGGGGGCCACCTGGCGAGGACAACCGAAGGCAGAGTTCGGCGAGACTGATGCCTACGGTCACCGCAAGACGGTGGACATCGGTCATGCTTTGGCGGCGGAGATTCGACGCCGAACTGGAGAGGAGACGATGACCTCCGATCTCACCTATGATCTACGCAGCGGGGATCCCGACTCACTGGACAGTCTCGTTGCCGCGACTTTTGCCAACAACGCCATGGACCTGATCAGCAAGGGAATGACAGGTCAGATGGTCTCGGTCCGAGATGGCCGTTACCACCATACCACCTTACCCGATCCTGCATCTCCTCCTCGTCGGGTCAACGTGGAGAGGCTCTACGACACCTCCCGCTTTCGGCCGCGCTACGACAACAAGCTAGGCTCCCCCATACTCCTTGACCACGTCTAGGAGCTTTGTGCTCGGGTGGCTGAGGCCGCTGGGCCTTCAGTCCGGCCTGAGTTTATCTCAGCCCGGGGCTTACCGCACGCTAGCCAGAATTGTTGCAGTCCAAGGCGGAGACCGTGGGTAGCTTTCTGCCCGGGCGGTCGCCGAACCGTGCCAAGCCTCAGGGCCCACATTAGGCCACTTCCTTTTCCATCGCTTCATTGTAGCTTCCGCTGCGAGCAGCCCCATTGCAGCTGGCGCGGTGGTAGAAGGCCTTTTTGGCGGCTTCGATGTTCCGGCTCTCTCCCTGCCAGGCCTCGAGAACCGGGGCCTGGAGGGCGCGGCCGAAGGAAAAGCTGAGTTCCCATGGGAGCTTGCCCATGGCATTCATGGCATTCAGATTCGTCGTGGCCTGTACGTCAGACTGCCCGCCTGAGAGAAAGACCAAGCCGGGAACAGCCGCTGGAACATGACGGAGAAAACATCGCAGAGTGGCTTCCGCGACTTCCTCTGGATGCGCCTGAATGGTGCAGTCCTTCCCAGGCAGAACCATATTGGGTTTCAATAGGATTCCTTCCAGAAGTACACCACTCTCATCCAGAGCGCCAAAGACCGCTTCCAGGGTCTTGCCGGTCTCCGTTTCACAACGGTCTATACTATGAGCTCCTTCCATCAAAACTTCGGGCTCCACAATGGGAACCAGGCCTTCTTCCTGACAGAGGGCAGCATACCTGCCCAGAGCATGCCCGTTGCAATGAATGCAGTAGCGGGATGGAGTCTCCTCTCCAATGGCAAGAACCGCTCTCCACTTGGCGAATCTGGCCCCCAGCTGCCGATACTCCTTCAATCGGGCTCTGAGCCCGTCCAACCCCTCAGTGATCTTCTCTCCACGGCTGAAGGGTAAGGGTGTAGTGCCCTTGTCTACCTTGATGCCTGGAATGATCCCCTGTTTCAGGAGAACATCGGTAAAGGCTTGGCCCTCCGAGGTGGTCTGTCGGATGGTCTCATCAAACAAAATGACGCCACTGATGAACTCGTTGGACCCGGAAGTGGTGAAAAAGATTTCGCGATAGGCTCGACGACGGTCCGTCGTAGAAGCCACATCGATCGTCTTGAACCGTTTTTCAATGGTGCTGAAGCTCTCGTCGGCTGCCAGGATACCCTTGTTCGGGGCTACCAGGGCCCGGGCCGTCTCTCTCAATGTATTTCCGTATTCGTACATTAGAACACCCCATTTGTTGCCGCTGTTGACAACCTCATTTAAGGAAATCCAGAGCTGCGGGTCAACCATGAACCACACAGGTCATAGGTTCTTGACGTTTTTGGAGTCCAGACGATGGCAATACCCTATCCAAACGAGAGATAGGTTGAAAGACTCTTCAGATTCCGGTATTTCGGGTCGTACGAATAGCCAACCGTCTGACCATCCTAATTCGAAAATGGTGTCTTCAATCATCTTTTACACGTACTAAGATCTTTTGTCGCAGGGTCTCAAATTGCCTCACCCACTCTTGAGAATTTTCATCTGTTGATTTCCGAAATTTAGGGTACTCCGTTTTCAAAATTTCATAGAAGTCGTTTTGAACTGTGCGGAGGTTGACTTCGAAGGGAAGAGTTTGCATAAGATTTGCAACTCCGTTTAATTGCTTAACAAGAGGCAGGTTAGCTGGATTATTTCTCAGTTCGTTCATCATCCACTCAAAAGCCTGTGTGAAGCTGAAACTTAAACTAGCTGTATCGAAGGGGATGTTGAGCTACCCTCAAAAGGTGTGTAAATAGCACAGGCGGTGATTATCCTTCCGGGTGAAAATAAAAACCCGGGCGGAAGAGCCCGAAAGGAAGGAGTCACACCGCCATGAGCAAGAAGAACATTGATCACAGTGTGGAGTCAAGAGTCTGCTTTGAACAGCTGGAAGAGTGGGTGCGAGAGCAGATCCAGTTTTACGTACAGGAACTGCTGGAGGATGAAGTGACACAGCTGCTGGGACGAAGAAAGAATGAGCGTCGCCGAGAAGTGGACGCCTCCGGTGGCTATCGCAACGGCTACGGCAAGGAGCGGCGACTGACGATGAGTTGCGGAACGATCAAGCTGCGGCGTCCCCGAGTGCGGGATCTGGAAGAGCGTTTTGAGAGCCGGGTCTTGCCGCTGTTTGCCAAGCGAACGCGAGAGGTACGAGACTTGATTCCAGAACTCTATTTACATGGTCTGGCCGAGGGGGATTTCGATCTGGCCTTGAGAGGGCTTTTAGGGGAAGAAGCGCCGCTGTCCCCCAGCACCGTAGCCCGGTTGAAACAGAAGTGGCAGGGAGAAATGGAGGCCTGGCAGAGCCGTCGGCTGGATGATCTGGAAGTCGTGTATTTGTGGGCGGACGGCGTGTACATCAAAGCAGGGCTGGAGAAGGAGAAGGCCGTGATTCTGGTAGTGATCGCCGCTTTAAGTGATGGCACTAAAGTGGTGGTGTCCGTCAGTAGTGGTTATCGAGAATCGACCCAGAGCTGGTCCGAAGTGCTGCGGGATCTCAAAGAGCGGGGGATGAACCCACCCCGTCTGGTGATCGCTGACGGGCATCTGGGGATCTGGGGAGCGTTGCGCAACGTGTTCCCAGAAGCCGACGAGCAGAGATGCTGGAATCATCGCATCGTCAACTTGCTGGCCAAGATCCCCAAGAGTCGGCACAAAGCGGCCTTGTTGATGTTGCGGCAGATCCCTTATGCAGAAACACGGCAGGAAGCCGAGCGAGTCAAAGGACGATTCCAACATTGGTGTAGCAAGAGAGGCCTGGAGGCAGCGGCTGATCTGATCGACCAGGACTGGGAGCGGATGGTGACGTTTTACAACTATCCCAAACAGCAGTGGCAACATCTGCGGACTACCAACCCAGTGGAGTCTCCCTTCTCTGCTCTGCGACTGCGAACCGATGCTGCTCGAAGGTTCAAGAAAGTGGCCAACGCACGGGCTGTCATCTGGAAGATGCTGCTGGTCGCTGAGAAGAGATTTCGCCGTTTGAAGGCTCCCCACTTGATGAAGGATGTCTACCAAGGAGCCCAATATGTCAATGGAGTTCCAGTCAACCCAGTCACCCAGGAGAAAGCCGCCTGATGTCTATTTACACACTTATTGACGGAACCTCCTGTTTGAGTGCTAATCGACCTAATTAGCTCACAGCAAATGATTGGGGCCGAATCTGCAACTCAGACAACTTTCTGACTACTTCTTCCAGTTGCTTGCGATCACGGCGGATCCGGAGATATTTGAGGATTCTCCAGGAACCTATGTTTAAGATCTCACAAACCCAGTTAAAGCTTCCTGGAGTGGTTTCCTCACAAAAGAACCATTCCTGAGCATCCCTTTGCCATCTCTCCCAATTTTTTCTGTTTTCCTTTCCAGACTTGCTGGGAGCCCGAAGATCCCGGAGTGCCTGAAGTAAAATGGCAAGAGCCAGTTTTTTTACAGATGGCTCTAGCTTTTTCTCCCGGCCGTAACGCCCTGGGCTTGTGAGTTTTAGATGTTCAACATATGTGATTAACATCGCTTTGCTGATTCTTGACCTCCAGCCCATTAGATCGAACAAGTGAGACTGCTTTGTGCGAACGCTCTAGTGCTAAGGACCTTCTGTTAGTGTGTCCTCCTTTCCCTCGAGTACCAGAGGTAGTTGCTATCAATGTACTGCTGCCACCGCTCGGGAACTTCCTCTTCAGGGAAAACGGCCTCCACGGGGCATTCTGGAACACAAGCACCACAGAACAGGCCCCTAATCTCCTTTTTATACTATTATGTATAAAAAGTATAGAAAGTCAACACGCCTGATTTGCGTGTAGGAGACTTTTCGGAGGACAACCGGGAAAACATGACCGTGTTTTGCTGTTATAATGAGACAAAATGCTTGACGTGAGAAGCTCAGCCAGCCGGAGACTTCTTGAGTTGCTCAAAGAGACGGGGAGAGGTATTGCCGTAAAAGAGCTGTGTGAAGAACTCCAGCTTTCCTCTATGGCTGTTCGCAGACAGCTAACATTCCTAGAAGGAGACGGTCTGATTTTCTCAGAAGATGAAAGAAAAAAGATTGGTCGTCCCGCTAAACGTTACTACTTAACTGATCAAGGGCATGAATACTTCGAGCGAGACTATGCAAACTTCGCCATTGAGCTTCTTGCTGCGCTTCGGTCTCTCAACGGTAAGAGAAACGTGAGCCAAGTATTCGAAAGGCGCATGCATGAAGATCTCGAAACTGCCAGAAAGCGGGTTTTAGGCAAAACTCTTGAAGCGAGAGTCCACGACGCCACGAAGTGGTTTACCGAGAAAGGTTACATGGCAAGGTGGGAGAAAATCGCTACTGACAAATACTTAATCAAGTTCATGAACTGCGCTGTACTGCAAGTGGCAAAAAAATTTCCGCAGATATGTGTTTGCGAAGAGAATTTTCTTTCTGAACTCATTCAGGCTAAGGTCACCCGTCGGCATTATATCCTTAAAAATGGTCATTTCTGCTCCTACCTGGTTGAGGGTTGAAATTCGGCGGTCACTCATTTAGTAAATCCGGAAATTGCACGCCACATCCGAACAGAACCCAAATCAACATCTTCCTCACCTGGTTCGAAGAACTCAAACGCCTAGCCATGAGTACAGTCAGACCGCGATGTAGGTGACGACCAGAATGTCCAGGACTTCGTACCAGTGAAGCTGGCTGAAAAGGTAAGTAAGTGAGGCCACCATTTCAACTGTATGCCCGTCCCGCTTCAGAAGCAATGTCTGAATGTTCTTAAACAGCAAGACCGCTTTTAACTCTTTAGGAGTTACAAAACTCGGCTTACATCTCCGCTTGCCGGCAAAAACTGACCAGCTAACCTCGTGACCCGCTGACCCACAATCCCATCTAGGGGTCAGGGAGGTCAGGTGGTTAGGTGGCCAGCTGTTTCCCCCGGTCCCCGAATGCTACAATGAGCACCCGCAAAGGAACAACTCAAGAACCACGCAACATGTCTTTGCGAGGTTCCGTCAATAAGTGTGTAAATAGACATCAGGCGGCTTTCTCCTGGGTGACTGGGTTGACTGGAACTCCATTGACATATTGGGCTCCTTGGTAGACATCCTTCATCAAGTGGGGAGCCTTCAAACGGCGAAATCTCTTCTCAGCGACCAGCAGCATCTTCCAGATGACAGCCCGTGCGTTGGCCACTTTCTTGAACCTTCGAGCAGCATCGGTTCGCAGTCGCAGAGCAGAGAAGGGAGACTCCACTGGGTTGGTAGTCCGCAGATGTTGCCACTGCTGTTTGGGATAGTTGTAAAACGTCACCATCCGCTCCCAGTCCTGGTCGATCAGATCAGCCGCTGCCTCCAGGCCTCTCTTGCTACACCAATGTTGGAATCGTCCTTTGACTCGCTCGGCTTCCTGCCGTGTTTCTGCATAAGGGATCTGCCGCAACATCAACAAGGCCGCTTTGTGCCGACTCTTGGGGATCTTGGCCAGCAAGTTGACGATGCGATGATTCCAGCATCTCTGCTCGTCGGCTTCTGGGAACACGTTGCGCAACGCTCCCCAGATCCCCAGATGCCCGTCAGCGATCACCAGACGGGGTGGGTTCATCCCCCGCTCTTTGAGATCCCGCAGCACTTCGGACCAGCTCTGGGTCGATTCTCGATAACCACTACTGACGGACACCACCACTTTAGTGCCATCACTTAAAGCGGCGATCACTACCAGAATCACGGCCTTCTCCTTCTCCAGCCCTGCTTTGATGTACACGCCGTCCGCCCACAAATACACGACTTCCAGATCATCCAGCCGACGGCTCTGCCAGGCCTCCATTTCTCCCTGCCACTTCTGTTTCAACCGGGCTACGGTGCTGGGGGACAGCGGCGCTTCTTCCCCTAAAAGCCCTCTCAAGGCCAGATCGAAATCCCCCTCGGCCAGACCATGTAAATAGAGTTCTGGAATCAAGTCTCGTACCTCTCGCGTTCGCTTGGCAAACAGCGGCAAGACCCGGCTCTCAAAACGCTCTTCCAGATCCCGCACTCGGGGACGCCGCAGCTTGATCGTTCCGCAACTCATCGTCAGTCGCCGCTCCTTGCCGTAGCCGTTGCGATAGCCACCGGAGGCGTCCACTTCTCGGCGACGCTCATTCTTTCTTCGTCCCAGCAGCTGTGTCACTTCATCCTCCAGCAGTTCCTGTACGTAAAACTGGATCTGCTCTCGCACCCACTCTTCCAGCTGTTCAAAGCAGACTCTTGACTCCACACTGTGATCAATGTTCTTCTTGCTCATGGCGGTGTGACTCCTTCCTTTCGGGCTCTTCCGCCCGGGTTTTTATTTTCACCCGGAAGGATAATCACCGCCTGTGCTATTTACACACCTTTTGAGGGTAGCTCTGTCTTTGCCATGTCCGAACTCAATCGACGCGATTTCAAGCTTGCCTGTCGTTACCTGTAATGCCGAACCTCCAGGATCCTACAAAACTTGACTACGGTGGAGGACTCACCGATATCCATGGGATCCTCGTCGGACACTTCACCGACTCGCGCCGCCCCACGGGCTGTACGGTGGTTCTGGTGGAAAAGGGTGCGGTTGCGGGAGTCGATGTGCGCGGATCCGCCCCAGGGACTCGAGAAACCGATCTGCTGGAGCCCCGCAATACTGTCCAGAAGGTCCATGCGGTTGTTCTCTCCGGTGGGAGTGCTTTTGGTCTGGAGAGTGCGACCGGAGTTGTGCAATATCTAGAGGAAAAGGGCATCGGCTATCCCACCGCCTCCGTGCCGGTCCCCATCGTTCCCGCTGCCATCCTTTATGATCTGAGTGTGGGCGATCCTTCCATCCGGCCTGACCGTCAGGCCGGTTATCGAGCCTGCCAGAACGCAACCACCGGGCCCGTGGAAGAGGGCAACGTGGGGGCTGGAGCCGGAGCCACGGTGGGAAAGTTGCTGGGAAAGAAGCGCGCAATGAAGGGTGGTCTGGGAAGCGCCAGTCTTCAGGTCGGGCCATTGACGGTGGCGGCCCTGGTAGCGGTCAACGCCAGCGGCGACGTCATTGATCCAAAAAACGGGCGCATTCTGGCCGGAGCCCGCAGCCAGGATGGCCGATCCTTTGCCAACATGGCAGAAATTCTAAGGAAGAATCCTCTGAGTGCGATGCAAAAGCTGGGTGAAAATACCACCCTAGGCGTGGTGGCCACGAATACCTCATTCGACAAGGCAGCCCTGCAGAAAATCGCCCAGATGAGCCATGACGGATTGGCTCGGGCAATTGTGCCGGTTCACCTCCCCACCGACGGGGACACCATCTTCTCTCTCTCGACGGGTGAAGTGAAAGGGCATGACCTAGGACAGGTTGGCGCCCTGGCCGCCGATGTCATCTCACAGGCTGTGGTGCGAGCCATTTTACAGTCTCGGGGAATTCCCGGATACCCTGACCATTTCCAACTCCTATCCCAATAGGAAGTTCGTCATTCATAAACCCCTCTGCCCTCTGCCGGTGATACAACTTTTAAGTAGAGGGTCGCTGGTTCGAGTCCAGCACGACCTTTAAGTCCAGGTGACCTTGCCTTGTGCTACCTGGCTGACTTTTCGAAGAACGTACTCATCCTGGGCTCATGTTAAAGGCGTGCCTCAGAAAGTAATTGCCGAGTTGATGGGTCACTCGAACGTGTACACGACACTGAACGTTTACACTCAGGTCATGGACGGCTCGCTGAGGGCCGCGGTGAACAAAGTCGGAGAAGAATTGCTCAGTATTGTTCAGTTTGGGGAGGGTGGCAGCGAGCTAACTCATTGAAAAGTTGGCTCCCCAGGTAGGACTCGAACCTACAACCCTCCGGTTAACAGCCGGATGCTCTGCCAATTGAGCTACTGAGGAGCAATCAGGACTAGAGTATATCGTCAAATCCCATCTTCAGGTCAAGGTCCTTCGAGGTGTATTCGTTCTGGCGAAGCCTGGGCTTTGTCAGTGACTCATGTCACAGATCTTTGACAAAATGGCCCAATTAGGTTAAAAAGGGGTCTCATAAACCTTGAAACCGGAGCGATCCGGTACAAGGGAGGTTAACGGAACATGTCAAAAACATTACTCGTGCTGATGATGATGGTTACTCTCCTGCTGGTCCCGCCAGTGGCGGCGTCTCCCCCAGCGGCTGCCGATGAGAAAGATGCCCTGACCGAAGAAGATACTTTCTCGGGGACCTTTAGGACACTGGAGCAAATGACGGGGTTGGGAATTCTGGGGATTCGTATTCTCTATGAAACCTCCGGTGCCCAGAACTTCGAGGAATTTGCTGAAGCTTTGATGACGGCCTACAACCTGAGTATAGACCCTCAGTTTGTGCTGCGGGGTCTGTATGGAAGCAGCTTGAAGGAGATCTTAGACGATTTTGGCTTGACTCCTGATCAAGTCAAGCAGGCCATTGAACTGACAAAACGTCAGCTCAAGGTTGCTGACGAGGATTGGAAAAAACGGACCTGATGGTTGCCACGGGGAAGTTTTAGCCTTCTTTACTCTTAGACGCCTTCTTTTCCTTCTTCTCTGGAACCGCTTCCTCCCCTTCTCTATCCACCAGCTCGATAATAGCCTTTTCTGTGCAGTCACCCGGCCGGAAACCCAGCCGGATAATTCGTGTGTATCCACCCCCGCGGTCGGCATAGCGTGGGGCTAACGCGTCAAACAACTTGTGTACGACCGATTTCCTGCGGATGATTGACAGCGCCCGACGACGAGCGTGGAGGTTCTCCCGTTTGCCCAGGGTAATCATTTTCTCTGCAAAGGGGCGCAGCTCTTTGGCTTTGGCAATGGTCGTGATGATTCGTTCTTTTTCCAAGAGCTCCGTCACCATGTTGCGCAGCATGGCCATCCTGTGGCTGGATGTGCGACTCAGCTTTCGACCTGACTTGCGATGTCTCATTATTTCTTTAGCTTCTTTTGTCAGCTCTCCTCATTGACGGGCCGGCCTTGCTCATCCAATCTCATGGCGAAGGAAAGTCCCATGCCGGACAGAATCTCCCGAATTTCATTCAAGGACTTGCGGCCAAAGTTCTTGGTCTTGAGCATTTCCGCTTCGCTTTTGGTGACCAACTCCCCGATGTTTCGGATATTGGCGTTTTTCAAACAGTTATAGGAACGTACGGAGAGCTCCAATTCCTCCACTGACTTGCTGAGGTTCTCGTTGATGGAGTCAAGTTCTTCGTCTTCCTCTTCTGTTTCCGGGACCTCGGGCTCTTCTTCAAAATTGATAAAGATATACAGGTGATCCTTGAGAATCTTAGCGGCTTGTCCCACAGCATCTTGCGGCGAGAGACAACCGTTGGTCCAAACATCCAGGTTGAGCTGATCATAGTCGGTTAACTGCCCCAGTCGTGCGGCCTCAACATGAAAATCAACTTTCTTGACCGGTGAATACACTGATTCCAGAGGAATATAGGAGATGTCCAGGTCCTCGTCGAAATTCTCACCGGCCGGAACGTATCCGCGTCCAGCCTTGACCCGCATTTCCATTTTCAGACTGGCAGCATCATTGACGGTGGCAATAAAGATATCCGGATCCAATATCTCCACATCCGGATCGGGTTTGATATCGCCCGCTTTCAGATCGCCCGCACCAGTCGACTCCAGGTAGAGGGTCTTAGGGCGATTGACGTGAAGCCTGATGGGGATTTTCTTCAAATTCATTATGATGTCGGTCACATCCTCTCTCACCCCTGGGATGGATGAGAATTCATGAAGTATTCCCTCAACCTTGACTGCCGTGATGGCCGCACCCTCGATTGAGGAAAGAAGCACTCTGCGCATTGCGTTCCCAATCGTGGTGCCGAAGCCTCTCTCGAAAGGCTGAGCCTGGAAATTTCCGAAGGTCGGGCTGGCTGACTTCGGATCACTAAAAAGTCTTTTGGGTCTTTGAAAACCTGCCATATATAGTCTCCAATATTTCTTTTGATGGACGGACTGATGGTGTTACTTAGAATAGAGCTCGACGATCAGTGACTCTTCTATGGGCATCCCGATGTCCTCCTGCCGGGGTAACTCGAGTACCTGGCCTTTGAAATTTCCGCCGTCGAGCTGAAGCCAGCCGGGAACTCCTCGTCCTATCGTTTCTTCCATATTGCTGAGAATCAGCACATTCTTCTGACTCTTCTCCCGAATCGAGATCTCATCGCCTTTGGATACCAGACAGGAAGGGATACTCATTTTTCGACCATTGAGCATAACATGGCCGTGCCGGACCCACTGCCGCGCCTGACTTCTGGAGCTGGCAAATCCGAGACGGAAAACAACGTTGTCCAGGCGCTGTTCCAAAGACTGCATCAGCAGTGCGCCAGTGATTCCCTTCTTGCGGGCAGCCTTTTCGAAGTAGCGTCGGAACTGCTTCTCCAGCACGCCATACATGCGTTTGACTTTCTGCTTCTCCCGAAGCTGCAGTCCGTAGCCCATAATTTTTCTTCGAAAGCGGCTCCTGCGTCCTTGCTCACCCGGCACAAAGTTTCTCTGCTCGATTGCGCACTTTTCGGAGAAGCATCGCTGCCCCTTCAGGAACAGCTTCATCCCTTCTCGTCTGCAAAGTCTACAAACAGGCCCTGTGTATCTTGCCAAAACTCTAGCTCCTAACTCCTATCTGCTTCTTCACGGTCACACCCGGCGTCGTTTGGGCGGCCGACATCCATTGTGAGGAATGGGAGTGACGTCCTTAATGGTACGAACACCCAATCCTGCCGCCTGCAATGATCGAATGGCAGCCTCCCGCCCGGCACCCGGCCCCTTGACCCTAACGTCGCAGTACTTCATTCGGTACTGATCACGAGCGGCTACTGCGGCTGCATGAGCCGCTTGAGAGGCTGCAAAAGGCGTACTCTTGCGACTTCCCCGGAAGCCCCTTGCCCCGGCGCTGCAGGTGGTGAGCACATTACCCTCTAAATCCGTGATGGTAATCACGGTGTTGTTAAAGGTCGCCTTGATGCAGGCAATCCCGTGCACGACGGTGATCTTCTCTTTCTTCTTCTTAGATCTCTTCTTGGCTGTCTTTTTTACCTTGGCCATCTTCTGTGCTTGGTCTACCTCTTCCTTCTATGAATTCCCGCCTTACGTGGACCCTTTCTGGTACGGGCGTTGGTATGGGTCCTCTGGCCACGCACGGGAAGGCCCCGCCGGTGACGCAATCCACGGTAACAGTTGATATCCATCAACCGCTTGATATTCAGCTGCAGTTCTTTGCGAAGATCGCCCTCCACCCTTCCCTCATCCTGAATCAACTTGCGAATGCGCACTGACTCCTCTTCAGTCAAGTCTTTGATCAATGTATCCACACTCACATCGGCCTGCTTCAAGATCGAGGTGGCCCGTGATTTCCCAATCCCATAGATATAGGTCAATGATATCTGGGCCCGCTTATTGTCGGGAATATTCACTCCTTCTATTCGCATAGAACCTCCATGAGTTTCATCCCTGACGTTGTTTGTGCTTGGGATTCGTACAGATCACTCGCACAACACCCTTCCGTCGAACAATTTTGCATTTCGCACAAATCTTTTTCACCGAGGCTTGAACTTTCATCAGCTGAGCCCGTTCAGTTCACTCAAAATCCATGGCCCATTGTCTGTCACGGCCACTGAATGCTCGAAGTGAGCACTGTACCCACCATCGGCCGTCACCGCTGTCCACTTGTCATCCAGCACTTTGACCTCAGGCCCTTGACTGTTCACCATGGGCTCGATGGCCAGAACCATTCCTTCAACCAGCCTTGGTCCTCGTCCCGGTTGGCCGTAGTTGGGCACCTGAGGTTCCTCGTGCAGGGAGCTGCCAATGCCATGTCCCACAAACTCTCGTACGACTGAGAACCCGTTGGCTTCCACAAAGTCCTGGATGGTGGAGGAAATATCGGATACCCGGTTTCCCACCATGACCTTTTTAATCCCTTTATACAGTGAGTCCTTCGTCACTTCGAGGAGGAGTTTCAAATCGTCAGAAATTTCGCCCACCGGGAAGGTCCAGGCGGAATCCCCACAATATCCCTTATAGTGAACGCCCACATCCAAGCCGATGATGTCCCCTTCCTGCAAAGTCCCATCGTGTGGAATCCCGTGGACAATCTGATCGTTCACCGACGCACACAGGGTTGCCGGGTAGCCCTGGTAACCCTTAAAGGCCGGACGAGCTCCCAGTTTGTTAATCATCTCCTCGGAAGTTCGATCGAGTTCGGCAGTCGTCGCTCCTGGTTTGACCAGAGTCCCTAAATGGTTCAGTACCTGTGCAACGATCAGGTTCGCTTCTCTCATCTTCTTCAGTTCCGCTTTCCCCTTACAAATAATCATGACGAGACTATCGGTCAACACTCAAAGGTGGCTTGCCCGTCTTTTCCTTTTGACTCAGTAGTTTCCCTGATATCTCCTCAAACACAGCTTGAGGACTCAGGTTTCCATTGATTTCTATGAACACTTCCTTATTCGTGTAAAAAGCAACTAATGGCTCAGTTTCCTCCCGGTACACTTGAAGACGCTTCCGGACAACCTCAGGGCGATCATCTGGACGATGAATCAGCTCTGCTCCACAAGCGTCACACACATCCTCCTGACCAGGAGGTGAGAAGTAGACATTGCAGATCTTACCACATTCCATACAATATCTCCGTCCCGACAACCTTTTCACCAGGAGTTCCTCATCCACTCGAAAGTTGACGACCCAAATCAGAGTCTCTCCTGCCATCTGTTCCAACAGGTCAGCTTGGGCCAGGTTGCGAGGAAAACCGTCCAACAGGAAACCTGCTTTCCCGCCCGAAGACCCCATACGCTCACGAAGCACATCAGCCACCAACTGGTCTGGCACCAGTTCCCCTCTTTCAATGATCTGGCCCACCTGACTTCCCAGCCCGGTTCCTTCCCGTGCTTTCTCTCGTAGGAGATCACCCGTCCCCAACTGGATCAAATGAAACTCCCTGGCCACCCTTTCGGCTTGAGTTCCCTTTCCAGCCCCAGGCGCTCCCAAAAATATGAGGATGTTGTCCTCTATCACCCCCTTCTCCCTCGTATCCTTCCCTTTTTCAGGAATCCTTCATAGTGGCGCATAATCAACTGCGACTCGACCTGCTGAACAGTATCCATCGCGACACCGACCACGATGAGCAGTGAAGTGCCACCAAAGTAAAAGGTCACACCCAGACCTGTGGTGATGTATCCCAAGCCATATTGGACCAAGAAGTTGTCAATCGATGGCCCAATAAAAGGGATCGGCTGAACCTTGAAGCCGGTAATGAGGAACTCCGGTAAAAGACAAACCAAAACCAGATAAATGGCACCTGCCGCTGTCAGGCGGCTCAGTGCTCGATCAATGAATTCGGCGGTGCGCTTCCCAGGACGGATTCCGGGTATGTATCCCCCGTACTTCCTAATGTTGTCGGCGACTTCATCGGGGTTGAAGATAATACTGACATAGAAGAAGCAGAAGAAGATGATTCCCGTGATGTAAAGGAGGTTGTAAAGAGGATAACCCTGCTGGAGCTGGGTGGACATCCCTTGCATCCACGGTGTCTCAAAGACCAGACCCAGAGTGGATGGAAAGGCCACAATAGAAGCCGCAAAGATCACCGGGATCACACCTCCCGAATTGACCTTCAAGGGAAGATGAGTAGCCTGCCCCCCGTACATTTTTCGTCCCACCACTTTCTTGGCATACTGGATCGGAATCCTCCGCTGGCCCCGTTCAACAAAAACCACGGCGGCCGTCACCCCAACCATCAAAATCAATAGAAAAAGGATGCTAAAGATACTGCGCTCACCCGTCCCAATGGGCGGAGGCAAGCCCTGCCCCAGGGAGATCACGGCCGGGACCAGGCCCACTACGATGCCAGCGAAAATAATCAGCGAAATTCCATTTCCAATGCCGCGCTCGGATATCTGCTCCCCGATCCACATGACAAAAGCGGTTCCCGTGGTTAAGGTCAGCATGGTCATGAGGATAAAGCCCCATCCGGGATTGGGGACGATGGGAGGATCGGCAGCCGTCCGCTGCAGGGCCAGTGATGTGGCGAAGCTCTGAAACAAGGCCAGGGCAACGGTCAGATAGCGCGTGTACTGGGTGATTTTCTTTCGACCCAGCTGCCCTTCCTTGGACAAGCGCTCCAGATAGGGCCACACCACGGTCAACAGCTGCAGGATAATGGAGGCCGTGATGTAGGGCATAATGCCCAGAGCAAAGATCGACAGACGGCTCAAGTTCCCGCCAGAAAAGATGTCCAGAAAGCCGAAGATGGTGCCTGCCTGCTGTTCAAACAGCTGCTGGAGCGCCAGCGTGTCAACCCCGGGAGTGGGAATCCAGCTCCCCATGCGATATACGGCAAGCAGCCCCAACATGAACAGGAGGCGCGTACGCAGGTCAGGGATATTAATGACGTTCCGGAGACTACTTAGCAACGGGCCCATATTTGCCATTAACCGAGCACCTTTACAGTGCCACCCGCCTCTTCGATCTTCTTTCGGGCCGAGTTACTGAAATGATGTGCGTGAACGGTGAGCTTCTTCTCCAGTTTCCCTTCACCTAAGATGCGCAGACCATCCTCTATTTTTTTGAGGATCCCCTTCTCCAGGAGAAGCTCAGGTGTCACCGTGGTTCCTTCATCGAAACGGTTTAAGGTCTTGACATTGAGGATGGCATATTTCCCGGAAAAAATATTGTGAAAGCCCCGCTTTGGGAGTCGCCGGTACAGAGGCATCTGGCCCCCTTCGAAGCCGGCTCGCTGGGAGTAACCGGAACGGGACTTCTGACCCTTGTCGCCCCGACCTGAGGTCTGGCCATGACCAGATCCCGGACCCCGTCCCACACGCTTGCGCTTTCTATTGGCTCCCCGGGCGGGAGTTAACCGATGCAACTCGATGCTCACTTCTCTTCCCCCTCAATAATCTGGATCAGGTGAGGAATCTTGGCGACAATGCCTCGCGTGGCCGGGTTGTCCGGACGCTCAACCACCTGGTTGAGTTTTTTGAGCCCCAGGCTCCGAAGGATTCTTCTTTGACTCTCCGGACAGCCGATTCTGCTGCGGAAATATTGGATTCGAATGGTCTTGCCTTTGGCCATTACAAATCCTCAATCGCAATTCCACGAGTTTTGGCCACCTGAGCTGGACTGCGCAGCTGGAGCAACCCTTGGAACGTTGCCTTGACGATGTTGCTGGGATTGGCTGAACCCAGCGATTTGGTCACCACGTCCTTGATCCCGGCCTTCTCCATGACGGCGCGAACTGCACCGCCAGCGATCACACCTGTTCCTTCCTGGGCTGGTTTGAGCATCACGAGTCCTGCACCAAAGGTTCCCATTACCGCGTGGGGAATGGTGGAGCCACTCATTGGAATTTCGACCAGGGTTCTCTTGGCCTTGTCGATTCCTTTGCGAATCGCTGCCGGGACCTCCTTTGCCTTACCCATGCCATATCCCACACGTCCCTGCTGATCACCCACAACCACCAGGGCACTGAAGCTCAGATTCTTTCCACCCTTGACGACCTTGGTCACTCGATTGATCGATATGACTTGATCTGTAACTTCTCCTCTTGCTTTCTCTTTTTCAACCATGAATTCTTCCTAGAACTGCAGACCGGCTTCCCGGGCGGCTTCCGCCAAGGCCTTCACGCGGCCGTGATAGAGATATCCACTGCGATCAAAAACCACCTTCTTGACCCCGCTCTCGAGCGCCTTCTGGGCAATGGCTTGACCCGCTTTCTTGGCTGCCTCCATATTGTTGCTATTTTTGAGCTTCTTACCGTCTATCTTCAACGTCGACACCCCGGCGATGACTTTTCCCTGATCATCAGCAACCAACTGCGCATACATGTGCCTGAGACTCCGAAAGACACACAGTCTGGGATGCTCCTCTGTTCCCCTGAGCTTGCTTCGAATCTTCTTGCGAACCTTCAGTCTTCTCACTCTTCTGGTTAACTGCTTGCCCATCAAACCCCTTTCTTGCCGACCTTCAACCTGACCAGTTCGTCGGCATAACGGAGACCCTTTCCCTTATAGGGATCGGGGCGACGCAGCAATCGAATTTCAGCGGCAACCTGCCCAACACGTTGTTTGTCCCTTCCGCTCACCACGATGGAGGCAACATAGTTCGAAATGGGTTTCTTGCTCCGCTGAACCTGGATTTCGATTCCCTCTGAGATGGGGAACTCGATGGTGTGGGCAAATCCCAGACTGAGGTTGAGAGCCTTGCCCTTGACCTCGGCTCGATATCCAATCCCTACAAGATCCAATTCCTTCGAAAACCCTTTGGTGACTCCCAAAACTGCATTGGCCAACAGGGAACGAGTCAATCCGTGCAGAGCCCTCGCCTGTTTTGTTTCACTGTCTCGATGGGCCACCAGTTGACCATCCGTCAACTCAACCCTGATCGAGGATGGCACAGAAGTCTTCAGGATTCCCAAAGGTCCCTCGACCCGGACATGCTCCTTCTCTATGTTGACTTTGACAGTCGACGGAATCTCAATTTCTTGTTTTCCAACACGCGACATAAGTCTCTCTCTTAGTGCCTCGTTTCACAAATACGGTAACGTTTGTGTCGAGCGCGACGGCGTCGAGTTCGCGAAGCGACGACGACGCGATGTCTGTGCGCATCGCGGAGGAGGAGGGACAAAGGAATCGATGCCGTCCCGCCGCCACCCTTTGGGCTAAAGGGGTTGCGGGCGATCTCTGTGTCCCTTTGTCGTCGCCGATGTCCCAGCATCGCCTCCTCCTCGCTCCTTAATCTCGCCTCGCAAGCCCTTTCAGCAAACGTCATCGTATTTGTGAAGCGAGGCACTTAGTACACTTCACACAAGATTTCGCCGCCAACACCCTTTTCTCTGGCCTTCTTGCCCGTCAAAACACCGCTGGAGGTGGAAAGAATATTGATTCCCAGACCTCCCAATACCAGTGGGATGTCATCCTTCCTGGTGTAGACCCGCCGACCCGGCTTGCTGACTCGCTTGAGACACCGGATGATGGGCTCTTGAGAGGCCTGGTATTTCAGGTGGACGGTCAAAGTAGCAAAAGGCTGTGTATGATTCACTGAATGTCCAAAGATATAGCCTTCTTCCTCCAGGATCTTGACAATCTCTACCTTGGTATTGGAAAAGGGGAGTTCCACGGTCTCAAACCTGGCCATCTGGGCATTGCGAATGCGAGTCAAGAGATCGGCAATAGGATCCGTCATTGACATTGTTCTAGCACTCCTTTACTACCAACTGGCCTTGGTGACCCCGGGGATCTCGCCTTGCAGGGCCAGTTGTCGAAAACAGATTCTGCACAGTTCAAATTTCCGTAAGTAACCTCGAGATCTTCCGCATCGCTGGCATCGCGAGTAGCCGCGAGTTGAGAACTTGGGGCGCCTCTTTTGCTTGGCGATCAGTGATTTTTTGGCCATAAATTTCCTCTAGATCACAGCTGCCTGGGGTTCTTCAATCCGGGCAAAGGGCATTCCCATCTGAGCCAGCAGAAAGTGGGCCTCTTTATCCACCTTGGCACTCGTCACCAGCGTGATGTTCATTCCGTGTATCTGCTCGGTTTTTCCCATATCGAGTTCCGGGAAAATGAATTGATCCGTTATTCCCAGGGTGTAGTTGCCTCTCCCGTCAAAAGCACGAGCAGAAAGACCTCGGAAGTCACGGACCCGAGGGAGGGCAATGCTGACCAGGCGATCAAGAAACTCATACATTCGCTCCCCTCGGATGGTCACCATGACCCCAATGGGCATCCCTTGACGGAGCTTAAACGTAGCAATGGCCTGTCGGGCCATCCGGATGATCGGCTTCTGGCCAGTGATGGCGGTCAGTTCTGCCGAAGCGGCATCCAGCAGCTTGGGCTCGCGAATGGCGGCGCCCAGACCAACATTGATGACGACTTTCACCAGCCTGGGCACTTCCATGATGCTTTTGTAGTGAAACTCCTGCATCAAAGCAGGGACGATCTTTTCCTGGTATTTCTCCGCCAGTCGTGCCATGGCTCTTTCTCTCTCTGCCTACTTGTCGATCGTGCCCTCGCACTTCTTACAGATTCGCACCTTCTGCCCATCTGTCAGCAGCTTGTATCCGACTCTTGTCGGTTTGCTGCACTCCCGGCAAATCACCATCAGATTGGAAAGGCGCAGCGGGGATTCTCTCTCTACAACTCCCCCCTTAAGATTCTTTTGGGGATTGGGACGAGTATGCCTTTTAAGCATGTTAAGATTCTCAACCACAGCCCGCTCCCCACCCTTGGCAATGCGCAAGACCTTTCCCCTCTTTCCACGGTCTTTCCCGGCCAGAACAACAACCTCATCATCTCTCTTGATATGTAACATATTCGTTCACAGGACTTCGGGCGCCAGCGACACGATTTTCAAGAAGCGCCGCTCGCGTAATTCCCGGGCTACCGGCCCAAAAACACGGGTTCCAATGGGCTCTTTTTGGGCGTCAATAAGGACTGCCGCGTTCTCGTCAAACTTGATGTAGGTCCCATCCCGGCGCCGAGCATTTCTGCGCATTCGCACGATGACGGCCTTGACCACCTCTCCCTTCTTGACTGCTCCATCCGGACTGGCCTCTTTTACAGAAGCCGTGATCACATCTCCCAACCCGGCAACCCGTCCGGTGCCGCCACCCACTGGAAGAATGCAGGCCAACTTCCGAGCACCTGAGTTGTCCGCTACCGCTAGCTTGGTCCGCATCTGGATCATATTGTCACCCTTTCGCCTTCTCGAGAATCTCCGCTACAACCCAGTGTTTCCGCTTACTCAAGGGACGAGTTTCCTCAAGCTTGACCTTATCTCCCACCTGGCAGGCGTTCTCTTCATCATGAGCCATAAACTTTCGGGTGCGACGGATCGTCTTGCCATAAAAAGGATGGGCAAAGAGTCGGTCAACAGCCACCACCACGGACTTTTCCATTCCGTCCGAAACCACTCGCCCAACTTTGGTGCTCCTCGTCTTAGGGGAACTCATCGAGTCAGCTCCTTTTCCTTTTCCGTCAATACTGTCTTGATTCGGGCCAGGTCCCTGCGAACCTGTCCTATCTTCATCACATTCTCCAGTTGCCCGGTCGCCTTCTGAAGCCGCAGGCGGAATAGCTGTTCTGAAGAGGCTGCCGCCTCAGTCTCCAGCTCTTCCTTGGACATTTCTCTTAATTTTTCAGCTTTCATTTTGAACCGTACCGGCCCACCACCCTGGTTTTCAGTGACAGCTTCTGTGAGGCCAACCTCAGCGCCTCACGGGCAACCTCTTCAGTCAAACCGTCCACCTCGTAAAGAATCCTGCCGGGTCGAATCACCGCCACCCATCCTTCCGGAGCTCCTTTTCCTTTTCCCATCCGAGTTTCTGCAGGCTTCTTGGTAAAGGGCTTATCCGGGAAAATGCGGATCCACACCTTGCCACCTCGCTTTGCATAGCGAGTAATGGCAATTCGCGCAGCCTCAATTTGCCGATTCGAGATTCTTCCCGGTTCCAGAGCTTTCAGACCATACTCACCAAAAGCGACGGTGTATCCGCCACTGGCCTTACCCTTTGTACGACCCTTCTGCTGCTTTCGATACTTCACCTTCTTGGGCATTAACATGATTAGGCCCCACTGGGTTGGTCTTGTTGCTCATAGATATCACCTTTATAGACCCAAACCTTTACGCCGATCACCCCGTAGCTGGTAAAAGCTTCAGCAAATCCATAATCGATATCCGCTCTGATCGTATGTAAGGCTAACCGGCCTTGCAGATACCACTCCGCACGGGAGATTTCCGCTCCATTGAGTCTTCCTGCACAGCGCACTTTGATGCCTTTGGCACCAAACCTCACACTCGTATCCACGGCCCGGCGCATCGCTCTTCGAAAGGCCACTCGCTTCACCAGCTGCTGGGCAATCGATTCGGCAACCAGCTGGGCTTCCAGCTCCGGCTTACGCACTTCCTGAATATTGATATACACTTCTCTTCCGGTGGTCACCTGGAGATCACTCTTGAGCTTGTCAATCTCACTTCCCTTGCGACCAATAATGATCCCGGGGCGAGAAGTATGCACGATGACTGTCAACTTGTTGGCCGCTCGTTCGATCTCAATACGGGAGATCCCGGCGTGGAAAAAACGATGTTTCAGTTGGGCCTTGATCTTCAGGTCCTCGTGCAACAATTTCCCATAGTTTTTAGTGGCGAACCACCTGGACTTCCAGGTCAGGTGATGGCCAAGCCGAAATCCGTAAGGATGGACTTTTTGACCCACGTTTACTCCTTTTCATCCTCTCCATCCGAAACTCGGATGGTGATGTGCTTTTGATGTCTTCGCTCTCGAAAGGCACGTCCCTGTGGAGCAGGCCGCATTCGCCATTTCCACTTGGTAGAGCCCAAATTCACAAACGCCTCCTTCACGAAGAGTTCTTCCAGACTGACAGCCGCAGACTTCACCTCTGCATTGGCAATGGCCGAACGCAGGACCTTTTCAATCGCCTTGGCTGCACCTTTCGGAGAAAACTGCAGAATACCCAAGGCCTGCTCGACCTTCTTCCCTCGAATGAGATCGATGACCAATCGTGCCTTCTGTGAAGAACCTTTCACGTATTTTGCCGTGGCCGTCGCTTCCATGATTTCTCACGCCCTGGCTATCTCAACCGGGCAGCCTTCTCCCTTTTGCCGGTATGACCCCTAAAAGTTCTGGTCGGTGAAAACTCTCCCAGTTTATGCCCCACCATGTTTTCAGTAATAAAGATGGGGATAAACTTTCTTCCGTTGTGCACCGCAATGGTATGCCCGACCATCTCCGGAATAATGGTCGACCTCCGGGACCAGCTTTTGATGACGATCCTCTCATTGGTTTCATTTAAGTGCTTGATCTTCTTGAGAAGATGATCGTCCAGAAACGGTCCCTTTTTTACTGATCTCGGCATCAAAATTCCCCTGTCAGTTGTCAGCTGTCAGCTGTTCTCTTACCTCTTCTTGCGTCTACGCACAATAAACTGTTCCGTTCTCTTGTTGTTGCGGGTCCTGAAGCCCTTGGTTTTCCAGCCCCATGGTGAGCAGGGATGGCGTCCTCCCGATGCCTTGCCCTCACCTCCACCCATAGGATGGTCTACCGGGTTCATGGCAACACCCCGCACCGAGGGCCGTCGTCCACGCCAGCGATTTGCTCCCGCTTTTCCGAGGGTCACATTCTCATAATCCAGGTTTCCAATCTGGCCCACGCTAGCCCGGCACAGAATGTGTACCCTCCGAACTTCCCCAGAAGGCAGCTTGATCTGGACGTAGTTTCCCTCTTTCGCCACCAGCTGTGCTGATGCTCCGGCACAGCGCGCTAACTGCCCGCCTCTTCCCCGAGTCAATTCGATGTTGTGAATGATCGTCCCCAGCGGGATACTAATCATGGGCAAATTGTTTCCGGGCACAATGTCGGAGTCGGGTCCAGACATCACCTGATCGCCCGGACTCAAGCCCAGGGGAGCCAGGATGTACCGTTTCTCCCCATCCACGTAGTGCAATCGAGCGATTCGAGCGCTCCGGTTGGGATCGTACTCGATGGCAACGATGGTGGCCGGGATTCCATCTTTATCCCGCTTGTAATCAATGAGTCGATACTTGCGTTTGTGACCTCCCCCGCGACGCCTGACCGCAATACTTCCATGGTCATTCCGACCACTGATTCTCTTTTTTCCACGAGTCAAACTCTTGAGGGGCTTGATATCAGTCAGGCCCTCCTGGTTTTGAACGGTCCGAAAGCGAGACCCCGGAGATGTGGGCTTGAAGCGCTTAATACCCATAGATCTTACACACCTTCAAAAAACTCAATAGACTTTTGGCCCGGTTTCAAGGTGACATAGGCCTTCTTCCAACCCGGTCGTCGACCTGAAGTTTGTCCCTGTCTCTTTATTTTTCCCAGAAAATTGGCCGTCCTCACCTTCTCCACCTTAACCTCAAAGATCTGCTCAACCGCCTCTTTGATGCGTTGCTTGTTAGCACTTTTGCGCACCTGAAAGGCAATGACCCGGCCATCGCTCTGTTCTTTTCTGAGTGTGCTTTTCTCCGTTACGTGCGGATAACGCAGAATGTCGAAAGGTCCTTCCGTCATCTCTGCAGCACCTCCTGAAGTGCCAAGATGGCACGTTTGGTGACCAGAAAGTGTCGGCAGTTCAAGAGATCATAAACGTTCAATCCCCCCGTAGCCACCAACTTCATCCCAGGCACATTTCGAGAGCTCAAGTAGAGATTCCGATTCTCGCGATCATCCATCAGCAACACTTTCTTATCCAGCTTAAAGTTCTCCAGGATGCCTAAGAAGTCCTTGGTTCGATGAGACTCTAAAGAGAAATCTTCCAGGACCGTTAGACTCTCGCTTCTCAATTTATCGCTGAGCACGAGTTTCATGGCACCGCGTCGTTTCTTCTTGGGAAAAGCCTGTGTGTAATCGCGGGGAGTCGGCCCATGAGTTATCCCCCCTGCCCTCCAAAGAGGGCTGCGGATCGTTCCTGCTCGAGCCCGGCCTGTCCCTTTTTGTCTCCAGGGCTTTCTTCCCCCGCCCCGCACCTGTCCACGCCCCTTGGTGGCATGAGTCCCTTTGCGCTGGGCTGCCAGATAGGCTCTCACCGCTTCCCAGACAAGCGTCTCACTGGCGCTATAGTCGAATACCTGATCGGCTAGCTCCAACTTTTCGACCACCTTGTTTTCCAGATTCTTCACTTCAACTTCGGCCATACTCTTTGCCACTTATTCAGCAGATCCGGTTTCTTTTGACGGTCCTTCCAGGGAAGGAGTGATAGACACATAGCCGCCACGGCTACCGGGAATTGCTCCTTTGACCAACAACAGATGATCTTCTTCCCAAATTTCAACCACTTTCAAATTGCGGACCGTGCAACGCTTGTTCCCCATCCTCCCGGGCATTTTCATGCCCGGCATAACCCGGCTGGGATAAGCACTGGCGCCGATGGATCCGGGCGCCCGGTGAAACATGGAACCATGGGTAGCCTTCCCCCCGTGGTGCCCGTGGCGTTTCATCACGCCTTGAAATCCGCGCCCAATGGTTTGGCCCATGACATCCACCACGTCATTCGCTTGAAAGAGGTTTTGAACCAGGACCTGATCACCGACGTTGACCTGGTCCTCTTTGCTCTCAGTAAAGGAGAACTCTTTCAAAAGGCGCGTCGGGGGGACGCCGGCCTTCTTGAAGTGGCCCTCCAACGGCTTGGTGATGTGTCGTTTCTTGCGCTCTACCAAACCTAGCTGAACTGAGTCGTAGCCCTCCTTCTCCAAGGTCTTCTTTTGTACTACGATGCAGGGTCCGGCCTGAATCACAGTCACAGGAATGGCGTTGCCGTCTTCGTCAAAGATCTGCGTCATTCCCAGCTTTTTCCCGAGTAGGCCTTCCACCATGGCTTATTCCTTTTCCGTTCCGAAAGCTTTAATCTCCACATCGATGGCTGCCGGGAGATCCAACTTCATCAGTGCATCCACTGTTTGAGGAGTCGGCTCTAGAATGTCCACCAGTCGTTTATGCGTCCGAATCTCGAATTGCTCTCGTGACTTCTTGTCCACATGAGGCGAGCGCAGGACAGTATATCGGCTGATGGTTGTGGGCAAGGGCACGGGTCCGGAGACGCGTGCGCCCGTCCGCTTGGCGATTGCCACGATCTCAGTGGCCGATCGATCCAACACTCGATGATCGTATGCTTTCAATCGAATTCTTATTTTCTCGTCAAGCATGGGTCTTCAGGATCCTAGGATTTACAATCCCCTTCTATAGATTCTGGATTCTCTCTCCTGCCTCCTGACTCCTACCTCCTATTCCACTATTTGGGCAATGGTTCCGGCTCCCACCGTGTGCCCGCCCTCACGGATGGCAAAGCGCAGCCCTTTTTCCATGGCGATGGGCGTGATCAGTTGCACATCCACCGAAACGTTGTCTCCCGGCATGACCATCTCCGTTCCGCCCTCCAGCTCCACTGAGCCCGTCACGTCCGTGGTTCGAAAATAAAACTGGGGCCGATACCCCGTAAAAAAGGGCGTGTGGCGTCCCCCTTCTTCCTTCGTCAAAATATAGGCTTCCCCTTTGAAGTGCTTATGGGGATTGATGCTTCCCGGCGCCGCCATCACCTGGCCCCGCTCCACGTCATCCTTGTCCGTCCCTCGCAGCAGCAGTCCCACGTTGTCTCCCGCCTGGCCCTCGTCCAGCATCTTCTTGAACATCTCCACTCCCGTGACCACTCGCTTGAAGGTGTCTCGGATTCCCACGATCTCCATCTCCTCTCCCACCTTCACCTGCCCTCGCTCCACTCGGCCCGTCACCACCGTCCCTCGTCCGCTGATGGTAAAAATATCCTCAACCGGCATCAAAAACGGCTTGTCTATATCCCGCTCCGGTACCGGTATATACTCATCCACCGCTGCTAACAACTCCAGCACTTGCTTCTCCTCTTCCTCTCCCCCTTCCAGCGCCTTCAGTGCACTGCCCCGCACGATCGGGATATCATCTCCAGGAAACTCGTACTTGGAGAGCAGCTCCCTCACTTCCAGTTCCACCAGATCCAGCAGCTCCGGATCATCCACCATGTCCACCTTATTCAAGAACACCACGATATAGGGCACTCCCACCTGCCGCGCCAGCAGGATGTGCTCCCGCGTCTGCGGCATCGGTCCATCCGCAGCCGACACCACCAGTATGGCCCCGTCCATCTGGGCCGCTCCCGTGATCATGTTCTTCACATAGTCCGCGTGTCCCGGGCAGTCCACGTGCGCATAGTGCCGATTCTCCGTCTCGTACTCCACATGCGCTGTCGCTATCGTGATCCCTCGCTCCCTCTCCTCCGGTGCATTGTCGATGGAATCAAACGTTCGCACCTCTATCTTCGAGTTCGCCTTGGCCAAAATGTGGGTGATGGCCGCCGTCAGCGTTGTCTTCCCGTGATCCACATGCCCGATCGTCCCGACGTTCACATGCGGCTTCGTTCGCTCAAATTTCTGTTTTGCCATAACTCAGTCTCCCAAGATACTTAGGTTAAACTTCCCTTCAAAGGCTTCTATCCAGATTTACCCACTAACTTGCCCTGGCTGCTGGCTACGATCTCATTTGCGATCTGGTTAGGCAACTGCCGATAGCAATCGAAGTGCATGCTATAATTTGCCCGCCCCTGACTCAAGGAGCGAACTGCTGTCGCATACCCAAACATTTCCGCAAGAGGCACAACGGAAGCGATCACCTGGTTATCGCCCCGCGCCTCCATATGACTGATTCGCCCACGACGACCATTGAGATCTCCTACCACATCTCCCATATATTCCTTGGGCACCACGACCTCGACTCGCATGACGGGCTCCAGAATCACGGGTTTGGCCTTTCTGGCCGCCTCTTTGAAAGCCATCGAGCCGGAGATCTTGAAAGCGAGCTCAGAGGAGTCCACCTCGTGAAAGGATCCATCATAGAGAGTGACCTTCACGTCTTCCATCTCATATCCAGCCAGGATCCCGCTTTCCATGGCTTCCCGAACTCCACTCTCAACGTTGGAGATAAACTCTCGCGGAATGGCGCCACCCACAATCTTGTTTTCAAAGACACACCCATCCCCGGGTTCAGTCGGTTCAACCTTGAGCTTGACATGACCGTATTGGCCGCGACCACCACTTTGGCGAATATACTTCCCTTCGCCTTGAGCTTCTCTGGTGATGCTTTCCTTGTAAGCCACCTGCGGTTTGCCCACATTGGCACCCACTCCGAACTCGCGCAGCAAACGATCGACGATGATCTCCAGATGCAGTTCACCCATTCCGGAAATGATGGTTTGACCCGTATCAGGCTCCACGTGAACTTTAAAAGTCGGGTCCTCCTGCATCAGTTTCCCCATAGAAAATCCTAGTTTTTCCTGATCTTCTCTGGTCTTCGGCTCGATGGCGATAGAGATGACGGGCGCCGGAAAGTCCATGGATTCAAGGATGACCGGATGCTTCATGTCACAAATGGTGTCCCCGGTTCTCACATCCTTCATCCCGACTGCAGCCGCAATGTCACCCGAGAAAACCTTCTTGATTTCCTCTCGCTTGTCGGCATGCATCTTGAGAAGTCGTCCTATCCGCTCATTACGGTTGTGAGTCGGGTTGAAAACGGTGGAACCTGACTCCAGTATTCCCGAGTACACTCGCAGGAAGGCCAACTGCCCCACAAATGGATCGGTCATGATCTTAAAGATCAGCGCCGAAAAGGGTGCATCATCGGAAGCCTTGCGTTCAACCGGGTCTTGCGTTCCGGGAACAAGGCCCAGGACGGGCGGAACGTCTAGTGGAGAGGGCAGGCAGGTGACGATAGCGTCAAGGAGCGGCTGCACTCCTTTATTCTTAAAGGCAGCCCCACACAAACAGGGAGTAAATTGGAGGGCACATGTGCCCTTACGAAGTCCAGCTTGCAACTCCTCGGTCTCAATGACTTCTCCCGACAGGTATTTCTCCAGAAGTGCATCATCGACCTCCGCTATCATCTCCACCATCTTCTCGCGCCACTCCTTGGCCTGCTCCAAAGATTCGGCTGGGATCTCGATTTCCGTGAACTCTGCCCCCAACGTATCCATCTCATAGACAAAGGCCTTCATGCTGACCAGATCGATCACTCCCTCAAAAATCTCTTTTCTGATGAGCGGAATCTGAATGGGGACGGGCGTGGCAGCCAGGCGTTTTTTCATGGATTCCATGGAGGCAAAGAAATCTGCTCCGGGACGGTCCATCTTATTCATGAACGCGATACGTGGAACAAGATACTTGTCGGCCTGACGCCAGACTGTTTCGGACTGAGGCTCCACACCGGCAACGGAATCAAAAACAGCTACAGCGCCGTCCAACACTCTTAAAGAGCGCTCGACTTCGGCAGTAAAGTCCACGTGCCCGGGAGTGTCAATGAGATTAATTCGGATGTCCTTCCAGACACAGGTGGTAGCTGCCGATGTAATCGTAATCCCACGCTCCTGCTCCTGAACCATCCAATCCATGGTGGCGGTTCCTTCGTGCACCTCACCCAGTTTGTAGGTGATTCCCGTGTAGTACAGGATGCGTTCGGTAGTGGTGGTCTTGCCGGCATCGATATGCGCCATGATACCGATGTTGCGGGTTCTCTCTAGTGAATTTTCCCTTGCCACAATCTTCTCTTCAGTCCTTAAAAGGGTTGTCAGCGGTTCTTCCTCACCACCGATAGTGAGCAAAAGCCTTGTTCGCTTCTGCCATGCGACGGATGTCCTCTCTTTTCCTGACAGCCCCGCCGCGACTGTTGGAGGCGTCCAAAACCTCATTGGCCAGCCTTTCAGCCATTAGTCTTTCTCCCCGGTCGCGGGCATATCTGACAATCCAGCGAATGCCCAACGAATTTCTGCGGTGTGGACTCACTTCAATGGGCACCTGATAGGTTGACCCTCCGACACGGCGCGACTTGGTCTCCAAAATGGGCTTCACGTTATCGAGCGCCTTTTTGAGAACTTTCATGGGGTCTTCCTCTGTCTCCTTTTCAATGAGCGTCATGGCCCCATAAAAAATGCTCTCAGCCACGTTCTTCTTTCCCCGCTCCATAATCTTGTTGACAAAGCGGGTGGCTAACTCGCTCTTATACACAGGATCAGGAGACACCTTTCTTTTTGGAACTTCTCTCCGTCTTGGCATTTAGTACACCAGCCTCCTCCACATACAAAAAAGCTGCAAAGAACAGAATCCATGCAGCTTTTCACAAACCAGTTAGGTCCCTACGCCTTGGGCCTTTTCGTCCCGTACTTGGAGCGAGCGTTGTGGCGGCCCTCCACACCCAAGGCATCCAGAGTGCCCCGGATAACGTGGTAGCGAACGCCAGGAAGGTCTTTCACGCGGCCACCCCTTATGAGCACGATCGAGTGCTCCTGAAGATTGTGTCCGACACCTGGGATGTACGTGGTGACTTCAATCCCATTGGTTAATCGCACACGAGCCACCTTCCGCAGTGCGGAGTTTGGCTTCTTGGGGGTCTGCGTGTAAACGCGAACACAGACGCCTCTCCTCTGTGGACAGCCCTGTAGCGCTGGGCTCTTCGTCTTGACCTTAATCCTCTTGCGCCCTTTGCGAACTAACTGATTGAATGTTGGCACTCCTCTGTTCTCCCTAAAAAAAAAAGATGATGCCGAGGCATCATCTTGTAAAAAGAAACCAGCCTAAGATAACGAGCCTCACAACTTAGCTTGCAGATACACCTCTGTCAAGCAGTTGAGCCGGTAAGTCTACCAATCTTTTCTGAAAACTACAAAAGTTTTTCAACCCTCCCTCGGATGGTTGAAGCCACCCATCCCGCGAGTATAGGATTAGACTTTTCAGTCAATGCTTCGCACCTGGCTCTGGCTCTACTCGATTCTCTATACTTTCCTCCTTTTTCTCTACCTGCCTGTCTGGATTTACCAGGTCATCTTTCACCACAAAAGTCCCTTGGTTCTGTGGAAGCGGACAGGTGTTCATCCCCTCAGGAGTTCAACTCACCCGAGGCAGCCTTCCCTGTGGATTCACGCTGTCTCAGTAGGGGAGGTCAAGGCAATCGAGCCTTTGGTTGAGGCGCTCGCCTTGAGTCGTGACCAACTTTTCATCTCCACGGTTACCGACACAGGCCAGCTGCTCGCCAAGAGCAGATTCCAGGACCGGGCTGACGTGTTCTACCTGCCCCTGGACTGGAAATGGCTCTGCCGCCGATACCTGCGAGCACTTTCTCCCTCCTGCGTACTCCTGGCTGAAACCGAAATCTGGCCAGGTTTTATCAGCGCTGCTCAATCCCTCGAGATTCCCGTTATACTCATCAATGGCAGGATTTCAGACCATTCCTTTCGTCGCTATCGGCGAATCCGTTTTTTGCTGCGGCCTCTCTTGCAATGTTTCTCCCATCTCTGCATGCAGACAGGACAGGATAAGCAACGCATCATAGAGCTGGGAGCAGCCCCTTCTCGGGTCAGTCAAATGGGCAATCTCAAGTACGACTACCAGCTGGCCCAGCTTCCTGAGAAAGTACAAATGGTGGAGCGCTTACAGAACTTCATGAAACCACATGAGGACGACCTGCTCTGGGTTTGCGGCAGTACTCGGGAAGGAGAAGAAGAAGCCCTGCTGAAGGTTTTTGAGATTCTCAGCAGCGAGTTTCCATCCCTGCGGTTGCTCCTGGCACCACGACACCCCCAGCGAGTCGACCAGGTCGCCAGGCGGATAGAAGCTCGTGGATTGACTTACCTGAAACGCTCTCAGCTGAATTCTGACACGTCTGACTGTCCTGCAATTTTGCTTCTGGATACTATTGGCGAGTTGGCCTACTGTTATCAGCTGGCAGATGTCGTCTTTGTGGGAGGAAGTCTGGTCCCCACCGGGGGACACAACATTATAGAAGCGGCCTATTTCTCCAAACCGATCCTCTTCGGTCCCCATATGGAGAACTTTCAGGAAATCTCCGCCTCCTTCCTGGAGTCGTATGCAGCCCTTCAAGTGCAAACAGAAGAGGAGCTGACTGCAAAAGTTCGTGATCTGTTGACCAATCCTCAAACCAGACAATGGCTGGGGCGAAACGCCCGCAAGGTGATCCGCGACAATCAAGGGGCGGTCGGTCGCACAGCCAAGATCGTGAAGGAGGAGCTGAAGCAGGAAAAGCTGACGATTGACCACTGACCGCTGACAGGTTTTGAATTTTGACTTTTGAATTTTCTGTGATCTGTTGTCAGGTGTCAGCTGTCAGGTGTCAGTTTCCGATATGAAATATTTACTTTCAAAACTCTATGGCCTGATCGTTTCACTACGGGTCTTCCTCTACCGAAGAGGAATTTTGGGATCTCACCAGTTAAAACATCCCGTCATCAGTGTGGGAAACCTGACCGTGGGCGGGACTGGCAAGACTCCCCTGGTGGGATTCCTGGCTCAAATCCTGAAGAAGGCCGGTTACCAGCCCGTCATTTTGAGTCGTGGATACAAGGGAACAAGTAAGAGTCCAGCGCTGCTGGTCAGCGATGGGCAAAAGGTCTTTTGCGGGCCGGAGGAATGTGGAGATGAGCCTTATCTTCTGGCCCGCGAACTTGAGGGAGTCCCGGTCGTGGTGGGGAAAAGTCGCTATCAGGCCGGTCGATCTCTGGAAGATCGTTACCCAAAATTGATTTATCTGCTGGATGACGGCTACCAGCACCTTCAGCTCAAACGCAATCTGAACATTCTTGTCCTGGATGCCACTGATCCGTTTGGTGGCAGCCAGCTGCTGCCGGCAGGCAGGCTGCGGGAGTCCATCAAAGGTCTCTCCCGAGCTGATACCATCGTCATTACCCGATCCCACATGGCTTCACCGATAGAGAACCTGGAGGAACAGATCCGCAGATGGAACCGGGCGGTAGCCATCTCCTATTTCCATCATGACGTCACCGCCCTTTCCGATCTCAAGACGGGAAGGCGGTTGCAGGCGCGAGATTTTCTGGGAGCACCTGTGATAGCGCTGGCCGCCATTGGAAACCCTCAGATCTTTCTACACGATCTGGAGCACTATCAGATGAAAATCTCGGACCGGTTCCTTTTCCGTGACCATCACCCGTTCAGCCAGTCACAACTGGATCGTGTCCTGAAACGCTGCCAGAAAGTTCAGGCCCAGGCTGTCGTGACCACGGAAAAGGATGCGGTTCGTCTGGAAAAACTGGAGTTCAAGGAGGGACAGATCTTTGTTCTTCACATTGAACCCCAGCCCGAGGATCCCCAGGAATTTAAAAAGGAATTCCTCAATGAGGTAGAGTTCTTGGCGGACGCACGATGAGCCAAGACAACCGCATCCTGATCCGCGGGACCAACTGGATCGGTGACTCCGTCATGTCACTGCCAGCGCTGCGCGAGCTGCGGCGACTGTTCCCCCACCATCATCTGACCCTCCTGGTGCGACCTTGGGTCTCAGGTCTGTTTGAAAAACAGGAAGTCGTGGATGAGATTGTCGAACTGGAAGCCACTCCATCCACTTTTCAACTTCTGATCCAGCTGCCTAGAAAAATTCGCCATTTCGACACGGCGGTTCTCTTTCAGAATGCTTTCCAGGCGGCTCTGATCACTCGTATAGCCGGGATTCCTGAGAGAATCGGCTACAATACGGACGGAAGAGCACTTCTGCTCACGCGTCGCGCTAGGCCCCGGATCAAGGAACTGCAGCGACACCAGGTCTACTATTATCTGGATCTTCTCTATCAAACCGGCCTCTCTCCTCATGATTACCTCAACGACCCCCACTTCAAGCCGGACATCCACCTCAATCCAAGTGCGGCAGGAGTCCGGCAAGCCCAGCAGCTGCTCCAAAAAGCCGGTGTTGCTGAACATCACCCCCTGATCTTAATCAACCCGGGCGCTTACTATGGCTCCGCCAAGCGCTGGTTTACCGATCGCTATGCAGCCCTGGCTGACCGCCTTCTCAAGGAGGATAACGCTGCCGTGCTCCTCATCGGATCTGCAGGTGAGGCACCCATCGCCGAGGAAATTCAGAGTCTCATGAAACACCGCCTGACAAGTCTGATGGGACAAACCGATCTGCCCACTCTGATAGGACTCTTGAGCCGTTGTGACCTGTTGCTGACAAACGATTCTGGGCCCATGCATTTGGCGGCGGCCCTGGACACTCCACAGATCGCCATTCTGGGATCCACCGACGAGGTCGCCACCGGTCCCCGTAGTCCCAGAGCCCAGGTCATCCACAAACATGTTGAATGCAGCCCTTGCCTTTTGCGAGAATGCCCTATCGATTTGCGCTGCTTTTCGCGCATCGAGGTAGAAGAAGTCTATGAGTCCGCAAGAGCCATCCTGCAAACCCGCCATCTTTCTGGATCGTGATGGAACCTTGATCGAGGAGATAGGCTATTTGCGTCGCCCGCAAGACATCCGGATCTGCCCCACCGCCGTTGAAGCCGTGGAGAAGATCAACCAGAAAGGAGTCCCGGCCATCGTGATCACGAACCAGTCGGCCATTGCCCGTGGTCTCATGAAAGAGGAGGACCTGCAACACCTGCACCGTTTCCTCCAAGACACCTTTCAGGAGAAAGGGGCTCGTATCGACGCCTTCTACTACTGCCCCCATCATCCACGGGCCGGAACGGGAGCCCATACGCAAACCTGCAGTTGTCGAAAACCCGAGCCCGGACTTTTCCTGCGCGCAGCACGGGAGCTTCAGCTTGACCTCAGCACAAGCCACATGATTGGAGATACACTGCGGGATGTCGAAGCTGGACACCGGGCAGGCTGCCAGTCCATCCTGATCAAGACCGGCTATGGCCAGGATGAGCTCCTCCTGCTGGGCAAGAAAGACAGCGCAAGTTCCGCCTCCAGCAACCCTCTGCAGCAACCCGAGCACGTTGCTGAAAATGTTCTGGAGGCCGTGAACTGGATCCTGGAGCACTATTTTGAAGGACAATCTGAAGCAGCTCATTGAGCAGTTTTCCCATCTCAAGATCCTCGTACTTGGGGATTTCCTTCTGGATGAGTTCATCTTCGGGGAAATCTCCCGCGTGTCTCGCGAAGCCCCGGTGTTGATCCTGAACTACCAGAGCACCCAAACTGTTCCCGGGGGAGGGGCTAATACGGTTGCCAATGTGGCGAGCCTGGGTGCGGAAGTCATTCCTCTGGGTTTTCTGGGAGACGATCCTGCAGCTGATCTGCTTTTCTCCAACTGGCCTGAAAATCTGGACAAGCGCTATGTCTTTCGGGACTCCGCATTTCAAACCACTCGAAAATCACGACTGCTGGCCGGATCCTTCCACTCCTTTCGCCAGCAGGTCGTGCGCATGGACTACGAGTATCCATGTCTCCTTCAAGAGCACCACGAAGAAAAACTGCTCGAGTGTCTGGCTGAACTCATCACTCAGGTGGATGCTCTCATCCTCTCTGACTACAGCCTGGGGAATATTAACCAGCGAGTGCGGGAATCCGCTCTGGCGCTGGCGAAGCAGAATGACAAGATTGTGGTGGTGGATTCCAGGGACAGCCCCGCTATTTGCAAAGGTGCCACTTCGGTCACTCCCAACATCACGGAAATCGAAGCGACTCTCTCCATCCGTATCGGAAATGACCTGTCGGCTCTGGAAAGAGTTGGTACTCAATTGTTGAAGGAATGGCAGCTGCAGGCCCTGCTGGTCACTCGAGGAAAACTGGGGATGTCTCTTTTCGTCCAGGACGGGGTCACACACATCCCGATTTATGGGACGGATGAAGTGGTTGATGTCACCGGTGCTGGTGATACCGTGACGGCAAGTTATTGCACCTCCCTGGCCGCCGGAGGATCATTCCAACAGGCGGCCCGATTAGCCAATTACGCAGCGGGCATCGTGGTGATGAAAAGAGGAACTGCCACGGTCTCGCAGACCGAGCTCCTCCATGCCATTGAGGAAGATTCGTGAAGACCAAAGTGAAGGCTCTCGAAGAGATCACTGCCATCGTTTCCCAACACCAAAGATCTGGTAGAAAGGTCGTTTTTGCCAACGGCTGCTTCGATCTTCTGCACGTGGGACACATTCGCTACCTCGAGGCCGCCCGTGCTCTGGGAGACGTTCTGGTCCTAGGATTGAACGGGGATGAATCGGTTCGACTCTTAAAAGGACCAGGACGCCCCTTGATGAAGCAGGAAGAGCGCGCTGAAGTTCTCTCAGCACTGGAGTTTGTGGATTACCTTGTCCTGTTCGATGATCTCACCGCCCACGGCATTCTTGAAAAGCTCCAACCCGACTTTCACGCCAAAGGGACTGACTATACCCGGGAGACGGTTCCAGAAAGGGATACCGTGCTCTCTTACGGAGGCTCCATAGCGATTGTGGGAGACCCGAAGGACCACTCCACTCAAGATTTGATGCGACGAATCGCCCAGAGTAAATCACCGACTCCATCCAAAAGCGGTTCAAAATGAATAGCGATCGCCTGAAAATCCTGATCGTCAAGCTGGGCTCCCTGGGCGATATCATGCATACCATCCCCGCCCAGCAGCGGATCGCTCAAGAAGTTCCTGGAGCAGAGATCCACTGGCTCACGGAACCTCCCTACGAGGAGTTCCTGCGACGTATCTCGGGTCTGTCGCGGGTGTGGCTGGCCGATACCAAGAAATGGCGAAAGACAATCTTCTCTCTGCCTGAGGTCATTCACTTGATTCGATCTCTTCGCCGTCAGAAGTTCCACATAGCCCTGGATTTCCAGGGTCTGGTCAAATCGGCCCTGCTGGCCAGATTGTCGGGGGCGGGGCGGGTGGTCGGCTTTGTTCCCCACCAATCCCGGGAACCGGCTTCTCGGCACTTTTATTCTGAAATGGTCCTGGGAGATGACGGGTCCCAACCCCACGTCATCGAAATCAATCTCCAGCTGGCTCGAACCCTGGGGTGCGCTTCAAAGGGAGCCAGCCCTTTAATACCTCTGGATATTCCATCCGAAGCGTTCGATTATGTGGAGGACCAACTGAGTCAAAGGAAAATCGTGAAGCCGATTCTGGTCAATCCGGGGGCCGGCTGGGTGACCAAGCTTTGGCCACTCAAAGATTACGCCGCTCTACTGCTTCGCATTCAGGAAGAATTGGGCTGTGCCACTCTTCTCACCTACGGGCCGGGGGAGGAAGATATGGTGGAAGAGATTCGAACCATCCTGGCACCCCATCCCCTGGAAGCCTTTCCCACCACCCTTTTACAACTGGCCGCGCTGTGCCGTCGCTCACGGCTGCTCATCGCCGGGGATACCGGACCACTGCACCTGGCAGTAGCCATGGGAACCCCGACTGTCGCCATACTGGGTCCCACTTCCCCCTGGCGCAATGGACCCTTCAACCAGGAGGACCAGATTGTCAAACGTTATCTGCCCTGCTCCAACTCCTACAAACGAACCTGTAATGAGTTCATTTGCATGGATATCCCGGTAAAGGATGTCTTTGATGCGGTAACTCGGCGTCTTGACTCATGACTTTGGTCCAGAGAAGCCGCGTTCCCGCCGGCTTCTTCTTTGCCTGTATATACCTTTACTTTTCCCAGCCTCGACTGGGCTTTTTCGCGGCTGGGCTGGCCGTGGCAGCCTCGGGTCTGGCCCTTCGTATCTGGGCATCGGGCCATCTGGAAAAAGGGATTCGACTGGCCGTCCAGGGCCCCTATCAAAGGACGAGAAATCCACTTTACCTGGGATCCTTTCTGATGGGTCTTGGCTTCACCCTGGCGGCGGCTACCCCATGGCTCCTGGCCTTCTTTCTTGTTCTCTTTCCGACCATTTATATTCCCGTGATGCGACGAGAAGAGCAGGAACTCGAACAGGCTTTCGGCCACGATTTCGAAGTCTATCGTCTCCGAGTCCCTCTGTTTGTGCCCCGTCTCAAGACTCGTGGCCCCGCTCAAGAGTTGTTAGAAGCGGGTGCCGAGCGCAACTTTCAGTGGCACCGTGTAATCTTAAACCGTGAGTACAAGGCGGTGATCGGATTTCTGATCGTTTCCATTTGGGTGGGAGTGAAAATGCTATGGACCTGAGTCGAGGCTCTGTTTGTATGCTGGCCGCGTGTCTCTCCCTGGCCATGATCATTGAGGTTGGGTCCCAGAGCGATCCCCTGCCCCTGTTGAGTGAGAAACAAGACTATTCGGTGCCCTTTCAGGAGGGGGAAACACTTCGCTACGAGGTCAATTGGAAGCCTCTCTTTCTCATTCCGGCTTTTAAAGCCGGTGAGCTGACCTTTAAAATCCATGAGTCCGAATACAAGGAGCACCCGACCTACACCATCTCCGCCTCGGCCTTCTCAGCTGGTTTGCTCAGTTCCATTACTGGTATGGAAGTACGGGATTACTTCGAGTCCAACATCGATCGCGAAACCTTTCGTTCCTACCGGCTATTGAGACAGGTTCGCCAAAACAAGCGCAAAAGAGACCTGGAAGTTTTCTTTGAGTATGAACACAACACCATCCAGGTGCATGAGACCAATCTGGCGATGGATCCACCTGAGGAGGTTCACAAGACGATTGAGGGAATCCCCGGACCCATCACCGACATACTCTCGGTCTTCTATGTGGCCCGGCTGCACCAAATGGAGCCCGGTCAGGAGTACCTGCTCCACTTGAGTGAGCGAGGAGAAGCCAAGCAGGTCCGAATCCAGGTCCAGCAATACGAAAAGGTGCAAACCGCCGTCGGCGAGTATGACTCCGTTCGGATCAGCACGGTGGGTGGACTCTTCCGGGATGGAGGGGACTTTCGCATCTGGTATTCCAAAGATCAGCTGCGCATTCCTGTTCAATTCGAAGCTGAAGTGAAGTTCGGCAAAATTTACGGAACGGTTATCGGTATAGAAACGCCCCAAATGAGCCGCACTGTGATTGAGATCGAGTAGGAGGGGAAACTTCCAGTTATGGCGTGGTACAATAAGGGATTCGAACCCGGCAAGTAGAGAGGGTGATCGCCTTTCGGGCCCGGCCTGGAAGGAGGAAAGTCCGAGCACCACAGGGCAGCGTGCTTCCTAACGGGAAGGGGGGGTGACCCTACGGAAAGTGCCACAGAAAACATACCGCCTGAGAATTCTTAGGTAAGGGTGAAAAGGTGGGGTAAGAGCCCACCGCTTCGATGGTGACATCGAAGGCACGGTAAACCCCACGCGGTGCAAGGCCAAATAGGCTCCGTGTTGTACTGGCCCGGTTAGTCCATCGAGTTTACTCGATGGAGGCGGAGCGGGTAAGCCGCTTGAGGATTGGGGCGACTCAATCCCTAGAGGAATGATCACCGCCCTGAAAAGGGATACAGGACTCGGCTTACATCTCTACTTGCCGGAAACTTCTGACCGGCCGATCGGTCGGCGGACATGTCTTTTCGCGACTGTCACTTTTCTCCTCCGATGATACAATACAGCCTCTCTTGGGTGGGGACGTAGCTCAGTCCGGAAGAGCGCCTGACTCGCACTTAGGAGGTCGAGGGTTCGAATCCCTTCGTCTCCACCACCCTTGCTTGGTGCATTCCGGACACATAGGTTACAGTTTATTCCGAAGACATAGGTAACACCTTTGCACCAAAAGGGTTATTTATAGGTTCAAACCTTCTACTGTCTTCGTCAAAGTAACCGAGGTCGTATTCCATAAACGACACCAGCCAAATTTTCTCTTTGACCTCTTTGATTCCAACATCTTGACCAGCAAACACCGTGCTGAAGTTGATCTTTTGACTTTTCATACAGATTCTGCCGCAGCTGGTGACGGTCACGGTGCGATCGTGCATGGGGTACTCGACGCGCCCGATTCCTCGGTAGGGACAAGATGCGGGAGTATAGACCTCGGACGGAAACTTCATGCCCAGGGCCTCATGAGGTCTCTCAGTATTGTATTCCGCCTGAAAGGCATTAAACCTCTCTTGCTGCTGAAGAAGGTTGTGGGCAGCGGGAACGACTGTGGCCTTCTTGAGGGTGAGATGAAGGCGCTCATGCCTTCCGTTCTGCTCGGGATGGCCGGGCTTGATCCTCTCGATTCGGATTCCTAGCCTAAGCCACCAGACGGCCAGTCGACTGAGTCCAAACAATCCGTTGGGTGATGCAAAAGGGACTCCGTTGTCCGTGCGGATCGCTTCCGGCAAACCTAACTCTTGAAAGGTTCTCTCGAATACGGGGAAAGCACCTCTTTCCTTAACACTGTCGAGAGCCTCGATGGCGAGCAGATAACGGCTGGCGTGATCGCTCACGGTGAGAGGATAACAGTACCGTTTGTCTCCCAGCATGAACTCTCCTTTGAAGTCGGCAGACCAAAGGTCATTGGGATTCTGGCTGCTGGACAATCGAGTCCCCTCTGCCTTGAACCGTCGCCGTTTTCTACAGTTCACCAGGCCGTTGCGATCCAGAACCGCGTGAACTGTGCTCACCGCAGGCGGCCGTACATTCGGAAACCTACGAATCAGGAGCGCCCGAATCTTGGGAGCTCCCCAATACGGCTTCTCTCGCTTTAGCCTGACCAGGGTCCGTTCCACCTGTTCGGGCAGTTGGTTTCCGTAACGATGCGGCTTGCGGCTCCGATCCACCAGGGCGTAAGCGCCGGTGTTTTGATAGCGGTTCCAAATCTTGTAGCCCGTCTTTCTGGATATCCCAAACTCCTCACACAGACGGCTCATGGACTCCCCATCCAACAGCTTCGCTATAAATCTCATTCTCTCGTCCATCACACAGATCTCCTTCCATGGCATCTCTGGGCACCTCCCAGAAGAAGCCTATAAGTGTTACCCATGTGTCCGGTATAATTTGTTACCCATCTTTCGGAATGGGCACTTGGTGCCACGGATCTGATAGCATTAGGTCGGAGTCCAATTTCGACAGGTGGTTTGCCGGTGGCTGTCCGGTTGCCGGTCGCCTCCAGAAGCCGAACCCTTCAGCTAGGAGAAGAATATGGCTTGCCAACACCATCATAAATGCTCCCCTGTCATGTTTGCAGCGCTACTCGTGATCACCAGTGCTTTCGTGACTTTCGGTCAAGGTCGGGAGGTCTACGCAAAGCGCTTTGAGATTCTGGATCTGATGAACTTGAAGCCCGGAATGAATGTGGCCGAGATCAAGAAGGCACTGCGACCGGACGGTCTCTTTTTGCTGATTGATGCCGAGCGGATCACGGGTCTTACCTCGGAAGGCCGTATGGAGATGGTGCGGTCCGGCAAAGGCACCTTCACCGACGAAATGATCAATGCGGGCTTCAAGTTGGAGGAGGAAATTGACCTGTTCGAGCTCGACTACGTCCTCAAGTTCCGCCACCGGCAGATTCAGGAAACGTCGGATACCATGTAGCATTGAAGTATATGCATTTTCTCCGAACAGGGAGAAAGTGGGATTGGAGGCAAAAATGAATCGTGGTGCCGCGCGCATGCGAATGACACTGATTGGTGCAGTCCTCACACTTATTGCGAGCATGACCTTATCGGGTCAACGGTTTCCAACCCAGGAACCCGGTCATTGTCTACAAGAGCCCGACCTGAGGGTGCTGCGTCAAGTGGGTGGGTCACCTACAATCCAAGAATTTTAAGGTCAATACGCTTGCAGCGACGAATACCCAGATCAACACCATTAAGGACAAGTATGGGGTGCCGCGGAATCTCCGCTCCTGCCACACCGGACTGGTGGAAAACTATGTGATCGAGGGCCACGTACCGGGAGATGTAATCCTTCGTCTATTGATAGAGAAGCCGGCTATAGTCGGAATTGCGGTTCCAGGTATGCCGGTGGGTTCCCCGGGGATGGAAGGTCCGAATCCTCAACCCTACAGTGTCTATTCGTTCGACAAAGAGGGCCGCGTGAAGGTCTACGCCCAAATTAATCCCTGAACTAGTTTACCTTCGTTTAGCCCGCATTTCTCACACCAGGTCGCCACGGAGCGAGGGTAAGCGGGCGAAAAGACACTATCCGGATAGGCCGCTTCGTCGATGGGGCTGTGAGCTGGTCTGTTGCAGGTTACGGGTGACTTTCGATCAGTCCTCGAAGCCGTCCCAAAGAGCCTCCCCATACTTATTGGGCTCAGCCTTTCCGGGCAGTAAGGCGAGAAACAGTGGGCTTATGAATCCGACCAACGGAATAGCCAGGGTGAGGTTCATCCACCCAGACCAGCCAATGTCGTGCCACCGTTTTGTGAAAATCGCTAGCGACATCCATATGCTTACGCCAAGGATAATCACCATAGGAGCAATCAGGGGAGCAACCAGGAGAAGATTGGGGTCCCCAGTAAGTGGAATGAGACCTCCAATCTCGATAATTAAGCCCAGCAACATCACTGCGAATATGATCACTGAAAAGTGTGCTACCCAAAATGTGCCAAGATCTATGCGACCCTTAAATGAAAATAAGATTTCACCGACTGACATGGAACACCTCCATTACCTGTGTATTCTTTCCAGATAATACCGCCAGTAGAAGGGCATAAGCAGTGATCGCAGTCACTATCGTGAAGGAGAGTTATCGGTGGCTCTACAGGTCCGTAAGCGGTCCATAAAAAAAAAGGGTTTCACCCGAAATCACCCACCTCGCACAGGTAAAACATGCAATATCACGGTACTGGGCAGTGATCGCAGTCACTAGTACTAAAAAATGCAAAGGTAAACTGTGAATGAGCGCAGGGATTTACTATAGCTCTGCTGCTTGCCATAGAGGCAAGTCCTTCTTCTTTAGAGGGCTTGCCTTTTTTTCTGCCAACCTTTGATTGAAACAATTTTGAGCCAAGTTGATCTAAGAGGAAAGGTAGAACAGGTTCGGCATATCGTCAGAGAACTTCTATAGACTTTATCCTGGGTTTTTTTGCAAGGAAAAGGAGGGATTGTCATGAAACTCAACAAGTACAACGCAATCTTTGTTCTCCTGGTGTTCTCTTTCAGCACCCCGGTGATGCTTTGGGCTGCACAGGAGACAGGCACCTTGCCCACCATTCAGGCTCCCCCTGGAATGATGGAAACCAAAGGTGTGGTGGTCGAACGCTTACCTGACGGCTTCACCTTGCGCAATGAGCGGGGTTTAGAACTCGCCGTCACCGTCACGGATCTAACCGTCATCAAGGAAAAGAAACGCAATTTTTTTCGTAAGGCCATCGACTATTCCTCACAACAGCTTCACCTGGGTCTCAAGGTCCAAGTGGAGGGCCATGGTGACCGCTGGGGTGCTCTGGTGGCACACGAGATTAAGTTCACTCAGGACGACCTCAAGATTGCCCAGATCATCTCTTCACGGGTTTCACCTGTAGAGATGCGTGTGCAGGAGGCTCATCTTCGTCAAGACCGTCTCGAGGAACAGAGTGAGGTCATGTCAGGCCACATAACGGAATTGAATGAGGCTTTCGGGATAGCACGAGGTGAAGCCCAGGATGCTCGAAGTACTGCCGATCGAGCGCTTTCCCGTGTCGATCGCACAGATGACCGCATTTCCGCACTTGACGAGTACACGGAGATGCAGTTTCTCAGCATCCAGTTTGACTTCAATAGTGCAAACCTTTCACCGAATGCCACAGCAAAGCTCGATGCACTTGGCAGTCAGGTAAAGGGTGTCAAAGGGTTTCTGATCGAGGTGAGAGGATTTGCTTCATCGGACGGAGACAGTGACTACAACATTCGCCTGAGCGAGCGTCGAGCTGAGTTGGTGGTGCGGTACCTGGTCGAGAACCTCCAGGTTCCCTTACGACGAGTCGTCACACCACACGGATTCGGAGAGATGAGCCCAGTGGCCGAGAACTCGAGTCTTCAGGGACGCAGAGAGAATCGCCGGGTGGAAGTTCGCGTGCTCCTCAATCAGGGCCTGGAGTCAGCCCATCTGGATGCCATGTACAAACCCCTGAAGTAGACCCACCTTCTATACGCCCATAGGCAGCTGATACACTTTGACGGCAAGAGCGAGCAGCCGGGATTACTCATAATCCCGGCTAGCCCGGCTTGTGCATCATCCGGGCTAGCAGTGAAAAGCGTCGTGAATGCCCTATGGGAAAAAGTGTTTTAGGGAAAAAGCTTTTTGCCCTTTTTTCTCTGGGCTTGTTTTCTGCCCTTATCTTTGGTTACTTGTGGTGGGGAAGATTTCAGTACTATCACGACCGCTACATCTTTATAGTCTTTGCAGGCGGGCTATTCCTCGTTGCCGCTAACCACCTCTACCACCGCGACACCCTCAGAAGGCTGGGTCTTCGAATGGACAATTTTCGAAGGGCTGCCCTTTGGTACGGGGGAACCACACTGGTCCTGGGAGCCGGCATTGCTGCGCTGGGGTGGCTCAGTGGGGATTTGCGGCTGGATCGCTGGAGTGATCTGGTCACCTATTTCGCCTGGGCAGCAATCCAGCAGTACCTCCTTCAAAACTTCCTGCGACTGCGCAGTGAGGATCTGATCGGTTCAGCGAAGACATCTTCTTCTGCTGTTGGAGGCTCCCTCATGCCAGTCTTCCTCACCGCAACGCTTTTCGCACTCTATCACCTGCCCAACTATCCTCTGGTCTGCATGACATTTGTGGGTGGATTGTTTTGGTGCTTCTTATATGCTCTGATACCCAACTTCTATTGGGCTTGGCTGTCACAGGCTTTCCTGGTCACCATCGTTACCGTCTTTTTCAAGTATGACGTAGCGAACCAGTTTCAGGTCGGGTTGCCAGGATACGGCTACCCCTTTTATGGAAGCGGGGTCAAAGTAGCGGCCGGTTATGACGCCGACAAGAACCCTGTCATCGCCACTCTTCCCGGTGCCGACAAAGGAACGAAGGCTCGCGTCAAAATCTTCACTGTTGGAGGGCTTGCTCTGGCAGAATGGGATGCTTTTGAGGAACTGGAATTCTCGGGCGAGATCTCGGTGGGGGAGCTTGGATTCGGCCCGGGAGATGAAGTGGCCATTGCAGCGGGACCCGGTCCCAACAACCCTCCTCTGGTTCGCATTTTTGACCTCGATGGCAAGCTTCTTGGTCAGTTTAGGGTGGAAGACATGGATCGGGGATTCGGGGCCTGGGCCTCGATTGACTGCGGAAAATTATATGTCTCGCCTGGGCCTGGTCCGGGGCGGCCCCAGCAGGTTCTTGAATTCAGCCCAGCGGGCCAACTTCTCAGGCAATGGGACTTTGACGACCTGGGCCTGGTCAACGGACTGCGGTCGGCGGCACTCTGTTCGGACACCGCTCTTTCAGAGAACGGCTCTCCTGTTCCTCAAGGAGAAACAAGTCATCTGCTGATGTGGGCATCGGACATCTCGGTAAACCACTCCACGTTATTTATTTACGATCTCGTCCAGAGTTCACTCCGATCAATAGAAACACTGGGGACAGACTTTGGAGTCAACCTCACCCTGGTTCAGCTTGCAGAAAATCGCCTGGGGGTGGGGGTGGCTCCAGGCCCCCTGCACGGCTATCCTCCTCTGATCCAGGGCTTTGATCTGAAGGGGGAAAAACTGTGGGCTTTCTTCGGCTTTGAGGACCCCGACAGTTACGGCAGCAACATCGCTGCTGTTGATATCGACGGCGACGGTGAGGATGAACTGGTCCTTGGCGAGGGAATTGGTCCTGAGCGCCCTCCCATGGTTCGCATCGTCAGGCTCAATGGGCAGCTCGTGACCTCTTGGAGAGCCTACCCAGAATGAGATTTCCCTTCAACCCCCCGGATTCGGAGAATTGGGAAGCGAAGCTCTTCTCTCTTATCCTGGCCTTTGGGGCACTGTTGAGGTTCTCCAACCTGGGACAGAGCCAGCTCTGGGTAGACGAGATCATACAACTGCAAACCTTCTCACAGGCAAGCTTCAGAGAAAGCCTTGCTGAGGTGACCAGGATCGTAGCTGCCACCCCCCTCGATTTTATGGTCCAACAGCTTTTCGTGACCATATTTGGTCAGTCAGAATTCGGTGCCAGGTTCCACGCAGCCCTCTTTGGCAGCCTCTCCCTTCCCTTGCTCTATTTGATCGGCAAGAGATTCTTCTCGACTCAGGTCGCTCTTTTGGGAATGCTCCTTTTCGCCCTCTATCCTCTGCACCATCAATACTCTCAGGAGGGCCGCAACTATGCGCTTTTCTGTTTTTTATCCCTGTCCTGTTACTACGTCCTTGCCCGGGCAGTGGGAAGCAGTAGGCCCGGCTGGTGGATCTTGTTTACTGTCGTGGCCACTCTCCTTCTGTATACCAATTACTTTGGAGGGGTCCTGTTGGTATCGCAGACTGCCTTCCTGCTTTGCCTCAGATCAGAACGAATCAGGCGTTCCCTGAACTTTCCACTCGGCGCTTCATGGCTACGGATTTTTCTGTTATTCCTGCTGTGTGGAGGCGCGGCTGCAGTCTCCTTTCTCCCCTGGTTGTTGACCACACTGGACAGGACAGTCTGGGACTCTGCAAACCTCTTCTCAGAGTTGGGGCTTTGGCTGCGCATCGTGAAAGAAATCAGCGGCAGCGGATACCCACTTTCTCTTTTGTTATTGGCGTTTTACGCACTTGGCCTTAAGCAACTTCTGAGCAGTAGACAGTGGGCGGGAGCGAGCTTGCTACTCGCTTGGTTCCTACTTCCCTTCCCCATCATCCTGTTTCTCGACTGGTCTCGCCAGTACTTTTTCCCGATTCGCCAGTTGCTCTTTACAACACCGGCTTTATACCTTGGGCTTGCCGTCGGCATTTATCATTTGCCTCGCTTCTTTCGCAACCAGACAACAGGTCAGAGAATCCGCCTCACAAGCCTCTTACTGATCGCCGCCCTGTCTGTCGGCACCATCTACACTCACGTGGGGAGAGAACAGGCAGACTGGAAGGGTCTGGCTGAATACATGAGGGAAAAGGTTGGAGGCGATGACCTCGTGTCCGCCCCCAGCACCTGGAACCTGATCTCCTACTATTATCCGGAAATGGTGGACCGCAACCTGCACATCGAAGAGCTGGTCGAACCGCAAGAAGCCTCCCTGAACCGGCCGGAACAGAACATCTACTTGATCGAATCGATCTACATGACTGCCCAACAAAGCGAAATGGTCAACGATTTCCTGTCGGCTCACAGTGTGAGCCAGGTGCACCAACTGCCGGGTTTCAAGGTCCATCACTTGAAGGAAGTGCGATGATGCCACTCCAGCCGTCTGGCCCGTGGGCTAAAGCCCACGGCTCTGACTACTTTGGGCTCAGCATCAACAGAGCCGTAGGCTTTAGCCTGCGGGCCCACTGTCGGTTTCCCGACATCCAGTAGCGGATTGTGCCAACCATCACCGTCACACTCTTTTGTTACCCATATCATTGAGCATTGGTTTCTCTACAAAAATCATTGGGAAGTGGTTTGAATACTGGAAAGAGAGGGAAATGAATGAAAAATATAATGAAAAAGAAATTCCTCGTGTTGCTTGGCTGCACGCTCCTGGTTGCCCTTGTGGCTATCCCCAACGCTCTCGGGAATCCCAATCCACGGGTGACGGTCCTCTTTGGAGGCTCATTTTTAAATGGGGAGCGAGCCTTTGATATCAGTGGTGATTCCTTTACCTCCAAATTCCTGAAGGGAGGCAAAACGCGCCTGCGGGGCAGTTTGGACCTCACTGAGCATTGGACTTTGGAAGGAGACTACAGCTTTGGTCATAATGACCAACGCATCACGGACCTGTCGGGAGTCACACCCGTCGAGACCGATTTCGGGGTCTCTGTGGGCCAGTTTCACTTCAACATGATACGCTTTTTAACCTCCTCGGAGAGCCGGATAAGGCCGCTCTTCAGTGTTAGCCTTGGAGCAACTCGCTTCAACCCCACGGATGAAGCCAAGGAGGCAGCTCTCAATGACAATTTTCTGCGCGACCCGACCCAACTGGAGTCCTCGGTCCAGCTCAGTGTCGCTGTAGGAGGAGGGTTTGAGGCGCGCCTCAGTCGCTGGTTGGGACTCCGCTTCGACGTCAAGGATTACATCAGTCCGATTCCGCGCTTTGGCCTGAGCGAAACATCTTCCGGTCAGGGAGGCGTCTTTTTCCCCATCAGTGGCGTGGTGCACAACATCGAGACTGAAGGGGGAATCATCTTCTATTTCTTGCCCTAGTGTCTCGTCCCATGAATACCGTGACGTTTGTGGCGAGCGCGACGGCGTCGAGTTCGCGAAGCGACGACGACGCGATGCCAATGTGTATCGCGGAGGAGGAGCGACAAAGAAATTGATGCCGTCCCGCCGCCACCCTTCGGGCTGAAGGGGGTTGCGGGCGGTCTCTGCGTCGCTCGTCGTCGTCGATGTCCCTGCATCACCTCCTCCTCGCTCCTTGATCTCCCCTCGCAAGACCCTTCAGCAAACATCTGGGTATACATGGGACGAGACACTACCCTCTGGTGATAGCAATCACAGTTTTCCTCCAGTTTGATGGGTACACTCTTGCCCAGTTATGGCTGTTTCTTCAGGGTCTGTCGGTTGGCGTTTTCGACAACCTTCAGGCCCCCTTCCCTTTCTAGAATTTCAGCAAAGCCTGGCCAGGCATGGAAAGCCTCGCCCCGCCCAAGGACATCTATCATGAACAACAAATGCAGCTTGATCGACAAGTGCCTGTTCATTGGCATTTTTATTGGACTTCTTGCCCTGACTGGTGGTCCTCTTCACGCCCAGGGAAAGAACGGGCTGCGGGTGGGACTGAGTCTCGATCCCGACCAGGTCTATCTGGGTGGTCACATCGAAACCGGACCGCTCATGAAAAAACTGTGGTTTCGCCCAAGCCTGGAGGTAGGCATGGGAAGTGACCTAACTATCGTTGGAATCAACCTTGAGTTTGCCTACTGGCTACCGCTGGAGAACAGGATGTGGAAGGCTTATGCCGGCGCCGGTCCAGCCATTAACGTCTTTATCTTCGACACGGGCGGCCCTGGAGGGCGCACGAGTAATCTTGAACCAGGCTTCAACCTTCTCATGGCGCTGGCCCACCGCGACGGATTTTTCACGGAAGTAAAGCTCGGGGCGATGGACAGCCCAGACCTCAAACTCGGAATCGGGTATTCGTGGTGATGACGTCCGGACGGCAGCTCTCCCGAGCGCCCTTTTAGCCCTTCATAGTTAGGCCGCACTTCTCACACCCTCTCTACTGCATCGGCGCAATGATCCGACCTGACTGCGTTGCACCTCGGTGTACTGAGACGTTTGCGGCGGCCTCGGTCGCGCGCCTTGGCAGGCCGGCCCTCGGTCGGCCTCCTCAACGTACTCAAGAGTACGTTTGCGGCGGCCTCGGTCGCGCGCCTTGGCAGGCCGGCCCTTCCGCCGCTTCGCGACGACCTGGTGTGAGAAATGCGGCCTAGCCCTTCATAGAAATCTTCCCTAACTGACAAGATTGCGTAGCGTCTGCTTGTGAGGACCTATACTCTGCACAAGGAGACGCTTTTTGAGCTCAACTGCAACCCAGAGCCGCGGTCCAGTTGGCTACGGTGCGCTGATACGTGGCAATGCCAACTTTCGCAACCTGTGGCTCGGTCAGATCATCAGTCTGCTGGGCGATTGGTTCAACCTGATTGCCTCAGCCACCCTGATTGCAGAACTGAGCCAATCCGGCTTCGCCGTCGGGGGCCTCTTTGTCGTGCGCATGCTGGCCCCCTTTGTCGTTAGCCCCATTGCCGGGGTCGTAGCAGACCGCTATAACCGTAAGCATATCCTCATCCTGACCGATATTCTTCGGGCCATCATCGTTCTTGGCTTCTTCCTGGTGAGGGAACCTCAACACATCTGGCTTCTGTACACTCTGACCGCCATCCAGCTTGCTTTGAGCGGATTCTTTTTCCCGACGCGAGGTGCCATCCTGCCCGAACTTGTTTCTCCCAGTGAGTTGGGTAGCGCCAACGCCCTCAGTGCCACTACCTGGTCCGTCATGCTGGCACTGGGTGCCGCTCTGGGCGGAATCGTCTCCGGAACGTGGGGCATCTATCCAGCCTTTGCCATTGACGCCCTGACCTTTCTCCTCTCAGCCTTCTTCATCATCCAGATCGGGTACGACCTGCCAGGCCCCCTTGACGCATCAGAGATGACCATCAGCTCGGCACTCCGCCAGTATCTGGACGGGTTGCGCTACCTGGGTCAACACGTCGACATTCTGGTGATCGCCCTGCAGAAAGCGCTTGCCGCCCTGTTCTTTACTTCCGGACTTCAGGTCATCCAGGTCGCTATTGCCCAGAGTATCTTTTCGATTGGCGAAGCCGGGGGAATCAGTCTTGGACTGATGTTCGCCATTGCTGGCGTGGGAACGGGTATCGGCCCCATTTTGGCCCGCCGCTTTACGGGAGACCGCAACCGGCCCCTGCGGGTAGCCATTCTTCTGGGATATCTTTTGAGTACTCTGGGTATGGTCATCACTGCCCCCCTGTTCAACTTCGAAACGGTCCTCTTGGGAATCCTCCTGCGAGCCATTGGGGGCGGAATTCTCTGGGTGTTCTCAACCCAGCTTCTGCTGCAATTGGTGCCCAATCACCTTCGAGGCCGGGTCTTTTCTACCGAGTTTGCCATGTTTACCCTGATGAGCGCCGCCGGTGCCTCCCTTGCCGGTGGAGGTCTCGACTCATCACTGGGCATTAGCGGGACGCTCTGGTGGATGACCGGTCTCACCCTGATTCCCTGCGCCCTGTGGGCCCTCTGGTTCCAAGCCCGGCTTCTGCAGAGGTTCTCGTCATGAGGCAATCTGAAAGTCCGAAGCTCCCAATTTTCTCGGCTGTAGATGCGTTTTCCTGCTATTATTTTCCGGTGGATCATGGTCAAACAAAGCTCAGCTGAGCAGAAACTCACCGAACTTCTGGGTATGCCCCTGCAGGCCCTTCAGGAGGAGTTCATCCTGGTGGCAGCAATGCAGCGGCAGATTATGCCGGACCCGGAACGGGTCGAGGTCTTCTGCGACTATGATATTCATGGAAAGACCCTGCCGACTGCCGTTGCCGGTGGAGACTTTTACGATTTTATTGATCTGAGCCGCTTCGACATCAAGGACAAAATGGGGATTGCGGTGGCAGACGCATCCGGGCACGCCATAGCAGCCACCATGCTGATCCGGGACTTCAACACCGCCCTCTACATGGGGATTTCTTTTCAGTCCTACTACGCCAAGGAAACAACTGATCTGCTCTTCACAAAGATGAACCGCAGGATGTGCCGTTCCTCTCAGCACAACCAGTTCATTTCCTGTTTCTATGCAGAGTTGCAGAAAAAAGGAGTTCTCCGCTTCGTCAACGCCGGTCACCCCAGCCCCCTCCTCTTCAAAAGAGATCAGCTCATGACGCTGGATGTGGGTGGAGCCGTGCTGGGGGCTTTCAGGGAACCTCCGATGCCCTACCAGGTAGGTGAGGTGCGAATGGAACAGGATGACATCCTGGTCTGTTTCACAGACGGAATTCTAGAGACAGTCAACAACCAGGATGAGGAATTTGGACGGGAACGCATCATCGCAGTCGTCGAAAAGAACCGGCACCGCAAAGCCCTTGACCTTTTCAACCTCATCATGGAAGAGGTAGGAGAATTCAGTCAAGATCAGGATCTGGCAGATGACCAGACCCTCGTCGTGATCAAAAAAGGCTTGCCATGAAAGAAGGAACGACCTCACCGCCGCTGAGCAAAAGACAGGAGGTCAAGAGGGGACACCAGGAGTTCATCTTCCCCTGTGCCTCAACCTATTATCAGGAACCGCTGGTCCTGGTGGAAGGGCGCGGCTCGATCGTGGTGGACTCGGAGGGGCGTGAATTCCTCGACTTCTTCAGCGGAATTCTCACCACTTCACTGGGACACTGCCATCCGGAAGTTGTCGAGCGGGTCCGCCAACAGATGGGCGTGCTCGGGCACACTTCGACGCTCTATCTCACCGAACATCAGGTGGAGACGGCGCGGCAGCTTGCCAACCTGGCCCCCGGGGCCCTCAAGCGATCATTCTTCACCAATAGCGGCACCGAAGCCGTGGAGACGGCCGTTCTGTTCGCCTGCTCCTATACGGGTAGAAGCGAAGTGATCGCCATGCGCTACGGTTATTCGGGGCGAAGCTTGCTGGGCACGAACCTGACCGGGAACGGTTTCTGGCGTCCCCTTCCCAGCTCAATTCCGGGGATCAAGCACGTGATATCACCCTATCCCTACCGCTGCCCCTTCCGCAGCCCCTGTGACGAAAGCTGCCTGGATGCCTTTGCCCGCGACCTGGAAGAGCTGATCCAGACCACCACCAGCGGCCGCCCGGCGGCCTTCATCGCCGAGACGATCCAGGGAGTGGGAGGCTATATCGTCCCGCCCCCGGGATACTTCCAGCGAACCATCGAGATCATTCACAAGTATGGGGGTCTCTTTATCTGTGATGAGGTCCAGACGGGCTTCGGCCGCACCGGAGAGAAGTGGTTCGGAATTGAGCACTGGGATGTTGAGCCTGACATCATGGTTATGGCCAAGGGGATCGCCAACGGCTTTCCTGTCGGTGCCACCATGACCCGCGATGAGATCGCAGAGGCCTGGGCAGCCAAGGGAATTTCCACCTTTGGCGGGAACCCGGTGGCCATGGCCGCAACCAGCGCCACGCTGGATGTGATGGTCAGGGAGGATACGCCTGGCCGTTCAGCCCGGCAAGGGAAACAACTCCGAGAAGGGCTGGACCTGCTTGGAGAGAAGTATGAGTGGATCGGAGAAGTGCGGGGCATGGGACTGATGCAGGCTCTCGAGCTGGTCGAGGATGGGGAGACCAAGGAAGCCAGCTCAGCTCTAGCCCAAGCACTGATGGAGGCCACCAAGGCCGAGGGACTCCTGATGGGTCTGGGTGGTTTGCAGGGACATGTGATTCGCCTGGGCCCGTCCATGTTGGTCACGGAGGACGAGGTGGCAGATGCCCTGGAACGCCTCGGCCGAGCCTGCCGGAGCGTAGAGGAGGGCCGGTGATTGCTGGACTCCCCTGGACAGCCTGGCTCCTGTTGATTGCTGCAGTAGGACTGGGGCTCGTGGTGGAGTTGATTTTCTACTTCCGCCACCGTGGAAGGCGCACGCTGACGCCACCTGGCCGGGAGCAACCGGAGTGAGCCAGGGACCCACCATCATCACAGTTCTTGTCCTCTATTTGATGGTCCTCCTGGCCATTGGCTGGTGGGGACGTCGTGAGTCGGGGAGCATGGCCGGTTACTATGTGGCCGGGAAAAAGCTCCCTGGCTGGGTTATCGCCTTCAGCTCCAACGCCACCGGGGAGAGCGGGTGGCTGCTGCTCGGTCTCACCGGCATGGGGTATCTGGTGGGGATCCACGCCCTCTGGATCGTCTTGGGAGAAGTCCTGGGAGTGGCGCTCACTTGGGTGCTGGTGGCTCGTCCTTTCAAGGAATACACAGACCGATACGCTTCCATCACCGTTCCCGATTATCTGGAGGCTCGATTCCGGGATTCGCAGCACGTGATCCGGGTCCTGAGTGTCCTGATCATCTTCACCATGGTGATTGCCTATACAGCTGCCCAGCTCACCGCATCCGGGAAAGCCTTCAGCTCGTTCCTGGGTACCAGCTATGGCACGGGTGTCTTGATTGGAACCGTGGTGATTCTCTTTTACACCACGGTGGGCGGCTACAAGGCAGTAGCTTACAGCGACCTGCTTCAGGGAATTCTCATGTTCCTGGGCCTGCTGAGCCTTCCTCTGGTGGGGATCGCTGCTGCGGGAGGCTGGACTTCCCTGATGTCGCAGCTCCAATCCACGGATCCCAACCTTTTGTTACCCATGGGCGAACTCGGGCTCTCCTTGGCAGGCGTGGTGAGTGCCCTCAGCTTTGCCAGCATTGGATTTGCCTTTCTGGGCGTCCCCCAGGTGCTCACCCGTTTTATCGCGGCACGGAACCAGGACCAGCTAGTGACCGGAAGCCTGCTGGCCGTGATTTGCATCATCGTCTTTGAAACCGGAGCGGTGTTCTCCGGAATGGCCGGCCGAGCCCTCTTTCCCAACCTGAGCGATCCGGAAACGATTCTGCCCACCATGAGCACGGAGCTTTTCCCCGCCCTCTTCGCTGCCATCTTCCTGGTGATCGTTCTGGCCGCCATCATGTCAACAGCCGATTCCCTTCTGATCCTGGCCTCCTCGGCCGTGGTTCGCGATGTGCTTCAGAAGATTATTGACCCCAATCTCTCCCAACAGCGCCTCTCCTTCTACGGTAAGCTCACCACCGTGGTCATTGGGGCGGGCGCTCTGGCTTTCGCGCTGGCTGAGGTGAGAGTGATTTTTTGGTTCGTGCTCTTTGCCTGGTCGGGGCTGGCTTCGGCCTTTACGCCCGTGATTGTGTGTTCCCTCTTTTGGAGAAGAACAACTCGGGCCGGAGCCATTGCAGGGATGGCAGGAGGCTTTCTGACCAGCGTCATCTGGCTGCTGGTGTTGAAGGAGTGGTCATACCATTTGTACGAGATGATACCAGGCCTCCTGGTGGGATTCGCCCTGACCCTGGGGGTGAGCCTGTTCACCGAAGCTCCCGAAGGGGCCGGGGAGGAGTTCGACGCGGTTCACCGTGCCTTGGACACTGGTGTGACTTGATAACTGGACAATAGGAGGAAGACTCGTGCTAAAAGAGACAGTTCTTGGGTTTTTAGGCAGTTTTCTTACTCTGCTCCTCTCCATCAGCTGCGGGTCATCCACCCAACAGGGCTCATCCCAGGCAGTGATCTCGTTGGCACCCGCCTTCTCGGCGGAGGAGTTCAGCGCTACACCCAGGGACGGGTGGATGACCAATGGGGGCAGCGTCTTCAACCAGCGATTTTCCCCTTTGACCCAAATCACACCAGAAAATGTGGGGAACCTCAAAGCGGTCTGGCGGGTTCACCTGGGTTCCGGCCTGGAAGCAAAGTACTCCGGCGAGGCTCAGCCAATCGTTCACCAAGGGGTGATCTACATCGTCACCGGCGCTGATGAAGTCTCCGCTGTCGGAGTCAAGTCGGGTCAGGTGATCTGGACGTATAAAGCCAATCTGGACCCCTCGATTCACTCGGTCTGCTGTGGCTGGACCAGCCGGGGTTGGCACTGGGAGACGGAAAAGTCTATGTCGGTCAGCTGGATGGCCAGCTGGTGGCCCTGGATCAACAGACCGGAGAGCCCCTTTGGTCGACTCAGGTGGGCCGCTGGCAGGAGGGCTACACCATTACCAGTGCTCCGCTTTATTACGGGGGCCTGGTGATCACTGGCACAGCTGGTGGGGACCGAGGAGTCAGAGGCCACGTCACAGCCTACGATGCCAAAAACGGCCAGCAGGTGTGGAGATTTTACACCATACCCGGTCCGGGCGAGATGGGTCATGACAGCTGGCCCCAGGACTCGGAGGCGTGGAAAAAGGGCGGGGCGGCGGTCTGGCACGCACCTGCCGTAGATCCTGAATTGGGGTTGCTCTACTTCTCTACCAGCAATCCGGGTCCAGATTTCAACGGGAGCGTCAGGGCCGGTGACAACCTCTTCTCCTCCTCCATCCTGGCCATCGAGGTCACGACCGGAAAATATCGATGGCACTTCCAGGAAGTCCACCATGATCTCTGGGACTATGACGCCTCCAATCCAGTGGTTCTGTTTAACCTGGAGATCGATGGAGTGATGCGCCAGGCGGCTGCCCACGCAGGGAAGACCGGCTGGGTCTATATCCTGGATCGGATCAACGGAGAGCCCTTGCTGGGAATTGAGGAACGGCCCGTCCTCCAGGAACCGCGGCAAATAACCTCTCCCACCCAACCCTATCCCCAAGGGGACGCTTTCGTGCCCCAGGAGGTGACCGAGCCGGTTGAGGGATACACTCTGGTGAACCAGGGCCGCATTTTCACTCCTTTCTGGACAGAAAGTATACTGGGCAGACCCGCCTCCCGGGGAGGGGCAAATTGGCCACCCAGTTCTTATGACCCTTCAACCCACACTCTCTTTCTGTGCGCAAGTGATCGGATCTCCATATTCACAGGTGGCGAAAATGATATGGAGGTGCTCCCCCCCCCCCGGGTGAGAGCTATATCGGCAGCAGCTTTGGCAGCAGTCCGGTGCAGCCTGAGTTCCCGGGAATTTTTGCTGCCATGGATATGCAGACAAACCGTCTTGTCTGGCAGCAAAAATGGACAGAGTATTGTTACAGCGGATCGGTGGTGACGGCCAGTGGCCTGGTCTTTGTGGGTAGGAGTGACGGTAGATTTCTCGCCCTTCAGGCCAGCAATGACCGACAGGTGTGGGAGTTTCAGACCGATGCCGGAGTGAACGCGCCAGCAACCGTCTTCGAACAGGACGATCAGCAATACATCACGGTTCTATCGGCAGGAAATCTCTTTGGGAACGGCCCACGTGGAGACAGCCTGTGGCTGTTTTCCCTGCAAGGGACACTGGGCCCCACCGAGCCACCCCAGTAGGACTGATCAATCGACCCGTCTTCGCGGCCTGAGGCCGCTCCTACATTCTCCAATCCGCAAGGACGAGCAGGTGGGAGCCGCCTCAGTGCGGCGAATTGAGGTCTTGAGGAGAATCTGTAACCGTCATAAAGTTCCCAGGCGGCCCCACATGATCATGTGCCGATCGCTGACCTCTTCCACGCAAAAATGCGCCAGCTGAGCCTCCTGGAGCTGAGACTTGACTTCATGGGGCCGGTAGGCAGCCAGCAAGGAGTGGTAAAAATCCTGCTTGAGAACCTCCGCCTCTCCGGCGGCATGGGTTTCGGTTAAATCTTTGGCCTGCGCCCTGTCTGCCGGGCGCGTCAAGTCCATGATGAAGATGGGCGCTCGAGGGCTGGCAAACTGGTTGATACTCTGCCAAAGCACCTGGGGATCCCCCAGATGGTGAAGAAGGCTGTTGCTGATCACCACATCATACTTCTTGCGTGGCAACTGGGTGGCTGGCAGATAGCGGTGAATCAGTTGAACCCGCTCCTCCAGTCCTTCCCGGCTGACGGCCTGCTTTCCAAACTTCAACATGGCCTCGGACCCATCCACGCCATGGATGAGGGAGTCCGGGTAGCCTCGTGCAAAGCGCAATGAGATGTCAGCCGGCCCGCAGCCAAGGTCCAAGACATAGCCGGCTGCGGCTTCTTCGGGAAAGCTTCTGGCAAAGAGCTCAATAAAGCAGCTGTGAGGCTCTTGAAAATCCGCCTCGGCATAGGCGCGGGCTTGCTCTTCCCCCAACATGAGTTCCGGTTCCGGTGTGCGACGCACAGAAAAAGGGTCCTACGCTGATTTTATAAGACTGTGATCTCGATCTTGGCCACACCGTTCCACTCATAACCCGAGGGGTTCCAGTGAATGGAACCGTCCAGAGGCTGAGTCCGTCCGGCGGCATCAACTGCCCGTGCCCAAACCTCATGCTGACCGGGAGAGAGTTGAAAAGGAGCCGTCCAGTGGTACCAGGCAAAGGGGCTGGAAGGAGTCTCCAGCTGGGCTCGCTGCCAACTTTCCCCGGCGTTGATGGACACTTCCACCGTCTCGATCCTGACCAGTCCGTCATTCCAGGCGACCCCTTGAACTTCAGAGCCTTCATCCCCCACCGAATCGCCATCCAGTGGAACCCAGATAAGGCTGTTGATCCTTTGGCGCCAGGTGGGGCTGGTGTTCTCCAGGGTAATGGGTGGGCTCGTCCCGGGCCCGATGGGTTTGTTGAAGGTTCGATAGCGCGGTATGTGATTGTAGTTGTTGGTTTCCTGACCTTCGAAGCGCAGTCGAGTGAGCCACTTGACATTCATGGTGCCGTAGTAGCCGGGGACAATGAGTCGGACGGGACCACCATGAACTGCCGGGATGGCTTCTCCGTTCATCTCCACAGCCAAGATCGCGTTCTCGAGTACGTCCTCCAGCGGAAGACTGTGTTCGAAGTCGGCGGCCTCAGGCGTAGGCGGTGCGTCTTTTCCCTCTGCCGCTATGAACCTGGCTGCCTGATCAACCTCCAACTTCAGATCCTCGATCAAAACCTTGAGCGGAACACCCTTCCAGCGCACGTTGCCCAGGCCGCCATTGTTCCACTGGGTTCCTCTGGTCCTGACGGTCTGGGCATAGTGGGCTCGGCCGTTACCCGAGCACTGCAAGACCATCTCCACCTCCGTCTGCTCGAACCCAGCCAGGTCCTCACCCTTGATGACCCGAGGGTATTTGACCAGGCCGATCATCTCCACAGTCCAATCTTCCAGAGGAAGCGGCCGCATGCTCAGAGCACCGTTCATGATCTGGTTATTGCGAACGAACAGGAGGTCTTTTGGTGTGATGTGATGCTCACGCAGAAGCTCCAGTGGAGTCTCGGCCACTCCCGGCTGCCAGTTGTGCACGATCATCCGCCTGTCTTTGCTAATTGCAGCCAGGAAAGAATCGGCTTGGCCCTGCGGGTGGGGTAGCGTCCCTATCGCTGGCATCACCCCCGCAGCAGCCGTTCCCAGCGCTGTCTGCTGCAAGAAGGCGCGGCGATTGAGCTTGATTTTGTCTTTACTCACTTGGATCCTCTCCGCTGCCGCCTCGGTTCCCGCTGGCGGCCGGCCTGAAAAATGGCATAGCCAATATCTTTGGCAGTGTCTGCCAGGTACGATCTCGGAAACTCTTGAGCCCGATGACCATCTCCTGATGCCCCTTCGCCGGCTGATCCCGATAGGTGCCCAACAGCCAGTCCCAGCAGGAGAGATTGAAGCCGAAGTTAGAGTTGTGTTCCCCATGGTCCACGGAGTGATGGACTCGATGCATGTCGGGCGTGACGATGAACCAGCGCAGAACTCGGTCCAGCGGCAGCGGGATACGGACGTTGGCGTGGTTGAACATGGCCAGTGCGTTGAGCAACACCTCAAAAATAATGACGGCCAGGACAGGAGGTCCCAGGACCGAGACCGCCGCCAGCTTTATGAATACGGATATGACGATCTCAATGGGGTGGAAGCGGATGCCGGTTGTCACGTCGATGTCCAGGTCGGCGTGGTGGACCAGGTGCAGCCGCCATAGCGCCGGAATGGCGTGAAACATCACGTGCTGGACGTAAATAACGCAGTCCAGCACAACCACCGAAACCAGCACCGCGACCCAGTAGGGCACAGAAAAGAGGTTGAACATGCCCCAGCCAAGCTCCTCGACCATCAAGGCCACTCCCACCACCGCCGCCGGGAAGAGCAGTCGTACCATAAGGGCATCCAACAGAATCACCCCCAGGTTGCCGAACCAGCGCCTGCTCTTGCTTGCCGTGAGCTCACGGCGGGCAGCCGCCACCTCCCAGATCGCCAAGAGACCGAAGATCCCGAAGAAGAAACCCAGACGAATTACTGACCCGTTGCTCATGATCCAGTCCGTCATAAAGTTACTCCTCTTCCTTCCGGAAAAGCATATCAAATCAGAGCCCGCATTATGAATAAGTTTTCTGCTACAGTTGACCTTCTGCGTCATGATGAAGAAAAAGGCCAACAGACCGTCACTCACAACCATAAAATATGCATTCAGGACCATTGTCTGGCCCAGAAGAAAGCTGCTTTTCCTGGGACTCGTTTTGATCGTCATCAATCGACTTGCCGGTCTGGTTCTGCCCGGCTCAAGCAAATTCGTAATTGACAATGCCATCACTCAAGGGGATCTCTCGCTCTTGAAGCTGATTCTTCTGGTTGTGGCCTGTGCCATTCTCGTGCAGGCATCGACATCCTTTTTCCTGACCCGGCTCCTGGCTGTCGAGGCGCAGAACTTGATCTCTCTTTTGCGGGCCAGGGTTCAGAAACACATCATCTACCTGCCGGTGCGTTATTTTGACAATACGAAATCGGGTGAGCTGGTTTCTCGCATTATGACCGACGTGACAGGCGTCCGTAACCTGGTCGGTACAGGCCTGGTCCAGCTGGTGGGAGGGACTCTGACGGCCGTGGTGGCCCTTGTACTGTTGATTCGAATCAATGCCTTGATGACTCTCTATGTCGTGGTGCCCCTTGCGGCTTTCGGCGTGATCTCTCTGAAAGCATTTGGCTACATCCGGCCGGTTTTTCGGGAGCGGGGCCAGATCAATGCGGAGGTCACAGGCCGCCTCACGGAGTCATTAGGAGGGATACGAGTTATCAAGGGTTTTAACGCGGAGACACACGAGGTTCAAGTCTTCGAACACGGCGTGGAACGGCTCTTCCAGAATGTGAAGAAGTCCTTGACTGCCACCAGCCTGGTGACCGGCTCCGCTTCCCTGCTGCTGGGCCTGGCGGCCGTTGTGATCATGGGCATTGGGGGTTCGATGATCATGGAGGGCGAAATGACTCTGGGAGAGTTCTTCGCTTTCACCATGTACCTGGGATTCCTGATCTCCCCCATCATCCAAATGAGCAACATTGGCAGCCAGATGACCGAAGCCTTCGCTGGGCTGGACAGAACGGCAGAGCTTCTCAACACGGATCGAGAGATAGACGACATCCAGAGAACTCTCGTCCTTCCCGATGTGACAGGAGATATTGCATTTGAGAACGTAAGCTTCTCCTATCAGGAGGAGGTCGAAGTGCTCAACGACATCAGCTTCCAGGCTCCAGCCGGCACCGTCACCGCTCTGGTGGGCAGTTCAGGTTCTGGAAAGACCACCATAGCCGGACTGGCAGCTTGCTTCATGAAGCCCACGACGGGAATAGTCAAAGTCGACGGACAGGACTTGGCCACGGTGACCCTTGACAGCTATCGACGTCACCTGGGCGTTGTTCTGCAGGACGATTTCCTGTTCGATGGAACCATCCGCGAAAACATACAGTTCGGTAAGCCCCAAGCCAGCCATCAAGAACTGGAAGAGGCTGTTCGGGCTGCCCATGTGAAGGAGTTTACAGACCGCCTTCCCGAAGCTGTTGAAACGATTATCGGCGAACGCGGCGTCAAACTCTCGGGAGGACAGCGCCAGCGTGTTGCCATCGCCCGGGCCCTGGTGGCAAACCCAAGGATTCTCATCCTGGACGAGGCCACCTCCAATCTGGATGCGGAAAGCGAGCAGTACATCCAGGAAAGCCTGAAAACCTTAATGAGAGGACGGACCACACTTGTCATCGCTCACCGCTTGAGCACGATCCGACAGGCCCATCAGATTCTCGTGATAGAAGCAGGCCAGATCGTGGAACGCGGAACTCACGACGAGCTGATCAAAAAAGAGGGCCGCTATCATCAGCTCTACACCTACCAGGCCAGAATCTGATCTAGCCGGGTTTATGCATAGGTTTTCGTGACGAAGTGCCGCAGGCGCCGCGATGACAAGGCGTGTGAGAGGTACCCGCTTGCGGGTCGAGCCCCGCAGGCGTACTCATGCAGTACGCCGAGGAGCCCAAGGGGTACCCGCTTGCGGGTCGCACAACGCAGTCAGCGTGGATGATTGCGGCACTGCAGTAGAAAACTTATGCATAATCCCGGCTACGGCTTGGGCTGTGAGAAACGATAAAAAGCGACCAGCACGGCCACTGCTCCTGCCACCGTTAACACCGTTATCAACGTCTCAGGCAGACCCAGGGCCAAACGGGCGATCCCCAGGCTGGCCAGCAGCGCAATTCCCACGCCCGTCAGCGATTCTCCTGCGATTATGCCCGAGGCAAAGAGAACGCCGCGATGCAGTCGCCGGTCAGCAGCAGCTTCCTTCTCGCCAGCACTCACCACATGGGCAAGCAGACCTCCCAGGAGAATTGGCGTTGTCAGTCCGAAGGGCAGATACATGCCCACGGCAATGGGCATAACGTGCATGCGAAAGGAGGTATTTTTGCGCTCCAGGATCTTGTCAGCCACCAGGATCACACCCCCAACGGCCACTCCAATGCCAACCATTGGCCAGGGCAGATTGCCCTGGCCAAAAAGACCTTCCACCAGGCTCTTGAAGAGACTCGCCTGGGGCGCCGATAACTCGCGCCCGCCGATGCCACCGGGGGTGTTGTTGTGGAGCAACTGCAACACCGGGGCCATCACCAGTGAGGCCGTGGCCACACCCAGGACCTGCATGATCTGCTGTCGGAATGGAGAGGCCCCCACCAGGGAACCGGTCTTGAGGTCATTACACACATCACCTGATGTACATGCAGCGCAACAGACTATGGCGGCAACACCGAGTGTCGCCACCATGCCCTCCATCCCGCTGAAACCAAAGAGGAGCAGCAGGCCACCGGTAAAGAGCACGGCCGTGATGGTCATGCCCGAAACCGGACTGTTGGAATTGCCCACCAGCCCCACGATGTAGCTGGCAACCGCCGTGAAAAAAAAGGCCATGATAATCATGATCACGGTGGTGGCAAGGCTGATGAGTATGTTGCCGGTCAAGACGTAGTACACCACCCCGATCAAGAGCACGACCACTATGCTCAGCCCCAGAATCACTCTTGGTGAGATATCCCGGTCTCGCCCGGCAGAATCGTCTGGCCTGTCGGCACCCGTCCCGAGGCGTCTGATTTCGCGAAGCGCTTGCAAGAGACCGAATCGCACCCTGATGATGGAGGCAACCCCGCCCACAATCATCGCTCCCACCCCGATATAGCGGATCTGGGTGCTCCAGAGTGTCCAGGCCGCTTCCAGGGAATCACCACCGGAGGATTGGGCACTCAAGAGCGGTATCCCAATAATCCAGGCCAGGGAGCCTCCCATGAAAATCAACACCGCAATATTGAGCCGTACAATAAAACCTACAGCCACCAGGGCTGGCGAGATATCGCCGCCAAAGTAGAAAATCCGATCACCCAGCCCAACAACAGCATCCTCGAGGACCCCCTTTATGACCCCGAAAAAACTGACCAAGGCCTTGAAGATCCCGCCGATGACGGCCCCTAGAACAACACCCCTGGCCTCTGATCCAGTGGACTCACCGGCCTTGAGAACCGACGCGCAGGCCACCCCCTCAGGAAACTTCAACTCCGCGCTCGTTTGGACCACGAAGACACGGCGCATCGGTATCATGAACAAGACTCCCAACAGCCCACCCGTAAAGGCAATGATGGTCGTCATCAGCAGGTCAAACTCCTGCCAGGCGCCGATGAGCAACAAGGCGGGCATGGTAAAGATGATTCCCGCAGCCAGTGACTCGCCGGCAGAAGCCGCTGTTTGCACCTGATTGGCCTCGAGAATGGTCCCACCCCGGAAAAGGCGGCGCAGAATCAACATGGCCATGACCGCCGCTGGAATGGAGGCCGACACCGTCATGCCGGCCTTCAGCCCCAGGTACACGTTGGCTGCTCCCATCACCATGGAAAGTACGATGCCAACAAGGACAGCGCGTAGCGTCAGCTCTTTCATCGGGGTTGTTCGAGAATCCATATCTGCACCAGGTCCCATCGATGTGGGTGTAATTTCTGCTCAATGCTAAGTCTTGAGACGCCGTGAAGGCAATCAAAATCACCAGCTGTGCTTGTATCAGAGGAAATCACAGTGACTATTCCCTTCTTTTTTTCACTTTCTTGATGATAGAATCCACGTAACAAATGGTGGTCTCATTTCCAATGGACTATTACGAATCTCATCACAACATCTGAACTGGAGGGCTTTCTATCATGCATCTCTACCTTTCCTTCCTCGTTTCCTTCTTTCTGGCTATAGGACTGGGTTCGGCTCAAGGTGTGCAGAGCTTGCCACCTGAACTCATCGCCTATTCCGACATCGTCTTTTACAACGGGAAGATCCTGACAGTTGATGACCAGTTCTCCATCGTCGAGGCTGTGGCCATTCGGGATGGGAAATTTCTGGCCGTGGGAGATGACCAGAGGATTCTATCCCTGGCGGGACCCCAGACGCGGCGAGTCGATCTACAGGGCCGCAGCGTGGTTCCCGGCTTTATCGACACCCACCTGCACATGGCCTTTGTGGGAAATCAATCCAAGGCGGGCACCGGCGAAGAGATCCTGTTCAGGGATGTGGCCAGTGGTCTAGAGGAACTTCGGGCGATTACAGCCAAGTACCCTGCGGGTATGGAGCTGTACATCGGGGGTCCCAGCAACAAGCCCCTGCTGCTGGACGTGACGCTGGCGGAACTGGACGCTGCGACACCCAATCATCCCGTCGCCATCACCTGTCCCAACAACCAGGTGGTCGTCAACAGCCTGATGCTGAAAAAGGTTGCGCTCGATACCCCTGGCGTCCTGAAGGATGAGACTGGCAAGCCCACCGGTCAGCTTCGGGGTGGGGCTTCAGGAGACATCATCTACGCGGCCATGACCTGGCCCGATATCGAAGACGAGATGGCCCGCCAGATACAGGAGTTCCGGTACTATACCTCCCAGGGCCTGACCACCTTCATGGGAAAGACAGAGGGCTTGGCGTTTAGCATCTTCCGGGGCCTCTGGGTCAAAGGCAAGCTGGAACCGCGGGTTCGGGTCATTCACCAGTTCCTGCGCCAAAATGCCAACCCGGAAGCTTACCTGAAGCGGCTGGGGAACATGACGGACTTCGGGGATGATAAGTTGAAGATTACCGCCGTCACGGTGCAGGTCGTCGACGGCTCGAGCGGCACCGGCTCAGCGCGCACCTCAATGTCCAAGCTGATGAACCGTCCTGCCCAGGACCCCGCTTCGCAATCAGATGCTGGTCGCAGGTTCTACTCTCCTGAGTTGGATCCCTATGGCCCCTACGGCCAGAATAAGTGGGAAGAAACCGGCGACGTCAGCACCAGCGACCGCCGTAACATCCTCCTGGCTAACCGCTACGGGTGGACTGTTGCCGGGCTGCACAGCAGCGGCGACATGAGCAACACTATCCTGCTTGAAGCTTTCGAGGAAGCTCACCGCGAGAAATCGCTGGTGGGTCGGCATTTTGGCATCGACCATGGCCTGATGTGGAAACCGGAGCATTTTTCCAAGCTTAAAGAGATGGACATTACCCCCAGCGTTTACAGCAAGGCTATGTACGACAACGACGGATTGGTCCAGATGTATGGCGCCGACCAGGTGTACTGGATGCAGCCGGTAAAATCGCTGATTGACTTCGGGATCAAACCGGCTGCCGAAGCCGATGACCGTCCACCCTATTCGGCACCGCTTTTCCATATCCAGAATTGGGTGACACGTATCGACGACACGGGAAGGCAGCTTGATCCGTCTGAGAAGGTGGACCGCAAGGAAGCGCTGCTGATGTACACTCGCTGGGCGGCGCGCTACAGCGGTGAAGAGCACCTCCTAGGATCGATTGAACCGGGCAAGCTGGGTGACCTGGTGGTCCTGGGCGGCGACTATCTGACCTTTCCCGAGAATGAGCTGGACAAGCTTCGCGTCTTGATGACCGTGGTAGGAGGAAAAGTGATTCACGAGGTAGCGGGTGCTTTTTAGCTTCCATATCTTCTGAAACGGAAGAAAGGGACAGCCTCTGGGCTGTCCCTAAACTTGAACAAGAAGACGCTCGAGTTCTACAATGAGCACAATGATTAAAGTTGGAAGTCTTGCTCTCACGCTCTTCCTTGCATTCGGTCTGCTGGGCATTGGCCTTTCTGTGTGCCGCAACTTCATGGACCTGGAGTGCGCAACTGAAATGGCTGGAGCTTCTCAAAATATGGATCGTTGCGAAAAGATGTGCCAGTTGGGACAAGACCAATCCCCCGTGGTTCTTGAAAAGGCACAGCCGAAAGTCCCTTCCGATACCGTTGCCGCTTTAGTTCTGCCTACAGTGCCACCTCTCAGTACTCATCTTCATGGGATTCATGAGACTTCGAGATTCGAAGTTCACAACACCCTCCCTAAAGGAGAAGTGTATCTCCTGAACGCCTCTCTTCTGATTTAGTCTCTCTCCTGTTTTTTGATTCCCTTCCCGTCTCAGGACAACTGTTCTCCAACGCGAGAAAGGTTTCGTGAGGAATATGAGTAAGAAGTTATCTATCAGTCTAGTCCTTGTCTGTATCGTCCTGGCTAGTGCCCTTATCTTTTTCTGGAACCAGGCACCAGCATCGTGGTTACAGGAAACATTTACGGGTGAGCATCAGCTTTTTCCCGTCACAGGCGAGGACGGGGAGATTGAGTACTGGACGTGCACCATGCACCCTTCGGTGAGGCTGATGGAAGCGGGGACGTGTCCCATCTGTGCGATGGACCTGGTTCCTGTTATGAAGAGCCCGCCTGCAACTTCGGACAATGGGTCGGAGAACTCCGCCCAGCAAATCGCAGGTGATGACTCCACTTTCACTGTCGATCCTCGCCGCCAGCAGCTGATCAATGTTCAGACCACTGAGGTCGAAGTTCGTTCTCTGGAGAAAGTCATTCGAACGGTGGCAACCCTGGAGCTGGACGAGACCAGGATCGAATACGTTCACCCCAGGATTCAAGGTTGGATCGAGGAGGTATTCGTGGACTTCACACTTCAACACGTGAATCAGGGGGATCCTCTTTTTTCAATTTACAGCCCGGAATTGGTTTCGACTCAAGAGGAGTATTTACTGGCTTTAAAGACTGCTGAGAACCTGGCAGATAGTCCTTTTGAACACGTATCTGATGGAGCTCGATCTTTGTTTGAGGCCACTCGCCGCAGACTGGAACTCCTCGATGTCACTGACGAGCAAATAGAACAACTCGAGAAAAGCGGGCAGGTGCAGAAACACTTGATGGTCTATTCCCCGGTCAGCGGCCATGTCATGGAGAGAAACGCCTTTCCCAACATGTATGTCACTCCCGAAACCAAGGTCTATACCATTGCCGACCACACCCAAATATGGGCCTACGTTCAGATCTACGAAAATGAGATTTCTTACGTCCATAAAGGTCAACCCGTCGTGATGAGTACCGCTGCCTACCCAGGAGAGGCCTTCCGCGGAAACATTACTTATGTCTATCCGCACCTGAATGCAGAGACGCGTACTCTGAGGGTGCGTCTGGAGTTTCCCAATCCAGACTTGAGGCTCAAACCAGGGATGTACTCCAACATCGAACTCCAGGTGTCTCTTGGGGCTACTCTGGCCGTTCCGGAAAGTGCTGTCTTGAGAACCGGCAAGCGAGACCTGGTTTTTGTGGATCTGGGATCAGGACAAATGCAGTTACGGCAGGTGGAAATCGGAGCAACGGCAGGCGGCTACTACGAGATTTTAAAAGGCCTGACAGCCGGTGAGCGAGTCGTCTCTGCTGCCAACTTCTTGATTGATGCCGAAAGCAAGGTGCAGGGAGTGGAGGCGAGCTGGGAAACGCCGAAACCACGCTGATCGCGAGTTGAAACCAATGATCGAGAAAATCATTCAGTACAGCGCCAGAAACCGGTTCCTGGTCTTTCTGGTCATGACCTTCGCCACAGCCTGGGGGGTATGGGCCCTCTCCAACATCACGCTGGACGCGATTCCGGATCTCTCTGATGTGCAGGTCATTGTCTTTACAGAATGGCCGGGGCGCAGCCCTGATCTGGTGGAAGACCAAATCACCTATCCGATCGTGGCAGCCATGCTGGCCGCACCCAACGTCCAGCTCGTCCGCGGCATCTCCAACTTTGGTTTTTCCTACGTCTACATCATCTTTGAAGATGGCACCGACATGTATTGGGCCAGAAGCCGGGTCTTGGAATACCTGCAAAAGATCAACGGGCAATTACCCGAAGGAACCACCGCCATACTGGGCCCCGATGCTACCGGAGTGGGATGGGTATTTGAATACGCACTGGTTGACGAAACCGGGCGCTACAACCTGGCTCAACTTCGCTCCTTTCAGGATTGGTATCTGCGTTACTGGTTGGAGTCTGTGCCTGGTGTCGCTGAAGTGGCCAGTGTGGGAGGCTTCGTCAAGCAATATCAGGTAGAACTCGATCCCAACAAGCTTCTGGCTTACAACATCCCGCTTGAGAAAGTCATCGACGCCATCCGCGACAGTAACAACGATGTAGGTGGCCGGGTGCTCGAGATCGCCGGCACCGAGTATATGGTGCGGGGACGTGGGTATATCCAGTCGCTCCAGGATATCGAGTCAGTGCCTGTAGTAACCGATGGAAAAGGCACCACGATTCACGTCCGAGATCTGGGGCGGGTCCAATTCGGACCGGATATGCGCCGGGGCATTGCAGAATTGGATGGTAAAGGGGAGGTGGTGGGCGCCATTGTGATCATGCGCTATGCGGAAAACGCCCTGACCGTCATCGATCGAGTTAAAACTAGGTTGAAGGAAGTGGAAGGCTCCCTGCCCGAGGGCGTCAAACTGGTCGTGACCTACGATCGTTCCGAGCTGATCTTGAGAGCCGTTGAAACGTTACAGGAAAAGCTGACCGAGGAAATGATTGTCGTCAGTGTCGTCATTATGGTCTTTTTGCTTCATTTGCGCAGTGCCTTCATTCCAATTCTGGCTTTACCCCTGGCCATCATCATGGCCTTTATCCCCATGTATTACATGAAGGTCACCGCCAATATCATGTCTCTGGGAGGAATCGCTATCGCCATCGGGGCCATGGTAGATGCTTCCATTGTTCTGATCGAGAACGCCCACAAAAAGCTGGACGAATGGAAATCTCAGGGAAGATCTGGGAACAGAGTCGAGGTTCTCATCCAGTCATTTTGCGAAGTGGGACCTTCCATCTTTGTCTCCTTGCTCGTGATCACGGTTTCCTTTCTCCCGGTGTTCACTCTGCAAGCCCAGGAAGGCCGACTTTTCAAACCGCTGGCCTATACCAAAACTTTCTCCATGTTCTTTGCGGCTCTGCTGGCCATCACCCTGGTGCCCGCTCTGGGAGCCCTGCTCATACGGGGTAAGATCCGCCCTGAGGAAAAGCATCCGATCAGCCGCATCCTCCAGGCGATTTATACCCCCATACTGACTTTCATTCTGCGCTTTCCCAAGAGCTTCATGTTTGTAAGCTTCCTGCTGGTACTGTCCACGGTCCCGGCGTTCAGGCAGCTTGGATCGGAGTTTATGCCTCCTTTAAATGAAGGGTCCTTGCTTTTTATGCCCACTGCGGTCCCCGGAATGCCGGTCACGGAGGCCGCCAGAATCCTTCAGACACAGGATAAACTTCTGAGCCAATTCCCCGAAGTGGAGAGGGTGTTTGGAAAGATCGGAAGAGCCGATACATCCACCGATCCAGCTCCTTTGAGCATGGTTGAAACCGTGGTGCTGTTGAAGCCTCAGGAAGACTGGGAACGGGTGCACGAGGAACGCTGGTACTCCAGCTGGATGCCAGACGGGGTCCAACCCATCTTCAGAAGCATTTGGCCTGAGGAGCGCCCCAAGTCGTGGGAGGAACTGGTTCAGGAGATGGATGCCCAATTGAAATTTCCTGGGATGGCCAACATTTGGTGGATGCCTGTTCAAACTCGGACCGAGATGCTCTCCACCGGCATGCGCAGTAATCTTGGAGTCAAGGTCTTCGGCCCCGACCTGGAGAAAATCGAGGAGATCGCGGTTCAGATCGAGAAGGTCCTCCAGGACGTACCCGGTACGCGCAGTGCTTTCGCAGACCGGGTGATGGGAGGCTACTATTTTGATTTCATAATCAACCGGGAAGAAGCAGCCCGTTATGGACTGACCGTCGGAGCTGTGGAGGACATCATAGAGACGGCTATCGGGGGCAAGAACATTGGCTATACCATCGAAGGCAGAGAGCGCTACCCCATCAGCGTTCGCTATCCACGGGAGCTTCGCGACGATATCGATGGGTTGGGAAGAGTACTGATTCCCACCCCCTCCGGTGCCCAGATCCCCATTTCACTGCTGGCTGACATGGAATACACGCAGGGACCACCCATGATTCGGAACGAAGATGGCCAGTTGGTGGGATACGTGTTCATCGATGTCACCCACGAGGACTACGAGGGCTACGTCGAGCAAGCTCAACAGATCGTTGCAACCCAGGTTGAAGTACCGGCTGGTTATCGTCTCGAGTGGGCGGGACAGTACAAGTATCTGGTGCGTATGAAGCAGCGGCTGGCTTATGTTATTCCCATCACACTTTTTATCATCTTCGTCCTGCTCTACCTGAACTTTGGGTCCTGGAAGGAACCCCTTATCGTGTTCCTGGCGGTTCCCTTTTCGCTTATTGGATCGTTCTGGTTCCTGTCCTTCTTGAACTACAATCTCAGCATCGCGGTGTGGGTGGGGATCATTGCTTTGGCAGGCCTTGAGGCCGAGATGGGAGTGGTATTACTGCTGTACCTGCAGCTGGCTTACCAGAAGTGGCAGAGAGAGGGCAGGATGCGTCATGTGGCTGATCTCAAGGAGGCCATTCACTACGGTGCGGTCCAGCGACTGCGCCCCAAGCTCATGACCGTGTTGACAACAGTTGTGGGTCTGCTTCCCATCATGTGGGCATCGACCTACGAAACCGGGGCCGACGTGATGAAACGCATGGCCGCTCCCATGGTGGGAGGATTGACCACCTCCTTCATTTTAGGACTCACCATTTATCCGGCCGTCTTCTTCGTCTGGAAGCGCTACGAGATGGAAGGACTGGCCGCTACCCTGCGCGACTTGATCCCCTTCAGCAATCGGCTGCCCCACTCCGCTGATGAGATCGACGGCATACCAGCCAGACAGTCACGTGTTCGTCTGCTCTGGATCTTTTTAGCCGTCCTGCTGATTTTCCTACTGCTCTGGGGTCTTTGGGGCTGGAGACAAAGCCTGATTGTGGCAGGACCCTTACAACCGGTTGCCCTGCAAGAAGTGGACGGCATCCATATCGAAGTTTCCGCCCCAGAAGAAAGGTTCCCTGTCGGCCAGAGTCGCTTTCACCTGACCTTCCGAAACCCCGGCGGCGACCCAGTTGAAATTGAGAACGTTGACGTCCAATTTTATATGCCGGCTATGGCCACCATGCCTGCCATGTTGATCGGAACCGAAATCACTCCGATCGCTCCCAACGCGATAGAGGGAAACCTGGACCTCACTATGTCCGGGGAATGGCAGATGAGGATCACCTTTGACACCCCGGCAGGGAGCGCTACTTCCGCAGGGAGCGCCACTCCTGCAAGGAGCCGAAACGCCCGAATTAGCATCAGCACACAGTGAGGTTTGTATTATGAACGGAACAACATGTCGGAAAGCCCATTTAGTGGTCTTCATTCTGATGGGGAGCTTCCTCTGGACCTCTCTGGCTCTGGGCGCTCAAGATTTACCTCCTGCAGCACAGCCCGAACAATCGTTCGAAGTGCTCAACCGCCTGGTCGAAGAAGCTCTACGTTCCAGCCCTTCCATCCAGGCAACTCGAAAAGAGTGGGAAGTCTCTACCAAGAGGCCCTCGCAGGTCGCCTCACTTCCCAACCCGGAACTCAGTTTTGGTTCGATGAGTTCGGGAAATATCTTGCCTTACTCTACAATTGGCAACGGTCCGCTCTCCTGGGCTTCCTTCATGTTCAAGCAGAAGATTCCCTGGCCCGGTAAGTTGAATCTCAAGGGGGATATCGCGGAAACCGAGGCGGCTCAAAAGGCGCACCTCTACCAGGCGGCGACTTTCCAGGTCATTGGTCAATTGAAGACGGCCTACTTTGAGTTGACCTACGTCGATCAGGCGACAAGGATCCTGAGTCGATATCAAGATCTTTTGCAAAGGCTTTCCCGGATCGCCGAAGCCAGGTACAGCGTGGGAAAGGGTCTTCAGGCTGATGTGCTCAGGTCCCAGGTAGAGATCTCACTCATCATAGAACGCCTTGAGTTGTTGGGTCAGCAACGGGAAAGTGCTCAAGCTCAAATCAACAGCCTTCTCAATCGATCTCCGGACGTTGTTCTCCCCCAGCTGGAACCGGTAGAGGACACTTCCGTGGAGTTGCCCTTTTCTTTGGAGAGTCTCTATCTCACAGCGAGAGAACAGAATCCTGAAATTGCGGCGGAAAGATTAGGGATTCAGAAAGCTTCCCTGCAGCTCGATCTGTCCAAGAAACAGTCTTTCCCCGATTTGAACGTTTCGACGACCTATATGCTGCGCGGAGGTCCCTTTGACAATATGTATGAATATCGCTTGGGTCTGGAGATACCCCTCTATTTCTGGAGAAAGGAACGCTTTGGGGTAGAGGAGAATGTAGAAGAGATCGAGAGATCAAGGCATAGTTACCAGAGTAAGCTTCAGCAGGTCACCTTCAAGATTAAGGATGCTTATATCGGAGTTCGCACAGCACAGAGCCTGATACGGCTGTATCGACAGGGAATCATTCCTCAAGCCACTGCATCCCTGGACTCGGCACTATCAGCCTATGAGGTGGGCAGCATCGACTTTCTCAACTTGATCGACAACGCGCTCACCGTACTGAACTATGAGCTTCGATACCACGAAGAAACCGGTGATTATTTTCAGAACCTGGTCCGACTGGAGGAGCTGTTGGGCTTTGTTTTTGTGAAGTGAAGAGCAACTGACCTGGAGAATAAGCGCATGAAAATCTTCCTTTTTCTCGTTTTGGCTATCCCTCTATCCTTTTGCTGGCCTGTGACGGCCAGCGCCGATACTGTTTTCCAGTTTTCCGTTCAGCACGACCACTTCTGGGGAAAAGGCTCTGGGGACCTAACGATTGACCAGGAGGGCATCACCTATACCTCAGAAAAGGACGACGATCACAGTATTGACTGGTCTTATTCCGACATCCAGGAACTGAAGATCGAGTCGCCACAGAAAGTCTACGTCCGCACTTATAGAGATGTCTGGTGGAAGCTGAATCGCGATCGGACACTTGAATTTGAGTTAGTCGAAGGAGAGATGAGCGCCGAAGTCGTGGACTTTTTGCGTGAAAAGCTTCCCAATGCTCTCGTGTCCGCCGTTTTCACGTTTCCAGATGATGCAGCGTACCGGGTTCCGGTCAAGCATACGCATGCCCTCGGACAAGGATGTGAGGGCCAACTGCTATTCAGCGAGAGGGGCATATACTACAGTGCCTCCAGGTCCGACCACAGTCGTTTCTGGCCCATGGAAGACATTGAGAGCCTGGGTCGCATGTCCGGATCCCATATCCGTATTGCTGCGCGGGAGCACTCTCACTCGGGCAGTGTCAGGAACTTCCAGTTCCAGCTCAAGCAACCGATGGATGGCGAGACCTACCAACGCCTGTGGCGAAAGATTTACGAACCAGAATCCTGGCTGGATAAACTGGAGTGAGTTGGAGTTGGTTTATCGGGGGCACTCTTCGGGCACAGTCGTTCTGTCGAAACGGACGTCAGAGACAGAGACTAGCTGGGTGACATGGCGCTGGGGAGAGGGAAGCGAGAGCGTCAGGGGGCGATGTAAATTACCCCCCGGGAGTTGCCCAACCCAACCCGGCATTCTTTCTACCAGCGCTTGACTGGGAGTGTGGCAGCGGGGGTTTACTTCCGCCGTAGAAGAGGCCCACTCCACGGGAGAGTTCACAGAAACATGCTTCAAGGCTTTCTGGGTGTACCGAGCGCGAGTATTCCACAGCATCCAGCCTTTCCCGCCCCCATCCAACACGCCCTTTAGCTGATCCCGCATTTCCTGGGGGGAAAACTTCCGCCGGTCAAAGGCATAATCGCGAAAGTCCTGAATCCACGGACGCACAACCGTACCTGTACCCTGCAGACGTTCAACAGCTCGCTTGGTACTTTCATTCACCAGTTCATAAATATGGTCCATCGCTACCGGATAGCCGGGGATCCCCAGGTGAAAGGATGAAGGATAAAGCATGGGTGAGAGAACATCGACATACGGTGCAATGTCCTCGATATTCTGACCGATTCCAGTGTCGGCCGCTCCCCAAACCGTGTACCCAAAGACATCCACGGCAATCTTGACCCCGAATGGTGACAAAGCCTTTCGTGCGCGCCTCAAGAATCCCGTTATCGCCGCACGCCGCTCCTTCTCTGTACTCCGTCGTGAAAAAAGAGCCGCCCCTATTTCACCATCTGACGGAAAACGAATGTAGTCAAACTGAATCTCGTCAAAGCCCTTTTTCGCCGCCTCTATGGCAATGGCAATATTGTAGTCCCAGACCTTTTCATTAAAGGGATCGGTCCAAGCGAGTCCCTCCCAGTCCCGCCAGGGATGACCAGTGCGCTTGTCGATCACCGCAAGTTCAGGATAGGTGGCAGCAAGGGGATCGTCTTTAAAGACAACAATTCGGGCGATAGTGTAAACGCACCGATCCTTGAACCACTTCATGAACTGTGGCCAATCTTTGACCCTGATCTGTTCCTGGGCCCCCACCTCAATCGCCAGCGGAATGGTGCTTCGATAGGGAATCAAGCCCCGATCCCCCTTAACATCCATAATGACGGTATTCACTTCCGTCTGTTCGACCAATCGCTTGATACGGCCCAGCAACCCATGGTGGCCCAAGGTGTAAAATGTGGCATAAACGCCCTTCAGCGGTGGAGGTTCTGGAAGTTCCAACTCATCCGTAGTCTGCACCGGGTGTGTCAGTTCGGTTGCAGCTTCCTGCGCTTCCGCCACCGTCGGATTGGTTAGAAATAAGAGAAGGCTTGTTGTGACGAGAATCAATCTTGAAGGAATGCTTACCATAGGTCTTAACTATGGAACATTCGCTTCACCTAAGTCAGTAATCAGAGTCACCACATCTACATCGCCGGAGTGTTGGCTTCAGACGTGAATCAAAATGAAGGGAATCCAGAGAAGGGGTCGTCCTGGGTACTCCCTTTCATAAATACGGTAACGTTTGCGGATGGGGCTTGCGAGGCGAGGTCGCGAAGGGAGGAGGAGGCGATGTCAGGGACATCGTCGACGACGAGAGACAAAGAGATCGCCCGCAACCCCCTTGCGCCCGAGGGGTTGGAGCGGGACGGGCCCATTTCTTTGTTGCTTCTCCTCGCCGATGTCACTGACATCGACTCGTCGTCGCGCCTCGATCTGGGCTCCGTCGCGCTCCCAACAAACGTCACCGTATTTATGAAAGTGAGTACTGAGTTATCTTATTGGTCGACGCCGCGATAGACGCTCAGCTTTTCCGTTCGTGAGATCTCTTCAATGATACGGCGTCCGAAGACGCTGGTGCCCTTATCATCAACGGCAGAACAGAAGGCGGCCAGGCCGAGCTTCCCGGGAGCGACAGCCATGATGCCCCCCGAAACACCCGTTTTGGAGGGTAATCCCACCGAAAAAGCATACTCGCCTGAGCCGTTATAAAGGCCGCACGTAGCCATCAGTGTCACCACCTGATTCACCTGGTCAGCAGAAAGGCGGAGTTCAGAGACTGCCGGCGCGTCCCCGCGAGCGGCGAGCAGCGCAGCAAAGGTTGCCAGATTGTCACAGCTCACCTTGAGCGAGCAGGCGTAGAAATAATCGGAGAGAATGGCTTCAACGTAGTCCACCCGCGTTTTCCTGGTTCGCCGAGGCCGATGCTCGAAGCATCCACGGTGAAGTAACTCCCAGGCGAGTCCGCGGTTCTTTTCGCCAAATTCGCTTTCCGACTTATGAACGCTGGTGTCAACATCGATATGGTCATCTTTACAGGCCTTCCGAACGAAAGCGAGAAAGTTCTCACGGCGTGCCTCGGCAGTTTCCTCCGGCAACATCGAAGCCATCAGGATGGCACCTGCATTGATAACCGGGTTGAAGGGCACTTGCTTGTTGTCGACCTCGAGCCATTTCGGGTCAGCATCGAATGGATCACCCGTGGGTTCCCGCCCCATCCTGGAAAACACGAATCCAATGCCTCGACGGTGAAGAATGTAAGCCAGCAGGAAGGGCACGCAGACTGCTTGAGTGGTGAACCTGAAATCCGTGTTTTGACCACCTCCTACTATCACTCCATCAAGTGTACAAAGGCTCACCCCACGGTTTTCGGGCAAGACTTTGGCAAGTTCGGGAATGTATGAAGCCACGTGACCGGAAGTGGCCTTGAGACCTGTCTGTTCCACCAACTCGTCAAGCGACTTCGGACTCTCGTAGGTTTTGAGGGAAAATTGAAGCTGAGGCCGGCAAAGAATGCCAAGCTCTTCATCCCGTGAAATTCTTTCCAACGCGTAGACTCCGAAGCACGAGTTTCCGGCGGAATCGAGAGCGGGACCGTATGTGGCGATTCCCATTTTCCCGGGCACCGCGGTGAGAATTCCACCGGCTACACCGGACTTGGCAGGGATCCCGATCTTGGAGGCAAAGGTACCAGACCCATCATACAAGCCGCAGCTCGCCATGAGTGCAATGACCATCGTGATGTTTTCCTCGGACGCCTGTCGGTCCCCACTCTCGGGATCGACTCCCAGATTAGCGAGGAGCATTCCAAAACGGGCGAGATCAAGGGTCGTCACCCCGATGGAGCACTGTTGGAAGTACACATCGAGAACTCCTTCGATAAACTCAACGGCAGCAATGTTGCTCTTGTACGAGAACACGCGACGGTCGTTCATGATCCAGGCCAGGGAACGGTTGTTGTGACCCGTCAGTTTCTCCGAGCGATAGACGGCTTCGTCAACCTCGAGGTCGGGATTGCCGCAAACCTTGCGACAAAAGCTCAAGAACCCCGCGAATTGCTCCTGAGTATTACTTCCTGGGAACATCGAGCTCACAACAATGGCGCCGGCGTTGATCATGGGATTCAATGGCCGCTTGCTGGCGACCTGAAAGCGCAATCCCGAGTTGAAGGGTTCACCCGTAGGCTCCTTGCCCACTCGTGAAAAGACCTGTCTGGGCCCGATCGATTCGAGGGCATAGAGCAGTGCAATCGTCTTGGAGATGGACTGGATCGTGAACTGTTCTTCGCAGGAACCGGCCGAGAGAATGGTTCCGTCCAGGTAGCAGATGGAGATACCTCGGTCATCTGCGTTGGCCCGGCTGAGCTCCGGAATGTAATCGGCAACTCGTCCTTTGGGAGCTTCAAATTCGGCCTCATCCAGCAAAATCTGAAGGTCCGACTCGGTCCCATATTGTGTCAGCTTCGGCGATCGAGGAAACTGGGGATTCAACACATTCGATTTCAAAAGCACCCTCCTACTGGGCCCCGATGAGCAACCTTTTCCAGCTGGGATAGTATACATCGATTTCTGCCTTTGTCTTTTCACACCCAGGCATTCATAATCAGAGCGCCACCATGCTGACGTTGTTGGTCAACCTTGCAGTCCTGGTTTTCATCGCGATAATGGCTGTATTCATTATCCGCCAGCGTCGCCTGCGGGAATCAGGAAAAAGCGGAATCTCCCCTATTCCCTTCACCGCTCGATTATCTGACTTGTGGCGCTGGGACGGCACAGTAGATCGTGGAACTTATGCCCTGATCGGCTTGGTGGGGTTTGCCCTCAAACACAATCTGGATCGGTTGGCGACAAGCTGGGTCTTTGATCGACCTTGGGGATTGTTCAATTACTGGATTCCACCCAGTGAAATTCTCCAGGAGGAGCCGCTCTTTCTCTCCTTCATGCTCATTCTCTCGCTACCCTTTATCTGGGTCGGCGTGGTACTCACCCTGAGACGGCTGCGGGACGTCAAGCTGCCATCGGCGTTGGTGATCGTCTTTTTCCTACCCCTGGTAAACCTGGCGTTTTTCCTCCTCTTGAGTGTCCTGCCCTCTCGTCAGGAGGAGGTTTTCCCAGAGAAAACTGGGTCGCTGAAACCCTTTTTCGACAAAGTCATTCCCCGAGATCCATGGGGAAGCGCGGCCTTCTCCCTTTTGATCATCACTCTGGTGGGGGTTGCAGCTACGGGCCTCGCCGTTCTGATTTTCGGAGAATATGGCTGGAGCCTATTTGTGGGGCTGCCCTTCTGCCTTGGGCTCGGTTCGGTGCTGATCCATAGCTATCATGCTCACCGAGATTACCTCAGTTGCTTCATCGTGGCCACTCTGGCAACTGTGCTCCTTTCCCTGGCCCTGGTTGCCGTGGCTATCGAAGGTGTTTTGTGTGTCCTCATGGCGGCACCGATCGCCTGGGTGCTTGCAATCTTGGGAGCTTCCATCGGCTATCTGATTCAAAGGCGGCCGTTGAACCAGCTTGATGTACCCCCAGTGATGCTGTCCTTGTTGTTGTTTCTTCCATCGGTGATGGCTCTCGAGTCTCTGAGTCCTGGGGACCCGGTGCAGGTCGCCGTCCATACCTCAATCTCCATTCAGGCCTCTCCGGAACAGGTATGGGAGAACCTTATCTCTTTTCCCAGACTCGAGGAACCAAAGGAATGGTTGTTTCGTCTGGGTGTCTCCTATCCAATACTGGCCACGATCGAGGGTGAGGGAGTGGGCGCGGTTCGCCGGTGCCTGTTTTCAACGGGCACTTTCGTTGAGCCCATAGAAGTCTGGGAGGAGTTCCGCCTACTTCGATTCTCGGTATCGGAACAGGCTCCGCCCCTACAGGAACTCTCCCCTTACGGAGAAATTAGCGCGCCTCATCTGGATGGTTATTTCCACCCCGAAAGAGCCCAGTTCACGCTCACACCGCTCCCCCAGGGAGGGACGCATTTGGAAGGGATCAGTTGGTATCGAAATGATATTTGGCCTGCCAGCTACTGGCGCTGGTGGTCCGACTGGATGGTCCACAAGATTCATCTGAGAGTCTTTGAGCACATTAAGCGTCTGGCCGAGGAAGCTCCAACCGGGCTTTAATCCGCCTTCCAACCTCAGTGCAGGTAAAAAAAGCAGATGATGACTGCAGGAGTGGAGCCGAGCAGTTCAATCTCACCGTCCCGGCCCGTCACCGGCTCGACGGGACTGGGTGGGACACTGGTATCCAAAGCACGGGCCACGTTTCTGAGCTTGAGCGTTTCATGCCCTGGAGCCTCGTCAGTGATCTTGAAGACTATGAAGGCGGCGACACCGTTGGGAAGGGTCTCACCGGGTTTAGCGGTCACCGTGACCTGGACGATCGTATTGTCCTCGTTCTCTGCATCCTCCTTTAAGCTCGCCGTTACCTCGGCTTCAGCAAAGGCGCCGGGCCGCACCTCCTCGAACTGGAGGTACTGGGCTGGGAACGCCACTTCGTTGACCGTGGTTCCCACCTGGATGCCTTCAGGAGCGTTCAGCTGGATGGGCAGCGAAACCGTGAGGCCTGGCTCTCCCATGTCGAAACCGACGTCGACGGTGGTCTCCCGGTCGCCTCCTTCCTGGGGCATTGCGACGAGCTGTCCAGTCCCACTGGCAACAAGCCACAGAAAGAGTGAGGCTACACCAGTGCTTCTGCGAAGAAGACACACAAGTCTGAGACTACTCATTCCTTATTCCTTCAGGCGGTCGTAGACAATCTTTCCACCGACAAACGTCAAATCAACATGCAGGTCGCTAATCTTATCTTCAGGGACCGTCATATAATCTCCGTCCAGCACCACCATGTCCGCCAGCTTACCCACCTCAATCGACCCCACGAGATCCTCGTCACCCGTGTAGCCCGCGTTCCAGATCGTCGCCATGCGCAGGCCTTCCTCGCGGCTGATCGCCTGCCGTGCTCCCCACACCCGTCCCTGTTCATCAGTCCGGGTTACGAAGCGCTGAATTGCCACCAGTGCCCCTACCCTGTCTGAGTCAAGAGCCCCTTCCAACTCCAGGCCCGGCTTGACATTAAACAAGACAGCGCTTTTGACGGGAGAAAAATTGCGATGCAACTCTTCTCCAAACATATAGATCTGGCCGCGATTACCGGGTCCGAAAACATAGCCTGAATGAAAGCTGTTGCTCACATCCAGGCGAGCCGCCCTCTGCAGATCTTCGTCCTCGCGAATCATCCCGTGATCGAAACCGAAGTGGCGACCCTGAAGTGACCGTTCCTGGTTCGCTTCCTCGAAGGCCTCCAGAACCATCTTTGCACCAATATCGCCCTGTGTATGCATCCCCGCGATGCTCCAGCCGTAGTGGTTGGCCAGTATGATCGTTTCATACTCCGTCCCTGGGCCTTTCCAATCCAGGTCCTGCCTCGAGAGGGCCCACTTGTTTTCGCCGGCCAGATACCGGTCCTCGCCGAACATATCCCAGGGAACACCGCCCTCCTGGTCCAGCATGCGACGCGGGACGACGGTGCTCATGGAACCGCCTTCATTGGTCTGACCGTCGGGAGCGCTCACGGTCATGCCCGGGATTTTGAACCAATCGTCTCCAACACCCGTCAGGTTTCCGACCCGCTTCAGGTAGGCTTCCGCCTGAGGGTTCAGCATAGCGAATTCGATAATCGGCCGTACCCGGACCGTCAGCTCTCCCCTTCGTCGCAGTTCATTCAGAACCGAGACTCCCAGCCCCGTCGTCCGGCCGCCATTCATGGTGACCCCGTGGGTGTTCAGATTTCGGAGCCGCTCTCTCTGCTCCTCGAGCGTAGGATCCTCCCACCAGCGTTCGGGCCACCGTGAAAACTCATGGTCCAATACCCCGTTCGCCTGGCCGCGGATGTGGCCATTCGCTTCGCCACTTTCAGCATCCTTATAGGCTCCCTCCAGCTCTACCAACCTCTCTTTGACCTGTTCCCAGGCAGCCGTGTTGAGCAAGCTCGTACAACACGCCGTCGCGATCCAGATCGGGTTGTTCGGCGACACCTTGTCAAAATCCCAGCGGTCCATCTGATTGATCAAGACGTCGTTGCGAACACCCCCGAATCGGACCCACTCCCCGGGTTGAGCCTTTGCCACCCCCGCCTGAACTTCTTCCAGGCAGCTATCTACGCTTTCACAGGTCAGGCTGCCGCCGCTGACCAGGCCGGCGCCACGGGGACTCACAAAATGACCATGGCCATGGGTATCGATGAATCCAGGAACCACAGTGCGACCCTGAAGATCGATCACTTGGGTGGCAGGCCCCCTCAAGTTGAGAACCTCCTGATTCGTTCCCACTTTCAGAAAACGGCTGTCGCGAATGGCCACTGCCTGACGGCTGGAAAAGGCATCATCGACAGTTAGAATTTTGCCGTTGTGAAGAATCAGCTCCGGATAGCTTACCAACTCCGCCGGGATAGACTGAGCAGTCGCGCCGGCTGGCGCCAGGAGAACGATCGATGACACTATAATCGACCAGAGAAACACCTGCTGGGCTCTTCCGAATAACACTCTCATTGGAAATCTCCCTTCTGTTTCGAGACGGGCATCACAACTCCGCTACCTCGCGGTAGGTAAGTATAGGAAACCTGCATTTGTCAACCAGCCAGAAAGAACTGTCTTTTAAGGCCTTGTCAGGCGCAATATCTCAAAGAATCTCGCCACAGTCAATCAGAAGGTCTGATTGCTAGCGGCCGGCGCCAAAGTTGAAGCGCACACCCGTGGTAATCAAAACATCATTTTTTTTCACGCCGGGCGTCGGATTACTCAAAAAGCGATCGCTCAAGGTGAGGTGCCAGGCCAGCCAATTGAGAACCTCACTTGTCAGAGAGTTGTCAAACTGAAGACGGTATTCTCCAGGGCCGCTGAGGTTTGGATAAAAGACCAGCCGTTCTGATAGAGCGGTCGTCTCAGCAAGTTGGTACCTCAGGTCCTGTCCGAGCACGATCTCCCCGGATCTTCTCGTCACATCATTTTCGAAGAACTCCTGATTGAAAGAACCTCCCGAGAAGACATCGAGAACTGTGCGCTCAGTATTCTGAACGTGCCAGCCGAGACCTCCGCCCAAGACGCTTCGAAGATCGAGATTCTGGAACTCATCGAATTCCAAATCAATGAAGCCAAAGGTAAACAGACGGTCGCTCAAGGTAACGTCATAGCGAGTACCACCCCGGATCGCATTTGCCGTGGTTTCGGAAATACCCGACGTACTGGTCTGTGCGAAAAGGCTCGTGGCGTAGACGCTAATTTTGTCTCGCGGTGTGGTCCTTTGAGTCCCCATGGAAGTCGAAAGCGCACTTGTATCCGCGTTACCTCCACTGAAGCTGAAGCCTCCATCGATGTGCCCACTCCAGAAATCGAGTAGACCCGGATTGCGTAGGCGCTCGATCTCAGCTTCGAAAGCATCTTGTTCAGCTTGTGACCGCAGGGTTTCAATCACCGCCTTTTCGACGGGCACAGTTTCGGCTTGTGAAATCCGGACCTGTAAACTACTTCCCCTGGTCGAGACCGTTCCAACGAGCACTTGTCCATTCGCGGCAGCCACGAAGAGCTCCTGGTCGGATATGATTTCCCCGATGGCATCCCACTGAATCGTCACCTCACCGAGAAACTCGGTCGTCATGGTCATGGTGTGACGATCGGATTTGACGATGTTGCCCGATAGCCTGTCCCCGTTCTCCAAAGTGACCTGATCCGCCTTTGCATGGATGCAAAACAGGAATGCACAGGCTGTCATCGTGATGAAGTGTTTTTGCATGTCTGGCTACTCCTTTTCGGATCCTATGCTAACTTTGAATATCCAGTTGAGTCCATTTTGGCGACTATTTGGACACCAGTTTTAGAACACTTCACTCAGGTTTTCAAAAGGATGCCGGTCTTTGTGAATCTAAAGTAGCTGTTTAAACAAGACTCGCACTTGCGAGCTCCGGCATGGTAGATTGTGCCGGGGCCGACAAATGTTCATAGGTCACTTTGCGATTGGTTTTGGTGCAAAGAGGGCAGCTTCATCCGTGTCTCTCGGCACTCTCTTCCTGGCTTGCCAACTGCTGGACCTTGTGTGGCCCCTCTTGGTGCTACTGGGCATCGAAGTCGTCGAAGTAGCGCCAGGCATCACCGCAGTGACCCCTCTGGACTTCACCTTCTACCCCTACTCGCACAGTCTCGTCGCCTCAGTGCTCTGGGCCTCTCTGTTCGCAGCGGCATACTGGCTGGTGAGTCGTCCAACGCTCCGAGCTCCAGCCACCCTGGCTGCCGTCGTATTCAGCCATTGGCTGCTTGACGTCGTGAGCCACCGGCCCGACATGCCCATTACACTGAGCGGTGAGTCGAAGGTCGGTCTCGGTCTGTGGCACTCTGTACCGGCGACGCTGATCGTCGAGGGTGCTCTCTTCCTCGCGGGTGTCTATTTGTACGTGAGATCCACTCAAGCGCGAAATCGCACCGGTAGCTACGCGTTCTGGGCCCTGCTTGCATTCCTCCTTATTGTCTACGCCGCCAATTTTTTCAGCGCACCTCCACCCAGCGGCGAAGCCGTGGCAGGTGCCGCACTGGCAATGTGGCTGCTTGTCGCTTGGGGTTACTGGGTCGATAGCAACAGACAACCTGTAGCCGATTGACACACGAGACCGCTGACTTTACGGATCAGCCTAAGCCTCAGCTGCATAAAGCTAGTTGCTTCATCTACATGCTCGTCTCCCTGCTCGAAGACCCACGTTTCGGCGTTTGGCAGATAGACCTTAGGTTAGCTGGTAGCCCCAACGGGATTTGAACCCGTGTTACCGCCTTGAGAGGGCGGCGTCCTAGGCCACTAGACGATGGGGCCATCTTCAGTGAAGGATCTGTACTTCTAGCAAGAGAGCTCCCTTTTTGTCAATTAGCCAACCGCCCGCATCAGCGGCGGTGGGAGGTGATCTCCTCTAACAGGAAACGCTCGAGTTGGGCTGAATCAGCCAGGAACTCCTGGAGCTGAGGATAGGGGATGCGGAACTGAACCGGATCGATCCGATGATGCTCGAGTAAGACCCACAGGTGATCTGTTTCCTCTCTCAGCTCCACCTGAACATCCGAACCGAGATGAAAGAGGCAGAACAGATCAAGCTTCTCTTGAAATTCTGCCTTGAGCTGCTCTTTTCCCAAGATTGATTTGAGTGGTTGAGGGCTACTCGAAGTGCTCGATTTTGAGCTGTTCCGCCACAATGTCGGTTTGATCGACCACTGAGGCGGCAGCCACCCCCATGGCAATGCTGATCGCTTCACTGATCTCTTCTTTGGTGGCTCCGTACTGAATAGCTTTCTCCAGGTGCCCTTTCAGGCATCCCGAGCAGTTAGAACCCAGGGAGGCTGCGATGGCGATCAGTTCCTTCGTTTTTCGGTCAATGTTTGAGTGCCTATAAGTCTCCTTGTAGAATTTGAAGTAGATCCTCCTCATACGGGCTTCCACCATCGTATAGGAAGGCCACTTCTCCTCTTGGGCGTCCGGACTTTCTTCCGGATCTTCTTCGACTGGTGTTGACCGTTCTGCCATGAGTTCAGAAAGATTAGCATTACTTGATCTTGCTGTCCAGACGGAGTTTGCGATCGTGCCCTTGTGGTATCTTGATCCTATGCGACTGGCTCTCGGCTGCTTCATCTTCACCTGCTGCCTGCTGGAGGCTTTCCCTCTTCCCCAGGAACGAGCCAGAGCAGAGTTTGATTACGAAGATGGAGAGCTGACTATTGAAGCGGATCGTCTTTCCAGAGAATCCGCCACCCGTTGGGTCGCTGAAGGGAATGTCATCATTACCTATAAGGATTCTGTCATACGAGCACCTCGTATCCTTTATGATCCGGTGACCGGGGAAGTGATTGCCGAAGACAGTATTGAGTTAACCCAAGGTCTGCAGTGGTTAAAAGGGACCCGAGCTGAACTCAATCTCAGAACGAATACAGGAACGATTTTTGATGCTGAGGGCTTTACCGACAAGACCCTCTATGTGAAGGCAAAGAGGCTGATTAAAACGGGGCCTGAGAGCTACACCGCTCAAAGCGGAATTTTGACTGCCTGCGAGGAAGCCATCCCCAAATGGAGCTTCGCTATCCGGGAGGCTCACATTCAACAAGGAGGCAACGCTCGCTTGAACCATACCGTTTTTAAAGTCATGAACGTTCCCCTTCTCTATCTCCCGGTATGGTGGATACCCACGGGCGACAAAGAACGCTCCAGCGGTTTCATGCTCCCCACCACCGGAAATTCGGACAACAAAGGGAGACGAGTCAGTCAGTCCTATTACCTGGTGCTGGGTCGCAGTGCTGACCTGATGCTTCATGAGGATTACTTCTCCAAGCGAGGTTTTGGCCACGGCGTGACCTTCCGAACCCGTCCCAATCCGGTGACCTCACTGACACTGGATTGGTATTGGGTAAAGGACCGTTTGGATCAGGGAGGAACCATGGTCAACGGCATCGGAGAAACGCAGCTCCCCCACGGATTTCGCGCAGTGACCAAATTCAACTTTATTTCCAGCTTCCTGTTCCGCCAAATCTTTTCCGACAACTTCGCTACTGCCACCCTCTCCAGTGAGACCTCGAAAGCTTTCGTGACCAAGAACACCCAGTCTCAGTCCTTCAATTTCCTGTTTGCTCGTGAGGAAACGAATTTTTCAGGTCCCAACGTGGTCATCCGCAACACGCCCACCTTGAATTTCAAACTCCTCGGTCACAAACTCCCCAACCTCTCCTTGTATCTGGACCTGGATAGTTCGGCCGAGGGACGAAGCCGAAGCCGACTCCTGCAAACTCCGGTGGGGGCTCCCAGTGGTGGCTTTTTCGAAACTCCGGGAATCACGCAGCGACTGGACTTTTTCCCTCGAGTCTATTTTTCAGTCCCTCTCTTTCAAGGCCTGCGGGCCACCCCGGGCCTGGGGTTTCGAGACACGTTGTATAGCGGCAGTCTGAGTCCGTCGGCAGATCCCGATCAAGATCCTCTCAGCGAAGTGAACATCAACCGCCGCTATCTCGAATTGACGGTGAATCTTGAAGGATGGGGTCTTTCCAAGGTCGCCAGCAGTTCGTCGGGAGGAGGCTGGAAACATCTGATTGAACCGTCACTACGATATCGCTCTATCATAGGAGTCAAGGACTTCGATCGAATCATTCGCTTTGACCAGCACGATGCCATTGCCAACACCAACGAGATCGAGTATGGGCTCTTGAATCGCTTTTTTGTCAAGGGAAGCGACGGACTGGCTCACGAATGGCTCTCCCTCAAGATCGCACAGAAGTATTTCTTTGACTCGGACTTTGACGGGGCCTTGCAGCCCGATGCCATCAACCAGTTTTTCCCTCTCAACACTCTTACAGGTTTCCCTTACGCACTGACTCAACGAAACTACTCGCCCGTCACGGCCCTGCTCCGCTTCACTCCGAGGTCGCGATATAACTTCGACGTGAGAGGTGACTATGATCCAAAGTTCACCAGCTTCCGAAACTTTTCGGTGACAGGCTCTCTCACAGGCCCGGCCGGACTCTCCCTGGCGACCACCTATTATGTCAAGAAAGAAACGCCTGATGAGACACTCATTCTGGAGCAGCTCCAGCTGCCCCCTGGGAGCGCCAGAAGCAACACATGGCAGGGTCAAATGAGCCTTGGGAATCTCCAGCGCGGCTTTTCCGGTGGCGCCACCCTCAGGTATGATTTCAAGGCAAAGCGCTTTTTGTCCAATGAACCTCATGTCAATTACTTTTGGGACTGTTGTGGTGTGACCGTGGCCTTTCGGGGATTCAACATCGGCGTGCGAGAGGAGAAGCAGATTCTCTTCTCCCTGTTTTTCAAAGGGATTGGTGACTTTGGGACCCTCAGACGACTGGAGAGTCTGTTTTACCCGAATTGAGGGATTAGGGATTTAATAAAAATGAAAGTTTCCTCCATTTACCTCTCACTCGGTTCCAATCTGGGAGATCGCAAGACCCATCTCAAGAGCGCTCTCGGAAAACTGCGTGAAAAGGAAATCCTGCTCCTTGACGAATCCTCTATCTACGAAACCGAGCCAGTCGAGGTACCGGAACAACCCGAGTTTTTGAATCTTGTCTGCCGGGTACAGACCGAACTGAAGCCTGAAGCTCTGTTGAGAGCGTGTCAGGAAATTGAATCGGAATTGGGCCGCGTTCGGCAGGAGAGCAAAGGAGCTCGCAACATTGATATTGACATTCTCTTCTATGGGCAGCAGATTCTGCAGAGGCCCTCGTTAAAGATCCCACATCCCGCTTGGTGCAAAAGAAATTTCGTTTTGATCCCCCTGGCAGAAATTGCTCCCAATTTCAGGGATCCAGTCACGGCCAAGACCGTAGCCCAGCTTCGACAGGAGTCGCCCGATGGGGCCAGGGTCACCCAGCAGAAAGACATACTGTCGCCACAGGAGTAGACGTTCACCATGTCAAGACAACGCAAGTCCCGAGGCCGGAAGAAAGAAAGACAGCAGGAGGAGCACCAGGGGGGCACCTTGCGAGAGTACTTCCTCACGATCGTAGTCTGCACCGTCATTGCCCTCTTTGTGACCACCTACGTTGTGCACCCGATGAGCGTGCCAACTCCCTCGATGGAACCGACCATCCTGGTGGGCGACCGTCTCCTGATTGACAAATTCACCATACGCAACGGATATGAATCAGGACTGCCAGCGATACCCAGCTACACGGTGCAACGACAGGACATCGTCGTTTGCAAGGCTCTCCTTGAGCCGGAAATTTTTCTGGTGAAACGAGTCATCGGCATTCCGGGTGACAGACTGGAGATTCGCGACAAAGCCGTTTACATCAACGGCGAAGCGCTGGATGAGCCCTATAAACAGCATTTGGACCCAAATGTCATTACAGAGAACGGACAGCGGGACAACTTCAGCACGATCATCATTCCAGAGGACAGCTACTTCGTCATGGGTGATAATCGCGATGACAGCTACGACAGTCGTGCCTGGGGGGTTCTTCCCAAACGCTACATCGTGGGTCGGCCCCTGTTTATTTTCTGGTCCTACGAAGACCCACCCGACGCCCATCTGAGAACCTCTCTCACCGAGATCCTTGAGCTCTATGGTGAACGACTCCTTTTCTTTGTGACTCGCACTCGCTGGAGCCGCACGGGAAGACGTTTGCGTTAGTGTCTACACTATAAATGGTAAGATCTATTGAACCATGGAGACACCAGAGACACCAGAGCAAGCGGAACTGCAGCCTGAGGAAGAGAGCACTCTGCGTGAGTATTTTATAACCATAGTGGTTTGTACAATCTTCGCTCTCTTCGTCACCACATACCTGGTGCATCCCATGACCGTGCCCACCCCCTCGATGGAACCCACTATTCTGGTCGGAGATCGTCTACTCATCGATAAATTCACCATCCGCAACGGTTTCAGGCTCGGACTCCCCTTCACCCCCCAACACACCGTTGAGCGAGGAGATGTGATCGTCTTCAAATTCCCAAGGGAACCCAGGGTCCTATACGTGAAACGGGCCATTGGTCTGCCAGGAGAGACCTTAGAGATTCGCGACAAGAATGTCTACATCGACGGGAATCTTCTGCATGAGCCTTATAAAGTGCACACTGATCCCTACATCTATCCTGAAAGAGATCCCTACCACCAAGACTCTGGGGACTCTCAGCGCGATCACTACGGTCCCAAGACGATTCCCGACGATCTGTACTTCGTCATGGGTGACAATCGAGACGACAGTGCCGACAGTCGCTATTTTGGGTTTCTTCCGCGCACTCATATCCTGGGCACTCCCCTCCTTGTTTTCTGGTCCTACGAGGACGACGCGGATGCCTACTTGAGAACCTCCCTTCCCGAGATACTTCAGCTCTATGCTGAACGCATCCTCTTCTTTTTTAATCGCACCCGCTGGACCCGAATGGGTCATCTGGTCAGATAGCCCGCATTATGCATAAATTTTCTGCTACAGTGTCGCAATCATCCGCGCTGACGGCGTTGTGCTTCCTTACGCCCCTCGGCGTACTGCACGAATACGCCTGCGGGGCGCTTCGTCACACGCCTTGTCATCGCGGCGCTTGCGCCACCTCGCTACGAAAACCTAGGCATAATGCGGGCTCTAGGTGACAGGAGTCTCCCCGGTGGATCAAGCGAACATCCGCAACTTCTGCATCATCGCCCACATTGATCACGGGAAGTCCACACTCGCGGACCGCCTCCTGGAAGCCACCGGCACAGTGGAAGCTCGTCAAATGCGTGCCCAAATCCTGGATCGCATGGATCTGGAGCGGGAGCGCGGCATTACCATCAAGATGTCTGCCGTTCGCATCTACCACCGCGCCAGTGACGGTGAAGTGTATGAACTCAACTTGATCGACACACCTGGTCATGTCGATTTCACTTATGAAGTTTCCCGTAGTTTGACCGCTTGTGAAGGAGCTCTTTTAGTTGTAGATGCTGTCCAGGGTGTGGAGGCACAAACACTGGCCAATGTCGATTTAGCCCTCACCCACAAACTCACCATCATTCCAGTCATCAACAAGATTGATCTTCCCGCCGCCGATCCCGAGCGGGTAAAGGAGGAGATCGAAGAGGCGCTGTTGATCGAGGGTTCCGAGAGTCTGCTCGCCAGCGCCAAGGAGGGACTGGGTATCGAGGAGATCCTTCAGACCATTGTGACGCGCATTCCTCCTCCCAGTGGAAGTCCGGAAGCGCCCCTGCGAGCACTGATCTTTGACAGCCACTTTGACCCTTATGTCGGCATCATCGCTCACGTGAGAGTTATGGATGGTGTCCTGAAGCCGGGAATGCAGATTCGAATGATGGCATCGGAGCACGAGGCAGAGGTCAGTGAGGTGGGGGTTTTTGCACCCGATATGTTCTCGACCAGTGCTCTCCACGCCGGGCAGGTGGGATTCGTGCACGCCGGAATCAAGGAGATCGGGGCCTGCCGGGTGGGCGATACCCTGACCGATGCCAACCAGCCGGCCGATCAGGCTCTGCCCGGATACAAAAAGGTCAAACCCATGGTCTTCTACAGTCTCTATCCGGCCGACAGCGAACAGTTCCCGGATCTGAGAGAAGCCCTGCTGCGGCTGCAGCTCAACGACGGAGCCCTTTCCTTCGAGCCCGAAACTTCGGCCGCTCTGGGTTTTGGCTTTCGATGCGGTTTTCTGGGCTTGCTGCACAGTGAGATCGTTCACGAACGGTTGGAGCGGGAATTCGATCTGGCACTCATTGCCACTTCTCCTTCGGTGGTCTACCGCATCACCCTCACAGATGGATCCACCCTCTCGGTTGACAATCCCGCCAAGTGGCCTCCCCGAGGACAAATCTCGACAATCAGGGAACCTTTCGTTGAGGCCACTATTGTGACACCCACCGAATACGTGGGTGCTTGTATGGAGCTGTGCACCGAAAGGCGCAGCGTCTTTCGCAGCATGGATCACAGCACAACCAAGCGCATGGTGCTCAAATACGAGCTGCCACTGAGCGAAATCCTCTTTGACTTCTTCGATGCTCTGAAAAGTCGTAGTCGAGGCTACGCTTCTTTTGACTATGACTTCCTGGGTTATCGGGAGGGAAAGCTCGTCAAACTGGACATCGCCGTCAATGGGGACCCAGTGGACGCGCTGAGTTTCATCACCCATCGGGACAAGGCCTTTACGCGAGGCAAGGCTTTGGTGAAGCGGTTAAAGGAAGTTCTGCCCAGACACCTGTTCGAGATTCGACTTCAAGCCTGTCTCGGCTCCAAGGTCATTGCGGCAGAAAGGATTCCGCCTCTGCGGAAGAACGTGCTGGCCAAGTGCTACGGAGGCGACATCACTCGTAAACGCAAACTCCTGGAGAAACAGAAAAAAGGTAAGCACCGCATGAAATCAGTGGGCCAGGTGGAAATCCCACAGGAAGCTTTTCTGAGCGTCCTGAGAGTGGGAGGAGATTAGAAGCCCGCACTTCTCACACCCGCTCTACTGCATCGGCGCAATGATCCGACCTGACCGTGTTGCGCGACCCGCAAGCGGGTACCCCTCGCGCGCCAGTCGGAGCCGCAGGCTTTAGCCTGCGGGCCCGTGGGCTAAAGCCCACGGCTCTGTTTTCCGGCCCTTCCGCCGCTTCGCTACGATCTGGTGTGAGAAATGCGGGCTAGTGGCGGGCTAGTGGCTAGTCGACACGTTTTAGCCGGACGGGAAAGTCCACTTGATGTTTGACCCAGTCGAAAAAGCGATCCTGTTCCTCCAGGCTCTTTCCGGGAAGCAGAATGCTGGGATCCCGCCATTCCTTCATCACGGGCGCATCTTGTGTCAGTATTTTGACACGCTTCCTGGGCACCAGACTCGTCCATTGGTCGCCGGTCTCAGCATCGGTGTACAACAGCCGAATCACAATATTTCTGGATTAGTTCTCCAGTGGCTTGATAACGATAGACCTGTAGGCTTCGCTGCGCTCCGCCTCAGGCACATCTGGTATCCCGTCGCTTATCAGGACAATAGCCAGAGGTCTCAAGATCAGTTTTCGATTGCTCACTGTTTCACTGACATGGTGGAAAAAGGCATTGAAATCCGTAAACGGATTCTCTTGGGAAAGATCTTCAGCTTTTGATGGATCCCTGGCAGCGTTTCGTATTCAAAGGTCTGAATGGGATAGAGGGTCTTGGCCTCTCCCACAGTGGAACCTCCAATGGAGCCAACAAAGACTTCATCGGGCTGCTCCAGACCACCCAACCCCTGGAGGTGGGCGTAAAGGTAATGAGCCAGAAAGTTCAGAGAATCATCAAAGTACTTACCCTTGAGAAAGGAACCACTGATATCCACACCCACAAACATAACCAGTCTGGGCACTGGTTCGGAGAGAAAAGCGTCAGGAAGGCAGCTCGTCAATCCAAAAAACACCACCAAAAGAACAGAACAGGTCAATATTTTTGATCTGGACTTCACGATTAGGCCTGTTTCTTTCTTTTACTAGATGGGAATGCGTCTTCAAGCAAGCCCTTCGAATCCATGATCTGTTCCAACTTCGTCAATGGAATTTGAAATAGTGGGACCGCGGTCAGAAGAAAAGTACAGAAATTCACTGAAGCAGCCAGGATCTGCAATGGCGGGATTAGAAAGGCATTAAAAACCTCATTCCCCTTTTCCAGAGCCCATTCGAATTCTCCTCTCACCTGTCCGATCAGCTCAATCTTCAGTGCGCTCTTCTCCTCACCCGAGGAAGGAGCCTCTAAGTTTCCCGTCACACCCATCCCCTGGATGATCGCCAGAAGCAGGGGGGTCCCATGACTGGCAAAGAGAACCCAGGACATTCCTCGAATTCCGAACCATGCAAGCCCGGCAATCACTAAAGTTCCAATAATCCCGAGTTCGAATTCACCCGAGGTGTGCTGATCAAACCAGGGAACCAGTGAATCTACAAATTCTCTATAGAGAAAGACCACCTCAACAAAGAGAGCCACCAACTCGATGATGCCAATTTGAATGATTGTGCCAATCTTTTTTGTGCTGAGCGCTTCGGCCCAGGTAGAGAGAACAGCGTAACTCCCAAGGACCAGGAACAACAGAAAAAGAAACAAGGGAATCCTGAGGAGATTCTCCGAGAGAGCTTGACCCGTTAAATTGGATAAAGTGTCCATCACCAGAGGGGTCATCACATAGGTGAACACAACGGCTTCAATCAGGCACCAGGTGAGGGTCAACAAGAGTGCAATCCATGGGACACGCGTATCGAAAATTCCCGTACCCAGATTTTTGAAGACCCGAAACGGAATAAAGAGTAGATCCTGAATTAAAATCCAGATTCCCACAATGAACAATTTCAACAAACCAAAGACCGCAGTAATAAAGACAAAGACAAACTTAAACATTCCAGCCCAAAAGGACAGGATGGCCTTGCCAAGGTCCCACCAGACCAAAAAGAACTTGATCAGAAACTGGCTGCGATCTACGCGGAAGACGACAGAGACCAGGCAGGGAACGGTCACCCAACATCCCACAATAACGGACAGAACCGGCAACAGAATAAACAACCTCTTGAAGAGAGCCAGCCAGAAAGCGTCCTCTACTCCCAAGGCAAAAAACAAAAAGTCATTCTGGAAAAAGAGAGGGAAAAAGAGAAAGCTCAAGATGACTTTCCAGGCACCGGATACTTCACTAAACATGGGCTTCTCCTTGTCCGTCCTTTTCGGCTTTCATGCCAATTTTCATGTTAACACTTAGAAGAAGGGGTCCGTGGGGAACGCCCAATCTGACTGGTTCTTGGCCGGACTTATGCATAGGTTTTCGTGACGAAGTGCCGCAGGCGCCACGATGACAAGGCGTGTGAGGGGTACCCGCTTGCGGGTCGGGCCCCGCCGGCGTACTCATGCAGTACGCCGAGGAGCCCAAGGGGTACCCGCTCTGCGGGTCGCACAACGTAGTCAGCGTGGATGATTGCGGCACTGCAGTAGAAAATTTATGCATAATCCCGGCTAGGCCGTTTCTGCCGTTCTGGGTTCCGGCCTTTCTTCAGATTCCATGTTGATGGGCTCTATGGGTTCACTCCACCGAATCCGTATGTTGTTGGCCTTTTTTGTCACCCTTTCATAGAGATCCGGCAAGACTTCCTTGAGCTCGGATGGTTCAGTCTGCCTTGGAGTAATGCCGGCTTTATCCAGACGGCTCAACAGGTGCTTCAAGGCTTTCTCAGGATCCGTGTAATACTCACTGGAACGAAGATGAAAAATATCCCAGTCTAATCGGCGAAGGGTCATAAAATACTCCATCTCAAAGCAGAGCTCTTCGTGGGTTTTGAGACACTCGCCGTCACAGAGAATGGCAAGACGCTGCCTGTCCTCACTATGGGCTACGATATCAATGGCATGCAGTCCCACCTCAAAATTGAGCGATACCTGAAATTTCCGGCTCTGCAGCTCTGTGAAAACAGATTTCTGCAGATCTGACTTAAACTCTTCCTCTTTTGTGATGGCTTTTTTTCTCAGCCCAGTCGGATCCTGAGCATGCTTGATCAGTCTATATCTCAAATCTCCAGGTTTGAGATCCCAATCCGGCTTCAAGGAATGGACTACCCACAGTTGGTCACAAGCGCGACTGGCAGCTACGTTGAAAACTTTTTTCGCTTCATCTCTTTGGCGCATGGGTAAGGGCCGTCCTGCCGGTGCGTCCACCAGGGACAAAAGGATCACATCTCTTTCATCCCCCTGAAATTGAGAAGCATTTCCACACAGAATTCGACGCTTCTTATATTCGGAAACGGTCAGCCTCTTCCTGAGAATCCTGTCAATGACAGCGGCTTGCTCGGTACCCACCATTGAAATCACACCAAAGGTGCGATCCTCATACTCGTGCATTCTGCACATGGCCAAAATCAAGGATGCAATTTCCTGGGCTTCCTGGTGATTGATTTTGTTCTGTGCCGCAGCGTCAGGCACATGGTGAGACACCAAGTGGGGAAAGAGCGAGCTCGCAGAAGGTTCGCGCAGCGGGAGAATCTCATTGTTATAGCAGAGATGATTGCTGAATTGAATGATGTCGGGGACGCAGCGGAAATGTTCCAACAGTCGGATGGTGCCGCCAAAAGATTGACGGGCAAGATCATAGATCGACGTCTTCCCATCATAAAGTTGCTTATTGGGGATGTCTTCCAACATCTCGTCGATCAATTCCTGAATCCTTTCGGATTTCAATCCAACCCCATAGGGGCTGACCTGTTCGTGGTCTCCCACGACCACCACATCCCGTGCCAGGGCAAAAATGGAAAGCGCACTGATATCGCTTTGGCTGGCCTCGTCCACGATGAGCACATCAAAATTGGTTGTGGTCAGATCGAAGCTTTCCAAAACCCTTGAAATCGGCATAATCCAAACGGGTACTGCCTGACGGCATTCCAGAAGTGTTTTCTTGGCGACTTCCTTGAGTTTGCCCACCTGCTTGCCGGTTCCCTTGCCCATTTTCTTGTGCAGGGCCAGCCACCCGTTTAAGGCCTGCTGTTGTTTGAGACCGGTTCTCTCCAGTTGCGCTTTCCAGGACTTCTTTTCAAGATATTGAGCCGTAATGTCCTGCAGTTTGTCATTCACGGAGTCCAGTTTGTCTTGAAGGTCGTCAAAATCAGCAGCTAGAATTTGCTCTAAGACCTGCTGCAGGTATTTGTGGGTCCAGGCACCCTGGATGTCACTCGGCGCTTGCCCCTGATCATGAGGGGACTGCCATCCAGCGATGGCAGCTGACCAACTGGGCGCGGCCTCCTCAAGTCGCGAAAGGAGGGCCTGGCGTTTATCGTAATCCGGTTTTAAATCTATCAGTTCAGTGAGTCTTTGGTAGGCCAGCAGATAATGATCGTAGTTCCCTTTTTTGACGGCTCCCCGGAAGGCCTTTGTGACCACATAGGAGGCTTCTTTTTTGGGCAAACCATCAAAATAGTCAAACCAGTTCTGTTTCATTTCATTGAGCTCCTTCAGCTCAACAAATCGTATTCGGGTTTCAATGGCTGGGTGTAACTCCCCGGTGACCACCTCCTTAAGTTGGATGATGTCACTAAAAGCCGAACTGCTGACAGGCGCCTTCTTCAAGAGATGCTTCCAGTTCAGTCCAACCTCTTCACTAAGGTTTTCACAGGGATTCCATATTTGATCAAACCAGGTAATCGCCAATTTGATCTTGTCAAAATATTGGCGGGCTGTTTTCTCAGGCCGGCGGCCCAATTTTGAGCTCTCCGGGCCGTTCAGGGGCTCCATTTGGCGATCCCACCGCCGTTTCAGTTCCTCTCGGAGCGTCTTGATCTCCAACTGATTAACGATCGCCTGAAAATGGTCTGCCGTGCTGGGCTCCCTATCGTCCACCTGACAAGCTTCAATTACTTCCTTCCATTCAGGCTTCAACATTTTTGTCAGCTTTTTGAGCCCTTTGCCCTTTTCAAGGTGAGCACAAATCTCTGTGCAGACTCGAATAATCTCTTCAGTCGATTTGTCGGACTTGACCTTGGGTCCTATGGATAAAACCAGTTCTTCCCTGACAGGGATTTCCTCGCACAATTTTTCCACCTGACGCCCCAATACCTGCCATGGCTTTTTCTCTTCCGAAGTCCGTCGTCCGACATCAATGCACTCCATAATCCAAGGAGTTTCAACGTCTACAATGGCCATGGCTTGTGTCACCTGGTCCCTGAGCAGTTTCAGCTGTTTAGCAGAGTGCTCTTCATGTCGCCATAGTCCCTGTCCTTTTTTTAGATTTTCCTGCTCTAAACTGGCGATCGAGTCAAAAACCTCCCTGAATTTGTCGGGTGTCGGAATCTGGGAGGAGTCGGCAAAGGTGGATTCAAGAAGCTCGAGATCTTCGGCTGAAAGCCTGGCATTGATTTCGTAAAGAGACTTTATTTCATCTTCAGTCAAAGGGAGGTCGGGCTGATGCTTGACGGAGCCGGGCAGCCAGGAATATTTTTCTTGATCACGTCGGATCTGTTGAGCTGCTTGTGCCGGCGAGACTTTCACTCCCCCACTCAGTTCAAGTTCCTGATATTCATTAGAGAGGACAGTGAAGATTTCCTCCTTGATCTCCTTGAACTGGCTTTTCAATTCCTCCCGTTTGGCCTCTAACTTCTCTATCTCAGCGTTAAGCTTCTTTGGGCTGGTACGGGAGAGATAATCAACGATTCCCGTTACCGATTCCTCCAGCTGCTTACTGCTTTCTTCATCGCTTTCCAACAGACTGACACAGAGCGATTGTAATGGCGGCACAACCAGTTCACGCACCACGCGAAGAGCCTTGGATGCGTGGCTTGAGACCAGGATACTTTTATTCTGGGCTAAAAGGTGCCCAATGAGATTGGCAATGGTATGGCTCTTTCCCGTACCGGGTGGGCCCTGGACCAGGACTGCTCCACTTTCATCCAGTTGGCGTATGACACGTTCCTGTTCCGGGTTGGCTGCTTTGGTCAAAAGAACCTCGGAAGCTTCCGAGTCATCATCGCTGGGTTTGCTGGATTTCTCTGTCTCTATTCCCACAATTCGCGCCAGAGACTCAGGCACGAAGTCGCTTTCGGAAAGATGTTTAATATATCTATCAAGCGCATCAGAGAATCCCAGGTTGGCACGCCCCAGATACATAGTGGGTTGGCGGTAGATATAAGGCGCTTGCGTTTTCTCTACCTCGTCAGGACTTTCAAAATAAAGACCATCGGACCACAGACTCTGGACCAGCTCTTTCAGGAAATCAGTTGTCGCCTGTCCGCCCAAAGGGTGAATATGACCTTGTGAAACCTTTTCCTGAAAACGTGAGATGTCTTTCCCATCAGTTCCAAGAAATCTCAGAATGGCTGAGTGCAGGGACGGGTGGTCAACGGAATCCTTGATCACAAACTCAGGCACACCTGACTTGAATTCCAGTTGAAGATTTTGGACCAACAAAGGGTGATGAATCAATCCTTCTGGACTTTCCCAACAGAAGATTCCATCGGCCACATAGAGCTGAAACTTCTCTGATTCTCTATGTAACTTCGCCCACAGGTGAAAATACTCATTGAAAACGTTCAGGGCGTCATGAACATTGATTTCACTTTCTTCCCATTTCTTACGCTCGTCCAGCCAATCCTCAAAGGCTTCAACTCTTTCGGGAGAATCATCAAAGGCCTCGGTTACCTCTTGAGCAACGACGTTCTTGTAAGTCTTGGTCAGGTGAATTTGGGGTTCAACGCCCGGAGTCTCCCAACCCCGCTTGAGCCAGTTTTCCGCCACCACTGAAGGAGGTGGACAGTGGCTCTCCGTTGGTCTTCCAATTTTTAAGATGAAGTTACCCGCAACAAGGCTGTCATCTTCAAAAATTTGCTCTAAATATTCGAAATGATTTCCTACTTGAATCAAGGAGTAATGGGGAAGTTCGTCAAGATTTATTTTCCAAGTGTGCTCCTTCAAGTTGACGACGGGAGGAGTCTTGGTTCGGTGAAATTCCTGAAGGAACTTCAAGACCCGATTAATCAGAACGATTGCTTTTTTCCGCACTTCAGGAGGAAATTGCTCAGTGTCTTGAGTTGTCATGATTCATTATGAGGCTTGACGAGTAATGTAATGACCGAAGAAGTTCAAAAAATCATTCAGGTTGGGATAGGTTGATTTTTGTATTGGAAAGCAACACTTTTGATATCATTTTCTCCATAAAAAGGCCCTAAAAACACTATACCAAATGTTTGAGCCACCTAAGGCGGAGGGGAGGCAGGAGGTAGGGGAGAGGAGGTAGGAGACAGGAGGCAGGAGAAAGAATTCAGAAGCCAGAGGCCGCACGAAAACACGAATGCACGAAAACACGACCGTACGACCACACGAGATCGGCGTCTATCTCCACATTCCCTTCTGCAACCGCAAGTGCGAGTACTGTGACTTCAACTCCGGCCCATTCGACCCGAAAGCGCGTCAAGCTTATCTGGCAGCACTCACGCAGGAGATGAACCATTCCCCCTGGAAGGGGCATACGGTCAAAACCGTCTCTTTCGGCGGGGGAACGCCTTCCGAGCTGACCAGCGCTGAACTGGGCCGGCTGGTGAACACCCTCCGCCAAACCTTCGTTCTCAAGCAGGAAGCTGAGTGGAGCATCGAATGCAATCCGGATGGGGTGAGTCCCGCCTTCTTTGTGGCACTCCTTGAGATAGGATTCAATCGGGTGAGTCTGGGTATACAGTCCTTTCACGATCATCATCTACAGCGTTTGGGGCGAGTTCATGATTCAGCTGAAGCACGGACAGCCTACCGCTGGCTGCGGGAGGCGGGATGTGACAACGTCAACCTCGATTTGATCTTTGGCCTGCCGGGACAGACCCTACAAGAATGGAAGGCCGATTTGCATGAGGCGCTGGCCCTCTCGCCCGAACATCTTTCACTCTACAACCTCACCCTCGAACCCGGGACCGAGTTCGCTAGCCTTCAGGCCAGAGGAGAGCTGCAGGAAATTGACGAGGATCTTTCAGCCGACATGTACGAACTGGCCATGGAACTCACCCAAGCAGCAGCCTATAAGCAATATGAGATTTCGCATTACTCTCAGCCCGGACGGCAGTGTGCCCACAATCTCATCTACTGGCACAATGAACCTTCCATCGGTTTCGGAGTCAGCGCCGCTTCTTTCATGGAAGGTATTCGCTGGACGAACACAGGCAACCTGCTCGAGTACGCACGAACAGCAGCTTCGGGCCATGTCAGCCGGGCCAGTGAGGAAAAACTAACGGGACGTGAGGCTTTGGGAGAGGAGATCATGCTGCGCCTTCGCACTGATGAGGGGATCTCTCTTTCGGCGCTCTCAAACCGCTATCGCTTTGATGTCGCTGCTCTACTCGCCGCCTCTCTGGAGTCCTTAGCTGCCCACGGACTCGTCGCTCAGGAGGGGGACCGGGTCAGACTCACCCGACGGGGCAAGCTGATGGCCGATGAAGTATGGAAAACACTGACAACTGACAACTGACAGGGGTCAGCGGTTCAGGGGGTCATCAGGACCCAGGAAGTTCAAAATCCTATCCAAATACAGCTCCGGGTTGCTGCGGAAAGCCGCACCGTGGGTGGCATTTTCAAAGAAAACAACCCTCTTCTTTTCATTGGGAATGGCATCAAAGATTTCTTTGACAGCTGATGCCGGCACGCGGTCGTCCTCCTCGCCGTACATCAACAAAACCGGGATGGCGTCCAGTCCCTGGAGAACCTTGAGGGTACTCAGGTCTTCCGCTTGGTAGCCGTTCATTCGTGTGAGGTTCCACACAAAGATGTCGGCAAAGGGGAAGGAGGGCAGACCTATCATTGATTCCGTATGGTGAGAGATGGTCGCATTCAAACTTCGAAAGGGACTGTCGGCAATGACTGCCTCAAGGTCCTGCTGGAAATCGCCTGCTGCATGGAAGGCCGCCACTGCGCCCATGGAAATACCCAACAGGACGAACCGCTGTTTCCCCTTCGTCTGTTTCAAGAAATCATAGGCACCCAGAACATCAAACCGCTCCAGAAATCCAAGAGAGACAGTCTTTCCATCACTTCTCCCATGATTTCGAAAATCGAACAGGAGAACTGAAAAGCCGTTCTGGTTGAGAACAGAGCCTCGTTCCAGGCCTTCCTGCCGGCTGCGAAAGAGCCCGTGACACAGGATGATGGTCGGCTTCGTTTCCTCGCCCTCCATCAACCAACCCCGCAGCATCACTCCGTCCCGACTGGAGAAGTCGACGCTGACGAAATCTTGTCCATAGAGGTCCGGAGTATCGGCCAAGTTGCGCTCTTGCGGTCTGGTGCCCGCAGTGCTCAGGAAGTAAGAAGCAGCCAACGGACTGATGAAAAAGATAAACACCGGCAGGAACAGCACCAGGGAGAGGAAAGTTCCTGTGAAGACCTTCCAGCCAGCACCACGAACCCTCAAAACTCGTGCTGCCATCCAAACCAGACTGCCACCCAGGGCAAAGACCAGCGTCATCAGTAAACACACAGCGACAATCAGCACGGTGTTTATTATCTCTAACCGCAGCCCCTCAGGTAAATGATGTTGGAAAATTGGAGAAGAAAATCCTGAGGCGTCCCCTTAACCCGCACTTCTCACACCCGCTCTACTGCATCGGCGCAATGATCCGGCCTAACAGCGTTCCGCGACCCGCACGCGGGTACCCCTCGGCTCCTCAACGTACTCAAGAGTACGTCTGCGGGGGTCGACCCGCACGCGGGTACCCCTCGCGCGCCAGTCGGGCCCGTGGGCTAAAGCCCACGGCTCTGTTTTCCGGTCCTTTCGCCGCTTCGCGACGACCTGGTGTGAGAAATGCGGGTTAGAAGAGATCTTCGACCTTGAAGTGGAGTTTTTCAAAGTCCGCCTGCGAGATGGTCCCCTGACGCCCTGAATCGACCTTGCGCACCAGGTACCGATCCTCCTGAGAGCCAAAATCGAAGGTACGCTGGGAACCATCTGTGAGCATTATGGTCAGCTGCACGTCCGGCTCTGGGAAGCTGAGGTTCGGCGATTCCTCATCCTGGATTGACTCAAATCTGATGTCGTTGAGGGGATACCAGAACTTGTAGGCCAGGACTTCTTTATCTTTCTGCGACTCAGGAGCTTCCACGATCCACTGATACTCTTCATATCTGAGAGCGATTTCCTCACCCTCTTCCCGGCGGATCACAACCCGTTCGATCTGATCCTGAGCCACATCCATCACCTCCTTATCACGATAAGCCCATACGTCCTTGTTGACTGTTTCAAAGACTTCCGGGTTCACGGTGAACACGAAAGGACGGTCGGAATTGCGAGCCAGATAGAACTCTTCCTTCTGCTGGCCGAACTCTAATTTTCGCCACTCGTCTTGATTTTGGTGTCGAACCCGCAGGGTGACCCTGGGCTGATCCAAGCCGTAGGACTTCGACTCTTCTGGATCATCCGAGACAAACTCCTGAGCCTGTGCAAACTCCACTGAAGATAGGAGAGTGCTCACAGCATTTTGATCGGCGCGTTCCTGAATGGGAGCTTCCAGGTGCCAGTCTTCCTCCTGTCTGGCGAGTCGAATGGTGGCAGCCGAGTTGACAATTTCTATGGCCTGAAGCTCATCTCGCTCAAAAACAAGCACGTTCTTGTTGCGCCAGTGCAGAAGGTCTTTGTCGGCAGTGGTAAAAAGGACTCCGGAGGTCAGGTGAACTTCGGAATCCCCTTGAAACTGGGCATAAATCTGACTTCCCGAAAAATCGTCATTCCCGATCAAGAGCGTCTTCTCTTCCCCGCCCGCTTGAACTTTCAATGTCATCCGCGGCTCATGGAGTCCATACTGCTCGGCCCGCGCTCCACCCTCAGGGAAAGTGCGGTCCCTGGTTGCCTGGCTCAGGTCGCGAAGCAGCCCATCCACGCTGCTGACATCGGCGGAAGTTCCCACTGGATGTTTCAGCACCCACTGTTGGCCTTCTTTGCTCAAGATGATCCCCTCTGCCTCAGGACGGAGGACTTCCAGAGCAGTGATCTCCTCTGGCTTCATGCGAAGGAGGCTTTCTTCCAGACTCCTCACTTCCTCTCTCTCTTCCTTGCCTGCAATCTCGTAGAAATACACAAAGGCAGCCAGTGCAAGGAAGATGGCGAAAAGGACTCCAACCTTCTTCATTAGTGTGTGCTCGCTCGGCGCCTGTTCCACACCGTGGTCCCTAAAATCAGTGTGGCCAGAGGAAAAAACACCACCGTGACCCAGAAAACCCAGCGCGACTGACTGAAGCTCAAGTTGATTCTTCGATCTTCCACCTCTTTGGTCCGAATGGCCACCAGATCAGCCTCCTCGGCCAGCCAGCCGATGGTCATCAGAAACAGATCACCATTGGCTACACTGTTGAAGTAAGCATTGCTGGCGAAGTCAGAATCGCCGAACAAGACCAATCGGGACTCCCCTATGGTTGAATCTCCAGCTTCTCCCTTGGGGAGGGGATTTTCCTCGCTGTTCTCTTCGACAGACCGCGTCGCCACCGCGGCCAGTTCGAGTGGTCCTTCGATATCCTGGCTCTCGTCAAATGAGGCTTCTCCTTCCTCCAGATGACTCTCCGCCCAGCTATTAGGGGTGGTCAAAAGGAGTTCGCTTGTCCGGTAATCGGTCCCACTGGAGGAGGTGGTGACATTCTGAGCCATGGGGAAAAATGTCATCACACCACTCAGCTCCCGAGTAATGGGATGATCGGCATACTCTGCGACCAGAGGCGCTGCCGCACCCAGACCAAACATCTGACCGATTCCGCTGGCATCAATGACCACCTTGCCACCCAGTCCCAGCCCGTATTCCCCCAGAAAGTCCTCCATCTGGAAGTCGGTCTGAGGATCCACCAACAAGAGCAATTCGCCACCTGCAGCCAGAAAAGCTCTCAGCAGGTCAGCTTCGGTGGGAAAAAAGGGAACCTGGGGGCCAGCTGAGACAATGACCGCTGCATCTTCCGGCAAGTGGCCTTCTTGAGCGAGGTTATAAGTCTGGACCCGGTAGTTTTGTTTCTCAATCTCTTGACGAGCCACAGCAAAGCCTTCGGCTTCAGTATCGCCCGTGTCACGTTCCCCGTGACCCTCCAGGAAGTAGATCACTTTCTCCGCTTCACGGGTGATCTTGATGAGGGCGTTGGTGAGTTTCTGCTCGTCTGGATTGTCCATAATTTCTCTTTTCGCTCCACTCAGGACCACCACCTGAGCATTGCGCTGAATCTCATACTGTGCAGTTTTACCCGGATCTTCATCCGGATCCACGATTTCGTACTCGAAACTTGAGGAAACAGCGCTGTATTGCTTGACGAGATCCTCGAATCCAGCACGTCCGGCTTCACCACGGAAGAAGCCGATGACCTGAATGTCGCCGGTCAGATTCTCCACGACTTTTCGACTCTGCTCAGAAAGTGAGTGGTGTTGATTTTCCGTCAGGTCCAGGCGCTCGTGATAACGAAAATTCAGGAAATTCGTCAGGATGAGAATACCCACCACAAGTGAGACTGACAGCCCGGCGGCACCTCCATAGCGAGCTCTCCGTGTCTTCAAAGATGCACGGAGCGTGGAAATAAAACCATCAGCCATTTTTCAAACTCCCTACTGTCTCCATTTGCTCGAATCCAAAGATACGGACGTCAAAAACAGCCCCAGAAAGATCAAGGACAGGTAAAAAACCAAATGCTGCGTGTCCAGAATTCCAATGGTGAAGTCCTGGTAGTGGTTGAGTATAGAGAGGTAACGCAAGGTCTCGCTGATCAAACTCGTTCCGGTGCCGGCCGAAGCATCGATCAGCCACAACACAAAGAAGACCCCAAAGGTGATGACGGCTGCAATAATCTGATTTTCCGTCAGCGAAGAGACAAAGATGCCGACTGCCAAAAGGGCTCCTCCCAACAGAAAGGCGCCCAGGTACCCGACCAGCATGGGGACCAGTAGCGGAGCCGGATCGCTCAGATAGTAAAGGAGTAGGGAGTTGAGAATGGTCGGAACCAGCATCACCAGAAGAAGCAACCCAAGGGCTGTGAATTTTCCAAAAATCAGCTGCAGGTGGGTCACAGGAGAAGTGAAAAGGAGTTCAATAGTGCCCTGCTTCTTTTCCTCGGCGAACACTCCCATCGTCATCATGGGCACCAGGAACAAGAGGAAGGTGCTGATGGCGCCGAAAAAGCTGCGCAGGATCACAGCGGTGGCGTCAAAGGCCGGTGCGACTATACCGAATTCCTGCGACTGAAAGGCCTGTTGCGCCGTAAACTCAATGACACTTGCCATGATCATGTAGAAGACATACCCGGACAGGGCAAAAAAGACCCCCATGACAACATAGGCGACCGGGCTCACGAAGAGGTTGTGCAGCTCCTTTTGAATAATCGCCAGGTAATTCCTCACTCCTCTTTCTCCTCATCTGTGGTCAACTGGACGAACACCTCCTCCAGACTCACACTCTGCCTCCTCAACTGGTACAACTCCAAACCGGACTCGATCACCTTTTGGGCAATCAGGTGACGTACATCTTCTTCTCCCTGGATCTCCACAAGTACCGTCCGATGGGCATTTTGAGGCTCACCCAGTGAGACGCTCCTGACCTGGGAAAATTCGCTCAGGAGAGCATCGAGATTTTCCGCCGCACCCCCGACTTCCAACTCCAGTACTGCTCCCGACGCCGATGCTCCGGTGAGATTCTCAGGCGTGTCCACCGCCACAATTTTTCCCTTGTTGATGATGATCACCCGCTGGCAGGTCACACTCACTTCAGGCAGGATGTGGGTGGAAAGAATGACGGTGTGGTCCCCAGCCAGACCCTTGATCAACTCTCGAACCTCAATAATCTGTCTGGGATCCAGTCCAATGGTGGGCTCATCCAGGATGAGGATCTCGGGCTCATGGATGAGCGCCTGGGCCAATCCCACGCGCTGCCTGTATCCCTTGGAAAGATGCTTGATCAGGCGATGGCCCTCCTCCTCCAATCCGCAGCGCACCTTGACCTCCAGGAGGCGAGAGCCTACCGCAGTTCGATTGACGCCCTTGATTTTGGCCACAAATCGAAGATAGGCATCGACCGTCATCTCTCCGTAGAGGGGAGGATTCTCGGGCAGATAGCCCACTCGTTTCTTCACCTCCAGGGGCTGCTCGAAAACATCAAAGCCTGCCACAACCGCCCTTCCTCCCGAGGCGGGAAAGAAGCCAGACAGGATACGCATGGTGGTTGTCTTCCCGGCTCCATTGGGACCCAGAAAGCCCAACACCTCGCCTTTCTCGACCTGGAAGCTCACATCTTCAATGGCCGTGTGCCTTCCATATCGCTTGGTTAGATTCTCAGCTTGAATCATGATCGGCAAGGAGGTAGGAGGTAGGAGTCAGGAGGCAGGAGAACTGACAACTATCTCCTACTCTCCTATCTCCTGACTCCTGCCTCCTACCTCCTGCCTCCTCTCCCTCACATACCTGTCCAATATCGCAATAAACTCTTCTACAATATGAGGGCCCTTGAGCGTGGTCAAGTGCTGTCCATCCACATAGACAGGCGCTTTCGGTGACTCTCCCGTACCCGGCAGGGAGATCCCAATGTCGGCATGTTTGGACTCACCCGGGCCATTGACCACACACCCCATCACAGCCACCGTTAAATCCTCCACCCCGGGATGAAGCTCTCTCCAAAGCGCCAGACTCTCCTTCACATGCTGCTGGATCTCTTGAGCCAGCTCCTGGAAGAAGGTGCTGGTCGTTCTACCACAACCGGGACAGGCACTCACCTGAGGAGAAAAACTTCGAATCTTTAAGGATTGGAGGATCTGTTGGCAGATGACGACTTCCTTGGTTCGCTCCTCGCCAGGCTCAGGGGTCAGGCTGACTCGAATGGTGTCTCCGATTCCTTCCTGAAGCAAAATGGAGAGAGCGGAAACACTGACCACCACCCCCCGGGTTCCCATGCCAGCTTCCGTCAAGCCCAGGTGAAGAGGGTAATCACAGCGCGAAGCTAAAAGTCGATACACCTGAATGAGATCTGGAGCGGCTGACACCTTGGCGCTGAGAATGATCCGATCCTGTGCTAATCCGTACTCTTCCGCCAGTGCCGCTGATTCCAGGGCGCTCTCAATGATTGCATCAATCAGGACTTCATCAGACTCCTTGGGCTCGGGAAGCTGAGCGTTGGTGTCCATCAATCGCGCCAGCAGCTTTTGATCCAGAGATCCCCAATTCACACCGATTCGAACCGGCTTGTCATTTTCAAGGGCTACCTGGATCATCTGTTTGAAATTCTCATCGTGGTGCCGGCCCATTCCAACATTGCCGGGATTGATGCGGTACTTGCTCAACTTACGGGCGCACTCGGGATAGCGTGTCAGGAGGATATGGCCATTGTAGTGAAAGTCTCCGATGATGGGGACTTGCACTCCCTCCCCCTCGAGACGATCCACAATCTCAGGAATGGCCTGGGCGGCTTGCTCCGTGTTCACCGTCACCCGAACCAGTTCTGAGCCGGCCTCAAAGAGCTGGCGGGTTTGCTCCACGGTGGCCTCTTTATCCGCAGTGTCTGTATTGGTCATGGACTGGACCACGATAGGGTGGTCCGAACCGATGGGAACCCCTCCTACAGGAACTGTGACGGTTTTCCGGCGCTGAATCATCGGCCTTATCTTACACCAGCGGGAAATGAGGGGGGAAATGAGGGGACAGACTACCCGTTCACCTCATTTCGAAAATGAGGTGAACGGGTAGTCTGTCCCCATATTTTCGTCTATCATGCACCTGACAGAGATAAGAGGAGGAGTCTGAAGAATGAGTGATTTTCTTGAGCGGCTGTTTTGCGAAACCAAGATCAAAGACTTTGTCACTCTGTTCAAAGAAGCGGAAGAAAAGTATGGAAGCCAGGAGGAGTTCCTCAAGGAGGTGGTCGCTTATCTGCCTGAGCGTCTATACGAACACCACTACGAGGGCACCGTGCCCCATAGTTTCTTCGGCCTCATGTCGGCCTCCTTGCTGACCCAGTCTCTTTTCCCGGAGGAGGACCGCTGGCGCCCCCTGGCGCAACAGTGCTGGTTCGCCACCAAAGAGACCAAGCGAACTCCTCTGAATCTCGATGACATCAAAGCTAAAAGTGAAGGCAGTGTGGAAGAGCGCTGGCAGCACTTTCAGGAGGCCGCTGATGGCGAGAGTTTCCAGGAGGCAATGGCCTGGGCCAAGTCCTTCTTTGACAAAGAAGAAGATCGACTGTTCTTTCGGGAGCACTCACTGGCCTACGCCATCAATGACACATTTCAGGGAGGGCAAAAGTTTCTCTATCTTTTTCAGGCCTGGCGTCTGGCCGAGGCTCTGAACTGGACCCACTTGGAGAAGATCATCTGCCCAGCACTGCACTTTTTGGTCGTGGGACCCAGAGAGCACTCACTCTCCATATTCGTCCTCAAGCACTGGCATCAGGATTCTCTGGCCTCTTTTCTCAAGAACAAGGGTGGAATCTCAACTCAGCGTTATCAGGAGGTCGAAAAGACGCTTCTCTTTGGCGAGAGCGTGGAGGAACCCCTCGAAATGCTGCAAACCCTTGCTGAATCGGGAGTCAGTCTGGAGGCCGTGCAGGAGGCGCTGCTCCTGGCAGCTTCCCAGGCACTGTCCAACTCGAAGGTGGGAGAGTGGATCTGGCCCATGCGAGCCTTTCACTTCATTTTCTGCATTCAGCAGTGGTCCGATCAAAAACCCGAGCAGAAGTCCTATTCCCTGCTGCTGGCAGCGGCACTCCTGCATCAAGCTTCCCGCAGAAGTCGGGAACTGGAACACAACCGGCAGTTGGATGAGGTGGCTCGCCAGCTGTGCCCCACCGAACCTCTCAATGTGCTAAAAAGCGTCATCAGCCACACCGATCCCTATGCCTCAGCTACTGCCATTTACGCCCTTCTGGGGATGGACGACAGCAAGAAAGAGGAGCTCTTCCAGATCCTCGGCAGCCAAGCCGTCAAGAACGACGGGAACATGTGTTACGGACACGATATTCTGTTCATCCACGAAGTGGTCGATTGCTACAAGCGGCTGCAGCTGGAAGCGAAAGATAAGCTCCTGGTGTCTGCCGGATTCTTCCTGGGCCGGGTCGCCAAGAAATACGAACTCTTCGGCACCTACAAGGGCTAGCGCACCGCTTTTGAATTTTCAATTTCAGCCGGTCTTCCGGCTGTTGTCAGGTGTCAGTTGTCAGCGGTCAGCTGTCCGTGGTCAGTTTCAGGAATCTCCTGACTCCTGTCTCCTGCCTCCTCCCCGAGCATCTCCTGCTCGCCCCAGGCCTGTTCCCAGTCACCGGTCATGAGGGCGCCGGAGCTGCGATGTTCCAGCGGACAGAGAAGGTGAAAAAACACGAAGATGGGGATATCCAAACCCAGGCTGAAGACCTTGAGTGTCTTCTTTAACTCTTTATCATTCCAGCCTTCCAATAAAGAGAAAAATCGCTTTGCTCGTCGGTAGGCTGCTACCACCTGTTGCCTTTCGAATGAACTCCTGCCCCCAATGGGATAACGGGTGGCCAGATGGGTCTGGACTGGATCTGTGTCGATCCTCTCTCTCAACTCTGGATGATCAATCCAGTCCCGCCAGAAAGTCTTCTTTTCGTATCTTTCCGGCTCTGCAAGCTGCAGGGCGCGCACCAGCGCTTCCCACTTCTGCTGTGAAGTTGCCCGACGCACTTGCCTGAGTCCCGCCGGGGAAAAGCGAGTAGCCACCAGAAGCTGAAGACTCAATGGAAAGGCGGAACGGGGTGGAAGGTTAAACTCTGTGAAGACACCCATGTGCAAAGCCATTCTCAGAAGCTGTCCAAGAGCGGCATGTGAGAAATCCCCTTCTTGGCCAAAGCTCCACACAAACTCCCGTGAGCGTTTGCCGGCTTGCTTGGTTTCCCGCTGCAGCAGCCTCAGAAACTGGACCTCATCCCAGTGATAGCGGGTCTTTTCCAGTGCTTCTGTTTCCTCCAGGACAATGTCGCCGGCCGGGCTCACCAGGAGAGCCTGCCGGGACTCGCGCTCTGTGCTCTTGTGAAGTCCGACCCAATGGAACACATTGAAGCGCACGCTGACCCGTTGCCCGCGGATGCGCTCAAACCTTCCGCTCACCTCAACTCCAGTTTCAGGGGCAGGCAAGGAACCGGCCAGGAGTTGGGTATAGCTTCTGCGAAAATCTCAGGCTGGGGCCGCGGCCAGTTTGCCGCCAGCACCGTGGCAGTTCGCCTCCAGCGCGAGCTTTCCAGTGCCAGCGCGACTTCCAAACGTCTGCCCAGGGCTTGCTTCAGCAGCTGGTTCATTTTTCTTCTGAGTGGCTCTTGCAGCCCCTGGGAGAGAATCTGCAACGGGCCGCCAGTGGTTGGGCCGAGATGGACGACTCGGACCTGACTCCCCAAGTGCACTCCGGCAGAAAGACTGGCTTGCCTTTTTCTTTCACGATGGCGCCGCAAGCGGAACTCTATGGTTCCAGCTCGTCTTCTGAGTTGGATGTTGAACTCCCCCTCCTCCACCGCCTCTACCTGAGCACCCAGAGCTGCTAGCGATGAGAGTCCTTTTTGAATCTTCACCAGGGGGACTGTGCCGGGCAGTGCCCACCCTGCCCCCAGAGCCCACTGGACGCCCATTGCCAGTCGCACCCTTCCACTCCAGCGCCAGCGCACCACCTGCCTGTCCGGCATCTCAAAAACTTCATCGGGATCCAGTGGATTTCGATAGCTTTTCCAGCCTTCCTGCAGCGCTCGCACCTGGGAAGTGCCCTCGGGAAAAATCGTGACCCAGGAGTGGTAGAGTCGGGTCTTTGCACCCACCTCGACCAAAAATGGTGCCAGATCCAAACCGGCCGTGGCTTCTGTGTTGACCTCCAGGTTCCATTGAATCGCGAAGTGCTGGGGAGGAACCCGGAAATTGCCCAAAAAAGCATTCCCGGCAAAGAGAATCACGGACCGGACCACGGCCTCAGGATCGACACGCCATCCCACACCACCCGGGCCCCTACCCTTCAAGCCCTGTGTGACTCGAAAAATCAGATCAATGGGCTTGGAGCGATGGACCAGACCTGAAGGAGAGACCTCGAGGCTATGGCGAAAGGGCTTTTTTTCCAGGCGCAGTTCCACCTTTGAGCCACTCACGAACCGTGAGTATCCTCCTTCCAATCGCCAGATGACCTCTGTTCCCATGACACCCTTTCCAGAACTCAAGCATATCTTTGATCACGGCCGCCGGGGAAGGAAATCTATCCGCTCTCATGGGGACTGGCAGATTTCCCCTCGCGAAGGAGTTGGAATCGTGTATACTTCGCAGGAAGCAGGGGGCCACCATAAGCACATTACACGGAAATATTGGGAGGCCATGCCGATAAGAACTCACCCGGTTCTTGGAAAACTTTCCTTCCTGTTTATTCTTTTGACAAGTGTCCATCTTCTTTCCCATCAGCTCGAGGCGAAAGAGTCCCTCGATACGCAGAACTCAGAGCAGGCCTTGCATCTGATTCTCTTTGAGGACTATCCCTACACGATCGTCTCCCCACAAAAGCTCTCCAGTTACCAAACAGCTGATCTGCCCTCGGCAGACTTTCCGCGACAGTTCTCCTGCTTGTATGGGCCTTTTCCACGGCTTCAGAAATTCTCGGTGCCCGAGGGCTTTGAGATCCCCAGGAAACACCTCCTGTTGGACATTCATACCCTCTCGAAGACCGCCTGGAGCGGGACCACGGTCTCTCATGAAAACGCCTTCATGAAGCTGTCTTACCAGCTGGAAGTGACCGATTGGACCAACGACTCCTATGAGCTCAGCTTGAGTGGCGAGTACCTGACCTTCAAATTCGAGGATATTCCGATTCGGGGCAGGCTGGATCGAGCCAAGCTGGTGACCATTCAAAGAACAACCCGACAAACTCTCTTTGCTGTTCTCACCCCCGTACAAGCCATTCCGCTGTTTTCAATCGATGAAGGCTCGGGTGTGGACAACATTTCACGGCCACAACTCATCGAGGGCCCAGCACCGCTCTATCCAGAAGAGTTATCTGAAGAGGGCCAGGTGATAATTCGAGGTGTCATCACTGCCGACGGGCGGCTCGACCCCGATCGTTTTGTTCTGTTGGAATGTCCCCACCCCCTTCTGGGCCGAAGCGCTCTTCGCACGGTCCTTAACGATTGGAAATTCCTACCAGGCGAAAAAGATGGAGAGCCTGTGGAGACTTTGGCCACCATCGAGATTCACTTCGCCCCCGATTGAAGCATTTCTTCGATAACACCGAGTACACTGGAAGGTACCACGTGACCTCCCTCGAAATCGAACACTTCCGGCCTCAGCCCGGCTGCCCCAAGCTGTTCACGTGCTTGGGTGGCTTCCTCAGGTGAAACGTTCTCATCTCGGCGGCCATGGACCAGTAAGACTTGGATGGGGCGCAGCGAATCCAGTCGCTCCTGGATATCGGGCGGCAAATCCCCTCCGCAGGCGATAAGCCCCTGAAGCGGAAGCGAGCTGTGGGCCCAGGTCCGATAGGCCATGGACACTCCCTGAGAGAAGCCCAGGATAAAGACCCTCTGAGAATCCACTTCGAACTTCTCCTGCAGCATCTTGTAAAACTGCTCCATGTAGGCGACAAAGTCCGAGACCGATTGATCGCGCTGGTAGCGCGTCAGCCAGGAGAATCCAACTCGGCGATCTTCCATTTGGGTGTAAAACTGGTGGGCAGCCTGAGGAGCGGCCACCAGAATGCCTTTTTCCGTCAGCGGCTCAAAAACCTTGATGAAGTGATCAGCAACCTGTCCCCAGCCGTGCAAAACGATCAAGAGCGGATGGGGCCCCTTCCCCTCCGGGACCTGCACACTGTAATAGACACTGTGGGAGATCTGCAGTTTGCCGTTGATCAGGTTCATTTCAGTGGAGTTCTTTGAGCTACCAGGACAAGATCGTAGGAAGTCCGGGGCTCATAATGCCCTCCTATCAAGTCCCCGTGAAGGGCCTGGATGCTGAAACCGGCATTCTCCAGGAGCGGGATCAGATCTTCCCGCCTCCAGCCGCGCAGTTCCACGATTCGGGAGCGAACGACCTCTACCGGAGGATCCGCTTGTGGGTCGTACTTCAAAGTGGTGGGGCAAAAGCGGACCCTGCCATCTTCCAGGGGTTCCATGAGTCGAAGAAAGACGATTTCACCATCCTCGTGCTGGCGGAAACTCAGGGGAAGATGGCGAACCTTCCCCTCAAAGATGCGCTCGTAGTTGAGGATCTGAAAGAGGAAGAGACCTCCTGGCTCCATGACCCGGGCCAGCGATGCAAAGGCCTCCTCCAGATCCTGGCGTCCCGTGAGATGAACCAGAACGTTGCCCAGGGAAAGGGCCACACCGAATTGGGTTTTCACCGCGTCCCCCACCTGCTGAATTTCACCCAGGACAAAGCGTAAATTGGGGGGAAGAGGCTGCTTCTGGGCCTTGGCCAGCATGGCCTCAGAGCGATCCAGTCCAACCGCTTCAAATCCCTCCCCGGCCAGAAAGCGGCAGTGCTCGCCCGTCCCGCATCCCAGGTCGATCACGGACCGGGTGGGGGCTTTTCCCAGGACCTCCGTGAGAAAGGGCGCCTCGCGGCGAATTCTTTCCGGCCAGGCCACATAGCGTCGATAGTCTACCCGCGAATAGAGATCATTCTCAGAAGCCGGTTTCTCGCTCATCGATTCTTGAAGATGTCTTTGGGAATCATCCCATGGATTCCCTTGGTCCTGTCCACGTTCTGAGTCACGTGGTAATCCACCGCCAGGCTCGAAATCATGAAAGCCTCGTTGCGGGTGAGATGGGGAAAGCGTTCCACCAGAAAGTCGATGGTCTCTCGCACAGCGATCTTCATGCCTTCATCCAGGTCTTCATGCAGTCCCATCACTATCCAATGGGTGGGCATCTCACCGCGGGGCCATTTCAGGCTCATGTCCTTGCGCACAAAGAACTGAAAGCGCCCCCGCAGCCCCGTTTCCAGGGCGTTGACGGAAACTTCCCCATGCCCCTGAACGGCATGGCCGTCCCCGGCTGAAAAGAGGGCTCCTTTGGTGTGCACAGGAATGTACAGGATCGTGCCCCTTCCCAGGTCTTTGTTGTCCAGATTTCCGGCGTGCACACCGGGGGGACCGGTGCTGATGCGTCCCGCCGCCAGCACCGGCGCCACGCCCATGGAACCGAAAAAGGGATTGTCCAGGGGGATAATCACTCCCTCGGCCGCTTCAGTCGTCTTATTCTGAAGATCGACGCGAAGAATCTTCTCCCAGCGCTCAAACTCTCCCGGCAGCGTCCCCGCTCGAGGGCTGAGTCGACTGTAACCAAAGGTATAGGCCAGTTGCACATCCAGAATCCGCACTTCCAGGACGTCGCCGGGTTCGGCTCCATTGACGTAAACAGGACCCACCATGATGTGAGAGGCCGGGCCCCGATCGGTCACCTTGAGATAGATGTCACGGTAGTCCTGTGACATCTCCTCAGATGGAATCCCAATCTTATCCATATCAGCCGGATCCAGGCGGGGAACATCTTCCATAATCACGATGTCGCCCGGTTCGATCCTCAATACGGGCTCTATGTCGGCACTGAAGTGCCCCCAGTGTATGGTCTCAGGACTGGCCTTGAGCTCGTAAACTTGCTGAGCCAGCACAACTGCCCCAGACGAACTCAAGCTGAATAATCCGACGGTGGCTGAAATCACAGTGAGAATGGCCAGATTCTTTCTACCCATTGAACCTCCTCCCTCGAGTTGCAGGTACTATTTTTGCCAAATCTTAGACCTTTGAGGGGTTAAAGGCAATGGGAGAAAGGAGGCAGGGAGATAGGAGTCAGGAGGTAGGAGGCAGGAGATAGGAGATAGGAGGCCCGCAGGCTAAAGCCTGCGGCTCTGACAGAGTTAACGAGGCTCAGACAGAGTTGAGGAGTTTCAGACAGAGCCGTGGGCTCTTGCCCACGGGCCAGGTGTCAGTGGTCAGCGGTTAGTGGTCAGCGTTTCCTGGTGCCGGAGGCGGGATTCGAACCCGCACACCCTTTCGAGCGCCACCCCCTCAAGATGGTGTGTCTGCCAAGTTCCACCACTCCGGCATGAAAGTCTATGGGTTTGCCCCCGAACCCTCCTCGGCTGCAGGCTCCGAAGGTAGCGGGTCGGAGGGCTGCTCAGCGGAGGGTAGCTCGTCTGTAGGTGCGGCAGCGGGAGCTGTTGACGGCTCTGTCGTAGACTCTAGCGGGACCTCCTCCGGTTGAGGAATCCCCTCCAGGACCGTTCCCCTGGTGCCCTGAGTCATCATGATGGCCAAGCTCAGCGAGGTGATCATGAAGAGAACCGCGCATATCGTGGTGGCCTTGGTGAGCATAGTGGCCGCTCCCCGTGCACCAAAAGCGGTCTGACTTCCTGTGCTTCCAAAGGTGGAAGCCAGATCTCCCGCCTTACCTGACTGTAGAAGCACCACCAGGATCAAAACCAGTGAAGCCACAATATGAAGAGAGATGACGAGTACAAGCATGTTGGACTAATTAAACACTGACCGCTGACCGCTGACAAGAGGGTCACCTGGCCGGGTGACGTTTTAGTTGCTTCGGCTCAGGCGCTCTCCTGGACAATTCTAGCAAACGATTGTGCATCCAGACTGGCACCACCAACCAGAGTTCCGTCGATATCCTCCTGAGCCATCAACTGAACCACATTCTCCGGCGTGACGCTCCCTCCATACAGGATGCGCATATGAACCGCAATTTCTTCAGAACAGTGATTGGTGAGCCAATTGCGAATCATCTGGTGGACACTCTCGGCCATTTCGGGGGTCGCTGTCCGACCCGTCCCGATGGCCCAGACCGGTTCATAGGCAATGATGATACGGGATGTCTGGGGGTCTGTCAATTGGCGCACGGCCCGTTCTAACTGGCCCACAACCACATCCTCAACCCGGTCCGCCTCCCGCGCCTCCAGAGATTCACCGATACAAAGGATGGGGATCAGATCGGTGGTGAGAACTTTCTCAAGCTTGCGTTGAATCATCTCGTCAGATTCATGGAAAGAGTGGCGGCGCTCGGAATGTCCGAGGATGACATACTGGCAGCCGCAATCCAGCAACAGGGGAATGGAGACTTCTCCGGTAAAGGCCCCCTCATCCTCCCAGTGGACATTCTGGGCGCCCAGTTGCACCGCACTGTCTTTGAGAACCTCGTGAACCGCAGACAAGGCGGTAAAAGGAGGGCAAACGAGGACTTCCACTGCTGAAGGATCACCGATCAACTTGAGGATCTCTCGAACGGTGGCCTGAGCCTCATCACGAGTTTTGAACATCTTCCAATTTCCTGCAACAACGGGTTTTCGACTTTCCTGGTCCATCCTGTTTACTCCTTCGTGCCTCGCTTGGTTAAAATCTCCACTCCGGGAAGTGTTTGACCCGCCAAAAACTGCAGCGAGGCGCCTCCTCCCGTGGAGACATGAGAGATCTGATCCTTCACACCGGCCTTGACCAGAGCTCCGATAGAGGCTCCGCCACCCACCACGGACAAGGCCGTGCTTTGGGCAACCGCCCTTGCGATCTCAACTGTCCCGCGGGCAAACTCATCGATCTCAGAAACACCCAGCGGGCCATTCCAGATAATGGTCCGGGCTCGTGCAATCTCCTTTTGAAACTCCTCAATCGTCCCAGGACCGATATCCAGACCCATCCAATCCTTCTCGATGCCACCGGCTTCCACAATTTCTGTCCTGACATCGGGCTGACACTTCCGGGCTACCACATTATCCACGGGAAGCCTCAGAGCCACTCCACGGGATTCCGCGCTCCGGATGAGCTCCCTGGCTACTTCAAGCTTCTCAGTCTCGACAAGGGAACTTCCGATGGTCTTTCCCTGAGCCTTAAAAAAAGTAAATGCCATTCCTCCACCAATCAGAATCGTGTCGGCAAGACCGAGGAGATTCCTGATCAGTTCTATTTTGTCAGAAACCTTGGCTCCACCCAAAATCGCCACCACCGGATGCTGTGGGTGTAAGAGAACTCGGGATAGATATTCCAGCTCCTTTCTCATCAGCAAACCTGCCGCCCCTCTTCCCAGAATCTGAGGAATCCCGACCGTGGAGGCATGGGCGCGGTGAGCAGCGCCGAAAGCATCGTTGACATATTCCTCGGCCCAGCCTCCCAGCTGACGAGAAAAGTCAGGGTCGTTTTGGGCTTCCCCTTCGTGAAATCTCAGGTTCTCCAACAGGAGTATGCGGCCCGGCTGGAGCGCCATGACCCTCTCTTTGACCTCGCTTCCGATGCAGTCCTGGACGAATGCCACTTCCTGATTCAAGAGTGTGGAGAGTGCATCGGCCACAGGCCTCAGGGAAAATTCCTGGCGACGCTCTCCCTTGGGTCTCCCCAGATGGGACGCCAGTACGATGCAGGCCTTCCTTTCAGCGGCCAGCTCGATGGTAGGCAACACTGCCCTGATGCGAGAGTCGTCGCTGACCCTGCCTTGTTTTATGGGAACATTAAGGTCCACCCGGACAAAGAGACGCTTCTGCTCAAGATCGAGGTCCCCAATGGAGAGTCTGGAAAAGGTGTCCGCCATGCGTGGATTCCGGATGCTGGATTCTGGATTCTTCTGTTAAAGCTTTTTCCCGATGAATTCGGCTAACTCCACGACACGACTCGAATATCCCCACTCGTTATCGTACCAGGCCAGGACCTTGACCATGTTGTCGCCCAAGGTTTTGATGAAGGGACCATCCACAATGGCCGAATGGGGATCTTTGGTGAAATCGGAAGAAACGAGGGGTTCATCGCTGTATGCCAATATCCCCTTCAATTGAGCTTGGGCAGCTTCGCGAAAGGCATCTTTGACTTCATCGTCCGAGACATCCTTTTCCAGGGTAGCCGTCAAGTCGACCAGGGATACCTTCGGTGTGGGGACCCGAATGGAAATTCCATCCAGCTTTCCTTCTAATTCAGGAAGCACCTGGGTCACGGCCAGTGCGGCTCCTGTAGTGGTGGGAATCATGGAGAGAGCGGCTGCGCGAGCTCTCCTCAGATCTTTGTGGGGGAGATCCAGAATACGCTGATCAGTGGTGTAGCTGTGAATGGTCGTCATGAGACCCTTGCGGATTCCGAAGTGCTCATGCAAGACCTTTGCAACAGGTGCCAGGCAGTTGGTGGTACAGCTGGCATTGGAAACAATAGAGTGCTGGCCTGGATCGTACTTCTCCTCATTGACCCCCAGGCAGACCATCAGGTCCTGGTCCTTGCCAGGCGCACTCACAATGACCTTTTTTACCGAATCGCGCAGGTGCTTGGCGGCATCCTGGCGCTTTCGAAACAGCCCGGTGGACTCTATGACGATCTCCGCTCCGGCTTCACCCCAGGGGATCTGCCCGGGATCCCTTTGGGCAGAGACTTGGATCTTTCTTCCCTCTACGGAGAGAGAGTTTTCATCGTAAGTTACCTCAGCTGGCAATCGCCCATAGATGGAATCATATTTCAGCAAGTGGGCCAGGGTCTTTGGATCCGTGATGTCATTAATAGCCACAATCTCCACTTGAGAATCGGACTCCATTGCAGCCCGAAAGACATTGCGCCCGATCCGTCCAAAACCGTTGATTGCTACCTTTGTGGCCATTTCTTCTCCATTTTCTCGGCGCCGTTCTCTCCCTGAACTTGGAGAGACCTTTATATCAGCAGGATCAGACTGAAACAAGACATGAGTTAACCGTCCTGCCGGTAGGGATCACTGCCGTCCGGCTGGGTCTGAAAGCGCCGGTGTCCCCACAACCAGCAGTGGGGGTACTCACGGATGACCTCTTCGATTTTTCCATTCACCAGGGTCATGGTCTCCCTGATATCCTTCTGGGAATCACCGCTGCTCACCACCTCTATGGGGGGATAAAAACGAATGATGTAGTGGCCACGGCGGTGGCCTGGGAAGATAAAACCCACCACAATCGGCATCGAGGTCTTCAGGGACAGAGCGGCCACGCTGGAATTGGTCGAGGCTGGGTGACCGAAGAGGGGAACGTAAACACCTTCCTTCTCCTGGCTGTTCTGATCCAGAAGAAACCCCACATCGCCACCCTCCCTGAGAAGCTTGAGGATTTGTCGCACAGATCCCTGTTTGGCGATGACCTGATTGCCGGACTGCGTGCGCAAACGCGTGACCCAGCGCTCCAGAAAAGGATTATCCAGGGGGCGCACCACAAAACTGAGAGGATGCCCGTAAAGCGCATGAGCGACAGGTAAAAGCTCCCATGCGCTGATATGAGCAGTGAAAAAAAGCATGGCCGGATGGCGCTGTCGGGCATCGAGATAATTTTCCAGTCCACGGTCTGCCTCATAGCGAACCCGCCTCTTGACTTTCTCTGGGGTTAGACGATGCAGGCGGCTCAGCTCGACCACATGGTCTCCCAACTGTTGAAAGCTTTGCCGAAGAATCCGCTTCTTCCAGTGCTCATCTCTCTCAGGAAAAGCGATGCTCAAATTGATCATCCCAATGCGGCGATGTTTCTTATCCAGGAGGAACACCAAAGCCGCCAGCCCTTCGCAAACAGGATAGGCCAGAAAGCGCGGCAGCACTCCAATGAGCGCGAAAAACACCCGAACCAGAGCATAGATCAAACTGTCGAGTGTTCTGGTCAGGGGCATTTTGACCCTTAAGGCGAGTTCTCCGAAGAAATCTTCTCCAGCAGCTTTCCCCACGATTCCTGCTCTCGCTGGGGATCGACCAACGAGGAAAGTCGAGCACAATGCGATTGAAGGTCCTGGTAGAAGCTTTCGTCCACCTCAGCCTTTCGGAGCTGCCGTGCCAGAGCACGGGTGTCTCCCAGGGGAAAATAGCCTGGGTACTTCTCACCCAGCGTGCCCATGAGGCCGGGAATCTGCGAAGCCACTACCGGCACCGAAGAAATCAAGGCTTCCGAGAGAACATTTGAACTCCCTTCCATTCGGGAGGTCAGAGCCACCAGGTGGCTGCCAGCCACCAGGCGGCGGGTCTTTCCATAGGGAAGAGCCCCCATCCAACGATAACGTGGGTTGCTCTGAGTTTCTTCGAGTGCTTTGTTCTCCATCCCAGGACTGAGCGCCTCTCCCACCTGCAAAATCTTGATCCGCGAAGAGGCGGGGAGGCGTCGACTGGCCAGAGCAGCACGAAACGGATCCTTTTCAGGCCTCAGATTTCCCACCACACAGACTCGAAAAGAGCCCTTGGGAGGGGAGGGTTTGCCCGGAACCGGTTCAGCAGATTGGTAGATGACGAAAGTTTTCTTTCGGACAGCGGCGGAGAGCTCCCTCAGCGCCTGCTCCTGCAACGCGACCACATGGGTCGCCAGCTGGAACGACTCTCGGACCTCAGGTCTGTGGTGAAGATCACGATAAAGATCCGTCCCCGTGAGCACCACCACCAGAGGCTTGGTGGGATGCTCTTCGCGAAATCGGCGAATCGAGTCAAAGCTCTTGACAGCGTGCAGCGCAATCAGGAGATCACAGAAGTCCCCATCAAAGTGGCGTCCGACGGTGGCCCGATGTCCGAGTCGCCTGAGCATTCGCGCCCATCGGCGAGCCGTCACCCGGTTTCCGTCCAATAAGGCTTTCGGTGTCGGTGTGACCAGTCTGATTTTCATTTTATAGTGTCTCGAGCAGCGGTGCGAAATCCAGCCAATATATCGCGCCGGTCAGGAGTCTGGTAATTGCGCCATGTGTTGTGGACAAGCCGCGATCGAGTCGTCCAGCAGCCACCACGCATCACCTTGCGTGTGCCAAACCAGGGCTCAGAGTAATCCTTATAGGGATCCACCACGAAACCGGGGTAGGGCAAAAAGTCGTTGGCGATCCATTCCCACACGTTTCCGATCATCTGGCGGCAGCCCGAGGGGCTGTCACCCTCCTTCAGCGCTCCTACCTCCACACATCCTCCGGCTTCCCAGTCCAGGTTGGCACGTCCACTGGTGGGCGGCTCATCACCCCAGGGAAAGCGCCTCTTAGCCTCACTGATTGTCCCGTCCGATTGAAAGCTTTGCGAAGCCGCCATCTCCCACTCGGGCTCACTCAAGAGACGCCGTCCGGACCAGTTGCAGTAGGCCTCCGTTTCATACCAGTTGACATGAATCACGGGAAGATTTTCCTCCAGGCGGTGGAACTGGTTGAAGTGACGACGCATCCACTGGTTTGCGGATTCACGCTTCCAGTAGACAGGGTGCTGGGCATCGGCCTGCTCACGCCAGCTCCATCCAGGCTCACTCCACCATTCCCGGCGCTGATATCCCCCCTCCTCCACAAAGACTGCAAACTCAGCATTGCTCGTGGCCGCCCGTGCCACTCGAAAGGGCTTGACCTGGACAGGATGGCTCCACTTCTCATTGTCGAAAACGAAAGGCATCTCGGGCGTTGACCCTAAGGGAAATGTCCCCCCCGGGACTTCCACATCACCGGAGAGAGGTCCCCTCTCCTCTTGAGAGGCGGCTTTCTCCTCCCTATCCTGAGCCCACAGAGGAGGTGGGAAATAGTTGAGGGTCTGTCTTGTGTGGGTGAACGCCTCATCGTGCATATCTTCGTGAAAGAGTGCCAACCGATAAAAATAGGCCTCCTCTTCCGTCTTGGGTGATTGCAGGGCCTCGATGATGCCAGAGAGCACCTGCTCCATGTAGCGAAGGGTCTTCTTCCGTGAGGGAAGAGGCAGGTCCCAGCGCGTATCGTGAGCCACGGCCATGGAATCGTAGAGCCGATCCCCATCCTCTCGAATCGGTTCCTTTTTTAACAAATGACGGAGTGTCCATTTTTCCTGAAACCAGGCCACATGTCCGATCTCCCAGAGAAGCGGATTGACAATATCAAGACGGGGTCCCATCAGCTGCTCATCCGACAGATCCTCCACCAGTGCCAGGGTTCGAGAACGAGCTTCCTTCAACTGATCAATCAAATTCGCTGAAATACTCATTGCGATCTCTCCACCTGACGTTTCAACAACAGCAATGAAAACCACTCCTGGGGATCGGTAAAATGTGCGATCGATTCCAGACCGATGAGTTGAAAGTGCTGCTGAAGTTCAAGGGGCTCAAACTTACGACTGATTTCGACGAGAATCTCCTCCCCTTCCTTCCACAAGAACTCCGATTTCACAGGAGGGAGATCTATCTTCTGATCTGAGGTGGAGACAGCGTACATTTCCATCTGCTGCAACTGGAGATTATAGAAAGAGTGGTAGCGCATTTTCGCCAGGTCGAAATTGCTACCCATCACCCGATTGATGTTCTCAAAGGCGTTTAAAATGAAATCGGATGTCGTTCCTTCAGAATCGTTGTAGGCCTTTTCCAGAGTCTCCACTCTTTTGTCACGATCTACACCGAGAAGCAAGAGATCATTCGAGCCCATGCATTCCCTGAGCAGCCGAAAGAAACGCATGAAATCGGACCGATCAAAGTTGCCCACACTGCTTCCCAGAAAGACGAAAAGTGTGGGAAGGCTTTTCTCGATACTGGAGATCCCCTTCTCGTAACGAGCACACAATCCATGAAAGCCCAGTTGGGGAAACTGCTCATTGACCGAGTCCCTCGATTCAATCAGAGCCGTCAGACTCACGTCAATGGGAACAAATGTCCCTCCGCCCAGTTGTCTGACTTGTTCGCTCAGAAGATGGACCGTTTTTTTGGAAAAACCTGCGCCCAACTCCACCAGACATTCCGCTTCAGTCAGGGCAATGATCTGTTTCGCCTCCTTTTCAAGGATGGCATCCTCCGTACGGGTCAGGTAATACTCGGGAAGAGCGGAGATCTTCTCGAACAAGTGGGAGCCTCGCTCATCGTACAAAAACTGAGGCTCTATGTGGCGGGGCTGGTCGAGAAGTGCCCTGGCGATGGATCGCGCCACATCTTCCTCAGGGGTCTCGGAAGTCAGTGCCCAGATTGAAGGATCGACAGGATACCAACGCTCCAGCTGGGCAGATGAGAAAATCTCAGGTGGACTTTCTATCTTTTGATCTCTCATGTCTTCATGACTTCCTGCCAATCGCGCCTGGAAAGATCCCAGTAGATAATGCCACCCGCAAGAAGAGCCAACACAAGAAGCGAGAACCCCAGAAGCAGTTCTCCAAAAATCACTTTCCCGATGCCAAACAAAACCCCGTAAACCAGAAGCACTCCGCACACCCAGTCGAGGAACAACCATGCAAAAGCCGAATCTCCCGGTACATCCGGAACCAACCTTTCAATCTTCCGCCAACCAATTCCGCCGGGATGAACGCGTCGATAGAATTCAATCAAGCGCTCTTCCGCCACAGGTTTGGTGAGAAAGGTCACAAGAATCCAGACTGCCGTTGTGACTCCTACGATATAGAAAAGGGTTTCAGGAAAGACGACCGTGGTCTTCAACTTGATGTAAGCGTAGACAAGAAAAGGAGTCACCGTTGCACTGATCTCACTCCAAGCGTTGATCCGCCACCAGTAAAAGCGGAGCATCAAGACAAGTCCCAATCCGGCACCGGACTCGATGAGGAACTGCCACGCTCCCGAGATCGTCTGGATGACCAGTGTGACCAGAATCGAAGCGACCATGACAATAAAAGTGACGACCCTTGCCACCAATACGTAGTGGCTCTCCGAAGCCTCCTTCTCGATGAATCTTCGATAGAAATCATGGACGACATAGGAAGTGCCCCAATTGAGTTGGGTGGAGATGGTGGACATATAGGCTGCAAAAAATGAGGCCACCAACAGGCCTTTCAAACCCACCGGAAGAAAGTCCCGCATCGCATAAACGTAGCCAAGCTTTTTATCGGCAGCATCCAGCTCCGGATACAAGACAAGGCTGGCCAATCCCACCAGAATCCAGGGCCACGGTCGCAAGCAGTAATGGGCAATGGTAAACCACAGCGTCGCCATTAAAGAGTGCTTTTCATCTTTGGCAGACATCATCCTTTGGGCAACATAGCCACCGCCTCCCGGCTCCGCCCCGGGATACCAGGCGGCCCACCATTGAACAAAAATGTAGGCCACAAAGGCACTGACACTCAGAGCCAGAATCCCTCCATAGGCAATGCTTTCGACTCCAGAATCGATCACAGGAGTAAATTGAAAGACCCAGGCAGGCAGCTGATTTTTCAGTCCGGTGATTCCGCCTATTTCAGGCAGATTGATGACCACAATGGCAAGAGTGAGAGTCCCTGCCATGGCGATGGAAAACTGCATGACATCCGTCACCGCAATTCCCCGCAGACCGGAAAGAGCAGAGTAAATGGCCGCGAATACCATGGCCGCAAAGACATAGTATCGAACCTGTCCTTGAGAGATATCGAACATCCCGATCAAAACGGTAGCCATGGCCACGTTCACCCACCCCATGATGACCGTGTTGATGAAAAGTCCGAGATAAAGGGCTCTGAACCCCCGTAAAACGGAGGCCGGCCTGCCCGAATATCGAAGTTCAATAAAGGCCACGTCGGTCAGGACTCCTGCCCTTCTCCACAATCTGGCGAAGAAGAAACAGGTAAACATGGAACCAAAGAGAAAGTTCCACCACAGCCAGTTTCCCGCAATGCCTCCAGTGGCCACTAGCTCGGTCACTGCAAGAGGAGTATCCGCCGCGAAAGTGGTGGCAACCATTGAAGTCCCGGCCAACCACCAGGGAAGGCTCCGACCGGAAAGGAAAAATTCCTGAGTATCTCTTCCCGCTCGCTTAGAATAATAGGCAGCGATAGCGAAGCTCAACAGGAGATACAAGATCACGATGACCCAATCGATTACCGACATTGCTCAATCACTTCGACTTGCTGCGTTCGTTTAAGGAGGCTAACAGGCAAGACCCGACAGCACAAGAGAGGGGAATTGGTTCCCGAGTGGCATTCGCTATCGGTGGCAAGAGAGTGTGGAAATCTCGGCGGACTCCAAACTTCTTAGGGCACCGCTCTCACAGCGGGCACCGTTTTTACGGCGTCTGTCTCTCGGGAACCAGTTAGTTATTGTACTGAAAGAAAAGCCCAAGTCAAGGGTAAAAAGCATTTATTTTCAATAAGTTACAAAAAACATTCATGCACACTATTTTCACACTTTTCTCACAGCTTTTTCCAAAACTCACTTGTCGGCCCCGTACCACTTATAATTGATGTCCACATATTTCACCCACTGTTCCGGAACTTCATCTTCTGGGAAGATAGCTTCCACGGGACATTCAGGAACACAGGCTCCGCAATCGATACACTCCTCCGGATCAATAAACAACATCTCTTCGGTTTCGAATTTCGTCTCATCACTGCGGGGATGAATACAATCGACGGGACAGGCATCCACACAAGCTGTGTCTTTGACTCCGATACAGGGTTCGCAAATAATAAATGTCATCGGTTGTGACCTTTGCCTTTTCGCTCTTTACTCAATTTAACTAAGTCTTTTCGAGGTCAAGAGAGATTGTCATATTGTCGCTTTTTATATTTTAAAGTATTAAAGCCCTGTCATCAAAACACAGTCATCGCCTCTTTGACAAGCCGGAAGTTCCTGCAGTTGACCCTTTCAGGTTGGTTCTCCTACACTACACTCAGTGAACCGGACAGAGCGTCTACTCGACTTGATTACCTACTTGCTGAACGCGCGAGAACCCGTGTCTTGGCAGGAAATCAAAAATCACTTCCCGGATGACTACTCTCGAGGTGTTGAGGAATCCAATCAGAGAAAGTTTGAACGCGACAAAGCGGAACTCATTTCGTTAGGAATTCCAATCGATTATCACAGTGGAGCAGGTGTGAAAAAAGAGGGCTATCTCATTGAGAAAGAGAAGCTCTTCCTTCACGAGGTTCAGTTCACTCCACAGGAGTCCTCTCTCTTGATGCTCTCAGCGGGCGCCGTTTTGAACGACGAAGGTTTCCCCTATCGGGACCAACTGGAATCTGCACTTCACAAGATCACCAGTGTCAATGATCACCTGAGTCCTCCTCCTCCTGGAATTACCATCACCTACGCTGGCGATAAGGGAACCGTAAACCGCGCAAAGTGGGTGAATGAAATCCAGGATGCTCTGGATCGGCGTAAGACGCTCAAGTTTACCTACCACGCTTTTTCCACCCGCGAAACCACGAAACGCACGTTGGATCCCTATGGATTGATTTTCCGCAGGGGGTTTTGGACGCTCATCGGGTGGGACCACATCCGCCAGGATCTGCGCTCCTTTGTGGTGAGCCGGATCCGGAACTTGAAACCAAACACTCGACGTCCAGGAACTCCGGACTTTGAAGTTCTCGATGGATTTTCCGTGAAAAACTATCAGAATCAACAGCAGTGGGAACTGGACTTACACGATCCCATCCAAGTGACAATCCAAGTCTCGCAGCACCGGCTGCTTGAACTCCTGGCCCAATTAAGGAGCGCCAAGAGAACGAGCAAGAATACTTTCGAATTAAGTGTGAAGAACCGCTTCGGTCTGATATCCTGGATTCTCTCTCAAAAAACTGATGTCCGGGTTTTAGACCCGCCAGAAATACAAAGCGAGCTTTGTGAAGTTCTTCGAAAACTGCAATGAACGTCACTGAGCGGATCAACCGCATCCTTTTTATCCTGAGCTACGTATCGAAAAACCAGGGGGTCAATGTCGAGAAGTTGGCCGAAGAGGTAGGGATGCGTCCCAAGCAGCTGATGAAGGAGTTGGATTTCATGCTCCTGATCGGCAAACCTCCCTTTCGTCCTGACGACTATGTGGACATCTACGTGGAAGAACAGCAGGTCTATATTGAGTTTGACCAGATGCTGAACAGGCCGTTGCGATTTACCCGTCCCGAGGCCATGGCCTTACTGATGTCCTTAAAGCTTCTCGACCCGGAAGTGGACCCCAAGACCGTGCAATCTCTCACCACCACCATCGAGCAAGCCATTTCCGATTCCCTCGATCCTGCGGCCCGTCTGGAAGACCGTATTGTTCTTGAACAGCCTTCAAGACCTGCCTCTCGTTACTTCAGCCTTTTACGTCAAGCGATTGAAGAGAACCGCAAGGCGGAGATTGAATATTACTCCCTAACGCGGAACACAACGAGCCCTCGAGTGATTCATCCCTATTTCCTCATGAAGAACCTGGGTTACTGGTATCTCACCGGATATTGCGAGATGCGAGAGGATGTGAGAACTTTCAGATTCGAACGTATTCTCTCGGTGAGACTCCACAAAAAACGGTTTTCCTTACCCAAGGATCTGAACATCGACAAATACAAGGACAACTTCCTGAAGTCGATGGGAGGTCGCAAGATTGAAATTCAATTTGACGACACGGTGGCCCCCTGGGTAAAGGAACGGTGGGGCTCTTCCGTGACCAAGACCAGCAACGGCGGCGTGGTGTTGAAGCTCACCAGTGACACGCTGGAATATCCTTCACGCCTGATTCTCAGTTTCGCTCCCCATGCAAAACCACTGAGTCCACCCGAACTGATTGAGAAGGTGCAAAAGGATTCCCGGGAAATCGCGCAGTTGTATTAAGAGCCCTCTTTGCAGTCTTCCCAAATACTTCTATAATGAGATTTTGAACAAGGAGGTTTACAAATGCTCAGGAATACTTTTTTTGTCGTCAGTCTGCTTTTGACCGTTGTCTTGGGATTCTCTTGTGCATCGGCACCCGAGGAGGCAGCCGAACCCATCGAAACACCACCACCACCCGAAGTTATTACCGGGGGTGCCGACCTGTTTCCTACCGAAGGCAACGAAGCCAGCGGGACCGTTACCTTCGAGGAGACAGAAGGAAGAGTCAGGATCACTGCTCAGCTCACTGGGCTTGAGCCCGGCCTGCATGGGTTTCATATCCACGCTAACGGAGACTGCAGTGCGCCGGATGGAACCAGCGCCGGAGGTCACTTTAACCCAGGCGAGACAGAGCACGGAGCTCCCGATTCTCCCATCCATCATGCGGGTGATTTAGGAAATGTTGAGGCAGATGCGGACGGCAATGCCAACTTCGAAATGACGGCGGATTTTATAAGCCTTTCGGAAGGACCGAATTCCATCCAAGGCAAGGGAGTGATCCTCCATGCGGCCGAAGATGATTTCGGCCAGCCGACGGGTAATGCCGGGGCTCGTCTGGCATGCGGTGTCGTCGAGATGTGAGTTTGTGGATTCGTGAGGAGAAAATCTCTTGCTCGACTCAGCCACCCGGCCCATCGGCGGTAAAGTAAGCCTCCAGAGAATTCAGCTGATCCACCAAATCCTCTGCATGGTGTTTCAGGAGCCTCCGCACGGACAGCAGACCAACCAGGCTCCCATCCTCATCCACGATGGGCAAATGCCTAATTTTCCGGGACACTAGTAATCCCAGTGCCTCAGAAGAGTCTGCACGGGTGTTGAGGATCTCCAGCTTGGTCGTCATCACCTCGCGCACGAGGGTCTTGTCAGGATCGAGCCCAGCTGCCACAATGCGCAGCATGAGATCGCGTTCGGAAAAGATTCCGACTAACTGGTTGTTCTCAAGGACCACACAGGCCCCCATCTTGGCCTCTTTCATCGTGCTGACTGCATCACGCACACTGGCATCTGCCGACACGCCGGGAGCCGGCACCTGAGCGATCTTAATGACTTTCATTTGGGCTCAAGTATAGCAGAGTCGGCATAGGAAAAACTTTTTGCCTGTTTTCCCATCTAAAGGAATAGGACAAGCTCCCATGAGAACAATGAGAGGCTTCTTGCTATTCTGCCTTGCCATTGTAGCCTTCTCCACCTCGCTGCAAGGAGGACATTTCTCTGTTCGCGTCCCAGAGAGGCACTTTTTCCTCCCCTCGCGTACCCTTTTCTTCTTCCAGCCTGATCTCTACTTCCAGAGCCATGCTTCCTCAAATCTCCATATTTATAACCCTACCATTCCTCTCTCGCGATACCACAGGACAGTAACTTACGGACGTCCTACACCCACCCGCAGAATTTATCAGCTGGTCGTCAGTGGCTCCATGGAGAGCGAGCTGGTACGGGCCAATACGACGGACTTAATTTTCCAAGTCAATCCTCCCCAGGCTCTCCTCTACATAGATGGCATGCTCATTGGAAGTGGGGGCGACTTCGGCACCGAGAGGGACCGCTATACGATTCTCGAGGGCCAACATGATCTTCGGATTGAATTTGCGGGATATCAGCCCTTTCACGAGAAGATGGCAATCGTAGCCAACCGCAAGCTGCACCTGGACATCCGGTTAGAACCTCTCGAGGAAGGCTCGGAAAAATAGGGCCGGTTTCGTGCGTGGGAGGCACCTCAGGTGCCGAACTCATCCGTGGGAGGCACCTCAGGTGCCGAATTCGTGCTATCCCTCCAGATACCCTACCCTAAATCGATCCCTTTGCTATATTATCGGGTCTGCAGAGTGCTGGGGGATGGTGTAATGGCAGCACACATGGCTCTGGCCCATGGAATCGGGGTTCGAATCCCTGTCCCCCAGCCATGAACAAGTCGGTAACACGTACTCACGAAGTCACCGATTCACGAAAGTACCATGAAGCTTGTTGTCACAGGGGCCACCGGGCTAGTCGGAGGTGCCCTCTGTCAAAACCTCATCCAAGCCGGTCACCAGGTAGTGGCCTTGGCGCGAAACCCTGAGAAGGCGCGGGCAAAGCTTCCCACTGTGGAAGTTGCGGCCTGGGATGCCACTTCCGGTCATCCTCCAGTGGAAGCTCTGGAAGGCTCGGACGCAGTAGTCCATCTGGCCGGGGAAGCCATTGCCGCAGGCCGGTGGACTTCCCAACGGAAACGAATGATTCGTGAGAGTCGGGTCGCGGGAACCAGAAACCTGGTCGAGGGTCTTTCCCACTGCCAGAATCCTCCAAAGGTTCTGGTGAGTAGTTCGGCCATCGGCTATTACGGAACTCACGGGGATGAGTTTCTTGAGGAGACAAGTCAGCCTGGGAACGATTTCCTGGCTGAGTTATGCCAGCAGTGGGAGAGCGAGGCCAAGCGAGCCACCGACTCAGGAGTTCGTGTGGTGCTGGTGCGAAGTGGTTTGATTTTGGCCAGGGAGGGTGGAGCCCTTCCTCGCATGCTCCCACCCTTTCGAATGGGTGTGGGTGGCCCCTTGGCCAGTGGAAAGCAGTGGATGTCCTGGATTCACATCAGGGACGAACTCGAGGCAATTAGGTACGCCATTGAAAACGATGAAATGGAAGGCCCTCTGAACCTGACCGCCCCCAATCCCGTCACCAATGAAGAATTCTCAAGGACGTTGGCGCGGGTCTTGAGGCGCCCGGCCTTTTTCCGGGTTCCCGGGTTTGTCCTGCGACTGTTGTTCGGTGAAATGGCAGAGACTTTGCTTCTCAAGGGACAGCGTGTGCTTCCCAAAAAATTGGAGCAAAGCGGTTATCAGTTTCGTTTTTCCGATCTGAGGGGAGCCTTCGAAGATCTCCTGGGGTGACAGCACGAGCGCGTGAAGCGCGCAACCTCTCACTCTTTCTCTGCCACCTCCAGCCTCACCTCGGCCGCGCGCAGATCGAGCAAGGCTTGAGCATAGTCGGTATCCTGATCCCTGGAGCTGAGAAGCTGCTCAGCTCGTCTGTGCTGGTCCCTTGCCTGCTCCGCATCGATCTGATCGGGAGACTCAGCCACCTCAGCCAACACAGAGACCCGACCTGGGAGCACTTCCACAAAGCCCCAGCTGCAGAAGAGGCGAAACTCCCGAGATTCCTGACGGTAGGTAAGAATTCCTGTCTGAAGTTCCGATAACAACGGCGCATGGCCCGGTAGAATTCCCAGATAGCCCTCACTACCGGGCACAACGACCTCATCGACTTCTCCACTGAAAAAGAGTTGATCAGGAGTCACAATCTCCAGCTCAATTCTCCCTCCCAAGCTCATATTTCTCTCCTTCTCTCCCTGTCAGTTGTCAGTTGTCAGTTTTTCCGTTGTCAGTTGCTCAGCTTCTCCTTCTTTTCCAGCACCTCGTTAATGTTTCCCACCATGTAGAAAGCCTGCTCAGGAACGTCGTCGTACTTTCCCTCACAGATCTCCTTGAAACCAACGATCGTTTCGGCAATGGGCACGTATTTCCCAACCATTCCGGTGAATTGCTCAGCAACAAAGAAGGGCTGAGAGAGAAATCTCTCCAGTTTGCGGGCTCGAGAGACTGTCACCTTATCCTCTTCCGAGAGTTCATCAATGCCCAAAATGGCAATAATATCTTGAAGGTCCCTGTATCGCTGCAGCACTCTCTGCACCTCCCTGGCCACAGTGTAATGTTCCTCACCGATAATGCGGGGATCCAGGATCCGACTGGTTGAGGCCAGGGGATCCACGGCGGGATAGATGCCCTGTTCGGCAATGGATCTTTCCAGGTTGGTGGTGGCATCCAGATGAGCAAACGCGGTAGCGGGAGCTGGATCCGTGTAGTCGTCCGCCGGAACATAAATGGCCTGAATCGAAGTGATAGACCCCTTCTTGGTGGTGGTAATCCTCTCTTGAAGCTCTCCCATCTCGCTGGCCAGATTGGGTTGGTATCCGACCGCCGAAGGCATCCGGCCCAACAACGCCGACACCTCTGAACCCGCCTGGGTAAAGCGGAAGATGTTGTCGATGAAGAGGAGGACATCTTGTCCCTCTTCATCGCGGAAATACTCGGCCGCCGTCAGACCGGTCAAGCCGACGCGCAACCGTGCTCCGGGCGGTTCCGTCATCTGCCCAAAGATGAGAGCCGCCTTGTCAATGACACCCGATTCTTTCATCTCCAACCAGAGATCATTCCCCTCACGAGTACGCTCACCCACACCGGCAAAAACTGAAAACCCCCCATGTTGGGTGGCAATCCGGTTGATGAGCTCCATGATAATGACGGTCTTCCCAACCCCCGCCCCTCCAAACAGACCAATTTTTCCGCCTCGAGAGAGAGGCTGTACCAGGTCAATCACCTTGATACCGGTCTCCAACATTTCCGTTTCCGTACTCTGATCTTCCAGAGTTGGCGCAGGTCTGTGAATCGGGTACTTCCTCTTAGCCTTAATGGGTCCCAACCCATCGACCGGTTGTCCAAGAACATTGAGCACACGTCCCAAAGTCTCCGGTCCCACCGGGACGGTAATGGGGGCGCCTGTGTCGATGGCCTTCATGCCCCGCACAACCCCATCGGTGGGCTGCATGGAGATACATTTGACGACATTGCCCCCCAGGTGCAGGGCAACTTCAAGGGTGATGTCGATGGGGGTCGATGTATCAGATCCATCGTCGGTCACCTGGAGGGCATTGTAAATAGCCGGCACATGGCCACCTTCGAACTGCACATCGATGACTGGCCCCAGAACCTGAATCACTTTTCCGAAAATTTCCGCCATATTTTCAACTCCTCCCGACCAGTGCTTCTGCGCCACCGACAATTTCGATGATTTCGGTGGTAATCGCTGTCTGACGAATCCGATTCATGTGTAGTGTTAGCTTCTCAATCATTTCCTTGGCGTTTCGGGTGGCTGAATCCATGGCCGTCATCCGTGCCCCTTGCTCAGCCGCCTCTGACTCCAGCATGGCTCTAAACACCTGTGTTTCCACATGGCGGGGAAGCAGATGATCAAAGAGAAGGGAGGGAGGCTGTTCGTAAATGTAATCGAGAGGAACCTCCTGCTGAGCGTCGGCCTCCAGGCGCTGTATGGGCAGCAGCGGTTCGATGAGAACTCGCTGCTGAACGACCGACTTGAACTCATTGTAGACCAGGTAGATGGCATCCAACTCCCCGTCCAGATAGTACTCGATGACGCTTCGTGCAATCTCTTGAGCGTACTGGAAATCCACCTGACTCATGATGTTGACGTATTCATGTCTGATGGGCCAGGGCCGCGGTCGAAACCATTCAAGTCCCTTCCGTCCCACCAGAGTGAGGCTGATTGTTTCGTTGGTTTCCTCTTCTCGGATGTAGCGGGCAGCCGCCTTGACGATGTTTGCACTGAAGGCTCCACACAAGCCTCGATCAGCTGTAATCACGACCAGCATTACTTTTTCGCCATCGCGTTTCACCAATAGAGGATGCTGTTCCGGATCCGCACGAGTCGCCAGAGAATTCAGCACCACCAGCATTCGATCCGCATAGGGACGAGCCGAGAAAATGCGCTCCTGGGCCCGTCTCAACTTGGAGGCAGCCACGAATTTCATGGCTCGGGTAATCTGCTGGATATTCTTCACCGATCGCACTCGACGTCGAAACTCACGAAGATTCCCTCCGGGCATGAGTTATCTGAGCTCCCTGTTTTTTTCTTGATTAAAAGAGAGGTTAGGCCGCTCTTTCTTCCTCAAAGCGAGTCTTAAATTCTGCGATCGCTTCGTACAGTTTCTTCCGCAGCTCATCATCCAGGGTCTTCTTGTCCATGATTTCCTGCAGGAGATCCGCCTTGCTCACTTCCATAAATCTTTGCAAACCCAATTCAAACTTTCCTAGCTCTGAGACTTCAATATCGTCCAGAAACCCCTCCGTCGCTGCCAGGATAATGACGATCTGCCGATCAACACCCAGCGGCTGATACTGGTCCTGTTTGAAAATTTCCGTGAACCTTTCGCCGCGAGCCAGCTGGTTCTGGGTGGCTTGATCGAGATCGGAGCCAAACTGGGCAAAGGCAGCCAAGGAGCGGTACTGAGCCAGTTCAAGCCGCAGAGTCCCAGCCACCTGCTTCATGGCCTTGATTTGAGCATTTCCACCCACCCGACTGACCGAGTTGCCCACGTGAATGGCAGGCCGGATCCCCGAGTAGAAGAGATCGGACTCCAAGAAAATCTGGCCATCGGTGATGGAAATGACATTGGTGGGAATGTAGGCCGCAATGTCTCCTGCCTGGGTCTCGATCACCGGCAAGGCCGTCAGGCTGCCAGCTCCCAGCTCGTCGCTCAATTTGGCCGCCCTCTCCAAGAGCCGGCTGTGCAGGTAGAAGACATCGCCCGGAAAAGCTTCCCGGCCAGGTGGTCGTCTCATCAGGAGGGATATCTCCCGATAAGAGGCGGCATGCTTGGAAAGGTCGTCATAGACAATCAGCACATGGCGTTTCCGGTCACGGAAGTATTCTCCCATGGAACAACCGGCATAGGGTGCCAGGTACTGCATCGTGGCTGGATCAGAGGAAGCCGCCACAACCACGATTGTCTTTTTCATGACGTCGTAGTCCTCGAGAGTCTTCACCACTCGCGCAATGGTAGAGCGCTTCTGACCGATTGCCACATAGATACACAGCATGTCGGTGTCTTTCTGATTGATGATCGTATCGATGAGAATGGCACTCTTACCGGTCTGACGATCACCGATAATGAGCTCACGCTGCCCCCTCCCGATGGGAATCATGGAGTCGATGGCTTTGAGACCCGTTTGGACGGGCTCACGTACCGGCTGCCGCTCGATCACCCCGGGGGCAAGCCTTTCCACAGGAGAGTTCTCATCTGTCTTCACCGGGCCCTTGCCATCAAGCGGTCGGCCCAGTGCATCCACAACACGGCCCAGCAGCGCTTCGCCCACTGGCACTTGCATGATTCGCTTTGTGCGTTTGACCAAATCTCCTTCTTTGATCTCATGAAAGTCACCAAAGAGAATCACACCCACGTTGTCTTCCTCAAGATTAAAGGCAAGACCATAGACCTGGTGAGGAAGCTCCAGAAGTTCAAGCGCCATGACTTTCTCCAAACCATGCACCCGAGCAATGCCGTCGCCAGCTGAGAGGACGGTACCCACCTCGCTGACCACGACTCCGGTGTCGAAATCCTTGATCTGCTCCTTGATGATCTTGCTAATCTGATCTGCTTTTAATGCCATGATAATTACTGATTGGCTAAACGCCGTTTAATCTCCTCCAGCTGCGTGCGAATCGAACCATCATAGAGGGTGGACCCGATCTGTAATTTCAATCCTCCGATCAGCGACTCATCCTGCTGATAATTGATTTTGACCTGCTTTCCAGTCAAAGTCGAGACCGCTTTTCGAAGACGCTGATCCATGGCTTCTTCCACCTCCTCACAGGAGGCGACGTCGGCTCGCAAAATACCGCGAAGCTCGTCCAAAACGCTCTCATAGGCCTCGATCATCTCCTGAAACTGGGGCAGGCGAGCGTGCTCAAGCAGGACCAGAATAAAATTGGCCACAATCTCAGTGAGGGGAATCTTCTTGGCTAATTCCTGGACGATCTTCCGCTTTGCTGAAAAAGGAATCGCCGGGTGAGTGAGTGCCTCCCTCAATTCTTGATGGGAGTTCAACAATTCAGCGAAAACCAACAGCTCATCGTGTACTTGATCTTCCTGCTGCACTTCCCCGGCCACATCAGCCAGTGCTTGTGCATATTTTAGAGCTACTGAGGAAATCATCTTCTCACTTCGGGCATCGGTCTAAAAAGGCTTTTCTAGCATGTTGTGAACATCGAGGTCAAGGCCGCAACCTTATGCTAAGATGAATCGATATGTCTCGTCAAAAAGCCACAGAACAAGTCGATCTCAGTCCCGATAAGACCGATGAAATGCCCATTGTCCCCTACCGGGTTCTCTTCACTGACATTCCCTTCTACTCGGATCCAGAATGTAAAAACGAGGTTCCGGAAGCAAGAATTGCCATTCTGGAGATGCTCGATCCCGACGACAAAGTGAAGGAACTGGACGTGGTCCCCGTCTTGAAGAAATATGAGCCGGGCCAGCTGTTGCGATGGGATCTCAACAACAAGGCTGAGTGGGAAGAAAGCTGGTACCGACACCCGGAAACAGGGAAAATTGAGCGGGCCTGGACCTTTCACGTCGAATTTACCGGGGCTGTGATCAGTGATCAGATTGCTTCGCGCTTTGAGCAGTGAGTCTACTCAGCGCCCAGGAAGCATGGCGGCGGATCATGGGATCTTCATGGTGGAGGAGATTTTCCACTTCAGGAATCATTTCAGGGTCCTGGCTATTTCCCATTGCCACCACAACATTGCGTAGGAAACCCCTCCATTTGGTGCGCTTTATGGGACTGCCCCGATAGCGTTTCTGAAAATCCTCGGGCGAGAGACGCGCCAACTCTCGTAAATCTGGCGCCTGATTCATCTCTTTGGGTTTGAACTCCTCGACTGACGAAACGGGAGCCTTCGAATTCCAGGGACAGACATCCTGGCAGATATCGCAGCCAAAGATCAGGTTTCCCATGGGTTCTCGAAATTCTTCGGGAATATCCTCGCGCAGTTCGATGGTCAGATAGGAGATACAACGGCGACTGTCGAGCACATAGGGTTCCACAATCGCATCGGTGGGACAGGCGTCGATGCAACGGGTACAGGAACCGCAGAAATCCGTACCCGGCACATCATAGTCCAGCTCCAGATTCAGGAGAATCTCCCCAAGGAAAAACCAGGAGCCCAAGTTTCGCGACAGCAGGTTGGTATGTTTTCCCAGCCAACCGATGCCCGACTGGGCGGCCCAGTGCTTATCCATGACAGGACCCGTGTCCACGTACACCCTTCCCTCCACCGCAGGCTCCAGTCCTCGAATAAAAGCGAAAAGCTCCTCCACCCTTTTCCCCAACACTTCATGATAGTCCTCTCCCGAGGCGTAGCGAGAAATCACCCCGCGCTCAGGCTGTTGGTAGGGAAGATCGTAAGGATGAAAGTAATTCAGGGAAAGAGAAACCACAGAACGAGCATCGGGTAAAACCTGCCTGACATCCATCCGTTTCTCGGATGTCCGTTCCATATAGGCCAGCTCTCCATGAAATTGGCGGGCCAGCCAGACCTGGAGGGTCTCTCCCGGGATTGCTGAGACAGGTGCAATACCCACTCCCTCAAAGCCCAGGGCGCGAGCCCGATCCTTGATGTGTTGGGTTCTCTCCTTCTGGTCCATATCGGAAAGGAGGTAGGAGTCAGAATCCGGAAGTCAGAAGATGGGAGCCAGAAGCTAAGCAGTCTGTGGTCTGTTGTCTGTGATTAGTCTCCTACCTCCTGCCTCCTGCCTCCTGTCTTCTACCTCCTGCCTCCTACCTCCTACCTCCTACCTCCTATTCTTCCTATTCCGTGATTCCAAACTGACGCAGCATATATTGGTAGAATGGATCCCTCGTATACTCCCTCACCCAGTTGAGCGAAAGCACGCAACGTTCGTACTTGTCGGCCAGCTTCTTAAACACCACAGTCGTTTCCACATCCACCTCCAGCTCGCTGGCCGCCATATAGCTGCGACGCCCGGTATCGGCGTAGTGGGAGTGAGACAGCATTCGTTTTCCGTAGGTCAGGCTCTCGGGGAACATTCCCAGAATGAACAGGGTGTGGTCCCCGATCTGCTGGTAGTGTGCCTTCTTTCTGGCTCGCGGCGCCTGGGGAGCGACCTCGAACATGTCTACCAGATATTCCAGCCGCTTACCGCTTTCATCCTTCAGTGCATAGAGGTCTTCGATGTACGTGAAATGAAGAAGCAAATCGCTGAGATAACAGAGAAGATCCTTGTCGGGAATGGCAGACTGTGTCAAGGCCCGGTCGGCCACACGGCGGAAAAGCTTTTTCAGGGGATGGTTTTCAGGAATTTTACCGTCTTTGCGTATCATTTCCCTTGAAGCTCTCTCATCGGAAAACCTACTATAAATTTTACATTATCTTCTGACACTTCTGTGGAAGGGCGGCCTGATTAGGGCCAAAAGAAGATAGTGTGATATTTTCTTGGTATATGAACATTCAGGATCCGCAACTGGTCAACATCCTCGTTGTGGTGATGGCAGCACTGATCATTGGCCAAACCCTTTTACTCGTGCTGATCAGCCTCCGCATGGCCAAACAAGTTGAACATCTCGATGAAAGCCTGAGGCTTCTCTCGCGGAGATCAGCTCAAGGGGTGGCATTTGCCCAGCGGGTCATTGCGGCCGTGAAAAAGATAACTCCCGAACTCTCTGAAGTTGAAAACACGGTCGAGAAGGAGCTCACCACCTTTTTGAAGGCTTCAGAGAAAGTAGATCAGGTGGCGGGCCGCAGCCTCGACTTAATGCGTTTTGAACTGGGCAAAGCCGACAGTGGATTGGACGACCTTCTGAACAAATTTTCGCAGCAAACCTATGCGGTTCATCGAGCCACAGTCCATCCTTCAATGCGAGTTTCGGAACTGATTCGAGCCAGCCTCAAAATCCTGAAGCAGACTCTCTCCCGAGAGAAGAAATCACCCGCCTCTTATGGGCCCGAGAAAGAAACCTTTATCTAGCGGGTGTCCAGGAAAGCCAAGCTCTTCGTTCTCCGCCCCCTTCGATCCTCGACGTAGCATAGTACTCACTTTCATAAATACGATAACGTTTGTTGGGAGCGCGACGGAGCCCTGATCAAGGCGAGACGACGAGTCGATGTCGAGACATCGGCGAGGAGAATCAACAAAGAGATGGGCCCGTCCCGCCCCAACCCTTCGGGCGGATGGGGGTTGCGGGCGATCTCTTTGGCTCTCGTCGTCGTCGATGTCCCTGACATCGCCTCCTCCTCCCTTCGCGACCTCGCCTCGCAAGCCCCATTCGCAAACGTTACCGTATTTATCAAAGGGAGTACTTGATCTACGCCTGCGGTCGAAGGGCTTGTGCGGCCTCGATCTTGACCTTCCTGAACACCCGCAATCAGAGGGGATTAACTGGAACTGTTTAGTACCGGGTTGCCAGGCGGACCGTCGTCCGAATCAGCTCACCTTTCCGAAAGACAGCAATCTCCACCTCATCACCAGGACTCTTCGCTTCCAGAGCAGCGAGAAACTGGCGAAGATTGTCAATTGTCTGACCATTGAAAAGCACCAACACATCACCATCCTTCAGCCCGGCCTCCGCTGCTGGGGTCTCTGACAGAATCTGTTCAAAACGAACACCACCTAAGCTCCAGGAGGTGTCGGGAAGCGATCCGAACCAGGGCCGGGGCCGGCGCTGACGACGACCGCCCCTCCTTTCCCGGCTTGCTGGACGATCTACCTCCACATAGGGGAGGGGCTGGTTCAGCTCCAGTAGTCGATCGAGTGAACCTCGCACCACATCCAGCACTTGACCGGTCGTTGCCACATTGATCCTCTCCCAGTCATCGGAAGGTCGGTGGTAATCACCATGCAGGCCCGAGAAGAAAAACAGCACCGGAATCTTTCTGCTGGAAAAGGAAAGATGATCGCTGGAACCACGTAAATCGTCTGAGTAAGAGAACTGAAGTGGAGAGAATTCCTGCACCTCATCCAGAATCCTGCTGAACTCTGCCGCCGTCCTCACTCCACCGATCAAGAGATCTCCCTCACTTCGTCCAATCATGTCCAAATTGAACATGGCCGTCGTCTGCTCCAGTGGAATCGTGGGGTGCTCCGTATAATATCGCGACCCCAGGAGACCAAGCTCCTCCCCCGCGAAAGCGATGAAAAGCAAGCCCTGTTTGGGTGAAGAACTTCTACCAAGATCCTGAGCAAGCTGCAGCAATCCCGCCGTCCCCGAGGCATTATCGTCAGCCCCGTTGTGCACCTGACCCCTTGCTTCCGGAGCCAGAGATCCTATGCTTCCCAGACCCAAATGGTCATAGTGTGCACCCAGGACGATGACACTGTCGGTTTCCCCAGGGACAAGACCCAGTACATTTCTCACCGTGCGTCGAACCTGGACAATGTCCAGCGAAACAACGGCCGTGAAACCCAGATCAAAAGAGAGAGGACTCACGCTGCTGTTGATCCTGTCAGCAATCTCAACAGGATCGCGACCGCTGTGCTGCAGGAGACGCTCGCTCCATTCTCGAGTGAGCCTGAGCGAAGGGATTCCCATGTCCTCCACCTCAACTGTTCTTCTTGGCTGCTGCTCCTGACCCTGCGGGTGATTGAAGCTGTCAGACAGGAGAATCACACCAGCCGCCCCTCTCTCCTTCGCGTTCATTATCTTATGCAGTACGGTTGCGTAAGGGGTGAGCTCCTTCCCCGCAAACAAACTGTCTTCCACCTGCTCCTGGGGCTCATGCTCAAAAACCAGCACGATCTTCCCCACAACATTCAGATCTTTGTAGTCGTCATAGTTCAGTTCAGGTGCTGAAATGCCAAATCCGGCAAACACCAACGGCCCTTGAATCACCGAATCAGGGCCCGAGGTCAGAGGGACATAATCCTTCTGAACCTGCAACCGAATCTGCTCAGTTCCGGTTTCAACAGTGAGCTGGTTATCGGGACCAAAAGCTCGTCCCAGGCCCAGCTCGAACTCCTGGAAATAGGTTTGCTCGTCTCCAGCTGGCAAAAGACCAAAGTCGTGGAAAAGTTCTGCGATGTAGCGAGCGGCCTGCTCAAGCTCTGGACTGCCATTGCCGCGTCCTTTCATCTGATCGGATGCAAGATAGCGCAAAGATTCTAGGAAAGTGTCTGTGGTTCTGACCTGGGCCAGGCTCGGTGCGACGCTCAGCCAACAGATTGTGCTGCTCAGAAGAGCAATGAGAGAAAGTTTTGAGAGTTTCTTCATCGACTGATCATTATAATAGGTCGGTCCCATGAAGGAAGTACTCAAAGCCATCCAGTACAAGAATTTAGACGAAGCCCAGCGGATATTAGAGCAGACTGTGGATGACGCATCACAGGTACTCGACGATGCCGGGGAGGAACCTCAGGGCTTACTGAGCGTCGTGCCGCTGGATCGCATACTCGAAAAACAGTTCTACCGCCTCCTGGAGAGCAAAAAGGGAGTCCTGGTAGAGGTCGAAAAGATCCCCTATTCCGGTTACGGCCCACCCGCAGACGAGCAGGATTACATGGGATTTGTGGATGAGAACGTGGCCTATGTTCTCAAAGGGTGCCGCTTGCCTATTGAAATCGAGAACTGTCCCCAGGGCGCCAGGGACATCCATCACCTGGAGGCCATGATTATAGATCGCCAACATCCGCTCCACCGTGATCACTTGTCTCAGAAACTGGAACTGCCCTCAGACTGGGACTTCGATGTCCTCTTCGAGCAAATTTCACAGGGTCGGTGTACGGGAGAGGAAATAGACCGAATCATCCATGAGGGTTAGTCCCCACATTTCTCCAGGTAAAACTTCATCTGGCCGCTGTAAAAGAGAAGTTTCACTATGAGCCGGCCCATAAAAAAGAGCTGTTGCCAGATGATCGCCAGCAGGATAGTCCCCCAACCTTGTTGGGGGAAGAGCCCCTCTATACCGGTGTACAGGATGATCCAGGCCAATCCCAGGGCAGTGATCAACAGATAAAACCCAAAAGCTGCAATGAAATTCGTCACACAGAACCGCACCGCGGAAACGAACGCCAACACAACACTGGTGCGGTTCTCAATCGCTGTCTTGATCTTTGCATAGTCAAACAGCATATTCAGAAAGAGGAAGATTCCCAGCACAATCAGATAGCGAGCACTATTCCAATAAAAGGCGCCTCTGTCGGTCACTGCCTGGTTGGTGAGGTACTCTGCCAAATCGCCCAACGGCTCAACCATCCAGCTTGCCACAAACCAGAAAGCCAAGACCGCTAATACGGCCAACCGGAAAAACCGGCCGAAAAACACCCCCCCATTGTGAAAGAACTGGCGGATACCGGTGCCTTGTGGATCACGGGCAAAGGAGCCAACGGCGGCCGCCAACAGAAAGGAATTGAGCAAGATATAAAGAGCTCCCAAAGAGACGATGGCCCAAGGCAGCTCGGTCAAGTTCTCCGTCCAACAGAAGTTCCAGGTTGCGGGCAAAAGGACCGGCTCCCAGCACCCATGGCGCCAAAGTGGAAGCGAATCCCGTCACTCGATCCTGGAACAGACCGTACCAGTCGTAGTCCAGCTCTCCCACCAGTTTCTCGCGGTATAATCCCGGCCCCAGAGAATCCTCAAAGACCTGCATAAATGGAAACAGGAGAAGGGAGGCAACCACCAGGTTTGCTAGATAGAAATAGATGACCGCTTTCTTGTGGCGTCTCAGCAGCTGCCAGCCATCCTGCAGTCGCCCAAACATGATCACGCCAGGAAGGCGAATGTCTCCAAGAGGTTCTGCAGCCAAAACAGCCACTTGGCAGCCCACTTCCTGGTGGCCAGGGAAAAACCGTCGTCTGTCGCCGCATAGCGGCTGTTATTGAGGGGATCAATGTCCAACAGGAGTTTCCGATCAGGATCCACCACGGCATACTTCAAACGAACGGGCTTTTCCAACTGATACCGTTGCCATCGATCCTGTCCATCCCACTCCTGGCGGACCTCTTCGCCATCTTCAAAGACCATTAAAACTTCCACTGGAAACTTCGCTCCCTCCAGCCGCATGACCACGACCTCGGTCATGTACTGGTCTGCTGTGTCCTCTGTCTCTTCTTGGGAGCTGGGGGAATCCTCTTCCTGATCGTCAAACAGTCCCTGGGGAGTGGGAATCTTCACCGACCTGGCTGTTTCGATCCCATAATCCACCAGTTCAGCGCTGAAAAAAGTCTGCTCAAAGAACCACCCCATATCCTTTTGGGCGACCTCGTTGATTGTGGCGATGAAATCGCTGGTCGTCGGATGCTTGAATTGATATCGCTGAAAATAGGTACTCATGGCCTGAAGCATCACTTCCTCCCCCAGCCAGCGCTCCAGCGTCCACAGGATCATCTCAGGCTTGCTGTAGGAGTTGGTGCGATAGCTGGTGCGCCTCAGATATTCCCAGCCTGGACGGGTCATGACATCCAGCTTCCCAGCTCGTCGCACTGCAGCCAAGCTTGCCGTTTCAAATGGGATTTCAAAGGAGTTAAAGGTCAGTGGAATCCCTCCAAAGAGGCGTCTCATAAAACGGCTGGGCTCATAAGTGTACTTTTGTACTCGGGCCTCCGACCACGAATTGAGTCCTTCGTCCAACCATGATTCTTCAAACTCATTATTCGCCGACATTCCGTACCACCATTGGTGGCCGACTTCGTGAATCGTCACTCCTTCCGGTGACAGGACCTTCTCAGGAGCCCAGAAACTGCCCCCTCCGGTGACAAAGGTGGGATACTCCATACCACCTGTGTTACTTCTGTAGGCGGGGTCCACAACCGTCAACGTGTCATAAGGATAGGGGCCGAACCAATTCCCGTAATAGCGAAGAGCGTTTTGGATAGCGGTGAAGTACCTCTCTTCCAGATGTGAATGCTCGGGTAAAAGCAAGAGGGTGATTTCCACGTCGGGCAATCGGGGATCGGAAAAGGTTTGCCTTTTCTCTAAAAACCGAGGGCTGGCGGTCCAGGCAAAATCGTGTACGTCCTCCTGGTAGTAACGGTAAGTGGTGGTTCCATCGGGATGATCCTGCTGCTCGACTCTTTTTCCAGTCGCACCGACAACAAAGTCTGCAGGGACCGTCAGGGAAACGTCAAACACTCCAAAGTCAGCGAAGTATTCAGTTGAATAGTGATACTGGTGGCAGTTCCACTGACCATCCTGAAATACGCCGATCTTGGGAAACCATTGGGCCACGAAAAAGTAGTCTTCGCTCCATCCGGTGCGCCTGGCACCTCTGGGCAGCTTTGATTCGAAATCAATTCGAAACTGAATCTCCTCCCCTGAGGGCAGCGGGTTATCCAGATGGACCATCAAGACGCTCCTGTCTTCCTGATTGTCATCATCGGGATGAATGTAATCGAGACTGATAACTTGTTGGCGGGAACCGTTTTCGTTGGCCACCACCTGGATCGATTCAACCTCAGTGTATCCCCAGAAGTGATCCGGAGCCTGCTCAACCGAGTCCCAAAGTGATCGGAAGCTGTTCTCCCGGACGAAGGTGGAGCGGTTGTTCTTGAAGGCATTCAAGTAAAGGTGAAAACAGAAATCTTCAAGTGCCTGCCCGCTTCGATTCTCCCAAGTCAGAATCTCATGCCCCTTGACTATTTTTTCAAGAGGGTCGAGGCCAACCTCCATGCGGTACCTCACGATCCGATCGCTGAGGACTGGCCGGTCTGCACCGAGCCCAGGGTCCCCCTGACCAGTGTCCTGCGCGGGCGCGGAGACCCCGACCGCCGAGAAACAGCACAGAAATGCAAGAGAAAAAAACCACCAGCACCAGCGCTTACGGCTATCTTGAAGATTAGTTGGCACTCGGATCCTTGGGCTGCAAATGACGGAATTGAGACACCACTCGCTTGCGGGCCAGAAGTCTGCGCAGGATGCCTAAAATGGTTGTGGATCTCAGCTTTAAACTATCCATCTCCAACAGCTGTTGCTTGTCATAGACAGAAAGATTCAATGAGGAACAGATGGAGTTGAGCAAGGTCGGGAAATCGAGTTCTTCCAAGACATCTATTCCCAGGTCCGGATAGGTGCCCTCCTCGTTCAGCTCGCGGAAACTCAGAGCCAATTCGGTGGACATGTCTGTCGTCTCCAGGCGGTTTGGCATCACCTCGCTCAAGAGCTTGACACGAGCAATCCGATAGGGAGTCTCCTGAATGAACTCAACAATCTTATAGCGGCAGCGACCACTTAAGAACAGGTCGTACTTGCCCTCTTCCAAGTTTTTGTATTCACTGATCACCCCCAAGCCGCCTGTGCTGAAGACTTTGGCGTCTTGGGAAGATTGACTCTCCCAGCCCGGGTGCAACAGCGCCATCCCGATTTGCCTGTCGCCCTGAAGGGCATCCGCAATCATCTGTTTGTATCTTGGCTCAAAAATGTGAAGCGGCAGGAGAGTGTGAGGGAAAAAGACCACATTGGGAAGAGGGAAGATGGGAATGTTTTCAGTCTCTCCCGTCATGGCCTACCTCCTGCCTCCTATCTTCCGCAGGACGTACTGTAAAATTCCTCCGTGCCGGTAGTAGGCCAGCTCATTCGGTGTGTCTATACGCGTGATCACAGGGAAGATTTTTTCAGCTCCGTTATCAGCAACCGCTCGCAGGGTGAGCTTCCCAGCCGGTTGCAGGCCATCCTCCAGGCCCAGCAGATCATAGGTTTCCATACCGGTCAGACCCAGCGTCTCACGATTCTGGCCTTTTTCGAATTGCAAGGGCAAGACACCCATTCCGATGAGATTACTGCGATGGATGCGCTCGAAACTCTCCACCAGAACCGCCTTGACTCCAAGCAACACCGTGCCCTTGGCGGCCCAGTCCCGGGATGACCCGGAGCCGTACTCCTTTCCGGCAATAACCAGCAGCGGTACTCCTTCCTCTCGATATTTCATGGCCGCATCGTAGATGGACAGAGGCTCAGGCGAAGAAGGATGGAGGGTGTATCCCCCTTCGGTTCCCGGCACCAACAAGTTGCGCAGCCGGAGATTTCCGAAGGTCCCCCGCATCATGACCTCGTGATTTCCCCGACGAGATCCAAAAGAGTTGAAATCTTCGGGGCTAACACCGCAAGAGATCAGATAACTTCCGGCTGGGCCCTCTTTGGGGATGGAACCGGCGGGAGAGATGTGATCAGTGGTCACCGAATCTCCCAGCATCGCCAGTACCCGCATTCCCTGGATGTCCTTCAGAGGTGGGGGATCAGGAGGCATGTTCTCAAAAAAGGAAGGCTGTTTAATGTAGGTGGAACTGTCATTCCAGGCGTACCGATCCCCTTCGGGAACGGGCAAAGCCCGCCATCTTTCATCCCCGCTATAGACATCAGCATACTTGCGGGAAAACATCTCACTCTTTACGGCACGGCGCAGGGTGGCGCGGATTTCTTCCTGAGAAGGCCAGAGCTCATGCAGATAAACATCGTTTCCATCCCGATCCTGCCCCAGAGGCTGGTTGTAAAGGTCGATATCCATCCGTCCAGCCAGTGCGTAGGCCACAACCAAAGGCGGGGAGGCCAAGTAGCTGGCACGAACATGGCGATGGATGCGTCCTTCAAAATTGCGGTTGCCCGAGAGCACGGAACAAACCACCAGGTTGTGCTCCTGGATAGCATCAAGAATGGGCTCCGCTAGCGGACCGCTGTTCCCGATACAGGTCGTACATCCGTATCCCACCAGATGGAAACCCAGTTGATTGAGAGGAGACAGCAAACCCGCTTCCTCAAGATACTCCGTGACCACCTTGGATCCGGGGGCGAGACTCGTCTTGACCCAGGGTCGGCTCTGAAGACCGCGCTCGACCGCACTCTTTGCCAGCAACCCTGCGGCCACCATGACCGAGGGATTCGAGGTATTGGTACAACTGGTGATGGCAGCAATGACCACTGCCCCGTGGCTAAGCTCGCCTTCCCCTTCGTTGCCGCTGGGAGCCCCGTTGGTCATGGCCTTCAAACTCTCCGCAAAGGCCTCCTTGGACCGTCGCAGGGGGATGCGGTCCTGCGGCCGCCTGGGTCCAGCCAGACTCGGCTCCACGGTCCCCATCTCCAGCTCCAGAGTGTCACTGTATTCTGCCTCCGGACTGTCAGGGGTATGGAACAGACCCTGCGCTTTCGCGTAAGTCTCTACCAGTGCGATCTGTTCGGGGCTGCGGGCGGTGAACTTCAAATACTCGAGAGTTTCCGAGTCAATCGGAAAGATCGCGCAAGTGGCTCCGTATTCCGGAGACATGTTGCCCAGCGTGGCCCGATCGGCCAGAGAAAGCTGCCCAATCCCGGGTCCATAGAACTCAACCAACTTCCCAACCACACCCTTCTCCCGGAGGAGCTGGGTAATGGTCAGCACCAGGTCCGTGGCTGTCGTACCCTCCGGAAGGGCCCCAAACAATTTAACCCCAACCACCTGGGGGATGAGCAAACTGATGGGCTGGCCAAGCATGGCCGCTTCCGCCTCGATTCCACCCACACCCCACCCCAGGACTCCAAGTCCATTGATCATGGTGGTGTGGCTATCCAATCCCACCAGCGAATCAGGATAGGCGATTAAACGACCCTCTACCTCGGACTCAAACACCACTCGGGCCAAATACTCCAGGTTGACTTGATGCACGATGCCGGTCGCTGGCGGGACCACCCGGAAATTATGGAATGCGGATTGTCCCCAGCGCAGAAATGCATACCGTTCCCGGTTTCGCTCAAACTCCCTCTCCACGTTGAGCTGGAACGAGTCGGGGCGACCAAAAGAATCAACCTGAACCGAATGATCGATGACCAGTTCGGCAGGGACCAGAGGATTGATCTTGCTGGGATCTCCTCCCATTTCGGCCATGGCGTCACGCATCACGGCCAAATCAACCACCGCCGGAACACCCGTGAAGTCCTGCAGGAGAACCCGTGCCGGGGTGAAAGCGATTTCTCTCTCTGGTGGCTTTTTGGGCTCCCAGTTGACCATGGCCTCGATATCTTCCGCCGTCACAGCCTCCCCATCCTCGTGGCGAAGCAAGTTCTCCAGCAGGATCTTCAGCGAGAAGGGTAATCGGTTGATATTCCCAAGGCCTTTTACCTCGGCGGTGAGATTAAAATAATCCAGTTCCCGTCCGCTCACTGTTAAAGTGGAGCGGACCCCACAACTATCTAAACTCTCTCGCGCCATTTTAAAATCTCCTTAGCTCGCATTATGTATAGGTTTTCGTAGCGAAGTGGCGCAAGCGTCGCGATGACAAGGCGTGTGAGGGATACCCGCTCGCGGCTCGCGCTCCGCTGGCGTACTCTTGCAGTACGTCGAGGAGCGCAAGGAAACACAACGACGTCAGCGCGAAAGATTGCGACACTGTAGCAGAAACTTTATTCATAATGCGGGCTATTTACCACGATACTGCCATCACCAGGTAAAGACAACCGGCTCCCCCCTTTACTTCCGATAAAGATGGGTAGCCTGTCCCAGAAAGGCCTCAGCCGCTTCGCCCAGGGTCTCAGAGAGGGTGGGATGGGTGTGAATGATATTGGCCAGATCTTCTGCCACTGCTGCCATTTCAACAGCCAACACACCTTCGGCAATGAGTTCCCCGGCATGGGGCCCAACCAATCCAACGCCCAGAACCTGACCGGTCTGGGGATCAAAGATCATCTTGGTCAATCCCTCTTTTCTGCCAATCGTTAGTGCTCGACCCGAAGCAGCCCAGGGAAAACGTGTGACCTTGATCTTCCGGCCCTCACTCTTGGCCTGAGTTTCAGTCAAGCCGCACCAGGCGACCTCGGGATCGGTGAAGACCACGGCCGGGATGGCTACATTATCAAAGGCGACAGATTGTCCCGCGATCACCTGGGCAACCAGCTTCCCTTCCCGGGTGGCCTTGTGGGCCAGCATGGGGAGAGCGCCCACATCACCAATGGCAAAAATATCGCTGTCGGCCGTGCGGCATTGCTGATCGACCTGAATGGACCCTTTTTCATCTCTCTCGACCTTTGTGTTCTCCAGACCCAACTCATCCGAATTGCTCTGACGTCCCACAGAAACCAGGACCTTTTCAAAGGTCCTCTGCTCGCCGATCTCGCCCTCAAACTTGGTCTCGATGCCTTGTTTGGTCTCCTTCATTGCGACAACCCTGGTATTGAGGTGAACCAGGGCAAACAATTCCTGAATCCGTCTGCCCAGGGGCCTGACCAAATCCCGATCAACCCCCGGCAGCAGACCATCGGTCATCTCCACCAGGGTTACCTGGCTCCCCAGAGATGCATAGACAGTTCCCAGTTCTAATCCGATGTACCCACCTCCTACCACCAGCAGTGTTTTGGGCACCTCCTCCAACTTCAGTCCCCCCGTAGAGTCCATCACTCGATCACTTTCAATTTCAATCCCCGGTATTCCCATCGGTCGAGAACCCGTGGCAATGATGGCGTGTTTGAACTTGATCTGGGAAACCTCACTGTCCTTCAGGCGCAGCGAGTGGGAGTCTTCAAAACTGGCACAGCCACGTATGAACTCGACCCCGCGACGATTGGCCAGGTCAGAGAGCCCCTTGGTGAATTGACTCACGACCCCGTCTTTCCATTCACGCACTTTTTCCAGATCAATTTGGGGCTCACCAAAGCGAATCCCAAACTCCTCTCCTCGACGCGCTTCGCTCAAAAGGAGTGAGACAAAAAGGAGTGCCTTTGAGGGGATACAGCCGGCATGAAGACAGACTCCGCCAAGCGCTTGGCGGCTGTCCACCAGCGTGGTCTGCAAACCCAGGTCGGCGGCATGAAATGCTGCGGCGTAACCACCGGGGCCTGCACCGATTACAACAACCTCTGTCTTTCGTGACGACTCTCCCATTCGATCGGCTCCTTTCTTGATCTGCGACCCTGTCAGTATACTGTGTCGGCATTTTCTGAGCTCCGACCGATGTCGTGTTATTGTGATTTAATTGGATCATGCAACAATATCTCGCCCTGCTGGAGCATATTCTCCAGCACGGTGTAAAGAAGGATGATCGCACTGGTACTGGGACTCTCAGCGTCTTCGGCTACCAGATGCGCTTCACTTTGGGGGAACGGTTTCCCCTGCTCACCACCAAAAAGTTGCACCTCCGTTCGGTCATTTATGAACTCCTGTGGATGCTCTCAGGAAGCACGAATGTTCGCGATTTGAACCAGCATGGGGTCACCATCTGGGACGAGTGGGCCGACCAGGAGGGCAGCCTCGGTCCTGTTTATGGTTACCAATGGCGCTCCTGGGCAGCTCCGGGGGGAGATCAGATCGATCAAATTTCCAGGGTGGTCGAGCAGATTCGGACCGATCCGCATTCCCGCCGCCACATCGTGAGCGCCTGGAACGTCGCCGATACCGACAAAATGAAGCTTCCTCCCTGTCACACTCTTTTTCAGTTTTACGTCAGCAGGGGCACGCTTTCCTGCCAGCTCTATCAGCGCAGCGCAGACGTCTTTTTAGGGGTTCCTTTCAACATTGCTTCTTACGCCCTGCTCACCATGATGGTCGCCCAGATCTGTGGGTTGGAACCGGCTGAATTTATTCATACCCTGGGCGATGGACACCTTTACAGCAACCATCTCGAGCAAGCCAGACTTCAGCTCACCCGAGAGCCGAGGCCTCTCCCACAAATGAGACTGAACCCGGAGGTCAGGTCAATCTTCGAATTCGATTATCAGGACTTCACCTTGGAGAATTACGATCCCCATCCCCACATTTCCGCGCCGGTCGCCGTATGAGGCTCTCTCTCATTGCCGCCATGTCAGCCCACCGGGTGATCGGGCGAGACAACAGCCTGCCCTGGAAGCTGCCGGCGGATTGGAAGCACTTCAAGAACCTGACCATGGGACACCACCTGCTCATGGGGCGCAAGACCTTTGAGTCCATCGGCCGCCCCCTTCCCGGTCGAACCACTGTGGTGATCACCCGCCAAAGCGGTTACAGCCCGACAGGAGTGCTTGTGGCCCACTCCATCGAGCAAGCGCTGCAACTGGCTGCCCAGGACAGTGAAGTGTTTGTGGCTGGCGGAGCGGAGATTTACCGTCAGATGCTTCCTCGAGTTGACCGAATCTATCTGACTTCCATTGACAAAGACTTTGAGGGAGATACGTTTTTTCCGGATTTTGATGAGTCCGACTGGCAGCTGATCTCCCAGGAAAACCGAGAACCCGATGAAAAGAACGCCTATCCCTACACCTTTCTGACCTATGTAAGAAAGAATACAGAAGACAGAAGACAGAAGACAGAATGAAGATTTCGGACACGGGAATAAACTTTTTGAGCACGAAAGCACGAATGCACGAATTCAGCACCTGAGATGCCTCCCAGGCACGGATAACATGCAAGAACGAACCACACTGGTACTGAGCGGGGTCGTTTTACTTTTGGCCGGGACGGCCTGGCTGCGAGGTGGATGGGAACTGGCCCTGGCCGGGATAGCGGGTGGGTTTCAATCATTGTTCCTGATGGCACCCTTGCTGCTGTGCGCTTTCTTTCTCGCCGGCCTGATTCAGAACCTCTTAACCCAGGAAAGAGTCACCCATTGGCTGGGAAAAGGCTCGGGCGTGCGAGGCATTTTGCTCGCTTGTGCCAGTGGAGTACTGATCCCTGGCGGACCCTACATTTACTATCCCATAGCCCTCACGCTACTCAGGGCCGGTGCCAGCCTGGGGGTCGTGGTGGGCTTTGTCTCAGCCAAGAACCTGTGGCCCATCGTGCGCTTGCCCTTAGAGTTCGCCTTACTGGGCCCACGCCTGACGGTGGCTCGACTGGTGGCCACACTTCTGGTGCCTCCGCTGCTGGGCTTTCTTTCCCAGGCGCTGGCTGGACGACAGGTGGAGCACATCCGCCAGGGGATCAAATTATGAGCATGGCGACCTTTAGCCTCCTCATACCGACACTGATCATCTTCATCTACACCTGGAGGCGGCACGATGGCAGCCTCCGGCGCGGCCTCATGCAAGGCTGGCACACCCTGCTGGGTGTCTTTCCTCTGCTGATCATGGCATTTATCACCATCGGCTATGTCCGAGTCCTACTTCCCCAGGACGGGCTTCAGAACTGGATTGGACCTGATTCCGGGTGGGGAGGATTGTTTCTTGCCGAGGGAATGGGGGCGCTAATGCCCGGAGGTCCCTACGTCGTCCTTCCCCTCATCAGTACCCTTCACGAACTCGGCACCGGACTGGCACACACGGTCATTCTCGTGACCAGCTGGTCGAGCCTGAGCTTGTTGAATGCCCTCTTCGAAATTCGCTTTATCGGCTGGCGTTTTACCGCCATCCGGTGGACGCTGATGTTGCCCGTTCCGCTGCTGGTCGGCCTTCTGGCCCAGGCCCTGTTCGGCGAGTAATCCTCAATCCGGGCGCCTTTTCTCACATAACACCAGTAAATTCCTATATCCTGATCTTGTGGGCTAACAATAGCTATGACACGGAGGAGAAACTATGACTGTGGTATTAATCTTCCTAATAGTGGTGGTGGGGCTCATCGCCTGGGTAGCCGGCATGTACAACCGGCTGGTGAGTCTGCGCAATCGTTTCAAGAATGCCTTCGCCCAGATTGATGTCCAGCTCAAACGGCGCTACGACTTGATTCCGAATCTGGTCGAAACAGCCAAGGGTTATATCAAGCACGAGCGGGAGACACTGGAGGCGGTGGTCAATGCACGCAATCAAGCCTCGGCGGCCAGTGACCGTGCTGCTGAGAGCCCCGGGGATCCCAATTCCATGAAAGGACTGATGACTGCAGAGACGGCCCTGGGCGGGGCCCTGGGACGCCTGCTTGCCGTGGTAGAGGCCTATCCTGACTTGAAGGCCAATCAAAATATGGCCCAACTCATGGAAGAGCTCAGCACCACGGAAAACAAGATCGCTTTCGCTCGACAGTCTTACAACGATTCCGTCATGGTCTACAACACGCGCTGTCAAGTCTTCCCCAGCGTTATCGTTGCCAACACCATGGGCTTCACCCAGGCTGAACTGTTCGAAATCGAGGCGGCCGAAGAACGGGAAGCTCCCAAGGTCTCCTTCTAAAGGAAGTCTGGAAGAATTCCTGGGCTGTCCCTGAATTTCTTTTCTCGAAAACACCGAGGCGACATGACGGTTCCTGCAACCCATACGATGGATTTTTTTGAGTATCAGGACCAGGCCCGCCGGAGTACCCGGTGGTTGATCGCTTACTTTACTCTAGCGGTGATCCTGATCATTCTTGCCATCTATCTCGCCGTGATCGCGATCTTTTTCGGCTTCACTGTCCAAGACGGCATCGAACTTCCATTTCAATGGTGGAGACCTGATTTTTTCCTGTGGATCACGGCGGCAGCTGTGAGCGTCATAGTGATTGGAAGCGTTTACAAGGTTCTCGCGCTTTCACAGGGCGGAGAGGTGGTGGCCCGCTGGCTGGGAGGTCGTCTGCTCGATTCCAACACCAAGAATTCTCAGGAACGCCGTCTTCTCAACGTGGTGGAAGAAATGGCCATCGCCTCCGGAACACCCGTGCCCTCGGTCTTCCTCCTGGAAAAGGAAAAGAGCATCAACGCCTTCGCCGCTGGCTACAGCCCCACAGACGCCGTGATTGGGGTGACGCAGGGAACCATCCAGATCTTGTCTCGAGACGAACTGCAGGGAGTGATTGCCCATGAGTTCTCCCACATCCTCAACGGAGACATGCGCCTGAACCTTCGGCTGATAGGGGTTTTAAACGGCATTCTGGTGATTGCCATGATTGGATATGGGATCCTGAGGGGCGCCCGCGTCTCCAGCAACAGGAAGGGGGGCGGTGCTCCTATCCTGCTGTTGGGAGGTGCGCTTCTTCTCATCGGCTACGTGGGCGTCTTCTTCGGCAAACTCATCAAGAGTGCCGTGTCACGGCAGCGAGAATTCCTGGCTGACGCCTCAGCCGTTCAGTTCACGCGAAATCCCGCCGGTATCGCCGATGCGCTCAAAAAGATCGGAGGCCTCGCCTACGGCTCCCGCATCGAAAACCCCAAGGCTGAGGAGGCCAGCCACCTGTTCTTTTCAAATGGGATACATCGCGCCAGACGGAAATCCACCCTGGGAGGCAACATCCCCCCCGTGCAGGCCCAAGGTGCCTTCAGCTTCATGGCCACTCATCCTCCGCTGGCGAAGCGCATCAAACGTATCCAACCATCCTTTGAGGGCAACTTCCCGGTGGTTGAGATTCCGACCAAGAAGACACTTGCCGACCGCGACAAGGAAGAGTTGGCAGCTCTTGAGGCCAAGGCCGGGGCCGGGGCCGCCACCTCTAAGCCAACAGCACCCACCCCTCCCCCAGGGGCTCCAGCGGCCCAGACCATTCCAGTGATTCCACAAGAGATGACTCAGCTCTTTGGGAAGCTGACGGAGGCACATCTGGCCTATGCCACCCTTCTTCTTTCGGAGCTGCCCCCGCAGTTGACCGCTCAAGTCCATGAACCCTCCACAGCCCGGGCCATCATTTTTGCCTTACTCCTGAGCCGCGACTCGGAGACCCGTCGGGCTCAGTTTCGACTGCTCAACGAGTCCAAGGATCAGCTGGTGGCTCGAGAGACTCTGGAGATCTCAACACTAATTGACCGATGTCCTCCAGAAACACGCCTTCCCCTGGTTGACCTGGCCGTGCCGGCCTTGCGGGCTCTATCCCTTCCCCAGTATGAGGAGTTCACTCGAGAGGTAGAGCAATTGGTTGAGGCTGACCAGAAGCTCGACTTGTTTGAGTACACGCTGCATCATGTTCTGCGCCGCCATCTCGATTCGCACTTCCGCGAAACTCAACCTTCAGCCCCCAAGTATCGCTCCCTGGCACCACTCAGCAAAGAAATCGCTCTCTTGCTGTCGAGCCTGGCCCATGTCGGACACGAGACGGAAGAGCAGGCCAGGCAGGCCTTTGCCCAAGGAGTGGAAGAGTTAACAAAAAGCCGCCTCACACTCAGTATGCAGAAGGAAGAGGAGTCCGGGTTTCAAGCGCTGAGCAGGGCCCTGGACCGTCTCACGCTGGTCACCCCTCTTCTCAAGCGACGGCTCCTGCGAGCCTGTGGTGCCTGCGTGAGTCATGACTATCAGGTAACAGTCCAGGAGGGTGAATTGCTGCGAGCCATCGCCGATTCCCTCGACTGCCCCCTGCCACCTCTTCTGGCGGGTCAATCAGTCCGCCGAACTGCTGAAGTACCGAAAACTACCGAGCCCAGTGCTTGACTAGCCCACAGTTCAGGACTCGTTCGGGGCCTGAGGCCCCTCCCACCTTCTGACCGCTCTCCTTCTTCTATCCCATCCCCTCTTTCGGTGGGAGGCACCTCAGGTGCCGAATCCTCAACGTTCTTATCTTATCCGGTAGTTTCTGGCCTGTTCGCGAACCTGCTCAACGTCGAAATCATTGGCACACTCCACCACTTCGTTGCTGTACAACGACCTCACCAACTCGTCGGTCACCTCACCTTCCAAACCCATCAGCTCGACAATTTTCATCCACTCTTCATGACTGTAAGCCCCGTGCTTTTTTACCAGCTCGTCGCTGGGATCCCACTTGTACATTCTCGAGCGCATCACGGCCAGTGAAAATTGCAGGGCCTGCTCTTCGCTGACCCCGGTCGGTTTGGACTCGGGATAGACCTTCCAGTGGATGTGGATGGCGGCTTCCGGATTCTCGAAGGCGAACTCGACTCCTTTGGCGAGCCCGCGAACGTAGGCACAGACCTCCTTTCGGTTCGTCCTCAAGTAATCCCGGCGAACGAACAGCCCTCCCTGAAAGTAAGAGTCCATATATTCCGTGTCTGGAAGGTAGCGGTACTGTGCCCCAACCTGCTCCATGGCGGCCAGGATGGTATCGGACTGGATCAGAGCATCGATCTGACCCTGCTGCAGCAGTGCGGTCGAGCTGGGACCCGTGCCCACAGCCACAATGTCCACATCATTCTCAGGATCAATCCCCAGGCTCATCAGGATTCCCTTGGCATAGGAGGTACTGGCAGCGGCAAGACTCAGGGTGCCAAGAGTTTTCCCCTTCACATCCTGGATGGTCTTGATGGGACTGTCAGGCAGAACCACCCAGCTGAAGATGGGGTCTCGGTTCTGGTTGAAGATCAGAACGATCCCAGCATCCCTGCCCTGGGAGGCGTTCAGGAGCATTGTCTCGGCGCCAATGTAGCCGATTTCGGACCGACCCGAAGCGACCAGCGGAACCGAGCGCCCACCTCCGCCCAAGGGCGTGACCTCTACATCGATACCCCCTTCTGCGAAGTAGCCCATCTCCTTGGCAATACTGGTTTGGGCAAGCAGCGGATCGATTTGAGGAGCGCCCAGCGCCCAGCGTAGAATCTTCAGCGACTCGCCCTCCTGTCCCACAACCGAAGTGCAGGTCAGGATCAAAACCAACACTCCAATCAGGCATGAGATGTTCGGCAACATTTTAGGTTTCAAGTTCCATCCCTCCTTTGTCAGTTGTCAGCTGTCAGTTGTCAGTGGTTTCAGAATGAATCCACCACAATCGGCTCCATGGGATAACGATGGAGACTTTCGGCACCATTCTCCGTCACCAGACACAGATCTCCAAGAAAAATACCGCTCGTTCCGTCCTGCGTGCTGGGATTGGGCTCAATGACCACGGTATGTCCTTTTTCAAAGGTGCAGCTCTGTATGGGATGGGCTGAACCCTTGACGCCCATGATGGGAGGCTCAATAAAGTTTCCCCATCCGTGTAACAGCGGAGCCTTGACGGTCAGACCGGCATCCAGAATCGGTTGGGCCCCCTCCTGAACTTCTTTCTCCGTGCTCCCCGGTCGAAGGGTTGACAGAACCCTCTCGAAGACTTCCTGGCCAATCTGGAAGAGCTTTTCGTAGTGTGGAGTGGGCTTGCCGACAAAGACAGTTCTCAGAATCTGGCCGGAGTAGCCCCCATAGGCGGAGCTGTGCTCACTCATGATCACGTCGCCCCTGACAATCGCTCGATCCGACATGTAGGCATCGGGAAACGCCATGCCCGGATTCTCCATCGCAGTAGACCCCAGCAGAGCAAAGCACAACGTACCTCCCGCTCGATGTGTCTCGACCAGAATCTCATCATACAGGTCGATATTCCTGGCGCCTGGTTGGACGGCCCTCACATAGGCCTCCAGAGACTGATCGGTCAACTGTGCGCCCTTTCGAAGGAACTCGATCTCCTCATCAGATTTGATGCGGCGCAGATTCTCGATCAGATCAGTGGCGATTTCAAATTCGGCCTGGGGAAGCGATTGCGTGATCCGAGCATATTGTTCCTGGGGAATCGACACCCGCCTTGCCGAGCTCACCCCCACGATTCCAATTCTTCCCTTCTCCATTCCCTTCTCTTTTAAAAGCTCCACCACCTTTTCATCGACTTTTAGCCCGCCGAATCGGATGTCCTCAACTGCCGAAATCTCCTTCCCTGTGGCAATGTGACCATTAAAGCTGGTTGCCAGTGTCGCCTCACCTTTTTTCGGAAAGATACAGTAAGCCTGGAACTGATCTACGAAGTTGGTCACGTAGCGCAGATTGGCCTCTCCCGGATCGCTCCCGAAAGAGCAGTAGGCGCCGTACACAAGAAGACAATCGAACTGTCGAGCCTCCATCTCGTGGCGGATCCTCTGCCAGCGGTTTTGATATTCCTGATCACTGAACTGCGGGAAATGAACTCGCTTGACCATCGGCTCCACCTCCTTCAAAGCCCAATCACGTCTCTGCTGCGGGAGGTCCAGAACACCACCCGGCGCTCGATGAACTGCATGGCGAGATAAAAAGCAATCCCAATCACCGAAAGAACGATAAACACGGAGAACACTCCCTGCATGTCCATGTTGAAATTCATTTGCAGAATCAGGATTCCGAGACCATGCCTTCCGCCGATAAACTCTCCCACAATCGCCCCGATCAGGCTGTAGACGATGGCCATACTGAGACCTGCGAAAATAAAGGGAAGAGCACTTGGAAATCGTACCTTGCGGAAGATCTGCCAAGGGGTGGCTTTGAAGGAGCGCATCATCTCCAGACGATCAGGGTCCACAGACTCAAATCCTGCGATGGAATTGACCAGGAGCGGAAAAAAGGTGAGCATGGCCACAATCACGACCTTGGAAGTCATTCCCACGCCGAACCAAACAATTAAAAGAGGTGCCAGGGCGACTTTGGGGAGACTCTGAAAGGCTACGATATAGGGCAAAAACACCTTTCCCACAAATCGGCTCTGCGCAATCAAGGTACCCAGAATCATTCCCGAACCGCTCCCGAGGAGAAATCCCAAGAGAGCCTCACTGACCGTATAGTAGGTGTGAAGATAAAAGCCCACACGGCTTGTCAGGCTCTGGGCAAGGCCCCTCTGGAGGGACACCAGCACTCCACTGGGCGGCGGCAGGAGAAAGAAGGGGACCTCGAGATATTTCACAGTCACCTCCCAAATCACAAGGAGCACCACCAGAAGCCCGATGCTGTAGACCCACTCTCTTGTCAACAGTCGTTTCATTCGATCCCTCCTAGCCGGGACTATGAATAAGTTTTCGTGACGAAGTGCCGCAGGCGCCGCGATGACAAGGCGTGCGAGGGGTACCCGCTTGCGGGTCGTGCCCCGCAGGCGTACTCTTGCAGTACGCCGAGGAGCCTAAGGGGTACCTGCTTTGCGGGTCGCACAACGCAGTCAGCGTGGATGTTTGCGGCACTGCAGTAGAAAACCTATGCATAATCCCGGCTTAATCCTCCTTGATGCCAAGCAAGGAGCGGATCCGCTTGGACAGTTTCCCGAATGCCTCGGTCTGCATCAGGTCGAGACGACGAGGCCTTGGCAAGTCGACTTGAACAGTGTCCGCCAGCCGACCCGGACGGGGCGTTAGAGCCACCACCCGGTCGGACAGAAAGATCGCTTCCGAGATACTGTGAGTGACAAAGAGAACCGTCTTACCACTCTTGCTCCAGATGCGGAGCAGTTCCAGATTCATGGACTCACGCGTCATTGCGTCCAGGGCTCCAAAGGGTTCATCCATCAGGAGCACATCGGGCTCGTAGACCAGTGCCCGGGTGATGGAGACCCGCTGCTGCATACCTCCGGAAAGCTCAAAGGGGTATCGATCAGCAAAGCCTGTGAGGCCCACCATATCCAAAATTTCATGGGCGCGCTCTCGGTACTGGTCAAGGGGCAAGCCCATCACCTCGATGGGGAGCATGGTGTTCTCAAGCACCGTCCTCCAGGGAAGAAGGACCGGCTGCTGGAAGACAAATCCGATGTCCCTTCGAGGACCCTCAACTGACGATCCACCGATGAGGACTTCACCACCGCTCCTGGGGATGAGACCCGCCACGATTTTCAGCAGTGTGGTTTTACCGCAGCCACTGGTTCCCACAATAGAGACAAATTCGCCCTTGGCGATATCGAAAGAGACATCCTGGAGCGCCAACAGATCTTCATCCTGCAGGGTTCTATACGACTTCGTGACCTGTCGCAGCTCTATAAAGGAAGGCATGTATTTTGAGAGTAGCGCGCTTCGCTCCCAGAAAAAAGGGAAAAAAGAAGGAGGCAGGAGTCAGGAGACAGGAGTCAGAAGATCTTTTCAATCTGAGATACGCGCGAAGCGCACCTCCTACCTCCTGCCTCCTGCCTCCTTCTTTCCCCATGTTATACTTCCACCGGCGCAGACGGAGGGAGACCATGAGCGCGGTTCAAATAGATTTTTTTACAAGGCCCGGTTGCCATCTTTGTCACGAGGCCCTGGACGTTCTGAAAAGGCTCCAGAAAGACTTTGACTTCGAGATCCGAAGTGTCAACATCTCTGAATCGGCCGAGTTCGCTGCACTCTACCAAGACAGCATCCCCGTCGCCACCCTAAATGGGAGAGCCATCCTCAAACACCGAGCTGACGAAAAAATGCTGCGGCGAATCCTCAGCCGCCAGATGGTAGCCGCAGAATGAAGTGGCTCAAGCACGCTTTTGCCACGGATCCGCCGGGACCGGCCAAACCGGACGAGACACAGCGCGTCCTCCTCGAGAAGCTGTGCCGGGAGGTGGTTCGTCGCCACCTGACCACGCCCGTGCTGTTGATGCTGGAAACGAGTCGGCCATTGAACTATGTTTCGGCTCAGCTCCTGCACTATCTCCAGCCGATCGTCTCGATTCTTGCCGACACGGCCAACTATCAGAAACTCACTGCATTTTTGGAACAACGCGGATCGATCGATTACGTCTATCAGCGACTGGAAGCCATCGAGACCGAATACCGTGGTCAAACAAAGCAAGGCGATGAGCCTGCGACCGAAGGCGACCCGCCAGCAGGCACCCCAAGTACCGCAGGTACCACAAATACCCGGAAATGAAAGAGATCGACCCTGACAAGATTCGCGTGATCCTGGCCACCGACTGCGGCAGTACCACAACCAAGGCGATCCTCATCCAAAAGATCGACGGCGTTTACCGCCAGACCCACCGGGGCGAAGCTCCAACCACCGTTGAAGCGCCCTTCGCGGACGTCACCATGGGCGTGGTCAATGCTGTCACTGAAACTCAGGAACTCGCCGACCGGCGGCTGGTCGACGAGGACGGCAGAATCATCCAACCGGCGGAGGAGGAAGGCTGCGACCTCTACATTTCCACTTCGAGCGCGGGTGGCGGGTTGCAGATGATGGTCGCAGGCGTGATTCGCGAAATGACCGCAGAGAGTGCAAAGCGCGCCGCCCTGGGCGCGGGCGCGATCGTGATGGACGTCATAGCTTCCAATGACAAACGCCGGCCTCACGAGCAGATCCAGCGCATCCGTGAGCTGCGCCCGGACATGATCCTGATCTCGGGAGGGATCGACGGAGGCACGACCACCCACGTGGTCCAGATCGCCGAGCTGATTCCTCCAGCCAATCCGCGGCCCAGATTCGGCAGCGAGTACAGGCTTCCCATCATCTACGCCGGCAATAAAGATGCTGCAGCGCTCGTTGAGGAGATCATCAGCGCCGGCTTTGACCTGACCATTGTGGATAACCTGCGGCCGGTCTTGGAGCGCGAAAACCTGGGTCCGGCGCGTGATGCCATTCACGATCTGTTCCTGGAGCACGTCATGGCGCATGCACCCGGCTATGACAAGCTCATGCAAACAACTGATGCGCCCATCATGCCGACACCCGGTGCCGTCGGCAATATCCTGCAAACCATCGCCAGCCAAAAAGGAATCAATGTCGTTGGCGTGGATATCGGTGGCGCGACCACCGACGTATTCAGCGTCTTTGACGGCACCTTCAATCGGACAGTCAGCGCAAACCTGGGCATGAGCTACTCCATCTCCAACGTGTGTGCGGAGGCCGGCATGCCCAGCATCTTGCGCTGGATTCACTTCGATATGGATGAGCGCGAGTTGCGCAACCGCGTCAAGAACAAAATGATCCGACCGACCACGATCCCGCAGACACTGGAGGCTCTTGTCTTCGAGCAGGCGGTGGCCCGCGAAGCATTGCGGCTGGCCTACCAACAGCACCAAGCCTTCGCCACTACTCTCAAGGGCGTGCAGCGGCAGCGTACTGTGGGCGACACCTTCACCCAGGAGAGTTCCGGCCAGACCATCGTCGACAACATGAAGCTCGACCTGCTGGTCGCGTCCGGTGGGGTACTTTCACACGCTCCCGACATGCGCCAGACGGCGATGATGCTGATTGACGCCTTTCAGCCGGAAGGATTTACCGAGCTGGCCAAAGACTCCATTTTCATGATGCCCCATCTGGGAGTGCTGGCAGCGGTGCACCCTCAGGCATCACTGGAGGTCTTTGAGCGCGACTGTCTGGTCAATCTGGGTACCACGGTCGCCGCAAAGGGTCTGGCCAAGCTCGGCCGGCCCTGCTTTCGATACTCGATCCGTTCAGCGGCGCTCAACGAATCTGGCCAGCTGAACTTCGGAGAAGTTCGTCTCTTTTCCCTGGGCCCGGACGAGACGGCCTCGGTGAGCATCCAACCCGAGCGGAGCTTCGACTGTGGTGGCGGAGCTGGTAAGGACATCGAACGCGAAGTACGCGGGGGAACGGTCGGGCTGATCCTGGATGCCCGCGGGCGGCCACTGGTCATTCCGGACAAGCCTGAGGAGGGACGAGAGTTGCTTGAAAAATGGGTCTCGGCCCTGGAACTATATCCTGAAATCCAGAGGGCTCCACTGCAGAAGGAATAGCGTTCGATGAATCTCAATTCGTCTGATTGGACTGGTTAAGGATTGATGGCAAAAGCGTACACACCTGGACTCAAGGTTTCAGCTCATGGGCGGCATCGTGCCCGCCGGATTCTCCCCATCAAGGGAGAAGTTCGAGTGGAGGTTGGAGAACATCTCCTCCCACAGCAAGTGGTCGCCGAGACCTTCATGCCCGGCGAGGTCACACCGCTGAACATGGCCAACCTTCTTTCCCTACCGCCCGCTGACGTTCCCGAGTGCATGCTCAAGAAGGAAGGCGACCGCATTTCAGTGGGTGACGCCTTGGCCCGCACCAAAGGCATCTTCGGTAGGTTCCGCAGTGAATACCTCTCCAAAGTCGAGGGAACTATAGAGTCGATCTCCTCGGTGACCGGACAGGTCATTGTGCGGGGTGAACCGATGCCCCTGCAGGTCCATGCATACCTGGCCGGCAGCGTCGTCGAGGTTCTGCCCGGAGAGGGTTGCGTGATTGAAGCGAGCGCCTCTTTCATTCAGGGCATATTCGGGATCGGCGGGGAGACCTTCGGTCCGATCCGCCTGGCGGTAGCGAGCCACGATCAGGCTCTGACCGACGACCTGATCGGGCCGGACATGAAGGACGCGGTGGTCGTCGGCGGTGCGCGCTTGACCGAGCAGGCCCTGGAGAAAGCTCGTACTGTCGGCGTCTCCGCCGTCGTCTCCGGTGGTATCGACGACCAGGACCTCAAAAAGTTCCTCGGTTACGACCTGGGCGTGGCCATTACCGGCTCGGAAGATGTTGGCCTCACCTTGATCGTCACCGAGGGCTTCGGAGATATTGCCATGGCCGAGCGTACCTTTAACCTTCTGGCGTCGCGCCAAGGCGCCGACGCGGCGGTCAACGGTACAACCCAGATTCGAGCGGGTGTCCTGAGGCCTGAGATCGTCATCCCCTGGACGGACGGGGAGAAGGCAGACGAGACTGTCTCGACGGAGTCGGCAGGATATCTGGAGATCGGCGTTCAGGTGCGAGTCATTCGCGATCCCTACTTCGGAAAAATCGGCTCGGTAAGCGCGTTGCCGCCTGAACCGCAAGTGCTGGAATCGGGCTCCAAGGCCAGGGTGCTCGAGGTTCAGTTCGATTCCGGTGAAGATGTTATAATCCCGCGAGCCAACGTTGAACTAATCGAAGGATGAGTCCATGAGAGGGCACTTCACCTTAGCTGTCGTGTGTGGGTTGGGGGTACTGGTGCTCCCGGCCGCGGGACAGACTCCGGCACCAGCGGCACCCACTGAGCTGACTGCGGCGGATCGGCCCTGGGACAACGGGACCCGCATCGATCTGAGTTGGTCCCTCTCGAGCGACGACGCGGCGCTCCAGGGGTACATCATCCGCAGGAGGGCCGGGGAAGATCCCGAGTTCGCCCGTGTGGACCTGGTAGGACCTGGTACCAGCCAGTTCACTGTCACAGATCTCAGTCCGGAGGAAACCTATCTCTTCCAGGTCGCCGCCATTGCCCAGGACAACACCGAGTCCTTACCTGCCCTCACCAACGCGCCCATTACCCCCTCGATGGAATGGTTTGACGGCACACGGGTGTGGTTTCTGCTCACGCTGGTGATCTTCTGCGGGGCGGTAGTGGTGTTCATCGGGAGGGCGCGAAAGGGTGCCACACTGAAGCTCCGCAAGATCGCGGGTCTGGAGGCAGTCGACGAAGCCGTGGGACGGGCCACCGAAATGGGCCGCTCCTGTCTCTTCATTCCCGGCATCGCCGACATAAATGACATTCAGACCATCGCAGCCATGAACATCCTGGGGAGAGTGGCCAGGACTGCAACCGAGTACGATGCCAAGCTGGAGGTACCGACCAGCAAGTCCCTGGTCATGACCATGGCTCGTGAAACCGTGCAGACGGCGTTTCTTTCAGCCGGCCGGCCCGACGCCTTCAATCCCGATGCGATTTACTACGTGACCGATGAGCAGTTCGGTTACGTGGCCTACCTCCAGGGCATGATGGTTCGCGAAAAGCCGGCGGCTTGCTTCTACATGGGCTCTTTCTACGCCGAATCGCTGATTCTCGCCGAGATGGGGAACGCCGTGGGCGCGATCCAGATTGCCGGGACCGCTCAGCCGGCCCAGCTGCCGTTTTTCGTGGCGGCCTGCGATTACACGCTGATCGGCGAAGAGTTCTTTGCCGCCTCGGCCTATCTGTCCGGTGAGCCGGACCAACTGGGCAGCCTGAAAGGCCAGGACGTGGGCAAGCTCATTGTAGCGGCGGGCATCGTGGGCGGCGTCCTTGCCTCCACGCTGGCCGTAGTGACCGGTTCGTCCCTGATTCAGTCACTGGTGGATTTCTTCATGGAGACGATGCTGAGCTAACTAAATGAAGCGGTCTGTTCCACTCCTGATCACAGCCTTGGGCGGATTCGTCCTCATCGCCGCTTACTTTATCCCGTATACGCAGAGCTGGGGCGAGAGTGTCGCCGTCTGGTTCGATATTCTGGCGTCGATCGCGTTCATCCTGGGCGGCGGCAACCTGCTGAAGCTGCACCTGAAGAAGGTGTACGATCAGGTTCCCGGCTGGGGCTATTCCCTGATCGTACTAGTTGCCTTTCTGTTAACACTCACGGTCGGCCTGGGCAAGATGGGCGTGCAGCCGTCGGCGCAGTTTACGGACTTCGCCTGGTCGGGCCATTACCGGGAAATCGGCAGTCCCTTCTGGTTTCTCTACCAGTACGGGTTCCAACCGCTGACCGCAACAATGTTCGCCCTGCTGGCCTTCTACATTGCATCGGCTGCCTTCAGGGCCTTTCGTGCCAAGAACCTGGAAGCCGTCCTGTTGCTGGGCACAGCCTTCATCATACTGCTGGGAAGGACCTTTGCAGGGGTTGCCCTGACAGGTTGGATCCCTCCCGACAGCGCTTTCAGCGGGCTGCGCGTGGAAAACCTGACCGTCTATATCATGAGCGTGTTCAACACCATAGGAAACCGGGCGATCATGATCGGAATCGCCCTGGGCATTGTCTCGGTCTCGCTGAAGGTACTGCTGGGCGTGGACCGTTCCTACTTGGGCAAGGAGTAGCAAGATGGGCGACTTCCTCATACAGCAGTGGTGGCTACCGATCGTGATTGTTGGCTCCCTGCTGCCCCTCATCAAGCAGATAGCCGGCCAGGGCCTCGGCGCCACCCTCCAGTCACTGGATCGCCGCTGGATCTTTCTGCTCATGCTGTGGGCCGTTCTGGTGCCTATCTACTTCATTGGCCTCACCGGCCTAACCTTCCCCGAAGTCCCGGGCGAACTGGCCCAGGCCACCTTCAACGAGATTGAGAGGCTCCAGGAAGGCGATCCCATCCTGCTGTCGTTTGACTTCGACCCGGCCAGCGAAGGCGAGCTGGGTCCGATGGCGACCGCCTTTGTGAAGCACGCTGCCTCCAAAAAGCTCAAGATGTACTTCATGGCACTTTGGCCAGTCGGTCCACAAATGATCGACGATGCGATCAACGACGTCATCCGCTCCGACTACCCGGAAATGGTCTACGGTGAGGACTATGTCAACCTCGGCTTCAAGTCGGGCGGAGAAGGCGTCATCAAGGTCATCGTCACCAACCTGCGGGAGCTGTACACGACAGACAGTCGGGGCACGGCCGTTCAGAACATTCCGATGATGACCGGTATCGAAAACATCCAGCAGATGGAGCTGATCATCAACGTCTCTGCAGGCTACCCCGGAACCAAAGAGTGGGTGCAGTACGCCTCGACGCCCTACCCGGATCGTATCCGGCTGGTGGCGGGGGCTACCGGGGTGCAGGCGCCGCTACTCTATCCCTACATTCCCAGCCAGCTGCCAGGGCTGCTGGGAGCCATCAAGGGTGCTGCCGAATACGAGAAGCTGGTGGTCGACAAGTACGGTGGCCCGAACCCCGATCCCAAATACCTGGAGGGCCTTCGCCGCATGGGTCCGCAGCTGGTCGCCCACCTGCTCATCATCATCCTGATCGTGGTGGCGAATGTCCTCTACTTCGTCGGCCTCAAGCAAGAGGCGCGCCCATGAAGCGGGAAACAACGGTTTGGCTGATACTCATGCTGTTGGGCGCCGCCGGTCTCATCGGGCGGGCCGCCTTCACCTCCCCGGGCATGGGCCGGGAATACGTGCAGGCCGTGTCCATCGCTGACGGCCAGCGGACACAATACCAGCAGGCAACCTTTGCGCAGTACCAGGGAGCCCTGGCCGCCGATTCGAACCAGACTGAATTCCTCTTTAGCCTGCCTCGCACGATCGGACTGTGGATCGCAGCCTTCTTCACGCTGGCCATCTTCTCTTTCCTCTATAGAGACAATCCCTTTTACCGAGCGGCCGAGTCCATTGTGGTTGGCGTCTCGGCCGGTTACTGGATGGTGGTCGGCTTCTGGGACGTGCTGGTACCCAACCTGTTCGGCAAGATTTTACCCGAAGTGGTCCAGGCCACAGCCATGCCAGGCCTCAGCGGACCAGAGGCGGAGCGCAACCTCTCGTATGTCATCCCGCTGGTCCTGGGCATTATGCTGCTGTGGCGGCTTTCGCCCAAGGGTGCCTGGATCTCCCGCTGGCCGTTGGCTTTTATCATCGGGACCACCGCCGGGCTGAGAATGATCGCGTTTTTGCACGGCGACTTTCTCGCCCAGATTCGCAACTCCATCCTGCCCCTGGTCGTGATCAACCAGGGGGCTTTCGACTTCTCAGCGTCGCTGACCAACCTGATAATGTTGGTCGGCGTGCTCTGCTGTCTCACCTACTTTTTCTTCTCCTTCGAGCACAAGGGTGTTGTGGGGGGCGCGGCCAAGGTGGGTATCTGGATCTTGATGATTACTTTCGGTGCCGCCTTCGGCTACACGGTCATGGGACGTATTGCGCTGCTGGCCATCCGCCTTGAGTTTCTACTCGATGACTGGCTCTGGCTGATCGATCCGCTCGGGAGACGTCTGCTGTAAGCAGAAGATGGGGGGCGGCGTCCCTCCACTTTTTCTAGCGAATACCCGTGATGTAGTTCTCAAGCTGAGAGATCACGAACTCCTGCTCAGAGATGACGGCCTTGACCACGTCCCCGATGGAGATCACGCCAACCAACTTCTCGTCTTCCAGGACAGGCAGATGCCGGATACGTCTATCCGTCATAAGGGCCATACACTCTTCAATGGTCTGGTCGGTGCGAACACAGGACACCCGGCGGCTCATGATTTCTCCAATGGTCGTGCCCCGGGAAGTTTTCCCCTTCAAAACCACCTTCCTGGCGTAATCCCTTTCTGAAAAAATACCCACCAGATCATCCCCGTCCAGCACGAGCAGGGCCCCGATGCGGTGCTCATCCATAAGCTGCAGGGCGTCATACACCGAGGTATCGGGTCTGGCGGACCACAGATCGTGGCCTTTGGTTTGCAATAGCTGCCGGATGGTGTTCATCGCCTCACTCCTCCGTCAACGAGGTGAATTTTCCCCTATTATGCCTCACACTTGGCTCTGGAGAAAGGGATTTGGCCCGAAAAATGACATTTCCAAGCTCAGAGCCCTTCTTTCACAGCAGCCGTGAGAGCTATGGCCACCTGTTTGGCATCGCCAAAGAGCATGAGAGCATTGTCTGCAGCAAACAGAGGGTTGGCAATTCCGGCGAATCCCGGACTGAGGCTTCTCTTGATGACCACGACCGAACGGGCCTGGTCCACATCCAAAATCGGCATGCCAGCAATGGGAATGGAGGGATCTGACTCTCGGGCCAGGGGGTTGACCACGTCGTTGGCGCCGATGACCAGCACCACATCGGTCTGCCGGAAGGTGGGGTTGATTTCATCCATGTCCTTCAATTTCTCGTAGGGTATATTGGCCTCCGCCAGCAGGACATTCATGTGTCCCGGCATCCGTCCAGCAACGGGATGAACAGCAAATTCCACCTCAACTCCTTTGGATTCCAACAGCTGGGCCAGATCCTGCACCACGAACTGGGCCTGGGCAACGGCCATTCCATAGCCGGGAACGACGATCACCCGCCGGGCATCCTGCAACAGCATCGCCACTTCCTCCGCGGAGGCCGATTTGACTCGCCCACTGTAAATGTCTTCACTCTCCTCTGCGGTCGCTACGGCGGCCCCTACGCCGGCAAACATAACGTTCGCCAGGGAGCGGTTCATGGCCCGGCACATCAGAGCGGTGAGTATGAAGCCCGCGGCGCCCACCAGGGAGCCAGCAATGATCAGCACGCTGTTGTTCAGCACCCACCCGTGACCGGCAGCTGCCACTCCTGAATAAGAGTTGAGCAGGGCGATGACTACCGGCATGTCGGCCCCTCCAATGGGTATGACCAGCATAATCCCCAGAAGAGAGGCAACCCCGGCCAAGACCCAGAAGGGCAGTGAGGATGTGGGATCCAAGACCAGCCACACACTCAAGCCCAGGCAGATCATTACCAGCACGATGTTGAGGACGTGTCGGCCTGCTAGAAGGACCGGTCTCTCGTTGACCAGTCCCTGGAGTTTGCCAAAGGCAACGGCGCTGCCGGTGAAAGAGACTCCGCCAATGAGGGCAGAGAGTGCGGCGGCCACCGTGAACTGGACGGAGATTTCTTCGACGAATCCTCCTCTGAGTGCCTCTTCCAGGGCGGCTCCCACCGCCAGGGCCGAGGCACCACCTCCAAAGCCGTTGAAAACGGCGACCACTTGGGGCATAGCGGTCATGGATGTTCGGTAGGCAAGGATCACCCCCACCAGAGCACCCACCACCAGTCCCGCCACAATGATCTCAAAGCTGACGATGCGCCTGTCCAGGAGTGTCACCACCACCGCCAGGAGCATGCCCGCTGATCCCAGAAGATTGCCCCGTACGGCCGTGCGGGGATGGGACAGTCCTTTCAGCCCGAGGATAAAGAGGACGGCGGCAATCAGGTAAAAGAGGTCAATGAGTGCTTGTGACAATGTTTTTCCTTATTCCTTGCGACGAAACATTGCCAGCATGCGGTGAGTGATCAGGAAGCCTCCTACCACGTTGGCCGTCGCCATGGCCACGGCCAGGAAGCCTAGAATCGTGGTAAAAGTTGTCAATTGCAAGCCCGAGGTCACCAGGGTTCCCACCAGGGTAATGCCCGAGATCGCATTGGCTCCCGACATCAGGGGGGTGTGCAGGAGAGGTGGCACCTTGGTGATCACCTCAAAGCCCACAAAAAGAGCCAACACAAAGATGGTCAAGGCCGCTACGAAAACTTCCATCAGGATTTGCTCCTTCCATCGCCAATGGAAGCAGAGGCGGGTCCGGCCAGAAGTTCTCGCACCTGGGCATTGACCACCTCTCCCTGGTGAGTGAGAAGACTCTCGCCAATGATCTCGTCTTCCAAATTGAGCTGCACTTGGCCGTCCTTCACCAGGTTCTGAAGGAAGGCTGTGACATTTCTGGAATACATCTGGCTGGCATGGTAAGGGACGGTGGAGGGCAAGTCGACAGGCCCCAGAATCGTGACGCCGTGACGCTCTACCGTTTCCCCGGGTTGAGTCAGCTCACAGTTCCCCCCCGAATCGGCAGCCAGATCCAGGATCACGGATCCCGGGCGCATTCCCTGGACCGCAGCCTCGGGAATGAGCATCGGTGCCTTCTTCCCCGATACCGCCGCCGTAGTGATAACGACATCGCTTTCGGCAATCACTCGCGTCATCAGCTCTCGCTGGCGCCGGTAAAAGTCCTCCTCCATGGTGCGGGCATATCCCCCAGATTCCTCTGCATCCGCGCTCTTCAACTCCAGTTCCAGGAACTTGACCCCCAGGCTCTCCACTTGCTCCTTGACCGCAGGCCGCACATCGTAAGCCTGCACCACTGCCCCCAGGCGGTGAGCGGTGGCAATGGCTTGCAGCCCGGCTACGCCTGCTCCGATGACAAGCACTCGAGCCGGGGAGAGGGTTCCGGCGGCGGTCATCATCAAGGGATACATCTTGTGGAGCGCCCCGGCCGCCACCAGAACGGCTTTGTAGCCAGCCACCGTGGCCATGGAGGTCAGCGCATCCATGGGCTGTGCTCGGCTGATCCGTGGAAGCAGCTCCAGCGCAAAGGCGGTGATTCCCCTTTCGGCCAGCTCTCGCGCGACTTCCGGCGCCCCCAAGGGGTTCAGGAGGCCCAGCACGATCTGACCCCGGCGCATCAAGTCCAGATCTTCCTGGCCCACACCAGGGTTGGCATCCAGAGGATGCACTTGCAAGAGCACATCGGCCGAGGCAAACACTTCCTTGCGATCCGGTGCCAGGCGCGCTCCCTGATCCTGGTAGTCGGCGTCGGGAAAGCCGGCCCTTTGACCCGCTCCGCTTTGCACCAGAACCTCCAGGCCGGCTTCGGCCAACTTCGGCACCTCCCCAGGCACCAGGGCTACCCGCCGCTCCTCAGGATAGGTCTCAACAGCTACTCCGACGATCATCTCCACCTCAATAGTTAGCCTGGATTATCCATAATTCGCGCTGGTGTCTCGTCCCATGAATACCATGACGTTTGTGGCGAGCGCGACGGCGTCGAGTTCGCGAAGCGACGACGACGCGATGTCAGTGACATCGTGGAGGAGGAGCGACAAAGGAATTGATGCCGTCCCGCCGCCACCCTTTGGGCTAATGGGGGTTGCGGGCGATCTCTGTGTCGCTCGTCGTCGCCGATGTCCCTACATCACCTCCTCCTCGCTCCTTGATCTCCCCTCCCAAGCCCCATCAGCAAACATCTGGGTATACATGGGACGAGACACTAAAGCATATCTTAAGAGGTCTGACCCTGAAAGGATTATCCCGGCATGATATCGCCGCCGTTTTGATAAACAATCTGACCGGTAAACCAGCGACAGTCATCGGAAGCCAGAAAGAGGACCATGGAGGCGATCTCCTCGGGCATTCCGATCCGACCCAGCGGAAGCTCTGCACCCAGTCTCCGCTTATCTTCCTCCGTATAGAGCCTTCCCCCGCGGGGCAAGGGAGTGTCCACCGGGCCAGGAGCCACAGCATTGACCAAAACCCCGTAAGGAGCGCCTTCCAGGGCCAGCGATTTGGTGAGTGCATTGACCCCTGCTTTGGAGGCGGCATAGTGAGCCGCAAATGGAATTCCCCTTGCTGCATGCCCAGCGGAGATATTGATGATTCTGCCCCCCTGCTGAGCGATCATGTGTCCAAGCACTTCTTTGCAAGCTAAAAAGGTGCCTTTGAGGTTGACGGCGATCACCTTGTCCCACTCCTTCTCCTCGACTTCCTGAACCGTTGCATGGGGAAAGATGCCGGCCGAGTTGACCAGGATGTCTATCTTTTCAAAGGCTTCCAGAGTCTGCCGGACCAGCTCCTGGACCTGTTTCCGCTGGGTGACGTCCACGATACTCCCCAGGGCCTGCTGTCCGCTTTCCTGGATTTCCTGCAAGACTCCTTCAACGCGTTCTGCTTCAAGATCACCGATTGCAACGGCTGCACCATGGCTCGCTAAGGCGAGAGCAGTAGCTCGTCCAATCCCACTCCCTCCACCCATGACGATAGCCGTTTTTCCCTGAACATCCATACTAGCCCTCCCAAAATGGCGTACAAGATATCACCCCTTCACGAGCCTCTCAAGTCCAACTGCCGGAAGAGTGACAAACACTAACTTTCTGGTTTGTTCTTGACATGCCTGAGAATGTTTACTAAATAACAGGGCTTCAACAGTTCTGAAGTCTCTTTCCGAACAGGAGTATGTGATGGGAGAATTTGAAGGTCGTGTGGTGGTTGTGACCGGTGGCGGAATTGGACTGGGTAAAGCCTTCTCTCGAGGTTTTGCCGCTGCCGGCGCGCAGGTGGTGGTTGCCGACATTGCAGAAGAGGAGGCCAAGACCATCGCAGAGGAGATCAATGGACTGGCGGTGCGTGTGGATGTCTCCAGTGAATCCGATACACAGGCCATGGCCAAGGCCGCGCATGATAAGTATGGACGCATCGACGTTCTGATTAATAACGCCTCCCTTTGGACTGCGCTTCTTCCCATGAAGCCCTGGACCGAGATTCCTGTTGAGGAATGGGACCGGGTGATGGCGGTCAATGTCAAAGGCTACTTTCTGGCGGCACGAGCGGTGTTCCCCTACATGAAAGAACAAGGATGGGGACGCATTGTCAACCTCTCCTCCAATACTGCCCTGAGCGGCGTCCCCGGCATATTGCACTATGTGACCTCGAAGGGAGCCGCTATTGGATTCACCCGGGCCCTGGCTCGGGAAATCGGTAAGGAGGGGATCACGGTCAACGCCATAACCCCTGGCCTGACCTCCACGGAAGGTGTCAAGCAGCATTATTCAGAAGAGATGTTGGAATCGCGAGTCACCGCTCGATCCATCCAGCGCATACAGCAACCCGATGATTTAGTGGGAGCGGTGATGTTTTTGGCCTCGGAGTCAGCCGGGTTCATCACCGGTCAGGTTCTGAACATCGACGGCGGGCAGCTCATGCACTAACCCCGTCGAAACATCATTCGCGTAACTTCGAGACTATTCTTTAAGGAGAGGAGAAAACTTTATGAAGAAGTATGAATTTGACGGTGTCATTATAGGAGCTGGTCACAATGCCCTGGTCATGGCCGGATACTTGGCCAAATCCGGTTTGAAAGTGGCGGTGTTGGAGCGAACTGCTTTTGTGGGGGGAGGCGCCGGCACCTTTCCGAGTCCTTTCCACCCCGGCTTTGTGCACGAATACCACTCCCAGTTTCATCGTGGCATCCCCAATCTTCCCTGGTACAAGGACCTGGACCTGGACAACTACGGACTCGAGTATATCTATCCCCCGGTGAACAACGGAATGCCTTTGAGTGACGGCCGGAACCTGATCGTTCATGCTGATCCGGAGATCACCAAGAAGTCCATCGAGAGGTTTTCCAAAAAGGATGCGGAGACTTATTTCAAGATTTACCATAAGTACGCGGATATGGGCCGCAAGATCTGGTTCGTCAGGGATTACTCTCCCCCCATCCACCCCGATGAGGAAGAGGAATTGCTGAAAAAAAGCCAGGTGGGCCGGGAGTTCCTGGAGCTCAACAAGAAAAGCGCTCACGAAATGGTTCACGAACTTTTCGAGAACGATGCTTTGCGGGCCTTCTATCTATTCCTCTTTTCGGTCAGAGGATACCTGCCCGTTCCCACCGTGAAAAACACTGGCTTTTCCATCGTGGCTATGACCGTCATGGGAAACAAGGCCATGATGCCCAGGGGGGGAGCACGTCAGCTGACCAATGCTTTGAGCTGGATGGTCGCCCGTCACAACGGCACCTTTTTTCCGGCCACGGAAGTGGCCGAGATTATCATCGAGAACGGTCGAGCTGCCGGCGTGGAGGCAGTGGATGGCCGCAAATTCATGGCCAAGAAGTTTGTCGTCAGCAGTGTCGATCCCACCCAAACCTTTCTACGATTCATCAGCGAAAAACACCTGGACAGTGCGATCATCGAGGGAATCAAGAACTATAAGTACGGTGTCTCGGGCAAGAGCTTCGGTGTGCTTTTCGCCCTTCATGCGGCCACCCATGAGCCGCCCCACTACACTTCCGCGAAGTGGGATCCAATGATCAACCAAGCTTTCAACACCTGTGTCGGTTATGAGACACCCGAAGAGGTTGTCGGCCATCTCAGTGAAGTCATGGAAGGGACACCCACCGAGAACCTTGGAATCCAATGTGCGGTCCCGACACTGTTCGATCCGAGCCGCTCACCCAATGGAAAGCATGTTTTGCTGGCCTGGCAATTTGCACCCTACTCCATTAAAGACGGAGGCCCCGAGCAATGGGAGAAGATCAAGGATCAGTATCTCGAAAAGGTCTTGGCCCGCTGGGCGGAGTATGCTCCCAATTTAGACCCCAACGGGAAGAACATCATCTACAAGTTTTCCGAGACACCTCCTGACACTGAACGCCATTTGATCAATATGCGCGAAGGAGATTTCCACGTAGGGGCGCTCATTCCGGAACAGTTGGGCTATAACCGGCCAATTCCACAGCTCTCCGGCTATAAAGCTCCCATCGATAACCTCTATCTCACCGGGGCTGGAACCCATCCCGGGGGCAACATCACCGGAGCCCCTGGGTACAATGCCGCTCAAGTCGTGATTCGGGACCTGGGCATGGACGTGTGGTGGAATCCACCGGACCCGAGAAAAGTATGGTCCGAGATGGATTGACCGGAGGCAGTGGCTTGAACGACATTTCCTCCTTGTTAGAGCCTCGGTCGGTGGCGGTGATCGGGGCCTCTTCGAATCCGCAGAAATCCGGTCACATCTTGCTCAAAAGTATCCTTGTCAATAACTACAAGGGCCAGGTCTACCCCATCAACCCAAACTCCGAAGAGATCCTGGGGTGCAAAGCCTACAAGACCATCCTCGAGGTACCGGGTGAGATAGACCTGGTTTTCTTTCTTCTGCCCGGCCAATTCCTGGAGGAACTTTTCAAGGATTGCCGACAAAAGGGGGTGAAGGCCGCCGTAATTGTGGCGGCAGGTTTCAGCGAGACCGGAGAGGAAGGCGCTCAGGCCGAGGCCAAGCTTCGCCAGCTCATTCAAGAGTCGGGGATCCGGTGCATCGGCCCCAACACCATCGGCTTTATCAACATGCAGGCTAGCCTGGTGGCCAGCTTCGTGCTCTTCACCAACTGGCAGGACGGCCCCATCGCCCTGGGCGCCCAGTCTGGCATCTTTGGGGGAGCAGTGGCCGACCAGTTGATGGCGCGCACGGTTCAGCGCCTGGGAATTTGTAAGAGCATCGCCTTCGGCAACAAGATCGACCTGGATGAGACGGATTTTCTCGAATATGTCTGGAAGGATCCTGCCACCAAGGTGATCGCCCTTCATCTGGAGGGACTGAGTCGCGTCCGCTCTTTTTTATCTCTGGCCAATAGGGTCAAGTGTGAGAAACCCATCATCGTCCTGAAAGCCGGGCGCACCGACCTGGGTGCCAGGGCCTCCGCTTCCCACACCGGCTCCCTGGCCGTGAACGATGAGCTGCTGGACCATGCCTTCCGCCAGTATGGCCTGGTCCGGGCAGACGATCTGGAAGAGTTTCTCGAGTATATGAAGGCCTTTTCCTACCAACCTCTTCCCAAGGGCAAGCGGGTGGGAATCGTGACCTTCAGCGGCGCCAACGGTGTAATGGCCTCAGATGAGCTGCGCCAGCACGGATTCGAGTTGGCGAACCTGACAAATCCCACCTGGCAGCGCATTAAGAAGTTTCTGCCGCCCTGGCAGCCCACCACACATCCTGTGGACCTGTGGGCGGCTCTCGGTGCCGGCAATAGACTGGTGCATGAGGAAGGTATTCTCTCTGTCCTGGACGATGAGAATACCGATGCCGTGTTGGTGATCTTACTGGCGCTTTCCAACGCCGACTTCGACGGCATTGGTGAGATCTATCAGGAAGCCAGACGGAAGCATCCTGAGAAGCCTCTCTTCACCGTGATGCTGGGGGGCGAGGTGAAAGAGAGGTGGCTCTCCGAGATAGAAGGGTTGAACATGCCGGTTTTCGAAACCACTCGCATGGCCATTAAATCACTCCAGGTCATGCTCTGGTACGCTCAGATCCGCGACCGGATGCAGCCCGATCCCCGCTTGTGAGGACGAGGCTCGCTTTGAATTACGTGGGTTAGCTCGACCAAGGGAGACTCTTTTGGTGTCGCCTATGGTAAGTGGGGTGAAAGTGCTTGATTCCTTTTCAGCCACCACTATATACTCCCTGCCAGAAAAGCATATTCCGATCCAAGCGTAGGAGGTTTATTATGGGAAAAGTGATTAAGAAAAAGGGCTGGATGGTCATCGCGGTCTTCGTGCTTCCCTTGCTGATGACATTTTTCGCCCTCGGACACGGTAACGATCATGGTCTTGCCAGCGCTCAGGTAGGGCAGGGTGAAGTCTCCATTGAGTTCCACCGGCCCCTGGCCAATGGCCGTGATGTTCTCAGCCTGATCCAGCCGGGAATCTACTGGATGATGGGGGCGGACGGAGCCACCCTATTGAACACGGACGTCGATCTGATCGTCGGTGGGACCACGGTCTCAAAAGGTCAGTACACTATTTCGGCTCACTTTCACGACGCGGAAAACTGGTCGCTCGTTCTATCAAATGATTCTGGTCGAAGAGGTTCGAAGCCACAAGAGATCGTTGCTGAAGTTCCCGGGACCCTCAGCCAGCTCAGCGCTCCCGTCGACCAGATGAACATCGAGCTCACCGGCCAGGGATCGAAGGCAACGCTTGTTCTCGAGTGGGGAAACAGTCGTTTGAGCGTCGACTTCTCCGCTGCTTGAAACGGCAGTCCGGCCCTTCATTAAGGAAGCTTCTACAGCAGCCAGTACTCTCGGGGAGTCCTGTCGATCACAGCATCTGAATCCAGAAGCTGATTTCGTGACGGATTGCTACCTCTGCAGACAGGAAGAGTACACATACCGGAGAGTCCACAAGGATCAAAGGAGAGACTGAAGATGAAATGGAGAAAATCCTTGAGAGTGGGTGGTTTAACCATGGCTGCCATGAGTATTGGCCTGTACCTGGGAGGAGGAATGGGGGAAGTTCAGACGGCCCCCATCACCAGCGGGTACCAACAGGGTCCTGCCGACCAGCAGCAAGCTGTCCGTGTGAGGATGCATGATGAAGCGGAACTCGCGGCTGACCTTTTTCTCCCCGATGGGGAAGGCCCCTTCCCTACGCTGATCCGAAAGACACCCTACAATCGAGAGGGACGAAGCCGCGAAGCGCAGTTCTTCGCCGACAACGGGTACGCAGTTATGATCGTTAGTCAGCGCGGGCGCTTTGGCTCAGAGGGCATCTTCCACCAAGCCAAAAATGAAGGCTGGCTGGAACATAAGGACGGCTATGACACCATTGAGTGGGCAGCCCAGCAACCGTGGTCCAATGGAAAAATCGGAACCTACGGGGTCTCCTCCGATGCCCAGTGGCAGCACGCCACCGCCCCGACCCGGCCACCCCATCTGGTGGCCATGTTCACCAGTTACGCTGCCCACCATCGCGACGGAGGGCGGATGGAAGGTGGCATCCACACCTCCGCTGGGCCCACCTGGCACCACAACAACGGCGTGATTGGACGACCGCTGCGGACGGTGGAGGATTACACAGCCTGGCTCTCAGATTGGAAGGCTACTGGACTCCCTCTCATTGCCACCTTCCTCCATCCCGAACTGCTCGAGCAATTCATCCACACCACCTATGACGACTACTGGAGGGACATCGACCCGGGCACCCGCTACCAGGACTATGATGTTCCCATCTACCACGAAAGCGGCTGGTATGACCGCTACGTCCGCTGGACCTTTAAGAGCTTTAACGGCGTTCGCGAGAAGGGGTTCTCCCAGAAGGCACGCCAGTCTCAGAAGGTCATCATGGGTCCCTGGACCCACGGTGGATCGGTGGCGCCTGAGTCGGACGTAGTCAAGTTTGGCCCGGCTGCCGAAATTGACCGCCGCGCCTTACATCTGCGCTGGTTTGACTACTGGCTCAAGGGCATCGACAACGGCATTATGAGTGAGCCTCCGGTGCGGGTCTATCTCATGGGAGCAGAGCGTTGGATCGAGGCCGACAGCTGGCCCTTGCCCGACACCCACTATGTAAAGTACTACCTGCGAGCCGGCCAGGGACAGCCCCAGAGGTCGCTAGGACTGCCCCGGGGCTCGCTAAACAATGGACGGCTCACTCAGCAACTGCCTGGATCGGAAGACCCAGACGAGTATGTGCATGATCCCTATGATCCCATCCCCACCATCGGTGGGCACGGAGGCTTCGGCCGGATGTGGGAGATGGGCCCTCTGGACCAGCGGCCCAGCGAGTCGCGGACCCTCACCTTTACCACCGACGTCCTAGAGGAAGATCTGGAAGTCGTTGGTGAGATCCGGACAAGCTTCTTTGCCTCATCCTCAGCAGTAGACACCGACTTCGTCTTGACGCTCACAGACGTCTATCCCAACGGCAACTCGGCTCTTCTGCGGCAAAACGCGATTCGGGCACGGTACCGGCTGAGCCTGGAAGAGGAGTCGCTGCTCACACCGGGCGAGATCTATGAGTTCACCTTGACTCTGGACGGTATCGCCAACGTTTTTAGAGCCGGACACAGGATTCGCCTGGGGATCGCTTCCAGCAGCTTCCCGTCCTATCTCCCAAATCCGGGAACAGAGAGCACCTATCTAGCCACAGAAGGGATCGTCGCTCGTAACGTCATCCACCATGACAGCGAGCACCCCTCTGCGATCGAGCTGCCGGTTAGGGGAAACTGAGGCTAGCCGGAATTATGCATAGGTTTTCGTGACGAAGTGCCGCAGGCGCCGCGATGACAAGGCGTGCGAGGGGTACCCGCCACGGGTCGGGCCCCGCAGGCGTACTCTTGCAGTACGCCGAGGAGCCCAAGGGGTACCCGCTTGCGGGTCGCACAACGCAGTCAGCGTGGATGATTGCGGCACTGCAGTAGAAAATTTATGCATAATCCCGGCTACAGGACACTCTGAAGTAAGGAACAAATTCGTGAAGGAAAGGAGAAGTTTGACACGATGGTAATGGAGCCCCCGGCCAAACCCAAGAAAAAAGAGGCCAGTGGCCAAAAGCTGAGCAAAAAATGGGTGGGCCAGCCGATCAAGCGCCGCGAAGATCCTCGCCTCCTGACGGGTAGAGGAACCTTTGTGGATGACATCACCGTGCCCAACATGCATCACGCCGCCATCCTGCGGAGCCCGCATGCCCATGCCAGAATTATCTCCTACGATACCCGTGAGGCACTGAACCATCCAGGCGTACTGGCCGTGTTGACAGGGGAAGAAGTCGGCCAGATGAGCAAGCCTTTCCCGGTCGGTGTGGTTGCACCTTTCAAGTACTACAGTGCAGCAGTGGGAAAAGTGCGCTACGTAGGAGAACCGGTTGCCGTGGTGGTCGCCTCTGATCGCTATGTGGCCGAAGACGCCGTGGAGTTGATCCAGGTCGAGTACGAGAGTCTGCCTCCCATTGTGAACGTGGAAGCGGCAGTGGAGGCGGATGCGCCCGTTTTACACGAGGAACTGGGAAACAACATTGGCTGTCATCGACTGCTGAACTATGGCGACGTGGATCAGGCTTTTGAAGAAGCTGACCTGGTGCTCAAAGAGCGTTTTGTTTTCCCCCGCTACAGCTCTCTCCCTCTGGAAACCTACGCCGTCATTGCCGATTACGACGCCATCACGAAAATGTTTACCGTCCACTCCAACTTTATGGGTCCCTTCAGCATGCATGCGGTGGCCGCAAGAGCTCTAGATATTGATGAAAACAAGCTGCGCTTCATTGTGCCTTCGGACATTGGTGGAAGCTTCGGCATCAAGAGTAGTATCTACCCCTATATGGTGCTCCTTTCTCTCGCCTCCAAAAAGGCTGGAAAACCGGTCAAGTGGATCGAGGACCGCCAGGAGCATCTCATGGCCAGTTCCTGCCAGACCGACCGTGTGGCCTATCGCGAGGTAGCGGTCAAGAAGGACGGAACACTGCTGGGCGTCAAGTCCAAGATTCTTGAAAATGTGGGGGCCTACCTGCGCGCTCCCGAGCCGGCCTGCACTTTTCGTCCCATCGGGAACTTCGTCGGACCTTACAAGGTCAGGAACGTGCAAATAGACGCCTACGATGTGATGACCAACAAATGCCCCACCGGACCGAACCGGGGATACGGATGTCAGCAGATCTATTTCGAGCAGGAACGCATGATGGACAAGGTTGCTGAAGAACTAAAGCTGGATCCCATAGAGGTTCGCAGACAGAACCTCATCCCAGCTGAAGCCATGCCCTACACCACGCCTATGGGGGGGATCTATGACAGTGGAGACTACCCCAAGGGTATCGATCTGGTCGTAGAGATGAGCCAATACACGAAACTGCGCGAGACCCAGAAGAAAGCCCGCTCAGAGGGTCGTCTGTTTGGAATCGGGATTGCCGCCGGCGTTGATCCCTCCGTGTCCAACATGGGTTACATCACGATTGCCCTGCCCCCGGAATTCCGGGCAAGACCCGGCTACCTGCCCAAGTCAGGATCGGCCGAATCAGCCACCATCCAGATGAATCAACGCGGCAAGGTCAGCGTGACCATGGGCACCACCCCGCAGGGACAAGGGCATGAAACGGTCGTCACCCAGATCGTGGCCGACGAACTGGGTATCACTCCTGATGATGTGGTGGTTGTGGATGAATTCGACACCGCCAAGCATGGCTGGAGCATCTCCTCGGGAACCTACGCCAGTCGTTTTGCTTCGGTTGGGACCAGTGCAGCGGTCCTGGCGGCTCGCAAGCTCAAAAAGAAGATCATTCATCTGGCCGCTGCACTTCTGTCTGCCCCCGAAGAGGATCTGATCATCGAGGAGGGAAAGGTTTTTGCCAAAGACGATCCGGACAAAAATATGACCGTCAAGCGCGTTGCCGGCACCGCCCACTGGAACCACGAACTCCTCCCCGATGACATCGAAGCTGGATTGCAGGCCCGAGCCGTCTTTCGCTTCCCCTCAAACGTTGCTCCTGACCCTCAGGATCGGGTCAATTCTTCCAACACCTATGGTTTCATGGTGGAAATTGCCGTGGTCGAGGTGGACCCGGACTCCGGGCAAGTCAAGATCCTGGACTGGTTCAGCGTCCACGATGCCGGAACCATTATCAACCCCATGATCCTGGAAGGCCAGGTATACGGAGGAGCATTGCATGGCATAGGAGGAGCCCTGTACGAAGAGTTAGCCTACGATGAAGAGGGTCAGTTCCTCACGGGCAGCTTCATGCACTACGTGTGCCCCACCTCGGTGGAAGCCCCGGTGTTGAAAATTGGCCACACCTGCTCGCCTTCACCTCTGACGCCTCTTGGATCCAAGGGGGCCGGGGAGAGCAGCAGCGAAACAGCTCCGGCCGCCATCGCCGGCGCGGTTGGCGATGCCCTGCGGCCTTTGGGAATCAACGTGAACGAACTGCCCTTGAATCCCAAGAAGGTTTGGGCACTCCTTCACCCATCTCAGGAGAAATGACAGTTTCCAGCACAACATGAAACCTCCAAAGTTCGACTATTTCGACCCCACCACCGTCCAGGAAGCTCTCGATCTGCTGAAGCAATACGGTGACGATGCCAAGCTTCTGGCCGGAGGTCAGTCTCTGGTACCGCTGCTGAACTTCAGGCTGGCTCATCCCCAGGTTCTCATTGACATCAATCGGATCAAAGAGATGGATTATGTCCGCGAATCCAATGGGAAATTAGCCATTGGTGCCCTGACCCGGCAAAGGACGCTGGAAGTCTCCCCGACCATTCGCTCCAAGTGCGGCCTGCTCACCGATTCAGCCGAGTTGATCGGACACCCTCAGATCCGCAACCGCGGCACCGTGGGAGGCAGTCTGGCTCACGCCGATCCTACAGCCGAACTGACGGCCATTGCCAAGGCCCTGGATGCTGAGATGACCATGCGCAGTCATGAAGGAGAGCGAACGATCCCGGCAAAGGATTTCTTCGTCACGGTGATGACCACAGCCATTGAACCCTCTGAGATGCTGGTCGAAATCCAGTTCCCCTCCCTGGCACCCTCAGCTGGATGGGCCTTTGAGGAGTTTGTTTTGCGTCATGGGGACTTCGCGGTGGTCGGCGTCACCGCCATTTTGACACTCGACGGGCAGCAAAAGTGCACCTCGGCCCGTCTGGCGGCTATTGGAGTTGATGAAACTCCCTTCAGAGATCCGGAAATAGAAAAGCTTCTCCAGGGTGAGAAGATCACTGATCCGCTTCTGGAAGAAGTGGCCAGCCGTATGAGCGAAGGAATCGATCCCTTTACTGATCTTCATGCTTCGGCGGAGCAGAGGAAACATCTGGCTGGTGTTCTGGCCAAGAAAGCTTTGAGGAAAGCCGAGAAAGAGGCCCTGCGAAAGCTGAAGGAGGAGAACTGAAAACAATGCCTCAAGAGTTCCGATCCATCCAGATAACGGTCAACGGAGAGACCTACCACAGGCAAGTCGAGCCCAGGCGTTTGCTGTCGGATTTTCTGCGCGACGATCTGAACCTGCGGGGCACCCACGTGGGCTGTGAACATGGGATCTGCGGGGCCTGCACGATCCTGCTGAACGGCGAAACAGCACGCTCGTGCTTAATGTTTGCGGTCCAGGCGGATGGCGCCAAGATTACCACGGTTGAGGGGTTGGCCCAAAACGGCGAACTGCACCCCGTACAGCAAGCTTTCTGGGAAAATCATGGTCTGCAATGTGGCTTTTGTACTCCTGGATTTCTACTGACCGCTTTTGAACTGCTGGAAAGAAATCCCAACCCCACCGAACAGGAAGTAAGGGTGGGTCTTTCTGGAAACATGTGCCGCTGCACAGGCTACCAGGGAATCATCCAGTCAGTCCTGGCGGCTGCCGAGAAGATGAAAGGTCAGAAGTAGGAAGATTAGGGACAGGCCCAGATCTCCTTCCCAAACTCCTGTTGTTCCTGGTCTCCGTCGGGGGCTGGCACTAATCTCGTTTCGAAAAGATCTCCAAACACTCCCTGTAGTCCCCCGGCGTATCCATATCCTTCATGGTAAAGGGATTGTCCACCGGCACATGAGAGACGGAGTTTCGGAACTTCTGGATGATTCCGTCCACCGGCTCCCCAGGCTTTAAGGCCAGGATCTCCCGCCTCAGTGAAATATCGAACAACACGGGGCGCCCTTCCTGGTCTTCAAAGGTTGGAATAAACATCTTCGACTGAGCCTTCCGGCTCCGGAAGGCCTTGACGAGAGCATCGATCTCCCTGTGTGTGACCAGAGGATGGTCCACGGGAAGATTCAAAAAAGCCACTGTGGCCGGGTCCATCGCTTCCAGGGCACACTGAAAAGAGCTGGTCTGACCCTTCCTGTAGTCGGAATTCACCACCACTTGAGCACCTGAGAAATCAACCTGCTCCAGAATCTTCTCCTTCTCATGTCCCAGAACCACCACCACGTTGTCTACCCGGGACTGCCGACACTCCTCCAGAAGGAGAGAGAGCAGCGGTACCCCTCCAAAGTCCAGGAGAGGCTTAGAAGTTTTCATTCTGAGGGAGAGTCCAGCGGCCAGCAGGATCTGCGTGATCATGATTAAGAAATATGGGGAGGTCCCCATATTTCCTATTCTTTCTCCTGCCCTTCCATCCGTTCCGCATGGTAGTCCAGCAGTCCCTCCATCCAGGCTGGCATGTCAAAAGCAGGCAAGCCCGCCTCTTTCCAGCTTTCATAGCCCTTGAACAAAAGGTCCTTGGGAGGGAGGGACAGGTCGGGTTGAGGGCCGATTTCCGTAGCATCGATGACCAGCTTGGAGCCAATGCCGTCTTGTGCAGAAGGGTCGTAGATCTGGTAGACGTCTTTGATGATCACCAGATCCCGCGCCGGGTTGACACGAGAATTGATCATCCAGTCCAAATGCTGCTGGTGGCGGATATCTATGTCGGAATTGACGACCATGACCGTCTTGAAAAAAACACCCATCTCGGCCACCAATCGGCCCACCCTCTTGGCATGTCCCGGGTAGGTGGGATTCATCTGGACCACCACAGAGCCCAGCAAACCTCCATGGGTCTGATTGATTGACACATCCAGCACGGTGGGCTCGGACCAATCGTCAACCAGCAGCTTATGGATGACGCATTCATTGGCCTGGCCTTGTATCAAGGTGCTTTCGCTGGGCGGATGCTGGCTGATGTAGCCGTAGTAGATGGGATCCTTTCGGTGAGTGATGCACTGGACATCGAAAAAGGGCCGCTCTCCAACGGGGCCCATGTAGCCGGCAAACTCTCCAAAACTCTCTTCCACCATTCGTCCGGTGGGATGCAGTTCCCCCTCCACGATGATTTCGGCCTGGGCCGGCACCAGCAGGTCAGAGGTCTTGGCCCGCACCATTTCAATGGGAGCACCTTTGAAGCCGCCCGCTACCGTAATCTCGTCTATCCCTTTGGGCAAAGCCCCGGCGGTGGCCAGGTGTACGGCCGGTTCACAGGTAATGGCCACGGCCACAGGAGCGGGTTTTCCTTTGAGGGCATAGGATTGATAATTTTCATAGGCCTGCCGGCCTGGATTCGTATTGAGCGTAGCTCGGTTCTTGGACTGGACCTGACAGCGATAGGTTCCCATGTTCTGCACTTCCTTGTCGCAATCCTTGGTGATCACGCAGGCCGTAATGCAGGGTTTGAGATCTTTTCCGGGCGTCCAGATCGGTACAGGAAGATTGGCAAGATCAACCTCTTCCCGCCCCACAACGACTTCCTGAGCAGGAGCCGATTGCACTTCCTGGGGCGCGATGGGCTGGCGCAGAGCCTCCATCCAGACTTCATGGATTCGATCCGGTGTCGTACCCAAGGCCAGTGCATAGACCTCCCGTGAAGCTCCGATCAAAGGAGTGGCTACCGGCATGGTTGAGCCCTTGACATTCTCAAAGAGCATCCCAAAACGCTCCTCCATAGGAAGACCCTGATAAATCCAGCGCGCCATGCAGGACAGTTCCCAGCTCGGATCCACTTCCTTGCTGACCCGCTGGAGTTTGCCGTGAGCCTCCAGCTCATCGATGAACTCCCGCATACTTCCGCACATCTTGCGCCGACTTTTGTCCTTCTGGCTCTTTTCCATGCTGATTGTCATGGGGGGAATTCTCGCTTACCCGGACCGTCCTTGTAAAGCCCATTCGGGGCCTGAGGCCCCTCCCACCGTCACCAACCCTCGCCCTTTCCCAACGAGGCGACGAACTGCAAAGCCACTGCTGCGGCCAGAATGACTATGACTGCCAGCACCAGGGAGACCAGGATCTCTCGCGGTTGGCCAATGAGCATCAGCGCGGGCCGGTACATGACCAGGAAAGGTATCAGGTAGCCCGCTATCCCGAGGCGGAAGGCCGTAAACCCGGTTCGGGTGACATCGGAAACGGCAATGGCAGAGGCCGCATAGGCAGCCAGCGCCACAGGAGGGGTGATGGCCCCGATGGAACTGCAAAAGAAGATGAAAAAGTGCGATGCCAGCGGCTCGAAGCCGGCCGCCACCAGTGCCGGCACGGTCAGTCCCGCCACGATGATGTACACCGCCGTGGGTGGCACGGCCATGCCCAGACACAGGCATGTCAGCATTGCCACCGCCAGCAGCAGCAGAGGCTGTCCCTCAGCCAATGCGACAAGCGCTCCGGAAAGAGTAAATCCCAGGCCGGTCAGGTTGATAATTCCCACAATGAGACCCGCCGAAGCACAGGCCACGGCAATGGGAATGACCTTTCGGGCCGCTCCCTCCAGAGCGGCCAGCAGCTTCGACAGGTTGAACCGCGTATGGGCTCGAAGAAAAGAAAGAGCCACCGTCAGACCCATGGCCCAGAAGGCCGCTAGCATCAGGCTGCGCCCGCGAAAGATCAGAATCACCAGAACGATCATGGGAGGAATCATGTGGCCGTACTGGAAGAGGGTCGCCGACAAGCGGGGCGGCGATTCGCCGGATTGAATCCGGAGATCCTTTCGCCAGGCAGTGAAGTAAACGACCATCATCAGGGAGAAGAAATACAGCAGCGCTGGTAAAATGGCGGCCTTGGCCACTTCCACATAAGGGATGTTCAGAAATTGGGCGATCAGGAAGGCTCCAGCCCCCATCAAGGGCGGAGTAAACATGCCCCCGGTGGAGGCCACGGCTTCAATGGCTCCCGCCATGTGGCTTTGAAATCCCGTGCGCTTCATCAGAGGGATGGTGAAGTTCCCAGTCGTCACCACGTTGGCCACGGGAGAACCGGAAAGCATTCCCATGATGGCACTGGAAAGGATGGCGCTCAGGGCCGGTCCCCCTCGCATACGCCCCGTCAAACTATAGCTCAGATCAATGAACCAGCGGTCTCCTCCCGAGTGGGTCAGAAGCATCCCGAAGAGCACAAACATGATGACGAAGGTGGCAGAGATTTCCATGGGAAGACCGTAGACCCCACCGTTGCCAAGATAGAGGGTGCCCACCAGCCGGTCAAGACCGTAGCCTCGATGAAGAAAAATGCCCGGTGCAAAGCGACCGAAGACTCCGTAGAGGAGGAAAAGCACCACCAGAAGAGGAAGAAACCATCCGATGCTGCGGCGGGTAGCCTCCAACACCAGCAGGATCATTAAAGTGCCCAGGAGGAGCTCCCAATTGTTCACCAGCCCGGTTCGTTCAATGTAGTATGGCCAGTCCAAGAACACAAAACCGCTGGAGGTCACGGTCAGGGCCGCCAGCACAATATCGGTGCGGCCCGGGGTGCCTTTCACTGAGCTGTCTCGTCGATAGATCAGAAAAACAGCAGTGGACAGAAGGCCCCAGTGCACCATGCGGTTGTAGGTGGGGGCCAGCAAACTGAAGGCATTGGCATAGAGGGCAAAAACGGAGGTACTGATGAGGATCCATCGAACGGTCGAAGACCAGCTCCCGGGCCGATGACTGTCAACTGATGCAGGACTGTTCATTTGCTCAACTCTTCTTCTCTAGCCGGGAGTATGCATAAATTTTCTACTGCAGTGCCGCAATCATCCACGCTGACTGCGTTGTGCGACCCGCAAGCGGGTACCCCTTGGGCTCCTCGGCGTACTGCAAGAGTACGCCTGCGGGGCCCGACCCGTGGCGGGTACCCCTCCCACGCCTTGTCATCACGGCGCCAGCGGCACTTCGTCACGAAAACCTATGCATACTCCCGGCTAGGGCTCTCAGGATTTTCAAGTTTCTCCGATCTTCTCGATGAGTTTTTCCCTTGGGTGTCTCCAGAATCTTGGGAATCTGATGGAAGCGGCGGTCAGTCAGGAACCCGCCAAAACCAGAGGTCCCAATTTTCCCCTTTCCGATGTGCTCATGACGATCCACGCGACTCCCCAGATCTTTCTTGCTGTCGTTGAAATGAAAGACTCGCAGCTTTTCCAGTCCGACCACCCGGCAAAATTCCTCCATCACTCCGGCATATTCCGCCTTTCCTCTGATGTCATAGCCTGCCGCAAAAATATGGCAGGTATCCACACACACGAAGACCCTCTCAGGATGGCGCGTAGCGGCCAGTATGTCACGCAGATGTTCAAATCGATAGCCAATGCTTGTTCCCTGACCGGCCGTTGTTTCCAAGACGATAGATACATTCCACTCACTGCTCCTTTGGTGAATCTGATCGATGGCCTGAGCGATCCGCTTGATTCCGGCCTGCTCCCCCTCCCCCATGTGCGAGCCAGGATGGGTCACCAACAGGCCGACACCCAGCCGCCGGCAGCGGTCTAACTCATCGAGCAGGCCCTCAATGGAGCGCTGCCACAGCTCCTTCTGGGGAGAGGCCAGGTTAATCAAGTAGCTGTCGTGAGCCACCACCTCTTGAAGTTTCGACTCGGTCCAGGCCGTCCGGAAACTCTCCACCTCTTCGTCAAGGAGAGCTTTCCCCTTCCACTGGCTAGGGCTTTTAACGAAGATCTGAAGAACCCTGCAACCTGCCCGTTGAGCACGCTCCAGGGCCAGTGGAGTTCCACCCGCTATGGACATGTGCGAACCTAAAAGAGGACCGCTCTCGATCATCTCTCCATCATAAAGCTCTTTCCCAAATCTGGCTGCATGAAATTTCTTCGATTGACCATCAATGCCTGAGAAAGCACAATGTGCATCCGATGAGTTATCAATACAAGGATCTGCGGTCCTTCATCAAGCGCCTTGAGAAAGAAGGAGAACTGAAGCGGATACGAGTGGAAGTTGATCCGGTCCTTGAGATTGCTGAGATTACGGACCGCGTGTCCAAAGCCATGGGACCTGCTTTGCTCTTCGAGAACCCCAAAGGATCAAACCATCCTCTTCTCATCAACGCCTTTGGATCCTACCGGCGGATGAATCTTGCCCTGGACGTTGAATCACTGGAAGAGGTAGCCGATCGCATCGAAGCACTGCTCGAGATCAACTCTCCCGAGGGAATGTTGGAGAAACTCAAAATGCTTCCCAAACTAGTCACGCTGGCCAGTTTCATTCCCAAGACCGTTCGCTCGGGAGTCTGTCAGGAAGTGGTGAAGACTGAGGACTTTTCTCTACTGGAGTTTCCCATTCTGCAGTGCTGGCCACAGGACGCCGGCCGCTATATCACCCTGCCGCTGGTTTTCAGCAAGGATGCACAGACGGGAAAACGCAACTGCGGCGTGTATCGAATGCAGATCTTTGACGAGACCACCACTGCCATGCACTGGCAGACTCATAAACACGGTGCCCATCATTTTCGGGAGGCCGGGCGTGTCAAGGGTGTCTCCGAACAAGAGAGACGAATTGAGGTAGCGGTGGCCATCGGAGCCGACCCAGCCGTCACCTTCTCCGGCATTGTGCCGCTACCGGAGGACATCGACGAAATGATGTTTGCCGGCTTTTTGCGCAGCAAACCGGTGGAGATGGTCCGCTGCAAAACCGTTGAACTGGAGGTTCCGGCCAATGCGGAGATTATCCTGGAAGGCTATGTCGAACTGGACGAACTCAGAGTGGAGGGCCCTTTCGGTGATCACACGGGCTTTTACTCTCTGGCCGAGAACTACCCCGTCTTTCATGTCCAGTGTGTGACCCACCGGAAGAATCCCATCTACCAGACGATCATCGTAGGGCAGCCGCCCCAGGAAGACTGTTACATGGGCCATGCAGTGGAACGCATCTTTCTCCCTCTAATCCGCAAACAGCTGCCTGAAATCGTCGACATGCACATGCCCTTTGAGGGCATCTTTCACAACCTTCTCCTGGTCACGATTCGCAAGCGCTATGCCGGTCATGCGCGAAAGATCATGAGCGCCATCTGGGGACTGGGCCAAGCCATGTTCTCCAAATGCATCATCGTATTGGATGAGGGAACCGATCTGAACAGTTACGGTGAGGTGCTGGGCAAGACACTGAATCACATCGACCCGGAACGCGACATCCAGTTCGTATTGGGTCCGGTGGATTCTCTGGACCATGCCTCCCGGCTTCCAAATTTCGGATCAAAGATGGGGATCGATGCCACTCGCAAGTGGCCTGAGGAAGGATTTCAGCGAGAATGGCCCGATGAAATCCTCATGTCCGAAGAAATCAAGGACCGGGTTGATGAACTCTGGTCCCAGCTGAAAATCAAACTCTAGACTGACCGAAGACCGACTTTAATCAGAAATTCCCCGACTCTGGAGGCGCCGCATGGCAAGATTGGCGGCAGCCACCAATTCTGGATCTGGTCCTGCCATCATTTCCTCAATGATGGGGACGGCCGACGGATCGCCGCGCTGGCCTATGATCTCGAGCAATCGGATCCTGATTTTCTGTTTCTCACTTCGCAAATAGGGATAGAGTTCCTGGATCTCCTGGGAATCGAGTTCAAGAAGATAGTAATAGGCCTGATCTTGATCCAGTCTGCCCACCAGATCAATCAAGTGGTCCTCGCGCCCAAGCTGATAAAGGGCAAAACTCATCGCCAATTTCACCTTGCTGGAATCTTCCTGAAGATATCTCCGCCCCACCTCGGTGAGGTAACTGGACTCGCCTGTGCGGCCCAAGCCCTCCGCTGCATGAAGACGATAGAAATCTCGAGAATCCTGAAGAGCTTCCAGAAACAAGTTTTGGCAGCTGGGATCGCCCATGTAAGCAAGGGCTTCCAGCAGTTTCTTCTGCAGATCATCAGAGCCACTGACCGGCACGATCCCCAGAATCTTCTGCCTCTCTTCAACCCCTGACAGGTAGAGTTCTTTGAGCAGGGGAACAGCCTCGGTGACACGCAGCTGACCCAACGTGTAGATGGCTTCATCGTGCACCTTCTTGTCAGTATCACGAACCAAGGGAATGATGGCTGGACCGGCAGACGGGTCGCCAATCTTGTAAAGAGTCCGAATGAGTTCCACCTTGACCCCGTCGCTTGTCTCTACTGACAGGGCCTGTTGAATGGTCGGTAACGCCGAATGGGCGCGGAGAATGCCGAGGGCAACTGCCGCGTCCTTTCGAATCCCAGTGTCCGCGGCGAAAAGCAACTCTGCCAAGACATCCTTAACGTCCTGGCTGACCGGAACGAAGGGTTCGACCATGAGGGGGTTATAGTCATCCCTGAAGGGATTGAGGACATCTGCGACTTTCTGGAGCCCCTGGGTAAAACCACCTTCTTCAACGACGTACATGTTGATGACCCCTTCAATGGCCTTTTTCTGGATCTGTTTTTCGGAGTCATGAGTCAAGCGGGTATAGGCCTGTAAGGCGCGTGTGTCGTTGATGCGCACCAGGGCTCTCACGGCCTCCAAACGAATGGACCCATCGGTGTCCCCCGTCAATTGGATGAGGCCATGTACGGCCTCGCGGACCTTGTTCTGCCCTAATACAATGGCAGCCTGCTTCCGCCGGTCGCCCTCGGGGTGCTTCAAGTCATAGATAAGCCCTTCAACGCTCACTTCCCGAGTCTGCTGTGCAGATAGGGGCAGCAATGCAGAAGCTGTCAGCCAGACAACCAGGAAACAAAAGAACTTTTTGGAGATCGCCATTGAATGTACTCCTTCCCTTAGCCACTCAGATTAGCACATCTGTCTGACCACCACAGTTGTTCTTTCAGGGAAGTTAAGTACTCACTTTCATACATACGGTAATGTTTGTTGGGAGCGCGACGGAGCCCAGATCGAGACGCGACGACGAGGCGATGTCAGGGACATCGGCGAGGAGAAGCAACAAAGAGATGGGCCCGTCCCGCCCCAACCCTTAGGGCGGATGGGGGTTGCGGGCGATCTCTTTGTCTCTCGTCGTCGCCGATGTCCCTGACATCGCCTCCTCCTCCCTTCGCGACCTCGCCTCGCAAGCCCCATCCGCAAACGTCACCGTATTTATGAAAGGGAGTACCAAGGGCCTGTCAGGAAGGTCCAGCAGGACCGGCGGGCCCACCCTGAAGCTGGACAGTAAAGGGTCGGGGAGGAGGTGGCACAATCAGCTCGCGCCAGAGTTCGTCCAGGTCCTTTTCGAAGAGGGTTTGGGCGTCGGCACGAACCAGGTACCAAGCGCCCTGGGCGATCTCAGCTGCAAGCTGACCCGACGACCAGCCGGCGTGACCCAGGTAGACGCGCAGCTCATTTGTGCCTTTTGCCTGCTGAAGAAGCTCCTCCAGCAGCTCTCTGTCACCACTGAAATAGACATCTTCCAGCACATAAGTTCCTCGGTCGGGTGGCTCGACACTCCGAGTCAAAAGAAGTAGCCCGTCCAGTCCGACGGGGCCGCCGGAAAACAACAGATTCGACTCCTGGCCGGAACTGTTCAGGTCGGGAAAGAGATCAGAAACCGGCATCTTCGTGGCTCGGTTGATAATGAGCCCCATCGTCCCTTCTACTCCGTGGGCCAGCAGCAAGACCACGGTGTAGCGAAACTGTGGATCCTGCATGTCGGAGCTGGCCACCAGGAAAACGCCCTTTTCAGGAACAATGGGTTCCTGCACCAGGTGCCCACTCTCCTTGGGAAGGGAGGGCATGCCCCAGCTGCCCGAAGCTGCTGCCAGCAGCAGGAGGGCAAGTCCCAGGACCAGAAGAGACGGATGCTCACGGAACACAGCTTGATCTCCTATTTCCTGTTTAGATCCTAAAGCTTTAGCGGGGTAAAAGGCAAGATCTGAGGAGGGGCTTAAGCCCCTGCTTTGGCAGCACTCAGCCTGATCAGGAATTTGCGGAGTCGTTTTCTCTGATCTCCCGCGACTCGCGAGAAGCTGAGACTGGCGGAGAGGGTCTGGGCTGCGCGGACGACTGCCGTGTCCACACGAATTGCGGGGTGTTCTCCCGGCAACTGCAGGTTGAGTTGCAAGGAGCTCTTTTCGGTCAACTCCAGGTCGCTCTTCAGGCGACAGCCGCCCAGAGCGAGATTGGTCACGACACCTTCTCCGGGAAGGTCATCCCATGAAAAGCTGACGGGCAATTTGGTCTGAAAGCGCCTGAACTGGCGACGATTAGTCTGCCTGAGGACGTAGCGGGTCCCCCATCTGATGGCTCTGAAACGCTGCCAGCAAGCCCTGCAGCGGTAGGGATAGATGTACAAAAGGCTCAACAGATAATCACCTGCCCCTCCTCGACTGATGCGAATCGCCCCGGTTTGTTCGCACATCGGACACTGAGCAGACATCATCACCTCAACTGACTAGGACGCATTATGAATAATCCTGGCTAAGCCCAGGAAAGCACATCCTGTGCCAACTTTTTCAGAAGAATGGAGAACACGATATGAACTGCCGAAAGTCATTGACTGGTAGTCATTTGTGCGGATTCCGCTGGCACAAGAGCTGGCAGTAGGTGTTAAGATTTATGTTAACGATAGTTTACAAACTCATAGGAACTCGCCTCCGAAAAGACCATTTCGGGGGAACAGGAGCTATTTCTTTCCAAAAACTCTCTAGAGAGTCTATAATCGGCAAAGATTCTCTTTTATTGTAGGAGGTGTTCACCATGATCCAGCCTGCATCCAAGCAAACGAGTTTACTTTTTATCTTCTGGGCAGCGGTGATCTGTGCCCTTTTCCCGACATCTCTTTTTGCCCACGTGGCCATTTTTCCACAGACGACTGAGGCAGGGGCCCGCCACCAGAACTTTTACATCCGGGCGCCGGTTGAGAAAGACATTCCGGTGGTAGAGATGGGCTTTGAAGTGGATGAACGATGGCTTGAAAACCGGGGAAGTTTTGATTTCCAGCAGGTAGCGGATTGGGACCTGCACGTGGAGTTAGACCAAGACGAAAGGGTCCAGAAGGCATGGTGGACGGCAAAAGAAGAGGGAGCCCTGCCCGGGACTTTCCAGTTGATTTTCATGCGGGCCAATGTTCCTAGGACGCCTGGAGTCTATCAGTTCGTTGCTTGGCAAAAGTACTCAGATGGAAGCGTGGTGTGGTGGAACGAAGTGCGAGGAGAAGAGGGCGTCACTTCCCCTTACGCTGAGGTGACGGTGGAGGCAGAACCCCTCTTTGGAGCTGGACCCCTCCAGTTAAGCGCGGCGGCTTTTGCCTTTCTGGCCTTGGCAGTTGCTCTCTATTCTTTGGTAAAGGTAAGAAAGCTGCTGGCTGCAGAAAATTCAAAAGCGGATTCGTAGCACGCGCACACGGTCATTTTTGTCTTCAGGTGTCTAGCAGGGGTACCAGTTGCTCCCGAACCTGTTCGGTCGAGTCCTGGAACTGTATGCCAATGGAGCCGACCTCTCCCTGTTCTACGGACTCCTTGACCGTGCGAATGACTCTGGAGGTCAGCTCTCCCCTCAAGAGGATTTGTTTTTTCTCAACCTGAAAAGTCAGAACAACCAGGGCGTGCTCGGGAGGGACAGCACTCAGCCGGACAATGAACGCTCCACCCAGGGAGAGATTAGCGATTTCTCCCCTGATGATATGGCCGTGCCAGTACACCGTGCAGGGAATGGATACTTCATGACGTGGAGAACCGCGCCGCTCTTTCATCTTCCTTCGTGAATGCGAACTTTAGTGTCTCGTCCCACGAATACCCTGACGTTTGTGGCGAGCGCGACGGCGCCGAGTTCGCGAAGCGACGACGACGCGATATCTGTGTGTATCACGGAGGAGGAGCGACAAAGAAATTGATGCCGTCCCGCCGCCACCCTTCGGGCTGATGGAGGTTGCGGGCGATCTCTGCGTCGCTCGTCGTCGCCGATGTCCCTACATCACCTGCTCCTCGCTCCTTGATCTTCCCTCCCAAGCCCCATCAGCAAACATCTGGGTATACATGGGACGGGACACTTGCCCATATTATAGCGAAACAGCTGACATGATCGAGCGGGGCGGCATGGGTGGTGTGCCCCTTCCTGAGAGCGCCCTCACCCCAGCGGCGCAGGGTATCCTGATACCCTGTAGCCTGCTATGGCACTTGTTGAACGGCAATGTTGGAACCCCCCACGGGCCCTCCTGACTCAAGGCAGATTCCTTTGGATCATTGCTGTCGTCCTGCCGGTGGCCCTGGCAGGTTGCGGTCGTTCTCCTCAACAACTCCCCGACATCCCTCCCACGGTCGAGATCAGCACCTCGGAGAGTCCAAGTGTGTACCACATCGTACAGCCCGGGCAGACTCTGTGGTCGATCTCCCAAAGCTACGGCGTGACGGTGGAAGAAGTGGCCCGTCTGAACGACATCAAGGACCCGAACAAATTGTTGGTCAACCGGAGGCTTCTCGTCCCGGGAACTGGGGCCTCTGGATGGGACTGGCCCGTTCCAGGCGGCGAGATTCTGGCCCCCTTCGGGGAACGCCGCAGCGACCATCGCCACACCGGGTTGGACATTCGCGGCCAGGACGGCCAATCCGTGCTGGCAGTGCGCTCCGGTCGTGTGCTATACAGTTCCACAATGCGGGATTACGGAAGGACGATCATCGTCGATCACGGTGACGGCTTGAGTTCCCTTTACGCCCACAACTCGAAACTGCTGGTCAATGTAGGCCAGCGGGTGCGGCGCGGCCAGCCTATTGCTCGTATTGGGCGAACGGGCAACGCCACCACCGAGCACTGCCACCTTGAAATCCGCAGGGGTGAGACCCCGGTCGACCCCCTCCTCTACCTACGGCCGGTGAGACTCTACCCTTAAGATCATGAACAACGGTCCACCTCAACCAAAGCCCCCTGCGCCACCTCCTCCAATCCCTCGACCACCGAGTCCTCCCCCCTTTCGTTCCAGCAGCCACTGCCTTACTGATTGAGCACGACGACCCCTAACCAAAGGACAGCTCCCACCACGGGAATCCATAGAGCCCAAGCTAACAACAACAGGCAACGCTTGACTGCATAAGCCCCGCCAACGAGTGCGAAGGGGAGAAAGAGACCGGCAGGCGCGACCCAACTCTCAGCACCGCTGAGGTAGTAGCCAAAGGGAGCCGCCACCAGAGCCGACACCACGAGCAGCACAGGCCTTCTCAAGACAATCCCAGCTGCAGCCACCAGCACGGCCATCACAACTGCAGGCCAGCCGAAAACCACTGCTGGCCACCACTCAGGCATTCACTCCTCCTCTCCAGACCGATCGTCGCATAGGCTTGAGGATAGCGTGACGATCTGTCATCAGGCAACGCATGAGGTCAATAGGTTTGTAGTGGCCGCCCTGTACCGGCCGCGGTGCTCTTGAGCCCCGAAGGGGCGACAGGAGGTTTCTCGTGGAAATCACAGACCTCCGCGATAAGCTAGAGCGTCCCCATGAAGCTGAAGGAACTTTCCATCATCCAGTATCAGAACGTGAGCACTACCCCCCAGCTTCACAAGCTGTGGCTTTCCCTTGGTTCTTTCAGAGAGCAGATTGAGCATCTGGCAGCCAATGACTTCCAACTCCTGTCCATAGATGATGCCCTCAATACCATGGAGGGGAAAAAGAACATCACCAATGGACGTCCCCTCTGCCTTACCTTCGACAACGGCTATCAGGACTTCCAGGAGCACATCCTGCCCCTCCTCACCCAATATGACTTCCCAGCGACGGTGCTTATTGCCCCTAACCGTGTAGATGGATCCGTTGAGCTCGAGACGGAAAGCGTGCCCTATCTCTCCTGGAGTACCCTCCGGGAAATGCTCAAGAGCAATATCACCTTCGGCGCCTATGAAGATCACAGCTTGGACCTGAACGATGTTCCCCAGGATCTAGTGCAGGAACACATTGTTGATTACAAAAAGATGCTGGAAGATAAGTTGGGAACAGAAATCCGCTATTTTGGAGTGAAGGAAGGGGTCCCCAGCAGGAAGATTCGTGATCTATTGGTCTCCCAGGGCTACCGGGCCTTTCTCACTCAGTGCCCCACAAACCGAAGACCGAATCTCTATTCAGTGGGAAGAATTCAGGTGGATGATGACGACTTTAATATCTTCCTGACCAAGATATCCAAGACCTACCTCCTTTTTAAGGACAAGAAGAGCTGGAGATACATTCGAAAATACGGCCTGGACAAGGTTGCCCACAGATTGTCAGAGACCTACGACCGCTTGAGAGGGAAAAGCCCTCCCTAAAACCCGCAGTTAGCGCAAAGAACCCCTCAGCCTCACAGGAGGCTACTGGATCGTCTGGCTTCCTTCGTCTCCCCAGGCAGTTCTGATGGCTTTGGCCAGCTCCTCGCACTTCTGAGCGAGTTGAGGGGTATTGGCATTGACATCCGACCCGTTGCCTAGCTTCTGATAGAGGTCAAATGAGGTCTTGGCCAGCTCTGCAACTTTTTCTCGAAGTTCCCGATCACGTTCTTGAGTTTCCGTGATCTTTTCCACCTCTTGCAGGATAGCTTTTGCCAAGAGCGATCTTGACTGGGTTGTGTGGTCTGTTTTTCGATTGGCGTTACGTCCCATGCCCTGCTAGTTGCAAGTTCTGTGCCACAGGTGGCCAGGGTAAGCTTCATCTTGTTGATCCGACTGGAGTTAGTGGATCTCCAGCGGACTTCAAGAATTTGATTGGGAGCTGGTAAAACCTGGATTTTGACAAGAAATGTCAGGGCATTACCAGTTTTCGTCAACGAAAGACCTGGGCAAACTCCTTCTATTCGTTCTCTGGAGAAAAACCCCAAGACAGATGCTTTGACAAAAAATTACAAAGTTTTAGTGGGCGTTTTCTTTTCGCATGTAGTATGGTCTTAAACAGATGCGGTTCTCGTAGGATTCTATCCGACCATTTCCCTCAATGTGTGAGCGGGAACCGCATTCTACCCTCTCTCGTTACTCATTACTCCAGTCAAAGGCATTGAACTGGGCGTAACAATTCTCATGTTGAAACTCCAGATGACCTCCAGCACTGACATTGAAGGAAACGGTGTTGCCCATCTCGGCCTCTTCATATTCAAAGCCATTGGGAAGCACAATGCGTGCCCGGTGCTCCTCGCCCGATACCGGGTTTTTAATGGGTTCGGAGCGGCTCTCGCCAAAGTCCGGAATGCTGAGAAGAGCCCGTCGCTGCTGACGGTCAATTGCAAGCGTAATGGGTGCGAACGTGGGATCGAGGCGGTTGGGACACACAGCAGCAGTGATCTCGAAATAGGCACCCCCCTGCTGACCGGTGTCAAGGGCCTCCAACGCCTCCCGCTGCTCCGCCGTGGCTCCCTCATCAATGATCATTAGCATGGTGCCGTTGCCCTCGTGGATCGCTGCCGGCCAATGAAACAAGCGTGCGAATTTCACACCCACCATCTGCGTGTCGCCATAGAATCCCTCCTCGATCTGCCAGCCGACTATAGCCTCACAATTGCCAGTGGTTGGCAAAGCATTGAACTGACAGGGGCATCCCCATGCGCAGTTGCAGTTGGCGATCTCTTCTCCGCTGATACGCCATTTTGTGTTGGTCGATTCGTTCATAGCCACACTACTCCTTTTGTTAGTTATCGGTGGGCGCCAACAGTATGGTGAGTCTCTCCCGCTCAGATGTTACGCCCGGAAGGGCCTGGAAGACAATACCTATGCGCCACAAGATGAACAGGTTTTACCCTTGCTCCTCCCCCCTTTAAACCACTACCATCTAAGGCTGCCAGGATTTTAAATGCCAAGAGCACATCATAAGAAGGTCAGAATCTCTTCCACCGGAATCTACCTGCCCGACACTGTTTATACCAATGAGCAAATTATTGAACGTATTAAAAAGACCATCAATAACCCTGAAGATCCACGTCTGCGCGACCTTGATGCAGAAAAAATTGTCGCAAATACGGGAATAACGACGCGACGCTATGCGGATATGACAAGGGAAGACAATCCGGAAACGGCGGTCAATATGTCCTGCATAGCACTGAAGCAGGCTTTGAAACGCGCCCAATGGAATGTGCTTGACCTGGAGTTCATCATCTTCGCTACAGTGAGTGTGGGCAATAACCCCGGTGATCATTTAATCCCCTCTGCAGGCTGCCATTTGCAGCAGGAAATAGGGGCCTATAATGCGATGGCTTACGACTTAAAGGCGGCTTGTTCCGGCTGGGTTTATGGGATGGGTCAGGCCATCGCAAACATTGAAGCTGGATTGGCGGTAAAAGGCGCTGTCATCTCCACGGAAACACAGGAACGCGGGCTGGACTTTTCTGATCCTGCGTCATGCGTGCTGATGGGAGATGTAGCCACTGCAACCTTAGTGGAGAAATCAGAGAACCCGGATGTCCTGTTTCTGAATCTGGAGGCAAACTCTAAACGGAATCTTAAGGATATTCTCAGGCTTAATGATGCAAATGTCTACAATGACAAGGATTGTCTAACCAGACCAATCTTCAGATTAAAAGGGACAACGGTCTATAAAGAAGGTATCCGGCAGATGTCCAGGCTGGTTCGGGACACACTTCAAGAAACCGGGCTGAGCATTGATGATGTCGATCATTTTATCTTCCATCAGGCCAACGGCTCCATGTTGAAACGTGTCGCCAAGATGACCGGAATCCCGGCTGAAAAGAACCTCATGAACATTCAAAAAATAGGGAACACCACATCGGGCACAATTCCGTCTGTCCTACATATGTATCTTGAAGACGGGACCATTCAACGTCACCAGAAGGTTCTGTTTGTTTCCTTTGGCGGCGGCCTGACTTCCGGCGCTCTTTTGATGAATATCTAGCAGCTGACAACTGACACCTGACATAGGTTTTGGTAGCCTCAGACAGAGCCATACGGTATAGTGGGTACCACAAAGGGAGACTGCAGTAAGAATGTCGGTGAATTTCAAAGTGAGATGGTCATGAAAACAAGGCTGGCTATCACTTTTTGCGGAGTAGTCCTCCTTCTCAGCGTTGGTTGTTCCACAGCAAAGAAAATAGGGACGTTGGGCATTTCAGATCTTATAGACAAAATTTCTGTTCGGAGAAATCCGGCAGCTGGAGTCAGCATAAGAAAAATCAAAGACGCTAATCAGTATGATTTTTATATCGCTTTGTTAGATGAAGCTGGTGAACCATCCAGAACCTATATCGTCAAAGGCTTCAGGGAACAGGCCAAAGCTCAATTCTATTCAAACCTTAATTCTGTGGTCATCAATGATGAGGACGAGGCACTGTATGCCTTGGTTGTAGATAGAGACATTGAATATCGAAAACGTGTCGACGATTGAGAATAAGATCTCAGCCGCTCTCTTCTCGCCTCCTTTCACTCTGTTTTAACAGAAAACAATCTGCAAGAATTGAACGCATCTTGAGCCAGGAAATGAATTTTCAGCACAGAGGCTTGGTGCAGCAGGGATATCGCTATACGCCAGGGGAACTCCAGGAACTCGTTTGGGGTTTGGGATTCACGCCCTCTGCCTGCATGCTGGTAGCCCTTTACGGCCTGGCCACCCAACAAGCGTATGTCCATTTTACGATGGCGGCAGTGGGCATTCTTCCCTTTTGGTTCCCCGCTTCACACCCCTTCGATCTTTTCTACAACCATCTCCTGCGTCCGCTCTGGAACGGGGTAAGGTTGCCCCCCACTCCTCTTCCCCGAAGGATCGCCTGCTTCCTGGGTGGATCTATGAACCTCGGAATTGGCCTGGCTTTTGTTTATCAGTCGCCATTCGTGGCCTATGTTCTGGGGACTACACTGATCGCTTTGCAACTCGTTGTGATCACCACCAATTTTTGCCTCGCCGCCTGGATGTATGAGGGCTTGATGAAAACGATTGGAATGTGGACACCGCCCATTCCGGTTGAACAGGCGAAGGAACTCATCGACGGGGGCGCCCGCTTAATTGATGTCCGCAATCCAGAGGACTTTTCCAAAAAACACATTCCCGGTGCCATCAATTTACCGCTGGAGAAGTTGAATCAGCAGCTGGACGAACTCAGAGATCAGTGTGTTGTCCTCTATTGCCAACGCGGTGTTCTCAGTCAGATAGCGGCCCGCAGCTTGAAAAGAAAAGGCTGCAGCAAGGTGTATAACCTGGGTGCCATGTCTCGCTGGCAGGAATAGTAACACCCACAGCTAGGGAGACTTCAATGGTCGGCACCACCATTGGTTCGAAGAACTCAAACGCCTGGTGCCGACCAACTGAAAGGCACACTGATGGGTACGTCCGTTTCAGATCTCAATGTCAAACGGCTCATTCTGGTTCCGGCACTGATCACGCTGGCGGTCACGATTGCTCGCCTGGTGGGTGAGATAGCCGGCGGACCGTCGAGACTTTTCAACAGCGCAGCAGGTGGGGGAGGGGCGCTTGTGGGCATTGTGTGGCTCATTCCCATCTTTGGGATTTACTTTGGTGGCAAGCTGGTGCGTGGAGATCTTGCCCCGCAGAGCGTCGGAAAGGTGATCGGTTTCGCTGTGTTGGGTCTGGTAGTCGCAGGAGTGACTTTCGCTTCAGTGCCTGCTCTCACGACAGCTCTTCTTGGAAGCGGCCCCAGCCTGGGTAAAATGATCGTTCGCCCGCTAGGCCGCACCCTTGGCTACCTGCTTGCCGTCGTGATCTTATACCGAGCCTGGCCCGCCTTTTTTAAAGTCATGCTCGGCTACGCTTTCGCGGCGCGTATTCCGGTCTTGATCGTGATGTTCACTGCGATGCTTGGGAATTGGGGCACTCATTACGAACTGGGGCCTCCAGGAACCCCCGAAATGGGTTTCCTGCCGACATTTATTGTGATCGCGCTAATACCCCAGATGACTTTCTGGATCATGGTAACCATGGTGTTCGGGACTCTGTTTGGTGGCCTGGCTGCTGCCGTGGTGCGGCGGGTGAACCGGATGGAACCGTAAGCAGGCTAACACTTCAGGCGTTTCAAGGCACCTAACCTCGAGTCAGCCTCTTTTTGGCTCGAGCCCATTGGCCCCTCAACCTGGCAAAGAAGCCTGTCCCACCAGAGGAGCAGCAGCGCTTATACTTGAGACCGCTACCACAGGGACAATCCTCGTTCCGCCCGACTTTGGTGACGTTTCTTGTGACCGTGCGGCGATGGATGCGGGTGGGCAGCTTGTTGCTGATGCGCACAATTTCATTTTATTCATTGACCTTGGCAGCCGTCAATTGACGGCCTCCAGCCCTGGATTCTGACTTCTCCTTCCTGAATGCCTTCTTCCCATTGCCTTCAGCCGCCTGAAGTTCTAATATCTACAAGAATCACACCCACTTGAGGGAGACTCCAATGGTCGGCACCACCATCAGCCACTACAAAGTCCTAGAGAAGATCGGCCAGGGCGGCATGGGCGAGGTGTATCGGGCCGAGGACACGACTTTAAAGCGGGAAGTCGCCATCAAGGTCCTTCCTGAACAGTTCACGAAAGATCCTCAACGCTTAGCCAGATTTGAACGAGAGGCCCAGCTTCTTGCCCAGCTGAATCACCCCAACATCGCTGCCATCTATGGCCTGGAGGAGGCTGATGGTGTGCGCTTTCTTGCCCTGGAGCTGGTCCCAGGCGAAACCCTGCAAGAGCGTGTAGCCAGCGGCCCAGTCCCAGTCGAAGAAGCCCTGGAAGTTTGCCGCCAGATCGCCGAAGGCGTCGAAGCCGCTCATGAGAAGGGCGTCATCCACCGCGACTTGAAGCCTGCCAATGTAAAAGTCACACCAGAAGGCAGGGTCAAAATTCTCGACTTCGGTCTGGCCAAAGCGTTTGAGGCTGAGATTCCTGCTGCTGATATCTCACAATCACCTACCCTGACCGAGGAGATGACCAGGGCAGGAGTGATTTTGGGGACGGCTGCCTATATGAGCCCTGAGCAGGCCAAGGGGCAACCTGTTGATAAGAGGGCGGACATCTTTGCTTTTGGGGCTGTGCTTTATGAGCTGTTGACCGGGAAAAGGGCCTTTGAGGGGCAGACGATTACCGAAACCATTGCGGCTGTGCTCAAGAGTGAGCCGGACTGGAATGCACTGCCCACAACCACACCTTGGAGAATTCAAGACCTCTTGCGCCGATGCCTCCAGAAGGACGTTCATGATCGCCTCGACGGGGTAGCCAACTTACGAATTGAGATAAAGCTCGCACAAAGCGAACCCACAGCGGTAGCGCCGAGTGGGCTGGTCAGTGTCGTTCAGTTCCCCTTATGGAAGCGCATCGTTCCATGGAGTGTTACGGCGTTGATAGCCGTCATATCAATCATTACGGTGTGGAACTTGATACGTCCCGCACCGTCAGTGGTTACGACGTTGTCCATTGTGACACCAACGACTACGCCTGTGGCCTCTACTCGGCACAACGACGTCGCGATTTCTCCGGACGGAAGACACATTGTTTTCCGGGGTTCTCAGGAAGGTAGCAGTCAACTCTATGTGCGTTCCCTGAGTGCTCTGGAGGCCGACCCTATTTCTGAAACCGAAGGTGTAAATCGAGAATTCTTCTTCTCGCCTGACAGCCAGTGGGTGGTGTTTGTGGTGGATGGCAAGCAAAAAAAGGTGTCGATTTCGGGAGGAGCGCCAGTAACCCTTTGCGATGCACCCTTTCAGGAGGGTGGGTATTGGGGCCCCGATGATGTGATTGTGTTTGCTGACGGAGCTGCTGGTGATACAAATCTCCTTCGTGTGTCCGCCAACGGAGGCCAACCGGAAATTCTAGCGAAGCCGGACCACGCTAAGGGTGAGCTCGAGTATCAACACCCCGAGATTCTTCCTGACGGCAATACTCTGCTCTTTGACATCAGCCATGGAGTAAGTGAGTACCAGATCGCGGCCCTGTCACTTGAGACAGGTGAACAGAAAATCCTAGTCGAGGCTGGTCAAAGTCCCCACTACGTTTCCACAGGACATTTGGTTTACGCACTGGTTGGAACGGGAACCCTAATGGCTGCGCCCTTTGACCTCGACAAGGTTGAGATAACAGGTGGCGCAATACCCATTCTTGAGGGAGTCAGCCATACCTCAGGAGTACTCGAAGGTAATGTGGACTATAGCTTTTCCACCAACGGGTCCTTGGTGTACGTAGCTGGTGGCGGTGGCGGGGAGAGCACCGTGGTCTGGGTCGATCGAGAGGGGAACAGCGAGCCGCTTTTGGACACACCCGATGCATACAGCGTGCTACGGCTCTCACCTGACGGACAACACCTGGCCGTGGGTAATGACGAGGGTGGAGGAGACGTCTGGACTTATGATTTGGTTCGTGGTGTCCTGAGCCGGCTGACGTTCCATGCAGGGTGGGACCGGAGTCCAGCCTGGACACCTGACAGCCAGCGGATTGTGTTTAATTCAGCCCGAGGCGGTAGCTCAGGAACTCTTTTCTGGAAGGCGGCGGATGGAAGCGGCGAGACAGAGCAACTCACCAGCGGTGGTGCGGGTCAGCAGGTGCCTTTCTCCTTTACACCCGACGCTAAGGTCTTGGCGTTCGTCGAACCAAATCCAGAGACTGGATGGGATATTTGGACGTTGCAGCTTGATGGTGATCGCACGCCCGAGCAATTTCTTCGCACAGATGCCAATGAAAATGGGCCTGCTTTTTCCCCGGACGGTCGCTGGATTGCTTATGAATCCGATGAATCTGGTCAGAATGAGATCTACGTACGGCCTTTTCCGGCCTCAGCTAGCAAAAGTCAAATTTCCACTGGAGGCGGTGAAACACCACGGTGGGCACCGGATGGCAGTGAGCTGTTCTACCTTGAGGAAGACAGGATGATGTCAGTGCCAGTGACGATTGGAGATTCCTTCCAGCCGGGCACTCCTAGTGTCTTGTTCACCCACGATAATCCCTCGGGCCCTCCTCCAGCCTACTCCGTGTCTCCCGATGGTCAACGGTTCGTGATGCTCCAACCCAGCGAACAGGAGACACCAGGACAAATCAACGTCATCCTCAACTGGTTTGAAGAACTGAAGCGCCTGGTGCCCACGGAGTAGTGGTGCGGATTCGGCACCTGAGGTGCCTCCCACGCTCAGGGAAATATGAGGCAATTCGACAGCTTGTGTTTTGGCTATGGAGGCACTATGATGAGCTATTCTCAAAGTCAATGACTAAGACTCTGCATTAGTACACTTTTAAATCGAACAGGAGGTCCCACTATGAGTACCAATCAATTCATCACCAGGTCTTGCTTTACGGCCATGGCCATGCTTCTTTTTTTCCCGCTCACTGCCTCTTTGGCTCAGCAGCTTCCCCCTCAGGTCGAGGAAATGGGGTATGCCGATACCGTCTTTATCAACGGGAAGGTTGTGAGCATGGATGATGCCTCCAACTCCACGCAGGTGGGGAATAGCTACCAGGCTATTGCTGTGAAAGGCAACAAGATCATGAAGCTGGGAACCAACCAAGAGGTTCAAGTCTTGGCCGGCCGCATCACCACGGTTTTCGATCTAGATGGACGGACCCTGATTCCCGGCATCATCGAGCCCCACCGGCATATTTATGGAAATGCTCTGCGGTGGGCCGACCGCGTCGGCTTGCAATTCCCGCCAGATGGAGTCACCTTCGTGACAGCCCAGGCGGACCGGGACCTGGAAAAGACCCAGGCTGTAATCCGGGACACTCTCCAGGAGGCCGTCAGGAATGCAAACCCAGGGGATTGGATTGTACTCAATATGCGGCCCTATCCGGAGACCCCGGGAAGGCTTCAATTCTGGGGCATGACCCGACGCCTGACCAATCGTCGAACCCTTGACCTGTGGACGCCGGATAATCCAGTTCTGATGCGCCCGGGTCTGAGAGGCAATATCAATTCCGCGGCGTTGGAGATCCTAGACGAATTTTTGCCAGGCTACTCCGACTCCATTCAGGAGACCATGCATGGAGTGGACATCGGGGAGGACATCCCTGAACTGGGCTGGGTGGGGAGCCAGGAGATGGCTGTGATCACCTGGGAGCTCTTTTTGGAAGACGTCGAGCCCAACATTCTGGCTCAAATGCTCAAGCTGGAATCGGAAGCCTGGGCTTCCCTGGGAGTCACGACCTGGGGCACCCGCCTTCCCTTCCCCAAGGTGATGACCGGATACGCCAAGCTGGTCGAACTGGGCCAGATGCCCATTCGTCTCAATGCCCACTACGAAGTGCACCGGATGCCCACTGACCCACAGCAGACTCGGCAATTGTACCGGCGTACCGGGGTACTGCAAGGCATCGGAAATGACTACATGTGGATTGATGGAGTCGCTTCGGAACGGTGGGATTCCCATTATCCGGAGGCCTGCACCGGGCCCGATACCAACGCACCGGCTCACATGAAAGCCCGTGAAACCTGTCCTCACGAGGGTGATCTGCATTGGGATACGCTTGCAAACGCCATCAAGGCGGGATGGAGAATCGCCGGAGTGCACACCTGTGGAAGCGAAAGCTTGAGGCGTTTCATCCAGATGATTGATCAGGCAAGGGCAGAGGCGGGGATGACGGTTCAACAAATCCACGATCAGCACTTCTCCCTGGAGCACTGTGATCTGATTGGAAAACAACCCGATGTGATCGATAAGATCAAACGGTATGGGATTATCCTGAGCTGCGGTCCCGATTACATTCGAGACTGGCGCAACTGGATCAAAGACTATGGGCCTCAAACTCCCAATATCGAGGACTTTATGAGCCCCTTTAAAACCTGGATAGAAGAAGGAATCCAGTTGGTGGGACAACACTACGGTGCGGGTGCGTTTCGGTCCGGAGGAGGAGGAAATACCGTAGGAGACGGATTGCAGCCCCCCTTCTTCATGCTGTGGCAGGCCATTACCAGAGAGTTTGACGGAAAAGTGTGGCAAGCGGACGAGCGCATTGACCGGGTGCACGCCTTGAAGATGTGGACTCGATGGGCGGCCGAGTACGTCCGCCATCCGGATCAACTGGGATCACTGGAAGAAGGCAAATGGGCTGATCTCCTGGTGATTGACCGGGATTACTTTACGATTCCAGTAGACGACATCCTCAAGATCCGGCCGCTCATGACCATGGTGGGGGGCAAGATTGAGGCACTGCAGTCCCCCCTGGCAAACGAGTGGGGTGTGGGTGCAGTAGGACATGAGTATAGCTTTGAGGACAGTGAGCTCGAGTGGATCGGCAAGCCCATCACGGAAGATGGAAAGAGAGAAGCCGGCCTCCTCGACTGAGGGTCCGGATTCGTACATTTTTAGATGGAACAGGAGGCCCCTTTATGAGTACTCATCCATTCATCACCAGGTCTTGCTTTACGGCCATAGCCATGCTTCTTTTCTTCCCCTTCACGGACTCTCTGGCTCAGCAGCTGCCTCCCGAGGTGGAAAACTTCGGTTTTGCCGACACCGTCTTTATCAATGGGAAGATTGTGAGCATGGACGATGCTTCCAACTCGACCGACGTCGGCAGCGTCTACCAAGCTATGGCGGTCAAAGGCGACAAGATCCTGAAGCTGGGGTCCAACCAGGAAGTTCAATCTCTGTCCGGTCGCATCACCAGAGTTTTTGATTTGGCGGGACGCACCATGATCCCTGGTATTGTGGAAAGCCATGAACATATCTATGGGAGGGCTCTGCGCTGGGCCGATCGCGTCGGCTTCAAATACCCCCCGGATGGAGTCACTTTCGTCGAGACCCGGGCGGAACGAGACCTGGAAAACACCCAGGGTGCTCTTCGCGACGCCCTCACAAAGGCTGTGAATGAAGTTGACAAAGGGGATTGGATTGTCCTGAGCATGCAACCCCATCCGGAGACCCCGGATAATCTTCGATTGTGGGGCTGGACCCGACGCCTGACCAATCGTCAAACGCTTGATCAGTGGGCTCCCGATCACCCCGTTCTCATTCGTCCGGGTGCCAGAGGCAATATCAATACCAAAGCCTTGGAGATCCTCGACGAATTCCTGCCCGGCTATTCCGACTCCATCCAGGAGACCATGCATGGCGTGGACATCGGTGAGGACATCCCTTCCATCGGGTGGGTGGGAAGCCAGGAGATGGCTGTCATTACCTGGGAGCTCTTTCTGGAAAACGTCGAGCCCAACACGCTGGCACAGATGCTCCAGCTGGAGTCGGAATCCTGGGCCGCCTTGGGAGTCACCACCTGGGGAACGCGTATTCCCTTTCCCAAGGTCATGACCGGATACGCCAAGCTGGTCGAACTGGGCCAGATGCCCATTCGTCTCAACGCCCACTACGAAGTGCACCGAATGCCCACCGACCCACAGCAGACTCGGCAATTGTACCGGCGTACGGGTGTGCTGCAAGGGCTAGGAGGCGACTACATGTGGATTGATGGAGTGGCCTCGGAACGGTGGGATTCCCATTATCCGGAGGCCTGCACGGGGCCCGACACCAGCGCGCCGGCTCACTTGAAGGAGCGTGAGTCCTGTCCTCACGAGGGTGATCTCCATTGGGATACGCTTGCAAACGCGATCAAGGCCGGATGGAGAGTCGCCGGAGTGCACACCTGTGGAAGCGAAAGTTTCAGGGCTTTTATCCAGATGATTGATCAGGCACGGGCAGAAACCGGAATGACGGTTCAGCAGATCCACGATCAGCACTTCTCCCTGGAGCACTGTGATCTGATCGGAAAACAACCCGATGTGATCGATAAGCTCATCCGATATGGGATTATTCTCAGCTGCGGTCCCAACTACGTTCGGGAATTTCGTGCCTGGATCAAAGACTATGGGCCTCAAACTCCCAATATCGAGGACTTTTTCATCCCCTTTAAAACCTGGATCGAATCAGGAGTCCGGCTGGTGGGTCAGCACTACGGTGCAGGAGCCACTAGCAGCTCTGAGTTCAAGCCGCCCTTTTTCATCATCTGGCAGGCCATTACCAGGAAGTTTGACGGGAAAGTGTGGCAGCCCGAGGAGCGCATTGACCGGGTGCATGCCTTGAAGATGTGGACTCGATGGGCGGCCGAGTACGTCCGCCATCCGGATCAACTGGGTTCGCTGGAAGAAGGCAAATGGGCTGATCTGTTGGTGATTGACCGGGATTACTTTACGATTCCAGAGGACGACATCCTCAAAATCCGGCCGCTCATGACCATGGTGGGGGGCAAGATGGGGGCACTGCAGCCTTCCCTGGCAAACGAGTGGGGTGTGGAGGCGGTCGGGCATGAGTATAACTTTGACGACAGTCAGCTCGACTGGATCGGCCAGCCTTTTACGGACGAAGGAAAAAGAGAAGCCGGCCTCCTGGACTGAGAGTCGCTGCTCTCCCCGTTGGACTCAGTTGAGGAGCTCTAAGAGCCAGCTCCACTTGAGCAGCAGACTTCGATCGGAAATGGATCCCCTCATATCTTCTATTCCTCGGGTATCGTTGTAGACCACGAAAAGGCCCGTGTTGGCCGCCTGGATCCACCCAAAACGAAAGTTCATGGACCAGAGGTCATCCCGGTCATTGAACTGGATCAAGCTCTGCACGAACATTCTGGGGGTGAAAGAATAGGACATCCGAAGCTGACCCAGGTTGGTGACAAAGTCTCCTGCCGGCAGGTCGATGTCATTTCGGTTCCAGGTGATATCGGCACTGAAGGTTTCATGCAGACGCAGTTTCACCTGGGGAACCCAACCCAGCCGGTGGCCCCCAAAAAAGCCTCCGTGGGTGAAGGTGAAGCGAAGGCTCAACCAGTCTGCACACTATAACCGAACCAGCTGGTGATGGATAAGAGCCGGGATAGGTCCCAGTCGGATCGTCTTCGTCCGACGGAGATACAGTCAATGAAAAAACCCAGGCGGTGGCGCGGAGATTGCTGAGTATCTTCATGTCACGTACCGAAGACCGATGCCCGACCGCAGGTGGAAAACCGATTCGCCCAATGAGCGATTGGGCCAAGCTTTTGCAGTAACTTTCTTGGAGGTTAGGTCATGACCACAATGAGTGCATCCATTGACAAACATCACAAACCCATCATTATTGTGCTTTCACTGATCATTCTCGCGATGGTCACCTCATGCACCTTCCATGATGTCATCCCCATTTGTCATTGGCTGTTTGGATGTGATCATCAGCTCCATAGCCTGGCATCTCTTTAGAGTCCAGGTCGTGCTGCTGCGGTTGAATTGGGAACCGTAGAGCATCAAACCCTACGTTTCTTTCGACACAAAACCCTATAAATGATATAACCGGATAACCTATAATTAATACAGCACCAAACCCTAGGATTGGTGCCGCAGGATAACCTACATGAGGGAGAACGGCTCGCATGGCAAGCCCCACCGAAAAAACTGGCTGAATCCCTTGAGGCTCTTCAAGGGCTGCAAGAGCGGGGGGGGCGTTGCGATCCGGTCTCGGGCCTTGAGCCGGACCCATAGGGAGCGCCTTCTCAAAAACGGTTTCCTGAAGGAAGTCATCAAGGGCTGGTACATCCCGGCACGCCCGGATGAGATTCCGGGTGACAGTACAGCCTGGTATGCCTCATTCTGGGACTTCTGCGCTGCCTACCTCACTGAGCGATTTGGCAAGGACTGGTGCCTATCGCCTGAACAGTCGCTATCGCTACACGGTGGCAATCGGACCGTGCCCATTCAACTGCTTGTGCGCGCGCCGAAAGGGGGCAATAAGCCGACAGTCCTGCCCCATAATACGTCCCTTTTTGACGTGCGTTATGCTATGCCCAAGGAAAGCGAAATCGTTGAGTACGATGGCCTGCGCCTTTATTCGGTGCCGTCCGCCTTGGTCGCTAGTCCGGAGCCTTTCTTCCGGCAAGCTTCAACGGACCTGAGCGCTGCCATGGCAACGGTGAAGGACGCATCGGACGTGCTGGCACTCCTGCTTGAAGGCGGTCATAGCACGATCGCTGGACGTCTTGCGGGTGCCTTTAGAAATGCGGGACAGGACCGTATTGCCGATGACATCGTAAAAACCATGGATGCTGCCGGATATACCGTTCGGGAATCCGATCCGTTTGAAAACAAGCCACCTCTTGTACTGACGGCGCGGGAAGCCTCGCCCTATGTCAACCGTATCCGTCTGATGTGGAAAGAGATGTGTCAGCCTGTGCTCGATGCCTTCCCGGCATCGCCAGGGATACCAGATGACCCGGAGGCCTATCTGAAGGCTATTGATGAAGTCTATGTCAGCGATGCCTACCACTCGCTGTCAATTGAAGGGTATAGAGTGAGCCCAGAGCTTATCGAACGGGTACGTAGCGGTGCGTGGGACCCTGAAAATGACGAGGATGACCTTGAACATCGTAATGCCCGTGCGGCAAGAGGCTACTACGACGCGTTCATGACGGTCAAAGCAAGCGTCCAAAAAGTTCTTGCCGGTAACAATGCGGGTACCGTGGCCGATCATGATCATGCCACCTGGTACCGGGAATTTTTTGGACCGAGCGTGACAGCAGGTATTGTGGATGCGGTTGATCTAGCAGGCTATAGAAGCGGTCCGGTCTTTATTCGCCGTTCCATGCATGTTCCACCACCGCGGGAAGCGGTGCGCGACTGCATGCCCGCACTATTTGATCTTCTCAAAGAAGAGGCAGATCCATCGATTCGCGTTGTGCTTGGCCATTTCATCTTTGTCTATATTCACCCCTACATGGACGGCAACGGTCGCATGGGCCGTTTCCTCATGAATGTGACGCTCGCATCGGGCGGCTACCCCTGGACCATCGTCCCGTTCCAGCAACGGGACGATTACATGGCTGCGATGGAATCTGCAAGCGTAGGCCAAAACATACAACCCTTAGCGGAATTAGTTGGTCGGCTGGTTCAGGACGGACTGGAAGGGAAGTCGGTGCCAAGAGTACCCTCCAGCTAAGCATGTTGAGTTAGAGGGACGTGCTGCCTTCGCGTCTGGCGATAATGGCACTTTTCACCATCCAAATCCGCACCCTATCCGCACCCTCTCCCTATGACCTGCTTTTTCTCTTAGCCCTCGAAGCTCATCCGGTGCCAGCCTGAGAAAACAGCTTGTATCCGTAGGGGTTTAGCTTTGAATTGTGGAGCTGTCCCAGAAGTCTCCAGAAGTCTCTGGACTTCCCTTCTTCAGCTACTAGAAACTTCTGTTCCCATTGCCTGCACGACGCCTGCCGCGAGTTTTCCCGGAACCATTCCGAGGACGGCCCCGTCGAGAACGACCACGGGCGGGTGTGTCCCCAGAACTCTTCGGATTCTGCGAAACATCCGCCAAAGTTCGGCGCTCGACTACTTTTTTCAGCACCTTCTCGATCTTGCACACCATGGGCTCGTCGGTTTGCGTCGCAAAGGTGAAGGCCTCGCCTGTTTGCTCGGCGCGGCCGGTACGGCCGATGCGATGGGTATAGGCGTCAACGGAATCCGGCATATCAAAGTTAATCACGTGCGAAATATCCGCCACGTCAATGCCCCGAGCCGCCACGTCGGTGGCCACCAAAATGTCGTATCGGCCCTCCCGAAACCCTTCGATGGCCCGCTTGCGCTGCGATTGGACCATGTTGCCCTGGAGTCCCGAGGCTCGGTAACCCTGGTTCTTCAAGTCGGCAGCCAGCTTTCGGGTACGCCGCTTGGTTCGGGTGAAGATGAGGACCCTTCCGGTCTCTGTATTCTGGAGAAGCCTCAGCAACAGCTGGTACTTCCGATCCGGAGAGGCTGAATAGAAGGCGTGGGAGACGGTCTTGGCGGGTGCGCTCGCCTCGATCTGTACGATCACCGGGTTTCTGAGCATTCCATCCGCCAGTCTTCGTATTTCGGACGGCATGGTGGCGGAGAAGAACAGGGTCTGACGGGTTTCGGGAATGTATTTGAGAATTCTTCGGATGTCCGGAAGGAATCCCATGTCGCACATCCGGTCAGCCTCGTCCAGAATCAGCATCTCGACTCCCGAAAGATTGATGCTTCCCCCGGATATGTGGTCGAGTAGTCGTCCCGGACAGGCGACCACGATCTCAGCACCCCGCCGGAGAGCTGCCACCTGGGTGTTCTTGCCAACACCCCCGTAGATCGAGATGCTGCGGACTCCAGTACTTCTGCCTAGATCTACAGCAGTCCGGTGAGTCTGTTCGGCAAGCTCCCGGGTGGGAGCCAGGATGAGAGCCCGGATCCGCCCCAGGCGGCTTACCGTCAAGCGTTGTAGCAAGGGAAGGAGAAAGGATGCCGTCTTCCCGGTGCCGGTCTGGGCCAACCCCAGCATGTCACGTCCCTCCAAAACAACGGGAATACCGCGCTTCTGGATGGGAGTGGGAACGGTATAGCCAATCTGCCTGATGGCGTCGGCTATCCGGGGATCAAACGAAAACTGTGCAAAACTCAATTCAATTACTCCTTACTGAATGGACCCGTGCACCTCTGATGCTCGAATCCAGCGAACTCTCAACTATTTGGCTGGAGAAACTGGGGACGGGTAAACGTCTTCCAAACCCTAGACGCTTCTCTAAGCGAATTCGGAGTCCTGCATAAATGGGGTCTTGATTTTTTCCGGGCCCAGTTCAGAAGACCCGGTCACTGAAGTGGAGGATTTCATCATACCACACAAGGAGGGCCCTGGCTACTGAACTCTCGATGGGCTCAGCCAGGTAACACCGCACTTTCTCGCACCCATCCGAACACGGTGAATCTGAGGGTCGAAGAGAAGTGACGGCTTATGGGCGAGACGGAACTATTTCTCCAGCCTCAACGTCCCACTAAGGATGAGGTCTGCAACCGGATCCGAGAGTCCTCTCCCTTCCTTTCGGACCAGGAAATATAGAGGTTCTCGTCGTCGGTCGTGAGCATTGGATAGAAGGTGCTCCAACTACCGTCAGTGACCTGATAAGTTGGGCTCCATTCCCCTTTGCTGGCACTGCGGTGGGCTAGGAAGACCTGAGTCCTGTCTTCTCTCAGACCTTCCCAGGCAACGTACACCGTGTCATTCTTATCGACTGTCACCTCGGTATGCAGCACTCTGTCCGCGCTCGCATCTGAAAGAAGGTACCGGGAGGCAAAGCTTTTCCCACCATCCTCGGAATAGGTATAGTAGATGCCCGCTTCATCAGGGGTCTTGCCGCCTGTCCACCAAATCGCATGGATCCGATTCTCGCTATCCACATCGATGGAAATGCCCGCGTGTGGACAACCACGAGACGTCCAACCATCATCGCTAATAACGACCGGATCACCGAAAGTCTGGCCACCATCGTCGGAATGAATCATCAGATGGTTGCGTACAGAGGCCCTTTCACCATCTGCCGAAGGACTACCGTTGTCCCGATAGGTGACGACTGTTGTTTTGCCGCCATCCAGGAAATTAATGGTGGGCCGGCAACAAGGACAAGCCACCCCGGAGATGGCATAGTTTTCGCCGAAACTCCTGCCCCCATCCTCGGATACGATCATAAACACTTCCTTGGCTTCCAAATCATTGCGTCCGTCCAGCCAGGTCACGTAGAGCCTTCCATCGGGTGAGGTAGCCATGGCGGTAAAATTAGCACGGCTCACTTCCCTCTGGTCGTCGTTTAGAGTCTGCTCCAAGGAGAAGGGTCCAGCGCTGTCGGCATAGGCCGACTTTAAAATCCGGTTTTTGTAGACATCACTAAAGGCAACCCAGATGGCTGCTAGAGCGTCATTTTCTGCAAAGGTGAACTTGGCCTTATGCTCCCCTCCACGGGAAAGGCTCGGCTCGCGGCTCATCTGTCGGAGCTCATCCAATTGTTGTCCGTCATTGGTCACACTGGCCAGGAAGACATGACGGCCGTCCCCATCGCGGTTTTCCTCTGTCCAGCTGACCAAGACCTTATTGGTCTTGGAAGTCAGCAGGTATGGACCCGTTGGATTGTCCTCAGCGTTACCCACCATAATGGATTCGCTAAAGAAGAGGACCGGCTGAAGCGACGAGTCATCTCCCCGGCTTCCACTACACCCCGACAGAGCAAGCGAGATCAGCACTAAGGCCAGAGATGATCCTTGGATGACTTTATTCATAGTGGGCCTCCCTCGTCCCAGCGGTTGAAATCTTGGCGGTTCGAGTAGCCGAGAGCCTACCGCCCAACAAAATCCTGGGAGAATTGACCTCTTGCCTTATTATACCGTAGATACACGACCAGGCCACTTCCCGACGTACGTTGAGGAGTGATCACCTCGCTGAGATCAGGCAAGGTCGAAGCGATCAGCATTCATCACCTTGGCCCAGGCAGCCACAAAGTCACCCAAAAACGCCTGCTGCGAGTCGTCACATGCATAGACCTCCGCGATAGCTCGGAGCTGGGAGTTGGAACCGAAGACGAGGTCGACGGCGGTGCCGGTCCACTTGGGCTCGCCCGTCCCGTGATCGCGTCCCTCGAACACGTGCTCGGATGTGGAGGCCGCCTGCCACTGAGTGTTCATGTCGAGCAGGTTCACAAAGAAATCATTGGTCAACATCTCAGGCCGCTTGGTGAAGACGCCGAGTTGGGACTGCCCGACGTTTGCATTCAGGACGCGCATGCCACCGACGAGTACCGTCATCTCAGGAGCGGTCAGCGTCAGCATGTGCGCCCGATCCACCAGCAGCTCCTCCGCCGATCTTTGGTGTCCAACTCCGAAGTAGTTGCGAAACCCGTCTGCGGTGGGTTCGAGCACGGCAAATGAGTCCACGTCAGTTTGCTCCGGCGACGCGTCCGTGCGCCCCGGCGAGAAGGGAACCTTTACATCGTGCCCGGCGTTCTTGGCAGCTTCCTCGACGGCTGCGCACCCGCCTAGAACGATCACGTCAGCGAGCGAGACCATCTTCCCGCTGGACTGCGAGCTGTTGAAATCCGTTTGGATCTTCTCAAGTGTCTGCAGCACCTTTCCCAGTTCGGCCGGGTTGTTCACTTCCCAATCCTTCTGCGGCGCGAGGCGAATGCGCGCCCCATTCGCCCCACCGCGTTTGTCGGTGCCACGGAACGTTGCCGCCGACGCCCAGGCGGTCGAGACCAGTTGCGAAATGGACAGTCCTGAGGCGAGTATCTTGCCCTTGAGGGCTGCGACATCTTGCTCTCCAATCAACTCATGAGTGACGTCGGGGACGGGGTCTTGCCACAACTGCGGCTCCGCAGGAACCAACGGGCCGAGACACCGCGTGCGGGGTCCCATGTCGCGGTGCACCAGCTTGTACCAGGCCTTGGCGAAGGCCTCTGCAAACTCGGCCGGGTTCTCGTGGAAGCGCTTCGAAATCGGCCCATAAATCGGGTCCATTTTCAGTGAGAGGTCCGTTGTGAACATCATGGGGGCGTGCTTCTTCGAGGGATCGTGAGCATCCGGTACGGTGCCCTCTGCAGATCCATTCGTGGGAGTCCACTGTGTCGCACCGGCAGGGCTTTTCACCTGCTCCCACTCGTAGCCGAACAGGTTGTCGAAGTAATTGTTGTCCCACTTCACCGGGTTGGTTGTCCATGCGCCCTCCAAGCCGCTGCCGATAGTATCGCCGGCTTTGCCGCTGCCAAAGCTGCTCTTCCAGCCTAGGCCTTGCTCCTCTAGGCTGGCACCCTCGGGTTCGGGACCGAGGTACTGGTCCCCATCGGCAGCACCATGTGTTTTGCCAAAGGTGTGTCCGCCAGCAATGAGCGCAACCGTCTCCTCGTCATTCATGGCCATGCGGCCGAACGTTTCTCGAATGTCCCTTGCTGCAGCGAGCGGATCTGGGTTACCGTTGGGCCCCTCCGGATTGACGTAGATCAGGCCCATTTGAGTGGCGCCGAGAGGCTCCTCAAGTTCCCTGTCGCCGCTGTAGCGCTCGTCTTCAAGCCAGGTGACCTCAGGCCCCCAGTAAATGTCCTCTTCGGGCTCCCAGACGTCTTCGCGCCCGCCAGCAAAGCCGAGCGTCTTGAATCCCATCGACTCCAGGGCACAGTTGCCGGCAAATATCATCAGGTCGGCCCACGAGATCTTTTGGCCGTACTTCTGCTTAATCGGCCAGAGCAGCAAGCGCGCCTTGTCGAGGTTCACGTTGTCGGGCCAGCTGTTGAGGGGCGCAAAGCGCAGTGTGCCGGAGGATGCGCCGCCGCGGCCGTCGCCGATGCGGTAGGTGCCTGCGCTGTGCCAAGCCATCCGAATGAAGAGCGGCCCATAGTGGCTGTAGTCGGCCGGCCACCAGTCTTGCGACGTCGTCATCAACTCATCGATTTCCTTCTTCAGGGCATCCAGGTCAAGTGTCTTGAACTCCTCGGCGTAGTTGAAATCCTTGCCCATAGGATTTGACTGGGGTGAGTTCTGGTGGAGAATCTTCAGGTTCAACTGATTCGGCCACCAGTGTTGGTTTGAAATGGTCCCAACCGCCGTGTGTCTGTGAGGTCCGCCCAAGGCCGGGCACTTGCTTTCACTCTCCATATTTTCTCCAATCTTGTTCTGCATTTTGTTCAACCTGTTCTGTATAAAAGAATCATAATTTCTGGGAAATTGATGATGCACACGCCGTACATTTTCGGAGCGAAGTCTATCAAGAGGCAAGAAACAGGTCAAAATGTGGCCTGACCCTTCAAACGAGTCCAGTTTATCAATGAGTATTTCTGGATTCTAAGATGGAGGCAAAGGATAGCAAGGAAACGAATTACGGCCGTATAGATCATCATCAAGCGGGGTGTGGTCGAACTGGGTCGCCCCCCAACAACCGCAACAACCCGTCCTTGACCCGATTCCCCGGGCTCGATAGACTCTCCCTCAGAAAGAACACTTCCTATCAGACAAGGCTACCGATGACCAATAATGCCCACGCTCGACCTTCAGGTGACGCGCCAGAACCATTGTATGACGTCGACGTCCCGGCACCGACACATGCCGAGCGGGCGCGGACCCTGGTTGCGCAGATCAACACCGGCACCCTCTGCACGTTGGCGACCGATCCTGAGGGCTACCCCTATGGCTCATTCGTGACCGTCGCCTTTGACGACGGCAACCCGGTGTTCCTGGTGAGCACTCTGGCCGAGCACACCAAGAACCTGCAAGCGGACCCACGGGCGTCGCTGTTAGTAGCCGAGAGCGGCTCCGGAGACCCACTCGCGAATGGGCGCGTAACGTTGCTGGGACCCTGCACTCAGGTCGAGGGCGACAGTAGCAGCGCGCGCGTCGCGTTTCTCGCCACCCACCCGAAGGCCGAGTATTACATGGACTTCGGGGACTTCGCGTTCTGGAAGCTGGAAGTGGAATCGATCCGCTATATTGGTGGCTATGGACGGATGTCCTGGGTAGACGAAGTGGACTGGCACACTGCCGAACCGGACCCGCTGGCCGCAGCCGCCTCTGACATCATCGCCCACATGAACGACGACCACGCCGACGCGATGGTCCTGTACTGCAGGGCCTTCTCAAAGGCAACCGAAGTCACCGCCGCCAGTATGACCTGTATTGACCGCTACGGGTTCGAAATGTCGGCCATCACCGCCGAGGCACCGCGACCGGTACGCCTGGCGTTTCCTGCACCGGTCGGCACACCGGAGGAGGCGCGAGCTGCCCTCGTCTCGATGCTGAACGAGGCTCGAACCAGCCTCGGGTAGAACCGGCCTAAAGGGTCAGCAATAGGCCCTGCACCCGACCATAAACAGACCTACACAGGACCAGGTGCGCCTAAAGCAGTAACAACGGCAGGCTGTTACCAGCAGTACCAGCCCAAAGTCGAAGTCGAGGATTGAACAAGCTTCTGCCAACTACAGTCAACTACCTACTAAAGACACTTTCCCCGTTACCTGCTTTTCTCTTACCTGTCCAAACTCATTCGGTGCCAGCCCGAGAGAAAAGCTTGTATCCGTAGGGATTTAGCCTTTGCATTGTGGACCTGTCCCCATCAGACTTCCCGATTCGCTACGGTGTTCCGCCGGCTATGATCTTCTCGGGAAGCAGGGTGACCGTAATGCGAGAGTCGTGATCTTCGGCTACAAAGACGCTGGACCTCGATGGCTGGTATCCCTGACCCCCGGTCATCAGCAGATAAGTGCCACCATCCATCCCGGTAAAGACAGCTTCTCCGTAGGCATTGGTCGTCTGGTCTGAGACCGCTCCGATCTCGTCCTCCTGGACCTCAAGACCGGGCACTTGCCGGCGCAAGCGCACGGGTCTGCCTGGAAGGGGCGTTCCCTCGGGTGAGAGCACCAGGACAGCCAGACGGCCACCCCTCTCCAGCCAAAGCTCCAGCCCCTCGAGGTGCTCTCCCGCGGCCACCGGGAAGGGGACCGTGCTCAGCATCTTGAACTCTGGATGCTCGACAAAGACCTGCACAGCCGAGCCGGGATCCACATCGGTGAGCTTGAAACGTCCGATGGCGTCGCTTTGTGTACTGAGCTTCACAGCGCGCCGTAGCCGCTGGCGATATCCTCGGTCCCATTCACCTCCGGGCCCGTCCTGCTCCTCCTGTTCTTCGGCGACCGGCCTGATGCGCACCCAGGCCTCTGACACTGGCTCTCCCCTGGTATCGACTACCGTGCCGCTCACCACAGCAGCCGGATCCAGCTGAATGTCCAGGGTTTGGGTGGCGGTCTGGCCTGCCAACTCGAGTCCCTCCAGGATCTTCAAGCTGTAGCCTTCGGCCTCAAGGTTGAGCGGACCCAACTCTCCCGGCAAGAGGCCACTGAAGTGATAGCTGCCGTCCTGCTCCGTCTTGAAAACCCGTTGCCGGTCTCGCCGCCACAGCGAGAGCTGCACTCCGGCTATCGGTTGGCGGGTGACCGAAGAGACCACCCGCCCCTCAAGTCGGACTCCCGACTCGAGAACAATCTCCACTTGCCGGGTACCCTGCTTGAGATCGACGTTCTCCACTCGGGAGGGAAGCTGCTCATCGGCGACGACACTCAGATCGTAGATTTTCTCCTCCAGGCTGTCGAAATGGAAACGGCCCTCCTGATCGGTCTCCACCGCTGCCGATGCACGGTACAGGGAGATGGGCTCATGAGCCCGTTCCTGGCGCCGACGGTCCAGATAATCCCGGAGGAGCTCGATCTCATCGCTTCGACCCTCTCTCATCAAACGCTCTTCCCGGGCGGCGCTAGCCTGCCGGCGCCTGTTCTCTGTCAGCCGGCCCTGGCTGACCACCACCAGGGCTCCCGCCACGGGACGCTGCTGAGCATCCCGAACCCTGCCCGAGAGGAAGCTGCCTGCCGAGAGCTTCACTTCAACAAAGGTGTTTTCGGCTTCTTCGCTCAGCTGGCCCCCCTCCAGGGTAAGACTGTAGCCAGGCTTTTGGGCCAGAACATTGAAGTACTCAGCCGGGAGCTCATCGAATCGAAATTCGCCGTTTTCATCGCTTTTCCGGCGCCCATGGGGAGTGCTGAAGGCGCTTTGGAGTAAGGAGATGGGACGACGGCCCCAGTTTTTAAACCCCTCGCCCAGGTAAAGGGCCACCTCCACCCCCGAGATCGGCTCATTCTCCTGATCGATCACCTGGCCGCTAAGGCTGCGGCCAGAAGCCAGGATCAGCTCAACCCCCTCACTCCCCGCCGGTACCCGCTCCAGGCTCACTGGAGCAAAGCCCTCGGCTTGGGCCCTCAGCTTAAAAGAACCTGGGTAGACATTTAACTGAAAAAACCCCCCAGGCCCACTCCTGACCCGGTCGATGAGTCGGCGCGTACCCGACCAGTCGCCGGGCTGCTCGTTAATCTCGCTGAGAACCTCCACTGTGGCTTCCACCAGCGGCTTGCCCAGAGAATCGTGAACCCAGCCGGTGATCCAGTCACCCGCTCCCAGCCGGAAATTGAGTTCAGTGGACTCAGGCCTCCAGGTCCAGTCCTTGATCTGAGGTGAAAAACCCTCCTGGCGCGCGACCGCCTGGTAGACGCCAAGCGGCAGCCCCCCAATGGCGATGGAATAGTATCCATAGGCATCCGTCTGAGCCTCCGCTGCGATGCCCGGGGGCTCGAGTCTCACCCGTCCCAGAGCCCGCTCACGAGCGATCTGTTCCCGCTTCAAGGGCTCGGCCTTTAAGAAGCTGGCGCCACTGCGAAGGAGTACACCAGCCCCTGCGACGGGCTGGCCGCTGGGATCGATGACCCAGCCGTGAAGCTGGGCAGAGGGCTTCTCCTCCCATTCGTAGGGCGGCGCCACGGGATCAGCGGGACGATCTCGTTTTTCAGGTTTTCTTGCCCCACGGGAAACCGCAGGAGCCGGGGTGATCAGAGCGGACCTCTGGCCACGGTCGAGGTCTGTGTCCGTACTGGAGGCGGATGGCTGCTGCAAGTTCCTGGCCTTTTCTTTCCCGGACGACTGAGCGTCCTGAAACACCCAGATAAGCAGGATCACCAGGACGATAAGCAAAAGGCTCAGTGCAGTATAAGTTTTTCTCATGAGGCAGCGGCCTGATCAAGCCAGGATTTCTCCTGGCCTGGCTATGGCAACAGTGTGACGGTAAACTTGAAAGGCACAATATACCGCCCTTGTAGAATGGGAGAACCCTTATTACCCTTTTTTTCGCGCTCCAGACAGGCGATCCCGCCGGGGGGGGTACGAAATCCCAGGTGTCTCCGGTGCGGGTTACCATAACCAGGCTACCACACGTCGGGGTGAAGCTCAGCAGCCAAGCGTCATTGTTAGTATCACGAAAAGAGATAAAGACCTTGCGGAACCTCGGCGGCTTCACCGGGTCCATATCGAGCAGTGAAAAGGGTAGTTCACCTAATAGAGAACACGTTCTCGGATCCGCCGCCGGAGGTGAGACCCTTAGGTCCACCATCTGGAGTTGCATCATCCAGCACAGGGACAGGATCGCACGGGAGGTCTTCGCATGGGTCGCTGAAGTCCAGGAAAAACCTCCGACTCGTCCCGGCTTGTAGCGTGAGGCTCAAGCGGGTCTTGTCGCCCACTGCCGTGACATTTTCAAACCCGTGTTCGTAGGGGGTCCCATCATCACTGCAAAAGTGATCCCCGCCTGTACCGCAGTCTAAATCGTCGAAGGTAACACTAACAGTGTATTTGTCGCCCCCACCACCGCCGCCCTTGCCGCCCTTGCCGTGTGGCTCTCCTTTGTGGCCGGCATAGCTCTGGACGCCCAGGCCGATGAACAACAAGAAAAAGATAGAAACAAAAAGTGATGTTGATTTTTTCAGCATTGCTTTCCTCCTTCTTAAATTTCAACCAAGGTCAGGTGATATCTTGCGAAATCACTACCCTTCTCAAGTACGAGTGCGCGTCTCCACTTTATCGCAAGCTCACAAGAAGTGACAAGCGCCAAAGCACGCCACAGGGGTAATGGCGTGCTTTGGCGTGGGGTTGGCTATGAGAAGATTGCTTTTTGTCCCAGCGCGGCACTACAATGATTCAACGATTCGATAACCTTTTTCGCTTATGTCCGAAGTACGCCACCCAGAAAAGCCACCCTTGGATCAGCCCGAAGAGCCCTTGGATTCGTGGAAGGAAATTGCTGTCTATCTGGACCGAGGCGTCCGGACGGTCCAGCGCTGGGAAAAGGAAGAAGGCCTGCCCGCCCACCGGCACCTTCACGACAAACAAGGGAGCATCTACGCCTACCGTTCAGAAATTGACGCCTGGCTGGCGAATCGCAGCATTGCCTTGGGGAACAACATGCCAGGCTGGTTCCGACTCTTCTCAGAACACAGGAAGACTGTTGCAGGTCTGGCAGGCGCGGTCACACTGTTTCTACTGGTGGGTCTAGTCGCTTGGATGGACATCGGCTCTTCATCCAACCCTGAAGGTTTGAACTTTCAACAGCGCGATTGGGTGCTGATCGCTGACTTTGAGAATCGCACCGGCGAAGCTGTCTTTGACGGTGTACTGGAGTATGCGCTGGAACGGGAGATCAGCAACTCCCAGTTTGTCAACGTGGTTCCTCGTGAACGGATCGAGGACACGTTGCAGCTGATGAAAAAACCCCTCGACACCCGCATTGATCGGACTCTGGGAAGAGAAATTTGCTTGCGGGACGGAGGCATTAAGGCGTTGCTCACAGGCCGGGTGGAGAAACTGGATTCAACATACCTCCTGAGTGTGCAAGTGGTCGATCCCAGCCAGGGGCAGGTGGTAGCCACCGCTAGTGAAGAAGCCGTAGGGCAAGAGCAAGTTTTGTCTGCATTCAGGTCGCTCTCCAATTGGAGTCGAGAAACCTTGGGAGAAGCACTCGTCCTCATCCAGCAAAGCAACGAGAAGCTAGAGAAGGTCAGCACGCCTTCCCTGCGGGCACTTCAGCTCTTTACGAAAGCGGAGGCTTTGATTAGCCAGGGGCGAGATGATGTGGCAGAAGAGTTATTGAAGCGGGCGGTTGCCATAGATCCAGAGTTTGCGTCTGCGCACATATTCCTTGCCCATGCTATCCGAAACCAGCGGGTACCTCGTACCCTAAAGCCTGCTGAGGATCGTGTAGACGAATACATGAAACATGCTGAACAGGCTTTTCAGTTGGCGGGGACAACCAGTGACCGAGAGCGATACTTTATCCATGGAAGTTACTCCGCAATGAAGGGAGAGCCTGAAAAGGCCATTCACGCCTTTGAAACACTTTTAAGTCTCTACCCCGATCACTTCTGGGCCGTCAATAATCTGGCCAACCAATTCAATAGTGTCGGTCAAGAGCAACGAGCTTTAGCTTACGACTTACGGCGTGCGGACTTGCGCCCCAGTAGTTTCCGGTACACAACTCAGGCAAGTTATCAGCTGCTTCTTCATGGTGACCTAGCCAGAGCAAAAACTTACTGGGGTCGTGCTCTGGATCTTATGACCCCAGAAGAGTTCGAGCAAAACCCCACTCCGGCAATACGGTTGCTGTGGTTACCAGCATTTGAGGCTCTTCTGCATGCCGACCCAGAAACTGCGCTTCGGGAATCCAATCGTTTGTTGGAAAGGTTAAGAAGTTCTGAGCAGAGAGGCTACTTCAACTACGAGCCTACCGGTGCATTCTACCTCACGTTGGGCAAGATCGGGCTAGCTCGAGAATGGCTCGAAGAGAGCGACAACGGAGGCTCTCGACGTCACTATTTCTTGGCGGCCATCGCCTATGTTGAAGAAGATCATGAGGCGATGACAGAACACCTGAAACGGCTGTTGAAAGCTTGGGAGTCCCAAGAGGACACGGAGGGCCCAGTTCGTGCGCGAAATGTAGTGCTGCTACTGGTTCGTGGTGGTTTGTTGTTGGAGGCAGAGGAATTGTTCTCCAGTTGGAGCAGGCCAGTAAGAGGGGAAGCGATGGAAAGGCGTCGGGATATACTGGGAGGTGTACTCGCCCTGAGCCGGGGCAACAGGATCGAAGGGATGAGAATGCTTGAGAATGCTCTTTCATCTATTGGTCCCTGGGATCGAGCCGCTGCACCTTATTTTATGGGATCTGAGCTCCTAGCAAAGGCATGGAGAGAGCAGGGTAATTCAGGCAAGGCGGTTCAAGTGTTGAAAACAGCTTTAGAGGAAAAGTCTCGTCTACTGCTAGAGCAGTCTTTACTGACTGTACCGATTTGGTTAAGACTCCAAGCCCAGCTTGCGCAGCTTTACAGCGAAATGGGTCGTGCCGAGGATGCTCTGAAGATCGAGGATGAGCTTCGCAAGCGGCTCGCCTACGCCGACCCCGATCACCCCATACTCCGCCAACTAGACCGTACTGAGGAATTAGCACTCCTACAACCAACCAACTGACGCTGTTTATCTCCGATTCTCAGTAACCGGAAACAAAACCCACCCAAAATCCACCTCATTTTCACCACTTAAATCCGCACCCTATCCGCACCCTGGCCCTATTTGTCGCTTTACGACACCTTGACTGAATTGACTTAAATTATTGATTAAAAAGGATTTATATTGGAGCTGGAGACGGGAATCGAACCCGCGACGTCCAGCTTGGGAAACATCCCCGACTCCTTCGTAAAGGACAAATGCTGCAAGCCTGGTCAGTCTATCCTACCTTTAGGCCAAAGTCGTTAATAGCTTGAGCAAGAGCATATAGGAGTTTGCTTTTTTGAGGCTAGTGGATCTTTGCTCGAAAAGCGGGTAGAGACCTCCTATTGCTCCATCCAGGCGATGATGTGCATTTCGCTGCCACAGTGGGAACAACGAAGTGGGTCGACTTCGTAAATCTTTTTGAGGAGCCTCGGCTCTTCCCCTCCGCGACGACCCTCGCTTCCACGACCTGCGGCGGCGGATGAATTTGGGGCCGTGAAGGGCACCTCAAAATATGTGAAACCAGCAAGACAGTGCCGAGTCATTAGGAGGTTTCAGTATGAGTTTGGCCACTAGTTGAAACGTTGCTCAGCTCACCGTTACCAGGCCAAGCCACCTCATTGATCTTTGGGTGTCTTACTCCAACCGGACCAGCCGGTACTGGATTGATCCGTCACGTGGTGCGAAAGCCGCTCTCAGAGTCAGGGTGAGCGAATCGCCTTCGAGTTCGTACTCATAGGAAAACGGCCTTTGCGTGATGGCATTGGGGTTTTTGGAGACCGTAATGTCAACGGTGATGGTGGAGTCAGTGACCTCATAGGTCCCCGCATTGGCAATGAAGTTGTCGTAAGCGGCCAATCGTTCTTCGTCGGTCGGTTGACTAGGGAACGGAAGGTGGGAGTCGGTCTCGACGAGCATAGTGCTGTAATAGCGATCGGTGAACATGTAAAGGCCAGGCTGACCCTCTATGGTCGTCGACGTCCCATCGGCCGACGTCACGATGGCCTCGGTAATGCTCCACACACCTTCGAGGGGACCTCTCGCACTCACCTCAGGTTCGGCCGCGGTTTGCTCTTGCTGCGGCTCTGATGCACAGGCGGCAGACAAGGTGACGGCTAGGAGTAGAACAATGTTCAGAAAAACTTTCATGATTTCCTCCCTAGGATTGGTTGAACCGAGTAAGATCGAGCCCTTTTGTAGTTGATACTTATAGCACCCGGGGCAAAGTCGGGTCCACGACTGCCTGATCTCCCCAAATTTTCACCACTCAAATCCGCACCCTATCCGCACCCTGGCCCAATTTGTCGTTTTGCGACACTTCACTCAACTTGACTCAACTGATTGATTAAACAGGATTTAGATTGGAGCGGGAGACGGGAATCGAACCCGCGACGTCCAGCTTGGGAAGCTGGCATTCTACCGCTGAATTACTCCCGCTCTCCCAATGACCTTTGGTCTGCCGACTTCAAAGGAGAGTTCATGCTGGGAGACAAACGGTACTGTTATCCTCTCACCGTGAGCGATCACGCCAGCCGTTATCTGCTCGCCATCGAGGCTCTCGACAGTGTTAAGGAAAGAGGTGCTTTCCCCGTATTCGAGAGAACCTTTCAAGAGTTAGGTTTGCCGGAAGCGATCCGCACGGACAACGGAGTCCCTTTTGCATCACCCAACGGATTGTTTGGACTCAGTCGACTGGCCGTCTGGTGGCTTAGGCTAGGAATCCGAATCGAGAGGATCAAGCCCGGCCATCCCGAGCAGAACGGAAGGCATGAGCGCCTTCATCTCACCCTCAAGAAGGCCACAGTCGTTCCCGCTGCCCACAACCTTCTTCAGCAGCAAGAGAGGTTTAATGCCTTTCAGGCGGAATACAATACTGAGAGACCTCATGAGGCCCTGGGCATGAAGTTTCCGTCCGAGGTCTATACTCCCGCATCTTGTCCCTACCGAGGAATCGGGCGCGTCGAGTACCCCATGCACGATCGCACCGTGACCGTCACCAGCTGCGGCAGAATCTGTATGAAAAGTCAAAAGATCAACTTCAGCACGGTGTTTGCTGGTCAAGATGTTGGAATCAAAGAGGTCAAAGAGAAAATTTGGCTGGTGTCGTTTATGGAATACGACCTCGGTTACTTTGACGAAGACAGTAGAAGGTTTGAACCTATAAATAACCCTTTTGGTGCAAAGGTGTTACCTATGTCTTCGGAATAAACTGTAACCTATGTGTCCGGAATGCACCGATTTAGATTGGAGCGGGAGACGGGAATCGAACCCGCGACGTCTTGGGAAGCTGGCATTCTCTGAATTACTCCCGCTCTTAATGAAATCAGCTATTTACAAGAAAACAAGTGACTTAAGAAAACGCCATAATGTCTCTCTAGTCTATGCTGTCTGTCAAAAACCCCCCATTCAGACAGCAAAATGGACAGCAAAACAGACAGCATACCAGCCTGAGAATCCCACATTCTCAGGCTGGCTTTGGCAACGCGAAAAACTATACCACAGCGCAACAAAATCCATAAATCTTATCTCAACACTCGCAGAATTTCGTCTCCGGCGATCCATTTCCGATCCTTGCCTATCAGCTTCTTTGGCTCGAGGCAAAACACTTTGGTTAGGACCTGTTGATAGCCATCTTTAAAGGGCAATCGCTGTACCTTTTCTTCAAGCTCCGTCTGGGCGATTTCCAGTTTTCTCCGGCCCAGAGACGATTTGACTTCCCCGACCAGAAGGAGCCGCCTATCCTCAGATTCCGAGACCACATCGACCTCAAGTGGTTTGCGATCAGCTCCAGTTCCCCACCATCGCTGCGCCGGCACCCATTCGATCCCCTCCACCTTCAGGTGAACAAAGGCACATCGAACCAAGTGCTCCCAGATCTCTCCACTGTGGCTTCCAAACTGCTTTTGAACGGCCTCCCTCACCGGTCTTACCATTCCGGACTCGAGACGAGAGCGGTTCGGTTCTACGTAACGAAACCAGAACGCTAAAAAGGGATCATCAATGCGATACAAAGTTTTTTTTGAACTTCTTGGTGGGGCCCCGAAAGGCTGTTCACGTCGAATGAGTTCTAGCTCTAACAATCGATATAGCGGGCGGGTGAGCGACGTTGCCGGCTTCCCCAGCCGCCCAGCTATCTCGGACATGCGATGGCATCCCTGCCCGATCAGAGAAAGGATCGATGCTGCCTGAGCTGTCTCGCGTAAATCATCCAGCAGCAGCCGAGTAGGTTCATGATGAAGTACCCCCAAAGGATCCAGTACCAGCTCTTCGACCGCATGCCAACTGTTTTTGTACACGGCTGCCAGCTCCCAGTAACGGGGCACTCCTCCCCAAATGGAATACGCTTCCACCATTTCGGTCGGTTTCGATATCTTGAGTGCTCTACCAATCCATGCTGCTCCCAAAGATTGAATGTGTAGTATCTCCTGCGCCCTTCCATATAGGGGTGCAGAGGCATCGAGCACCAGGCCCTGCATCATTCGCTGGGAGGACCCACAGATCACAAGATGTAAGGCCCTTGCCCTGTTTTGATCCACGAGTCGCTGCAAGAGACTTGGCAATTCCGCACTTGCCTTGGCAAGGTAGGGAAATTCGTCCAAGGCCAGTACAACACCCGGAGGTGCATCATTCCACCACCGTTGAAACAAGCTGTCCCAGTCAGGGTACTCAACGGAGGCAAAACCGGGGAGCACCTGTTCTATGGCCACAGCCAACGCGGCTCGCTGCAAAGTCGGCTCGCGTTCGTCCGCGACGTAATAAACGGACTTTCGAGGCCTGAGCGTTTCCTGGAGGAGACGCGACTTGCCGCACCGCCGGCGCCCGTACAAACAGCAAAAAGTACTCTCGCTAGAGGCGAACGCCTTCTGCAGGCGGGCTTTCTCACTTTCTCGATCCAGGAATGGTAGCCGCACGGAATAGTTCTCCTTCAATGGGTGAATAATGTTTGTCCAACATTATGTTTGTACTGCATCATTATCGCAGGTGTCAAGATTCCGTTTCATTTTCAACTAAAGTTTTGTGTCCCCTCCTCGCAGAAGCGGTGGAACTGTGGGAAACGGTGAGCGCCAGCGAGCCGTTTTCAAAGCGCTGTGGGAACGGATGGGAAAAGTCCTTTGGATTTTTCCACGGTTTCCAGAGCGCGGCAGTTTCTACGGCTTGCTCCCAACCGAACCACAGCGATTTAGCTCGTTAGCTTGGGTATACCTTCCTTCGGGCTAAAGAGGGTCGAAGAGCAGGTCTGGCCCATAGGAGATCGTTGGTTGTAGGGCAACCTCGAGGAACTTTTTCCCGCCGTTTCGCCTTAGTCTTTTGTCGCTTTGCTTGGGCCACGTTTTTCGATCCAAAGCAAAGGTAAAGAACGAATCACCCGATTACACCTCAACCGACCTGGTGCACTGAGGGTGCCACATCATGCTGTTTTTAAGGTATGACATGGTTTGGGAAACATTTGGTGGCATTCCCATTTCTTCCCGTTAAACTTTCCTACGACATGCACCTTTGCACCCTTTCTTTTCTTTTCTTTTTCTAATTAATTGAAAAATAAAGAGATAAGAAGAAGAGAAGTAGGGTGCAAGTGAGGGTGCAAGTGGGTGCAAGTGGGAAGTGGAATGTTTTCTATAGTTTAGAAGGTGCATATCGCTGAAACCCAGGCGGGGAAAGGGTTTCAAAAATCGCTCCAGGGTGCAAGTGAAAACGCCCTTTTTCCACTTGCACCCGCTGAAACCCGCGTCATTACTGGAAGGGTGCAAGGGTGCATGTTGTAGGAAGATCTCAAAGAAAACTAATGAGCTAAAACCCTTAAATCATTCTCACCATGTGTTGTCTTGTGTCATTCCCAAAATTGTCTGGTTGTCGCTTGAAATGTTTAATCGACGGGATGAAAGGTCGAAGACTTGAGCAAACCGGGAGCGGCTAAAGGAGTAGCAGAAAATACAGATGCCATTCCGGTGCAGTCTGTGTTGCCCCTAAGTTTTCTCATAAATTGCGCTGCTCTTACCTTATTGCCGATTTTTGAATTGGGCGTGGGAAGGTTGGGGTGTGGGAGCGGGAAAATGCCACAAAACCTTAATTTTGTGGCATCGAATTTCGGGCTTCTGGAACGAATTTTTCGTTCTGAAAGCCGCGTCTGGTGCGGGTCCCAGGACCGTACCGGCGGGCAAGGGGGTGTCTGGAGGCAGGGAAAGTTGCCACAAAACATTGTTATTAGCCACAAAACATTTACCTAAGCCACAAAACATTGTTATTAGCCACAAAAGTGAGCTTTTGTGGACGGTTTTTTACGATTTTTTGAAGAAATTGGCGAGAAGGTGTCTGAAGGCAAGAAAAAGTGGCACAAAACATTGTTATTAGCCACAAAACATTTACCTAAGCCACAAAACATTGTTATTGGCCACCAAATATTTGCCACTAAATGTGAGTTCCCCTCCGGGGATGTCGAGAAAGAGGAAAACCTCCTCCCCGTACAGATTAAGCAATTGATCGCTGATCAAGATGAAGCCACGCTCAAACTTTTCCTGGCGCTCCAGGAACAAATAGTGGAGTTCAGAGAGTATATAGGGAAAAGAGGAGGGGAAAAATAAGGAGGGTTGTCGTTCCGGCTTAGGCCACAATCCGAGTCCCAATGCCCCGAATTTTGCCATCTAGAACAAGACAGGACCCGACACCCCCCACTGCTACAATCGAGCTTTGATGAGAAAAAGCGCAATCATCGCGAAATGTCTCGTAAACTCGAACATGATGACTCGGCTGGAAGACGCCGAGTGTGCCGTGGAGAAGATATTTATTGGGAAGTTTCCAAACTCAAACTTTTCTAAATGGAATCAAGAAATCAATGACAAGATCGCGGAACATATTATCCGAACCGTTGGGCGGGCATCCCGCATCAACGTCAACAGATTCATCAAAGACCTCTGGTAAAACCGTTTCCAAGCAAGACCACCCGACAGCACCAATCCCCCCGAGCAAAAGGGACCTTCCCAAGAAGCTCCACCTTTTTTTCAGCAGCTTGGCGGACCGTCCTGCTATTCTGAATAGATGGATGGCGTAACGCATAAAGTCGTAGGGGCGGCCACAGGGACGTTCGGCGCACTCAAACTCTGCGAGGAACAACAGCTGATTCCGGACTTCCTCGATCTCTTGATTATGCTTTGTGCCGGAATTTTGGGTGGCCGCATGGCTGATATCCTAGAGCCCGCAACCAATCCTTGGCACCGCGCCGCAGCTCACTCCGTGCCTATAGCAGGCTTGGTCGCTCATGCTATCCAGGCGATTTCCGACAATGACCGCTGCCCTGAATGGCTCCAGCAAAATCATCGCTGGAGACTTTAGCTCCTGTCCTTCCTTTGGGGATACGCAAGGCACCTTGCTCTCGATCTTTTGACCGCAAATGGCCTTCCACTCCTCAACCCCGGAAAAGGCGTCACTGTCCATCCGCTCCTTCCAGCTTCACAGTAAGTAGTGATGGTGAGTACTACTATGCTCAGTGAAGAAAGCCACAACTGATCATGCCAATTGTCCGAGCACTGCCAAGCCTTCAATCAGGAAAAGCATTCTTAGAGTTGCGTAATGACTTCGATCAGCCGGTAACGCTGAAGGGTATGTTCCTGGCTACAAGCTCGGCAGGCCCGCTTACAGCCTTATTGGACGAACCTAAAGAACTTACTCCCGGGAAACCACACCATACTGACATCACAGAAAAATTGCGCTCCCTGTTTGCCCAACACACTTCGAACGCGCAAGATAAAGTAGTGAGTATCTCGCTCAGCTTGGAACCCGAACCACCCAACCAGCCGCAAGCATCCCACTACATTTTGAGATTTGAAGATGGGCGCTTAACCCAATTCTCTAGCGGTTAAAAAACGCTTTCGGCCTCCCTCTTCTTTTTCTTGCCGTTTCTAGTCCAGGTCACCGATAACGCTGGTTTTTGCAAAGTCATCACCAATGGTCAGTTGCACGTCGACTGGATTGACTAACTCTGATAGATTGGCATCTTCACCATCGGCGTCGAAAGCGAAGCTATCATTTCCGAGCGGTGTGATCTCGATCTCTAACTCTACTCCCCTAATCTCACCCTCAAATTCAAAGGTTCCGGCAACTAACTCGAAAGAGCCAGCAGGAGTTGTTAAATGGAGGGTGTCTATGGACAGGGTAACACTTTCCGTGAGCAGGTCTATGCCATTGTTCCCTTCACCTAGTGTAAACGTGCCTTCAATCTCGAACCCATTAAGAGCTGCTATAGTTTCCAGTTCACCGACTTCAAAATTAGCCTCCACTGCCAGATCCCCACGGTAGTTATAGGTGAAGGTTATGACCTTTCCAGCCTCAATAGTCCCTACCTCGTGCCTTATGTCATTAACACCCCCGGCTGTTGCGTAGCTAACAATCTCTAACCGAAACTCGGTTCCAGAAAGCCCATGAAGATCGATTTGATACACTCCTACCAGAGGCTCAACCGTGTCAAAGCTTAGAGACGGGTTTGTTGGGAAACCCCCATTTTGTGGGTCATCATCACCGACGGAATCACTACCGAAGGTTGCATTGGGAATCCCAAACACTGATCCCCCGGTGTCGGGGTCGAGTCCTTCCTGCCTTCCAAGGGGATCCGTAATAAGAAAATCGGCATCCCCTGTGACAACAAAGATCAAATAGCCCGGATCTTCTTCCGGCCGGTAGATCCGCATCGATTTAGCGGTGTTACCATAGGCAAGAAGAGTAGTCTCAGCATACCCCGGATCCTTAATGGTGTGTGTATTCACTCCATTAACTACAGTTTGACCGTCAACGACAACAAAGTGTGTACCGTTGGGTCCATCGACCTGTAAGATTACCGGATTCCCATTGCAGAGCTCCTCATTGAGGACATTTACGTCATACTCATCAGTGAATATCTTAAGATCGAGGGTGCCACCGGAGAGCGTCCCAAACTCGAGAACCTCACGCCAGCTCATGTTCCCGTCGTTGAGGAATCCTCCTGGTTGCGTCCTAAGAAACTTATTGAGGGTACCGGGATCGACTGGTTTTCCATCAGGATCTGTGTCAATACCATACGCCCTCAATACCATCCCAGCTGAAGCAATTGCACAGCCTTTGTTCCGCATTTTTTGTCCTTCGAGGTGGTCGAAGGGGTCATTTGCCCAAGGTTCTAAGGTCCCATCCACCTTAACCCCTTGCTTGAAAAGGAGGGGGACGTCCACTGTACATGGCACAATTGACCTGCCCCCACGAACGAGTCCACCCTCTATGCTAGACCCGGGACCATTTGAAGTCCACTCCAAGGGATTGGATCCAGTGCCTGCGACCTAGGTAGTTTGGCCTCTGGCGCCGGCGGCCGATAGGCCAAGGCGCTGTGAGGCCGGATCTGATTGTAATCCCTCCGCCAGCGTTCTACCAACACCTTGGCTTCCCCCAGCGTGTCGAAGATCTCCATGTTCAGCAGCTCATCCCGTAGTTTCCCGTTGAAACTCTCAATGTACCCATTCTCCCAGGGGCTGCCCGGCTCGATGTACAAGGTCCTTACCCCAACAGCCTGCAGCCAGTCCCGGACCGCCTGTGCCGTAAACTCCGATCCGTTATCGGACCGGATAAACTCAGGCACTCCCCGATCAACGAATAACTCCGCCAGCCGGTCCAACACGTCTTGGTGATTCATCTGCCGTTTCACATCAATGGCGAGGCACTCTCTGGTGTACTCATCCAGGATCGTCAATAGCCGAAAGGCTCGCCCATCATGGGTCCGTTCATGCACGAAATCATAGCTCCAGACGTGGTTCTTGCGAGCCGCTCGTAACCGAACACAGGAACCGTCATTAAGCCACAGCCTCCTTCGTTTCGGCTGTCTGGACGGGACTTTCAGCCCTTCTTGTCTCCACAGCCTCTCCACCCGCTTAGGATTCACCTTCCACCCTTCCCCATGAAGTATCGCCGTGACCCGCCGGTAGCCATAACGCCCGTATTGCGTAGCCAACTCCACCATCCGGGCCACCAATCGGGCCTCATCATCGGGAATTTGCCTTTCCCTTCGCTGGGTCGATCGAACCTGTCCCAGCACTTGGCAGGCCCGACGTTCGGAGACTCGCTCTGCTCCTAATCGCTCTCGTACCCACATCACCGCTCGTCTCCTGTTCGCCGGGCCTAGAAGTTTCCCGAGGACACTTCCTTCAGGATCTGCTTGTCCAAAGACAGATCCGCCACCAGCTTCTTCAACCGGGTATTCTCCTTCTCCAACACCTTCAACCTCTTGGCCTGGTCCAACCGGAGCCCTCCGTACTCTTTGCGCCACCGGTAGTAGGTCTGCTCGCTCACCCCCATCTGCTTCGACACCTGTCCCACCCTCTGTCCTTGGGCCAGACCCACCTCTGCCTCACGCAGCTTCATGATGATCTGTTCTGCCCTAAACCGCTTCCCTGCCATCCTTGCCTCCTTCCTAAACCGGAAATCCTAACATTCAAACTGGACTCGTTTTAGGGGGCAAGGTCAGGTTGCCGTAATAGATCAGGTCAATGCCGGGATAGACTCCGCGCTTTGCCACTTTGCTATAGCTTGGAACGTTTGTGTGCCACTTTTCAGGATCGTTGCCGATAAAGTAGTGACTCTTGCTGGAAAGCTCCTCCAGAGCTATCAGCTCTGCCTCGCGATTCGCTCCCATAAGTTTCATACGCACTGCGGTCAGCATCGTGGGCTCAGTCTCCTCTGCTTGGGCCCAGAACTCGTGCAGTCGATGATCCACCTCGCATCGTCAACAGCCAAGATCCCCAAGAGTCGGCACAAAGCGGCCTGCGGCAGATTTGCCCTGTTTTACAACTATCAAACACGGGGCCGCAGCTTTGTGCAAAACTTGCTGGAAAGCACACGCACCTCACTCGCGCCCAAGATGCCACCTCAGCTGGTGCCCTAGAAATAGGTTGTAGCCATCGCCGCGCGCCAGAAAATTCACCGATGCAATGGATCCGTTTGGCAGGAGAAAGCCGCCTGATGTCTATTTACACCTGACCTTACTCCGCGCTGCCAAAGCTGGAACAGCCACTTTTCGGCAGCCTAGAGCTATCAGCTCTGCCTCCGTAGGTCTGCAGGACTCTTTTCTTAACCGGGACGATCAGTTTGCCCTGTCAACGTGCCGGTTTCCGAGGAAATAGGCTTGGCTGCTTCACCGATGCATCCGTTTGGCCCTGATTAGGCTCAAAGCTCAGCGGCAGCCTACCGTAGGTCTGCAGGACTCTTTTCTTAAGGGACTCAGAAACGGTTTCCGAGGCAGGCTTGGCTGCTTCCTCCCTCAGTACACCCTTGTGTGGCAGTGGTTCTTGGGTTTGGGCCAGAATTGGCCCAGCAGGAATTAAGCAAAAGACAAGAGACAAGATTAGCGTGCTAGTTTTCATTACCTCTCCCAGGTGTAAAAAAAATTGAAACGGCTTTTCTTGGAATAGTAAGCCCCTGCCTTATTAGGCTAAGGACTTTTTCAACGTGGAACGGATAACAGCAAGACCAGTGCCAAAAAGGATAACTGACGCAGAGAAGCCTGTCAAACCCTTTATCTTCTCATTTACCTTGCCATTTGACTGAGCACCGAGGAGTTCGCACTGAAGCAATTTGTCAACTGAAGTGGTTTCTTGTCAATTTGCATTTACACTCATCAGCTTTGTTTCGGCCTCCAGGGCAAAAAAGCACACGCCGTCTGCTCGCCATAGATGGTTGCGATGTGGGGATGAATTCAGCGAGGCGGAGAGTTTCAAGTCCGAAGACTAGGGGGACGCCATACAATCACAGGGAATTTGAGAGCATCGCGCTATTAGCCATGCTGATCTCCACTGCCGCAATCGGCAAGGAGGTTCCGTCAATAAGTGTGTAAATAGACATCAGGCGGCTTTCTCCTGGGTGACTGGGTTGACTGGAACTCCATTGACATATTGGGCTCCTTGGTAGACATCCTTCATCAAGTGGGGAGCCTTCAAACGGCGAAATCTCTTCTCAGCGACCAGCAGCATCTTCCAGATGACAGCCCGTGCGTTGGCCACTTTCTTGAACCTTCGAGCAGCATCGGTTCGCAGTCGCAGAGCAGAGAAGGGAGACTCCACTGGGTTGGTAGTCCGCAGATGTTGCCACTGCTGTTTGGGATAGTTGTAAAACGTCACCATCCGCTCCCAGTCCTGGTCGATCAGATCAGCCGCTGCCTCCAGGCCTCTCTTGCTACACCAATGTTGGAATCGTCCTTTGACTCGCTCGGCTTCCTGCCGTGTTTCTGCATAAGGGATCTGCCGCAACATCAACAAGGCCGCTTTGTGCCGACTCTTGGGGATCTTGGCCAGCAAGTTGACGATGCGATGATTCCAGCATCTCTGCTCGTCGGCTTCTGGGAACACGTTGCGCAACGCTCCCCAGATCCCCAGATGCCCGTCAGCGATCACCAGACGGGGTGGGTTCATCCCCCGCTCTTTGAGATCCCGCAGCACTTCGGACCAGCTCTGGGTCGATTCTCGATAACCACTACTGACGGACACCACCACTTTAGTGCCATCACTTAAAGCGGCGATCACTACCAGAATCACGGCCTTCTCCTTCTCCAGCCCTGCTTTGATGTACACGCCGTCCGCCCACAAATACACGACTTCCAGATCATCCAGCCGACGGCTCTGCCAGGCCTCCATTTCTCCCTGCCACTTCTGTTTCAACCGGGCTACGGTGCTGGGGGACAGCGGCGCTTCTTCCCCTAAAAGCCCTCTCAAGGCCAGATCGAAATCCCCCTCGGCCAGACCATGTAAATAGAGTTCTGGAATCAAGTCTCGTACCTCTCGCGTTCGCTTGGCAAACAGCGGCAAGACCCGGCTCTCAAAACGCTCTTCCAGATCCCGCACTCGGGGACGCCGCAGCTTGATCGTTCCGCAACTCATCGTCAGTCGCCGCTCCTTGCCGTAGCCGTTGCGATAGCCACCGGAGGCGTCCACTTCTCGGCGACGCTCATTCTTTCTTCGTCCCAGCAGCTGTGTCACTTCATCCTCCAGCAGTTCCTGTACGTAAAACTGGATCTGCTCTCGCACCCACTCTTCCAGCTGTTCAAAGCAGACTCTTGACTCCACACTGTGATCAATGTTCTTCTTGCTCATGGCGGTGTGACTCCTTCCTTTCGGGCTCTTCCGCCCGGGTTTTTATTTTCACCCGGAAGGATAATCACCGCCTGTGCTATTTACACACCTTTTGAGGGTAGCTCGCCCTACGGAGCGAGGGCAGCCCGAACGACCGATAATGGACTTATATTATGTAACGTTTCGCCGAGGTGACTCCCAAGGAGTAGAGGTGCTGGGAAGTACGAGATGAGAAGTACCAGGCAGAATACTCCACCCAGGCGAAACTTTGCATAATATGCATTATCGGTTCGTTCGGGAAATCGCTTCTTCGGAAGTAGTTACTGGGTGAAAGCCTAAGCATTCGCCGGATTGGAAGGGCTAATTGGAAGAAGCCCAGCCGCGAAAGACAAGTCCCTCCTCCACAGGAAGCAACTCTTTTTGTAAACACTCCACGGCCGAGCTTTTTAGCAAAACATTCCTTTCTTTTAAGGTTATTAAGGATGCTCCGCACCTTAAAGGCTTTTCCCTGCGGCCTTCTGAAAGGCCCCTGAGGCCCCAGAGGAAAAACGCGAAAAAATGCACAACAATGGCGAAGCATATGCAAAAGGCGTGACAGGGCGGATGTCCTGGCGCGATCTTTTGCAGCGGAGCCATTTGCCACCGCCAGTGATCGCGGAGTGAGAGGCGCAACTGGGCGGGCCCTGGCGGCGCCCGCCCAGAGCGGAGGAAGCAGGGGCGGGTGAATGCCGCTGCGGAAGACCCGGCGATCAGCCGGGACTGGAGCCGGCAGATGCCGCCCCGGAGTCAGGAGCGATTGCGCCGAACCGGAGCGAACTCAATTGATGCCGCCCGGAGCGGGCTGGACCGGAGCCGCGGAAGACCCGGCGAGTAGCCGGGGCTGAAGCGCTGCGGAGGGCAGACCGCGGAGGGCGTACCATAGACTGCGCCTTCATTTCTTCTGTTACCTAATCCCCTCAAATACGACTACTCGTTCGGAATAACACTTTGGATACAGTAATTCCTCTAATCAAATATCAATGAGCTCAAGGCTGATGAGGAGAGCTCGATTAACCTGTTCCATTGTTTCGGATGATACTGCCCCAAGCGATCTAACCAAGCGTCTTTTGTCAATCGAACGGACTTGATTAAGTAGCACTACCGAGTCAGTTGTTAGACCTCCCTCCCGAGATCTTATCAGGACTTCTGTCGGATAAAGTTGGTCGTCAAACTTTGATGTGATGGCAGCGACAATAGTGATGGGACTATACCGATTAGCAATATCGTTTTGCAAAATTAAAGCCGGGCGCGTCTTTGTTATCTCTGCGCCCAGTGTGGGATCAAAGTTGACGAGATAGACCTCGCCACGTTTCGGGAACTTTACCTTACGTTGCCTTCCCATGCCTCTTCATCAAGAGCAAACCACTCCTCTACAAGATGGAGGTCTCGTTCAGCTTGCGCTTGTACACCTTTCTTCAACCGTCCTCTCAGGTTTTCTCGACCGACCTGCTCCACATAGTGTCTAACTGCCGTGTTAATCAGTTTGCTTCGATTGCCCTTTTCTGCCACACGATCAAGCAACCGGACAGTTTCTTCCGGCAAGGAGATGTTGATCCGTTTATTCATTATTTCTCTACCTCCGTTCATGCTTCCTGAATATTACACACGATTCTTGTGTATGTCAAGGCGACAGAATGATCCATCAGAAAGGAGGCTGTCTTACCTGTGTTAAGGTGGGAAATCTTGTATGGTGTAGTAGTCTAGCGATCTTTGCGGGTCAAGTCCTATTTTTTCTGTAAATTTCGGATCTGGGCGAGCCATGTTGAAGAGCCGTAGCGTTAATCAAACAGACACTGGGATAAACACGCCGGGTCGGCGATTAGTTCACTTCTCCGACATGCCGACTATACGTCCATGTGACGGTATTCAGATGGACGCGAGCTTCAAGTGGCCGCGCCTGGCAGCCTCCCGAAAACCTTCGTGGAAGTTTCGAGCAGCACGGCGCTAGCTGAAAGTGCTTACAGCCCTTCTCCTTCTCGCCAATAGCCAATGAGGTAGAAACACAAGTACGTCAATCACAATTACAATGGCCATCATCGTAAGGCTCTGCCCCGCTCTTCTCTGCTCTGACCGAAGTGCCGTTGGATAGCTTTCTTCTCGCTGTCTAGTTAGCTCTTCTTCTGACCGTTCTGTTGGTCTTACAGGAACCCCTGGAGCAATGCCACGCAGCTCTATACCAGAAGAACGTCTAAACGCCTCATTTGACTGATGTCTCTCGTATTCGTAGGCATTTATCGTAAACTCTGGGTTTTCCGATGAATGATTGCGACCTGGAGGCTACCAGTTGAAACAGGCAACCGGTAGCTTTCAACCCTGATCAAGGGTTTCTCCAGGCTTGTTCTTGCAGCCCATTATAACTGCTTTAACTGACGACTCTCAGGTAAGGGGATTGGGGAGAAAAAAACTGAACCTTGATATTATGTGTAGAAATTTTGATAGCAAGAGCCGATTTGAGAAATATTGCACGAGCTAGATTGAAAGATGCGGAAGTGCTACTCCAATCTCGGCGCTATGCTGGAGCTGTGTACCTGTGTGGTTATGTAGTTGAGATCGCCTTGAAAGCACGAATCTGCCGCACTTTGAAGTGGGCGGGGTATCCATCTACCAGGGGGGAGTTTCAGAATTATCAGAGTTTCAGAACTCATAACTTGGACACTCTGCTAAGCCTGTCCGGCACAGAAACCAAGATCAAAAGAGCCTATTTTGCGGAGTGGTCCGTAGTGCAAAATTGGGATCCAAAACTACGATACAGTCCAGTCCGGACGACTTTAAAACAAGATGCGTTGGATATGATTAATTCGGCTAAAGTAATTTTTAGTGGCCTCAGATGATCGACACAGATAAGTTGCGAAAATTAATGGATGAAATAGCTCTTGAACAAGGAGCATTCACACTCTTTGGCTTATTCCTTCGTGACGGCCAATGGGCTCTTGTTGTATCAGCTCCTTGGCTCGAAAGGGGGAAACTTGAAGCCTTTAGCTACCTCTCAGAAAGAGTCGTACCACGCCTAACAGAGAAAGAGCTACTTAGCCTTTCGCGCATGGAATCGCTCAACGAAGGTGACCCGGCTTTGGAAGCGATCCTTCATACTCTTCGCATTGAGGGTGGCCCTATATTGCAAGGCGAAAATCTATTTGGGCTTGAAATTCAAGAAGCTCTAGTACTTATGCCCAACACTAAAGGACTCAAGAGGATCGCTGAAGAGGTCATGGAGGAAATGACTAAAAACCTTCATTTTGCACAGAATATGTTTGAATTCAGAGGGCGTGGATTGATGCAGGCGGAACGAGGTTCGCCAATTTGGAGGATAGCACTCTGGTTTAGAGGAGATGAAGGAATCGACGTTGAGGTTACGGTCAAACCGGACACTACCGATGATGAGATCCGTAACCAAATTAGACAGGCGATGGAAAAAAGATTTAGGCAACTCGGACAAGGGGACGAGCTACCCTCAAAAGGTGTGTAAATAGCACAGGCGGTGATTATCCTTCCGGGTGAAAATAAAAACCCGGGCGGAAGAGCCCGAAAGGAAGGAGTCACACCGCCATGAGCAAGAAGAACATTGATCACAGTGTGGAGTCAAGAGTCTGCTTTGAACAGCTGGAAGAGTGGGTGCGAGAGCAGATCCAGTTTTACGTACAGGAACTGCTGGAGGATGAAGTGACACAGCTGCTGGGACGAAGAAAGAATGAGCGTCGCCGAGAAGTGGACGCCTCCGGTGGCTATCGCAACGGCTACGGCAAGGAGCGGCGACTGACGATGAGTTGCGGAACGATCAAGCTGCGGCGTCCCCGAGTGCGGGATCTGGAAGAGCGTTTTGAGAGCCGGGTCTTGCCGCTGTTTGCCAAGCGAACGCGAGAGGTACGAGACTTGATTCCAGAACTCTATTTACATGGTCTGGCCGAGGGGGATTTCGATCTGGCCTTGAGAGGGCTTTTAGGGGAAGAAGCGCCGCTGTCCCCCAGCACCGTAGCCCGGTTGAAACAGAAGTGGCAGGGAGAAATGGAGGCCTGGCAGAGCCGTCGGCTGGATGATCTGGAAGTCGTGTATTTGTGGGCGGACGGCGTGTACATCAAAGCAGGGCTGGAGAAGGAGAAGGCCGTGATTCTGGTAGTGATCGCCGCTTTAAGTGATGGCACTAAAGTGGTGGTGTCCGTCAGTAGTGGTTATCGAGAATCGACCCAGAGCTGGTCCGAAGTGCTGCGGGATCTCAAAGAGCGGGGGATGAACCCACCCCGTCTGGTGATCGCTGACGGGCATCTGGGGATCTGGGGAGCGTTGCGCAACGTGTTCCCAGAAGCCGACGAGCAGAGATGCTGGAATCATCGCATCGTCAACTTGCTGGCCAAGATCCCCAAGAGTCGGCACAAAGCGGCCTTGTTGATGTTGCGGCAGATCCCTTATGCAGAAACACGGCAGGAAGCCGAGCGAGTCAAAGGACGATTCCAACATTGGTGTAGCAAGAGAGGCCTGGAGGCAGCGGCTGATCTGATCGACCAGGACTGGGAGCGGATGGTGACGTTTTACAACTATCCCAAACAGCAGTGGCAACATCTGCGGACTACCAACCCAGTGGAGTCTCCCTTCTCTGCTCTGCGACTGCGAACCGATGCTGCTCGAAGGTTCAAGAAAGTGGCCAACGCACGGGCTGTCATCTGGAAGATGCTGCTGGTCGCTGAGAAGAGATTTCGCCGTTTGAAGGCTCCCCACTTGATGAAGGATGTCTACCAAGGAGCCCAATATGTCAATGGAGTTCCAGTCAACCCAGTCACCCAGGAGAAAGCCGCCTGATGTCTATTTACACACTTATTGACGGAACCTCCAAGTTGCCGGGCAATAGCCCTAAAACTCGTACCTTGCTCTCTAAGCCTGTGAACCTCAGCAGGATCAATTGCTGCTGCTAGCCGGCCTAATCTCTTACCGTTGTCACAATACTCCCTGAAAATGTTCCAACCTCTCTCCTGGGTGTAGCGTCTCAGATCCGGGAGCTGGCCAAGTGAAAGAATTGACTTGAAAAACACACCTTGGGCGCACCTGAGGATTTGTAGAGAGTTATAAACACTTGATAATAAATAGGTTAATGTAATCCCTTGTCAATTCGTGATATAAACAGGATTTTGATGCAAATCCGAGGCATTATTTTTGATTTCAATGGTGTACTGGTTGATGATGAACCCGTACACTTCCGTGGATTTCAGGAGGCTCTCAAGAAAGAGGGACTGACCTTGAGTTGGGAGGAGTACTGCCAAAAGTATCTTCCCTATGACGACCGAAACTTTTTCTTACACTTCCTGAACGACCAGAATAGGGAGTCCCACCAGCAGCCCGTCAACCAGCTCGTTGATCGTAAATCTCACCACTACTTTAAGGAAATTGAGCGGCACGTTCCGATGATTGAGCCTTCTGTCGATTTTGTGCGCAAGCTCTCTCCGAAAGTGCTTCTGGCCATTGCATCGGGAGCCGCCAAGAAAGAGATCGAGTTCATTCTGGGTCAGCTCGGATTGCTGGAACGCTTTGCCGCGATCGTGTCGGCAGCTGATGTCGTCAATGGAAAACCCCATCCTGAAGCCTTCCTCAAAGCCCTGGCTGGACTCAAGGAGCAAGATCCCACCTTGAAACGCGATGAGGTCATTGTCATTGAAGACTCTTATCGCGCCATCCGATCAGTCCATATCATCGGCATGAAATGTGTGGCACTGGCCACCACCTATCCCACTGGACAGCTGGGGGAGGCAGACCTGGTGCTGGAGGGCCTTGAAGGGTGGACCCAACGACGCTTAGAGGAGAGGCTAAGTCAGTGACTGTCCGGGCCGCAGTTCGATGATCTCCGTCCCCAGCTCACCTATCAGTTCTCGCAGCTCCTCCGGCGTTCCAGTCAGTGGAGGGAAGGTACCATAGTGCATGGGCAGGACTGTCTTTGCATTCATGAGCCGACAGGCATAGGCCGCTTCTTTTGGGCTCATGGTAAACAAGTCACCTATCGGGAGCAAGATGAGCTCAGGCTCATAGAGTTCTGCGATGATTTTCATGTCAGAGAAGACACAGGTATCGCCTGCATGGTAAATGCGGAATCCATTTTCGAACTCCACCACGTAACCGGCGGCTTCCCCACCATAGCTGATCGATCCATCATCCTCGAGGATTCCGCAGCTATGACGCGCATCCACCATCGTGACACGCACATCATTGAGCTGTAGAGAGCCACCCTTGTTCATGGCATTCGTATTCTGAACACCCTTCCGCTCAAGCCAGTGCGCTATCTCGTAGATACATCCGATCTGTGGCTTGTGGGTCTTGGCTAACTCGAGAACATCTTGGATATGATCAAAGTGAGCGTGGGTGATGAGAACAGTATCCAGGGAATCGATTGCCTTGTCCTGCTCGGGGCAAGCCGGGTTGTTCTGCACCCATGGATCGATGAGGAGCTTCTTTCCCCCGGGAGTGGTAATGAGAAAAGTCGCATGACCGAGGTACTTGATGTGGACATTGCTAATAAAGGCCAAAAGGTCTCCTGTGGCTCCTGAATATACTCGACCCGGAGAATCGAGTAAACTAGTGTGTGGTGGGTAGTTTCGCAATTTCTCTCTGGGTTTAGAACGACTGAATGGCCAAACTGATCTTTCTTTATCTCCTCTTCTTCGTCGTCGGGATGATGGCGCTGAAATTGCTGGTCGTCCTGCTTGAACCCCGGCTCACTTTCTTCCCTCTCCGTGGACTGGATAGGGCCCCTGAGAAATCGGGCCTCCCGATTAAGGAGATCCCTCTCGAGACAACCGATGAGGAGACTGTTTATGCATGGTTACTGGAACACCCCGAGCCGAGGGGTGAAGTCCTGTTTTTCCACGGAAACGGCGGTAATCTTTCTATCTGGCAAGATTTTCTGATGAGCCTTTACCACCACTCTCTTACGGTCTTTGCCCTGGACTACCGTGGCTACGGGAAAAGCACTGGATCCCCGACCGAGGAAGGTCTCTACAAAGATGCCGAAGCCCTGCTGCGCCGCTTCTGGACTAAGATTCACCGTCCCGATCTCAAGGTCATCTACTGGGGACAATCCCTGGGGGGATCGGTTGCAGCTTTCGCAACAACCGTCACAAAGCCGGACGGCGTGATCCTGGAGTCGAGTTTTCCCAACAAATATTCCCTGCTCAATCACCATCCGGTACTGAAGGTCCTGGGTTTCCTTTCCGAGTTCAAGTTTCCAACGGCGGAGTTTCTTGACGGTATTTCTCGCCCAGTTCTGGTTCTTCACGGTGAGCAGGACAAGGTTGTCCCTCTCAAACAGGGACAGCTGTTATTCGACAGTCTGCAGACGGAAAAATACCTTCACACCATGCCCGCTGGCCACAATGATCTTCACCAGGTTGACCCCGACAAGTACTGGGAACACATCAACCAGCTCATTGACGCGATGGGAGATGGACAAGATTCACATTAGCGGGATTTCCTGCCTGGCTCACCTGGGAGTGACTCCAGCTGAACGAGAAAATCCCCAGGAGATTCTGGTCAACCTGGTTCTGTGCCTCGATCTGGAAACCGCCGCCAATACAGATGAGCTGGACTCAACCGTGGACTACGTGGGGATTGTGGGGAAGGTCAAGACGACACTTCAAGAGAAACGTTTTAGCCTGGTGGAGTCCTTGGCCGGCCAACTGTGCCGCTCCCTCCTGACTGATAAGAGGATTGAATCCGTTCAAGTGACGGTACGGAAGTTCCCTGAGGCTTTGCGACAAGAAGTGAACTATGTGGAAGTTGAGCTGACTCGCAGCAATCTGAAGCCCGCTCTAGACGGTAAAGGAGATCCCACAGCTGCAAGTCTTTGAGGCATTCGGGTTCACGAAGGTGAAGCCTTGCTGCATGAGGGCTCCCTGCCAATCCAGCGTTACCCCTTTCAGGTAGAGATAGCTTTTCAAATCGACAAAGACCTTTGCCCCATGCTCCTCAAAAACTTTATCGTCCGGCCGTTTCTCAGGCTCAAACCGCATGACATAACTCAACCCAGAACAACCTCCACCCCTGACTCCAAGGCGAAGTCCGCCCTGGGGCTTGTTTTCCTGTTCGAGGCCTCTTCGAATCCTCTCTGCGGCTGTTTGAGAAATGTGAATGGACATGGAGCGTGCTCTCTTGTCAGTAGAAACCCAATCAATATTTGGGCATCGTCGGATCGACGTCATCAGACCAGGACAAGACGCCCCCTTTCAGATTGCGCAATTTTCGAAAACCCGCCTCGCGCAGCAGCTCAATTGCCTGGGCACTTCGAGCTCCCGATCGGCAATGGACAACAATGTCACGGGCGCTATCCAGCTCGTGAATCCTGTTGAGCAGCTCATCCAGCGGAATGAGATGCGATCCATCAATTCGGCAAATTTCAAATTCCACAGGATTGCGCACGTCCAGAATGAAGAGATCCTTTCCCTGATCCAGTTCCTCCTTGAACTCCTTGGCCGTAATTTCCACAATCCCGGCAGGTGCTTGCTCTTCCTGACCAATGCCACAAAACTCCTCGTAGTCGATGAGTTCCTTGATGCTGGGATTCTCTCCGCAGACCGGGCACTTTGGGTTCTTGCGCAGCTTCAGCTCGCGGAACTTCATTCCCAGGGCATCAAAGAGAAGCAGGCGGCCGGCCAGGGACTCCCCCTTGCCCAGTATTAGTTTAACAACTTCGGTGGCCTGGATGAGACCCACCAGTCCGGGAAGGATCCCTAAAACTCCTCCTTCGGCACAAGACGGCACCAATCCCGGAGGAGGCGGCTCTGGGTACAGGCACCGATAGCATGGCCCGTCGGAAGTGGCAAATACGGAAGCCTGTCCTTCGAAACGGAAGATACTTCCGTAGACATTGGGCTTACCGGTTATCACACAAGCATCATTGACCAGATATCGAGTGGGAAAGTTATCGGTTCCGTCGGCAATAATGTCATAGTTCTCAAACAGCTCTAAGGCATTGTCTGAACTCAGCCGTGTCTCGTGTGTCTCAACCTTGACATTCGGATTCAAGGCTTCAAGTTTTTCCCGTGCCGACTCGAGCTTGGGCCGACCGACGTCATGAGTGGTGTGAAGAATTTGCCGCTGCAGATTACTGAAATCCACCACGTCAAAATCCACAATCCCCAGTCTCCCTACTCCGGCAGCTGCCAGATAGAAAGCTAAAGGCGAACCCAAACCGCCCGCACCCACACACAGGACACTGCCCTGCTTTAGTTTCTTTTGCCCTCCCATCCCCACCTCCGGCATGATCAGATGCCGGCTGTAGCGTTTGATTTCTTCGTTAGAGAGCTCTTCTGAGACTGCTACTGTCATGATGGAACTTCCAGCAATTTTCTTCCTGAAGCTATTATAAGATCCGAGTTGCCAAAGAGCAAGGTCAGAGCGGGAAACCAGATCTCATCATTCACAAGAACTTTGGATGCAACTCTAAGTAAAAAAAGACATTAGACGAAATCTACTACCACCCGGTGAGGGATCAGACCTGCCTCATGGCCCCGGTCCAGGAAGAGCTGGACCGCTTTCCTTCCGTCCTCACCGTAATCCACGGTCCTTTCGTTCACATACATGCCCACAAACTCATCTGCCTGTTGAGGATCGAGACCACGCCTGAATTCATGAGCATAAGCCAAAGCCTCCTCCCGATGGGAGAGAGCATAGCGAATGCTCTCCTTAATAAACCGAGAGATTCGGTCAATCTTCTCCACTCCCAAATCTCGCCGAATCACATTGCCTCCCAATGGCAGCGGTAGTTCCGTCGTCTCCATCCACCACTCTCCCAGATCCAGAATCTTGTGCAGACCATCAACTCGATAGGTCAACTGTCCTTCATGAATAATCAGTCCCGCATCTACTTCTCGGCGCTGAACCGAGGGAATGATCTGATCAAAAGGAATGACCTGGTACTGGAAGTCCGACTGAAACAGTTTGAGTGCCAGAAAAGCGGATGTCCGCTGGCCGGGAATTCCGATGAGGCGCTGAGGGAGTTCCTCGGTTGGAAAAGGAAGGCTGCTGACCAAAATCGGCCCATATCCCTCGCCCATACTGGCTCCGCTGCTCAGTAGCGCATAACGCTCTTGAAGGTAGGCGTAAGCATGAATGCTGACAGCCGTCACCTCATATCGGCCTGCCAGGGCAGCTTCGTTTAGTGTCTCGATATCCGCCAGCTGGTGAATGAACTCAAACTCTCCTGTCTCTATTTTCCCCTTGCTCAGGGCATAGAACATAAAGGCGTCATCGCTGTCCGGGCTATGGGCTATGCAAATAGTTTTTTTGGGCATCGTTTCAAATCTGACTCCTCTTTTCCTACAATAGTCATCATGATGAAGAACGACTCCATACTCATCGAAAGACATGCGGTAGAGCCGTTTTTTAAAAACGGCTACATTGTATCCTGTTCAGAAACTCTTCAGGGAATTTATCTTGATCCTGGAGACGAGGCTCCCCAGCTGCTGCAGCGGGTGGAGGAGATGAGTGTCCAACTCGTCGCGATCGTCAATACGCATGCCCACATCGATCATATTTCCGGGGTCGGGCTGGTGAAAGGAAAATGGGATGTTCCGATCTATCTCCATCCTGAAGATGAGACGCTTTACCAAAACTTACCCATCCAGGCTGAAAGATTTGGACTTCAATATCCTCCTGCCCCCCCCATAGACCACTACCTCGAGGAAGGCCAGGAATTACAGGTCGGTCATTTGGGCCTGAAGGTTTATCACACTCCCGGACACTCCCCCGGAAGCGTTAGCTTGGAGGTTGAGGAGCATGTCTTCTGTGGAGATGTTATCTTCGCCGGATCCATCGGTCGCACCGACCTCCCCGGGGGCCGCTATGAAACGCTCATGGAAAGCATCCACAGGAAGGTGCTTCCCCTGGGAGATGAGAAAATTCTTTATCCAGGCCATGGTCCGGAAACCACCATCGGCAAGGAACGAGAAACCAATCCCTTCCTGGCCACCTAGCCCGGCGGTACTTCCAGTCGGTATCCGATCCCTCGAACGGTGCGGATAAAGTACCCGGCCCGGCCAAGCTTTCGCCGAAGCCGCTGAATGTGGGTGTCAACAGTGCGTGACGTCCCTCGATAAGTTTCATCCCAGGCCGTTGTCAAAAGCATAGCTCGACTTAGAGTGGTCCCCCCATTTCTCAAGAAGCAGGCCAACAGATTAAATTCTGTAGTAGTCAGGTTGATCTTCCTTCTCCCGACGAAGGCCTGACAGGTCTCTGTGTGGAGAAAAATGGGAGCTTCCTTGAGAACTTCTGGTGGCCTAACCATCTGCCGGCCCTCCAGAGAACGAACTAGAACTACTCGAGCTTGTGAAGTGGGAAAAAGTGGAACCCAAAATGATCATTGTACCCCCCTTAGCCAGCTTGGCCTTTGGAAAACGAAAACCCCCTCTCCGGCCTCAATGCAAATTACATGCCATCCCTTTTCAGAGCACATGTGGGGGTAAAAGTTTTCCACAACCTAATATGTTGAAGGCTAGCTGAGGGACCACATCTGCCGCCCGTGGAAGTGCTTCGCAGGCGTAAACGCGTGTTGACACTGTTTCCCATCGTGTCCTCCTGTAACACAGTCACAGCACAGCATAGCTCATGGATCTGGACAGTGACAACGGAGGTTGACACAGCTTTTCGGAATTCTGCTGCACCCAGCATAGTTACTGGACAGGCAGCGGGTTCTGGCCTGTCAACAGGAGTTGACATTGATTTTGGAGAGAGTTCGAGGGCAGTCCCCGTACTCTCAAACTCTCTCGAAAAAATGGAAGAATTCAGGAAAGAATTCCCTATTGACTTGTCCCAAAATTCATCCTATGATCGGCATCCCACGGAGGGATGGATCAGTCAGCGTGAGGCTTCATTTCTTCACACTATTCCTGACGGAAGCATGACGATCAAGCGGACCTTTTCGACTCGTGAAGTGGCTCAAATGTGGAACGTGAGCGAGTCGACAATCAAACGATGGGCCGACTCCGGTGGGCTTTGCTGCCTCCGAACTCCCGGCGGACATAGAAGATTTCATCTCGAAGACATTTCTGACTTTCAGACGACGCGCGGTTTTGAAGCAACGGGTTTTCTGACCACCGAGAAGTGGGAAGAGCCGGAAATCGAGGAGTCGCTGAACCGAAAACAATTCGACAAGGTCTGCCAGCTGATTTTTTATCTGGCCACTCAAAACCAGCGCAGACGCGTCAAGGACTTACTGGAGCGCCTTTATATTCGAGGCATGGGGATCGTTGAACTCTACGACGACGTCCTGCTTCCGGTTGTCCAGAATTCTCACCAGGCATTGGCCACTGGAAATCTGACTTTTGGCCAGGAAAGACTCGTCAGGAACAACCTCGATGAAGCCATGTCTCTCTTGTTCCCTCAACTCATCTGCCGCCGGAAAAGTGGAAAGACAGGGCTCTGTGCGGCGCCTGATGAATTCTGCAGGATTCACGTGAATGCCATCTCCCGAATTCTGGAGACCGAAGGTTGGGAGTGCCTGAATCTGGGCGGTAACATTCCTTTTGAAGCAATGGCGGAAATGGTGGAGCAGGAACCGGTGAATCTGGTCTGTGTCGTGTCCTCGAATCCACAGCGGCCCCTGGAAAAGAGTTTTGAGGTTCTTTCCGAGGCGGCCAACAACTACCGAATTCCCATCGTCTTGACGGGTCCTGGCTTCGCCGAGCCCGAGATTCGCCTGCAGTTTCCCCACGAAGAATATTCTCCAGACTTCCGCTCTTTCCAAGGCTACGTCGCTCGCCTTAGTTAAGCCTAACCCCTGAAAAGATTCTTGAGAAGGAAGAGAAGATTGGCCGGACGTTCGGCCAGACGCCGCAAAAAGTAAGGCGCCCACTGAGTCCCGAAGGGTATATAGACTCGCATCTTGCACCCTTGCTGGGCAAGCTGCTTCTCATATTCACGCCCAATCCCATAGATCCTCTGATGCTCAAACTGGTCAGGCGGGACACCCTGCTGGGCAGCGAAGCGAAGGCCATGCTCGATCATCTCACGGTGGTGGGTGGCGATGGCCGTATAGGACGGGGAGAGCAGGAGCATCTCCATGAGTTTGACGAAGTTTCGATCCACGTCCCTCTTTTTGGGAAAAGCAATATCAGAGGGTTCCATATAGGCTCCCTTACACAATCGGATATTACATTGGAGTGCACTGAGCTTGCGCACATCTTCTTCGCTGCGATACAGGTAGGCTTGGATAACCGTGCCCACATGATTGCTGTAAAGGGCAAAGTGCTCTTGAAACAGATGGATGGTGTCCTGGGTGTAACGAGAACCCTCCATATCAATTCGTACAAAATTGTTGAGTTCATGAGCCCTCTGGAGAATAGTCTTCAAATGCCCCGCACAGACTTCCCTACTGATCCCCAGGCCCAATTGAGTAAGCTTGATGGAAATGTTTGACTGCACCTGACTGGTGTGGACGCCTTGGAGCAGAGCAAGGTAAGAGGAAGTTGCACGTTCTGCTTCTCTCTCGTTACCAACCTCCTCTCCCAGCAGATTGAGAGTGGCCAGTATTCCCCGGCTGTTCAGCGCCTGGACTACGCTCATGGCCTCATCCATGCTTTCCCCTGCCACAAAACGCCTGGCCAGACCCGAACGCTTCCCCACGCGGGCAATGAAGTGCATCAAAGTCTCGCTTTTGGCAATCTTGAGAATCAGGGCCCGAAACAACATGGCGAAAAAAAGGAGTCAGGAGGTAGGAGACAGGAGGCAGGAGTCGGAAGAAAGAAGACAGGAGTTAAAATTTTCTAAAAAATCCCTATAGATCCAGGTGATCCATGATTCTATCTCCTACCTCCTGTCTCCTATCTCCTGCCTCCTGACTCCTACCTCCTACCTCCTGCCTCCTGTCTCCTACCTCCTGTCTCCTATCTCCTGCCTCCTGACTCCTACCTCCTACCTCCTGCCTCCTGTCTCCTACCTCCTGCCTCCTGTCTCCTCCTGTCTCCTACCTCCTGCCTCCTGACTCCTATCTCCTGCCTCCTGACTCCTATCTCCTGCCTCCTATTTGTCAACGCAGTGCTCTCACTAATTTCTGGTACAGATCAACTGCCTCGAGAAGCTCCTTCTTGGAGATTTTTTCATCCGCCGTGTGGGCCTCCCAGATCGAGCCCGGTCCAAACAGAAGCGGCTTTCCCAGCGTCCGTAGGACAGGAATATCCGTTCCATAACCAACCCCCTTGGTGGGAAAACCCTCCACGGTTACCATCTCTTGAGGTTCACTGGTTTTTAACACCTCCAGCTGAGCCCTGTTGCCGACTGCCTCATTCAGGAGCCTCAGGTAGAGTTTGCTGTCAGAAACCGTCCGGATGAGAATCTCGGCTTCTGCATAATCTGGTACCACATTGGCGGCACTGCCGCCCTTAATCTTTCCAACATTGAGATGGCTTCGTCCCAGGCGGGTGTGGGAGGGAAAAGCGATCTCATTGAAACTGTTCAAGACAGCGATGAGCTTCTCTATGGCCGAGTCTCCCCTTTCCGGATAAGCGGAGTGGGCCGCCACACCCTCTACACACACCCGAGCAGAGACAATCCCTTTGTGGCAAATGACCAGTTCATTGTCGGTGGGTTCCCCATTGATAAAAAAGGAGCAATCCAGATCCAACTCCCGCGCCTTGGCAGCGCCGATGCTGTCGGTCTCCTCTCCAACCACAAAGAGCAACCCGAGATCGGAGAAGCCCTCCTGGAGCAAGGCCTCCGCGGCACAGATCATAGCCGCAGCTATCCCCTTTGCGTCACAGGCGCCCCGACCGTACACAAACTCCTTCGCATCCCGGGAAGGGAAAAAAGGAGGTACGGTGTCCATGTGGGTGGTGAGGAGGATCGACGCTTGGCCCCGGGTGGCCAGAACGTTAAACCGATCAGAGGTCACTTCTTGCTTGAGACAGTCCCAACCTTGTGTTTCCAAAAGATCGTAGAGGAATTCTCCAACCTCTTTCTCCTCTCCAGTAACAGAGGGAACATCCACGAGTTGTCGAGTGAGGTCAATCACGTTGAGCATGGCGATCCAGGTGTCAGCTTTTCTCGTGCTTCGCCCGTACAATTGTCTTGATTCCGCCACGCCTATTGAAGTCGCCAATGACTTCGCAGCGAATCGGATCACAGGCGCTGACGATATCATCCAAAATGGCGTTGGTCACATGCTCGTGAAAGATTCCTTGATCACGGTAGGAATGCATATAAAGTTTCAAGGACTTCAACTCGATGATCTTCTGATCAGGGACATATTTGATATGGATGGTCCCAAAATCAGGTTGTCCGGTTCTGGGACAAACTGCGGTGAATTCCGGGCATTCGATATCGATATCATACTCCCGACCCGCATACTGATTGGGGACAGTCTCTAATTTGGAGGACACTTTCTGGGCTCTTGTGATCGTCAATTCACGGAGTGCAGCACACCCCTCATTGTCATGTAGTGTCCGAGGTAAGTGCAGATGTAGGAGTAGTCTCCCGGTGGCGGAACCGTGAACACCACCTCTGCTCGCTCGCCTGCAGCGACCATGGCAGTGTAGGCCAGAATGACGTCGCTCTCGGGAATGAAGTCTTGATCCCTGGGAGCGTTGATTGCTGCAATTCCAACTTCTCCAATTGTAGTCTCGTCCTCAGGCCCCACATTCAAGAGCACCACATTGTGACGCATCGCCGGGTTGGTAGCCGTATTGTCAAACACCAGCTTGAGACGGGAGCCCGCCGTGGCCGTAATCTCCTCGAGGTCGAAGACGGCCATGTTGCCCACCGGCTTGATGATCACCTCTTGCGGCTCCGACTGCGCCTGAATTCCGTAACCTCCGACCAAAACAAAAAAGCAAAGCACTAGAACAGCTGCATACCTATTTTTCATGAGTCCTCCCTCGAAATTATTTTCCAAAAAAGCATATCATATCTTCCTCTTTCCACTTGAACTCCCTTGCTTCCGACGGCTAGGGTGTCGCCGTGTAAAGATAGCGCTTGATCTTTCGGGTGGTGGTCTTTTCAAATTCTTCCTTCCGAAGAATAAACTTCTTCACCCGCTTGTAGCGGGCCAGATTCCGGCACTGCTCCTTGACTGCTTCAGCAATCACCTCACGCATCTTTGCCTCGTCATATTGATTGAGACCAAGTTCCTCGTCGAAAGTTTCAGCGCAAGGAACAACAATGGCTTGCACCTCTACTTGGGATGGATCCTCATCCGGACCACCCCACACCAGGGACTCCAGGACGTACCGGCTTTGATCGAGGAGAGCCTCAACCTCCTCAGGATAGACGTTTTTCCCGTTGGGAGTGACAATCACCGACTTCCTCCGACCGTTGATATAGAGAAAGCCATCTGGATCCAGGTACCCCAAGTCCCCGCTATGCAGCCATCCTTCCTTCAAGGTTCCTCGTGTAGCAGTTTCATTTAAGTAGTATCCGGCCATCACCGACGGCCCGCGCACCAGGATCTCCTCACCGACAATCTTCACCTCGACCCCAGGAACAGGCAATCCAACAGAGTCATCCTTTAAACAATTCACTCGGTTCACGGAGATAATGGGAGATGCCTCACTCATCCCATACCCTTGAATGAAATCAAATCCGAGTTCGCGGAAGCCTTTGGCCACTTGAGGATTCACTGCAGCCCCACCTGAGATCAACAACTGCAGGCGCCCGCCGAATTGATCATGGATGGGCTTGAAGAGCCTTCGGCGAACGTTCAACCGCAAGAGCCGCTCACAAAGGGAAGCGATTCCCAGGGCCAGCCGAAACTTGGACTGTCCCTTCTGCTTGATTCCGCTTTCAATACGCCGGTAAAAGGTTTCAAAAAGGATGGGCACACCCAACATGACCGTGGCACCTGTTTCCCTTAAGTTCTCGGGTATGCGGCGGAGGTTCTCAGCATGACAGACGGTGCACCCCTGATAAAGTGCCAGCAGGAAACCGCCCATGGCTTCGTAGGTGTGATGCAGCGGCAAAACCGAAAAGCAACACGCCATCCTGAATCGACACGTACTGAGACGTAGCCATGACGTTGGAAGCGATGTTTCCGTGGGTCAGCATGACACCCTTGGAATTTCCTGTCGTTCCGGAAGTGAAGATGATGACCGCCTGATCGTCTGCACTGAGCTCCCTGTCTTGAAGAGAGGGACTCCCACCCGAGTCTGCCTCCTGGCCCTTTCGCAACGCTTCAGGGAAGGACAGATCGGCTCCTTCTTTCTCCTCTTCCATGGAAATGAGCAATTCCAGGGAGGGAATGCCACTTCGACTCCCCTTGAGCTGATCGACGTATTTCTGTGAGCAAATCAAGACTCTGGGTTTGGAAAAGTTCAGGATGTGGCTAATCTCGGGGACGGTGAGATCCCGGTCAATCGGCACCGCCACCAAACCCGCTGTGACTGCTGCCAGGTAGGTCACAGCCCATTCAGTCCGATTTTCCGACAGCAGCGCCACACGATCTCCTTTTCGCAAACCGAATTCCGAGAAAGCCGTGGCCAGTTCCCTGACTCGCTCGCCCAGCTGGCTGTAAGTGAGAGAGGTATAAGTCCCGTGTTTCTTACTTCGCAGGGCCACCTGACTGCTATACCGATCCGCCACCTGAATCAAGAAATCCCGCAAGTCCTTTATCGGGTAAACGGAATGAAGAGGCGGCTTTTTCACGGTGGGAAAATTGTATCGGAAAGCAGCCCGGATCGCCATCGAACGGCGCGGAGAACGAAGAGTTTGCCCTTCCTGGACCCCCGCCCTAGCCTCTTACGGCATCCAGACTAAGGACGGCCTCTTCTCCCACCACCTGAGCACTGTGGACGGCATTGGCTGGAACCTCGATCGAATCTCCAGCGCGCAGCAGAAACTCTTCTCCCTCAAGGGTGATCAAGAACTCCCCTTCCAAGACGGAGTCTTTTTTGTCCATCGAATGGGTGTGATCAGGAAAAACCGTCCCCATGGAGTAGGAGTAACAAGCGACCGTAGAGTAACCTTCCGCCATGAGTTTACGGCGCATGTTTTCTTCATTCAGAGGTCCCCATTTTGATTGGTCCCAGGGTTCAATCATTATTAGCGCCCAGTGGTCGCTCTCAGGAACTGAGAGTAGTCTGCGGCTGTTTCAGATTGGAAGGCAGATCGAATCGAACGTTCTCTTCCCGAACTGTCAACTCTTCCAGGACCGCACCCTGGCGTTGAAAAAACGTCACGATCTCCATGACCAGGCTTTCCGGAGCTGAAGCGCCGGAGGTCAATCCGAGAACCTCCACACCCTGGAGCCATTCATCCTGAATGGAATGCAGGTCATTGATCAGGTAGGCACGGGTCCCCGCTCTCTCGGCCTCTTCAACCAATCGATTGGAATTGCTGCTGTTGACGGCACCCACCACCAGGATCAGCTCCGACAAACTGGCCAGCTCCTTCACCGCCACTTGCCTGTTCTCTGTGGCATAACAGATGTCCTCTGACGGGGGTCCCGTAATGCTGGGAAACCTCTTCCGCAGAGCCTCGACCATCTCTTGGGTGTCTTGCAGGCTCAGTGTGGTTTGCGTGACATAGGCAACCTTTTCCGGATCTTCCACCTCCAGGTCTTCGATGTCCTCTATCGTTTTCACTAATCGCATATGCTCAGGAGCCTCTCCCATCGTTCCGATCACTTCGTCATGACCCGCGTGTCCAATCAGAATAATGGTGTAGTCCTGCTGGGCGTAGCGAAGCGCCTCGATATGCACCTTCGTGACCAGTGGACAGGTGGCATCGATGACTTCCAACGATCTGGCAGCGGCTTTTTCCCTGACCTCAGGCGAAACGCCGTGAGCACTGAAGATAACTCTTGCCCCCTCCGGGACATCCTCAACGCTGTCCACAAAGATGGCCCCTTTCTCAGCCAGTTCCCTCACAACATGTGGGTTGTGGATGATTTCTTTACGAACGTAGAGGGATTCGGTGTAAGCCTCCAGCGCGATCTTGACGACATCGACCGCTCGAACGACACCCGCGCAAAAGCCTCGAGGACTGGCAAGGAGAAGCTTTTTGATCATATTAGGCTATTCTAGCATGTGGGTCGCTGCTGCGCAGCGAGGAGGCAGGAGGCGCGCTTCGCGCGCGGTCCCAGGTCCAGGTTCCAGGTTTTGAATTTTGAATTTGTTTGGAATTTGGAATTTTGGATTTTAAATTTCCGACGGCCTTCGGCCGGCGGTGGTCAGTTGTCAGTTGCCAGGAATTCCCCCACCACTTCCCTGACCGACCTCCTTTCTCCATCGACCTGGGAGTTCATCTTCCGCATCTGGGCTTCGTCGATTGTACCTCCCAGCCCATTCAACACTTCGCGCAGCTGGGGATATTGCTCCAATGTTCGACGACGAAAGACCGGAACCCCGTCGTAGGGTGGAAAATATCCTTTGTCGTCCTCCAGCATGAAGAGATCCAGGGCAGCAATGAGACCGTTGGTGGAATCACCCGCGATCAGATCCACTCTCTCATCGGCCAGAGCCCGATAGGTCAGTCCCAGCTCCATGACCCTGGGAGGCTCAGCAAACTTCAGATTGTAAGTTTCCGATAAGCCCTTAAAGCCGTCCGCTCGTTCGATGAATTCATAACCGAAAGCCGCCAGCCAGTTGGGCGTGTGCGGAGCGATCTCGCTGATGGTCCTCACCACCAGACGAAGCGCCTCTTCGTTTCGAATGAGAATGGCAAAGGTATTGTTGAAACCCAGGGGTTGCAACCACTCCATTCCCTGAGTTGCATAATCTTCCTTGACCCGCTGATAAACCTCGTCAGGATCACTGATCGGCTCATTCTTGAGAATCGCCGTGAAGGCCGTCCCAGTGTATTCCACATAGCCGTCTATCTCCCCAGCTCGCAGGGCCAGATCACAAATGAAGGTACCCCCTAGATTCAACTTGCGGATCACTTGCAGCTCGGTCAGGCTTTCGATCTGCTGGGCCAGAATTTCTCCGAGAATGACCTGCTCAGTGAAATTTTTTGAGCCAATCACAATGCTTTCTCCAGAACTGCATGCCCCCGCTGGCAAGAGCACACCGAGTAGCAATACCGAAGCGGTCAGAGCAATAGGTTTCATACAGCGCCCCCCTGGCGGGGACTCAGCAGCCGTTCCACCCAGCCCAGACCATAATCGGTCAACAGGGCCAACAGAGCGGCCGGGATGGAACCCGCCAGAATAAGTGTGGTGTTTACGCCAGCTACGCCCCGGAAGATATACATTCCCAACCCTCCGGCGCCGATGGCTGCTGCGATGGTGGCAATGCCGACAGAGGTAATAGCGGCTACTCGGATCCCGGCCAGAATCACTCCCAGTGCCAGCGGAATTTCCACTTGCCACAACAGCTGCAGGTCGGTCATCCCCATGCCACGACCCGCTTCCTTGACCGACGGACTCACGCCTTTAATACCGGCGTAGGTGCTGCGCGTAATCGGTAGCAGCGCATAGAGGATCAGAGCCAGGATGGCAGTGCTGGCACCGATTCCTCCCAAAACCGGAAGCGGGATGAGAAACCCAAACAGCGCCAGACTCGGGATGGTTTGTACCACATTGGCGAAACCGAGAATGCCCTTTTCCAAACCAGGCTTTCTGGTGATCACAACACCTGCCGGGATGCCAATCACCGCTGCAACTGTGATTGATACAAAGACCATCCACAGGTGCTCTCCAGTTAAGCGGAGTACCTCATCGAAATTGCTGACAAAAAACTCCCATAGTTCCATGGTGCACTCCTAAATGAAAAAAGGCTAAACCTGAAACGCTCGCGAAGCGAGTTCCAGCGGCTTCAGGAAAGCCCTGACCTCCGGGTCTTGGGAGGCCAGCAGCTCATCTGCCGTGCCGATGACAGTCAGTCGGCCTTCTGTCATCAACCCGATCCGGGTTCCCAGGTGGAGAGCTTCCTGGAGGTCGTGTGTCACAAAGAGGATGGTTTTCTTCAGGTTTCCCTGAAGCTCCTTAAACTCCTCTTGAATCTCACTTCGAGTCAGTGGATCAAGCGCACCAAAGGGCTCATCCATGAGAAGAATCGGGGGATCGACCGCCAGAGCCCGAGCCACCCCTACGCGTTGTCTTTGGCCCCCGGACAACTGCCACGGATAGCGATGGGCATACTCATCTCCATCCAGACCCACCAGGGTGAGCAGTTCCCTGACCCGCCGGTCAATCTTCTCCTGCTCCCACTTCTCCAGGGAAGGCACAAGCGCCACATTCCGTTCCACGGTAAAGTGCGGAAACAGCCCCACTTCCTGGATGACATAACCGATGCGACGGCGCAGCTCAATGGGATCCCAGGCAATCGTTGCCCTGCCTTCCACCCGGACTTCTCCACTGGTGGGCTCAAGTAGACGGTTGACCAGCTTCAAAGAGGTTGTCTTTCCACAACCACTGCGGCCCAGGAGCACCACCGTCTCACCTTGACTTATCTCCAGGTCCAGATCGGAAAGAATCTCCCTTCCCGAAAGCCGATAGGAAACCTGATGGAACTGGACCGCAACTTCAGGCATTTCCAAAGGGTAGCACTTTGGTCGCCGATGGTCAGGAGTATTATCTGTGGGAGTGCCGTTGAGGCTTGCTTATCTTTCCTCGAGCTCAATGATTTCGACGCGGGTTCCGTGGAACTGCAAAATGATGCGGTTGTTCCCGCTGATCCACTGGAGTTCCTTTTCGCCGGGGCGGCTACCCTGGCCCGCATGAATCGGTTGAGCATTCGGATACTTTTCTTCGATCAGACTGGAATAGGCTTGAGAAAACTGGTTGGCTTCTAATTCAGAGTCCCACACTGAACGAAGAACGAAAGCCAGTGCTCCTCTGGGGGTTTTGAACAATTCCACGCGGTCACCGTCCCATCCCCGGGCGCCCCGTTGAGCCTTCTGCTCTGAGATGAACTCCCTCAATACGAGATACAGGACAAACTCACCGAGGGTGTTCGAATAGACTGGTTTCCAGGGTGCGGAGAGGATCTCGGGAGGCGTCTGTAATGGCATTTCAGTGGGATCGTCCCTGGAGCCGGCATATTTTTCGGGATGCATGATCTGCTCGCTCGACTGCGGTAAATCGGAATAGAGGCGGGCTGAACCTTCCCAGTCATTCCACTTGAGATAAAACTGGAAAAAGGAAAATCCGAAAGTGGCAGGAAAAAGGCTGATCTCCTTCATAGCTTCAGGGACATCCTCGCCCATCTGCTCCTCGAGCAGTAGGCGAAAGACCTGGCGAACATCGCGGACATCCGAGGAGGCGCCGCGGGACAAGCGATTACTGTAAGCCAGCATGCCAGCCAAGGCATCTCCCGTCATCACGGCTATCCGGGCACCGGTAGCATCGTCGTTTCCTTCAACTCTAGCCCCTGATAGGCTGGCACCGAAGTGTTGATCTTGTATGGCGTAAGCCAGGTTGATGAGTAGGCTCGCTCCTAATTCCGCTCTCTGCTCTTCCCCCAGTGAGTCATCAATATATAAAACCTCGGTCTGAGAATCGTAGAAACTGGCTGTGGAGGATAGGGCAGTTCTTCGAAGGAAGCCTGCCAAATCGTAATTGCGGGGCACCAGTCCGAGCTTGAAAAGCAGCGTTGCTTCAAGGTCTAATTGCTCAGGAGGGTTGAGTTCGTCTGTCACTCGAAGCAGGCGGGCCTCGATGTCCTTTCGCTTAGCAAAAACCCTGGTGATCGGCCTTTTCACCTTCAGACCTCTTGTCCTGCTGACGCGCGCTAGAAGTTCATCGACCAGTTCCAATAGTTCGGAATTGTCTTGGAGCGGTGCCTCTCTGAGATCTACCTCTGCCGGTGTCGCCGCCACCACTGGTTCTTCCCTGCCTTTGGTCTCTGGTCTTTCGATCTCGGGCTCGGACTTGAAATCGGACTCAGGCTCAGGCTCGGGCTCAGGCTCGGGCTCGGGCTGACTTAAGGCAATGGCCAAATCGGCAGTCTCTGCCGAGGCCTGCTCCAGGACGCCCATCCTCCGCATCTCCAGGCAAAACTCCGCGAATCTCTTGTTCGCTTCCGCATTGTCGAAAGCCATGACACTCAGGGCTTTTTCGGCGGCTTCCTTGGCCTGCTCGCACTTTCCCAGATCACGGTAGGCTATGCTGACGTTGTTCCAGGCAAAGGCGTAAGGGATGGTTTCTTCAGACTGTTCAATGAAGCTCTGATAATGTTCCACCACTTCTTCAGAACGCGGCTGGCTGAGCTGTGAGATGCCCCAGGCGAGCTGGAAATCGTAGTGCATGGGGAGAGCATAGGGATTGGGATGTGTCTCGGACAGTTCTTGAGCTTTGTAGAGGAGATCAATTCCCTTTTCAATATCCTGATCCCGCCCCGTCCAGGCACCGTGGGCCACCAAGAGCTTGCCTTTCGCCATCAAGTACCTCGGTGATTGAGGTTCCAGAGCTAAAGCCTTATCTATCTCTACCAGTCCCCTCTCGTACGCTGCATAGTAGTCTGCGTAGACTGCCGTGGCGTAATGCAGAAATGCTTCTTGATTGGCCTGGCGAGCCCGTTCTGCAAGATGTTCAAAGAGAGGTGAGATAGCAAGCAGCCCTGTTGCTCTTCCCAATAGGGAAGTGTTTCGTAATTTTCCCAGCTCAATGACAATGAGTTGCCATAAGGCTTCCAAGTGCTCAGGCTGCTCATCGAGAACCGCCTGCAGATAGCGCTCTGCAGCTGAGGTGTCTCCCAGGAACCCTGTCCTGAGCAGATGATCCAAGGCCTTGTTGAAAAGATCCTCAACTTCGTCGGCTGCGCTCAAGGTTCCCTGAAGAAGGAGACACAGTAATAAGACCGCGGTTACTCTTCTTCTCACCTCACAGCTCCCGTAAGGATAAAGGCCGACCAATAAAAGGGATGAGGATATTGTTGACTGCTCAGCAATTCTTTCTGAGCCTTCTGCAGTGAAAGCACCGCCGGAGTACCTCTGGCGTAGGCTTTATACAAGGCCTGCATGAATTCCGCGGTGGCCTGGTCATGGACCGCCCACAAAGGCGCGATAAGACTTTGTGCCCCTGAGAAAAACAGGGCCCGGGCAATTCCAAAAACGTCCCTTTCTGTCTTTGGATCCGTGAGTCCAGCTTCACAGCTGCTCAGTGTAATGAGATTGAGGTGACTCATGTCGACCGTTGCCATGGCTCTGGCATTCCAAGGGTGAGCTTCACTGTTGCCGTCTTCCGGCGAGAGCCAGATGGTCGAGTCCATTGCAGAATCAGGGTAAAAATGGCCGTGTGCTCCCACGTGCAGGAAGGTTGGAGTGGTATACCCTTTGATGGCCGCAACCAGCTGGTCCTCCGAGCACTGGCTTCCCGAGAGGGTGGTCACTGCGTCTCCAAAGAACAGCTGTAAGGCTTCAGCGGTCTCCTGTTGGAAGGGAAGACGGGCATTGAAAACCTCGGGATCCACACAGCTGATCCCGTTTTCAGCGGGGGGTACTTTGACACTTTCCATGGAAGTGAAGTAGCGAAGTGAAGTCACTCCGTAAACACCGTAGCGTTCTCCCAGGAACTCCTCCTCATCCATGAGTACTGCAAGGGGTATCCTGCTAAAGAAGCTATCCGGGCTATAGACGATGATCCGGATAGCAGCGGGAAGTCTCTCTATTGCCGGTGCCAGTGCCTTTTCGAAGAGCATTTGTGCCGGTTCACGATAAAAGTCATTCAATGGATTGGTCAGAGCGACCCGCAATTGGCCAGCTGCTCGGCGATACTCAGCCGCATCCAGAGTCAAGGGGATATGCTGAATACCACCCTGGGTCATGAGAAACAGGGAGACTCGCTTATCCCGCACGAAGAAGGACAGTACCGCTACATCGGGGCTCAACCCTTGCCGAATCTCGTCAACCTTCTCCTTTGAGAGACTTCGAGTGACGGTGATATCCTTGAGCTGTAAGTTTGCCTGCAGCTTTCGGCGTTCGTCCCCCTGTTTCGTCAAAAGAGGCAGAAATCCTTCCAAAGAAAGATTTTCCTGGGTCCGCTCCAGGAGATTGTCCTGCTCCAGCAGCGCCATTAGTTCTGTGGCATGCCGTTCTTCCATCTCTTTCCATTGGCTGGAAATCTGCTGATAAGACGAGTCCTCTAGAATATCGTTGAGCGTGCGCGCTTTATTGGATTCCAGAAGCGCTAAGGCTTCTGCGTAATCTTTGGAACTCAGATGATACTCCACAAACTCATCGACCAATCCCTTATGCTTGTTGTCGAGCTTGGCTCGTGCATCTTCGCCTGGAGCTTTGGCGCGGGTCAGCTCATAGTTGGTATAGGAAGACAGGTAATAACGTCGGGCCTCGGCATGCTTCTTTTGAGCGGAGTAAATCCGGGCAAAAGAGAAGAGGAGTTTCGTGTAGTTCTCAGTCTGTCTCTCTGAAGGAGAAAAGAAGGATTCGGTCTTTCTTAAGACTTCCAGGGCTCTGTCATACTGAGCAGAGCGCATCAAGTCACTGGCATACTCCTGTCCCGCTTCCCACTTGGCCCACTTCCCACCCGAGTCATCATCCAGTGACTGGGCCGAGCGCCAGGCCTCTGCATAAATTGCCGAGGCCTTCTCGGTTTCTCCAAATGCTCTTAAATCAGATGCCGTATCGCACAGGAGACGGACATAGTCTCCCCGGTACTGAGTGTCCTTCAGGCTCTCCCTGGCACGGAGAAGCCACATCATGGCTTGACTGCGATCTCTCCCCCTCAGCAATCTGGCGATGGCAAGCTCCATTACGCCGAGTTCTTCAGGGTTGTTCAGAGCTTGAAAGACCTTGTAAGCCAGGAGTGAAGTGTAGAGGGCTTCATGATCATCATCGAATGCTTCAAAGATCCTGGCCAGGTTGCCCAGGCCAATGCCTAGACCCATGAGGCTGCCCTGTTGATAGCTGATGGCCAGGACCTTCTGGTAGGTAATGTAGGCTTCCCTGTGATTGCCCTCAGAGATCTGTTGATGACCGACAGAGTGGTCCAGGTTGATGGCGTATTCTAAACTGTTCTCATTTGCTTCTAACTCGACCCCCTCGAAGTAGTGTCGAATCTGAGCCTTGGTTTCTTCATCCAAGGACAGAGAGGCGCTTCCTTCAATCGCCTCCGATCCAGGCATCCATTTAGCTAAAAACTCAGGAATGTCAATGGAAATCAACCCAGGATATTGATAGAGAACAAGGGCCGCCACAAGGACCACTAACAAGACTAAAACAGCTTTTTGGACCCGACTGTTCACCGCTCCTCCAGACCTTTTCTGCCACAAACTATGCTTTTTTAGAATTCAATGCATCTCCTGTGCCATTGCTCTCAAATGATGGAACTTCAAAGGTTTAAACAATTATTAAGCAACAGGTTAGCCTCTTTCCCAGGGACCCATGGATCGGTTGAAGAGCGTTAGATCTCCAGGCGATGTCACCATCGGTTTACAAAAAGAGGTCTGCAGGCGGGCTGCGTCAACGCGCATTTCTCACACCAGGTCGTCGCGAAGCGGCGAAAGTGCCGGAAAACAGAGCCGTGGGCTTTAGCCCACGGGCCCGCAGGCTAAAGCCTGCGGCTCCGACTGGCGCGCGAGGGGTACCCGCTTGCGGGTCGTGCAACGCAGTCAGGTCGGATCATTTCGCCGATGCAGTAGAGCGGGTGTGAGAGGTGCGCGTTACCGGAGGAAGAGCAGAAGGTAGGCCAGGGCCAGGACGATTTGAAGCGCGGCGTAGGGCATGGCTCTTTTGACAAAACCGACAAAGGACAAGGGCAGCTGATATCGATGAATGATAGTGACCGCAACGAGCGTGGATGCAGAGCCAATCGGTGTGATATTGCCACCCAGATTAGCGCCGAAGATGACCGCCCACCAGAGAGGGGAATCTCCCGAAGTTCCCAGACCGGAGAGGATCTTGGCCAGCATCGCCGAGAGTGGAATATTATCGGTCACGGAACTAAAGACAGCTGAAGCAACAAGCATCAGTCCTGGTCCCCAGGTGGAACCCAGCTCGATGATCGGGGTGATGCCTTCGCCGATGAGGGCCAAGACATGTGCGTGCTCCATGACATTGATCACAATAAACAGGCCCATGAAGAACCCCAGCAAGTCCCAATCCAGGGCCTGATAAAACTCGTCGGCAACGGCTTTGTAGCGAATCAACATGATCAGACCAAAACCCATCGCCACGTACCCCATTCCAAGCTCGCGAATATAGGGAAGCACAGAGGTAGTCGCAATCGTGGCAATGAAGAGTACTGTCATCACTGCCCCGAGCCAAAAGAAAAACCGACTTTCAATGCCATCGTTCTCATCAAAGTCAGCCACCAGCCGAGCAGCTTCCCGCTCTTCATCCTCATCCGTAAAACCGTGGATAGCAAACAACCTGGCTCCCATCAGGAGGGTCACAATGGTGACCACCGCGACGAAGGGACTCGTGATCAGAAAAAACCTCACAAAGCTGATGCCTGCCGCGCTGCCCAAAATGATGTTTGGAACCGAACTGATGAGTGTGAGCAGGCCTCCCACATTGGTGAGCAGGCCTTCCACCAAGAGAAAGCCCAGTAATTTGTCTTTCCGATCCAGTTTCCTGAGAGAAACTCCGGTTAATGAGCCCACGATGATCATGGCGGTCACGTTGTTCAAGACGGCGGAAAAGACCACTGTCATGGTGCCGTAGTAGAGGAGAAGCTTCAGAGGATTTCCACCGGAGATTTTGGTCAACCTGATGGCAATCCAGGTGAAGAGCCCCGACTTGGAGATGACGTCCACAAACAGGCTGGCTCCCAGGATGATGGCGATAACGTTCCAGTCAATGGCCTGGATGTACACCGGGAGTTCGATTTCCTGGCCAAAAACATTGGTTACATGACCCACTGGCAGCAGGCCAAAGGCATCCGCCGCAAGGAGACTCACGAGGGCAAAGCAGCCGGCGACAACCGATTTCTTGGCGTGAAGTGTTTCTTCTAAAGCCAGCGTGACAATCAGCGCCACCAGGAGCAGGGAGAAAAGCAGAGTGACACCGAGAGGTACGGGGGGGACACCGTCTGCGGCCTGAAGGGTGACGAAAGCCGAAGTCAATAGAATTTGCATCGCATTTCAGACCAACATCTCATTGTCAGTTGTCAGCGGTCAGCGGTCAGTTTTCTATTGTCAGTTGTCAGCTGTCGTTTGTCAGTTGTCAGTTGTCAGCTGTCAGTTGCTACAGCATCAGTATGGGTATCTGGCGCAACTCGATTGCCAGTGGGTATGCCTGTCCATGCATGGCAAGCTGGTCCTCATCTTTTGTGTTCAAGACCAGTAAATCCACCCGGTGGTCTTTGATGAACCCTTTGTAGTCGGTGATGTGATGACCAAGTGTCACGAGCTCTTCGACCTGCAGGGCCAGACCCTCCGACCGCAGCGTCTCACTGCAGGAACGGATATAGTCATGGGGTTCCCTGAGAAGCTGTCTGCGAAGCTCTTCCCTGGCATTGTCGGTGGCAATCGTGGGAATCTTGGAAATGACGTCGATGTAACGTCCAAAAACCGCTTCATCTTCAATATGGGTTAAGAGCAAGGTTCCACTGCCTTCAGTAAAGCGGGCCGCAAAGCTCACGAGGCGATGATCTCCTGTGAGATGATCGGTGATGGCCATGACCGAACGGGGCCCTTTCAGGATCTCCTCCAGGCGCTGCTCTCTAGGATGGGGAACGACCAGCACAGGTGATGAGGTCACCTGTGTCAGGACATCAAGCGCCTCCCCCAGACTGTAGGGCCACCTCCAAGCTTGGCTGTGAAGGTGTCGGTAAGCACAAATGAGGTCGGGACGTTCGTCCTCCACGATATCAAGAAGTTCCCGGACCGTTTGGAACTCCTCTCCCTTGACCGTCCGCCAGCTCACTGATCCATCCCCATCCAGCACGGCCAGGAAATTCCGAAGGTGGCCACTGAACTGCTCGGCCTGACCCTCATCCAGATCTGTCACCAGGAGCACTTTGCGAATCTCGATCGGCTCGTAGACATAGGATGTTTTGGTGGCAGCCTTAAAGACGCTTTCAAACTGGTCAACCTTTGTCACAGCACCCCTTTAGCCGGGGAAAATAGTCGGCTGAATATCAAGCTGTTTTAGTCTTGTCAGTTATCAGGAGTGGATTTATTGAGTTTTTCCTTGAGATCTAAAATCCGAAGGTAGGACTGTTGGATGCGCTCTCTGGAGATCGCCTCGCTCTCAACAAGCTGACGCAGAATGTTGGATGCCTTGTGAGCGACCTGGGAATCGAAGCTGGAATTATTCCCAAAAAGCAGGATGTCCACACCCGCCTTGACTGCCAGCTCAATCCCTTTCTCGAGACTATAGTTCTGGACAATCGCACCCATTTGCATGTCGTCGGAGACCACCACCCCCTGAAAGCCCAGCTGTTGACGCAGCATACCGGTGACCACCGCAGCAGAGAGCGTAGCCGGATAGGTCTTGTCCCAGTGAGCATTGTACAGATGCGCGATCATGACCATATCGGGAAGCTGCTCGTCGATCAGGCTGCTGTAGGGCTGAAGCTCAACATCAGACCACAGGTCTGTCACATCGGGCAGACCCAGATGGCTGTCGTCTTTACTGGCCCCGTGGCCGGGAAAATGCTTCACTGCACACAGCACACCGGCTCGGTGGCATTCTTCAATAGTCCAGCGGGCATGACGCTGCACCAGCTCGGGATCGGCACCGTAACTGCGTTCAAGTTTGGCAATAACAGGGTTGTCTGGGTTCACGGCAAGATCCAGCACTGGAGCGAAATTCAGGTTGATGCCCAGACTGGCAAGCAATTCTGCCACCTGCCTGGCAGTGGATCGGGTCACTTCTGTCTGATCCAAGCTGCCAAGTTCGGCCTGTGAGGGGGTGAGGGGAAAGCCATGCCTTTCCTTCAAGCGGGCGACTTTACCTCCCTCCTGGTCAATCGAAATAAAGAGCGGAATGCTGGCACTGGCTTGAAGCTGGGCAGTCAATTTTGTGATCTGCTCAGAGGAAACAATATTTCTCACCGGAGTTTGAGAAGGGACATCATAGTCGAACAGGACGACCCCACCCAGATGAAGATCTCTCACGGTCTGGAGAAAGGGATCATTCTCGTCTAAATCCGTCCCCCGGAATCCCACCATCAACATCTGTCCGATCCAGACATCGAGGCGCTCCTCCTCCCTTTCGGAACTGAAGCAGCCCAAGAGGGATGACCCCATGATCAACCCCACTGCCAGAGGGAGGAGCCATGGCATTGTAAGACCTGTAGTGCCTGTCATGAATTCCAGGAATAGCCGGCAGATGATTTCGTCGCTGCAGTAAATAACTTATGCATAGTCTGGGCCCAGCTTACCACCATCTCAAGCCTATGGTCACAAGAATGGTTGATAATAGTAGATTACAGCGCTCTGCCAAGAGGGAACGGAGATCAGCATCAGTCGAAAGCATACTCTCAAACTCGGCCTCGGACTCCTCATTACGATGCTCTGTCTGATTTTCGCTCTATGGGGAATCGAAGTGGAACAAGTCAAGCAAGGCTTTCTGCGGGCCAACTACGCCACCCTGCCCATCCTCCTGGGCCTCCTCTTCTTCTTCTTTTGGTTAAAAGCCATCCGCTGGCGACTTCTTCTTCAACCCCTGAGGGCCTTCCGGACAAAAGAGGTGGTTCCATCCTTAATGATTGGGTTTATGGGCAACAACCTGCTTCCGGCACACCTGGGTGAGCTCATCCGAGTCTTCGTTCTGGCTCGAGAATTTTCTCTGGCAAAAGCTGCCGTCTTCTCAAGCGTAGTCCTTGAGAGGCTCCTTGACACAGCCGTCATCCTCATCTTTCTGGTCATGAGCTTCATGCTGACGGAGGCGCTGCCGCCCTGGATTGAGGCGGGAACCCTCTTATTGGCAGTCCTTGCCTCATCCACCATCTTGCTCTTGGCCGCCTCCGTGTTGTGGACCCAACCGTTCATCCGAGCGGCCCAACGAGTCTTCTCTCGCCTTCCCGCAGACCTCTGCACAAAGCTTACCGATATCATGGTTGCAGGGATCCTTGGCCTTACCTCCCTGCGAAGAGCAAAACTCGCCTTCTGGGTTGTCCTGACCTCAATCCTACAGTGGCTGCTGATGGCAGGGATGGTTTACGTCGCCCTGTGGAGCTTTGGACTCCACCTTCCACTCTTGGCTTCGTTTCTGATTGTTGGAGTGACTGCGCTTGGGGTAACGATTCCTTCCGTACCCGGCTTCTTCGGAATCGTCCAGCTGTGTTTCTGGGTGAGCCTGCAACCCTTCGGGGTGGAGAAAGCGGATGCTTTTGCTACCTCCATATTCTTCCACCTGAGTCAGTATGTACCGGTCACCCTACTGGGTCTCTACTATCTCAACCGCCGAGGGTGGCAACTGAAGCAGATCGACAAAGAGGCGGCTGAAGAGAAGGGGCAGGTTTTGACAGACTCGGGAGACAGAGGATCAGTAAAGGGGTCCGCATCTACGAAGTAGCTGAGTACTCCCTTTCATAAATACGGTAACGTTTGCGGATGGGGCTTGCGAGGCGAGGTCGCGAAGGGAGGAGGAGGCGATGTCAGGGACATCGACGACGACGAGTGACAAAGAGATCGCCCGCAACCCCCATCCGCCCGAAGGGTTGGGGCGGGACGGGCCCATCTCTTTGTTGCTCCTCCTCGCCGATGTCTCGACATCGACTCGTCGTCGCGCCTCGATCTGGGCTCCGTCGCACCCCCAACAAACGTTATCGTATTTATGAAAGTGAGTACTTGAGTACTTACTGTGCGAGGAGATCGGTCACCTTGGTCACCCCATGTTCTTTGAGTGATTGATCCCAACGCTGAATCAGATAGTATTTCTCTTCTTCGAAGACGCGGTTGATATTCTCCAAATAAAGTTCAACTTCTTCTCTATCCATGTTCTGCGCTTTATTAACAAAGGAGAGCGTTCTGGAATAGTAAAAGGGCATCAACGCGTTCAGAACTTCGTTCCTGTCAAAAACCTGGCTCCGGTAGGCCACGGCAAAATCGAATAGAATGTGTGCCCACACATCACTGGAATAATAAAACTGCTGGCAGGTTCGTTTTTTCAGCCTCTCCACTTCCCTCCAGTTTTGTGGGGACAGCACTTTCCTCCACAAATCCTTATACTGCTTGGCTCCGGACAGGAATGAGTCATACAAGCGGTCACGAGAGACATGCACTTCTGGTGGCTGACTCCTGCCTCCCAGCCCGAATCCGTATACAGTACTCGGTCGCGATTCAAAGGTGTCCTTCCACAGGAATTCAAAGTCAATCATGAGTTGGAAAATTGTTCCCACCACCTGAAAGAACATCGATCCCAGGTCGGTGGCCGGGTCCTTCGTTCGATGGATCTTCGGCGAGCCCATGAATGTCTGGCACACATTGAAGTGCCTCCCAATGGCGATGGTGGTCATCCAAATGTCGATCCCGAAGTTTGCCACTTCCTCGCTCCAGGTCTTCTCCACGAGGAAAGAGCGGGCCAGCTTGCCGGAGATCCCGAAATCCCCGCCGATGGGCTGACGAACACGAAGCCCGTAGAGGGTTCGCAGGAGTGGATAGGCAATGTTCTTTGTAATCGTGCCGTCGAATTTATCTCTGGAATAAATCGGCACAACGTAGTCATACCCGTCAAAGAGCGGCTCAGCCAGATGTTGAATCCAGCTGGGTGTCATGCTCTGAAGATCGGCATCAATAGTCAGAATGACCTTGGCCTTGAATTCAGCGGCTAATTCAAACAGATTACGAATATTATTCCCTTTGCCTGCGACCCCTTCAGCGGTGGAAACATAGATTTTCGGCACCTTCGTTGAAGTGTTTAAGAACGCCTCCCTGGTCCCGTCCGATGAGTGATTATCAACGTTAACGATGACTGAAGACCTGTCTGAAAAGTGTTTCAGAAGACCTTGGCTGGCTATATCAGTAGGAACGGCTATGGAATCGGCTTCATTGTAGGAGGGAATTCCAACCACAATTTCAGCGCTGACAACATTGTCCGGATTTTCTATTTCAGCAATCATCTCCGCTCCATCAATTCCCCACTACCGGGGCGAGAGCCTTTGAAGAATCCCGCCTAGATTCAGTGTAACGCAAACATATGTCCTAACTTCAACTAGCTTCGACTAGCTTCGACTAGCTTCGACCATTGTGAGGGGATTTTTGACCGCAATTCCCAGAGAGTGGGCAGGCCCTAGCCAGACTTCTTCATGAGTTCAGCCAGGTTCAGCTGAATCGATTGATTGGAGTGCATGAGTTCGGCAAGAATCTCGTCACGAGATTGAGTCGTCACGCGACTTTTCTTGCGGTCATCTTCCAGAAAGAGCCACAGGTCCTTTCGGATCGGCTCGGGAAGAATGCTCTCCAGATACTCCAGGGCAGTGCCTTTGAGATTTCTGTTATCGGTATGCAAGCCGCGAAAGGCAATCGTCAGCGGCTCTCTGGGCAGAACCAGTGAAAGGAGGGTGAACACATGCTCCAGGCTGCGGCTGGACCGGTCATGAAGGAACTCATCGACAAGGAGCGAGCTCTCCTCATCCTCCTCCAGCTGATCGAGCAGTCGGTGGCTCTCCCACACTCTCCTGCCCACCGCCACTTCACGAAGCACTGCCGAAAAGACCAATTCCCTCTCGAGATGAATCTCTGCGTTCTTGTCCAGGATGTGTGCCAGGGCTCGCCCACACTGGAAGCGCACCTCAAAACGCGTGTCCTGGAGAGCGATCCAGAGCCCCTCGACAGCTGACCTGCCCCCACGAACGAGTCCACCCTCTATGCTAGACCCGGGACCATTTGAAGTCCACTCCAAGGGATTGGATCCAGTGCCTGCGACCTAGGTAGTTTGGCCTCTGGCGCCGGCGGCCGATAGGCCAAGGCGCTGTGAGGCCGGATCTGATTGTAATCCCTCCGCCAGCGTTCTACCAACACCTTGGCTTCCCCCAGCGTGTCGAAGATCTCCATGTTCAGCAGCTCATCCCGTAGTTTCCCGTTGAAACTCTCAATGTACCCATTCTCCCAGGGGCTGCCCGGCTCGATGTACAAGGTCCTTACCCCAACAGCCTGCAGCCAGTCCCGGACCGCCTGTGCCGTAAACTCCGATCCGTTATCGGACCGGATAAACTCAGGCACTCCCCGATCAACGAATAACTCCGCCAGCCGGTCCAACACGTCTTGGCGATTCATCTGCCGTTTCACATCAATGGCGAGGCACTCTCTGGTGTACTCATCCAGGATCGTCAATAGCCGAAAGGCTCGCCCATCATGGGTCCGTTCATGCACGAAATCATAGCTCCAGACGTGGTTCTTGCGAGCCGCTCGTAACCGAACACAGGAACCGTCATTAAGCCACAGCCTCCTTCGTTTCGGCTGTCTGGACGGGACTTTCAGCCCTTCTTGTCTCCACAGCCTCTCCACCCGCTTAGGATTCACCTTCCACCCTTCCCCATGAAGTATCGCCGTGACCCGCCGGTAGCCATAACGCCCGTATTGCGTAGCCAACTCCACCATCCGGGCCACCAATCGGGCCTCATCATCGGGAATTTGCCTTTCCCTTCGCTGGGTCGATCGAACCTGTCCCAGCACTTGGCAGGCCCGACGTTCGGAGACTCGCTCTGCTCCTAATCGCTCTCGTACCCACATCACCGCTCGTCTCCTGTTCGCCGGGCCTAGAAGTTTCCCGAGGACACTTCCTTCAGGATCTGCTTGTCCAAAGACAGATCCGCCACCAGCTTCTTCAACCGGGTATTCTCCTTCTCCAACACCTTCAACCTCTTGGCCTGGTCCAACCGGAGCCCTCCGTACTCTTTGCGCCACCGGTAGTAGGTCTGCTCGCTCACCCCCATCTGCTTCGACACCTGTCCCACCCTCTGTCCTTGGGCCAGACCCACCTCTGCCTCACGCAGCTTCATGATGATCTGTTCTGCCCTAAACCGCTTCCCTGCCATCCTTGCCTCCTTCCTAAACCGGAAATCCTAACATTCAAACTGGACTCGTTTTAGGGGGCAAGGTCACCATGACCACCATCAACTCGAGTAGCGTGAAGGCTTTCTCGTCACTGATTCGGCGACGGCCCAAAAAATGGCCCTCCGACCCGAGAACTGCATTTAGTTTAGAAGATAGAATCAGCACACACTCACCCGAAAAAACAGCTCAGAGATGACCCGAAACAGACAGCTACGCAACCGCATACAGGCAAGGACTGTGCCACTCGTCCGGTCCCTTCTCAGAAGATGTGAATCATGTACTTTAACTACCTATTTATCAATCAGTTATGGCTATTGGCAGGCCGGCATACAGAGGATTTCGGCGGGTGGGAATTTCGGTTCCTTCCCCCCAGTGTCCACCTGGGTTGACACTGAATGCTTTCTTGGAAAGATAAGTTTAATCAGATCAAGCAGTTATATAGTTCCAACGAGAAGCAGAAAGGATGTAAACTAGGGAACCATGCATGAAGTCTGGCTGACACTGGGACTCCTACTCGTTGCCCTCCTTTTCTTTGTGACCGAGTGGATTCGATACGATGTGGTCGCCCTTCTCGTCCTGGTGTCCTTGAATCTGAGTGGCATTCTTACCCTGGAGGAATCCTTTTCTGGCTTCAGCAATCCCGCTGTCATCACAGTGGCCACCGTCCTGGTCATGAGCCAGGCAGTGCAAAACTCCGGCCTGGTTCAGATCGTGGGAGTCAAGATGATTGAGTGGGGCAAGACCCCGCTTCGCCTGACCTTTATGATTATGCTTTCTGTTGGAGCCATCTCTGGGTTTATCAATGACATCGGGACGGCAGCCTTGTTTCTGCCACTGGTGATGATGGTCGCTCGTAAGGTGGAGCTTCCTCCCTCGAAACTCCTGATCCCTCTTTCCTACGGATGTCTGCTGGGGGGAACCCTGACCTTGATTGGGACCCCACCCAACATTCTGGTCACACTCATTATGGCCGAGCACGATATTGAGCCCTTCAGGATGTTTGACTTCACCCCGATCGGGGCCATTATTCTTCTCACCGGAATTTTTTATATGACTTTTGTGGGTCACCGCCTGCTGCCGCTGCGCCGGGGAGAGGCCAGCTTGATGGATCGGTTCAAAATCCAGGACTATCTCACCGAACTTGTAATCACCGCCAAGTCTCCCCTGGCCGGCCAGCGTCTGGATGAAATCGATTTGGGGAAGGAGATCGACTTCACCATTCTGGGAATTATCCGCGACCAGAAGACCGTACTGATGCCCTTGCGGCAGGAGCGGATCGAGGAGGGAGACCTCCTGCTGGTGGAGGTCAACCCGAAAGACTTAGGCAGGCTCAGCAGTCAGGCGGGACTGGAGATCGTGCCCGACGTGGAACCGGGCGAGGAGGACATCAGCTCCAAAGATATCGAGGTGGTGGAAGCAGCGGTTATGCCCGACTCCCGCCTGGTGGGGAGAAGCTTGCGGCAATTGAATTTCCGACGCCGCTTTGAGTTGACCGTCATGGCCATTTCGCGGCAGGGAGAACCGGTGCTCAGGCGGCTTGCCGAGGTTCAACTCCAAGAAGGTGATGTGCTGCTCATCCAGGGAAACCGTCAAAGGATCGATACCGCCTTACCCAGGCTGGGCTGCCTTCCTCTGGCCGATCGGGAGATCTCGCTGAAAGTAGCTGTCCATCCCTTGCGTGTTCTGGGGATCTTTCTGGGGGCGATCCTGCTGGCTTCCACAGGAGTTCTGCACGTCTCCATGGCTTTCACCCTGGGTGCTTTCCTCATGATCTTCACCGGCTGCATCACCACGCGGGGAGTTTACGCAGCGATCGAGTGGCCGATTCTCATTCTCATGGCGGGAATGATCCCTCTGGGCACGGCCATGGTGAAAACCGGGACCGCCACCTGGGTGGCCAACTCCTTGATCGGACTGCTCGGCACCACCAACCCCTACCTGATTATGGGGTTACTCTACATGCTCATCACCGCTCTCACCAGTGTGCTCAACAACCCCACGGTGACAGTCGTTACGGCTCCCGTTGCTATCGATTTGGCCTCGAATCTGGGTCTGAGTCCCCTCCCCTTCTTGATGCTGACGGCAGTGGCAGCCTCCTGCGCCTTCCTTTCACCGGTGGCCCACAAAGCGAACATCTTGGTGTGGGGACCGGGCGGATATAAATTCACTGATTATACGCGCGTCGGACTCCCCCTGAGCCTGCTCATCGGCTTGATCTGCATCTTCGTCATCCCCATGCTCTGGCCCTTTTAAAAGATTCTCTTGCTCATAGGAGGCTAGCTCTTTAGACTGGGCAATAATATGGCTCGAAGACCTGTCAGGCGTAGATGGCCTAGAAGGAAGAAGAAGAAACCGAAGAAGGACGCTGGCACGGTCACTGAAGAGCGAAAACCGAAGCAAACAGATGCCCTTGAGATGAACGGGACGGTCATCGAGCCGCTGCCCAACACCATGTTTCGCGTGGAGCTCGAAAATGGGAAGGTCGTTCTAGCCCACATTTCCGGGAAGATGCGCCGCTATCGTATCCGAATCCTGAGAGGGGACAAGGTGATCGTCGAACTCTCCCCATATGACCTCACAAGAGGCCGTCTGGTATATCGCTTCAAGTAGGAATTACCTCCTGTACAGCCTAATATCTTAGGCTTATAATGCGGATAAGGAGTTATCGATGAAAAGAAGCGCTCAGAACGACAGCGGAACTGAACCGTCCGCTCTCACCACAACCCCCTTTCCCGCATCACGCAAGATTTACATAGAGGGCAGGCACACAGGTGTCCGCGTTCCCATGCGTGAAATCGCCCTCACTTCATCTTCCTCGGAAGGCAGCGAGTCCAAAGAGAAGACTTTTCTCGTCTATGACACCTCCGGTCCCTACACCGACCCTGAAGCTCAGATAGATATTCGCAAAGGGTTGCCATCCGTTCGTGCTTCCTGGCTTGATGCTCGTGATGATGTGGAGGTTCTTGGAGATGGCACCAGCGACTTCCGCCGCCATCGGAACTCAGGGCAGAATCTGAACGGAACACGGTTTCCTCACCTGCAGAAGGTGCTGCGTGCCAAGCCCAAAAGCAACGTTAGCCAGATGTATTACGCACGCCAGGGCATTATTACACCAGAGATGGAGTACGTGGCCATTCGTGAAAACCAAGCCCGCGACCTGGCCGCCAGCAATGGAGAGACAGACAGCCGTCTAGGAAGCCAGCACCCGGGACAACCCTGGGGAGCAAGTATTCCGGAGATGATTACACCGGAGTTCGTGCGTGAGGAAGTAGCCCGTGGGAGAGCGATCATTCCGGCCAATATCAACCATGCTGAACTGGAACCGATGATCATCGGTCGAAACTTCCTGGTCAAGATCAATGCCAACATCGGAAACTCGGCCGTTACCTCCTCGATTGAGGAGGAGGTGGAGAAAATGATCTGGGCGACTCGCTGGGGTGCTGACACGGTCATGGACCTGTCCACCGGTGAAAATATCCACGAAACAAGGGAGTGGATTATCCGCAACTCCTCGGTACCCATCGGCACAGTGCCCATCTATCAGGCACTGGAGAAGGTGGGAGGAAAACCTGAGGAGCTGACTTGGGAGATTTTTCGTGACACCCTTCTCGAACAGGCCGAACAGGGAGTCGATTACTTTACTATCCATGCAGGCGTACTCCTCCGCTACATTCCGATGACAGCCAATCGTGTCACCGGAATCGTCTCCCGGGGTGGCTCGATCCTGGCCAAGTGGTGTCTTTCCCATCATCAGGAAAACTTTCTGTACACCCACTTCCAAGATATCTGCCAGATCATGAAGACCTACGATATCTCATTCAGCCTGGGGGACGGCCTGCGACCGGGATCAATTGCCGATGCCAACGACGAAGCCCAATTTGCTGAGCTGAAGACTCTGGGCGAACTGACAGAAATCGCCTGGAAACACGATGTTCAGGTCATGATTGAGGGTCCGGGTCACGTTCCCATGCATCTCATTCAGGTCAATATGGAAAAAGAGCTGAAGGAATGCTCTGAGGCGCCTTTTTATACCCTGGGTCCACTCACCACCGATATTGCTCCCGGGTACGATCATGTCACCTCTTCAATTGGTGCGGCCATGATTGGGTGGTTCGGCTGCGCCATGCTCTGTTACGTGACTCCCAAAGAGCATCTTGGTCTGCCCGACAAGACGGACGTCAAGGACGGAGTCATGGCTTATAAGATTGCCGCTCACGCTGCCGACCTGGCCAAAGGACATCCGGGTGCTCAGGCTCGAGACAATGCTCTGTCACAGGCACGCTTCGAGTTTCGGTGGGAAGATCAGTTCAATCTCTCTCTGGATCCGGAGACGGCTCGAGCATTTCACGACGAGACTCTTCCAGCTGAAGGAGCGAAAGTGGCTCACTTTTGCTCCATGTGCGGTCCACATTTCTGCTCAATGCAGCTAACACAGGAGGTGCGGGACTACGCGGCCCAAAAGGGCCTCGATGAGCAGGCAGCACTGGAGCTGGGACTGAAGGAGAAAGCGGAAGAATTCAGAAAAAAGGAGTCAGGAGTCAGGAGGTAGGAGTCAGGAGTCAGAAAAATTCACACTTCAGAAGTACTCCTCTAAACCTGGACCCACCGCTAGCCTTCGGCAGACGGAAATTCAAAATTCAAAACCTGGAACCTGGAACGCGCGCGAAGCGCGCTTGGAAAAGGCTTGAGCAATGAATCAGCTTGACTGGGCCGTGATCGCACTCTATATCGTGGGCCTGATCGTCTTTAGCAGCTTCCTCAGCCGAGGTCAGCAGAATACCGAAGATTATTTCCTGGGAGGTCGGAATCTGCCCTGGTGGGCCATCGCTCTTTCCACCATGGCCACTCAGCTAGGTGCCATCAGCTTTATTTCAGCTCCAGCCTTTGTGGCTCTCAGTGAAGGAGGCGGCTTGATCTGGCTGGGATACGAATTCGCGGTTCCACTGGCGATGATTTTCATCATGATTGTCATCCTTCCCTTCCTGCACCGCAATCACATTGTCAGCATTTATGAGTATCTGGAACACCGTTTCGACCTGGGAACACGCACACTTGTCAGCATCATCTTCCAAATCAGCCGCGCTCTGGCGACAGGAGTCGGGGTCTATGCCATTGCAATCGTGTTCTCCGTCACGGTGGGAATGGAAATCTGGGTCACTATTTTGATCGTCGGCATCGTGGCCATGGTCTATGACACTTTAGGAGGAATCAAAGCGGTGGTGTTCACCGATGTCTTTCAGATGGGTATCCTGATGGTAGGGATCCTGATCTGCTCAGGCTATGCCCTTTACTACGCCGGGGGCTGGAGTGCAGCGCTGGCAGAAATTCCAGCCCAGCGATGGCAAAGCATCGACTTTCGGGGTCATGGCTTTGGAGATGGCAAAGACTTCGGGTTCTGGCCGCTGCTGTTGGGAGGTTTCTTCCTGTACGTTTCCTACTACGGTTGTGATCAGAGCCAGGTTCAAAGAGAGCTGTCGGCTCGAAACGAGGACGACTTGAAAAGATCCCTGCTCTTCAATGGAATCTTTCGCTTTCCCGTCGTGCTGAGTTACTGTCTGATGGGCCTGCTCATCGGCTCCTTGTTGCTCCAAGACTCCGCTTTTGCGGCTCGAGTCCCCGAGAGCCGCCCCGACTATCTTGTTCCCATCTTTATCGTGCACTATCTTCCACATGGGATCATCGGAGTTCTGGCGGTTGCCATCTTTGCAGCTGCCATGTCCTCACTCGATTCAGCACTCAACTCTCTCAGCGCTGTAACCTACAAGGACATCTACGAGCAGTATTTCCCAGGTCAACACGGTCCCCAACAGGCACTGAAGATCTCGAAGGCCCTGACCATCTTCTGGGGGTTCTTCTGCACGGGATTTGCCTTTGCGGTGGGGAGCATCTCGGGAACCGTCATTGAAGCGATTAACAAGATCGGCTCCGCCTTCTACGGACCCATTCTAGCCACCTTCCTCCTGGGTATTTTGACGCGGACGGCAGTGGCTTCCGGCGTCAAATGGGGAATCCTGCTGGGCGTGGGCACAAATCTGACCCTTTGGCTGGCCTTTCCGCAGGTGAGTTGGCTGTGGTGGAACGTGATAGGTTTTGCCATCACTTTCGGCCTTGGATATGGAATCAGTTCCCTGCTTCCAGGTAGACCGAGCGGGTTTGAGCCCGATCATGAAGCTTTGAGTCTTTCTGGAGGCTTGCCGGAGACATCGAGCAAGATGAACTGGACACCGGCCTACATTTTTCTGGGCTGTTACTTTTTCGCTATCGTGATACTGACGTACTGGATCGGATCTTGAGGCCCGCTCCAGGCTCCGGGTTTTAAATTTTGAATTTCCGCCGGCCACAGGCCGGCGATTGTCAGCTGTCAGTTGTCAGGTGTTCCATGAACATTCTCGGTCTAAACTTTTTTCATCCCAACGCCGCGGCGGCACTCTTTGGCGAAGGAAAGTTGGTCGCTGCGGCAGAAGAAGAGCGCTACAACCGGGTCAAGTTCTCGGCTGGCATTCCCACTTCGGCCATTGCCTTTTGCCTCGAGCAGGCAAATCTGGAGTTCAGAGATATTGACATCATCACCTACGCGCGCTCCGCTAATACAAGAATCGTTGACAAAGACCAGGTCCACTTTCAAGAACGCATCTACAAGATCAATTCCCTGTACGATCGCTACCGCATCAACCTGAAGTTGATCAATTTCAAGGAAACCCTTGCCCAACATTTCCAGGTTCCGGTCGAGACCCTGGTCTTCAAACTTCAAGAACAGGATCATCACCTCTCCCACATGCTTTCTGGATTTCTTTACTCTCCTTTCGAGCAAGCCATCATCATCTCTTGCGATGCTTTTGGAGATTTTGTCTCTCTGAAAACGGGGATCGGGCGGGGCCACCACATTGAACCTCTGGGTCAAATTAAATTTCCTCACTCAGTGGGGCTTTTCTATACCATGGTCAGTCAGTTTCTGGGGTTTTCCGACTACGGAGACGAGAGTAAGGTAATGGGGCTTTCGACCTTCGGCTATCCGGAACATACCGACCGCCTCCGGACCATTATCTCCCGAGAAAACGGACAGCTCCGCTTAAATCTCAAATACTTCGCTGAAGAAAGTGGAGTGGGAACCTCGTGGTCCGAGCACGCTCCCGACATCAGCACCCTGTACAACGAAAACCTGGAACACCTGCTGGGATCGCGCAGGGATCCGCAGGAGGAGATTACGAGTCACCATCAAAACATCGCCTCTTCCATGCAGCATCTGACCGAAGAGATCATTTTTTCCATCATTGAAGAGCTGCACACCGAATATCGCATTCCCAATGTGGTCTTCACCGGCGGCCTTGCTTACAACTCACTTCTCAATGGACGCATTTTTGCTGAAACAGCGATCCAGCGGGTTTATGTTCCACCCGCTCCGGGAAACAGTGGCCTGTGTCTGGGATCAGCGCTGGCCTTCCTGGGTGAGTCGGCAGCTCGGTCAGAGATGACCCACGCTTTTTGGGGCTCCCAGTACTCCCCGGCCCAGGTGGCTCAAGCGCTCGAGAACCGGGGCATCCAGTTCAAGAAGGTATCCGACCCGGTGGCTGAGGCTGTGGACCTGCTTGCAGCGGGAAACAGCGTGGGCTGGTTCCAAGGCCGGATGGAGTTTGGTCCCAGGAGTTTGGGAAACCGCTGCATCCTGATGAATCCCCAAACGCCGGCTTCACAGAGGACCAAGCAGCGTGACTATCTCAAGCCGTTTGGCATATCCATCCTTGAGGAGAGCGTAGGAGAGTATTTTCGTGACGCCTACCACTCACCCTTCATGTCCTTTATGGGAATCATCCATGGGAAATATCGCCGCCAATTCGAAAATCTGCTCTTGAACAGCTACTGCCGCTATCAAACGGTGGGGCAGGAAAATCCTCTCTTGCGAAAACTGCTGCTCGGCTTTCAGGAAAAAGTGCAGTTGCCCTTTCTGATCAACACTTCACTCAACCCGGAGGGCGAGCCCATCATGGAGTCCCCCCATCAATTGATCGACAACTTCGAAAAGATGCAGTTGGATGCGGCCATCGTGGAAAATCTTGTGTGGGGTCCGGCCTTGAAAAGCTAAACATTCCGTTATAATCAAACCCATGCGTCTGGTACTCTTCGATATTGACGGGACCCTGCTGCTGTCAGGTGGAGCGGGCGGTCGAGCTCTCAGTGGTGCCATAGCTCAAACTTACTCGCTTCCAACCGGCACCGACGGATTCCGTTTCGACGGGAAAACCGACCCTCAGATCGTGCGTGAGATCCTATCCCATCACGGACAAGAAGATCGCTTCAACGATGAAGAGGTGTCTTCTCTGTTCTCGATCTATCTGGACCTCTTAAGACAGGAGCTGACGGCTGGTGACAATTTCCTGGTGCTCCCCGGTGCCCTTGGGCTGGTCCGGACTCTCGATCGACAAGAGAACTTCTTGTTGGGTTTAGCGACAGGTAATATTGAAGAGGGAGCTCGGCTAAAGCTGGAACGGGCGGGCCTTGAGTCCTTTTTCGCTTTCGGCGGTTTCGGTTCAGATGCCGAGAATAGAACGGATGTCATCCGAGTCGCCATGGAGCGCGGCCTTGAAAGAGATGCTCAGGTCAATCCCGAACAGGTTTTCATTGTTGGAGACACGCCACGAGACATTGTCCACGGCAAAGAAGCGGGAGTTTGCACCCTGGCCGTCGCCAGTGGCAACTACTCTCTGGATGCTCTGAAGTCCTATCAACCCGACCTTGCCGTGGCAAGCCTTAAGCCCATGGAGCCCATTGTGGAGTTTCTGTCTGGTTGATCTTCGGCCGGCCGCAGGTCTGGCTTTAGGACGGGCAAACCTGCGTTACGCTGGGAACAGCCGCGGAAGAAACCGCCCGGTCCGCTTCATGTACTCCTTGTAATCCTCACCAAACCGCTCGATGAGCTTTTCTTCTTCGATTCTCGTTCGCAACACAATCAGGCCAAAGCCTATTAACCCTGTCAGAGCCAGGAACCAGTTCGCTGTCACAAGGGAGTTCGCTGCAAGTGCCAATGCAGTCGCCACATAAAACGGGTGTCGCACCCAACGATAAGGGCCTCTCGTCACCAGCGTATGGGCTGCCCTGGTGACAACCGTGTCCGTCAAGTTCTTGCCAAGGGTTCGGAACGTCGCCACCAAAAGCAGTCCTCCTGCGACCCCGGGCACAACACCCGCCCATCGCAACCAGTTCGGCAGTGCAACCGATGACCAAGCCATCAATGCTGGGTTAATCATGTAGGTCACGAATCCAACCAGAAAGGCGATGCCCATGGGCCGCAATGTAACGAGTATAAAGATTCCCTCTTGGCGGCGATCAAGCTTCTCACCAGTCGCCTGGGATTTGATGCGATGGTAGGCACCGATGGGAACGATGACCGCAAAGCCCAGAATGAGGATAGCCCGAAATGTCTCTTCGTACTCCACAGGAGTTAGGCGCCCGCTTACGACTCCCGGTTCTTGAGAGCCCTCGCGCTGAGAGCCAGTGGCACCGCATTGAGCAGCAGAAAAGCTCCCCGAAAGCCAATACCCGTGCTGAGCATCGCCCACTCGGCCTTGGCTTCGGTCCACGGGGGCCGTTCCCCCACCAGGGAGACCCCCAGGGACTGAAGGACCTGGCCGCTGACGTAGTCGGTGCTGATGTCATGCAAAGCCAGATACTCACCGATTGTCAGAACGAATGCGACGAGACAAAAGACGAACGTCAGGCCTATCAGAAGGCGCAAGCGTTTCATGGTATTGAACCTCCTGCTGTTTGCCGGCTAGGCTGGATTTGGTTCCCGCTCGATCAAAGCGAGAATCTCGTCTCGCGTCTCTTCAGGTGATTTCCCTTTGGTATACTCCACGAACTTGGCAAGGTCATAGTTCGATTTGAGCGCACTGTTAGACAATTTTGAATATCTTTGCGAGATGCTCTTATCACTCCGGGAACTCATCGGAAGTGTACTTCTCAATGAGATCTTCACAGCCCTTGAGACCGCGCGGACGATCAAATTGCTTCTGCCATGAACTCAGGTCTGAATCTGCTGTCTTTACCTCTGTGATGACTGAGGCAGGATAGTAACCCTGGCCCTCAGAAAATATCGCTCAATATTATCGTACTCAATGTGTAAAACATTATCCTTGTTGATCGCCAGAAAACAGCCATCATCGATGTCCACGAAAAAATTAATGATTCTGCCTTCGTCACTCCGAACCAAGGCATGTATATAGTCACCCTGCTGGAAACCAAGGAGCTGGCCTTGTAGCTGTCCTGAACCGAATAATTTGTCATTGAAAGAGTTAGCTGAGGGAGAGCTATCAGACGCTTCTTCCCGGCCGGCTCTTAGTGACGCCTCAACCAGCCTCACCACCTCCGTATTCCCACTCTCCTTTGCAAGTTCGAGGATGCTACGATCGTAGTAACCTGCTCGGGGATCAGCGCCATGGCTCAGCAGCAGCGATGTCAACGACGCGTCTCCTTCACCTGCGGCGCAGCCAAGTGGGGTGATGCCATACCTCGCTTTTCCGCTAAATGAGCTATCCACCCAAACATCGACATCCGCGCCATGCCGAAGCAGATACTCCGCGATCTGGCGGCGGTCCTGACGGACATCGCAGCTACAGGCAACCGCCCATAGTGCACTCCAGCCGTGATATCGCTCTTCCTGGTTGATGTCTGCACCGCGTTCAACAAGCAGCTGGGCTACCTCCGTCTGGCACCCAATTGCTGCGCTTACAAGAGGAGGACCTCCCCCGAACTCGCCATCGTGCCATCGATTTATGTCCGCGCCATACTTCAGTAGAATCTTTACGACGTCTACATAACCTGCGTTCGCCGCGGTGACTAACACTGCCTGGCTTCCAATGCCTTCTTCATTTGGTGAAGCACCTCGCTTCAGTAGAGCTTCAACAATGCGAGCGTCACCAGCAAGTGCCGCATAGATCAGCGGGTGGGGAAAGTTACCGTTGTCAATTTCATCGGGATCCGCCTCTTCGATCATCCGCAGCGCAATTTCTGTATGACCGTAGCGAATGCAATTGATCAATTGAGATTCGCCAAAGAATGCAAGTCCCGGCACTCGGTCGACTCCGTCAGGGCATACCGACGCGCCCTCATCTTCTTGCGCTGCCACAGCGATGGGCTCGAGTATTCCCATGCAGACAAAAGCCATGATCAAAGCAAAAAATGGGATCTGTCTATTTCTGAGTGGTTTCATCGCGACCGCATAACAATGAATATACTGGTCAGAATAATATCCCGGTAGCCTGATAAGAGGCCATCAGCGGCGGTAGGGAGAACGCCTAAGGAGTAACTTTCTTAGAGCCAGATGGAGGCGACATTGGAGTCTTCGCTTTTGCCGGCTTCGTTAAAGGCCCGAACCTTGTAAGCAAACCCCCCGGTGATGTACTTTCCCACCTTGTCTTCCCAGTGGGCGGTGTCGGCTCCAACCATGCCCACGACTCGGAACTCCTTCCCATTGTCGGAACGCAGAATCTCGAAGCCCACTTCATTTTCGGAATGATCCTGCCAGACAAGCTCGGCAACTGCAGTGGCGCCATCATAGCGAGTCACGACCCTGAGATTGTCCGGGTGTTCCGGGATTCCGCTTCCTTCCTGAGCAAGCGTAAGTCCACCGGCCAAGAAGAGAGGAAGAAGCAGTGAAATAAAAATTGACTTATTTGACATATCGTCTAATAACATACCAGATCTACCTATTTTAGATAGTGAAAGTGGGCTCAGGTTGCAAAAAGATACAGGAAAGGGGAACGGTATGCTTCGCTGCTTGATTTGCTTGGTCTCTCTGGCCTTCTTGGGAGCTTGCGCTGCCACTGAGGAGTACGACATCGTCATTCGCAATGGGATGATCTACGACGGAAGCGGATCAGCACCCTTTCAGGGCGACCTGGCTATCCGCGATGACACCATTGCCGCAGTGGGAGTGCTGGGCGAAGCGCGGGGCCGAACCGAGATTGAGGCCGATGGTCTTGCCGTGGCCCCCGGCTTCATCAACATGCTGAGTTGGGCCACGGACTCCCTGATCCAGGACGGTCAATCCCAGAGCGGAATCCGGCAGGGAGTGACGCTGGAGGTCTTTGGTGAAGGACCGTCCATGGGACCCCTCAGCGAAGAGATGAAAGAGGAGATGCTGGCACAGCAGGGAGATATCAAGTTCGACATCCCCTGGACCACGCTTTCCGAATATCTCCAACACCTTGTGGAAAAGGGGATCTCACCAAATGTCGCTTCTTTTGTGGGAGCCACCACCATCCGGGTCCACGTCATTGGCTATGAGAACCGTCCCCCCCGGCCCGAGGAACTGGACGAGATGCGTTCCCTGGTGCGCCAGGCCATGGAACAGGGAGCACTGGGAGTAGGATCATCACTCATCTATGCCCCGGCCTCCTTTGCCAGCACCGAGGAACTCACAGCCCTGGCCGAGGTAGCGGCCGAGTATGGAGGGATGTACATCTCTCACATTCGAAGTGAAGGAGACCGTCTCCCGGAGGCCGTTGACGAACTGATCACGATTGCCCGCGATGCCAATATTCATGCAGAGATCTACCATCTGAAAGCGGCTGGAAAATCCAACTGGGACAAGCTGGAGACGGTCATCGAAAAGGTCGAGGCGGCTCAGGAGGAAGGTCTGCTCATTACGGCGAACATGTACAACTACACCGCTGGGAAGACAGGACTGGACGCGGCCATGCCCCTGTGGGTGCAAGAGGGGGGACTCGACGCCTGGGTGACGCGTTTAAAGGATCCTGCTATACGACGGCGAGTCAGAAGCGAAATGTCCGCTCCGGGTGCGGATTGGGAGAATCTCTATCTGGCTGCCGGCTCGCCTGAGAACCTCCTGCTGGTCGAATTCAAGAACGATTCTCTGAAGCACTTGACTGGAAAAACCCTGGCCGAAGTCGCCCAGATGCGCGGGAAATCACCGGAAGACACGGCCATGGACCTGGTCATTGAAGACAACAGCAAGGTGGGCACAGTCTACTTCCTGATGTCTGAGGAAAACATCGAAAGGAAGCTCGGCCTTCCCTGGGTCAGTTTCGCTTCAGATGCCGGATCCTTGGCCCCCGAGGGCGTTTTCTTGAAGTCCAATCCTCACCCACGAGCCTATGGAAATTTCGCCCGCCTGCTGGGAAAATACGTGCGCGAAGAGGCCATCCTGCCACTTGAAGAAGCCATCCACCGTTTGACCTCCTGGCCCGCCTCGAATCTGAAATTGGATCGCCGCGGCAGCTTGGAGACTGGATCTTTTGCCGACGTGGTGGTCTTTGACCCGGCTGAAGTTCAGGATCATGCCACCTATGACGATCCCCATCAATATTCCACCGGCGTCATCCACGTCTTTGTCAATGGCCAGCAGGTATTGAGAAATGGGGAACACACGGGCGCCACTCCCGGAAGAGCTCTCCGAGGACCGGGCGGCTAGTGAGGACTAGTTTAGGCTGGAGACAGACTCTCGGGAAAGCTCAACCTGAGATGACTCACTAATCTGATCCAATGCAGCCTGCAACTTCTGTTGCTCGAAGAATTCTGACACCATCAGACATTTCTTCGTGAGTTTGACAAAGTCATTGAGGTATCTTTGACGTTCATCCTCCGTCAAATCTGGGCGCTGCAGTAGACCTCCCAGCTTCACTACGACATCGATGAGAGATTCACTTTTGTGTGCCATTTGCACACTCACTAAGCATTTAGCGTTCCAGAAAATGGAGGATCGAGTGAAAATCTACTCAGAGGCAGGCAGTTCGTGGCTTTGCCCATTCATTTCGGCTTTTGAACTGATGATCCAGCAGGGCTCCGATGCCTCCAACCGCTGTCAACCTCAGCTTACATTGTCAACATAGGTGGACAAGATTGGTCATGGAAAACGTGCAGCGATTTCTTCTTATTCAACGACTAATAATTCCTTGGCACGCTCGGCCGCTTTCACCACGGCTTTGATCAGCGTGACGCGCAGCTTTCCTTCTTCCAGCTCAAGAATCCCGTCAATTGTACAGCCGGCTGGTGTGGTAACGGCATCCTTCAGGAGCGCGGGGTGGCTCCCAGTCTCGAGGATCATCCGAGAAGCTCCCTGTACGGTCTGAGCGGCTAAGAGGGTTGCCACATCTCGGGAAAGACCCACTTTGACTCCCGCTTCCGCCAGTGATTCCAGAATAATGAAGATAAAGGCGGGCCCACTGGCAGAAAGACCGGTTACCGCATCCATCTGTTTTTCTGCCACTAAAACCGTCAGCCCAACCGTGTCAAATAAGGTCCTGGCAGTTTCCACATCTGATTCTTCGGCAAATTGGCCCTTGCAAATTCCTGTCATCCCACAGTCTACGACGCAGGGGATGTTGGGCATGGCGCGCACCACCGGCACCTCGGAACCGAGGCTTTCTTCGATGTAAGGGGTCGGAACGGAAGCCGCTATGGAGATCAGCAGCTTGCCGGAGGTCATCTCTTCTCCAATCTCCTGAGCCACGATTCGCACGGTCTGAGGCTTCACACACAGCAGGACAAGGTCAGACTGCTTGACAGCCTGGCGGTTGTCAGTGGTGACGGAGATTCCCAGTTCTTGACTCAACGTCTGGGCTCTCTCAGGATGTCCTACCGTGGCCATCGTGTTCTTCGGCAGCAGGACCTTCTTCTTGAACAGTGCCTGAAGGAGTATTCCTCCCATCTTACCCAAACCCAGAAAGGCCACTTTCGTTTTATCCATACGTCTCTTCATCAGAAATCCATGATGGACGACAGACAGGGCCGGAGTCAATTCGCCTCATCTTTCGCGGTAGGATTCAGCATAGATGCGCCGGAGGGGAGCTAGACAATATTCTTCGATCAAATCTCGAAGAATGTCCTTGCGGCTGAGAAGGAGATCCTCGTGAATGGGGTTGATCGCAAAGGAGAGCCGGATGATGTCTGCCTTGTCTTTACGCATGTCCAGACTCACCGACTGCCCCATCAGAGGCTTGAAGGAGAGAAGGTCTTGATAGGTAAAGTGATCAAAATCAGGTTCAGTCCACGGTTTTTCATTGCGGCTTCGCCAGAAATGAGATTTCAGTCGATTCACAAAGGCTTCATAGTCAAAGCCCTCAGACTTGTTATTCACACTTGATTCCACCAGGAACCGTTCATTTTCTCGCTTCACACCCAGACCATAGGTGACATCGAGTTCCTGTTCGCGGGAAAACTTGATTCGATGATTTCCAGACTCGTGAAAACACTTCAGCTCCGGTTCGATTCCCAGGTCTCGACTGTCCTCATCGGTGACATAGTTTTGCCTCACCCGCTCATACCACTCATCAATTATCTGATGCGTGATCCGCTCGAGCTGCTGGTGTTGCTCTTCTTGGCTCAACATTGGAAAGGTACCCTATTTTCCAGAATTGTTATATAAAAGTAAATCATTGAGGGACTGACAATGCCTGCTCCAGCTCGCTAGTAGCCCACATTATGCATAGGTTTTCGTAGCGAAGTGGCGCAAGCGCCGCGATGACAAGGCGTGTGAGGGGTACCCGCTTGCGGGTCGCGCCCCGCAGGCGTATTCGTGCAGTACGCCGAGGAGCGCAAGGGGTACCCGCTTGCGGGTCGCACAACGCCGTCAACGAGGATGATTGCGACACTGCAGCAGAAAATTTATGCATAATGTGGGCTGACCAATCACTACCCCTTGTTGCTGATGCCCCGTTATAGAATTCTTGTCATCGCATCTATCTCACTCCTTTACTTGTTGGCTAGTGCGACGAGACGTGACGTCCTTATCTACGATGAAGGCATTGTTGTTTATGCTGCCGAAAGAATTCTCAACGGTGAGATCCCTTACCGGGACTTTTGGGGGATCTACCCACCCGGACAGTTCTATACGCTGGCTCTCGCCTTTAAGCTTTTCGGTACTTCACTTCTCGTTGAGCGCATTTGGGAAGCGACCATCCGGCTCTTCTTGTGTCTGGTCATTTACCAACTGACAGCCAAGCTTACTTCTCCCCCTATTGCTTTGACTACCTGGCTCTTGTCGGTGCCCGTCTTGGGAGCGACTGGGTTTTATGGCTACCCAATGTTTACCGCTCTTGTCTTGAGTCTTTTCAGTGCACTCTGTTTTTTGAATTTCCTCAGCAAGAGAAGGCATCTCTGGCTGGTCCTGTGTGGCCTGTCCACGGGCCTGACTGCTCTTTATCGACACGACGTAGGCTTCTACACTTTGGCGGCAGAGGTCATCGTTCTGGGCGCCTTCTTTTACCATTCGTCGAGAAACCTGAGCTCTACACAGAGGCAAGGGAGCTTCCTACACAGCTTTCTTTTATATATTGCCGCTACAGCACTTCCGGTCGGCCTGATAACTGCATATCTGTTGGGTGTCGTCCCCATCCGTGACCTGTGGGAGAGCTTGTTTGTTTTTCCGGCAACGGTCTTCCCTGCCATGCGCTCCCTACCCTATCCTCCACTGATCCCTGACCTTGGACAACTTGATTTCAAGCGGTGGCTCAGCTTTTATCTTCCTCTTCTCGTCTACTTGGGAAGTTGCGCCAAAGCCTGGTCACTGTTTAGGAGACCTGAACGTCCGGGCTCTGAGGGCGACCCATTGTGGGGAATCATTCTTTTCACTCTCCTGGGCATGGGCTTGTTCGCGCAGTCGCTCAATCGAGCCGATAGTATTCACATGCTGCCTACGAGTTTTCCGGCTTTTGTTTTGCTCATGACATTGCTTTCTCCCAGTATCACTGGTTGGATCGAACCAAGACGGCAGACAGCCCGAAAGGTGGGACTTGGTTTGTTCCTTGCCGTCCTGCCCTTTCTCTTCATGCAAGTCAGGGAATGGTCGATACAGTCTTCTTTTTATTTACCGTTTGAATGTCCCTCGCCGTTAGAAAGGGCAGGCTGCATTCCTGTCAGTAAAGAGCAGGAACTAGCTGTTCAATTCATTCAGGCGGCAGTTCCAGAGGGGAGTCCAATCTTTGTTGGACTTTCAAGACACGATCGTATTTTCATCAACGATATAGTCTTTTACTTCTTGTCTAAACGGCCAAGTGCTACGAAATACCATTATCTGCACCCGGGGTCTGCCACCACATTGCCAGTACAAGAGAGGATCATCGACGATATACAGCGAAGCGGGGTGCAATACATAGTGCTATTTGGTGGAACAGAGCACGTCGTTGAACCAAACGAGAGTGGTATCAGCAGCGGGGTGCATGCACTGGATGCTTTTATTCAGCAGAATTACAGCGAAGATCGTCAATTTGGAGCCTACTCTATCTGGAACAAAAAGGAAGGGCTCTGATCCAGTAGCCCGAATTATGCATAATCCGGACTAGGGTGGATCTGGAACAGCTTGATACTCCATCCTGATCTGGTCCTTCAAGAGATCAACCGCCTCCTCCTCACCCTTCCCTATGGCTGAGAAGGGGCGAACCCGGACAAACATGCCTTCCCTGGGCACCCGGGCTGCCGCCAAACACAGCTCCCCCATCGGCTCAATGGTAATCGTAAACCGAAGGCCCTTGTGTTCCCACTCCATAGGGTTTTAAGTATAACTGACTGCTTGCCTCTTACAGGCCGGCAGAGGCGAAATTATTTGGGCGGAGAAGAAAGATTTGGACTTTCCCTTCCCTACTGAATACAATCCTCCAGAAAAAAAGGTAGGTGAAGCATGACTCCAGACCAAGTATTGAAGCAAATCAAAGACGACGGGATCCAAATGGTGGATCTGCGGTTTGTGGACTTTCCCGGGCTGACTCAGCACTTCTCGGTACTGCCCAGGGTCCTGACCGCAGACAAGTTCCAGGAAGGCTTTGGATTTGACGGGTCGTCCATCCGCGGCTGGCGGAACATCCACGAATCGGACATGCTGGTGATACCGGATCCGGAGACCTCATTCATTGATCCTTTCTTCGAGCATCCCACCCTGGTGATGATGTGCGACATCCTGGATCCGGTTACGCGCGAAGCTTACGGCCGGTGTCCGCGAACGATCCTGAAGAAGGCGGTGGCCCACCTCCAGTCCACAGGCGTGGCCGACGCAGCCTTCTTCGGACCGGAGGCCGAGTTCTTCATCTTCGACGATGTGCGCTTCGACACTCGGGAACACGAGTCCTTCTACTATGTCGACAGCATCGAGGGACAGTGGAACACGGGGCGGGAAGAACCGGGCGGGAACCTCGGCTTCAAGCCGCGCCACAAGGAGGGATACTTCCCGACGCCACCGACCGACAAGTTCCAGGACCTCCGCACCGAAATGGTCCTGAACATGGAGCGCTGCGGAATCGAGGTCGAGATGCAGCACCACGAGGTGGCCACCGCCGGCCAAGCGGAGATCGACCTGAAGTTCGACAAGATCCTGAGGATGGCTGACAGGCTGGTACTTTACAAGTACATTGTGAAGAACACTGCCATCCGCCATGGCAAGACGGCGACTTTCATGCCCAAGCCCCTCTGGAATGACAACGCCAGCGGGATGCACGTCCACCAGAGCCTGTGGAAGGATGGCAAGCCGCTCTTCGCCGGGGACGGTTACGCGGGCTTCAGCGAGCTGGGGCTGCACTACATCGGCGGTCTGCTCAAGCACGCGAAAGCGCTAGTGGCTCTCACGGCTCCCACCACCAACAGCTTCAAGCGGCTGGTCCCCGGATTCGAAGCACCGGTCAACCTGGCTTACTCCAGCCGAAACCGGTCAGCCTGTTGCCGGATTCCCGTATACGCCTCCAGCCCGAAGTCGAGGCGGGTCGAGTTCCGGCCGCCCGATCCCTCCTGCAACCCCTACCTCGCTTTCGCTGGACTGCTCATGGCCGGCCTGGATGGTGTGCTCAATAAAATCCATCCGGGCGAGCCGGTCGACAAGGATCTGTACAACCTGCCGCCGGAAGAGGCCGCCAAAATCGAGCAGCTTCCGGGGTCGCTGGCAGAGGCGCTCGACATCCTCGCGGGCGACCACCAATGGCTCTTGGAGGGCGATGTGTTCAGCGATGACGTCATTCATACCTGGCTTGAGTACAAGCGCGAAAACGAGGTCAATGAGGTGAATCAGCGGCCGCACCCGTACGAGTTCCACTTGTACTACGACGTGTAGCCCACATTGTACTACGAGGTTTAGCCCGCGCTTCTGGAAGTCAGTCAAGGCTTGAATTTTTCCCGTCTCCGCGATAGAATTTCTTGGGTAAGTCGATTTCCTACATCTTTTTCTCTAACTAGAATAGGAAGAGGACATGCATTTTCCAGGGCGCCAAGGTCTGTATGACCCGCGCAACGAAAAGGACAGCTGTGGTATCGGTTTCTTGGCCAATATCAAGGGTCAGAGGAGTCATCAGATCCTGGTCGATGCCAGTGAAATGCTGATCAACCTGAGTCACCGCGGCGTCTGCGGTGCTGAAGCCAATACGGGAGATGGCGCCGGTTTTCTGACGGCTCTCCCCTATGAATTTCTGGCCAAGGCCTCCCAGAAGGATCTGGGCCTGAGTCTGCCACCTGCAGGCAAATTCGGCGCCGGAGTGGTCTTCCTGCCCACCATTGACAAAGAACGGGACCGCTGCAAGGCCGTCATCCGCGACATTGTCTCCGAGCAGGGGCAGCAACTCCTGGGATGGAGAACGGTTCCCACCGACGCCAAGGGAGCCGATATTGGTCCTGCAGCTCAGGCTTCACAACCGGCCATCGAGCAGCTTTTCATTGCCTCTGGAGATGATCTGGAGGGTGCAGCATTCGAGCGCCAGCTCTATATCATTCGAAAGCGCGCCAGCCATCTGCTGCGAGGCTCAGAGATGGAGCAGGCCAAGATGTTCTACATCTGCAGCCTTTCAACCCGGGTTCTGGTCTACAAGGGCCAGCTCATGCCCAAGCAGCTTGTTCCCTTCTATCCCGACCTGGCCAACAGCGACTATTCAAGCCACCTGGCTATGATTCATTCCCGCTTCTCCACCAATACCTTTCCCTCCTGGGACCGAGCTCAACCGAACCGCTTCATGTGCCACAACGGCGAAATCAATACCCTGCAGGGGAATACCAACTGGATGCGGGCACGCGAGGGTGTGGTGAAAAGCGACCTCTTTGGAGATGAACTCAGCAAAGTGTTTCCGATTATAGAGCCCGACTGCTCCGACTCGGGAAATTTTGACAACGCTCTGGAATTTCTCATCATGACGGGGCGCAGCTTGCCGGAAGCGGTCATGATGATGATCCCGGAGGCCTGGGAGAATCACGAGAGCATGTCCCAGGACAAAAGGGACTTTTACGAATACCACTCCTGTTTGATGGAACCCTGGGATGGACCGGCTTCCATCGCCTTTACGGACGGGCATTACATTGGCGCCGTCCTGGACCGAAACGGTCTTCGCCCCAGCCGTTATTACGTCACTTTTGATGACCGGGTCATTATGGCCTCAGAGGTGGGAGTCCTTGCGGTCGATCCCGCCATCGTCAAGCTCAAAGGACGGCTGCAGCCGGGAAAGATTTTCCTGGTCAATTTCGAGGAAGGGCGGATCGTGGCTGACGGGGAGTTGAAGAATGATCTTGCCAGTCGCCGTCCCTATGGGAAGTGGATCGGGAAGCAACGAATCCAACTGGAAGACCTCAAACCCAAATCAAAGCCTCCCGGCCTGGATCAGACAACTCTTCTTCCTCGTCTGCAGGCCTTCGGCTACACCCTCGAGACCTTTCAGTTCATGCTTCTCCCCCTGGTCCGGGAGAAACGCGATCCGGTAGGATCAATGGGCAACGACTCTGCCCTTTCCTGTCTTTCGGATCAACCTCATCTTCTCTACGATTATTTCAAACAGCTCTTCGCACAGGTCACTAATCCGGCCATTGATTCAATCCGCGAAGAGGTCATCATGTCCTTGAAGTGCTACATCGGGCCCGAGGGCAACCTGCTGGAGACGACCGAGGCCCAAGCTCACCGGCTGCTGGTCAACCATCCGATTCTGAGCAACCAAGAGTTGGCAGCCATCAAGGATATGGACTCCGGCGGCTGGAAAACCCAGACCCTTGACCTCACCTGGCCCAAGTCGGAGGGACAAGAGGGTATGGTCGCCGCTCTGGACCGCATCTGTGCCCAAGCTGAAAAGGCCATCGATGACGGATTTAGCCTCCTGGTCCTCTCTGATCGCGCCGTCGGCAATGACCGAGTGCCTCTGAGCTCTCTGATGGCCTGCGGGGCCGTGCACAATCATCTGGTGCGCTCGGCCAAGCGCACCCGCATTGGAATCGTGCTGGAATCAGGAGAAGCCCGGGAGGTCCATCATCACTGCCTCCTCATCGGCTATGGCGCTGATGCCATCAATCCTTATCTGGTCTTCGAAGCACTCCGTCAGGTTTGCAGGGATGGTCTCCTGGAAGACGAGTACACTGATGAGACGATCATAGCGGCCTATCGAAAGGGCGTGGCCAAGGGAATGCTCAAGGTCATGGCCAAGATGGGTATTTCCACCCTTCAGAGTTACAAGGGCGCCCAGATCTTCGAAGCGGTGGGCCTTGGAGCGGACATCATCGACCGGTGCTTTACCGGAACGGCCAGCCGGGTCCAGGGTGTTGACCTGGATGTGCTTGCCACAGAGGCGGTGCGCCGCCACGCCCTTGGCTATCCCGAGCGGAAAAACGACATTCAGGCTGTACTCCCCAACCCGGGGGAATTTCACTGGAGGGCCAGGGGCGAAAAGCACGCCTGGACCCCGCAGGTCATATCCGACCTGCAGGTGGCAGCGCGTACCGATAGCCGAGAGGCCTACCAGCGCTTTGCCAAGCTCATCAATAAGGACTCCCGAACTCGCTGCACCCTGCGGGGGCTCCTGCGATTTCGGAAGAAAGTCAACTCGGGCCCGATTCCTCTGGAAGAAGTAGAGCCGGCCAGCGAAATCGTCAAGCGTTTCTGCACCGGCGCCATGAGCTTCGGGTCGATTTCCAAAGAAACTCACGAATCCCTGGCCTTGGCCATGAATCGCATCGGCGGGAAGTCCAACACCGGTGAGGGCGGTGAAGACCCGAAGCGCTTCCTGCCCCTCCCCAATGGGGATTCAAAGCGCTCGGCCATTAAACAGGTGGCCTCCGGTCGCTTCGGTGTGACCATGTGGTACCTGACCAACGCCGATGAGCTCCAGATCAAAATCGCCCAGGGGGCAAAGCCCGGTGAAGGAGGTGAGCTTCCCGGCTATAAAGTGGATAAGGTCATTGCCAGGATCCGCTACTCCACGCCCGGGGTGGGACTGATTAGCCCACCGCCGCACCACGACATTTATTCCATTGAGGATCTCAAGCAGCTGATCCACGATCTGAAGAACTCCAATCCCAGTGCTCGGATCAGCGTCAAGCTGGTCTCAGAGGTAGGAGTGGGGACCATTGCTGCTGGTGTGACCAAAGCCCGCGCGGATCACATTCTGATTTCAGGGCACTCGGGCGGAACCGGGGCATCACCCCTGACCAGCATCAAGCATGCCGGATTGCCCTGGGAGTTGGGAATTGCGGAAACCCATCAGACTCTCGTGCTCAATGACTTGCGCTCGCGGGTCATCTTGCAAACTGATGGCGGATTGAAAACCGGGCGCGATGTGGTGGTGGCTGCTCTGCTGGGTGCTGAAGAGTTTGGCTTTTCCACGGCGCCCCTGGTGACTCTTGGCTGCATCATGATGCGCAAGTGTCATCTCAATACTTGCCCGGTGGGGATCGCGACCCAGAACCCGGTTTTACGGGAAAGGTTCAGAGGACAACCTGAGCATGTGATGAACTACTTGTTCCTGGTGGCCGAAGAGGCCAGGCAATACATGGCGAAACTGGGCTTTCGCAAGATCGATGAGATGATTGGCCGGGTGGATGCTCTGGTCACTGACAGCGCTGTTCGACACTGGAAAGCAGACGGCCTGGATCTTACCCCGATCCTCACTCCAGCCCAGAAACCTCACGAGCAGGTGGAGGTCTACTGCACAATCCCTCAAGATCACGGTCTGGATAAGGCCCTCGACAACGAGCTCATCAAGCGCTGCCAGAGGGCCATCGAGAAGGGCGAAAAGGTCAGAATCGAGATGCCCATTCTAAATACCAACCTCACCGCAGGCACAATGCTGAGCCACGAGATCGCCAAACAGTGGGGAGAAGAGGGTCTGCCGGATGAAACGATCCACATCAAGTTCAAGGGATCAGCGGGCCAGAGCCTGGCCTCCTGGCTGGTGAAAGGTGTGACCATCGAACTTGAGGGCGATGCCAACGACTACGTGGGCAAGGGCCTCTCGGGCGGCCGTCTGATCATCTACCCACCTCAGACCTCACGGTTCCCGGCCGAGGAAAACATCCTGATAGGCAATGTCGTCCTCTACGGCGCCACAAGTGGGGAGGCCTATTTCCGGGGTCGCGCTGCCGAAAGATTTTGCGTACGGAATTCGGGTGCCCACACCGTGATCGAAGGGATAGGAGATCACGGCTGCGAGTACATGACCGGTGGCCGGGTGGTTATTCTTGGTCCTACCGGACGCAACTTCGCGGCCGGGATGAGTGGCGGTATCGCCTACGTCTGGGATATTGAGGGCGACTTCAGGGGCAACTGCAACCTGGGAATGGTCGAACTGCAACGCCTCGAGTCCGAGGAAGAGATAGCTGCACTTCTCGAGCTCATCGAGCGCCACCACCGATTCACAGGTTCGACGGTCGCTGAGAAAGTGCTCTCACAATGGGACTCCATCCTCCCTCAATTTGTGAAAGTCATGCCCACCGATTACAAGCGGTTTCTGGAAGAACAGGAGCGGGAGCAAGACATAGAAGCCGCTTAGCCGGGATTATTCATAGGTTCTCGTCACGAAGCGGCGAAAGCGCCGGACTGACGGTCAACGATTGATCTTGAGCCGTTGGACCCGCAGGCTGAGAGGGAAAAGACGGCTGATAAAGGAGGAGAACCGTTACCGATAAGAACACAGGCTTCCTGGAAGTTCAGCGCAAGCCGGTACCCTACCGACCGCCCGAGGAGCGCCTCAAGGATTACCGCGATATCCTTGCGCAGGTTCCTGAAGACCATCTCAAGTCCCAGGGAGTCCGCTGCATGGACTGTGGTGTGCCCTTCTGCCAATCCGAAACCGGTTGTCCCATAGACAATCTGATTCCGGAGTGGAACGAACTGGTCTACCGGGGACTATGGCAGGAAGCTCTAAATCGTTTGCACCAGACCAATAACTTCCCCGAGTTCACGGGCCGGGTGTGTCCCGCACCTTGTGAGGGCGCGTGCGTTCTGGGAATCACAGATCCACCGGTCACCATCAAAAATATTGAGAACGCTATCATCGATCGCGGATTCGCTGAAGGTTGGGTCAAAGCAGAGCCTCCCCCACAGCGCACCGGTAAGAAGGTGGCCATCGTCGGTTCGGGTCCGGCGGGACTGTCCGCTGCCGCCCAGCTCAACAAGGTGGGTCACCGGGTCAGTGTTTACGAGCGCGATGACCGTATCGGTGGTCTTCTGATGTATGGCATACCACCCATGAAGCTTGAAAAGGAGATGGTAGAGCGCCGCGTGAAGCTTTTGCGAGAAGAAGGGATTGAATTTGTGACCAACGCCCATGTGGGGGTGAATATGGAGATCCAGGAGCTGGTCGCCAACAACGATGCTCTCCTTCTGGCCTGTGGGGCCACCAGGCCCCGCGATTTACCCATTCCGGGACGCCAGCTCAAGGGCATTCACTTCGCCATGGAGTTCCTGCTCAAGAGTACCAAGAGTTTTCTCGACTCCGGGTTCAGGGATGCCAATTACATTTCCGCCAAGGACAAGGATGTGATCGTTATAGGCGGCGGTGACACGGGGACAGACTGCATCGGCACATCCATGCGCCATGAATGCAAGTCTTTGGTGAACTTCGAGTTACTGGAAAAGCCCCCGGATCAGAGAGCCCCAGACAACCCCTGGCCTCAGTGGCCTCTCATCTACCGCGTCGAGTATGGCCACAGTGAAGTGGCTGCCAGGTTCGGCAAGGATCCTCGCGAGTTCAGCATTCTTTCCAAAGAGTTCATCGACGATGGCAGTGGACACGTGGTCGGTATCCAGACGGTCAGTGTGGAATGGAAGAAGGACAGTAACGGCCGCCTCCAGATGCAGGAAATCCCCGGCTCAGAGCAGGAATGGAAGACCAACCTGGTTCTTCTGGCGATGGGTTTTCTCGGTCCTGAGGAGAATCTGGTTCCCCAGCTGGGCCTGGAAACCGATCAGCGCTCCAATTTCAAGGCCGAATTCGGTCAGTATGCCACCAGCATTGAGGGAATCTTTGCAGCTGGCGATTGCCGTCGCGGTCAGTCTCTGATCGTCTGGGCCATGCGGGAGGGTCGAGATGCAGCCAGGGAAATCGACAGGTACATTATGGGGAGAACCATGCTACCGTGAACGCTGACAACTGACAACTGACAGCTGACAGCTGAAATCCCAAATCTGAAACCTAGAACCTCGACCTTGAATCCTGGATTCTGAATTCTCTCCCCTGTCAGGGGTCAGCGGTCAGGTTTCCCCCACGATCTCCAGAATTTGAACCAGCTTCTGAATGGTCCATTTCGGCTGAACTGGGAGATCTTCGGGTGGAGGTTTCTCCACCAGCCAAGCCACTTGAAAACCCTGCCGGCTGGCGCCATAAACGTCATCATCCGGGTCATCTCCGATATAGAGACACCTGTGGGGAGAATATTCAGTTTTCTCCAACAACACCTTAAAAAACTGATCCCCTGGTTTACGCCACCCCACCTCATCGGAGATGAAGATCGCCTCAAAGCACTCTTCCAGACCGAAGCGACGGAGAGCACGACGAACTGTCAATGCATGGTCGAAATTGGAGGCCAGAATGAGGGGAAACTCGGTCAGTTTCTTCAAGACGGCTCTATTATCGTCAGGGAAATACATGATGCGAAACATTTCATCCATATGAACCTTTACCATGAACTCGGCTGCCGACTTCTCCTGGATATTCAGCCGCTTGGACACAAGCCGAAAGCGCTCCAGACAGGAGAATTCCCGGCACTCTTCGCTTCTCCACTGGGTAACGATTTCCCGACTCTTTTGGAACTCTTCCAGAAAACGCTGGTAAGAAATGGAGGGGTTCAGTTTTTCCCGAAGCTGACGGTAGACTTCTACACTGGTCGTCGGAAGCGGTTGTCCCTTGAACTCAACCTCCGGAAGCAGAGAGAAATCAAAGTGGAGAATGGTGTTGAAGAGATCTAAAAAGATGGCCTGAAATTTCACCACCTGGGTGCCCCTGCGCTAGCCCGCACTTCTCACACCCGCTCTACTGCATCGGCGCAATGATCCAACCTGACTGCGTTGCGCGACCCGCACAAGCGGGTACCCCTCGCGCGCCTTGTCAGGCCGGTCCTTTCGCCGCTTCGCGACGACCTGGTGTGAGAAATGCGGGCTGGTCCCTCTATGGGGTGTCTCAAGAATTACTCTGTCTGTGAGGCAAACTGCGGATCAGGCTCAATTTGTAAGGCAAGTATGAACCGGTTGATCATATTGAAGAAGCCGATCAGAACAATCAACTCCACCACTTGATCGGAGGTAAAGTGATTGTCAAGCTGCAGCCAGTAATCATCCGGTAACTCATCCGGCTGCAGGCTGACCAGTTCGGCAAGTTGCAGAACTTCCTTCTCATAGTAGTTGAAGAGCTCACTACTTGCATAATCATCCATTGCCTCGATCTGTTCGTCTGTCCACCCCAGTTTTCTGGCCAAGTCCGTGTAACAGATGATCGTGTATTTGCACTTGTGCAGTTTACAAGTCTTGAGAATGGCCAATTGCCGGAGTTTTTCGCTCAAGCCGGTCTCACCCAAGAGCCTGCGATAGAGGTCCGCCACCGCCTCCAGGAAATTCCCGCTGTGGGCCAGGGTCTTGATGAAGTTTGGAACAAATCCAATGTCCTGTTCCATCTGAGAATACACTGCCCTGATGTTATGATTGGCCGCATCTAACTCGACGGGTAAGTATTTTGGCATCCTTTCCTCCGGCGCTGAATATTAGCATTGCCAGGCTCAGCTGACAACCGCGCAACTCACACCAATGGGTCGAGCACTGTGATCCCTGGGATTCGCCGGAAAGAAGTATCCCGGGTCAGGCGGAGTCTGGCCGATCAAGGGTAAACAAACCATTCGGGCTGACAAAAGATACTTGGCCCCGTTATGGTCGAAAATACGATTAGGGCCTCTATCGTGTTAAAGAGTATGTAGACCTCTACAAGACGCGAGGCATAGGAGTCATTGGACCACCAGTCCGGTTTAACTGTCGGCCTGAAGTGACTGTGATCACACTGGTTCGAGCCTGGTTCTCGGGACGGAACTCGTTCGCTCACCTATGTCAGCGACGAACACGAAACGCCCAAAACGACTATACCTGATCCCCTCCCTGGATCACAAGAAGGGTCTATACCCTAAAATGCTTTGCAACTAACTGATTCTTAAGCTCTTAAAGTCGAAATCAGCACTGAGTAAAATGTTGCAACTATTGTGTAAGTTATTGTAATTGTTGGAGTTCTAGCAAAAAATGCTTGTTTTTCCTTACTTGTACTGTCAGGATAAGTGTAGATAAATCTAGATAAGGACCCTTATGAGGGAGAGGACCATGAGAAAAAGAGCGATGAGCTACTTACTGCCGGGCCTAGTCGTGTTGGTCTTGTTGTTTGGCATGACCGGGCCGGCTAGAGCGGATTCCGTAAACCTCGTGGTTAACGGGACATTTGACACGAATCTGGATGGATGGACCACTTCTGGCTCAGGTAATGACCCACCTGGTGTCACGTGGATTCTCGAAACGGCCCGTGTCGGACAACCCGGTACGCCAGGCAACTCGTTTATTTCGCAGGCGTTCAGTTTTAGCGGTACAGATCTCTCAATCAGCTTTAGCTACGAGTGGCAGGTAAATAAGCCCGTCATAGAAGATTTCTTCACGGCTGAACTGCTTTACGACAACACGGCGGGGGGGGTCGGGGTCACTACGATACAACTTTTGAATGAGGGTAGCCAAAGCGGCAATTTTAATACCACGGTGTCGTTTAGTAGCATGGTGTCACTCACAGACCTCGCCGCCGGCTCTAACAACGTAACAATCTGGTTTGGGCTTAACGAGAACAACGAGACTGCGGGAACGGGAACACGTATCGAGCTCGACAATGTGTACGTCCAGTCGGTACCGGAACCCTCTACCCTAGCACTCCTTGGTGTTGGACTTCTGGTCGGAGGCTTCGCCGGATTCGGGAAGAGATTCCTATAGGTTTTAAGTCAGTCTAAGACAAGAAAGGCCACCCTATAGGGTGGCCTTTCTTGTCTTAGACTGTAATTTTGGTTACTTAGAGAAGGTTCCTGTCCCCATCTCGCTCCTTGAGCTGAGCCGCTTTGAGAGCGGCCGCTACAACTGCGAAAAATAGACGACTCCCTTCCCTTCGAGGAACTGGTCACACAGTGGGGACGGAAGTTTCTTCAGGTGCCTGCCGGCCCTCCGGGTCCAAGCAAACCGCGCTACGAAGTCAGATCAGTAATCAGTTTCGGGAGCTAGTCGGGATTGCTTCGTTTGTAAGATGCGTACTGGCGGTCGGCCAGGTAGCTGGAGCGAACCAGAGGACCGCTTTCAACGTGCTGGAAGCCCATTGTCTCTCCGACCTCCTTCCAATAGCGAAACTCCTGGGGATAATAGTAACGGACCACTGGCAGATGCCACCGAGTGGGACGCAGGTACTGTCCCAACGTCAGGAGACTAACCCCCACCTCCACCAGATCGCCCATCACCTGCTCGATCTCCTCCCTCCTCTCACCCAGCCCCAGCATCATCCCCGTCTTGGTGACGACTTCCGGTGCCCACTGCTTGGCTCGAAGGAGAAGCTCCAGTGAGCGCTTGTACTCTCCCCCTCCCCGAGCCTTCGGAAAAAGACGAGGGACCGTTTCAATGTTGTGATTCAAGATGTCCGGTTGTGCCTCCAGGACAACCTGCAGTGAGTCGGCTGAGCCTTTGAAATCAGGAATGAGAACTTCCAAAACACAGCCGGGACAGCGGCGACGAATAGCCTCCATGGTCGCTGCAAAAGTCCCGGCACCTCCATCCTCCAGATCATCGCGATCGACCGAGGTGATGACCACATGCCTCAGACCCATCACCTGAACCGCTTCGGCTACCCTGGCGGGTTCGGCCGGATCCAATTCCAGCGGACTTCCCTTACTCACAGCACAATAACGACACCCCCGGGTGCAGACATCTCCGAGAATCATGAAGGTGGCCACGCCATGACGCCAACACTCCCCCATGTTGGGACACATTGCTTCCTGGCAAACGGTATGCAGCTTCAGCCCTCCCAGAAGCCGTTTCAGCTCATGCACTTCTTCACCAAATGCAGCGCGCACTTTTAACCAGGGAGGGTGCCGATGTTGTCGGGGACCGATCTGAGACGGCTTTTCCATTTTCCCCACCATAGCAGAATCTGAGGGAATGCAGAATCCAGAATCCTGAATTCAAGATCCAGGTTTCAGGTTTCAGATTTGTAATTTGGGAGTTCAGCCGCTTCGACACCAGCCGAAAGCGCTCCAGGCAGGAGAACTCCCGACACTCTTCGCTTCTTCCTTGATGCTCCTTCCTTGACTTGTGTAGACTGGACGGATGCTGCACAACCTGGATCGAAGAACGATCCTGAAGATATTTGGATGCACCGTTGTCGGCTCAGGTGTCGCTGCTTTTGGCCTGCAGCGGTACAGCACTCATATTGAGACCCAATGGCTCCAGACTGAGAGAGTTACCATTCCGGTGAAGCATCTGGGGTCCTCCTTTGACGGCTTCAAGATCGTCCACTTAAGTGATTTCCATCTCTATCCGCATACACAGATTGAACTTATCGAGCGGGCCGTTGGGACTGCGAACAGGCTCCGCCCGGACTTAATTGCTTTGACCGGGGATTACGTTTCCGGATACAGGTCGAGAAACTCGGAAGCGATTTTCGACTTAGCCCCTGTTCTCAGCAAACTCAATGCGAAGTATGGCGTTTTCTCTGTTTTAGGAAATCATGACTACGCGACAAATGAAGACATTGTGCTGGCCGGTTTAGAGGAGTCTGGATTACCCGTCCTAAGGAACGACGGCTTGGCTTTGAGCAAGGGTCAGCAGACTTTGTATTTGGCGGGTTTGGATGACGGAAGGCGGGGTCGTCCAGACTTATCCAAGGCACTTGAGAAACGGCCAGGCAATGTGCCAACTATACTGCTTCTCCATGAACCTGATTTTGCTGACACCTATTCTGCCGATGGCACAATTTCTCTGCAACTCTCGGGGCACAGCCACGGTGGTCAGATCCGACTACCTGGAGTCGGTGCGCTCGCTTTGCCCCGTTATGGTCGAAAATACGATCAGGGTCTTTATCGTGTTAAAGATATGTGGGTCTATACGACGCGCGGCATTGGAGTCATTGCTCCACCAGTGCGGTTTAATTGTCGACCTGAAGTGACTGAGATCACGCTCGTTCGAGCCTAGCTTTGGCGCACACGTACAGGGGACAGTTCTCTATTCCTACAACACTGCCCTGAAGAAGCACCTGCGACCTGCCTCCAATAATGTGTATCGACGTGCAGTTGTTGAGTATTTGCGTGCACATCTTACAACGATATCCTCCGTAAAGTATTGTCAATCAACACTCGCATGGTTTGGCCCTGGAATTGCTCTCTATAAACTAATAATAAGGGTCGAATTATGTTTAGTGGGCCCATTTCAGGAGGTTCCCATTTGGTAGTGAGGTCGGCGTTACTTGTTCTGGTCGCGATCTGTTTCGGCACCCTTCCTCTACAGGCAGGTACGGTCACGCTCAGCGGCACCGAGTGGACTCTCTCGGTCGGTCTCATCGGAACCGAAAACGGAACGAAACCTATCGAGTAACGCTGAGAGCCGATACCGAATATTACACTCAGAGGGGGACGTTCCTTTCCGATGTGGCCTTCAAGATCAGCGATAGGACCTGACCTTGCCCCCTAAAACGAGTCCAGTTTGAATGTTAGGATTTCCGGTTTAGGAAGGAGGCAAGGATGGCAGGGAAGCGGTTTAGGGCAGAACAGATCATCATGAAGCTGCGTGAGGCAGAGGTGGGTCTGGCCCAAGGACAGAGGGTGGGACAGGTGTCGAAGCAGATGGGGGTGAGCGAGCAGACCTACTACCGGTGGCGCAAAGAGTACGGAGGGCTCCGGTTGGACCAGGCCAAGAGGTTGAAGGTGTTGGAGAAGGAGAATACCCGGTTGAAGAAGCTGGTGGCGGATCTGTCTTTGGACAAGCAGATCCTGAAGGAAGTGTCCTCGGGAAACTTCTAGGCCCGGCGAACAGGAGACGAGCGGTGATGTGGGTACGAGAGCGATTAGGAGCAGAGCGAGTCTCCGAACGTCGGGCCTGCCAAGTGCTGGGACAGGTTCGATCGACCCAGCGAAGGGAAAGGCAAATTCCCGATGATGAGGCCCGATTGGTGGCCCGGATGGTGGAGTTGGCTACGCAATACGGGCGTTATGGCTACCGGCGGGTCACGGCGATACTTCATGGGGAAGGGTGGAAGGTGAATCCTAAGCGGGTGGAGAGGCTGTGGAGACAAGAAGGGCTGAAAGTCCCGTCCAGACAGCCGAAACGAAGGAGGCTGTGGCTTAATGACGGTTCCTGTGTTCGGTTACGAGCGGCTCGCAAGAACCACGTCTGGAGCTATGATTTCGTGCATGAACGGACCCATGATGGGCGAGCCTTTCGGCTATTGACGATCCTGGATGAGTACACCAGAGAGTGCCTCGCCATTGATGTGAAACGGCAGATGAATCACCAAGACGTGTTGGACCGGCTGGCGGAGTTATTCGTTGATCGGGGAGTGCCTGAGTTTATCCGGTCCGATAACGGATCGGAGTTTACGGCACAGGCGGTCCGGGACTGGCTGCAGGCTGTTGGGGTAAGGACCTTGTACATCGAGCCGGGCAGCCCCTGGGAGAATGGGTACATTGAGAGTTTCAACGGGAAACTACGGGATGAGCTGCTGAACATGGAGATCTTCGACACGCTGGGGGAAGCCAAGGTGTTGGTAGAACGCTGGCGGAGGGATTACAATCAGATCCGGCCTCACAGCGCCTTGGCCTATCGGCCGCCGGCGCCAGAGGCCAAACTACCTAGGTCGCAGGCACTGGATCCAATCCCTTGGAGTGGACTTCAAATGGTCCCGGGTCTAGCATAGAGGGTGGACTCGTTCGTGGGGGCAGGTCAGTAGCGCTGCCGCCGTTGCCATCAATGACGGTATAGGTGAAGCTGTCGCTGCCGTTAAAGTTGGTGTTGGGGGTATAGGTGATGGTGTCATCGACGTTGATCACAACCGTGCCATTGGTGGGCACCGTGGTGGCATTGACACTTAAAGTATCTCCATCCAGATCGCTGTCATTGGCCAAAACGTTGATGACAACGGCGGTGTCCTCATTGGTGGTGGCCCCATCATCCACGGCAGTAGGATCATCGTTGGTGCCATTGACGGTGACATTGACGGTAGCGGTAGCGCTGCCGCCATTGCCATCGATCACGGTGTAGGTGAAGCTGTCTGCGCCGTTAAAGTTGGTATTGGGGGTATAGGTGATGGTTTGATCGGCATTGATTGCAACCGTGCCATTGGTGGGCGTGGTGGTGGAATTGACCGTTAAAGTATCCCCATCCAGATCGCTGTCATTGGCCAAAACAGCAATGGCGACGGGCGTATCCTCGCTGGTGGTGGCACTATCATCCACCGCCGTGGGGTCATCATTAACGGGGGTGACAGTCACGTTGACGGTGGCCGTGGCGCTACCACCGTTGCCATCGATGATGGTGTAGGTGAAGCTGTCGCTGCCGTTAAAGTTGCCATTCGGGGTATAGGTGATGGTTTGATCGGCATTGATTGCGACTGTGCCATTGGTGGGCGCGGTGGTGGAATTGACCGTTAAAGTATCCCCATCCAGATCGCTGTCATTGCCTAAAACAGCAATGGCGACGGGCGTATCCTCGCTGGTGGTGGCACTATCATCCACCGCCGTGGGGTCATCATTAACGGGGGTGACAGTCACGTTGACGGTGGCCGTGGCGCTACCACCGTTGCCATCGATGATGGTGTAGGTGAAGCTGTCGCTGCCGTTAAAGTTGCCATTCGGGGTATAGGTGATGGTTTGATCGGCATTGATTGCAACCGTGCCATTGGTGGGCGTGGTGGTGGAATTGACCGTTAAAGTATCTCCATCCAGATCACTGTCATTGGCCAAAACGGTAATGGTGACAGCCGTGTCTTCTTGGGTGGTGGCACTATCATCCACCGCAGTGGGATCATCATTGCCGGCATTGACGGTGACATCCACAGTAGCGGTAGCGCTGCCGCCGTTGCCATCAATGACGGTATAGGTGAAGCTGTCGCTGCCGTTAAAGTTGGTGTTGGGGGTATAGGTGATGGTGTCATCGACGTTGATCACAACCGTGCCATTGGTGGGCACCGTGGTGGCATTGACACTTAAAGTATCTCCATCCAGATCGCTGTCATTGGCCAAAACGTTGATGACAACGGCGGTGTCCTCATTGGTGGTGGCCCCATCATCCACGGCAGTAGGATCATCGTTGGTGCCATTGACGGTGACATTGACGGTGACATTGACGGTAGCGCTGCCGCCATTGCCATCGATCACGGTGTAGGTGAAGCTGTCTGCGCCGTTAAAGTTGGTATTGGGGGTATAGGTGATGGTGTCATCGACGTTGATCACAACCGTGCCATTGGTGGGCACCGTGGTGGCATTGACACTTAAAGTATCTCCATCCAGATCGCTGTCATTGGCCAAAACAGCAATGGCGACGGGCGTATCCTCGCTGGTGGTGGCACTATCATCCACCGCCGTGGGGTCATCATTAACGGGGGTGACAGTCACGTTGAGAATGTCAAATGCCCATTCGTTCGTTCGCTGCAGCGCCTTTTCATTTCGGTCACACACAGAGACCACTTTTGCTTTTTCCAAGCTGCATAAATTTCTGACAATATTGGGACCCCAGTAACCGTATCCGACCACCCCAAAGCGGATAACATTGGGGTCACGTCTGAAGACGGTCTCCAACTGGATTGGGTGTGGCTGGCGGCTCAGGTTCATCATGATCTTACACTTTGCTCAATACGCGCCTTTGCCATTCAAGAGCACCCAAGGTGTCTGAAAGATCAGTTTCAGATCTAGCCACAGCGACCACTCTCTTGTGTACTTCAGGTCCATGCGCACCATTTGGTCGAAGGTGGTATGACTGCGGCCCTTCACTTGCCAAAGCCCGGTAATTCCAGGTTGTCCCTCCAACACTCGACCTCTGTGCCAGAGATCATATCGTTCGTACTCGTAAGGAATGGGTGGCCTTGGCCCCACAAGGGACATTTCTCCTTTCAATACGTTGAGAAACTGGGGAAACTCGTCAAGGCTCGTCCTTCGTAATAACCTCCCCAGCAGAGTTACCCTCGGATCCTGGCAAATTTTATAGATGTGAGTTGAGCCATCGGAAGCTCCGAGCTTCCCGCTAATAAATTGTTCGACGTATTTCTTATGGATCTTAGGCTTCGAGTCAACGTACATTGACCTGAACTTCAAAAAAGTGAATCTCTTTCCGTGCCGCCCTATTCTCTCCTGTTTGAATAGCATCGATCCTTTTGAGGTGAGCTTGATCAGTATCGAAATAGCGAGCAAGAGAGGAGAGAAGATGATTAAAGCCATAAGACTGCCGACGACGTCCATCATTCTCTTTATTACAAGCCGCTTCTTCTTACCTTGATTGCGTCCGGTTAGATCTGGATAAAGAGTCTTATCAGGCGAATCCCAGTGCTCTCTCGTTTTAGATTCTTCGGGAAAGAAGTGGAAAGATATCCGCATTTTGTCTACCGTTGCAGGGCCAAAAGTCTTACAAAGACTGATGTGCACTTTATTGCCGATCACTTGTCTTACCACGTTCTTATCTTTCCCATTGAGCTCTACAAAAATGACTCCGAGAGTACAGTCGTTGTTGTACCAGCCCTTGGCATCGATCTCTCGCGTGGAACAGCACAGAGCCCGCGCTATTTTCCTTAAAATTTGCTCTTTGTTACTGAACAGCCAGACCTTTTCGACATCGATGAGCATCAACAGAAAGGGGTCTCCAGAACGTTCGGTTCTCTTTCGCTCCAGATAGAGCTGTTTGTGAAAAATCTCTTGTGTCAAAAGACCACCTTCCTGGTCAAACAAAGAGGCTTGAACACTGCTGGTCGGCCGGGAGCGGTTTGATGGTTGATGCCACCACAACCTTTCCATGGTGTGCTTGTTGTCTTTTCGGTGAGAGCTCATCTTAGTTCTGCGCTTGTGAAGCGGCTTGTGCTTCGCACCTGTCACTTACAGTTTCCAATCTCCGAGACTGGAACTCTACAGGCATATGCGACCTAGCCTGATTTGATAAAGAGGTAGCAGGACCTCAAAAACGGCAGCGGGACGGTAGTCTCGCTCAGCCAACCTCCAGGCGCTGCTAATGTTAGATTAGCTCGGGCTTTCAGTCCCTACAGTTCTTGGGAATTACGCGACACAATTTTGGAATTTTGCGGCAGAGTGTTTGGAGCTGTCGGACCAAAAAAAGGTGCGAAGCTGAACGCCTCGGCGCTACTTATCCTGTGAGGAAGTGGAGACTGCGCTAGATTAATTTACCACCTTCCCCCCTTTGCTCAACCTGTCATGAAACACAAACTCCACCAGGATAGTGCTCACCAAGTGTCATCTCTCTTCCAAGCAAGATAAGCTCTCCCTAAGGACTGCTCATTATTGCTCGGAAGACAAGCCGGTTCCGTCGGAACAAAATCTCTTGCGATGTATTCCTGTTTCTGCCCTCCGCAATAACCAGACCGTAGGAAGTAGTAGCAGTAAAAGAGCTAAAGCAAAGTAGAGATCTCCCATGTGGTAGTGAGTGACGGAGGAAATGAAACTCCCATTCACATAAACGCCGAGAACAGTAAGCGTTGTAATGCGCAGCCCGTTCTGGAGAATAGCAATGGGGAAAATCGCAAGGACCAGGGCAGCTCGTGACCAATTTGTCTTGAGAAAGACTTGGCCTCCCAAGATGCTGATGATAAGGAGCACTAGAGCTGAACGAATTCCAGAGCACGCTTTTGCAACTTCAATTTGGTATCCCGGAACCAAGAAATAGTTTCCCTCGCGAAGAAATGGCATTCCTGTTCCTTTAAGAAATACCGCAGTAAGCTCGACCGAAGCCTGCTGCAATACTACGACAATCTTGTCGAAGATAAAGCTAGGAACCGGAACTGCAAATAAGAGGAAAAGGACGGGGAATAATGTGGCTCACAGTGCCGAAAGTCCGTAGAAAGATATGAATCCGCCTGTCCAAATCGCTACAATCGAGAACATCATGAGACAGAGATAGTCATTCTGCTCAAGTCGATCTCTTGAAGCTAAATAAAGGGCGAGAATTCCGACCAGAACTGGAAACGCTCCCCAAAAGAGAGAATACCGAGGTTGAGAGCAAATCTGGGTCCTTCTCTGATAAAAGAAACCCGCACTTACTAACGGAATCAAGACCATATGGGAGAGGGTACGATTCTGTTGTGGGCCGAGGGAAAACTCTAACCACTCCATAATCAGCCCAGAAAAGGAGATTGTCACTACTAAAGTGAAAAAGGCAAATCCGATGTGTCTTAAGTCAAGCGTGTACTTCACAGACCAGGTGGGGATCTTTTGTTTACTTATATCTTTTGCTTCGCATCGACAAGTAGGAGCCCGCCGTCGACCGATTTGCCGAAGCCTACATGACAGGTGGGACTACGCAAAAGAACTATCTTGCCGCTGGCCTCAGTTTGCGCTTCGCGCCTGTCACTTACAGCTTCCAACTCCAGGTGGGACCCAACAGGCTTATGAGACCTAGCCTTGAAGCACAGGGAAGGAGGATGCCCTTCAACATAGCAACGGGGCATCAGCGGTGAACAACGCACAGCCGACCTCCAAGCCCATCAATGTTAAGTAAGCAGAGGCTTTTAATCCCTACAGTTCTTGGGAATTAGGCGGCGACATTCGGGAATTTTGCGACAGAATTTTGGAGACAGTAGACAACTGGTATTAGACCAGGAGAGAGGAGACAATAATGTGGAAAGGAGCTTTAAAGACGACGTCGAACAAAGTCCCAGTCTGGCGGCCTCATCGACAGTTGATCAACGACGGCCAACACCAAATAAGAGAAAAATCCCGCCTCTCTCAACTCCTGTCAATTGTATTGATTTCTTCCATCAAAAATAACCGGGTACTTCAGCAACAACATCAAACTCATGGGGTGTTAAAGACGAGATCTCTTGGGATATCTTATCGGCTGTCCCCACCGGAACAGTACTTTTGGTGACGACGATCTTATAGCCGTCCATCGCCTTTGCGATGGATCGCACCGCCTCCATGAGGTAGCTCAAGTCTGGGGAACCACCTTCACCTTCAGGAGTTCCAACGGCGATGGAAACCACCAGGGAGTTTCTCACCGCCCAGGGGAGGCCGGTGGTAAAATTGAGACGCTGTTCGTGCACATTTCGCTGGATCAATTCCTGCAAGCCGGGTTCATGAATCGGGATCCTGCCTCTTTTCAGTTCGGCAATCTTCTCTTTATCGACATCCATACAGATGACGTCATTGCCGGTTTCGGCGAAGCAAGTTCCCGCCACCAAGCCGACATAACCTGTTCCAACTACACAGATCTTCATGACTTACGAAAAAACACGAAGAGAAGAAAGGAAGCAGAGGGCCTTAACCCTGAATCATTCGAAGCTCGCTTCCAAGCCATTCAAGGTTAAGTCAGGCTCAGACCTTCAGTCCCTACACTTCTTGGGAATTAGGCAGCTTAAAATGGGAATTTGGCGACAGAATTTTGGAGTGTGGTCAGGCGGTCAGCTGATCTTCACTATGTCGCAAGCATCGACTTCGCAGGCGACTGCCTGTCGGATCAGGTCGATCGACAAGATGAATCTGTAGGCGCCCTTTTTCTCGAGGAGAATTCCCGGCAGTCCTTTCAGTGGACCTCTAACGATTTCCACTCGATCCCCTTCCACAATGTATGGGTAGGGGTCGTAGGGTAAGGTGCTGAAGACCAGCCGCTTTACGGCTTGGAGTTGTCCTTCAGGGACAGCAACTGGCTCACCCTCGAACCCGATGATGCGAACCACCGAGGGAACCTTCAGAATATCCAGACGCCGCTCTTGAATGGGAACGTGGACGAAAAGATAACCCGGGAAGAGAGGGAACTGAACTTTCTTTCTCCGGTCCTTCCATCTGGAGAGGACTTCACGAAGGGGCAAGAAGCACTCGATTTCCTTCTGCCACAACTGTTCAGCCACCACTTTCTCATGCCTGGACCTGGTCGTGAGGGCATACCAACGCAGCTCAGGATCTGCCATGAAAAATCCTTTAGGTTAGGGTTGCGGTAGCATCATCAATCTACCATACCGAACCGACTGAACAGCAGGGTTGGAGTTGGCCCGTGGGCTCACGAGATGCATCGGAAGGGGATTCGGCACCCTGAGGTGCCTCCCACACTCTAGGGGCCTCGACTAAGACTCAATGCCGTACTGCTGGATTTTGGTGAGGAGGGTTTTGTAGCTGACTTTGAGTTCCTTGGCGGCCTTCCACCTGTTCCACTGCAATCTGCGTAGAGTCTTGGTAATCATGTCCTTCTCAGCCACGGCGGCCGCTTTCTTGCTGACTTTCTTCAGGTCCATCTCACCGTCGCCCTCTTGCAGGTACCTCTCGGCAATCTCATCGATCTCTTCCGAAACCCCTCCCGTCATTTTGTTTTCCAGCTCTGCTCGTATGGAATCGGCGTCCTGCAGAACAATATAGCGTTTGATCAGATTCTCTAATTCGCGGACGTTACCGGGCCAGTTAAAGGAGCAAAAGAGCTGCTCCAGGTCTTTGGGTAACTTGCTTTCGGTGCCGCCGTACTGGGGACCGAGCTTTTCCAGAAAATGCTTACAGAGGAGAGGAATCTCCTCTCGGCGCTCTCGTAGAGGAGGAATGTCAATGTTGACCACGGCTATCCGGTAGTAAAGATCTTCCCTGAATGTCCCGTCCTTCAGGGCTTTCTCCAGTGTCCGGTTGGTGGCGGCGATGATCCTGACATCGACCTCTGTCTCCTGGTTGCTCCCCAAGCGTGTGAACCTTCCCTCCTGAAGAACCTGCAGTAACTTGGCCTGGATGGAAGATGTAAATTCTCCAATCTCATCCAGGAAAATCGTCCCTCCGTTGGCAAACTCAAATTTCCCCACCCGGTCGATATGAGCACCGGTGAAAGCTCCCTTTCGGTAACCAAAAAGCTCGCTCTCCACCAACTCGGCGGGCATGGCTGCACAGTTCACCTTGACAAACGGCTGATCGCTTAAGCTGGACTTCTGATGAATCATCCGAGCCACTAGATCTTTGCCGACACCGGTCTCTCCCTCAATCAGGACCGGAACCTTCGTTTCAGAAATCTGGAGAACCGTATTATAAACCCGCTCCATTTCTGTACCGGCGATGACAAGCTCAACCTCTTTTGGCTGAGTTTTGGTGTGGGCCCTTTCTAAAGGCCTCTTAGAATTGAGAGTCGTGGAGATCGTCTGACACAACTGCTTAAACTCGATGGGCTTGCAGACGTAGTCCCTGGCTCCAGCCTGAATGGCCTGGACAATGCCTTGGGGGTCTCTGGAGGTCGAGAGTACAATGACAGGAGTCTGCTCAACATCTGCACAAATCTCCTGCAGACTGCGGCTGCCATTGTTTCCCTTCAACAATGGTTCAATGAATATGACTTCCGGCTGAACGTCGGGAGCTACCCTCAAAAGGTGTGTAAATAGCACAGGCGGTGATTATCCTTCCGGGTGAAAATAAAAACCCGGGCGGAAGAGCCCGAAAGGAAGGAGTCACACCGCCATGAGCAAGAAGAACATTGATCACAGTGTGGAGTCAAGAGTCTGCTTTGAACAGCTGGAAGAGTGGGTGCGAGAGCAGATCCAGTTTTACGTACAGGAACTGCTGGAGGATGAAGTGACACAGCTGCTGGGACGAAGAAAGAATGAGCGTCGCCGAGAAGTGGACGCCTCCGGTGGCTATCGCAACGGCTACGGCAAGGAGCGGCGACTGACGATGAGTTGCGGAACGATCAAGCTGCGGCGTCCCCGAGTGCGGGATCTGGAAGAGCGTTTTGAGAGCCGGGTCTTGCCGCTGTTTGCCAAGCGAACGCGAGAGGTACGAGACTTGATTCCAGAACTCTATTTACATGGTCTGGCCGAGGGGGATTTCGATCTGGCCTTGAGAGGGCTTTTAGGGGAAGAAGCGCCGCTGTCCCCCAGCACCGTAGCCCGGTTGAAACAGAAGTGGCAGGGAGAAATGGAGGCCTGGCAGAGCCGTCGGCTGGATGATCTGGAAGTCGTGTATTTGTGGGCGGACGGCGTGTACATCAAAGCAGGGCTGGAGAAGGAGAAGGCCGTGATTCTGGTAGTGATCGCCGCTTTAAGTGATGGCACTAAAGTGGTGGTGTCCGTCAGTAGTGGTTATCGAGAATCGACCCAGAGCTGGTCCGCAGTGCTGCGGGATCTCAAAGAGCGGGGGATGAACCCACCCCGTCTGGTGATCGCTGACGGGCATCTGGGGATCTGGGGAGCGTTGCGCAACGTGTTCCCAGAAGCCGACGAGCAGAGATGCTGGAATCATCGCATCGTCAACTTGCTGGCCAAGATCCCCAAGAGTCGGCACAAAGCGGCCTTGTTGATGTTGCGGCAGATCCCTTATGCAGAAACACGGCAGGAAGCCGAGCGAGTCAAAGGACGATTCCAACATTGGTGTAGCAAGAGAGGCCTGGAGGCAGCGGCTGATCTGATCGACCAGGACTGGGAGCGGATGGTGACGTTTTACAACTATCCCAAACAGCAGTGGCAACATCTGCGGACTACCAACCCAGTGGAGTCTCCCTTCTCTGCTCTGCGACTGCGAACCGATGCTGCTCGAAGGTTCAAGAAAGTGGCCAACGCACGGGCTGTCATCTGGAAGATGCTGCTGGTCGCTGAGAAGAGATTTCGCCGTTTGAAGGCTCCCCACTTGATGAAGGATGTCTACCAAGGAGCCCAATATGTCAATGGAGTTCCAGTCAACCCAGTCACCCAGGAGAAAGCCGCCTGATGTCTATTTACACACTTATTGACGGAACCTCGAACGTCGGGGTCTTTGAGTAAGCTCTTGGCCTCATCCCAATCCGTGCTGGTGAGAACATCATAGCCAAAAGATTGAAGATTTTTACTGATGTACTGCAAAACTCCTTCTTCGTCGTCAACAATCAGGAGTTGGGGTAGTGGGTGGTTCATGTTGGTTGACTGATTGGGTAGAGGGAGTCCGAGAGAAGGGTGCCGTTAAGAGCTCTTCAACTCGAATCCTCTAGTTTAAACTAGGGCCGGGTTTTCGGCAGATCTTCGCTTGCGGTGACTTGTGCACCACATCTAAGGCGATCCGCAACTCTCGCTCATCTGTGAATTCTGATGCCGTTAGGCATTTCTGAGTGAGTTTTAGGAAATCGGCTTGGTATCTTTGAAGTTCATAATCTGTTAGGTCTGGCCGCTCCAGGAGGGATCCTAACCTTTGGACGACATCGATGAGTGACTCACTTTTCTGTGGCATGCCACTCTGATAAGCAAGTTGCGTTCCATGAGATAAAGGATCAGGCGTGGAATCTATTTAGAGGCCCACAGTTCGTGGATTTGGGAACCGGTGGCGGATTGAGATCACGAGCCGAGAGGACTCCAATTCGTCAATTCCTTCAACTGAGAGCTTAAAGTGTCAACATCTGTTGACAGAAGAGGTCACATCTTTTTATGTGAGAGGGATGAGGATTAGGGCGCCCAAGGGGGCGTCAGTTGTCAACTTCTCTTTCTCCCTCTACGCGCGAAGTGCGCTTTCGGTGCCAGAGCCAAGCGGTGTCAATGATAGTGCGAAGGTCGGGATATTCAGGCACCCAACCCAGTTCGCTTCGGATCCGTGCTGAGCTAGCTGTTAGGCGAGCAGGATCGCCAGAACGCCGTGCAGCGGAGAGAGCAGGCAGCGGATGGCCTGTCACCTGCCGTGCCGTCTCAATGACTTGAAAGTTAGAATACCCATTACCGTTGCCCAGGTTGTAAACACGGGCCTTGTGGTTATCGAGGTGTTCCAAGGCAAGAACATGGGCCTTGGCGAGATCCACCACATGGATGTAATCCCGGATGCAGGTGCCATCTGGGGTGTCATAATCGGTACCATATACTTGGACTTCCTCCCTGCGGCCCAAAGCCACTTCCAAAACGACAGGGATCAAGTGGGTTTCCGGCTCATGGGCCTCACCGAATCTTTCCGAAGCACCCGCAGCATTAAAATAACGTAGAGAAATGTACTGCAAACCGTAGGCCCGATGGTACCAGTCCAGAATACGCTCGAACATGAGCTTTGACTCTCCGTAGGAGTTAATCGGTCTCAGGAGTGCATCCTCGCTAACCGGGACTTCGCTTGGCTCACCATAGACAGCGGCCGTCGAGGAAAAGATGATGCGCTGGACCCGATGAGAAAGCATTGCATCTAACAAGTTCATGCCCCCTCGAACGTTTGTGGAAAAGAAGCGGCGGGGGTTGCTCATGGATACGGAAACGAGTGCCTCAGCAGCCATATGGACTACAGCATCTAAAGAGTGCTCGCGAAAGACCTGATTCAGGGCCTCTTGGTCAGCCAGGTCAGCCTGAACGAACTCGGCCCCGGGATGAACAGCCTCTCGGTGGCCTGCCTGGAGGTTGTCAAAGGCGACGACTGAATGGCCTTGATCCATGAGTACTTCGGTCACAATGCTACCGATATACCCAGCTGCACCAGTCACCAGAATGTGCATCAAGACACCTTCTCGCCTTCCAAAGTTCTCTACTATCTTACCAGGAAGGTTCCAAGGTCCAACTCTGATCAGCTTAGCGCGCTCCGCGCGCGTTCCAGATGTTAAGGATCTTCTGACTTCTGGATTCTGACCCCGGCTCTGGTCTGCTGGGCGACGGAGGGGTTTGTTATACTCAACTCCGCCGATGGGGCTGGTTGAGACTGGAAACGGTTACGACATGGATCGCTACTTTGGATTTATTGTGCTGGTGTCCTTTGCAGCGATTACCGCTGGTGCCATGCTTGCCATCAGCCAGTGGTTGGGGCCGCGCCGACACAGTCGTATCCATGACATGCCATTCGAATGCGGAGTCGAGCCCAGGCAAATCATGCGCGGCCGTTTTTCCGTCAAGTTCTTCATCGTGGCACTTCTCTTCGTCCTTTTCGACATCGAACTGATTTTTCTTTTCGCCTGGGCCGTCATTTACAAGGAGCTGGGATTGTTTGGTTTCACGGAGATGCTGATTTTCCTCCTTGTCGTTCTCTCAGGGCTGTTCTATTCCGTTAAAAGCGGAGTTTTTCAATGGAAGTAGATCTCAAAGGAAGCCCACAGACGGGATTCTTCACCAGCCGGCTGGACAAGATGCTGGGATGGGCCCGAAAGTACTCGATTTTCCAGTATCCCTTCGTCACCGCCTGCTGTGGGATGGAGTACATGGCCACAGCCTCTGCTCACTATGACATTGACCGGTTTGGCGCCGGGCTTCCCCGCTTCTCCCCCCGTCAAGCGGACGTGCTGTTCGTGGTGGGAACGATTAGCCAAAAACTGGCTCCGGTGCTGGTGCAAATCTACCAGCAGATGTGCGCTCCAAAGTGGGTAGTGGCCTTTGGTGTTTGCACCTGTACCGGGGGTTTCTACGATAACTATGCCACCGTGAGAGGAATCGATCACATCGTCCCGGTGGACATCTACATCCCGGGCTGTCCCCCCCGTCCGGAGACGGTCCTGGAGGGGTTAATGCTCTTGCAGAAAAAAATTCAGAATCAGAAACAGGAAATCTGATGACCCATCGACCCGTCGGAACCCAAGGTTATTTCTAGATAAATGGACTTAAGTATAACAATACAAAGGATAAAAAAAACACTCGATGAGGCCGTCATTGAGGTCCATTCCCAACTGAGTCAGGACACGGTCATCATTGCTCAATCAGGACTCCTGGAAGTGGCCAGGTTATTGAAGGATGATCCCCAGCTCGAGTACAACTACCTCATGGACCTCACGGCAGTCGACTACTGGAAGCGTAAGCCTCGATTTGAGGTGGTGTACCACTTCCTGTCGCTCAAGAACAACTTTCGGATTCGCGTCAAGGTTCCCGTCCCTGAGCCTGATCCCACGGTGGACAGCCTGACCTCACTCTGGTCAGCAGCCAACTGGTATGAGCGTGAAGTGTACGACATGTTTGGCATCCAATTTGTGGGCCATCCTGACCTGCGGAGAATCTTAATGTATCCAGAGTTTGAGGGTCATCCACTACGAAAGGACTACCCCATTGAAAAGCGGCAGCCTCTGATCGGGCCCAAAGTCTAGTTTCTAACTCTGATCACACCGCGATCTGTACGGATCACAAGGATATCGTCATCACAGAGACCACAGAGCTCAAAACAAAAACCATGCTGCTCAATGTCGGGCCCGCACACCCGGCAATGCATGGAGTCATACAGATCCAGGTGGAACTGGATGGGGAGATCCTACGCAAGGCGGACATTGAAATCGGCTATCTCCACCGTGCCTTTGAGAAGCACTGCGAGGCCGCCACCTATACCCAGTGCTTTCCCTTTACCGATCGACTCAACTACGTCTCTCCTCTCATCTCCAACTTTGGCTTCGCCGCGGCTGTCGAAACTCTGATGGACTTGCAGGTACCCGAACGGTGTCACTATATTCGGGTCATCCTGAGCGAGATCTCTCGCATCACCGACCATCTCACCTGCATCGGCGCATCAGCCATGGAGCTGGGTGCCGTCTCGGTCTTCCTCTACATGATGAAGGCACGGGAGTGGCTCTACGAACTCATCGAAAGCGTTACCGGCGCCCGTCTGACCGTTTCCTATGGTCGTATTGGAGGGGTGAAGGCTGATCTGCCAGAAGGATTCGAAGAAAGATGCCGGGCCCAGCTGAAAAAGACGCGTGAAGTACTCAAAGAGGTCGACGAGCTCCTGACCCGAAACCGGATTTTCTATGATCGCATGCGCGGAATTGGTGTCATCTCCCAAGAGGAGGCGATCTCATACGGTATTACGGGACCCTTTTTGCGCTCTACCGGCGTTGCCTACGATGTACGAAAGGCGTTTCCCTACTCCCTCTACGAACGGTTTGAATTTGATGTCCCCATCGGAGAGCACGGCGACAACTACGACCGATACCTGGTGCGCATGGAGGAGATGCAGCAGGCCATTCAGATTATTGAACAAGCACTCGATACTCTTCCCAGCGGGCCCACCAATGTCGATCCTGAGGGCAAGGTCATTGAAGCGGATCTGATGGCAGACCTGGGCAAATTTGGACAGACTTCTGGACTTTTAAAACACGAAGTTCTCATCCAACCGACTCTACAGGGTTCGGAAAAGCGCTATCACGACCGGATTTCCGCCCCCACCAAAGAGGCCTGGCTGCCTTCCAAGGAGCAGGTCTATTCCAACATTGAAGCATTAATGCATCACTTCAAGATCATCATGCTGGGACACGGGCTTCAGCCCCCTCCAGGAGAGGTCTATTTCCCAGTAGAGGGAGCCAACGGAGAGCTGGGCTTTTACATTGTCAGCGACGGAACCGATCGGCCCTGGCGAGTACGATGCCACCCACCCTGTTTTCCTATAGTGGGCGCATTGGGCCAAATTCTGGTGGGTGACCAGATGGCGGACATCGTGGCGACCTTCGGCTCCGTCAATATGGTTGCAGGAGAGTTGGATCGGTGAGTTCCAGCTTTGAGTTCACGGCGGAGAACCAGGAGCGATTCCAGCAGATCCTGAGTCGCTATCCCCAGAAGCGAGCGGCCATGCTGCCCGCGCTCCACCTGAGCCATGAGCAGCAGGGATACATTTCGCCTGAGGTGGAAGAGTATGTGGCCAAGCTTCTGGAAGTCCCTCTGGTTGATGTCCACGAGGTGCTCACCTTCTACAGCCTTTACTTCCAGCGACCTATGGGACGCCATCATCTTCGTCTGTGCATGAGCATCAGCTGTTGGATTCGGGGGTGCGACGAGATGAGAGATCACCTGAGAGCCAAACTGGGTGTTGAGAGTGGCTCCATCACAGAAAACGGCACTTTTAGCTGGGAGGCGGTTCCGGATTGCTTAGGGGCCTGTGAACTGGCCCCCATGATGCAGCTGGACAAGGACTACCACGGCCCTCTGACCGCGGAGAAGCTGGACGAAATCCTGGAGGCAACCTCACCGAATCACAGCAGCAGAAATTCGGCACCTGAGGTGCCTCCCACAAGCAAAGGCAGAAATTCGGCGCCTGAGGCACCTCCCACGTAAGCCATGCCCATTGTCAAATTACTCTCCGAACATTTCGGAAACGGCCAGGCCAAGGAGCTGGACTGGTATCGCAAGCAGGGCGGATATGAGGGGGCACGCAAAGCTCTTATTGAAATGCAGCCTCAGCAAGTCATCGATGAAGTGATCCAATCCGATCTTCGCGGCCTGGGGGGTGCCGGTTTCCCCACGGGCCGAAAATGGAACTTTGTCCCTCAGGATACCGGTAAGCCCATCTACCTGACGGCCAACGCGGACGAGTCAGAGCCGGGAACCTTTAAGGACCGCTACATCCTGGAGTGGGATCCTCACCGCCTTCTGGAGGGAATCATTATCTGTGCTTACGCGGTCGGTATCCATACCGCCTATATTTACATTCGCGGTGAATACGTCCGTCCAGCCGAGATCTTGCAGGAGGCCATCGATGAAGCTTATAGAGAAGGGGTACTGGGTGAGCGCGTTTTAGGCCAGAAATTTCAACTGGATGTCTACCTCCATCGCGGTGCTGGCGCTTACATCTGCGGAGAAGAAACCGGATTGCTGGAATCGCTGGAAGGGAAAAAGGGTTGGCCTCGACTCAAACCTCCTTTTCCCGCGGTGGTGGGTCTTTTTGGATGCCCCACGGTCGTGAATAATGTAGAAACGCTCTCCCACCTCCCCAAGATTCTTCTCAACGGGGCAGCTTGGTTTGCTGACATTGGTTGTGAACACAATGGAGGAACGCGGCTCTTCGCTCTTTCAGGGAACGTCAACAGACCAGGCGTTTACGAGCTGCCTCTGGGAACTTCGATGCGGGAGCTGATCTACGAGCATGGCGGCGGGATCGTGGGTGACAAGGCACTCAAGGCAGTCATACCCGGCGGGGCCTCATCAGCTGTTCTGACTGAGGAGGAGCTCGATGTGACTCTGGATTTCGACAGTCTGATGAAGGCGGGTTCCATGTTGGGATCAGGCGCTGTGATTGTCATGGATCGAGACGTTTGTATGGTCAAGGCCTCTCAAAACATCATGCGCTTCTTCTCTCATGAATCTTGCGGGCAGTGCACACCCTGCCGCGAAGGAACCGATTGGGTCTATCGGATCCTGACTCGCATCGTGGAGGGCAATGGGATCAAGGACGACATTGGTCACCTGACAGAGCTTGGCGAGAACATGACCGGCACAAGCATCTGTCCGCTCTGTGACGGCTCCGTCATGTCCTTCAGCAGTTACGTGCAGAAGTTCAGGTCAGAATTCGAATACCACATCCATCACAAGCAGTGTGATGTCGAGGCGGGTCAATGCTAAGGATTGAGATCAACGGGCAAGTCGCCAACGTGGAAGCTGGATCAACCGTCATCCAGGCAGCGGAGAATCTGGACATCTTCGTTCCCCGTTATTGCTATCACCCGGGACTCTCAATAGCCGGCAGCTGCCGGATGTGTCTGGTTGAAATCGAGAGAATGCCCAAGCTGGCCATTTCCTGCCATACCCAAGCCCAGGATGGCATGAAGGTCACCACCGATTCTGAAAAAGTCAGGCAAGCCCGCAAATCCATGCTGGAGTTCCTGCTGGTCAATCATCCCCTGGACTGCCCCGTGTGCGACCAGTCCGGAGAGTGTGACCTTCAGAATTACTACATGGAAATTGGCCAGTACGACAGCCGCTTTTTGGAAAATAAGTTGAAGAAAAGAAAGGCTCTTCCCATCGGACCCCACGTCATTCTCGATCAGGAACGGTGCATCTTGTGTACGCGCTGTACACGGTTTTGTGAGGAAGTCTCCAAAAGCAACGAGCTGGGTGTTTTCCATCGCGGCAACCGCTCGGTCGTCGATCTCGCTCCGCAGAAAACTCTGGACAATCCCTACTCGGGAAATGTGATTGATATCTGCCCGGTAGGAGCCCTGACAGAGAGAGAATTTCGCTTTCAGTGTCGCGTCTGGTATCTCTCCACACAAGAATCGATCTGTAACGGCTGTGCAAGGGGGTGCAACATCAGCATCCATTACAACACCTCACGCCCCTACAAAGCCGGTGGAAAGCGCGTTCAACGGCTCAAACCACGTTTCAATCCCTTTGTGAACCGCTGGTGGATCTGCGACGAGGGACGCTTTGGCTACGAATTCATCGACCACAATCGAATTGAGTTTCCCTACCTTCGAGTCACCGGTGGCGACCTTGAAGTATCGGACTGGAAGAGGGTCGTCCAGGAGGTTTCGACGGCTTTGAAGACAACTCTGGAGAAGTTCGGAGCTGAGAGCATAGGCGTGATCGCTTCCCCCCAGCTCTCCAACGAAGAGCTTTACCTCATTCAGAAGCTTTTCGGTGAACTGATGGGGATTGAGCAGATTGGGTATCAAAATCCCTGGGAGAAAGAGGGTCTTCAAGATGACTTTCTCATGCACGGGGACAAGAACCCCAACAGCCGGGGAGCTCAAGAGCTCGGCCTAAAATTCGAGGTGAGAAACATTCTGGAAGGGGCTGCTTCCGGAAAGATCAAAGTCCTCTATATTTTTCAGCACAACTTTGAGAGCCGGGAAGCTCAAGAACTGCTGAAAGGAGCGGACTATGTCATCTTTCAAGGGACGAATTGGAACAAGACCGTGGAATTTTCCAACCTGGTCCTTCCAGGAACCACCCATGCCGAAGAGGATGGAACCTTCACCAACTTCGAAGGTCGGCTCCAACGCTACCAACAGGCATTTCTTCCTCTGGCTGAATCCAAAGCCGGTGTTGAGATCCTGACTGGGCTGGCTCAGAAACTCGGATATCCATTGCCTTACCTGGGCGCTGAAGATGTCTATATGGAATGGTCTGGATCCTCCTACGGGGAGCTGGAAGAGTTTGGAAAATTGATTGAAGAGCATCCCTAACCCATGGACTACTTGATTCAGTTCGTCACAGCTTTCTTTATTTTCAACGTTGTCATGGGGTTCATGTTCGTCCTCACCTGGATGGAAAGGAAGCAAAGCGCCCTGATGCAAGACCGGATTGGCGCCAACCGGGCTGATATTTTGGGATTCCGGCTGCTGGGACTTTTCCATCCCATCGCCGACGCCATCAAGCTTCTCACCAAGGAAGACTTTATTCCACCGGGTGGCAACCGCCTCCTGCATACCCTGGCTCCCTTGATGGCCATGTTTTTTGCCCTCATCAGCTTCGCAGTGATTCCTTTCGGTGGAACCTACCGCTTCGGCGACTATTCGGTTTCCCTGCAAGTCCTCCCTCTCAATGTTGGTCTGCTCTTTGTCTTCGCCACCATGAGCATGGGTATCTACGGCTTCGTCCTGGCCGGATGGGCCTCAAACAATAACTACGCCCTCCTGGGAAGTGTGCGGGCCTCGAGCCAGATGATTTCCTACGAAATCACTATGGGTGCCACCATCATTGGCCTCCTAATGATTTATGGGACCTTGAGTCTTCAGGAAATGGTTCTCGCCCAGGGTGAGCTACTGTGGGGGTGGATCCCCATGTGGGGAATACTCCTGCAGCCGCTGGGTTTCATTCTCTTCGCTACAGCCGCCATGGCGGAAACAAAGCGGGTCCCTTTTGATATTCCTGAAGGGGAGTCAGAGATCATCGGTTATTTCGTGGAGTACAGCGGCATGAAGTTTGGCATGTTTTATGCGACAGACTTCATCGAGACAGTTCTGGCAGCCGCATTGATCACTACTCTGTTTTTTGGCGGGTGGCAGGTACCCTTCCTCTACTCAGACGGCTTTCACCTTCCGTGGAATTGGAGTGTATCGCTCTCTCAGGTCACGGTCATGGGACTGCAAGTGGGCGCCTTTCTGATCAAGTTGAGTTTCTTCTGTTTCTTGATGATGCTGATTCGCTGGACACTACCCCGCTTTCGCTGGGATCACTTAATGCGACTGGGATGGACTATCATGCTGCCGCTCTCGATCATCAACATCCTGGTCACCGCACTAGTCATGCTGTGGATAGGATAGGAGAATAGGAAAAATGGCAATCAAAAGGATTCACAGAGAGCTCGGATTTTGGGAAAGGACTTACATTCCGGAAGTCCTCAAAGCGCTTCGCCTCACGGCACGCCATTTCTTTCGAAATCTCCTGGTTCATATCGCTCATCGCTTTGGGCTTGCTCAACATCTGCGGGGAGGCGTGACCTACCAGTATCCAGAACAACGGCGACCCTTATCATCGCGCCTGAGGACTCTGCATCGCCTGACCCGACGCCAGGATAAGTCTCCCCGTTGTGTGGCATGCATGATGTGCGAGACGATCTGCCCGGCTCACTGCATCTCCATTGTGGGCGGAGAGCATCCCGATCCTCAGATTGAGAAATACCCGGTGCGCTTCGACATTGATTTGGGGCTTTGTGTCTTTTGCGGATATTGTGTGGAAGTCTGCCCTGAGGACGCCATTCGAATGGACACCGGCGTTCTGGAATTTTCTTCCTATAGCCGCGAAGGAATGATCTACGATCTGAAGAAACTACTTCATTGAGAAAACTTCCTGAAAGCTCCGCTGCAAGACGGTTTTCACTTCACTCAGGTCTACAGGTCTGCCCGAGGAGTGGCTCAAGGAGGTCATCTGACAGTTCACGATTCCACAGGGGTTGATTCGCTGAAAATAACTGAGATCCGTGCTGACATTCAGAGCAAAACCATGGGTGGTGATCCAGTGGCGTACACTGATACCGATGGAAGCCAGCTTTCCCGAGCAGGCCCAGACACCGGTCAAACCGGGCCTGACGAAGGCATTGACACCAAAGTGAGCCACGGTCCGGATCAAACTCTTCTCCAGATTTCTCAAGAAAAGATGGACATTCCTTCCCCGCTCACGCAAATCGAGATGAGGGTAGACAACCAACTGCCCCGGACCGTGATAAGTCACATCTCCCCCCCGGTTGATTGCAACCAATTCGATGGGACTCCCTTTCCGGTCTTTCCTGGCTAAGACATTCTCTGCTTTCCCGGTCCGTCCCATGGTGAAAACGTGGGGATGCTCCAGCAAATAGACCGTCTCGGGCTGGCGGCGATGAAGTGTTTCCTGCAGCGACCTCTCCTGCCTCTGCAAGGCCTCCTGAAGAGAAACCAGACCCAGGTCAATGAATCTCATGGCTTTTGATTGTAACCGATCAGAGATTTTCACCCCAGCCACAGCCATGGTCTTTTGATAGAATGAGGTGGCCATGTCGATGCAGGAGAGGCGGTGAAGGCGAAGAAGATCCACCGGGTCATTTACTCAGAGATCCTCCCCCCTTCCCTGATAGCTTTAGCCGTACTGACTTTCGTGGTATTCACCCGGGAGTTTGGCCGGCTGGCAGAGCTGCTGATTCGAAAACATGCAGATGCCATGACGGTTCTTGAAGTCGTGGTTTCCCTTCTTCCCCAGATTCTCATCTTCACGGTGCCCTTTGCTTTTCTGATCGGGACCCTTATTGGTTTGAGTCGTCTTTCCTCCGACAGCGAGATAGTAGCGATGAGCTCCACCGGAGTCAGCATCTATCAGATGTTGTGGCCCGTCCTCAAAATCAACCTGGGAGTGGCGGCCACCACCCTTCTTTTGACCTTTGTTTTCCTTCCCCAGGGGAACTGGACCCTACGACAGATTCGCCACCAAGTCGGCCTGCGCCCGGTCCAATCCGAGATCAAGCCGCGGGTCTTCAACGAAGATCTTCCCGAGATTATCCTCTATGTCGAGGACCAGGACTTGCAAAGTTCGGCCTGGAAGGGAGTTTTCCTGTCTGACTCGCAAGACGGCGGTGAGAGGCGAATCATCCTCTCCAGTTTGGCTTACCCCCTCTTCAGCCCCGACAGTCAGCGTCTGCAGCTCCACTTCGAAGAAGGTTTGGTTTACGCGCTGGACTCGGAGTCTCCTGAGAAAGACAGCCTGACGCGCTTTCAAACCTTGGATGTTCCTGTGCAGTTTCCAGAGACCCAACAGGTTGATGCGGGTCCCAAGAGGCCCAACGAAAAGAGTTTCAGCGAACTTTGGGTGGACCTGGGAGATTCTGATAGGGAACACCGAAGGCCCAGCCTGATTGAACTGCAGAAGCGTCTTGCCTTGCCTCTCTCTGCTTTGATTTTCGCTGTCCTGGGAGTCGCCTTGGGCGTGCACACGCCCCGAGGCATTCGGGGTTACGGTGTCATCGTCAGCATGCTCATCGGATTGCTCTACTACATGCTGTTCGCCACCGGAACGAAACTGGCCGAGGATGGAACCCTGTCCATTGGATGGGGAGTATGGGGCGCGGACCTCGTGCTGGGACTCATTGCCCTATTTGCTCTTCGTTACTCCCAAATAACCTCCGAGGTGCTCAGCGCCATCCCCAGCAGTGGACTGCTGGCTCGGTTAGTGCGATTCTTCGGGGAGCTCCTTGACTCCGCAGGACGCCTCTTTCGTGGGTTCTTTTCCCGGCTGCTCGGTTGGTTCTCTTCTCTTTGGAGAATTCACCTTCAGCTCGCCCGGATCCTTGATCTCTACCTCACTCGAACTTTTCTGCTCTACTTCTTGCTGACCCTGGTCGTATGTGTGTCGTTGTTCTTCATGTTTACCTTTTTCGAGCTGCTCGACGATGTCTTTGAAAACAGTGTGCCGAACACACTGCTCCTGGATTACTTCTTCCATCTGCTTCCCCATACTCTGATGCTGCTCGTCCCCATTTCCGTGCTGATCGCAACCCTGGTAACCTTTGGGGTACTGGACAAAACAAACCAGGTACTCGCCCTCAAGGCCTGCGGTGTCAGTGTTTACAGAATTGCCCTTCCAGTCCTGACATTCGCCCTGATGGTGAGTGTTTTCATCTTTGTCATACAGGAATACGTTCTTCCCTACGCCAATCAAAGACAGGATAACCTGCGAAACATCATCAAAGGCCATCCTGTTCAAACATACTATCAGGAGGGACGCAGCTGGATCTTTGGTGAGGAGAATCGGCTTTACAATTACAGCTACTTTGATTCAGAACGAGACAGCTTTGCGGAGCTATCGATCTACCATCTCGACATTGCCGAAAATCGCCTCTTCCAGCATATCTACGCTAGAAGAGCGACCTGGAATGCGACCGATCAAAGCTGGCAACTGTATAATGGCTGGGAACGCAGCTTCAGAGGCGATCAACTTGAGTTTTCGACCTTTGATGAGAAGATCTCCCCTATGAATGAGGAGCCAAGTTATTTTGCACAAGAAGTGAAGGAATCTAGTAAAATGACCTTCCTTGAACTCAGGGACTATATTGCAAGCCTGCAACAGGGTGGATTCGAAGTGGATCATCTCAAAACGGAGCTCTACAAGAAACTCTCCTTTCCCGTGGTGAGTTTTATCATGTCCATTCTGGGCATTCCCTTTGCCTTCTCTATCGGTCGGAAAGGGACTCTTTACGGGGTCGCAGTGGGAGTTCTGCTGGGCATTGTCTACTGGGGAGCATTTGGCGTGTTTGGTGTTTTGGGTTCTAATGGTTTACTATCCCCAATCCTGGCCGCCTGGGGGCCTAATCTACTTTTTGGGTCGGGTGGAGCGGTGCTCCTCTTCGGAGTGAGAACTTGACGATGGAAGGAAACGTTCAGAATGAAATCTAGTTGGACGGCAGTGAGTAAATGGTTCGACAGCTCTGTGAATGATGGACCCGTCCCAGAGAGCGAGTTCAAAGACATTGACTGGGTCCGAGGGCTCCCCTTCCTGGGGCTTCATCTCATGTGTTTTGGCGTGATCTGGGTGGGGTGGAGCTGGATCGCAGTGCTGGCGGCCGTTTCACTTTACTTCATCCGAATGTTCGCGGTAACCGGTTTCTATCATCGCTACTTTTCTCACCGCTCCTTTAAAACCTCGCGTTGGGGACAGTTTCTTTTTGCAGTCTGGGGCAACAGTGCCGTTCAGAAGGGACCCCTGTGGTGGGCTGCCCACCACCGCCACCATCATCGCCATTCCGACGAAGAAACAGATGTTCATTCTCCTCACCAGGACGGCTTTTACTGGAGTCACATTGGGTGGATTACCTGCAAGGGGAACTTCCCAACCAAACTGAAGAATGTTCCCGACCTGGCAAAATATCCCGAACTGCGCTTTCTGGACCGCTTTGAGACAGTGGTTCCGTTCTTCCTGGCTTCATTCCTGTTCGCCACCGGTGCCGTTCTCAACTCGGTTGCTCCACAGCTGGGAACTTCCGGAATGCAAATGCTGATTTGGGGATTCTTTATCTCCACAATCGCTCTTTTTCACGGGACCTGTACGATTAACTCTCTCTCTCACCTGATGGGAAAAAAGCGCTACAAAACCTCCGACGAGAGCCGGAACAATCTGCTACTGGCCCTGATCACACTAGGAGAAGGCTGGCACAACAACCATCATCATTTCTCAGCTTCAGTCCGGCAGGGTTTCTACTGGTGGGAGATTGATATCACCTATTATGGTCTCTATCTGATGTCCTGGACCGGCTTGATTTGGGATCTCACCCCGGTGCCCCAGAGCGTCCGGGGGGCAAGACGAGTGGGTTCGTGACTTCGGGCTCTCCACAACCATTTTCTACCCTCTTGCTCGGCCCAAACCGCTCAAAAAATACTCTGTTGACCTACTTTCCCCTCCCAGATAGACTAGCTTCCAGAAAGCAACTTCTTATCTACTGTGAGGGTTCGCTGACAATCGCAATTCCAGTATCAGGCAGGAGGTTTCTATGCGCCGTGTGAATGCGGAATCACGCCAGGTGAGGTTCCTTGCGAGTCTATTTTCGATTCCTCTCTTCTTGGTGACGGGTTGTTCAACGCCGGAGACGGTCGAGGCACCGCAGGCGACAGCCGTGACGGTGTTCGAGGGGGCGCTGCTCATTGTCGGGGACGGCAGCGAGCCCATCGAGGATTCCGCATTCATCGTTGAGAACGATCGGTTCACCGCGGTCGGCCGAAGAGAGCAGCTCGACGTTCCGGCGGGCGCAACGCGTGTGGATCTGACCGGCAAGACTGTCATGCCGGCGATCATCGACACCCACAAGCATCTGGCGGGGACTCGAGAGGTAATGGTTGATCAGTTACAGCATCTGGCCTACTACGGGGTCGGCGTGGTGATGAGCCTCGGCCATGATGTCGGCGATCTAGCGTTCCAGGTGCGGGAAGAAACGATTCCCAACGCCGCACGATCGCGCACCGCAGGACGTGGGATTACGGCGCCGGAGCCGGGGCGCTCTGAGGAGTCGTACTGGATCACAAGCGAAGACGAGGCCCGGACGGCCGTCCAGGAGCTGGCCGAGAGGAGGGTCGACCTGGTCAAGATCTGGGTCGACGACCGAAATGGCCAGTACGAGAAGTTGAGCCCAGCCCTGTATGGCGCAATCATCGACGAGGCCCACATGCACAACCTCCGCGTCACGGCCCATATCTTTGCGCTCGAGGATGCCAAGGGGCTCCTCCGGGCGGGCGTCGACGCCTTCGCTCATGGAATCAGGGACAGGGACATCGACGAGGAGATCGTCGAGCTGTTCCAGGAGCGCCCGAACGTATTCCTCGTGCCGAACCTTCCCGATCAAGGAGTGGTGATGGACATGAGCTGGCTCGGCGAGACCGTCCCCGCCGAAGAGTTGCAGCAACTTCAGGAGGCGAGCACGGACCGGCCGGTCGTCCAGGAGGCGTTCGGAATCCAGGCCCGCAATCTGGCAAGGCTCCATGCGGCAGGCGTTCGGATCGCCTTTGGCACGGACGGAAGCACCGCTTGGGGGCCGTCCATCGAGTTGGTGGACATGGTGGCGGCGGGGATGACGCCGGCTCAGGTCATCACGGCTGCCACCCACAACTCGGCCGAGCTGCTGCAACTCGCTGACGTCGGCATGGTGGAGGCGGGCAAGAGCGCGGACTTCATCGTACTGGACGCCAATCCGCTCGACGACATCACGAATACGCGACGAATCGCCGCAGTCTATCTCCGTGGAACGGAAGTCGATCGCGCCGCCTTGAGTGCTCGGTGGACCGGCGAGACATCGCAGTAATTCGGGCGAGGTTGACTTTTCTTTCGTTGAGGCCGCGCTTGAAGTCCTCTACGGGTTTGAAGAACTCAAAGGCCTGATGCCTACGGGGAACTGACCGCAAGATTAGGCTCCATATAGTGGCTAGAACAGCCCCATCTATCTTTCGGTTGAGTATATAAGCCAGTTGATTTTGCCTTCTAATCCATTAAGCCTTATCATCTAGAGTAACTTCCTTCTGTGCAAGTGGAGGAAGGGGACTTCATGGTCGGCCAGACCATTTCGCAGTACAAAGTCCTAGAGAAAATCAGCCAAGGCGGCATGGGAGAGCCTGTTTTTTGTCTCCGCAACTCTTTTCCTGCGCCGCTGGGAGATGTATCGGCAGGACCCCGTAGCTTTTTTCGATAAACGATGGGTATGCCTTTCCTGAATAAGCACCAACAGACCACCACCCTCAGGGCCATTCGTTGGTTTCTCATGGCCATCCTTCTCATGGGGTTGCTGGGCACCGGCACCGAGTTGCTCTTGTTGGAGCACACTGAGGGCCTTTGGCAATGGGTGCCACTCTTCCTGATCGCTATCGGCGTGTTCGTGTTATGCTCGGGCGTCCTCAAGCCGGGACGCCGCAACATCAGAATACTTCAGGGAACCATGATCCTCTACGTGTTGAGTGGACTGGTCGGGTTCATCCTGCACTATCAGGGGAATGCGGAGTTCGAATTGGAGATGTACCCTTCTCTGAAGGGGAGGGAGCTTTTTTGGGAGGCAATCCGGGGAGCAACGCCGACCCTTGCTCCGGGAACGATGATTCAACTCGGATTACTGGGATTGGTCTACACTCACAGGCACCCACATTTGGGCTCCTCGAAGGGAGGACCATCGAACAACAAAGGAAAAACATGATGAATTCAAAGAACATACTGATCAGCGGGATTATGATGTGGGTCCCTCTTATTGTCGGTCTGGCCGGCTGTGCTGGGTCTGGTACCGAAGAGGAAAGGGAGGAGCCTCAGAATCGGAGCCAGGTTGAAGAGCAGGGGGGAGGCGGCTCAGGCATGGTCAACCCTAACCGGGCGGGCCAGGCAGAGTTCCTGGCCTTACCCCACTTGGATTCGGCGCTGGTGGAAGGGATCCTGGAACGACGCCCTTTTTTGAGCATGAAGGAGCTGAATGCGTTTCTCAGCGAGTCACTGGGTGAGGAGCAACTGGCCGAGCTTTATGTTCAGTTGTTTGTTCCCATGAACCTGAATAGGGCTGCCGAGGAGGACTTCCTGCTTGTTCCGGGCGTGGGACCGCGTCTGGCCCATGAGTTCGAAGAATACCGTCCCTACCAAGCCATGGAACAATTCAGACGGGAGATCGGCAAGTACGTAGATGAAGAGGAAGTGGCGCGGCTGGAGCAGTACGTCTTTGTCCCCATCAACCTCAACACGGCCAGCGACGAGGAGATCCTCACTATTCCGGGCGTGGGTTCGAGACTGCTCCATGAGTTCAAGGAGTACCGACCCTACGACAGTATCGAGCAGTTTCGGCGGGAGATCGGCAAGTACGTGAGTGAGGAAGAGGTCTCAAGGCTGGAAAGATACGTCACCCTCTAGACGAGAACATCTAAATAGGAAGGAAGGCCCTTGCCTAAGGCTACCCAGATGTTTTCTGGGCGAATGTGGCCAGAGTTCGACCTCTTCCGCGACGACCCTCGCTTTCAAAAGGTACTACGGCAGATGATTTTGGACCCCGATTGACGCCATTTTATGGCAGGTCAGTGCATCCAATCTATCTTTCGGATTAGTATATAAAGCCGTGGCTTCTGCCTTCTAACCCATTAAGCCTTAACATTCAGGGAAGACTTCACGGCCTGGGGAGAGTCTCGTGGTGGACCAGACTATTTTGCACTACAACCAAAAGGAGAGCCGATATGAATAGAATGCGATTTGTTTTTGCCGCAATAATGCTGGCTATACTAGCCTCGCATGCGGTGTTTGCCCAAAACGCGGATCCCGCATGAGCTTCTTTCTCACAAGCGCAGGCCCCGGCAAAGGAGCCGATCTAGGAGGCTTTGCCGGAGCCGACCGGCACTGCCAGATGTTGGCCGCTGCCGTGGGGCAAGGCAACCGCACCTGAGGTGCCTCCCACGCACGAACTACGACCGCACAGATTCGGCACCTGAGGTGCCTCCCACGTCACGAATTCACGGCTTCTCGGAAGGAATCGAGGGCTTCTTCCACACTGTCTCTGAAATCTCGGTGAATCTGATCATATTGTCCTTGAACGCGAGCAAAGAGATCTTGTACAGCAGAACCCGCTTCCTCGATTCCCTGGCTCTGCGCTTTTGCAAATCGAGCAAGGGTTTCCTTAAAGGCCTCCAGTTCCGCCTTCAGGTATTTTGCGACATTGTGAACGGCGATCTGCTGGTGGGTGATCTTCTCGAAATGATAGCCCATGATGGCGAGACGCACAGCCTCTGGGAACTTCTTGGGGTGATCCTGGAAAACCTTCACCAGGAACCGGAAATAGGCCGGACCCGGTCTGGAAAATAGTTGTCGTTTCATTGATTTCGCTATCGCCATGACTTCAGTTTTTCCAACTTTCCTGACACGATGCTCCTTATGCTTCAGGCGTTTTAGCATAGTCAGACAACGCTCAAAGTAATTCTCGAGGGTGGGGATCATAAATGGTCGTCAGGACCCGCTTATATCCCTCTATCAGAGTCTCCCGGTCCATCTCAGTCTCATAGTTCAAGGATATACTGACATTGTTACCGTTTGACTCCTCAAGCAATCGGCCTTCCTTTTGCAAACGGTGGTACAAACCGGTACCCTTCACGGCGGTTAACAGTCCGACCATGGCAATGGGTATGCCAGCTTCCTGGATGAATTGAATCTGAGCATCGAAGGCATCTTCGCTGTCACCATCCAACCCCAGGATAAAGCCTCCCATAACTCCCATGCCTTTTTCCTGAATCTTCCGTACCGCATTGATGAGATAACGCTCTTCTCCCTTCCTGGTGTTCTGCTTCTTTTTTGTTTTCAGCAAGGCCTCTGGATTGGGTGTTTCAATGCCCAGGAAGACGGTGCCAAAGCCGGCATCGATCATGGCATCCATTAAGGGCTCCAACCTGGCCAGGTTCACGCTTGCCTCTGTGAAGATGAAGAAAGGATATTCTCTCTCCTTTTGCCATCGGGCAACGTCTGACAGCAGAGCCAAGGCAGCGCGCTAATTTCCGATGAAGTTATCATCAACCAGGAAAAGATTGCCGCGCCAACCCAGCCGATAGAGAAGATCAAACTCCGCCAGGATCTGCTCATTTGTCTTGGTGCGAGCCACCCTGCCAAACAGTTTGGTGATGTCACCAAACTCACAATCGAAGGGACAGCCTCGAGAAAACTGAAGTGCCATCGATCCATACTCATTCAAATCGATGAGATCATAGCGGGGCAGGGGCGATTTGCTCACAGCGGGCCTTTCTGGCGCTCTGTAAATCCTTTTGGCCGTGCCCTTTTCCAGATCGTGCAAAAAGTCCGGTAGTGTCTCTTCAACTTCGTCCAAAACGAAGTGATCCACACCCTCAATCTCCTCGTGAAATGAGGTGGGATGCGGTCCACCGGCAATAATCGGAACTCCGGCCCGCTTGCCTCGCTCAATCACCTCGCGCAGAGAATCCCGTTGAACGATCATGGTGGACGTCAGGATCATGTCGGCCCAGTCCAGATCCTGGTCCATCAGTGGTCTGACATTCATGTCCACAACCTTGAGTTGATACTCACCCGGGAACATCGCGGCCACGGTCAACAGGCCCAGTGGCGGCATGCTTGATTTTTTGCCGACAAAGTCCAACGCGAAGTTGTATCCCCAGTAGGAGACAGGAAACTCTGGATAAACCAAAACGGCGTTAGGCAAGATCTATCTCTCCGTGCACCAGCAATCCGACATCTAACCTACAAAAAGGCCACCGCACTGGCTTCAAGACGTCAACGAGCGGAACTGAGCACAACTGTAGAAATGTGGGGGCTGTCCCCGCATTTCCTAGACCAGAAGCGCCTATGTTAGGATCCACTCAGTGCTAGACACCGCGCTGAGGGATGTCAGGATTGCCAGCCGCCTTTTTCACAAGAGAGGACTCCCGGTCAGCCTCATTTTTTTCGTCACCTCCCGCTGCAACCTTCTGTGCACTCACTGCTTCTATTGGAAGGAACTCAACCAGAAGAAGGACGAACTGACACTGGATGAAATTGAGAAGATTAGCCGCTCCCTACCCAACCTTCTGACCGTTTCCCTGACCGGAGGCGAACCCTACCTGAGAGCGGATCTTCCCGACATCGCTCGAGCGTTCGAGCAAAACTCCCATGTCCGCAACATCCAGATTCCCTCCAACGGCTTTCTGGTGGACCGGATCATCCCTCGGGTCGAAGAGCTCATGCAAAAGGTGCGTACAGCACGTGTTTCGACGGGCGTTTCCCTGGACGGTCCGGAGGATGTTCACAATCGCATCCGCCAGGATCCCAGGAGTTTCAAGCGAGCCTTGCAAACACTGACGGAACTGAAGAAACTCAAACCTTCTTTCCCCAATCTGAGTGTGGGCGTTGCGCTGACCGTTTCCTCAGCCAATCAGCACCGCCTGAATGAGTTTTACCGATTCATTGAAACGGACCTTCAACCTGACGCCGTGACGATTACACTGGTGCGCGGCAATCCCATAGATCCCTCTCTCAAGGAGGTGGACCCGGCTCTTTACCGCGAATTTGCCGGGCGCGTGATCGAGTACCGCAAGGCTCATGGTCTGAGTGATGGATGGATGGACCGGCTGGTCACGGCCAAAGAAGAGGCGACCTATCGTCTCATCGGTGAAGCTGCCAGCGCAACCAGCCGTATCTCCCCCTGCTATGGAGGAGAGCTGTTCGGAATTTTGGGCGAGACCGGAGAGGTTTACGTCTGCGAGCCACTGAACAAGAGCATGGGAAATGTTCGTGACTTTAACGGTGACTTAGCCAGACTGTGGCGGGGCCAGCTGGCCGAAGAGAGTCGACACTTTCAAAAAGAGCTGGGATGTCAATGCACCTACGAGTGTGCCATGAGCGTCAACACCCTCTTTCATCCCCGACGAGCCCTGGGCATCCTACGCGCTTCGCTTGGTAAAAACAGGATCACAGCTTGCGCCCCCGGGGATTAAAAATCGAAAAGTGTAAGATTCCCAGCTTCTGAAGCCTGAACTGAAGCGCCGTCATTAAAACCCCCAACCCATATCTCACGGACCGGGAGAAGTTGATTGTGGAAGCTTCCGGAAAGTAATGGGCTGAACAGCTGATCTCACCAATCCGAAAACCAAAGAAGAGAGCCTGAACGATCATCTGATTGTCGAAGAGGAAATCGTCTGAGTTCTCCTCCAGTGGGAGGGTCTCCAAAAGTTCACGCGAGAAAGCCCGGTAGCCAGTATGATATTCAGAAAGCTTGGCCAGAGTCAGAAGATTTTCTACCGCAGTCAGAAAGCGATTGGAAAGGTACTTGTACATCGGCATTCCTCCTTTCAAGGCTTGACCACCCAAAATTCTGGAAGCCAGAACCATGTCATATTCACCACTCACCACCATGGAGGCCATGGCGGGGATCAGTTTAGGCGGATACTGATAGTCAGGATGAAGCATGATGAAAACATCGGCCTTCAGCTTGAGAGCCTCCCCATAACAGGTCTTTTGATTTCCCCCGTATCCACGATGGGTGGGGTGGACGAAGGTCTTTACTTCGAGCCGCCTGGCGATGGAAACGGTCTCATCCTGACTCGAGTCGTCTACCAGGAGTATCTCATCAACCAGGTCCAGGGGGACCTCGCGATAGGTGCGTTCCAGAGTGGCAGCGGCGTTGTAAGCAGGTAAAACCACCGCGATTCTTTGACCTTGCAACATCAGTGAGGAATCCGAAAAGAGCCTACCAGAGCCAGTTCTGCCCAAAGCATCTCGAGGAAGAGAAAGAGCGCGGCCTTGAGAGCAAATCCCACTCCTCGCCGCCCTCTCAAGTAAAGCAGAAAAGGCAAGTTGCACAGATAGAAGATGACCAGCAGTGAACAGGCGATCTTGCCAAAGATGGGACCCACGAAGGTGAGAAGGGCAAAAATCAGCACTGGGCCAGGCAAAGCTACTGACAAAAGCCTGCGGAAACGATGGGCCCGAAGGGCAAAGCGCTTCTGCTCTCCCTCCAACTTCATGGCGCGAAGATCGCCAACGCGCCGCCAGTCTTCCCTCAGGATCGTCCTGAGCTGGTACCGCTTCAGGTGGACACCTTCAATTTTCCGATCGATCACGAATCGGAAGCCCTGGGAACCCAGCAGAATGCCCAGCCGAAAGTCTTCCGCCCATTTGAACTGGGGGTCAAAACCGCCAATTCCCTCCAGAATCTCCTTCTTCACACAGAAGATGGGGGTGTGCAAATATGGGCTCAGGGTGTTGGTACTCTTATAAAGAAAGCAGATGGAAAGATTTCTGAAGTTGGTGAGAAAGTCATCCCATGGAATCGCTTCAGCATAGGACCCCAAAACACCTGCAATGTCGGATCGATGAGAGTAAAGATCAAGACTCTCCCGTATCCGCTGGAGGCTTTGCCTGGGCAGAACGACGTCCGAATCCAAGAAAAGAACATAAGGATTCTTTGCTCGCTTCAATCCCTCATTGCGGGCGGCGGCGGGGCCCGATCTCTGTTTCAAAGGCAGGTACTGAAGACTAACATCCCCTTCTTTTCGACCCTGGGCAATAGCTCCAGCCACCTTTGCAGTGGAATCGGTGGAGGCATCGTCCACGATCAGGATCTCCACGTTTGTCATGTCGTTTTTCAACAGCGCTTCCAGAGAAAGCTTTAACTCCTGGGCCGTGTTGTGCGATGGAATCACGACCGAAAGGGGAAAGGATTCCGCAAGAGTACGCCTTGACTTTGATGGGCGTGCCCTCACCTCTCGACTGGTCCCTCCAAACGATTGCATGTGTGATGTTATGGTACTTCTGGAAGACGATAGATAAAAATCGTGTAGCCAACCCTGTCTATGGCCTCATACTGGTTTAACCAATCGAAACAACCCCAGAACTGCAAAGCGGTGGCACTGACGCCTATTAATCCTTCCTCGGGTTGAGGGGCCCCACAGAGCAGAGGCTCGAAATCGATGCCATAGTGCTGGGGGTCGGCTGTCCCAAAATATGCGAGCTGGATTCGATCCAGTTCGTTTCGCTGCAAGTAGTTTTTCAGGCCCTTGAGTTCTTGTCCCCAGTCGAAATCCGCCTCGTACAAATACTTATACCCATGGGAGGGACCGCCTACCAACTCGTTGAAATAGGCAAGGTAATGCGGTGCGACCCACAGCGAGCCGGCCATCTGCCAAAACAGCAGACCCAAGAGCACCCACTTGAGTCGAGGCATGACTCGTTCCGGAGTCCAAGGAACGAGGCGAGCTACCCACACACACAGCAGCGGATAGATGGGAAGCAAGTAACGGATCCCACGACTGACCTGGAACACGCTGAAGTAAAGGGGAAAGAGCAGGATGGGAATCAGCAGCAGCAACTGGAGCTGGTCCTGTCCTCGCTTCAGGCTGAGCACGACTCCAGCTCCCAACAAGATGAGCAGTGGAAGCGGCGTCTTTACCAGGAATGCCACAAGATAGTAATGAAGCCAGCCTTCTTGAGACGTCTCTCCCAACAGGTAGTAGTTAAACCCTCTCTCTACCAGCGTATACTGCAGATCCAGGCCCATGACGTAGGCTTCCGGAAGCGGTGAAGGAATCCATCTGAAGGCTCCAGCGCTTTGGAGCCCTTGAAAAAGTTCACTTTGAAAGGCTTCTTCCTGAAGCAGTCTGAAACTCCCTGAGAAGAAATATCCCAGGTTGATCACCAGAATGGCAATGAGCAGAATCACTGCCACATGAGGGAGTGAAAGTCGACCTTTCTGCCCATGATTCTGATCGTCTCGGTGAAACGATTGGACGAGAACAAAGATGGGTAGAGACAGAACCACCAGAATGGCACTGTACTTGGAGAGCAGACTCAGCCCAAGTGCCAGGCCCGCTCCCAGCAGCAGGGTCGCTTTCTGAGTGACCAGGAATCTCCACACACAGTAGAAAGTCAACACGGCAAAGAAGGTCAGGCAGAAGTCCGGCGTGATCAAAGAGGCATTGCTCAAGATAGCCGGGCTGAAAACATACAGGAAGAGAGCAAGCAAAGCAGCTGAGAAGCCATAGGTCTGAACAACCCAATAATAAATCAACATTCCCAGCACAGCACCCATCAAAAGCATTGGAGTCCGAGCCAGCATCAGAAGCCGATCATCGGAGCGGGAAGCCAAAATCGTTCGACCGCGCTCGTTCCTATCGGGAATGAGAAAGACATTTTCGTCGATGTCAGTGAGGAAAAGAGGCAGGCTGTGCAGGTAATAGGAAAGAGGTGGGTGCAGCAAGGCATCATCCAGCACATCCCACTGACGGTTCTTCATCAGATAGATTCCCATCCCCAAATAGTGGGTTTCATCAGAGGTGGAAGACATATGCCAGAGAGCAGCACCACCTTGAAAGAGAAAGGCTCCCAAAAGAAGAATGACGACATGCCTTGCCCGCTTCCCTTCAGACCCAATCATATGTCCGCTACTCAGATTGAGGTCTGCCGGGATGGCGCCACAGCACGGCTTGAGTTTGGTCGGGTAGATCCCAGCTCTCGACGCGGGGCCAACCTTGTTCCTCCAGCTCGCTGTACACCACATCATTGAAACCGGTGATATAGGAAAGTCCCTGAAAGCCGGTCTTTCCCACCACGAAATCCAGTGAGCCAAGGGTATCGACTGAATCAGGAGTCTCGCCTAGCCGTATCACCTCCAGTGAACGGCCCTCTCTGAAGGCAAAGAGCTTCAAGGCCAGGGGATGAAAATGGGCCTGGTCCGGCACAAAGCCGATCACACGGGCATCCCTGGTTGCCTCGGCGAGTTCCTGATGCCGCCAGTTCTCACGACGAGGGGGTCCGGCGACATCGAAAAGGTAGGACTGGTACAGCACCCACTCCTGCTGCACTGTCTGATAATCGCTATCGTGGGTTTCAAAGAATGCGATCTTGACCCGATCGAAGGGCAGCTCAAAGGAGACACTAAGGAATTGGACAAAGGCCAGGAGCACAATCCCCACAGCCCACTTCCTCGAGTCCTTCCAGGGATAGATGAGAAGCACCGCCAGGGGAGGAACCAGAGGGATCGCGAAGCGCGGATCCTTGGGTGTCACGAAGATGAGCAGTACCAGACCCCCTAAAAGCCACCACCAGAGAAAACCCAGTCGTCCATGAACTTCCCGGACTCTTTTCACTGAGAAGATTGCGCTCCACCCGAAGAGAATTGTGAGCGGCAGAAAGAGATAGTAGCTGGCCAGGACTCGGGGATAATAGATCCAGCCCAGTATACTGGCCAATCCCGGTTCCCCGTGACGCGGGTCCGCCTGCCATGGGATCAGCGTGCTTTGCAGGGTGGTTGGATAGCGGTTGAAAAGACCGTTCAAATTGGGAAGGTACCAGACGAAGACAATGGGAAGGGCCAGAATCGAAGCATCGGCCAGATTCAACAGAGATCTCTTCCGATCCTCCGAATGGATGAGAGCATAGAGTAGAGGAAAAAGTAAATACACCGGAAAGGTCCACTTGGTGAGGGTTCCCGCCGCACAAGCCAGGCCGAATCCCAAACTCCAGGCCTTGCGCTGCAACAGATTACTTTTGAGCAAACAGTAGCCAGCCGCTGCAGCCCATCCCGCCAGAGTTGGATCCAGGAGCGAGGTGCGGCTGATCCAGGCCACAAAGGGGAAAAGCAGCGTCAGCAGTCCGGTCCACACCGCCATCCCCCGTTCCAGATAAAAAGTGGCAATGCCGAAGGTACAGTAGGAGAGGAGAAGCAAGCCCACAAGATTGGAAAGCAGTGGAAGAAACTGGGTTTGAGGAAAGAAACGCAAAAGGATGGCTTCCTGAAGATAGTACAGGGGGGGATAATGGGTTGTGATTTGCGAAAAGTGTGCCAGGAATTGTCCTTGCTGCAAGGCCTGCCGGTATTCCCACCCTTTGAGTTCGTGGTAGGCCATATCCCACACCGGCGGTGTTTCATTCCTGATTTCCCAGACCGGGTGCAGAGAGAAAATCAGAGCGAACAAAAGCAGAAACCAAATTCTCGGTGTGATTCTTCGTCCCTCGATTAAGCCAGCTTTTCACGAAGATACATGGGAGTAAAGGAGTAGGTTTCGTTTCTGCGGGCAAACATTCTGAGCTTTTGCAGGCTTCGCCACAGGACTTCCCGATTTCTGATCCCCTCCTTCCCAACATCCCAGATGATCCCGGGGCGGCCATAAAATCTTGAATAGGCGTGCTTCTGCAGCTCCAGCAAGCGTCTGCCGGAAACGTGCCTTCGTGGGAAGGCAACCTGATCACAGGTCAGGGTATCCCAGTTGATTTGCCCAAGTTTGAGCAGCCCTTCTTGCAGCAGTTCCTGGAAAATAGCGGTTCCAGGAATCGGAATCACCAAGTTGAAATTGGCGCGCTGGAGCGGCAGTTCCACTGCCAGCCCAATGGTGTCCATGATCTCTTCTTCAGTTTCGTCCAGAAAACCAATCATGAAGTAGCCGACCATACGAATATCAGTGCATCCAGCCACCTGGGCCGCTTTCTCTCGAATCGTCTCCACGGTCACTCGCTTGTTGATAAGTCGCTGGATCCTTTCGTTTCCAGACTCAATCCCAACCGCCATGGCCTCACAACCCGCAGCCTCCATGATCTTCAAGAGCTCAGGATCAAGAGAATCGAGACGAACACCTGCCGGTATATCCCACTTGAGTTCCAAATTAGAGTCGATGAGTGCCTGGCACAGACGGGTGGCGTATTTTCGAGCCAGGGTGAACTCATCATCAATAATGCTGAATCGTCCCACTCCGTATCGGTTCTTCAAGAAGCTCAGTTCCTGGATGACATGCTCGACGCTTCTGTGGCGCAACTTTTTACCCGACAACCCGGGGGTATTACAGTAGGTACAGGGATAGGGGCATCCGCGAGTGGTCGATATCGGATAGTATTCATCCCAGATAAAGCCAGGATAGGTCTCCGGTCTGAGAAGATGCCAGGCTGGAATCCCGTAGCTGTCCAAATGGGCTGTGAAGGCGGGAGGGTTCACCACCGTTTGCCCTGTTTGCTGGCTTCGCCACACCAATCCCGGGATCTTCTCCAACCGACCTTCCGGCATCTTCCGACCATACTCCGCAAAACAGGACAAAAGCTCGGGAAGACCCTCTTCCGCTTCGGCCTTCCAGGCCAGATCCAGATTCGGCATGCTGGAGAGAACAAACTCCGGCAGAGCTGAAGGATGAGGTCCGCCCATCAAGGTCAAGGCATTGGGGCTGACCTGCCGGACAATATTCAGGTGATGATTCACGTAGTTGTGATCTCGACTGTAGCAGCGAAAACCAACGACATCAAAATGGTGTTCCTGGAGAAAAGTTCTGAAATCGTCAAAAGAAAAACTGTCCTTTGGACAGTCCAGCAAGGTAACATCGAATCCCTTGTGAAGGAGAGCCGTTCCCAGGTAGAGGATGCCCAAATCGGGAGCAATTTGAGTATTCACACCCTCTCGAATGGGCAAAACCAGCAAAACTTTCAAACCTGTACTCCTCAGTGCCGATCATATGTAAACATACGAGTCTGCTGCAAACTGTGAGTCTCACCAAGGTAAAATTGTCACCTAAGGTTGTTCTGGTTCTCTTTGTCGCGCTGACCTACCTCCCATTCATCAATCAGGCCTTCCACATCGATGATCCCTTCTATCTGGAAGTCGCTGAAAATACGCTCAAAAAACCTTTCTTCCCCTACGACTTTCCCGCGCAACAGCAGGGTCTTACAGCTCCCGACGCAGCCAGTCACAGTCACTTACCTCTGACCTCCTATTACCTGGCTTTGATCAAGGCCATCAGCGGCAGTGATCAGGAATGGATTTATCATCTCGCTTTTCTCATTTTCCCTCTACTGGCCGCTCTGGAGTTCTTCGACCTGGCAGGAGCCTTTGTCCAGTCTCGCTTAGCGGTCACCCTCCTGCTGGTCGGCTCTCCGGCTTTTCTGGTGCTCAGTCACACCTTAATGACGGATGTCCCGCTCCTGGCTTTCTGGATCCTCACCCTTTCCCGGTTTCTGAAGATCATGGAGGGAAAGGGCATGCGTCGCGACTGGATTGCCCTCACCCTGGGCCTGTTAGCAGCGAGCTTCATCTCTTTGCTGAGCCTGGGTCTGATTCTCCTGATGGGTGCCTCCATACTCATTCGGCGTTTCTCACCTGCTCAAACCCACCTCTCAGACATCCATCTCCGAAGACTGCTTCTCATTTTCAGTCTTCCCCTTCTTCTCTGGACGCTGTGGTACCTTCGCGCTTATCTCCACTACGACCGCTTTGTCCTTGTGAACACCCTGCTCCACATGAACAAGAGGGAGGCCTTTTCCCTCGACCTGATTGGCCTCAAATTTATCAGCCTGATCGTGAACCTGGGCGGAGCATTTCTGTTTCCCCTGGTCTTCTGGTACGGATTCGCGCGCCATGTGGCAACTCGCATTTTCCTGTTGATCTTCCTTCTCAGTTTTGTCCCATTTTACATGGGCTTCCCATGGTCTCAGGAGTGGAGCTGGACTCATGTGCTTCTCTTCTCGCTGTTTCTCTCGACAGGACTTCTCATCCTCAACAAGCTTCTTGCCCTGTTTTTCAATACCGCCAAAAACCTGACTCAAAACTTCGAACTGCATCAAAGTTTCTTACTTCTCTGGCTTCTGGGTATCTTCGCTGCCTATCTCCTGATTTTTTACAGCGGATCTGTACGCTATGCTCTGCTGGCCTTGCCCCCTGTCATTCTTCTGTGGATGAATCACCTGGAAAGACGGTTCAGAAACCCATTCTCCCGCAGAAATCTGATCTGGCTTGCCGTGTTTCTCACCACCTCCTACTCACTGGCCATTGCCACTGCCGATTACCGGTTTGCAAACCTGTATCGCAGCAGCGCCAGCGAGCTCAGCTCAGACTATTCTCAACCCGATAGAACGATCTGGTTTGCGGGAGAATGGGGATTCAAGTATTACATGACAAAACATGGTGCGAAATCGATAACGAGGGCACAGATCGGGCCACGTGCGGGAGACATCATTGTCAAACCCTACCAAGCCCTGCCCTGGGTGACTCTCTACGATGGGCCCTCCTACACCCAGCTGCTCGAGCAGCGCCAGGCTAGCGTGACCGGTAGCGTTCGCATTCTGGACTTTTTCTCACATGCCGGCTTTTACAGCACAGGCTGGGGTATTCTTCCCTTCAGCATCAGTACTTCAGATCGATGGGAATGGTTCAACGTGTATCTGGTCACACAGGAGTATGACGGACCCATCCCCGAACCCGAAACGGCCTGGTAGGGGAGTTCCAGGTTTCAAGTTTGGGATTTGAGATTTGGAATTTGTTTGGGATTTGGAATTTGCGAATTTGGAATTTCCCGCTGACACAGCCGGCAGACCGGCTGTGTCAGCGGGTCAGGTATTTTTTCAACTGGGCTCTATGGAACAGTCCCACATAGAGCCTCTCCATGACTCGAATGAGCGGAATTTCAGGCATGAAAGCAAAAAACCTCCAGCGCAGCCGCCAGCGCAAATAGTGATAGTAAAGGCTAAAAATCGCCATGAGCAGTGGCTTGAAGCGATGGTCACAGAACCTTTCAAAGGCGCGCCGCTCGAAGAATCGACTCATGACATTGATCTTGCTGATAAATTTTTTCTGTCGAGGGGAGAGAAACGGATTATTGTTTTCACCAAAGTGAAAGTGGCTCCATCCCTCCAGGGTATCGGGAAACTTCATCCCATAAACGAGACGAGCCTTGTCGTAGAGAGTGGTCCCTGGATAGGGGGTGTAAATAGCAACGGGAGCGGTGCCGGCATTCGGGTTTGTGCTCAACAACTCCATCATGAAGTCCACCGTTTTCAGGGTTTCTTCACGCTCTTCCTTGGGAAAACCGGCCATGAATCCATATTTGATGTACACATCTGAACGCGACAGGCGCTGATTGACTTCCCTGACCTGCTCCAGGGTTGTTCTCTTGAGAATCTCCTGAAGACGTTGCGGGGAACCCGACTCGATGCCCACCCATAGCTCCTTGAAACCTGCCCGGAAGAGCTTATCGATCATCTCATCGTTTTGCCGATACAGGTAATCAATCCGGCAAGGGACCTGAATAAGAAGATCGAGCCTCTCCTTGAGCAGAAGGTCACATATCTTCTCGACTCGACCCGGATGCCCGAAAAAGTAATCGTCCTCAAGGAAAAGGGCCTTCACTGAGAAACGCTCCACCAGGTAAAGGAGGTCCCGGACAACCCGCTCCGCTGAATGGTAGCGGAAACGACGCTCGTTGAACTTGAGGTTGTAACAAAACTCACAATCGAATGGACAGCCGCGGCTGGTGACCATTTGAAGCTGGGCTTCACCCGTGGAGGGAGCGCGGGTCACGTATTGCTCCATCTGGATAAGCCCGTAGTCGGGTGGCGGGATGACATCCAGATCCTGGATGAGTGGCCGGGCAGAGGTAAACCTGAGTTGGTCCCTGGACTTATAGCCGATACTCTGAACGGAGGCCAGGTCTCCACCTGTGCGAAGGCAGTCAGCCAATTCAATGAGGGTGATTTCACCCTCTCCCATCACCACAAAGTCGCACAATTCATCCTTGAGTGTAGAGTCGGGACAGAGGGTAGGATGGACGCCCCCCCAGACAATGGGGAGAGTCGAATCCAGGCGGCGAAGCATGCGAGCGGCGCTTAACCCTCCACGAAGCTGCATTCCTGTCATGCAGGAGATTCCCGCCAGAAGAGGCTTCTCGCGGGAAATCGAGTGGGCGATGTCCTCCTCAAAAGTCTCGGTCACCCGTTCATCCAGGATCTCAACTCTGTATCCCGCCTGCTCCAGCACCGTTCCCAGATAGAGGCAGGAGAGTGGTAGTCCGACATTGATCCCATAGACATCCATGCCGGTGATGGGATAGATGAGTAAGATTTTCCCCAGATCGCGCTGGGTTGATCTGAGCCAGGGAAAATTTTTACTGCTCTCCATGAGTGACACCGTGAGCACTTAGCCAGTCACCTTCATCAACCACTGTTTGTAGAGATTCTCACCCATGGTTGTGAGCCGAGGAAGGTTCTCCTGAAGGTAAGGACGCATTCGAGCCAGGGGCGCAGTCCAACTTGGATGATTGATGTAATCGCAGCGGGCACAGAGCCCCAGCTTTTGAAAGTTTCTGTTGTACAACCAGCGCCTTTTCTGGTCAAAAGCCTCCGAGTGCCAGACTTCATAGACGCTTTGCTGCCTGATATCTCCTAACAAGTACTCACCCTCGGAATCAAAACAGCACAGGGCAACCTGGCCATTCGCCAAAATGGTGATGTAGTGATAAAGGCGCTCACAAAAGTTGATCTTGTTTTGGGAGCGGCCTTTATTCTTCAACCTTCCGGCCCAATTGAAGTAGACAGAAAACCGCACCTCGTCGGCTTCCCTCCACACCTTTTTCAGCTCTTGGCGGGTATGCCTGTTCTCTGGTACCGTGACCATGGCAATGGACACCGTGGGTCTTGACTTCCCCAACTGGTTCCTGCGACGGATAAAGTCGAGGACATTGCGTCGTACCTGCTCATACTCCAAACCTATTCGAATACTTTCAAAGGTGGCCTGATCTCCCCCATCAATGGAGACGATGACGCTGTCCAGAAGGTCTTCCTGCAAGAGGGTCTCGGCCAAATCGCCACACAACTTCGAGCCATTGGTGGTGAGATTGATATGGGTTTGCCTGGCACCTTCCCTTGCCGTGCGAAAATAATCGACAACTCCAGGAACCAGCAGCGACTCTCCATGCAGAAAAGGCAGAATCTTCTTGGCCTTGTAACGCCCACATTCATCCACTATCTTTCGAAACAGCGGCATGGGCATGACCTCGCGCTTGCGCTTCATGGCGGGGGTGGCGCAAATTGTACAGAGGGCATTGCAGGCGTTGGTGAGCTCGATATACACATGGTCAGGAAAGTCAGGATAGTGGTACATTTCAGGCTAGTTGGTTCGGGAGGTTGCGCCCCTGATAAAGCGGGGCAGAAAGTGCCGTTCCACGGCTCTAAGGTATCTCTTGCTGGAACGTAGGTCTAACAGTTTGGGCAGCATTTTAAGAAATCTAAAGCGCGTCAGGAAAAACATCAAATAGGCCTTCCGTTGCAGCCTCTTCAAGGCCCTGAAATCAAAATCGGGTGTCTGAATCCTCCCCACCTGGTGGAGAAGATCAGGCTGCTCAGTGAGATCAACCATTCCCTGCTCTACCACCTGCCGGCTCAACTCGCTTCCGGCATAGGGGATGACAATGCTGAAGAGGGCTTCATCCAGGTCCGTCTGACAAGCGAAGCGAATAGTCATGTTGATCTCTGCTACTGTTTCTGTGGGAAAACCGATCATGAAGAACCCCAGGATGTGGATCTGGTACTTTTTCGCCCAACCCACCACATCCTTCACCTGATGAAGCTTCAAATATTTTTTGCTCAACCTCTGAATCCGTGGACTGGCTGACTCGATGGCAATACAGATGTGGTGTGTTCCAGCTGCCGCAAGCTTTTGCATGAGTTCCTCATCGAGCCGCTCCAGGCGAACACCGTTTCCAAACTGAATTCCGATTTCGAGTCCTTCCTGGACAATCATGTCGCAGATCTTCTTGGCCCGGTCCATGTCGAAGTTAAAGATGTCATCTTCAAACATGAATTCCCGAATGGCGTAGTCGTAGTACAACATCTTCAGCTCTTTGAGCACGCTCTCGGGACTGCGCGGCCGGAACTTCTTGCCAAAGAGGTCATGGCAGTAAGTACAGTGCCAGGGACAACCTCGACTGGAGAAGACCTGAATGGCTCGGCTGTACTTAGGAGGATAGCGGGACGATTGCGCTTCTACATAGCGATCCAGGTCGAGCAGGTGGTAGGCCGGCAAAGGAATCGCATCCACATCCGCGATGGGAGGACGAGGTGGATTCTTCCTGATTGCCCCACTTTCATCCTTCCAGGCAAGGCCCTGAACCTGAGAGAGGTCTCGAGAGGAAGCAAGCACATCCAGAAAGTGACCAAAGGTCTCCTCTCCCTCCCCCACACACACGAAATCACAGTACGGCTGGCTCAGGACTTCCTCGGTCACTATGGTGGGATGCTGACCACCGAAAATGACCTGGATCTCCCGATCAAACCCCTTCACCTTGCGGGCCGTCATCTCCGTCCCTTCAAACTCCGCCGTCATGCAACTCAGACCCACCAGATTCCACTTTCGCTCTCTCAACTTACCGTACAGAATCGGATCGGGGTCCTCCTCCAGAGCCAAATCAAGGATCTCAACATGATGGTCTCTCTTTTGGGCCATCGGTGCCACAGAGACCAGCCCGGTGGGAATTCCCACGATCATGTCCGTGTATGTCGGCTTCCCACGGATGAGCAGAATGTTCATTGGGTGCTTTCTTTCATCGGTCTCGGAACAGTGGAAACTTGTAAAAGATGGCCGCCTTCTCCATCTTCGGGATCCACCGACGGACCTTCATCATATCTACCATGAAGCTTCCCAAAATCACGGGCAGCCGCGGATTTGGCGCATGGCAATTCTGACATTCCGGGTAATCGCCAAGATCCCCATCCAGATGTGCCTGCCGCATCCGCTGCATCTCGTGAGAGTTCCACAACTCAAAAATAGAACTTTCCTGAACGTTTCCAAGGGGTTTTGATTGCCACATGTGGCAGCACGGGAAAAAATCCCCTTTATAGTTGATGGTGGCCGGGCCTTGCCAAAGCTGGTGACAAGGATGACGGCGGCGCTGGTGGTGTATCCGCTCCTCTAAAGCTACTTCCGGGATCACAATTTCATCTTCCTTAATGCGGATCTCATCGACCCCTTTTAGGGACCACATCTGGTGGAAATCGCGCACCTGGTGTTGGTTATCTGGCAAGCGCACCATCTGCAGCACCACAAAAAGATCCGCTCCCCTTTCCTGCTTGATTTCCAGAAAGCGCAAAATATTGGCCCGAACCTTGTGGAACTTGGCTCCTTTGCGGTATTTCTCATAGACTTCCGGCGTGGCTCCATCAAAGGCAATAATCAGACTGTCCAGGCCCGAATCAATGAGTGCATGGCTCCTCTTCTCGTTCAAAAAGGTAGCGTTGGTGGAGACCACCGTGTAAAGATCCGCATCCTTACAGTAGCGCAGCATCTTGTAAATATCAGGGTTCATCAAAGGTTCTCCGGCACCCCAAGGAAAGACCAATTCGGTACGATCTCGAATCTCGTCGATAACCTGCCTGAAGAGACTGAAGTCGAAGTCCTCGGGAGGATAGTAACCGAACTCCCGAGGACACATGGGACATTCCAGGTTGCACTTGGTAGTATTCTCCACGATGAGCGTCATGGGATAGGCTTGGAGATCACTGAATCCCGTCAGATACCCTGACAGGAGTTTCCAGCGGTTCTGAATCTGAGAAAACTTCATCGTGACTCCCTGAACTAACTGCCTGGTTAGATATACTAGATGATAATGCTGAACAAGAAACAGTGCTACTGTTCTTTTCTTTTTCTTTTGGTCCTTTTCGCCCTGACCGACTGCGCCAAAAATCCGGTCACCGGAAAACGTCAGATCGTCTTGATTTCAGAACGTCAGGAGATCGCCTACGGTCAGGAGGCACATCCGCAGGTGCTGGAGGAATTCGGTCGAGTTGAAAACTCCAATCTTCAAAACTACCTCGACCAGGTGGGTCAAAAGCTGGCCGGCATCTCCCACCGTCCCGAGCTGGAGTGGTATTTTACCGTCGTGGACGTCCCCGTCGTCAACGCTTTCGCCCTGCCCGGAGGCTATATTTATTTCACCCGGGAGATTCTGGCCTACATGAACAACGAAGCGGAGCTCGCCAGCGTCCTGGGACATGAGATTGGACACGTCACGGCTCGACATGCGGTTTCGCAAATCAGCAAGAGTCAACTCTTCGGAGCGGGATTGGGATTGGGCAGCGTCTTTTCACCGACCTTCGCTCAATTAAGCGATGTCGCCCAGCTTGGGGTGGGACTGCTCTCCCTCAGATACGGTCGTGATGATGAACGGCAGTCTGATGATCTGGGAGTCCAATACATGAGCACTGCCGGCTACGATCCTCGGGAAATGAGCAAGTTCTTTGTCGTCTTTCAGCAGATGAGGGAGCAATCCGATCAATCCGTGCCCAGCTGGCTCACCAGTCACCCCGAACCTCCGGATCGGATCAGTGCTACCAGGCAAGCGGCCCAGTCTATCGTTCGTACCCGGCCCGACAGAAGCTGGAACATCGGCCGGGAGACCTTCCTCAGGCAGATCAGCGGCATCGTGTATGGGGAAAATCCAAGGGAGGGATTTGAATCAGATGGATGGTTTTCACAGCCTGACCTGAGATTCAGAATTCGCTTTCCGCAGGGCTGGAAGGTACAAAATAGCAAACGTGCCGTCGTGTTCGCCCCCGAAAGTGGAGACGCTGCCATTCAGTTGACCCTGGCCGAGGCTCCCCGAGGGACCTCTCCGGAAGAGTACGCTAGAAGCCTGGCCGAGCAGCCAGGTGTGCAACTTGTGGAAGGGCGCAGGAACAGTATCAATGGTAATTCTGCCTATCTGGGCGTCTACCGGATCCAGGATTCCCAGGGAAATCAAATCAACGGGATGGGAGCCTTCATTGTGCATGAGGGAAGGCTCTACGAGATTATGGCCCTGACCCCAAGCCAGAAATTCCAGCAATACTCCGCGACCTTCGAAAACAGCCTCACCAGTTTTTCTGAATTAACGGACCGGAGAATCCTGAATGTCCAACCCGATCGACTCGAGCTTCGGTCGGCCCGAGCAGGCCAGACCCTGCGTTCGATGGCCGATGATGTGAACAACCCACGGGTGAGTGTGGAGGAGCTGTCCCGACTGAATCGTATCGATGCCTATGAGGAACTCAGGGCGGGCACATTGGTCAAGGTCATCGTGCCGGGAAGAAGGTAGGTTCCAGGTTTCAGGTTCCAAGTTCCGGATTTCGAATTTGGGAATTGAGATTTCCGCCGGCCAAAGGCCGGCGGTGGTTCCAGGGCCCGTGGGCTAAAGCCCACGGCTCTGACTCCTGACTCCTGACTCCTGCCTCCTGTCTCCTTCTTCCTCAGTTAATCCAGAAATCGTCCTTTGGCTTCCGTTTCTCACCGTCGTAGACCTTGAATCGTTTCCGCATCCGCTTCAGCTTCCAGCGAAAGTAGACCTGACGCGCTCCCGAAAGTGAAAGCAAACCTTTCATGTAGAGAAAGGCAAACACCATCCCTCCCAGATGGGCCATGTGAGCAATGGGACCACCAGGCGACCTGAGTGCGGAAAGAAAGGCCAGACCGCCCACAACCGCCACAAAATATTTCACTTTTACGGGAAAGAGAAAATACAGGTAGATCAGGCGCTCGGGAAACATGAACCCAAAAGCAATTAAGATTCCATAAATTGAGCCGCTTGCCCCGATGGTGGGGATTTCAGAGAAGGGCTGAAAGACAATCGAGAACACCCCTGCTCCCATGCCGGTGATCAGGAAAAATTTTAGAAACTCCTTGCTTCCCCAGTGGCGCTCCAGTTCGCAGCCGAACATCCAGAGCGCAAACATATTCACGAACAGATGCCCAAAGCCCCCGTGAAGAAAAAGATAGGTAACGATCTGCCACAGAAAGAGTTTGCTGAGAACCAGGTAAGGAGTCAGACCGAAGATCTGGACCATCTCTCTGCCAGCACCCAGCCCCTGCAGCAGGAAAGTCCCCACACAGGCGATAAGGAGATATTTGACCATGGGAGTCAGTTGCGGGCCAATTCTGATCTGGTGTCGAGGGCTGAAACTCATTACGCTGATGATAGCATCGCGTGCAAGTTGAGGGAAAGCAGCGAACCGCTGACAGCTGACACCTGACACCTGACAGGACTTCTAGGTTCCGAGTTTTGAATTTAGGATTTGGAATTTTGAATTTCCGCCGGCCTTCGGCCGGCGGTTAGGTACCCTCAGCCCAGGATTTCAGGTAGGTCTCCTGCACATCGGTGAGCTGGTCGATTTGCACGCCCATGGAAGCGAGCTTCAGACGGGCAATCTCCTGGTCAATATCAGCGGGGACAGGATAAACCTGGGGCTTCAATTCCCCGTGGTGTTTCACCAGATACTCGGCCGCCAGCGCCTGATTGGCAAAGGACATATCCATCACCGATGCAGGATGGCCCTCGGCCGCCGCCAGATTGATCAAGCGGCCCTCCCCCAGGAGATAGATACGGCGACCGTCCTGAAGAAGATATTCCTCGAGAGATTCTCGAACGGTTCGCTTTCCTGTACTGAGGGATTCCAGAGCCGGAATATCGAGTTCGACATTAAAATGCCCCGAGTTGGCCACCACGGCACCGTCGGTCATGCTTTCGAAATGCTCTTTGCGAATAACATGCTTGTTTCCAGTCAGCGTGACGAAGATCTTTCCGATCTTGGCAGCTTCCCCTATGGGCATGACCTGGAATCCATCCATGATCGCTTCGAGGCCCCTCACCGGTTCCACTTCGCACACCACAACATGAGCCCCCATTCCTTTGGCCCGCATGGCCACGCCCCGTCCGCACCAACCATAACCCACCACCACAAAAGAAGTTCCGGCCAGGAGCAGATTGGTGGCTCGAATAATCCCATCAACTGTTGATTGCCCCGTCCCGTATCGATTGTCAAAGAGGTGCTTGGTGTTGGCATCGTTAACGGCGATCACGGGAAAGCGCAAAATGTTCTCCTCGGCCATACTGCGCAGGCGAATTATTCCGGTGGTCGTCTCTTCCGTGCTTCCTATGATGCCCGGGATGAACTCTTTCTTATCAGTCAGGACAGCAGTCACCAGATCGGCCCCGTCATCCATTGTGATCTGTGGACCGTTCTCCAGAGCGGAGTGAAGATGGGAATAATAGGTCTCATTGTCCTCCCCTTTGATGGCAAAGACGGCGATCTCAAAATCCTTCACTAAAGAAGCCGCAGTGTCATCCTGAGTACTGAGAGGATTGGAGGCACAGACGCGCAGCTCAGCACCGCCGGCTTTGAGTGTTCGAGCCAGATTGGCCGTCTCGGTGGTCACATGCAGGCAGGCAGCAACTCGAGTATCTTTCAGCGGCTTTTCCTTCTCAAATCGTTCGCGAATGGATCTCAGGACTGGCATGGACTGGTCCGCCCAGTTAATCCGGTCCAGTCCTTTTTGAGCCAAAGAAAGATCTTTTACGTCAGAGTCCATGGAGTGCGCTCCCTTAGAAGATGTTGTTCTGAATGATTTTCTCGCGGCTGCTTGTTCGTGTGTGGCTCAGACGATGACTGGTTTGGCAGCCATCTCAGGCAGCTCCGCCTCGCGACGGAGCAGGTCAGCCTTGTCGGTGAGTTCCCAGGTGAAACCTTCCTCTTCTCTCCCAAAGTGACCGTAGGCAGCAGTCTTCCGAAAAATGGGCTTTCTCAAATCAAGCGAGTCGATGATCCCTTGAGGAGTGAGCTGAAAATGGGATTTGATCAGTTCTGTGATTGTCTCCTCGCTCACCTGTGCAGTACCAAAGGTATCCACCATCAGGGAGACCGGTTCGGGAATCCCAATAGCATAGGCCAATTGAATTTCCATGCGATCAGCCAGACCCGCAGCCACACAGTTCTTGGCGATGTGACGGGCCATGTAAGAGGCCGACCGGTCGACCTTGGATGGGTCCTTGCCTGAAAAGGCTCCGCCGCCATGGCTTCCCACCCCGCCATAGGTATCGACAATGATTTTGCGTCCTGTCACACCACAATCCCCCTGGGGCCCTCCAATCACAAAGCGGCCAGTGGGATTGATGTGAACCTTGGTGTTGTTGTCGAGTAATTCTTCGGGAATGACTGGCTTGATCACCTTCTCTAGAATGGTCTCTTCGATCTCATCAGTGCTGACCTGGGGACTGTGCTGGGTGGCAATCACTACGGCCTCTATCCGGGTAGGCTTTTCCCCATCGTTTTCAACAGTGACCTGTGACTTGCCATCTGGTCGAAGCCAATCAATGATTCCCTCTTTTCGACACTGTGCCAGCCGCATGACCAATTGATGAGCCAGCATAATGGGCATGGGCATGAGCTGTGCAGTCTCAGAACAGGCATAACCGAACATCAACCCCTGGTCGCCGGCACCTCCAGTGTCCACTCCCTGAGCGATATCCGAGGACTGACTGTCAATGGAACAGATGATTCCACAGGTTTCGTAGTCGAATCCGAACTTGGCTCTGGTGTACCCCACATCACGGATAACCTCTCTGGCGACTCGAGCAAAATCCACATAGCCACTAGTGGTGATCTCCCCGGCGATGATCACCAGGCCTGTCGTCACCAGAGTCTCACAGGCCACCCGTCCTCGCGGCTCCTGTTCCAAGACTGCATCCAGGATAGCATCAGAGATTTGATCGGCAATCTTATCTGGATGTCCTTCGGTTACCGACTCCGATGTAAATACGTGTTTACCCTTTCTTGACATCACTCCTCCCCACGAAAACACTTCTCTGGAAGATGGGTGCAAAACCTAACACAGCCCTACTGACCTGTCAATTTGTGCATTCGTGCTGCGGTCTGTCGCCTGTTGACAGCTGTCAGTTGTCAGTTGTCAGTCGTCAGTTGTTTACCCCTTCCAGGCCGCAAACTTCTCCAGCCGCATGTAGCGACCCAGCTCCTTGGGAGCAAGCAGAAGAAGCAGCAGGGCCTTCTGGACGTGAAGCCTATTTTCCGCCTGTTCAAAGACCAGTGATTGGGGCGAGTCGATCACCGAATCGGTCACTTCCTGGTTGCGATGGGCAGGGAGACAATGCATGAAATAGGCATTTCTCCCGGTTGATGCCATCAACTCGGGTGTGACCTGATAGCTCTGTAAAACTTCAATCCGATCCCTGGTTTCTTCTTCCTGACCCATACTCACCCAGGTGTCGGTGTAGACAACATCCGCTCCTTGAAGCCCGTCAAGAGAATCGGTCCAACGATAGGAGGCTGAGGCGGAAATGGAGAGGTTCTCAAAGTCTTGAGCCGCTTGTGAGTAGGGTTGATGAGAGCTGGGAGTGACCGCTACAAGGGACATCCCAGACAAGGCGGCAGCATGAATGAGGGATGCGCAGACGTTGTTCCCATCCCCAATATAGACAAGGGTTTTGGCTTGAATCTCTCCCCACTTCTCCTGCAGCGTAAAAACATCAGCCAGAGCCTGACAGGGATGTTCAGCATCACTGAGCCCATTGATGACAGGGACCGAGGCATGCTCGGCCAGCTTGACCGCTGCCTCATGGGAAAAGGTTCGCGCGACAATGCAATCAAACCATCGCTCCAGATTTCGGGCCATATCAGTGATCGATTCACGGCCACCCAAACGGGACTCCTGATGGTCGAGGTAAACGGCATCACCTCCCAGCTGTTTCATTCCCAACTCGAAGGTGAGACGGGTCCGCAGTGAAGACTTCTCAAAGAGCAGGACCGAGCTCTTCCCCACCAGCATCTGGCGAAAATTGGAGGGCCTCTCCTTGATTTCCGAGCTGGCGTGAAGCAGCTGGTTCCACAGCTCTACTGTGAGATCTTTCAGGGAAAGAAAGTCTTTCATGAGAGATCTCCGATCCGTTCCCTCCAATGGACGATCTGCTGCTCAATGGACACCAGTCCCGAACTCCCTTTGTGCCAGCGGCGTCTCAAGAAGCTATCCAGCTTGAGGACCTCGCTGACTTCAGGGCCACATTCGGGAGCCAGCTCCTGAAGCTTCTTCAGAGGCAATTGCTCCAGTGTCAGCCCTTCATCCAGACAGTATGCCACCAGCTTTCCCACCGTCTCATGGGCTACCCGAAAGGGAGTGCCTCGAGTCACCAGATACTCGGCCAGATCGGTGGCCATGAGAAAGCCCTGTTTCATGGCCGTCTGGACTTTCTCCTGCTTGACCCGAAAGCCCGAAACAACCAAGGGAATCACCTCCAGAGTCCCGCTAACGGCATCGATTGTGCCAAAGAGGTGTTCCTTGTCCTGCTGGAGGTCGCGATGATAGGACGTGGGCAGACCCTTGATCAGGCAAGCCACCGCAGTAGCGTGACCCAATACTGAGGCGGTTTTACCGCGAGCAAGTTCCAGGACATCCAGATTCTTTTTTTGCGGCATCATACTGCTTCCCGTGCAAAGCGAATCTGGCAGCTCAATCCAACTGACCGCGGTACTGGAGAAATAAAGAAAATCCTCAGCCAGACGACTGAAATGCAGCATCAGCTGGCAGGCAATTTGAAGGAGTTCGAGAAGAAAGTCCCGATCCCCCACCACGTCATAACTGTTGGCAAAGCTAGCAGAAAAACCGAGTTCCTGAGCACTTCGTTCCGGGTCCAGAGGAAGAGTACTCCCGGCCAATGCTCCTGCACCCAAAGGACTGGTCGAGTGGAGCTGCTGATAAAAGGCCAAACGACGATCATCCCGCCCCAGCATCTCACCAAAAGCCAGCAAGTAGTGTCCCCAGGAAAGAGGCTGTGCGGCCTGCAAATGAGTCCACCCTGGGAAGAGGTTGCTTTTGAGTTCCTGAGCTCGCTCCAGCAGTGCTTTTTGAATCTCGAGAATCTGAGCCCGCCAGCCTATCGCCGTCTTCAGACAAAGCAACTTCAGGTCCAAAGCCACTTGATCATTCCGGCTTCTGCCGGTATGAATTCGACCTCCTGCTTCGCCCACAATCTCCTGTAGGCGAGATTCAATATTCATATGGATGTCCTCCAGTTCATCTCGATAGGGAAACTGACCCGATTCGATTTCCTCCTCGATCTGCCCAAGGGCCTTGAGGATTTGCTCTTCATCCTGGGAGGTGACGAGCCCCTGGGCCGCCAGCATCCGCACATGAGCTCGACTGCCTTGAATGTCTTCAGGAGCTAGCCGGCTGTCCACATGCACGGAACGAGTGTATTCCTGGACGATGGGATCCAACTCGGATTTGAATCGGCCCGCCCAAGGTTTCTTCTTCTTCTCATTCATTTCTGCGATTCCGGCTGGCGACGCCTCTCCGCAAGCGAGGCGATCTTCAAGCGCAGCCCCTGGAGTCGAATAAAACCTTGCGCATCAGCCTGCGTATAGACCTGGTCTGCCTCAAAGGTAGCGTAAGAGGGATCGTAGAGATTCAAGGGTGAACTTCGACCCTGTACCACGCAGTTTCCCTTATAGAGCTGCATTTTGACTTTACCCGTGACACGGGCCTGGGAGCTCTTGATCAGCTGCAAGAGGAGCTGCATCTCGGGAGCAAACCAAAATCCATAGTAGATCAACTCGGCCATACGGGGAGCCAGTTCATCCTTCAAGTGTTGCACTTCACGATCCAGCGTCAAGGACTCGAGAGCACGATGTGCCTTGTACAGCACGGTCATGCCTGGAGTTTCATAAACACCACGCGACTTCATACCCACCATCCGATTTTCCACCAGGTCTACACGACCCACGCCGTTGCTACCAGCCAGGCGATTCAACTCCTCCAGAAGCCCCACCGGCCCCAACTCCTCGTTGTCCACTCTCACCGGAACGCCCGCCTCAAAATCGATGACGACTTCGGTAGGGGAATCAGGGGCTTGCTGTGGCGCTACGCTTCGCAAGAAGAGTTCTTCCGGGGGAGGCTGCCAGGGATCCTCCAAGATACCCCCTTCGTAAGAAGTGTGCATAATATTCTGGTCGATACTATAAGGCTTCTCTTGGGTTGAGGTAACAGGAATCCCATTGGACTCGGCATAGCGAATCAGGTCACTGCGCCCGCTAAACTCCCAGCTTCTCCAAGGGGCAAGAATCTTCACTTCCGGAGCCAGCGCCTGGTAGGTCAATTCAAAACGAATCTGATCATTTCCCTTGCCCGTCGAACCATGAGCAACGGCGTCAGCACCCCAATCCGCGGCCACTTGCACCTGTTGACGGGCAATCAGGGGCCGCGCCAGGGAGGTTCCCAAGAGATATTCTCCCTCGTAAAGCGCGTGTGCCTGCATAGCCGGAAAAACGAACTCCTGGACAAACTCCTCTTGCAGGTCGGAAACCACCACCTTCTCGGCACCCGTTTCATAGGCCTTCTTTTCAACGGCTTGCAGATCCTCACCCTGGCCCACATCCGCCACAAAGGCCAGGATTGGACACCCATATTTTTCCTTCAGCCAATGCAGCATGATGGAAGTGTCCAGTCCACCCGAATAGGCCAGAACAATTTTCTTCACTTCGCCTGAACTCCTTTCCATAAATCCTTTCTCACTTTGCGGGCATCGTGCCCTTCCGCCACCACAACCAGGAGGGTGTCCTCGCCAGCCACTGTCCCCAGAACCCCGGACAGACGGAGGGCATCAATCCTGTAAGCCACAATAGCTGCCGTACCAGCCTCCGTGTGCAAGACGAGTAGGTTTCCGCTGACCTCACAGCTGAAGATCTGAAAGCCCGCCCATTCGTTGAGAATCGCATATTTGTATTCACCCTCTTCACTGGTTGTCTTCACCACATTCAGGTCTTTCAGGTCACGGGACAGAGTCGCCTGTGTCACCTCAAATCCAAGTTTTCCCAGCCTTTTTCGCAGGTTTTCCTGACTGGAAATATTGACTCGACCCACTAGATCGAGAATCGATTGTTGGCGTTGCTCCTTTTCTCTATACACAAACTATGTATATTTATACATTCAGGCCTCAATGTCAAGGGGGAAATATGGGGACAAATATGGGGACAGACTACCCGTTCACCTCATTTCAAAATGAGGTGAACGGGTAGTCTGTCCCCATATTTCTCGGAGCGCGCTCACCGTTAAGCGATTCTGCGATAGGTCTGATAGAGGGTGTCTCTTTGGGCTGGTATGAAACCCGCTTCCTGGATAACGCCGATGAGGTCGTCTCGATTGGCGGAGAAGTGAGCACCTGCCGTACTCATGACATTTTCTTCAATCATGATACTGCCCACGTCATTGGCACCAAAGTGGAGTGCTATCTGGGCAACCTTCAAACCCTGGGTGAGCCAGGAAACCTGGATATTTTGGAAGTTATCCAGGTAGATACGGCTGAGAGCCAGGAGCATGAGGTATTCCACCGAGCCCACCTGTTTGGAGGTAGAGGCCTGCAAAGGAGTCCCTTCCAGCTGGACGTTCCAGGGAATGAAGGCCACAAATCCACCTGTCTCATCCTGCAGTCTGCGAAGACTTTCCAGATGTTCGACGCGTTCTTCCAGCGTCTCCCCTGCGCCGATCATCATGGTGGCCGTGGTGAGAAGACCTTCTTCGTGAGCGATACGCATGACCTCCAGCCACTCCTTGGCACTGCACTTCCCGGGACTGATTTCCTTGCGCATTCGCTGGACCAGAATTTCGGCGCCGCCTCCCGGGATAGAAACCAAACCAGCTTTCTTCAGGCGGCATATCGCCTCCCGGATGTCGATCTTACTCAAACGGGCCAGGACCACAACTTCAGGCGGTGAGAAGCAGTGCAGATGAATGGAGTAGCGCTCTCGGATGGAACTGAGCAGATCTTCATAGTAGTCAATTTTCAGTTCCGGGTGCATTCCTCCCTGCATCAGGATTCCGGTCCCACCCAGGGCAATGGTCTCTTCGATCTTCTTGAAAATGGTCTCCAAGGGGAGGACGTACCCTCCCTCTTCTCCTGGTTTCCGATAAAAGTTGCAGAAGCTGCAGCGCGCCACACAGACATTCGTGTAGCTGATATTCCGATCGATCAAGAAAGAGACAACGCCATCGGGACTTTTCTGACGGCGCACGAAGTCGGCAGCCTCTCCTACCTTGTGAAGCTCCCCGGATCGGAGAAGGGCCAATCCTTCCTCGGAGTCAATCCGCTCCTCACGGTGAACTTTCTGCAGAATTTTCTCGACTGACGGCATGGCAGCTATTCTAGCTAGATCACAAATTATAGGTCTGTGCCTGCAAAAGACTGCTGGCGATATCCCTTCGCATCTGGATGGAAGGAAGCAGGCTGTGTTTGCAAAATCGTCGCAGAGCAGCCAGGTAGGTGCGTTGATCGTCCCCTTCAGAGACCGAGGCCACAACCTTCTTCCCGAAGAGATGGATTTTTTCGATCGCATCATGGATGTAACACTGGATTATTTTTTCATACAGCTGAACACCCTCAGGCCGGCTTTGAGCAATCTTCAAGACCCTGAGCAGCCCGCTTTCCATCGCATAAACCTCCATCGTCATGTCAGCCACGGCCATGACGATCTCCTGCTCATCGGTCAGCTCCTCACCATATTTTTGGGCTGCCAGACCCGCCACCATCAAAGCGGCGTTTTTGGCATTTTCGACCATTCGCTTCTCTTCCGCCAGTGCCTCTGTCTGATCCAGCTCTTCGGGAAAAGCAGTGAGTTCGGAGAAGATTCGCTCGGTCGCCTGGATGAGTGCCAGTTCCCCCTTCATCGAACGCCGCAGCAGCATTCCAGTAATCAGAAGACGATTGATTTCGTTGGTCCCTTCAAAGATGCGATTGATCCGAGAATCTCGATAGTAGCGTTCCACTGGGTATTCCTGGCTATAGCCATTGCCGCCATAGATCTGAACCGCCTCGTCCACCACATAGTCCAGCATTTCGGTGCCCCACACCTTGATGATTGAGCACTCTACCGCGTACTGTTCGATGGCCTTCAGGGCCTCGTCTGGCTTGTCCGCATCCACTTCCTGGAGCTCTCGGTCGATGAGACCCACCGTGCGATAGGCCATGCTTTCTCCAAGCCAGGTGCGGATCGCCATCTCTGCCAGTTTTTCCTGGATGGCCCCGAATTCGGCGATGGGACGCCCAAACTGCTGACGTTCCAGGGCGTAGCCAAGACTATCGCTGATGGCGGTCTTGGCGGCACCCACGCATCCCGCGCCCAATTTGAACCGGCCAATATTCAAAATGTTCAAGGCAATTTTGTGCCCCTTGCCTCTCTCTCCCAGGAGATTCTCAACCGGCACCGAAGCGTCCTGGAGGGCCAGAATGCGGGTTGAGGAGCCTTTGATTCCCAGCTTTTTCTCCTCCTCACCCAGCTTGACTCCCTCGAAATCCCGCTCCACGATAAAGGCACTGAAATCCTTCCCCTCGATCTGGGCAAAGACGATGAACAGATCGGCAAAACCCGCATTGGTGATCCACAGCTTTTCGCCGTTGAGAACCCAGTGCTTTCCGTCCTCGCTCAAGACGGCCGTGCTCTTGGCAGCCAGCGCATCAGACCCTGAGCTGGCTTCGGTCAAGGCGTAGGCTGCAAAAAGCTCACCCTTGGCCAGCTTGGGAAGATAATTTTGCTTCTGCTCTTCGGTTCCAAAATAGACAATGGGAAGAGTGCCAATACCACAGTGGGCCCCGAAGGAGATGGCGAAGGATCCCACCTGCGACAGTTTCTCAGCCACGATGGTTGAACTGGGCTTATCCAATCCCAATCCTTCATATTTCTCAGGAACATCGATGGCCAGAAGATCCAGCTCAGCAGCTTTCCGGAGAAGCTCAACGGTGAGTTTGAGATCCTGATGTTCGATCTGCTCAATGCGGGGGAGTATCTCCTGTTCCACGAAACGCTCTGCCGTGGCGGCGATCATCTGATGCTCCTCAGTAAAATCCTCGGGAGTGAAAACATCCTCCGGCTGGCTTGCGCTGATCAGAAATTCCCCACCCTTGAGTCTTGCTTTGCCCTCGGATTCCATGAGTCTCTCCTTAGCTGGGATTATGCATAAATTGTCTACTGCAGTGCCGCAATCATCCACGCTGACTGCGTTGTACTTCCTTGGGCTCCTCGGCGCACTGCATGAGTACGCCTGCGGGGCCCGACCCGCAAGCGGGTACCCCTGTCCGCCTTGTCATCGCAGCGCCTGCGGCACTTCGTCACGAAAACCTATGCATAATACCAGCTATGAAGCTAGCCTTCGCTGACCCCACCTTCTAATTCCAGCAGCTTTTCTTTGGTAGCAAGGCCCCCGGCAAACCCCACCAGCGAGCCATCCTGACCAATCACGCGATGGCAGGGGACGACAATCGGCACCGGATTCCTTCCCACTGCGGCCCCCACAGCCTGGCTTGCGCGTGGATTGCCAATTCGGCTGGCCACTTCCCCATAGCTTACCGTCTCTCCGTAAGGGATCCTGAGCAGCTCATTCCAAACCTGAAGTTGAAAAGGTGTTCCCCTCAGATCCAAGGGCAGCTCAAAAGCGCCTCTTTTCCCCTCGAAGTACCCGGCGAGTTGTCCGATGGCCTTATGGACGGTCGGCTGCACACCCTTCTCAGGTAAGCAGGAGAAATGTCGATTGAACCAAGAGGAGGAGTCAGCCGAAGATTGAACGGAGAAGCAGATTCGGCAGATCCCCTTCGGGCTTCCCGACACCACCAGTGTACCAACCGAACTCTCCAGCTCTTGAGAGTAAAGCGTGTTCACAATCCCTTTCTCCCTATTCCGGCAAAGCAAAAACATAAATCGCATTGTGGCCCCGGGGAGGATGGATCTGGGGGACCATCCGCAGGGGACCGCTGGTACCCGAAGTTCCGTCTCCCGTCAGCACGGCGACGTATTGCCTTCCGTTGACCGAGTAGGTGATGGTGCTCATTTGAATGACACCCCCAAGAATCGTTTCCCAAAGAATCTTCCCGCTTTCGGCATCCAAGGCTCGGAGCCTTCGATTCAGATCTCCCCAAAAAATCAGGTCTCCGGCTGTAGCCAGCACAGCACCATTCCCGGGAATAGGCGCTTCGTAGAATCGCTGGATCTGACCTGTAGCCATGTTCACCTTAGCGATCCCGGCCAAAGTGCTGGGGTCAGAGCCGGGACGAGCGACCGACGTTCGGAGGTGCCCGTTCAGACTCTGCAGATTGGCGGTTCTATCGGAGCAGACATCGAAGTAGGGGATGTAAAGAGAATTTTTGCCCGGATGGTAAGCCATGGGCCAGTAGCCCTTGGTATTGTGGTAGCAAATGAGGTGTCTTTCACCGTCCTCTCTCAAGATCTTCTCCCCGTCGATAAAAGTCTGACCGGTCTCCACGTCGATGTCGGAAATATGGAAGTCAGGGGTGTCGTAGGGGAAGGGTGAGGTCCACAGGAACTGGCCCTGGTCGCGGTCCAGCACCCATATCCCTCCAGGCTCTCCTACCGAAACCACGATGTCCCGCTCCTGTCCGCGAGGTATCTGGGGGTTGATCCATTTGACCTCCCCGGGATCAGGTTCAACGGCCGTTCGGAAAAGAATGCGTTCCTGGGTATGATCGGCGTCCCAGTCGTCCCCCGGTATGTGCTGGTAGTACCAGGCCAGCTTGCCGGTGTCGGGGTCCAGGGCCAGGGTCGAATTGGTGTAAAGCTCCGCTGGCGTTGACAGCGGAACGGCCTCCATGTTCTCACCATGACGTTTGATCCGAGTGTGCGGCTTGGGATTGGCGGTTCCCCAGAAAACCAGATTGCGCACCGGGTCGTAAGATCCCGGCAGTCCCCAGGGCGAGGTGATCCTTTTCTCCACGGGCAAACCGGCCCAGGTGTCACCCCCCGGCTCGTTCGGCCCGGGGGTAGTGAAAAACCGCCACAGTTCCTGACCCGTCCGCGCGTCATTGGCCACGATGAAGCAACGCTCGTTTGGACAGGACCGTCCCGTGATGACCTTCCCCTCCACGACTATGGGCCCTGAGGTGTGCTGCGTGCCGGTCGTGTAGTCCTGCACCCTGGCTTCCCAGCGCAGCTCGCCCGTCCGCGCGTCCAGGGCCACCACGTAGCCGTCCGGGGCAGAGTAGAAAATGAGGTCCTCATAGATGGCAACGGTGCGGGCCCGTCCAACGTTGTTAACAAAGTCGCTCAAGTCCTCCGGTAGTGTGCGCCGGTACTCCCAAAGCAGATCTCCGTTGGTGGCATCGAGAGCCTGAACGACGGCCGTGGGAACGACGAGGTACATGACCCCGCGGTACACGATAGGAATAATCTCCTGAACACCGGGCGCCATTCCCCGTACCCACTCCATTCGGAGGTGCTCCACATTTTGCCCGTTGATTTGATCGAGCGGACTGAAGCGTTGGTTGTCATAGGTTCGGCTGAACATCAGCCAGTCATCCGGGCTGGGGTTCAGGAGCATCTCTCGCGTCACCGGAGTAAAGTTCTCGACCTGCGCCAGGGCCTCAGTCGCGATCACTCCGAAAAGGATGGAAGTAATGGAAATCATGAAAACTAAAGTTCTCAACATGCCTGCCCTCCACATGGGAACCAGGATAGCCGCCTTTGCGCAACAGGCCCACCCTGTACCACAAATCCGGCGACTCCGAATCCAGTTTTAACATGGTGTTTTCTCAACCGGGTTTCACGCTCCGACACATTGTAAGACAGTCATACATTACCCGGCAAGCGACAGGGAAACCGAAGCTTGACGTAACCGCTTGGTACGTGTAGTCTGCGGAACAATTCGAGAGGATCAATGGGGAGCTTTGTCAATCACCGGAGGCCTTAAAAGGTAACTTCAACAACCGGGAAGGATCATACCATGAAGAAGCACCACTTTTGGATGGCAGCTGCAGCCCTAGCAGCGAGCATCAGTTTCGGCTCTGCCCAGCAGGCTGCGGATACCATTTTGCACAACGGGAAGGTTCTGACCGTGGACGCGAATTTCAGCATTGCAGAGGCGGTGGCGGTTCGCGGCGACCAGATTCTGGCGGTGGGAACCAACAATGAGATTCTGCGGCTGGCCGGCCCCGACACGGTCAGGATTGACTTGAAGGGGAGAACGCTGACGCCGGGACTCGTCCATACCCACGTGCATCAGGAGTCCCCAGGGGGTTATGGCAGCGACCTGACCGCCGCGCAGCGCAAGCGATATCCTATAAACTTCAGACTGGTGAAGACCAAGGACGACGTCCTCAAACAGATCGAGGACATTATTGCGGCCTTCCCTTTCCAGCCGGGCGAGTGGATCCAGTTCTCCACCAATCCAAGGGGAGATCAGGCTCGGATGCTCTATGACGAGCTGGACCGGTGGGAACTAGACAAGGCCGCTCCAGACAATCCGATTGCCTTGTCCATGGGAATACCGATCCTGAACATGGCGCTGGTCAACAGTAAGGCCATTGAAGCACTGTGGGACAGGTATGGCGACTTTGTTGAAACCTACGGGCGTTACTGGCTCGATTCCTCGGGCAGGCCCGATGGCCACCTGGAGCCTCCCGCCGTCCGCACCCTTGTTCAAGAGTTTATGCCGGAGCCCGACGTCGAACTCATGGCCCCGCTCTACAAGCAGGCTCTCCAGGAACGGGCAGCATTGGGTGTCACCACCATGTCAGGGGGTCTCCATGAATTCTCTGTGGACGTCTATCAATGGCTGGACGCCCGCGGTGAAATGCCACTGAGATATGGCTACGGTGTAGCCTGGACGTTTGGGATGCCCGGCGTGGACATGAAGCAGTATGAAATGGGCGGCGGCACCGATACGGTCTGGATCACTTCGATGAGTCCCCGGGCGATTGACGGGGCGGGCTCCAGAATGTGCATTTCGCTCGACAGAGACTCCGACGCAGTGACCGCTGCTGCGGGAGAAGTCAGTGGGATGATGGGACTCTCTGCCATCTCCGAGTGGTGGCCGCGAGGGCAATGCCACATGGATATCGAGTACAGTGGAGGTTCCCGGGGAGCGAGTCTGAAGGGCAACTATTACCCCGAGTGGTTCAACGAGGTTGCCCAGGACGGTCTGCGCTCCGCCAATAATCACGTGTCTGGGGATGAGTCCCACTCCCGCTATATTTCGACGCTGGAAAGTATCGACCGGGCCAATCCGGGAGCGGTCAAAGGCTGGGGCCTGGATCATTGTAATATGATCAATCCCCAGGACATTCCCCGCGCAGCAAAGCTCGGACTGATGTGGAGCTGCAACATGGTAGACGCCATCATGACGTCCATAGCCGATGCCTTTGGCGAGCAAGTGCTGCACAACTATGCAGTACCGATCAAGTCGATGCTTGATGCCGGCATTAACGTCTCCCAGGAGGGTCAGTGGGAAGGCATAGAAACCCTGGTCACGCGAAAAGACGTCAACGGCAAGGTCTGGGGAGCCCATGAACGGGTGGATCGGGAGACCGCCCTGAGGATCTCCACCCAGAACGGGGCCAATTATGTTCTGAAAGGGGACAAGCTTGGCTCCATCGAGCCGGGAAAGCTGGCCGACCTGGTGGTCATCGATCGCGATTACCTGTCGATGCCCGAGGACGATTTTTCTGAAATCCAATCCCTGCTGACCATGCTGGGGGGTAAATTCATTTTCGTGCACACCGATTTTGCCGACGAGCAAAACCTGAGGCCAGCCGGCGCGCTCATCAGCACCTTGGAGGGTTTGCAGAGCCGCCGACCGGCGAGGACCTTCTAGGGGTATGGGAATAACGAGGTTTGAAGGGATCACCATGAAGAAGCACCAGTTTTGGATGGCAACTGCAGCCCTGGCAGCGAGCATCAGTTTCGGCTCTGCGCAACAGGCTGCAGACACGATTTTGCACAACGGGAAGGTTTTGACCGTGGACGCGAATTTCAGCATTGCCGAGGCGGTGGCGGTTCGCGGCACCGAGATTCTGGCGGTGGGAACCAACAATGAGATTCTGCGGCTGGCCGGTCCCGACACGGTCAGGATTGACTTGAAGGGGAGAACGTTGACGCCGGGGCTCATCAATACCCACGTGCATCAAGAATCTCCTGGGGGTTATGGCACTGACCTGACCGCACCGCAGCGCGCCCAGTATCCTTTGAACTTCAGAACCGTCAAAACCAAAGACGACGTCCTCAAGCAGATCGAGGACATTATTGCGGCCTTCCAGATCCCGCCGGGCGAGTGGATTAATTTCTCCACCAATCCGAGGGGAGATCAGGCCAGGATTCTCTATGACGACCTGGACCGGTGGGAACTGGACAAGGCCGCTCCAGACAATCCTATTGGTTTGTCCATGGGAATACCGATCCTGAACATGGCGCTGGTCAACAGCTTGGCCATTGAAGCGCTGTGGGACAAGTATGGCGACTTCGTTGAGACCTACGGCCGCTACTGGGTGGATGCCTCCGGCCGTCCCGACGGTCACCTGGAGCCTCCCGCCGTGCGCACCCTTGTTCAAACGTTTATGCCGGAGCCCGACGTCGAACTCATGGCCCCGCTCTACAAGAAGGCTCTCGAGGAACGGGCAGCCTTGGGTGTGACCACCATGTCGGGAGGTCTTCATGAATTCTCCGTGGATGTCTATCAATGGCTGGACGCCCGCGGTGAAATGCCGCTGAGATATGGCTACGGTGTAGCCTGGACGTTTGGGATGCCAGGTATGGACATGAAGCAGTACGAAATGGGCGGCGGCAGCGACACGGTGTGGATCACTTCGATGAGTCCCCGGGCGATTGACGGGGCGGGTTCCAGAATGTGCATTTCGCTCGACAGGGACTCCGACGCTGTGACTGCTGCTGCGGGGGAAGTCAGTGGGATGATGGGACTCTCTGCCATCTCCGAGTGGTGGCCGCGCGGCCAATGCCATATGGACATCGAGTACGGTGGAGGAACCCGAGGGGCGAGTCTGAAGGGCAACTATTACCCCGAGTGGTTTGCCGAGGTTGCCCGGGACGGTCTGCGCTCCGCCAATAATCACGTGGATGGGGATGAGTCCCACGCCCGCTATATTTCGACGCTGGAACGTATCGACCAAGCCAATCCGGGATCGGTCAAAGGATGGGCCATGGACCATTGTAATATGATCAGGCCCGAGGACATTCCACGCGCTGCAAAGCTCGGACTGATGTGGAGTTGCAACATGGATAGAGCTGTCTCGACGCCCGTGGCCGCGGCCTTTGGCGATGAAATACTGCACACCTATGCTGCACCCATCAAGTCCATGCTGGAGGCCGGCGTTAACGTCTCCCAGGAGGGGCAGTGGGACGGAATCGAACACATGATCACGCGAAAGGACGAAGATGGCAAGGTCTGGGGAGCCCATGAACGGGTGGACCGGGAGACCGCCTTGAGAGTCTCCACCCAGAACGGGGCCAATTATGTTCTGAAAGGGGACCAACTTGGCTCCATCGAGCCGGGCAAACTGGCCGACCTGGTGGTCATCGACCGCGATTACCTGTCGATGCCCGAGGATGATTTTTCTGAAATCCAATCCCTGCTGACCATGTTGGGGGGCAAATTCATTTTCGTGCACACCGATTTTGCAGACGAGCAAAACCTGAGGCCAGCCGGCGCGCTCATCAGCACATTGGAGGGTTTGCAGAGCCGCAGACCGGCGAGGAACTTTTAGAGCTATGGGATTATGAGGTTTGAAAGTTAAGGGGCACTTCAACGACCGGGAGGGATCACCATGAAGAAGCACCAGTTTTGGATGGCAGTTGCAGCCATTGCAGCGAGTATCAGTTTCGGCTCTGCCCAGCAGGCTGCGGACACGATTTTACACAACGGGAAGGTTCTGACCGTTGACGCGGATTTCAGCATTGCGGAAGCGGTGGCGGTTCGCGGCGACCAGATTCTGGCGGTGGGAACCAACAATGAGATTCTGCGTCTGGCCGGCCCCGATACGGTCAGCATCGACTTGAAGGGGAAAACGGTGACGCCGGGAATCATCCATACCCACGTGCATCAGGAATCCCCTGGGGGTTATGGCAGCAACCTGACCGCCGCGCAGCACAAGCGATATCCTTTGAACTTTAGAACCGTCAGAACCAAGGACGACATCCTCAAGCAGATCGAAGACATCATTGCGGCCTTCGACTTCGAGCCGGGCGAGTGGATCTCTTTCACCACCAACCCGACGGGGGATCAGGCCAGGATCCTCTATGACGACCTGAACCGGTGGGAACTGGACAAGGCCGCTCCGGACAATCCGATCACCGTGTCCCTGGGAGTACCGATCCTGAACATGCTGCTGGTCAACGGTAAGGCTATCGATGCGCTGTGGGACAGGTATGGCGACTTTGTTGAAACCTACGGGCGCTACTGGGTCGACGACCGCGGCCGTCCCGACGGTCATCTGGAGCCGCCGGCCGTCCGTGCTCTGGTTCAAACGTTTGTGCAGGAGCCCGAGGTCGAGCTCATGGCCCCGCTCTACAAAAAGACTCTCGAGGAGCGGTCAGCAATCGGTATCACGACCCTTTCTGGGGGTCTCCATGAATTCTCAGTGGATGTCTATAAATGGCTCGACGCCCGCGGTGAAATGCCGCTGAGATACGGCTACGGTGTAGCCTGGACGTTCGGAATGCCAGGCGTGGACATGACGGAGTACGAAATGGGAGGCGGCACCGACACGCTCTGGATCACTTCGATGAGTCCCCGAGGGATTGACGGGGCGGGCTCCAGAATGTGCATTTCGCTGGACAGAGACTCCGACGCAGTGACCACCGCCGGGGGAGGAGTCAGTGGAATGATGGGACTCTCTGCCATCTCCGAATGGTGGCCGCGCGGGCAGTGCCACATGGACATCGAGTACAAAGGAGGTGCTCGGGGGGCAAGCATCAGGCGCAACTACTTCCCGGAGTGGTACACCGAGGTAGCCCGGGGCGGTCAGCGCGCCGCCAATACTCACATGTCTGGGGATGAGTCCCACACCCGCTATATTTCGGCGCTGGAACGTCTCGACCGGGCCAATCCGGGAGCGGTCAAAGGCTGGGCCATGGACCATTGCAGTATGATCAAGCCCCTCGACATTCCACGCGCGGCAAGGCTCGGACTGATGTGGAGCTGCAACATGGCCAGCGCTATCTCGACGCCCCTGGCCGCGGCCTTTGGCGATGAAGTGCTGCACACCTATGCTGCACCCATCAAGTCCATGCTGGATGCCGGCGTTAACGTCTCCCAGGAGGGGGCGTGGGACGGTATGGAAACCATGATCACGCGCAAGGACGATGAAGGCAAGGTCTGGGGACCCGATGAACGGGTGGACCGGGAAACCGCCTTGAGAGTCTCCACCCAGAACGGGGCCAATTATGTCCTGAAAGGCGACAAGCTTGGCTCCATCGAGCCGGGAAAGCTGGCCGACCTGGTGGTCATCGACAGCGACTACCTGACGATGCCCGAGGAAGATATTTCTGAAGTCCAATCCCTGCTGACCCTGTTGGGGGGCAGATTCATCTTCGTGCGCTCCGATTTTGCCGACGAGCACAACCTGAGACCGGCCGGCGCGCTCATTAGCACCTTGGAAGATTTGCAGAGCCGCCGCCCGGCCAACAACTTTTAGCCCGCATTATGCATAAATTTTCTGCTACAGTGGCGCAATCATCCGCGCTGACGGCGTTGTCCTTCCTTGCGCTCCTCGGCGTACTGCACGAGTACGCCTGCGGGACGCGACCCGCAAGCGGGTACCCCTCACACGCCTTGTCATCGCGGCGCTTGCGCCACTTCGCTACGAAAACCTATGCATAGTGCGGGCTAGGGCACTTCAACAACAAGGAGCAATCACCATGAAGAAGCACCAGTTTTGGATGGCAGCTGCAGCCCTAGCGGCGAGCATCAGTTTCGGCTCTGCCCAGCAGGCTGCGGACACGATTTTGCACAACGGTAAGGTTCTGACCGTGGACGCGAATTTCAGCATTGCAGAGGCGGTGGCGGTTCGCGGCGACCAGATTCTGGCGGTGGGAACCAACAATGAGATTCTGCGGCTGGCCGGCCCCGACACGGTCAGGATTGACTTGAAGGGGAGAACGCTGACGCCGGGACTCGTCCATACCCACGTGCATCAGGAGTCCCCAGGGGGTTATGGCAGCGACCTGACCGCCGCGCAGCGCAAGCGATATCCTATAAACTTCAGACTGGTGAAGACCAAGGACGACGTCCTCAAACAGATCGAGGACATTATTGCGGCCTTCCCTTTCCAGCCGGGCGAGTGGATCCAGTTCTCCACCAATCCAAGGGGAGATCAGGCTCGGATGCTCTATGACGAGCTGGACCGGTGGGAACTAGACAAGGCCGCTCCAGACAATCCGATTGCCTTGTCCATGGGAATACCGATCCTGAACATGGCGCTGGTCAACAGTAAGGCCATTGAAGCACTGTGGGACAGGTATGGCGACTTTGTTGAAACCTACGGGCGTTACTGGCTCGATTCCTCGGGCAGGCCCGATGGCCATCTGGAGCCTCCCGCCGTCCGTACCCTTATTCAAGAGTTTATGCCGAAGCCCGACGTCGAACTCATGGCCCCGCTCTACAAGAAGACTCTCCAGGAACGGGCAGCAGTGGGTGTGACCACCATGTCGGGGGGGCTCCATAAATTCTCTGTGGATGTCTATAAATGGCTCGATGCCCGCGGTGAAATGCCGCTGAGATATGGCTACGGTGTAGCCTGGACGTTTGGGATGCCAGGCATGGACATGAAGCAGTACGAAATGGGCGGAGGTAGCGACACGGTCTGGATCACTTCGATGAGTCCCCGGGCAATTGACGGGTCGGGCTCCAGAATGTGCGTTTCGATCGAGAGAGACTCCCAGGCAGTGACCGATGTTGCGGGAGAAGTCAGTGGAATGATGGGACTCTCTGCCATCTCCGAGTGGTGGCCGCGCGGCCAATGCCACATGGATATTGAGTACAGTGGAGGGACCCGGGGGGCCAGCCTGAAGGGCAACTATTACCCCGAGTGGTTCGGCGAGGTTGCCGCACAAGGTCTGCGCTCAGCCAACAATCACACCTCCGGGGATGAGTCCCACTCCCGCTATATTTCGACGCTGGAAAGTATCGACCGGGAGAATCCGGGAGCAGTCAAAGGCTGGGCCATGGACCACTGTGATCTGATCAGGCCCGAGGACCTTCCACGCGCGGCAAAGCTCGGAATAATGTTCAGCTGCGACATCAGGTTCGGCGTCTCGGAGGGCTTCTCCGATGCCAAGGCCGCGGCCTTTGGCGAGGAGGTGGTACACAACTATGCGGTACCGATCAAGTCGATGCTCGACCTGGGCATTAACGTCTCTCAGGAGGGACAGTGGGACGGTGTGGAACTCATGATCACGCGCAAGGACGGACAGGGCAAGGTCTGGGGACCCGATCAACGAGTAGACCGCGAGACTGCCCTGAGGATCTCCACCCAGAACGGAGCCAATTATGTCCTGAAAGGCGACAAGCTTGGCTCCATCGAGCCGGGCAAGCTGGCCGACCTGGTGGTCATCGACAGCGATTACCTGTCGATGCCCGAGGACGATATCGCTGACATTCAATCCCTACTGACCCTGTTGGGGGGCAAATTCATCTTCGTGCGCTCCGATTTTGCCGACGAGCAAAACCTGAGGCCAGCCGGCGCGCTCATCAGCACCTTGGAGGATTTGCAGAAGCGACGCCCGGCGAGAAACTTTTAACGTTTGGAAGTCTATAACCACAGCCCTCTGACGGGCACCGAAGAAAACAGGGAGAGATTACCATGAAGAAGCACCAGTTTTGGATGGCGGCTGCAGCCATAGCAGCGAGCATCAGTTTCGGCTCTGCCCAGCAGCCTGCCGACACGATTTTTCACAACGGCAAGGTTTTGACCGTGGACGCGAATTTCAGCGTTGCCGAAGCGGTGGCAGTTCGCGGCGACCAGATTCTGGCGGTGGGAACCAACACTGAGATTCTGCGGCTGGCCGGCCCCGACACGGTCAGGATTGACTTGAAGGGAAGAACGCTGACGCCGGGGCTCATCCATACCCACGTCCATCAGGAATCCCCCGGGGGTTACGGCAGCGACCTGACCGCCGCGCAGCACGCGCGATATCCTTTGAACTTCAGAACTGTCACAACCAAAGACGACGTCCTCAAACAGATTGCGGACATTATTTCGGCCTTCCAGATCCCGCCGGGCGAGTGGATTAACTTCTCCACCAACCCGAGAGGAGATCAGGCCAGGATGCTCTATGACGAGCTGGACCGGTGGGAGCTGGACAAGGTCTCTCCAGACAATCCTATTGGTTTGTCCATGGGAATACCGATCCTGAACATGGCGCTGGTCAACAGCTTGGCCATTGAAGCGCTGTGGGACAAGTATGGCGACTTCGTTGAGACCTACGGGCGCTACTGGCTTGATTCCTCCGGCCGACCCGACGGTCATCTGGAGCCACCGGCCGTCCGCACCCTTGTTCAAGAGTTTATGCCGGAGCCCGATGTCGAACTCATGGCCCCACTCTATAAGTTGGCTCTCCAGGAACGGGCAGCCTTGGGTGTCACCACCATGTCGGGGGGTCTTCATAAATTCTCTGTGGATGTCTATCAATGGCTCGACGCCCGCGGTGAAATGCCGCTGAGATATGGCTACGGTGTAGCTTGGACGTTTGGGATGCCAGGCGCGGACATGACTCAGTACGAAATGGGCGGCGGCACCGACACCGTCTGGATCACTTCGATGAGTCCACGGGCGGTTGACGGATCGGGTTCCAGAATGTGCATTTCGCTTGACAGAAACTCCGACGCAGTGACCGCTGCTGCGGGAGAAGTCAGTGGGATGATGGGACTCTCTGCCATCTCCGAGTGGTGGCCGCGCGGCCAATGCCACATGGACATCGAGTACAGTGGAGGTTCCCGGGGAGCAAGTCTGAAGGGCAACTACTTCCCGGAGTGGTACAACGAGGTCGCCCGGGACGGTCTGCGCACCGCCAATACTCACATGTCTGGAGATGAGTCCCACACACGCTATCTTTCAGCGATGGAACGAATCGACCAGGCCAATCCGGGATCGGTCAAAGGCTGGGGCATGGACCATTGTGATTTGATCAGGCCCGATGACATCCCACGAGCGGCAAAACTCGGACTGATGTGGAGTTGCGACCTTGGAGACGCCGTCTCGACGCCTGTGGCCGCGGCCTTTGGCGATCAAGTGCTGCACACCTATGCCGTACCGATCAAGTCGATGCTGGATGCCGGCATTAACGTCTCCCAGGAGGGGGAGTGGAACGGTATTGAACTCATGATCACGCGCAAGGACAGAGACGGCAAGGTTTGGGGGCCCGATCAACGGTTGGACCGGGAGACCGCCCTGAGAGTCTCCACCCAGAACGGGGCCAATTATGTCCTGAAAGGCGACAAGCTCGGCTCCATCGAGCCCGGCAAACTGGCCGACCTGGTGGTCATCGACAGCGATTTCCTGTCGATGCCGGAAGAGGATATTTCTGAAATCGAATCCCTGCTGACCCTGTTGGGAGGCAAATTCATTTTCGTGCACTCCGATTTTGCCGACGAACAGAACTTGAGGCCAGCCGGCGCGCTCATCAGCACGTTGGAGGGCTTGCAGAGCCGACGCCCGGCGAGAGGCTTCTAGGAAGGGGCATTTCAACAACAAGGAGCAATCACCATGAAGAAGCACCAGTTCTGGATGGCAGCTGCAGCCATAGCAGCGAGCATCAGTTTCGGCTCTGCCCAGCAGACTGCGGATACCATTTTTCACAACGGCAAGGTTCTGACCGTTGACGAAAATTCCAGCGTTGCCGAGGCGGTGGCGGTTCGCGGCACCCAAATACTGGCGGTGGGAACCAACAATGAGGTTCTCCGCCTGGCCGGCCCCGACACGGTCAGGATTGACTTGAAGGGGAGAACGGTGACGCCGGGGCTGATCCATACCCACGTGCATTCGGAATCACCCGGGGGTTATGGCGGTGACCTGTCTGCCGCGCAGCTCAAGCGATTTCCGGTGAACTTCAGAGACGTCACAACCAAGGACGACGTCATCAAGCAGATGAAGGACATTATTGCGGCCTTCCAGATCAAGCCGGGCGAGTGGGTCGCCTTCACCGGCAATCCGCGGGGAGATCAGGCTAGACTGCTCTGGGACGACCTGAACCGGTGGGAACTGGACAAGGCCGCTCCAGACAATCCGATCTCTCTGTCGGGGGGTATTCCCGTCGTAAACATGATGCTGCTCAACAGTAAGGCCCTGGACCAGCTGTGGGCCAAGTATGGAGACTTCATTGAAACCTACGGGCGTTACTGGATCGACGCCTCCGGCCGTCCCGATGGCCACCTGGAGGCTCCGGCCGTCCGTATCCTTCTGGAGGATGATGACTTTGTGCCGAATGCCGCGCCCCAGGACGTGGGTCCACTCTTCAAGAATGTTCTAGAGGAACGGTCAGCAGCGGGTATCACGACCATTTCAGGGGGCCTACACACCTCCAGCGTCCGGGTCTATCAATGGCTCGACGCCCGAGGCGAAATGCCGCTGAGATATGCCTACGGTGTCATGTCGACATTTGGATTCCCAGACAGAGACAACAAGCAGTTCAAAATGGGCGCCGGCACCGACATGGTGTGGATCAGTTCGATGAGTGCGCGGGCGGTCGACGGGGCGGGCTCCAGAATGTGCATTTCGATCGAGAGAGACTCCCAGGCATCGGCCGCTGTTGAAGGAGCGGAAGCCTCCTTGATGGGGCTGTCTGCGGTCTCCGAGTGGTGGCCACGAGGCCAATGTTTGATGGACATCGAGTACGGAGGAGCAACCAAGGGAGCCAGCATCAAGGCCAACTACTTCATGGAGTGGTACAACCAGGTTGCCCGGGACGGTCTGCGCTCCGGAAATGCTCACATGTCTGGGAATGACTCCCACGCCCGCTTTATTTCCGAGCTGGAGCGTATCGACCGGGCCAATCCGGGAGCGGTCAAAGGCTGGGCCATGGACCATTGCACGCTGATCAATCCCGAGGACGTTCCACGGGCAGCCAAGCTGGGACTGATGTGGAGCTGCACTCCGTTGGGCGAAGGGGGCCGCGCCCCCATGATTGGGGCGGCTTTCGGCGAGGAGGTGGCCCACACCTATGTAGCTCCGATTAAGCACATGCTTGACGCAGGCATCAACGTCTCCCTGGAAGGGGGTTGGTCGGCGATAGAAAGCCTGATCACGCGCAAGGACGCGGACGGCAATGTGTGGGGGCCTGACGAAAGGGTGGACCGGGCAACCGCTCTGAGAGTTGCCACCCGCAACGGAGCCAATTATGTCCTTAAAGGTGACACCCTCGGCTCCATCGAAGCAGGCAAGTTGGCCGACCTGGTGGTCATCGACCGGGATTTCATGACGATGTCTGTGGAAGACATTTCTGAAATTCGAACGTTAGTGACCATGATAGGGGGCAAGTTCAAGTTCCTGCATTCCGACTTTGCCAACGAATACAACCTGAGACCGACCGGCGCGCTCATCAGCACATTGGAAGATTTGCAAAAGCGCCGCCCGTCGAGGGGCTTCTGATGAACAAAACTTCCCTTATTGGACTGAGCCTCTGGACAGCCATCGTCAGCTTGGGCGGACCCTCCTTTACAGCCCATGCTGCCGCGCAGGAAGAGGGCAGGAAAGTCACCAGTTTGGATTTGGGCTATGACGCCAACATTCCGGGCCATGAGGCCCTTTTGGCGCTGACTCTGGATGTGGCGGAGGGAGTTCAGGTGAAAACGGTCATCGGCGAGATCACCTTCCCCACTGCGCTGGTCTCATTTGAAGAGGTCCTGAGCGGGCTGTCGGCTCAGGCATCGGGTGCGGCAGTCAGCGCTGTTGTACAAGTGGATGATCAAAATCCGGAGAACTCTATTGTCACCGTGACCGTGTCAACCGAAGGGGAACGGTCTATTCCCAGCGGTGTCATTGCCGATCTCGCTTTCATCATTTCCGAAGATGCTCCCCTTGAGGAGACGGTCACCTTGGGAACTGTGGCAAGAGCATTGACCACAGATGATCCGCCTGCCCCGGTCGATCCAATCTTAGGGATGGAAGGCGAGATCCTGGTCACTGAAACCCCTCCCGTCTTCGTTTGCTTCTTCTTCATGCACTGATTTCTGCACTAGCCCGCATTCTGCATAGGTTCTCGTAGCGAAGTGGCGCAAGCGCCGCAATGACAAGGCGTGTGAGGGGTACCCGCTTGCGGGTCGCACAACGCCGTCAGGGCGGATGATGGCGCCACTGTAGCAGAGAAGTTATGCAGAGTGCGGGCTTACGCCTCAGCTCTCATTGTCAGACACCGGACGTATTCTGACTAGAGGCATGGACTTTACAACAATTATACTGATCATATTGGGGATTCTGTCTGCTCAGGCGCTTTTCTTTCTGGTCCTGAAGACCAAACTCCGAGAGCTTTTCAATTTCCTGGCCAACGAAGCTCTGGTCCGGAATAACCAGAATTTTGTGGAGATGGCCAGGGCAACGCTGGAGAAGTTTCAGACTCAAGCACAGGGCGACCTGGCCCTGAAGCAGCAAGCCATACAGGAACTGGTGAACCCCCTGAAGCAAGCCCTCGAAAAACATGAAAGCCATGTCGTGGAACTGGAGAAAAAGCGCGAACAGGCCTATGGGGGATTGCGCCAGTACCTGGAAGACGTCGTCCAGACCCAGAGCCAACTGCGAAAGGAAACCGGCAATCTGGCCAAGGCCTTACACACTTCCCACGTGCGAGGGAAATGGGGTGAAATGAGCCTGAAACGGGTTGTCGAAATGGCCGGTCTCCTCGAGCACTGCGATTTTGAGACTCAGCAATCGATAACTGGGGAGGATTCTCGTCTGAGACCGGACCTGATTGTCTATCTGCCCAACCAGCGCAAGATCGTGATTGATGCCAAGACTCCCCTGGATTCCTATCTGAAGGCCATCGAGACGGAAGAGAAGGAAAAGCGAAACCAGCTCATGGCCGATCATTCCCGCCAACTGGAGCGACACATTTCTTTACTGGGAAGCAAAGCCTATTGGGATCAAGTGGACGGGAGTCCCGAGTTTGTGGTGCTCTATATTCCCCTGGAAAGTCTCTTTAGTGCAGCTCTTCACCATAATCCGGACCTTCTGGAAAAGAGCACCCGGAAAAAGGTCATCCTGGCGACTCCCACCACCTTGATGGCTCTGCTCAAAGCGGTCGAGTACGGGTGGAAGCAGGAAAAAATGGCTCACAACGCTGAAGAGATTTCGGCCATGGGAAAGGAACTCTATGACCGGCTGTTCAAGCTTGCCGATCACTTTTCCAGGCTCGGAACCAGTCTGGATCGAGCGGTTCAGGCCTATAACGAAACCGCCGGTTCGTTTGAGCAGCGCGTTTTCGTGCAGGCCCGGCGCTTTAAAGAGCTGGGCGTCCCCGCCAAAGAGGATATTTCCGAAATCCCCTGGATCGATCAAACTCCCCGCCAACTTCAGCGGAGTGAGCTCCTGGAGAAAGTGGAGCTGGAAGAGTTGGAGCTGGAGCAGGTGGAGGATGAGGAGGTCCTGGCCTAAAGAAGGAGACAGGAGTCAGGAGTCAGAAGCTGAAATGAGTGAGAGTCACTATTTCCTTAAAGTCCTGGTGCGTGTTTAAGGAGTTGGCCCGAGGGCTAAAGCCCACGGCTCTGACTGTCCCTCATAAGCTCCATCAGAGCCGCAGGCTAGCCTGCGGGCCTGGAACCTGACCGCTGACAACGGACCAACTTCCCCTCTCTTTCTCTCTCTTTACGCGCGCGGATGGTGCCGATCGTAGATCCGTTTGAGCCACTCACGGTTCACGTGGGTGTAGATTTGGGTGGTGGAGATATCAGCATGACCCAGCATCATCTGAACGGCTCGCAAATCAGCACCATGTTCCAACAGGTGGGTGGCAAAGCTGTGCCTTAGCACGTGGGGGCTGATTTTCTTCTCAATGCCAATTTTCCTCCCGTATTTCCTCACCAACATCCAGAAGTATTGACGCGTCATCGATTGCCCCTGCTGGGTCACGAACAAAAAGGGGCTGGCCTGACGCTTGCGTAAAAAATGCTGCCTGGACTCTCTCAAGTATCGTTGAACCCATCTCAAGGCCGAATCACCCAACGGAACAATGCGTTCCTTGGATCCTTTACCGAGTGTCCTCAGGCAGCCAACTTCAAAGTTGATCTCCTCCAACCGCAGTCCGATCAGTTCGCTCACTCGTAAACCGGTCGCATAGAGCACTTCCAACATAGCCCGGTCACGCAGGCCGTAGGCCGTGGTCACGTCGGGCTGCTCGAGAAGCTGCTCGACCTCTTCCTCACTGAGATAGGTGGGTAGGGTCCGCCAGGTCTTTGGAGACTCCAGTGTTTCGGCCGGATCTTCCTTAAGATAGCCATCCAGGAGGAGAAAGCGGAAAAAAGAACGCAGGCTGGCTATCTTCCGCATCACGGAGCGAGCGGACATTCTTCCGGAAAGATGCTGGATGTAGTCGGCTAGTCCTTGCTTACCGACATCTTTCAGCGGCCAGTTCCGGGAACTGACAAAGGAGAGAAATTCGCCAAGATCCCTTCGGTAGGCCTCGATTGTGTTGGAGGCCAGCCCTCTTTCCACCTGGAGATGATTCAGATAATTTCGAAAGGCTCGTTCCTGCATAAGTGCCGCATCTACGACTTCAGGCGACGGAAGAGATGTCGAATTTCCTCAATGCGCAAGAGTTGGCAGAGTCCAAAATACACTGCCATTCCCACCAGGATACAGCTGGTCAAGGACAGTAATTCCTGGCTGAAACTCATCTCTCCCCAGCGCTCCTGGAAGAACCGGTTGAGAAGGTAGACAATCACTCCCATCACGCCTGCGGCAGCCACCGTTTTCAGGAAAGTGGGGATGACCCGGTAGGCTTGAAGCGATCCCAGCCTCCGCTGGAAGCTCTTTGCCAACAAGATGCTGCTCACGGTGACGGACAAGGCCGTTCCAAAAGCCAATCCCACGTAGCGGTACTCCTGGGGAAGAATGAGAAAAACCAGAATGAGATTAATGGACAGGTTGCTGGCCGCCGCCATGAGACTGATTCGAAGCGGGGTACGGGTATCGTCCAGGGCATAGAAGGTCGGCACATAGACCTTGATGCAGCTGTAAGCGAACAGCCCAAATGAGTAGAAAATCACGGCATAGGCCGTATAGAGCGTGTCAGCTGGCCTGAACCCTCCTCTCTCGAAAAGCACACGGACAATCGGGACTGCCAGGACCATCAATCCGACCGAGGAGGGGATGGCCAGAATCGAAATGAGTTTAATCGAATTGGCCACCGTCTCTTTCAAGTCCTCCCACTTCCCCTGAGTGGCAGAGAGTGAGACTTCTCGAAGATTGACCACACCCACCGCCACTCCGAACAGACCGATGGGCAAATAGATGATCCGAAATGCATAGCTCAACCAGGAAACCGGACCATTTTCCTGAAGAAAGGAAGCAATCTGGGTGTTGACCAGGACGTTGATTTGAACCGCACCCACCCCCACAAAGGCAGGCGCGATCAACCGAGCGATCTTGCGCACGCCCTCATGGGCCAGGTCAATGCGAAATTGGAAACGATAGCCGTGTCTGCGCATGAGGGGCAGCTGGATGCCGTATTGAAGCACACCGCCCAAGAGCGCCCCCACGCCCATGGCATGAATCGGCAAGATGCCCCACTGCTCAAACTGGGGCGCCAGAAAGATTCCTGCCAAAATCACAGCTACGTTGAAAAACGCAGGAGCCAATGCCGGGATAAAAAAGTGATTGAGAGTGTTGAGGATAGCCATGCCCACGGAAGCCATGGCCACCAGCATCAAAAAGGGGGACAGAATCTTCAGAAGATCGGCAGTAATCTCTATCTTTCCCGGAACATCAGCAAAGCCGGCTGCCAGCAGGTACACAAACGGTTTGGAGAAAATCGATAGAGCAAGCGTGAAACCTCCCAAGAGGACCAGAAGTCCGCTCAAGACCAGGTTGGCTAACACCCAGGCTTCCGGTCGGCCTTTCTTGTGCAGAAACTCGGTAAAAGTGGGAACAACGGCAGCGCTGAGAGCCCCTTCGGCAAAGAGATCCCTCAAAAGATTGGGGATGCGGAAGGCCACCAGCCAGGCATCGTTGTAGAGTCCGGCCCCGAAGAGCTTGGCAAAGACCTGATCACGCACCAACCCCAGGATCCGACTGAGGAAAACCGCTAAGCTAACCTTCCCAGCAGCGCGAGCAGATCGAGCAGCTTGAGCCATGTTTTTGTGGAGGAAATCGTAATTCTGTTCCCGGCATTTCCCAACCCCTCCCGTGTCACGTTATCATTCTGACCTGAAATATTTCCGACAGGAGTCAAAAGAGGCATGAAATTAGGAGAGATTGCCAAAAAACTGGGCTGTCAGCTGCGAGGCTCCCAAGAGGTTGAGATCAACGGAGTTGCCGGAATTGAAGAGGCAAAAAAGGACGATCTGACATTTGTTTCCAATCCCAAGTACTTACCCCAGATTCAATCGACTGGGGCGGGGGCCATCATTCTCTCCGCTGACGCGCCTGCCACTTCTCTTCCCACCTTGATCTCAGAGAATCCTTATCTCACCTTCGCCCGCGCCATTGAGTTGTTTTACCAGCCTCCCGAACCCGTGGAAGGAATTCATCCCACCGCCAGCATTGCCGAGAGCGCGATCATGGGCGAGAGCTATTCGATTGGAGCAAACGTGGTGATCGGAGAAGGAGCTCGACTGGGCAAGAATGCCGTTCTCTATCCGAATGTCACCATTTATCCCCATGCCGAAATCGGGGATGACCTGGTCGCCCATGCCAACTCCGTTGTTCGCGAGCACTGTAGAGTCGGAAACCGGGTGATTCTTCAGAACGGAGCTGTAGTGGGAGCAGACGGCTTCGGGTTTGCGCCTCAAAAGGACGGCAGTTACTACAAGATTGCTCAATCAGGCATCGCCGTTTTGGAAGATGACGTCGAGGTGGGTGCCAACTCCTGTATCGACCGTGCAACTGTGGGCGAGACACGAATCGAGCAGGGGACCAAGATAGACAATCTGGTGCAGGTGGGACACGGTTCACGAGTCGGGCAACACACCATTCTGGCGGGCCAGGTCGGTCTGGCTGGAAGCACTCGGGTGGGGAGCCATGTCCTGTTAGCCGGCCAGGTGGGAACTGCGGGACACATCTCCATCGGAGATCGCGTCCAGGCCACTGCACAAACCGGCGTAGCCCGATCGGTGGAGGCTGGAAGAACCATTTCCGGCACTCCGGAAATGGATACGGCCTTGTGGAAGCGAACCTACCTGCTGCTGCAAAAGCTGCCCGAGCTGGTCCGGACCATCAACCGGCTCAAGAAGGACGTCGAAGAACTCCGGAAAAAGCTGACCGCTGACCGCAAAACCACTGACAACTGACAACTGACAACTGACGGAAACCCTGACACCTGACAGCTGACAACTGACAAAAAACAACAGAGAAGAGAGGGTCTATTCGGTGTGCCAGCGTGCCCTGACGATCAGCGAGACGCTGTTGGAGACTCCACCTGTAGGAGGCGGAGTAAAAACCGTGATGGAAAGGGTTCGATCTCCAAAGATACCCACATACTGATCCGGACCAGGGGAACGATAACGGTCTGGTAAAGCTCGCTCCACCATACTTGCCGGGATTGTGGCCTTGAGTTTCCGAGGACTCTCAAATGTTGTGGCCAGGGAAATTCCTTCTAACTGCACAACTGACGTCCCCACAAAACCAGCTCCTTCGATCACCAGCTCGAAACTCCCGCTGCCCTCAACTGTCGAGTGGGGAGAAATTGCACTGATCTTCGGCAGCGGGGTGGACATGGAGATGGAGACGGGCCTTGTGAACGTGGAAAACTCAGGATGGTATCCAAACTCCAGGAACTTCCCCCCTTTCATCACCCGTTCAATCCTCTTGGTGTTGGCGATGTTATCCAAAGGGTTCGCCTCCAGCACCAGCAGATCGGCGAAGTTTCCCTCCTGGATCGAGCCGACCTTTTGGTTTCCTCGGGCTCCCTGGAAGCCAGCGAACATGTCCGCCGCCCAGGAAGTGGAGGCCTGAAGAGCCTGCAGGGGCGTTAAACCCGCCTCCACCAAAAGCTCCATCTCGTGATGCATGGCAAGTCCCGGGATGGCCACGCTGGAGGCGTCCGTGCCGGCAATGACCTTACCCCCAAGTTGAACATAGCGCTGGACAAATCGCTGTACGTGTGCCGAGCACCCTGGAAAGTCTCCAGATCCCCCGCTGACAACTGAGCCACAAGCGGCAGGTGTTCGTAACGAGAGGAATAACCCTTGATCTGCCGGTGGCGGTGCAGCAGCATTTCGGCAAGATTCTGGGGGAAGTAGGAAAGATCCGGGTTGCTCAACAAAAGGTAGCCTTCCTGCTCGCGCTGGAGGGCATTTGGGCTCAAGGAACCCCATTCGTAAACCAGGGTCGGATTCAGATAAACACCTCGAGCCACGGCCTTCCGGATCATCTCATCCAGCCGGTTTCCCGGTGTCAAGTAGCTGGCCCAGTGTAAGAATCTGCCCTGCTTGAAGTCCTCCAGTTCCTGTGGGGTCATCAAAGGAAAAGCAAAACCCCAAACATGTTCTGCCACGTCCAGTCCTGCCTCAATGGCCTGAGAAGCATCCTGGGTATGACTAAAGACCGCCAATCCTGCCCGATGGGCATCCTCCGCCCCCCACCCAAAGACTTCCCGGTTATTCTCTATAAACTGTAGAAACCAGGCCACGTCCGGCTCTTTTTTCAAATACTCCTCAATGGTCTGCCCGACCTCTTCTCTGGTCATGGAAGGGGACAGGCCCGGGTGCCCCGCGGTGTGAAAGACGCGGGGAGTGCTCATGCTGGTTTGAGAGACAAGTCGTTCCTCCTGAGAGACATCCGCTTGAGCCAGGAGGGAGGTCACGCCGTGATTCATGTAGAGCTCGCCCATCCACTTGCTCCAGTGGACATGGGAGTCAATGAGGCCGGGAATAATAAACTTCCCTCTCAGGTCCAGGACGGTGACTCCAGCAGGGTAAGCGGAGTCTCCTCCAGAAAGAATGGATGTGATCTCATCTCCTTCAATGACCAGGACGGCATCGGAAAGAGGAGGATTGCCAAGCCCGTCAATAACCGTGGCTCCCCGGAGAACGATGACACTGCCTGCTGGGCGCTGAGGGTGAGCAATACCAGCGTGAAAGGTACTGATCAGCAAAGAAGTCAGTAGAAAAGGCAGGACTTTTGGTCTCCTGGATACCTTCATGACAGATCCTCCTGGGTCAGAAAATACACCAAAGCACAAAAGCAGGAAAGCACTAAGAAGGTTTGGGAGAGTTCCCCTCCCTGGACAGTCACTTCGCTACCGGATTAAAATGGCAGAGCGAGTCCAACAATGTTCTTTTTTGATCCCACCTACCTGTTTTTCATGGCCCCCGCGCTGGCCCTGTCCTTGTGGGCCAGCTGGAGGGTAAAGAGCAGCTTCCGGAAGTACTCCAGGGTCCCATCCTCACGGGGGCTCAGTGGGGCTGAGGCGGCAACCGAACTGCTGCGGAGGGCGGGTATCGAAGACGTCAAGATTGTGAGAACTCCTGGCAAGCTCTCCGATCATTACAATCCCATCACCAAGACCCTGGCTCTCTCTGAGAACGTCCACGACTCAGCTTCCATTGCAGCTCTTGGCGTGGCCACCCACGAGGCCGGCCATGCCATTCAGCACGCCCAGCACTATGCACCACTTTGGGTCCGCTCCCTGCTGGTCCCGACGGCCAATATCGGTTCCAGTATCGGCTACATCGTCATGTTCCTGGGCTTGATCATGAGCTCGACCAATATGGTCCTGGTTGGGGCCGTGCTTTTCTCAGCAGTGCTTCTTTTCCAGGTCGTCACGCTGCCTGTGGAGTTCAACGCTTCGAGGCGCGCCAAGGCCCTGATCGTCGAACATGGAATCATCACGCGGCAGGAGCGGGTTGGAGTGGATCGCGTCCTCAACGCCGCCGCTCTCACCTACGTTGCAGCTGCCATCAGCACATTGCTCACCTTACTTTATTTTCTGATGCGCTCCGGGCTTCTGGGCGGGCGCAGATAGGGTCACTCCAGATCCTCGCCCCAGATCCGTTTTTTCCACCTTAGAACATTGACGCATCCTTTGGGATGGGTTAAAAGGACTGTCAAGATACCGACCGGTGGAGTTGGCAGGACAATTAATTGAGGAGGATAGCATGAAAAGATTTTTCACCCTGTTCGTTATGGGACTCCTGTCCCATGGTTTCGGGCTCTCCCAGCAGATTCCAGATTTGGTAGCCCAGCACGGCTATGCAGACATGATTCTGGTCAACGGGAAAATAGTCACAATGGATGACTGGAGCGTCGTTCCCAACACGCCTGGGCACATTTTTCAGAGCATGGCCATCAAAGGGAAGAAAATTATGGCCCTGGGAACCGATGCGGAGATGAGGGCACTGGCTGGACCTCAGACCCGCGTTACGGACGTGCGGGGTAAAACCGTCATCCCGGGCTTGATTCAGACTCACTACCACCTTTTCGGAGCTGCAGCCGGCCGCTACGGACCTGAGGTTGGTCTGGTGGATCCGAGCGTACGGCTCACCGTGGTGGCAGAGGATTCGCCGGAAGCCACTTCGAAGAAACTCAGAGATTCAATCGTGAACGCAATCAGGGTGCAAAACATACCCGAAGGAGACTGGATTTCGGTCAGGCTGCAAGAAGGGCCGGAGAATCTACCCGGCACGAACCGCATTTGGCTTTACGGGAGTTCGATCAATCGAAGAACCATTCAGTTGGATAGTGCCGTACCGGACCATCCCACGGTGATTAATGCCGGGCAGTCGGGAATCTTCAACGAGGCTGCAATCAGCGAGATCACAGAGGTATTTCCCGATTGGGCGGAGAGCACGGATTTGGAAAATCGGCCGGGAGCAGCCAGGGACGGATACGCAGCCGTTCCCGAACTGCAAGGCATGACCTTCTCCTACTGGTGGAGGAATGAACCCATTGAAAAGCTGGCCGAAGCGATGCGCTTGCATGGCCTTGAAATACTGAAGTCGGGCCTGACCACGGTCTCCACTCGTATCCTCTTCCCCACGGTCGTCCAGGCTTATAACCTGCTCAACAGAGAAGGTACCCTGCCTCACCGCTTGTCTTATTACCAGGAACCACAGAGAGGCAACTTTTTCAACACCAAGTCATTTAACGAGTTTTATAAAGGATCGGGGGCTCCCTGGACCAACCATTCGGGAGGCGGCGAGATGCTGTGGTTGTCCGGAATGTCCAACGAAATTTGGGATTCCAGCCAGTGGGAGGTGTGTTTGGGACCCGATATCGATGCTCCTGCTGATCTCAAGGAAAGGCAGCGCTGCCCGGGGCCTGGAACCAGACCCTGGGATGTCATCAAGGCCGCTGTGATGACCGGCTGGCGGCCGGCCGGTGTTCACGGGACTTCCAACCACGGCGTGAGACTCTACATCGAGATGCTCGAAAGTGCGATGAGAGACGCCAACCTGTCAGTTGAGCACATCAGAAGCCTTCGCACCACCATGGAACACAATCAGCTTCTGGGCGCTTCTCCAGATGTGATGGCCAAGCTGAAAGAGTACAACATCCTCCTCAATGTCAATATGCCCTATCTCAACGCTGCCGCGATGCTGATCGATGCCTACGGTGAAGAGCTCAGACCCTTCGCCATGCCGGTCAAGACCTGGCTCAATGAGGGCATAAGGGTCACCTTCGAGGCCCAGGGAACCAATTTTTGGAGGCCCATTCACACACTCGTCACCCGCCAGATCACCAATCAAGGAACAGGTGAACAAGAGATACTCCTTCCAGAGGAGGCTGTGGACCGAGTGACCGCCCTGAAGATGACCACCACCTGGGCATCCTATTACGTTCTGGCTGAGGACACCCTGGGCACCCTGGAGCCGGGGAAGTACGCCGATTTTGCAGTTCTGGATCAAGACTTCTTCACGGTTCCGGTCGAGGAAATTCCTGACATGGAGGTCATCATGACCGGACTGGGAGGCGAAGTCGTCTATGATCGCGATCAGTTAGCGGGCGGCAACTAATAGGAGAAGTTCAAAGTATTGGACTCAAGAATTCAATTTACCGAACCGCCCAGGCCCAGAAATACTTCATCTGGTATTGGATCGAATGCCATGCCACAAAATAGAGAGTGGAATGGGTCTTGAATTGTTGCTGGCAGCGAGAGAAAAAGGGGGGTTATCCACTCAGTTTAGTTGTCTCCTTTTGTTCTCGATTTAGTTATTTTTCACTTTGTTAGTTGACAGACCATAGGAGTAAGGTGTAAAACGGCACAACAAATAAAGCAGCGGAATTTAGCGTAGAACGATTATTTCGGATGTTTAAGACTTATTATCCCCATCAGGGGCAACTTCAACAATTCCCGATCACAACGGGGGAGGAATTCCATGTCTAGACTACTACCGATCTTTGTCATCCTGACTATTACAGTCTTTCCAGCCTTGGCGCAGATCACAAGTGCCACCATCGTGGGAACCATCAAAGATACCACAGGTGCCGTGCTGCCGGGGGCGGAAATAGTGCTGACCAATGTGGCCACCGGAATAACCAGGACCAACATCTCCGATGACGAAGGCAGATACACTGCCTCCAGTCTGAGTATAGGAACCTATGAAGTCTCGGCCGGCCTGCCTGGCTTTCAAACCTCGGTCAGGAGCGGAATCACCCTCACTACGGGAAGAGAAGCCGTGATCGATTTCACCCTCTCCCTAGGAGAGATCACCGAGAGAGTCACGGTTACGGGAGAGGCCGCGCTGGTTGAGACCACCTCGGGGAGCCTGGGCGGTTTGGTGGACAAACAGACTATTATGGAACTCCCACTCAATGGTCGTGACCTGACCGATCTGATAACGCTGCAGCCGGGAACCGTCACCATTACTGCGGCCTCGACCTCCAACAACAGTGGCTTTACCCAGAAAATAAGCATTGGCGGAGCTCGACCCCAGGACAATCTGATCTTGATTGATGGGACGGAAATGAAGTCCACCGATTCAGGTGTGCCTGCCGGGGTCTCAGGTAATTTCATGGGAGCAGAAGCGACTCAGGAATTCAAGATCGAGACCAGCGCTTACAGTGCCATCTATGGCGGCAACGCGGGAGGTGTCATCAATGTCATCAGCAAGGGAGGCACCAACGAGTTTCACGGCTCCATTTATGAGTTTCATCGCAACGATAATCTCGATTCCGCCGACTTCCGTGCCCCCGCAGTAATCGATAGCAATAGCGGGGCCTTTATTGGCAAAGAGAAAGCGGAATTCAAGCGCAACCAATTCGGGTTCGCTGTTGGGGGCCCGATCATCGAGAACCGGACCTTCTTTTTCTTCAATTACGAAGGAATGCGGGACCGGCGCGGTCGCTCTGGTACCGTCACCACCTTCGGCCCCAACGCCCGCCTGGGTCTGCTGCCCGATGGGCCGTCTGGATCTCTGGTACAGCACCCCCTGGCGCCTGAAGTGATTCCCTATTTTGCCCTCTGGCCGAATCCGGTAGGGCTGGAATGGGAAAACCTGGGAGATGGGACATTCCGCAAGGGCACCACTGAACAGAACCCGACCAACGAGGACTTCTACCAGGGTCGGGTCGATCACCAGATCACCGACAATGATTCCTTCTTTGCGCGGTTCACCTGGAACGACTCCAGAATTGCGGACCCGGCGGCGTTTCCTCAATGGCAAACAGATCAATACGTCTACAGCAGGCTCTCCACCATGGAATGGAAGAGGATCCAGTCGGCTAACCTGCTCAACACCTTCCGTGTAGGGGCCAACCGACGGGGCGGCGACAAAGAGACTTTTCAAGACCCCGACGTCGACCCAGCCCTTCCCTTTGTTCCGCTTTCCGCCTGGAGAGCGCCGCTGGGTGCGGGCTATGTGATGGGCAGTATCAGCGGGACCGGCGCAACGACTGTAGGCGTCTCAAATGGCTGGGCCAGAAACCTGACCAACCGCTTTCAATACATTGATGATGTCGTCTACAACAAGGGTGCGCACTCCTATAAATTCGGAGTCAACTTCATGCGGATCCAGTACAACGTGGACGGCCCCTCTCGTCCTGCCGGAGCGTTTAGTTTCGGCGGCATAGAGGACTTTTTAGCAGCTGAGCCCTCCAGTTTCCGCGGCGACATCCTGCCCACGCAGGACAGCCAGCGTGGACTGCGCATCAGCCAATGGGGAGTCTACTTTCAGGACGATTGGAAGGTCTTACCAAACCTCACAGTGAACCTGGGCTTGCGCTACGAACTTTTCACCGTACCCCGGGAAGTCAACGGCAAGTTGGGAAACCTGAAGGATCCCCTCAACGACACCGAAGTCAGCTGCCTGGGCACCGAAGGATGCGACTGGTTTGAGAATCCCTCCTTCAAGGACTTTATGCCCCGCATCGGCTTTGCCTGGGATCCATTCGGAGACGGGAAGATGGCCCTTCGGTCCGGCTTCGGGATCTTCTACAATCACATGGGACCCGAGACCTATCGGCAAGCCATCATCCGGATGAAACCCTTTCTGATAGAAACCAACATCCGATCCACGTCCACTTCGAGTGTCCCCTTTGCGGATGTTTTTGATCAGGTGGTCAACAACAACATCGGAACAGGCGACGTTCACATTTTTCCCTATGACTACGCAAACGATCCCCACGCGCTTCAGTGGAATCTCAACATTCAGCGCGAGATCATGCCCGGGACCGGTCTAATGGTGGGCTATGCCGGCTCCAGAGGTCTAAACGTCATCAAGAATGTCTACCTGCAGACGCCCGTAGCCCAGCGCATCAACGGCCGCCTGGTGTTCCCAGACGATCCGGTGGGCGGAGAAACGAGAGATTTACTTCCCAATCAGAACCCTGAATTCCGCAGCCTTAGACTGCGCAGCCGCGAGCAGTCGGGAGACTCCTGGTATCACAGCTTGCAGATGAGTCTGCAGCGACGCTTTTCGAACGGCTTTCAGACTCAGTTCTCCTATACCTTCGCCAAGACCATGGACGAAGGGTCCCAGATCAATAACGATTTATCGGGAGCCAGCGACGGGTTCGTCATACCCTACTACCATGAGCCTGATTTGTACCAGGGGCTCTCGCCCTTTGGTGTGAAGCACGCCTTTGTGAATAATTTCGTCATACAGCTCCCCTTCGGGCAGGGAAGGCAATTCGGCGGCAACATGACTGGCGTGGCACAGCATATTCTGGGCGGTTGGCAGGTGGGCGGCATTCTCTCCCTCATCTCGGGGCCTCCGGGAACCTACGAACAGAGTGACCGAGGCGTCATGCGTACTCTTGGGATTGGTAATGACTATCCTGACATTCGTGCGGGTATGTCGCCACAGATCCTGGAAGATCCGGATCAGTGGTTTTCCACCGACGCTTTCGTCTGGCAGGGCAGTACTGGCCCGCTCGCTCGAGCCCTTAGTAACTCATCGCGGACGAGCATGAGAGGTCCGGGCGTGGCCAATTTTGACTTTTCCTTGAACAAGACCACCAATATTTGGGAGGAAGTGGCGTTGCAGATTCGGTTCGAGTTTTTCAACCTCACCAACAATCCCAGTTTTAGACTGCCCTCCGGCAGGATCTTTAGTGGGTCGGGGCGCCTATCGTCCAGTGCCGGACGTGTGAGCGGGACCACCCAAACCATGCGTGAGGCCCAAATCGCTCTCAGGATCACCTTCTAGCAGCTGATTCGCACGCGTTAAGTCACATGGGGGGTCGGGAGAGACCCGGCCCCCTTCCCCTCTCCTCCAGCCGACGCTTCCAGGATTAACAACCCATCATCCCTGTCGCTTTGCACCATGCCAAGAGCTAGGGAGTTCTGTATGCGGCTCTGGAGTAGTAGAATGAGCCCCATGGACTTTCACTACAAGTACTCTGCCATCGTTGATCGTAAGCCCCTCAAGTGGCCCCACGGCGCCCGCATCGCCGTCGTCCTCACCCTCAATGTGGAATGCTGGGATCCTGTTCCCGAGCCGGGAAAGCTCTCCTATCCGGGCGGACCCAACCTGCTCCCCATCCCGCTGCCGGAAGGGGTTCCCGACCTGGTCAATCATACCTGGAGAGAATATGGCCACCGGGTCGGCATCTGGCGCATACTGGAAGTCTTTGACCGACACCGGATTCAGGCCACTGCCACCATCAACACCTCACTGGGTAAGCGACTTCCCAGGATCCTCGATGAACTCAAGAAGCGAGACTGGGAACTGGTCGCTCACTCCCAGGTCGAAAATGATTTGCTGGTGAATTTTAGCGGGGACCGCGAGGCGGAGAAGGCCTATATCCAGGCCACCCTGGCGGAGTATGAGGAGGTTGTGGGACGCAAAGCGAAGTGTTGGCTCTCACCCTCGGTCAGCCCCACCGTCAATACGCTGGGGATCCTGGCCGAGGAAGGCATTGAGTACTTCTGCGACTTTGTCAATGACGATCAACCCTATCCCATTCAGGTGGGAAACAAGCAGATTCTATCCATCCCTTATACCACGGAAATCAACGATTATCCCCTGTTCATGCGTCACTTCCATTCTCCTCAAACCGTTTTCGAGATTGTCCAAGCCCAATTCGACACCCTCTATCGTGAAGGAGAAAAGAGCGGGCGCATGATGAACGTGGGGCTGCATCCTCATGTCATGGGTCAGCCTTACCGGATTCCCACACTGGACCGGATCCTGACCTATATGAAGAGTCAGGAGAAAGTCTGGTTTACCAGTCGCGAGGAGATCGCAGCCTGGTATCGGGACAACTATCTCAGCTGAGTCCTTTGGGGCCGTCCACATGAAGAAGCCGAAGAGAATTCGGATCGGGAATCTGGTCCTGCCCCTGACGGTCATGGCCGGTGCGATGGGGGTTTGGGAAACCGCTATATGGATTCTCCACACCCCCACTTACATTCTCCCGGCCCCCTCGCAAATCTTCCTGGGCCTGATCAGCGATCTGGGTCTTCTCTGGGTCCATGCCCAGGTCACGACCATGGAAATCCTGGTGGGATTCGTGATGAGCCTGGCCATTGGCATTCCCTGCGCGATCCTGATCGTTTACTCGAAACCGCTGGAGAGCGCCCTTTACCCCTTGCTGGTCTTCTCTCAGATTGTGCCCAAGATCGCGGTGGCACCCCTGTTTCTCATCTGGTTCGGTTTCGGGTGGGCGCCCAAGATTCTGCTGGTGGTCTTGATTGCCATCTTTCCCATCATCATCAACACCATCATCGGGCTCAAATCGGTCGATCCCCAGGCGATCTTGATGATCCGATCGATGAACGCCAGCCCGCTGAAGATCTTTTGCAAGGTCACTTTTCCCAGCGCCCTTCCCAGCATATTTGGCGGACTGAAGGTCGCCATTACCCTGGCGGTCATCGGTGCGGTGGTAGCAGAGTGGGTGGCTTCGGAAAGAGGGTTGGGTTATCTGCTTCTCTCGGCAGGTGCCAACTTCCAGTCCATTCTTCTCTTTGAAGCGCTGACGGTGGTGACCGTGATTGGTTTTCTGCTGTTCTTTCTGATCGATGTGCTGGAACGTCGCCTTGTGCCCCAGCGCAGCGGCCAGTCCTGGCTACAAAGCTAGCGAGTTTCAGCCGGGATAATGCATAAGTTTTCTACTGCAGTGCCGCAATCATCCACGCTGCCTGCGTTGTGCGACCCGCAAGCGGGTACCCCTTGCACGCCTTGTCATCGTGGCGCCTGCGGCACTTCGTCACGAAAACCTATGCATAATCCCGGCTAGGAAAGGAAGTCGTTGGTGAAATATCGCGAGACATCCCATTCCTCCCTCAGGCCCAGATACTGAATTTGTAAATCCTGAAGGTCCTCCCAGCTCTGCCTGTCGTGATAGCCAAAGACTGCCTGGGTCTGCTCGGGCTGGATCAGCTTGAAAAACCATTGGAGCTGAAGCAGAGCCACCTGGGTGTCGGTTTCCGGATAAGCCTTTGTGAGAGCGGCCACAGCATCCTCAGGGTCTCTCAGCGAGGCCTCGATGCTCCTCGAAGTCGCCCCGAGAAAGTCTCGGACCAGCTCAGGATCGTCCTGGAGGAGGTTGTTGTGGGTGACCAGGACATTGGAGATAGGATTGATGCCCCAGTCCGAGTAGGAGAGCACATCGATGTCATAACCCTGGGCCTCAAAAGCGGGCGGCTGGGCTGTGATGGAACCGGTCATGGCATCCACTCTTCCCGTCAGCACCAGCCCTTCCTTGGCCTGGCTGGCGACCTGAACCACCTGCACCCTGGAGAAGTCAGCGCCATTTTTCTGCATGAGGGCGGGCAACAGACTGAGGATCGGATCGTTGACCCCGGTGGTGGCAGCCAGGAACTTTCCTTCCAGATCCTGGGGGGAGCGGATTCCGCTCTCCTGGAGTGACACAATGCAAAAGGGTGTCTTCTGCTTGACCACCATGATCGATTTCAGAGGAGCGCCCTCCTGGATGCTGCGAATCAGAATGCCCGCATCCAGGTAACCAAAGGTTTGGGATCCCGCGGCTACAAGTTGAGCCGTGTTCCCGGAGCCTTTGCCCCCCTGGATATCCAGTAGAATGTCTGCTGATTCATAGTAGCCCAGTTCTTTTCCCAGAAAATAAGGGGCGTGTTTCCCCACCACAACCCAGTCCAGTCGCAGAGACACCTTCCTGCTCTGAGCACTTTGACTGGGCTGACTGGAGGAACAAGCTCCCAGCGGCCCCAGGAATCCCAGGGCAGCAGTCTGGGCTGCCAGTCCCAGGAAGAGTCGTCGCGTGGTATCGAGGGTCGGCTCAGAGGATATCCACTTCATTTCAGCATATCGCTCACTGCCGCGCTCATCGAGGCCGGAAAGGCGACGATGATGACTCGCTTAATAGCGACTAAATTGTCAATCCCCCACGGGCACTTATCGATGATGGTGAGGAGGACGGCCACGACCAACAGGGCAACCCCATAGATCCCCACAACCCGCTTGATGAACTGCCAAGTGTATTCCCTCAAATGAAATCGGTAAAAGTTGAAGTACACAAAGGCTGAGATAAACAGCAGGGAAAGAAAAGTAAGAGCGAGGACATTCCGGAGGGGAAGAGTAGTGCCCAGCCCCCAGGTCTCCTCCGTGAACCTTACCGGGATAGCTAGAATCGAAGCCCCCACCATCATCTGCATCACGTCTCGGGCTTTGACCTCCACCATGAAAGGGCGAGTAGCGTGGCTAATGACCTTGCCTGTGCTGTCCAGAATCGGCACGATCCGGTGCAAGTAACCGCCAATTCGCTGGATCGTGTGATTGGATTTGTGTTCTTCAGGCATGGGCCGGCTCCATCAGTTGCCAAAACTCACCTGGTTGAGCTAAGCTTCATCGGTTCTACCTGTCCAGCATACATTAACATGACAATGCTGTTCTCTTTTTCTCTTGCTCAGCTCCAGTGGAACCTCTAGAATTGGCCCCCTGACCCGACTTGCACGTCAACAGCAGGCAGGTAACATAATGAAGAAGCACCACCTTTGGATCCTCGCTATAGCGATAGCCGCCAGCATCAGTCTGGGCTCTGCGCAGCAAGCTGCGGACACGATTTTGCACAATGGGAAGGTTCTGACCGTTGACGCCAATTTCAGCGTTGCGGAAGCGGTGGCGGTCGGCGACAGCCGGATTCTGGCGGTGGGAACCAACGATGATGTTCTGAAACTGGCCGGGCCCAACACGCTCAAGATTGACTTGAAGGGAAGGACGGTGACCCCGGGGCTGATCCATACACACGTGCATGTGGAAACACCCAACGACCCTCCCTGGAGTTACGGCGATGACCTGCCCGCCTCGATACGCAAGAAATATCCTTTGAACTTTAGACTGGTGAAAACCAAGGACGACGTCCTCAAGCAGATCCAGGACATTATCGAGGCTTTCCAGTTCAAGCCGGGCGAGTGGATCTACTTCCTCAGCAATCCGAGTGCAGATCAGGCTGGGGTGCTCCTTGAGGAGCTCGACCGGTGGGAACTGGACAAGGTCGCTCCAGACAATCCCATCATTGTCACCACCGGGGTACCCGTCCTGAACATGCTGCTGATCAACAGCAAGGCCATTGAAGAGCTGTGGAGCAAGCACGGAGACTTTATTGAAACCTACGGGCGTTACTGGATCGACGCGTCGGGCAGGCCGGAAGGTCATGTGGAGCCTCCGGCCGTCCGTATCCTTCTCCAGGAGTTTGTGCCTCAGCCTGCGGTAGACGTCGTTGCCCCGATCTTCAGGAAAATTCTCCAGGAACGGTCAGCATTGGGTGTCACCACCATCTCAGGGGGTCTCCATGCTGCCGCCCTGGAGGCCTATCAATGGCTCAACTCCCGAGGCGAAATGCCGATGAGATATGGCTACGGTGTCAGTTGGACGTTTGGGCAGCCAGGAGCGGACATGAAGCAGTTTGAAATGGGGGCTGGCACGGACATGCTGTGGGTTGTTGCGATGAGTGCCCGGGCGGCGGACGGGTTGGGCTCCAGAATGTGCATTTCGCTGGAGAGAGACTCCCAGGCAGCGGCCGCTGTTACGGGAGAGGCTGCCAGGCTGGTCGGGCTGTCGGCCGTTTCCGAGTGGTGGCCACGAGGCCAATGCCACCTGGACATCGAGTACGGAGGAGCAACCAAGGGAGCCGGCATCAAGGCCAACTACTTCGCGGAGTGGTACAGCCAGCTGGCCCGGGACGGTCTGCGCTCCGCTAATACCGGCATGTCTGGGGATGAGACCCACACCCGCTTTCTCTCGGCACTGGAGAACATCGACCGGGCCATGCCGGGATCGGTCAAAGGCTGGGCCATGGACCACTGCGACTTGATCGATCCGGTGGACATTCCGCGGGCAGCCAAGCTCGGACTGATGTGGAGCTGTAGACCCCGAAACATCCTGCGCAACAGTCTGGAGGTGGCTGCGGCCTTTGGCGAGCAGGCTGCCCATACCTATCCGCTGCCGATCAAGTCGATGGTCGAGGCAGGTATAAACGTCTCCCTGGAGGGGGAGTGGCTGGCCCTGGAAACCCTGATCACGCGAAAGGACGACAAAGGCAATGTGTGGGGACCCGATCAACGGATGGACCGGGTAACCGTTCTGAGGATCGCCACCCAGAACGGGGCCAATTACGTCCTCAAAGGGGACCAGCTCGGCTCCCTCGAGCCGGGAAAGTTTGCCGACCTGGTGATCCTTGATCGAGACTACATGACCGTGCCGGAAGACGATATTTCAGAAATCCAATCCCTGATGACCATGTTGGGGGGCAAGCTCATCTTCCTGCGTCCCGATTTGGCCGACGAACTCAACATGAGGCCCGCCGGCGCGTTGATCAGCACCTACGAGGAATTGCTGGCGCGCCGCTAGAGGTACCCAGGCACCAACGGAGGTTCATAGTTATGAGAAAAACGCGTTTGGCCGTTCTGGCGGCTTTTGTGGTGGTCCACTTTCTTTGTGCAGGCACGGCATGGGCCCAGCAGAGCAGTGACCAAATCTATTACAACGGGAAGATCGTCACAGTAGATGACGCCGCTTTCACTTCCCAGCTAGGCACCATTGCCGAGGCCATGCATGTCAGAGATGGCAAGATTGTCCAGGTAGGGGCAAACGGGCAGATTCGAGCCCTGGCAGGAGCGGATACCCGGTTAATCGACCTCAACGGGAGAACGGTCCTTCCTGGCTTCATCTTGACGCACGAGCACCCCTGGGACTGGAACCCGGTGGAGCCGCCCGTACTGAAGAGTATTCTCAATGACGGCAATGTCGTTGCACGGTATTTAGAGGACAGTCCGGAAGAGAATCTGAAGGCCTTCCCGGGTGTGCTGGCGGAAGCGGTTCAAAAGGCCAGGCCAGGGCAATGGATCTATATTGTTTTCACTTACGGAAAACACTATGAGTATGCTCCCTGGGGCACGGGACGCTTCGGTCGAAAGGGCCTGGACCCGAAGTCATTTGATTCTATCGGTGAAGGGCTCATCACCAAGAGCGACCTGGACGCCGCGGCACCCGACAATCCTGTCGTACTGAGAGACGTGTTTGTTTCCATGCTCCTGAATCAAAGAGCGGTTGAGGAGTCCCGTAAAGTGTATCCGCAAGAGAACATCAACCGTGTCCAGGATGACACGGGACTGGGGGCCAGTTTCCGGTGGATGTTCCAGGACGTGGTCATGAAGGATCACTATCCGGAACTCGTGGAGTTGATGCGACGTGGACTCGAGTGGTGGGCAGGCTATGGAATGACGACCTTTGCCTCCAATACGTATGACCCTCTCAACGTCAAGGTCTATAGCGAGCTGGACCAGCAGGGACGAATGCCGGTCCGGCAGATGTGGACCTGGAATTGGCGCGAGGAAGATTTCCTGAGCGATCCCTACTTTCTCAGTGCCTTCGTGAGTTTCACAGGGGCTGGTTCGGACTACTTCTGGTTTGGTGGGGGAGGAGTGACTCAGGGGGGCCGGTGCACCTCAGCTCGAACTCTGGAATCCTCCAGGCTCGCCAACACCGAAGACTTGCAGGTATGGAAGCAGGCCCGTGAAATGAATTGCACCTTTCTTCCAGACTCGGATAACGCTCGCTTGCTCTACGACTACATCAAGGCAGGAGGACGATTTGCCAACTACCATATGATCGGCGACCGGGATATTGATAATGTTCTGAATGTCATCCTTACAGCCAGTCGGGATGCCGGAATGACCGAGCAGGACATTCGTGACAAGCGGCATACGTTCGATCACAGCATCATGTTTCCTCGTCCCGATCAGGTGGGACTGTTCAAGAGGCTGGGAATCGTTTCCAGCGGCACCCCATTTGAAATTCATCTCGGTTCTCCTGCGGTCCTCGATCTTTACGGCGAAGGAGTGCTCACCTGGCTGGTTCCGAAGAAGCGGTTGGTCGAGGCGGGAGTTTACAACACCCTGGAACTGGACCATGCCATTGGAAGCTCTGACTTGACGATCTTCTCTGGTCTTTACTGGATGATTACCAGGAAGGCATGGGATGGAAAAATTTACGCCGTCGACCAGGCGGTGGATAGGGAGACGGCGTTGAAGATCGCGACGACCTGGGGCGCTTATTATGTGTTGCGCGAAGACGTCCTGGGCTCCCTGGAACCGGGCAAGTGGGCAGACTTCATCGTACTGGACAAGGATTACCTCACTGTTCCAGTAGACGAAATTGCCGACCTGCGAGTCCTCATGACCGTGAGTGGAGGCAAGGTGGTTCACCTGGTCCCCTCCCTGGCGGGGGAGATCGGGATGCAGCCAACAGGCGCACAGGTAACGGTAGGCGGGGCTGCAGCAAATTGGTGAGTTTGCCCCCAAACACAAGGGAGGATCTATCATGAACCGGATAGCATACTGGATGTCGCTATTGTCTACGAGCTCTGTATTGGCTTTGTTCTTAGGCTGCGGCGAATCAGCAACCTTGTCGGAAGCACAAGCCGCTTGTGAAGCCCTGACGGGGACGCGAAATCTCACCATTACTTTGGCTCAACTGGTGGAGGCCACCGATACGACTCCGCAGTACTGCTATGTCAAAGGAGTCATCTCACCCGCCATCGGCTTTCATGTGCAACTTCCCCTCCCTGAGAATTGGAATGGCCGCTTTCTCAATTGGGGGGATGGCGGCAAGGACGGGGATCTGGATTTCGCTGACTCTCGCCTGGCCCAGGGCTACTCCGTGGCCAACAGCAACCTGGGTCACGACAGTGGGGCGGAACCTGCAGCATCCTTCGGCTTCAACAACCGCCAGGCGGAAATCGATTTTGGCTACCGGGCGGTGCATCTGACCGTCAACGCGGCCAAGACGGTCATCAACGCCTATTACGATCAGGACCCGCAGTACTCCTACCACGAGGGCTGCTCGACCGGTGGTCGTCAGGGATTGATGGAAGCCCAGCGCTTCCCCTATGATTTTGACGGAATCGTTGTGGGTGATCCCGTGAATTTCTATCAGGCGCTGAACATCAGCCATCTCTGGAAGTTGCAGCGGATGTATCTCAATGACTTTGCGGGCATGTTGGCCTATGACACCGACGGGGACGGCTCCTTCGACAGCTTAAAAAAACTGGAAACTCTGGCGGAAGCGGTACTGGATAAATGTGACGCTATTGACGGAATCAGCGACGGTGTGATCGACAATCCCCTCCTCTGTGAATTCGACCCCGACCTGGAATTGGCCGATCTGATGTGCTCCGGTGACGTGAACGCCGATGGCTGTTTCACTACTGCACAGCTGCAAACGATTAAGGATTTCTATGCCGGGGCTTACGACAGCAATGGGGTCACCGTTCTCAAGGGAAAGGCTTTTGGTACCGAGATGCAATGGGCCGGTCGCTATATCCCCTATGAAGGGAACTCATTTAACCCATCGATTTTGCGGAATTCGACCAATCACATCAACTATCTCTTTTACGAAACCGATCCCGGTGTCCCCGTGCCGGATCCATCTGATCTCTCTCATATCCCGGATTCGACAAGCGTGCCGCCTGAAATTGCCTGGTGGGACTTCAATATCGACGATATCACGGCCGGTCTAGGGGACCTCATGAGCTCCATTACAGACGCCACTGACCCAAACTTAAAGCGATTTTCTCTTGATCACGGCGGCAAACTGATTCTCTACAACGGTTGGGCCGATCCATCGCCTCCAGGCGAGGTTCTTCTGGATTACTACAACGACGTAGCCGCCACCACTTTCGCTGGTGATATCACCACCACCAGAGAGAATGTACGGTTGTTCCTGGCCCCGGGGATGGGCACCTGCGGAGGTGGGCCCGGTCCCAATGAGTGGGACAAGCTGGGTCCGCTGGTGGAGTGGGTGGAGAATGGCAATGAGCCTGACTTCGTGGTAGCGACCCACAGCACGGAGGGTGTGGTGGACAACCAAAGGCGGATTTGTGCTTACCCGGAGGTGGCCGTCTACACCGGTCCTGCTGGCGGGGAAAACGATCCTGCCAACTGGGTGGAAAGCAACTTTACCTGTCAGTAAATGTGAGAAATATCGGTCTTTTGGGGAGGTTTCCATGCGGATAAGACGAAAGCAACTCATCTGTCTCTTCATCATTGCTGCGACACTTACTTTCTTGAGGCACAGCAGCCAACTGCTATGGGGACAAACTTCAGCCAGCCAGTCCATTTTCTCTTCTGGTAAAGAATTCATGGTTCCCCAGAAAGAGGTGAACGGGAAACTCATTGGCCAGGAAGATGCCCTGTTGCAGGAATCTGTCGTGACAGATCTCGGTCGCCGCTATCTGCGAGTGGACGTGGGAGTCACCGGGACTCTGGAGGGGTGGGTGGTCAAGGAAGGTCCCAGAGGCAACCACTTCACCTCTGAGCCGGGTTTTGCTTTCACTCAGACCGGAAATGAGTATCCACGCTTCCACGGGACATTGAGATACCAGGCCTCCCGGGGTACCGCTATGACCATCATCTATCCGGAGGGCGGGACGGGGTGGAACGGAAAACTATTCATCATGGTTCACGGCTCGGGGGGATCCTTTCTGGGGGAGACACTGAAACCCTGGAATCAGAACTTCAAGCGGTCACAGCCTTGGGAAGATATCAGTAAATACGAGAGACTGATGCTGGATAAGGGCTATGCCATCGCCAAAACAAGACGCAATGCCGGCAGTCCGGGTGACTATGCAGTGACCTTGGATGATGGGGAAATCCTGCAGGGACGAAATCTCAACGTACACACCGGCTTGATTTTGGGCATGGTGCAATTGGCCGAGAATCTTCTGCAGGCCCGCTTGGGAGAGAAACCTTCGCGCACCTATTGGTACGGCCATTCCGGTGGTGGAATGAAGGGAAGGATGGTGAACTACCTCCCGGGAGTGAATCGCAATGAGAATGGAGAGCCGATCATTGACGGGTTCCTGAACGATGATTCCGGCGGCGGAAGGTACCTTCCCATCTTGGAGAAAAATGGCCGGGATACCCTGCTGTTAACGGAAAAGGAGCGGCAGCAATTTGCCAAAACCATCGAAATCAGCCATCAACTCTACAATGGCCGACTGAACGTTCCGAGTGTTCCCCCCTGGATGTCTCAAGTGTATCTCATCAACAAAAGATTGAATGCCCAGGTACTCCAAGAGAAAGGCCTTGGAGAGAAGATACGAATGTATGAGGTGAGAGGGATCAGTCACCAGGGTGGCGAATACCTGGAAGAGGGTAGGGACGGAGACATTGTCGTTCTGGACCTGTCGCGAATCATGGACTCCCTGATTGATCTTTTGGACAACTGGGTGGAAAAGGACAGCGTACCTCCTCCCACCAAATCCGACTGGTTGGAGCTGGGCGACACTGATGGCGACGGCAAGATCGAAAACGAAGCTATCGCCATGCCCGAGCTTGCCTGTCCTCTGGGGATGTTCTTTCAGTTTCCCCCCAGCATGGAAGAAGGAGGGAGCGGATGGACGGGTTTTGCCCCCTTCGATGGCCAGAGCCTCGAGCCCCAGGATGGGCGCGGAGTCTTTGTCGATATGAACCTGAACAGATATCAAGATCACCGGGAAAGTGTAGAGGAAGCCTGGCACAGACTCGGCCTCTTGAAGCCCGCTGAGAAGTTCACTCGTGCCAAATACCAAGCCTGCGTCGAGGCTTCGGTAGCGAAGTTACAGCAGGAGAGGTTCTTCACTGAACAGGTGGCCAGCCTGTATATCCAGCAGGCATCAGAGACAGATTTCCCAGGGCAGTGAGCGGTTAATCCTCGGGATCGCTATTGCGAAAGGCATCGGGGATCTTTTCCAAGCGCTCTTTGGGAATAAAGTCGTGAAGTTTGATGCGCTTCATGTCCTCTTCCGGGAACATGGTGGGGATCAGGAAGGGCTCGGGGGGAGCGGGCCGGGTGGCGTCGATTCCCGCCTTGGAGCCCCAATGGTGTTCGATGGACGGGTCAACGATGCTGCACATCACGTCCTTGATAATGACCCAATCCTTATCCGGTTGCGCGCGCGTCCCCACAGCCCAAAACACCATTCGTTCATCGTAGATATCAACGTCATCGTCGACCACGATGACATGCTTGATTCCATAATTGGCGGTCAGGGCGGCGTGTATGGCCGTTTTGGCCTGGCCCTCGGCTGTTTTCTTGATCTGGATAAAACAAAAGCCTAGACCGTCAACGCCTCCCGCATGGGGCAGCAGGTAAACCCTAGTCACCTGGGGAACCACCTGCTTGACCATATCGTAGACCTTGAACTCCCGCGCCAGTCCCTGAAAGGCATGATTGCGCCCGATAGCGTAATTGGACCACAGCGGATTCTTGCGCTGGGTGATGCAACTGATCTTCATGTAGGGGCACCAACGCTGAGCTCCAATGTGACGGGTGTACTCGCTGTAAGGACCCTCCGCGGTGCGCTCCATGGCAAGAATCTCACCCTCGATCACGATCTCCGCATCAGCCGGCACCATGAAATCATCACCCAGGGTCTCAGAGGCGACCAATCGCAGCGGTTCACCCAACAGTCCACCGCAGATCTCAAAATGGCTTTCCGGATAACCCATTTTGGTCTGCGAGGCCATGAGCACGTTCGGATGCAGTCCCTCCACCACAGCGCACTTCATGTTCTTATTGTGCTCCTGTTCGTGCTTATAAAAATTCATGGAGTTGTGGTTATCCGGAGAAAACAGGAAGGCGATCTTGTCCTTGCCCTGGATTTCACCTCGATGGATCCCCATGTTGTCGACATGGATTTCCGGATGATAGGTGATCATGGGGGCCAGGGAAACGTAGGGATGGGGCAGCATAAGATACGGTTGATAGGCAGGGTAACGCTGCATATCCACATCATCGCCCTTCAGGATTTCCTCTTTCACCGGTGCCTCGCTTCGATCGACAACGACGGGCTTTTGCTTGTTTTCGAGGGACAGACGACGCCAGTCGTGGGAGACGGCTTCCCAGGTGGAATTCAAGGCATAGGCCAACTTACTTCGTGAGCCGATCTCATTCATGATCACTTCGTATTCGGAGGTCTCACCATTGCACAAAATGGGGTTTTTGATGCGCAGCAAGGGAAACTTGCGCTCACGATCCAGGAGATCGACCAGAATTCCGATCTCATGCTTGAGACTGATGGGCCTTTCAATCGTGATCACATCTTCGGGATGGTCCCGTTCGTACTCTTTCAAAAAATGACGCAAATCTTTCGCCACAGTTTCTCCTTATAGATGGTGCGTGGGCGCTAGGCAGTGCGCCTCACACTTCGACCCGTTCCGCTTCCTTGGCCGTGAATTCAGCCAGGCACCAACAACAGCGGCAAAACGGCTTCGTGCCTGTAGACGGATGAGTTTCCTTGAGCATGAGAAGCTCAACATAAAACCGCTTGTGACATTTTGGACAGGTAATCCAGGCAACTTTCATGACAAAATGCTCCCTTTAGGGCTTCTCTAGCTAATAAGGACCTATATGCTAATAGGACCACTCCCGAGAGTCAAGGACAGGAATTGTAGGCGTATCTCTTGTGACCTGCCCCCACGAACGAGTCCACCCTCTATGCTAGACCCGGGACCATTTGAAGTCCACTCCAAGGGATTGGATCCAGTGCCTGCGACCTAGGTAGTTTGGCCTCTGGCGCCGGCGGCCGATAGGCCAAGGCGCTGTGAGGCCGGATCTGATTGTAATCCCTCCGCCAGCGTTCTACCAACACCTTGGCTTCCCCCAGCGTGTCGAAGATCTCCATGTTCAGCAGCTCATCCCGTAGTTTCCCGTTGAAACTCTCAATGTACCCATTCTCCCAGGGGCTGCCCGGCTCGATGTACAAGGTCCTTACCCCAACAGCCTGCAGCCAGTCCCGGACCGCCTGTGCCGTAAACTCCGATCCGTTATCGGACCGGATAAACTCAGGCACTCCCCGATCAACGAATAACTCCGCCAGCCGGTCCAACACGTCTTGGTGATTCATCTGCCGTTTCACATCAATGGCGAGGCACTCTCTGGTGTACTCATCCAGGATCGTCAATAGCCGAAAGGCTCGCCCATCATGGGTCCGTTCATGCACGAAATCATAGCTCCAGACGTGGTTCTTGCGAGCCGCTCGTAACCGAACACAGGAACCGTCATTAAGCCACAGCCTCCTTCGTTTCGGCTGTCTGGACGGGACTTTCAGCCCTTCTTGTCTCCACAGCCTCTCCACCCGCTTAGGATTCACCTTCCACCCTTCCCCATGAAGTATCGCCGTGACCCGCCGGTAGCCATAACGCCCGTATTGCGTAGCCAACTCCACCATCCGGGCCACCAATCGGGCCTCATCATCGGGAATTTGCCTTTCCCTTCGCTGGGTCGATCGAACCTGTCCCAGCACTTGGCAGGCCCGACGTTCGGAGACTCGCTCTGCTCCTAATCGCTCTCGTACCCACATCACCGCTCGTCTCCTGTTCGCCGGGCCTAGAAGTTTCCCGAGGACACTTCCTTCAGGATCTGCTTGTCCAAAGACAGATCCGCCACCAGCTTCTTCAACCGGGTATTCTCCTTCTCCAACACCTTCAACCTCTTGGCCTGGTCCAACCGGAGCCCTCCGTACTCTTTGCGCCACCGGTAGTAGGTCTGCTCGCTCACCCCCATCTGCTTCGACACCTGTCCCACCCTCTGTCCTTGGGCCAGATCCACCTCTGCCTCACGCAGCTTCATGATGATCTGTTCTGCCCTAAACCGCTTCCCTGCCATCCTTGCCTCCTTCCTAAACCGGAAATCCTAACATTCAAACTGGACTCGTTTTAGGGGGCAAGGTCACTTGTTTTCTCCAATCGAGAAGAACAACAATAGGACCGATGAGACCTCCAACAAGATTCCGCTTCTCTGCTTCTCTACTCTGTTTGATCTTCTTTCTCCCAGGGTGCAGTGACTCTCCAATGGATCGGCCCACCGGGCTGGACCAAACCGAAATTCTTTGGGATTCGTGGGGAGTGCCGCACATCTTTGCCGCGCAGGAAGGAAACCTGTTCTACGCAATGGGCTGGGCTCAGGCCAAAAGCCACGGCAATCTGATCTTGAGACTTTATGGCCAGGCACGGGGACGGGGAGCCGAACACTGGGGCCAGGCCTATCTGCCAACAGACCGTTGGGTCCGGATGATGGGTATTCCCGACCGTGCCAGGACCTGGTATGACGCCCAGAGTGGGGAATGGAAGCAAAATCTGGATTCCTTTGCCCAGGGTATCAATGCTTACGCTCAGGACCATCCTGATCAAATCTCGGAGGAGTTGAAGGTCATCCTGCCGGTAAACGGGCGGGACGTGCTGGCTCACGCTCAGCGGGTGATTCTTTTTTCCTTCGTCACCAGTCAGAGGCTTCTTCCCTTTGTCGACCAACAATGGAATCCTGGCCAGTCTGCACAACTCCCCAGGAACCCTGGTGGATCCAACGGTTGGGCCATTGGACCCTCCAGGTCAGAAAGCGGAAACGCTCTGCTTCTCGCCAATCCCCATTTGCCCTGGTTCGATCTTTACCTCTGGTATGAAACACACCTGGTTGGGCCAGGGATCGACGCCTATGGAGCAGGCCTGGTGGGCATCCCGGTCCTGGGGATAGCCTTTAACGACTATCTGGGCTGGACCCACACCGTCAACGCCCATGACGGAGATGACCTCTACGAGCTCACACTTACGGACGGCGGTTATCGCTGGAACGGTGGGGTCCAGGAGTTTGAAACGACCCAGGAGATTCTCACGGTCAAGCAGGAGGACGGCACCCTGAAGGAGGAAAAGCTCATCTTCAGGCAGTCCGTTCACGGTCCTGTGATTGCCGAGAAGAACGGCAAGGCCCTTGCCTTGAGGATCGTGGGGCTCGATCAGTCGGCCATGCTTTCCGAGTGGTGGGATATGATGCAGGCAAGAGATCTCGAGGAATTCGAATCTGTTTTGAGGCGCATGCAGATTCCCATGTTTACGGTGATCTATGCCGACCGGGATGGCCACATCATGCATTTCTTCGGTGGTATCACCCCGATACGCCCGGCAGGAGATTGGGACTGGTCGGGGATCGTCCCGGGCGACACCTCGGAAACCCTCTGGACGGGAACCCATAGTTACGAAGAACTCCCTAAAGTGGTTGATCCCCAGAGCGGCTGGCTCCAAAACGCCAATGATCCCCCTTGGACGACAACCTTTCCGCCCGTCCTGGAGGCCAGCCAGTTCCCTCCTTACATGGCACCTCGAAGGATGCGCTTGCGAGCGCAGCGTTCGGCCCACATGCTGATGGAAGATGAGAGTATGACCCTCCAAGAGCTGATCCGCTATAAACATTCGACCCATGTGGAACTGGCTGATCGTCTCCTCGATGACCTGTTAGCAGCTGCCCAGCAGAGCACCAGTGACCTGGTCCGCCAGGCCGCCCAGGTTCTGAGTTCCTGGGACCGCAAGACCGATGCCCAAAGCCGGGGTGCGGTCCTGTTTGAAGCTTTCTTTCAGGAACTCAATCGCTCCCAGTCTGACTCTGGTCTTTTTACCCTCAACTGGAGTGAGGAGTCTGCATTGGAAACCCCCAAGGGACTGGCTGATCGGGAGGCTGCCCTCAAAGCGCTGGAAATCGCGGCAACTCAAGTCCAGGCAGACCATGGAACACTGGAGGTGGAGTGGGGAAAAGTCAATCGTCTGCGTATAGCTGACCAAGATCTTCCCGCCAACGGAGGACCGGATAGTCTGGGTATCTTCCGAGCCCTCAGTTTCCAGGGGATTGGCCAGGGCCTGAGAAGGGCTACCTCGGGAGACTCCTTTGTGATGGCCGTGGAGTTTTCCAACCCGGTTCGGGCTCGGGCCCTACTGAGCTACGGAAATTCCTCACAACCGGAGTCACCCTTTCTTGGAGATCAACTTGAACTTTTTTCACAAAAGGAGTTACGCCCGGTGTGGCGAACTCGAGAGGAGATCGAGGCCAACCTGGACTCTAGGAAAGAGTTTTAGCCCGTAAGACGGCTCGTTGAATTTTTCCCGTGGGCGTCAGGGGAAGACTCTCAACGATCTCCAGTCGCTCAGGCCATTTGAACTTGGCCGTTCCATCTTGTTCAAGCAGGGCACAAAGTTCCTCCAGGGTGGGGGGCGCCTTTCCCTGAACTGGCACCACAAAGCAGACGGCGCGTTCACCCAGTCGTTCATCGGGCATGCCCACAATAGCCGTCATATACACTGCGGGATGACGGCGGATCACCTCTTCCACACTTTCCGGGAGGTACTTGGCCCCGCCCCGATTGATTTCCTCCTTGCGACGTCCCAGGATCTGCACATTGCCCGCGGAATCCATTCTGGCCAGATCACCAGTTCGAAACCAACCGTCGCTGGTAAAGCTCTCCTGGGTAGCTTCCGGGTTCTTAAAATAGCTCTTGATGCCAAAGGGGGTTTGAATGACAAGCTCCCCTTTCTGATCAGGGGAAACTGTCTTGTCCTGGTCGTCGCGAAGGGCAATGACGCAGGCACCTGAGACTCGTCCGGCCGTCATCTCAATCACCTCCGCCCGATCATCCAGACGCGTGTAGAAACCACCTCCGGTTTCGGTCATGCCCCAAAAAACCATCGGCGTGCAATGCTTCAAGGTCTTGCGCAGCTTGCCCACCAGATCGGGAGAACAGACGCTGCCGGAGAGGGCAAAGAGCCGAAGGCCACCGAGAGCTTCAGGGTTCAAGTCAGAAGAGGCTAGAAGGTCAACGGCATGCACGGGAGCCCCAATCACGACCGTTGCCCCACCTTCAGCCAGCCTGGATGGAAAGGTAGTAGGGCGATACTTTTCCAGAAGCACTTGACGGCAACCGTAGATCACACTACTCCAATAGTTCAAAATCGCCCACATGTGGCTGAGGGCTGAACAGCAAAGCATGCCATCGCTTGTTTGAAGTTCCATATCCTTCCCGCAAAACCAGGAGTTGCTCATCCGCATATTGTGCGTGTGTAGTGTTGCCTTGGGGCTGGCAGTGGTGCCCGATGTAAAAAGCAGCAGGAAGGGATCCTGGGGCTGCGGATCTTCCTCTTGAGCCTTGGCAGACTCCTCGGCAAGTTCCTCCCAGGGAATGCTCCCCTGGGGTCTCTCTTCCCCCAGCGAGACGACCTGGCGCAGGGAGGGAAGCCGTTGCTGTATTTCCAGACCCATCTCCAGGTAGCTAAAGTCCTTGACCGGAGAGCCCATCACCAACATGGCGCTTTCAGCAAAACCCAGGATATGCGCCATTTCCGAGCTCCGGTAGGGCATGTGAATGGGATTGAAGATGGCTCTGCGCTTGGATACCGCATGGTGCAGGATGAGAAACTCCGGGATATTGGGGAGTTGACAGGAGACAACATCGCCCTTTCCTATCCCCCATCTGGCCAATCCTGCGGCCAGGCGATCGCTCTTGAGATCCAAATCGGCGTGACTGAGGGTGATGTCTCCCCATTCAATGGCCGGAGCATCGGGGTTTTTCTGGACATTCTCCCGGAGCAGATCGGTAAGACTCTTGTCCAGCCAGCAAGAGTCAGAGGGCTTCTTATTCGATAACATCGGGAAGGGTCCAGCCTTCCTTAGGACCTGGTGCTTTGTAGTACAGCCATTGCCGTCTGGGGTTGGGTTTCTTTCCGCGGATCAGATCGTCCATCCAGAGAAAGCCCTTTCGCCACCAACGCCATTTGGGGATTCCCCAGGTGATGATGCGGGCCCACCGCGAATCGGGAAGATTCCAGACGCAAGTGGTAAAGCAACGGGCGCAATCGTTGAAACGACCCCGATTAGCCGTCCAATACTTCATGCATTTTTTGTTGTCCACCGCCCATTTCTCCACGTTGTCCTCGATAACCTTCTCTCCATAGGGGATGCACTGAGCCGGGCAATTCACCGCACACTTGTTGCAATCGGTACACATGTCCTGCACACCGATATCCACCGGGCTGTCCACCTCAAGGGGGAGATCGGTGGTCACGGTTGCCAAACGGACACGTGGTCCATATTTGCGAGTGATAAGGTTTCCGTTTCGTGCCAGCTCTCCCACACCAGCCTCAACAGCAATGGGAATATGGACCACTTCCTCACTAATAAAAAAGTGGGCCTTGGCGGGCCAGCCAATTTCACGGATCCAGGCTGCAAGACTGACCACCACCTTGGCACTGTCCAGATAACCCTTGCCAGTTGAAGCGTTGTCGATGAAGCTGGGGGAATTGGCATAGTTTTCGTGTGCCATTTCGACGGCAATCGAAATGGCATACTTGTGATTGAGGTCGATAGGCTGCCCGGCAATGCCCTTATGGTGATCGATCCGCAGACCCCGGTGGGTAAAAACCCAAGCTTGATTCAGCTTGCAGATGCCCACCAGATCAGCATCCAGGAACTTGGCCACCCCTTTGATGATCTCGGACATCCGCCTGGGGTTTTTGACCTCGGTCCGCTTGGGGTTTAAGGGCCCATCGGCCACACTGCGCCAGGAGCGAATGGGAGCATTTTGGGGTCGCCGATCCGGGTAAAAGATACGCCGAAAAGGATCCTCCGATTCGGAAATCCATCTTTCCTGGACCCGTTTACCCAGATTGCCCATGGCCGCCTGGGTGTGCAGCTCATCTCGTTGATCGATGCGCTTCAGGGGACCCTTCACCCGGGTAGTGGGCTCGGATACCGTTCGTGTCATGCTTTACACCTCAGGGAAGGAGACAGGAGTCAGGAGATAGGAGTCAGGAGAAAGAAATCAGAAGTCAGTCTCCTGAATAGACTTGAAACTTGGAACCTGGAACTGGTCTCCTGCCTCCTACCTCCTGCCTCCTTCTCTTTCACCCTGCCTGGATCAGCACAAAGGTGAGGTCATCGTGTTGAGCCATCCCCTCAGTGAATTGGTCCAAGGCTTCCAGGAGTTCTTTTTTTAGTGCCTCGGCTCCGGCAGGTGCGAAGGTTTTGATGATTTGCAAAAGTCTCTCTTCCTCAAACATCTCTCCCTGAGTGTCAGTCGCCTCCGTGACGCCATCGGAGTAGATAACCAGGACATCCTTAGGCCCGAACTGGAGTGGGCGAGAGTTGTAAGAGGCATTGTCGAAAGCTCCCAGGATCAAGCCTTCTGAGCGGAGCTCTTCAATCTCACCCGTGGCAGCACGGAAGAGATAGGCGGGATTGTGGCCCGCCCCCACGAATTCTCCCTTACCCTGGGCATCGACAGAGAAGAGAAAGAGGGTGGCGAAAGCATTGGAGGGTGATCTTTCGCACAGGAGGGAATTCACACGGGCCAGTGCCTCCCTGGGTGGCACACCCATACGGAATTCCATGTCCAGGGCTCCCTGCAGCATCGAACTCAACAGAGCCGCCGGCACCCCTTTACCGGAGACATCTGCCAAGATCCCAATCAGTTCCTGGGAGGTCGGTTGGAGAAAATCATAGAAGTCGCCTCCCACGTGACGGGTGGGTTCACTATGAGCCTCGAAGCTGAAATTCCCGAATTTGGGAAGGGAACGAGGTAAAAGACTTCTCTGGGTCTCGAAGGCGATCACCATTCCCTGCTCGTACTTCCTTCTCTCCTCAAAGCCTTTGATCATCTCCACCTTCTCGAGCACGTTACCGGCCTCAATTGCCAGCTTCTTGAGGATCTTTTCATCCAGACCCGACAGGGCACCCATGATGCTGGTACTGTCCAGATAAAGGATTCCCAGAACTTCAGGTCTGTCCGACTCAGCCGATATTCCCTTAAGAGGCAGGCAAGGGCTCTGAGCTGCATTTCCACAATACTCTCCTGGCGCGCGAGGTCACCCTTGATTCCCTCAGTCATAAAGACAGGGACTCCAGTGCCTGCCACCTGAGCCACCACAGTTTGGCTGCTACGAAATTCGGCTTCAGACAAAACCTTGTCCTGGGCAGTGAGCCCTACGACAAAACTGAAAGCGTCGCCCTGCCGCCGAAAAACGCAACCTTTTTCTGCGCCGATGGTTTGGAGAGCAAATCTCAGTATGTGTTCAAAGGTCTCATCGGAGGAAAACTGCTGCCCCCATTGGTATTGGAGATCCAGGATGAAGTGAATCTTCTCCAGATCGGAGTATTCTGAGTACTTCTCAGACCCAAGAACCGAGGTCAAATGGGCTAAGGAGGTTCTGAGATCTCCAGCGGTGGTCTCGCTACCTTTGGCGAATTCGTCAGATGAAAAAAGCACTTCCAAGCGCCCCAGACGGATTTGGTCTCCAGCTTGAAGCTCTTTCTCTTCAATGCGCTCGTCGTTGACAAAGGTGCCATGGGTGCTTTTCAGGTCAACGATCGAATAACCTTTATCCTTTTTGACAATCTTGGCATGTTGTCGAGACACAGAGCGGTCGATGAGGACGACAAAATCAGCGTCAGAACTTCTGCCAATGAGAACTTCATCCGAACTGACTTCGAAGACTTGCTCCTGGGTCTTCTCCGGGCCCAGCAACTTAAGATAGGGAGTCGGCTGTTTTTTACTCATCAGGTTTTCCGAGTACTCTCAGCTGGTGCTGATTATCTCAGATAAATTGCATTTTGTAAGCTACTGATAGTAATCCAGCCCCAGATGAGTGATCTGCTCCTCACCGCGCAAATATCGAAGTGTGTTTTTTAACTTCATCAGCTGAATGAAAAGATCGTGTTCGGGGTACAATTCGGGCAGTGTCATGGGACTCTTGAAATAGAAGGAGAGCCATTCCTGGATGCCACCCATCCCGGCCCTCTTGGCCAGATCCAGAAAGAGCACCAGATCTAAAAGAAGAGGAGCCGCCAAAATACTATCGCGGCACAAAAAATTAATCTTGAGCTGCATCGGATAGCCCAGCCACCCGAACAGATCGATGTTGTCCCAGCCCTCTTTGTTGTCTCTTCGAGGGGGATAGTAGTTGATCCGAACCTTGTGATAGAAATTGCTGTAAAGATCGGGATAAACATCGGGCTGCAGAATGTGCTCCAGGACCGACAATTTAGATTCTTCCTTGGTTTTGAATGAGCCGGGATCGTCCAAGACTTCACCGTCTCGATTTCCCAAAATATTGGTTGAAAACCAGCCTGATAGTCCCAACAACCGGGCCTTGAACCCGGGAGCAAGAATCGTCTTCATGAGCGTCTGACCCGTTTTAAAGTCTTTCCCACACACAGGCACTTGCTTCAGTTCCGCCAGCTGGGTAAAAGCTGGAACATCGACGGTGAGATTGGGAGCTCCATTGGCAAAGGGTATTCCCAAGTGAAGGGCTGCGTAAGCATAGACCATGCTGGAAGGGATGCTCTCGTCATTGCTCTTCAACCCCGCCTCCAGCTTCTCCAGGGACTGGTGAGCCTCCGTCTGGTTGATAAACACTTCGGTGCTGCCGCACCAAATCATGACCATTCGGTCTATGTCTTTCTCCTTTTGAAAGTGCTGGATGTCCTCAACCAACTTCTGGGCCAGATCCCATTTCGTTTTCTCCTTCTTGAGGTGGGTACCGTGCAGTCGTTTCACATCGCGAGGGTGAAAGACAGCTTTCATGGGGCGGATAGCCTCAAGCTCTCCCCTCACCTGTTCCAACAAGCTGGCTTCCAGCACGCCGGCATTGACGGAAGCCTTGTAGGCATCCTCCTCAAAGATGTCCCAAGCAGCAAAAACAAGGTCCTCCAGTCCCGCCAGAGGAACAAACTCCGCAATCCTTGGAATTCTCTTCTCGGTACGCTTTCCCAGACGGACGGTGCCCATCTGGGTGAGGGAACCAATGGGTTTTCCCAAACCCTTTTTTATGGCTTCCACTCCAGCGATAAAGGTGGTACTGACAGCTCCAAGGCCAATCAGCAGGACTCCCAGCTTACCCTTTGCATCCGTTATTTCTATTTTCTTCTCACTCATGCTCAACCCTCCTGCACAATTTCTGAGATGTCAGCGATCTTCAAGAATAGCTGGGAGATATCATACAAAAGGCGTAATCGATTTCTCCGCAGCTTTTCGTCCTCGGCCATGACCAGAACCTTGTCAAAAAAAGGATCCACACTCTTTCTCAACCCGGCAATCTGCTTCAGGGCAGAGACATAATCACCCATCTTGAGATTCTCGTCAACCTTCGGTCTGAGCTCCGAATAGGCACGGAAAAGGGTACGTTCCTCTGGTTCTATCAAGCTCTCTGTGTTGACCTCTGACACTTCAATGGCCTGGTTGGCCAGAATATTCTTGGTCCTCTTGAAAGCAATAGCCAGAGCCTCAAAATCCTCTTCGCCCCGAATTCCAGACAGAGACTCGGCTCTCTGGTAGGCGTCGTAGACTCCATGAATCTCTACTGCCAGAACTGCATTCAAGACATCGTAGGAGATTCCCTTCTCCTTGAAAATAAAACGCACACGCCTCCGCAGGAACTCCATGACCGACTCGCAGACTTCCTGACTCTCCATTTCGGACGGGAAGTTTTTCTGAGTCAACTTCACCAGAGAGCGCAAGGAATGGTCCAGGCGATGGTCGAACAGGACCTTGACCAGGGCTTGAGCCTGCCGCCGCAAGGCAAAAGGATCACTCGAACCCGTGGGAACAATGCCGACGGCGAAACAGCCGACAATGGTGTCCAGCTTATCAGCGATCGAGAGTAAGGCGCCCAACTCCGTCGAGGGGGAGGCATCTTCCAGAGATACCGGCTCATAATGTTCATAGATCGCCTTCCAAACTTCTGCAGGATAACCTTCCTCACGGGCATATAATCCGCCCATTACTCCTTGAAGCTCAGGAAATTCACGGACCATTGCACTCATGAGGTCCGTTTTACAAAGCCTGGCCGCTGTCTTCAGATTAGGATCCTCAGACAACTCACCGCACAGCATCTGAAGACGCTCTGTCTTGGCACCGTAACTCCCCAACCTTTCCTGAAAGAGGACGCTCTCTAGCGCCTCCACACGCTCCTCGAGCCGCTTTTTCCGATCCGCCTTCCAAAAGAAAACGGAGTCCTCCAGTCTGGCCTTCAAGACCTTTTCGTGCCCCTTTTGAATCGTCCCCTCGGGGTCACCGCTGGTGTTCATCACCGTCACAAAATAGGGTTGAATCTCTTCTGCTTCGTTGACCACAGAGAAATACTTTTGATGGTGACGCATCACTGTAATCAGCACTTCCTGGGGCAGTTCCAGGAACGCCTGGCTGAAGCTCCCACAGATCAGGGTGGGGTACTCGTTGAGATGGACTACCGTTTCCAGCAAGTGGGGGTCAGGAAGAATTTGTAGACCCTCCGGAAGGACAAGTTCAATCTCCTTGCTGATCTTGTTCCTTCTCTCCTCTACATCCGCCAGGACATAGTTCTCCCGCAACCTTTCCAGGAAATCGTCGATCTCAGACAGCTGAATTTCATGCTGCCCCAAAAAGCGATGTCCCCGTGTCACATTGCCTGCCCGAATCCCCTCAAACTCCAGGGGAAGGACCTGGTCATTCAAAAGTGCAAGGCACCAGCGCAGCGGTCGAATGAAGCGGAAGCGACTTTCCCGCCAGTACATGTTCTTGGGCCAGGAAATCGAGGTGACTACCTGGGGCAGAATTTCCTGGAGGACTTCCGCCAATAACTTTCCTGGGATTTTCTTCCGATAACCCACATAGCGGCCTCGCTCGGTCTCCACCACCTCCAGGTCCGCTACAGCCAGACCCCCTTTCCGGGCAAAGCCTTCCGCAGCCCGGGTCGGCTTGTTCTCCTGGTCGTAGGCGACTGAGTGAGAGGGACCCATGACAACTTCCTCCCGCTCCGGCTGGTGATCTGGGAATCCCTCCAGCAGGAGAACCAGGCGACGAGGGGAGGCGAATGATTTCATCGATTCAAAGTGCAGGTGGGCCTCCTCCAGCAGTCCTTCACAGCTTTGACACATCTGCTCCAGAGCTGGGGAGATCATGTCAGCCGGGATCTCCTCCAAACCCAATTCAAACAGGAATTTGTTCTTCTTGCTTCTCGACATACTGCTTGGCTATTTTCAGCGCAAGGGAACGCACGCGCGCGATCACTCCGACTCTTTGGGTCACACTAATGGCTCCACGACTGTCTAACAGGTTAAAGGTGTGAGAGCACTTCAAGCAATAGTCATATGCGGGAAGGACACAGCCTTTTTCTAAACAGCGGAGACTCTCTTTCTCGTAAAGATCGAAGAGCTTAAAGAGCATTCCTGTGTCAGCAACCTCAAAATTGTATTTGGAGAACTCATATTCTTCCTGCCCTTTGACCTGTCCATAGGTCAGTTCCTCATTCCAGGGGAGGTCAAAGATGCTGTCCGAATCGGTGATAAAACTGGCAATCCGTTCCAGCCCATAGGTTATCTCTGCTGAGATCGGCATGAGATCGAGCCCTCCCGTCTGCTGAAAGTAGGTAAACTGGGTGATTTCCAGACCATCCAGCAGAACTTGCCAGCCAATTCCCCAGGCTCCCAGTGTAGGGGCTTCCCAGTTGTCTTCTTCGAACCGAAGATCGTGCTTGTCCAGGGGAATTCCCAGTTTCCGAAGGCTTTCCAGGTAGACGTCTTGAACATCATCAGGGGAAGGCTTCAGAATCACCTGGACCTGGTAGTGACGATAGACACGATTCGGATTCTCGCCATAACGGCCATCCGTGGGCCGACGCGACGGCTGAACGTAGGCAACCTTGTAAGGCTGCGAACCCAGGACCCGGAAGAAAGTCTCCGGGTGCATGGTCCCTGCCCCGACTTCAACGTCGTAGGGCTGCTGAATGACACACCCGTACTTCATCCAGTACTCGATCAATCCGTGAGTAATCTCCTGAAACGTCTTCATTCTCAGTAACCCGCTCTACAAGAATTCCAGCAACATTTTTCTTGTCTTCAACCGCTTTTCCAGGTGGTATTCTATCAACTCACTGCACAGACTTTCTAACCTCTTATTTTCCTTTCCAGAGAGCTCGAAAGTGTGAAGCTGATTAGCGTGGAGCTTCATCATGTTTTTGACCTTGACCGCCAGCTGGAGAGGAAGTTTTTCCTCAAGTGAGGGCAAGACGCCTTCCAATTGGAGAAGCCACAGTTCAAAATAGCGGGCCAGCAGGTCGACTGGCACCTGTTGACTCGCCTCCAGAACCCTCAGGCTCAAACGGAAAAGCAGTTCACTCTCCTCCTGTTCCTTGGAAAACTCCACCAGGAGCTCAGCAAAATAGCTGAAGTGAAGACTGACTTCCCAGGTAAGCTGGTAGGCCGAAAAGGCCCGCAGGATCTCACAGCTTTGAATTGCAGCCAATTCCTGATGCTCTTTCCGAGAAAAACTGAGCCGCACCTGAGTCAATGGTTCCAGGCTGCCGGTAAATCGGCCTTTCGCCTTCTGAGCTCCGTAAGCGACCCCTCGCACTTTTCCAAAGTCTCGCGTGAGGAAAACAGCAATCTTATGGGACTCAGAGTAAGGGTAAGTCCTGAGGGTCAGAGCTTCGGACCGGTGGGCACTCATGAGACCGGAAGGAGATGGAGGAAATATGTCGCTAATCCCAGGAAGGACAAAAATCCAACTGCATCGGTAAAGGTCGTCACGAAAATACCCGAAGCGATCGCCGGGTCGATCTTCAAGTTCTTTAAAATCAGTGGGATCAGGGTTCCTACCACCCCGGCCAAGGCCACGTTAATAATCATCGCTCCCCCCAGGACCAGCCCCAGTATATAACTGCCCCTCCAGAGATAGGCCACCACACCGGCAAGGATGCCGGTCACAAGTCCATTGTTTATACCCACAAGAAGCTCCTTCAGGAGAATCGATTTCCCGCTCGCCCAGCTCACTTCTCCCAAAGCCATCCCACGCACCATGACAGTCAAGGTTTGGGTCCCGGAATTCCCGCCCATACCGGCAACAACAGGCAAAAAGACTGCCAGAAACGAAAAGCGCGCGATGGTCGGTTCGTAGAGAGCAACAACCGTGGCCGCAAGCAGTGCCGCAGCCAAATTCACCACCAACCAGGGAAGTCGTTTCCTCACTGAGGTCAGCGCGGGTGTATGAATGTGATCACTCGCCTCAATGCCCGCCAGATGGAAAATATCTTCCGTCGCCTCCTCTTCAATAACGTCGATGATGTCATCCACAGTAATAGTCCCGACCAGCTTGTTCTCGTAATCCACGACCGGAATGGCTAACAAATCGTACAGAGCCACCTCACGGGCAACCTCTTCCTGGTCAGTCTCAGTGGTGACCGAGATGACATCGGTGGTCATGATCTTCTTGAGAGGAGTGCTGGATGCAACGCTGAGAAGCTCACGCAGAGACGCCACACCGACCAGGTGATTTCGCTCATCGACAACATACAGATAAAAGACCACCTCCAACTCCTGGGCGGTCTGAATGGTATGGATGGCTTCGCTGACGGAAAGGTCCTCACAGAGAGAAAACACATTGGGCGTCATGATTCGCCCGGCTGTTTCTTCTTCATAGAGGAGAAGATGTTGAACTTCAGTGGACTCCTCCACCCCCATTTGCTCCAGAATCTCCTGGGCAAACTCCTCGGGAAGGGCGGAAATAAACACGGTGGCAGAGTCCGTTTCCAACCTCTGGAGCACCTTACCGATCTCCTCCCGGGGAATCTGTTTCAGGAGATCCAGACCTGGATCCACTCCCAAAATCTTCAGCGTCTCAGCTGCCAGTTGCCGATCACGTTGAACCAGGAGCGAGAAGACGGAGTTCTGCTCCCGCTCGCTTAATTCCAGCATGATGCTGGAGATATCACCCGGTCGCAGCTTGCTCAGGAGATTGGTCAGGTGACGGTCCGCACTTCTCCTGAGCAGTTTGCGAACCGACTTTCCCATGACATCCACTTTCTGAGCACGCATGGATACTCCTCAGGAAAAGCACCACTGTAGAAAATGGGCCTCCCGGCAGGCTAGCCGGGAAAATGCATAGATTTTCTACTGCAGTGCCGCAATCAACCACGCTGACTGCGTTATACTTCCTTGGGCTCCTCGGCGTACCGTATGAGTACGCCTGCGGAACCCGACCCGCAAGCGGGTACCCCTCGCCTGCCTTGTCATCGCGGCGCCTGCTGCACTTCGTCACGAAAACCTATGCATTATCCCGGCTTAATCGAGATTGAGTTCTTCGGCGGCAAGTTCTTCGGATCGTAGACGATACTTCACGAACTGGTGGGCCCGGGAGAACAATCCGCTGCAAAGATAAGCAAGCGCAAGGATCATCAGGACCTGCTGCGAGTACCAGACCACCCCGGCCAGGAGCAGTGCAAAAAGCAGCACATTCAGGTGAGATTTTCCACGCCCCAGGTTCAGTTGAGTCAAGGAAGGATAACGAATTGTGCTGATCATTAGAAAGGAAATGAAATAAGTGATCCCCACCAGATAGTACGAAAACAACGGCGATGGGAGCGGCTCTCCAAAGAGATGGACTGTGGCAGCCACAAAACCAGCGCCGCCAGGAATGGGAAGTCCGGCAAAGTGCCTCAGATCCTTCATTTGGAGATTGAAACGTGCCAGACGCATGGCCCCACAGATAAGAAAAACAAAGGCAGAGAAACGTGCAAAATTGCCAAAGTCGGCTAAACCCCAGGAATAGATGAGAACGGCTGGAGCTATTCCAAAACTGATGACATCCGCCAGAGAATCCAGCTGCGACCCGAAATCGCTGGTCACATTGGCCATCCGTGCCACTCGTCCGTCCAAAAAGTCCAGGACCACTGCAATGCCAATGGCAACGGCCGCACTTTGATATTCACCGCTTAAGGTTGAGGTGACGGCATAGAATCCTGCGAAGATGTTCCCTACCGTGAAAGCTGTCGGTAAGAGATACACACTCCGGCGAAGTTTTCGGGGCCGGTTAAGCACCCGCTTGGATTCTGTTCTCAACGGCTTCCTTTCCGTACCTGTCACGAATTCTCTTTCCAATAGGCAATAATGGTGGATCCGCCGTAGACTCGATCGCCCTTGTGGACAACGACCTCACATTCGGGGGGTAGAGCAATATCGACGCGACTCCCGAACCGGATCAACCCTATCTTATCACCTTTTTGGACATGAGCTCCTTCCTGGCTCCAAACTCTGATCCGCCGAGCCAGCATTCCCGCGATCAAGGAAAAAGTCAGCTTCTGCTTGCCAGCAATGGTGATCGTCATGTGCTCATTCTCCACCGAAGCGCGGTCGTCGTAGGCCAGCAGGAACTTCCCAGGCCGATAATCCTTCTTGATAATCGTCCCCTCCAGGGGCGCCCGGTTGATGTGCACGTCCAGGAGGGAAAGAAAAATACTCAAGATCGTATCTTCACCCTTCTGAAGCAGGCGAACGACTTTCCCGTCGGCTGGACTCACGATGGCCCTGGGGTCCTCAGGAATGGACCTCTCCGGGTCTCGAAAGAAATAAACAACAAACAGGCAGAGGACAAAAAGCGCAAGAGCCACCCAGAGGAACCCGGCCCAGAAACAAAGGAATACCAGGGCAGCGAGAGGCGTCAAAAAATAGTAAGCGTCCTTAGCCATTGTTGGAGGCAGAAAAAAAGCCCGCTGCACGACTGGCTCCAAGCCTTGCAAGCGGGCTACAAATGAACTTCACTCAATGTGGACTAGTCCGCATTATGCATAGGTTTTCGTAGCGAAGTGGCGCAAGCGCCACGCTGACAAGGAGCCCAAGGGGTACCCGCTTGCGGGTCGCACAACGCAGGCGTACTCTTGCAGTACGCCGAGGAGCCCAAGGGGTACCCGCTTGTGCGGGTCGCACAACGCCGTCAGCGTGGATGATTGCGACACTGTAGCAGAAAATTTATGCATGATGCGGACTACTCCTGGGCCTGGCCAGTTCGATAACGCTGAATCCGTACCTGCATCTGATCCTTCACTGCCAGCTTCTTCTTCTTGATGATGGTTTCCTCGAATCTGTCCGTCTCGTTGAGAAAAGATCTGCTCTGTAATTCCTGAAGTTGATCTTCATAGCTCCGGTGTCGCTGCACCAGTTGACGGAATTCCTGGTCGTTGTTGAGCAGATAATCTTTGGTCTCCACCTCACTCATATTCAGTGGCCTCCTCTGAAAAATGGTTTGTTTGACTAACAGGTTTCGGTAGGTTGCAGTGCATCCTTATGCTCGTAATTCTAATATAGCAACTCCCCGCAAGCAAGCCAAGATCATCGCTCCACCGAAAAGCGACTGCGGCGGCGATGCCTTTCCATCCCCAGGTCGATCAGTTTATCCAGGAGTTCAGGATAGGGAAGCCCAGACGCCTCCCATAGTCTTGGGTACATGCTGATGTCGGTAAACCCCGGAATGGTATTGGCCTCGCTGACCCAGAACTGGCCGGTCTTCTTGTCCATGAGGAGGTCTACGCGAGCCATACCCTCCAACTGCAGGGCTTTAAAGGTTGCCAGGGCAAGCTCCCTCACTCCCTGCCCTTGCTCCTCAGAAAGAGGGGCTGGAATCAGAAGCTGACTGTCCTGGTCGTGATATTTCGCCTCGTAGCTGTAAAACTCCCTCGAAGGAATGATCTCGCCTGCCATGGAGACTTCAGGCTGGCTGTTGCCGAGCACCGCAGTTTCAATCTCCCGAGCCTCGATTCCTTCCTCAATCACAATAAAGTCGTCGTAGCGGAAGGCAACTTCAATATGCTCGCTCAACTCATCCCTATCCTTGCTCTTATTGATTCCAACGGAAGACCCGAGATTGGCTGGTTTGACGAAGACGGGATAATGCAGCTGTTGCTCCAGGAGCTCCAGGAAATCCTCCGCTCCTTCCTGCCATTCAGCCTGGCCAAGAGAGAGAAAGGGCAGGACCGGCAAACCCGAATCCATCAAGATCTCGTTACTATGGATCTTGTTCATACCTACTGCTGACCCCCCCACACCGGCGCCAACGTAGGGGATATCGAGAACTTCCAGCGTCCCCTGAACGGTCCCATCCTCCCCAAAGGGACCGTGCAGCGCAGGGAAAACGACGTCCGGCGCAGGATCCAGATCCAGCAACAAACAGACCCAGTGCTTGCCGGAGGGAAAATGATACTGCGGACTCGAGTCCAACCCGAGCTTGTCCCGGGTAGCTTCCGGGGAGTAAAGCGAACCATCCTTTTGAATTCCCATCACTGAAAGCCGGTACTTTTCCTGGTTCAGGCGACTCAGGATCGATCTGGCCGACAAGAAAGACACCTCATGTTCGGCCGATCGTCCCCCGCACAGAACGACTACATGTTTCAAAGAATCCTCTTCCCCAAACCCGAGCAGATCAGCTCGACTCCCAGTAAACCTGTCATATTTCCCTTGTCCAGGACGGGATTGACTTCCACACAGTCCAGCGCCAGCAATTGGGCACTGTCGGCAATAATCTCCATAGCCAGATGACTCTCCCGGTAGGTCATCCCACCGCGAACGGGAGTCCCGACACCAGGGGCCTCCTGGGGATCGACAACGTCTAAGTCCAAGCTACAATGAAACCCGGCGGTGCCGTCCGTGGCCCTTTCCACAGCCTCTTCCATAACGGCTCTCATGCCTCGCATGTCCAGCTCCTTCATGGTGATCACCCTTAAGCCAGCTTTCTGAATTTTGGGCTTTTCCCGAGCATCAATGCTGCGAGCCCCAATGACCACCCCATTCACACCATTCACCTTGGGCGAAAATCCCTCAATTTCACTCAGTTCTGTGGGCTTCAGCCCTAAAACAGCGGCCAGGGGCATTCCATGGACATTCCCCGAGATACTGCTCTCGGGAGTATTCATATCGGTATGAGCGTCGATCCAGATTAACCCGATCTTCTTATTCTGTTTCCGAAAAAAGGAAGAAGTTCCGGCAATGCTTCCGGCGGCTACGGAGTGATCTCCTCCCAAGATGAGGGGGAATTTGTTCTCTTCCAACGTCTCACCAACACGACCAGCTACAAGCTTGCAAACCTGGGCAATCTCCTGGAGGAAAACCTCTCTTTGCTCGCCACGAACAGCCTTTTCCGGGATCTTGACCTCGAGATCCCCTCCCTCTTCTACTTGGAAGTTCACTCCTTCAAGCTTCCGGTGTAAACCTCCGATTCGAATGGCGGAGGGTCCCATGTCCACTCCCCGACGACCGGCTCCCAGGTCCATGGGAACACCGATGATTCGGACAGTTCTTCCGTCACCCGGTTTGGGGGTGCCCGAAGGGCTCTCGGTGCCACGCTGAGGTAGAGTTCTTTTTTTCAAACGGGCTGGTTGGACAGCTTGCTATGGTGATCAGGAGAAAGGCATCTAGGAAGCAAAGCCGTTCAGGTGCTTCGTCAGTCTGGACTTATACCGTGCGGCAGTATTGGAGTGAATGATGCCTTTTTGGGCGGACCGATCAATCACCGCATGCACTTCCCTCAACATGCCCCGAGCATCATCTATTTTCTTCTCGCTCAAGAGCTGTCGGAACCTTTTAATCTCTGTTCGCATCTGACTGCGCCTGCGGCGATTCACTTCTCTTCTCACCACATTTTGCCGCATTCGCTTTGCAGCCGACTTTACATTAGGCATATGCTGTTCTCAGTGGGCTTATTATAAGGACTTGCTGCGACAAGTGTCAACGATCATCCGTTCCAGATGAAGCTTGGGATCGGTGCTCGTCGTCTTGCACAAGCGGTCAGTCTCACGGAGGCCAATCAGTATCTCCACCAGAATCTCATACGAATAGGCTCGGATTTCCCGCTCCTTGTCCTTGTAACTCCAGATTTTCAATTCAGGCAGGATGGAGCGAAAAGGTCGCCCGCCTTTTAACATCTCCTGGGCAACCAGGACTCGACGGAAATTCCAGTAGAGCATCGAGATGATCTGTGGAGCGGTCATCCCCGAGCCGCAAAGTCGATCCAGAATGCGCAGCGCTCCTTTCGAGTCACGGCCGGCAATGGCATTGATCAGAGAGAAGACATCGTACTCTCGCGCTTGACGAGTCATCCGAAGCACCGAGTCGAGGGTGATCTTTCGACTCTCAAGATCCCAGAGAAACTGTTTTTCAAGCTCGGACTCCAGCTGCTGATAATTCTCTCCTATGAGCTCCAGCAAAGCCTCTGCCGCACGAGGATCCATGTCATACCCCTCTCTCTTGGCCCTGCTCTTGACCCAGCCCAGGGGGTCCGTTTTTTCCGGCAGCTCTATGAGGGGAAGACTTGACCATGTCCGCGACCGCCTCCTGACCTCCATAACCAGGCTGGTACGAGAAGAAGGACTCTTCAAATACTCACTTAACTTCGCAGCTGCCAGATCCGCATTTCTCACGTAGATCCAGCGACGAGGTCCCATCCAGGGTAAGGTTCTTGCAGTGTTCAGCAGTTCCGCGACGGAATCCTTGTCAAGATCATAGACTCTCCAGTTGAAGGTTCGGAACTGTTCTTCGACCTGACTGCGGCACAACTCGTACACTCTCTTCTTGAGGTAATCCTGGTCGGTGATCAGAAGATACACAGGCTCGGGAGATTGGATTGTCTTTTGGAACTTGGAAAAGTCCATGACTGGCTTTAGCCCGGCTTAGCCCGCCTTTCTCACACCAGGTCTACTGCATCGGCGCAATGATCCGACCTGCCTGCGTTGCTCTCGGTCGGCCTCCTCAACGTACTCAAGAGTACGTTTGCGGGGGGTCGACCCGCAAGCGGGTACCCCTCGCGCGCCTTGCCAGGCCGGCCCTTTCGCCGCTTCGCGACGACCCGGCGTGAGAAAGGCGGGCTAGAAACTCTCCAGAACAGTGGTGACCACACTGGCAGCGAAATCATCGGCAATCCGCTCCAGAGCAGGATTGAGCTCTGAGAAGAAGTTCCGCACATCGACGTTGATCACATACTGTTCGCGGAAGAGATAGCTGCCACTGAGAAGCACCTCTCCTGTTGCCTGCTCCCGCAGCTCCACCTTTGAATTGAGGGTGACCAGAAAGGTGGAACCGAAACTCCCTTGGCTAAAAGTGACGGGACTGACACTCACCCCGGAAAGCACACCTTCAAGGATTCCATCGGCCTGGGACGGATCGGTGATCACACGATAACTGGACCTCTCGACCAAGGCTCGAATGAAGGATCGAGTCAGGATCTGCTCCACTTCAAAAGTGGAGGTCTCATTCACAAAGGGTAAGACAGCAATTGTGCTCAATTGGGGAGCCATTCGATTCTTGCTGGCCACCCGATAGCCACAGGCGAGTTGAACCACCAGCAACAGAAGGACTGCAACTCGTGGGAGGCACCTCAGGTGCCAAATCCCTGTACGTGGGAGGCACCTCAGGTGCCAAATCCCTGCTTTTATGCTGTCCTGCGTGGGAGGCACCTCAGGTGCCGAATTCCTATGGGGCATGTCTTTGAGTCCTGTCTCCTACCTCCTGCCTCCTCATACAACAATATTGACCAGCTTTTGAGGCACAACGATAATCTTTCGAATCGTCTTCCCCTCGATGTAGGCCTTGGTCTTTTGGTCATCCAGGGCAAGGGTCTGCATCTCCTCTTCAGAAATTCCCGGTAAAGCTGAAACCCTGGAGCGAACCTTCCCATTCACCTGGATGATGATCTTGACCTCCTCTTCCCGAGCTAACTCTGGGTCGAACACGGGCCAAGGAGCGAATGTCAAACGCTCTGCCTGTCCCAGGGTTTCCCACATCTCCTCGGCAAAGTGGGGTGCAAAGGGAGATAAGAGAAGGGCTGTGGTCTTCAAGACCTCCTTCAACATGGCCGGATCCGGCTGATCTTCCCGATCCGCATACTCGTAGATTGAATTCAACAGCTCCATGATGGCTGCGATGGCCGTGTTCTGACGAATCCGCTCCAGGTCATTGGTGACCTTCTGGATGGTCTGGTGCAGCTTTCGTTGCAGAGCTCTCCCCGGTTCGGACAACTCCTCTCGGCTGACCGATGAGGCGGTGGCATCTGGACTCATTTCTTCCACAATTCGATGGAGCAACCTCCAAAGCCGCTTCAGAAAGCGAGAGCAGCCCTCCAAGCCTTGATCACTCCAATCCAGATCCCGTTCCGGCGGAGCGGCAAACTGAATGAAGAGACGCAGAGCATCGGTTCCATATTCACGTACGACAGACTCGGGCGACACAGTATTCCCTCGGGACTTACTCATGGCCATGCCCTCCTGGAGCACCATTCCCTGGGTAAAGAGACGCTTAACCGGCTCACCGAAGCCAGTCAGCCCGAGATCCCGCATCAGCTTGGTGAAGAAGCGCATGTAGATGAGATGTAAGATCGCATGCTCAACACCTCCGATGTAAATATCAACTGGAAACCAGTATCGAACAGCCTCGTCCCGCACCGGTGCGGAGTCGATCTGAGGGTCCGTGTAGCGGTAGAAATACCAGGAGCTGTCCACAAACGTGTCCATGGTATCCGTCTCTCTCTGGGCCTTCCCCTGACATTTCGGACAGCTTGTGTTGAGGAATTCCGGGATTGTGGCAAGCGGTGACTGCCCCAGCTGGATAGTCTCCACTTTGGGCAATTTCACCGGGAGATCCTCCTCGGGAACAGGAACCGCACCGCACTTCTGGCAATGAACGATGGGGATCGGAGTGCCCCAATAACGCTGACGGCTGATGCTCCAGTCCCTCAGCCGGTAACTCACAGCTGCTTCACCAAACCCTTGAGCCTGAGCGTACTCAACCATCTTTTTCTGAGCCACTTCCGAGGAAAGCCCGGAAAAAGACTCGCTGTTGACCAGCACACCATCGTCCACAAAAGCCTGCTCCAGATCGGGACCAGCATCCTGGTCCTGGGACTGAATAACCTGGCGAATACTCAAATCGTAGTTCTTTGCAAAGTCAAAATCGCGCTCGTCATGGGCGGGAACAGCCATGATGGCCCCCGTCCCATATTCCATCAAAACAAAATTGGCGATCCAGATGGGGATTCGCTCCCTGGTGAAGGGATTGATGGCATAGTGTCCCGTGAAAACCCCCTTCTTCTCTGTTTCCTCGGCGGTACGCAGTGCCTTCCCCTGACGACGGATTGCCTTCACGAATCGTGACAACTCCTCACTGGATTGCGTATCGTCCATCCAACCTCGGACCAACTCGTGCTCAGGCGCCAGAACGACAAAGGTGGCACCGTAGATGGTATCCAAACGAGTGGTGAAGATATCGAGTCCATCTCCTTGAGTATCAGCCAGTGGAAAGGTCACCTGAGCCCCTACAGACTTTCCAATCCAGTTCCGCTGCATACTCTTCACTTTCTCCGGCCAATCTTCTAACTGATCCAGATCCTGCAGCAGTTGCTCGTTGTACTCTGTAATGCGAAAGCACCACTGCTCGAGCTCCTTCTCGATGACCAAAGTTCCATCCCGCCAGCAGCACCCCTCTACTACCTGCTCATTGGCTAAAACCGTCTGGCACTGCTCACACCAATTGACGGTCCCTTTTCGTTGGTAGGCCAGACCCTGTTTGTACATTTGGAGAAAGAACCACTGAGTCCACCGATAATACTCCGGCCTACAAGTCGCAATCTCGCGCTCCCAGTCATACGTCCAGCCCATCTGCAGGCACTGCTTTCTCATGATGGCAATGTTGTCCATCGTCCAACGTTCCGGAGGAATTTCGTTCTTAATGGCAGCGTTTTCTGCAGGCAATCCAAAAGCATCCCACCCTATGGGATGCAAGACGTTAAATCCCTGCATGCGCTTGAATCGGGCGATGGAGTCTCCCAGGGAGTAATTACGGACGTGACCGATATGGAGAGCTCCTGAAGGATAGGGAAGCATTTCCAGCACATAATACTTGGGAAGGGTGGAATCCTCTCGAGCGGCAAACTCCTGGGCCTGTGCCCAGCGTTGCTGCCACTTCATTTCGATTGCTTGAAAGTCGTAGCGCTCGTTCACTCAGTCCTCAGTTCCTTTGACCTTTGAGAGCACGATTCCCTTTTGGGCCTGATACTTCCCTTTCCTATCTCGATAAGAGATCTGACAAACTTCACTAGCCTCAAGAAAAAGGAGCTGCGCAATTCCCTCTCCGGAATAGATCTTAACAGGAGCTGACCCGGTGTTAGAGATGGATAGGGTGGCATGTCCTTCCCATTCCGGCTCAAAAGGGGTTACATTAACGAGCACTCCACATCTCGCATAGCTGGATTTTCCGGTACAGATCGTCAAGATATCGCGAGGTATTCTAAAGTATTCGACTGACTGAGCCAGCACAAACGATCCTGGGGGAACCACACAATGCTCCCCTTCGAAATCATCAAAAAGCTGGCCGTGAACATTCTTTGGATCCAGTACTTCGGACTGCCCTTCCCGGCAGATTTTGTATTTTCGATCGACTCGAAAGTCATATCCATAGGAGGAGATCCCGTAGGAAATTTCCCCTTCTTGGGCTAGAGATTCCTGAAAGGGCTCGATCATGTGCTGCTCCCTGGCCATGCGAGTGATCCAGTGATCTGGTTTGATGCCCATAGGCTTGTCTTCCGGCTGCAGGAAAAGCAGAAGTTTATCTGAATTGCCAGCCCAAAGTCCAAAGTGGTTGACAGAGCTTTTGAAGACAAGTATAGTCAAATTAATCATTTAAAGAGGAACGAAGAAGCAGTGATTAAACAAGATATTGTCAGTCGCGTCGCCAACCGGATGGGCATTACGAAAGTGAAAGCCGAAGTTGCCGTTGACTCCTTTTTCAATGCTCTCAAAGAGGCTATGAAGAAAGGCGAACGCATCGAGCTGAGAGGTTTCGGGGTCTTTGTTGTGAAGCCTCGCAAGAGCGGCATCGGCAGAAACCCAAGAACAGGGGCCGAAGTCCCAATTCCTCCTGGAAAGACCGTCCGGTTCAAACCAGGCAAGGAAATTCGATTCAGCCAATAGCAGATTTTGAGCTGGAATTCTTCTCTCCCATCTGAGACACCTTCACAGCCCCCTCTGTTCACCTACCAACCGTCTCCGCCTCCCGCCAAGACCAAGGTTTTGCTTCCAGCCCTATTATTTCTGGGCACCATAGTCACGACCTTAACGGCCGGCTACATTCTCCACCTCAACTTCGTCGGCCAGGGGGCCGTGTGGGCCCGACTCACTGGAGTCTTCTCTCATCCCCTGGATCTTTTACAGGGACTTCCCTTCGCCTTTACAATATTGGTGATCCTGCTGGCTCATGAACTGGGCCACTATCTGACCTGTCGTTATTATGGAATTGACGCCACCCTTCCCTACTTGATCCCCGCTCCCCCACCATTCCCCTTCGGCACCTTCGGTGCCGTGATCAAGATCCGATCCCAGTTCCCGAACAAACGCCAACTCTTCGACGTGGGGGTCGCCGGGCCTGTGGGAGGATTCATCTTTATCATTCCGGCCTTAATTGTTGGACTGCAGCTGTCAAAACCGTTCATCTTGACGGATTCCGCCCTAGGCTCCTATGAACTGGGTGAGCCCTTGATCTTTTCTCTGGCTGCCATGTTCTTCTTTCCGGGTGAAGCAGGCACCACTATCAGCCTGCATCCCATCGGATTTGCCGCATGGTTTGGAATGCTGGCCACCAGCATTAATTTACTTCCGATTGGGCAGTTGGACGGAGGCCACATGGTGTACGGGCTTTTTGGAGAGCGGGCTCACCGAATCATCTCCCAGGTAAGCTTCGCCGCACTGATTGGAATCAGCCTGTATTCCTGGCCAAACCTAGGCTATCTGGTCTTTACCTTGGTTCTCCTTTTTATAGGTTTCCGCCATCCCAGACCTATCACTGAGTTTGGCCAAATGGGACGAGGGCGGCTGCTGGCTGCGTTGATTGGTTTGATCATCTTCATTCTGACCTTCATGCCCATCCCAGTCCGCGTCATTCAGCACGTGGGTCGGTTGTGAGTGCCAAAGTAGCCAATTATTCCGAAAAAGACAGGGACGAGATCATTCGAGATTACTTTGGCCCGTCAGGAGCTGAAGAGAATCCCCGCTGTCCCATCTGTGGAGAAGTTCTTCGATTCGACACTCTCTATCAGTCCGGCGGCAGCAAGATCCAGATTCGGGTGAGTTGCCCCGACTGTCAAGCCCATTTCAGCTGGGAACAGGGCCAGCAGCAACAGCCCTGGAAATCACTCCACTTGCAGTACTTTCTAGAGCGTTACCTGACGAATGACCGCATTCGGTGCCCACTTGACGACTGTTACGTGGTCTACACGGAGTTTAGCGACAGGGTGTTGGAATTTCGGTGTCCCTACTGCAACCATCGAGGCAGGGCTCAGCTGCCGGCCCCGACGGATAGTTCCTAGCCCTCAGGGGCTCCATCGAAGATCGCGAAGTACTCTCGAGTCCCCTCATCCTGGGGAGGCGCAGTCAGATACGTCACCCCTACCAGGACGACCAAACCCAGCACGAGTGCGGGTAAACCAGACAAAAACCCAAACTTCCAGCTCTCCGGTAGCAGACCCAACTCTAAACCCCACAGGCACACCTGGGACGAAACGATCGACCAGATGGCCGCCTGAGAAGTACATCGTTTCCAGTAGAGTGCTGCCAGGGTTGGCACGACCATGCAGGCAAATCCAGCCAAGGCAAATTCGATGATGGTAATGATCCCTAAAGGATTGATGAAACCCAAAGCCAGGGCAATGATGGTCATCAGCAGGACGAGCCCTCGGCTGATTCGTACCATGGTCGCTTCGGTGGCGTCAGTGAGTCGTGTGCGGGAGAGGAAATCCCGTGCGATCATGGTGGTCACACTCAGCAACTGAGAGTCCATGGTGGACATCATGGCGGCAAAGGCCGCTGCTCCCAGAATCCCCATCATCCAGATGGGTGTCAGCTGTGTCAGAAGCATCGGTAGAATGGCGTCCGATTCGGCACCCTGCAAGTTGGGAATGGCCGTACGGCCCCACATTCCAACCGTGGCCATCAAGAACATGATCACAAGAGAGGGCACAGGATAAATACACATGATCCGTTTCAGGGTCTTGGGATCTCTTCCTGTGAGGAGCCTCATGAAGAGCTGCGGGAAAACGATGGGAGACAAACCGACGATGATACCGTAGCTGAAAAACTGTCTCCAGGGCATCCTGGCGCGAGATATCAGTTCTGGATAGTCCTCCAGAACACGCCGGGTGGCCTCAGCGGGTCCCCCCAGCACTGAAGCGATCACGATAAAGATGGCCACACCCCCAACCAGAAAAACGGCCGTTTGAAACGTGTTGACCCAGGCCGCACCGCGCATCCCGCCCAACAGAAGGTAAGTCAGCACTGCTGCTGCCACGACAGCCATACTGATATTGAGCGTCACATAGCCCTCCGTCAAAGCCTCCAGCGTACGGCCTGCTCCCAGGAGACCGGTCATGAGATAGGGAACGGTGTACACGATCAGCATCAAACTGATTAGGAGGGCCAGAAAGGGGGATTTCCAGCGCCCGCCAACCACCTCAGCCACTGTCATGTAGCCGAATTTCTGGCCCAGGACCCAGGAACGGCTTCCGACCGTATAGAAGAGCAAGGGTGTAAGCCAGGCCCAGCTGGTGGCAAAGTAGGGCCACAAAACCCAGCCCGCATGGTAGGCCCCACCCGGAACCCCGGCCAGTGTCACCGCTGAAATATTGGCGCCGAAGACCGCAGAAAAAAGGACGAAGGTCTTAAAGCTGCGGCTGCCCATGTGAAAGTCCTCCATGGTAGCTCGACTGAAGCGAGCACTGTAGAGTCCAATGCCGACAATCACAGCCATGTAGGCAGCTAAGATGCTCAGAACCACCAGTACCTGTGTGCTCATTGCTCCCTCCCTACTGGTCGTCCACCCAGATGTATTTAACGGTATAGAGAACCAGGAGGTAACCAACCACCCACATGCCAAACTGGTAGAGCATGGGAAGATTGAGCCAGCCAAACAAGACCATTGGCATCTCTTCTCCCCACCACCAGAGATCTACGCGGATTATCATGAGAATGATCGCCAACGAATAGATGACCAGTTCTCGTTTCCTGCGCCTTCGCGGGTCTAGTTTCATCCCTTTTCCTCCTTCACTTTTTGCCTAGGCTACAACACGACCTGAACAGATAGCCAGCAAGAAATGCGGGACTGCTTGAGGTCAGCCTACTTTCTTGGCCTCAGGCTTGTTGAACAGGAGATTGTCCAGGGCAAGCTTCCCCGGGCCAGTGGCAGCCAACAAAAGGAAGATAAAGCAATACAAGACGGCCCTCTCTCCCGAGTTCATGACGGGCCAGAAGCCGCGGGGAAAGTGGGACATAAAATAGGCAACCGCCATCTCCCCGGCAAGAAGAAAGGCGACGGCGCGGGTAAAGAGGCCAAAGCCGATAAAGAGGGGGCCGAAAAACTCCAGTATTCCGGCAAACCAGAGCAGTGATAGGAAGGTCTGGGGTTCTCGACCAAAAAAACCAAACAGCTTTTCTCCCCCGTGCATCCAGAACACGAAGGCCGTCACAATGCGGAGAAGTGTTAAGGCCCAGACGCTGAGATCAGCATGTATCGAGTGGAACATCGTTTTTTCCTTTCATTCGGGCCGGGTCACCACTTCCTTCAAATAGATGAAGTCCCCGAGACTCGAGGCATCGTCGTTGCCCGCGTTGGCCGCAACATGGAAAGCCACGGACGCCACAGAAAACTCTGGAGCAATCCATCGAAGGGTCCACGATATCTCATCCCGGGAGGAAGGAAGGCTGGCAACCTCAACATGGTGAGCGTACTGAATTTCCCCATCCTCTCCCTTCATGACGGCAACCAGCTCATCCACCGGCTGCAAGGATCCTGCCTGCCTGCCGTCCTGTGCTCCGCCGGTAAATCGCGTGGCCAGTTGAAAGCCACCTCTTCTCAAAGCGGGCCGTTTCAGGGTGATCCTAATCAGATATTGACTGTTCGGCTCATAGAATTCGGGCAGACCGCGGATATTCAGGGACCCTTCCTGATCGTTGAGTGGGTGATCGAAATGGCACTGATGGCAACTCGAGTCACCGAAACCTCCTGTGTTTCCAGGTGGTGGCTTGTCCTGGTAAGCAGAAACAATGAGCGGGCTCGTGAACATCGCCACGGCTAAAGCAAGAAGTACTACGCCACCCAGGCTGAAGGTCACGGTGTTCCTATCTAATGCGAAACGCACATTTCGAGGTTCAACTATCTAGTCATAACTGCCAGAAAGAGGATCAGCAGAGCGACCGTGATCATGATGAGAAGATACATCAGTTGTCGAAACCTGGACTTCTCCTGGAATTCTTCATGTTTTCTTTCCCAGTCGTCATCTCTCAGCTCCAATTCTAATTCCTCTGTATCCAGCGCTCCTTCTGGGACCTGCAAATCACCGGAAATGCGCTGCCAATCGATAAATCGAGGAAGAAACCAGAAAAAAACCGCAACTCCAATGAAGAAAGGAAAAATCCAAAGATTGCTATCAGAGAGGGAGGAGATGACAAGAAGGACGAGTACGACTACAACCAGGAGGAGGAGCCGAAAGTAAGCCCAAGACACCGTCGGTCGAAAAACGGTCCCGCAACGCGGGCAACTCAGCCTCCCTGGTGTGTGCAGAGGATCGGTCCACAGACGAGTTTTACAAACTGGACAGGGCTGGGACATCAGTCGTGCCGATCAGACTATTCCCTCACCGAAGGCAACTCCATGATAGAGGCTGCGACTACGGAAGCCACCTTCTTACGTAAGGAAACCACACCGCCCATTCCATCCGGATGCACCCGATTGGTGAAAAGGATGACAAAGACCTGGTTGGACGGATCAATCCATAACGAGGTTCCGGTGAATCCAGTGTGACCAAAGGATCCCACCGGAAAAAGATCGCCTCGAGGGCCACTGAAAGGCGTTCGAATATCGAATCCGATGCCACGCAAGTTGGTCGCTCCGATGGGAGACTGGGGGGTAGCCATCTTGTGAATGGCGAGGGGCGAAAGAATTCGCACTCCGTTATAGAGACCTTGGTTGAGAATCATCTGGGCATAGATTGCTGTCTCATCTACAGTGGAAAACAGCCCAGCATGTCCGGCAGCTCCTCCCATTCGAGCAGTGGTGGGGTCGTGGACAACTCCCCGCAGCAGCTGACCGTCTCTGTAATCGGTAGGAGCGATCAGATCTCGAAACTCTGGCGGTGGCAGAAAACGGGTTTTCATCATTCCCAAGGGGGAAAAGATCCGTTCCTCAGAAAACTCCTGCAGAGGCTTGCCGCTCACCTGACGAATCAGTTCGGCCAGAACAATGTAGTTGATGTCACTGTAGACAAACTCCTCACCCGGCGAAAAGATCAACTGCTCCTGAAACGCTTTCTCAATAGCGGTTTCATAGCCTTCCCAAGGCTCATCCAGGTCCAGATCGGGCCGCAGACCCGAATAGTGTGTCAGCAACTGCAGGAGCGTGATCGAACCTTTGCCATTCGCCTCGAAACCAGGCAAATAGGCCGATACTCGATCGGTTAAGGCGATCTTCCCTTCCTCTACTAAGATCAGAATCGAAGGCGCAGTGGCGATCACCTTGGTCAAAGAGGCAATGTCGAAGATCGTGTCCACGGTCATGGGTTCCTTGGCAGGCACCAAGGATCTGTAGCCCAGAGCATTGCGATACACGATCTTCCCCATGCGTGCGACCAGGACAACAGCTCCAGGAGTTTCCCCCTGGGTGATGGCTTCCTGAACCACTTCATCCAGTCGAGCCAGACGCTCACTGGACATTCCCACTTCTTCAGGCTTGCCCGGCGTTAAGACCTGGCCCTGGACAGTGTTGAGGAAGATGAGAAGACTCAATCCTCTCCAAAACATCCGTTTTCTCTCATTCATCGCTCTCACAGGGTTCAATTGTATGTCAAAGGCAATTTCTTGGCGAGGGAGGGAGGGAGAAATGAGTCGTCTGGCCTCCCTCCCTCGCCGCTTTGCCAACCCCATCAAGAACCGTTAGACTGAAGCCCGGATTATGCATAGGGTCTCGTCATGAAGCGGCGAAAGCGCCGGAAAACAGAGCCGTGGGCTTTAGCCCACGGGCCCGCAGGCTAAAGCCTGCGGCTCCGACTGGCGCGCGAGGGGTACCCGCCACGGGTCGGCCCCCGCAAACGTACTCTTGAGTACGTTGAGGAGCTGAGGGGTACCCGCTTGCGGGTCGCGCAACGCTGGCAGGGCGGATGATTTCGTCGCTGCAGTAGAGAATTTATGCATAATACGGGCAGTAAACGATGCCTTCTCAAAAGCAGAGCCTCATTCAGTCGTTCATGGCCCAAGCCCAGGAGCTCACCGAACTCAAAAGTGTCATTCAAACACTCGAATGGGACCAGGAAACAATGATGCCTGCCCTGGGCAGTCCCTTGCGCGCGCGTCAGCTGGCAGCCTTGAGTGCTCTGCACCACCAAAAACTCACTTCGCCGGATCTGGGTGAAATCCTGGAACGCCTGAGCACCGCTAATCTAGATCTGTGGCCGCAAGCCGCTGTCAGAGAACTGCGCCGCGAGCACGAGAAGGCGGTTCGGCTTCCCGAAGCACTCGTTCGAGAGCTGGCGGAAACGACTTCCCTGGCTCACACAGCCTGGGTGACGGCCCGTCAGAAATCGGACTTCGCCGCCTTTTCCCCCTGGTTAGAAAAAATTCTGCGGCTGAAACGAGAGGAGGCCCGCTGCCTGCAAGTCTCCAATTCGCTCTACGAAGCCCTGCTGGATCATTATGAGCCTGGAATGCGGGTCGGGGAGCTGGATGAACTGTTCGCTCTCCTCAGGCCGAAACTCACCTCGCTGCTCCAGAAGATCCAGGCTTCCGATCGGCAACCCAAGCGGGATCTCTTGAAGGGCGAGTTTCCGGTGGCCCAACAGGAGTCCTTTGGGCGCGCCGTGCTCAGCGCAATGGGCTTCCAATGGGATGCCGGCAGACTGGATCGATCGCCACACCCTTTCTGTATGGGAATCTCTCCACTGGACGTGAGACTGACGACCCGCTACTCAGAGCAGGACTTCGCCTCATCACTCTTTGGCATGATCCATGAAGGTGGACATGGGCTGTACGAACAGGGGCTGAATCGGGAACATGACGGCTCACCGGCCTGCGACGGGATTTCCCTGGGAATTCACGAGTCCCAGTCGCGCTTATGGGAAAACCAGGTGGCACGAAGCGAGGCCTTTTGGAAACATTGGCTTCCCCGCCTCCAGCAGACTTTTGCGGACCAACTGGATCACGTATCCCTCCAGGACTTTCTCCACGCCATCAATCGCGTGGAAGCATCCCTGATCCGCGTCGAGGCGGACGAGGTAACCTACGGTCTGCACGTCATTATGCGCTACGAATTGGAGAAGCAAATGGTGGAAGGCGATTTGGAAGTACAGGATCTGGAGACAGCCTGGAATTCTAGCATGAAGGAATATCTAGACATCGTGCCGTCAAACTCGGCTGAAGGTGTACTCCAGGACACTCACTGGTCACAAGGCTACCTCGGTTACTTCCCAACCTATCTGCTGGGAAATCTCTATTCTGCTCAAATCTTTCATCAGGCAAAGAAGGTGTTCCGAGACCTGGAAGAAGACATTGGCGGGGGAAACCTGACTCCCTTGCGCGAGTGGCTGGGTGAAGAAATTCACCGGCACGGAAAAACGATCAGCGCACAGGAGCTGATCGAGCGGATCAGTGGTAAAGCCCTCAACGCAAAATACTTCTTGGATTATCTGGAGCAGAAGTTTGGTCAGCTTTACGGCTTAAATGACTAATTTTACCCGTCCCGGCGCCCTTTTCTTTCTTTCTCTCTCTCTCTCTTTCTCTCCCTCCTGTCAGCCCACGGACCCACCAAGCGAGGTTCGAGTAGGAGCCGATCGTATTTTCGAGGAACCCTATCTAAACTGGATCCAGGGAAAGCGCGTCGGCTTGATCACCAATCCCACCGGTGTCAATTCGGAACTGGAAAGCACCATGGATCTCTTGGCCCGCCATTCAGAGGTGCAGCTGGTAGCACTGTTCGCTCCCGAACATGGGATCTTGGGCCAGGCACAGGCAGCAGAAAGGTTTGCCAGCTACGGAAACGTGTACAGCCTCTATGGGGAAACCCGCGCACCCACCGCTGAGATGTTGCAAGATGTCGAAGTTCTCCTCTATGACATGCAAGACGTGGGAGTTCGCTTCTACACTTACATCTCCACAATGTTCTTGAGCATGCAAGCGGCCGCCGAAAAGGGTATTCCTTTCATCGTTTTAGATCGCCCCAATCCAATAGACGGGTCACGCGTCGAGGGCCCTGTATTACAACCTGGCCATGAGTCCTTTGTTGGCATCTATGCCCTCCCGATTCGTTACGGTATGACCGCGGGAGAGCTGGCCCAGATGCTCAACCAGCAAGCCAACCTTCAATGCGATCTTAAAGTGGTGCCACTGGGAGGATGGCAGCGCGAGCAATGGTACGACCAGACAGGCCTGGAGTGGATCTCGCCCTCTCCGAACATGCCCACGGTGACGACTGCCACCGTCTATCCGGGACTCTGTTTGATTGAAGGAACCAATCTCTCGGAGGGACGTGGAACGACTCGTCCCTTTGAGTTGGTAGGAGCTCCCTGGCTCAACAGCCGTGAGTTGGCTGAGAGATTGAATCGCCTCCAGCTCCCGGGCGTAAGATTTCGCCAACAAGCTTTTACCCCCACATTTTCTAAGTTTCGGGATGAGCAGGCTCAGGGTCTCCAGATTCATGTGGTGGACCGCACCGCATTTCACCCGCTTCCCACCGTGCTCCACCTTTTGACGGAGATCAGAAGACTCCACCCCCAGCAGCTTGTGCTCGAGGAAACGTTCTTCGACCGATTGGTCGGGAATAGTTGGGTCCGCGAAGCGCTGACTCAGGGAACGCCCGTTGAGGACATCGTGGATCAGTGGCAACCCGCCCTCCAGGAGTTCCAGCAGATTCGAGAAAAGTATCTTCTTTACCCATAATTCATATGTGGGAGGCACCTCAGGTGCCGAAATCATACTGCCTTGAGATAAAATAGTAGGAATGACGACTCCGTTAGCGGTTTTGTTGCTTCTGACGACTTTTCTGCAGAGCACCACGACTGTGGATCCCGCTGCTTTAGAGTGGTTTCAAAAAGGCGAAGAGCTGATTGGCACCCCACAGGTAAACTCCCAGCAGCAAGCTGAGTATTTCAGAAAGGCAGTGGAATTGGCGCCCGACTTTTCCGCTGCCCGTTTCAATCTGGCGCTCATCTACCTCAACCAGAGACAGCACAGGCAGGCTCGGGAGCAACTTGATGCCTTGATCGATCTGGAGCCCGAAGATGCTCGGGGCTATCTTCTGCGGGCTCGTCTCAGCCTCGAAGACTCTCAACTGGGTCCTGCTGCTGAGGATCTGGAGCGGGCGCTCGAGCTCAATCCCCTGGATTACGACGCATGGCAGTTGATGGGTGAGATTCGATATCAACAGCAGGATTACCAACAGGCTGTACAGGCCTTTGAGAAGGTTTTGGAATTAAGGCCCCATCCCGTCCCAACCTATTTCGATCTTGCTCTCTCACAGCAACTCCTGGATCAGAGGGAAGAAGCCATCCAGAACTATCAAAGATTTCTGATTGAGTTCCCAGACAATTTTCAGGCCAATTACTTTCTGGGATCGCTGTATCGGCAGGTTGGTCAAGACGATTTAGCACTGGAGTTTTTTCTGAAGGCCGAATCACTGGAACCGACCCACCAGGAACTGGCCCAGGAACTGGGTTATCTTTTTATGGATGGGAATCATCTTGAGGAAGCGCGCAAGAGATTGCTGCGTGCCAATTTGGACCTGGCCGTAAACCTGGGAAATTTGGGTGTCATCGCCAAGAGACAGGGGGAAGGCAGCCAGGCAGAGGACTACTTTCGAAGAGCCCTTGATCAGGAGCCGGAACACCCTCTGCTTTGGGCTCAGTTGGGTGACCTGTTGGCCGAGCAGGAGAGAGACCAGGAATCCGTTGAGGCCTATGAGAAGGCTCTGCACTACGATCCGCAGGACTTCGACAGCCTTTTTAACCTGGGAACTCTCTATGGGAATCTGGAACAGCCTCAAGAAGCGATCGAGTTACTGGGCAGAGCCTTGCAAATCAATCCCCATCATGGATCTGCTCATTTTAATCTTGCCCTTGTACTGGATCGAGAAAAGGATTTGGATGAGGCTCAGGCCCATTACTTGAAGGCTATTGAGTACGGAACCGACAGGGCCCATGCTCACTTTAGACTTGCCTTTTTGTGGGCCCTTCAGAAGGAGCAGACAGAAGCTTTGAAACATCTGGAGATGGCTTTGGAGAAGGAACCACAGCAATACATCCGCCTGGTTAGCGAGGAGCTTCGCAAGGTGAACTCCGATTTGGACAGCATTCGCTACGGTCGGGAGTTCAATGAGTTGCTCGAGAAGTATCGGGAGCGGATAGGGGATAGGAGATAGGAGTCAGGAGGCAGGAGTCAGGAGGCTCGGCAGTTCCTCGAAATCTTCAAAGTGGGTCATCTCCTTGAATTCTCGATAGCGCAATTCGATCTCCGTATAGGTCAGTTCCTTGAGCCGATCGAGGGAGAATTTTTCCACGCTGAAGCTGGCCATAACTGATCCGAAGATGATGGCCTGACGCATGGCCTGTGCATCGGATCGGTTGACTCCCGCCAGATACCCCATGAATCCCCCGGCAAAGCTGTCTCCGGCACCAGTGGGGTCAAAGACATCTTCCAGGGGGTAGGCAGGCGCGCCGAAAACCGACAGCTCACCTCCCTGAGGCAGGCCGGCCTGACCCAAGCTCGCCTGACGGTCCACTTGAAACATGAGCACTCCGTACTCACCCCTTTTGATCACCACGATTTCGGGACCCCAGCCCAGGATTTTCCGTGCCGCCTTGACCAGGTTTGCTTCCCTTGCCAGCTGCCGAGCCTCCGAATCATTGACCAGGAGAATACCCACGTATTTCAGTGTCTCCAGAAGGGACTCGAAATGGCCGTCGATCCAATAGTTCATCGTGTCGCAGGCCACCAATTGAGGCTTCTGGACCTGGGAAATGACCTCCCGTTGAAGAGCTGGATCAATGTTGCCGAGAAAAACATAGTCCGAATCGCCATCCTTCTCTGGAATCTTAGGTTGAAAATCGGAAAACACATTCAGTTGAGTATCCAGGGTGGTTCTTTCGTTCAGGTCGTAGCCATACTCACCCTTCCAGCGGAAGGTTCGGCCATCCATCGTTTCGAGGCCTTCCAAATCGATATTTCGGGATTCCAGAAATTGCACGTCCTGGCGACAAAAATCTTGGCCCACACAGGCCACCAGATCCACCTGGGTGAAGAAGCTGGCAGCCACACTGAAATAGGTGCCTGAGCCTCCCAGGACCTCTTCCACTTCGCCAAAGGGAGTCTTGACCGAATCGTAAGCTACCGATCCCACTGCAAGGATTGACGCCATGTTGGTTTCCTCCTTACAGGTACTTTCCGATGATCACTTTCAGCTTTTCCTTCGTTTCCTCCGGAATCACGTCCGGATTGGTGATAATGGCGTTTTGCAAGGCATGCTGGCATGCGCAGTCGAACTCATCGGGAAGGATCTTGATAACCTCCTTGATCACTCTCTGGGCACTTTGACTGTTCTTGCCCAGATACTCAAGGAGAGTCTCCACCGTCACGGGTTCCTCCTCCTCATGCCAGCAGTCATAGTCGGTGACCATTGCGATGGTGACGTAGCAGATTTCAGCCTCTCGAGCCAGCTTGGCTTCCTGCAGATTCGTCATCCCAATCAGATCCATCCCCCAGGCTCGGTAGAGTTCAGACTCAGCACGGGTGGAAAAAGCCGGCCCTTCCATACACAGGTAAGCTCCGCCCAGCTTGATGGGAAAGTTGATATTGCCGGCCGCTGCTTCCACTTGCTGTGCCAGCTGAGAGCAGATGGGATCGGCAAAGCTGATGTGGGCAACAATGCCTTCCCCGAAGAAAGTCGAGATGCGCCCCCGAGTGCGGTCCACAAACTGATCCGGAAGCACGAAATCCATCGGCTTATGCTCCATCTTCAGTGAGCCGACGGCACTGGCCGAAAGAAGCCGCCCCACCCCAAGCTTTTTGAATCCATAGATGTTAGCGCGAAAATTCAGCTCGGTGGGAGGAATCCGATGTCCCCTCCCGTGGCGAGACAGAAAGGCCACACGTTTCCCTTCTAACTGGCCCAGAATATAGGCATCGCTGGGACTCCCGAAGGGTGTATCGATCTGAAGCTCGCTCTTGTCTTCCAGCCCGGGGATCTCATAGAGCCCGCTGCCACCAATAACACCAATTTCCGCTTGACTCATGTACCTCTGATCACCCTTCAGCCTCCTGCCAGGACTCTGACTCCAGGATATATTTGCCATTCTCCTGCCGCAACCGCCCCAAGGGAAGTTTCGGGTCGTGTTCAAGAAAAAGGAGCCACTTTTCATCCACGGCCTGGGGGTAGATTCTTTTCCGGACCTCCAGAGTGGTCAAGGGATAAAGGTCATAGGCCATGATCCAGGGCAGGGAGATGTGGGCTGAAGTCGGACACAGATCGGCCATATAAAAAAGAATTCTGCCTTCTGACTCGACCTTTACAGACTGGTGACCCGCCGTATGTCCTGGGGTCTGGACCAGGGTAACGCCAGGCACAACCTCTTGATCTTCCTCCGCAAGATGGAGCAATCCCCTTTGTTCCAAAGGTTTCCAGTTATGGGAGAAATAGGTTGCCACGGTTCGCTCGTTGGGATTATTGGCCTCTTCATATTCCTTGCGGGAAACCAGATAGGTGGCATTGGGAAAAGTGGGAACGAGTTCTTCTCCCTCCAAACGGGTATTCCCCCCACAATGATCAAAGTGAAAATGGGTATTAATCACGAAATCAATCTTCTCTGGAGGGACATCGATTCGCTGCAATTCTCGAAGAATATCTGTTTCGTGCTCGATGCCATAAATCTCAAGCTCTTTCTCGGAATTGTTGAAACCGCATCCGGTGTCGATGAGCACGTTTTTATCAGCGCTTTGAATGAGGAGACAATTCAAACCAAGACGGATTCTATTCCTCTCATCGGGAGGGGACTTCTTTTCCCAAAGCACCTTGGGAACGACTCCGAACATGGCGCCCCCGTCCAGCCACAGACTTCCATCCGAGATGAGATGGAGCGCAAACTGTCCCCATTTCACGACGATTCTCCAGGGGCAGGCTGAACGAGTTCGATCAAGACACCACCGGTGGAATCAGGGTGAACAAAGGCTATCAACGAGCCCTGTGCACCTGGTCGTGGTTTTTCGTCAATCAGCTTAATGTTCTTCTCACTCAGAGACTGGAGCCGCTCTTCCAGATTGTCAACTTCCAGGGTGATGTGGTGAATTCCTTCACCACGATCGTCCAGGAACTGTTGAATGTGAGAATTCTCTCCAGTCGGTTCAATCAATTCGATGGCCGAGTCACCCGCTTCCATAAGTGCCACCTTAACCTTCTGATCTTGAATGACTTCGATGGAGTCCAACTCCAGGCCAAGGTGTTTGTAGAACTCCGCCGTAACGGCTATGGACCGTGTGGCGATTCCCACGTGGGCAATTCTCTTAATCATTAGCTTCCTCCTGGCCGTCCAGATGACTTAGCAAGCGATCCATGATCGTATAAGGATCCAATTCCCGAGTCATCATTTTTTCTGCGTACCGGTCCAGCTCTTCTTCAGGAATTCGCTCCAGAGCCTTCCGCGTCAAATGATCTCGCAACTTCTCCACTAGCCGTTCCCGAAACAAGGGGAGTTCCCTTCCTTTGACTCCTGGTGGTTCACCGAGTCGGGCGCGGTACTTTTCGATGGCATCGGTCAGCTTCCCAATACCCTCACCCTGTGTGGCAACGGTTTTCACGATGGGAGGCTCCCAGCCGTCCTTTCTGGAGGTCATCGACTGCAGAGCTTCCAATTCCCCTTCCGTTGTCAGGACCTCGCCGCGGTCCGCTTTGTTGAGAACGAAAATATCTCCGATTTCCATGAGACCGGCTTTGAGCATCTGAATATCATCTCCCATCCCGGGCACGATCACGACCAATGTTATGTGAGCGGTCTTGACGATCTCCACCTCGTCTTGACCGACTCCGACAGTTTCGACGATGAGGGGTCCGTAACCGGCCGCACCCAGCACGATCAAAAACTCATCTACAGTCCTTGCCAGCCCTCCCATTTTTCCGCGTGAGGCCATGCTCCGAATGAAGACTCGGGGATCCGTACAGAGCGACTGCATACGGATGCGATCACCCAGGATCGCACCTCCAGTGAAGGGAGAAGTCGGATCGACCAGAACGACACCGACCTTTGAGCCCGAATCCCGGTAGTGACGAGCCAGGTGGTTAACCAGGGTACTTTTCCCAGAACCTGGACTTCCGGTAACTCCAATGACAAAAGCCTGACCAGCACGGGGAAATAATTCCCTGAGGAGCTCGGTGACATCATCTGTCGGCAAGTTCTCCACCTGAGTCAAGGTACGCGCAACAGTGCGGATATCGCCCTCCATTATTCTTTGAATCTGCTGTGAAAGCTCTTTTTTGGGAATGGCCTTTGGCTCTTTGTTGCAGTTCGTGCTCTTCCAGTCCTCTTATTTGAGCACTTCCCTGGCTATCACCATGCGCTGAATTTCACTCGTCCCTTCTCCGATCGTACCGAGTTTGGCATCACGCCAGTATTTCTCTGGCGGATAGTCTTTGGTATATCCATAGCCACCATGGATTTGAATGGCTTGCTCAGCAACCCATACCGCCAACTCCCCAGCGTACAGCTTTGCCATTGAAGAGTATTGGGGCACCGATGTCCTCTTCTGCTGCTTGATCCAGGCTGCCTGATAGGTGAGTAAGCGAGCCGCTTCAAGACGAGTCGCCATATCCGCCAATTTCCATTGAATGGCCTGAAACTTGGAGATGAGCTGCCCAAACTGCTGACGCTCCTTTGAGTACTTGATGCTGCAGTCCAGAGCGCCCTGGGCGATTCCCACAGACATTGCCGCAATACTGATACGCCCTCCGTCGACCACCTTCAGTGCATCGATGAAACCTTCTCCTTCCTGTCCTAACAGGTTTTCCTCCGGCACAGAGCAATCTTCCAAGGCAAGTGAGGCCGTGTCACTGGAACGACATCCCAGTTTGTTCTCCTTCTTTCCGGGCGTAAGACCTTGAGTTCCCTTCTCTACGATGAACGCGGACATCCCGTGGTTACCCTTATCCTGATGGGTGACTGCCAGGATCACATAGGTATCCGCGTAAGTCCCATGAGTGCAGAAGCTTTTGGTTCCATTCAGGACCCAAGAGCCCTTTTTCTTGACCGCGCGAGTTTGAGTACCGGCCGCATCGCTGCCCGATTCTGGTTCGGTCAGGGCCCAAGCTCCAAGCGCTTTACCGCTCGCCAGCGGAACGAGATATTTCTTCTTTTGTTCCTCATTCCCCATCAGATCAATGTGACTGACACACAGGGAGTTATGAGCGGCTACTGAGAGGGCGATGGAACCATCTACACGAGAAAGTTCCTCAATAACGATGACGTATTCCGGGTATCCCAGACCCGCTCCCGCGTATTGCGGATCGACGATTGCGCCCATCATTCCCAGTTCGCCCAGTTTCTGGAGCACATCCAGGGGAAAGTGTTGCTTTTCATCCCACTCCAGACTGTGGGGTGCGATTTCATTGAGAGCAAAGTCGCGAATGGTCTCGCGGAGAATTTCCTGTTCATGAGTGTACCCAAATTCCACGATCCAATCTTACAGGGAAAGCTGGTGACCTGACAACGCGGGTGAGTTCCGAAAAAACGGTTAAGTGAGTACTAAGGGAGTGCGGCGGTGAGGGTCCGGCACACATGGTCGACCTGTTCCTCAGTGATATGAGGAAACATGGGAAGAGATAATATCGATTCTGCTGCAGCTTCCGACTCAGGAAAGTCTCCTGGTCGGTATCCTAAATGCTCATAAGCCTTCTGAAGATGGAGTGAAATGGGATAATGAAGTCCAACCTCGATGCCCCGCTTCGACAACTCCTCTTTGACTTCGTAGCGGTTGGGAACGCGGACGACAAAGAGGTGATAGACATGCGTTCGTCCGTCGGGCTCAAGTTGCAGGACAATCCGATCATCGTCCTGGAGTCGCTGTCGGTACCATCGAGCGGCTTGCCGCCGCCTCTCGTTCCAGGCATCCAGCCTTTTCAATTTCACACTCAGCACCGCGCACTGCAGGGCATCAAGCCTCATGTTCCACCCATCCGGTGAAACATAGAGGTACTTTTCACTCTGGCCATGGTCTCTCCAGACTCGCATCCACTGGGCCATGTCCTGCTGGTCTGTGACGACCGCACCCCCTTCTCCCAGTGCTCCCAGATTCTTTCCTGGGTAAAAACTGAATGCTCCAACCTGTCCAAAAGTGCCCGTCCTCCTCTCTTTTCCATCCAGGCTGTAACTGGCACCATGGGCCTGAGCTGCGTCTTCAATCACTTTCAGATCAAATTGAGCAGCCGCCGCCAGGAGAGGTCCCATGTCTGCCGGCAGGCCATAAAGATGGACCGGCAGGAGGGCCACAACCGGACGCTCCGAGTTCTTGTTGACCAGGCACCCATCTTTTCTGATTCGACATTTCTCTTCCAAAAATTCAGCCAGCCGATGGGGAGACATCTGATAAGAAGCTTTTTCAATGTCAACGAAGACGGGATGAGCACCAACTGAAGTAATCGCTTCCACCGTTGCAATGAAAGTATGGGGAACGGTGATGACCTCTTCTTCTGTTCCCACGCCGGCTGCCATGAGAGCAAGCTTCAATGCATCTGTACCGCTCCCACAGGCGACTGCATGCCGGCTCCCACAGTAATCAGCAAAGTGTCTCTCAAAGTTTTCGACATGAGAGCCGCCCACGAAGCTGGAGCAGTCAATAATTTCCCGGATGGCCAAATCAATTTCATCACGTACTTCTCGATGCTGCGCTCCAAGGTCTGCAAAAGGAACTTTCATCTTGCTAAGGAATTCGGGAACAGTCCCCGAATTCCTTCTTCCCTATCTGTGATTGCGACCAAAAGGAAGCTTAAAACTCAAAGGAGTGGGTGAACTTCATAACGATCTGGCGGTCAAGATCGGTAATCGGGTCGGTGCGGTCTCGGAATTCAGTGTAAACAAAAAACAGGTCATCGCCGGGACGATAGATGTAGTTCAGCCGGAAATTCACGCCCAACACATCGTTGCTGCTGTTGTACTGGAGTTGGGTGCTGGTCAACCACTTCCGGCTAAATGCGAAGTTGAAGGTATTGTTCATCTGATGGAAGTTCACCGCTTCCAGCCCAACCGGTTCAATGCGGTTAATCGAATAGCCCACCCGAAACGAGAAACGACTGCTGAACTTTATCACCGGAGTAATACTCCATTGGTGCTTCATGTTGCCTTTGCCATAGTAATCCCACTCAGGGCGGTATGAGAGACCACCACTGATCTTGCGAGCGGGATTGGAACGATAGTTGAAGTCAGAGTACCACCAGGTGTACCTTCCGGGGGCTATGTCCAGGCCGGGAAGGCTCAGCGACTGTATGCCGGGCTCGTCCGGATCGTCTATCACGACTTCAGTCCGACGGTGCGGATTGACGGCAAGTGAACTCCCGTCCTGAAACCTGATCCCGTTGTCAAAGTGATAGATTTCTGTCACAAGCTCATTGTCTTGCACGTTCAGGTTCTGCTCGAAGTTGACACCGAAGTTGAGCTGCCGTATGAGGTCACTGTTGGGGCGAGGATAGACCATAAAACGCTCAGAATGCCTTCGGCTGGACTCTCGCCTGATGAAGCCTATATCCGTCTCAAAGTTTTCCTGGATCTCAAGATAGGTGACGCTGGCGTCCAGGAAATCAGCCTCCCATCGACCTTCTACCCCGCCTGTCCATTGCCGATCGTCGAGGCCGTCAGTAAAGGATCTGGCCAGCAGTCCCACCACTGTCAGGTGCTCGAAAAAAACCAGGTGCTGATCGACTGCAACCACTCGATTGAAATCTCCTCCTTCGCCCTGCCGGTTGCTGGCAAAGAATCCCAGCGAAGAGCGCGACCAAATGTCCCGTTTCAGGCGGAAGACTCCGAAATTGTCGCCCGCTTCGCCTTGGAAATCATCTACTTGAGCCTCAAGTATTCCCAGTGTGAACTTGTCTCCCAGCTTGCCGGCCAACTTCGCGCCTACCGAAATGGGGATGGCCTGCCTATTTGAGGAAAGACCGATCCGACGACTGTGAAAGAGCACAATGTGCGGTGCTCTGGCAACGCGAAATCCACTGACTCCAAAAATGCCTGCGCCTTCCAGAAAAAACTCCCTCTTCTCTGGAAAGAAGGTGGGGGTCCGATCGAAGTTTATGACCTGATTGTCGACTTCCGTTTGTGCGAAGTCCGTATTGGCTGTGGCATCCAGGGTCAATCCTGAAGTCACTGAAACCTTGAGATTTTCCAGCCCCACGTCTCCAAGATGAATGGTCTTTCGCTGGTCCGCTCCCTGAGTCTTCGTCCGCAGGTTGATGTAAGGCTTGATCCGAATTTGTGCTACCGACTCGACTTCAGACAGGCCCAGTAAATGCCCGGCTTGAGAAAGTTGTCGGAAGTTGAAACTTCGAGAATAGTTATTCCAGTAGCCAAATTCGTTCTTACGGCGAATAACGCGCTCAAAGTCGATCCCAAAGTCTGTAGTTGCGGAGGAAAAACGGATGGTTTTGAGCGGGATTTTGATCTCAGCCGTCCAACCTTCTTCATCCACCAGCGCCTCAACTTCCCATATCTCATCCCAGTCGGCGTTGATGTTCCGGCCCTCTTCTGTGATCAGCGCATCGTACTGCGTGCCGGCGGGATTAATCTTGAACAGGAAGGCGTTTCGGTGATCGTGAAAGGTATCCAAAACGAGGGTAAAGGTATCGTCATTCCCAAAGGCATTATCCCGTCTCAGCTCCGTGGCCAGGATTCCCTCCACCTGACTATCAAAACAGCGGATCCCAAAGTACAGGTTCTCCTGGTCGTAAAGCGCGCGCACCTCCGTTCTCTCGCTGACCGGCATCCCTTCGTTGGGGTCCCTCTGCACGAATTCACCAGCTACATCCGCATCCTGCCAGGCCTGCTCATTCAGGAGCCCATCCAGGACGGGCGCTTCCTGGATTTGAGAGATAGTGAGTGATCTGCTGCCGTGTTGCTGGCTGTCGGGCCGGTCCTGCTGAGCAAGCGCGCAGAGTTGGACGAGAGTGAACAGGGAGAGGGTAATAGCAAAGTTTTTCACAGTTTGGGACATGATTAGCTCCTGGAAAGATCGAGTTATTCTCCCACCTCCCCTTAAGGGTGTCAAGGAAGTTGCGCTTTCGCGGCCACGCCGCCAGCCTCTCTTTTTTTCCTCTCCCTCAAACTGTTCCTCGAGAAACTTTTCCGCACCTATGGCTGCCTGACATCCTGCTCCGGCAGCCGTCACCGCCTCCCACCACTAGCCGCAATTATTCATAAGTTTGGGGTGAGTGTCGATTTTCTGCGGAAGTTCAGGGCTGAGAGTGTGTTCAGGTGCGATTACAAGGCGTCCAAGCTTGTTGAGCCGAATAGAGATGAAGCGAGAGCCCCTTCCGGAAACAGCTCGGCCCGCAGGGGGCTGTATATCTGTGTTGGCGCAGGGAGTCAGGGGACCGTCAGGTGGGACACAGACGGTGCATCAGTAATGCGAAGAGCTTTTGTTCGGGATAAGACGATGCCAGGTGCACCCAGATGCGACGAGAAGTTTCCCGAACCCGGGCACCGATTTTGAACAGGCGGCGGCGGAGCGTCTCAATCTCCAGGTTGTGCCAGGGAGTCCCGCACAGGTAATCCCGCAGGCGCAGGATTAAGACATAGGCCAGGGCGTGGATGAAGAGTCGGAACTGGTTGGCCAGGAAACGGTGGCAGCTCAAGCGATCCATGGCCAGATCTTTTTTGAAAGCTTTCACGAAGTTCTCGCACTGGCCCCGTCCGATGTAGTGGTCATACAGCTGCCCGGCCGTGAGATCCTGGCGGTTGGTGACCACAAAGCGACGGTTGAACCCGCGCTCGCTCACTTCCACCTTGGCCACCATGCGCCGCTCCCGGTCCCAACTGTCGGCCTGATAGACGAGCTCGGTGAACTGGCGTTGCTTTTCTCCTGAGTCGTCATAGTCTGCTTGCACCTGCTCAACCAAGGGCTCGACGGTGGCCGCCAGCCGGGAGTTGCGGGCAAAGCCCACCACATACTGCAGTTTTTCCTCCTCACAGAACTCGTACAGTGCCGGCGTCGCAAAGCCACTGTCGGCTCGCACTTCGATCGGAACATCGGATCCCAGAACCTGGCGCATCCGGGCCACCACCCGTTTGAGAACCGCCACCGCGTGGGCGGCCGCCCCCTGGTTGCCGGGCCGCAGTAGCGCACATACCAGATCGCCCGTCTCGCCATCGAATAGCAGCAGCGGATGATACATGTGCTCGCGATAATAGCCGTGGTAAAAGCTGAACTCCTGCTGCCCATGCGTGACGTCATCCGTGCTGTCGATGTCCAGGATGATCTTCTCGGGCCGGCTCTTCTTGCGGTGCTTCAAGTAGGTCTCCAGCAGCCACTGTCCCAGGCGAGTGAGATCCTTCGAGTTCACCGAGTTCTCCAGTCGCGACAGCGTGGGTTGAGAAGCCAGATCCGGATCGCTTTCCGGCAGCCGATCACACACGGTCTTGAAGATGGGATCCGAGCGCAAGCTGTCGGCATCGTTGCAGTCCTCATAGCCGGCCACGATCTGAAAGCTGCGCTGGGTGAGCAGTTCGCGAATCTGGTGGCGGACGTAGCGGCTATCTCGAGCGTCCTTCAGGCAGGAGGCAAAGCCAGCCGTCAGTCCGTGCTGTTGATCCAGGGCGTACAGACACAGCAGCCCGGCATCGGAGGAGAGCCGGCCTCCATCGAATCGAGCCACCACTTTTCTGTCAGGGTGAGATGGCAAGTTGATCTGGCAGACTGATGCATCGCTGGGCCGTACCTTTTTGGTTTGGAGTTGTTTCATAACCCCTTTTATATCAAAGAGGTACGGCATCTTTTTGTGCCCTCGATCAGACCCCTTCTTCAGAATTTATGAATAATCCGGGCTAGGAGCTTCTGATCGCGGAAGAAGAACCCATCGCAGGTCGCGCAGGTCGACACACCATGCCCGATGAGTTCCTTCACTTCGTTCACTTTTAGGACCCAACCGAACTTTCCGTGCCTTTAGCCAGGTGGGAGAGACTGCGAAAAGGAAACTTAAAAGTCAAAGGAGTGGGTGAACTTCAGAACGATTTGGCGGTCAAGATCGGTGATCGGGTCGGTGCGGTCTCGAAATTCAGTGTAGACAAAAAACAGGTCATCGCCGGGGCGATAGATGTAGTTCAGACGAAAATTCACGCCCAACACATCGTTGCTGCTATTGTACTGAAGTACGGTGCTGGTCAACCACTTCCGGCTAAATGCGACATTGAAGGTATTGTTCATCTGATGGAAGTTCACCGCTTCCAGCCCTACCGCTTCAATGCGGTTTATCGAATAGTTCACCCGAAAGGAGAAACGACTGCTGAACTTCACCACCGGAGAAATACTCCATTGGTGCCTCATGTTGCCTTGGCCATAGTAATTCCACTCAGGGCGGTAGGAGAGACCACCACTGAGCTTGCGAGCGGGATTGGCGCGATAATTGATTTCAGAGTACCACCAGCTGTACTTTCCGGGGGCTACGTCCAGGCCCGGAAGGCTCAGTGACGAGCCGACCACAACTTCAGTCCGACGGTGGGGGTTGACGTTAAATGCACTGCCGTCCTGAAAACTAATCCCGTTGTCAATGTGATAGACATCAGTGACCAGCTCATTGTCTCTCACGTCCAGGACCTGCTCGTAGTGGACCCCGAAGTTGAGCTGCCGTATGAGGTCACTGTTGGGGCGAGGTCTGATCATAATCCGAGAAGAGTGCCTGCGGATGGCCTCTCGTTTGAGAAAGCCCAGATCGGTCTCAAAGTTCTCCCGGACCTCAACATAGGTGAAACTGGCATCCAGAAAATCATCCTGCCAATGACTTTCCACCGCCCCCGCCCATTGCCGGTCGTCGAGGCCGTCGGTAAAGGATCTGGCAAGCAGTCCAACCACTTTCAGGTGCTCGAAAAAAACCAGGTTGTGATCGACTGCAAAAACTCGATTGAAATCTCCTCCTTCCCCCTGCCGGTTGGAGGCAAAGAATCCCAAAGAAGAGCGCGACCAAATGTCCCGCTTCAGGCGGAAGACTGCAAAATTGTCGCCCTCTTGGCCCTGGAAATCATCTGTTTGAGCCTCCAGAATTCCCAGTGTGAACTTGTCCCCCAGCTTGCCGGCCAACTTCGCACCGACCAGGATGGGGATGGGCAGCCTGCCCGAGGAAAGACCGATCCGACGGCTGTGAAAGAGCTTCACGTCCGGTGATCGGGCAACGCGAAGTCCACTGACCCCAAAGATGCCTGCGCCCTCCAGAAAAAACTCCCTCTTCTCCGGGAAAAAGGTGGGGAAGCGATCGAAGTTGATGACCTGATTGTCGACTTCCGTTTGAGCGAAGTCCGTATTGGCTGTGACATCCAGTGTCAATCCTGAAGTCACTGGAACCTTGAGATCTTCCAGCCCCACGTCTCCAAGATAGATGGTTCTTCGCTGGTCGGATCCTTGAGTGGCCGTGCGCAGGTTGACGTAAGGCTTGACTCGAATTTGCGCCGCCGACTCGACTTCAGACATTCCCAGTAAATGACCGGCTTGAGAAAGTTGTCGGAAGTTGAAACTTCGACGGTAGTTATTCCAGTAGCCAAACTCGTTCTTCCGGCGAATAACGCGCTCAAAATCAATCCCAAAGTCTGTACTCTGGGAGGAAAAACGGATGCTTGTCAGCGGGATCTTTATCTCAGCCGTCCAACCTTCTTCATCAACCTGGGTCTCAACTTCCCATTTCTCATCCCAGTCGGCGTTGACATCTCGGCCCTCTTCGGTGATCAGCGCATCGTACTGTGTCCCGGCGGGATTAATTTTAAACAGGAAGGCATTTCGGTGATCATGAAAGGTATCCAGAAGGACGGTAAAGCTATCGTCATTGGCAAAGGCATTATCCCGTCTCAGCTCGGTGGCCAGGATTCCATCCGCCTGACTATCAAAACAGCGGATTCCAAAGTACAGGTTCTCCTGGTCGTAAAGAGCGCGCACCTCCGTTCTCTCGCTGACCGGCATTCCTTCGTCGGGATCCCTTTGTACAAATTCGCCAGTGACAGGTGCATCCTGCCAGGCCTGCTCATTCAGGAGTCCATCCAGGACGGGCGCTTCCTGGATAGGAAGGATGGTGAGCGATCTGCTGCCGTGCTGCCGGCTGTCGGACCGGTCCTGCTGAGCTAGCGCGCAGAGTTGGACGAGAGTGAACAGAGAAAGGGTAATAGCAAAGTTTTTCACAGTTTGGGGCAATTTTACTCCTGGAAAGATCGGGTTATTCTGCCACCTCCCCTAAAGGGTGTCAAGGAATCTGCGCTTTCGCGGCCACGCCGCCAGCCTCTCTTTTGTCCTCTCCCTCACACTGTTCCTCGAGAAACTTTTCCGCATCTATGGCTGCCCGACATCCTGCTCCAGCGGCCGTCACCGCCTGCTTATAAACGAGATCGTGAACGTCTCCCGCCGCGAAGACTCCCTCCACGCTGGCCTTGGACCCGTCGTGGATGACGAGGTACCCTCGATCCATCTCCAGCTGACCTTCGAAGATCTGGGTGTTGGGACTGTGGCCAATAGCAACGAAGACTCCCCCCACGGGAAGGGTTGTTTCCTCGCCACTCTTGACATGCTTCAGCTTGACCGCCTCAACCTGGTTCTTTTTGGGATCCAGAATGTCCGTGACGACCGCATCCCAGATAAATTCGATCTTCGGATGGTCGAGCGCCCGGTCTGCCATAATTTTTGAAGCCCGCAGCTCATCTCGTCGATGGACAACTGTCACTTTTTTGGCAAACTTGGTGAGAAACAGGGCCTCTTCTACGGCCGTGTCCCCGCCTCCCACCACGAGGAGCTCCTGATCGCGGAAGAAGAACCCATCGCAGGTCGCGCAGGTCGACACACCATGCCCAATGAGTTCCTTTTCTGAGGGTAATCCCAAAAGAAGAGCCGACGCTCCCGAAGCCACAATCAGGGTTTCTGTCTTATAAACCGCCCGGTCTGTCTCAATCTTGAAGGGCCGGGTGCTCAGATCGGCTTTCTTCGCCACCTCCATTTTGTAGTCTGCACCAAACCGCTGCGCCTGTTGCTTCATCCGCTCCACTAACTCAGGACCCTGTATACCTTCGGGAAATCCCGGATAGTTCTCTACATCAGTGGTGAGAGACAACTGCCCTCCAGGTTCATGTCCTTCCAAGACCATAGGCTTTAGATCAGCCCGAGCCGCATAAATAGCCGCAGACGAACCGGCACAGCCAGAACCTAAAATGATAACTTTGTGTAGCATGAGAGGATAGGATAGCAAATGTCTTGCCGGTGAATAAAATGAATCTGGGGCCAAGATAAACTCCAAAGGGGGATAAGAAAAGGGTTATGGAAGCTTTAGAAGAAACATTGTTAGTGTTGGGGAAGAATCCCTACATCCAAGCCTTCGCAGTTGTGCTGGTCTCCCTGGTCCTTGCCAAGCTTACAGACTGGCTTCTAACCAGGGGACTCACCCGACTCACACAGAAGACCCCCACTGAGCTTGACGATCAGATGCTCAAAATGGTTCACAAGCCGATTTTCTACTCGGTCTGGCTGGCTGGCCTGGCCGTTGCTCTCACTCTAGTCAAACTCCGCGAGCCATTCGATTTTATCGGCTTTGGCCTGATCAAGACTCTGGTCGTCCTGCTCTGGTTGGCCTTAGGAATTCGGCTGATCCTTCTGGTTTTGGACTGGATGACTCAGCAGCCGGATCGTTTCAACCTTGTACAGCCGGACACGAAACCGCTGTTTGACATCGGCGCCCGGGTCATTCTGGTTGGTGGTGCCATTTACTTTGTATTGATCTCCTGGAATGTGGATGTGACTGCCTGGTTGGCCTCAGCTGGAATCATTGGTATTGCGGTGGGCTTTGCTGCCAAGGATACTCTGGCCAACCTGTTTGCGGGCGTCTTTATCCTGGCCGACGCTCCTTACAAGATTGGTGATTTCATCGTATTGGATGGAGGTGAGCGGGGTCGTGTGACGAAGATCGGAATTCGCACCACTCGGATCCTCACTCGCGATGACGTCGAGATCACCATCCCCAACGCGACGATTGCCAACTCCAAGATCTCTAACGAAAGCGGCGGACCCCATGTGAAGTATCGCAATCGAATTTCTGTGGGAGTTGCCTACGGATCCGATGTCGACTTGGTGAGAGAGGTTCTACTCGGTGTCGCCCAGGCTGCGGTTGAGGCAGGAACCCTCTCCCAGGATCCGACGCCAAGGGTGCGCTTCCGCGGCTTTGGAGACTCTGCCCTGCTTTTCCAGCTCCTCTACTGGATTGAGGAGCCAGTGCTGAGAGGTCAGGTGCAAGATTTGCTCAACACGTCAGTCTACAAAGCCCTGGCCAAAGCAGGACTCGAGATTCCCTACCCCAAGCGGGATCTGTACGTTCGAGAAATGCCGAAGTCTTGAATTCGGCACCTGAGGTGCCTCCCACGTTTACTGGCCCAAGACCGGACTGGAGCTGGTTGCAGGAGCATTGGCTGTGGTATAGCGGATCATACCCGACTCATCACCAAAGAAGCTTCGTTGACCAGTGCTGTCGTAGTTCGTGGGTCTGGCATCGACGTTGTAGGTGGTATTGGCAGGGCCAAGCGAAACGGTAAAGAAATAACCATCCTTCGTCGCAGATCCCACCACCGAGTCCAGCAGGGAACCTGAGGTGAGCACATCCAGGGTGCCATATCTTCCTGAACCCACCGTCGTCACAAACAGCATTTCAGCACTGATGATGGTCCGTACCGTGTTAATGGCCGAACCTTCATTGCCCGCCATCCTCGACCGCAAAAGATTTGGAATCGCGAGTTGCGCAATGACACCAATAATCAGCAAAACGATCAGTAATTCGACTAACGAAAACCCTTTTTCGTTCTTCATGAAAAGTGCTCCCGCACAGAAGGGGAGCAAAAGTGGTTCCAAGTCACCTGTTTTAACTCAATTACTTTCCTAAACAACTGATATAAATGCCTTTAAAATTTTTGTTGAGTTGTCAAAGACTGACTGGACTGGAAGCCTCTAGTGACAGACAGCGCTCCTTGAGGTGACTCTACGGGGCACTTGAATCCATCGACCTCTGGTGTAAAAGCAGTTCTTGTTGCCAAATAACATACAATCGTGCAACCCCTTAAGATCTCTTAGGTTACATCTTAATTTATACCATAATTCGCAACAGGTATGCGCAGAGCAGGCCGGCATAGTTGCCCAGGAGGTAGCCCAGCACTCCCATCAGGAGACCCACGGGCGCCATGGATTCGTAATAGGCGGCAGCCACAATGGGCGCACTGGCTGCTCCTGCAATGTTGGCCTGACTACCCACCGCGACCAGGAAAAGAGGAGCTCTCAGCAAGCGAGCGCCGATCACCAGAAAAAGCACATGAATGAGTATCCATACGATCCCAGCCAACAGAAAGACCGGCGCCTCCAGAAGACCCTTCAGATCGGCCTTGGCCCCGATGGAGGTGAGAAACAGGTAGAGTGCTGCATAGCCTATCTTGGAAGCACCCGCCCTTTCGATGCGCCGCACCGGGGTAAAGGAGAGCACAATACCCAGAGTCGAAACGAGAATGACCAGCCAGGTGAAGGGGGAGAAAATGGAGGCCACGTTGGGGGCCCTCTGCGCCAGAACCAGCTCAACTGAACTGTAGAGCCACACTGACAGATGTTGGCAGGTTACCGCTCCCACAAATCCTATGGCAACCACAATGGAAACGTCTGGCAGTGTTATGGGTCTGAGCTGGGTTTCTTGAAACTCCTTCAGACGCCGGTTCAAATCCTCCAAGATAGCTGAGCGAGCCTTGTTCCACCGATCAATGACCTGTTGGTAATTGGCCAGAAAAAGCAACACGCCCATCCAGGTATAGGCGATTAACGTGTCCACTATGATTATGGGACCGATAATGCTGTCAGAGGCCCCGACCGATTCCTTGATAGCGGCAAAGTTTCCCCCTCCTCCAATCCAGCTACCCGAGAGGGCCGCCAATCCTTTCCAGGCCTCAGGCGGCAGCCAGTTCCCAAAAAGCAGCAGGACAACTGGACCACCAATCACCACGCCGGCCGTGCCAAACAGCATCATGGCAATGGCTCTGGGTCCAATGCTCCAAATGGCGGTTACATCCGTTGTGATCATCAGAACAAAGAGGCTGAAGGGCAGCAAGTAGTCTCTCATCCAGTCGTAGGTGGGTGAGTCGGCTGGAATCAACCCCAACGCGCTGGCAATGGTAGGCAAAAAGTAGACCAGAACAATCGAGGGAACGATCTGGAAGAACCGCTTGGCCCAACTCTGGCTCGAGACCCAAAACACCAGTGCGCAGGTCAGAGCGCAGAAGGCAAAAACGGCCATTGGATCTTCTAAAACCGTCATTGAAGTGAAACCATAAGGATGCGCAGTCACTTTCAGTCAAACAACCGGGCGAAGAAGGCTGGCCTTCCTCGCCATTGGCTTTCTAGTGCTCACTTCCCTAAATACGGTGACGTTTGTTGCGGCGCTGCGCCCCCGGATTCAAGGCGCTCCGACGAGTCGATACGCTACATCGGCGAGGAGAAGCAACGAAGAAGATGGGGGCGCAGCGCCGCAACCCTCTGGGCGGAGGGGGGTTGTGGTCGATCTCTTCGTCGCTCGTCGTCGACGATGTCCTGACATCGCCTCCTTCTCGCTCCTCGACCTCGCCTCACAAGCCCCCTCCGCAAACATCACCTTATTTATGGAAGGGAGCACTTACACTACAGTAGCATAGGCACATGATGAATCAGGCAGGGCGGATTTCTCTGGAGGAAGAGCTCAGGAGAAGAATCAAGGGAGAGGTGCTCTTTGATGAGATGTCTCGCCTCCTTTACAGCACAGACGCCAGCCTCTACCAGATCAAGCCACTGGGAGTCATACTTCCTCGTTCTGCTGAAGAGATCCTCCAATCCATCCAGATTGCCGCCCAGCACGGGGTACCCGTCCTTCCCCGAGGAGCGGGCACCAGCTTGGCAGGTCAAACGGTACTGGCTGGCCTGGTCGTGGACTGTTCTAAATATCTGAACAGGATTATTGAGATCAATCGGACAGAGCGCTGGGTCCGTGTCCAGCCGGGCATCGTGCTGGACAACCTGAATGAAGTTCTCAAGCCCTACCACCTGCACTTCGCACCTGACGTGGCCACCAGCAGCCGGGCCAACATTGGCGGGATGATCGGCAACAATTCGGCGGGTGTCCGTTCCATACGCTACGGAAAGACCGTCGATAATGTTCTGGAACTTTCAGTCCTTCTCTCTACCGGGGAACAACTGTTACTGAGAAACCTGAACGCTCAGGAGCTGCAAGAGAAATGTGCTCAGGGCAATCGAGAGGGAGAAATCTATTCGACAGTGCGCCGGATTCTGGAGGAGAATTCTGAGGAGATCCTTGAGCGCTTTCCTCGAGTCATGCGCCGGGTGGGTGGATACAACCTCGATCTTCTGCTCCAGGAAAACGACTTCAATCTCGCCAAACTCATTGTCGGCTCGGAGGGAACCTTGGCCTTTGTCACCGAGGCAAAGCTCAAATTGGAACCTGTGCCCTCCTCCACTGTTGTGTCGGTCGTCCACTTCGACGATTTGATTCGAGCGATCGAGGCAGTCCCTGTGATCTTGCGCCACCAGCCCTCTGCCGTGGAAATCCTGGATCACTACGGATTAGAGCTGACTCGCTCCAATCCTGCACTGTCCCCACTCTGTGCCCAGTTCATTCACGGAGATCCTCAGGCAATCCTGATGGTGGAGTTTAGCGGAGATTCTCAGGAGGAAGTTCACTCCGCATGGAGTGAAATGAAAACCGACCTGGTCCAGCAAAAAGGTTTCTATGCTTGTCACGACGCATCCTCCAGGCAGGCTATAGAGACGGTGTGGAATGTGCGAAAAAACTCACTGGGAATCTTACTGGGGATGAAAGGAGATGCCAAACCCCTTGCTTTCGTGGAAGATGCATGTGTCCCGGTGGAACATCTCAGCAAATATGTGGCTCGGGTCATCGAGCTTTGTCGGCGCCATGACCGGTCCCTTGCCCTCTATGCCCATGCCAGTGCCGGAGTGATTCACGTCCGTCCGATCTTGAATCTCAAAAAGCAGGAAGATTTGGACATCTTGCGCGAAATCTCCGCTGAAGTTTTCGATCTGGTTCGTGAGTATGGTGGTTCCTGGAGCGGCGAGCATGGAGATGGGCTGGTACGCAGCTATAAAAACCGCGAGTTCTTTGGTGACCAACTTTACCAGGCCTTCCGGACCATCAAGCAGGCCTTTGACCCCATTGGCCTGATGAATCCTGGGAAGATTGTGGATGCTCAAGACATCGGAGAAAACCTGAGAATTCACCCGGGCTATCAGACCCGCTTCCCCGAGACTCATTTTCAGTTCAGAAAGGAGCAGGGCTTCGACCGGGCAATTGAGTTGTGCACCGGCGTGGGTCACTGCCGGAAAACCACCTCCGGGACCATGTGTCCTTCCTTTATGGCCACGCGAGATGAAGAGCACTCCACACGAGGCCGTGCCAACGCTCTGCGCATGGCCATGGCCGGGGAGCTCGGCCCCGGCGGACTGACCAGTCACCGGCTCCATGAAGTCCTGGACCTCTGCCTGGAATGCAAGGCCTGCAAGTCAGAGTGCCCGTCAGGCGTGGATATGGCCCGCTTGAAGAGCGAATTTCTGGCCCAATACTACCGCGCACATGGACGTCCCCTCGGCCAGAAGCTCTTTGGCAAAATCCCAGAAACGGCTCGATGGGCCAGTCACCTTCCGCGCCTGGCCAATCTCCTGATGGAGAACCCTCTTTCGCGCCGGCTGCTGGAAAAATTTGCGGGAATCGACCGCAGACGATGCCTTCCGCTGCTCGCCCCTCAGACTTTCACCCGGTGGTTCCAGCAAAATCAGATCCAGGCAGAAGGGAAAACAGCATCCGAACCCGTGGCTCTGTTTGTTGACACCTTCCTCAATTTCTACGAGCCGGAGATTGGAATCGCTGCCACTCACCTGCTGAGAACCCTGAACTATCAGGTGGTTCCGGTCGATAGAGGCTGCTGCGGCCGTCCCCTCATCTCCACGGGACAACTGGCGCTGGTCAAGGAAAAAGGAATCGCATTGGTGAAAAGCTTGGAGGAGTTCACCAGCCAACAGATTCCCATTATCGTCCTGGAGCCCAGCTGCCTGTCGACACTTCGGGATGATTACTCTGACTTGTTGGAGGACGAAACCCTCTACCGGCCGGTGCTCGAGCACATCTTGAGCCTGGAGGAGTTCCTCACCCAGGAGGGCGTTTGGCCTCGCCTGGCCGAGAAGATGGGGAAAGGACCTGCCCAGCTCCTTTTTCACGGGCACTGTCACCAAAAGGCCCTCTTCGGCAGCGGAAGTTCACTGCAGGCCTTGCAAAGTCTGAAAGAAACCCAACTCACGGAGGTTGATTCGGGCTGCTGTGGGATGGCCGGGTCCTTTGGATACGAAAAGAAACACTACGGGATCTCCCGGCAGATAGGCGAAGACCGGCTCTTTCCCGCCGTGAGAGGCGCCTCCCCGGAGACTGAGATCGTGGCTTCCGGCTTCAGCTGCCGCTCCCAGATTCAGCACTTTACCGGCCGATCAGCAAAGCACCTGGCTGAAGTCCTGGCCCAGGCAATTGCACCTGGAGATTGAAGTTGCTTCGTGGATTAGGGGATTTGCCGAAACCTCCGGAGCCCCGAAGGGGCTCAAGAGCATCGTGCCTTGGCAGCTGTGCCCCCCACCCTCCGGAAATTGAGGAACTCACGAATCGCTTCCCTCCCTCAACACTCGCTTCAGGACTTTCCCCAGGGCGCTTTTGGGCAGCTCCTCGACAAATTCAATCCTCTTGGGAATCTTAAATTTGGAAAGCTTATCCTGACAGAACTGGATCACTTCCTGTTTGCTCAGCTCCTGGCCCTCTTCCACCACGATGAAGGCCTTCGGGACCTCCTCTCGAACCTTGCTGGCAATCCCCACCAGAGCCGCCTCGACGATGTGGGGGTGTTGATCCAAAACCTCCTCCACTTCACGGGGATAGATGTTCATCCCGGCGCTGATGATCACATCTTTCTTTCGATCCACGATCGAGAAAAAACCCTCCTCATCCATCACCGCCATATCCCCGCTATAGAGCCAACCCTGGTCCAGGACCTGTCGGGTCTCCTCCGGCATCTCCCAATAGCCCTTCATGACCTGCGGGCCTCTGATGGCCAGCTCTCCCACCTCTCCACAGGGAAGATGTTCCCTGGTGTCCGGATCCACTACGGCGGCTTCGGTATCGGCCACCGGAACGCCAATGGTGCCGATTTTGCGATGCCCGTAAATCGGATTGACAAGCGCCACCGGAGAAGTCTCGGACAGGCCGTAGCCCTCCACCAGCTTGCCGCCAGTGAGGGTTTCGAATCTCTTTTGCACCTCTGCCGGCAGACCAGCTCCTCCGCTGACACAGAGCCGAATGGAGGCAACATCTGAGCTGGAGATTTTGGGATAACGAGTGACGGCATTGTACAGTGATGGAACAGCACAGAAGATGGTGGGCTTGTGTTTTTTAATCTGCTTGACCACGTCAGCCAACTCAAAGCGCGGCAGCAGCAGCATGGTCGACTGAGACACAACTGCCAGATGCATCCCGGTGGTCATCCCATAGCTGTGAAAAAAGGGAAGAACGCAAAGCATCACTTCCCTTCCGTCTTCCATGTCCCAGAGCCAGTTTCGGGTTTGATGGGCATTCACCACTAGATTGCGGTGGGTCAGAACAGCGCCCTTGGAGACCCCGGTGGTACCGCCCGTGTACAGCAATATTGCCGTGTCATCCGGACTGACCTCCGCTGCAGGTGCCGCTGGAAAGGACCTTTTAACGAGATGACGATATTCAAAAAGGTCCTTTTCTTTGCGAGGATCGACGGGGGACTTGTGCTTGAAGCCGTACAAGAGAGCGAAAATCGTGGGCAGGAAGTCTTGAATCCTGGCCAGGATAATCCTTTTGACCGGGGTCTTGTCTCTCACCGCGGCTAATTTCGGATACAGTTGATCCAGGATCACCACCGTCTCGGCACCAGAGTTGCTCAACTGCTTCTCCAGCTCTCTCTCCACGTAAAGTGGATTGGTGGGGACCACTATTCCGCCCAGCTTGAGAACCGCAAAATGGGCAATCGGGTAGGCCGGGATATTGGGGAGGATCAGGGCCACACGGTCCCCTTTTCCAACTCCCATGGCCGCTAGAGCACTGGCCAGGCGATCTACCAGATTGCCCAGTTCCCGATAGCGGATTCTGGCTCCGAAGAAAAGCGTAGCCAGGCCGCTGGGATTCTTATCTATGGCATCCTGGAGGAGCTGGTAGACAGTGTTCTCGGGATATTGGATGGAAGTGGGAACCTTCTCGTCATAGTACTTCTGCCAGATCTTTTCCATCCCTGACCCTCAATGCTAAGAGATCTCCTGATCCTATCACTGGTGAGCCGCGGAATCGACCGGTAACGAAAAGATATTTTTAATGCACTGTGCCGTTAGGAGTTACACCCGCTGGGACACACATGCCTCTCTCCTCCCACAGCCAGACTCCATCCCAATCCGGATGAGGAGGATCTTCCTGAAATTTCTGGCAGCGGGCCAGAAGGACTTGAGAGGGACGATCGGTCTCAGCACCCTTGCCAAACCATTGGCAAGCGGTGGCAAAGTCCTTCTTACTATAAGCCTCCATACCCCTGCAAAAACATTCCTCCGCTTCAGAGAGTTGGTAATTCGCATCCCCCAGCACCTCGATCAAGTCTTCTGGCTGCTTCTTGCCTCGAATCATAACTCGATCGATGGGACGGGTGACAAAATGCTGGCCGACTTCTTGGAAAGTTCTCTTGCTGATCAGGATCACGCTCCCGTATGGCTTGGTGAGCCTCTCCAGGCGCGAAGAAACGTTGACACCATCACCCACCACGGTAAAGTCCATTCTCTTTTCAGAACCGATGTTACCCGAGATCACATCACCCGTACTGATGCCAACGCCGATCCTAATGGGTTCTAGTCCCTTGGTCAGTCTGCTCCGATTCATTCTGGCTAATTCGCTCTTCATGGCTACGCCTGCACGCACAGCTCGCAGCGTATCGTCTTCCTGGACATAAGGGACACCGAAGACTGCCATTAACGCATCCCCGATATACTTATCCAGGATCCCTCGCTCTTCCAACAGAACATCGACCATCCGGGTGAAGTAGTGATTCAGGAAATCGACTGCTTTTTCGGCGGTCATGGACTCGGCAAGTGAGGTAAAACCTCGAATGTCGGAGAATAATATGGTCGCTTTATTGCGCACGCCACCCAGAGCCTGCCTTTCCGGATCTTCCAGAACCTTATCCACGATATCCTTTGCCATATAGCGAACCAGGGCGCGCCTGACTCTTTTCTCCTGGCTAATGTCTTCCAGCACCAGAACAAGGCCGCTGTGAGTCCCCTCGTGTTGTACCAGGGGAAGAATGTTGAGATTGACCGAGGGTTTATTCCCTCGGAGATTCAGTTCCACATCATAGTCCATGACCGATTCACTGCTGGCGTAAACGCTGTCGATATGGCGAGCCACGCGCTCAGAGCCGAGCAGGCTTCGAAGGTCCTCCCCAACCAGGCTGTTCAGCTCAGAACCAAACAATTCCAACGCAGCCCGGTTGGCGGTGACAATCCGATGGTCATGATCCAGGGTGATGATACTGTTGGAAATGCTCTGTCCGATACTTTCCAGGTAGTTTCTCATCTCCATCGTATTCTGGTACAACTGGGCATTCTCCAGGGCTACCGCGACCTCCGAAGTCAGAAGCTTCAACAGGTCCTCATCTTCCCGGTCGAACACTCCCTCTTTCTTGTTCATGGCTTGGGTCACACCGATGATCTCTCCCTCACGGTTTAGAACAGGAGCCGCCAGAACAGTCTTGGTATGGAAACCCGTTTCCTTATCAAAGGCAGGATTGAAGCGGGAGTCCTCATAGGCATTCTTAATGTTGAGCACCTCACCAGTCCTGGCAACATAGCCGGCCAGCCCTCCCGAAACTGGAAACCGAATGACGGCACCCTTGGTGCCTTGCGCCCTCTTTGACCACAGCTCACCTGTGGTCCCGTCCACCAGAAAAAGAGAAGTGCGCTCGGCATGGAGGATCTCCGAGATCTTACCGACAATCTTGTCGATGAGAACATCCAGGTCCAGAGTCCGGGTGACCGAAGTGACCACGTCCAGGAGGATGGCCATCTTCTCGTGACTGGCAACGATCCTCTGATAGAGCCGGAAGTTCTCGACGGAAATGGCAGTCTGGTAGGCAAAGGCCCGAAAGAGCTTTTCGTCCATTGCATCAAACACACCATCCTTTTTGTTGATGATCTGAATCACCCCCACGATTTCCCCACGCAAGTTCTTGACCGGGCCACACAGCATAGACTTTGTTCGATATCCGGTGCTCCGATCGATCTCCGCGTTGAAGCGGGGATCCTTGTACACGTCCGGAATATTGATCAACTCAGCATTCTGAGCCACCCACCCGGCAAGGCCCTGGCCTACAGGTATCCTTATTTCGCAGCTCTTCTCGTCCTGGGCCACCTTGGACCAGAGCTCTTGGGAAGGATTGTCGAGCAGAAACAAGGTAGCCCGCTCGGCACCCAACACATTGCTGGCCATATGGACCACCCGCTCGATCAATCCCTCAACGTCCATTCGATGAGCCAGAATCTCAGACATATCCACCATGTCCTGGAGGTTCTGAAGGAACGTTTTCGTGGTTCGAGTCTCGTGCACCACTTCCTGAAAGCGAAAGTTCGTCCGGCGCATCCTCTTGGTGATGATATCCAGGAAATTCCTGGCCAGGGTGGGAGCCCGCTCCATGCAGCGAGTCAGATCGTCGTAATAGATCTGCAGGAGCTGCAGGTCAGTTACAGCACGTACCGAGGCTGAGCGTCGGCCGTCGGAGAAATATCCCATCTCTCCAATGGATTCTCCAGGTCCAAGCGTAGCCAGCCCAATCTCTTCGTCAGAATCCTCTTTCCAGAAGACGACGGCCTGGCCGTGGACGAGAATGAAGAGGCAATCCCCCTTGTCGTTCTGGCGGATAAACTCGTCTCCGGTAGAGACGCTCTTTTCTCCCACAAAACCAGTGATGTCCTTCAACTCCTCGTCTTCCAGCCCAGAGAAGACGGGGCTGGTACGCAAGCGGTCCAGCCTCTGACCGTGAATCGCCCCGATCAGATCCTTTCGGCTGATGGCCTCCATCTCCAGCAGTATTTCTCCCAGGTGCTTCTCGACACCTGTACCCACCAATTCCCTCTGATGTGAAAGCGCCTGCTCCAGGACTTCCGCCTCACATTGCATGTATTCGGCGATTCTTCGACGATCCAGGATCTTGCTACTCATTTAAATAAGTACTGACAGGGTACGCGGCGCCCGATGCTGGGTTAAGATGCTTCGCACATCTGCAGAGATTGATTCTCTAGTCTGGCTGAAAAGCCACCAGATACGGAGTGACAGTGGTCACAGGGAGGGGAAAAATGGGGACAGACTACCCGTTCACCTCATTTCGAAATGAGGTGAACGGGTAGTCTGTCCCCATATTTCCATTTCAACAGAGCGGACGCTACAATTATTTCCACGAGGACTAACGAACCTTTGCCCAATATTCGCTTCTTGATCTGGTCAGTCTCCCTCATCCACATGCTGTTCTACCGCGCCACGGGAGGCTTGATTGGCGGCTCCGTCGGTGCACCGGTGCTCCTCCTCACAACCGTGGGTAGAAAAAGTGGCAAGGCTCGCACGGTTCCCCTGCTCTATCTTAAGGAGGGTTCACATTGGGCTCTGGTTGCCTCCAATGGAGGAGATGACCGGCATCCCGCCTGGTGGCTCAACCTCAAGGCCAACCCGGCTGCTACCATCCAGATCAGACGGTCCCGGGAGCGGGTCACAGCCAGGCCAGGCTCCGAAGATGAAAAGAGCCTTCTGTGGCCTCGATTTGTGAAGATGCATGGGGGCTACACAGCCTACCAACAGAGAACCAGACGGGAGATCCCGCTCGTCATTCTTGAGCCAGAGACCTCTTGAGAGGGAAATATGGGGACGGAGCGGCCACTACAAGTCGATACTCAGGAAAACAGGCCCTTCTGAGGTGTGCCTGGGGATGCCGCCTGAGCTGTGCCCTGAGGCTTCTTTCCGAAATGATCGTAGGCTAGAGGGGTCACCATGCGACCGCGCGGCGTGCGGTTGAGGAATCCAATCTGAATCAGGAAGGGTTCGTAGATATCCTCGATGGCGTCCTTCTCTTCACTGATGGCCGCTGAGATGGTATTGACGCCAACCGGACCACCGCCGAACTTTTCAATGATCGTCAGCAGGAGCTTTCGATCAATCTCATCAAAGCCAAAGCGGTCTACATTGGCCAAATCCAGCCCCTGGCAGGCCACTTCATGATTGATCGACCCGTCAGCCCGCACCTGTGCGTAATCGCGCACACGCCTGAGGAGACGATTGGCCACTCTGGGCGTCCCCCGGCTTCGCCGGGCCACCTCCTCAGTACTCTTCTTATCGATGACAACATCTAGAATGTCAGCCGAGCGGCGGACGATGGTGGCCAGGCTCTCCAGCGTGTAGAAATCCAACCGCTGAATAATCCCGAAGCGACCTCGCAGAGGGGAGGTCAACAAGCCCGTTCGGGTGGTGGCCCCGACCAGCGTAAACTGAGGAATATCGATCTTGATGGAACGGGCTCCGGGACCCTCGCCAATAATGATATCGATCTGGAAATCCTCCATGGCGGGATAGAGGATCTCTTCGATGGAGGGATGCAGACGATGGATTTCATCGATAAAAAGGACGTCATTGGCCTCCAGATTGGTCAAGATCGCTGCCAGATCCCCCCGCTTTTCAATGGCCGGTCCCGAAGTTGAGCGGAAATTCACATTCAGCTCAGTGGAAATAATGTGGGCAAGCGTTGTCTTCCCCAGTCCGGGAGGGCCGAAAAGCAAGACATGGTCCAGGGCCTCATTCCGCTGTCGAGCTGCTTCGACAGCAACTTTGATGCTGTCCTTAATCCTTTGCTGTCCGATGAAGTCCTTCAAGAATCGAGGTCTGAGCCTATTCTCAAAGGTGATCTCCTCCTTCCGGTGGGAGGGATCCATGATGCGCTCTTCTGTTTCCATTCTGTCTAAGCCCGGACTTTTTTCAGCGACTGCCTCAAAAGTGCCTCGAAGGAGTCCATCTGCCCTTCTTTCCTTGCCCTGGAGACTGCCCTCTCGGCGGTATTTTTGGCATAGCCCAGATTGACCAGAGCCGACACCACATCCACCTGAAGGGAGCCGGCTTCACTGTCCAAGGTGGCTTCCTCAAGCTCGGGAAACAACTCCACGACCTTGTCCCTCATCTCCAGGACGAGGCGTTCGGCGGTTTTCTTTCCAACTCCCGGGATCTCATTGAGCTTGAGCACATCCCCATCCGTCACCGCCTCGACAAACTCACCCACCGGCATACCGGAAAGAATCGTCACCCCAAGCTTGGGGCCAATCCCCGAGATCTGAATCAGCCGCGTGAAGAGCCTCTTCTCTTTCCTGGTCAGAAAGCCATACAGTTGAAAGGCATCTTCCTTGACGTGAGTATAGATGCGCAGACTGACAGTGTCGCCGACCTCTCCCAGCTCGTAATAGGTGGAAAAAGGAATCACCACCTCATACCCCACACCGCTAACATCCACCTCCACGCAGCCCGCCGATTTCTCCGTGAGCACGCCTTTTAAATGGGCAATCACTGCTGCATAGATTACAGCCGACAACTGACAGGGAGAGGAGGTAGGAGTCAGGAGGTAGGAGTCAGGAGGTAGGAGATTCTCGAAAGCTGGAACCTGAAACTTTAGCTGACTTCTGCCTCCTGTCTCCTGCCTCCTACCTCCTACCTCGGCGTTGCCTCCGGCAGGCCGCCATCCACCGGGAGGGTGGCTCCCGTGGTGGGCGTTTGGCGAGTACAGAAAAACAGGGCGGCTTTGGCCACGTGGGTTGCCGTAATCCTGGCTTTCAAGAGATTTCGGCTCCTGTAATACTCTTCCAGTCCCTTCTCATCCAGTCCCCGGCTGCGCATGCGGTCCGGTCCCACTTCCGCCCACAGGCCCGACTTGCGCTCCCCTTCCGAGAACACCGCGTCGGGCGAGACCATATTCACTCTGACATCAATTTCCGCCAATTCCAGGCTGGCGATTCGGGCCAGTTGGTGAGCTGCAGCTTTGGTGGCGCTGTAAGCCCCGAATTGGGCCCCCGGCGCAAAGACGTTCTTACTGGAAATCACCACCACGTCCCCTCCTGTTCCCTGGACTTTAAAATGCCGTCCCGCCTCGGCCAGCATCAGAAGTGTCCCTTCAACGTTGACCTGTGCCACTTTGCGAAAGGCTTCCAGGTCCATCTCGCTCAATGAGGTCACCAGTGCCAGTCCAGCGTTCACCAGGACCAGATCCACTCCTCCCCAGGCTGAGATGATGGTGGCAAATCCTTCGGCTATCGAGTTTGGGTCGGTGACGTCAAGAGGCACCCCTAAAACCCTCTTGCCGAACTCGGATTGCAGCTCCGCCACCAGACTGTCGAGCCGTTTGCCGGGCAGGTCGGTGACGGCCACATGGCAGCCCTGTTCCAGAAAGACTCGGCAGATACCGGAACCGATGGCGCCTGCCGCTCCCGTCACCACGGCCACCTGACGGCTCAAAGGAAGCTCCCTGCCTTCCAGCTTGGTGTGCTGAAGGGTGTGATACTCCATGGCGTAAAACTCGCCCTCGCTCAAACTCTGGTAACTTCCCATGGCCCCGATCCTGGCCTTAACCTCTAGAGTCTGAGCCGTGATATCGCGACAGATGTCGGCGGAGGAGACATCCTTGCCGGCACAGGCAGCACCCATGCCCGGCAGCAGAATCACTCGGGGAGCGGAATCAAAAGGAGTCAAACCGGCATCCGCCTGTCCGGAATTTCGATCCAGATAGTCTTGGTAGGAAGTTCGATACTCCTGGATCGCGCTGCCCATCTGCTCCTGCAACTGGGAGGGGTCATCGTAGGAAGGTGAATCCACCCACAGAGGAAAGGGTTTCGTTCGGATCAGATGATCGGAGGTCAGCGGCGGGGTGAGAGCCAGTTCCCTGCCCCGGTCAGAATCCACAAAGTCCAGAATCTCCCGGCTGATCAAGGGCCTCAAAATCATGCGCCGGTAGGGTTGATCCCCATCGGTGGGTTCGGCCACCAGACCCCGCAGGAGGGGCGCCACCTGGATCCACCTGGCTTGGGCCGTTTCAAGCGGTGTGGAGACGGTCACTTTCAAAGGGTTACTTGCCTTCTGGGCCAGATATTCTTCAGCCTTGCTCACAAGCTCGATCGTCGTCTGGTAAGACTCCTGAGCCGTTTCCCCCCAGCTGAGCAGTCCATGCCGCATCCAGACCTGGGCTCGGCTTGTGGGATGGGCTTCGATGGCCTCAACGGCAGCCTTGGCCAACTGGAACCCGGGCTTCACGTAATCCAGGACGATGACGTCCTCTCCCAGGGCTTCTTCCACGAGCTTCCGGCCTTCCGGCTGGTTGGTGAGAGCCAGAATGGCCTCCGCATGTGTGTGATCCAGAAATTTCCTGTCAATAAAGGCATGGACCAGCGTTTCGATGGAGGGAGTGGGAGACTGGAAATCAAAAAGATGGGTCCGGATTTCTCCGACCATGGCCTGGTCCGAGAGCTTGGTCAGCGCTTGCAGGCGCTTGAGATATTCCAGATCCAGAGCAGGATGACCCTCAGGCTCTATTGCAGAGAGATCGTGTCCGGAGGCCTTGACGAAAATGGCTGCCAGGTCCTCCCCCAGGAGGTTGGTGTGGCTGCCTTTGACCGAGGTATTGCCTCCGCCATGCAGAACCAGGCTTTTCTCAACTCCCAGGAGCCTGGACGAGTAGGTGCGAAGGGCCAGATCTTCTCCCCACTGGGCCCCATATCGCGAAAGAAACTCAGTCGCCTGCTCATCGGACCAGCTGCTTTTCATGGAACTGTTTTTTCCGTTATTCCGGTTCTATCCTACGCGGATCGTAAGCTGGAAAGCATGAAATCCGCATTCTCAACAGGATTCTTCCCATCGAAAACCGCACTTCCCGTCACCACAATATCCACCCCTGTTGCGGCAAAATCAGCGATGTTTTCCTTTTTGATACCGCCATCGACACAGAGCAAAATGGCCCTCTCGACCTCTGCGATCATCCCCTGCACTTCTTCGATTTTAGAGAAGGTGGAAGGTATGAAGGTCTGTCCGCCCCAGCCCGGGTTGATGCCCACCAGCATGATCAGCTCCACCTCATCGAGTAAGGGTTTCAGCACGGCCAGCGGGGTGCCAGGATTAATCGCCACCCCTCGCACCAAACCTCTGGCTGGATCATTGGCATTGCTCATCTCCCCTAACTTCTGAAAGACCCGGTGGATGTGCGAGCCGGATTCAGCATGGACCGTGATGACATCCGCCCCGGCCGCCACGTAAGCATCCACCTTCTCCAGCGGATCCTGAATCATCAAATGGACATCTTTCAGCAACGGGGTTTTGATGGCCTTGATGAAGGGAGGACCCACCGTCATCATGGGCGAGAAGCACCCGTCCATGACATCCACGTGGAGGAGCTTGACCTCGGTCTGCTCCAGCCGCAACACCTCAGACCCCAGGCTCATCAAGTCGGCTGTCAGCACACCCACGCTGATGGTGGGGGAGAGCTGGCGCAGAAGCTCAAGGCTCGTGGCTCCTGGGCTGCTAGCCACTAAGCGCCAACTTCCAGCTGCGTCTCTTCCTCCTTCAAGCTCTGGTACAGCTCATAGGCCTGCTGAGGCTTCATCTGCTTGTGCACGACCGCTCCCACAGCCTGGATCATGGCCACCGGCGTGTCAGACTGGAAGATGTTTCTTCCCATATCCACCCCGGCTGCTCCCTGATCCACGGCATTGAAGGCCATGGTCAGCGCCTCCAGTTCACCTAACTTCTTACCGCCGGCCATGACGATAGGAACGGGACAGCATGAGGTGACGGTTTCAAAACCATCCGGAACATAGTAGGTCTTGACGAAGTGAGCGCCCAGCTCGGCGCACATTCTGCAGGCCAAACGCAGATACTTGGCGTCTCGATTCATGTCCTTCCCCACAGCCGTCACGGCCAGGACGGGAAGACCATGCCTGTTTCCCAGATCCACCAGGGTGGTCATGTTGTGAACAGATTGAGTTTCATATTCCCCGCCCACGAAGACCTGGACAGCGATTGCTGCCACATTCAAGCGAAGGGCATCTTCCACACTCACCGCAATGTGTTCGTTGGAGAGCTCCTTGAGAATGCTGGGACCACCACTTGCTCTGAGCACGACACCTCCACGGAAACTGGAAGGAACGGTCGTGCGAAGCATGCCTCGAGTCAGCATCAAGGCATTGCAGGAGGACAGAAGAGGCAGGATCTTGACATCCACCCGTTCCAGCCCGGTAGTGGGCCCCATGAAATAGCCGTGGTCAATGGCCAGCATCACCGTGCGCCCCGACTCAGGATTGAAGATGCGGGAAAAGCGATTCTGCATTCCCCAGCCCAGCGCGTTGGAACCCCGCAGGAAGAAGGGGCTGCTTTCCATGGGAATATCCGGGTAAAAATCTTTCGTTTCCTTAATGTTCTCCATGTCAGCCATAGCTCATCTCCTTTTTTGCCAAGAAACTTAGCAACTACGGAGGAGGATTTCAAGATCTCCCGGGGACTCAGCCAAAATCTCTCCAAAATAAATGGATATCGGCGACGGCCCTTGATGCTAAAATGAGGTGTGGGGAGTTCCACAGTACCGCAGTCGCAAAACATCGTGATCATCGGCGAGGTTTCCGTGGCATCCGAAGGATGAAGGCCAAAGTCATTGTTCGCTTAAAGGATGGCGTGCTGGATCCCCAGGGACAGACGATCCAGCGTTCCCTGAACAAAATGGGCCATGAGGTCACGGGTCTCCGTCAGGGCAAATACTTCGAGATCGAATTCGACGACCTGCAGGACGAAAGCGCCGTTCGCAAGCAGGTCGAGGAAATCGCACAAGACGTTCTCTGTAATCCCATCATAGAGACCTTCGAAATCGAGGATATCTCGTGAAGTTCGGAGTTGTCGTCTTTCCGGGTTCAAACTGCGATCACGATACCTATCATGTGTTGAAGTCTGTGCTGGGACAGGAGACTGTTTTTTTGTGGCATCAGGATTCTGATCTGCAAGATGTCGACACCGTCATCATTCCAGGCGGCTTTTCTTACGGAGATTACCTGCGCAGTGGTGCCATTGCCAAGTTCTCTCCTGTTCTGGAGAGTGTGCGCCGGCACGCCCAGGAGGGGAAACTGGTGGTAGGGATTTGCAACGGCTTTCAAATCCTGCAGGAGGCGGGACTCCTGCCCGGGGTCATGCTGCGAAATGCCGGCCTGAAGTTCGTGTGCCGACACATCTACCTGCTCACTGAAAGCAATCAGACCTTCTTCACAGCCGCTTGCCAGAAGGGACAGGTTTTGAAGATCCCGATTGCCCACAACGACGGAAACTTTTTTATCTCTCCGGAGGAGTTGGCTGAACTTGAAGAAAACCGACAAATTCTCTTCCGCTACTCCGATGCCCAGGGGAACGTCACCCCGGCGGCAAATCCCAACGGCTCCCTGAACAATATCGCTGGAGTGACCAACCGTAGCGGCAATGTTCTGGGCCTGATGCCTCATCCTGAACGCGCCTCAGAGTCTCTGTTAGGCTCACAGGACGGCCGCTTCATCTTCCAGTCCCTGATCAATGGAGTACAGCACTAAAGTGGAGATGACCCTCGATCTCATCGAAAGCCACGGGCTGACGCCGCAAGAGTACCAGCAAATCAAGAAGCGTTTAGGGCGTGAGCCCAATCTCACCGAACTGGGAATCTTCTCCGTGATGTGGTCGGAGCATTGCAGCTACAAGAGCTCGCGCTCCCACCTGAAAAAGCTTCCCACCGAGGGTCCATCGGTCATTCAAGGTCCGGGTGAAAACGCCGGTGTCATCGATATCGGAGACGGCTCAGCCGCTGTCTTCAAGATAGAGTCACACAATCACCCGTCCTTTATCGAGCCCTATGAGGGAGCGGCTACCGGAGTGGGGGGCATCATTCGCGACATTTTTACCATGGGGGCCCGGCCCATCGCTCTTCTGAATTCCCTGCATTTTGGACCTTTAGAGGAGGCCAGCAATCAATTGATTCTGGAGGGGGTTGTAGCCGGAATTGCCGGCTACGGCAACTGCATCGGAATCCCCACCGTGGGCGGAGAGATCCACTTCCAGGAGGCTTACAGTCACAATCCCCTGGTGAATGTCTTCTGCCTGGGCATTGCTCCTGCCGATGAGATTTTTCTGGCCAGGGCTTCCGGAAACGGAAATTCCCTCATCTATGTGGGAGCCAAGACAGGACGCGATGGCATTCACGGCGTCACCATGGCTTCAGAGGAGTTCAGGGAAGACTCTGAGTCCAAGCGGCCCAACGTCCAGGTGGGTGACCCCTTTTTAGAGAAACTTCTTCTGGAAGCCTGTCTGGAAGCTATGCAGACCGGAGCTGTGGTCGGAATACAGGATATGGGCGGAGCCGGCCTGACCTGTTCCACCTGCGAGATGGGAAGCCGCGGGGAAGCGGGTGTTGCCATCGAACTGGCCCGTGTTCCCCAGCGCGAGGAGAAGATGAGTCCTTACGAGATCATGCTTTCAGAATCCCAGGAGAGGATGTTACTCGTCGTCGAAAAGGGACGGCAGGAAGAGGTTCTTCAACTCTTTCGTAAATGGGATCTGGATGCAGTGGTCATCGGAGAAGTGTGTGAGGGCCGTAACCTGACCGTCTACGAGGACGGGCACAAGATCGCGGAGATTCCCAACAGCGCTCTCGATGACGAAGCGCCCGTCTACAACCGCCCGGCTCGAAAACCTCACTATCTTGACCAGCTCCAAGGCTGGCAGGACCTGGATTTTCCAGAGCCTTCAGACTACAACGCCCTGTTGCTGGAGATGGCAGGGACCCCCCAACTGTGCAGCCGCCGCTGGGTCTACCAGCAATATGACCACATGGTCCGCACCAATACGGCCATTCTGCCGGGAAGCGATGGGGCAGTGCTTCGTTTGAAGGGAAGCGCGGGTGGGCTGGCTGTGAGCCTGGATGGGAACAGCCGTTTCAGCTATCTGGACCCCCGAATGGGCGCCATGCTGGCGGTCGCCGAGAGCTGCCGCAATGTGGTCTGCTGCGGAGCCCGTCCCCTTGGAGCAACCAACTGTTTGAACTTCGGCAGCCCCGAGAATCCAGAGGTGATGTGGCAGTTTATCCAGACCGTGGAGGGAATTGCCCGCGCCTGTGAAGTCTTCTCCACCCCCGTTACCGGCGGCAATGTCAGCTTCTACAACGAAACCAACGGCACCGCGATCCTCCCCACACCGGTACTGGGAATCGTGGGTAAGATTGATGACCTCCAGAAGAGACGGGAATCGTACTTTAAGAATCCAGGAGATCAAGTCTATCTGCTGGGAGAAACCAGGGAAGAACTGGGCGGCAGCGTCTACCTGGAGCACCTGGGGTTGCCCCTGTGCGGGCCCTGCCCTGCCATCGATCTGGCTCAGGAGAAAGCCCTGCAAGAGGGGCTGCTTGCCTTGATCGATCAGGGATTGATCGAATCGGCCCATGATGTTTCCGAAGGAGGGCTTGTGTTAGCGCTGGCTGAATGCTGTTTTGCCCGCAAGTGCGGCCTTCAGATTGAAGCTTCCACAGCGCTGCGTCCCGATCATTACCTTTACAGTGAGACACCCAGCCGCATCGTGGTCTCGGTCAAAAAAGAGGGGGAAGCAAAGTTCCTGGAAGGGGTTTCGGGTCTTTCGGTGAGCAAGCTGGGAGAAGTGGTGGATCAAGGTTTCCAGATCTCAGTCAATGAGCAAACTTTGATCTCGATTCCCATTGAAAGTATATTTCAGGTCTGGAATAATTCTTTGGAGGAGGTTTTTGAACGTTGACTAGAGAATTCCCGAACGACAAGTTCCACGACGAGTGTGGCGTGTTTGGAATCAACTCTTACGAGGACGCCGCCCGACACACCTACCTTGGCCTCTATGCACTCCAACATCGGGGACAGGAGTCGGCCGGGATCATCAGTACGGATGGATCAGAGCTCTACCAGGAGAAGGGTATGGGCTATGTGGCCGATGTCTTTGACGATCAGAAGCTCGGCGCACTGGTGGGGAAATCCGCTATTGGCCACGTGCGCTATTCGACGGCCGGGGACACCTCCCTGGCCAATGCTCAGCCGATCGTCTCCGAGTCGTGGCGTGGCCCCATCGCTCTGGCACACAATGGAAACTTCGTCAACGTCCTTCGTCTTCGCCACAAACTGGAGAATGACGGAGCGAGCTTTCAAACCTCCAGTGACACTGAAGTCGTTCTGCACTTGCTTGCCCGCTCGCCCCAAGAAAACCTCGACGAGGCCATTCAGGAAGTGCTCCAGCAACTCCAGGGAGCTTATTCCATGGTGCTGCTCACCACACACCAGCTTTACGCCATTCGGGACCCTTTCGGAGTTCGGCCGCTCTGTCTGGGCCGCATGGATGGTTCCTACACGGTAGCATCCGAGACTTGCGCCTTTGACCTCATCGGGGCCGAATACATCAGAGATGTTGCTCCTGGCGAAGTCCTGAAGATTGAGGCCGGGCAACTTCAGTCCTTTTTCCTCCCACCCGCCCCGCGACATGCCCACTGCATCTTTGAGCACGTCTACTTCAGCCGTCCAGACAGCCAGGTCTTTAACAGAAGTGTTCACCGAAGCCGTTACGAGATGGGTCGAAGATTAGCACGAGAAGCTCCCGTGGAAGCAGACCTGGTGGTACCCGTTCCTGACTCGGGTATGACGGCTGCCTTGGGTTACTCGGAAGAGTCGGGAATCCCTTTCAACCTGGGCTTGATTCGCAACCACTATGTGGGCCGCACCTTCATTGAACCGAAACAGGCCATCCGCCATTTCGGCGTCAAAGTCAAGCTCAACCCCGTCAAGGAACTCCTTGAAAATAAGAGAGTTATACTCATCGACGATTCCATTGTCCGGGGGACCACGAGTCGCAAGATTGTTGAGTTGGTTCGATCCGCCGGAGCCACCGAAGTCCATTTAAGAATCAGTTCCCCTCCCACCATCTCTCCTTGTTATTACGGGATAGACACCCCCACCCATGGGGAGCTGATTGGAGCCAATAAAACCGTGGAAGAGATCCTTGAATTCACCCGTGCAGACACTCTCCACTACCTCTCTCTTGAAGGTATGAAAGAGGCTGTCTCCGATGAACAAAACTTCTGCAGCGCTTGCTTTGATGCCCAATACCCCATTTCCATCTCCTTGGAAACTTCTCAAAAGAGCCTCTTCGAGTTGGAGAGGGTGGCGGTGCCTGAACCCACGACGAGCTCATGAGTCAAGACTCAGGTCTGACCTACAGTGACAGCGGCGTCGACATCGATCGCGCCAATCAGGCCAAAGAACGCATCAAAGAACTGGCCCGCTCCACCTTCAACTCGGCGGTGATGAGCGAAATCGGTGCATTTGCCGGATTGTACCGGCTCGATTTGAGCAATTTCCAAAAGCCGGTTCTGGTCTCCACTACCGACAGCGTGGGAACCAAGCTAAAGCTCGCCTTTTTGACAGGCATCCACAACACGGTCGGGATTGATATCGTCTCCCACTGCACCAACGACATCCTGGCTCAAAGGGCCTTCCCCATCTTCTTCCTGGACTACATTGGAATAGGGACCCTGGAGCCTGAAGTGGTCGAGCAGATCGTTCAAGGCCTGGTTGAGGGCTGTTCACAGTCGGACTGTGCCCTGCTGGGCGGGGAGACTGCCGAGTTGCCCGATTTCTATCAGGTCGGGGAATACGATCTGGTGGGGTTCATGGTGGGTCTGGCTGATGAGTTTAAAATACGCGACTCCGGTAAGGTCCAAAAGGGGGATGTCTTGATCGGGCTCCCCTCCTCAGGCCTTCACACCAATGGCTATTCTCTGGTCAGAAAGCTCTTCTTCGAGCAGGAGAAGCTCAAGATTGACACCCACCTGGAGGAGCTGGGCAAAACGGTGGGCGAGGAGCTGCTGGTCCCCCACCGCAACTACCTGCCGGTGATCAAGGAACTGCTTCAGAGCGACGACCTGCACGCACTGGCCCACATCACCGGAGGAGGCATTACCGAGAATCTGCCTCGGGTTCTGCCCCCCCATCTAGACGCTCGAATCGAGCGGGGAACCTGGGAAGTTCTCCCCATCTTCTCTTTCATTCGGGAGCGGGGGAAGGTTGAGACCGAGGAGATGTACCGGACCTTCAACATGGGACTGGGGATGATTCTGGTCGCCGACAGAGAGCGGGCCCAGCGGGTACAGGATTTTCTGGCGGCCCGCAATGAGCGGTTCTACCTGATTGGCGAGATCACAGACGGTAGCGGAAAGGTTCAGTACCAATGAAGCAGGTCGCCATTTTGCTCAGTGGCCGGGGATCCAACTTTCTAGCCCTCTCAGATGCTATTGAGGCCGGTGATATTCCCGCTCGCATCGCTCTGGTTGTCTCCAACAGACCCGATGCCCCGGGTCTCCAGCACGCCCAGGAGCGTAACTACAAGGCCATTTGCATTCCATCAGCCGGTCTTGAGCGGGAAGCCTATGACCGTCAGGTGGTCAAGGAGATGCATGCCGCCCAGGTGGACATCGTCTGTTTGGCAGGTTTTATGCGACTTTTGAGTCCCTGGTTCGTGCAACAGTACCCTCTCGGCATCCTCAACATTCATCCTTCCCTTCTTCCCGCCTTTCCCGGCTTACATGCCCAGAGGGACGCTCTCGAGTGGGGGGCGAAGGTCAGCGGCTGTACGGTCCATTTTGTGGACGAAGACCTGGACCACGGTCCCATCCTCCTGCAGCATGCGGTCTCTGTCCTGGATGATGATACCGAGGAAACGCTCTCGGAGCGCATTTTGCAGCACGAGCACCAGATCTACCCGGCAGCTCTCAAGCTGGTGTGTGAGGAGAGGGTCCGTTTGGAGGGACGGCGGGTGCTCACTCGCTAGCCCGGATCATGCATAAATTCTCTACTGCAGCGACAAAATCATCCGCCCTGCCAGCGTTGCACGACCCGCACAAGCGGGTACCCCTCGCGCGCCTTGTCAGGCCGGCGCCTTCGCCGCTTCATAACGAGAACCTATGCTTAATCCGGGCTTGCCGACTTCACTCCACCTCCATGAGGCGCGTTCTTTCCCCTTCCGCCCACTCACAGATCACCCCGATATCCTCCTCACCGAGGTGAGACTCATCATGCATCCACTGGTAGGGGCGAGTGGGCATGTCTCCCGTTTTGACCAGCTCACATGTTTCCTCCAGCAGGCGGATGACCTCTTCCCTGTCATAGTTTGTCCAGTCGGAAAAATTCATGTGGCTGCGCCCCAGGTTGACATTGTCGATGACAAACCAGGAAACGGGAGCCACGCTGCTGTACCAGGGCCACTCGGTCTTGTGAGAATGACAGTTCTGGCAGGCGCGCTCGAAAAGGGCGCTGACTTGAGAAGTGACCTTCAGATGCGCTTCAACGGGTCGCAGTGGATCGATGGGAGGGTTTGATTTCTCAGGCCCCAGGAACTGGATCAGCAGAAGAAAAGCTGGCACTCCAATCACAATCCGCTTCCTTGCCTTTATGTGGTTTCCTCGAAGAGAGTTCAGCTTAGACTCCTCATATTTACAGCCGGGTGCCAAGAGTTATTTCAGGATCTGACCCCTTCTGTCAACCCGGCCGGCTGCCTTGAATTGAGGGAAACCCTTAGCTATACTTCACTTCCGCTTACACTGTGGGCCTATAGCTCAGCTCGGTTAGAGCGCACGCCTGATAAGCGTGAGGTCGATGGTTCGAATCCATCTAGGCCCACCAAGAGAATCAGGGTGCATTCCGGACACATAGGTTACAGTTTATTCCGAAGACATAGGTAACACCTTTGCACCAAAAGGGTTATTTATAGGTTCAAACCTTCTACTGTCTTCGTCAAAGTAACCGAGGTCGTATTCCATAAACGACACCAGCCAAATTTTCTCTTTGACCTCTTTGATTCCAACATCTTGACCAGCAAACACCGTGCTGAAGTTGATCTTTTGACTTTTCATACAGATTCTGCCGCAGCTGGTGACGGTCACGGTGCGATCGTGCATGGGGTACTCGACGCGCCCGATTCCTCGGTAGGGACAAGATGCGGGAGTATAGACCTCGGACGGAAACTTCATGCCCAGGGCCTCATGAGGTCTCTCAGTATTGTATTCCGCCTGAAAGGCATTAAACCTCTCTTGCTGCTGAAGAAGGTTGTGGGCAGCGGGAACGACTGTGGCCTTCTTGAGGGTGAGATGAAGGCGCTCATGCCTTCCGTTCTGCTCGGGATGGCCGGGCTTGATCCTCTCGATTCGGATTCCTAGCCTAAGCCACCAGACGGCCAGTCGACTGAGTCCAAACAATCCGTTGGGTGATGCAAAAGGGACTCCGTTGTCCGTGCGGATCGCTTCCGGCAAACCTAACTCTTGAAAGGTTCTCTCGAATACGGGGAAAGCACCTCTTTCCTTAACACTGTCGAGAGCCTCGATGGCGAGCAGATAACGGCTGGCGTGATCGCTCACGGTGAGAGGATAACAGTACCGTTTGTCTCCCAGCATGAACTCTCCTTTGAAGTCGGCAGACCAAAGGTCATTGGGATTCTGGCTGCTGGACAATCGAGTCCCCTCTGCCTTGAACCGTCGCCGTTTTCTACAGTTCACCAGGCCGTTGCGATCCAGAACCGCGTGAACTGTGCTCACCGCAGGCGGCCGTACATTCGGAAACCTACGAATCAGGAGCGCCCGAATCTTGGGAGCTCCCCAATACGGCTTCTCTCGCTTTAGCCTGACCAGGGTCCGTTCCACCTGTTCGGGCAGTTGGTTTCCGTAACGATGCGGCTTGCGGCTCCGATCCACCAGGGCGTAAGCGCCGGTGTTTTGATAGCGGTTCCAAATCTTGTAGCCCGTCTTTCTGGATATCCCAAACTCCTCACACAGACGGCTCATGGACTCCCCATCCAACAGCTTCGCTATAAATCTCATTCTCTCGTCCATCACACAGATCTCCTTCCATGGCATCTCTGGGCACCTCCCAGAAGAAGCCTATAAGTGTTACCCATGTGTCCGGTATAATTTGTTACCCATCTCTCGGAATGGGCACAATTCACTTAGCGTGACTGCTTCTTCCCTGCATTTTCCCCTGTGTCAGTAAAAGGTACTCAGGACCAAGGCGAATTGTGGAAGCAGGGCCGTAGGGCAGGTTCTTCTTGCGTCTTATGCGGACAATCGGGATGTTATACTGATCAATATGAACTCCTTTCGGAGCAATAAGATGCGCGTTTCTCGACTTATTCTTAAGGTATTAACTCTAAGTTGTATATTGTCAGGTGCATCCGCACCTTTGGCCAAAGCGGTGCAGGACACTGACGATTGCGTGAGCTCGGGGTACACGCTGCCTTGGATGGCAAAGCCAGTTCTTAGAGTTGAGGCCCAAGGCTGTTTGGACACCCGCAAAGGCCATGTCAGTCTTGAAGAGATGCTCCCCTCTGGGGGATGGAACCCTCTCACCGAACTTGTCGTCGATTTGGAACCAGGCGAGGTGGTCTGGGGCAGGTTTTGCTCGCGCGATGACGTGCACAACGCCGAACTGGTCGCCGCTGGTCCTAGGAGCGCCAAAGATTGCTTCATGATCGAAACTCCTCGCCTTGCCTGGAGGGTCGATCAACAGCTGAAACGATTGGAGCCGATTGATCCTGAAGGCATCGTTTGTGACAGTCCATGTTAACGGTGCCTGTGTCCAATATCGCCTAACAACACGTTCCAGCCGACTCACCGGCTGCTCACAGCCCGCCAAGATGGAATAGACTGCTTTTCTTTCCCTGGTATCCATCACGAGACGCCAATAGACCGCACCTCATCGATGCGATACCATGACCCAGACATGACATCTCGGCTCCAGAGCGGCCTGCTTTTGATGAAGGCTGTCTTGATGATCGTGTTGATTTTGATCGCCTTCTCGGTCCAAGCACAGAGGCCAGAACCCATCTCTCAAACATTTGAGGTGGGTCAAACCATTCTTGCTTACATCTCCCAGGAGGATCCCGCCTATCGGCCGGGAGACCGCGCCCTGGCTGAATGGGCGTTGGAGGCGTGGAGAAAGGCCAGCGGTGGAACCCTTGAGTTTGAGATTGTGGAAGAGGAGCGGGCTCTGTTGCGCCTCTATTGGGTTTCCCCCCAGGGAAGTCGTTACGGGGAAATGCGCCCAATTTTGGTGCAGGGCAGCCGGGGGGCTGCAGTCTTCGTGAGATCGGAAGTTGAGGGCTTGGGAGCTGAGATCGATGCCCTGGCTCGAGAAGACTCGCTCTTTAGGGACACCGTAGTCTATCTCACGTGCCTGCACGAGATAGGGCACGCCCTTGGGCTGAAACACAGCGCCAACTTCGAGGACATCATGTTCTTCTTCGGCTATGGCGGGGACATCCTGAATTACTTTCTGAGGTACCGCCAGAAGCTTCAAAGGCGTGAAGACATTTCGCGGCACTGGGGCCTTTCGGAAGTGGACATTCGGCACCTCCGCCGCCTCTACCCTCCATCTGACCTTGACGCATTTTGAGAAGCATCGTCTAGTGTGTCATTTAAGGCATCTCTGGACACCTCCCAAAAGAAGCCTAAAGGTGTTACCCATGTGTCCGGCATAATTGATTACCCATCTCTTGGAATGGGCACAATCACTTCCAGCAATCTCTGATCCACCAAACGTTGCTGGGTGACAGCAATCACGGTTTTCCATCCTGCCAGAGGGTACCCTGATTGCAAGATAGGCCATTTCAGAAAACAAAAACCGACTCGCAAGGGATCCTGCTTCAGAGCGCTGCGCATAAGGGCCAAACAGCCCGCGCTTTGAATTGGGTGTCATGGTAACGGACCGCATACCTGTCCAGGCGAGTAAAGAGAACACAGGGAGAAAGTTATGCTTAGACGAGTGACACTCTTTGCCGTTGTTGTGCTCATAGCGCTGACGGGCACCTTTGCCCAGACTCCCGCCGAAATGACCCTGAGTGGAGTGTTATTGCTCAACGTTCCTTTTGATCGGGACAACGACGATGACGACGATGACGACGATGATGCGGGCCAGACTCCCCAAGGAGGCAACTGCCCCTGCAATTACGACGTCGCCTTCTGGACCGAGCCGAGCTTGGAAACCCCCATCTTACGGACAGAAGGTCTTACAGCCTGCGACCCGGCGAGTACCTCCATCAACACTTGTTTTACTTGCAAGATTACGATGTGGTCCTTCGACACAACCACATTCCTGAGCAAAGTCGTGGACCTTTGGGACGGTGACACCCGCGCCAGGCAGGATGCTCTCTTTTTCTTCGCTACTGAGCCCTCGCCTGAACCTCCTTCAGTTGGAGCATGTTTCGCTGAAGGTTCCGTCGACTCCGACATTTTCTACGCCACCTTCAACCCATCAACACAAGAAGACGGTGAGTTGCCTGTGATAAACGCCCAATTTCCCATGTGCCTGTCAGATCTGACAGCATTGCAGGAAGCGTTTCTCGCCCTATGCCCGCAGTGACGGGCCGGAGCGGTTCTCAGGCATCTCGTATCTGCTTCCATGGTCTCCTGGTGTGATGAGCATCACTGCGATCTTGATCGGATCGGTCCATAGTGTTCCCTGTTGAACCAGAGGAGGGAAAAGTCATGCCTTATCGCTTCCCGTTTGCTTTCGTGGTCTTCTTTTTATCAGCCAGCCTGCTTTTCGTAGTCCCGTTAAATGCGAGGGTACAGAAAGGCAAATCGAAAAGCGCTCATGAGGCTCATGAGAAAGGAGATGGAGTGGCCGTCTCAGTCTCAGTCCGTGTTTTCGGGGACAGCCAGGAAGCCATTATCCGTGACTGGTTTTCCAACCGGAAGAATTTGGAAGGCCTGCCACCCGGATTGGCGAAACGCGAAGAACTTCCTGCTGGGCTGAAGCGTCAAATGAAGAGAAACGGAAGTTTACCTCCTGGATTGGAAAAGCACCTTCACCCGCTGCCGCTGGATCTGGAGGACTTACTGCCCGAGCTATCTGAGGGCGTTGTACGAGTCATCATCGGAGTCGATATCGTACTTCTTGACAAGACCTCGAACCTCATCCTGGATATTGTTGGCGAAGTCTTTTTCTAAGTCAGTGAACGCTATTGTTGATGCACTCTAAGGCCCGAATCTTGACCAGCGCACTTCTGCTGGTTTCCGGTCTTGTAATCGAGTTAACCGTCCTGGATATTATCCCCATCGATGACAACCTGGTTCACGCTACAGACTGGGTCATCGCGCTGTTAGGCATCCTCTTTCTGAGTGGCGGTTTGGTCGTTGTTGTCAGCCCCGAAAGTAGCATCGCAACCTGGTCCGCGGGTACTCTCGTGATTGGAATGACAATGGTCAGCGCATGGGTCGCTGTGTACGGATCAAGCGAGCACCTCTCCGGTGACTTGCCTTTTATCTCCCGGGGCACCAACGTCATCATCGCCAGGATCATCTTTGGGTGCGTATCATTACTCGGTCTGGCCATCATCATCGCAGCTGCAAAGAAAACCTGGAGCCGGGGCGATGCCTGAACCAGGGAGCCTCTTCTCTCGGAGAAGGACCTCGTTTCGGTTCAAGTCACATCAATTGGATCCAAGGTGTAGGCTGGCAGGATATTTTCCGAGTAGAGCAGGGCATACACAAAGGTCTGATCTGTCTTCTTCCCAGGATGTAGGACGTTGTTGTCCAACCATTCCCTCCAGTGTTTAAGGCCACGCTCAAGATCAATATTGACCTTGCCCCCTAAAACGAGTCCAGTTTGAATGTTAGGATTTCCGGTTTAGGAAGGAGGCAAGGATGGCAGGGAAGCGGTTTAGGGCAGAACAGATCATCATGAAGCTGCGTGAGGCAGAGGTGGGTCTGGCCCAAGGACAGAGGGTGGGACAGGTGTCGAAGCAGATGGGGGTGAGCGAGCAGACCTACTACCGGTGGCGCAAAGAGTACGGAGGGCTCCGGTTGGACCAGGCCAAGAGGTTGAAGGTGTTGGAGAAGGAGAATACCCGGTTGAAGAAGCTGGTGGCGGATCTGTCTTTGGACAAGCAGATCCTGAAGGAAGTGTCCTCGGGAAACTTCTAGGCCCGGCGAACAGGAGACGAGCGGTGATGTGGGTACGAGAGCGATTAGGAGCAGAGCGAGTCTCCGAACGTCGGGCCTGCCAAGTGCTGGGACAGGTTCGATCGACCCAGCGAAGGGAAAGGCAAATTCCCGATGATGAGGCCCGATTGGTGGCCCGGATGGTGGAGTTGGCTACGCAATACGGGCGTTATGGCTACCGGCGGGTCACGGCGATACTTCATGGGGAAGGGTGGAAGGTGAATCCTAAGCGGGTGGAGAGGCTGTGGAGACAAGAAGGGCTGAAAGTCCCGTCCAGACAGCCGAAACGAAGGAGGCTGTGGCTTAATGACGGTTCCTGTGTTCGGTTACGAGCGGCTCGCAAGAACCACGTCTGGAGCTATGATTTCGTGCATGAACGGACCCATGATGGGCGAGCCTTTCGGCTATTGACGATCCTGGATGAGTACACCAGAGAGTGCCTCGCCATTGATGTGAAACGGCAGATGAATCACCAAGACGTGTTGGACCGGCTGGCGGAGTTATTCGTTGATCGGGGAGTGCCTGAGTTTATCCGGTCCGATAACGGATCGGAGTTTACGGCACAGGCGGTCCGGGACTGGCTGCAGGCTGTTGGGGTAAGGACCTTGTACATCGAGCCGGGCAGCCCCTGGGAGAATGGGTACATTGAGAGTTTCAACGGGAAACTACGGGATGAGCTGCTGAACATGGAGATCTTCGACACGCTGGGGGAAGCCAAGGTGTTGGTAGAACGCTGGCGGAGGGATTACAATCAGATCCGGCCTCACAGCGCCTTGGCCTATCGGCCGCCGGCGCCAGAGGCCAAACTACCTAGGTCGCAGGCACTGGATCCAATCCCTTGGAGTGGACTTCAAATGGTCCCGGGTCTAGCATAGAGGGTGGACTCGTTCGTGGGGGCAGGTCATCCTGGCATCGTCTTATCCCGAACAAAAGCTCTTCGCATTACTGATGCACCGTCTGTGTCCCACCTGACGGTCCCCTGACTCCCTGCGCCAACACAGATATACAGCCCCCTGCGGGCCGAGCTGTTTCCGGAAGGGGCTCTCGCTTCATCTCTATTCGGCTCAACAAGCTTGGACGCCTTGTAATCGCACCTGAACACACTCTCAGCCCTGAACTTCCGCAGAAAATCGACACTCACCCCAAACTTATGAATAATTGCGGTTAGGATTCACCTTCCACCCTTCCCCATGAAGTATCGCCGTGACCCGCCGGTAGCCATAACGCCCGTATTGCGTAGCCAACTCCACCATCCGGGCCACCAATCGGGCCTCATCATCGGGAATTTGCCTTTCCCTTCGCTGGGTCGATCGAACCTGTCCCAGCACTTGGCAGGCCCGACGTTCGGAGACTCGCTCTGCTCCTAATCGCTCTCGTACCCACATCACCGCTCGTCTCCTGTTCGCCGGGCCTAGAAGTTTCCCGAGGACACTTCCTTCAGGATCTGCTTGTCCAAAGACAGATCCGCCACCAGCTTCTTCAACCGGGTATTCTCCTTCTCCAACACCTTCAACCTCTTGGCCTGGTCCAACCGGAGCCCTCCGTACTCTTTGCGCCACCGGTAGTAGGTCTGCTCGCTCACCCCCATCTGCTTCGACACCTGTCCCACCCTCTGTCCTTGGGCCAGACCCACCTCTGCCTCACGCAGCTTCATGATGATCTGTTCTGCCCTAAACCGCTTCCCTGCCATCCTTGCCTCCTTCCTAAACCGGAAATCCTAACATTCAAACTGGACTCGTTTTAGGGGGCAAGGTCACAGCTACATGGCCCGCCTGAAGGCTGCTGAGCTCAAGCGGCTGCTGGAGTCGGGAGCTATTGACTACATCACGTTGGACGTTCCTATCCGGGCCGTTGAGCCGGTCATGTTTGACCCTCCAAACGGTGCCACCCAGGCAAGTCGTGGGGCCGAGATCGACAACGGGAATCGAAATCCTTTTCTGGCAGCCATCGGAGCCGATCAGGTGCAGAGCGCGGGTTACACGGGGAAAGGCGTCACAGTGGCTGTTTTTGACTCTGGCATCAGCGGCCATCCGGATCTCGACCCTTCGAGAATCCTGGCCTCCATCGACTTGACCTCGGGCACACCAGTTTTCTTAGAAGGCCATCGGGATCAATATGGCCACGGTACCGCGGTCGCCGGAATAGTAGGGGGAACGGGTCAAGAATCAGGAGGAGCCTATACCGGCACAGCACCAGGGACAACGTTTGTGGACCTTAAAGTGGTGGGAGCAGACGGTAGCGGACTCACCAGCGACCTGATCAAAGCGATTCAGTGGGTCATTGAGAACAAGGACGTCTACAATATTCAAGTGGCCAATCTCTCGGTCGGCCATCCTCCCGTAGAATCCTACACGACAGATCCACTGGCCCAGGCAGTTGAGCAGATGGTGGCATCCGGAATTGTCACCGTGGCTTCAGGAGGTAATCTGGGGAAGACCTCTGAATACCCTGAGATCTGGGGAGCCATCAACAGCCCCGCCAATGATCCCGCGGTGATTACGGTCTATCCTATGAATACCGGTGGGACAGCCACTCTTACCGATGACATCCCTACAAGTTACGGATCGCGTGGGCCCACCTACTTGGATCAGCTTTTCAAGCCCGACCTGGCAGCACCTGGCAACAAGATCCCCACACTCTTGTCCACGGGAAGCAATATCAACCTGGCCCAGCCCGAACTCCAGATTGATGAGAACTACATCACTTTGAGTGGAGCAAGCATGGCTACTCCGTTTGTGACGGGGACAGTTGCCCTGATGCTGGAAGCCAATCCCGATCTGAATCCCAACATCACGAAGCTCATTCTTCTGGCCAGTGCTATCAAGCCGGAGGCTCACCCGTTGGAACAGGGCAACGGATTCGTGAATGCCCTGACGGCTGTCCAACTGGCCGAGTCCATCGACATGAACAGCCACCAGCTCACGGCTGCGGTGTCTTCCCAATGGTCCCTCGACGGCGAAGAAATGCGGGCTGGTGGGGCCTTTGTCTACGGTGATGAGATTATCTTTAGCCCCTGGCAAACAGGTAGCGATACTGACAGTGACTCCATCCTTTGGGGGGACTCCATCCTTTGGGGAGACTGAGAACACTCTTAAGGTGGATCGTTAAATATGTTAGCTGAAACCATATCTGCAACTGGAACTTTTGAAAGGAGAAGAAAGATGAAATTCGTAGTTTATTGGGGAGACTAAGCACTCGCCCACTCAGAAGAATCATTCCGTGAATGGTCATCAGAGGTTAACGGATCAGATGAGCACCTCTCCGCTTTGTGAGGGTGCTCCTGAGTGTTTATTGTCAACCATTCCCGCATTTACACTATAGGGGCGATTGCAGGGCAACACGACAAGGAAAAGTGCGCCCTCTAACCCCTAAGAGTTCTAGCGGCCTTGAGAGTCCAACCTGCCAGCCGACGTCAAGTTGGCTTCCAGTACTCCACAGTAGTCCCGGTGGAAGTTCGAATCCTTCCCCGATAAGTGATCCCCTATCCGAATCTGAACTAGAAAGTACTTGGCGATTGGCAAGCTAAAGTAGTACAATAGAGGAGTTTATGAGCACGCATCTGAGCGTGGGGAGAGCGAGACTGGGAAGACAACACACGGATTGAATCGCCCCTCTTTACAGACTCTTTCCAGAGGGTTGAATCCTTTGGGTAGAGAACTGTAGGACGAGTCGTAAAGCCGGTATGACTTATTTCGACAAGAACATGCCCTTTCGGGCAAAACTATATATTCTGTCCGTTATTGGATTCGGATCGGTCATACTTGGCTATTCCCTATTCTATTCGGTCACTAATTCAGATCTTCGGTGGCTGTACCTCGCCTGCCTGACTGTCTTCGGAAGTTCTTTCCCAGTACGGATTCCATCCTTTAAGCGAAAATCTCAACCGGTCGTAGTTACAACCAGTGACGTTTTCATTTTCACGGCTATTCTGCTCTTTAGCCCGGAAGTTGCTGTCGCGATCGCAGCAGTCGACAGTGGCCGGGCTACGGCTGTCTCATTGACATCAAAGCGACCGTACAAAATCGCTTTCAATCTAGCACAGCTTTCGATCGTGACATTCGTCGTGGGGCACATCTTCTATCAGTTGCACGGAAGCTCTCCTCCTCTTAATTCTTCTGCGGTTGACCTCACAAGCTTCTTTCTCCCATTGGGGTTGTGCTCTATTCTGTATTTCGTTCTCAACAGTGGAGCCGTGGCCACCGCAATTGCTTTAACCCTCAAACAACCCATTTTTACCGCCTGGAAAAGAGACTTCTTGTGGGTTGCATTGACCACTTTTGCCGGAGCTTCGGCGGCGGCCCTGATTTTTCTCTATTTTAAGGCGACGCCCTTCTTTGCAGTCGCCGTGGCCGCCCCGATCGTCTTAATCATCTACTACGCTTACAAGATAAACCTGGAACGTTTCACCCAGGCTCAGACCCACGTAGCTCAGCTCAATGAGCTCTATCACTCGACCGTCGAATCGTTGGCCATGGCCATCGATGCCAAGGACGCGAAAACCCATGGCCATATTCAGCGGGTCCAGACCCTGACTCTTCGCCTGGCCGAATACTGCGGGATGACTGACGAAAATGAGATTGAAGGGCTTCGGGCAGCCTCTCTTATGCACGACATCGGCAAACTGGCCATTTCCGAGTACATCCTCAACAAACCTTCCGCCCTGAACAAGTGGGAGATGCAGAAGATGCGTAAGCACCCCACCATTGGCGCTGATATCATCAGCCGGGTTCCCTTTCCTTATCCCGTCGAAATGTTCGTGCGCCATCATCATGAGAAATGGGACGGAACCGGATACCCGGAAGGGCTCAAGGGAGAGGAAATTTCACTGGGTGCCAGAATCCTTTCTGTTGCTGACTGCTACGACGCCCTGCGTTCCGATCGGCCCTATCGACCCAAGATGACGTCTCAGGTTGCCATTGAAACCATCAAGTCGGAATGCGGCAAGTCTTACGATCCGGCCGTCGTCAAGGAACTGCTTGAACACGTCGGCGAGTTGGAAGAAGCCATGAGAGAAGCGCAGGTACAAGTCTCCTCCGAAGTTGAATCCGGTCTGGAAGAAAAGACTGCAAGCGCTTCCCAGAGGAAGAAGCGCGCAGAACTCGATACCACCGTCTTCCATGAGATCGCTTCTACCCACATAGAAATTCAAGCTCTTTACGAGATCTCCCGGGTACTGGGAAAATCTCTGAAGGTCTCGGACACTCTTTCGCTTCTGGCTGAGAAGATCCAAAAACTGGTTCCCTACGCCTCCTGCGTCATTTTTCTTATGGACTCTCAGACCGATAAGGTCATTCCGTATCATACTGCAGGGTTGCACGCCGAGCTTCTTGAAGGCATGGAACTCAGGGTAGGTGACGGCATCACAGGGTGGGTGGCCGCTCACAAGCAGTACCTGATGAACGTCTCACCAGCTCCTGATTTCATGGACTTCGAGGAGTTACGCTCCGCCTACCGGACCTGTCTGGTCATGCCTCTGTCTCTGAACAACAGCATCGTAGGGGTCATCTCGCTCTACGCAGATCAGTCTGAGGACTATCATCAAGATCATCTCCGCTTTATGGAGACCATCGCCGATCACGCGGCCACAGCGATCAGAAATGCCATCATTTACGAAGAGACAGAGGAGAACGCTTATACCGACGTGCTAACAGGACTTCCCAACCTGCGCTACTTCCACGTTGTCATCGAGCGGGAAATCAAGCGCTTTTCCCACCTGGGACAGTCGGTCACCCTTCTCATGATGGACTTGGAATCTTTCAAGCAAGTCAACGACACGTACGGCCACAGGGTCGGCGACCGGATTCTGACCGATATCGCTCACCTTTTGCGCGAGCACCTGCGCGACTCAGACACCTGCGTTCGCTATGCCGGGGACGAGTTCATCGCCATCCTGCCTGGTGTGGGCAAGGAGAATGCCAAATACGCCATTGAACGCATTCAAAAAGCCTTCGATGCCCATCAAATCATAATCGACGAACACAACACCGCTCAGGTCGGCGTCAGTATCGGAGCGGCGACCTTTCCGGAAGATGGAAGAGAACCTGATATGCTTCTTGTGGTAGCGGACCAGGCCATGTACAAAAACAAGTCGGAGCGTACACAGCGAAAGCAATACCCATCGGAAGTGATCAGCTTCGAAAAGGGTGCGGACAAGTCCTCGTAACTCTCGTTGATCAGCATCATCCTTCCAACCTTCAACCGACGCCAGTTTCTGAGCCGCGCCATCCAGTCGGTGCTCGAGCAAACCTTCCAGGACTGGGAACTCATCGTTGTCGATGACGGCTCCCAGGATGAGAGTCGGCAAGTTGTTCAAGATCTCCACGATGACCGCATTCACTACTTCTACCAGGCAAACAGCGGGGTCAGTGCAGCCCGCAACGCCGGCATTCGCCTGGCACGTCATCCCTGGATTTGCTTTCTGGACAGCGATGATCACTGGAAACCTGCCAAGCTGCAGCGGCAGCTCCAAGAGCTAGAGCGACGACCTCAATACCTGGTCATCTACACCGATGAGACCTGGATTCGCCGCGGGCGAAGAGTTAATCCCAGAAAGATCCACCGCAAATACAGCGGATGGATCTACCACCGGTGTCTCCCTCTGTGCATTATCAGCCCCAGTTCGGTGTTGCTTCACCGGGGTGTCCTGGAACGGGAGGGCCTCTTCGACGAAACTTTTCCGGTGTGTGAGGACTACGAGATGTGGCTGAGGATTTCTTCCAGGCAACCCATCTTTTTCCTGGATGAGCCGCTCATTGTAAAGGTGGGAGGGCATCCCGACCAGCTGTCACACAGCTTGTGGGGACTGGACCGCTATCGCGTACAGGCACTGATCAAGATTTACTCCTCGAACCGTCTCACGCCGCAACAGCAATTCTGGACGGCCGGCCAGATTGTCGAAAAACTGACGATACTGGCCACCGGATTTGCCAATCGGGGCAAATCGAGGGAAGCAGCGAGATATCGGAAAATGATCCGAGAGTGGTCCTGCCAGCTGGAGAATGAAGGCCGTGGTTAACCGCCAGCCTCCGACTGGTTGGCGCTGCTCAGCAGCTCCGGGGCAAAATACCCCTTCCGATGTCGGAGTCTCACGCCATCCCGGTTCACCTTCACTTCGATCTCGCGAAAGGTCCCATCTCTAACTTTATTGGTTGGAACGTAAGTCAGATTGTACTGACTGCGCAACTCCTGGTCCACGTCCTGGAAGGCGGAGGCGAGCCGGTCGGTCGAATAGGGGAAAAAGGCGGTGCCACCGGTAACTTCTGTTAACTGCCTCAGAGCATTGTCTCCTTCATGGTCGATGTCTGCGCCGAAGCGGGTGGTGCTAATAGCATAGACGGTGATCTCGGCCTGGTAGGCCATGCGGAGCATCTCCTCAAAAGAGTGCTTGCTGGTGAGGTCGGCTCCGTCAGAGAGGATGATGACCGTCTTACGCCCCGGCTCATTCAACATCTTCTGTTCCGCCACCAGGTACACGGCATCATAGAGAGAAGTCCCGCCTCCTGCTTTCAACAACTTGATCTCCCGGACCAAATCGTTGGGGTTGGAAGTAAAATCGTGAACGAGGGTCACCCCAGTATCGAATTCCACAAGCAGTGCCCTGTCGATGGGGCGCATGACAGAGTAGAGGAAATCGATAGCCGCGTCCTTTTCAAAGCCCAACTTGAGTCTGACGCTGGAACTGGTGTCCACGCAAAGAGCGATGGTCAAGGAGAGACCCGTCTGCTGGGTGAAGTTTGTGATCGTTTGCAGAACTCCATCCTCATAGATCTGAAAATCCTCCTTTGTCAGATCCGTGACAAACTTGTGCGACTCTTCGTCGTGGACCGCTGCCAGGACGTTGACCGCATCCACTTCGACTCGAAAAGGAGCCTGCCCCTCCCCTTCGGCCGCGCCCTGCTGTGCCTCCACCCCGCTAAGAGAAAGACAGAACAGCAAGAAAATGGCCATCGGTATCCATGTCAAGACCTTCATTTCGTCTCTATTATCCCAGAGCCGACAGGAACTCGGCAAGCTCCTTGGGCAGGGGGACCTCAAATGAGACTCTCTTCTTGCTTTCAGGATGAAGAAAGGCCAGATAGGCGGCATGAAGAAAGTGCCTCCCCAATTGGCGTATGGCCTCGGCCTGGCCCGGATCTTTCAGACGTTGAACCGCCTTTTTGCCGTAGGTCTCATCTCCCACAACGGGATGTCCGAGATGCTGAAAATGGACTCGTATTTGATGGGTCCGCCCTGTGTGAGGAAACACTTGAACATAGCTAAAATCCGGGTATGTGCGGAGCACTGCATACTTGGTGAGGGCACTCCGGCTCCGCCGGCCGCGCGTGGACATTTTGGTACGTGCTCGAGGATCACGTCCAAGAGAAACATCCACAGTCCCTTCCTTCTCTTTCAGCCGTCCATGAACCAGAGCCAGATAACGCTTCTCGACCTGACGTGCCTTGAACTGGCTGGCCACAAATTCGTGGGCCTGATCATTCTTGGCCACCACGATCAAGCCAGAAGTCGCCTTGTCCAAACGATGAACGATCCCGGGGCGAATGGTTCCGGAGTGGCTGATCTCCTGAAAATGATGCAGCAGTGCGTTAGCCAGAGTGCCTTGCCGATTCCCCGCTCCGGGATGAACCACCATTCCTGAGGGTTTATCAACGACCACCAGCACATCGTCCTCGTAGACGATGTGCACGGGGATCGGTTCGGGAACGAGCTCCACAGGCGCCGGCGCAGGAGGCACAACCAGAATCTGCTCACCCTCTTTGACCTGATAATTCGCCTTACGCCTTTCCCCCTGCACTGTCACATGACCCAACTCGATCCACCGCTGCAGAGCGCTGCGACTGAATTGTGCAAGTTTGTGCGACAAGAAGAGATCGAGCCTCTGGGTGGCTTCCTCCACGCTGACTCGTAAGAGGATGCTCTCAAACACGGCGGGTGGTTGGAATGGATTGGCTGCGGAAAAAGAGATAAGTCCCAACTCCGGCAGGCACGATCAACAGGCTGATGAACTGGGATGTGGAAAGAGCACCACCGAACACGAATCCCCGGCCCATGTCTCCCCGGAAAAACTCCAGTAGAAAGCGAGCCACTCCGTAAAACACTAGATAGGAGGAAAACACCTGGCCAGTGAAGTGCCTCTTTTTGTAGATCCAAAGCAGGAGCCCAAAGATCAAGAGTGTCGTCCCAGCCTCGTACAGCTGGGTTGGATGCAGGGAAATGTTGATGGGCACTCCGATGTATTGGTGAGCGTACTCGCTGGTAAAGGTGACGGCCCACGGCAGCTCGACCGGTTTTCCGTAATCGCAGCCTGCTGCGAAACAACCCAGCCGTCCAATCGACTGTCCCAAGGCAATGGCTGGAGCAGCAGCGTCGGCGACGCGCCAAAAATTCAGCTGAGGCGTCCTCCAGATGAATATTGCGCAGCCTATGGTGGCCCCAATCAACCCGCCGTAAAAGACACCGCCCGCCTGCCAGAACTCCAGGGAAACCAGACGTGAAGGTCTATCAAGGTAGCCTCCAAGGTCTGTCAAGACGAGAAGAACTTTGGCCCCGATCAAGGCAGAGAGAATGCTGACTAACCCCAGATCCCAGACCCGATGGACCGGGATACTATCCTTTTCAGCCAAACGTGCAGCTACCGTGATGGACACCAGGTAGGCCGTGGCCAGGAGCAAGCCATAGGTATGAAGCGTAACAGGCCCAATCTCAAAGAGTCGTGGAAACATGGGCTAGAAATATCTCCCGTGGGAGGCACCTCAGGTGCCGAACGGGCTCGCCCGAACGGGGTACATCCAAAGCGGATTCGGCACCTGAGGTGCCTCCCACAAGCTCAGGCGCCTTATTCCTCCTTTTCGCGCCGAGCGTCCTCAATAACGCGCTCAACCAGCTGAGCTGGAACAACGTCGTAGTGGGACTGTTCCATGTGGAAGCTTCCTCGTCCTCCAGTCAGAGAGGTGAGGGTCGGTGCATAGTGCAGCATCTCAGCCATGGGAACCTTGGCCCCAATCACCTGTGTGCGTCCCTTGACATCCATTCCCAGGATACGGCCGCGCCGACTGTTGAGATCGCCCATGACATCGCCAGCAGATTCCTCCGGGGCATAGATCTCAACGTTCATGATTGGCTCCAACAGCACAGGCCTGGCCTGTTCCATGGCTTTCCTGAAGGCCAGCGAGCCGGCAATCTTGAAAGCCATGTCGGAGGAGTCGACAGCGTGGTAGCTGCCGTCATAAAGAGTCACCTTGAAATCGACCACCGGATAGCCAGCTAAAAAGCCCTTCTCAGCTGCTTCCACAATTCCCTTTTCAACTGCCGGTATGTAATTCCGAGGAATGGCACCGCCAAAAATCTCGTTCGAAAACTCGAATCCCTCATCCCTCTTTTGAGGCTCCAGTCTGATTTTGCAGTCTCCGAACTGACCGTGGCCGCCCGTCTGTTTTTTGTGCTTTCCCTGCACGTCCGCTTTGCCGGTAACGGTTTCTCGATAGGGAACCTTTGGCGTTTTCAGCACCACCTCGACGCCGAATTTTTTCTTCAGCTTGCCTACCGCAACCTCTACATGGAGCGGCCCGCTCCCGGACAGCAAGAACTCCTTGGTCCCAGAAGCTCGCCCGAAGCGAAGGGAAGGATCCTCTTCAAGCATCCGCCCGATGGCATGACTCATTTTGTCCTCGTCGCCACGTGACTTCGGCTCGATAGCATAGCTGATGGCGGGCTCTGGAAACTCAACCTTCTTGAAAGAGCCTTGAAAAGAGGGGTCGGCCAGTGTATCCCCGGTGGTGGTGCCCTTGAGTTTTAACACAGCACAGATGTCTCCGGCATGGACAACCGGAACCCCCTCGTGAGACTTTCCCTGCATCACCTGGAGAGTGCCGAGACGCTCTCCCGTTTCACTGGAAAGATTTTTCAAGGTTGATTCAGATTTCAGGCTTCCAGAGAGAACCTTGATCAAATTGATCCGACCGGTGAAAGGGTCGGCCAGCGTCTTTAAAACGAAGGCCGCTGCCAGCCCATCTTTTCCGATCTGAAATGGCGCTTCCTCTTTGCTCCCGGCATCGATGATCGGGAGGGATCCGCACTCCAGTGGATTGGGAAACAATTCCACGATCCAATCCAGCAGCTGCTTGACTCCGACGTTATTCGTGGAGGAAACACAAAACAGGGGAAAGACACCCTGAGACTGGACCCCCTTTCGCAGTCCCGACAGCAGCTCCGCCTCCGACAACGTCCCACTTTCAAAGAACTTCTCCATGAGCTCGTCATCCTGTTCTGCAATCATTTCGATGAGCTCTCCACGACGCTGCTCAGCCTCGGACTGTAACTCCTCTGGAACCGCCTCCTCTTTGAACTTTCCGCTTGTGCCTGACTCATACAGGTACGCCCGGTTCCGAATCAGATCAACGATCCCTGTGAAGCTACTCTCTTCCCCTATCGGCAGCTGCACGGGGACCAGGGAGCGCCCGAAGGCAGCATGGAGGGCCTCCAGGCTTCGCTGAAAGCTGGCCCGATCTCGGTCCAACTTATTCAAGACAATGGCCCGCGGCAGTTCGAATTCCTCGGCAAAGGACCAGACGAGCTCGGTTTGCACCTCTACCCCAGAGGCAGCATCCACCACCAACACCGCGGTTTCGGCGCCTACCATCGAAGCCTTGGTATCCAGAATAAAAGTCCGATAGCCAGGGGTATCCAGAATATTGACCTTGGACCCTTTCCATTCGAGGTGGGCCAAGGCGGTGCTGATGGTAATCTTTCGTTCAATCTCATCCTGGTCGCAGTCGGTAATGGTGTTTCCTTCCTCGACACGACCCAGACGACTGACCGCCCCGGCCGAATACAGAAGGGCACTGGCCAGCGAAGTCTTTCCTGAATCTCCATGACCGACAAGGACGATGTTGCGGATGTTTTCGCTGTCGAAGACCTTCATAAAATCTCCTTCCTGGGATATAGTCTGAGTGGCAGAAATGTAGCACAGCGATATGGACTTTTCAATTCTTGAGAGAGTAGTACTGGTACTCTTCGCCGCGCTCCTGGTTCTCTTCTGCTTTTCCTGCCTGGGCACCTCTGCACAAGTCGGTCTTGTAGACCCCGACAGGGCGATGCGCCATGTTGAAAAAATGGTCAGCTTTGGACCCCACCCTTCCGGTAGCGAAGCACAAAAACAAGTCGGCTTATACATCGTGGAGCAGCTCCAGTCCTATGGCCTGGAGGTCCACACCCAGACTTTTGAGCCAGTAACCCCTCTGGGACGACCTGAGATGACAAACATTTGGGGAGTCCTTCCAGGAAATCGGGAGTCAGTGATCATTCTGGCCAGCCACTACGACAGCAAATACTTTGAGGACTTCTCCTTTGTTGGTGCTAATGACAGTGGATCCAGCAGCGCACTGCTGCTGGAGTTAGCCCGGACTCTGAAACAGGAGAATTCTACTGACTACTCGCTCTGGTTCACCTTTTTCGATGGAGAAGAGGCCGTTGTCGACTGGACCAGCGCCGACAGCCTATACGGCAGCCGTGACTTCGTCCAGATGCTCAAGGGCCGTGGTCTCCTTCACAGGGTCTCCGCTCTGATCCTGCTCGATATGATCGGTGGAAAGGACCTGGTTCTTCGAAAGGAAATGAATTCAACCAATTGGTTAAACCAGATCATCTGGGACAAGGGAAACCAGCTGGGATTCGGAGACATTTTCCAGATGCGGGGGAGCACCGCTGCCTCAGATGACCATATTCCCTTTGCTGAAGAGGGGATACCGGTCGTCGATATTATCGACCTGAATTATGCCCACTGGCATCACAAAGAGGATACAACAGACAAGGTGTCGGCTGAAAATATGAGCATTGTGGGCGGTGTAGTGCTGGCCAGCCTGCCCGAAATCGCGCAGCGCTTAAACATCGAAGATTGAGAAAAAGAGGGGCAGTACTACTCATTCTGGCGCTGGCGATTACCGTTCACGCTTCTGCCTTTCTTTTGATGCTTCAGGGTGTAGAACCCGTCTCGACCTACTTTTACACCTTCGCCTGGTGGACCTACATAGCGGCCTTGTCCTGCGTCAACCATCTCCGCGGGCAAAATTCTCTTCTTCTGGACACTCCAAAAGAGTTCTTGTGGGTATTCCTCTTTTCGATTCCGCTGTGGCTGTTTTTCGAGATCTCCAACTTTCGGCTCAACAACTGGCACTACATTGGTATTCCCATCGAAACCTATGTGCGCTGGCCGGGATATGCCCTGGCCTTTGGAACGGTTCTGCCTGGAATCTTTGAAACTGAGACCTGTTTGAAAAATTTTGGTGTCTTCACTCGGCTTCGAGGACGGCCTGTCCAGGTGACTCAAGCCTTGCTGGCTCGCTTTGTGATGATCGGCTCTCTGATGATGCTTCTGGTTCACTTCCAACCCAACCTGTTCTTTCCACTGGTATGGCTGGGATGGATTTTCCTGCTCGACCCTCTGATCTACCGGAGAGATCGGAAAAGAGCTTCCTTACTGGGCCAGGCTCAACAAGGAGATTATGCTCTGGTGGTCAGGTTTTTGATCACCGGAATGATCTGCGGGCTGTTGTGGGAGTTTTGGAACTACTGGGCCTCGGCAAAATGGGTCTATACCATTCCCTACTTTGGATCTCTCAAGATCTTCGAGATGCCTACGCTCGGGTTTTTTGGTTTTCCTCCTTTTGCCCTGGAGTGCTATCTCTTGTACCGGGTATTTCTCATGTTCCGCCGGGTCCTCTACGGTCAGAGGCTGATCGGGGCAGCAACGGCGCTCCTGGTGCTTCTCTACTGCCTCCTGGCCTTCACGGGAATCGACCGCTGGACGGTCGAGGGCTATAAAGTGACGTTTTCCTGACCATTCACAAGTGTCAGTAGTGCTTTGAATCCATTGATTACTGGGACGATAAGAGGTTATACTGTCGCGTTCCCAAGCACCGTGAGGTTTAACGTATGGGCAACGATTTTCGCTTCCGCATGACGTTCTGGGGGGTGCGGGGCTCCACGCCCACACCCCCCAGATTGAGAACCTCAATTATGGGGGAAACACCTGCTGCATCGAGGTACGTCTTCCCAATGAGGAAGTTTTTATCTTCGATTCAGGCACCGGCGTTCGGAATCTCGGTGACTCCCTCTTAGAGGAGTTTCCCGACCAGAAACTGACCCTGAAGGTGTTCTTGACCCATTTTCATTGGGACCATATCCAGGGCATTCCCTTTTTCCACCCGCTTTACCACGCTGAAAATAAGGTCATTTTTCATTCTGTGGCCTTTCCCGACGGTCGATACCGTCGCTCTGGTTCAAACAACGGGTTGGAGGAAACACTGAAGACCCAGATGGCACACCCCTTTTTCCCAATCGCTTTTGATTCTCTGCCGGCCAAGAAGGAGTATATTGAGATCGACCCAGAACCGCTCAAATTCGGCAAGCTCACCATTACTCCCTTCCCCTTGAACCATCCCGGACAGACGTTCGGCTACCGTATCGAGTCGGAAGGCGCGGTGGTTGTTTATGCCACCGATCTAGAACATGGAGATGAGAAACTTGACAGGGTCTTGAGAGAGGTCTCAGAAAATGCTGACCTCCTGATCTACGACTCACAATACACGCCCGAAGACTACGTAAAGCACAGAAAATACGGGCACAGCACCTGGCTGGAAGCATGTCGCGCCGCCACTGACGCCAAGGTCAAACAGCTCGCCCTCTTCCACCACAACCCCTCCTATGACGACCGGATGTTTTACAAAATTATACAGGAAGCCCGCGGCGAATTCGAAAACACCATCGGTAGTCAGGAAGGCTGGTCGCTCATCCTGTAGAAGCCTCAGCCACCTCCACAATTTCCTTAAAGTCGCATTCGGGCTGATTGCAGTTGTGGGTCAAACCCTCTTTCTTGGTGGTGCGCTCCAGAAGATAGGATGCACCACAGGAAGGACATTTGCGATCGACAGGTTTTTGCCAGAGGGCAAATTGGCACTCAGGAAAGGTGCTGCACCCATAGAAGACTTTCCCGCGACGCGTTTTGCGCCGTACCATCTTCCCTCCTCCGCACTCGGGACAAGTCACATCAGTCATTTCCTGCTTAATGTACTTGCACTCAGGATAGTTGCTGCAGGCCACAAATGCGCCAAACCGTCCATGCTTTTGTACCAGCTGTGAGCCGCACTGAGGGCATTCCTCTGGCTTTCCTTCTGGACTCTTCACTTCCCGGTTGGTTCCTCCGACCTGTTGGGTGTTCTTACAGTCAGGATATCCGGAGCAAGCGAGAAACTCCCCAAAACGTCCTTTCTTGAGAACCATCGGCTGGCCGCATTTCTCGCACGATTTTTCTTCCTGCACGCTTTGCTCCTTCTCGTCCGAGGAGCCATCTTCCTTGGGGAGCTCTCTGGTGTTCTTACATTCCGGGTAACTGCTGCAAGCTATAAATCTGCCAAAGCGGCCCCAGCGGATCACCATATCGGCCCCGCACTTCTCACACTGCACGCCTGCCGGAATCTCCTCTTTCTTCAGATTCTTCATTTCCTTTTGAGCTTGCTTCAGCTCTTTGGAAAAACCCGCGTAGAATTCCTGCAGCTTCTGGACCCAATCCTCCTTGCCGTTTTCAATTTCATCCAGATCCTGCTCCAGCTTGGCCGTATAGTCGTAGGCGAAGATCGCTCCGAAGTGAAGGACAAGCAGTTCGAGCACCACTTCCCCTATCTCGGTGGGCACAAAGCGACTCTCCTCCTTTTCAACGTAGTCACGAAGAATGACCGAGAGAATCTGTGCATAGGTAGAGGGGCGACCAATGCTCTTTTCCTCGAGCGCCTTGATCAAGGTTGCCTCGCTATAGCGTGAAGGAGGTTGAGTAAACTTCTGCTCAGGTGTGATCTCCTCCACCTGCAGTTTCTCCCCCTCACTCACCTCGGGTAGTGCCTTATCCTGCCCCTCGGGCTCTGCATCATCGCGCCCTTCCCGGTAAAGCCTCAAAAACCCGTCAAACTTCATCACCTTTCCAACAGCCTTGAATTGAGTTTTGCCCGCTTCAATCTCAATTTCCGTCTGGTCAAATAGTGCCGAAGTCATCTGCGAGGCCACAAAGCGCTTCCAGATCAGCTCATACAGTCGGTACTCGTCATGGCTCACGAAAGCCTTGACCTGTTCCGGTTCGCGAAGGACTGAGGTGGGCCGGATCGCCTCATGGGCATCTTGAGCCCCTTTTTTGCTCTTGTAGATTTTCGGTTTGGAAGGTAAGTAGTTCTCTCCGTAGGCTTTTTGCACATACTCCCGTAGTTCGGCCAAAGCAGAATCGGCCACACGTGTGGAATCAGTCCGCATATAAGTGATCAAGCCAGTGCTTTCCTCAGTCCCGATTTCCATACCTTCGTACAGGCGCTGGGCGACCATCATGCATTTCTTCACTGAGAATCTCAGCTTTCGAGAGGCTTCCTGTTGAAGCTTACTGGTGATAAACGGAGGAACCGGATTGCGTTTTGCTTTCTTTTTCTTGACCCCGGAAACCACGAAATCCACCGACCCCAGCTCCTTCATAAGCTGATCCGCTTCCTTCTGATTGGAGATCTTGAACTTCTTGCCCTTGTGCTTGACCGCGCCAGCTTCAAAAGGAGGTGGATTCTGCCCCTTGAGAAGGGCGGTGAACTTCCAGTATTCCACCGATACGAAGGCTCGAATTTCCTTTTCGCGCTCTACGATCATTCGCAGAGCCACTGTCTGGACCCGGCCTGCAGACAAACCTCGGCGCACCTTTTGCCACAACAGGGGACTGACCTTGTACCCTACCAGCCGATCGAGAATCCGGCGAGCCTGCTGGGCATTCACCTTATTCCGATCAATTACAGAAGGGTTCTCGAAGGCCTTCAAGATTGCGCTTTTGGTGATTTCGTTGAAGAGGACGCGGTAGATCTTGCGGTCCTTTTTGCCGTTTAATTCCTCAGCCAGGTGCTGGCAAATAGCTTCTCCCTCACGATCGGGATCAGTGGCCAGGTAAATTTCCGTTACCTTTTCGGCTGCCTTTTTCAGGTTTTGAACGGTCTTCGATTTTCCGGAAATAACCTGGTAGGTGGGACGAAAATCGTCCTTGATGTCCACACCCAGGGTCTTTTTCGGGAGATCCTTGATGTGGCCCAACGAGGCCAGCACCGAATAGCCCTTTCCCAGGTAACGCTCAATCGTTTTCGCTTTGGCTGGCGATTCTACGATCACCATCGCTTTGGGCATTGTTCTTTTCTCTCACCTCACCTTTCCGTCACTCGATCTAAATAATATACCCTATTGTTCAGGGCGGCTGAGGGAAACCGCTGATCGCTGACTGCTGACAATAGAGCACCTAACTTCACCATTCACAAGTCGCAAATAACAATCTAGCAGATTTTCCTGCTGAACTGGCGTCCCGGCAATTGACGGATGAGTCCTTTTATCTCCAGTTGCAACAACACCTCGTTCAACTGAGAGAGCCTGAGCGTGGAGGTCTTCAGAAGCTGATCAAAGTGCATGGATGTATCCGGCGCTAAGAGCTTCACAATTTTCTCTTCAGCTCGGGTCAGCGACTCCACCCGAGGTGGGAGCGACGGAGTTGGCTGCTGAGTCAGTAGATCTAAAACATAGGGCGGCAATTCCTCCAGGACATCCTGGATGTCCAGAACGATCTTGGCACCCTGTTTGATCAGATAGTTGGGCCCATAGCTCACGATTCTGTTCCAACGCCAGCCGGGCCGTGATCAATGAACCAGAAAACTCCGATGCCTCAGTAATCAGCGTACCGTAGCATAACCCACTGATAACTCGGTTGCGAATGGGAAAGTTTTGAGGTGCCGGAAAAGTGCCGCAGAGAAACTCGCTGATAACGCATCCTCCCTCGCAGAGCCGTCGGTACAAACGGCGGTTCTCTCGAGGATAGATGACGTCTACTCCATTTCCCAGGACAGCTACGGTTGGTCCACCACTCTCGAGGGCTCCTATGTGGGCTTGTGAATCAATTCCCCGGGCCAGACCACTGACAATGCAAAGTCCCACTGATGAAAGCTCTCGGCTAATCTTTTCAGTCATTTCTTTGCCATAAAGTGAGCAGCGACGTGAGCCCACCACGGCAATGGAGGGACGGCAAAGAAGCGTAAGATTCCCAAGACAGTAGAGAACCAGAGGCGGATCGAAAATTTGCTTCAGTCGGTGCGGGTATCGGTCATCGAAAATCGACAAAATACTGATTCCCTTCTCCCGAGCCTGCCGAAGAGCCTTTTCCGCAGCTCGAAGGGCACAACCGCTGGAGATAAAGGCCTTGGTTTCCTCAGCGAGTTGGAAGCGAGCCAGTTGGGCAGGCGAGAGCCTGAGCAATTCTGACGGTGATCCGCATGCCTGGATGAGCGAGTTGAGCCGCCTGCTACCCAAACCTGGGATCAGGCTCAGCGCAAGACAGTGATACGTTTCCTCTTTCATGTCATTATCTAATACGTTTCAGCTAGAAAATCTGCGAAACTTTTCGCAGATCACAGGACTGAGAACTGATTCCTTTCTACTGTCAGCTGTCAGTTGTCAGCCGTCAGTTGTCAGTTGTTTGTTATCTGATATCATCCCACTGCTATTTCCACATGAAGCTCAAAGTCTCCTTCATCGACTATCTCAATGCAGTACCCCTGGGATGGGGCTTTCTGAATGGTCCCTACCAGGACACCTTTGACCTCCTCTTTGACGTTCCTTCGCAGTGCGCCAAGCGCCTCTCCAGCGGGGAAGCCGATGTCGGATTGATTCCGGTGATCGAGTATCAAAGGATCCCCGGGTTGACGGTCATTCCTGACATCGCCATCGCCTCCAAAAGGGAGTCCAGGAGTGTCTTGTTTGTCAGCAAGACACCGCTTGAGAAAGTCTCCAGCGTTGCGGTCGACACCTCAAGCCGCACCTCGGTGGCTCTTCTCAAGATTCTTCTCCATAAGTTCTACGGCCGGCGTTCCGTCACTTACCATCAAGAGTCTCCGGACCCGGAAAAAATGCTTGAACTCCACGACGCCGCCTTGATCATTGGCAACCCGGCACTGAAAGTCAGCCGAGATTCTTTACATGTTTACGATCTGGCATACGAATGGAATCGCTTTACCGGCCTACCCTTCGTGTTCGCGTTCTGGGCTGTCCGATCAGGAGCCGATTTGGGCGAGCAAGCGCAAGTTTTCTATTCCTCCAGAGAACAAGGACTGAAAGAAGTCGATTCGATCGCTACTGTTTATTCGCAGAAGCTCGGGGTCGAGGCCGCAGAAATTCGCACATACATCCTGGAGAATCTGAATTACTCATTGGATCAGTCCAATCTGCGTGGTTTACAGACTTTCTTCGATTCAGCTGCAGAATTGGGACTGACCTCCAGTTCCAGACCCCTGGAGTTCTACCCGACAGATGGTCAGGAGAAGCTTCTCAGCGATGGCAGTTAAACCCGGCCTGGAAGTTTTCCTTCAACAACGACTCGATTTGATCCAAGGCAAACGGATTGGCATCATCGTCAACCCAAGTTCAATCAATTCCCAATTGGACCACACACTGGATCTCTTTTTCAGTCACGCCGACCTGGAGCTGACCACGGTTATGGGACCTCAACACGGCATCCGGGGAGAAACCCAGGACAATATGATTGAATGGGAAGGTTACCGCGACCCGGCGACCCATCTTCCTGTCTACAGTCTTTATGGCAAGACCAGGAGTCCCACCTCGAAGATGTTGGCGGATGTCGATGTGGTGATCTTCGACATTCAGGATACCGGCGCCCGCTACTACACCTTTATTTACACCATGGCCCTGGCCATGAAGGCCTGTCAGCAACAAGGCAAGTCCTTTATTGTTCTGGATCGCCCCAATCCGATTAACGGGAGTGCGGTGGAAGGAACCGTCCTGGATCCAAACTTCAGCTCATTTGTGGGACTGTATCCCCTGGCCATCCGGCACGGGATGACCGTGGGAGAATTGGCGCTCTATTTCAACAACGAGTTCCGAATCCATTGTGATCTGGAAGTTGTCAAAATGGGAGACTGGAAAAGAGAGATGTTTTTCGAAGATACAGGACTCCCCTGGGTGCTTCCTTCACCCAATATTCCCACGGTGGATGCGGCAGTCGTCTATCCCGGTATGTGCCTGCTGGAAGGCACCAATATTTCCGAGGGGAGAGGAACAACTCGACCCTTTGAATTCAGCGGAGCACCCTGGATCCAACCTTTTGAGATGATCGCGCAATTAGAGACAATGGACCTCCCGGGAGCTGTCTTTCGCCCCATTTACTTCACGCCAACTTTCCACAAATGGTCTACTCAGATGATTGGAGGAATCCAGATTCACGTTCTGGATCGAAGAGCATTCCGGCCCTTTCGCACTGGTCTGGCCCTGTTAAAGGTCTATCGAGAACTAGGCGAAAAGCAATTCAAATGGAAGAACCCACCTTTCGAGTACGAAGAAAAGAAGCTTCCTTTTGATATCCTTTGCGGCACCGACAAGATCCGCAAGCAGCTGGAAGCAGACACCAGCCTGCAGGAAATCGAGCATTCCTGGAGGGATGAGCTTCAAAAGTTTCGGGAAGTCCGTCAAAAATATTTGCTATATTGACACCGGAGAACAGCTGACAACTGACAGCTACTGATAACTGACAATAGAAGGTGATCGATGGCAACGGAGACTGAGGTCAAGATTCACATCTCAGAGGAGGAACTTGACCCTATTCGTACTCGCCTCACTGAATTGGGGGCTCGCTGCCTCTCACCCCGGAAAAAAGAGGAAAACCGTCTCTTTGATTTTCCGGATGGGGACCTGGTAACGTGCGGCTGCGCTGTGCGTCTTCGAATCTACGGAGACGCAATCACTCTAACCTTCAAAGGAGAGCTCAAGGATGATCCTCGTTTCAAAAAACGGGAAGAGCTGGAGAGTGACATCCAGGACGCTGAGGCGATGACGAAGGTTCTGGAAGGCCTGGGTATGAACATCTGCTTTGAATACTCGAAGTTCCGCGAGATTTTCAGGCTGTCTTTAGATCAGGGTCAAGTCCATATCTGCCTGGACGAAACTCCGGTTGGAATCTTCGCGGAACTTGAAGGATCTCCAGCAGACATTGAGTCTCTGGCTGCCAAGCTCGGATGGACTCCTGATTCGTTCATCAAGAGGGACTATGTAGAAATGTATCTGGAAGGTCAGAAAACCTGAAACCATGCGCGGCATGATCCTGGCAGCCGGCTTAGGAAAGCGGCTCCACCCCTTGAACGTGTTTCGTGCAAAAGCGGCCGTTCCCTTCCTCAACCGCCCCCTGATCCAATATTCAACAGAACTTTTAATGGGCGCCCACCTCAAGGAAATCGTGATCAATTCACACCATCTACCCAACTCCATTCAAGATGCCATGAAGCCCATGATGAGCGAAGGTCAGGAGACACCTCAAATCCTTTTCTCCCACGAGGAAAAAATGCTGGGAACGGCGGGCGCTATCGGCAAGGTTCGTGACTTTCTGGCTGGTGACACCTTCGTGGTCTGCAGCGGGAAAATCTATTTTGAACAGGATCTGGAGCGCGCCATCCGCTTCCACCAAGAAATGGAGTCCATCGTGACCCTGCTCCTGGTCCCACTGTCAGAGAGAGATCCCTATAATCCGGTGTTCCTGGATAAAGAGAACAACATCACCGGCTTCGGACCCACAGCGAGGGGGACAAACTCCCAGCAGGCCTGCGCCTTCGCTGGAGTTCACATCCTCTCCCCTGAGATTTTAGATTTGATTCCCGAAGGTCCCTCCGAGACCGTCAACAATCTCTATCCCCGCCTGATCCGGGACGGCTATGGGGTGAGGGGTTTTGTCAGCGAAGCCTACTGGTGTGAATGCAGCACTCCCGAGAACTATCTACTGAGATCACTGGAAGTCCTTCAAAAAAGAGGATTGGAAAACCTGATTGAGGGTGAGATCAGCTCTCCATGTGAAGGCGTGGTGGCCACTCACTCCGTCCAGGTAGATAGTGGGAGCTTTCTGAAAAACTCAATCCTGTGGGACCAGGTGAGAGTGGGCCGAAATTCGTCTCTCAGCGATGTTATAGTCACGGAAGGAGTTACGCTGGGGCCGGACACTCATCTGGAAAATGTTATAGTCACTCCCTTGCTCGATAACGTTCAACCCCAGCAGACCGCACAACGGGTTGATGACTATCTGATCTGGCCGTTATGAACCGAGGCACTAAACTCCCCTCAAGTCAGCAGCGCCTGATGGAGTTCATCGAGCGAGAGTTTCCGACCGGACCCAACCACCACCATGTCAGCAAACTCTCCGGCGACGCCTCAGCGCGCCAATATTACCGATACATGAGCAAGACTGGACAATCTTTTGTCCTAGCCGCCTATCCAGAGACCTTTGACCCGGACCGTTTCAACTATCGGCAGGTGTGCCATCTCCTGACTGAGATCGGGCTTCCGGTCCCGAAAATCATCACGATGGATCCAGAACTGGGCATCGTCCTTCAGGAAGACCTGGGAAACGAATCGCTCCAGGTCCGGCTTCTGACCGCTGCCAAGGACGAACGCCGGCTTCTCCTACGCCAGGCCATCGACTACATTGTCACCATCCAGCAGGACGGCACCAGGGCATTGCAGCCGGAAGATGAGGCCTCCCGGCTGGCCTTCGACGAGGAGAAGCTGAACTGGGAACTCCTCTTTTTCGAGTGTCATTACCTGAGAGGCTATAAAGGGCTGGAACCGGCGGAGACGAAGAATCTGAAGGACGAGTTCACCAGGCTGGCGACGGAACTGGCTGGTTTCTCTCGCTGTCTCTGCCACCGCGACTATCACGTCCGTAACCTGATGTTAAAAGACGGTACGATCTACATTACCGACTTCCAGGATGCACGCCAGGGCCCCGCCTCCTACGATTTGGTATCGCTCCTGAAAGACTCCATCGACTTGGAGACTCAGGAAATTAACGAGTACCGGGACTACTATCTGGATCGAGCCTCCCTCTCCCAAACAGGGGAGGCTTTCATGCGCCAGTTTCACCTGATGTGCATTCAACGCCTGCTCAAGGCTTTAGGCACCTATGGCTTCCAAATCGTCACACAAGGCAATTTTCTCTACCAGCAGTACGTGCCAGGTTCGCTGCAACGATCGCTCATCTCCTTGCAAGCTGTTCCTGAGTTTCCTTATATTCAAAGCATCGTTGAGGGAGATCTGGGCTCCCGGAAAAAACCATGACTCACGTTTATATCGAAGATATCGCTGACCACGTGGAGAAGGAAGTCACCCTGAAGGGTTGGCTCTACAACAAGACCGACAAAGGGAAACTCCGCTTTCTGATGATCCGAGACGGCACGGGAATGATCCAGGCAGTAGTGTTTCAGAAAAACGTCTCGCCCGAGGTGTTCCAAGCCACAGACTCGCTCACTCAGGAATCCTCTCTCATTGTGACAGGAAAGATCAGACAGGATGAGCGCGCTGCGGGGGGCTTCGAGATGGATGTCAACCATCTGGAGGCTATCCAAGTGGCGGAGTCCTATCCCATTACGCCAAAAGAGCATGGGACTTCCTTTTTGATGGACAACCGCCACCTGTGGCTGCGCTCGGCTCGCCAGCATATGATCATGCGAGTCCGCAGCGAAATCATCAAAGCCTGCCGGGATTTCCTGGATGACCGTGGCTTTATCCTGGTCGACACACCCATCATCACTCCAGCGGCCTGTGAAGGCACAACCACCCTGTTTGGAATAGACTACTTTGACGAGACCGCTTACCTGACACAGAGCGGTCAGCTTTACAACGAAGCGGCCTGCATGTCCGTGGGGAAGACCTACTGCTTCGGTCCCACCTTCCGGGCGGAAAAGTCGAAGACTCGCCGTCACTTGATGGAGTTCTGGATGATCGAACCGGAGGTGGCCTATGCCGAGCTGGACGACATCATGACCCTGGCCGAAGAATTCCTTTGCGCCATCGTTCAGCGAGTGCTCTCTGAAAGAAGAGAAGAGTTGGAGGCCCTGGAACGCGACATCACCTTGCTGGAGGCAGTGCAGGCTCCCTTTCCGCGTATCAGCTACAACGAAGCTTTCGACATTCTCGAAACAGAGGGAACACAGACGCCACGGGGCTCCGATTTCGGCGGAACCGATGAGACCATCGTCTCTGCTCACTTTGACCGACCGGTCATCGTCCACCGCTACCCCAAAGCAATCAAAGCCTTTTACATGCAGCCCGATTCGGATGATCCAGAGCTGGCACTGTGCATGGACATTCTGGCACCGGAAGGCTACGGAGAAATTATCGGCGGCAGCCAGCGCATCCACGACCATGACCTTTTGGTTGAGCGCATCAAGGAACACAATCTTCCCATTGAATCCTTCCAGTGGTATCTCGACCTGCGCAAGTATGGAAGCGTGCCTCATTCCGGATTCGGAATGGGAGTGGAGCGCGTAGTTGCCTGGATTTGCGGTATCGACCACGTTCGTGAAACGATCGCCTTCCCCCGCATGCTCTCTCGGATGTACCCCTGAAAACTCCTGCCTCCTGACTCCTACCTCCTGACTCCTGTCTATTGTCGGGGGGCAGTTGTGCCTGCTAACATCAGCCCTCCTATGAAGACTAAAATCCTGGATGGGAAAAAAGTTGCTGAGGAAATTAAGTCCGAGGCTGCCGAAGAGACTCGAAAGCTTTCTCAGGAGAACCTGGTCCCTGGCTTAGCGACCGTCCTGGTAGGTGACAATCCGGGCTCTCAGATGTACGTGCGCATGAAGGCCCGCACCTCTAAAGAGCTGGGAATGCATTCTGAAATCGTCGAGCTTCCCACCGAAACCACAACCGAGGAGCTGCTCCAGGTCATCGAGCGACTCAATGGGACCGAAGAGATCGATGCGATTCTCGTCCAACTTCCCTTGCCCGATCAGATCGACGAGTCCCGAATCCTCAAGGCGGTCCGCCCCGACAAAGATGTGGACGGATTTCATCCCGAGAATGTTGGCCGTCTCGTCTCCGGAAACGTGGGCCTTGCACCCTGCACCCCGATGGGAATCATGTATTTGCTGGAAAGAGAGGGCGTTACACTGAAGGGAGCGGAAGCAGTCGTGGTGGGACGCAGCAACATCGTCGGCAAACCCTTGGCGTTTCTGCTGCTCCACCAACACGCCACCGTCACGCTCTGCCACTCCCGCACCCGCGACTTGCCCGCTGTGTGTCGCCGAGCAGATATCCTGGTGGCAGCTGTTGGACAGCCCGCCTTAGTGACCCGAGACTACCTGAAAGAGGGAGTCGTCATCATCGACGTGGGAACAAACCGTTTAGAAAGCGTAGAGGAAGGCATACGCCTCTTTGGGAAAGACTCGAAGAGAGTTGCCCGAATTCAAGAGAAGGGTTCTACCCTGGTGGGCGATGTTCATCCTCGCGACCCCATCGGTGTGGCCAAGGCCCTGACTCCGGTCCCGGGCGGCGTCGGTCCGCTGACCATCGCTCAGCTCATGAGAAGTACCGTTACAGCGTGCAAAATGCGACGAGGAGGCAAATAAGCTTCAGATTGCTCCCAAGCCGGTCAGCGGTCAGGGGGTTTGCGGTCAGCTTCCCTACTCGATCTCGTAGACGAAGACTCGGTTGTCCTCTTCGGCGGTGATGTAGGCGAAACGATCATCGGCTGAAAGTTCAATATCGATTGGATGCTTGCCGACCTTGACGCTGGTGATCTCTTCAAAGTCGGCTGAAAAAACAGACAGCATATTGTCTCCCGTTTCCACCACAAAGACCAACCCATCTTCGCTCACGGCGATTGAAAATGGCTTGGAGCCGACGCTGACACGCCGGACTTCCTTGAAATCGAGCAAGTCCACCACGGAAATATCGTCTGACCCACTGTTGGAGACGTAAAGAGTGTTTCCGTCAGGTGAAAGGGCCAGAGCATCAGGACCCAGCCCAACCGGTATTTGCTTGATCACTCTGCGGCTGGCCGTTTCGATGATGTAGAGCTCATTAGAACCGCCGCATGCCACAAAAAGAAGGTCACCCAGCGCCGAGACCGCAGCTGCCAGAGGTCTCACACCGACTATGACCTCTCCCATGACGCGGTGAGAGGATATGTCGATAACGTCGATTCTCCCGATCGCCCCCCTACCGAAGTTGGTGACGAAAGCCTCAGAGCCACTGGGGGAGACTGCTATGTTGCTGGGCATGTCCCCCACCTTTATATCGTCCAGGATCTCATAGGTGCTGGTATCGATCACCTTGACCAGCCCGCTTCCCAGATTGGTGACGAAGAGCTTATCCCCAGCCGGAGCGACTGCGATACCCACGGGTTCGAGACCAGCGTAGAAGTCCTCTTTCTTGCGGTTGTCCGCTGTGTCGATCACCGAGATCTCATTGGAGGCGAAGTTGGTGACAAAAAGCCAGCGGCCATCCGGGCTGAGGGCCGCATAGGTGGGAGCTTTACCTACTTTTGGCTTGTCTATCTCAGAGAGGCGAACCGCTGACAGGCTCGTCAGTGAGATCAAAAGAAGTGTGGCTGTTCTTGTGAGTTTAGTCCTTCTCATGGTTGATCAGTAGTAGCAAGTTACCAGTTTCACCCTACATCTTCAACAGACAGCTCGACCTCCGCTACGATCTCGTCCAGATGTTCCTCCCTCTTATAGAGGGAGTACAAGATGGATCCGGGAAGCGCAGTCAGCAAATAGGCGGAAAAAGTCACCAGAGACAAGCTTACAGCCATTTCTACGGGAAACCCAATCTGCGAAAAAAGCAGATAGAAAAGACTTTCGCGCAGACCGATGCCATTGATGGTCAAAGGGACCATGATGCTCAGGTTAATGAGGGGAACAAAGATCAGAAAGATCCCAAAGGGAGCGTGAATATCAATGGCCAGTGCTGCAATCCAAACGATTACCACGGCCAGAAGCTGGATGATCAGGGACAGGAGAAGGGCCACGATCATGGATGACCTGTTAGCCAGAAGCCTGCGCAATCCCCCATAAACCAACTCCATTCTAGCCTCGATCTGCTGCAGGTGTCGGTTCCTCAAAAAGGAGCTGATTCTCCGGTGTATCCAGGAATTAAAAAGCATCAGATTCCCCAGGAGATACAAAGTGACCAAGACCAAGAAGACATAAAGCAATGGTATCCCTTCCACTTTGATGTTCTCGATGGAGGCAAAAAGGGTTCCGATGACGAGTAAAGCGCAAAGGCCCGCACTTCGCTCTAAAACGGTGGTCGTGAGTGTGGTCGACATTCCTCGGTCTTTTCGCTTGGACAGATAGTAGGCACGGAAGAAGTCACCCCCGATGCCCGAGGGCAGAAAGAGATTAAAAAAGAATCCGATAAAGGTAATCTTGGCCAGAGGTGAAAAATCGATGTGGATGTCGAAGTTGACGAGAACCGTCCTCCATCGAAAAACGGAGAGGAAGACACTGAGAACATGTACCAGGGTCGCCAACAGGATGAGGATGGGATTAGCCGAGAGAAGAATAGCCACAAGCTCTCCCAGATCCATCTGATATCCGAGAAACAACAACAAGGCAAGGGTGATGATGGTTTTGGTGAGAATCTTTCCCCGGTCAGACATGAACACTCAAATTGTGGCAGAATTGCAAGACGCACGTCAACGTCCTATAATCCAGTCTATATGCCAGTTTACGAGTACTCATGCCAGAAATGCGGGAGGCACTTTTCCCGTTTTTTCTGGAGGATCTCCGACGCCGATGGAACTCGGTGCCGCTGTGGTAGTGCTAAGCTCGAGCAACTCGTCTCAAGGGTCTCTATGCCGCGCTCCGAGGAGAGCCGTATGGAGAGCCTGGCCGATCCATCGGGATGGGGCGACGTCGATGAAAGCGACCCAAAATCAATGGCTCGCATGATGAAAAAGATGGGGAATGAGATGGGCGAAGAACTGGGACCGGAATTCAACGAGGTTGTAGACAGGCTTGAATCAGGAGAGGATCCTGAGTCCATTGAGAGTTCCCTGGGCGCAGCGGGTGGTGCCGGCGACACAGACAACCTGTTCTGACGGAGTTTGACACAGCCTGACGGAAGGATTTGTGATGGGTGCATCTGAAGTGAACTGGTATGCGGTGACGACCAGGTCCAGGCATGAGAAGGTGGTGGCAGAACAGTTGTGGCAGAAGGAAATCGAGTGCTTTTTGCCGCTGCATGAAGTGGTCTCCAAATGGAAGGACCGCTTCAAGAAAGTTCAGTTCCCCTTGTTCCCGGGTTACCTGTTCATCCATGTCCCGATTCAAAAGCGGCGCCTGGATATTCTGAAGGTTCCCTCGGTAGTACGCATAATCGGGTTCAACGGTGAGCCGGAATCTATCCCTGAAGCGGAAGTCCAGGCCGTAAAGCAGCTGGTCTTCAGCACTTTACCCCACGATCCCTATCCATACATTGTGAAAGGAAATCGAGTGGAAATCGTTCGAGGTCCACTGCGAGGACTTCAGGGCAGTCTGGTCGAGAAAAAAGGCGCATTGAGGTTCATTCTATCGATCGATCTGATCCAGCAGGCGGTCGCCTGTGAAGTGGATGCCTGCGACGTGGTCAAAATCCCCTAACAGCTGACAACTGACAGGTATCTTATAGCATTTACTGAAGATCTCTTATGTCAGTGGTCAGGTGTCAGTTGTCAGGGGATTATCAGCTGTCAGGTGTCAGTTGTCAGCTGTTCAACGGCCGCAGCACTTCTTATATTTCTTGCCCGAGCCACAGGGACAGGGCTCATTGCGGCCTACCTTGGGGGTGTTCCGAATAACTGGACTCACGGCTGCCGCAGTTTGCCCCCCCCTTGACTGGCGGGGCTGAAAGGCAGGCTCGGCTGTGTCCTCGGAGCGAGAATAGCTCATGGGCTGTTGCTGGCGGGCTTTCAAGAGATCCTGTTCGTCTTCCTTGGTGATCGGCCGCAGCAAAAAGAGCATCCGCACGATTTCCTCAGTGGCCCGGTTCCAAAGCTCTTCGAACAACGAAAAGGACTCTCGTTTGTACTCCACCAGCGGATCACGCTGTCCGTAACCCCGCAAGCCGATTCCTTCCTTGAGATGATCCAGAACAAGGAGATGATCCTTCCACTGCTGATCCATGATCTGCAACATCACCACGCTCTCGTACCATCGCATCATCTCCGAACCGATCTGCTCTTCCTTTTCCTGGTACTTCGATTGGATTTGCTTGAGCAGTCGGTCTTCCAGTTCGGGCCGCGACAACTGATCCACATCTTGAGGGAGATCGATCCCGTAGACCCGCCGCAGGTTCACCTGCATTTTTTCCAGATCCCATTCCTCCGGATCGGTCTCTTTATCGGCATAGATATCCAGAAACTCGATCAGGATGTCCTCAGCCAGCCCTAAGATGTATTCTTTCCGGTCCTCTCCTTCCAGTATCTCGCGGCGGAATCGGTAGATTTCCGCACGCTGCTTGTTCATCACATCGTCATACTCCAGGAGATGTTTTCTGATCTCGAAGTTCCTGCCTTCCACCTGCTTTTGGGCTCGTTCGATCTGCCGGGTGATCAGCTTGGATTCGATGGGGACACCCTCCTCCATTCCCAGCTTGTGCATCAGACCGGAGATATTATCGGAGCCAAAGATGCGCATCAGATCATCCTCAAGGGACAAATAAAAGCGACTGGATCCGGGGTCTCCCTGGCGACCGGATCGACCCCGGAGCTGATTGTCTATACGCCGAGACTCATGTCTTTCCGTGCCGATGATATGACAGCCACCCAGTTCGACCACCTTATCGTGCTCCTTTTGCCAGGCCGGAAGCAGCTTCTCCAGCTCTTTGCGATACTCCTCTTGAGTCTCCTCGGCCGGACTCTTTCGAGCCCGCAAATTGAGTCTGGCTTGAAACTCATGGTTTCCACCCAGAATGATGTCGGTACCACGTCCGGCCATATTGGTGGCAATCGTCACCGCACCGATCTTACCCGCCTGGGCGACAATTTCGGCTTCCCGCTCATGATATTTGGCATTGAGAACCACATGCTTGATACCGCGGCGCTTGAGCAAGCCCGATAGTCGCTCAGACTTTTCAATGGAGGTGGTCCCCATCAACACCGGGCGTCCCAGCTCATTCAGTTCCTTGACCTCATCGGCAACAGCTTTGAACTTCTCCCGCTCTGAGCGGTACACCAAATCAGGAGCTTCGTGCCGGATCAGTTCCTGGTTGGTGGGAATGACAATCACGTCAAGCTTATAGATCTTCTCGAACTCGGTGGCCTCTGTTTCGGCCGTGCCTGTCATGCCCGCCAGTTTGTCGTACATGCGGAAGTAATTCTGAAAGGTAATGGTGGCCAGGGTCTGGTTCTCGCGTTCAATTTTTACACCCTCTTTCGCCTCCAGTGCCTGGTGCAGGCCGTCTGAGTAGCGGCGTCCCGGCATGAGGCGCCCGGTGAATTCGTCAACGATGATCACCTGACCGTCCTTGATCATGTAATCCGCGTCTCTCTTGAACAGGGTGTGAGCCTTCAGAGCCTGCTGGATATGATGAACCAGGTCCATATTGCTGGGATCGTAGAGGTTCTCCAAACCCAGAAACTTCTCCCCTTTTTCAACACCTGATTCTTGAAGCACGACGCTGCGGGCTTTCTCGTCGATCTTGTAGTCCTGTTCACGAACCAGCCGCGGGATCAGTTTGTTGATCTTGTAATACTTGTCGGTAGACTCTTCGGAAGGACCGCTGATGATAAGGGGAGTACGGGCTTCATCGACAAGGATGGAGTCCACCTCGTCGACTATTGCGTAGTAGTGATTCGGCTGGACGCAATCCTTGAGCGCGTATTTCATGTTATCGCGCAGGTAATCGAAGCCGAACTCGTTGTTGGTTCCATAGGTGACATCAGACCGGTAAGCTGCCCGGCGTTCCTCTTCAGGCATGTCGTGCTGGATCACTCCTACGCTCAGGCCCAGAAAATCGTAGAGGGGTTCCATCCAGTCCGCATCGCGCCGCGCCAGATAGTCATTGACCGTGACAACGTGAACACCTTTTCCAGCCAGGGCGTTGACATAGACCGCAAGAGTGGCCGCCAGAGTCTTCCCTTCTCCGGTCTTCATCTCAGCAATTTTGCCCTGATGAAGCACCTCTCCTCCGATGAGCTGGACATCGAAATGACGCATCTCAAGGGTACGCCGGCCGGTTTCGCGGACCGCAGCGAAGGCTTCAGGGAGAATTTCCTCAAGCGATTCCCCCTTTTCCAGACGAGATTTAAATTCGGGGGTCTTCGATTTCAGAGCAGCATCGGAGAGCGGAGAGATTTCCTTCTCCAGCTCGTTGATACTTTCGACGAGCGGCTGAATCCTCTTGAGCTCTCGTTCATTGTGGCTCCCCACAATCTTTGTCAAAATCGAATTGAACATGACTGGTCGATTCTACCATGATCCCACGGCGTACAGGGACGGACACCTAACCCGTGAAATTCGTGGAAGTTTGTGTCGTTCGTGGGATAGAATCCATAGATGGAGATCTCTGAAGCCCTCACATTTGACGATATCCTGCTGATGCCAGCCAAGAGTAATGTCTTGCCGGGGGAAGTAGACCTCCAAACCCGCTTCTCTCGCAATATCCCTCTCAATATCCCTCTTGCTTCCGCGGCCATGGACACCGTGACGGAAGCCAGGTTGGCCATCGCTTTGGCCGGGCAGGGAGGGATCGGGATCGTCCACCGCAATCTGTCCATCGAAGCCCAGGTTGCCGAAGTGGAGAAAGTGAAGCGCTCTGAATCTGGAATGATCGTGGATCCTGTGACCATGCAACCCAAGGACCGGATCCGGGACGTTTTGGAGGTCATGGATCACCACAAAATCTCCGGTGTTCCCATCACCGACACCAAAGGAAAGCTGTTTGGGATTCTCACCAACCGCGATTTGCGCTTCGAGACAGATCTGGATCTTCCGGTTTCGCAACTGATGACAAAAGACAATCTGGTCACTGTGCGCCAAGGGATATCCATGGAAAAGGCCAAGAAGAAGCTTCACGAACACCGCATCGAAAAGCTGCTGGTGGTGGACAAGGAAAACCGACTAAAGGGCCTCATTACCGTCAAAGACATCATGAAGGTGATCACCTACCCCAATGCAGCCAAGGATTCCTATGGCCGCCTGCGGGTGGGAGCGGCCGTGGGTGCTACCGGAGATTTTTTGGAGCGGGCCATTGAACTGGAGAACGCCAAGGTTGATGTCATCGTGATGGACACGGCTCATGGGCATTCCATGCGCGTCCTGAAGGCGATCCGACAACTGAAAAAGAAGTTAAAGCGGGTTGATCTTGTGGTCGGTAATATCGCAACCGGGGAGGCGGTCCGCGAACTGGGTGATCTGGGCGTGGACGGCGTCAAAGTCGGCATGGGACCGGGCAGTATTTGCACCACTCGCGTGGTCACGGGGGCTGGAGTCCCTCAAGTTACGGCTATTATAAATGCGGCTCGAGTCGCCCGCAAGATGAAGCTTCCCCTCATTGCCGACGGCGGAATCAAGTACTCGGGAGACATCAGCAAGGCCCTGGCCTCGGGTGCCGACTGCGTGATGGCGGGGAACCTGTTTGCAGGCACCGACGAGTCTCCGGGCGAACTGGTCTTCTATCAGAACCGCAGCTACAAGACTTACCGAGGGATGGGCTCTCTGGGAGCCATGGGCGAGGGAAGCGCCGATCGATACGGCCAGGAGGATGTGGAGGTGCAGCGCAAATTGGTCCCGGAAGGCATTGAAGGGAGAGTTCCGTACAAGGGCAGCACGGAGGATCTGATTCCGGTCCTAATGGGCGGGGTCCGAGCCGGAATGGGGTACTGTGGGGTTAAAAACATTCACGAGTTACGGACCAAAGTTCGCCTCATTCGCGTTAGCCACCTGGGACTGCGCGAGTCCCACGTTCACGACGTCATCGTGACCAAGGAAGCACCGAATTACCGCCTGGGGGACTAGCCCACATTTCTCACACCAGGTGTTCGTCGCGAAGCGGCGGAAGGGCCGGCCTGAGGCCGCTCCCACAGTCCACCGACCGCTAGGACCAGGCCCAGAAGGTGGGTGCCGCCTCAGTGCGGCGAATGGGCGCGAAGCGCCGCCTTATCTGGAAGTTGAAACCTGGAGCCTGGAATCCGAAACCCTTGAATCCGCTATCGTTCTTCCCACTGCTCCGGTAATCACTCGCAGTTCTTCCATCAGCATGTCAAAGTGCTCCAGGTCCAGGGTTTGAGCCCCATCACAGATGGCGTTTTCGGGGTCGTGGTGGACTTCCAGCAACAGACCATCAGCACCCGCCGCCGCCGCCGCTCGTGCCAGGGGCGGAACCTTGTCCCGAAATCCTATGGCATGGCTGGGGTCTACGACAATGGGCAGATGGCTCAATTCATGTATGACCGGGATTGCCGAGATGTCCAGAGTGTTTCTGGTGTGCGTCTCAAAGGTGCGAATCCCTCTCTCACAAAGGATCACCCGCTGATTCCCTTCGGCCATAATGTATTCAGCCGCCAGGAGCAAATCGGAAATCGTAGCGCTCATCCCGCGCTTGAGGAGGGCCGGTATACCACTCTGGCCAATGTCGCGCAGCAGACCGTAATTCTGCATGTTGCGAGCTCCGATCTGAATGATGTCGATGTAATCTCGAGCCAAAGGAAGTTGAGACGATTCCATAACTTCCGAAATCACCAGCAGCCCATGTTTGTCGGCGGCCTTGCGAAGGTCCTTCAACCCCTTTTCGCCATGGCCCTGAAAGGAGTAAGGAGATGTGCGAGGCTTGAAGGCCCCACCCCGGATCACCTTGGCTCCTGCGGCCTTGATTCTGCCAGCAATGATATCGGACTGCTCGAAATCCTCGATCGTGCAGGGGCCCGCCATCACCACAACCTCGTTGCCGCCGATTTTCACATCTCCCACCTCGATGATCGACCCCTCCGGGCAAAAAGCTCGTGAAGCCAGCTTATAGGGCTGGGTGATGGGGTGCACCTCTGCCACGCCATCCACCAGCTCAAAATCACGGATATCAACTACCTGAGAACCTACTGCACCCAGAATAGTATGCTCCACACCCGTGGAACGGTGCACGTCAAATCCCTGGGATACCAGTTTCTCGATCACACCTTCGATCTGGCCTTCCGTGGCACGTTGTTTCATCACAATAACCATGGTTTGTTACTCCTTTTCTAGCTTCCTTGCACCTTTGTGCTCTTGTGTCTCGTGCGCATTCTTGAGAGCTCCTGACTCCCGCTCCGCCCGTCTGGACTCATCGATAATTCTCTCAAATAGACGCTTGACAGCCTCCTTTGTGAGCGGTCCATGGGCCTCCTTCCGGACATTGCCAATGACGTCTTCTTCGCGTCTCGGGTCATAAATCTCTATTTTCAGCTTGTCTTTCAGCTTTCCGATCTCAATGGCGCATTCACCGCGTTGATTGAGGAGCTTCACCAGCTTCAAATCGATTTCATCAATCTTCCTGCGCCACTTCTCAATATCGTCCATCACTGAAATCCGTGTGATCCATACGTTCCCAAAAAAAAGGGCCGTGAGTAGCGTCCCTACCCACGGCCCTAGTCAGTCTCCCTTGTGACTTTTACTTATACCGGTGGGCAGAAATTCTCCATGTGCCACCAATAAAAAAAATAAAAGTTACAAGCTAAAGTCATACGCGCCTTTAAGTTAGCCGATTATGAGCCTGAAAGCAAGCTTTTTCTGACATATTCTCCCACTTTTTTCACCAGCTCCGCATCCGCTCGGTGCTCTTCAATAAAGCCCACAATGGCCGAACCCACCACTGCTGCATCTGCGTACTGCCAGACCTTCCTGACATCTTCCTTCGAGGTAATACCAAAGCCCACTGCTATGGGGAGCCGTGTGTAGCGGCGTAGAAGCTCCACTGTCTTGGGAACCGCAGCTTCTACATCGGTTTGCTTCCCAGTGACGCCCGTACGTGCCACCAGGTAGAGAAAACCCTGGCTGACGTCACAAATCTTCTGGAGCCGCTCATCCGAGGAGGTCGGAGCCGCCAGAAAGATCGTATCCAGTTCCTTCAGAGGCTCCATACGAGAGTATTCCTCGGGCGTGAGGTCGGTGATCAGCACTCCATCCAGACCAGCCCGGAAACCTTCACGATCCAGGTTCTCCAGTCCATAACTCAAAACCGGATTCATGTAGCTCATGAACACCAGTCCGACCTCGGTTCTGGTTCGAATCTCAGCAACCAGATCGATGTAATCAGAAAAAGAGTATCCGTGCTGGAGCGCCTGAAAGGACGCCTTTTGGATAATGGGGCCGTCGGCAATGGGATCAGAGAAAGGAATGCCGATCTCAACGACATGGGCTCCACTTTCCGCTAGATGCAAGACAATCTCCCGGGTCGTGTCCAGATCAGGATGACCCGCCGTCACATAGGGAATGAAACACTTCCTATTTTTGGCGAAGATCTTTGATAATCTCGACATCTTTGTCTCCACGACCGGAAAGGTTGATGATAATCCTCAGATCACGCGGATCTGACTTCGTGAGCTGCGCCAACTCTTCTCTTTTCAGACAGTAGGCCACCGCATGTGCGGATTCCAGTGCCGGAATGATACCCTCCAGCTCACTGAGAACCCGAAAAGCCTCCAGCGCCTCCTGGTCGTCAACCGAAGTGTACTCAACGCGCCCGATGTCACGTAGATAGGCATGTTCAGGCCCGATGGAAGGGTAGTCCAGTCCCGCCGAGATGCTGTGAGTGGTCGAAACCTGACCAAGCTCGTCCTGCAGAAGGTAACTGAGGGTCCCGTGCAAGACCCCCGGCCTGCCACCTTGAAAACGAGCTGCATGCTGGCCCAGCTCTGGCCCTTTTCCACCCGCTTCCACCCCGATCATCCTCACCGAGTCATCCTTGAGGAACTCGTAAAAGAGACCGATGGAATTGCTGCCCCCGCCCACGCAGGCGACGAGGAGATCAGGAAGCACGCCCTCCATCTCCAGAATCTGTTGGCGAGCTTCTCGGCCAATCACGGATTGAAAATCCCGCACTATCGTGGGATAGGGATGACCGCCCAAAACTGAACCCATCAGGTAATGAGTATTTTCGACATTGGTCACCCAGTCTCTCATGGCCTCGTTAATGGCGTCCTTGAGAGTACAGGCTCCGGCATCCACCGGAGTCACCTGCGCTCCCAGGAGCTCCATACGAAAGACATTGAGCGCTTGCCTTCGCATGTCCTCGATGCCCATGTAAACCTCACACTCCAGATCCAGCAGCGCACAGACACTGGCCGTGGCCACACCATGCTGGCCGGCACCGGTCTCCGCGATAATTCGGCTCTTTCCCATCCGCCGCGCCAGAAGGGCCTGACCCAGAGCGTTGTTGATCTTGTGTGCACCCGTATGACAGAGGTCTTCTCGCTTCAAATAAACCCTATGGCCCACCCGCTCGGAAAAACGCCGGGCCGGGGTAAGCGGTGTGGGACGCCCTGCAAAAAGATGCAGAAGTTCCTCAAGCTCTCTCTGGAACTCCTCATCCGCTCCCGCCTCCAGGTAGGCCTGTTCCAACTCTTCCAAAGGAGACATGAGCGTCTCTGGGACGAAGACTCCCCCGTAACTGCCAAAGTGGCCTCCTGACTTGAACTCTTCCCTTTCAGGCTTCGATTTCTTACCCATTGCTTACACTCGCTCCCCTCACATTCTCCATAAAACGCCTTAGTTTTCTTACGTCTTTCGTCCCCGGCGCCCCTTCGACTCCTGAACACACGTCCACGCCGGCTGGTTGAAGAAGATCAATGGCTTCGGCCACATTCCCCGGCCTCAGGCCCCCCGACAGGATAAAAGGACGATCAATATTACGCAGCTCTTCCCAGTCAGCTGTCTTTCCCCGACCCCAGGAGGTATCGATGAGAATTTCGTGGTTGGGAAAGCGATGTGCTTCTGAAGGAGAGGTCGCAATATAAAGGGGTTGGTGGGCGGGAGGAAGTTCTGATTCAGAGTGCAGACCGTGCAGCTGAAAGGAGCCGATCGAAGGCACACGGCTGCTCGCTTTGGCTGTAGCGCTGAGAACGTCCTCACCGCTGACGACCATCACAGCCACCGTCAGGACATTCTCTGGAATTGCTTGAATGATCTCTTCAACCTCTTCCGGATCAATATAACGCGGGCTTTGGAGGTAAAAATTGAATCCCAGCGCGTTGGCTCCCAACTCGATAGAACTCAGAGCATCTTTGAGATTCGTGATTCCGCAAACCTTCACCATGAAACAGGGCGAATTCTTGACTCCGAATTGACCCGACTGCTCCTCAGCTGACATGGATTATTCCTCGCCTCTCAGTTGCCGCAGGGTCGCTCCTGGGTCGGAAGAGTCCATGAGAACCGAGCCGATCAGAAAAGCACTGAAGCCGGCATCCTGCAGCTCAACGATCTGTGAGTGTTCCTGGATTCCCGACTCTGAAATCAGGATGTAGCCTTCCTCTCCCTCCATCCGCCTGGCCATCTCAAAGGAGGTGCCAAGATCGACTTGAAATGTACGCAGGTCGCGATTGTTGATCCCAATGATGCGAGCACCACTGTTGATAGCCTTCTCCAATTCAAAGGGATCATGAATCTCAACTAAAGCATCGAGGTGAAACTCCTCTCCCAAGCGGATCAGACTCTCAAGTTGCCCCTCGGACAGACAGGAAGCAATCAGTAGAAAGGCCGAGGCGCCGGCATTCCTGGATTCAACCACTTGATACCGATCCACTATGAAATCCTTTCGCAACAGGGGTGTCTCGGGCATTTCCTGGGCAATTTCCTTCAAGAAAGCCAAGTCTCCGGCGAAGTAGTTCTTCTCAGTCAGCACTGACAGGGCCACGGCTCCATTCTCGCGGTAGACTCTGGCCAGATCCCCAGCGGGCAGCTGGCAGGCAAAGGCGCCGCGGCTGGGACTCTTATATTTGATTTCCGCGATGATGTTGACACCAGCTTCTGTCAGTGCGGACTGAAAGGAGACAGATAACTGCTCAGGAATCTGGCCCAGCAGATCCTCCAGGGGAAGCTCTTTTCTGGTCTCGATGAGTTCCCGCTTCTTGGATGCGACGATTTCCTCAAGTACAGTCACGTGTTCTCCACTGACAACTAACAACTGACAACTGACAGTTGACAGTTAAGTTGTTGAATAGACCTTGATCAGTTGCGATAACTTCTCCAATGCGGCACCCGAATCCAGAGACTCCCTGGCCTGCTCGATAGCCTCGTTGAAATCCCCTGCTCCCGCCACATGCAGAGCTGCCGCAGCATTGAGGACCACGACGTCGCGGGCCGGACCCTGAATCTCACCTTCCAGGATTCCGCGAATCATGCGGGCATTCTCTTCCGCTGAGCCACCCGAGAGTTGCTCAATGGGACTGACCTCAAAGCCAAGATCCTTTGGATCCAGATCGAAACTTTCCACTTTCCCGTCTCTGGCATCGGATATGCGCGCCGGGGCTCCCGTGGAGAGCTCATCCAGACCATCGTGACTGTGGACCACCCAGGCTCTTTGGCAGCCCAAACCCAACAGGGCACGAGCCAACTTCTCGGTCAGGTCAGGAGAATAGACACCCACAATTTGATAGGGAGCCGAAGCCGGATTGGTCAAGGGACCCAACAGATTGAAAATGGTTCGCCGGCCGAGTTCACGCCGAATTTTGGCCACCCTCTTCATGGCGGGATGAAAATGTGGAGCAAACATGAAAGCCAGACCAATTTCATTCAAAGAGGGCTCCGCGGCTTCCAAAGACCTTTCAATCCGAACTCCCAAGGCGTCCAGGACATCAGCACTGCCGCAGCGGGAGGTGAGGGCCCGATTGCCGTGTTTGGCCACCGGAAGGCCCCCACCGGCGATCACAAAGACCGCAGCAGTCGAGATGTTAAAAGTATCCGCTCCCCCTCCCGTCCCTGCCGTATCGATCAACCTGGCATGCCTGGCACGCACAGGAATGGCCTGCCGGCGCATCACGCGGGCAAAACCGACGATCTCTGCAGGGCCCTCTCCTTTGATGGCCAGTGCTGTCAACAGAGCGCCGATGTCCTCATCGGGCGTCTCCTTCGCAAGAATCAGCTCCAGTGACTGTTCCGCTTGAGCTTCAGTCAGGTCCTCGCCCTCACTGACGACTCTTGTGAATTCCTTCAGCATGTCATTGTTGTAAAAAATTTTCTAAAATCTTCTGTCCTTCCAGGGTCATGACGGATTCGGGGTGAAATTGGACTCCAAAGACATCATACTCTCGATGACGCAAACCCATGATCAACTCATCCTCGGTCCAGGCGTTCACAAGCAGACATTCAGGCCAATCTTCTCGCCCTAACATAAGAGAATGGTATCGGGTGGCCTCGAAGGGATTGGGAATATTCGACAGCACCGAATCACTGTCATGATAGATGAAAGAAGTCTTGCCATGCATCAGCTGTGGGGCCCGGACCACCTTGGCTCCGAAAGCTTCCCCGATGGTTTGGTGACCCAGGCAGACTCCTAATATGGGGATTCGGGCGGCGAACTCTCGAACCAAAGAGACACAGATTCCCGCATTGCAGGGCAGTCCTGGTCCAGGGGATATCACGATACGGTCTGGATTCACCTTGCTGATGTCGGCAAGAGTCACTGCGTCGTTCCGGTAAACCTGGATATCACAGCCCAGCATGCCCAGATACTGCACCAGGTTATAGGTAAAACTATCGTAGTTATCGATGACTAGAATTTTCATTCCAAGTTAAGAGCCTTTTCTCCTGACTCCTGACTCCTGTCTCCTGACTCCTTTTCTCATGCCAGCTGCTCCCCCAATTCCACGGCTCGAATGAGCGCCTCGGCTTTGTGGAAACACTCCTTGTTTTCCAATTTGGGGACTGAATCGGCAACGATCCCGGCGCCGGCCTGTATATAAGCCTTTCCCTCCTTTAGAACAACCGTGCGAATGGTAATACAGGTGTCAAGATTCCCTGAGTAATCCAGATACCCGATAGCACCTGCATAAATGCCTCTCCGGATGGGCTCAAGCTCCTGGATGATCTCCATGGCTCTCACCTTGGGAGCTCCGCTGACCGTCCCGGCCGGAAAGCACGCCGCCAACGCATCGAAGCGATTCAACTCGGGGCGCAAGGAACCTCGCAAGGCACTCACCAGGTGCATCACATGAGAGTACTTTTCCAGGAACATGAGACCCTCTACCTGCACGGATCCGTATTCACTGACGCGCCCCAGATCGTTGCGACCGAGATCAACAAGCATGAGATGCTCGGCCCGCTCCTTTTCATCAGAGAGCAACTCCTCTTCAAGCTCTTTCTCTTCCGTTGCATTGCGTCCGCGCCGGCGGGTACCCGCGATAGGCCGATATTGAAGGTCCCGCCCCTGAACGCGGATCAGCATCTCCGGCGAAGAGCCGGCAATGCTCTGATTCCCCAACTTGAGAAAGAACATATAGGGGGACGGATTGAGGACACGCAGAGCTCGATAGACGTTGAAGGGATCCCCTTCAAAATCGGTTTCAAACCGCTGGGAAAGAACCGCCTGAAAGATGTCTCCTGCACGGATGTATTCCTTCACCTTTTCTACGGCGGCATAAAAACCTTCCTGGGAGAAGCTGGATGTGACTTTCTTGTGTGAAGTTTGGGGATAGTCACCGAGTTCGCGAGACACTAACTGGGTGTCTGTCCCCAATTTCACCTGCCCCCCAAACAGCCTTTCTTCCAGCTCTTCCACCTTCCTTTCCCCCTGGTGGGACAGGATGATGATTTGGTGTTTCAGGTGGTCAAAGGCCAGGATTTCGGAGTAAAAATCCATCAGCACTGGTCCGGAGCCACTCTCCAATTCAGTGCTGTCGGCCCCCTTCAGTTCCGGTAATCGTTCAAACTCCCGGACCATTTCGTAGCAAAAGGCACCCACGGCTCCTCCGGTAAAAGGCGGAAGATCCGGGTGGGAGGGGCGTTTTTCCGAAAAATTGCGGCGGAAGTCTGCGAAATTACCTTCGAAGCTTTGATCAGGATCGACTCCGATGAAGGAATAACGCCCGATCTTCTCTCCGCCTTCGACCGATTCCAGCAGAAAGGCCCGCTCGGAGTCCCTGGCAATTCTCAGAAAGGCCGAGACCGGGGTGAGCAAGTCTGCCAAAACTGACTTATGATAAATCATCCAACGTTTCACTCAATTCCGTGTAGCCGGGATTATGCATAGGTTTTCGTGACGAAGTGCCACAGGCGCCGCGATGACAAGGCGGGCGAAGGGGTACCCGCTTGCGGGTCGGGCCCCGCAGGCGTACTCATGCAGTACGCCGAGGAGCCCAAGGGGTACCCGCTCTGCGGGTCGCACAACGCAGTCAGCGTGGATGATTGCGGCACTGCAGTAGAAAATTTATGCATAATCCCGGCTAAAATAAAAAGGCCGTGGAGAAATTCTCCACGGCCTTTGAGCTTTGATCTCTACTGGGCCCTATGAAGGTTACAGTTCTCCGGCGTCTGGAGTCTTAGTTGTACTCGATCCGCCAGAAGCAACCGTAAACAATCATATGGCCTTCCTCATCCGCTAGCATAGGAGGACCCGGACCTCTAAGTCAAGAACTTTTTTGCCCTCAGTGGTTCCAGCGCGCTTCGCGCACGTTCCAGGTTCCAAGTTCCGACTTTGGGATTTGGAATTCTGAATTTGGAATTTGTTTGGAATTTTGAATTTGGGATTTCAGCCGGTCTGTCGGCTGTTGTCAGCTGTCAGTTGTCAGCTGTCAGTTGTCAGCTGTCAGTTGTCAGTGGCCCTGTTTTCCGCCGGCTGACATGGAATTGAGGAACTCGGCATTGCTCTTGACCTTACTCAGCTTTTCAAGCAGCAATTCCATGGCCTCGGTAGCAGAGAGCGGGTTGAGAACTTTCCGCAGCACCCAGACCCGGTTTAGCGTCTCTTTATCCAGCAGCAATTCTTCCTTGCGGGTACCGGAACGATTGATATCGATAGCCGGGAAAATCCTCTTGTCCACCAGCTTGCGATCCAGATGCAACTCCAAGTTACCTGTTCCCTTGAACTCTTCGAAAATAACATCATCCATTCGGCTGCCGGTGTCAATCAGGGCGGTAGCAACAATGGTCAGACTCCCCCCTTCCTCTATGTTGCGTGCAGCACCGAAGAAGCGCTTGGGACGTTGCAAGGCATTGGAATCCACACCACCCGAGAGCACCTTGCCAGAAGGAGGAACGATGGTGTTGTAAGCGCGGGCCAGCCGGGTGATGGAATCGAGCAGAATGACCACGTCTTTCTTGTGCTCGACCAGCCGCTTGGCCTTTTCAAGCACCATCTCAGCCACCTGGACGTGCCGGGTAGCCGGCTCGTCAAACGTCGAGCTGATGACCTCACCCCCTACCGATCGCTCCATATCGGTCACCTCTTCGGGGCGCTCGTCGATGAGCAACACGATGAGCACGCTATCGGGATGGTTGGTGGTGATCGAGTTGGCCAGGCTCTGCAGAATCATGGTTTTTCCTGCCCGGGGCGGCGAAACGATCAATCCCCGCTGTCCTTTCCCAATCGGGGTCAGGAGATCCATGACTCGCCCTGCCAGGTTGTCCTGAGTGGTCTCCTGAATAAGTTGCTCCTCGGGATAGAGCGGTGTCAGGTTTTCGAAGAAGGTCCTCTCCCGAGCGACGTCCGCATGCTCGAAGTTAATCGCCTCCACCTTAATCAGGGCAAAGTAGCGCTCGCCCTCCTTGGGAGGCCTAACCTGTCCCGAAACCGTGTCGCCGGTTCGCAGGTCAAATTTGCGGATTTGAGACGGTGAGACGTAGATGTCATCCGGACCAGGGAGGTAATTGTATTCGGGGGCCCTCAGGAAACCGAACCCATCGGGCAGAGTTTCCAGCACGCCTTCTGAAAAAATCAGTCCACTGCGCTCGGTTTGTGCCTTCAGGATCTGAAAGATCAGTTCCTGCTTACGCATCCCCGTTAACCCAGTAATACTCAAGTCCTTGGCAACTTGAGTCAACGCCTGGATGTTCAATTCCTTGAGCTCTTGAATGTTCAAAGAATCCACTTTCTGTTTGACTGAGGGGGAACTTGCTTCACCCATGACTTAAATCCTCTCCAGTATTCGCCACAATTCCTTCTTCCCCATTCCTGTGGCGGCGGAATAAGGGATTACACCACAATGGAAAACGTTTTTCATCCTATTTAGAGACTTTTGAAGCTGATGGGACGACAGCTTGTCAACCTTGGTTGCAACAACCTGGAATGGAATGCTGAACTGTTCGAGCCACTGTTTCATGACCCGGTCCAGTTCAGTCGGCTCATGGCGAGCATCCACGATCATAACCGTCAGCTTCAGGTTCTCGTCCTCTCTCAGAAATTCCTCAATCATCACTCCCCAACGGGCCCGAATGTTGGCTGGAACCTTGGCAAATCCATAACCCGGCAAGTCTGTAAAAATCCATCTGTCATTGACATTGAAAAAGTTGATGACCTGGGTGCGCCCTGGTGTGGCACTGGTCCTGGCCAAACCCTTTTTACCCACCAGATTATTAATTAAGCTGGATTTTCCAACATTTGATCTTCCCGAAAACGCGATCTTGGGAAGCTGCAGCTGAGGATATTCCCCTTTGTGAGTCGCGCTTTTGAGAAAGTGAACAACCACTGACGGCTAACAGTTTACCACTAACAAAGCAGAATCACGATTCGTGGAATGCCAAATCTTGAATTGACAGCTCTGTGTCACACGTTGTTTGGATTTATGTCGTCAATTGCCAGTTGTCAACTGTCTGCGGCTAGCTGTTCAGTGGACGCCGGGACGATCTCCCTCCTTGATCTGAGGAGGTCGCTGTTCTTTCACCACTTCTTCTCGGTCCTTTTTGCGGATGGGTCCTTCAAATGCGATGTCCAAAACCTCATCCATGGTATCGACGAGCACAATCTTAACATCTTCCAGGACCGAGGTGGGAATTTCTTTCAAATCTTTCTCATTGTCTCTTGGTAAAATAACCGTCTTTATACCGCCCCGGTGAGCGGCCAGCACTTTCTCTTTGACTCCACCAATGGGCAAGACCTTACCTCGCAGTGTGATTTCACCGGTCATGGCTACGTCACGGCGCACGGGAACGCCAGCCAGTGCCGATATAATCGTAGTGGCCAGGGCAATCCCCGCAGAAGGCCCATCTTTCGGAATAGCACCTTCGGGAACATGGATATGAAGATCCAGTAACTTGTGGAAATCCCTTCCCAAACCAAACTCGCTACTCCGGGAGCGGACAAAGGACAATGCCGCTTTGGCCGATTCCTGCATCACCTCACCGAGCTTGCCGGTGAGCGTCAGGTTACCCTTTCCTTTCATGGTGGTCGCTTCGGTCAGAAGGACTTCACCGCCCACCTCGGTCCAGGCCAAACCGGTGGCCAAACCGACTTCACTGGCCTCTGCGACCAAGGGCTGACGGTATCTTTGAACACCCAGAAGCTCCCCCACTACCTTTGGGGCGATGACGGACTTTTTGTGTTCCTTTTTCTTTCCTTTGGCCACTACAACCTGGCGGGCCACTTTACGGCAAACGTTGGCGATCTCTCGCTCAAGACTGCGAACGCCCGACTCACGCGTAAAGCTACGGATAATTTCCAGAATGCCTTCCTCGCTGAACTCAATATTGGAGGGCTTCAGACCCTGCTTTTTTAACTGCTTCTTGACCAGGTACTGTGTGGCAATGTTCAATTTTTCCAACTCAGTGTAACCGGAGATGTGGACAACTTCCATCCGGTCTTGAAGCGGCCGCGGAATGGTATGAAGCACGTTAGCGGTGCAAATAAACATGACGTTGGAAAGATCGAATTCGGTATCCAGATAGTGGTCGACAAAGGTACGGTTGTGTTCCGGATCCAGCACTTCCATTAACGCCGCTGAGGGATCGCCGCGAAAATCCATGCTCATCTTGTCCACTTCGTCCATCAGGAACACCGGATTCTTGGTGCCTGCCTTCTTCATCATCTGGATGATCTGGCCTGGCAGGGCGCCGATATAGGTCCTGCGGTGTCCGCGAATCTCCGCCTCATCCCGGACTCCACCCAGCGAGAGCCTGACAAACTTGCGCCCGGTAGCGTGAGCGATGGAACTTCCCAAGGAACTCTTTCCCACTCCCGGAGCACCCACGAAGCAGAGGACTGATCCCTGCTGTGTCTTGGCAGAAAGTTGCCGAACCGCCAGAAACTCCAGGATACGCTCTTTCACTTTCTCGAGCCCATAATGATCTTCATTTAAAGCGCGCTCGGCCCGCAGCAGATCCTTGATCTCACGACTTCTCTTACTCCACGGCATGCTGACCAGCCAATCGATATAAGTGCGACTGACAGTCGTCTCAGCACTCATAGGAGGCATCTGCTCCAGACGCTGAATCTCGTTGGTCGCTTTTTCATGAGCGTCTTTCGGCATCTTCGCCTCTTCGACCTTTTTCTTCAGCTGTTCGATCTCATCTTTCTCGTTTCTTCCCAGCTCCTTCTGGATGGCCTTCATTTTTTCGCTCAGATAGTACTCGCGCTGGGCCTTTTCCATCTGGCGACGCACACGGCCTTGAAGAGACTTGTCCATCTTGACCTTGTCGATCTCGATGTCAATGAACTCGCATATCTTCTCGATCCGCTGGGCAGGATCGGCGATCTCCAGCAAGGCCTGCTTGTCTTCCACCGAAATGGGCAGATTGGCTGCAATGGTATCGGCGAGACGGTCGGCCTCGCTGCTGTGTGCCGCCTGAATTATCGTCTCATCGTTAATGTTCGGATTGAGCTTGGCAAATTCCTCAAAGAGAGAATTCAACCGCTTGGTCAACAGGCTCAGCTTGGAAGGGGAGACTTTGGACACCGGATCGAACTTCACTTCCGCCTGAAAAAACCCGTCCACTTCCTCCACCCGAACAGCTCGCGCTCGCCGCAGACCTTCAACCAGAACCTTAATATTGCCATCGGGAAGTTTGAGGCTCTGAACGATATTGGCTGCTGTCCCGACCGGATAGATGTCAGCAGAGGTAGGATTATCCATGGAGGCGTCGATCTGGGTGGCCAGATAGATCTTCTTGTCGGACTCCAGAGCCCTCTCCAAAGCCAACACCGAGGAGTGGCGCCCGATGACGAAGGGGACCATCATGTAAGGAAAGACCACCACGTCCCGGATCGGAACCATGGGATAGATTTCAGTCACTTTCTCGTCTAAGTTTGTCATGCCTTAAAAGGAACGAACCTTCGATTCTCTCTTCTCTAGATACACTCCCAACACAAACGTTTCAACCGTAAACAGACCATGTATCACTCCGTACTGACCATTTCAGGGTGCACAAACCATTCCCAAAATCTCTTCACAGGGAATTCCGAGAATCTCACCGATCAGCAGGATGTGCTCAGCGACTATCCAGCCTTTTCAAGCAGCTTGAACACGACCTCTTTGTTTTCGACCATCTCGCGGGTGACCACAAACTCTTTCACCTTCTTGGTCGACGGAAGTTCGAACATCACATCTAACATAAGATCTTCTGTGATCAACCGCAAGCCCCGAGCACCGATTTTTCTCTCCAGCGCCTTTTCTGCGATGGTATCCAGTGCGTCGGCGGTAAACTTGAGAGAAACACCCTCGAATTCAAACATTTTCAAATACTGCTTGACCAGGGCGTCGGTTGGCTCGGTGAGAATTTGGACTAGCGCTTCTTTGTCGAGCTCGTGCAAGTTGCAAATAATGGGAAGCCTTCCCACAAACTCTGGAATTAATCCATACTTTATGAGGTCCTCGGGTAAGATTTCCTCCAGGATCTCCGATTCCTCTGCATTTCTCCAGCGAGAAGAGCTCAACTCTGCGTTGAACCCGACGCAACTTCGCCCCAACCGATTCTGAATGACCTTGTCCAACCCCACGAAGGCTCCGCCGCAAACAAAAAGGATGTTGGTGGTGTCGATCTGCACAAATTCCTGATGCGGATGCTTGCGACCTCCTTGTGGGGGAACATTGGCCGTCGTTCCTTCCAGGATTTTCAGAAGGGCTTGCTGCACCCCTTCACCGGAAACGTCGCGTGTGATGGAAGGGTTCTCATCTTTTCTCGAAATTTTATCGATTTCGTCGATGTAGATAATTCCTTGCATGCAGCGGTCGCGGTCACCTCCAGCAGCCTGCAGGAGTTTGAGAATAATGTTCTCTACGTCCTCGCCCACATATCCGGCTTCGGTCAGGGTCGTTGCATCGACAATAGCAAAAGGAACGGAGAGCATGCGGGCCAGAGTCTGGGCAAGCAAGGTCTTTCCAGTCCCCGTGGGACCGATCAACAGCACATTGCTTTTGGCCAGCTCTACATCGTGGTGGCGACGCCGGCTGATTTTGATTCTCTTGTAATGGTTGTAGACTGCAACAGCCAGCTTCCTCTTGCAGACCTCCTGGCCGATCACATATTGATCAAGGAAATCCTTAATCTCGATTGGCTTAGGAATAGCTTCTTTGACGGAGGAACCTTCCGCCGTCACGTCGTCGCAGATTATTTCGTTGCAGACATCGACGCACTCGTCGCAGATAAAAACGGTCGGACCGGCGATCAGTTTCTTAACGTCATTCTGACTTTTGTTGCAGAACGAGCAGTGCAGGACCTCATCTGCGTCTTTCTTCATGGTTGTCACGGACTAGCTTTTAGTTCCTTGCTCCACGACTTCAGGAATGACATGTTTTTCGATGATCTCATCAATTATACCATATACCTTAGCCTGCTCCGCACTCATGATAAAGTCACGTTCCACATCTTCCGCAATTCGCTCCGTTTTCTGTCCGGTGTGCTTTGCAAGAATCTCATTGGTCATCTCTCGCATTCGAAGGATCTCTTTAGCATGAATATCGATGTCGGTTGCCTGTCCGGAGAGTCCTGTTATGGAAGGCTGGTGGATCAAGATCCTACTGTTTGGCAACGAGAACCGCTTCCCTTGAGTCCCAGCCGTAAGAATCAGGGCTCCCATCGAAGCCGCTTGTCCGATGCAGATTGTGGTCACATCGTTTTTCACAAACTGCATGGTATCGTAGATCGCCAGTCCAGCAGTGATCGATCCTCCAGGCGAATTGATGTACAGGGAGATATCCCGATTGGGGTCTTCCGCCATCAGAAACAATAGCTGGGCGATAACCAGGTTGGCCACTTGGTCCTCTACGGGTGTCCCCACAAAAATAATATTGTCTTTGAGCAGCCGCGAGTAAATGTCGTAAGCACGTTCACCTCGGTTCGTTTGCTCAACCACCATCGGAATGAGAACCATTGCGCTACTCCTCCCCTGCTATTATCGATAAGACCGCGGACAACAGCCGGCAGACCGGCTGAAATCCAAGATCTCAAATCCCAAATCACCGCCGGCCGAAGGCCGCCGGAAATTCAAAATCCCAAATCCTAAACTTGAACCCTGACCACTGGCAACAGACCTCCTGACTCCTGTCTCCTGACTCCTGTCTCCTGTCTCCTTCTCTTGTGTCACCCTTTCACCTTTGCACTTTCCAAGAGCATCTCCAGTACCTTGCCACGAATCAAGCGGGCTTTTTCTTCCTCCATCCGATTCTCCTGCTGAAAGTATTGTCGCACTTTTTCCTTTGGCTGGTTCATGGAATCAGCCATCTTTTCCAGTTCCTGCTCCAGTTCTTGAGTGGAAATCTCAATTTTCTCGCGACGACCAATTTCACTCAGGATCATGCTTCCCCTCACCTGCTGCTCCGCCTGGGGCCGGAAATCCTTTCGAACCTTCACCCAGTCCACCTTGGCCCGACTGGGGTCAAGCCCCTGGGAGGCCATTCGGTAAGCCAGATCTGTGAGCATTCCGTCAGTCCGCTCCTTGACGAGAATCTCTGGAAGTTCAAAACTCGAGTTCTTACCCAACTCTTCCAAGAGCTTATTTCCCAAATCCCTTTCCCGATTTCTTTCCCGCTCGACACTCAAACGTTCCCTGATCTTCTCCTGCAACTCCTTCAGCGTCTCGTAGTCACCCAGGTCCTTGGCAAACGCGTCATTCAGTTCCGGGAGTTCCTTCTTCTTAATGTCACTCACTTGCACTGTGAAAGCCACCTTGTGCCCAGCCAGTTTCTTTTCCGGGTAATCGGAATCGTACTCGACTTCAAATTCCTTCTCCTCACCCCTATCTGTCCCCGCCAGAGCTTTCGTGAAAGCCTCATGGGTGTGTTCATCGCCTATCTGAACCATCACGTTTTCTTCCTGGAATGACTCGCGGGTATCACCACCCTCTTCCACATCGAGGTACGCGCCCACAAGGTCAATAATCACAAAATCTCCCTCCTCTGCGGGCCCCTTCTCGACCGAGACCAGGGAGGAGTGCTCATCACGCAACTTCTCCACTTCCTGCTCAACCTTTTCTTGAGTCACAGGCTTCGATTCGGCAGTGACCTCAAGGCCCTTGTAGGCGGGAAGCTCGATTTCCGGATGAATCTCAAAGTTGGCCTCGTAGACCAGCGGGTTTCCCTCCTCAAAGGTCAGGTTTTCCAGACTGGGCTGACCGAGCGGTTGAACCCCCTTTTCCCGGATCGCCTGGTCGTAGGAGTCAGCAACCAACTTCTGCACAACATCGCTGCGAATATCCTTTCGATAGTGCCGCTTGACGAGCTCAACTGGCGCCTTTCCCTGACGAAATCCAGGAAGCCGCGCCCGCCGCTTATAGGCTCCAGCGACCTCATCAAATTCCTTCAGAGCAAGACCCGCGGGAACCTCTACCTTAAGGCGTTTCTTCACCGTACTCACATCTTCAAGCTCCACACTGATCTCCATGGGAATGTTATTGTACCACCCGACTTCGCCACGCGCTCAGAACGAGCGTTTCAGCTTTCAAGTTTCAGGTTTTGTCAGTTGTCAGTTGTCGCCTGTCAGTGGTTCGTCATCTCCAGCAGCTTGCCCAGGGTTTCCATGACCTGAGGGTCAAACTTCCCCTTCTTGGCATCTCGCTGCATCTCCGCGAAGGCCGCCCGATGGTCCCATCGATCCCGGTAAGGCCGCCAGGAGGTGAGAGCATCGTAGGTGTCTGCCACGGCCAGAATACGAGCACCCATCGGGACTTGATCTCCAGCCAAACCTAACGGGTAGCCCGATCCGTGTAAACTCTCATGGCTGGCCTCGATGATTTCAAAAAGGACCTTATTTTGATAACCCATCTGTCTCAACACGCGAACCGATTCCCGGCTGTGTTTGGTCACTTCTTCAAACTCTTCCTTGCTCAAACTTCCGGCCCGATTGAGAAGATGGTGGGGAACAATCACCTTTCCCAGATCGGCCAGGTAGCCCGCTTGTAGAATGTCTAGTTTCTCCTGAGCACTCAGGTCAAGGCTGTCAGCCACTGCATAGGACAGGAAGCCGACCACACGCGAATGACCGATGGAGCCATCGAGGGCTTCAACCGGAAGAAGGATGTCCTCCGGGTAGACAAACAGTTTATCCACTTCCTCCTGATACCGGTCATGGAGCTTCTGGGGAATCTTTTCCCGATCCTCCAGAGGCTTTTTTAGCCCCAGGACCTCGTATAGATACAGTCTGTCTTTCTTACCCCGGATGGAGACCGCATCCATTTGATTCATCTTTAAAGTGGTCTCGGCGTAGGCCAGCTTGACCTTGTCATCCTTGGGATCCTCTTGCAGCGCTTTGCCCAGATGCTCATGAGCCTGCAAGAGGTAATCGCCCTTGAGAAAGAGAAATCCGAGCTTCTTCATCAAGTCCACATCGTCTGGCCTTTTTTCCAGCTGCTGAGAGTAATCAGCGACTTCCTTCACAAAGTCTGGATCCTCGGATTCGCTGTGTGCGAAAACGGTCTTCCTTCGCACCTCCACAAAGCGGTTAACTTCCTCGTAGGTGGAAGAATCGATGGTGATCATTCCTGGATCACATAACTCCTGGATCCTTGAGGCCAGGTTGACCACGTCCCCGATGGCGGTGTAGGTCTGTCGCCTATGGCCAATCAGCCCAATGATCGGTTCTCCAGTAGAAATTCCGATACGCATCTGCCAGGGGAAATCCCCATTGGCGATCCGCTCCTGCATCTTCAGCCCGGCGATGGTCGCCATCAAAGCGTGTCTTTGATAGTCAATGGGGGCCCCAAACTCCACCATAATGCCATCACCCATATATTTGTCGATGTGGGCACGGTAATCCAAAAGAACCTCTTCCATTTCCTCAAGCAGTCTGTTGAGATCGGTAATAACCAGTTCGGGTCTTCTCTCCTCCGAAAATTTGGTGAAGTCTTTCAGATCGGAAAACAGAATGCTCACTTTTCTTTTCTCGGTGCGAAGCCTTTTCTCGATGATCAGCTTGACGACCGAGGCATCCATAGTCGAGTAGAGGGCATCCTCCACCTTCTTCTTCAGCTCTTCGACAGCTCCCTTCGATTTCTCCAGGCTTTCAGTCCTCTCTAGCACCTTTTCTTCCAGGTTCTCTGCATGATCTCGAAGCTCCCGGTCAGCCACCTCAATTCTTGCCTGGCTATCCTCCAGATTCCGATTCAGGGCTCTCACCTGCTCCACTTCCGTCTTCAAGCGGGTGGTCAGTTGCCCCACCACAGCTCCCGTCAGGATCAGAAAGCTGGACCAGGCCACGATATTCATCCACAGGTCAAGATGACTAAAAGCAGGCATGAAGGAGGCGGGAAACAGATAGGCATACAGAGCGACGATCAGGGTACAAAGGACACCGCCTAGAAGTGCCCTTCGCACCCCCAGGTAATAGGCTCCAAGCAGGATGGGAATAAAATAGAAGTTCAGAAAAGCCAGCTTATAGGGAATCAGGTAGTTGATGCCGGCTACGCTGACCAAGATGAGGAGAACAAAAGCCTGTTCAAAATTCCTGATCAGGTAATTCCTGATAGCGTCCAATAATCAATCCTCTTCGCCCTCCCCCCTTCATTACACACCTTGCAAGGTTTGAAATCAAGAATTTTCCAAGACTAAGTGCTCCCTTCCATAAATGGGGTAATGTTTGCAGAAGGGGCTTGGCATACTGTGATTGACAGGAAAGAGACAGAATCAATAGAATCAATTTCTTTCTTTTGGAAGCAGACAAGTGGGCCGCTAGCTCAACTGGCAGAGCAACTGACTCTTAATCAGTAGGTTCGGGGTTCGAGTCCCTGGCGGCTCACCATCCCGTGGATCATCCCGCGATGAGAGTGCCATGATCTCATCCCACCGCGATTCTGGTAAGCGGTCCATCATACTGGAAACGCAGGACTTGAGCTATGCAACCAAGGAGCGTCGCATAGTCCAGGACATCTCTCTTCAAATTCCAAGAGGAGAAGTGTTGGCCATAGTGGGTCCCAGCGGCTCGGGTAAAACCTCCTTTCTGCGACTTCTCAACCGGCTTGACGAGCCAACCGGTGGAAAAGTCTTGCTGGCCGGGAAAGATTACCGGAAGATTGCGCCTCGCATACTGCGCAGCCGAATCGGAATGGTCATGCAGATCCCCGTTCTCTTTCCCGAGACCGTTGCAGACAACCTGCAATACGGTCCACGAGCAAGAGGAGCAGAGCTTGAGGCTACTCGCCTGGAGTCCCTTTTGAGTCACGTCGGCTTGGACGGGTACGCGAGTTGGAGTGTCCATCATCTGTCCACAGGTGAAGCTCAGCGTGTCTCGCTGGCTCGGGCTCTTGCCAACTCCCCGGAGGTCCTCCTGCTGGATGAACCGACTGCACCACTGGACGGAAAAACCAAACGCGAAGTCGAGCAGCTCATCTCTCAAATTGTTGGTGACGAGAACTTAAGCTGCCTGATTGTCACCCATGATCTGGAGCAGGCAGCCCGTATGGCAAGCCGGGTCATGGTTTTGGAGAATGGCAAACTCGCCAAGATAGGCGCCATCGACGAGGTATTTCATGCTTAACCAATTTTTCTCGGACTCTTTAGCTCTGGCAGCGGCACAAGCTGTCCTGGTCATTCTGCTATCCGTGGGAGTGGTCTTGGCTGCACGTCGACATTCGATCCACCTGGGAACCGAAGTTGCGATTTCCTTGACCAGAGGCCTTGTCCAAATCGTCACCGTGGGCTCAGTGCTGGTTCTGCTCCTTCAAGGTCCAGACTGGACAAGTGTTTTAGTCCTCGTGGCCATGGTGTTCAGCGCAGCTGCTATTTCGGCCCGGCGGTCCCAAGGCTTGGCTGATGCATTTCGCGTCTCCCTGTGGAGTATCGGGTTTGGTGCGGGGATGGTTATTCTACTGATGACCTGGGCCGGAGTCATCCAGACATCCATTACCACCCTGGTTCCAATCGGAAGCATGATCATAGCCAACGCCATGAACAGTAATGCCCTCGCTTTGGACCGATTCCGCGCCGAGGTGCAATCGCACACCGGACAAGTTGAAGCGGGACTTGCTCTGGGAGCTGATCCCGGAAAAGTCGTGCTGCCCTATGCCCAGGCCGCCGTCCGGGCAAGCCTGATTCCCCGCATAGATGCGCTGCGCTCCCTTGGTATTGTGTGGATCCCGGGTGTTATGGCAGGAATGCTCCTGCAAGGCGCCGATCCCGTCTACGCCGCTGTCTATCAGTTCGTGGTGATCGCGATGATCTTTTCTTCCTCCGGGCTGACGACTCTCGCCAGTACCCTGCTCATCCGAGGTCGCGTCTTCTCCCCAGCACAACAGTTGATCTTACGATCCGACTGAGGCTGAGGCTGAGGCTGAGGCTGCGGAAATCAACCTCTCATTGGCCAGTATCAGCCCCGGAGTCTCCACCAGCCAACCCTCCATATGCTCCTTCTCAAATTCTTGCTCCAGCTTTCTGAGAACCCGTCCCAAGTTGGGAGGCCTCCAGCGGAGCCGATGGCCGTCCGAGGCAATAGCATCCACCAGGCCTTCTGTGAGCAGTCTCCGCACACATCTCTTTGCGCGCGATCCCGAGCCCCCCATGAAACTGTCTGCATTCACCTGGACCACACATCCCATCTCCAAGAAGTGTTTGATCCGAGCTGGGTCCTTCTGAATCGCCACATATCGTTCCGGGTGAGCAATGACTGGCGTATTACCAGCCGAAAAAACTCTCATGATCACTTCCTGGATCTGGCTAAACTGGAAGCCCGTATGAAACTCGAGCAACAGATAACGACTGCCGTTGAGAGTCAGCACACATCCCTCATCCAGAGCCTTCAAAAACTCTGGAGAGGCGTAGTTTTCAGCCCCCGCGAAGAGGTGCATCTCTTCCAGAAAAGGAAAGGCATCCTGACAGGACTCTAACTCCGATTTGAGTTTTTCAACCCGGTCACCGATCTCAACAAAATCATTGTTGTTGAAGAGGTCGAGAAACATATGGGGTGTGAGCACGATCTTCCTGGTTCCTGTCTCATGGGCAATCTTTAACATGGCAATCGTCTCATCCACACTGACCGAGCCATCATCGACCCCCGGCAGTACATGCGAATGTATATCAATCAATTCCATGTTCTCACTTTTCAGTGTATCAGCTATCAGCTGGTCTAAGTGGTCAGCTGGCTGGCCCAAGCTCGGTTCGCCTGGTACCAGAGAACGAGAGCCTTCAGGCCTGCTTTAAAATCGTGTTGGGGTGCCCATTCCAGAAGCTCGGAGGCTTTGGTGATATCGGCCCATGTGGCTAACACGTCGGCCGGGTGACGGGGTCGAAACTCCAGTTTGGCTTCTTTACCGACCAGTTCTTCAATGAGCCGGATGGCATCCAGAAGGACAATGGGTTGGTCGGACCCCAGGTTAATGGTTTGGTAACCCAGCGGTCTCAGCGCCTGAATGGTACCGCGTGCAATATCGTCCACGTAGGTGAAATCACGAGACTGCTGACCGTCACCGAAGACCATGACGTCCTGTCCCTCACTGATCCATTGCACGAAACGAAACAGGCTCATGTCGGGGCGGCCGGCCGGGCCGTAGACCGTGAAGTATCGAAGCACTGTGATATCGATGCCGTAAAGGAAATGGTAGCTGTGGCACAGTGCTTCAGCCCCTTTCTTAGAAGCTGCATAGGGCGAAAGAGGTTCATGGGTAGGGGCATCTTCTCTGAAGGGCACAGATTCGCTGGCTCCATAAAGACTTGACGTGGAGGCCAAGACAAACTTGTTGACATCAAACTCTCGGCACAGCTCCAATAAATTCAGCGTTCCTGTAATATTGGTCTCAAGATACACCCATGGATTTTCCGTTGACTGGCGGACACCAGCCCGAGCCGCCAGGTTAATCACAGCCTGGAACTTTGCAGAGAATAGATCCCGCAGCTGATCTCGGCTGCAGATGTCCACTTGTTGAAATCTAAACTCAGGCTTACCCTGAAGTTGCTCCAGACGCCACTGTTTGAGCCGCACATCATAGGCATCGTTGAGATTGTCGATTCCCACCACCTCATGGCCCTGTGCAAGCAAAAATTCACAGACTTTGGAAGCGATGAAGCCGGCGGCACCAGTTACCAGATAAGTCGTCATTCCCTTTCCTCAGCCAAATCACACCTCCGCTCGGAGGAAACCCTTTTCTTTCAGATAATCCACAATTCGCCTGGCATTCTCTCCCGGGCTCCCGGTCACTGTATCCAGGATGATTTCCGGGTTTTCGGGCGGCTCGTAAGGATCATCGATTCCGGTGAAAGACCGAATTTCACCGCGGCGAGCTTTTGCGTACATGCCCTTGGTATCGCGGCTTTCGCAGACTTCCAAAGGCGTATCCACGAAGACCTCGACAAAATGGTCTGCTCCCATCATGCTTCTGATCTCATTGCGGGTTGCCCGGTAAGGGCTGACTGCGGCACAAATCACCGTGCCGCAGTGGCCGACGATTTCTGCAGCCACAAATCCAATTCTTCGGATATTCGTATCGCGGTCCTCCTTGCTAAAGCCCAGACCCTTGGAGAGATGAGTACGAACCACGTCGCCGTCCAGCAGCGTCACCTGCCGGCCGTGCTCCGGTAGGAGTGCAATGAGCACTTCGGCAGTTGTGGACTTACCCGCTCCGCTCAGGCCCGTAAACCAGATGCACACCCCCTGAAGATAGCGAGGCGGGTGAGCCTCAGCTAAAATCTCCGCCACCTCGGGCCGGGTGAACCACTCTGGAATCCTCTTCCCCTGGTTCAGGTATTCCTCTCTCACCTGGGTACCGGAGAGCGAAGCAGTTTGTGCTCCTGCGGCAACCTCTGAAACCTCTTCGTAGCGATCCCCGTCCGGAAGATAGACAAGCTCGTGAAAGGGCACCAAGCCAACTCCCAGCTCTTCAGAGAACTCCTCCAACAGCTCCTGCGCCCGGTAGGGAGCGTAGAAAGGCTTGCCCTTAGAATCCTTCCCCGGACTGGCGTGGTCGCGGCCCACGATCAGATGGTTGGCGCCGAAGTTGCGCCGGATCAAAGCGTGCCACAGGGCCTCCCTGGGACCGGCCAGGCGCATTGCCAGAGGCACCAGGGACAACAAGACGCGCTCTTGATCATAGTATTGAGTGGCCAATGCCTTGTAGGTACGAACCCTGGTGTAGTGGTCGACGTCTCCGGGCTTGGTCATTCCCACCACCGGATGCAGCAGCAAGGCCGCATCACAGCCTTCCATCGCGCGCTTGGTCAATTCTTCGTGGACGCGATGCAGGGGATTGCGGGTTTGGAAAGCCACCACATTATCACGGCCCAACTCCGTCAATCGCTGGCGGGTTTGCTGTGCCGTCAGGCGTATGTCCTGGAAGTCATAGTGTTGGGGAAGCTGCAAAACCTGCAGGCGCCCCGAGATGTTCAGCCGACCCCAGCGGTGCATCTCCGCCACCAGGGGGTGGCGAACGTCCTGAGTCGAGTAAACTCTCTGGGCTTCCTGGGGAAGATCCCACTCGTAGATCTCTTCGATTGTCATGAGGGCCAGGAGTTCATTTTTGGCGTCACACAGGACAATTTGCTGGTCCAGACGGATGTGGGGAGCAGGGTCAACGGGTAGTGTGATGGGAATGGGGAAAATGCTCCCATCCGTGAGGCGCATTTCAGCCAAAACCCGCTGGTAATCCTCTTGACCCATGAAGCGCTCCAGGGGAGAGAAAGCTCCACTGGCCATCAGCTCCAGGTCGCAGACCGATCTTTCCGAGATCCGAAGCGAAGGAAGCTCGCTGGCATGGACTTTCAGGTTGGGGAGCTCCTCGGCCGCGACCAAGAGATCAACCAGTTTACCGCCGTAGGGCGAAATCAATGTATCTGTTCGTGTCTGCATCGTTCAATGGGATTCCTCGGATGGGCTGGATCTAGGAGTTGATGATCTCTTTTAAGCCTCTGCCAGGAGTAAAATAAGTAACCGTTTTGGCGGGGACCTGGGAACTCTTAGCCACGCTCTCGGTCAAGTCAGCTTTTGTCATTTCTTCACCTCCTACGAGAATCGAAGCACCCTGAAAAAGAGGATCTTACCACGTTCTTCCCAGAGCCAGAAGAGCTCAGAATCCGTGATTCACTGCTCACCTTGCTGCCCTGAACCCTTCTTTGACTCCTGGCCTTGTCTCCACTAGCCGCAATTATTCATAAGTTTGGGGTGAGTGTCGATTTTCTGCGGAAGTTCAGGGCTGAGAGTGTGTTCAGGTGCGATTACAAGGCGTCCAAGCTTGTTGAGCCGAATAGAGATGAAGCGAGAGCCCCTTCCGGAAACAGCTCGGCCCGCAGGGGGCTGTATATCTGTGTTGGCGCAGGGAGTCAGGGGAACGTCAGGTGGGACACAGACGGTGCATCAGTAATGCGAAGAGCTTTTGTTCGGGATAAGACGATGCCAGGTGCACCCAGATGCGACGAGAAGTTTCCCGAACCCGGGCACCGATTTTGAACAGGCGGCGGCGGAGCGTCTCAATCTCCAGGTTGTGCCAGGGAGTCCCGCACAGGTAATCCCGCAGGCGCAGGATTAAGACATAGGCCAGGGCGTGGATGAAGAGTCGGAACTGGTTGGCCAGGAAACGGTGGCAGCTCAAGCGATCCATGGCCAGATCTTTTTTGAAAGCTTTCACGAAGTTCTCGCACTGGCCCCGTCCGATGTAGTGGTCATACAGCTGCCCGGCCGTGAGATCCTGGCGGTTGGTGACCACAAAGCGACGGTTGAACCCGCGCTCACTCACTTCCACCTTGGCCACCATGCGCCGCTCCCGGTCCCAACTGTCGGCCTGATAGACGAGCTCGGTGAACTGGCGTTGCTTTTCTCCTGAGTCGTCATAGTCTGCTTGCACCTGCTCAACCAAGGGCTCGACGGTGGCCGCCAGCCGGGAGTTGCGGGCAAAGCCCACCACATACTGCAGTTTTTCCTCCTCACAGAACTCGTACAGTGCCGGCGTCGCAAAGCCACTGTCGGCTCGCACTTCGATCGGAACATCGGATCCCAGAACCTGGCGCATCCGGGCCACCACCCGTTTGAGAACCGCCACCGCGTGGGCGGCCGCCCCCTGGTTGCCGGGCCGCAGTAGCGCACATACCAGATCGCCCGTCTCGCCATCGAATAGCAGCAGCGGATGATACATGTGCTCGCGATAATAGCCGTGGTAAAAGCTGAACTCCTGCTGCCCATGCGTGACGTCATCCGTGCTGTCGATGTCCAGGATGATCTTCTCGGGCCGGCTCTTCTTGCGGTGCTTCAAGTAGGTCTCCAGCAGCCACTGTCCCAGGCGAGTGAGATCCTTCGAGTCCACCGAGTTCTCCAGTCGCGACAGCGTGGGTTGAGAAGCCAGATCCGGATCGCTTTCCGGCAGCCGATCACACACGGTCTTGAAGATGGGATCCGAGCGCAAGCTGTCGGCATCGTTGCAGTCCTCATAGCCGGCCACGATCTGAAAGCTGCGCTGGGTGAGCAGTTCGCGAATCTGGTGGCGGACGTAGCGGCTATCTCGAGCGTCCTTCAGGCAGGAGGCAAAGCCAGCCGTCAGTCCGTGCTGTTGATCCAGGGCGTACAGACACAGCAGCCCGGCATCTCCATCGAATCGAGCCACCACTTTTCTGTCAGGGTGAGATGGCAAGTTGATCTGGCAGACTGCATCGCTGGGCCGTACCTTTTTGGTTTGGAGTTGTTTCATAACCCCTTTTATATCAAAGAGGTACGGCATCTTTTTGTGGATCAGACCCCTTCTTCTAGAATTTATGAATAATCCGGGCTAGAATCCACGCGGAATCACACCAACCCTTCAAACTCATGCCAGAACAGCTGCACAGCCATACCTCAATTGAATGGGCGCTCAAACGGGATCGCCTGATTGTCATCGCTGGTCTGGCGGCAGTTTCACTGGTTGCCTGGGCTTACATGTTTTACCTGGCTGGGAAGATGGGGAACATGAAGGTGGGGATGGACATGGCTCTGCCTCAAATCGATCCCTGGGGAATGATGGATCTCCTCCTGACCTTTTTCATGTGGACAGTCATGATGGTTGCCATGATGGTGCCTTCCGTTTCCCCCATGGTCTTATTGTTGGCCACCATTAACCGACAGCGTTTCCCGGAGTGAAGTCCTGTAGCCCCCACAGCGATCTTTATGCTTGGCTATCTGATCGTTTGGACACTCTTTAGTTTGATGGCCACATTGGCTCAGTGGGGCTTGCACTCGGCGGCGCTTCTCTCTTCCACAATGGTGAGCACGAGCCCTATCCTGGGCGCGGCATTACTGATTGCCGCTGGTCTCTTTCAGTGGACTCCTCTTAAAAGCGCCTGCTTGAAACATTGCAGGTCGCCCCTGGAGTTCCTTACCAGGAATTGGCGAAAAGGAACTGGGGGTTCTTTGCTGATGGGTCTCCGACACGGTGGAGTCTGCACAGGTTGTTGCTGGGTCCTCATGGCATTGCTCTTTGTGGCCGGGGTGATGAACCTCCTTTGGGTGGGACTTATTGCGATCTTTGTGCTGGCTGAGAAGATCTTTCCCCGTGGAGACTTGATGGGACGTGCGGCGGGAGGAGTCCTGGTCCTTGCGGGCCTGATCCTCTTAGCCGGGACTATGCATAGGTTTTCGTGACGAAGTGCCGCTGGCGCCGCGATGACAAGGCGTGCGAGGGGTACCCGCTTGCGGGTCGCACAACGCAGTCAGCGTGGATGATTGCGGCACTGCAGTAGAAAATTTATGCATAATCCCGGCTAGGGTTTAAGATCGCTCCAGATTTTCTCCAGATCGGGAGCCTTCCACCAACGATCTGCACCCGTGTCTCGGACGATCACCTGAGCGGCATTGTAGCCCGGGGCCCCGGTAATGTTGCCGCCCGGATGGCAGCAGGAACCCGCCAGGTACAGGCCTTCGACGGGAGTGCTGTACTGAGAGCACTCCGGAAAGGGGCGCTTGTCCAGAAATTGATCCTCACTCAATTCTCCGCACATCCAGTCCCCATGCTGCATGTTGGGAAGGTGCCGCTCAACATCCAACGGACTCAGCCCAAACCAATCCACAATGGTGTCCTTATTGATGTTGGGAGCATATTGACTGATGAACTCAATCTCCCTTTCACACAGTTCATCGACAATCTCATCCCAGTGCTGGGGACTTTCCTTGAGAGAGTAAGGCGCTAGCTGCCAGAACCAGGCCACATGCTTCCCCTCCGGTGCCTGGGTGGGATCAAAAACGGTGGGTACGCCTCCGATGAGCTGGCGCCGTGTGGGAACCCGACCCGCATAGCAATCCTCAATCACGCGGCGAATGTCCTCGGTGCTGTCCACACCCATCACCATGAGCCAGGCCTTCATAACGTCGGGGTCATATTCCGCTGCCACCCACTGGGGCCGCTCGTGCAAAGCCAGGTGAACAGTGAGAATGGGAGTGGTCTGCGAGTACTTGAAATTCTCAGCCCGCTTTTTCAATGTCGCATCGATTTTGTCGCCGTCCAATAACTGGAGGAAAGTCTGCTGTGGGTTGAGCGTACTGGCTACGAATTTGCGGGCTTTCAAGATGCGGCCATCCGCCAGGCGCACCCCCACGGCACGCCCATCCTCCATAAGAATCTCCACTGCTGACTGACCTTCGTAGACTTCTCCGCCATTCTTGATCACCATCTGGTTGAGAGTATGGGCCATTCGGTGGGAAGTTCCCCGCGAGATGGTGGAAGAGATTCCGGCGGCACAGGCTACCGGCACGACATAACCCTGCCCCGGCTCATCCAGTTCATTGCCGCGAATCAAAAACAGGTAGCTCACCATGGCCTTCACCTGGTCACTTTCGAAGACCTCTTCCACCACATCACTGATGGTACGATGTGCAAACTCGTAATAGAGCTTTCCAGCCTCACTTTTCTCGAGCAACGCTCTTTTTTTCTGGGCCGGCATGGGAGGCGAGAAGGTCTCCGGTGCGATGATGGATTGAACCACAGGCTTAAAGCGCCGATGAAAATCACGAAAGGTTTTGGCGTCTTTTTCGCTAAAGCGCGCGATACTGGAACAGGTCTGCTCGACGTCATGATTGTGCCAAAGCAGACAAGTCTTATCCCGAAACAACATGCCCACCGCAATCTCTGGTCGGATGTATTCCTGCCCATAACTGGACAACTCCAGGTCTTTGAACCAGGGCAAGTCGGGAACGGCTCGGTGGTTTTGTGAGTGAATATTGTGCCAGAAACCATGAGCTCGGGGATTCTCGTGGGCATCCAATCCCCCTCCCACCTCCAGGTGCCGCTCCACTACAGCCACGGAGAGACCGGCTTTCAAGAGATACCCCTGGAGAATCATCCCGTTGTGACCGGCACCGATCACGATTCCGTCGTATTCATGACCTGAGTTTGTTGCCATATTATTAGCCTTGCTCCTCAGATGGAGGCCGGAATCGAGAGTCCCAGATCACTGGCAATCACCTTGGCAGCGATATAGCCCGGAGCTCCCTCAATTCCGGCGCCCGGATGCATGTAAGCTCCCCCCAGGTACAGATTCTTGATGGGGGTTCGAAAATTGGATAGTTCAGGCAGCGGCCGGCTGGCACCCAGCTGGACTCCGGCAGACTTTCCTCCAAAAACGGCTCCCTGGGGATAGCGCCACTTGGTCACAAAGTCATCAGGAGACATGGAGGCTTGCCGCATGACATTTTTCGTTGTGACGTTGGGAAAGTACTCGCCTACCCAACCGAGGACCTGCTCGGTATAAGAGGCGGCGACCTCACTCCACGGTCCACTCTTCAGCTTTGCTGGAACGATCTGCCAGATGAGAAAGGTGTGTTTTCCCGGCAGGGCCTGGGAGGGATCATGCAGAGAAGGACAGGAGACGATGGCTCCCAGACGGTTGGGAAGCTCGCCGCGCTGGATCTGGGCAACGTGCTCCTGGACATCTTCCGCTGATTCAAAACCCAGGGTCCAGCGAAGGGCCTTTGCGGCGCTCGGATCCTTTGCCCTGACCTGAGGGGCCTCATTAAGCGCTGCATGAATCACGAACAGCGAAAACTCTTCCCACTGATAATCACCCAACCGCTGGCCCAGCTCCGCAGGAATGTGTTCCTCACCGACCAGAGACCGGAAAGTGGTGTGGAGGTCCACCGTACTGACCACAACCTTGGCCAAAAGCTTCCGTCCAGTGGAGGTCTCCACGCCCACAGCCTGGCCGTTCTCTATCAGGATTCGCCTCACGGGAGTCGAGTCCCAGATCCAGCCGTTGTTTCTCAACTGCTCCGTCCACAGAGACTGAGCCAGCTCATGACTTCCCCCCTCGACTATTCGACTCGCTGTGGCCGTGCCCACCACCAACTCGAGGAAACGGCCGGCACCTGCATAGTCATACAAGATCCCCCGCGGGACCATGAAGTGGCTCAGCAAAAGCGCCTGTGTCAAGGGATGCTGGAAATCGGCCTGAATGGCCTCCAACGGAGTCAACTCGGCGCGCGAATCAAAGCCTTCATGTCCCATCCCGTTGCCAGCCAGATTGAGAAGGTAGGGCTGGTAATGGGCACTCAAGGCGGCATGAAAAGCCTCAGAGTGTCGACGCCACACCTCGGCATCCTGTTGGGACCAGCGAGAGAGATTCGAGACCGTCTGCTCGAGGTCAGAACACAGGGTGAGGCTCTCCCCATCTTGTTTGAGAAGGCTGCTCTGCACGGAGGGATGGAGATAGATCGTGTTGGCGTCGCGCAGGCGCAGGTCCTCATAAATCGGAGTGACGTCTACCGTGTCGTGATAGTAAGAGCCCGTGTTATGCCAGCAGCCCATAACGGTGAACTCTTCAGTGGAAAGCCCTCCCCCGGATTCCAGCCGTCGCTCACACACCAAGACACTGAGACCGGCCCTGCCCAGGTAGTTTCCCACCACCATTCCGTTCTCACCTGCTCCTATGATGATGGCATCAAAAGTATCCTTACTCATGTTCTTTTCTCCTCTTCCGCTAGACTTTACTATATTGAAGCTCTATTAATAAGGGGGAAAATCTCATAAGGGGCACACCCATACCCCGGACACAGTACCTGAGAGCCTTCGGATGTCAAACAGGGATATTCAGACAGCTTCCCATTATCACGAACAGACCAAGCATTCCTATCAGAGCGTCCGTTCCAATCCCCACTATATGAATTGGTCGACTCAACCGGTTCCTTTCAAAATTTATCCCGAGCTGGAGCCCATCCCGCTCCCGCGCCAGTGGAAAGAGACAGAGACCGCCGCCCTGTCAGCTATCTCCCAACTCACCGTCCCGGTAAAGGGCGAAAGGATTCCAAATCTCAATGATCTGGCCCGGCTGCTCTACTTTTCGGCAGGGGTCACCAGAAAGAGAAGCTCTCCCATGGGAGAGGTACTGTTTCGGGCGGCCTCCTGCACGGGAGCTCTTTACGAAGTGGAACTTTACCTCGTCTGTGGTGCCCTGCCGGATCTGCCGGCGGGTGTCTACCACTTTACTCCCCAGGACTTTGCCCTGCGCCGCTTGCGCAAGGGCGACTATCGGGCAGTGCTGGCTCACGCTTCCGGTGAGGAACCCAATGTGGTGGCAGCTCCTGCGGTGATCATTTCTACGGGGACTTACTGGCGTAACGCCTGGAAGTACCAGGCCCGCACCTATCGTCACTTCGGCTGGGATAATGGCACGCTTCTGGCTAATCTGCTGGCTATAGGGCTCGCTCTGCAGTTGCCGGCTGAACTGATCCTCGGCTTCGTGGACGATGATGTAACTCGACTGCTGGATCTGGAGAACGAACGCGAAGTGGCGTTGTCCATGGTATCGCTGGGCAGCACAACCCAGAAAGCCGCTGAGCTGGCGGCGGAAGTAGAGCCGCTGGGACTGGGTAAACCGCCTCTTGCACAAGGGGAGGTGGACTACCCGGCAATGCGCCTCATGCACTCTGCCAGCGGTCTCCTTTCAAAAGAGGAAGCCGCCCTTTGGCGAGGACAAACTCCTACCCAGGATGCTCCTGTCCCCAAAGGTCAGGTCTGGAAGCTTGATCCTCAGCCCGAAGCCGCCCCTGACTCGATTGAGCAGGTGGTACGGCGCCGCGGCTCCAGTCGACAATTTGAACATCAGCCCATCTCCTTTCAGGAATTCTCCACAGTGCTTTACTGCTCGGCGCAGGGGATAGCAGCTGACTTCCTGGAACCCCTTGGCGTTTTCCTGAATCATTGGTATCTGATCGTCAATGCAGTGGAGGACATTCCATCGGGCGCCTATGTTCTGCATCGCCAGAGCTGGGAATTGGAGCTCCTCAAGGAGGGGAACTTCAGAGGCGAGGCCGGATACTTAGGTCTGGAGCAGGCGCTGCCGGCGGATGCCAGTGCTAACGTCTTTTTCCTGGCCGATTTAGAACCGATTCTGAAACGCTTCGGTAACCGCGGATATCGGGCGGTACAGCTGGAGGCTGGAGTCCTGGGAGGAAAGCTCTACCTGGCCGCCTATGCCCAAGGACTGGGCGCCACCGGGCTTACCTTTTACGACGATGATGTGATTGAATTTTTCTCTCCCCATGCAAAGGGAAAAAGTGCTATTTTTCTGATGGCCCTGGGACATAGTCGTTCTCCTGTGACAGGCAGACCGCGTCTCTAGCCGGGATTATGCATAGGTTTTCGTGACGAAGTGCCGCTAGCGCCGCGATGACAAGGCGTGCGAGGGGTACCCGCTTGCGGGTCGCACAACGCAGTCAGCGTGGATGATTGCGGCACTGCAGTAGAAAATTTATGCATAATTCCGGCTAATTGTTGCATGATGTCCACAAATCAGCTCTTAAGCGATTGTCACTGTCATTTTTTCTCGCCTGCCTTCTTCCAGGCGCTGGCCCAGGAGAAGGGAGTCGAGGCCGCTCAGGATCCCGTAGCAGAGATTACCCAGCTACTCGGTTGGGAGGCTCCGGTTTCGTCCCAGGAGCTGGCTAAACGTTGGGTCCAGGCACTGGACCAAAGTGAAGTCGACCGGGCGGCTCTCATTGCCAGCGTTCCAGGTGACGAAGAATCAGTGGCGGTCGCCATAGCCCAACATCCTGATCGGTTTGTGGGGTTCTTTATGGTGGATCCATCCCGTGAGGGGACGGAGGAGAGAATCCGGAGGGCCGTCAGCGAACTCGGCCTGCGCTGCATCTGCCTGTTTCCCGCCATGCATCAGTTTCATCTCTATGAAGAGAAGGCCATCAAGGTTTTTGAAACAGCGGCTTCCTTGAAGGAAGCTGTGGTCTTTGTCCACTGCGGCCTGCTGTCTGTTGGTGTGCGAACGAAATTGGGTTTGCCCAGCCGGTTTGCCATGCGATTTTCCAACCCGCTGGACTTACATTCCGTTGCCCTGAGTTATCCCGAGGTGCCTATGATCATCCCCCATTTCGGTGCCGGACTCTTCAGAGAGGCGCTCATGGTAGCTGATCTCTGTCCCAACATTTACCTGGATACATCCAGTTCCAACAGCTGGATCAAGTTCCATCCCTCTCTGACTCTGGAAGAGGTGTTCGGTCAAGCACTCCAGGTCGTGGGAGCAGATCGACTTCTGTTTGGTACAGACTCTTCCTTCTTTCCCCGCGGCTGGCAGCGCAGCGTCTGGGAAACTCAGGTTGCTGTTTTGGAGAGTCTCGGCGTGGATGAACTGACCAAGGAAAAGTTTTTCAGCGGCAACTTCAACCGGCTGTTCCCCCAGCCGTTATGAGATTTAAATGACGGCTCAAGATTCGTCAGCTTGCTTTGCCGTTTTACAGTCGAACATGTCACATATCAAGTACATTTCAGCCCAATCTGGATACACAATGTTTTTCCCGTGATAGGGCGAGTCATCAAGGGTGAGATCAGTACTACGGACTCCATCCTTTTCGAAAAAATGCATCTGACTTGAAAGGGTGTATCGATTTCCACTGGAATCTATCACGTTAACAGGCGCATATCCCATCGACCTTTCCCGAGCAACCATTGTCGCCGCACGAACATTGGCAGGCAATGCGTCGTCTGATGGCGATATCCCATGGCTATCATCCAAAATCGTGACACTTTGATCGATCGGAAACTTTCCAAAACAGTCACCTGTAGTGGCAATGAGGAGTGCCTTTTGCACCCGCAGGCCATTTGGCAGCCTAATTTTACACGGGAAATATACATCCTTTCCGTAGTGGTCCGGTGCACCTATAATTTGATTTAGAATTTCCATTTGACTGATCGTCGGGATCCACGACTGCGATTTCCATTGTGCGTATAATTCATGTCTGGCAACCTTGTTGATAAACTGCGCGTTATCCGCAAGAACCCACAGGGTTTCACATGTATCACATTGATATTCGATGACTGTCTTGATCTTTGAAATCGCGTTGATATTCTTAGAGTGACCAATCAAAGATTTATGAATGCCGTCCACCTCACACGAGCGGCATCTGTTCCGCCATTTGCTATATCTGTCGAGTATCTTCGAGATCATGTGTCGCCTAATTACTGATTATCTGGTTTCCAGATAAGTCCGATATGGGTTGACACCAACGCCGGCTGTGCTCTAAATTTTTCTAGACATCGGTTAACTTCTCTCCCTTAGGATGTCCGCAACACAGGCGGCTTGGAAAGGAACGATCACATGGCAAAGGTACGATATTTCGTGGACGACGTGGACGTCGCTGTCAGCTTCTACGTCCAACATCTAGGCTTTGAATTGAATTTTAATGCGGGGCCTTTTGCGATGATAGCGAAAGACGACCTCACCCTGTGGATCAGCGGCCCGAAGACCTCGGCAGCCAAGCCCATGCTCGACGGTCGTGTGCCGAAACCCGGAGGATGGAATCGATTCGTTTTCGAGGTTGACGACATTGAGACCGTGGTTGCATCAATGAGGCAGGCAGGCATCAAGTTCCGCAACGAAATCATCAGCGGCGTTGGCGGGAAGCAGATCATCGCCGAGGACCCGTCTGGCAACCCGATTGAAGTGTTCCAGCCGGCGTGACTTTAGAATCTGAGTCTTGTATTAGCTCTCGGCCCGCTTGATAGACTCTCGAACCTCCTCGAAAGTTAGGACCCGGACTCTGGTAGGGACGGATTTTCCGCGCACAGTCACGACTTCCTCCCGCCCCTGCAAGATCTCCCCGGGTAGGTGGCAGAAGGAGCCTTCACTGATGACCACGTCACAGTTCCACTCCTTGGTTGTACTCTCCAACCGGAAAGCCAGATTTACAGCGTCGCCCAGGGCAGTGTTGTCTGCCCCCACTCCCAGGGCAGCCTCGCCTGAATTAATACCGACTCCCACCCGTAGTTCCGTTGTCTCCGGCAGGTACTTCTTTCCCAGATTTCGGGTTAGCTCCTGAATTTCACAGGAGGTTCGCAGGCTTTCCAGGACATGCTCGCCGGGATCTCCCTCGTTGTCCCACACGGCCATTACGGCGTCGCCGATGAATTTATCTACTCTTCCATTCCTCTTTTCCACAGCCTTCTCTACCACCTCAATCCATTGGGACATCACCTCGGTCAGATTCTCGATCGAGATCGACTCCGCCAGTTTGGTAAAGCCACGAATATCGGCCACCAGAATGGTCGTGAGCACCACCCTCGAAACCACGTGCAGGGTGGTCGCTTCTACTGTGAGCCCCTCATCCGGCAGAACCTTCTCGGAAATCTCCTTCTGGTGGAAAATGAAGGATGTGCTCCCAATGGCGATCACATCACCGGACTGCAGAAGCTTGGGAGTGGAGATCCGCCGATCATTGAGGAAGCTGCCATTTCGACTACCTAGATCAATCAAGTAATACTGTTCACGGCCCACCATACGAATCAGGGCATGACTGAGCGACACCGTCGTGTCGTCCAGCGGAACAGTGTTGGCTGCATCCCTCCCGATAGCCACCACCGACCCGCAAGGGTACTTCAGGTTTTTCTCCCCTTGAAAAATCTCTATGTGAGCTGGCATTTGTTTAATTGATTGTAGTTTTCGACTCTATAAACGGCAAGGAAATTCAGCATGAGACCGAGGAGGCACCTTCCTGAGCCTTCTGGAGAAGTTTTCTTTTGATCTCATCTGTTCTAGAATAGTGAAGAGATCGCGAGCACTAGAATCAAATACTGGGATTTTCCTGTCCCCGTTCCGAACGAGTTGCGAGCTGCTTTTCGGAAGATCACGGATCTCCGAGGTTTTTAACAAGTTCGTGTCGAAGTCATTGGCCCTATTCAGACCAGCCCAACCCAACAAAAGATTAGAATGAGAGGTGCTTCAATTGATGGAATGGGCCGTGCTTTCGGACATCGGAACAACCCGGCAGACGAACGAGGATTCCTACCTGGCAGATCCGGAAAAACAGCTCTATATCGTGGCAGATGGGATGGGCGGGCAGGCGGCCGGAGCGGTTGCTTCGAAGCTGGCTGTCTCCGTAATCTCCGACTTCATCGAGAGCGCAGAAAAGCCTAGTGAGCTCACTTGGCCCTTTGGTTTCAACGATTCCCTTCCCCACCAACACAACGTCTTGAAAACCGCGATTTTACTCGCCAATTCAAGAGTGCTGCAAAAAGCTGAACAGATGGAGAAGGACCTCAAGATAGGGACAACCCTGATCGCCGTGTGGGTCCAGCAGCGGACGGCGCATTACAGTCACGCTGGTGATTCCCGTCTCTACCTGTTGAGAAAAGGGGAACTCACTCAACTGACGGAAGATCACACTTTGGTACAGGAGCAGTTGAACAGAGGCATCATTACGCAAGAGGAAATGGAAGATCATACTTTACGGCACGTGATCACGAGATCCATAGGAGGCAGAGAGAATGTGGAAGTTGAAGTGGAAGAACTCCCTCTTGCAGTTGGGGACCAACTTCTCCTCTGTTCAGATGGTCTAAGCTCCTCTTTAGGAAATGAAGATATCTCTCGGATTCTTCAAGCTGAAGCGGACCTGGAAATAGCTTGTGAACAACTCATTCGGTCGGCCCTGGAGGCCGGGAGTCGAGACAACATCACAGCCGTTCTCTTGAGGTTGATGCCGATTGAAAAAGTCGTACGAAGGGTGTAGAGACCACAATGGGCTAACATTTTCAGTAATCAAGTCTGAGTAGAGATACCCAATATGTCAGAAGAGTTGTTCTTCGATAGATACGTCCTAAAGAAACCACCAATGGGTGAGGGTGGAATGGGTGCGGTCTACGAGGCTTACGACCAGAAGCTCGGTTGTCGTGTTGCCATCAAGATGATGAGCTCCGAGGTAGCGGCCAACAACGAGTTTCGCAGGCGATTCTATTGGGAAGCCTCTTCGGCTGCCAAATTTCGAGACTGCGCAAACATTGTAACGATATTCGACTACGATGTGGCTGAGGGAGATCAACCTTTCATCTCGATGGAGTTTCTGGAAGGTCAGGACCTGAAAGCCAAGCTGAAGGAGTCCTCACCGCTCGAACTACCTCTTTACGAATGTCAGGCTTTCAGCTTCAAGGAAAAACTGGAAATCATCGTTCAAGTCTGCCGTGGACTTGCCCGAGCTCACAGCGGCGAAGTGTTTCATCGAGATATCAAGCCAGGGAATATCTTCATCACCCGTGAAGGACCCGTCAAGATCCTGGATTTTGGCGTTGCTCGGATCATGGACTCCACTTTAACCCAAGAAAATGTGACTTTGGGAACCCTTCCCTGGATGTCACCCGAACAGATAAGGGGTCGCCCTGTTGACGGACGAAGTGATGTCTGGAGCACCGGGGTTGTCCTTTACGAAGTCCTCTGTCACCGCCGGCCTTTTCTCGGAGACCAGATCGCACTGGTTCGTCAAATCTCCTCCGAAGCCTATCCCCCACTCACCAGGTACCTGCCCGCTTGCGCCAAAGAACTGGAGGAGTTGGTGGGTCGCGCCCTGGCGAAAGACCCGGCACAGCGTTTTGCAACTGCTAACGACATGGCCAACTCTTTGGAGGAATTCAGTCGACTGCTGGACTCTAAGGAGCAGGAACTCTTCTCAGAAGTCGAGAACCTCCAAGAACTTCTCCGGAAGTGGCGTTCTGAGGCGGGCGAGTTGCAGGTCCCAGCTATTTTAGAGGGTTCCGTCTTCACCAGAGAGGCAGACCCAGACCAAACAACGCCGCTATGGAAAGTGGACTACGGGACTCTTTTGGAGCGCCACAATGAACTCTTCGGATGGTGGCAGCTCTTCAATGACCATCCCGATAGAGTGACTCCAGTATTTGAACTTCTGTCCAAGAGTACAGAAGAGTTCGAGACAGCAGATATCTTGTCTTGCTTGGAAACCCTCAAGCAAATCAAGAGTTTAGATAGCCGTATTGCCCACGTGGAGATGCTCGAAGTCGAATGTGGTTGGATCTTGGGTCAACCTCGCCAACGCCGTAAAGAGCTGATTGATGCGAAAGTTGGTCGCTGGCGTGAAGAGCAGCAGAAACTTGAGATTTACCTGAAAACGAGGGCAATGCTGGAGGAAGCAGAATCTTACCTCGAAGAGAAAGATTATCAGGCAGGGCTGGAGGCCGTTGAGAAACTGCTCACACTCTCTCCAAAGCACCCACAGGGACTGAAGATAAGAAGCTCAGCCGAACGGGCTATCGAGCGTCTCGGAGAAGTGGAGGAGGTGCTCAGCCGGGCAAAAGCTGCATTTGAGGCGGGCGATTACCAGACCTGTGTGGAAGCCACCGATCAAGGGTTGAGGCTGGATCCCGAACACGATGAGCTCAAGAAACTCAATCAACTAGCCAAGGACGCGCTGGAGAGAAGTCGTCAGGTCAAGGATCTGTTCCAGCAAGCTGAACAGGCCCTGGATGCAGAAAATTACCCTTTGGTTCTCCAGTTGGCAGGAGAGGTTCTGTCCCTTGAACCTGATCACGAGGAGGCGCTACGGATCCAGAACCAGGCCAAAGGGGCCCAAGAGCGACGGCAACGAATCGAAGAACTCATGGCCTCCGCTCGAGCTGCCGTTCAGGCTCAAGACCCTGAATCCTGTCTAAAGGCCACAACGGAAGCACTCGAGCTGGACCCCAAAAATGGGGCATTACTGGCTCTTCAGCAGCAGGCTCAGGAGATTCTGGACCTGCGTGGGAAAGTTGAGAATTTACTCACGCAGGCTAAACAAACCTTACAGGCCGAAGACTTCAAAGGGGCACTTCAGTTAGCCGACGAAGTGCTGAACGTGCGGGCTGAGGACGAGGAAGCCCTCAGTGTTCAGAAAGAGGCAAGAGAAGCGCTCGAACGCCAAGAGAGGATCGCCGAGCTGCTGACCTTTGGGCTCGCCGCCCTTGAAGCAGGCGAGTTTCAGACCTCTCTACGGCTGGCTCAACAGGGGCTCAAGCTAGATCTGGAGAACAGCGGACTAGAAGAGCTCCGGTCTCGCTCCCAAGAAGCCCTGGACAGCATTCAGAAGACTAAAGAGCTCTTGGCACAGGCCCATAAACTCCTTGAAGAAAACAACGAAACAGGGGTTCTCCAGGTCGTTCAGGAAGTCTTGGCCCTGGATTCGCAGAACACGTTGGCCTTACAGCTGAAGCAGGAAATTGCAGTTCGATCCGAAAACAGGGAACGGGAGCAGAAAGTCCTGGTCCTGCTTGCTGCTGCCCAGGAAGCTCACCAGGCTGGGAATTTCGAGAGCTGTCTCAGGTCTACCCGAAAAGCTCTCGCCCTGGCCCCCGACCATCCCGAAGTCAGAGAGCTGGATCGCTTGGCGATCGAGGCACTGGAGAGAAATCGCAGGGTTGAAGCTCTTCTCAAGAAAGCCCAAAGAGCGCTCCAGGCAAAGGACTATCCTTCGGCTGCAGAAACTGCCCAGCAGGCTCTGGACCTGCAGCCTCAGGATCAATATGCCCTGCAGATTTGCCGAGAGGCAGCCGAAGCTCTTGAACGCCAGGAAAGAATATCCGAGCTGTTGCAAGAGGCACAGGCATATTTCAGCAGTCAAGACTACGAGAGCTGTCTCAAGGCCTCTCAAGAAGGTCTGCAATTAGACCCACGGCACACAGAACTTGGCAAGCTGCGAAAAAAAACACAGGAAATACTCGATGAGATTGGCAAAATTGAACAGCTTCTGGGAGAGGCGCGCGAGGCTCTAAAGGATGACGACTACCCGGTCGCTCGAAAACGGGCGCGGGGCATTCTGGAACTGGAAAGTGACCACCCCGAAGCTCTCAAGATCGACGAAACAGCCACGCACGCGGTTAGGCGCCTGGTAGAGCTCAACCAGATATTGGCTTCGGCGCAGCAGTCATTTGAGAAGAAACAATACCAGAATTGTCTGGAAGAGGTTCAAGAAGGGTTGAGGGTCGAACCCCAAAACGAGGGACTTTTACGACTTCAAGAGCAGGCTCAGGAGGCTCTGGAGAAGCTCCAAAAAATTGATGCATTGTTTGAGCAAGCACAAGAGTTGCTCGAGCAAAAAGAGGACGATCCCGTACTGGAAAAGGTCAGGGAGATCCTCTCGCTGGATCCGGAGAATGCCCAGGCAGTAAAGCTGAAGCAGGAACTTGCAGTTCGATCAGAAAACAGAGAACGGGAGCAGAAAGTCCTGGTCCTCCTTGCTGCTGCCCAGGAAGCTCACCAGGCTGGGAATTTCGAGAGCTGTCTCAGGTCGACCCGAAAGGCTCTCGCCCTGGCCCCAGACCATCCCGAAGTCAGAGAGTTGGATCGGCTGGCGATCGAGTCACTTGAGAGAAATCGCCGGGTTGAAGCTCTTCTCAAGAAAGCCCAAAGAGCGCTCAAGGAAAAAGATTATCCTTCGGCTACAGAAACTGCCCAGAAGGTTCTGGACCTGCAGCCTCAGGATCAATATGCCCTGCAGATTTGCCGAGAAGCAGCCGAAGCTCTGGAACGCCAAAAAAGAATATCCGAGCTGTTGCAAGAGGCACAGGAATATTACGGCAGCCAGGACTACGAGAACTGTCTCAAGGCCTCTCAAGAAGGCCTGCAAATAGACCCACGGCACGCAGAACTCCGCAAGCTGCGGAAACAAGCTCAGGAGATACTCGAGAAAAGTCTCAAAATTGAACAGCTTCTTGCAGAGGCGCGCGAGGCTCTAAAGGACGACGACTACTCTGTCGCTCAAAAACGGGCCCGGGGCATTCTGAAGCTGGAAAGTGACCACCCCGAAGCTCTCAAGATCGACGAAACAGCCGCGCAAGGGGCCAGACGCCAGCAACAGCTGAACAAGATATTAGCTTCGGCGCAGCAGTCCTTAAAGAAAGGAGAATTCCAGAATTGTCTGGAAGGGGTTCAAGAAGGATTGAAAGTCGAACCCCAAAACGAGGGACTTTTACGACTTCAGGAGCAGGCTCAAGAGGCTCTGGAGAGGCTCCAGAAAATTGATGAATTGTTTGAGCAGGCACAAAGGTTGCTCAAGCAAAAACAGGACGATCCTGCAATGGAGAAAGTCCGCGAGATCCTCTCGCTGGATCCGGAAAATGTGCAGGCAATACAGCTTCGCAAGAAGGCTGTAGCTCGGTTAGAAGCCCGCGAAAAAGAGGAGAGAGTCTCGGATCTGCTAGCTCAGGCAGAGGAAGCTTACCAGCAAGGTGAGTTCAAGACTTGTCTGCAGGCAACTGCAGAAGCTTTAGTTCTGGCGCCCGCCCATCCAGAAACAAAGACACTAGACCAAAAAGCCAGAGAGGCATATGAGAAGGAGCAGCAGGTGGAGGACCTTCTCGCTCGAGTCCACCGGTTCAGGACTGCTGAGAACTACCGGGCGGCGCTGGAAGCCACCGAGCAGGCCTTGGCCTTGCAACCTGACCTAGGGGAACTCCAAGAGATCAGGGATAGCATCACTAAGGCTCTGAGCCATCAGGAGACAGTCAAAAAGCTGCGAACGAAGGCACGAGATCTCTACGAATCGGGGGACTATCACGGCTGTCTGAAGGCCTGCGACGAAGGACTGAAGTTAGAACCTGAAGAACGTGACCTGCTCCGCTTGAATCAGCTTGCTGCCGAAGCCATCAAACAAGAAAAGAGACTTGAAGACCTACTCGAGCAGAGCCGTCAGGCCCTGGATCAAGGAGATTTCAGCCGCGCCCTGGGATTCTCCGAACAGGCTCTGACGATTGATCCAAATCATGGGGAAGCCCTGCAAATGCAAAAGGGGGCCAAGCAGGAAGCCGAGCGCAGGCAAAAGCTCGACAGCTTCCTCTTTTCCGCCAGACGGTTGTTTGAGGCAAAGGAGTACTCCAAATGTGTGCAGGCAGTGGAAAGCGGCTTGAAGCTGGACCGGGAGAACTCGGAACTGTCGGAACTTCTGGAACGTGCGCAGCAGTCTCTTGACAAGCAACTGCGCATAGGAGAACTGCTTTCCCAGGCACGAGAACTGTTCAAAGGAGCCAAGGATCGGGAGGTAGTCGTTACTGCGAAGGAACTTCTTGCTCTGGATCCAAAACATTCAGAGGGCCTTCAGCTGCTTGAGAAAGCGCAGGCTCGAATCAGAGCCAGAGAGCGCAGGGAGAGGGTAGATCAGCTTCTTGAAAAGGTCCGGAGGTCGTACCAGGCGAGCGAATACCAGAAGTGCTTAGAAGCCAGTAAAGAGGCACTGGCACTGGAGCCGGACTCTCCCGAGGTTACAGAATTTCAAGTCAAAGCCCAGGAAAAGCTGGAACAATCGGAGAGACAGGGGCGCTTACTGGAGGCGGCCGGAAAGAAACTGGAAGCAAAGGACTTCGGGGGTGCCATTGATCAAGCCCAGGCGGTCCTGCTTCTCAATCCCGGCCAACCGGATGCCCTCAAGATTCAACAAAAAGCAGAGGAGGGATTGGAGCGGCAGAGACGGGGTGATGAATACCTGACGTCTGCCGAGGCGGCTTTTGAAGCGGAAAACTACAAGGCCTGTCTGGAGGCGGCCGCTCAGGGGCTCGAGGTACAACCGGAACAGGTTCGCTTCAAGCAGTTACAAAGACTGGCCGGGCGGGCCCTGCAAAAACGAGAGAAAACCATGAGTAGCCTTCTGGATAAGGCGAGAAGGCAGCTGAAGCTCGAGAACTTTCGCAAGGCTCTGACGCTGACACAGGATATTCTGGCTTTAGATCCCGACCATAGAGAGGCCATTGAAATCCAGGAAACGGCGAAGGATGGCATTGAGCGTCTCGGACCCGATGCGGAACCTGGGCTATGGGAGTACGCCTCCCGGCCTATAGCTATTCTGGCCGCCATCCTCATCATGGTTTTCGCCGTTTATCAACTGTTTATTGCTCCAGCTCGAGAACTTTCCACTCTGGTGGCGTTGGCCCAGGAATCGTTTGAAGCTGGCGAGTACCCGGCGGCCCAGCTGAGGATCACCGAAGGGCTGAATTTGGATCCGGAACAGCCAGATTTACTTCTTCTTGATGTCGAGGTGAAAAAAGCCCTGGCGGAAGCTGCTGTGCCAACGGTCCCCCCTGGAATCCTCTCTTTGAACTGACCTGCCCCCACGAACGAGTCCACCCTCTATGCTAGACCCGGGACCATTTGAAGTCCACTCCAAGGGATTGGATCCAGTGCCTGCGACCTAGGTAGTTTGGCCTCTGGCGCCGGCGGCCGATAGGCCAAGGCGCTGTGAGGCCGGATCTGATTGTAATCCCTCCGCCAGCGTTCTACCAACACCTTGGCTTCCCCCAGCGTGTCGAAGATCTCCATGTTCAGCAGCTCATCCCGTAGTTTCCCGTTGAAACTCTCAATGTACCCATTCTCCCAGGGGCTGCCCGGCTCGATGTACAAGGTCCTTACCCCAACAGCCTGCAGCCAGTCCCGGACCGCCTGTGCCGTAAACTCCGATCCGTTATCGGACCGGATAAACTCAGGCACTCCCCGATCAACGAATAACTCCGCCAGCCGGTCCAACACGTCTTGGTGATTCATCTGCCGTTTCACATCAATGGCGAGGCACTCTCTGGTGTACTCATCCAGGATCGTCAATAGCCGAAAGGCTCGCCCATCATGGGTCCGTTCATGCACGAAATCATAGCTCCAGACGTGGTTCTTGCGAGCCGCTCGTAACCGAACACAGGAACCGTCATTAAGCCACAGCCTCCTTCGTTTCGGCTGTCTGGACGGGACTTTCAGCCCTTCTTGTCTCCACAGCCTCTCCACCCGCTTAGGATTCACCTTCCACCCTTCCCCATGAAGTATCGCCGTGACCCGCCGGTAGCCATAACGCCCGTATTGCGTAGCCAACTCCACCATCCGGGCCACCAATCGGGCCTCATCATCGGGAATTTGCCTTTCCCTTCGCTGGGTCGATCGAACCTGTCCCAGCACTTGGCAGGCCCGACGTTCGGAGACTCGCTCTGCTCCTAATCGCTCTCGTACCCACATCACCGCTCGTCTCCTGTTCGCCGGGCCTAGAAGTTTCCCGAGGACACTTCCTTCAGGATCTGCTTGTCCAAAGACAGATCCGCCACCAGCTTCTTCAACCGGGTATTCTCCTTCTCCAACACCTTCAACCTCTTGGCCTGGTCCAACCGGAGCCCTCCGTACTCTTTGCGCCACCGGTAGTAGGTCTGCTCGCTCACCCCCATCTGCTTCGACACCTGTCCCACCCTCTGTCCTTGGGCCAGACCCACCTCTGCCTCACGCAGCTTCATGATGATCTGTTCTGCCCTAAACCGCTTCCCTGCCATCCTTGCCTCCTTCCTAAACCGGAAATCCTAACATTCAAACTGGACTCGTTTTAGGGGGCAAGGTCAGAGGGAAATTTTCTTTAACGAAACCTTCGACGGCAACGGCAGGACATGTGGCACCTGTCATCGAGCGGAGAGCAACTTTACTATCGACCCCGCTTTTATCGCCACCCTGCCGGATGACGATCCGCTCTTTGTCGCCGAATTCAATCCTGACCTGAAACAGAACTTCGAAAACCCAAGACTGATGCGAGACTTCGGGTTAATTCTGGAAAACCAAGACGGGTTTGATGACCTGGAAAACAATTTCAACATGCGTGGTGTTCCTCATACCCTCGGTCTTCGAAACTCGGTCGACAGCCGTCAAGGTCCTCGCACTGGCTGGTCCGGTGATGGATCGCCAGGAGACGGATCGGTTCGCTCTTTCGCCGTTGGAGCCGTCGTTCAGCACTTCACCAAAACACTAAACCGCGTTTCGGGCGTTGATTTTCGACTTCCTACCGATGAGGAGTTGGATGCGCTGGAGGCATTCCAGTTCTCTCTCGGCCAGCAGGAAGATCTAACCTTGCCGCTGCCGCTTAAAGGCACGGTTGCGTCACGAGGCCAGGAGATCTTTAATGATCCCACCCTGGGCAAGTGTTCCGCTTGCCATTTAAACGCCGGTGCCAACGGGGACCCCAATATTTTTGGTGCTGATGCAGGCAATTTGAACTTCAACACAGGTGTTGAAGATCTCCCCGATCAACCTGCTGACCTCACCGGGGAATTGGTGCCACCAGACGACGGCTTTGGTACGCCCGGCAGCGGTGAGTTCAACACCCCGTCTCTCGTTGAGGCTGCAGATACCGGCCCGTTTTTCCACAATAACTCGCTTGAAACGATTGAGGGGGCAGTCGCCTTTTATAACGGTGACGCCTTCAACAACTCGCCGGCAGGCCAGCTTCTGGCTGGCGCTACGGGCAGCGGCATCAATCTGGATGCGACCCAGGTCGAGGCGGTGGCTGCATTTCTCAGGGTCATCAATGCCTTGGAGAATATTCGGCAAAGCATTGAGTTCTTAGAGTCTTTCGTACATAGGGAGTTCTTGGGGAACGAGGTCTTCGGTCAGTTGCTTGAGCGTGCTATCCAAGAGACAAATGACAGCATAAAAGTACTCACTGCCGGCGGCCTCCACCCAATAGCAGTAGCTCACCTAAGAGAGGCACGCAGGCTCACTAGGGAGGCAATCGAGAAACGTTCATCGAGTGGCGAGCTTGCTCAAGAAGCTATTCTTGAGCAGGAGCGCGCGCGGGACCAACTCGTTGAACCGTAACGACCCATGGCGTTTTGTATTCTATTAGTTGTAGTATGAAAGAGGAGATATATAGCCATGCTAAAGTCTTTCATGACAATAGGCGTGTTAGTTACATTGTTTGTGGGCCTGCCTGATGCCCAAGCACAAAGGGCTAGTGAGATATTTATCCCCATCGGGCAATCTCCAGGTTTGTCTGGTAAATACACCGAGATAGGGAAAATCGATGCTGCCAACGCTCAGGACCAGACCATTACGATGACTAACTCATCGGGAAGCTCTACTGTAGAGATCACGGAGAGCACAAATATCTGGTTGGACAGGAGTAAGCTTCAATTAACCAATCAGAAGGGGGCTTTCGCCAATCTCCAAACGGGCCAGACGATTGAAGTCAAGTACAAAGACAACGATCCAGGGAGTCCAGTGGAATGGATCAAAGTGCAAGTCACTGAGTAGTCTAGCCAGTGATCGCCTGCCTTTCGCGAAGAATGGCTCCTAGATTGACCGAGCTTCCCACGAATTTGGGCTGTGCCTAGTAAAAAGTCCGTCCGCCTGTCCCCCCCCGAAAAATATCGTCCGCCTTGTACAGCAACGACTTATGGAGTTCTTGAGTCTGAGCTCGAGGCCTCGTATTCTGGGGCCATGAGAGAGATTCGTTGCCTGTTCCAGATCATCCTCGAGACGATTTCTGACCTCAAGCAAGCTGCCGGATACATCCATACTTTTCTATCGGCTCTCTTCAGCTCAAGGGCAACTTTGGCGGCACGAGTCTTGGCGGCAGAAAGTCAGTTGGCCGCGTGCAAGCGTCGGATCGAGGGGAAGGATCTACCGAGGCCCAGATTCACCCAGGCTTTCAGACTGCTTTGGGTGTTGCTGTCCAAGGCCTGGGATGAATGGCATCAAGTGTTACATCTGATGCAGCCCGCCACGGTCAAGCGCTGGCACACCACAGCCTTCCGTCTCTACTGGCGTAGGAAGTCGAGGGGACAGCCTGGCTGGCCTCCAGTGCCAAAGGAGATGCGGGATCTGATTCGCCGGCTGAGCCGAGAGAATCCTGTATGGAGTGCCGAACGAATCCAGGACACCTTGCGGCTTCTCGGCTGCGATCCTCCTTGTGACGACACCATCCGCAAGTACATGGGCCAGTCGAAGAATCAGCCTGACAAACCAACGAACTGGCTGCCTTTCCTGCGCAACCATCTGGATGTCTCCTGGGCGATGGACTTCTTTACCGTGATCACGGTTGGCTTCTGATTTCTCTACGTTTTTGTCGTCTTTGAACATGGTCGAAGGAGGGTGATGCATTTCTCGACGACGTTTCATCCCTCCATGGCATGGGTTATTCAACAGCTTCGAGAAGCTACGCCCTTCGGTCGTCAGCCCAGATATTTGTTCCGTGACAATGACGGCATCTACGGCCACGGAGTGCGGAAGTTCCTGGGCAGCTGTAACATTGAAGAGATGCGAACGGCGTACAGGAGTCCTTGGCAGTATCCTTATATAGAAAGGTTTGTCGGCACGCTCCGCAGGGAACTGCTCGATCATGTCATCGTGCTCAGTGAAAGGCACCTGAACCGTTTACTCAGGGAATACATTGAGCAGTACTACCATTCCGCCCGGCCACATCAGGGACTGGACGGTGGCACACCCGTTCCCACTAAGAAGCCGAGTGTAGCTGCTGGGCCACTCAAGCTGATCTCGATTCCGATCTGCGGTGGGCTTCACCATCGCTACGAACGGGTGGCAGCGTAAGACTCAGGTCACAACCGACTCATTCCCTCAACATCTGTCCGACACAGGCAAGGTCTGCCTGGGGGGCTTCTTCAGCCGCAAAGCAAACGCCTGTCCACTGATTCTCATCGTGGTTCGTAGTGCTCGTCGAGGAAGATCATTCAAATTTGCAACCTGAGCCTGCGCCTTGTGCTTCCTAACCGGTTGGAATGGAGTTTTTCGGAGGGACAGCCTAAGATCTGCAGCACCAGCTTCGCAGCGCCGCGCGACACCGTCCAATAGTGAACTGATCCATAAGATCTGCACTCCAGAGACTATCTTTGTCGTCTTCACAATGCAGTTCTCGGCTTGTCGTGGCATAGCTGAACCAAGTCTGCGATCCTTGCTGTGCCGACACACATGACGGTGTCTGCAGCGCCCCAATAGATCTTGAGAGTACCGTCGTCCTCGGCAACGGCCCCACAGCTAAAAACAACGTTATGCACGTAGCCTGTTAACTCCCAGGAATCTTCTGGGGACACTATCCAATCGTCGGCAACACCGAGCACTTTGGCGGGGTCGGCAAGATCATGCAGCGCCACACCCAGGCGATACACGGCACCATCCATGGTCGGAAACACGCCGTGGTAAATGCTAAGCCATCCGTCGGGCGTCTTGATAGGCGTCGCGCCCGGACCTATCTTCATTTCGTCCCAATGACACGGGACAGGCCGGATCACCGGCACCGAATCACCCCAGTGAACCAGATCCGGAGACCAGGACAGCCAGATGCACCAGGGGTTAATTTCCGAGTGGGGCCGATCCAGCCTCGCGTAACGGCCGTTGAACGTGTCCGGGAAAATCACGACATTACGCATGTCTGCCTGACTAATAAGCGACACTCTCTCGACTGTCCTAAAATCGCGCGTTTTTGCCAGACCGATGCGCACGCCAAACCTGGAATAAGCGCTGTAAGTAATATAATGCTCACCGGCAATGGAACAAATTCGCGGGTCCTCGACACCGTACTCCTCGTGCACTGCAAATTTATTTTCGCTGGAGGGCACCATGAATGGCTTGGGATCTGCCTGGAATTTGTAACCGTCATCACTCCGTGCGATACCGATAATCGATCGTCCGTTACGTAAGTGCGAACGGAACAGCAGGATGTATTGGCCGTCAAACCTGGTTGCCCCCGCATTGTGAACCGTCTCTACGGCGTAGGGGATGTCGTGCTTGGTGAGGATTGGATTGCCCTGATACCGCGTCACCAAAGGTTTATTGATCATCGCGTGCTTCCCCGTTCAAAATCTTCTGGTAAACGCGAACATAGTCGCGTGCCATACGTGTGCTCGTAAAGCGCTTTTCAACATCGGCGCGGCAGATGGATCTGTCAATTGTTCTAACGCCAGCTACCGCATTTATCGCGCCTTCAATGTCCTCAACAATATAACCGGTTTCGCCGTCACGGATGATTTCTGGCATTGAACCACGGTCAAACGCAATGACGGGCGTACCGCACGCCATAGATTCAATCAGGCTCAATCCAAAAGGTTCGTCGAAACTGATTAGATGCAACAGTGCCAGCGCGTGGCCTAACACCTCCGCCCTTTGGTCGGGTCCCACAGAACCCAGATAATCCACAGTCGTGCCGTCAATATGAGGCTTCACTTTGGTTGCGAAGTAGTCCTGATCCTGAATGATGCCGGCGATCACCAGCTTTATTCCGACGCGCTGTGCCACTTGAATTGCTTCGTGCACGCCCTTCTCTGGATGGATGCGACCAAAGAACAGGAGATACTCGCCCTCGGCGCCCGAAAATGGGAATCGTGCAACATCAATACCGTGATGGATGGTGGCTATGTAATCGAGTTCCGGCGACCTATCTGACTCACTGATCGCTACGTAGTGGCTCTGAGCATTATATTTTCTGTAGACTGGTATGATTGCCGGCGATGAGAAACCGTGGATCGTCGTCAGCACCGGTGTCTCAACGAGCGCAGAGTACGTGAGCGGTAGAAAGTCAAAATGATTATGAATGAGATCATAATCGGCGGAACGTTCGAAGACCTCGGCAATATGCAGGCACTCTGCGACTTTCGGGTTAACGGAAGGATCCTCGGAATAAGGACGTGGGCACACAGCGACCAGTTTGCCGCTGGTTTGCGAATCCCTGGTGGCGAAAAGAGTCACGTCCAGGCCCAGTCGCACCAACTCTTCCGTGAGAAGGCTCACGACGGATTCCCATGGCCCGTAATGCCGAGGAGGCGTCCGCCACGAGACGGGGCTAAGGACTGCGATACGCATAAACATGCTCGAAGTTGGTGATTCTCGAAAGTGTGAATTCTAATGCAAGCTTCCGACGGCTTACACGGCTATAATCCGCACGGTCTGAACCTGGGCCACTTACCCATGTTCATTGTCAGTCAGATTCAATTAGTGCGCAAGCATCAATGAGACGTACAGAACGACGCAAGCAACTGGTCAAACGGCGGTCAACCCTGCTGAATGCTGAGAGCGCACGCGTTATTACCCGGCCGTATATTCCAGGAGACAAGGCGCGCATAAAAGTCCTGATCGATCGGGTCTCCAAGCTGAGCGACGACGAGGGGCATCACTTGCTGGAGGCCGTATTCCAGGACTTCTCAGGTCGTCACCGGAACTTTCGAGGGGCCCTTCAGAGGAACTTTAGTCGTATTGCAGAACACGTCCCGAAACGTATCTCTTTGTCATCCGAGCAACAACTTCTCCTTGGTGCCTACTTTACCTCAGAGTATTCAGTCGAGGCAGCCGCGCTCTTCAATCCATCTATCGTTCCCCATCCTCACCAGAAAGGCGTTGACAAAGGATCGCAGCGATTCGTCATGAGCTTCAGGGCGACCGGTGAAGGTCATGTGTCCTCGATTGAATTTCGTAGCGGAATCGTTGACAAGAATCACGATATCTACTTCGATCCTCTTAGCCAATACGTGGCCACGCCTGAGATGCGCACAGATCCTGTTTATTATCGTCTTCATTTTCGACAAAAACTCGAAGAGATGGGAGCACGCGAGCAGATCACGAATCACCTATTGGAAGGACTAGATGAGACGTTTACGTTTGTTGAGCTGGAAACACAGATCAAGAATCTCCGTTCGACCAAGTTTCGACTGAGGGACAAACAGCACGCAATTGATGCGGCATTGTGGCTGGCTCGGTCCAACTATGAAGTGAGATTCCGCCCTGATGAACAGATTTCTGAAAGGGTGATCTTCCCGGTGTCTCCAAACGAGAGCGCAGGCATCGAGGATGCTAGGTTTGTGCGTTTCGAGGATGATGATGGATCAGTCATCTACTATGCCACTTACACCGCCTACAATGGGTTTGCCATACTGCCGCAAATTCTCGAGACTGCCGACTTCGTGACGTTCAAGATGCATACAATCAGCGGCAAAGCTGCGCTGAACAAGGGTATGGCGTTATTTCCGAGAAAGATCAACGGCAAGTTCGTGATGTTGTCACGCCAGGATGGCGTCAATAACTACATCATGTTCTCGGACAGCGTTCGTTTCTGGAACGAGGCGAAACTCCTGAAGGAGCCTGTGCATCCGCTGGAGTTTGTTCAGGTTGGCAATTGTGGCTCGCCCATGGAGACGTCTGAGGGATGGCTCGCACTTTCCCACGGCGTTGGACCGATGCGCAGATACAGCATCTGGGCCGAGCTTTTGGACCTTGACGATCCGTCGCGGGTTATCGGTCGGCTAGATGAGCCGATACTGACACCTGATGAGCATGAGCGGGACGGCTACGTGCCCAATGTGGTCTATTCTTGCGGAAGCATGATTCATGGGGACGCGTTGGTCGTCCCTTATGGCATTGCTGATCAAAGATGCAGAGTTGCTACCGTCTCTATACCGGAGCTGTTATCACGGCTCATGAGGTGCCTTTAAGCCGAGACTGTCCCGCGACGTGCCTGTCGGCGTCTGATTCCACAACGTGATTGTGATTCGCTGTTAGTCCTCGCAGATTGTAAATGGCGAGTAGGGAGAACAGGTAAGACAGCGTCGATTCCGCGCCCTGATTTTCATTGACACCTTCGCTCGTGAGCCCATCGCGGCATCCGCCGCCGGCATGATCGTAAAGTTTGATTTGTTGATCGTTCTTTCCCAGAAACCAGTTGAAGCAGGTTGATGCCAGCTGAGTCCATTCGTCACGCTGCGTGCATTCATAGGCTTCGATACTGGCGCCGATCATGGAAGCTGCTTCAAGAGGCTGTTGATCGTATCGCGCTTTGCTACCAGATTTCTGGAACCAACCTTTATTTCCAACTGGTGCGAACCTGACCTGCCCCCACGAACGAGTCCACCCTCTATGCTAGACCCGGGACCATTTGAAGTCCACTCCAAGGGATTGGATCCAGTGCCTGCGACCTAGGTAGTTTGGCCTCTGGCGCCGGCGGCCGATAGGCCAAGGCGCTGTGAGGCCGGATCTGATTGTAATCCCTCCGCCAGCGTTCTACCAACACCTTGGCTTCCCCCAGCGTGTCGAAGATCTCCATGTTCAGCAGCTCATCCCGTAGTTTCCCGTTGAAACTCTCAATGTACCCATTCTCCCAGGGGCTGCCCGGCTCGATGTACAAGGTCCTTACCCCAACAGCCTGCAGCCAGTCCCGGACCGCCTGTGCCGTAAACTCCGATCCGTTATCGGACCGGATAAACTCAGGCACTCCCCGATCAACGAATAACTCCGCCAGCCGGTCCAACACGTCTTGGTGATTCATCTGCCGTTTCACATCAATGGCGAGGCACTCTCTGGTGTACTCATCCAGGATCGTCAATAGCCGAAAGGCTCGCCCATCATGGGTCCGTTCATGCACGAAATCATAGCTCCAGACGTGGTTCTTGCGAGCCGCTCGTAACCGAACACAGGAACCGTCATTAAGCCACAGCCTCCTTCGTTTCGGCTGTCTGGACGGGACTTTCAGCCCTTCTTGTCTCCACAGCCTCTCCACCCGCTTAGGATTCACCTTCCACCCTTCCCCATGAAGTATCGCCGTGACCCGCCGGTAGCCATAACGCCCGTATTGCGTAGCCAACTCCACCATCCGGGCCACCAATCGGGCCTCATCATCGGGAATTTGCCTTTCCCTTCGCTGGGTCGATCGAACCTGTCCCAGCACTTGGCAGGCCCGACGTTCGGAGACTCGCTCTGCTCCTAATCGCTCTCGTACCCACATCACCGCTCGTCTCCTGTTCGCCGGGCCTAGAAGTTTCCCGAGGACACTTCCTTCAGGATCTGCTTGTCCAAAGACAGATCCGCCACCAGCTTCTTCAACCGGGTATTCTCCTTCTCCAACACCTTCAACCTCTTGGCCTGGTCCAACCGGAGCCCTCCGTACTCTTTGCGCCACCGGTAGTAGGTCTGCTCGCTCACCCCCATCTGCTTCGACACCTGTCCCACCCTCTGTCCTTGGGCCAGACCCACCTCTGCCTCACGCAGCTTCATGATGATCTGTTCTGCCCTAAACCGCTTCCCTGCCATCCTTGCCTCCTTCCTAAACCGGAAATCCTAACATTCAAACTGGACTCGTTTTAGGGGGCAAGGTCAAACCATCCGCCAGACGGATCGAGCTGGATGTCTCTTAACCATTCGAGTACATCGATACCGGTCTTCACCATGTCATCATCGTTGGTAACGCGACCACAGGCCATCAGCGCTTCGGGCAGGCGTGCATTGTCGTAGGTCAGCATCGATTCGTACCATTGCCAGTCTTTGGTAGCGTACTGCCTGAAACGGGCCAGGAGTCTGTCGCCCAGCGATTTGATCAGCTCACGAACCTGGTGGTTATTGTCATTCCTGCGGAGGTACGCCTGCATTCCAAGGATAGGGAATGCAATAGCGCGGGAATGCGAAAAGTCCTCCAGCGCTGGCAGCGCGTCGTGAAAGATCTTCGTAGCGAGAGCGACTTGACCGGAGTTATGCCCCCAGCCAGCCATCACGCCCAGGGCCCAACACGCCCGTCCGTGAGAATCTTCGGATCCAGTGGCGTCCTGCCATTTGCGCTCGTAAGACATGAAATTACGAAATCGCCCAGTCTCTGGATTGAAACCATCATTTAGAAAACTGAGATAGATCGACGACAATTCCGTCAGTGAGGTATCGGTTCTATCCAGGTCATGCGCTCTGACAGCAACGATAAGTGCGCGCGCATTGTCGTCGACACAGTATCCGTGGGCTCGGTTGGGAACCGTGAACTTCGCATGCTGGAGCACGCCGGTGTGATCCGTCATGGAGCGGAGATGCCTTAAATTTATCTGCGGCAGGCGCTGATCGTGCTGACTCAGCGTATCCAGTGCCGGGAGATCGCGCGCGCGCGCATGTAGTGCCTTGGCCTGCGAGAACAGTTCCAGATAATGACGGCCCATCTGCTGCATCACCATCGGCCGGGCGTATGCATAGGCGGCACGACGCAACTTGAGACGCTCCTCAGGATAGTCCAGAAGTTGATTGATCTCGTGCGCCAGCGCCTGGTGGTCTTTGAATGGGACAAGCCTGCCGCGCCCATCCGCCAACTTCTCCTGTGCGTGCCAGTAGGGAGTGGATACGACGGCCTTGCCCGCCCCAACCGCGTACGCCAGCGTGCCGGATACGATCTGAGCCTCATTCAGATAGGGGCTGACGTAGATATCGGCAGCCCGAATTATCTCGAGCAATTCACTGCGCTCCAGGAATCGGTCATGGAAGACAATGTTGTCGCCGACTCCCAGTTCCTTTGCGCGATGGTGCAAACTCAGACGATAGTTTTCACCACTTTCGGCTCTGCAATGCGGATGGGTGGCTCCAACTACAAAATAAAGTATTTCCGGATGTGAGGCGACGATCTCCGGCAGAGCATCAATCATGAACTCGATACCCTTGCCCGCCGAGAGCAGACCGAAGGTCAGAATTACAATTTTGTCGTCTGCGGCGAGCTTTCTCTTACACGGATCCGGATCCAGGAAAGGCACATCGGGAATTCCATGATGAATGAGAGTTATTTTTCTCTCTGGAACCTGATATATATCTCGAAGAAAATCGGCGGCGTGCTCACTCATAACGACTAAGCCGGCAGAGAGCTTCGATAATTGGATGATGATCTTTCTCTCCTCCGCCAAAGGTTCTCTCAATACCGTGTGCAGGGTGGTAAATAGAGGGCTTTTCAAGTTCTGTGCGAGTTCGATAATGAAACTGCCGCGTTGGCCGCCGAATATTCCGTATTCGTGTTGTAGACAAACTACCGCTGGATTCCTCAGGTTCAGGAAATCCGCAGCGAGACGGTATTCGTTCAGTTTGTCCTGGCGGATCTGAAATTTGACCGTGTCCGGGTACTCGTAGCCTTCACGCCGATCGTTCATGGCCACGATAGAACAATCTATTCCCGGGTTATTCTCGAGAATTGCGCTGGCAAGATCAGTAGTAAATGTGGCGATACCACATTGTCTCGGCAGGTACGAGCCGATCAGAGCGACTGATTTTATTGGGGGCAGCATGCTGAGATCCCTCCGGTCTTTCGGTCCCAAATCATAAACTTGAGCGGCAACTCTAACATGCCCGAGCAGCTGATCGCCTTCTTGTGCGGCACTCGACACAGAATCGATCTTGTTCGGGGTGCTGCTGACGACGCATTGATGTGCACTACCCGGAAAACTATCGGCAGGCGAGAATCCAGAAACGGCGATCTTCGGGCCACAACCGTGGCCTGACCTGACGCTGCTTGAGAAAAACCAGCTGCTGTCGAAGGCAAATATTTTCGGCGATTTAGGACTTGAAAATGGCTTTGCAAGCGACCAGCAAGGCAGCGAATCACTGGAAAACTCCCTACGTTATTCATATTTGTATTGTACATAGCATTGAGTTATTGACGGTGCCATGGCTCCGATACAGTTTTTGCGCTCTAAGCGCTCAGAGGTGAGGTATGTTGTGATTTCCCCCCTTTTCAGATTGGCTGGGTCATTTCACTCAAGACCGGCATTTGTCTGTTTCTATGGCCATTACTTTTACTGCTCTAAGCCATTTCGCTCCAGCACTGCGACCCACTTTGCGATTTCCAAAGAGACCCCATCTGTGCCTGCTATACGGGTGGATCGGAAACTTACATTTTTGGATCGTTTTCCCGAAGCACGATCGTTCATCGAAGTACGCTCAACTAGCAGGTAAACTTTACTTCAGTTCTGTGTTTTGTGACATAAACTATACGGTTAAAAATAGGCGGTCCAGATTAGGGTGTTGGTGCTGTCGCGGCTGGTGAAACTGGTTTTCGGGCCAATGCTAAATTCCTCCTGGAGTTCGTGAAATCGGATGATGGGCTCCCAAACTGCCCCCATTTCGACGACCGCTTTCGGGTAGGCTTTAACATTGCCTTTTAAAAAGGGGGTAACTTCATAGGACTCAAGTACCGATTTATCAATACGTGCATGACTAGTGCCCCTATAATCCCCTTTCTCCTACCTCTCCTCTCCTTCCCCCAAGCTCGCTCAGCCAGGCAGCGACTTCTGCGGCTCGGGATAGACAATACTTCCAGCCTCTAACCTGGCGAAGGAGGTTAAGCGGTGCTCTTTCAACCCGTCTGCCGTAACGTGAACTATGGAGATCTTTCTCAGACCGAGAAGAGCATCAGAAATCAATTGGCGATGACAGCGCCAGGGGACGGCTTCGGCACACATTATGCTGGTTGTAGCTTCTAAAGCAATTTCGACAAGAACATCCAGAGCACTCTGAAACTCATCAATCAGCATATAGTCTGCATAGGCACGGAAGCCTGGGCTTTTCCATCCCAGATTGGGAGACTCTTTTTCGCCCAATTTGCGAAAGCCTCCTAAGGCCTTTAAGTGATAATAGTGGATGCCTATTTCTTCTAATTCTCTGATCAGATTTTCCTGGCTGAAGTGTGGGAATTTCCGGGAAGTGGGGAATGATCGAACGTCTACGAGTCGTTCAATGCCATGTTCCTGAAGTAACTGGGCAAATTCCTGGAAACTGCGTGTCGAATGTCCAATGGTAAAAATCTTCATGTCGTAATTATATGGATCTAGAGCCAAAACCTGATACAACTAAGCCTCGCTCCAGGGGCTCGGAGGCCAGTCCGAAGCCTCTACATTCTGTCAGGGACCTTTTTCTCGGTGCTCCCTGAAAATAAAAAACATTCTGTATCGACACCGAGAACATCATGACTGCGGCTTTGCAGATGGAGAGCCACCCGCCCTTCACCACAGCCGATACTCACCCGCCATAGAGCAAGCTGGCCCGATAGGTCCATTTTCTTAAAAAAATGACTGGCTATCAAAGCAGCAGGAGGGTCACCGTCTGATACCTTTCTCACCTTCTCGTTTGGACAGAGTATAATCAGCTTCATACAAACGACCGCAACAATGACCCTGGCAGGGGATTGTGAATCTTCGCTCAATCTTCAGTTATTTTTCGAATGATCTCGCCATTGATCTAGGTACTGCCAACACACTCATTTATGCCCGAGGACGAGGAATCGTTGTCAACGAACCTTCCATTGTCGCAATTAACAGACGGAGCAATAACTTGGAAGCAGTCGGACACGAAGCCAAAGAGATGCTGGGCCGTACGCCTGTAAGCATCGTCGCCATCAAACCAATGAAAGATGGCGTTATTGCTCATTTTGACCTGACTGAAGAGATGCTCAAATACTTCATTAGGAAGGCCCATACCCGCAAGCATTTCCTGGCTCCCCGAATAGTCATCGGCACCCCATCGGAAATCACCCAAGTGGAAAGGAGGGCGATTATGGACACGGCCTGGGGTGCCAAAGCCAGCGAGGTCCACTTGGTGGAACAGGCACTGGCTGCGGCCATTGGTGCCGGCCTCCCCATTACGAAAGCGGGGGGGAACTTGATTGTAGACATCGGAGGGGGAACGACTGACATCGCCGTGATTAGTTTGTTTGGCATAGTCTACGGCCGCTCAGTCCGGGTGGCAGGGAATGAAATGGATGAATCCATCATCCAATACATCAAAAGGAAGTACAGTCTGCTCATCGGAGAACGCGAAGCCGAGCGAGTAAAAATCGAAATTGGCTCAGCTGCACCGCTGGAAGAAGAAATAACGATGGAGATCAAAGGGCGTGATCTGATCCAAGGCATTCCTAAGGTCATGACCATTACGGATGGAGAGGTGCGCGAGGCCTTGTCCGGCACCATCGACACCATTGTCAATGCCGTGCGGGTGGCCTTGGAACAGACGCCTCCGGAACTTTCCGCGGACATCGCGGATAAGGGCGCCGTCGTGACCGGAGGTGGAGCTCTCTTAAAGAATTTGGACTTGAGACTTAAAAATGAGACAGGATTACGTGTGGTGCTGGCTAAAGATCCTTTGTCTTCAGTGGTCCTGGGAGCGGGCAGAATGCTAAGTGATATGGCCCTCCTCAAGAGAGTCAGCTCTTCGTGAATTTGTCCAAGGGGGATAGATAGCCATGCCAGCTGGACATCAACGCACCGCGACTCCACTCCACTGGCAATTTCCATTGTCTTCAATCCTTTCAAGCGTTGGCATTTAAGGAAAATTTCCTAACATAATTAGGGGGCAACACTTCTGGGCGAGAAGACCATATCCTACTACAGGATTCTGGGAAAACTCGGAGAAGGCGGTAATGCCCGATATTGTCCCGGGCCCGTTGGGGAGAGTTCAATCACCTGAACATCGCAGCCATTCATTGCCTGGAAGAAGCGGATGCTGCGCAGTGGAGCGCAGTCCGCGTAGAGGTTCAAGGGAAAACGCCCTACTTCGCTCTATTACTACCGTGAATTGCAAAACCTCAGAGATCCTCTCCATTTTCGCGCGGAACGTAAGACTCTGCCGGCGGGACGGAGCTAGTGGAGTACGACAAATCGCGCCGGGGGGGGGGGAGGTTCCGTCAATAAGTGTGTAAATAGACATCAGGCGGCTTTCTCCTGGGTGACTGGGTTGACTGGAACTCCATTGACATATTGGGCTCCTTGGTAGACATCCTTCATCAAGTGGGGAGCCTTCAAACGGCGAAATCTCTTCTCAGCGACCAGCAGCATCTTCCAGATGACAGCCCGTGCGTTGGCCACTTTCTTGAACCTTCGAGCAGCATCGGTTCGCAGTCGCAGAGCAGAGAAGGGAGACTCCACTGGGTTGGTAGTCCGCAGATGTTGCCACTGCTGTTTGGGATAGTTGTAAAACGTCACCATCCGCTCCCAGTCCTGGTCGATCAGATCAGCCGCTGCCTCCAGGCCTCTCTTGCTACACCAATGTTGGAATCGTCCTTTGACTCGCTCGGCTTCCTGCCGTGTTTCTGCATAAGGGATCTGCCGCAACATCAACAAGGCCGCTTTGTGCCGACTCTTGGGGATCTTGGCCAGCAAGTTGACGATGCGATGATTCCAGCATCTCTGCTCGTCGGCTTCTGGGAACACGTTGCGCAACGCTCCCCAGATCCCCAGATGCCCGTCAGCGATCACCAGACGGGGTGGGTTCATCCCCCGCTCTTTGAGATCCCGCAGCACTTCGGACCAGCTCTGGGTCGATTCTCGATAACCACTACTGACGGACACCACCACTTTAGTGCCATCACTTAAAGCGGCGATCACTACCAGAATCACGGCCTTCTCCTTCTCCAGCCCTGCTTTGATGTACACGCCGTCCGCCCACAAATACACGACTTCCAGATCATCCAGCCGACGGCTCTGCCAGGCCTCCATTTCTCCCTGCCACTTCTGTTTCAACCGGGCTACGGTGCTGGGGGACAGCGGCGCTTCTTCCCCTAAAAGCCCTCTCAAGGCCAGATCGAAATCCCCCTCGGCCAGACCATGTAAATAGAGTTCTGGAATCAAGTCTCGTACCTCTCGCGTTCGCTTGGCAAACAGCGGCAAGACCCGGCTCTCAAAACGCTCTTCCAGATCCCGCACTCGGGGACGCCGCAGCTTGATCGTTCCGCAACTCATCGTCAGTCGCCGCTCCTTGCCGTAGCCGTTGCGATAGCCACCGGAGGCGTCCACTTCTCGGCGACGCTCATTCTTTCTTCGTCCCAGCAGCTGTGTCACTTCATCCTCCAGCAGTTCCTGTACGTAAAACTGGATCTGCTCTCGCACCCACTCTTCCAGCTGTTCAAAGCAGACTCTTGACTCCACACTGTGATCAATGTTCTTCTTGCTCATGGCGGTGTGACTCCTTCCTTTCGGGCTCTTCCGCCCGGGTTTTTATTTTCACCCGGAAGGATAATCACCGCCTGTGCTATTTACACACCTTTTGAGGGTAGCTCCCGGGGGGGGCTAGCATGAGCCAGACTGCCATTCAGGAGATTAGACCCTGGGACCGGCCTTTTTGGAAACTTGCCCGAGGTAAAGTGTGAGGTTCTTACTTATCTTGTCTTGATCCATGTACTCGCCGTCATCGGGCTGATTCTTTTTCCGCTGTCGCGGCTCTGTTCATTTTGGACCACCAGGCCAGCAGCCGCGGCAGCTGTCGTTGTAGAATGGTGAACAGAATCATGAAGAAGTCCGGTATTGGCATCCTAACGGGTGGCGGCGATGTACCCGGTTTAAATTCGGTGATCAAGTCGGTGGTCTATGGGGCCAAACATCTTGCTCGCGAGGTCATTGGGATTCGCAGAGGCTGGCAGGGTCTCACCGATGTCAACCTCTCTCAGCACCAGGACCCCGGGTTCATCATGCCTCTAAACAGATTGAACACTCGCAGCATTGACCGAACCGGAGGTACGGTTCTCCATACCTCCCGCACCAATCCCGCCATGATGAACAAATCCAAACTGCCTGCGCATCTTTCCGCGGAAGAGTTGCGTCCCCTCCAGGTTGACGAAGACGCCTATGATCTCACACCGATCGTGATTCGAAATCTGGAGCAGCTTGGGATCGAGACCCTCATCGCGATCGGAGGAGATGATACACTGGGCTATGCTGCGCACCTGAGTGGCGAGGGTTTTCCCGTTATTGGCATTCCAAAGACCATGGACAACGACGTACCCGGCACGGAATACTGTATTGGCTTTTCCACTGCTATCACCAGGGCTAAAGAATTGATCACCCGCCAACGCACGACGCTGGGCTCGCATGAACGCATCGCCGTGTTTCGGATGTTCGGACGCGAGTCAGGCTTTACGGCCCTTTATACGGCCTACGTTACGTCCACTCGCTGCCTGATACCAGAATACCCTTTTGACCTGGAGACGATCTGTCGCTTGATGGTCGAGGACAAATACAATGCTCCCAGTCGTTACTCCCTGATCGTGATTTCTGAGGGGGCCACCTGGCGAGGACAACCGAAGGCAGAGTTCGGCGAGACTGATGCCTACGGTCACCGCAAGACGGTGGACATCGGTCATGCTTTGGCGGCGGAGATTCGACGCCGAACTGGAGAGGAGACGATGACCTCCGATCTCACCTATGATCTACGCAGCGGGGATCCCGACTCACTGGACAGTCTCGTTGCCGCGACTTTTGCCAACAACGCCATGGACCTGATCAGCAAGGGAATGACAGGTCAGATGGTCTCGGTCCGAGATGGCCGTTACCACCATACCACCTTACCCGATCCTGCATCTCCTCCTCGTCGGGTCAACGTGGAGAGGCTCTACGACACCTCCCGCTTTCGGCCGCGCTACGACAACAAGCTAGGCTCCCCCATACTCCTTGACCACGTCTAGGAGCTTTGTGCTCGGGTGGCTGAGGCCGCTGGGCCTTCAGTCCGGCCTGAGTTTATCTCAGCCCGGGGCTTACCGCACGCTAGCCAGAATTGTTGCAGTCCAAGGCGGAGACCGTGGGTAGCTTTCTGCCCGGGCGGTCGCCGAACCGTGCCAAGCCTCAGGGCCCACATTAGGCCACTTCCTTTTCCATCGCTTCATTGTAGCTTCCGCTGCGAGCAGCCCCATTGCAGCTGGCGCGGTGGTAGAAGGCCTTTTTGGCGGCTTCGATGTTCCGGCTCTCTCCCTGCCAGGCCTCGAGAACCGGGGCCTGGAGGGCGCGGCCGAAGGAAAAGCTGAGTTCCCATGGGAGCTTGCCCATGGCATTCATGGCATTCAGATTCGTCGTGGCCTGTACGTCAGACTGCCCGCCTGAGAGAAAGACCAAGCCGGGAACAGCCGCTGGAACATGACGGAGAAAACATCGCAGAGTGGCTTCCGCGACTTCCTCTGGATGCGCCTGAATGGTGCAGTCCTTCCCAGGCAGAACCATATTGGGTTTCAATAGGATTCCTTCCAGAAGTACACCACTCTCATCCAGAGCGCCAAAGACCGCTTCCAGGGTCTTGCCGGTCTCCGTTTCACAACGGTCTATACTATGAGCTCCTTCCATCAAAACTTCGGGCTCCACAATGGGAACCAGGCCTTCTTCCTGACAGAGGGCAGCATACCTGCCCAGAGCATGCCCGTTGCAATGAATGCAGTAGCGGGATGGAGTCTCCTCTCCAATGGCAAGAACCGCTCTCCACTTGGCGAATCTGGCCCCCAGCTGCCGATACTCCTTCAATCGGGCTCTGAGCCCGTCCAACCCCTCAGTGATCTTCTCTCCACGGCTGAAGGGTAAGGGTGTAGTGCCCTTGTCTACCTTGATGCCTGGAATGATCCCCTGTTTCAGGAGAACATCGGTAAAGGCTTGGCCCTCCGAGGTGGTCTGTCGGATGGTCTCATCAAACAAAATGACGCCACTGATGAACTCGTTGGACCCGGAAGTGGTGAAAAAGATTTCGCGATAGGCTCGACGACGGTCCGTCGTAGAAGCCACATCGATCGTCTTGAACCGTTTTTCAATGGTGCTGAAGCTCTCGTCGGCTGCCAGGATACCCTTGTTCGGGGCTACCAGGGCCCGGGCCGTCTCTCTCAATGTATTTCCGTATTCGTACATTAGAACACCCCATTTGTTGCCGCTGTTGACAACCTCATTTAAGGAAATCGACTGGAAGGTCTTCCGCCCTCTCGCCCAGGAGAATTCGGTGGAGGTTCAGGGCCGCGCGGCGGGCAAGGCGGTTTGCGTCTCCTTCCACATCGAGTTTGTCCACTGATAGACTTGCCAACAAACCTCTCCTGACCTCACTCTGGCCCCAAAGTGAGAAACTGGGCAAGCGCCTCTCGATCAGGGCCTCCACCAGACGATCGAAGTCCCCGGTTGGCAGCTGCAAAAGAGGGGACACATAGACCGCCTGGGCATCAGGCGGGATCGCCGCCAATGCTTCCTCCAGCGAGTCGCTCACCTGAACCATACTCAGTTCCAGACCCAGCGGGCTGAGTTCGCTTACGACGTTTTCGGGCAGTTGTGGAATGGCTTCCGTAAAGGCCGACATGGTGAAGATCGTCAGCTGTGAGAAGGGAACGATCTCACGGAATCTCGACGCCTCCCGCAGGAGATTGGCGCGGATGTCAACATAGCTGAGATTCTGGACCCCGCTCACACGGCTGCGCTCAACAGCCTCTTGCCCTGGAACTCTCCGTTCACGAATCTCATAAGGAATTTCCTGAAGTTCCGGTCTGATAATGTAGGGGGCGATGACGGGCTTGGGCAGAGGGCCGCGGCGGGCCGCGTCGTTGGAGGTGAGGACACCCAAGGTCAGCACGTAGTCCACCTCTGGATCGGCCAGCAGGCGGTCGATGACAGCTTTCACGCCGGCAGCCGTCCAGTCAGCCTGGAGACGTTTCTCAGGCGGAAATCGGACATCATATTCTGCCTGCAGCAGTTGAGTGATTTCCCGCTCAAAGGTGGTCCGGATCCTCTCATTCCGCTCCCAGGGACCGTCCACGGCAATACCGATCCGTACCAGGCGATTTTGTGCTTGTCTCGCCGAGGTGCTCATACCACCCAGCACGGCGAATACAAGCAAGAAACGAATCAGCCCAAGGGTATAGGTCATGAGTTGTCCTTCCCGTAGTCTCCCTTAAGATACTGTGTACACTTTCGGATTACCGGACATGGAGGAGTTTTCCCAGACTGGCGATTGTATTGACGGTAGAAAACAGCGTCAAGGGATGCAGTTTTCCTCAGACAACAGACCGGAGGCAACACACAGTTGTCAGCTGTCAATGCTCAGTTCCCTATTGCCCTTTCTCTTCTCCCGCCTTATCATTCTATAGAGCTACAGGGGAGGGAACTTTCATGGATTCAAAATCTTGGAGTAAAACTATGTCACTGATGCGATTTAGCCTGCTGTTTCTAGCTATCCTTATTATGACAGCCGCTCTGAGTGCGGTGAGCGCACAGGACTCAGACTTCGTTCCGGTCACTGACGCCGTCCTTGAAAATCCCGATCCAGGCGACTGGTTGAGGTGGCGCCGCGATCACAGCGCCAGCGGATACAGCCCTCTGGACCAGGTGAATCGCCAGAATGTTCAGAAATTGGCTTTGGCGTGGGCGTGGCCTATCGAAGAAGGGTCCCAGGAGCAGGAGCCCATCGTCCACAATGGAGTGATGTACCTTCCCCATCCCAATAACGTGGTACAGGCCCTCGATGCGCGAACGGGCGACCTGATCTGGGAATACCGTCGAGAGTTGCCAGAGGACGCCAGCAGAAGCGCCAGCCGCAATATCGCCATCTATCAGGATAAGATCTTTATGGGCACACTGGATGCTTACCTGGTTGCGCTGGATGCGAAGACCGGGGGCGTTGTGTGGGAAACCAAAGTCTCCGACTATCAGCAGCGAGTCCGTTACTCGGCCGGGCCAATCGTGGCAGATGGCAGGGTCTTTGCAGGTCTGAGCTGCAATGTGGGTACTCCTTTACCCTGCTTCATGACCGCCCATGACGCGGCAACGGGGAAACAGTTGTGGCGAAGGGAGTCGATCGCCGGACCCGGAGATCCCGCAGAACACAACGCGACCTGGGGTGGTGTGCCTTATGAGGAGCGCAAGAAGGGCTCCTTCTGGCTGACCGGAAGCTACGATCCCGCTTTGAAGATGCTCTACTGGACAACTGCCAGTGCTTATCCCTATCCGGAGATCCTCAAAGGAACGGGCGACGGTGAGGTGCTCTACACCAACTCATTGCTGGCCCTTGATGCCGAAACCGGGGCCATCAAGTGGTTCTTCCAGATGCAGCCCCGTGACAATTTCGACATGGACCATCAGGATAACCCCATACTGGCCGACGTGGAGATCGGCGGAATTCAACGCAAGGTCGTATTCACACTGGGTAAACCCGGCATTCTGTGGGCTTTCGATCGGGAGACGGGAAGACATCTCTGGAACCGCCAGCTGGTGACCCACCAGAACATTTACCAGCACATCGATCCCGAGACGGGCGCTATCACCATGAACGAAAACATCATTCCCAAGGAGGTCAATACCTCTAAACTGGTCTGCCCGGGAATGCGTGGGGGGAAGCTCTTTCAGACCGACGCCTATAACCCCATAACGAATACTGTCTACAGCCCGGTCACCAATGAATGCATTGTCTTTGAGGTCCTGCCGCTGGACGTGAGTACCTCAGGACTCAATTACGGTCAAATCGAGCACATGCAAGGTTCTAACGGTAACGTGGGGAGGCTGGCTGCGGTTTCGGCTTCTACAGGCGAGCTGCTGTGGACGCATGATCAGCGCGCCGGCCTCGGCTCTGTCTTGACAACAGCGGGCAGATTGGTGTTTGTGGGTGATTTCTATCGGCACTTCAAAGCCCTGGACGCCGAGACCGGCAAGGTCCTTTGGGAAGTTCCGCTCAACGGCCCGGTTACAGGCTATCCCATCAGCTATGCCGTAGATGGGAAGCAATATGTGGCCATTGGGGCGGGATCAGGTACGGGTGGGCAGCGCCATATAAGCCAGTTGTCCCCCGAGCTGATTTCTCCTGGAGGAAGTAATATTCTGATGGTTTTTGCGCTGAGCGAGTGATGCCAGCGGTCAAGTCGACAGGCCGAGTTCGGTTGAGCCTGTAGGCTGCAATCGAGTGTGCCCGCGCCAAACTTACTCCACCTCACAGATGACCTTGCCCCCTAAAACGAGTCCAGTTTGAATGTTAGGATTTCCGGTTTAGGAAGGAGGCAAGGATGGCAGGGAAGCGGTTTAGGGCAGAACAGATCATCATGAAGCTGCGTGAGGCAGAGGTGGGTCTGGCCCAAGGACAGAGGGTGGGACAGGTGTCGAAGCAGATGGGGGTGAGCGAGCAGACCTACTACCGGTGGCGCAAAGAGTACGGAGGGCTCCGGTTGGACCAGGCCAAGAGGTTGAAGGTGTTGGAGAAGGAGAATACCCGGTTGAAGAAGCTGGTGGCGGATCTGTCTTTGGACAAGCAGATCCTGAAGGAAGTGTCCTCGGGAAACTTCTAGGCCCGGCGAACAGGAGACGAGCGGTGATGTGGGTACGAGAGCGATTAGGAGCAGAGCGAGTCTCCGAACGTCGGGCCTGCCAAGTGCTGGGACAGGTTCGATCGACCCAGCGAAGGGAAAGGCAAATTCCCGATGATGAGGCCCGATTGGTGGCCCGGATGGTGGAGTTGGCTACGCAATACGGGCGTTATGGCTACCGGCGGGTCACGGCGATACTTCATGGGGAAGGGTGGAAGGTGAATCCTAAGCGGGTGGAGAGGCTGTGGAGACAAGAAGGGCTGAAAGTCCCGTCCAGACAGCCGAAACGAAGGAGGCTGTGGCTTAATGACGGTTCCTGTGTTCGGTTACGAGCGGCTCGCAAGAACCACGTCTGGAGCTATGATTTCGTGCATGAACGGACCCATGATGGGCGAGCCTTTCGGCTATTGACGATCCTGGATGAGTACACCAGAGAGTGCCTCGCCATTGATGTGAAACGGCAGATGAATCACCAAGACGTGTTGGACCGGCTGGCGGAGTTATTCGTTGATCGGGGAGTGCCTGAGTTTATCCGGTCCGATAACGGATCGGAGTTTACGGCACAGGCGGTCCGGGACTGGCTGCAGGCTGTTGGGGTAAGGACCTTGTACATCGAGCCGGGCAGCCCCTGGGAGAATGGGTACATTGAGAGTTTCAACGGGAAACTACGGGATGAGCTGCTGAACATGGAGATCTTCGACACGCTGGGGGAAGCCAAGGTGTTGGTAGAACGCTGGCGGAGGGATTACAATCAGATCCGGCCTCACAGCGCCTTGGCCTATCGGCCGCCGGCGCCAGAGGCCAAACTACCTAGGTCGCAGGCACTGGATCCAATCCCTTGGAGTGGACTTCAAATGGTCCCGGGTCTAGCATAGAGGGTGGACTCGTTCGTGGGGGCAGGTCACCTCCCTTTGGCAATGAGTTCGTTTGTGGGTTCCGGGGGTGGCGGTGGTTTGCAGCCTGCCAGTGTCATCAAGCCAAGGCATGCGGGGAGAATGGCTGTCAGGAGTAGATGAATTCTAGGAAAGGCAAACCACTTCATGCTTTTCATTGCTTCCCCCTTTTCAGTTTGGGTCTACGGGGGCCGGACAGTATCACAGAACCCCAGGTAAGTACCATCTTCTGTGTCAACTGGGTTGCGAACGATTACGGTCCAAGGACTTCGCCCGTTGCCTCACGTAAAAATCTATTCGAAAGGGTATTGGTTGCCTCATTTAAAATCTATCCGAAAGGGATTGCAGGAAGGGGTGGAAAAAAGCACCAGCCAGAGGAGTGGCAAAGTCTTGTTCAACACCCGCAGCCTGTAGCCAGAGAAAGATTTTCACATCCAGCCCGCTTCGCATCGTTTCTTCTGTTCAGGAGTCAGTTTGAGTAAAAGGCAATTCTGAAACCAGCCGATCTGCCGTGCCAGCTGGGCTGGATTGAGCTCCTCATACTCTTGGGCCAGTTCCCGCTTGATCTTGTCCGCCACCTCAGGGGACTGGCAGATCCGCCGGTAGGGAGTTTTCGGAACATCATACGTTTTCCAGATCCGAGACCCTCGAGGTTGCTTGGCCACCATCTTCATGACCGGCTTGAAAAAGTTGATCTGCAGTCGCAGCCGATCGTACAACTCGTTGCCCAGTTCCAGTTCTCGCTCTCCCTCGTAGCGAGCATAACCCACGGCCCGCCGAACCACCGAATAGTTTTTCTGTTCCACATAAGGGTTGTCATTCTTGCGGGAGGGGCGGGTGCGGGTGAAGGTGATCTTGTGCTGCTCACAAAAACGAATCAAGTGTGGGTTGATGAACTCGCCGCCGTTGTCCGAAGCGATCCCCAGCCAGGGGAAAGGCGAGCGCTTCTCAAGCAGTTTCATGGCTTCCAGGACCCACACCTGGGCCTTATTGCGCACCGCTCGCACCTCCGTCCAGCCCGTGTACACATCCGTTACATCCAGGGTTTGACAGTAATCCCCCCGCCCTATGCCTCCCTCATGGCCCACCAGGTCCACTTCCACAAAACCGGGGCGATCCTCTTGCCAGTCGGCGAAACGCTTGATCGGAATCTGATGTTTGAGCAGCGTCCCCGGCTTGGTCCCGGATCGCCCCTTGAGCTGATGCTTGCGCCTCTCGGGCGCCAGCAGCCGATCGATGGTGGCGGCGCTGATCTGGATCAACCGCTCTCGTGTCCTGGCATCCACTTTCAGCTCCCCATGTCTTTCTAAAATCGGCACCACTTCCGGCAAAATGGCCACCAGACGTTTCCCACACAAATAGTCCAGTATCTTCCAGATGATCTTGAGCGCCTCCACAACTTTCTGGTCGTATTTGCGGGCCCGCTGCCCACCAGCTTTCTTCCGGATGTCTCCCACCGCCACTACTTTGGGGCTCAACCAAATCCGCTTGCCCTGGTGGCGAAGCAGATAGGCCCCATAGCAGCGGTTGTATCCCGTCATCTCGGTAAACTCCGTCAGCACTTCTCCCTTTACCTTCTTGCGCTTCTTCCGGTAGCGGGGGGCAAAGCTTTTGATCAAGACACCCTTTTCGCTCATCGTTAACCTCATGGGTGCCCTCCATTCCTTCTTGGAGGACACTTCTATTCCCCTGCCTACGCACAGGCCATTTCGAATAGATTTTTAAATGAGGCAACGTATCCATTTCGAATAGATTTTTGATGAGGCAATTCGCTCTTGACGAATTTATCGAGTCGCTGCCAGAATACACCGCAGGTGGAAGACCCGGTGAAGAAAGGAGGTAAACATGGCAATCAACCGGGTCAAAAAGAGAGGAAAAGAACGTATTGAGGTCCGCAAGCGGTGGCCGGATGGCACAGAGTTTCGCCGCTTCTTTAGCAGCATGACAGTAGCAAAGCAGGCACTGGCGAAGATTGAGGGAACTATTGTATTGGAACGTGGCGTGAAACGCGCGAGGACCTAGCTCGAGGGCCAGAACCTGGTGCAGTAACGTTTGAGAAATTCTCAGACCGGTTCTTGGAGGAATACGCGAAGGTCCGCTGCCGTTCTTGGAAACGCTATGAATTGTCGCTCCGCACCATGAAGCGGTATTTTGGAAAAATCGAGCTCGAGGAATTCACGCGGCATCACCTTCACAGCTACGTTCAGAAACGCTCGCGGGAGGTTAGTGCTGCCTCCGTCAATCGAGATATTGCGTGTGTCAAGAAGCTTTTCAGCTACGCATACGAGCTTGGAACTGTCGAGAATCACCCGCTGTTTCGTTTTCCGCTTCTACCAGAGCGTGAGAAAAGCCGGCGCATTTTGACGGTGGAAGAGTTTCGTCGCCTAGTCGAAGCAATGCCCAACACTGTCATGGCCGCTTATGTGGCTCTGCTAGGCGAGGCTGGGCTACGGAAGAGTGAGGCTCTGCACCTTAAGTGGTCAAATATCGATCTTAGAGAAAGGCTAGTCATTCCAGAGAAGACCAAAAGCAACAAAGTACGCATGATTCCGCTGTCCGACTATGCGCTTGAGTGGATGTCGAAACTCATACGCTACGTTCACTGCCCGCACGTCTTTGTCAATCCTCTAACGGGACGACGTCTTATCAGTCCCGACAAGACCTTCAGACAAGCTGCTGAAGCTGCAGGATTCCAAGGGCTTGGCTTTCACGACCTACGAGTTTTTCGTGGAACACAGTGGAACCGTATGGGGGTGGATCTCAGAACGATTCAGCAGATGCTGGGGCACTCTGACATCAAAACGACCATGCGGTACGTCAGATATCTCGATAAGGCATTGGTCGAAGTTAGGCAGGCCCAAGCGAATGAGACCTCAGCAGCGGGTGACAAACGGGTGACAAGGCTTCAATGACGGCCAGGGAAATTCTGAGAATCCGCGTAAGTCATTGAAAAGAAATGGCGCGCCCGACAGGATTCGAACCTGTGACCTACGGATTAGAAGTCCGTTGCTCTATCCTGGCTGAGCTACGGGCGCATTAAGGTTTTCGGGGGAATTATCTCACGCTTGTGTGTGGATCTGTAGAAGAAGTAGACTGTCCCCAATTTCCGCTGAGAAACACGTCAGGGGAGTAGCGATGGAAAAAGAGGTTCCAGATAACGCAGGTGTGATTGCACCTCCTCCGTTGATCTATGGCGTGGCTTTTTTGCTGGGAAGCCTGAGCCATTTCATGTTTCCGATTTCTTTTCTGCCCACGAACCTGGCCCGCTGGCTGGGAGTCCCGTTGATGTTGGCGGCAGGCTTGATCGTAGCAACAGCATTTCGTGCACTCGGACGTGCCAAAACGACCTTTGATGTTCGAAAACCGACCACCACCATTGTCGCCGAAGGTCCCTTCCGATACAGCCGCAATCCGATGTATCTCTCACTGACGTTGCTCTATATGGGACTCGCTGTGCTGATCAATTCCCTGTGGATACTTCTCCTTCTCTTGCCGGTAATGATCGTAATCCAGAATAGTGTGGTAAAACGGGAAGAGCAGTATCTGGAACGAAAGTTTGGAGAAACCTACCTGCGCTACAAGGCTCAGGTTCGACGTTGGATTTAGTCACGTCTCTACTACTTCGCGAGCGGGTCGGGGCGAAGCTGGAAGTGTACGACCTTGCTGGTCGTCCCGGTGCCGGTTTCCATGTGGAAAGGTGCTCGGGTGCTCACCGTCGTCCAGAGCCCCTTGCCTTTCCAGCCGGCATCGGGATCATCGATGCGGCCGTCCATCCACTTGGTGTAGAACCCGAGCGGATAGGGCACCCGCATCACAACCCACTCCCCGTCCTTCAAGGCCAGCAGCCCTTCGGACCCATTGCCGGTATTGATGGGCACGTTTGTGCCCAACCCCAAGGTGTCGAACTGATCCACCCAGGTGTAGTAGCTGGCCTCGGCGCCACCAGAATCGGTCAGGCCTTTGAGTTGCGGTAACGGCTCCGGATAGAAGGTCCAGCCTTCCGGGCAGTGCTGCCCGGTCGCGGTGGGCCCATTGAGCGGCCCCGTGCACTTGCTGCGGTCGAAGCTGGCCATGTGCCCGCTGGCCAGGGGCGCCCAGACGACTCCGTTGCGGTCGATGTCCATGCCGCGCGGAGAGTACCCTTGTACGGGCGCCTCGGGGTTGCCCCAGGGCAGCTCGTAGAGTTCCGTTATCGCGGTCTCCGGGGGGTTGGGCCCCGGGTCCAGCCGCATAACCGAGCCGGGAAAGCCTAACGAAGATCCCCAGATCGATCCGTCGACGGGGTTCACGGCAACGCCGTAGTAGCCAGCTCTGATCCGTTTGTCCTTGCTGGGATCGATTGGCTCGTCGGGCTCCACATAGTCGTCCCGTTGGCCGTTCCCGTTGGTATCGAGGATGAGCGCGGTCCAGCCCTGCGACTTCTCCTCATCGCCGGTCTCGTCAAACATCTTCGTGTTCAGCCAGCCGATGACCTGGCCGCCACCGCTGGTCCACAGCGTGTGGTTGTCATCCTCTGCAAACACCAGGTGGTGCGTACTGAAACAGGTGCTCACGAGCGTGAACTGCTCGGTTGCCGGATCGTACACGGAGACGTGGCGGCGGGCCCTGGCAACCGGGAACAGCTTCGCCGACGGATGGTCCGACCCCTCCTTGCAGAAGGCCGGATTCTCACTGGGGCGAACTGTCGAGGTGAGCCAGACCCGCCCCTTGTGATCGAGCATCGGATTGTGGGCGTTGCCACGACTGGTCCAGATCGCTTCCTCCCCCCAGTAGGGTGACGGCTCCAGCGGCGGCCCGGCCGCAATCGGGGTCTCCGGATCGCGAACCGGCAGCTTCACCTGGCTCGCCGTGTGACTCACCGGATCCAGGACGGGCACGTAATCCGCGCTGGCCTCGAGGGCTCCGTAGATCGGGCCATTGGCGTTGACGGTGGGATTCCGCTTGTCGGTGGAAATCTCATCGTGGAGGTAGGCCTTGGGGTCGGCCCAGTCCCACTGGGTGATGACGACGTTTCGCTCCACGCCTTGCGGTCTGGGCGGCGCTGGCGGCACTTCCCCGTCGGTGATCCGACGGGTCCAGTCCGCAAACACTTCCAGCGCCCTCTGCCGACCCAGCCTGTTGAGCCCGTTGTTCATGCTGCCCCCAGCTTGTCCGGACTGGATGCGCCGATCCCAGGCGGCCTCCAGGGAATCGAACTCGCCAAGCTCAGCGGGGATCTCCCGCGTGGCCTTGTTGCCCAGTTGATGACAGGCCATGCACCCACCCGACTTGAGGTTCCTAATCCACTCGGCCTGGCTTTCCATGTTTGGCGAGATGCCATTACCCTGGGGCCCCGTGCCCGGGAATTCGTCTTTCTCCGGCACCTGGATCAGGGAGAACCAGGACCCGGCCGGGTAGTACTCCGCCGCCGCCTGCGGGTCGGGCGCCGTGACGGCACTCAGGTTCAGAATCTCGCCTGGCGCGGTCTGAACTTTCGGCGAATCCACCAATCCGTAGCCGCGCACCCACACGTCGTAGTTGGCTGTGGGAAGGTCGGGCATCACATAGTTCCCCTGATCGTCGGTGACCACGATCTTGACAAACCTGGTGGGTAAGTCAGTCGTCTCGGCGATCACCCAAACCCCAGCTTCCGGCCCCGTCTCGCTGGTGACCACCCCGCCCAGGTCATCGTTGTCGATGGAAATCGCTTGGTCGGTCGTTTGACAGGCGCTCATCCCGGCCAGCGAGACAGCCAGGAAAACGGCGATGCCAACATAGAAAATGTCTGGATGCGAAACTCTTTTGGTCCCCATGATCCCCTCCCCTTAACCTCTTTTAGTAGTCAGATTTTTCTCGATGCTATTGTAGCGTCCGCTCTGTGAGCGGACAAATCAAAAGCAGAAATGTTCAGTGAAGCGTCTCCGCAAGGGCAGGAAGTTGGTCAGCTCCGGTGGGGACGGTAATTGATGAATCCTTGAACTCATCGCCAATGGGCTCGGATCGCCCTCCCAGGTGCCGGGCCAAAAAGGCCTCGGTAACTGCGTTAAAGGAAAGCGAGTTCTCCGGGCGAGCGAAGCCATGCCCTTCATCTGGGTACAACAAATAGGTTACCGGGATGCCCTTCTCCTGCATTGCCTTAACGATCTGATCCGACTCGGCCTGCTTGACGCGGGGGTCGTTGGCACCCTGAGCTATCAGGAGTGGTCTGGTTATCCGGTCGACATAGGTGAGGGGCGAGCGCTCCTTGAGAAAGGCTCGGCCCTCCTCAGTCCTGTGGTCACCGACACGGGTCGCCCACAGCTGTTCAAAGGGTTTCCAATAAGGTGGCATCGACTCAAAGCACGTCACCAGATTAGAAATACCCACAACGTCGACACCGCAACTGAAAGTTTCCGGGGTCAAGGTCAAACCCACCAGAACTGCATATCCACCATAGCTGCCGCCCATAATGCCCACACGCTGGGGATCCGCTATCCCTTCGCCGACGGCCCACTCAACCGCATCCATTAAGTCATCGTGCATCTTGGCACCCCACTCCAGGTTACTGGCGTTGATGAAATCCTTCCCGAACCCGGTCGATCCCCGAAAATTGACACTGAGGACCGCATAGCCTCGGTTTGCGAGCAGTTGGTGGAATGGGTGATAGCCCCACTGGTCGCGGCCCCATGGACCACCGTGGACCAGCAGCACCATCGGTAGAGGATCCTCTGGGCGTGTCCTGCCCTGACCGGTGCTCCACACCGGTAGTGTGAAATAACTCACCAGTTTTAATCCGTCCCGCGATTGAATAACCACCGGATGCATCTTCGCCAGAGGTGCCCCTTCAAGTTCCTGTCGGCTGGTAAAGAGGAACCTCACCTTTCTCTCATTGCGACTGTAGAGGTAGTAGTGGACTGGGCCGTTGTCCAATAAATAGGAGACTATCCAGTGTCGGTCGTCAAGCGTTCGGCTGACGACTTCGATGTCGCCCTCAGCGGCGGCGCTTAGATAGTCCAGGTCCTGGGCAATGGAATCATCCAGAACCTGCCATTCTCTGCGCTCATAGTTAAAAGCAACAGCCTGAATGTTCTTTTCCGTGGGGTGGATTATCACTTGGGCGGCATCCGCTCGCGGGTCCTCGGCCAAGGTGGTCTCATCACCATTCTCAAGGTTCAACGCAGTCAGTGCAGCGGTATTGCGGCCGCGGCTATCGCGCATGTAGCGGATTTCACCCTCCCTGTCGAAACCGACGTGGGAGGTGGTAAGGATATCTTCCGTTTCTATCTTCCTGAAGAGATCCCATCCTCCTTGGGCCGTACGGCTGAGAACTTGAACCCCGCCGTCAGACTCCATGCGCTCAGCAAATCGGACCTTGTAGTTGTCGTCCGTGAAGAGATTGATAAATCCCTCATTCTCTTGAATGAGAGTCCTCTTGCCGGAATCGATGTTGACACGGTAAAGATCGTGAAACTCAGGATTCCGGTCGTTCAGTCCCAGGATAAGCTCGTTTGGGAATTTATGGCTGGTCTCCTGGATGAGGGCTTGCACACCCTCGAAAGGAGTCAGGTCCTTGGTCTGGCCGGTCGCCAGGTCAACGCTGTATATATGCCAATTTTCGTCGCCCCCTTTGTCCTGGGCGTACACGATGTGCTTGTTCGTATAGGCCCAGCTGTAAGTGCGGATTCCTCTCTTAGTATCGTTGGTGACCGGCTCGGCCGCCGCCGGGTCGTCGCTTGGTGCCACCCAGACATTGAGCACGGCATTGACAGGTGCAAGAAAGCTTATCCTGGTCCCGTCGGGGCTAAGCCTTGCCATGGTCCTGTCAGGATTACCAAAGAGGGCTCTACGCGGTATCAGTGGTGTCGTCTCTTGTTTTGTCACCGTTCATCTTCGCGAAGTGCTTCTACATCGATGGTAATCAGGACATCTTTTCCCACCACAACGCCCCCTTTTTCCATTTCTCCGTTCCAAGTCATTCCAAAGTCGTTGCGATCAATTGTGGTCTTTCCCACAAACCCAGCGCGAGTCTTAGGCCCCTTGTCCTCTCCATCCACCCAGAATGGAGTCTCCCATTGTCCTAAGTAATTCACCTCCAGGGTCACCCTTTGGGAAACGCCGCGAATAATCAGGTCACCCGTGACTCGAAATTCATTCTTGCCAATGAGTTCGTTTGCGTTCCCCTTAAACGTGATCATGGGATGGTTTTCCACATCCAGAAAGTCCGAGCCGCGCAGGCTACTATCTCTATTGGTGTCTCCCGACCAAAGTTCTCCTGTATTAATGCTCACTTCGACGGAAGAACTGCCCGGATTTTCGGGATCAAATTCGATGGTGCCGTGGATATTCTTCAAGTGTCCACGCACCCAGGTCACCATCATGTGTCGCACACAGAACTCTGCTGCGGTGTGTCCAGGCTCAAAGGTCCATTTCGCCATGCAAACTCTCCTTTCTGAACTCTCCTAGCTCGCATTATGCATAGGTTTTCGTAGCGAAGTGGCGCAAGCGCCGCAATGACAAGGCGTGTGAGGGGTACCCGCTAGCGGGTCGCGCCCCGCAGACGTACTCTTGCAGTACGTCGAGGAGCGCAAGGGGTACCCGCTTTGCGGGTCGCACAACGCCGTCAGCGCGGATGATTGCGACACTGTAGCAGAAAATTTATGCATAATGCGGGCAAGGATACTCAATCTTCAGCGCTCGAACTTTTGCGCTCGAATCGCCGGACGTTGAGAACTCCGTTCCAGGGGGCAATAGCGATGGAAACGTCTCCGAAGCATTTGGCCTGGCAGGCGAGACGAATGGGGGGATGAGTCTCCTGGTCGGAGCTGCCAAAGTCGTAGCCGAAGTACTTCAGGCGTCCCTGCTCGAAGTCACTGATGGGCGACAACTTCTCCTTCCCGCTAAGAACACCAATCCAGCAGGTTCCACAGTTCCCCACACGACACTGGAAGGGAACCGGTCCCTCACTACGCCGCGAATCGATCGATTGATAGTCTCTTTGATCTCTCCCAGCCGCCATGGAAATATCCTGCCCGTGGATGGCCTGGAAACGAGACGCTTTGTCATGTTCGTCAAAGATAACCCTGTATTTGGAGTCAACACTGTGCAAAAAGCGATAAATCCGGCCCCTCTTTCTGGAACGGGCTCTCAAGACCTTTTCGGGAGTGGCTATTCTCTTACCGGTCTGGAGGGAAGTTGCGGCAAACACGGTTGGGCCGACCTGTCGTAGGGCCATCAAGGCCACGGCTGTCATTCCGATGAGATGAGACTCAGGAACCTGAAGAGAATCGGCCAGCTTTTTTGCCATGTCACGGATCTGATCGGCTAAGCTACCGTCACTGGATCTCCAGCTCTTCGCATGGGAGGAGACAGCCGCTTGAACCTCAAGCCAGTATCGAGAGCCAAAGAGAAAACCAAGGGAGGACTGGAGCTGATCCTCCAGCAGGTAGCGTCCCCTCATTTCCAGCCTCTGTGCAGTCTGGTCGAGGTTCTCAGACTCTCGGACGATCCGGTAGAGATGCAGAGGCCAAAAAGCAAACCAAATACGAGTGGCATCCCGGTCGACCGGGTGAATCAGCGGCAAAAGGAGATCCAGCGCCTCGCTCCAGGCCCTTTCATCGTGCTGAGCAAGAACTGACTCAAAGGTGTTTTGCTGAACAGTGTCCATGATTCTTACCAGAGGTTCTACCGCCTGATCGTGCTCACCCCATCGAATCGATGAAAGAGGTCGCAGAGGGTCGACGGCCCGCTTAGGATAGCACGCAAATTCAAAGTTGGCTGGAAGGGACAGAAGTTGTCACTCATGAGGCCCATCGGGAAATTGAGAGAGGGGTGTTTTTTCCACTTCTCTATTGACGGATGTTTTTTACGGGTGCTATATTACGGCCATTAGTAAGACCCGTAAGTTCAAGCAAGATGATCTGCGAAAAGTTGTATCCACGTCTGAGGTACATAGTGCACCCATGGACTGCGACACGTACGCCTCCAAGGCGGAAACGGACTAGTATGAATAAACTCAGTTTAAACAAGGAGGGAGCAATGTTTAACCATCTGAAAGGTTTCTTTCTCACATCATCGATCCTGCTGGGAGTGATTTTTCTCAGTTCGACTGCAATGGTGCAGTCACAGCAACTGCCGGAGCTGGTTGCCAGAAATGGCTATGCAGAAACCATCTTCATCAACGGCAAGATCGTGAGCATGGATGATAAATCTATCTCATCCGAGCCCGGCACCATTTACGAGGCCCTGGCAGTCAAGCGTGACTCCATCATGAAGCTGGGCACCAACGCAGAAATCAGGGCCCTGGCCGGAGACTTCACCACGGTCTATGATCTGGACGGCCGCCTCATGATTCCCGGCATCGTTGAGACTCACTCGCACATTTATGGTGGGGCGCTTCAATATCTGGATCGCTTCGGCATTAAATATCCTCCCAATGAGGTGACCATCACTCCACAGGCAACACCCGAGCTAGAGGAAACCCAGGGCATCCTGCGGGATGCCATCCAAGAGGCTGTGAAAGACATGGAACCGGGAACCTGGCTGAGTGTCAGGATAAGAGCCACCCCCGAATTTCCTCTGCGACTGGACATGTGGGGGGACACGCGGCGTCTGACCGACCGGAGGACCCTGGATCAGTGGGCTCCCGACAACCCGATAGTCGTCAGACCCGGCAACCGGGGCTCGATTAACTCCGCGGCTCTCGATATTCTGAACGAGATGCTTCCCGGCTATTCAGACTCCATCCGCGACAGCATGCATATGGACGAAATCGGAGAGGACCCGGCCGAGATCGGTTGGGTGGGTAGTCAGGAAATGTCCGTTATCGGCTGGGAGATCTACCTGGACGGCCTCGATCCCAATATCCTGGCCCAGGCGCTGAAGCTGCGATCAGAGGCTTTTGCTGCGCGCGGCGTGACCACTTTTTCCAGCCGCATCCAGTTCCCCAGGATCATGACCGGTTACGCCCGGCTAGCCGAAATAGGACAGATGCCGATTCGTTTCAGTGCTCACTACGAGGTCCATCGGATGCCCACCGATCCTATACAGACCCGTCAGCTCTACCGCAGGACGGGAGTGCTCCAAGGCATCGGAAACGATTATTTCTGGTTCGACGGGGTCGCATCCGAGCGCTGGGATTCGCACATTCCGGAAGCCTGTCTGGGTGACGACGTTGCGGCGCCATCGAGCATCAGTGACCGGGAGACCTGTCCGAAGTCCGGCGACCTGCACTGGGACACTCTGAAGAACGCTGTAAAGACCGGTTGGCGTCTGAAGGGCATACATTCGGTCGGGAGCGACAGCATGCGGCGGTTCATACAGATGATCGACGAGGCTCGAGAAGAGGCCGGACTGACCGTGGAGCAGATCTACAATGAGCACTATGCCGTTGAGCACTGTGACCAGATCGGGAAACTCCCGGAAATCATAGACATGATAAAAAAATACGGCATCATCATCAGCTGTGGTCCCAATTTAATGGGGACTTTTGAGGCCTTGATCAGGGATTATGGTCCCTACAATGAACCCGAGCACCTCAGGAAGTTCATGATGCCTTTCAAGACGTGGATTGAGTCGGGTGTCCTGGTAGTGGGCCAGCACTTCGGCGGAAATCCCTCTCCTTTCTACAACCCCTGGCTGGCGGTCAGTCGAACTGTCCGAGATACCATCTGGGCTCCTGAGGAGAGTATCGACCGCGTTCGGTCTCTGAAGCTGTGGACGAGCTGGGCTTCCCGCTATGTCATGAAAGAAGACAAGCTGGGAACGTTAGAGGACGGCAAGTGGGCGGATCTACTCATTCTGGACCGCGATTACTTCACCATTCCTCTGAACGATATCCTCAGACTCCAGCCTCTGATGACCATGGTGGGAGGCCAAGTCATTTCCCTTCATGACAGTCTGGCCGCAGCGTGGAATACACCGCCGGTGGGCGAGCAGTTCAACGTCGACCAGAGCGCGATTGACGAACTCCTGGAGAGGACAGAGAAAGCTACGCCATGGACAGGCGGGCCTATCGGACCCGGAGCCGGCAACTAAGCTCGTTCTGGAAATGTGCTAGGACGGACGGTCCCCCTTGTTTAGGACTTCCCAAACAAGGGGGACCCCAACTGACCTCTTCACTTCACCTCTAATGCTGACCCATCTAATGCTGACCCCAAAGGAGGGAGCAATGTTTGACTATCTGAAAGGTTTCTTTCTCACATCATCGATCCTGCTGGGAGTGATTTTTCTCAGTTCGACTGCAATGGTGCAGTCACAGCAACTGCCGGAGCTGGTTGCCAGAAATGGCTATGCAGAAACCATCTTCATCAACGGCAAGATCGTGAGCATGGATGATAAATCTATCTCATCCGAGCCCGGCACCATTTACGAGGCCCTGGCGGTCAAGCGGGACTCCATCATGAAACTGGGCACCAACGCAGAAATCAGGGCCCTGGCCGGAGACTTCACCACCGTCTATGATCTGGACGGCCGCCTCATGATTCCCGGCATTATTGAACCTCACTCGCACATTTATGGTGGGGCGCTTCAATATCTGGATCGCTTCGGCATTAAGTATCCTCCCAATGAGGTGACCATCACTCCACAGGCAACTCCGGAGCTAGAGGAAACCCAGGGCGTCCTGCGGGATGCCATCAAAGAGGCTGTGGCAAACATGAGCCCGGGAACGTGGTTGAGGGTCAACATGAGAGCCACCCCCGAATTTCCTCTGCGGTTGGACATGTGGGGGGACACGCGGCGTCTGACCGACCGGAGAACCCTGGATCAGTGGGCTCCCGACAACCCGATAGTCGTAAGACCCGGCAACCGGGGCTCTATTAATTCCGCGGCTCTCGAAATCCTGAACGATTTCCTTCCCGGCTATTCAGACTCCATCCGCGACAGCATGCATATGGACGAAATCGGAGAGGATCCGGCCGAGATCGGTTGGGTGGGTAGTCAGGAAATGTCCGTTATCGGCTGGGAGATCTACCTGGATGGCCTCGATCCCAATATCCTGGCCCAGGCGCTGAAGCTGCGATCAGAGGCTTTTGCTGCGCGCGGCGTGACCACTTTTTCCAGCCGCATCCAGTTCCCCAGGATCATGACCGGTTACGCCCGGCTAGCCGAAATAGGACAGATGCCGATTCGTTTCAGTGCTCACTACGAGGTCCATCGGATGCCCACCGATCCTATACAGACCCGTCAGCTCTACCGCAGGACGGGAGTGCTCCAAGGCATCGGAAACGATTATTTCTGGTTCGACGGGGTCGCATCCGAGCGCTGGGATTCGCACATTCCGGAAGCCTGTCTGGGTGACGACGTTGTGGCGCCGTCGAGCATCAGTGACCGGGAGACCTGTCCGAAGTCCGGCGACCTGCACTGGGACACACTGAAGAACGCTATAAAAACCGGTTGGCGCCTCAAGGGTGTCCATTCGGTCGGGAGCGACAGCATGCGGCGTTTCATTCAGATGATCGACGAGGCTCGAGAAGAAGCCGGGCTGACCGTGGAGCAGATCTACAATGAGCATTATGCCGTTGAGCACTGTGACCAGATCGGGAAACTCCCGGAAATCATGGACATGATAAAAAAATACGGCATCATCATCAGCTGTGGTCCCGGTTTAATGGGGACTTTTGAGGCCTTGATCAGGGACTATGGTCCCTACAATGATCCCGAGCACCTCAGGAAGTTCATGATGCCTTTCAAGACGTGGATTGAGTCAGGTATCCAGGTGGTGGGCCAGAGCTTCGGGGGAAATCCCTCTCCTTTCTACCAACCCTGGCTGGCGGTCAGTAGAACTGTCCGAGATACCATCTGGGCTCCTGAGGAGAGTATCGACCGCGTTCGGGCTCTGAAGCTGTGGACGAGCTGGGCTTCCCGCTATGTCATGAAGGAAGACAAGCTCGGAACCTTAGAGGACGGCAAGTGGGCGGATCTGCTCATTCTGGACCGCGATTACTTCACCATTCCTCTAAACGATATCCTCAGACTCCAGCCCCTGATGACCATGGTGGGAGGCAGGGTCATTTCCCTCCACGACAGTCTGGCCGCAGCGTGGAATACACCGCCGGTGGGCGAGCAGTTCAACGTTGACCACAGCGCGATTGACGAACTTCTGGAGAGGACCGAGAAAGCTACGCCATGGACAGGCGGGCCTATCGGACCCGGAGCCGGCAACTAAGCTCGTTCTGGAAATGTGCTAGGACGGCTAGTCCCCCTTGTTTTGGGAAACCAAAAACAAGGGGGACCCCACATCAGAAGGCAAGATCAACTGGTTTGAGCCGCCTCCCCATCACTGGCCTTGGATCCCAGCAAAGCAGCGGCAATTCCACCAAACAGGGTCCCGAACAGCATGGTAAACATGACCCAGAAGGTCATTTGGGGTAGCACAGCAATCACGATAAACTTGACCAGGAAACCCATCTCTGGGTAGCCGGGAGGGCCCAGCTCGTAGTGGGTTCCCCAGTTGCCCAGCATCGCAATAAACATCACAAGCAGCACCGGAATACGGGACGCGTAAGCGTAGCTGAGCATGGTTCGAAAAAACACCGGCCACGCCTTGCGTAGGATCAAGACAGCAACCAGGGAGGCAACTGCTATTCCTAGCTGTTGACCGATTGCTGCGCCGAAGCTGACACTCACATTGGGATCTCCCGTGAGAAGAAACACCGGTAAGACAATCGCTACTGCTGCTAGCAGGCCCAGCCCGGCAGATTTGATGACTTTGCCGGCGCTCTCGGGCCCAAGACCTCCTCGGACCAGCTTCACAGCAAAGTAAACCCCAAAGATGGGAACCAGCCACACAATGCCGACCAGCGCCCCTCCCCCACCGGCATCGCGGCTGAAGAGAGCCGCCGGTCCGCTTCCTAGCTCACCCACCAAGCGAACAATCGTGATGGCCAGCGCGATCAATGCCGGAACCATGATCAGCTTTTTAACGTCAAGACCTGAACTGGAAAGTTCCATGGACGACCTCCTTTCAAAGGATCATTGTTCTGAATGATAAGCAGAACGGGGTTTCAAGGCAATCCTCGGTTGATTCATGGGACAGAGAAAGACTCAGGAGGTCGGAGTGTGATGGCCGTCACTGCCTTGCTGGTGTGATATCGCTAAAGTAGTCATCAGGAAATTGAACAATGAATCTAGGAAGGAAGTGGAATGTGAAAAATTATCTGAGAGCTGGTTTATCCCGCACCCTGTTCAGCGCCGGTCTACTGCTGGTCCTGAGCAGCAGCATGGGCTGTTCGTCGAAGATCGTTCGTACAATGACATTTCAAAACGATGATACTGTTCAGGTACAGGGCTCAACGGTCAATGTTCGACAATCTGCCACCACCAGTTCACGGGTCATCTCCACTGTGAAACGGGGTGACAAGTTAGAAGTAATCGAGAAAACTGGGTCCTGGTATCAGATCAAGACTGCGTCAGGCAGAACCGGCTGGGTGCACGCTAGCTTGGTGAAGTGAATTCCATCCTGATCAGAGACTGTCTCAAAACTTGTAGTGGCCGTTCTGAGAACGGCTCCGATACCTCTGCAAGGCCGTAATTTTGGCCGCTCATAGAGCGGCCGCTACCCTACCCCGAAAAAGCTGACCGATCCCCCCGAACATCTTTGACGCCAGACCAATCTGGTGTAGACTCACCCCAAAAGTCTGACTCAAGCTCAGAGCCGGTAAAAAGACTAAGTTGGGAACCGCCATGCCAAATGAAACTCTTCGAAAATACCCCCTGGCGCCGACGGTACGCCGGGAATTCCTCAAGAAGGCTTCGATGACAGCTCTTCTCCTGGGTTACCGCCCACAGAGTGTCCTGGGGCAGGCAGAGCCGACCTCGCTGGTGGTCCGAGGCGGGCTGATAGTGACCGCTGAACGGCAGTTTCCTGCTGACATTCGCGTCCGCGGAGGAAAGATAGACCAGATCCGCCCCAATCTTCCTCCGCTGTCTTCCGGGACTGAGCGCGTGGTGGAGGCCGGCGGTATGCTGGTTCTTCCCGGAGGCATTGACCCGCACACTCACCTGCCTGGCGGTGCCGACGACCTCACCAGCGGCTCGGCAACGGCCCTGGCGGGTGGGATCACCACTATCGGAAATATGACCTTTCCGAGCACCGGGGAAGATGTGGTGGCCGCTGTCAACCGGGTTTCTTCACTGGTCGAGGAGCAGGCAATGGTCGACGTCATGTTGCACCCGGGACTGCGCGCATTTGCTGACAGTGCACCCCGTCAGTTGGCGGATCAGTTTGCTGCCGGTCACACCAGCATGAAAGTGCAGATGCATCGGCCCAGCTTCGATCAGAAGGCGCTGGAGTTTCTCAACTTGATTCGAAGCACGGGTGAAGCGGGAGCGCTGACCATGATTCATTGCGAAGACTACGCAATCGTCAACCAGGCCACGGACGCCCTGATGGCAGCCGGTCGAACTTCGGCTCTCTACTGGGGACAGAGCCGGCCTGTACTGGCCGAAGCCGTAGCGGTACAGCGGGCCGTAGCCATCAGCGAGCACACCGGTTCGCCCATCTATGTGGTTCATCTTTCATCGGGACGGGCTCTGGAGATCTGCCGGGAAGCTCGGGAAAGAGGCCTTCCCATTTACGTGGAAACCCGACCGACCTATTTGCATCTCACAGAAGATCTGTATGGCACACGGACTCCGGGCCTCTATATCGCCTCGCCGCCGCTGCGCTCCCCCCAGGACGTGGAGGCGATGTGGCGCGGACTGACGGACGGGCATATCGATACCCTGGGAAGCGATCATAGCGCCTTGATGCGCGCCGAAAAAGCGAACCCGGATTTGACTCTGAAGACACTCCGTCCAGGTTTCAGCAACCTGGAGGTGATGCTTCCGATGCTGCATTCAGACGGCGTGCTGACCGGAAGGATCTCGCTGGAGCGTTTCGTCGCCATCACTTCCACGCAGCCAGCACGTCTTTTTGGCCTTTTTCCGACAAAAGGCGTCATCGCAGAGGGCTCTGATGCCGACCTGGTACTGTGGAATCCCGCTGAAACGCGGACCATCCATGCGGCCGACCTGCAGTCCCGCTGCGACTTTTCACCCTACGAGGGTCGCCAAATCACCGGCTGGCCTCAGATGACGATCCGACGCGGGGAAGTCGTCTATGAGAGAGGTCAGGTTTCTGCCCAGGCGGGCAGCGGGCGCATTCTGAGGCGCGGGCCAACTCAGCCTCTGACGGGAGTTTCCGGCTAGCCTGGAGTATGAAAGAAAGTTAAAGCGAGTCGATTCGAAAGAGCCAGACCCGAGCGATGCAGATGAACTGAAGCTAGGGTGCCTCTAATCTTATCGGCCGGCCACGATTCTGCGAATGGTCACCTTATCCAAGGCAGGACTCTTCACCGGATCATTCCCCTGAACGACGGCTACAACGTCACTGTCCGTAAAGAGCTTCCTGACATCTGGAGGAATCCCATCAGGCTCCGGTTCGCTTCCTATCTTTTCTACCATCTCAGGATGATCGGTCAGATAATCGGCCAGAACCGGCCATCTCAACTCCATGAGGGTCCACAACACCAACGGCTCTCTTTCAATGTCGCAGTCTCCCAGTAGAGCGATAGCTTTCCTCAACGCATAAGCATTGACAAATCTCTTCATGGCGCGAGGATTGGGTTCTAACAAATCGACAAAGGGCTGCAAAAGGTGCTCGGTTTCTTTCCGAGCAGCAGGTTTCATGACTCGCTTGGCGGCAACCCCAAGCATGGCCTGCTTGACGAGCAGGTCACCTCGATACTCCCGAATCTTCCACATGAGCGCATCTTCGTCCTTCTCCTTGCCAATGATTCTTGCGGCTTCCTTCTCGGCACTACGAAGGGCAGCTTTGGCTGCTTTAGGGTTCTGGGACTCCCTGATTCGGAGGAGATGATCCCAATATTGTCTCTGGGTCGTAACCGCCATCTGCGGTACCGGAGCAGAGATTTGGAACATCTTTGCAAGGAATAAATCGGACAGAGAGCGTCCCACACCGCCGATCGACCCCTTGTACTCTTGATATGAATGTTCATAACTTGCTCGGAGCCACTTCCGGTCCGCGGCAACGACAAACACGACGTTCGAGTCGTGAAAAAGGGTCTGAATGCCCTGCAAGAGCTCTACAACATAGCTCCCATGGCAACGGTCAAGGTCGTCAATAAAAACGGCGAATGGCTGGCAGGCACCTTGAACCATCTTCCTGAAATGCCGGACAATGACCGCCACGGGATCGCGGTGATGTTCCATAAAGATCTTTGCCGAGCGTCTTGACCCCATCAGTAGAAAGCGACCGAGCAGGACACCCAGACCCCAGAGCGTCATCAAGCCGGCCAGGGTCCTGAGTATGATCTCAGCACTTGTTCCCACGGCCATTCCCGTGGTGAACCAGATCGCCCAGAGAATCAGGGCTCCCATCAGAATGTGATGAGCCCGACCGGCTTGGAAGCGCCACAAGCGGTCGCTGATCATGAGCCGAAACGAGCGCCACAGGCTAATCTTTCTGAGTTCGCGGTGTCTTTTTCGGTAGATCGCGTTGAGCAGAGCCCACCAGGACGGGCCAATCTGCTGATGGCGCCAGGCGTTGAAATCAACCACCAGCCACTTTTTGCCCACCGCACCGGAACTCAGCTCCTGACGCAGGAAGTTGAGCACGGAAGTCTTTCCGGAACCCCAGGGTCCGTGGATCAACACCCCGAAAGCGTCCCCGGGCACCTCTTCAGTCCTGCCAGTGACAGTCCCTTTTGCTTTGCGCCTGGCCCAGACCTCGTGAATTCGTGCCGCCAGAATTTGGGCAAAGGGCCTTCCCCCCAGCTCGTCGATCTCCGTCGGGTCATCCGAGAGTGTGGGTACGGCGTCAGTGGGAGCTCCTGGCGATCTGCCCGGTTCCATGAACTCCTTTGGCTTGGCCGTTTCGGGGATTGGGGCCGGTGGGGGCTCTTCAGGTGGCTCGGCCGGCTCGCGGATTGGGGCAGCTGGGGGCTCTTCAGGTAGCTCGGCTGTCTCGCGGATTGGGGCAGCTGGGGGCTCTTCAGGTAGCTCGGCTGTCTCGCGGATTGGGGCAGCTGGGGGCTCTTCAGGTAGCTCGGCTGTCTCGCGGATTGGGGCAGCTGGGGGCTCTTCAGGTAGCTCCATCTTTTCAGGAGCTGGAGCAGGTGGGCTCTCCGCGACCAGTGCCAACCCAGCCGACAGGTCTTCCAGCGGCTGAGCGATCCTCTCTTGGGGGACCTCCAGATCATCCGAGCCCCTGGCACCCCCATCCAAGACCGCAACACTCAACTGCTGGGATGTAAGGTTTACCGCATCCGCTAACATGGTGCCCGTAAGATCTGCCTTCTTGAGGTTTGCTCCTCGCAGGTTTGCTCCCTTGACGCTCGCGTCCCTGAGCTCCGCCTGACTGAGGTTCGCATTGGTCAGGTTGGCATCACTGAAATCCACCTGATTGAGCTTGGCCGTGCTCAGGTTTGCTCCCATGAGGTTTGCCCCCATGAGCCTGCCTCCCGTCAGGATCGCCCCCTTGAGCTTTGCCTTGGTCAGATCGGCTTCGCTGAGGTTCGCTCCCATGAGGTTCCCATGGCTCAGGTCCGCCCCCTTCAGGTTGGCTCCCATGAGATTCGCTTCGCTCAGATCCGTCGCACTCAGATTCATGCCATGGAGGTCCAGCTCCATGAGCTGCCCGTTGTAAAGGTTGGGACGCTCCTGGGGATTTTTCCTCCTCCACTTGTTCCAGGCCTTTGCGCCTTTCTGTAGGATCTCCAGATGTTTCGGCTTAGCCATTAGTGGTTACCTCTTAAGGATTGCCCCAGCAAACCCACTCAATCCAGTGTCCTATAAATATTGATGGCCGTTCAAGCCGGACTCCCACAGCCTGGCACTTCTTCACTTCGAAGGCAGCGACCTTGAAGGCTCTCACCCTCCACGGTATACTCCCGCGAGAGCAAGGCCCGGGTGAAATGAATCAGTTTGCAAAGGAGGCACCATGAGATCTTACGGAGCGAAGGAGCTGAGCAGAAGTTTCCAGACGGTCCGGAACAACACCATCACGCTTGCCGAAGAGATTCCGGAGGATCAGTACGACTTTCAAGCGGCTCCCGACACCCGAACTGTGTCACAGCTGCTGACCCACATCGCACTGGCCTTCCAATTCCAGCACCAAATCCATACTCTGGAGGGCCTGACAACTCTTGAGGGGTTTGACTTTCAGTCGGCCATGCAGCCTCTCAGATCTCAGGAGCAGCAGCCCAGAACCAGAGATGAGATCATCGAGCTGTTGCGGGACAACGGCCAGAAGTGGGCCGAATGGCTGGAAGGTCTATCCGAGGACTTCCTGGCAGAACGTGTGGGCATGCCGCAAGGTGTGACGCCCGCCGAAAAGAGCCGCTTTGAGATGATTCTTTCAGTCAAAGAGCACGAAATGCACCACCGGGGCCAGCTCATGTTGATTCAGCGAATGCTGGGCCTGGTGCCACACTTGACGCGCCAGATGCAGGCCCGCATGGCCCAAATGCAGGATGCCGACAAGGCTTAGTGCTTAGTGATTAGTGCTTCACTCGAGCAGACCTGTCTCTTTGAAGTATCGTTCTGCCCCTTTGTGGAAGGGAAGAACGGGTCCAAGGACTGCCATTTCGCGGCTGAACTCTTCCATTGAGGGATGGATCGCCCGGACCTCATCCAAGTGCTCCAGTATTGCCTTGGCGATTTGATAAACAAGCTCTTCGGGGGTGTCCTCGCGCACCAGTATGAGGCTGGAGGTAGCCAAGGTAGGGATATTCTCACTCAAACCGTAGACTTCCCCGGAGATGGCTGCAGATACGAAATAGGGATATTTCTCCGTAACCATCTTGGTGTATTCATCGCTCACCGGCAGCATTCGAAAGCTATGGGTTATGGCAAACTCCAGGAGAGAAGCAGCGGGTGGGGCCATATACAGTACCGCAGCGTCAACACGATGGTCCCCCAAGGCTTGCAGTGAATCCCGAAACGGCAAATAGATGGGGGTGAAATCCTCAAAGGATATTCCCATCTCTTGATACACCTCTTTTTGCCTGGGAATCGCCCCATGCCCGGGAGGACCCAACACGACCCTTTGTCCCGCTATGTCCTCCACGGACTTTAAGGGAGAATCTTCCAGCACGACCATCTGAAGATAGCCAAGCTGGAAGGTTGCTATGAGAGTGCGGAGGTTGCTAAAAGACTGCTTATAGGGAGGGTCTCCCTGGAAACCATTTAAGGCAGTGGCTGCGATGGAAAGCCCTATGTCGGCCTGTTGGGTTCCCAGAAGGCGTACGTTTTGAACTCCGCCCTCCGTAGACTCGACATTGACCTGAATACCGGGGACGTATCTGTTGATGATGTTCCCGATCACTCCACCGATGGGATGCCAGCTGCCTCCGCTTGGGCCCGAGGCAATACTCAACACCGTTTCCCTCTGCCCACAGGTGGTCAAAGAAAGAATGGCAAACACTGCAACAATGATCCTGATAGCTGCTCTTGTCATCACTCTCACCTTCACTCGAACTGGCAACTCTGACCAGCCTTTTCACTCATTATAGATGGAGTCACGCTGCATTCCCAACCTTTAATCTGTGCAGGAAAAAAGAGCTCCCCGATTTCTCTGCCTGAAACTGCGGTTGCTGAAGGCCCAGGGCACTAGCCCGCACATGTTTTGGTGATCTCTATCACTGAAAAACTCATGGGATGTCACTAGAATCTTCTAGAATAAAATAGAATGATGAAGTGTCGCAAGACGACAAGAGACTTAGTCAAGAGGTAAATTGGCCCTTATCGGGTGGTTAACTAAACATGGGAATGGTTTTGAAAGGGGGATACGACGTATGAATGGCAGAAAAATACTTGTCTTTGTCAATACCCTGGTTTTCTTAAGCCTTGCCACTCTATCCGCCCAAAACACGGATTTTGAGGTCACAACTGCGCTTGTAACGACCAGGATCGAAAACCGGGTGCCAGAGACACAGACATCGGAAAACAGATTTCCTGCAACCGTGGACAAGCTCATCTATTTCACACAGATCGAAGAGGCCGCAGCGCCCACCACAATCCTCCACGAATGGTACTGGGAAGGGGAATTGCTGGCCAGCATTCCACTAGCAATAGCCGCTGAGCGTTGGAGAACCTGGAGTTCAAAAACCATCATGCCCCACCAGACCGGGAACTGGACTGTCGTCTCGAAAAGGCCCGATGGTAGTACAGCTCAAAACACTTCTTTCTCTATCGACAGCGATATGCGGACTGTCCAGCTGCACATTGAAAGTAATCCTGGTGACGCCATTGTGTATGAAGGCAGCACTATCTTGGGAACTACGGGAACCGATGGTCTGAGCATCGTCTGGTTCTGGGAAGAGGGAGAATACACCCTGGATATTACCAAGCCTGGCTATCAGTCTGGGGCAATCAAGCTCACGGTTGAAGACCCTGTCACTCGCATCCAGGAAGTCGTCCAGCTGCAAGGAAGCCCGTAGCCTGACAAGTCCTGAAGGGCGCGGAGAACGAAGAGATTGGCCTTCCTGGCCAACCGCCCTAGCCGGGACGGCGGAAGTCCAGCAAATACTCGAAAGTAACACCCATCGTGATGTAGTTGCTGGGCCAGCCAAAAATGCCGACGCGATTCACGATATTGGTGCGATCCCAGATGATGATGTTACGAAGCTCGTAGCCAACACTCTGGAGAGCCTCGATCAGCGCCACGTGGATTAGGATCCTTTTGTCCTCCCACCACATATCTGGCACATTGATGACACAGTGGGCCTTGGGACGCAGGAACGGCAACAGGTTTGCATAAATACTGGCCATCCCAGCAGCGTACTTCTCCAGCGGAAGAAGGCCCAAATCACGTGAGTCCTGCGAATACTGTTCGACTCTCATGTACTGTTCATTTTTCCGATCTTTGGTCCGTCGGCTCTTGTTCTTTCGCCTCCGATTGAGAAGGTTTGCATAGGGCGGAGATGTGAGAATGAGCGAGAGGGTTTCTTCCTCTAAATAATGTGAGACTTTCCGTGCATCTTCGTGAAAGGCAATCTGACGACACTTTCCGCGCAAGCTTTCTTGTCCCAATCTCTCAAGACAGAGATCAATGTAACTCTTCTGTAAGTCGAAGCCCACTGCATTTCTGTCAAGGTCCCGAGCCGCAACCATGGTGGTTCCCGATGCCACAAAGGGATCAAGCACCAGCTCTCCCTGGTGCGTAAAGAGCTCTATACATCTTTTAGCCAGGGAGATAGGAAAAACGGCTGGATGGAGTTTCTTGTCGCGAATGTCTCTTCCTTCGTAGTAGGACTGCCACACACCCAGCTGTGCTTTGAGCCACTCCTTTGCTGACATGCAATTGAGGTGCTTGGGTGAACAGGAACAGATTCTCTGGCACGGGATGTCAGCTTGGGGGGGGGCGATTCTTCGACCTGGTTGCGGAAAGACGACTCATTTCATGCTCACAGCCAATCAAAATTATAACTTCTGGGTCCGTCAATCGTGCAGAGATCCATGTGTGCTATTTTTTTGAGTTTTTGTGACGACCACCACCCCAAAACATACTTTTATTGGCTATCCTGTCTTCAGATGCACAAAGAAAACATCGCCGGGAAGACCCTCGGCTCAGGACTCAGGCACCGCAAGGAGCACAGATCCTGGAGCTGGGCGACCATCTCCCAGGAACTCGAACGGGCAATGGGTCAGACAGCCCCCCCCAAGACCAGTGTCTTCGGATACTCCACTGGAGAAGTGGAGCGACCGAACGTGTTGGTGGAGCGATATATTCAGGAGGCAATCAATAGACGCAGGATCGACGCAGTTCAAGAGCCACCAAGCCGGAGTCAAATACACTTTAGCGAGCTGGTTGAAAATGCCAGGGACCTCATCTTCCGCTATCGTCTTGCACAGCCGCAAGGCTTTGAATATATGAGCCCGGTGGTCCAGGAGATGCTGGGCTACACCCCAGAAGACTTCTACACCGACCCCAGCCTGATCCACAAGCTCATTCACCCCGAGGACCGGCAGAGGCTGGAGCAGTCTCTCCAGGGAAAAGGTCCATATCATGAGCGGGAGACTCTTCGATGGGTGCACAGGAACGGTGGGATGCTGTGGATTCAGTGGGTGAACGTGCCCATCTATGACGAATCCGGAAACCGAGTGGCCATTGAGTGCATCGCCCGCGACATCACTTCCCAGGTGGAGGCGGAAGCAACCGCCATCCACTTAGCCGCCATTGTCAAGTCCTCCAACGATGCCATCATTAGCACTGCACCAGATGGCTCAATTGTCAGCTGGAATGCCGCCGCGGAGCGTCTCTTTGGCTACACGGCCCAAGAGGTGATCGGACGCACCGCCGCGATCCTCCGGCCAGGGTACAAGGCGGGGCAGTATTCTGAGATTTTTGAGAGACTCATAAAAGGCGAACGGTTAGAATATTCTGACACGGTAGGAGTTTGCAAAAGCGGCCGGCGAGTTCACCTCTCTGTAAACATCTCTCCCATCCGAAATAACCTAGGTCAGATCATTGGGTTCTCCGCGATCGTCCGCGACATCATAGAGCGCAAGTGGGCCGAGGAAAAGAATCGGAAGAGCCAGGAACGCTACCAACAGCTGTTCGAGAACGCGCCAGATATGATGGCTGTGATTTCCTATCCGGACGGAGAGGTCCTGGAATGCAACCAAACTCTGGTGGATGAGGTTGGCCTGAACAAAGAAGAGATCGTGGGGCGCTCCTGGCTGAAACTGTATCCTTCCGATTCCCGAGAGACGGCCCAGGAAACGTTTACGACCTATGTCCAGACAGGCAAACTACCCTGGAAGGAGCGTACCCTCCTGCGAGCCGACGGAAGCACCTTTCCTGCTCTGGTACAGGTGATGCCGATCTCTGATGAAGCAGGCTCAATTGTGGCCACTCACGTTACCTGGCGAGACATCAGCGACCTGAAACAGACCCAACAGGCTCTAGAGCAAAAGGAAAGAGAGCTATTCGCGTCTCAAAAGATGGAAGCCATTGGAACCTTGGCCGGTGGCATTGCCCATGACTTCAACAACCTCCTGACCGGTATTCGAGGCTACGCACAATTACTGCAGGAGAAACTAGAGCCAGCCTCTCCTCAAAGCAAGGATGTCCTTGAGATACTGGCATGTTCTGATCGTGCTGCGGCCTTAACAGCTCACCTTTTGGCCTTCAGCCGAAGACAACTCTTCGACCCCGTAGTCCTCCATCTCAACTCAGTGATCGAGAACACCTGCAAAATACTCAAACGGCTGATTGGAGAGGACATAAGCCTGAACTTCGTGGCTGCCACGAACCGAGACAATATTCGAGCCGATCCGGGTTACATCGAGCAGGTACTGATGAATCTGACCATCAATGGACGCGACGCCATGCCCGATGGGGGCACACTCACCATCACAACTTCCCACGTGACGGTGAAGCAGAACTGACCTTGCCCCCTAAAACGAGTCCAGTTTGAATGTTAGGATTTCCGGTTTAGGAAGGAGGCAAGGATGGCAGGGAAGCGGTTTAGGGCAGAACAGATCATCATGAAGCTGCGTGAGGCAGAGGTGGGTCTGGCCCAAGGACAGAGGGTGGGACAGGTGTCGAAGCAGATGGGGGTGAGCGAGCAGACCTACTACCGGTGGCGCAAAGAGTACGGAGGGCTCCGGTTGGACCAGGCCAAGAGGTTGAAGGTGTTGGAGAAGGAGAATACCCGGTTGAAGAAGCTGGTGGCGGATCTGTCTTTGGACAAGCAGATCCTGAAGGAAGTGTCCTCGGGAAACTTCTAGGCCCGGCGAACAGGAGACGAGCGGTGATGTGGGTACGAGAGCGATTAGGAGCAGAGCGAGTCTCCGAACGTCGGGCCTGCCAAGTGCTGGGACAGGTTCGATCGACCCAGCGAAGGGAAAGGCAAATTCCCGATGATGAGGCCCGATTGGTGGCCCGGATGGTGGAGTTGGCTACGCAATACGGGCGTTATGGCTACCGGCGGGTCACGGCGATACTTCATGGGGAAGGGTGGAAGGTGAATCCTAAGCGGGTGGAGAGGCTGTGGAGACAAGAAGGGCTGAAAGTCCCGTCCAGACAGCCGAAACGAAGGAGGCTGTGGCTTAATGACGGTTCCTGTGTTCGGTTACGAGCGGCTCGCAAGAACCACGTCTGGAGCTATGATTTCGTGCATGAACGGACCCATGATGGGCGAGCCTTTCGGCTATTGACGATCCTGGATGAGTACACCAGAGAGTGCCTCGCCATTGATGTGAAACGGCAGATGAATCACCAAGACGTGTTGGACCGGCTGGCGGAGTTATTCGTTGATCGGGGAGTGCCTGAGTTTATCCGGTCCGATAACGGATCGGAGTTTACGGCACAGGCGGTCCGGGACTGGCTGCAGGCTGTTGGGGTAAGGACCTTGTACATCGAGCCGGGCAGCCCCTGGGAGAATGGGTACATTGAGAGTTTCAACGGGAAACTACGGGATGAGCTGCTGAACATGGAGATCTTCGACACGCTGGGGGAAGCCAAGGTGTTGGTAGAACGCTGGCGGAGGGATTACAATCAGATCCGGCCTCACAGCGCCTTGGCCTATCGGCCGCCGGCGCCAGAGGCCAAACTACCTAGGTCGCAGGCACTGGATCCAATCCCTTGGAGTGGACTTCAAATGGTCCCGGGTCTAGCATAGAGGGTGGACTCGTTCGTGGGGGCAGGTCACCCGTCTCGCCATCGAATAGCAGCAGCGGATGATACATGTGCTCGCGATAATAGCCGTGGTAAAAGCTGAACTCCTGCTGCCCATGCGTGACGTCATCCGTGCTGTCGATGTCCAGGATGATCTTCTCGGGCCGGCTCTTCTTGCGGTGCTTCAAGTAGGTCTCCAGCAGCCACTGTCCCAGGCGAGTGAGATCCTTCGAGTCCACCGAGTTCTCCAGTCGCGACAGCGTGGGTTGAGAAGCCAGATCCGGATCGCTTTCCGGCAGCCGATCACACACGGTCTTGAAGATGGGATCCGAGCGCAAGCTGTCGGCATCGTTGCAGTCCTCATAGCCGGCCACGATCTGAAAGCTGCGCTGGGTGAGCAGTTCGCGAATCTGGTGGCGGACGTAGCGGCTATCTCGAGCGTCCTTCAGGCAGGAGGCAAAGCCAGCCGTCAGTCCGTGCTGTTGATCCAGGGCGTACAGACACAGCAGCCCGGCATCGGAGGAGAGCCGGCCTCCATCGAATCGAGCCACCACTTTTCTGTCAGGGTGAGATGGCAAGTTGATCTGGCAGACTGATGCATCGCTGGGCCGTACCTTTTTGGTTTGGAGTTGTTTCATAACCCCTTTTATATCAAAGAGGTACGGCATCTTTTTGTGCCCTCGATCAGACCCCTTCTTCAGAATTTATGAATAATCCGGGCTAGAAGCTGGCCGCTACGTGGTACTGGTCGTAACCGACACTGGCTGTGGAATGGATCAAGCGACACAGCAAAGGATCTTTGAGCCTTTCTTTACGACCAAGGACGTGGGCGACGGAACAGGTCTGGGTTTGTCCACTGTCTATGGCATTATCAAACAGCACCACGGTTACATCTGGGTAGACAGCCAACCCGGCGAGGGGTCAAGCTTCACCATCTATTTACCATCCACGGATAAAGAGGTGGAAGAGAAGACTAAGCAGGTCAAGCAAGAGGGGACACTCAAGGGCTCTGAAGTGATCTTGGTTGCAGAGGACGAAGAGCCGGTGCGCGAGGTCTTAAACCGTGTCCTGAAGGAGTTGGGATACACGGTCCTCTCCGCGAGCCATGCGCAAGAGGCGGAAGCACTACTTATGAAGCACGATGGTGAGATCGACCTTCTTTTGAGTGATGTCATCATGCCTGGTCGAAGCGGCCCAGCTCTGTATAGCAGGCTCAAGGACAAGCGGCCCTCCCTGAGGGTCTTATACATGTCCGGCTATGCCGAAACCATGTTCGGCTCCTTGGATCCTTGCGCTCCCTTCCTTTCCAAGCCTTTCACCCATGAGATCCTGGCACAGAAGGTGCGAGAGGTACTCGATGGCAAGAGAGTGGAGGCTGGACGATAAGTGCTCCACTAAAGTTTCACCTCAACCTGTAGCGAGAAGAAGACTATGACACAAAAGTCAGCTACCAAAATTCTAATCGTCGACGATGAGTTCTACATACGGGACATCCTCTCGCAATGGTTAACGGAGGAGGGATACGAGTGTGTCACCGCCGGGGGCGTCGATGAAGCCTGTAAGCTACTGACAGAGCATAGCTTCTCTTTGGCCCTGTTGGATATCATGATGCACGAGAAGCCGGGGACCGTCATTCTTCAGGGACTCAGGGAAGACCAACCGCAGATCGCCGTTCTTATGGTGACTGCTTTGGACGATCCTGGGATCGTCGCGGAAACCGATCGGTTTGGTGCTTCCGGATACATCACCAAACCATTCGATCGAGATGAGATTACCGGTAATGTTGCCAGTGCGCTGCGGCGTCGTGAAGAGGCTCTGCAAGCCGGAGAGTCTCAAATGCGCCTGGAGCAAGAACTCCGGGAACTGAAATCCGGCTAGCCCGGTTGACCTGCCCTTCCCTACTCCTCGGAAAGAGCAGGCACAGAGGAAACATCAGGCGGATCCGGGATCGACTCCAGGTATTCGTAGATGTCTCGCAGCTTTTCGTCGGTCAGTACCTTGGGTGAGTAAGCCGGCATGACATTAGGAGGCCGCCGCACCACGCTGGAGAAGGCCGCGAAGGGCAGCGGATCGGGGGCAAGGCGCGGGCCGCTCCCTCCATTGCCGTCATAGCCGTGGCACTGATAGCAGCCCATTTCGATGTACTCCTCACTACCGGGTGGGAACTGGTCCTCTTCCTGCGCGCCCGCCCCTCTCATCCTTCCACCCAACACCAAGGCGGCTACCACCACAGCGAGGACAAGCAGGGTCTGTTGACGATTCTTGCTCTTCATGGCTGTACTCCTTAACGAGGCTGGCACACAACATCCACCAGAGCGCACCCGCCCCGTTTCACCACATCGACGGCGCGTTTGAATGCCCCTGCCAACTGGGTGGGGTCGCTGATCGGTCCTTCCGCCGACACCCCCATACTCCTGGCCAAAGCGGCATAGTCAATATAGGGATCCTCAAAGACATTGCCGATCTTGGCCGGGCCGTCGACACCGCGCTGCCGCCGTGCCGCAATACGTTGGATATGCATCACCTCCTGGTGATAGGCGCGGTTGTTGTTGATCACCATGAGAAGGGGAATATCGTGATGAGTAGCGGTCCACAACGCCCCCGACGAGTACATCAGATCACCGTCGGCCACAACGCTGACCGACAGGCGGCCATGTTCGCGGTTTGCCAGCGCAGCGCCAATCGACGCCGGGGCTCCGTAACCAAGTCCCCCCGCGCCCGAGCCCCCGATGTACTGGTAATGCTTGTTCATCGTCCAAAAGCGTCGCGCACCACCGGTCAATTTCTGACCGACCAGAGACCAGTCGTGGTCCTTGATCTGCTGCCCCAGCTCGACCATGAGCCGGGTGGTGCTGATCGGACTGGAGTTCCAACCATAGGTGGCTTGCTTGCGCGCTTGAGTGCGACTGTCCTGGTGGCTTTTCCGAAACTCATCCTCACGAGCAGAGTTCTGGGAGCGACGCTGGGCTGTCATTGCGCGCCTGACCTCCTCGATCAAAGCCGGCAGGGATGCCTGGGCGTCACCGGCGATGGAAAGATCAACGGGCTGGTAGCGCTGGAAGTTCTGATAGTTGGCCTTGAGGTACACGTCGTTTAGGCCAAGACTGATGAGCTTAACGTCGGGGCTCAGGACGCGCCGCGTCTCACGGTGGGGAAGATCGCGCATGCTCCAGACCGTGGTCCAGAAACTGCCCACCTCCAATCCCAGAACGACGTCGGCCTCGCGCACCAGGCGCCTCGACTGATAGAGATGGTGATCGTTGGGAAAGTTCATACGGCCACCCCGGTCTGAAACCGGAATCTGAAGCAACTCGGCAAGCTCCACCAGGTCCTCCATTCCCTCCGGCGTGCGGGCCATACTTCCAGCCATGATCACGGGGCGCTCTGCGTTCACCAGCATTCGCGCCACCTCACGCAAGGCGCCGGTCTCCCCCTGTGAGGGAACCGTCGGTCTGAACTCTGGAATAGCCGGCCGGTTATCGCCGACTTCCATTTCCTGCAGGTGGCCGTCCAGGGTAATCACCACCGGTCCCATGGGCGGCGTAGTAGCAATCTTGTAGGCACGCATCAAGGACTCCGTGAAATGGGCCAGCGAGACGGGGGTGTCATCCCATTTGGTGAAGTCGCGCACCAACTTGGCACAGTCCTGGGCCGCATGGGACCACTCTGCGCCGGGCCGCCGGTCGGCGGCGTCCAGGTGATTCCCAGCAAAGATAATCAGCGGCACGTGATCGGCATAAGCGTTGTAAACTGCCATCGACGCGTGCTGCAGGCCGACCGTGCCGTGGCATAACATGGCCAGGGGCTTATAGGCGATCTTGGAGTACCCGTGGCCCATGGCTATGGCGGTTTCTTCGTGCAGGCAGGTCACGAATTCAGGCGCCTTGTTGCCCCCATAGTTGACGATCGACTCCTGCAGCCCCCGGTAACTGGAGGCCGGGTTGGCGGTGATATAGTCGATGCCCAGGCTTCTAATAACATCGACCATGAAATCGGATGCCGCATTCTGGACAAAATAATGGGCAGCCTCGTCTGTGGTATAGCCATCGGGCGGCTCCACTTCCATCCCTGCGAGGGCACTCGAGGACGGCAAAGCGGCAGCTGCACCTCCCATTTGCGCCTGGGCAAGAGCTCTGCCTGTTTGCGATTGCGCGGCCAGTCCCGAAAGTGTGCCGGCGGCTGCGACCCCCTTCAGAAAATCACGTCTGCTTGTCATTTCATTATCTCCTTGTTCTTGATGCTTGATGCAGGCTTCATAGCCAGTGAGCTTACTTTAACTCTACGACAAGGTTTCCACAACTTCTTTTTTACGGTTTTGAGGCGACGGCGCTGCAGTCGAAAACTTATGCAATAGTCACGGCTAGGTGACAGCAGTCACAGCTTGTTGCTAGGCTGCCGTATAAACTGCTCTTTGAGTGTTGTCAACGCCTCTTCAGTGGTGGTGGGTGTGAAAAAGGCCGGAGAGTCTTCTTGGACTTTGATCTAAATAGTCTTCTCGACAGTCATGAGCTGCAGAGTACGCCTCTCTTGAGAGGCGTCGAGCTTGAATCGATCCAGACTCTGCTGGAGGGCTGTCCGATACAGGAGTTAAAAAGAGGCGACGTGCTGATCAGAGCCGGTCAGCGGAATCGCTTTCTCTACCTGGTCCTGGCTGGTGTTTTGCATATCCACCTGAAAGAACATACCCTCGACCCAATCGTAGTATTGCAACCTGGGGAGGTCGCCGGCGAACTGTCCGTCATTGATTGTCAGGTGACTTCGGCCTATGTTGTGGCCAACGAAGACTCCTGTGTGCTCCTGCTGGACGAAAAAACCATCTGGGCCCTGGTTGATTATTATCCCATTGTGGCCCGCAATCTACTCTTCGTCCTGGCCCAGCGTTTGCGTAACGGCAACGTTATTATCGAGGCTTCCCTGATAGAGGAGGTTTCTGAGAAGGAGCTGCAAGAATTCCAGTCCCACGAGGTCCCGGCGAGCAAGGATCTGCCTGACGTGGATCTGCCTGAAGAGGACCTGCCTGAAGAGGACCTGCCTGAAGGGGACATCGAAGCCGAACCAGCCAAACTGTACAAAGCCGCAAAGGACTATGTTGTGGAATCGATCCGTGGGGCTGAGGCAAAAAAGGGCCCCGATCTCACAAGGGGAGAGGAGTTGGTCAAAGGCCTTCACGATTCCATGGCTGATAGTTCCGCTCTCCTGCTGTTAGCCACCGACAGAAGGCAGGAATTCTCTGTCAGTGCCCACTGTGTGAATGTGGCCATTTTCTCACTTCGGATGGCACAGACCCTGAAATACGAGCTGGAAAATCAGTTGCAGGTGGGGCTGGCTGGACTCTTACACGAAATTGGGGTGGCACGGCTCCCCAAGCGAGTGCTCCATCAACCTACACCGATGCGTTCGGAAATGAGGCACCGGCCTGCTTACGGCGCCGAGCTGTTGCACGAGTTCAACCCCGAGTGCGATTGGCTTATTGAAACTGTGGGGCAGGTATACGAACGAGAAGATGGAAGCGGATTTCCCCTGGGACTTCAGGGAAGAGATATCCGCGAAGAGGCGAAAATCCTGGGCATCGTGGATGTCTTCGAGGCCAGTGTCCACGATCGCCCTTACCGCAAGGCCTTGACTGGCTATCAGTTACTCGAAGGGTTAACCCTTGGCGTCACCACAGGTTTTTCGGATCACGTTGTAAAGGCTTTGATAGAGAGTTTCTCTGTTTATCCTTATAATGAGTACGTCGTGCTGAATTCCGATGAGGTGGGGCAAGTCGTGGAAGTCAATCCGAGAAACTCATGGCGTCCTATCGTCAAGATCCTTTTCGACAAAGAAGGGGTACCCCTGAACAAACCCAAAGAGACCGATCTGGCACAGGATTCCTCGCTGTTTATCACCAAAGCCATTACCTACCATGAGTTACCAGACGCGGACTAGCCCGGACTATGCATAGGTTCTCGTCACGAAGCGGTGAAAGCGCCGGCCTGACAAGGCGCGCGAGGGGTACCCGCCACGGGTCGGCCCCCGCAAACGTACTCTTGAGTAGGTTGAGGAGCCGAGGGGTACCCGCTTGCGGGTCGCGCAACACTGGCAGGGCGAGTGATTTCGGCGCTGCAGTAGAGAATTTATGCATAGTGCGGGCTAAACATCTCCCCAGTCATTCAGGCACCTGAAAAAGCTACCTTTCACTTTCGACGGAGCCTCCCATTTTGAGCCTTGGATCGCGCAAGAAAAAGTCCTCTTCCGAGGTGGCTGCTGCCGGACAGGAGTCACAAACCTTAATCGTGGTGGATGATGATGACGAGATCATCCAGTACGCTTCACGAACTCTTTGCCATCGGGGCAACGGTCTTCGCCACAGAGGGGTGGCCGTTTTTCTCTACAATAGTCAAGCTGAAGTGCTTCTGCAGAAAAGGAAGCACCAGCTCTTCGATAAGCTGTGGGATCTGGCCGGGGCCACCCATCCGCTCCACCTTGATGACAGAGACGAAAGCTACGAAGAAAGCGGAATCCGCTGCTTAAAAACCGAATGGGGAATAACACTGCCTTTACACAAAGTTCTGGCATTTACCTATTTTGAACGGGACAACGATCGATGTGAAAACGAATCTTGTGCTCTTCTGACAGGTAAGTATGACGGAAAACTCAATCCTAACCCACGTCACATCTACGACTTCAGGTGGGTCACCTGGAATCAACTTGCCCAGGAGCTCGATGGGGAGCCAAAAGGGTTCACACCGTGGCTGAGAAAGTCTGTTGAAGGCTTGAATGGAAGCCTATTTTGAAAAAACGCGGCACTCAGGAGGTTGGCAGCAGACGGGACAGCCAGGAGTTTTCAAGGGTTGTTTCAAAATCACCGGAGCGAAGCTGCCCCAGGGTACTCAGAAGGGTTTGGAAGACAGGGGTATCGGAACAGACTTCTCCCGACTCAACCAGATCCTGAAACTTGAGCGCATCCAAGGCCTGAATCTTCCCCTCTCTGTCACGAAAGTAGAGAAGACCTCCCTTGAGACCATCCAATCCATTGAGAGTCTTGAAGGCTTTAAAGTTACGGAGGAGACTGTCGATAGAGCAGCCCGAGACACCCTCCTGGCAGTAGGCTGCAGTCACCACAAAACGCTCAGACAGAATCTTGAAGGCAGCCTGGACCGGGGCCCCGTGCGAAACCCATTGGGGTAGAAACTGCTCCAGTCCCTGGCGGATGATCTCCTCTTGAGGCCCAGTCAGCTCTTCTTGGAAACCGTGAACCCACACCCGGGCCTGATCGGGAAGATCCTTGAACTCACTCCAGTCCACCTTCAACTCCCGATCCCCTTCGGCTGTTGCTTGTCCAGCCATGCCTTCAGCCTTCATTCAGTTCCTCACTGCTTTTTCGCATCCCAGTCACACTCCTATTGTACACAATTCGTTAAAGAACGGAGAAGCCTGCCTTCGTCAACGGAAGCTCTCGCACACGATGACCGCTGGCGGCAAAGATCGCGTTGCAGATGGCCGGTGCAACCGGAGGTAGAGCGGGTTCACCAAGACCCGTGGGCGGGAAATCGCTTTCGATAAAGTGAACGTCAACCTCTGGCGCATTGGCCAGACGCAGGATTGGATATTGGTGGAAATTGGACTCCTGTACGCGCCCATTTTCTATTGAAAGCTCCAGACTCAGCATCGTGCTAAAGCCGTCGATAGCCGCACCCTGACACTGATTTTCCGCACCGCTTAGATTAATGATGGGACCGACATCGGCAGCTACCGTTACTTTATGGACTGTCAGCTTTTTGTTCTCGTCTACACTCACCTCGGCAACTTCGGCGAAATGGCCGGCGTGACTAAAGTGGAAGGCCAGCCCCAGTCCCCGCCCGGCCGGGAACGATCTGCTCCAACCGGCTTTTTCTGCGGCAAGTCGAATAACGGCTGCGGCGCGACCGGTGTTCAGGGCACGGTCGTTTCCGGGATCCAGCCAACGGGGCTGGCCCATCACTTCGAGGAGAAACTCAAGGTGATCGCGTCCAGCTGCCACCGCAAGCTCGTCAAGAAAGCATTGCACGGCAAAGGCAATTCCGTTTGAACGCGGTGCCCGCCATGGTCCGCAGGGCGTCGCCAGCGGCAACATGGTTTGAGTCAGTCGGTAGTTGGAAAGCAGAGGTCCGGGGAACTCCTCTTCGCCAATATTACCTCCGCTGACGGGACGTTGTCCGTCACTGGAGAAGGTCACGAAGTGATCCTGCCAGGCCGAAAGCTTGCCCGATCGATCGACTGCACCTTTGAAGGAATGGAAGCCCGCCACACGGTAAAAGTCGTGGGCCATATCGTCTTCGCGCGTCCATTGCAGTTTTACCGGTGCGTCAATCTGCTTCGAGATGGCCGCTGCTTCGCACATGGGATCATTCATTAAGCGGCGCCCGAAACCGCCGCCCACTCGGGTCTGGTGAATCGTTACCCGATCCTCGGGAATGCCGAGCAGTTTGGCCACGCTGCCAAGTCCCCGTTGGGGAGTCTGGGTGGGAGCCCAAATCTCGACCCCGCCCTCACGATACCAGGCCGTGCAGTTTTGGGGCTCAAGCGGCGCGTGTGAGAGAAATGGGTAGCTGTAGAAGGCGTCCACCGTTTTGGAGGCGCTGCTGAAGGCTTCCTCCAGGTTGCCAGTGTCGCTAATAATCTGGTTGCCGCTTTGATTGGCCAGCTCCCCGGCTCGTCGAACGGCACCACTCCAACTATCCTTGGAAGCCTGGCTTTCATCCCAGGTCACCCGAAGCTGACGTTTGGCGCTGAGAGCGGCCCAGGTGGAAGTCGCAACAATAGCGACTCCGGGCATCAGCTCTGCGACCTGCCCGTTGCCTTCCAGCACAAAGGCATCCTCGACGCCAGGAAGCGAACGGATCTCGTCTAGATTGGCCTGGCCAACCCGGCCACCGGTGGCCGGGCATTTTTCATAGGCGGCATAGAGCATGCCCGGCACGACCTGATCGATTCCAAAAAGCGGTTGTCCGGTAACCACTTTGTGGTTATCGACGCCGCCTACCCGTGTGCCCAGCAGCTTGTAGTCTGAGCGCTCTTTCAGGGTGACAGATTGCGGGTCCGGAACCGGAAGCGCGGCTGCCCTGTTGGCCAGTTCGCCATACCCCAATCGCCGGCCACTCTGACGATGGATCACCGTACTCGTTTCTGTGGTGCACTCAGCAGTCGAAACACCCCATTCTTGGGCCGCAGCCGATACAAGCATGGCGCGGGCCACCCCGCCGGCGCGGCGCAGTTGATCCCAGCTCGAGGCCACGGATCGGGAGCCACCGGCAGACTGACGGCCATACACCGCTTGATTGATCGGTGACTGTTCCACACGCACGTCAGACCAGTCAGCGTCCAACTCCTCGGCGACGATCATGGGCAGGGCAGTCATGACGCCCTGACCAATCTCGGGATTCTTCGAGTAGATCAGAATCGAGCCATCGGGTGATATGCGAATGAAGGCGTTGGGGACGAACTCGCTTCCAGCCTGTGCGGCAAAAGCACTGCTCCCCCCTTCAATGTAGAAGGCAAGTGCCAGTCCCCCACCAGCCACTCCGGTCAGCTTCAGGAACGAGCGTCGACCTATGGCCTCCGCCCTGGTTTCAGCAGTTGTTTCAAACGCGGCTTCCGCCTCGCAGAGAACGTCATGAAGATATTCGTCATTCATGGCCCAACCTCTTTCCTCGCTGGATTGATCTGTAAGTTTCTTAGCAGCAGTGTTTATCCCCTTGCGGAGGCATTTCCAGCGACCTCCTGAGAGCTTGAACTCAGTGTTGCACAGTCTCGGGCCAGAATCAATCGGGCGGTTTACCCATTCGATTTGGAACTCACGGACCCTATCGGTTGAACGAGCTTGCCCATAATCGATATACTCCCGTCCCTTCTATGAAGATTGCTATTGTTGGACTGTCGAATAGCGGCAAAACGACGGTTTTTAATGCATTGACACGGGGAACGGCTGAGACCGCCTCCTTCACTTCGGGAAAGTTTGAGCCCAATCTGGCCTCGGTCAAGGTTCCCGATCCCAGGTTGGACGTATTGGCCGAGATTTACCAGCCGCGAAAGCTCACGGCAGCTGAAGTCCAATACGTGGATGTGACCGGCTTCAAGGGAGAGGAACAGGGGACAGAGCTGCCGGCCGAAGTCCTGGGTTATATCGGAACGGCCGATGCTTTGCTTCACGTGGTCCGTGCCTTTGAGGACGAGAGGGTCCCCCATCCCTCAGGAGTAGTGAACCCTGAGGACGACCTGTCTGGAGTCGACTTTGAACTCATCTTTTCAGACCTCAGGATCATCGAGAAAAGGCGGGCACGGCTGGAGAAAGATCTGAAGAAGACTTCAGGCCAGGAGAAAAATATTAAGATTGCCGAACAGGATCTCCTGTGCCGACTCAAGGAGAGCCTTGAGGCAGAGAAGCCGATTCGAGATCTGGAACTCTCCTCACAGGAGGAGAAGCTGATTCGAGGCTATCCACTCCTCTCAAAGAAGCCGGTCCTGGTGGTTTTGAATATCGGGGAAGAGCAGCTCTCCTCCCCCCCGCCCTTGGAATACAATCACTCGAAAAGCTTGGTGGTGCCTCTCAGTGCCAAGATCGAGGAGGAATTGACCCAACTGGAGGAAAACGATGCCCGTGAATTCATGGGGAGTCTCAAAATTCAGGAACCCGCCAGAGATCGGGTCATCGCTTCATCCTACGCCTTGCTGGGACTGATTAGTTTTCTCACCGTCGGAGAAGATGAGGTGCGGGCCTGGACGATTCGCCAGGGCGCCGTTGCCGTGGAGGCCGGAGGCGTCATCCATTCCGATATCGAGCGCGGATTCATTCGGGCAGAGGTCATTTCCTTTGAGGATCTGGTCAAATCCGGCAGTATGGCAAGCGCACGCAAGCAGGGTCTGTTGAGACTCGAGGGCCGCCAATACGTGCTCCAAGATGGAGATATTAGCAATTTTTTGTTTAACGTCTGAGGGAGTTCGTCGTGCCGGTACAGCCGAGCAGGGCCACGGTCTCGGAATGGGTCGTGTAGGTAAAACAGTCAAAGAGGGCCAGGGAATGCAGCCAGAAGCCCACATCCAGGAAAGGCTTGAGATCTCGTGCCAAGCTGGCATGATCACAGGCCAGCCAGATGAGCGCCGTCGGCGCCTCTCGGTTGACTAGCACCCGGCTCAGACTCCTGGCGGCAGGCAAGCCGATGCCGTCTCTGGGAGGGTCGCAGATCAGGATGTCGGGAAATTCACGATCGTCAATCCTGGCCTGGATGAATTCTCGAACGTCGCCCACTACGGCGTGGGCCGCTAAAGCAGGGTGATTGAGCTTTAGTGCGGAAATAGCCGATGCCTCCCCATCCACCGACCAGGTGGTGACCTTGTGCCCGGCACCCGCCGCCATCTCGAAAAGATCGGAAAGCGCTCCCGCCCCACAGTAAAGATCCCATGCCGTCCACCCGGCTTTCTCCTCAAGAGATGAGAAAGCCGGCTGCCGAAGCAGTTGCTGCAACTGATCCAGGATCTCCGCTCGATACAGGGACAGGGCTTGGGAGTGCGGCTGCACGAATACCCGGGAACCCACCATGAACGGATCACGCTCCGGATGGGCCACATCGGCAAATCCCTCGCCATCGACCTGAGCGCCGTTCCACTCCTTGACCAGGCGCTGCAGTTTCCGGCGAAGCGCAGATTCCTCTTTTGGTCTCCGGCACACCAGGGCACTCAAGCTGAGGACCACGGCATGGTTGCGCAGCAGGGTCGCTTCGAATTGCAGATCCACCAGACCTGCCCGCCCATACAACCGGCTCATGTCATCGACCTTGAGCCAGGCCATCAGTCTGGAGCGGGTATCCTCCAAGGGGGGAGCCAGGAGAAGGCAATTTTCAGTGGAGACGACCTGATGGGTACGCCGTGCGAAAAATCCGAGGGTCTCACCGTCAAAATGCCAACGGGCCCTCACCCGATAGCCCAGAGGACTGCCCTGGTGACACCGAAGCAGCCGGTCCGCAAGATCGACCTGCTGGGGAGACCAACCTCCCACCCGCCGGAGCGTCTGAATCAACCACTGCCTCTTGAGGGTGAGCTGGCCCTGGGGCGTCACGTGCTGCAGCTGGCAGCCTCCACAGCGAGGAGCATGGGGACAGGGGAGCTCCTGGCGCATCTCCGAGCGCTTGAGCACGCTCTGGAGGGCTCCCTCTGCCAACGTGCTACGCTCCCCTTCCAGCCGGACGGTCACGCTTTCGCCGCCGATGCCCCCTTCCACCAACACCACCTTGCCCCCGGGGAGCCGCCCTACGCCCAGCCCGTCCGTAGCGGTATCGTGAAGCTCGACTTCAGGGAAGACTCTTTCGCTTTCTGCGGCAGGTAAATTGTCAAGTCCCGGATCGTGCATTCGGTCGCTCCCTATCGTTATGAATCGGGCAGTTCCATAGGATGATCGGCGCTGCCCCCATATATCTGAGGGACCTTAGCACCCATGGGTCTTAGGTAGGCGGACAACTGCCCCCGGTGATGCACCGAATGGCGGATCATGAACGACAAAAAGCCGATAGCCGGTAAGTTAAAGACACCCATGAGGGACACTTCCTGGGTCAACCGCTCCCCTGAGAGAGACTTCACCTGCTCTATCAGAGTCGGTATTCTCTCGTTATAGAGGTCAATGGCGTCGGCCACCGAAGTCACTTCGGAGTCGTTCCCTTGGGGGGGCACAGGACCAAACTGACCGTCGATCACCGCCTGGAGAAACCACACATCCTCTAAAGAGATATGGCGTGCAAGCTCCAGGGCGCTCATAGAGTTCGAATGCGGCCTGTAGTCGCGCTCTTCTTCAGGAACAGCTTTGAAAACTCTCACATTGGTCTCGACTTCCTGGGTAAGGATGGGAATATAAAAATCGGCCATGGCTCTCGCGCTTTCCGAATTCATGAGTCTCTCCTCCTGACAGTTCTCTGGATGGTTTTAGAAATCGTCTGTAAGTTACTGAAACAAAATGGTACGCCCGACAGGATTCGAACCTGTGACCTTTGGTTCCGGAGACCAACGCTCTATCCGTGCTGAGCTACGGGCGCATGGATTTTAGATTCCGAAGTTTAGCAGAATAGCCACCAGCGGTCGATTGGGAACTTGTGTCTGGATTGACATGCATTCCAGGGCGGGGTATAGTGCAGGGGATTGCCCTAGTTTAAGGCCTCCCGAGGGTGTCGATGAAAACAATATATAAAAGGCCTTTATTCAAGTCTAACCTTGCGAAGATCCCCCAAGGAACAACCGACCAGAATCGTGACACCGAGTAAAAAGTTACCGTGTTCTGCTCCTTTCGAGGTCAAAATTTCAGGGTTGATGACAGTAACATTCTCTTAGGAGGAGAACATGAGCAGTAACAAATTGTATGTAGGTGGTTTGCCGTATTCCGTTACGGACGACAAGCTACAGGAACTTTTCTCGCCACACGGCACAGTAGAATCAGCCCGCGTGATTACAGACCGAATGACTGGTCGGTCACGGGGCTTTGGTTTCGTGGAAATGAGCTCTCAGGCTGAGGCTGAAGAAGCGACCAAGAACCTGAACGGCACTGATCTCGAAGGTCGAAGCCTTACGGTAAACGAGGCCAAACCACAGCAGCCCCGATCAGGCGGCGGCGGTGGCGGCGGCGGCGGCGGCGACCGCTGGTAATCTCATAGGATAAGCGCAAAGAAGAGGCGTCAGGTCGGTTCGCCTCTTTTAGCCTGCATTTCCCACACTAGAATAACTGAATCCCCTCCACCAGTGTCTCGGCCTCTCTTCTCAGCTCCTTTAGTGGAATGACGACTGTTATAGTACAATAGAGATCAATTATTATGCTTGCGATCATTCTTCTACTGCTACTTCTTTCCCCTGCATGGAGCCTTGCACAGGAAACCGAAGAACCTTCTCTGGCTGAGGTTGCACGCAGAGAGCGTGAGCGCAGAGCCAACTTGACAGGGGAGTTCCGGATCATCACCGAAGCCAACTTGAAGGATTTCGTAGGTCTTGTGAGTACAAGTGGGAATCCTCCGACTGCAGCTTCCAGAAGAACGGACGTGGGCGAATCCGGATCAGAAGAGAATTCTGAAGACGCCAAGGAAACTCCTGCGGCCTGGCCGGCATTATTCCACGAGGCTCGCCTGGACCTTGCCAACGCTGTGAATCGAGGTCGCGTCCTAGAGCTCAAAATGACTGACCTCCAAAGCGCATGGTTGCGCGAGGACGACGGTTCGGCACAAGGCAGGATCCAACAACAGTTGCAGGAAACCCAGCAGCAGATCGAAAGCAACGATCGAGAGACTCAAGCTACCAGAGAAACCTTTCAAGCACTGCAACTCGAAGCTGAACAGGCAGGCGTGTTCCCGGCAGTCATTCGCGAACTCGTGGGTGAACTCCCCTAGCGACGATAGACACACCTCTTGGTGTTTTCTGTTCAGAAACATTCCCGTCTTCGACGAAAAAGCTTCAAAGAAGTAAAAAAACTCACCTGCCGGGCACTTCTGGTGACGGCCGTCACTGAAGAGTGCTTGGGATATCGCTAGAATCTCTCCTATGAAAGTGGCTGTGTTTGTCTTTGAGGACAAACCAATAACGAATAGGTAGGGGTTTAAAGAAGAAAAGAAAATTCTAAAAAATATTCAAGACAGGGGGTGCTTTAATGAAGAGTCTATGTTTTCTGCTTTCGTTCTTGGTCGCCTTTTCAGCCGGTCTCTATGGACAAGAGGAACTCTCAATACAAGATATCATTGACCTGGTACACGCCGGACTCAGTGATTCATTCGTTCTCCAGAAGATCCGCATCAGCACACTGGAATACGAACCTTCTGTAGAAGACCTCGTCGAGCTCCGAAGAGCAGGGGTTTCGGAAAGAATCATCCTGTCGCTGATGGGAGTAACGTCACAAACAAGGCTGACTTCACAGGTCAGATATACATCTGAAGGGGCAATCTACCACGGGTTTGAACTCTTTGCTGGCTACTCCTATGGACTTTTTGATGGAAATGTCAACCTCCAGGGTTGGAATCTGTCCACTGGTCATAATGTCAACCGTTGGTTCGGAATAACCTTCGACGGATCCGGTTTCTATACTAATGGAGTAACCTCAAATGTCCATACCGGCTTGGTCGGACCACAGTTTGCCGTTCGTGTCTCCCGACTGGTAACTCCCTATGTGCGGGACCTGGTCGGTTATGCTCATGTAAGAGGAGGCATCTTAGGTGTTGTCGGCAACGCTTCAGGACTTGCCTACGGAGGTGGTGCAGGAGTGGATGTAAAGGTCACTGAAGAACTGGCAGTAAGGGCGGTCCAGGTCGATTTTATACGAATCGAGGTTGGAAACTTTGCAGACCAAATTCGAACATCCTTCGGAATCGTTCGAAGATGGTAAGATTTTTACCTGGCTTAGCCACTAGGTGAACTGAGCATCCGTACTCTCTTGTCTCAATCCACCCAGAGGATCTCGGAATCAGAATCTTCAGGAAGGATTTGAGCCAGAAACACCAAGAGTTTGTTCTGCTCTTCGGCGGCCAGGTGCAGGAACTCCAGAGCCACAAGGTTATCGGTCTCTCCCTTGTGGCTCATCGGCTCATATCGAACAACCCACCCCACCGCCCTGACCGCTTCGGATAGAGATAAAAGAAAGCTGATCTCCAGCTTATCTCTCAGTCTCAGTGGAACAGGGGTACGAAAAGCCAGTCCACCCACACTGATGTTTTCAGTCTCGGCGTTGAGCACTCTCTGTCCGATGAGTCGACTGTCCGCAGCGTCAATGATAGTAAATGAGAAGGAGATCGGATAAGACACTCGCTGGGCCTTCCTGCGTTGCACTGAGATCTCTTCTCTGGGACCTGCGATGGTCAGTAGTTGGTTTGAAGGGCCGGATACGTTGAGGATCTCGGAGTTGAAAGAGTAGGCCGCTTGTTGGTTCCAATATTTCACCTGCACCTGCTCTCCTGGTGAAAAGGGCCGTGCTGAGGACGAACAAAACAATTCTAACCAGACTTGATTGGAAGAGATTTTCGCCACAGTGGCGGCACGTTCGGTACCCACTTCCGCCAAGGGAGAAAGGGACACTGTGTGATCCAGGAGAAGGTGATGATCCGAACCAAGCGTTAAGACTTCCGCAAACTTCAGATCTTTACAATCGACTAATGTGCTAAAGATATCGATACCCCGCTGTTCTCCGATGGTTTGCTGCTGTGGAGATTTCGTCTAGCCCGGATTATTCATAAATTCTGAAGAAGGGGTCTGATCGAGGGCACAAAAAGATGCCGTACCTCTTTGATATAAAAGGGGTTATGAAACAACTCCAAACCAAAAAGGTACGGCCCAGCGATGCATCAGTCTGCCAGATCAACTTGCCATCTCACCCTGACAGAAAAGTGGTGGCTCGATTCGATGGAGGCCGGCTCTCCTCCGATGCCGGGCTGCTGTGTCTGTACGCCCTGGATCAACAGCACGGACTGACGGCTGGCTTTGCCTCCTGCCTGAAGGACGCTCGAGATAGCCGCTACGTCCGCCACCAGATTCGCGAACTGCTCACCCAGCGCAGCTTTCAGATCGTGGCCGGCTATGAGGACTGCAACGATGCCGACAGCTTGCGCTCGGATCCCATCTTCAAGACCGTGTGTGATCGGCTGCCGGAAAGCGATCCGGATCTGGCTTCTCAACCCACGCTGTCGCGACTGGAGAACTCGGTGGACTCGAAGGATCTCACTCGCCTGGGACAGTGGCTGCTGGAGACCTACTTGAAGCACCGCAAGAAGAGCCGGCCCGAGAAGATCATCCTGGACATCGACAGCACGGATGACGTCACGCATGGGCAGCAGGAGTTCAGCTTTTACCACGGCTATTATCGCGAGCACATGTATCATCCGCTGTTGCTATTCGATGGCGAGACGGGCGATCTGGTATGTGCGCTACTGCGGCCCGGCAACCAGGGGGCGGCCGCCCACGCGGTGGCGGTTCTCAAACGGGTGGTGGCCCGGATGCGCCAGGTTCTGGGATCCGATGTTCCGATCGAAGTGCGAGCCGACAGTGGCTTTGCGACGCCGGCACTGTACGAGTTCTGTGAGGAGGAAAAACTGCAGTATGTGGTGGGCTTTGCCCGCAACTCCCGGCTGGCGGCCACCGTCGAGCCCTTGGTTGAGCAGGTGCAAGCAGACTATGACGACTCAGGAGAAAAGCAACGCCAGTTCACCGAGCTCGTCTATCAGGCCGACAGTTGGGACCGGGAGCGGCGCATGGTGGCCAAGGTGGAAGTGAGCGAGCGCGGGTTCAACCGTCGCTTTGTGGTCACCAACCGCCAGGATCTCACGGCCGGGCAGCTGTATGACCACTACATCGGACGGGGCCAGTGCGAGAACTTCGTGAAAGCTTTCAAAAAAGATCTGGCCATGGATCGCTTGAGCTGCCACCGTTTCCTGGCCAACCAGTTCCGACTCTTCATCCACGCCCTGGCCTATGTCTTAATCCTGCGCCTGCGGGATTACCTGTGCGGGACTCCCTGGCACAACCTGGAGATTGAGACGCTCCGCCGCCGCCTGTTCAAAATCGGTGCCCGGGTTCGGGAAACTTCTCGTCGCATCTGGGTGCACCTGGCATCGTCTTATCCCGAACAAAAGCTCTTCGCATTACTGATGCACCGTCTGTGTCCCACCTGACGGTCCCCTGACTCCCTGCGCCAACACAGATATACAGCCCCCTGCGGGCCGAGCTGTTTCCGGAAGGGGCTCTCGCTTCATCTCTATTCGGCTCAACAAGCTTGGACGCCTTGTAATCGCACCTGAACACACTCTCAGCCCTGAACTTCCGCAGAAAATCGACACTCACCCCAAACTTATGAATAATTGCGGCTAGTGTATCGATAATGGCAGGAACCGTGCTGTGACTGCCATCACCACACTGAGGGGAGTACTTCGCCGGTTGCACATGTTTTTCGAGTGAGTCTGTGGTAAAGATTAAGGAATGCTGAAGAATCCGATTAGAATCCGATTTGACAGGAATGAGTTCGCAGGCGCGTTTGGCGATATCGGCACCGATTTCCCTCTGATTATTGCCATGATACTGGCAGCCGGTTTGGACAGCACCAGTGCATTGGTCATGTTCGGCACGATGCAAATCCTCACGGCCCTGATCTATAGGATGCCTATGCCTGTCCAGCCTCTCAAAGCCATGGCTGCCATCGTCATCACGCAAGAAATCAGTGGAGATATTTTGTACGGGGGCGGCTTGGCAATTGGGGTTCTTATGTTCATGCTCACCGTAACGAAACTCATTGACCTGTTGGCTAAAGTTGTACCCAAGTGCGTAATTAGAGGGATACAATTTGGCTTAGGCATCAAGCTTTCCTTACTGGCATTAGGCGACTATGTGGCCTCCGAGGGTACCTACGGTTACTGGCTGGCAGCTGTAGCGTTTATCTTGACCGTTGTTCTTCTGGGAAACCGGAAATTCCCAGCTGCCCTGTTCGTGATCGCTTTAGGTATCACTTACGCCTTTATCTTCAATGTTGATAGCACTGACTTAGTCGCAAGCGTGGGCATTCGATTGCCGCAATTGCATGTACCTGAGTGGGCGGACATTCTCACAGGCTTTGTTCTTTTGGCCATACCCCAAATCCCACTTTCTCTTGGCAATTCGGTCCTGGCCACCAAACAAGTGTCTGACGATCTGTTCCCGGATAGAAAATCTCTCACGGTGCGCAAGATCAGTTTTACCTATTCCTTCATGAATTTGATCAACCCTCTCTTCAGCGGGATACCCACTTGTCACGGCTCAGGAGGAATGGCGGGACACTATACCTTCGGCGGCAGAACGGGCGGCTCAGTAGTCATTTACGGATCGATGTATCTCTTTGTAGGACTTTTCCTCAGCAAGGGATTCGAGACTGTCATTCATATCTTCCCTTTGCCGGTATTGGGAGTGATACTTCTATTTGAAGGGATTGCCTTAATGTTATTCATCAGGGATATCGTGCCATCGAAATCGGAGTTCAGTATCGCTAGCCTGGTTGCCCTGATGGCAGGTGGCTTAGCCTACGGCTTTGTCGTGGGACTGTTAGTGGGCACCTCGTTGTATTACTTGTCCAAAAGAGGAATGGTAGGAGTCTAGCCGGGATTATGCAGAAATTTTCTACTGCAGTGCCGCAATCATCCACGCTGACTGCGTTATGCGACCCGCAAGCGGGTACCCCTTGGGCTCCTCGGCGTACTGCATGAGTACGCCTGCGGGGCCCGACCCGCAGGCGGGTACCCCTCGCATGCCTTGTCATCGCAGCGCCAGCGGCACTTCATCACGAAAACCTATGCATCATCCCGGCTAGCCGCAGACAGTTTTGATGAACTGCTCTGGCTGCGAATCATCAGAGCAAGGGACGGTCGTTATCTGGTGAGAGCTATCCGGTTGATGCTTGCTTGGCGAGGATCGGGTTAGCGCCAGCCTTCCGTTCCCTTGAGCTCGCGGGCACCTGCAGCTCCGGCATGGGTGCCGACTGAAAAAACTTTTGCAGCGGCCTCGCCAACCACGACGCCCAATGGGCTGCCTTGCCGATCCGAGCACTATCGGTGGCCAATCCCGTGTTGGCGTACATCTGCCGGTAGAGCTTTGAAATCATGATAAAGGCCAGCCGGGAGCGCAGGGTCGGCGTGCAGCGGGATCGCTGCCAGATTCTTTTCAGGCTATAAAAACGGTCCCAAACCCCTTGGGTGTTCTGGCGGATCTCCTCAATGGACATCTCCGGATGGGGTATAAACAGCCTCGGTCGAACCGGCCTGGGAATGAGCCAGAATCTCGTCAGAGGAAAACCTGCAACGCGGGTGGGGTCGTTCTCCATCTTTTTTTCCCAGCGCATAAAGTCCACCGTGCCGGGAAAAGGGGTCAGGGTTACAAACTGGGCCAAGGCCACCTGGGCAGCCTGAGCCACAGTGACCGTGGTGTCGAAGGTTTCCGTGCGGTCGCTGGACAGCCCAAAGATAAAGGAGCCCAGGACCTGGACGCCGTGTTCCGGGAAAATTCGGAGCCTTTTCACCAGGTCATCGCCCGACGAGTTGAACTCCTTGTAAACGGCCTTCAGACCCTCCGGGGTGACCGATTCAACTCCCACCAGGGCTCCCTTGATCCTGGCCCGGCGCATGGCGTCCAGAAATTCCGGATCGTCTGCGGCCTCCATCGTGATTTGGGTGAAAAAGCACATGTTCTTGGGCAGCTCGGCCAGCCGGTCCATCAATTCAAACCGCTCCTCGCGGATGGCCTTCAGCTCGGCCAGCCGCTCGGGTTGGTTCCGGCTCTCGGCCAGTCTCAGATCTTCCAGCGTCACCGGATAGAAGTTGTCATCGGCCAGCGCAATGAATCGATACCCCTGACGACGCAGGTCCACAATCTCTCCCAGGACTCTATCCACTACGGGCTGTCTGGGACGCTGTCCGTCGGTTCGCCACACCGAACAAAAGGAGCAGTGTTTGGGACATCCCCGCACCGTTTGGACCGATGCCATCATGTAGGCGCGCGGCGGCATCAAATCCCAACGCGCTGCCAGGAACTGGTCGGGCTCGATTTGCCCTCCGTCGTAGAGGCGTTGGGGACCCCCATTGCTGCAATCCGCCAGCACTTTTTCCCAAATGACGTCTCCATCGCCCTTCACCGCCGCGTGGGCACCCCCAAACTCGTAGGCTTCCTCCGGATAGAGCGTGGCGTGGATGCCGCCGAAGACCACGTAGGCTCCCCGCTGGCGAGCCGCCCGCCCCACCTCGTAGCCGCGCAGCGCATTCAGAGTGTGAATCCCGATTCCCACGACGTCGCCCTCTTGAATCTGGGTGAAGTCCATGGGCTCGAGCGTTTCATCTATCACCCGGGGATCTCCGAAGCTGCCTGGAGTCGCAGCCGCCAGGACATAGAGCCAGCGCGGCGTTATAACCCCTACGCCAAAAGCTACGTCACTGGGATTGACCAGGTGTACACGCATGGAACGCTCCCCTTCCCCTGAAACTTGAATTCCGAAGAAAGATTCATTATACAGAGTCACCCTGCAATTGATTGCTCATTTGCGCGCTATTCGAGTTCCGCAAACCGTTTTTCGAACTCCGGCTTCAACCTGTCGTGCTCGTTGATGAGTTCCTCCAGCTCCTCAACGAGGTTCTGAATCTGAGGCTTGAGTACACTGCTGCGCTGCGCCAGTTTAGCGATCGACTCCCTCTCGCCTTTGGTTGCCGCCTCACACAGCAAAGCTTCGACCTCTTTTGCCTCCTCTTCGCGCGCGGCCATTTCCTTCTCGACCCCCTCGATCCGAGCCTTCAAAGGCTTCAGACTCTTGGAACGCTCCGCAACAAGCTCTGCCCGCAGGCGACGCAGCTCTTTACGACTTCTTCCCCGCGCCGGAGTCCGTTTGGCCACCTGGTTCTGGGAATTCTGCTCTTCTCTCCAGCCCACCCGCTCGAGAAAATCCTGGTAGTTGCCCTCAAACACACAGCTCTGCCCGCCGTCGAACACGACGAGCCGGTTGGCCACCCGGCGTAGGATCAGCTCACTGTGAGTGACCAACACGACCGCTCCCTCGAAGAGCTCCAACGCATGCATAAGGCCCTCGGTCGACTGCATGTCCAGGTGATTGGTGGGCTCGTCCAGAATCAACAGATTGGCAGGGCTCACCAGGAGCTTGCCCAGCAGGACACGACTCTTCTCGCCACCGGAGAGGACTTGCACTTTCTTGAGGGCATCGTCACCCGGGAACATCATCAGACCGCAAATCTTGCGTGCGGCCCCGCGGCTATGGTCGGGATGGGCCGATTGGATTTCTTCCTCTATTGTCTTATCAGGATCCAAGCGCTCCACATTATTCTGACCGTAGTAGGCCACCTGAGCCTTGGGATGCAGCTGAATCTTGCCGGTGACCGGCTGAAGGACATGGGCGAACAACGACAGGAGTGTCGTCTTTCCTCGGCCATTGGGCCCGATAACCGCGATTCGATCCTTTGCTCCCATCCGAAATTTCAATTCCTCGATCAGGGTCGGCCCATCGGGGTAGTGAAAGGACAGTCCCTCCACATCCATGATCTTCTTGGCCGCAAAGGGAGCGGCATGGAACCGGAAGCTCAGATCATGGATCTGATCGAGGCGCTCCAGGGTCTCCGCCTTCTCCAGCTTTCTAACGCGCGATTGCACCGCCCTGGCTTTGGTGGCTTTGGCCCGAAACCGCTGGATGAACCGCTCCTGCTGACGACGATCCCGCTCCTGATTCAGGCGCGTCTTTTCATGGATCTCCTCTTCCTGCACAATCTGTGCAAAGACCTTGAGGGTCGTACCTTCCACCTTGCGCAACTTGCGACGCTGAATCGCCATGGTATGGGTCGTCACCTGGTCCATGAACTCGCGATGGTGGGTGATCAGAATCATCTCGCCACGCCAAGCACAAAGAAAACGCCTCAACCAGCGCATGGAGACAATGTCCAAGTAATTGGTGGGCTCGTCCAACAGCAGCAGGTTGGGCTCGGAAACCAGCACTTTGGCAAGGTTGAGACGCACCTGATAGCCGCCCGACAGCTTTTCAGGGGAGCACTGCAGCAACTCGCCCTCGAACCCCAGACCGTGCAGCGCGGCTTCCGCCCGGTAACTGAGGTCAGTGCCGTCTTCCGACCCGGGGAGTGCGCTGCAGGCCTCGTCCAGAACGCTGTCCTGGCTGAATTCGAGATGCTGGGACAGATGACCGATCCGATAATGTTTGGGCACCACGATCTCCCCGCCATCCGGCCTCTCGGTTCCGAGAAGAAGCCGGAACAGGGTGGTCTTGCCGTGCCCATTACGGCCGATAAGTCCGAGACGCTCGCCCGGATTCATCAGAAAGTTGACGTCATCCAACAGTACGTTGGAACCGTAGGACTTGGAAAGATTGAGAACACGAATCATGGGAGGCTAAAATTTAGTTGCATAATCTGATCTTGTGAATCCTGAATGCCCCGATAGGGCAGCCACCGCCCCGTAAAGGGTACACTGTAACGGGGGCTATCTACCATAGCGGAGGAAGTGGCGGCAGTTGAAATGAGCAGTAAACGGAGTCGAGAGAATCAGCCTGAATCGGAACAGGAAAGCAAGCTCATCATTGGCTGGCGGGAGATGATTTCTATCCCGGAATGGGGCATCACCAAGCTTCACGCAAAAATGGACAGCGGTGCCAGGAGCAGCGCCATTGATGTTGCCAGCTCCGAGATATTGCCGGAAGGCCGGATTCGCTTTGAAGTGGTCCTAGACCGAAAGAAAAAGGACCGCAACCGGATCATTGAAGCATCGATTAGCAGAAGGACGTCAATCCGGTCCAGCACGGGGGAGACTCGGAATCGATTGATGGTGCTGGTCCAGGTGAAAATTGGACCGATCGTGAAACCTGTCGAATTCAGTCTGGTGTGCAGAAAGAACATGCTGTGTCGGGCCCTCCTGGGTCGAAGGGCTCTGGAGGGTGATTTCCTTATTGATTCCACCAGAAAATATTCTTTGAACAGTGGATCGAGGAAGAATCTTTAGATGAGAATCGCCATCCTTTCCAGAAGCCCCGAAGCCTATAGCACCCGTCGACTCTGTGAAGCTGCCACCGGGCATGGGCACCAGATGGAGGTCCTCGATACCCTTGAACTGGGCATCCATGTTGAACAGGCCCAGCCATCGCTTACCCACAGGACCCAACAGTGCGAGCCTTTCCAAGCTGTTATCCCTCGAATTGGCGCATCTATTACCTTTTTTGGAACCGCTGTGGTGCGACAGTTTGAGCAGATGGGTGTCTTTTCTCTCAATTCTTCCCAGGCTATTGCTGTGGCCCGGGATAAGCTGCGCTGCCTTCAAATTTTGAGTCGACATGACATCGGAATTCCTCCCTCGGCTTTTGTGCGGAGCAAAAAGGACGTTCTCCCCGCAATCGAAAGAGTGGGTGGAACTCCCGTCATCATCAAACTTCTGGAAGGCACACAGGGTATCGGGGTCATTCTGGCTGAGGATCTCAAAACCGCAGAGGCGATTATCGAGACTCTCCAGAGTACCAAGCAGAACGTTCTCATTCAGAAATTCGTTTCAGAGAGCAAGGGACGCGACATTCGGGCTTTCGTGGTGGGGGATCGTGTCGTTTGCGCCATGAGGCGACAAGCTGCAGGACAGGAGTTCAGAAGCAATGTGCACAGAGGAGGCTCCGTACAAGCGGTCCAGTTGGATGAACTCTACGAGCGTACGGCGGTCAGAGCAGCCCAAATCATCGGCTTGCAGGTTGCCGGCGTGGATATGCTGGAAGGCGACGACGGGCCTCAGATCATGGAAGTCAATTCTTCCCCCGGCCTGCAGGGCATCGAAATGGCCACAAAGATGGACGTGGCAGGCGCCATCATCGAGCATTTAGAGGATCGGGTGATTTTTGAGGAAATTGACATCAGGCAACGGTTGACGCTGGCCCGCGGTTATCAGATAGCGGAAATAACGGTAGGAAACAATTCAGAACTAGCCCACAAGGCACTCGTGGACACCGGGTTGCGCGATCGCGACATTCTGGTACTGAGCATCAACCGGAATACCCTCATCATCCCCAATCCGGAGGGCGACTTCGAAGTTCTGCCCGGCGATCTCCTCATCTGTTATGGCAAACAGATCACCATGAAATCGTTTCTCCTGGCCGGGACGAAGCCAATAGATAGAGAGAGAATCCCCGTAAGTCATTGAAGAGAATGGCACGCCCGGCAGGATTCGAACCTGCGGCCTACGGATTCGAAGTCCGGCGCTCTATCCACTGAGCTACGGGCGCATGTGTTTAGAATCAAGAGTTTACCACTTCCGAAAGCTCAAAATCCACTTGATTTTGGGCGACTTTAACCGCGACTTTAACCACCGTGTATTTTTCGCCGCCAGATTAAGCAGAGCCGCCGCGTTGTCTAGTCATGCTCATCAACAATGTTGTAGCGATCAGAGACGCTCCCGGTCTTGTGTCCGGTCACCACCTTATCGCTCAACCCGGCCCGCCTGAAGTCGTGCATAACCCGATCACCCATGCCTGCTTCCTTACAAGCAGTCTTCCAGGATCGCTCACAGTTGACCATTTGGCTTCCGTCGCGGTGAAAGAGGTAGGGGATCACTTTTCCAGGTTGCGTAGACATTCCTCTGGCTGGCGCTTTTCACCACCACTTTTTGCAATCCCTTTCGGATAGATTTTTACGTGAGGCCGCGGGTAATTTTTCTATGTTCCCTTGAGAATTTCTGGCGACGGGTATTTAAACGTGGGTCCAGCCAGCCACCTTCCAATTTCGTGGCAAGCAGCGAGCCAAGTCGGGCCTGTCTTTCCCCTTGACATTGAGGGAATTTCGAGTAGGATAGGGGCGCTTGAAAAGCATCTCTTCCACCCAAAAACTGTAAGCGCTTGTCCCGCTTCTCTCCTTTTTGGGCGTAGTCAACCAGACATCACAGGGAGCTTGAAGCCACAGCTTTATGAGGTGACGATGCCGAAAGCCGTACTGGATCGAATCAGTTACTTTGATGATATTGCACAGGACTACGAGGATGTTCGTGGAACTGAAATCTGGCCTTCACTGCTGCACACGATGCGTTCCGTTGCTTCGAACGCTCTGCGCATCTTGGACGTGGCAACGGGTACGGGTCTGTTCGGTGTGAGGTTGGCCGAGGAGGGTTATCAGGTACTCGGTTTGGACCAAAACCCCCACATGCTGGCTCAAGCAATACGCAAAGCCAAGCAGCAAGCCTCTTCCTTTCGGGGAGTGCTCGGATTGGCCGAGCAACTGCCCCTGTCCGAGAGAAGTATCTCGGTGATGCTTTCAACCAATGCCATCCACCATTTTGACCTTCAGGCCCATTTCACAGAGGTGAAGCGAGTGTTAAGGCAAAACGGCTGCTACGTCATTTACACCCGCTTTCAGAAACAGAATGCCCGTTCCATCTGGGGGCGGCTGTTTCCCCATTTTACTGAGAAGGAGATCCGCCTGTACCACCCGGAGGATTTCCAAGGGCTCGAAGCAGAGTTTCCCGAGTTGGCACTGGAGTCCTTAGATGAACTGTCGTTCGAGAAGCCGTCTTCCCGCGATCGTCTTCTGCAGATCGCGCGCCAACGCCAATACTCGACTTTTGCGTTCTATGGTGAGGAGGAGTTTTGGCGAGCCTATGCTACGTTTCGCTCGCGTCTGGAGTCCTGGAATGACAGTTCTTACCTTGCCGAAATTGGGCGCATTGTCTTCCGACGCCGGTAGTAATCTGAGCGGCTTAAAAAGCCCGGCTGAGGTTCAGGCCGTCTAAGAGTACATCACTAATTGAATATACTGAGCAAAGAAGCGTGAAAAAGGAAGTTGAGGCGGCTTCAACTTTCACCGTGACTTTCAGCACGGCAACCTTTTTTGATCTTAACTTCTACCTCTCAAACAAAAGGGAAAGCCTTCAGATCTTTGATGAGGCCATTCGGCCTGTTGACTCAGGAGGGATACCACACTACAATCCTATCCCACGAATCTTAGCACATAACTTACACTAGTGGAGTAAGATACGGTAGATCCCCCCCCACGAACGTTCAAGCTTAAGACACTTTTTGAATTCCGCGCCCGGGCCCGAATCGGAGGCCTCCCTGTCGGTACGGTCCTGGCAGTTCTGGTGACTATCTTCAGTACTCTAACGGCCCAGCAGGCAGAAGTGGAGGACAGGAAAGCGGTAGTGGCCATCTTTACAGATGCCAAGATTACTATCGACGGCGAGTTGAACGAGCCAGCCTGGCAAACGGCCCAGATCGCCACAGACTTCATCCAGCGAGCCCCCGCTGAGGGACAACCGGCCAGCCATCCGAGCGTGGTCAGAGTGCTGTACGACAACGAGTATCTCTATGTAGGAGCATACCTCTATGACAGCAGACCAGACCTCATCGTAGTCCATGACATCACCCGGGACTCTGGAGCAGGACGGCAGGACTCCTTCGGAGTTGTCCTGGATACCTTCCGGGATCGTCGCAACGGATACAACTTCTCCGTTTCACCTCTCGGTTCCAAGAGAGACTTGCAGTTTTTCAATGAAGGTGCGGACGCGAATCGCAACTGGAATGCGGTTTGGCATATCGAAACCCGGATCCAGGAAGATGGTTGGACGGCGGAATACGCGATCCCTTTTAAGTCCCTGCGATTTAGCCGCGATGAGGAACAGGTCTGGGGAGTCCAGTTTTATCGGTCGATCCGTCGCCTCAACGAGTCCACGTCGTGGATGCCGATTCCCTCCCGTTATAGAAACTATAGTCAGCGGATCTCTTATGCAGGCGATCTCCATGGTGTGCGCGACGTTAGACCAGGAAAGAATCTGAAGGTCAAGCCCTATATTTTTGGGGGTGTCAACCATTTTGCCAGTCGAGGTGAAGAGACAAGTGGGGATCTAGATGGGGGGGTGGACGTGAAGTATGGTCTGACCTCCGGCTTGACTCTGGACCTAACGGTGAATACGGATTTTTCTCAGGCTGAAGCAGACACCCAGCAGGTTAACCTAACGCGCTTTCCTCTGTTCTTTCCTGAAAAGCGAGACTTCTTTCTGGAAAACACGGGAAACTTTCGGTTCGAGGCCGCCGGCAATAACCAGGCCTTACTGTTTCACAGCCGTCGCATTGGATTGGCGGGGGGATTGCCGGTTCCCATTTTGGGAGGAGCTCGAATGACCGGCCGAGCCGGCCCATACTACCTGGGATTGATGAACATTCAGACTCGCTCGAACAGGGACATCCCTGCCAATAATTTTTCGGTTGCGCGAGTGCGGCGCAATATCCTGGGCAACTCCGATATCGGGGTCATCTTTCTCAACCGCCAGTCGCGCCTGCCCGAGGACCACAACCGTTCCTTTGGAGCGGATGTGAATTTCCTGCTCTTCGATCAACGGCTATCAGCCAGCGCCATGTTGGCCAGGACGCGGACACCCGGCCGAGAGGGCCGCGACTGGCTCAAAAGCGCTGAGACCCGTTGGGATGACGGTCTCATCCGCTTTAGTGGGTATTTCCTCGAAATGCAGACGAACTTCAACCCGGAAGTCGGATTCGTGAGACGACCGGGCAGGAAAATTATTCACAATGAGTTCGGACTTCGCTTCTTTCAGGGCCGCGATTCGAACCTGAGCCGCTACATCCGAGAGATCTCTCCCCATCTTGTCTCAGAACAGATCATCCTTCCCGGGAGCATTACCGAAACCAAGCTGCTTCGTCCCCAGTTCCGTGTGGAATTCCAAGATGGGAGCACTTTTCAACTCCAGTACATTCAAAACTTCGAGCGCGTGAGCGATCCCTTTGACATCAGCGATTTCACCATCACTAGCGGTGACTATCACTTCAACGAATATTCGGTCCAATATTCCTCCAATAACGGCGCCTCCTTGGCAGCCAACATCGGCTATCGGAGCGGAGATTTCTACAACGGTGCCAAGCAGACTCTTGATCTAGGAGTGACCTTCCGACCCAATTTCCGTCTCACCACAAGCATGAGCTATGAGCTGAATGATATCGAGCTCCCGCAAGGGTCGCTCGCACTTCATCTCATCGGCCTGAACATGAAATACGCCTTCAACTCCAAGACCTTTGTCAACGCTTTCCTTCAGTACAATAATGACACCAATCGGATCAGTTCGAACATTCGTTTCCGCCTGATCCATCGCCCCTTGAGCGATCTCTTCGTGGTTTATAATGAAGTGCGAGACCAGGCGCGTGATCTGAACGATCGGGAGCTCGCTCTCAAATATACTTACCTGTTGGACTTCTAACGGCTTGGTCTCTCACGCGCCAGATTCAGCGCAATAGGAAGCGGATGGGGTGGGCGACGGGACTCGAACCCGCGGCCACAGGGGCCACAACCCTGTGCTCTACCTACTGAGCTACGCCCACCGTGGAGATGCTGGTATTTTAGTGGTTGGGGGGGGTGAGGAGCAAGGTGGCACAGCTGACAACTGACAACTGACAGACGGCAACTGACAACTGACAACTGACAACTGACATTAAGAAGGACTCCGGAAAGAGAAAGTCAGAATCTAAAAGATCCTTGGAGCCGGGAGGCTTTGACGTGAGAAGATAGGGTGCACAATGATTGATCTGGCTCATCCTGAAGTTGGTTTTGCGGTTGGTGTGGTGAGGGAGACAGCACAGTTAGCCAAAGAGATGCAGCAGGAGATCAATATCGCTGCTCTCGCTAAAGAAGACCGATCGCCGGTCACTGTGGCTGATTTCGCCGTGCAGGCCCTGTTGGGGCGCTCACTGGAAAAGACTTTCCCGCATGACCCTCTGGTGGCCGAGGAGGATTCGGGGCTGCTGCGCAGCGCAGAAGGACAAACCCTTCTGGAGCGGGTAACGGCATCCATCATCCGTGTCGTTCCTGGCGCCACTCCCGAGAAACTTCGCAACTGGATTGATCGCGGTGGCAACAATCCGACCGATCGCTTTTGGGTATTGGATCCCATCGACGGCACCAAGGGTTTTCTGCGCGGAGACCAGTACGCCGTTGCACTGGCCCTGGTGGTGAAAGGCAGGGTTGAGATTGGAGTGCTGGGATGCCCCAACCTGGAGGGTGGCTTCCTGATCGCGGCTGTACGTGGGAAAGGGTGCTGGAGAACACCCTTAGCCAAGCTGGACAGGTTTGAAAAATTGCAGGTGTCTGAACGCACAGAAGCCACCCAGGCTCGCGTGCTGCGGTCCTTTGAGTCTGACCATACCGACCTGACTCAGATGGACGAGCTCCTGCGCGCCTTAGGAGTCAAAGCCAAGCCGCAGCTGATGGACAGCCAGGCGAAGTATGCTCTCCTGGCTGAGGGAAAGGGTGACCTGCTCTTTCGGCTGCTCTCGCCGGAGAATCCTGATTACGAGGAGAAAATCTGGGACCAGGCGGCGGGTTCTCTGGTGGTCGAGGAGGCGGGGGGGCGAGTCACGGATTTGGATGGGAGAGGCCTGAACTTTTCCGCTGGACGCACATTGACCCAGAATCGAGGCGTGGTTGCTTCCAACACTCATTTGCATGAAGTGGCTTTAGAAGTGTTGGCCGCAGAAGCAAACAAGAAGACTTAAGCACAATCTCGTCTAGCCTGCATCAGGCTCATTGAAAGCGGAGACATTACGAGAGGTATCGCATGAACTCCCCTTCAAAATCGGGGAAGTAAGTGGAGATGACCGTCACGTCGAAAGTGGGAAGAATCGACTCTTTGGGCTCCCTTTCCAGCAGAAATTGGAAGGCCGCCTGGATACAGCTGTCAAGGCTTACCTGAGAACTGGTCAAGCGCTCATAGGTGTCCTGTGTCATCGTGACCCGATGATGAGTTTCACTACCTCTCTCTCTCACCGTGACGGTGAACTGATAGGGATCGTCCGTCTTCGTCTGTAATACCTTCACCGTATTCTGTTTGCTCATTATGTTTTCATTTTACAAGATAAGCGGCCCTACCATCAGGAACATCGCAGGAACAAGGCCAAAACGATTGCTTTTAAGCCTTTTTCGTAGTAGAAACTGACACACGGCACCCATCGCGAATTGGAAGGCACCTATGGCTGAGATTAGACACTTGAGCGGTGTAACGCGGAGAAAGTTTCTAGCAGGGTTGGGAGCAGCGGGTGCTGTCATGATTTTGGGTCCAAGCAATCAGGCCTATGCCCAGTCGCTGCCTCGACCCGGACCCGCCGATTGGCCCCGCTTCGGCTGTGACCTGCACAACACCCGCTTTAACGCTCGTGAGAGAACGCTGGGCCAAGACAACGTGGGGCGGCTGAAGATGAAGTGGCGCTTCCAGGCGGATGGAGTCATTCAAACGACTCCCACTGTGATCGGAGACACCCTCTTTTTTGGAACCCAGTCCGGGCAAGAGTTTGCGTTGGAGACCCAAACCGGGGAACCCAAATGGAGGTTTGCGGTTGAGAATCAGCAGACCAAGCGCTACATGAGGCAGGGAGTGCGCTCTTCCTCCCATTATGCCGATGGCCGTGTCTACTTCGGGGACAATATGACGAAGATACGGTGTATCGAGGCGGCCACTGGGAAAGAGATTTGGCAAACACAGTTAAGCGACGATCCTACTGCCCAGACCCGCTCCTCGCCTGCTGTATACAACGGCAGAGTCGTTCTGGGGTATTCTTCTGCCCTTGGTAATGCCGAGATCGTCTGCCTGGACGCCGACACGGGGGCCGTCTCCTGGCGCTTTAGAACCGCTCCAGAGGGTGCCGGTGGTTCAGTTTGGGGTTCGCCCGCCATTGATGAACAAGAGCAAATCGTCTACAACGTTACGGGCAGCGCCAAGGGCTTCATGCCTCCAGGTCCCATGTTGTATACCGAGAGCATTTTGGCTCATGACCTGGAAAGCGGAGAACTCCTCTGGTATTCGCAGGCGCGACCGCGCTCTCCCCATGACCTTGATTTCGGATGCCACCCCATGATCTTCGAAGCCCAGGCTCCCTCGGGATACCGTGGCAATGTGGTACGAAATTGTGTGGCGGCCGGTAGTAAAGGAGGGTTGTTCACTTGGGACCGGTATACAGGTGAACTCTATTGGAAAGTGATGCTCACCAGCGCCGCTGCCAGTGGCGGTATGCAACAGGACAGTACGGCAGTGGCCTACAATCGGATCTATGCTGTCTCGAGCGCCATCACTGCCAACGGTCCGGTGTCAGTCACCGCAGCCTTGCATCCGTACACTGGAGACATCATCTGGTGGGTGCCCAATGCAGTTGACAATCACGCGCCGGTGGCTGTAGCCAACGGTGTATTCTACCAGGGCTTGATGGACGGCACCCTGCAGGCTCTTGATGCGGATTATGGCCGGGTGCTGTGGGAGCACAAGTTGCCCACTGCTCACAGAGGGGGAATAGCCATTGCCAACGGAACACTCTACGTTGGCAGCGGTGAACCATCCGGGGCCACCGAAGAAGTTGTCAATAGGGGCAGCTATTACATGTACGCCTTCAGCATTGATGGTGCCTAAAGAAGAAGCCGGGGAGCAGGTTGAGAGAAAGTTTGAGGAGAGGTAATCGGCAAATGTCCCACCATAAAAGTGGAATGATACGTCGTGACTTCCTGAGGGTGGCAGGAGTAGGTACGTTTGGACTCTCCAGTCTGAGTTGGCTGAAGTTGGCCAGTGGGCAATCGGCGATTAACGAAATCAGCCTTTCCAGAAATTATGCTGCCGGCCGCTACTATTTTAATCCACTGGGACTGCATATAGCTCCTGGTGAAACCGTTCAATGGTCTTCCAGGAGCGAAGGATTCTCGGTGAGCGCCTATCATCCTGACAACGATAATCATGAGTTGCGAATTCCGGAGGATGCAGAGCCCTTTGACACGGGAATCATGCCCGTGCGTTCGACCTTGGAATGGACCTTCGAAGTGGAAGGCACCTATGACTACTACAGCCAGAGACAGGAGGTCATAGGTATGGTCGGTCGGATTGTTGTGGGGAGGCCGGGCGGCCCTGGTGAAGAACCTTTAGGTTACGGTTCAGGAGAGGGACGTGCTCCCATATTTAGGGAGGCCAGGAAAGTCTTTGAATTTGCCAGATCAGAAGAAATAGTCAGAAGAAAAGTCATCCCCTATCCTGTAAAGGAGCTGGAGCGCAGATTTCCACTGTATTGAGTCTTACCCTTAATGTTGAAAACTAATTTTCTGCACTTTCGTCACGTTGGATTGGGGCTCTTCTCATTGGCTCTGGCAATCTCCTTTGTTGGAGCATCCCAAGATCCTGAGGCTGGAGTGCTGTCGGGTCAGATCACCGATCAAACAGACCTTGCCGTCGGTGCTGTCCAAATCTGCGTCAGAGGGCTTTCAACGGCCGTCCTGCGTGTCACTCGCTCAGGCCAGGATGGACAGTTCCGGATTCCAGACCTTCCCCCTGATTCCTACGAAGTCCGCCTCAGCGCGCCAGGATTTAACGAACACGTGGAAGTCGTGGCCTTGGGGGACAATCAAAACCGGATCTTGAACGTCCGTTTGCGAGTCTCCATGCTGCCTGAATCGATCACCGTGACCCCCTCCCGCAGCGAACAAACAGTGGGTGAGCTGGCAGCTTCCGTCAGTGTCCTCACCCAAGATGAGATCCAGAGCTCGCCAGCGCTGGTTCTGGATGATGTGCTTCGTCAGATTCCCTCTTTCAGTCTCTTCCGGCGGACCAGCAGCCTGGCGGCACACCCCACCAGTCAAGGAGTCTCGCTGCGTGGCATCGGACCCAGTGGCGTCAGCCGGACTCTGGTACTGGTGGACGGCATGCCTTTCAACGATCCCTTTGGAGGTTGGGTGTACTGGAGCCGCGTTCCCCTGTTAAGCATCGACCGGGTTGAGATCGTGGAAGGCTCGAGTTCCAGCCTCTACGGGAACTACGCTATGGGGGGAGTGATCCACATCCTGAGCCGGAAACCGGAAAGGCGAACCCTGGCCATGGAGGGGCGCCTCGGAAATCGAGAGACGGCGAAGCTTGATTTCTTCGTCAGCGACGTGTGGGGTCCCTGGGGGTTGTCCCTGGACGGAAGCCTCTTCCACACCGACGGATACAAGATCGTTGCCCCGGGCCAACGAGGGCAGGTGGATATAGAAGCCAATTCCGAACACCGAAATTTTAATCTCAAGCTGGATTACACCCCCTCGGCCGATTTCAATTTCTTCGTCAAAGGGAGTTACTTCACCGAGGACCGCAGCAATGGCGCCCCCTTGCAGAACAATGATACCCAGTATCGATTTCTGGGCACAGGAGTGCGCTTTCGTACCCCCGACAACAGCGAATGGCAGGCCTCCCTGTTTTCCCAATTTCAGAATTTCGGGGGCACTTTCTCTTCGATTCCGGCGGATCGAAACTCGGAACGACTGGCCCTTGGGCAGGAGGTTCCCACCTACGGATATGGTGGCTTTACCCAGTGGTCAAAGCCTCTATCCAGTTCACACTTGCTCTCGGCAGGCTTTGACTGGAGATGGACGGACGGCGAAAGCCAGGACATTGTCTATATTCGGACGCCTCCCATACCGGTGCGTTTCCGCGACTCGGGTGGCCGGCAGCGGGCAGTGGGAGTGTTTCTGCAGGACTCTTTTACACTAATGCCCGGCTTTCAGGCCACGCTCAGCGCTCGTTTTGACCACTGGCGAAATTACGATGCTGCAAAGAAGGAGCTGGCGGTTTTCAGCGGACTGCGGACCCGAGAGGACTTTGCCGACAAGGAACTTGGTGTGGTCAGTGCACGCCTCGGGTTGTGGTATGAGCTGAAGGATGGGATCTCAGTTTGGAGCGCTGTTGGCTCCGGGTTTCGCACACCCACGCTCAATGAGCTGTATCGGCAATTTCAGGTGGGTTCCATTCTCACTCAGGCCAACCCCGATCTGGGTCCGGAACGCCTGAGAGGTGCCGAAGGTGGCCTGAACTATGCTGTGAATGAGAAGATCTTCTGGCGGGTGACCGGCTTTTGGAGTCGCGTCAAAGACCCCGTTTCAAACGTCACCATCGCGCCCAATACACGTCAGAGACAAAATTTGGGCCAAACCCGAAGCTTGGGACTTCAATGGGAGTTGGAGTACCGTCCCAGTAGAAACTGGCTCTTGGGAGGCGCCTATCTGGTGAATGATTCGACGGTGAGAAGCTTCCCCGCCAACGTCGCCATAGAGGGTAACAGGCTGGCTCAGGTGGCAAGACACCGAATCACGCTCCAGGCCTCCTATAGGGATCCCCAGACCGTGAATGTGGCGCTGATGGGAAGATTTGTGGGTGCTCAATTTGACGATGATCTCAATCTTTTTCCCCTGGGAAACTACTTTGTGGTGGACACGACGGTTTCCCGGCGCATGGGCAAAGATACTGAGGTCTTCCTGGCCGTTGAGAATCTATTTAACCGGGAATATCCGGTTCGGACCAGTCCAAGCAGTATCGGAACACCGATCCTGATACAGGGAGGTGTCCGCTTTCAAATCCTGGGGCGTTGAAATAAGGACTAACGGTCCAGGGAATAGGTCCATTTCAGCAGGAGCGATCGACCCACCAATCCTGACTGTAACTCATCGACATTTCTCCCTTCATTATAAATCAAGAAGATATCGTCGCCGGGCCGATAGATATAATTGAGCCGAAATCGGAAGTTCACGAAATCATCCAGGCTGCTGTACTGGACCGTGCTGCTGGTGAGCCACTGTCGGCTGAAAGCATAGTTGGCCCGGGTATTGATCACTTGGGAAGTGAAGTCTCCAAAGGGAAGATCAACCTCCTCCAGTGCATAATCTACATCGAAGGAGAGGGCTTCACTGACTTTAATTTGCGGCCTAATCCTCAGTTCGATTCGACGTCCCTCAAAGAAGTCCCACTCATACCGGAATCGAATAATCTGCGCGCCTGCGATCCTTCGCTGAGGCGCACTATCCGCCATGAGCAAGAGGTCCCAGCCACGGTAGGTCCCGGTGGGTATGGTGATGTTGGAACGAATGTCGAAGGGCTGAAAAAGCCTTTCAAAGTTGCGGTGCAAATCGAAACTGAGTCGGTCGCCGGACTCGAAGAAAGCTTCGCCGGTGAGCATATGGTATTGCATTGTCTCCTGTTTCCCATCCTGATTCTGGGTGTAATCCAGGCGGGTTCGGATGACAAACTGGCGAATAAGATCACTGTCGGGGCGAGGTTTGACGCCGAATTGAAGGGTTGTCTTTCGCTGGTCAGGCCGAGGTACAAAGCCAATCTCAGCATTAAAGTCCCTCTGAACATACAACTGTTCTGCACCCATGAGAAGAGAATCACTAGACCACAGAATTCGACCGAAAGCTGACCAGTCGTCGCCGGGTAGGCCAGGAGTTTCAGTTTTCGCCACAAAACCCTGGAGGTTGAGATTGTCGGCAAAAACGAAATTGCTGTCGATCCCAAAAACCCGGTTGTAGTCTCCGGCCAGAGACGATTGCCGATTGGTGAAGATGGCTCCAACCGAGGAGCGTTCCAGCAAATCACGCTTCACACGAAAGACGCCAAAATTATTGCTCCGGACACCCAGCTCCGAGTCGGTCTGCATTTCGATTATGCCCAGTGAGTAAGGACCAACGCGACCGGTAAACTTGGCTCCTGCAATGATGGGAATCAGTTCCCCTCTATTGGGCCCGGCCGCAATAAGGCCAATGCGACGACTGAAGAAGAGTTTGAAATCGCGGCTTGCATTGAGTCCAACTCCCGTGCCGAACTCGAAGATCCCAGCTCCTTCCAGAAAAAATTCACGCCTTTCCGGGAAAAACAAAGGAAAACGAGTGATGTTGGTGATCAGATCATCCACTTCAGTCTGGGCAAAGTCGGTGTTGGCTGTCATGTCCAGAGTGAGTGCCGGAGTTGGGCGGAATTTCAGCAGTTCCAGACCAATATCGGATAAGTTGTCCGTCTCGGTTCCACCGGCCGGACCCGGTGTCTGCCCGAAACCGCCTACCACGAAAGGCTTGATCCTCCAGCGAAGACCCTGGGTGGCATTTTCCAGCCCTGACAACTGACCCGCCTGGGAAACATCTTCAAACTTGAAGTTCCGATCAAAGGTATTCCAGTATATGGCCTCGTTCTTGCGGCGAATGAGGCGTTCAATCTCCAGTCCCCACTCTCCCTCTTCGCCCATGCGCAAGGACTTGAAGGGGATCATCAGCTCTGCCGTCCAGCCCTCTTGAGTCCTGGTAGCCGCAGACTCCCACTTTTCATCCCATGAAACATTGATATCGAGTCCTTCGTCGGTTAACAGAGCGTCAAACTGGGTCCCCAGCGAATTGGTGCGAAAGAGAAAGGCATTTCGATTATCGTGGAAGGTGTCAAGGAGCACGGCCACGCTGTCGTCTTTGGTGAGATCCTGGTCGCGCCGTCGCTCGGTGGCGATGATTTCACCCGGCTGCAGATCATCACAGCGAATTCCAAAGTAGATAGCCTCACTCGTGTACACGATGCGGACCACCGTATTCTCGCTGGAAATTGCCCCTTCCTGCGGGTCCTTCTGGTGAAAGTCCGAGAGTGGAGCGGCCAGAGTCCAGACCTGATCATCAAGGACTCCGTCGACCTGGGGGGCCACCTCCACGAAGTAAGCCACAGCCTGTTTCTGGACTGTCGAGTCGGTCTGAGCTTGAATGGGTAGAAGAAAACCCGAACACAGCACAACACTCAGAATCTTGGTCAGAGATCTTTGCATAGGTACCTCGGTCGAAGCACCAAGGTTAGCCAAAAACCCAATGACTGGCAAGCAAAAACCGAGGGACAGGAGGCAGGAGGCAGGAGGTAGGAGGTAGGAGGTAGGAGGCAGGAGGTAGGAGGTAGGAGGCAGGAGGCAGGAGGCAGGAGGTAGGAGGTAGGAGGTAGGAGGCAGGAGGTAGGAGGTAGGAGGCAGGAGAAGCGCTGACCGTTGACATGTTCTCTCGCGCGTAGCGCGCTCCTAGTTCTTGACCCTTTTTTGCCGACCAGAGTATAATCCCGCTTTTTCGAGGAGGCAGGCTCTTGCTGGCAGACAGAATCCTTTCCGTAGAACGGTCCCCCTTTTACAGCATTATGGAACTGGCGGCGGCAAGGGAGGACTGTATTTACCTTCAGTTAGGAGAGCCGGACTTTGTCACACCCAGCCATATCCTGGACGCTGCAAAAAAGGCTCTGGATGAAGGCCATACTCACTATGGGCCCGATCGGGGCCACCCTGAACTGCGTCAGCACATTGCTGAGAAGATCCAGCGAGACTACGGAGCAGATTATCATTGGGAAGATGAGATCCTGGTGACGGCCGGGGGCCAGGCAGCCCTGCACATCGCCATTATGGCTCTGGCCAATCCCGGGGACGAGATTATTGTCCTGCTCCCCCATTACCCTCCCTATGTGGCCAACGCCCAACTGGCCGGTGCCGAGGCCGTCTTTGTCAAGTTGAAGAGCGAGGAAGGTTTTATCCCAAATGCCGCTGACATCGAAAAAGTCATCACTCCAAAAAGCAAGATTCTCATTGTGTTGACCCCCAATAATCCAACGGGAGCCGTCTATCCGGAGCAGACCCTGCGGGAAATTCTGGAGCTTGCCAAACAGCACAACATCACCTTGATCTCCGATGAAGTCTACGAACACCTGGTCTTCGATGGGGTCGAGCACAAGAGCCTCATTTCCCTTCCCGATGCCAAGGATCACGTGGTGCAGGTCAACAGTTTCTCCAAGACTTATGCGATGACGGGTTTGAGGGTCGGATACCTAGCAGCCTCAAGCGAGAAGCTGATTCACTTTTTGAAATACCATCACACGGTCAACATCTGCGCCAACGTCCCTTCACAGATAGCTTGCATCACAGCCCTGCAAGGCCCTCAGGATTGCGTGGTGGAAATGCGGCAGGCTTACCACCAAAGGCGGGATCTGGTGGTGGAAGGGCTAAGGGACATCCCGGGGATTCAGTGCGATTCTCCACAGGGGACTTTCTTTGCCTTCGCAGATATTCGAGAGCTGGGTGTTCCCTCTCTGGAGTTCGCCAAATACCTGGTGAGGGAGGCCGGAGTTGTGCTGACAAACGGTAGCGGGTTTGACTATGAGGGATTCATCCGCGTCTCCTACGCAGCCAAGCCAGAGAGGATTCGCGAAGCCATGGATCGGATGAAAAAGGCAGTGCTGGAAATGCCGAAAACGCTGACAGCTGACAACTGACCGCTGACAGCTGACAGCTCGGAAGCACGAATTCGGCACCTGAGGTGCCTCCCACGCACGATTTCACTGGAGGATGATTCGGGTGTCCAGGGCCAGCGCTCCTTCCCCGTTGACCAGAACAGGGTTGAGGTCAACTGCGCCCACTTCAGGATTTTCCGTTCCCAGGGCACAGACAGCCAAAATCACCTTTTTCAGCGCATCGGTGTCAGCCTTTGCCCTTCCCCGAAATCCACCGAGAAGTTGATATCCCTTGACTTCACTCAGCATCTCCTCGACCTCCTCCTCTCCTACCGGGCACAACCTAAAGGTAACATCCTGGTAGACCTCGACAAAGACACCTCCCATTCCAAACATGACGACGGGTCCAAGCACCTCATCGCGTTTTAATCCAACAATAGTCTCCACTCCTTCACCGGCCATTTTTGCAACCACCTGTCCTTTGATCTGGGCCTCTGGCTTATTCTTCTTTACCCTCTCCACAATTCCGTCATAGGCTTGAACCAATTGGTCTTTTGTGGCGATCCCAACTCGGACACCCTCCACTTCCGATTTGTGTATGACCTGGGGTGATACCACCTTCATGACCACGGGATAACCCAGTCTCTCGGCGATGGAGAGAGCCGCCTCCTTGTCTGAAGCAAAGCCGCCTTCAGGCAAGGGCAGCCGGTAGCTCCGACACACCTCGGCTGCCTCATTTTCCAACAGGAAATTCCGCTTTTCGTTCTGGGCAGCTTGGTAGTACTTCAAGAAAGTTTCTCTGCCAGTCATCTTTTCCACATTTCCCCGCTATAATACCCATTTATGAGTGCAGACACGAGCAGCGTTACTTTAACCTTTAATCTCCTCTCCTCGGCCGGGTCGCAGACCGCCCAGTTTTCCATCAGCGAGACCGTCATCGCAGGATGGACGGGTCGGGACTCAGAGGCCGTCGAGAAGCACATTCGTGAGCTGGAAAAACTGGGAATACAGCGTCCGGCCTCGACGCCGATCTTCTACCGGGTCGCCGCTGTCCGCCTGACCACCGCCGGAGAGATTCAAGTGGTGGGTGAAAGATCCAGCGGTGAGGTGGAGGTCGTCCTTCTACAGCAAGATGGGCAACTCTGGGTGGGGGTCGGATCCGATCACACTGACCGCGAAGTCGAGACCTATGGAGTCACGGTTTCGAAGCAGGTCTGTGACAAGCCCGTGGCCCCCGACCTCTGGCCCTACGCTGAGGTGGAGAAGCACTGGGACCAGCTGGCTCTCCGCTCATACGCTCTTGTGGGAGACAAAAAGGAGCTGTATCAGGAGGGGACGGTCGCCTCCTTACTTCCACCGAGTGATCTCATGGCACGCTACACCGAAGGCGAGAGTCTTTCGGACGGCACCCTGATGTTCGGTGGAACCCTGACCACCCTGGGTGAAGTGCAGCCCTCCCGGAGGTTTGAGTTCGAATTGGAAGACCCGGTCCTCCAGCGACGGATCACCCACGGCTACGATGTCCTGACCCTTCCCATTTTGGGCTAAGCCCGCATTATGCATAGGTTTTCGTAGCGAAGTGGCGCAAGCGCCGCGATGACAAGGCGTGCGACCCGCAAGCGGGTACCCCAAGCGCCCCGCAGGCGTACTCGTGCAGTACGCCGAGGAGCGCAAGGCAGCACAACGCCGGCAGCGCGGATGATTGCGACGCTGTAGCAGAAAATTTATGCGTAATGCGGGCTAAGGGGGATCGTAGTAGTGGGTCTCGAGGAGGAGACAGCCATCCACCGACTTGAAGGGACCATGGAAGGCCCCCGGGGGTCGGCACGCGTAAGTCCCGGGGGGGAAGGACTCCCCCCCTTCCCCCTGCTCGTCATTGCCCACAATCAATTCTCCGGAGAGGAGATAGACCTCCTCCCAATACTCGTGAACGAAAGGCGCTGTTGTGAAGACACCAGGATGGAAACGTAGAAGCCGGGTCCGACTGCCACATTTGTTCTCCTCATCGAGATGACCCGAGAGAATCTTCTGCTGGATACCACTTGGATACCCCAGCGGCACCTCCCATCCCTCCTCCATGTTCACAGTGTGGAACTCCAGATGCTCCCTCTCGATAGCCATGCTTGCAAATACCTCCTCGAAAAAAAACGATCACCGATGACCTATTAAAAGATCTCGGACCACTCGCGGGCAACCTTCTTCTTCACCTTCGGGTTGGACTCGACCACCTGCGGAAATTCATTCCGAAGCAGTTTTCCATACGGCTTGGTGGCGAAGATGATCCCTCGACTGCCAGTGTACTCCAGCATATCTTTGGATGGATCCTGCTCTGCAAGAGGATCAACCGGACTCCCTATGGTCTCTTTGATGATATCGATTCCTGTCGCCGGGTCGCTGCGCGAACACATGGCCCAGATCACATCGTCCAGGTTGGTTGGGTCTATGTCATCGTCGACCACCACCACGTATCTTCCTGCTACGGCTCCCGGCCTGCACTGACATGCGATATACCCGGCCATGCGATCATGCCCGGCAAACATCTGTTTGATCGAGATTACGGTGAACGCCCGGGAATATCCAGCCTCGTGGCACCATACACCCTGCACCTCTTGAACACCGGCCTGCTCCAGGATGTCCCAGATCAGGGCTGCCCTGACCGGGCACCTGAAGTAGCTGTAGTCATGAGGAGGACGACCCGCGCAAGTGCCCAGCAGGATCGGATTGTTCCGATAATAGACGGCCTCAACTTTGACCGTGGGACAGTCTTTGACGGTTCCCATGGAGTAGTAGCCCATGAACTCTCCCAAGGGCCCCTCTGGCCTGGGTTCGTTCACGATGTATCCCTCGATGGCGACTTCACTGTCAGCCGGAATGGGAAGGCCGGTAACGGGCCCTTGGATCACCTCGTAAGCCTGTCGACTCACAGCCCCTGCATAAGCCAACTCGGACACGCCCTGAGGAGCTTCAATTCCGGCAAACATCAGTGCCAGCGGGTGGTGGCCAAAAGAAACAGCGACCGGGCAGGGCTTTCCTGCATCCCAGTACTTCTTGACCATGAACCTGGCATGCCGCACCGCTTCAAACAGGATGGACAGGGTGTTCTCGTCCTGCAGCATCATGCGATAGGCCCCCACGTTCACCCAACCTGTGTCCGGATCGCGGGTCATCACGGCATCGGCGGTTCCGATGTAGCGGCCGCCGTCATGCTCAAAGTACTTGGGCGCGGGGAACTTGAACATATCCACGTCCTTTGACATGTTTTCGAGAAAGGGAGCATCCTCTACAGTTCTGGGCGAATAGTCATCGATGTTCCCACCGGCTGACCGCATTCGATCTCTGAGGACCTTGACCAGTTCCAGGTCACTGAGCGTGGAAGGCAGACCGAGTGTAAGCGCCACTCTCTGCGAGTCCAGCAGTGCGCCGGTAAGTATCCGAAATCCATCCGGATATCCCTTTATCTTGTCGAACAGGAGGCTATACTTGTTTTTCTTGACGTTGGTGTCTGTGATGGCGCCAATCTCCTGGTCCCAGTCGGCACCATTCACCTTTCTGAGAAGGCCCAAGGCCTCCACCTCATCGATCCAGAGACGAAAGTCTCTCCTCAGGCTTTCACCTTCCCTGACAAGTTTCTCATCCTGATCTTTCACCTTACCCATATAGGATCTCCTCCACCTGATCTGAGTCCGTCTGAAGGTATCGAATCACCCGGCGGAGGTCAATGCATGGGCAGCGAAGCATCTCTGCGGATCTGGTTAAGCCCGATAAAAAGCAGCACCGCTAGCCCGATTCCGTCGGTGATGAGTTCCGGAGCAATCAGCAGAAAAGCGGAAACCCACAGGCAGAGAGTTTCCCACCACCGATTGGGCCTGGACAGATGCCCAATAATGGCTCCTGAAAGGGCCAGAACACCGATGAGCAGTGAGCCCGACGTTACCGCGATCTCGCTCCAGTCGCCCTGCAAAACGATGGCGGGGTTGAAGACGAAGGCATAGGGTATGATGAAGCCGGCCAGACTCAGTTTAAAAGCTTGCCAACCCGTTTCCATGATTCCAGCACCGCTGATGCCTGCAGCCACATAAGAAGCCAGGGCCACAGGTGGAGTAACCATGGAGAGAACACAAAAATAAAGGACGAAAAGATGGGCCGGAATGATCGGCACACCCATCTTCTGAAGAGCCGGCGCCATCAGAATAGCGCCCATAATGTAAGAGCCGCTGGTGGGCATGCCCATTCCCATGATGATGCAGCCGAGCATGATCAGAACCAAGGCTGGCACCAGATAGCCACCGGAGGCCGCAATGATCAGGCTGGAGAACTTGAGCCCAAGCCCGGTATAGGACACGACCCCTACCACCACACCCGCTGCTGCCGCCGGTACCGTCACGCCCACCGCTCGACGGGCTCCCATTTCCAGAGCCTTCAAGATATCGGTTGGCGAAGAGCGAGTCCCCCGGTCGACTAAACTGGCTGCCACCACAGCTACAGTGGCCATGAAAGCAGCCCTTTGCAGGGAATATCCGGCAAAGATGAAGTACACCAGAACGCCCATGGGGAGAAGCAGCACCAAGCGGGACCTGACCTTGGAAAGATCCGGCAAATCCTCTGGCTTCAGCCCCAGCAGCCCCTCCTGCTTGGCCTTGAGGTCCACCATTAGGAAAATGGCCACATAGTAAGCCAGGGCGGGAATGATGGCGACCAGGGCGACTTGAAGATAGGGAATTCCCACCATCTCTGCCATGATAAAGGCAGCAGAACCCATAATGGGCGGCATCAATTGTCCACCCGTCGAGGCGACGGCCTCCACTGCACCTGCGAAGCGGGCAGGATAGCCGGCCTGCTTCATCAGAGGAATCGTAAAGACGCCAGTGGCACTCACATTGGCCACGGCACTGCCGCTGATGGTCCCCATCAGACTGGAGCCAACGATGGCTCCTTTGGCGGGCCCGCCTCGTCTGGTGCCGGTGAGACGGAAGGCCAGGTCGATAAAGAGTTGTCCACCGCCGGAAACCTCCATAAAGGCCGCGAAGAGAATAAAGTAAAAAACATAGTTGGAGATGACACCGGTAGGGATTCCGAAGAGGCCTTGTACGGCCAACGCCTGTTGTTCGGCCAGGTCGCTGAGCGAGATTCCAGTGTGTCGCAGGAGTCCCGGCATCCAGGGCCCCACCAGTTGATAGACGAGAAAGAGGGAAGCCAGTATCGGCAAGCTCCAGCCCACCACTCGGCGGCAGGCTTCAAGAGTCAAACCGATGAGAAGCAGGGCAATGACAATGTCCAGAGGGTGGAGCGGATCAACAAAGTTCATCCGGGAAATGAGCCGATCGTAGTTCCACACCAGGTGGGCGCCCCCGACCAATGACAGGCCACTCAAGAGCAGGTCATACCAGGCCACGCCTCCCCAGAAGGTTTGTCCTTCTTTCCCCCTGGCTGGCCCCTGGACCGGATAGATCAGGAAGGCCAGGGAGAGGGCAAACACAAGATGTACGGGGCGTTGGATCATTTCCGGATAGAAACCAGCCCCGGCTGTGTACAACTGGAACACCGACCAGGCGATTGCGAGGAGAGGGGTCAGGCGAAGGTATCGCTTCAACATCTTCACAACCTGTCTGCAAAGAGGGGGGGGAAACTACTCCAGAAGACCAGCTTCCCGGTAATAGCGCTCCGCACCCGGATGCAGGGGAACACCCACTTTGCTGAACGCCAGAGAGGGGTCGAACTCCTGTAGGCCCTTGTGCGCTGCTGCCAGTTCATCCTTGCGCTCAATGACCGTTTTAGTGATCAAGTAAGCGACGTCGTCAGGCATCCTGGTGGTGGCATCCAGCGTCACTGACCAGCCAACGGTGTGCACATCCTGGTCCTGCCCCCTGAAGTTGCCGGCAGGAAGCACCAACAGGTCCATCTCGTATTCCTGCTCCAGCCAGCGGGCAATATCGTCGGGAAGGGATAGAAACTTGACAGAGCTCAGGACGGAGATCTCTGTGATGGAGGGATGCGCCTTGGGAGTGCCATGGACCAAAAGGTCCGCTCTACCGTCCTGAAAGGCCGTCTTGATCACATCAAAGGAGGTATTATGCACTGAGCTACCCCAGGCCTTGATGTCTTCATAGCCCAGGCCGAGGGCCTCCAAAAGCATCCGCGCGGCCTGCTCGCCCTGACCACCCACCGTGATGGTGTACAGTGAGACCGGCATCTTGGTTTCCTTCAGCTCCTTCAGGGACTGAATGGGCAGGTCCTTGCGGGCGAGCACCAGGAGATAGTACAGGTCAAAGGCGCCCACCAGTGCACGCAGGCTCTCCGCCTGGGTCTCATAGATCAGCCGACCCTGCCGAGCCCAGCGGGTGTTGACGGCAAAGTTTATGGCAAAATCAGCCTTGCCTTCCTGAAGCAGTCTGGGATTGGCGACCCCGCCAGCCAGAGGCAAGACATCCAGGCTGGAACCGGGAGGCAGCTGAGGTCGGAGAAGTTCGGCGATACTCGCTCCATAGGCATACCAGGCAGTCCCTTCTGTGAATGTAGCGAAGCGCAGTTGCACCGGCTCTTTCAGAATGCTCTCGGAGGTCATCTCCCCTGAGGAAGTCTGGGAGGACGAACCACAGCCCACAAGCGCTAAAAGGAAAAGCAGCGATGCCCACAGCAGAGGCAGAAGAACCCAATGGTTCCTCATTGAAGAAAAAGACCACCTGGGGCCAACCTGAAATGTACTGGGCCTCATTTTCACCCCCATGTCACTTGATCTGTCCTCTACAGTCGGGCTGAACAACCGGAGATCTTATGTTACACCACAGCTGGTCAGGATGAAACGAAGCCTCTCCTCTTCAGTGCTGGAGAGCCTTCATGATCTTCTCTGGAGTCATGGGTAAGGAGGTGATTTTGACCTGGAAGGGAGAAAGGGCATCTTCAACTGCATTGGCAATTGCAGCAAGAGAGGTGATGCTTCCCCCTTCTCCTACGGCCTTACTGCCGAGTAAGGTAAAGGGGCAGGGAGACTCCATATGCTCGATCTCAAGCCTGGGCAGCCCAAGAAAAGTCGGCTTCAAGTAGTCCATGAATGTACTGGAGAGGAGTTGCCCATCTTCGGCGTAAACGAAGTCCTCACAGAGCGAAGCTCCTATTCCATGAACTGTGGAACCTATCAGCATCCCTTCAACGATCCCGGGGTTGATTTGTCTACCGCAGTCATGAACGATGACATAGCGAAGGAAGTGCACCATCCCCGTCTCCACATCCACTTCCACAACGACCACGTGCACAGAATTGGAATGTGTGGTTTGGACGTTGAAATCGGTTCTGCTGGGTAGTTTGGTGTATGGGCTCCTATAGTAAGCTATCTCCTTTAGTCCCGGCTCCAGGTCCTCGGGCAGCAAGAGAATCTGCTTATAGGCTAAAGAAGCGACCTCCTGGAATGAAACAGCCTTTCCCTTTCCCTTACCCTTCCCCGTACACACCTTTCCTTCCCTCAACTCCAGGTCCGTTTCATCCACTTTCAACATATGGGCGGCGATCTTTCGAATCTTATCTCTGACCTTCTTAGTCGCCATAATCACTGCACCCAGATCCACGTCGTTGAACTTGTTGGAGTAGACTCCGGAATGGCCAAGGAAGGGAGAGACAAGAGAATCGATCCGGCTCTCCACCGAAACTCTCTCAAGGGTAATGCCCAGCATATCAGCGACCACTTGAGCAGCAGTCGTCGTATGACCTTGTCCCGAGTCCATAGAACCCAGGAGAACCTGTACATTTCCGTCAAAATCCATCCCTACAATGGCACCATCAGCGTTCCCCATGTACTCTGGAGTACCCCTGGAGGTGTAGTAATAGCCAAGGTTGGAGGTGCCCGGTTCGATACCTGCGCTGATCCCTATCCCGATGTACCTTCCCTTCTTTCTTTCCTCTTCCCGCTGCTTCTTCCGCTCTTCATACCCGACCCGTGTCAGAGCTTTCTTTAGACACTCGGGATAATTGCCGCTCTCATAGATTTCGCCGGACGGGGTTGTGTAGGGCATCTGCTCTGGCTGAACAAAGTTCCTGAACCTCACCTCAGAGGGATCCAGGCCGAGTCTCTTAGCGACGATATCCACCATCCTCTCCAATACGAAAATCATGGCCGGCTTCCCAACTCCCCGGTTCTGAACTGTGGGACCTTTATTGGTCACCACACTGATCAGCTCGGCCCTGGTGCCCGTAATGTTGTAGCATCCAACCATGGTCGCGAACTTTATGAGCGCATAGATGCCTGTGGTGTGGATGAAGGAACCGTCATTCTCTGTGTCCTTCAGGGCAAGACCCAGGATCCTTCCATCCTTTCGCACAGCCAGCTCAATCTCAAGATGGGCGTCAGGGGCATGAGATCCGGCCGTTAAGTTTGCGGTTCTTGTTTGTATCCACTTGACCGGTTTATCCACTTTCTTGGCGAGAAGAGAAAGTATGACCATGTGGGGCCATATCGCCAACTTGAGGCCGAATGAGCCCCCGATGTCGGGAACGATGAGCCTCAACTGGTTAGTGGAAATGCCCAAGCATCGACAGACGTTGACAATGCTCCTTCCGTGCTGCTGGTCATTGGCCCACACGACGAAAGAGTCGTTTGCCCGTTCATACTCTGCGATGATCGCCCAGGTCTCCAGAGGTGTTGAACTGTACCTTTGGATTTTGAATGTCTCTTGAACGATGAGATCGGCTTCTTTGTAAGCCTCCTCCAGGCTGCCATGCTCCATCACATCATGGAGCAGGACATTGCTCCCAGCTTCCTCAAAGACCAAGGGGGCATCTTCCTTGAGTGCATCCGAGATGTGAACGAGCGGGGTCAGGAGTTCATAATCCACCTTGATGAGCTCAAGGGCATCCTCGGCGATGTAGGCGTCCTGGGCAACTATGGCGGCGACCGGTTCTCCAACATAGCGGACCTTGTCCACCGCCATTGGGTATTGGATTGCAGTTTTGGTGATGGCTCTGCCGGGTATCGGCCTGGTCTGCTCAGCTACCTCTTTTCCCGTGATGACGGCCATGACCCCCGGCAGCTTTTCAGCCTCACTGGTGTCGATCGCCTGAATTCGAGCGTGGGCCAAAGGACTTCCCAAGACCGCTGCATGGTGGCAATCCATATTCAGATCATCAATGTAGAGGGCCTCCCCCCGGACCAGCCGACTATCCTCTTTTCTTGGGCTGGGCTTTCCCACCCAATTTCTCGTCACCAGAATGTCCTCCAACTTCATCATGGGTCTTTTCTCTCTACTCTCCTGATCCTTTCAGCCGCATACTTCACAGCATCCACAATCTGCTGATAGCCCGTGCACATGCACAGGTTTCCGACCAGCGCCCTTCTGATCTCTTCCTCATCAGGCTCTGGATTGCCCTGGAGCAAGAAGTAGGAAGTCATAATCATGCCAGGGGTGCAATAGCCACACTGCACAGCAAATCGCTCCCTGAAGGCCTCTTGCACTGGGTGCAGATCTTCAGCTGCCAGACCTTCTATGGTCGTGATCTCAAAGCCATCCGCACCAACCGCCAGCATCATGCACGACTTGATCGCTCTCCCCTGGCAGATCACCGTGCAGGCCCCGCAATGTCCGGTGTCGCAGCCTACATGGGTTCCCGTGAGACGGGCCTTTTCTCTGATGTAATGGACAAGCAGAAGCCGGGCCTCCACATCGTGTTGAAAGTCTTTCCCATTAATTCTCAATTGGATCTCGTGCATGATGTCCCTGCTAGGTTGATGCCCCGTCGCCACAAGATACTCGGAAGCAAATCGACAGTCAACAACCTGACTCACGAGTCTTTTCTATCGACTAAATCGATCAAAAAACCGTTTGCACAACCCCTCAACCGGGAGCCCAAAAACGGTGTTTCAGAAGGGTGTGGAAAAAGCTGTGGATAAGCTGGTGCTCTTTTCTCTGAAAAACATGTCACAGAACTTCCTCACGGAAATCCGAGTTTTGCACAATAAATGTGCATCATTTTTTTTATCTTTTTCTCTTGTTTCCGGTTCGCAACTGGATAGAATTAGAACTGTCCCAAGGGGTAAACGCAATGAGCCGAAACCCTGAGGCGGCGACCCCGAGTCGGAAAGATCTGCTATCAGGCTTCGGTCGAAGTAGCAGGGAAGCCAGCAAGGGGGGGAAGCCGAAACCTACTTGCTTCGGTAAGGGGGGGAACGGTTGAACCGGACCGAGAGGAAAACCGGTTTTCTTCGGAAAGCAGGGAGCATACTTCGGGACGGGACGTAGCCGGGAACTTCCATTTTGATGGGATTCTCGAAAGAGAAAAGTCAAGGTGGGAAGGGCGGCCCGCTTTCTGGGTTGTCAGTTGCGCTCTTCGGAGTGTAGCCGGCGGTTTGGGGGTGTGGGTCAACCACTTGAGAAGCTGAGAAACCGATTTTTAACGAGGTCGGGAAAGAGGGCTTCCCAAGCCATCAGATTTGGCTCTCTCTGCGGATATCACTTGGGACATTTATTTATCCTCTCTTTTTCTTTATTAGCCCGCATTATCCATAAATTTTCTGCTGCAGTGTCGCAATCATCCACGCTGACGACGTTGTGCGACCCGCAAAGCGGGTACCCCTTGCGCTCCTCGACGTACTGCAAGAGTACGTCTGCGCGGGGCGCGACCCGCAAGCGGGTACCCCTCACACGCCTTGTCATCGCGGCGCTTGCACCACTTCGCTAAGAAAACCTATGGGAAATGCGGGCTAGTCCACCTTCTGATAGACGTACCTGAACTCAGGGGATCCGGCTGGAGCAATGAAGAGCTGGTCTTCCTCCTGGCTAAAGATAAATTCAGAGGTGGTGCCGTCACGGTCGGGGTTCAGTGTGGAAGTCCAGGTCGCTGTCACTATCTCTCCCTCAAGGGTAAAGGTTCCGCAGGCAGAGTTGGCAGCAGTGAAGGCTGCAGCTGCCTTTCTCATTGCCTCCTCGTCAGACTCGTCCTGGACGAAGTTCTCTCGCTCTTTATCGACGCGCAGATGGCACAGAGAGCCATCCTGAACAATCATTAGGCCTTTCTGGGTTGAGCTCGGCCCATTGGGAGAATCCAGGCGAAGCAGTTGGTAGACCCCATTGTACCGTTCGACACTTGACTCGGCTTGGGGAGTCACTTCGGTGGCGGTGGCGGCTCCTCCGCTGCAAGCCATTACAGCCATAGCACTGCTGAGAGACAACAAAGCCATCAGGTTCTTCATACGATCCTCCTCTTGACACTAATCAACATTTTCATGCTATCGTGCGCCAGAGGAGTTTAAATGGTTGCAGCTTGCAGGTCAACCCTAGCCCGAATTATGCATAGGTTTTCGTAGCGAAGTGGCGCAGGCGCCGCAATGACAAGGCGTGTGAGGGGTACCCGCTTGCGGGTCGCGCCCCGCAGACGTACTCCTGCAGTACGTCGAGGAGCGCAAGGAAACACAACGCCGACAGAGCGGATGATTGCGACACTGTAGCAGAAAATTTATGCATAATATGGGCTAGTAGGTGCAAAAGACTGGAGAGGCAGATAAGTGGAAAAGATCCCGGTAGGAATTTTAGGTGCCACTGGGGCGGTAGGACAGAAGTTCATTCTGCTCTTGACTGATCATCCCTGGTTTGAACTCCGGGAGTTGGCCGCCTCCGAGCAATCATCAGGAAATCGATATCAAGATGTCGTCTCCTGGAGACAGGCGAGTCCGATTCCGGAAACCATCCGAGAAATGATGGTCAAAGACTGCGAACCGAATCTCGACTGTAAGATTGTTTTTTCTGGTCTGGATTCCTCAGTGGCCGGAAACATTGAAGAGTCTTTCGCCCAAGCGGGATACTGGGTGTTTTCCAATGCCATGAATCACCGCATGGATCCCGATGTTCCGCTGGTGATCACGGAGCTCAACCCTGAGCACCTGAACATCATTCCCCACCAGCAGAAGACTCGAGGCTGGGAGGGGGCCATCCTCACCAACGCCAATTGCTCCGCGATTGTCCTGGCTCTCTCGCTTGGACCACTTCACAAGAGGTTCGGACTGGAGACTGTCCATGCGGTAACTTTCCAAGCGGTCTCGGGTGCCGGCTATCCCGGTGTCCCCTCACTGGACATCCTGGGAAACGTCATTCCCTTTATTCCTGGAGAAGAAGAAAAGATGGAAAGTGAGACCCGAAAGATCTTAGGTGTACTGGATCAGGATCGGTTTCGTCCGGCCGCTTTCACAGTCAGCACTCATGCGAATCGAGTGCCGGTTGAGGAGGGTCACCTGGAATGTGTTTCGGTCAAGCTGAAGGAGAAGGCTCCGCTGGAAGAAGTGATTCGATGCTGGCAGGAATTTACTGGACCAGATCATGAATTGAAGCTTCCCTCAGCCCCCCAGCACCCTGTGGTGGTGGTTTCAGAAGAGGATGGTCCCCAACCTCGCCGAGACGTCTGGAAATACCAGGGGATGAGTGCTCTGATAGGGCGTGTCCGCCCCTGTCCACTTTTTGACATCAAGTATGTTGTGCTCGGACATAACACCATCCGGGGAGCCGCCGGAGCCTCAGTGCTCAATGCGGAGTTGGTCCTCAAGAAAGGGATGTTGGAGTAGGCCCCATGCGAATTACCCTTATAGGCTACGGCAAGATGGGAAGAAAGGTAGAGGAGGTGAGCCGTGACCAAGGCCACGAAGTTGTCCACACGATCGATATCGACAACCTTGCCTCTGAAGCCGGATTCTCAGGAGAATGGGTCAAGATGACTGATGTCCTCATCGATTTTTCCACAGCAGCTACCGTGGTGACGAATGTCCAGAATGCCGCCCGCGCGAAGATTCCCATAGTGGAAGGGACCACTGGTTGGAATGAACAGTTGAAGAAGGTTCAGCAGATCGTGGAGAGCCAGGGTGGAACCTGCGTCTATTCCAGCAACTTCAGTATGGGGGTTCAGAGTCTCTTCCACCTGACACGACAGGCTGGGAAGCTGCTTTCTCGTTTTGAAGATTTCCATCCCTTTATCGTGGAATCTCATCACACTCAGAAGATCGATGCACCCTCGGGCACGGCACTGACATTGCGCAAAATTCTCGAGGAATCGTACAGCTCAGAGGTACCCACTTCGAGCCTGCGGGTTGGTTTTATCCCCGGAAACCACCTTGTGGGCTTTGACTCTCCCTTTGATACTCTGACGCTGGAGCACAGGGCGCGAAGCCGGGAGGGCTTTGCTAGAGGAGCGCTCTTTGCTGCCCAGTGGGTCCAGGGTAAAACAGGCTTGTATCGCTTCGAAGACGTCCTTTTCGGTGAAGAAACATGATCAATACAACCGGTTGTGGCACAGCTTTAGTGACCCCTTTTCAATCCAATAACGAGGTCGACCTGGAAACCTATCGGAAACTGGTCCGGTGGCAGATCGATTCGGGGATCAACTTCCTGGTTCCCGTGGGAACTACCGGGGAGAGCGTCACCCTCAGTGAAGAGGAATACCGGGATGTGATTCGAACCTGTGTGGAAACAGTGGCAGGCAAAGTTCCAGTCGTGGCAGGTGCTGGCACCAACAACACGGCCCATGCGATCCACCTGGCTGGCATCGCCCAGGAGCAGGGGGCCGACGCTCTGCTTGCAGTAACTCCCTACTACAACAAACCCACCCAGGAAGGTCTTCTTCGTCACTTCCAGAAGATTGCCGAGTCAATCGAAATTCCGGTCATTCTCTACAACGTTCCAGGGCGCACCGTGACCAATATCACGGTAGAAACTGCGCTTCGGTTGGCACAGATCGATAATATTATCGGCATCAAAGAAGCCAGTGGAGATCTCAGTCAAGTTATGCAGATTCTGGATCACCGTCCTCCAGGATTCCTGGTTCTGTCGGGAGACGACAGTCTCGCCCTGGCCATTACACTGTTGGGTGGGGAGGGCATCATTTCAGTGGCCAGCAATTTGATTCCTGCCGAAATGACTCGAATCATCGATCTGGCCCGCCGTGAAGAGTTGGAGGAGGCTCGGAAACTTCATTATCACTACCTCTCCTTAATGGAACTCAACTTCATTGAAACGAGCCCTATCCCTGTGAAATATGCGCTTTCCCGCATGGGCAAGCTTGAAGAGGTCTACCGGCTCCCCCTGTGTCCGCTCAGCGAAGCGAGTAAAGGAAGGATGGATCAAGAGCTGCAGAAGCTCAACCTGGTGAGTCCCCGTGGTTGAGACGATTGAGAAACTCTTTGAGAAGGACGAGTTTGACGGGACCGACAGGAGCACTCTGGAATCCTTTCTGGATCAATTGGACAGTGGGGAAATTCGTGCAGCCGAGAGAGTCGATGGTCAGTGGACAACCAATACCTGGGTCAAAAAGGGGATCCTGGTCGGATTCCGGATGGGAGTGCTGGCAGATCGATCCATCGATGAGCATTTCCGTTTTTTTGATAAAGACACCTTTCCACTGAAGTCGCTTCAACTGGACTCGGGGGTCCGTATAGTTCCCGGGGGGTCCGCGGTGCGGCGCGGAGCCTATGTCGCTGCAGGTGTCACCTGTATGCCACCCATGTATATCAATGTCGGTGCTTACGTGGATGAGGGGACCATGGTTGATTCCCATGCCCTGGTCGGATCGTGTGCCCAGGTCGGGAAACGCGTTCATCTAAGCGCCGCTGCACAGATTGGGGGAGTCCTGGAACCTGTGGGAGCGCTTCCCGTGATCGTTGAAGACGAGGTCCTGGTGGGAGGCAATTGTGGAGTCTATGAAGGGACGATTGTGCGCCGCGGAGCGGTGCTGGCAGCAGGGGTCATTTTGACTCGCGGAACCCCGGTTCATGATCTCACCAAGGAAACAGTGCTCCGAGGTGAGGAAGAGCGCCCTCTCGAAATTCCCGAGGGTGCCGTGGTCGTCCCCGGCAGCCGTCCAATCTCTTCCAGCTATGGCAAGGCTCAGGGACTCTCCCTGTACACTCCAATCATCGTGAAGTACAGGGACTGGAAAACCGAGAAGTCAGTCAAGCTGGAAGAGTGGCTCAGGTAGGAGAGAGAAGGTAGGAGACAGGAGGCAGAAGCGTCACAGGGACTACGTCCTCTGCTAAGCTCCAAGTCGAAAGCTTAACTCCCTCTCCATTCTGACTCCTGACTCCTACCTCCTGACTCCTATTCCCAAGTGTTATCATAGATGTGAGAATGGCAGCTGAAAAGGGGCCAAGCAAGCGAAGGCCGATTATCACCCTGATCACGGATTTTGGGGAGGGATATTACGTCGCTGCAATGAAGGGGGTCATCCTTGACATCTGCCAGGACGCCTGCATTGTGGACATCAGTCATGATATTCGATCTCATGACGTGCTGGAGGGTGCCTTCACCCTTCTTTGCAGTTACCCGTACTTTCCCCCCAAGAGTGTTCACGTCGCAGTAATCGACCCAGGGGTGGGCTCAGAGCGTCGCGGAATTATCGTGTCAACCAACGATCATTACTTCGTGGGCCCTGATAATGGTGTCTTTTCCTTCGTCTACAATCGAGAGCAGGTCAAGAAAGTTGTTTCTATCGAGTCCCAACTCTACCAGCGAGGCACAGTTTCTCCCACCTTTCATGGTCGTGATGCGTTTAGTCCGGTGGCCGCATGGCTGGCGCTGGGAACCCCGCTCGAGAAGTTTGGCCAGGAGATCGAAGATTATGCGGGTGCCACTGTTCTGCCTGTTCAGAAAGTGGAAGAAAATCGACTTGAAGGCATGGTCATTCACGTGGACAAATTCGGCAACGTCATCACCAGCATCTCTCGAGACAATGCCTCACAGCTCCTCGGGAATGAGGGCACCCCGAAGTTCTACCTCAATGGCCAGGAGGTGACTCACCACTACAGCTTTTACGCTGAAGCCGCCCCAGGAGAGATCTTCACCCTTATAGGCAGCAGCGGCTATTATGAGATTGCGGCACACAAAGAGAGGGCTGCTGATATCTTGGGCGTGGCGCGCGGGGAAAGGGTTCAATTGGAGCTGGTGACAGACTAACCGCATTTCTCACACCCGCTCTGCTGCAGCGGCGCAATGATCCGACCTGCCTGCGTTGCGCGACCCGCAAGCGGGTACCCCTCGCGCGCCAGTCGGAGCCGCAGGCTAAAGCCTGCGGGCCCGTGGGCTAAAGCCCACGGCTCTGTTTTCCGGCCCTTTCGCCGCTTCGCGACGACCTGGTGTAAGAAATGCGGGCTAACCAGCCCGGTACGAGGGTGACACTTCCCGCATCCGCTCCACAATCTTCGGCAAGACACCAACCACATAGTCTATCTCCTGCTCTGTGTTCATCCGGCTCAAACTGAAACGAATGGCGGACTTGTGTAACTGCGGCTTGCCTCCAAGAGCCGTTAAAACGTGCGAGGGTTCAACGGTGCCTGAGGCGCAGGCGGAACCAGTTGACACCGCCACCCCCTCAAAATCAAGGGAGATGAGCAGGGCCTCCCCTTCAAGGGAACGAAAGCTGATATTGGTCAGGTGTGGGACTCGTCTGGTTTTCGATCCATTGACCACGGTTCCTGGAATTTGTTCCAGGATGCCCCTCTCCAACCTGTCTCGCAGCGCCCCAATTCTCGTACTGAAGTCCTTCAGCGCCTCCTTCGCCAGCTCAGCCGTCCGTCCCAGGCCTACGATCCCAGGCACGTTCAAGGTGCCTGCACGCCGGCTGCGCTCGTGGGAGCCTCCATGCAGCAGTGGGTCTATCGACACCCCACTCCGCACATAGAGTGCACCCACACCTTTAGGGCCGTGGATTTTGTGTGCCGATATGGACAGGAGATCGACACCCAGTTCCTCCACGTTCACCGGGATCTTTGCCACCGTCTGGACTGCATCGGTGTGAAAGAGAACCTCTCTTTCCCGTGCGATAGCAGCCATCTCTTCGATGGGTTGAATCACTCCGATCTCGTTGTTGCCGTGCATGATGGAAATCAGTGTGGTCTCATCCTCAATGGCTTCCTTGAACTGATCCAGAGAAATCATGCCCTCCCGATCCACCGGGAGGCAGCTCACCCGAAAACCTTCCCTTTCCAGTTGCTCACAGGTGTGCAGGACAGCCGAATGCTCAGTGGCAGCCGTGAGAATGTGATTTCCCCGCGAGCGGTGATGGGTCGCCACTCCCCGAAGCGCCGCATTGTCGGCCTCCGTGCCGCCGCTGGTGAACACAATCTCTCTGGGCCGGGCTCCAATCAACTCGGCAACTTGACTCCGAGCACTTTCCACCACCGAACTCGCCTTTTGGCCGTAAGAGTGAATCGAGGAGGCGTTTCCAAAATCCTCCAGATAATGAGGCTTCATCGCCTCAAAAACCAAGGGATCCAGTGGAGTGGTGGCATTGTTGTCCAGATAGACTTGCTGCATGTTTGTCCGATCATATCACCCACCAAACTGAGGCAACAACTGGACAGCCTTGACAGCCGAGAAAGCGAATCTTATATAAGTAAAAGGCTGGTTGATGGAAGACCTAAGTTACTTAGGCTTAAATACTTAAGTCCACCAGTCAGGACTGTGAACTGCGCAGAGACACAGAAAGGACGAAACTTTAGCAGGTTATTTAAAACAATGGAGGTAAGGAAGAATGCAATTAGTAAGATTTAATCCCTTTTGGGGCTCAACAGCAGTGGAGCCGACAATGGATCGACTCTTTGACCGCTTTTTCGAGGATACGGGCACAAAGCTGAACGGTAGGACTGGGTCTCCGTCAGTGGATGTTTCTGAGACTGAAAACGAGATCGTGTTCACAGCTGAGTTTCCAGGATTTGAAAAGGAGGAGATTGACATCTCCGTCAACGAGGGTCGCTTGAACATCAGTGGCGAGAGACCCTTCACAGAGGAAAAGGAAACCAAGCATCACCGGGTCGAGCGTTGGTATGGAAAATTCAATCGCAGCTTCCTTTTACCGAAATCCGCAGACCCCGAAACGATCTCGGCTAATCTCAAGAACGGAGTGCTGACCGTCACGATGCCCAAGAAAGAGGAAGCAAAACCGCGTCAAATTACTGTTTCGGTGAACTAATCTCCGTGTGGTTGTCCCCGGGGTACAGCTCCCTTGGGACTGAACAGTCAATCCAGGGGTGGGAGCCAATCTCCCACCCTTTTTTTGTCTCTTCCCTTTTTCGTAAGGCCTATTCCAGAGCAATCACATCAATTTCCACAGCGACTCCTTTGGGCAAACGAGCTGCTTGAATGGTGGTCCGGGCGGGCGGAGCCTTTCCGGTGAAATAGCCCGCATAGACTTCGTTCATGGCCTCGAAATCCTGAAGATCGGCCAAGTACACAGTACACTTGACCGCTTTGTCCAGGGATGAACCCGCCGCTTCCAGAATGGTCTTGAGATTTTCCAAAGTCTGCCGAACCTGATCCTGGATGGAGTCTCTTACAATTTCTCCAGTCTGGGGATTCAAAGGGATGTTCCCAGACACGAAGATCAGCCCATTTGCCCGAATCGCGGGCGAGTACGGCCCACCTGGAGGGGCTCCTTTTTCAGCCTCAATACGTTCTTTCATCTGGACCTCCAATCCTCTGTCTCCTTCTGCTAGAATACATCCTTCTTGATTGGCCGGGGTAGCTCAGTCGGTAGAGCAGCGGACTGAAAATCCGCGTGTCGTCGGTTCGATTCCGACCCCCGGCACCCCTTGTCCGGGGTGCATTCCGGACACATAGGTTACAGTTTATTCCGAAGACATAGGTAACACCTTTGCACCAAAAGGGTTATTTATAGGTTCAAACCTTCTACTGTCTTCGTCAAAGTAACCGAGGTCGTATTCCATAAACGACACCAGCCAAATTTTCTCTTTGACCTCTTTGATTCCAACATCTTGACCAGCAAACACCGTGCTGAAGTTGATCTTTTGACTTTTCATACAGATTCTGCCGCAGCTGGTGACGGTCACGGTGCGATCGTGCATGGGGTACTCGACGCGCCCGATTCCTCGGTAGGGACAAGATGCGGGAGTATAGACCTCGGACGGAAACTTCATGCCCAGGGCCTCATGAGGTCTCTCAGTATTGTATTCCGCCTGAAAGGCATTAAACCTCTCTTGCTGCTGAAGAAGGTTGTGGGCAGCGGGAACGACTGTGGCCTTCTTGAGGGTGAGATGAAGGCGCTCATGCCTTCCGTTCTGCTCGGGATGGCCGGGCTTGATCCTCTCGATTCGGATTCCTAGCCTAAGCCACCAGACGGCCAGTCGACTGAGTCCAAACAATCCGTTGGGTGATGCAAAAGGGACTCCGTTGTCCGTGCGGATCGCTTCCGGCAAACCTAACTCTTGAAAGGTTCTCTCGAATACGGGGAAAGCACCTCTTTCCTTAACACTGTCGAGAGCCTCGATGGCGAGCAGATAACGGCTGGCGTGATCGCTCACGGTGAGAGGATAACAGTACCGTTTGTCTCCCAGCATGAACTCTCCTTTGAAGTCGGCAGACCAAAGGTCATTGGGATTCTGGCTGCTGGACAATCGAGTCCCCTCTGCCTTGAACCGTCGCCGTTTTCTACAGTTCACCAGGCCGTTGCGATCCAGAACCGCGTGAACTGTGCTCACCGCAGGCGGCCGTACATTCGGAAACCTACGAATCAGGAGCGCCCGAATCTTGGGAGCTCCCCAATACGGCTTCTCTCGCTTTAGCCTGACCAGGGTCCGTTCCACCTGTTCGGGCAGTTGGTTTCCGTAACGATGCGGCTTGCGGCTCCGATCCACCAGGGCGTAAGCGCCGGTGTTTTGATAGCGGTTCCAAATCTTGTAGCCCGTCTTTCTGGATATCCCAAACTCCTCACACAGACGGCTCATGGACTCCCCATCCAACAGCTTCGCTATAAATCTCATTCTCTCGTCCATCACACAGATCTCCTTCCATGGCATCTCTGGGCACCTCCCAGAAGAAGCCTATAAGTGTTACCCATGTGTCCGGTATAATTTGTTACCCATCTTTCGGAATGGGCACGGAAGAGAGTCGCTGTACCGTTGTCTCGATCCTTCCCGTCTTGGATACCCGGAAGGTTGGCCCTGAATAGGGGTTGTGGAAGAATTTTCGGGGTTAGAGTATCTCTTGGCCAAGCTTGCCAATGGCTTCTCGAAGTCGATCGACCACTTCTTGCTTCTTGTCAGTTTTAGAACCATCAATTTCTCGGTCTGAAAAACCAATCTTGGCGAATTGGCGTATTCTTCCGTCCTCCAAGACTAGCTGCCATAGGTGACCGGCTGGACCGGTATATTGGTTTGAGTCCAGTTCACTGGTGTCAGCGATGTCCCAAATTTCCCATTTGTGAACTCTAATCTCTGAATGGCCCGCCTCTTTTGCAAGCTGTTCAGCAAGCTCACCAACATATTGCTTACACTCTTCCTTAGCCATGCAGCTTCCTCCTTTTGTGAACTGTCTGAGGTGAGAGCAATATCCGTTCCAGAGAGTCGAGGGCGAAGGAAGCAAATCTGCTCAACCTCCATGGCCATGGAGGTTGAAGACCAAGCGAGAGGTCGACCTGAGCTGGGAGAATTGTGATTCTTTCCAGCCCTGTCAACCAATCCGTCAACGGAGGGTTACAAATCATTGATTCCACAGACTGCTTGACAATTAATGCACTGAGCATAAGATTTTGGACCAGGGGGGAGTCTGAATGCTTTATCGAGTACGCGCAGAGATCATCGAAGGGAAAATGTCGGAATTCTTCAACAAGCTGACGGATGGCACCATCGAGCAGCAAAGGCCTGACGGTCAGGAGATACTGGCCTCGATGCAAAGGGCCAGGCTCACTGCACCGGGTGTGATCGAGTGGTCTGAAACCTGTTACTGTCCACAGCCCCTCGCCCACGAGAGCAAAATCGTTTACAACAACTTCCTCTCGGAGATTCGAACAGAAGAAATCTCTTCAGAACCGGAGATCGGAGGCGCATCTTTCTGGGACTACCTGACAAAGTCGCAGCAATAGTTGCTGAGGCAAAATCTGGGTATCGGCAGTTCTAATCTGGCCCTCCAGTCTTTTTTTTTCACTTTTTTTTCAACATGTGATGGACATCACAAGTTTAGTGTCAGGGCGCGACGTATACTGTTCTCGATCGGTTTGTTACCTCCCTCAGGGCCTGTCGGTTGACGTGCCTCAACCTTCAGGCCCCTACCTTTTTTAGCTGCAAAAACCACCTGCAAACTCCTCAAGCTTCCTGCTCTTGAGCGTGAAGGTCTGTTGACACATCGTTTAATTCGACTGATTTCCACTTTGCTTTTTCTCTTAATCGGCTGATTCCCTGCCCCATTACCAGGCAACTTCTCCAGGATTGCGGATACCCAACATTCTCGGAAAGCTAAGCTGCAAGCTACTTTCCCAGTTCTCACCTGGAGTTGCGGGTTGTGACTGGCTGATTTCCCTATTGAGGTCAGAGCTTGTACCCTGGCGATGAGTCGTGATATTAAAACTTATCCTGTTTAAGCACGAACAGGCTATTTCCCTTGCAGTAAGGCACGGTATTGTTGCCTTCCTTGCAATGAACCGATTTTTTGAGTGTGGTCCATAGAGGAAGCGTAGTGAGAAGCGAAAAGGGATTTTCGTTAACTGAACTTCTGATCAGTGTGGCTGTGATCAGTGTTATTTCAGCCATTGTGGTCCCCACTTTTCTTCAATCTAGGATTGCGGTTAATGAAGTGACGGCCATTAAAGTGGTGGGCGACGTGCTTTCCTCTCAAATGACTTACGCATCGACAAGGGGCATGGGAAGCTACAGCCCAGACCTGAGTGCCTTAGAGGAGGCTGGATTGATCGATGGCGTGCTCGAGGAGGGAACAGCCTTGGGTTATACGTTCTCCGTCTCTGGCAATCACTCTACATTCAGCATCCATGCCCGCCCCCTCGTCTTCGGCTCTTCGGGTACTCGCAGCTTCTACTGCGATCAGACAGGCATAATTCGCTATACGACGGACGACGCTCCGGCGACCTCGACCAGTCCACCTTTGGGCCAGGAAGGCTAGAACCTACCGCTTTCCCCCTCTTCTCAGGAACTCTGTTAGCTTTGGCTCCAGTATCCGTGAAAACAGTCTTGGAAGTGAGATATCTACGATACTGGGCCAATTGGACTGCACGAGCCCAAGTCTCTCCAAGTTCCTGGCGTTCCCCTTTTCAAGCGAAATGTCCTTTACGACGGTGAGCCATAGAAGAGGAGCACTTTGGACATAATCGGCAGGACGTTGCCGAAAAAGCCTCTCAATCAACCCCAGGGTTGTTATGATTTCCTTCAGGGAGATCTTGAGGTCCAAGACGGTGAGTTCCAGGATGTGAGCACTTTCTCCGTCAATATAAGGCCGACCCTGGAAACTCTCTGGTTCGAGTACTTCCACCAATGTCAAATACGATTGTGTTGCCTGTTTCAAATAGCCAGCGATCCGAATTTCCTCCTCGGAAGTAAACGGCCCCCAACCATCCGTCAGGATCATCAACGTGGATCGGTTTCTCTGTGAGTTCGATTGGGCAGCCGCCTCCACTAACCCAGCGGAAGCGAATATCAACAGAAGAGAATAGAGGAACACGAGGAAGAACTTTTCCTTAGCCATTTCTCCTCATTTTACTTGATCGCTCCGCCCCTGCTCAACTGGTCGGCTCGAAAGTGCCGGAGTATCTCCTGCTGTGGGGTTCAAGCAGGAGTGGGCAGTTTCTTCAGCTTCTGTGACAGTCGTCACCGCCGAAATTTCTCGCACTCAATAGGATGATCATATCGCAGATCCCTCTCAGGTATTGCGGCGAAACCTTTCCTTAGCAGAGGAAAGTGACAACGGAGGATACCAGATAAAATGAATCGGACCTTGCCTTTCAGGTGCAAGGGCAAATGAGTCACCAGGACACAATACGCCTTCATCAGAACCTGCAGACCGGAGCTGCCATATCCATTCAAGGCAGCTCCAAGGAAGAGCTGGCAGCATCTGTGGCAACAAACTGCTCCGATGAAATTTGGCTGGAGCTTTCCAGACCAGCCTCACAACCCCCGTTTCAGGAAGAAGAACGAGTTCTCATCAAGTACTGGGATGAAGGAGCTATCGTCTATTGCTGGGAGGCTAACGTTATCAAGATCGCCGGGCCCACCTATCAGCACGTTGCCATCGCGATCCGCGGGCATGGAATAACGGTTCAACAGAGGCGAGCCTACCGGGTGGAGTCGGCAATTCCCTTCTCCTTCAGTGTGATTGACGCTTCCGAACCTGCGCTGATCGGGGAAAAGATTCTCAGGGCCAAGACCCAGAATATCAGTGTGGCTGGCATGAGATTTGAAACAAGCCTTGGGTTGAAGGCCGGTGACAAACTGGAAATGAATTTTCGTTTGCCTGCCTCTAAAAAAGTGAACGCCGTGGGATGGGTTGTTCGAACTGAAGCGGTGGGGCAAAATGGAAACTCTCTCAATTCAGTCGCTTTGAAGTTCCTTCAGGTCAACGAGGAGAACCAGATGCAGCTGCTGGATTTCTTGGCTCAGGCCTATGAGCAAGCAACCGCTAGGCCAGCTGGGAAAAGTACATCTGCCAAGCCACAAAGCTCCGTCTCTCAGCCCGTTCGCACCCAGAATCTGTCTTCTGCCACGCCGGGTCAGAGAGTGAATCAACAAAGTCGTCAGAAAAGCTCGACATTCCAGTCCTCCTAATTGCCCCTAGCCCGCATTATACATAGGTTTTCGTAGCGAAGTGGCGCAAGCGCCGCGATGACAAGGCGGGTGAAGGGGTACCCGCTTGCGGGTCGCACAACGCCGTCAGCGCGGATGATTGCGACGCTGTAGTAGAAAATTTATGCATAATGCGGGCTTACTTCGGACAGTGCCGCAAATGGCGTCCAATTCAGGAACATGTAATGATGGAAGCTGAGAAAATTGCTCGACAGCCCGGCGAGCATCGAGAAAATGGTTATTCCTTCGAGTCTTCCCGTGGTCAAAAGAGCCACGGCACATGACAAACGACTCGCCATCATTGCACGGGAGGGAAGCTACTCCTACGCCGATTTACTCGTGGCCGCCAACCGGGTAGCTTCGTGCCTACTCAGTGGCCGATCTGATCTGGGCGAAGCGCGGGTTGCTTTCATGGTCCCCCCGAGCTTTGAGTATGCGGCAGTGCAATGGGGAATCTGGGAGGCAGGAGGAATAGCGGTCCCACTCTGCACCGCACACCCCCCACCGGAGATTGAGTACGTGCTACGGGACACGGAAGCAGAGACCGTGGTCACCCATCCCGACTTTGAAGAAGAATTGCGTCCCCTGGTCAGCGCCCGTAATGCCCGGATCCTCTCAACATCAGAGACTACAAGAGCCAGGGAATGTTCCCTTCCCGATGTGGCAACGGAGCGGCGGGCAATGATCCTGTACACCAGCGGAACAACAAGCAAACCCAAAGGTGTCGTCACGACCCACCGGAACATCATGGCGCAGACCACCTCCCTGATAGATTCCTGGGAGTGGACAGCCGAGGATCAGATTTTAAATGTTCTGCCCCTTCATCACACACACGGCATCGTGAACATCCTTCTGTGCGCTTTATGGGCAGGGGCGACCTGTGAGATGCTGCCCGAATTTGATGCCAATACAGTGTGGCGCCGATTTATCAAGAGCGATCTGACACTGTTTATGGCTGTCCCTACGATCTACATCAAACTGATTTCAGCCTGGGAGAAAGCAACCAGGGAAGACCAACAAGTCATGTCAAAGGCCTGTGCCAAGATGCGCTTAATGGTGTCCGGATCGGCGCCTCTTCCAGCCAGCGTTTTGGAGAGATGGAGAGCCATAACCGGACACACTCTACTTGAGCGCTACGGACTGACTGAGGTGGGCATGGTGCTGTCCAATCCTCTTCATGGGGAGCGAAGGCCCGGTTCTGTGGGCGTGCCCTTGCCTGGTGTTGAGGTAAGACTGGTTGATGAAGCAGGTCATACCATAAGGGATGAGGAAGAGGCGGGAGAAATACAGGTGAGAGGTCCCAATGTTTTCCTGGAGTATCTGGGCCAACCAGAAGCTACTGCCAAGGCATTCCGTAACGGCTGGTTTTGCACCGGCGATGAGGCGGTCATCGAAGAAGGGTATTGTCGGATTCTGGGGAGAAGTTCCCTCGATATCATTAAGACGGGGGGAAACAAGGTATCCGCTCTCGAAGTAGAAGAAGTCTTGAGGACGCATCCTGCAATCAGGGAATGTGCTGTGGTGGGCGTCAAGGATCAAGAGTGGGGAGAACGAGTCTGTGCCGCTGTGATACCCACGCCGACTCGTACCTTGTCGCTGGGTGATCTTCGCAGCTGGGCAAAGGCGAGGCTGGAAAAGTCTAAAGTACCCACCCGGCTCATTCTCCTGGAAGAACTGCCTCGTAATCTGATGGGAAAGGTCAGCAAACCGGAGTTAAAAGAGTTGTTTCAGTCCTCCTTTACTCCCCAGGTCTAGGTGTGATCCGCACTCGCTTGCTCCTGATCCACAAACTCGACGATCTGCTTCCGCGTTTCCGGAAGCAGTTCAGAGAACTCGAGGCCGATCGAGTTCACATGATCCTCTCCCTGATCTACCTTCTCGGCTTTGACGACCGTGGCCAAAGTGCTGACTTGTTGTGACTCTGACAGCTGGAGGTTCAGCTTCAGCAGATCCATAGCCTTCAGAGGGGTGGTGGTTTCAAAGCTCAGACCGTTCCCACTGAGATCTACAGTGTCGGCCTGAAAGACTTTCCCCATGGTGAGACCTCTATGAACCGCTTCGATCACTTCAAACGAAAAGGATATCTTGGATCGAAGCCTGGAAGTCCTTCTCCTCTGCATGGCAACCGGTCTGCTCACGATCGAGAGTTCGACCTTGAGGTTCCCCGGTCCATAGACTCTGGAAACTTCGGCATGACAAAAGTAGATCCCTTGTGGATCCCAGTACTTGAGCCGAACTTTCTCTCCTGCCTCGAAAGAAAGACCAGCTTTCCCTGCGGAAAGCTGAACACCCAGTGAATGTTCATCGATATCCGTCACCTTGGCGTCTCGCTCATCAAGGGGGTGTTCGACTTTTACGGGAAAGCCAATCTCCAGACGATGGATAAACTCCTTTGCCGTTTTTTCAGTCACTTCTTCTATTCTAACTGAAAAAGAGAGTCGTTTGACAAAATCTAACCCTGTCTTCCCTGTCAAGACCCTGTGCAGAAACACTATCGATCAGGCAACGCACAAGCTCTTGTATCGTTTAAAGCGTTGCTGCATCTAGCACTGTGGAAGGTCAGAGACCTCTGGTATAAGAAATTCCGGCTCAGATTCCTCGCGAATTTTTGGAGGTCGTTTGGTCGGGCCAGTGGCATATGACGATTGGAAAACCTCTGATGATCGAAAATGATCTCAATGGCCATCCACTCGATCTGGCGGTAGGCATACCCTCTTACAACGAGGCCGACAACATTGGCTTTGTAGTCGAACAACTTGCCCAGGGATTGAAGAAATACTACCCTCACCTCAACACCGCTATCATCAACGCCGACAACTCTTCTGAGGACGGCACCAAGGATGCCTTTCTCAGGGCAGACAGTGGCTCTATCCCAAAGGTTTACCTTTCTACGCCTCTCGGAGTCAAAGGTAAAGGCCACAATTTTCATAATCTCTTTGACTACCTCTCTAAGTATCAACCAGGGACTGTCGTCGTCGTCGATGCTGATTTACGTAGTATTCGACCATCCTGGCCCCGTACTCTGGCGGAACCGATCGCCAACGGCTTTGAGTTTGTGGCTCCGATTTACAGTCGAAACGAGTACGATGGAACGATTACCAACCATCTCTGTTATCCCTTGATCTACGCTCTGTTGGGCAAGAACATCCGTCAACCGATAGCAGGCGATTTCGCCTTCTCCACAAGGCTCATGGAACATTGGCGAACTCGAAAATGGGGGAGGAATGTTCGTCAATATGGGGTTGACATCTTCATGACCACCGAAGCTCTCATGGGGGATTTTCGGGTCGCCCAGGTGGTCTTGGGTTCCAAGGTTCACAAGCCGAGTGCTCCCAAGTTGGGGGACATGTTCAGTCAGGTGGTGGATACTCTCTTCGCCAGCCTGCTGAAGTCGAAGAACCGGTGGGACAACCATTTCCATGGACCCGACACGCCACCCGTGTACGGGAGTACCGAACCACTGGCTGCGCCCCAGGAAATGTCCATCGACTATAAACGTTTAAAGAAACAGGCACTTCGGGAGTTCCCTTCCAGTGAAAGCCTAATTTTGCAGATTCTGCCACCTGAGACGGGGGAGAAGATCCGTGAGATGTTCCGAGTTCATCGTTTTCGAATATCGAGCCGGCTGTGGATGAAAATTGTCTATGACTTTCTTTGCAACTACGATCAGAGCGTGGATCGTCCTGAAAAGCTTCGGGTGATAGAGGCTTTAAAACCTCTATATTTGGCCAGAGTTATCTCTTTTATCCGAGAAACTTTAGAGCTTGACTACGAGGAGTGTGAGAACAAGATTCTTCGTCAAGCAAAAGTTTTCCGCTCTCACCGTAACATCTTGATTGAGAATATGGCTTTGCAGAGGCGAGTCACTCCAGGCCCGCCCAGGTCTCAACGCCCTGCCGTTCTTTAGTGTCTCGTCCCATGAATACCATGATGTTTGTGGCGAGTGCGACGGCGTCGAGTTCGCGAAGCGACGACGACGCGATGTCTCTGTGCATCGCGGAAGAGGAGCGACAAAGAAATCGATGCCGTCCCGCCGCCACCCTTCGGGCTGATGGGGGTTGCAGGCGATCTCTGCGTTGCTCGTCGTCGCCGACGCAGGGACATCACCTCCTCCTCGCTCCTTGATCTCGCCTCGCAAGACCCATCAGCAAACATCATGCTATTCATGGGACGAGACACTTTAGCAGCTGCTAGGATGTCATTGAGCGGTCCCCTCCGTCGAGATGTAATCTCTTGTGACTATATCCCAGTAATCTCGGTAGGGTCTCTGCTGGTGAAGCCTGAGAAAGCTCTCAAAGTGCTGCAGTAAGGTCGTGACGTAGGCACCGGAGAGGGTCTCCGGATGCCTCTGCCTGTAGTGGAAATAACTTCGGATGATCACGCTATTGGGATCGACAGGCAGGTGTTTCAGGTTTTCAAGGAAGAGCGAGAATCCCCTGTTCCCAAACAGGTAAAACTCAACATTCGAGACGTAAAAAGTTGAGACCACTGATCCTTGTCTCTTCAAGTACTCCCCGACACTCCTGACAGCTGTCGGCCCCGCGAAGTCTCCAATGACCGGCACGATTCGATTTTCCTCCTGCATCTTTTTTAAAAACTGAAAATCGCTCTCGGAATTCAAATAATGTCGCATCTCACCTGTCTGATCTGTTGCCCTAGCCAGTTGCTCATAGGTGGGATACTGAGGCCGAGGCAGGCGGCCATGGCTACGGAATCTCAACTGGAAGCTTTCTTCGAAAAAGGTCACAGCGATTGCATGAAAAGTGTCGCGGTCTTCCTCCCGAGTCACATAAGGAAAGCGCCTTCGAATATCTGACCAGACTTCCAGAAAGTTCTGTTCAAAGAACTCGCGGTCTGAAGAGAGACTCCGAAAGTGCTCAACCAGAACAGGGATATCGGCCGAAGGATCGGGTTGAAAGCCTTTCGGAGGTCTCTTGCCAAACAGGAGCGTGAGGTATTCCCATCGGTTTTCGGAAGCTTCGATGAGCTGCTTGAAAAAAAGATGTTGCAGAAGATTGTCGCGGCGCAAATCAATGATAAAGGCCGTGGCGGGTCTCACCTGAGCAATGTAAGTGAAGTTTTGGTCGGGTCCGACTCCTAAATACACCTGTCCACTTGTTGTGATCTCCCTTAATCTGGGAAAGACCTGCAGGTAGGAGAGTTCATTGGAAATCAGATTGTCTGTGTCATAGTAACCCGCCTCTTCGCTTAGTTCCAGAGACAGTTGCTCAAACTCTTGATCGGTTAATTCTCTGACCTCCCCCCCATTTTCCAGAGCCTGAGGCAGGCTGATGATCAAAAGCAGAATGAGTGCGCCAACAGCAACTAGGAGTCTTCTCATGGGGAACATCTTGGGTCGATCAACAATCGGAGTCAAACCGCAAGCCGGGATTGTGAATAATCCCGGCTATAGGCAAAGTTCATCAAACAAAGGCTATAATGATAGAGACAGCTGGCTACAAGGTAGAGGCAAATGTTTACAAGGTTTCTCTTACTGATCCTGCTAATCGGGGTTTCAGCCGCTCGCATGGCCGATTTGCCCGATCAACAGAAGCGAGTCCATCCTCCTGAATTCACCTTCCTAAGACTCGTGTATTCGGGAGCAGATTGGACAGCTTCATCCTGGCATGTCGACTATCCCAAAGCCGACCAGCAGTTTCTTTATGGGCTGGGAAAACTCACCGATTTCGGGTTTGTGAACACCGAAAATCTGGCTCTACCCCTCTCCGACCCCGAGTTGTTCAAGTTTCCCTTCCTTTACGCTGTTGAAGTGGGGCAAATGTACCTCTCTGACGAGGAAGTGAGCCAGCTGAGGGAATATTTGCTCCGCGGGGGATTTCTGGTCGTGGATGACTTTCACGGGGAATACGAGTGGCAGAACTTTTACAGACAGATAAAAAAAGTCTTTCCTGAATATGAGCCGATCGACCTCACCATCGACCATCCCATCTTTCACTGCTACTACGACATCAAGGAGCTTATCCAGGTCCCGGGACTACAGTACGTCTACAGTGGGAGCACTTGGGAAAAAGGAGGATACCAGGCCCATTACAGAGGCATTCAGGATGAAAATGGTCGATTGATGGTGATGATCAACCACAACGTCGACCTGGGTGACGCCTGGGAATGGGCTGAGGTGGAAGCCTATCCGCGTAAATATGCCAACCTCGCCTTCCACCTTGGAATCAACTACATCGTCTACGCCATGAGTCACTAGCGGACTCCGAAGGTATACAGATACCCCACACTCATCTGCCAGTTGTGAGAGACTCCTTCCGGGCGAAAGCCAGCTCCCAGGAGAGGAGCTGTTGAAGGAAGTCCAAAATCATGCACGCCAGTGACATGATCGCGAACGTCGAAACGCACTCCCCAGTCAGGTGCCATGGCAAGCTTGACACCTCCACCGTAGCTGAAAGCGAACTTCCCTCGATCTTCCAGTTCCACTCCCTGCTGTAAGGCCTCTTGTTTCGAATCAACGGAGACATCAAAGAAGGAGAACCCGATCCCCATGAAAGCGAAGGGAATGATTCGGCCTTCCCGCTCCCTGGGATAAATAACTACGTTGTAAGACAGGTTGTGAACCTTTTGATTCAACTCCAGTTGGGGAATTGAGGGCGCCAAGTTCACAAAGAGGACCGGCTGGTTGGCCACGGCATACTCCAGCTCCGCTCCCAGACGCGGCCCCAGATTTTCGGCGATCCGGACACCGAGCACATAGCTCGAGTCGAAATTCAAACCCACATTCTGGGTTGTACCTCCCTCCACCGGAGTGACAAAAGTCCCATCCCCTATTGAACTCAGACCAAAGAAAATCGAGAGTTCCCATTTGCTGTCACTTCGAAACCGTGGACTTTGGGCTGAGACTTCAGCCAAAGACAAAACAAGAAGCAACCACAAGAGCGGGCAGTACCTGAGCATTCCTTTCCTTTCTAGCCGGGAGTATGCATAGGTTTTCGTAACGAAGTGCCGTAGGCGCCGCGATGACCAGGCGTGCGAGGGGTACCCGCTCTGCGGGTCGCACAACGCAGTCAGCGTGGATGATTGCGGCACTGCAGTAGAAAATTTATGCATAATTCCGGCTTAAAGCTCTTTATTGTAACTGTTGAATGCGACAAGTAGGTGAAGGAGTAGGAGCGGCGGCCGGGCTAAGGGGTTTCCCCTGGTTCATCTCTTCTTCGCATCGGGCCCTGCCTTCGTCTTTGGCCGTCTCGATCACGCTGGGCGAGAAAATCCTCGAATTTCGCCATCTGGTCAGGTTCGAGAATGGCTCGAATTTGCTCCAGAGTCTCACCCCGAATGGCTCGATGTCGCCTATTGGCTTGCCGGTTGATGGCACCGAGTTGCTGACGACTTTCCTCAAGAATCCGATGGAGTTCTCCTCGCTGTGATGGGTTCAGATCCAACAAATCCGACAGGTAGCTCAGGCTGCGCTCTGGAGACTGATTTGTACGAGCCTCCTGGCGCACGCCAGGCCCCAGGACAGAGAAAGGGGGACGCGGCTGAGCCCAAAAGAAGATGAGAGTACCCCCAAACAGGACACCCGTCCCAAAAATGAGCAGCACCAATAAAGTTGCCTTCATGCGACTGTTCAAGGGAGGAGTTCCTCCTCAGGGAGTTCTCTGAGAGAATCCACTACGTCTTCCACAGAAAGGTCCTCTGGTACCGGTTCTGAGAAGAAGACGGCAGAATAGTATTCCATGTCTGGCTCCACCTCGGTCTGCCTGTAGAGCAGAAAGCTGGTCGCCAGGACAAGGACCAGGAAGACTGGGATCAGCTGCTGTGCCACCCGCTGGAACAGAACAGCAAAAGAAACCTCTGCTGTCTGAGCGAGGTGAGCCAGGCGCTGGCTAAAGAATGGAGGGGGATCGATTTGAGGAGCCGATTGCACTTGAAAGCCCAGGAAGCGGAAGACATCCCACCCTTTCCGGCACTCCTCACAACTGTTCAGGTGACTCTGATCCGGTGTTTCGTCAAAGTCCAATTCTGCGAAAGGAATGTGCTCTTCAGGCATCTATGATCTTCTTTCCCGAATAGAGGACTTGCTCAAGATCCTCCTGTAACCTTCTCTTGGAACGGCTGACACGAATTCTGGCAGCCAGCTCGGTTGTCTGGAGGGCCTGGGCAATTTCGGGGTAACTCAGTCCTTCCAGCTCGCGGAGGACAAAAGCCATCTTGTCCTTCTCATTCAGTCTCCCCATGAGTTTTTCAAGAAGCTCGAATAGCTCCTGAACATCCCTCTCACTCAAGGCACTTTGCTGACTGAACCGCTCATAAAGGTACTCGACCCGGCCTTCTTCATCTCGACCAAGATCCGCGAAAAGCTGAGTCTTGCGCTTTCGGGCTTTTCTGACCTCGTCCAGACAGGTATTGGCAGTGATCCGTGAGATCCACGCCTTCAGAGGTCGCTTTGCGTCAAAGGTCTCTAAGGATCGGAACACTTTTAGAAACACCTCTTGTGCCATATCCTCAACCTCATCTCGACGACCGAGATAATGGTAGATGATATGGAAAACCAGTCGCTGATAGCGTTCAACAATCTCCTCAAAAGCGTGGGGCTCACCTGCCAGAGTGGCCTTGACCAACTGCGCATCTGTTCTGGCCATCCCCAGGAGTATATTACGTGGAGGGATGCCTTTGTTTCACTTTCAATCTTCCCTGCGACTGATTGTAGTCAGCATTCCATATCTTCCACTGAGCTTCTCCACCAACGGAAAGACCATCAGCAGAGGCTTCAAGATATAGTAAGGCAGACGGCTGCCAAAGTGTGCTTCCGACCAGTTGATCAAGCTGTACTTTAAACAGTGGAAATTCACCCTGGGTGAGAAAAACACGTGCTTGTAGACTGTCAGGTCTCTCTCCTTCAGGAGTATTTCCAGGGGGCCAGGAGCAAAATGGTACAAATGTCTGGGCACATCATCGAAAGCATACCAATGACGCTGAAACAAACGGGCCTGCAAGCTGTCGAAATTGGGCAGGGAAATAAAAAGCCACCCTCCAGGGCGAAGCAGTTGATGGACTCGCTTGAGCACCTCTCGGGATCGAGGCAAATGCTCCAGGACGTGCCAGAAGGTGATGACATCAAATGAGCCTTCGCGGAGCTGATGAGAGAAGATATCCCCTTCGATAAAACTGATATCCCGGATCTTCCCCCTCACAAGCTGAACCGTTTGCTCAGCAAACTCCACTCCTGATCTGTCCCATTTCCGAGAGTCAAGTGCCCACAGAAATTTTCCATCTCCGCATCCGACATCCAGGATCCGTCCTCTCCTAACATACCGTTCCACGAGATCCCGTTTTTCTGTCTCCCCCCGCCAGGAACGGCTTTTCTGAAGTTTCCCTGACAGAAAGGCTTCAATGGTGTGAACCGTGTCTCCGTGATAGGTGGGCGGATAGTGATGCTTGATTTCATCCTCACTCAGTGAGGGCGTAGTCCAGCCAAACCCGCAACTTTGGCAGCGCTGGATCTCCCAAAGCTCTTCAGTCCGCTTGAGAACACGGTCAAAGACGGTCGCAAAAGGCTTCCCATGCTGACAGAGACAAACCGGACAGTGCGCCGTCAACTCACATGCCTCCTCATGTCGTGCTCAGTGCTTTGGTTTGCTCCTTGCACTTTCAACTTTCGCGTTTTGCTTTTCCTGTGTATCATTTTTCCCCATGCAAGAACACAAATCAGTGGGCATTTCCTTACTGATTCTCTTTCTGGTCGTTCTCTATTTTGTCTTCCGGATCTTTCAACCTTTTCTCCTGCCCATTAGTCTGGCTATCGTCCTGGCCACCTTGTGTTACCCAGTCTTTAGTTGGACGTGTCGAAAACTGAGGAATCAGCGCAGCTGGGCGGCTTTACTCACCTGTATCTGGGTGACGGCCAGCATTATCATTCCCTTCGTCGTCCTGTTAATACTCGTGACGGGAGAAGTAACCGACGTCTACCAGCAGTTTCAGCGTAAATTGGAAAGCGGTGACTGGCAAGTTTTTCTTACTCTGCAGGACAATCCCTATCTCAGACCACTTATAGACTGGACACGCCAAAATATCGATTTGGGAGACTTAGACCTTATCGGCAGTTTGGGTGCTGCTCTTCAGCAGGTGAGTCTGTTTTTCCTGCGCCAAAGCACCACCATCCTGTCCGGTCTCTTCCACGTCATAGTGGATTTCCTGATCATGCTCGTCTGCATGTTCTTTCTCTTCCGAGATGGGGACCGTCTGATGGAGTTGCTGAAGACCTGGATCCCACTCTCGGAACACTTTAACCAAGTGATTTTCAAAAAATTCCAGGAGGTCGCCGGTGCCACCGTCATCGGGACCTTGCTGACGGCGTTGGCTCAGGGCGTTGCCGGGGGTCTGCTGTACTGGCTCCTGGGGATCCCAAATGCACTCTTGTGGGGATGTTTAACTGCCCTGTTCTCCTTGCTTCCTGTCGTGGGCACAGGCATCGTCTGGGTTCCCTGGGCAATTTTCTTCTTCCTGAGCGGATCTTGGATTCGGGGAATTATCCTGGTGGCTGGAGGCCTGGCTGTGGGAATGCTCGACAACGTCTTAAAGGCCATTCTCATCGAAGGAAAAGCCGAGATGCACACCCTGATCGTGTTTTTAGCTATCATGGGCGGAATCGGATATTTCGGGATCGTTGGCATGATCTTCGGGCCCATCATTGTGGCGCTGGCTCTGACGTTTTTGGAATTGTACAAGATGGAGTTTCAACAGGAAGTGGCCGGGCCGGAAGAAGAATGACCTTATATCAACGCTGGATTCACGGCCTAGAGCACAAACTGACCCTTCGCGATCCGCACCGCAGAATTTTCCCCTTTGACTGGGGCTTGGAGTGGGTCGGAAACAGTCACAATCCCGGTGAGACAGATCCGCTGACCTATCTGAAAGGGTACGCTCAGGAAGCCTTAGGTGACAGCGCTGCTTTTTTCAACCCGCCCCCACTTCAGAAGTATGTCATCGAGAATGATGTGTTGACAATGGCCACGCCCACGCCTTCACCCCATCCGGAAAACAATACGGTCTATGGTCGCTTGTTTAGAGCTCGCGGATCCGAAGCAGCGGTGATCGTTGTTCCTCAGTGGAACGCCGACCCCCAAAGTCATGTACGGCTTTGCCAAGTCTTTAAACGCTTTGGCATCACAGCCATCCGGCTCTGCCTGCCCTACCATGAACGGCGCCTGCCCGCCCAGATGCAGCGAGCCGACTACATGGTGAGCCCCAATATTGGTCGAACCCTACATGCAAACCGTCAAGCAGTTTTAGAAGTTCGCCAGTTGGCAGCCTGGCTCAGGGAACAAGGCTATAAGCAGGTAGCGGTAATGGGCACAAGTGTCGGATCGTGTGTGTCCTACCTGGCCTTCGTTCATGACCCGTCGATTTGCACCGGAGTGTTTAACCATATCTCGTCCCACTTTGCCGATGTGATCTGGACCGGCCTTTCCACTCGATACATCCGCTGGGGTCTGGAAGGCAACATCTCCCTGGCTGATTTACGTGAGTGCTGGGCCCCGATTAGTCCCTGGTTTTTCATTGATCGTCTGAAAAAGTGCTCTCGTCCTCATCTTCTCATCACCGCCAAGTATGATCTCACCTTCAGGCCCGAACTCACTGAAAAAGTATTGCATCAATACCAGACTCATGACATTCCCTACCAGAAGGTTGTACTGCCCTGCGGTCACTACACCACAGCCAGGTTTCCTTTCAAATATCTGGATGGTTGGCATATGTGTCGGTATCTGATCCGCCAGCTTTCCCCTGATAGTTGAAGAAACCATGCTCAAGAACATTCTCCTGACCGGCCATCCGGGTGTCGGCAAAACGACTTTGTTAAAGACAATCATCCAACGATGTTCCCACCTGGCACTAACCGGTTTCTACACCGAAGAGATTCGGGAAGGAGGTTTCCGGGTAGGTTTTAGAGCCGTTGCAATGAACGGAAGCTCTTGCGTTTTCGCTCATCGCACCTTTCAAACCAGCGCAGACCACCGTTTTGGGAAGTATGGGGTCAGACCTGAGATACTGGAGAGGCTGGCCCTTCCTCATCTGTCCCCCTACCGCAAGGCTGCTGATCTGGTGGTGGTCGATGAAATAGCCAAAATGGAATTGCTTTCCATGCCGATCCGAGAAGGTCTGCTTCAAGCCTTGGACTCGGATTGCCCGCTACTGGGTACGATCTCCCTGAAGGGCACCGGTGTTATCAAACGAGTGAAGGAGAGAGAAGACGTGGAGCTCTTCAAACTCACCCCCCAGAATCGGGACGTTTTAGGAGAACAAGTGTACCGACAGCTGGAGAAAGTGCTAAAGCAGCACAGCCGGAAGACCGGCTGACAACTGACGACTAACCGCTGACCGCTGACCAGCCTGGAATCCACTTTTGGCCTTCCCCTCCCCTATCGGTTATCATATGCCGGTTATGAAGTATCCCTTAGAAGACCAGTGGGCTCTGATACTGGGTGCTTCCAGTGGGTTTGGTGCGGCAACTGCCATAGAACTGGCCCGCGCCGGAATGGACATCTTCGGCGTGCATCTGGATCGCAAGGCTACCCTCCACAAGGTGGAGGAAATCCGTCAAGAGATCGAGGCCACAGGAAGAAGGAGCGTCTTCTTCAATATCAACGCAGCGGACGTTGACAAGCGCGAGGCAGCTCTGGATCAAATGCAAGATAACGTCAGCGAGAAAGGGAGTCACATCACAGTTCGGGTTTTTCTGCACTCGCTAGCCTTTGGAAGTCTGGGCCGTTATTTTCCGACTAATTCTGGGAAACCGATCACCCCTGGTCAGATGAATATGACCGTGGATGTTATGGCTCACTCGCTGGTTTACTGGGTGCAGGGTTTAATGACTCGAGAAATGCTTACCGAGGGCTCGAAAATCTATGCCATGACCAGCTCGGGCGGCCACACGGTTTGGCCCGAATATGGCCCGGTCTCAGCCGCCAAAGCCGCCCTGGAATCACACATTCGCCAGATCGCACTGGAATTGGCACCTCAGGGCATCACCGCTAACGCCGTGCAGGCAGGTGTGACCGATACTCCGGCGCTGCGCAAGATTCCCGGGCATGAAGAAATCATGAAGACTGCGACCCGCTGCAATCCCAGCGGCCGATTGACCACCCCAGAAGATGTGGGGCAGGCGATCGTTGCAATGAGTCACCCTTATACTCACTGGATGACCGGCACTGTGATTCGAGTGGATGGGGGAGAAGACATCGCTGGATAACAACGGCGCCTCACCAAGGAGAGTCTCCGCCTCTTTTGACCTTTCAGCTCGGTAAAGCCTGGGGAGACTGTCCGCTAGAAAACTGCAAAACCTGCCCGTGGCTGGCAAGGAAAGTGTCTGATGCTGAAAATACCTCCGATTGAGATTGAAGAACACAAATTGGAGAACGGACTGCAGGTTTTGCTGCATCGGGACACCCGAGTTCCGCTGGTTCACCTGAGCATTCACTATCGAGTGGGATCGAGCTACGAGAAGCCAGGTCTCTCCGGATTCGCCCATCTCTTTGAGCATATGATGTTTCAAGGCTCCGAAAATGTGGCCAAGAACGAGCACGGGAACTATATCGACAATGCTGGAGGTCGTTGGAATGCCACCACCGGTAAGGATCGGACCAACTACTATGAGACGGTGCCGTCTCAGTATCTGGAGTTGGCTTTGTGGCTGGAGTCCGACCGGATGAGGTCCTTAAAGGTCACTCAAGAGAGCTTCGAGAATCAACGTCAAACGGTCATCGAAGAGAAAAAGCAAAGTTATGACAATCGGCCCTATGGGCTGGCGACTTTGAGATTTGAGCAACTGGCTTACCAGAACTGGGCCTATGCCCATCCCATCATCGGCGCAGTGGAGGATCTCCAGAACTCCACCCTGGAAGACGCTGCCAAGTTCCATCAGACCTACTACGGCCCAGGCAATGCGACGTTAGTCCTTTCTGGAGATACGGGTGACGGGGCTGCCCTCAAGAAGGTCCAACAGTACTTTGGAGCAATCTGCGACAGGACCCATCCCGAGGTTCCCGACCTGGCGGAGCCGGAGCAAACTGCCGAGAAAGTCGACAAGATGAAGGATCCGCTGGCAGTCTTGCCGGCGGCTTATGCCGGCTATCACATGCCGGCACTGGGTTCACCGGAGTTCTATGCCATGTCTGTGCTTGGATTTGTCCTCTCCCACGGAGAGTCCTCGCGTCTTTATCGGAAACTGATCTACCACAACAACTGGGTGAGCGGTCTCTCGGTGGGACCGAACCAATATAAAGGACCACAGCTTTTCTTTATCTGGTTTCAGGTCCAGAGCGCCGTCAATGTCGATGAGGTCTTGCAGGCCATGGACCAGGAGTTGGAGGCTATTCGGGAAAAAAAGATCCCTGTTGCGGAGATAGAGAAGGCTAAAACTCAGATCACGTTCCACTTTGTGGCACAAATGGCCAAGGTGGCCCGAATCGGAGAGCTCCTGGCTCACTACGCTCTTTTCTTCGGGGATCCCCACAGGATCAACCAGGAACTGGATCGTTACCTGGCGGTCACCCAAGACGATATTCTTCAAGCCGCCCAGCAGGTGTTCCGCCCCCAGAACCGAACCTTGATCCTGGTCGAACCTGGAACTTGAAACATGAAAGCCCCTGCGCCCGGTATTGAGAAAAACATTTCCTATCCGGAGATCCCTGACCAGCAGCTCGCCAACGGACTTCGAGTTCTGGTGGTCCAGGATGATCGTCTGCCCCAACTCTTTTTGACGCTGGTCTTTCCAGGAGGGCGGGTTTACAACCCCGACGAAAATCTGGCCCTGGTTTCGCTGGCGGCAGAGTCGATCAAGAGTGGAACTCAATCCCGCTCTGCCCGTGACATTTCCGATCTCCTCGATCGGAGGGCCATAGAATACGACAGTGAGGTCCTCATGGAGCACAGTTCCGTCTCCATGACCTTTATGGAGAACCAGCTGGATCCTGCACTGGAACTTCTCGGGGATATGGTTTCCAACGCCAGTTTTCCCGAGGATGAGTTAAAGAAACTCAAGGTGCGGTGGAAAAGCCACCTGATTGCTCAGCGCTCGCAACCGGGCTTCCTGGCCAACGAATGCGTCTTCAAGACTGTTTATGCGAACCATCCCTATTCCAAGGTCAGCATGACACCCGAGCACCTGGAAAAGGCGAACCGAGAATCGGTCCAGGCTACCTATCGACATCATTGGGTTCCACAAAACGCTCATCTTCTATTGGCTGGTCCAGTCAATGGGAAGCAGGCCCGCGAACTGGGGAAACGTTTCCTGGGAACCTGGGGAAACGGAGAGGCACCTTCTATCTCCTATCCACGGCCGGCCGACTTGGAGGGCCGCGTCGTCTGCTTGGTTCACCGTCCCCATTCCGCCCAGTCTCAGATCCTGGTGGCGGGACGAACACTCCCCAAGGGAGACCCCGATGCCATTGCTCTCAAAGTCGCCAACCAGGTGCTGGGTGGCGGGGGAAGTGCTCGCCTGTTCCTCAACTTGCGTGAAGAAAAAGGCTACACCTATGGTGCCTTCAGTCAACTGAAGAGCTATCGTCACGATGGACTCTTTCTGGCCGGAGCAAGCGTCAAGACGGAAGTCACCCGAGAGTCCATCGAAGAGATTCTGAAGGAGTTGGAACTCCTGCGTGAGCAGCCCCCTGACGAAAGAGAGCTGAAACGCAGTCAACAGGAATTGATCGGAAGTTTTATTCGCCAGATGGAGACACCTGCTTCAATCGGTGTTCTGGAACTCGACCGCCGGATTCATCAGCTGCCGGATGATTTTTTTAGCAATTTTATTCCTGCAGTTCGGGGAGTCACGGCTCAGAAAGTCCTGGAGATGGCACGAAGCTTTTTTGATCCAGAGCGACTGGTGGTTGTCGTAGTGGCCGACCGTGAGCATGTGGAACATGAGCTCAAACAGGTGGGGGAGTTGCGTGTTTACGACACCAACGGCAATGTAATATAGTTCTGTTAGGAAGCGATCATCCAGGAGGATAGAGCGTGTCTTCAGAAGAACATTACAAGAAAGGGATGGAGCATTTTGCCGAGGATCAACTTGAACTGGCGATCGAGGAGCTGAACAAGGCCGTTGAAGCAGACCCCCAATTCGGAGACGCCCTACATGCTCTGACCATGTGCTACTACCATCACAAAGATCTGGATCAAGCTCTCAAATACGGCAAACAATTACAGGCCCTGGAACCTTCCAACCCTCTCGCCTACACCAGCCTCTCCATGATCTATAACGCCAAGGGAATGATCCAGGAAGCAGAGGAAATGGGGGCCAAGGCCAGGACTGAAGAGCAGTGATGGCTGACAGGAAGAGTCGCAGAACAATCCTGAAAATGCTCGGATACATCGTTGTGGGCTCAGGTGTGACTGCTCTAGGAGTCTATAAGTACAGCACTCGAATCGAGACAGGATGGCTGCAAACTGAGAGAGTGACCATTCCGGTCAAACGTCTAGGATCCTCCTTCGAAGGATTTAAGATAGTACTCTTGAGTGATTTTCATCTCTATCCCTATACCGAGATTGAACTGATAGAACGGGCAGTTAGCGCGGCAAATAGCCTAAAGCCTGACTTAACTTTGCTGGGTGGAGATTATGTGCTTGCCAGAGGTGACTCGATTTTTCAATTGGCCCCTGTTCTTGCCCAACTCAACGCGAAACATGGCGTATTTTCAGTCTTGGGAAATTACGATTACTGGAGAAACGAAAAAATCATTGGCCGGGGCCTGGAGGAGTCAGGCTTGCCTCTTCTCCGAAATTCCGGCCTCACCATCAGCATGGGTCGAGACAGAATGTTTCTGGCGGGCTTAGATGACGGATGGCAGCGCCGCCACGATCTCTCCCAGGCACTTGAAAAGCGCCCCGAGGGTGTGCCCACCATCCTGCTCATGCATGAACCTGACTTTGCCGACACTTTCAGTGCTGATAACAGGATCTCCCTGCAGTTGTCCGGACACAGCCATGGTGGTCAGGTGCGATTCCCCGGCTATGGCGCTCCTGTATTGCCCCGCTATGGCAGAAAGTATGATCAGGGCCTCTATCGCGTTGGCAACATGTGGGTCTATACCACACGTGGAATTGGAGTCACCGACCCTCCCGTGCGTTTCAATTGTCGGCCTGAAGTGACAGAAATCACACTGACTCGAGCTTAGTGCTCAAGGCTGGAGAGGGTGAAAGATAAATCTCGACATCCAAGCTGGTCTGTCTGAAAACCCACTTTTTGAGAAGAGGACCCTGCTTCATGCTTGACAATATTATGCAGAGGCGTAGGCTAGCCGCAATTATTCATAAGTTTGGGGTGAGTGTCGATTTTCTGCGGAAGTTCAGGGCTGAGAGTGTGTTCAGGTGCGATTACAAGGCGTCCAAGCTTGTTGAGCCGAATAGAGATGAAGCGAGAGCCCCTTCCGGAAACAGCTCGGCCCGCAGGGGGCTGTATATCTGTGTTGGCGCAGGGAGTCAGGGGACCGTCAGGTGGGACACAGACGGTGCATCAGTAATGCGAAGAGCTTTTGTTCGGGATAAGACGATGCCAGGTGCACCCAGATGCGACGAGAAGTTTCCCGAACCCGGGCACCGATTTTGAACAGGCGGCGGCGGAGCGTCTCAATCTCCAGGTTGTGCCAGGGAGTCCCGCACAGGTAATCCCGCAGGCGCAGGATTAAGACATAGGCCAGGGCGTGGATGAAGAGTCGGAACTGGTTGGCCAGGAAACGGTGGCAGCTCAAGCGATCCATGGCCAGATCTTTTTTGAAAGCTTTCACGAAGTTCTCGCACTGGCCCCGTCCGATGTAGTGGTCATACAGCTGCCCGGCCGTGAGATCCTGGCGGTTGGTGACCACAAAGCGACGGTTGAACCCGCGCTCGCTCACTTCCACCTTGGCCACCATGCGCCGCTCCCGGTCCCAACTGTCGGCCTGATAGACGAGCTCGGTGAACTGGCGTTGCTTTTCTCCTGAGTCGTCATAGTCTGCTTGCACCTGCTCAACCAAGGGCTCGACGGTGGCCGCCAGCCGGGAGTTGCGGGCAAAGCCCACCACATACTGCAGTTTTTCCTCCTCACAGAACTCGTACAGTGCCGGCGTCGCAAAGCCACTGTCGGCTCGCACTTCGATCGGAACATCGGATCCCAGAACCTGGCGCATCCGGGCCACCACCCGTTTGAGAACCGCCACCGCGTGGGCGGCCGCCCCCTGGTTGCCGGGCCGCAGTAGCGCACATACCAGATCGCCCGTCTCGCCATCGAATAGCAGCAGCGGATGATACATGTGCTCGCGATAATAGCCGTGGTAAAAGCTGAACTCCTGCTGCCCATGCGTGACGTCATCCGTGCTGTCGATGTCCAGGATGATCTTCTCGGGCCGGCTCTTCTTGCGGTGCTTCAAGTAGGTCTCCAGCAGCCACTGTCCCAGGCGAGTGAGATCCTTCGAGTCCACCGAGTTCTCCAGTCGCGACAGCGTGGGTTGAGAAGCCAGATCCGGATCGCTTTCCGGCAGCCGATCACACACGGTCTTGAAGATGGGATCCGAGCGCAAGCTGTCGGCATCGTTGCAGTCCTCATAGCCGGCCACGATCTGAAAGCTGCGCTGGGTGAGCAGTTCGCGAATCTGGTGGCGGACGTAGCGGCTATCTCGAGCGTCCTTCAGGCAGGAGGCAAAGCCAGCCGTCAGTCCGTGCTGTTGATCCAGGGCGTACAGACACAGCAGCCCGGCATCGGAGGAGAGCCGGCCTCCATCGAATCGAGCCACCACTTTTCTGTCAGGGTGAGATGGCAAGTTGATCTGGCAGACTGATGCATCGCTGGGCCGTACCTTTTTGGTTTGGAGTTGTTTCATAACCCCTTTTATATCAAAGAGGTACGGCATCTTTTTGTGCCCTCGATCAGACCCCTTCTTCAGAATTTATGAATAATCCGGGCTAGCGTTTGGTCACAGCTCAAATTTAATGAAGGAGACAACCATGAATACTTTACAACGACTATCTGTTTTCCCAGTGCTCTTACTCTGCCTGCTTGTGACGGGCTGCACCGAAACCCAAGCCAGCGACCCGGAACTCATCGCCGAAGCTGAGAGCGCTGCTCCAGAATCTGTGACAAAGAACGCCACCATCAAGACGGCGGAAGGCAGAGTGCTGAGGGAGGGATCGAACAGCTGGACCTGCTACCCTGGTTCGGGGACCATTGGCCCCATGTGCAACGAGTCTCAGTGGGACGATCTCATCGGAGCCGTTATGACCAAGGCACCTATAGACGTTCAGAAGTTCAGCCTGTCCTATATGATGGCTGGCGAGGGAGAGGCCCTTGGCGCCAGTAACGTAGATCCCTTCGCTCCCGAGCCCACGGACGACAACCAGTGGGTCAAGGAAGGGCCGCACCTGATGATCCTGGTGCCGGATCAAGCGATACTCGAGGGGATGTCTACTGACCCGGCGGATCCTGTCTATGTGATGTGGAAGAGCACCCCCTACGCCCACATAATGGTGAAGGTCGGAGAAGAAGAGCAGACCAGGTAACGGGACCATCACCTGATCTCTTGGGCAAGGCCAAGATTTTCCCCTGGCGGTCAGCTGTCAGGGGTCAGCGGTTAGTGGGCTCCAGATTCATCCGCCGCAGCAAGTCAGTGAAGCGAGGGTCGTCGCGGAGGGGGTCCCAGTAAGCCGCTACGCAAGGATAACTTATAATACTGTCGTGCCTCGTAGGCTTTCTCTAACCACTCGAAGGCAGGAATTTCAGCACTCCATTGCGGCCTGGCCTGGTGTCCTCAGCCTTGTAGACCACACCCATCCCTCCACGACCCAATTTCTCTGTGATTCGGGGAAGTCACCGGTGGCTTCCCCTATTTATCCTGGTTAAGGTAGACTTTGACTTTAGGCCGGCGTAGCTCAACGGTAGAGCGACGCATTCGTAATGCGTAGGTTAGGGGTTCAATTCCCTTCGCCGGCTCCGGTGTCTGCAATGGGTGAGCTGCATCTGTCCTGGATCTGAAAACGGCCTTTAGATCCGTGTCAACTCGCAGGGGAAGGATTGTCTGTTGAATAAGGAACAAAGGGAAGATACGCGGATTGAAGTACAAATGACGGGAGAGGCTATTCTTAACATCCAGGGAAAAGAATCCAAACAGGGAAAAGAATCCAAAATGGCCGTGAGGGCTAAGAATATTAGTGCATGGGGTGCCTTCTGCCTGACAGATAGTCGCCCCAGTTCCGGTGACGAGGTCGAGTTACAGCTCGGCTGGGCCCCTGAAGACAAGCAGGCACAAATAATGTTTAAGGCTAACGGAACCATTGTCCGGGTCGAGGTGCTGCCAGGAGAGGGGTACGGCTTTGCCGTTGAATTCGCCGACATTCCGATTCTTGAGGGAGAATCTGACCTCCCATTCGCCTAGCCGGGGAGTGAAGGGATCTGACCCTGAAGGAGCAGTTTCCTCGCCCTTACAACCCTTCGGATTGGGCCAACTCTTTCCTCTCCTCCCGAATAGCCTGGCAGGCATCCTTGATTGAGTTCCCCAAGCTACGGGTCGAGCCGCTGAAAATAGCATCACCTTCTTCATTGAAAACGGCTACTTTGTTGTCCTTTCGAGCGATACCCTTGCCGCCTTCGTGGTCCAGAAGTATGACGTAATTGGCTTTTTCCTTCCGAATGGTCACTGTCAGTTCCGGGCAGCGCTCGTTGAAGGTCTTGATGATCTCAGCTGTTTGAGGCCGAGCTCCTCCACGAGTGGACCCGCCACCACTTCCATCATTGCCATAGAAGCCTCCGCTCACCGCCCACGAATCACTGTCGGTGACATAGATTCGAATCTTTTCATCCGCCCCATACACTGCCACGTTCAAGCCGAGTAAAAGAGCAATGAGTGGCAGACAGTATTTGTTCATGATCTTCACCTCCAACTATTTTCATGTTACCAAGAAAGCCCCGGATCCTGTGATGAGACCCTGGCCACTGGCCGGGATTATTCATTAGTCTGCGCCTGGGCTGAGCGCCTCAGGGTTGAAGATAGGGTGCACAGGGCGTTACTCTGTCTTTAGGATGGAAAATGAGTGAAAAGGGTACTCGAAACCTCAACCATTACTTGAAAGCCGGTTTGGCATTATCTATTCAAGAAAAGTCAAGGGAGGCCCTCGCGGCCACTGTTTCAACAGTCTCCCCAAGGAGCCTCTCCCTGGAGCTCTCGGGACCCCTCTCGGAAACCCCCTTCCAAAGCGGGGAGCGAGTTTGGATCAAATACTGGGATGAAGGGTCCGTTGTCTATCGCTGGGAGGCACAGATTGTCAAGATCCACGGTCCCGGAAATCGAAAGGTGAACCTTTCGATCACCAGGCAGAAAGTCACAGCACAGCGGAGGAAGTCCTACAGAGTCCGTGTGCAAGTCTCCTTGTCTGGCACCGTGATTGACGCCGACGACAGTGAACTCATCGGCACCAAGGTTGTTGACTGCAAGACCAAAAATGTCAGCGTGGCCGGTCTGGCCTTTGACACCAAGCTTCCACTTCAAGTGGGGGACAAATTGGAGCTGAACCTTGAGTTGCCCTCCTCAGAAAAGTTGAATGCCGTGGGATGGGTTGTGCGCTCGGATCCAGCCAAACAAAAGGAATACAGGGGCACCATGATTGTGAGAGATATCTACTCCATTGCAGTGGAGTTCCTTCAGCCGGAACCGAAGGAGCAGAGTCAACTCCTGCACTTCTTACGATCCCAGATGAGCCCGTAAAAGTATCCGCAGCCGGAATGATGCATAGGTTGTCGTGACGAAGTGCTGCAGGCGCCACGATGACAAGGCGTGTGAGGGGTACCCGCCACGGGTCGGGCCCCGCAGGCGTACTCTTGCAGTACGCCGAGGAGCCCAAGGGGTACCCGCTTGCGGGTCGCACAACGCAGTCAGCGTGGATGATTGCGGCACTGCAGTAGACAATTTATGCATAATCCCGGCTAGCTTGTGCTATGATCACCGCGACTAGTGAACCCAAACAAGGAGGGAGAGCCGTGAGGAAAATCGGAGTTTTTGTATTGGTCCTGGTGGGAGCGAGTGTTCTGATGGCCCACCCCCACTTTAACAAGAAGGTGATCGCTCAGCTGCCGGGAGGAGTCGAAGCCACCATCTCTTACCAGACTGTTCCAGCCAATGAACAGCATACCCAAGGCGCTGCTGTGGGAAGCTTTCTCACACCACGTTCACCCGGTTTGAACTTGTCTGGGGAACTGACAGTGGGATCGCTAACAATCCCGGCCGGTGACTACCTCATCGGTGTCATAAAAAACGGTGCAGAGGACTGGACTCTGGCACTCTACCCCGGGCAGATAGGTCGGGGAGAGACTCCCGACAGTTCCCGGTTCATCAAGCTGGACTCCATGTTTCACAGAACCAGTGACCCCATCGAGCACCTAACGATTGACATTACCCCGGGTCACGGCAGGTTGGAGGGAAAAGCAGTTTTAATGATCAACTTTGGCACTTTGACTCTCCAGGGTGGTCTGAGCTAGAAGCCCCCGCATTTCTCACGCCGGGCGGTGAGTTATTGTGCTTTGAATCCGATGGTCTTGGTTGACTTTTCAAAGCGAAGTCACGAGCCGGAGATCATCGACGCTCCCCATCTCCTCAGCTCTTCCGAGTGGCTAGTTATTCTACGAGAACTCCGGATGGTCAACCGCTGGCTAGGTGGATCGAGAGCGGCTTTGCAAGAAGTCAAACCTCTCATTCAAGGAATCGCTGGGCGGGAGGCGGAACAGAGAGCGGTCGAAATCGTCGACTTTGGCAGTGGCTCGGCAGATATCCCGATAGCCCTGGTGAACTGGGCCAGGAGAAAGGGACACTCCATTCGCGTGCTGTCCGTTGACTTGGACCCCACGGTGTGCGAAATCGCCCGCCGTCAGACCCTTACCTATCCCGAGATCACGATCCTTCAAGGTGATGTGCGCAAACCTCACCTCAGGGAGAATGGTTGTGATCTCCTTTTCTGTTCGGCTTTTTTACATCATTTCACCAATGCGGAGATAGCTGGCATACTCAGGACGCTTCTCCCCAAAACCCGACAGGGGATTGTCATTAGCGATCTTCATCGGCATCCCGTTGCATACTTTAGTATTCGTCTTTTGACCTCTCTTTTTTCACGCTCACGAGCGGTACGCAATGACGGCCCTCTTTCGGTGTTGAAAGGATTCCGGCGGCCTGATATCCGGACCATTCTGGACACTGCAGGTATCCACCAAGCCAGAGTGAGGTGGCGTTGGGCATTTCGGTATGTTGTTTTCATCCCGGCAACTCCTTCTTGCCACCCTAGCTTGGTAGGATGATCCATTGATGAAAAAGCTGCTCATGGGTATCTCATCTTTGCTGGTCATCTTTCTCTTATACAGCTCGTGGAACTGGGACAGCTCGCCTCCAACGGTTCAATGGCTTGAGGCTCCTTCGACGGTAGGAATAGACAGCAGTATCATCCTGGAATTCCAGGATGAGGGAAAAGGTCTGCAATCCATTGAGGTGGCCCTGGTGAGTGGTGAGAGGCGCCGCATCGTGGTGTCCGAAACCTATGAAGCCTCCTTCTCCTGGCAACAAGGGATCACCCAGCGCTCTATCGCTCTCTCGCCTGGCACCTCGTTTGAGAAAGGTTCGCTTTCTGAAGGGACGTTTTGGCTGGAAGTGAGACTTCGCGATCAACCCAATCTTTGGTTGTGGGAGCACGACTTTTCCGAACGGCGGGCCTTTGACCTGGACCTTACCCCACCTCAACTCCAGACACTTTCCAGCCAGCACTACATTCGTCAGGGAGGCTCAGAAGCAATCATTTATCGTGTCTCGGAGGACACGGTGGCCTCGGGAGTGCAAGTGGGAGAAAATGTTTTTGTTGGCTACCCGTTGCCGGAAAGGGGAAGAGGAGCCTATATCTGCCTTTTTGCGCTGTCCCACGACCAACCACCTGAAACCACCATGTTGGTCTGGGCACAGGACGGGGCCGGCAATCGGAATGAGATCTCTTTTTGGAAAAGGGCGTTCCCGGTGCGTTTTCGAAGTCGGGACATCCGGTTGTCGGATTCGCTGATCAATGCAGTTGTGCCCGAGATTCTAGCCCACCAGACGGATATCACTCAGGGAGAGAGCGTTCTTGAAAGTTTTCTCGAGATCAATGGTCCTCTGCGAAAGGTGAACCATCGTCAGATTGAGGAACTCAGCCGCCAATCCGTGGGCCGTTTATTGTGGAGTGGGGCTTTCCTGCAATTGAGCAATTCCCAAGTCGAATCTGCATTCGCAGACCACCGCACCTACTATTACCAGGGCCAGGAGGTGGATCAGCAAACCCACCTCGGCTTTGATCTGGCCTCCGTTGCTCAGGGAGCAGTGGAGTGCGCCAATGACGGGATTGTCGTCTTTGCCGGCTATCTCGGAATTTATGGCAATACGGTTATTGTGGATCACGGACTTGGGCTCCTTGCTCTTTACGGCCATCTCAGTAGCATTGAGGTCAAAGAGGGACAAGGGATCACAAAAGGTGCAATCTTGGGCCGCACGGGACAAACCGGTCTGGCCGCAGGAGACCATCTTCATTTCAGCATGATTTTACAGGGGGTCCAGGTCAATCCGCTGGAGTGGTGGGACGAAAACTGGCTTGACCAACATATTCTGGCCAAGCTGTCAGTCGACACTTTCGAGTAGGGAGTTTATTTGACCCTGTGTAAGAGACGGTGCCGCTTACTTTCAGCCAAGCAATCTTGATGGTGGCGAATCTCTTCTAAGATTTCTTCTTTTACCTTGCCCAACCCATCGAGGTCCAACTCGATCTGCTCAAGCTCTGCTTGCAAAACGCGGATTCGGAGCTGGATTGGAAGAGCATCTTCCAAAGATAAGTGCTTTCGCTTCATGGATTGTCCTTAGGAGCATAATATCCTCTACGGTGGGTCACGTTCAACCTGGAGGATGCGACTCGGACTTTTATTTCTCTGAATTCACCATCACGGCTGGGGTTTGTTGAGACATAGCCGAGAGCATACTGATTTTTAATTCCTCGATTAATTCTCACAAATGCTTCTCGGAGTTCTTTCATATCCACCTTTGAATTAAAAAATAAGCCTCCCGTGCCTTCAGCAAATTTCTTGAGTTTTCCGAAGTCAGAACGGAATCTGTCGCTCTGCACCCCAATTCCATAGACCACGACATTTTCCTGCTGGGCGATTTCAAGGGCCTCGTCATCTTCCACCATGCTGTGCGTATCTGCTCCATCCGACAGAATAACCATCACCTTTCTGCCCACTTCAGGACCAAGGAGCTCCTGTGCAGTCACCCAGATGGCGTCATAAAGCTTGGTCTGACCACCCGCTCTGATGTTCAGGATAGCACTTTCCAAGACCGAGTAGTCGTAAGTAAAGTCTTGGACCAGGTTGATCTCGCTATCAAACTGAACAACGGCAGCCAGATCCTTGTTTTTCCTCAGAGTCTGGCTCAGAAATTCGCTGGCGGCACGCTGTTCGAATTCCAGCTTATCCTTGACACTTCCACTGGTGTCAAGCAAGAGGACGAGCGTCAGGGGTTGGGCGCTATCACCCGACTCATTGTTGAAGAAATCGATTTTTTGACTGACTCCGTCCTCGAACACTTCGAACTCTTCTTGACTGAGATCAGTGATGTAGTTGCCTCGGCTATCTCGAACCATGCACAAAACATTGACGACATCCACCGCGGTTCGAATGACAGGTACGTCCTCGCTCCTGCTTTGAGGCCAGGCGCTCAAGACAGAAGCTACCAGGATGATGAGCCAGACAAAGACGGTTCGCCTCATTCGTCTTAGCTTACCTAAAGAACAGCAGCTCGGACAAGCGACTAGAAAACTACTCCAGCACCACACATTTCTGAGTAGCCATGTAGGTGTAGATGGCAGCCGTGAGCAGGTAAAGGAAAGGGAACAACAAGACTTCCAAGCCCGTCATGCTCACAGCCAGGTCGATAACGATAGCGGGAGTCAGACTGTAGAGGGCAATGGTGAAGTACTGTTGGACAGGCAAACGAATTCCGGAACGCGCAGTCACCAACCATCCGATGGAACTCAACATAAGCGCCCAGAGCGTTTTGACGAAGATGTTATAGAGCAAAATCAAAGAGAAAGCGGTTGGGAAATAGGCCCACTTCACAAATGCGGTAAAGTCGACCACTCTTTGAAAAGGCCAATCCTGCCACAAAAAGGCCTCGGTCCGACCCTGATAGCGAAAAGAAAGTTTCTCTTTAGTAAAGAGAAAGGCGGGTTCCTCGAGCTGTTGTGGATCCTCGTATGTGCCTGTGGTATCAAAGACAAAAGTAATCAATTGCTTTCCGGGGTATTTCTTCACCAGAGGCTGTTCGGTTTCAACTCTCAGCTGTCCGTCAATGACTTCCATTGGAGGGAAGTTTTCTTGAGCCCAGAGCGATATTTCCAGAAATTCAGGGCCATAGTGCCAGGCAAGGATCAGGGTCAGCAAAACAGCGAAATGTGTGGCCAGGTAGAGAAGATAAAGAAGTGTCTGGCGCAGCGGCTGTTCAAAGACGGTCCGATAGAAGGAAAAATCGGTGACCGCTGAATAAACCTGGTGGTAGAAGCGTAACAGGAGAGGTAGCACTTAGGGCCTCATATTTGTGAAACGAGGCCCTAAGACCCGGCGTAATAAAGAAACCGGTTACAGTTTTCACAGGTCATGATCTTCTGGTTAGTCTTCACTTCGCTGAAATGCTGGGGGCGCAACTTCACATGACACGCTTGGCAGGACTGATCCTTCGCTTCGGCCAATGCCACACCATTCCGAACAGACGCGATTCTTTGAAATTGTTGGTTGAGCCCCTCAGGAATCTCTCCTTCCAGCTGCCTTCTGTGCTTCAGCAACTCCGAAATCTCACTTTCCGCCTGATTGGCAGAGCGCTCTAGTTTGCTTCGCTTTTCCGAGACTTCCTTTTCTTCCCTCTGGTATACCTCTTGCGCCTGTCGAGCCAGTTCCTCTCGTTCCTCTATCGCCATCATTCCTTCAAGCATCCGGTCCTCTTTTCCCTCGATTTCCTTTCCCGTGCCTTCTATCTCGTGGAGCATAGCCTGATACTCTTTATTGGTCTTTACCTCCATCAACTGTGTCCTGAACTTGGACAGCCTGTCCCGCAGGCTTTCAACCTCTAGATCCAGTTGGCGCTGCCGTTTCTGCTCTTCCTCTATGAACTGGAGTTTCTCTTCGAGAGCCTGCCGGCTCTCTTCAAGAGTCCCAGTAAGCCTTTCAACCTCCTCTGGAATCTCCTTGGTGCGATCCTCCAGTCCGACGATCTTGAGATTCAGCTCTTGAAAACGAATTAACCGCCCTAATTCCGAGTTCACAATCGATAGCCTCTTGTGGAGCTCATGGGCCCAGTAGGACTCGAACCTACGACCGTCTGATTATGAGTCAGATGCTCTAACCAACTGAGCTATGGGCCCACGAAAAAAGCACAACACAAGCTCTTCACACAGAGCACAAAAGAAGGAGACCCAAGTGTCAGAAAAAAAGGGGCGGTTTGACCGCCCCTTGGTATATTTCACAATCATTCCTTGCTTATGTTTTCAAGGAAGGTCTTGAGCCTCCGGGTGCGTGATGGGTGGCGCAACTTACGAAGCGCCTTCGCTTCAATCTGGCGAATACGCTCTCGCGTGACAGAAAACCTTTGCCCGACCTCCTCCAATGTATGTTCGCTACCATCGCCAATGCCAAACCGCATACGAATGACTTGCTCTTCTCGATCTGTCAATGTCTGCAACACCGCCGCTGTTTGATCCTTGAGATTGATATTGATCACGGCTTCGGCAGGGGAAACAACGCCTTGGTCTTCGATGAAGTCACCCAAGTGACTGTCTTCTTCTTCTCCGATAGGAGTTTCCAACGAAATCGGCTCCTGGGCTATCTTGAGAATCTTACGCACCTTGCCCACGGAAATGTCCATGTTCCGAGCAATTTCCTCGGAAGTGGGCTCACGGCCAAGGTCCTGAACCAAAGCCCGCGAGGTCCGGATCAACTTGTTGATGGTCTCAATCATATGCACAGGAATACGGATGGTCCGAGCTTGATCGGCGATGGCTCGTGTGATGGCCTGGCGAATCCACCAGGTCGCATAGGTGGAAAACTTGTAACCCCTCTGATACTCAAACTTATCGACGGCTTTCATCAAGCCGATATTCCCCTCTTGGATCAGATCGAGAAACTGTAATCCGCGATTGGTGTACTTTTTGGCAATGGAAACCACAAGCCGCAGGTTGGCCTCGACCAACTCTTTCTTGGCGATCTCCGCTTCCAACTCTCCTTGCTTAATCGCCGCCAAAGTTCGCTTGAGCCCAGCAGGTGATGCCAACACTTCCTCTTCGAATTCCGTCATCTCCTTATCAATCGCCCTCAGGCGCAACTTCACCTTCTTGGCCTCATCCAGTTTTAGCGGAGATTCCTGCAGTTTCTTGAGCTTCCTTGATTCCCTCTCCAGTGTGACGATGCGATCAACCGCGCGCCTAATGACCTTGACAAGTACCTGATGGACCTTGGAAATCAGATCCAGGTCGCGGACAATGCGGGCCATGGGGATACGATAACGAGCTAATTGGGAAAGCAGTCTTTTATATTTCTTACTGTCCTTCTTAGACTTTTTCAGTTGCCTGCGTACCTTTACAGCTTCCTCTTCCAATACAGCGATCTCACCAATACGCTTCAGGACTACTTTGCGCCGCTTCCCAATAATTTCATCGGTCAGCTCATCCTCACTCAATTGCACCAGGCTCTTGATACTCAATGCATTTTCTTTCACCCTCTCGCCATATTTTGAGATCTCCCCCACTACAACCGGCGAACGGGACAACGCCTTAATCACGCTTTTCTGGCCTCTTTCAATTCTCTTGGCAATCTCGACTTCTCCCTGTCGAGTCAAAAGCGGCACTGTCCCCATTTCTCTCAGATACATCCGGACAGGGTCATTGGTCTTCTCCAACCGCTCAGCGATAGACTCTGGTTCCTGATCCTCATCTCCCTCAGCAGATTTGGACCGGATCTTTCGCTTGACAGCCTCCAGTTGTTGTTCAGAATCAACGACTTCAATGCCCGCATCGCCAAAAAGGTAGAAAATACTGTCTAGGTCTTTTGAAGAATTGATGTTATCTGGCAGAACGTCGTTAACCTCATCGTACAGAAGGTAGCCTTTCTCCTTCCCGAGGATAACTAGTTCTCTGACTCCATCATATTTTTCTTCGATACCTTCGAATTTGTCCTCTATCGACAAGCCGAATTAACCTCCAAGCTGTTCGTGGATAAAACGATTTAGTCTAAAGATTTTTATTATACTAAATCAAGGTAGTGAGAGAAGCGAATGATGACCCTGCTTCTCGACGGAAGGACCCTAGACGGGACTATCCAGTAGGTTCTCTACTGCAGCAGCGAAACCATCCAAACTGACTGCGTTGCGCGACCCGCATGGGAGCGCGGGTGCCCCTCGGCCTCCTCAACGTACCCTACAGCACGTTTGCGGGGGTCGACCCGCAAGCGGGTACCCCGCTTCGTAACGAGAACCTACTGCATAATCCCGTCTAGCACAGCTTTGACAGGGCGTCTCGCTTGCCAGTATAATCGCAGTTTTTTGAAGCCCCATAGGATGATTCTCTGAAGGATGAGCAACTTTTCGTACGCCATTATCGAAAGCGGTGGCAAGCAGTATCGAGTGAGCGAGGGTGATCTCATTGATGTGGAGTGCCAAAGTGGAGAGGTGGGACAATTACTGAGGTTCAACGAGGTGCTCTTGGTCGGCAACCAGGAAACCATTCATCTGGGGACACCGCTCCTTTCGGGAGCTCGTGTGGTTGGCACGATCGCTGAGCAAGGGAAAAAAGACAAAGTTATTGTCTTCAAGTTCAAGCGGCGCAAGAAGTATAGAAAGAAGCAGGGTCATCGACAGCGGTTCACCAAGGTCCGCATTGATCAAATAGAGCTAACTGCTAAAAAAGTGCGAGGACCTGAGACTGAAAAGGTCAAAGAGACGGCAAGCAAGGCGGTAGCGAAACCAGAAGCAGTGAAAGAAGCAGCCGCTACAAAAGCACCTTCCAAGACAGTTAAGAAGAAAGTCAGCAAGGCACCGAAGAAGCAGGCTGCAAAAGCGCCCAAGAAGACAGCAACGAGAGCTGCTCCCGAAAAAGGAGCCAGCACAGCTCAGAAGTCAAAAGCCAAGGTGGTGAAGAAGAAAGCCACTAAAGGTGTGAAAAAGACCACCAAAAAGAGCACCAAGAAGACGGTTCAAAAGAAGGATTAGGAAACAAACACCATGGCACACAAGAAGGGGCTCGGGAGTTCCAGGAATGGTCGAGACAGCCAGTCCAAGCGACTGGGGGTCAAGAGATTCGATGGTCAGGTTGTCACCGGTGGATCGATTTTGGTCAGACAACGCGGAACCCCAATCAAGCCTGGCTCAAACGTCGGTCGCGGAAGCGATGATACCCTCTTCGCAAAGATCGACGGGACCGTCAAGTTTCAGAATCGGGGCCACAAAGGCCACTTCGTCCACATATTAGCTGCCACTTAACGGACAGACGAAGAGTCGGGGAAAATGCATCCTTTTCCTTTTGCTTCGGTTGCTCGTTTACTCGCCTTTTATGTTCGTTGATCATGCCAAAATTCAGGTTAAAGCGGGTGATGGCGGAAATGGTTGCCTAGCCTTTCGGAGGGAGAAATTCGTCCCGCGGGGGGGAGCCAGTGGCGGGGATGGTGGCAACGGTGGAAACCTTTACTGTCGCGGCTCCGCTCATCTCAGTACGCTCCTTCCCTTCAAATATCGACAACATTTCAAGGCGGGCAGAGGCGGGCATGGATCGGGGAAAAACCGCCATGGGAAGGATGGAGAAGACCTTGTGATTGATGTCCCTGTCGGAACCCAGGTCTACGACGAAGAGAGCGGCCAGCTTCTCTTTGATGTGGATCAAGAAAGCCAAGTGGAGATGGCGGCAAAGGGAGGCCGGGGGGGACGAGGAAATGCCGCTTTTATGACTGCAACCAACCAAGCTCCACGGAAGTTCGAATTGGGACAGTCCGGAGAGGAAGCCACTCTGATCCTGGAGCTGAAGGTTTTGGCCGACGTCGGAATAGTCGGCTATCCCAATGCCGGCAAGTCCACGCTTATTTCGGTGATCTCTGCAGCTAAACCGAAAATTGCCGACTATCCTTTTACTACACTGACCCCCAACCTCGGGGTGGTCTCCTATGGGGACTATTCGAGTTTCGTTGTGGCGGATATCCCGGGACTGATGGAAGGCGCACACCACGGCAGTGGTTTGGGCTATCAATTCTTGCGCCACGTTGAGCGAACCCGGGTGCTGGTTCACCTTGTGGATGTCAGCGACGGCGGCGAAGAGGACCCCGTCCATTCAGTCAAAACCATCACCAGGGAAATGGAGCTCTACAACCCCAGTTTGAGGGAAAAATCAGAGATTATTACGGCATCCAAGCTAGATGTGGCTAATCCCGAGAAGATAGAGCGCTTACGGTTGTACTGTCAGAGGAAAGACCTCCCTTTCCAGAAGATCTCTGCAGTCAGTGGAGAAGGGGTTCCAGAATTGAAGAATGCACTGGTAAAACACTTGGAGGCAAGCAAGGAGTGAAGATCGGCATCCTGGGCGGAACCTTTGATCCAGTGCACCGTGGGCACACCTACCTGGCACGCGCTGTCTTAAAGGTTTTTAGTCTGGATAGCGTACTGTTGATGGTCTCTTACCTTTCTCACCATAAAGAAAAGCAGAAAATCACCAGCCCTTTTCACCGCTATGCCATGGTAGTGCTGAATCTGTTTAAGGAGAAGAACTTGTACGCTTCCCTGTGGGAACTGGATCGGAAAAAGCGATCTTACACCATCGAAACACTGCAACACTTCGCATCTCAATATTCCCAGCACCAATTCTGTTTCATAGCCGGGAGTGATTCCCTTAAAGAGCTTCATTTGTGGAAAGATTATGCTACACTGTTGGGAGAACATTGCTTTATATTCGTTCAGCGTCCGGGAGCCACAGCCGATCTCGACGAAGTGGAGCTTCCTGCTTCCTCCAGACAGAAGATTCAAGTAGTTTGCGAGCAAGACAAGCCGCTCATCCGGCCTGGTCAATCCTTTCTCATTACTCTCGACGCTCCCGCAATCAGCGGCAGTTCGCTTCGAAAATGCATTGCCTCCGGAGAACAGCCTTCATCGGACATCCTTTCTCCTCCTGTGCTTCAGTACATAAAAAAGCATCGACTCTATGAAAAAAACCAAGACCGTCTTACGGAAGGTTTGTGAGGCCATTGAGAGTAAAAAGGGAGACGAAGTAACCATTTTGGATATCTCTCAAATTTCCAGCTTTACCGACTTCTTTGTGATTTGTCACGGACATAACGAAAAGCAGAATCAGGCAATCTGTGACGAGATCATGGAAAGGTTAAAGAAGAAAAAGCATGGGTTCCCTGTCCACGTGGAAGGTTACCAACACGCCGAGTGGATCTTGATGGACTATCTGGACTTTGTGGTCCACATTCTTTCCCCTCGAAGTCGGCAAACTTATCAGCTTGAAAAGCTTTGGGGTGACGGAATCGAAGTCGAACCCAAGGCCCTGAGCGCCTGACTCCTGCCTCCTATCTCCTACCTCCTGCCTCCTTCTTTTGCTGCCTCCTTCTTTTCCTTGCTGTTCAGTTAAAAATTCTGTATAACGATAGATCTTTTTCCTGTGAGAATGCGATTTTTGTGGGTAGGTAAGACTAAGAATCCGTCGCTCTTAAAAGTGGAGGAAAAGTATCTGAAGCGGATTGAACAGTACTTCCCAGCCGAGAGGAAAACGGTCCCAAAATTAAAGAAGAATGACTCCCATCAGCAGCTCGCTCAATTAGAGCGGGAAGCAAAGCAGATTGAGAGGAACCTCCCAGCAAAAACGTATCTGGTGGTCTTAGATCATTTGGGAACAGAGTTTACAAGTCCACGACTGGCCTCCTTTCTGGCAGAGCTCATGAACCGAGGAGTCTCGAAGGTAACATTCGTGGTGGGGAGCGACCTGGGCGTTCCTGAGAGAATTAGGGAATTGGCAGATCTAAAGTGGGCCTTGACGAAATTGACACTTCCTCACGAACTCGCTCGAATCCTGTTGCTCGAGCAGATTTACCGGGCAGTGACCATTATTAAAGGCCTGCCTTACCATAAATGACGGGGGTTTTTGATGCGAGCCAAGGAAAAAAAGCACTTCAAGCAAAAGCTCATTCAAAAAAGAGCAGACCTTATTAGCCTGGTTCAGAAGACAGAAGAGTACGGCCGTGAAGCCGACAGTGAGGCTGAAGGAATGGATCTCGCCGACAAGGCTTCCAGCTCATACACCAAAGAGTTCATGTTTAGCAAAAGCGACAGTGACCGGCAACTCCTTCAGGAGGTGGTCGATGCCTTGACCAGGCTCGAAGAGGGACAGTTCGGTGAATGCATAAGTTGCGGCGAAGCAGTGGAACCAAAACGGCTGGAAGCCGTCCCCTGGTCACCTCTATGCCTAGCCTGCCAAGAACAGGCTGAAAGAGAGGGCTGAGAGGGCAAAAAGCCGGGAATAGGGTTCGTAGATTTCCTCGCTGAGCCGTTGTAGTTCATGTGAGTTTCAGCCAAGTGCTCAGGCGCTGTTCTCAAGCGCTCTTCTTCCCTCAGGCCTGTGTCCTCTGCCAGGCGTGGGTATCCAACCCTGATTTGAGCCCATTGTGTCGACACTGTTTTCTTGCTCTGGAACCTCTGGAGCAGAGCATTTGCTACTATTGTGGCACTCCGCTGCCGGGGGATCTGCTCCAGATCCATGGAATCTGCTCACACTGCCGAAGCTGGGGGAGAGCCTTTGATTTCGCCCGTTCCTACGGATGCTACCGGGGAAAACTGGCATCAGTCATTCGGAAATTCAAATTTGGAGGTCATCAGAGACTGGGGCAGACGTTGGCGGAACTTCAAGCGGCCTGCTATGAAGACAGCGGTCTGGAGCTGGAACCGGATTGGATCGTCCCGGTGCCACTGCACGCACGAAGGAAAAGAGAGAGAGGCTTCGATCAGACTCTGGTCCTGAGTCGTGGGTTGTCGCGAAGACTGGAAATTCCTGTCTTTAAAGGGCTCTCTCGAATCCAATACACGGCTCCCCAGTCAGGCCTGAATCTTCAAGAACGGCAAAGGAATATCCGTGATGCGTTCAGGCTTTCTCAGGCTGATCGGTTATCCCACCGGATTATTCTTTTGGTCGATGACGTCATGACGACAGGTACCACAATCTCAGAAATCTGCCACCTGCTCACAAATGAATCGACAATCCACAAGATCTTTGTCCTGACCATTGCCCGAGTACCACTCTACCTCCATCAGTAGAGATCTTTCTGTGCTATAAGGTTGAGCATGGATGGCTTAACTCAATTTTCGCTCATCATGGTGGCACTATCCCTGGTTTTCCTGAACGGATTCTTTGTGGCTTCTGAGTTCTCAATTGTCAAAGTGAGAGGTAGCCGGATCCAAGAGTTGAGCCAGCAAGGAAAACGAGGTGCTGGAAGGGCTCAGTCCCTGCTCCACAGAATGGATGAGTATCTTTCTGTCACCCAGTTAGGGATTACCATTGCCAGTCTGGCTCTAGGCTGGATAGGCGAACCCGCATTTGCCTCCCTGTTTGAGCCGCTCTTGAGGAATATTGGAGGCCTGCAGCCGGTCCTCACACACACTCTGGCTGCTTTTTCGGCCTTTTTGCTCATTACCTTTTTGCACATCGTGGTGGGAGAACTTGCACCCAAATCGCTGGCCATTTACAGAGCCGAGAGTGTAATTCTTTGGATCGGTCGACCCTTAGCCTGGATTTATAGGATTTCTTACCCTTTCATTTGGGTACTCAATGGAACTGCCAACTTCCTTTTGCGACTGTTGGGTTTCAGCCCCATGTCAGAAGTTGATCTAGCCCATTCTGAGGAGGAGTTGCGTCTGATTCTGGCCGATTCACATGCTCAGGGGATTTTGGATCGTGAACAAAGGAAGATGTTGGAGCGAGTCTTTGACTTCGCAGATCGTTCCGTGCGACAGGTTATGGTCCCTTCCACAGAGGTCGTTTTCCTCGACTTACAGAAGAGTCTCGACGAAAACCTGGAGATTGCCCGCAATGACCGACACACTCGTTATCTGCTCTGTGACCAAACACTCGACAAGGTGGCAGGGATCCTCCATGTCAAAGACCTCTTTTGGCAATATCGGCAGCTGGGGAAGAACTTTAACCTGACCCTGGTCAAGAGACCTGTTCAGTTTGTACCGGAAAGCAAATTAATAAAAACCTTGTTGACAGAATTTCGACGCAATAGAACTCATCTTGCGGTGGTTGTGGATGAATATGGTGCAACCATAGGGATCGTTACCGTGGAAGATATCCTGGAAGAATTGGTGGGTGAGATTCAAGATGAGTTTGACATCGAGGTGCCCCCACAAATGATCCAAAAGACCGGGGAACACCAGTATATGATTCATGGAAGGGCCTTGTTGGTGGAGGTTGAGCAGAACCTGGGCATTTCGATTGAGGATAAAGAAAACGACACCATGGGCGGCCACATCATGATGTTGTTGGGGCGGACTGCAGATGTGGGAGACGAGCTGACTGTTGCCGATCAATATCGGGTTCACGTGGTGGGAATGAAAGGGCTCCAAATCACTGACCTGGTCTTTGAAAAGCTGAAAGCTGACTGAATGGTTCGAAGCGATCTCGGGCGGAAAGTCATGCAACCAATCGTGGAGTGTGTGATGAACGTCAGCGAGGGCAGGGATACAGCAAAACTCCAAGCTATTGCCCGTGAGATCGAGACCGATCCAGATGCATTTCTGCTCGAAGTCGAACACGATCCCGATCACCACCGCAGTGTTTTTTCTTTTGTTGGGACACCCTCCGCAATTTTCGAGGCAACTTTCGCCGCGGTGAAAAAGGCTGTCCGTCTGATTGATATGAGGGTACATCGAGGAGTCCATCCACGTATTGGAGCGGTGGACGTTATTCCTTTTGTGCCGCTTCTGAAAGTTTCCATGAAAGAGTGCGTGGAAATGGCCTGCCGGCTGGGAAAGAAAATATCCCAGGTGTTGCAGGTTCCGGTTTATCTCTATGCTGAAGCAGCCTCACGCCCCGAGCTTGAGCATCTTTGGGTGATTCGAAAGGGTCAACTTGAAGGACTCCGAGAACAGATCAAGTCAGATGCAAGCAGAAAACCTGATTTTGGGCCCAACCGTTTGCATCCCACGGCGGGTGCCACCATCGTGGGAGCACGTCGACCTCTTATCGCTTTCAATGTCTACCTGAAGACCTCAGATGTTGCTCTGGCTCGAAGAATCGCCGATGCTGTTCGCGGTAGTGCAGGCGGGCTTCCTGGAGTCCGGGCACTGGGATTTTTCATCCAGCACAAGGGTCTCGCACAAGTCTCTATGAACGTCACCGACTATCATGAGACTTCTTTACTGAAGGTCTTCAAAAGGGTACAAAAAGAGGCTCGCCGACTCCAAACAGGTATCGTTTCAAGTGAAATCATCGGGCTGGTACCCAGGGAAGCGATCAACGACCTGACCATCAGGACACTCCACCTGGAAAACTTTCACCCAGGCAAGCTCTTAGAGAATAGAATTGCTGAGGTGATGAAGAGCAAGCGGGCTTTCTCATGCACGTCGTCTTAGTGGAACCTGAGATTCCACCCAACACAGGAAACGTAGCTCGCCTCTGTGCAGCGACCCAACTCCCACTGCACTTGGTGGGCAAACTGGGGTTTAGCATTACCGATCGCCACCTCAGGAGAGCCGGACTTGATTACTGGGACTGCGTGCAAGTCCACCGTCATGAATCAGTCCAGGAGTTCTTCGCCAGGGTCCCTTCCCGCCAGCTTCTCTTCTTCTCGAAGAAAGGGCACAAAACGTATGTCAACGCTGCATTCAAGGAAGATGATTTCCTGGTATTCGGCAGCGAGACAAAAGGCCTTCCCTCCTGGATTTTCGAACAATATCCGGACAACATCTGGCGGATACCCATCTTTCACCCCCAGGTTCGCAGTCTGAACCTGTCAGGAGCTGTATCGATTGTTGTCTACGAAGCCCTACGTCAGACGGGGAAGCTGGCTTAAGTCAGGTCAGGTCAGGTCAGCCCGCATTTCTCACACTAGGTCGTCGCGAAGCGGCGAAAGGGCCGGAAAACAGAGCCGTGGGCTTTAGCCCACGGGCCCGCAGGCTAAAGCCTGCGGCTCCGACTGGCGCGCGAGGGACAGTACCCGCTTGCGGGTCGTGCAACGCAGTCAGGTCGGATCATTGCGCCGATGCAGTAGACCTAATGTGAGAAGTGCGGGCTTAGACCCCTCGGGTCTCGGCGCCCCACAGGATCTTATGCAGTTGTACCTGCAATCGGACCAAAAGACCGTCCTCCAGCACCCACTCGGCCAGTTCACGAAGATCGAGCTGCTCCCAGACAGGAGAGAACAAGACAGTGTGCTTTCCGAGCAGACCCAATTCACGAATCTTCGTCCTGGCCCAGTCATAGTCTCGGCGGGATCCCAGGACGAACTTGATTTCATCCTGGGCCTTGAGATGAGGCAGATTTCCCCAACTGTTCTTCTCTTCCATTCCACTGTCAGGGCATTTGATGTCATAAATCAGGACAGCTCGAGAGTCGACAGGGCGAACATCGATGCTTCCTCCAGTTTCGATCAGGACCGTTTTTCCGTCATCGAGGAAACGTTTGATCAGTGGAAAGACGGAGGACTGAAGAAGCGGCTCCCCACCCGTGATCTCCACCAGATCGGTGGGAAAACCCTCAACTCTATCAACGATCTCATCCAAGGATAGCTTCTGACCTTCAGAGAAAGCATACTCTGTATCACAATAAGTACAGCGTAAATTACAATACGCCAATCGCACAAACGCGCAGGGGCTCCCAGCATAGCTGGATTCACCCTGAATGCTGTAAAAGATCTCGTTGACAACCAGGTTATCGTTCATTTTCGTCACCTTGGGACAGGCTCCTTCGGTATTATAACGGATACGGAATTCGGGGAAAAACGGTTCTTACATGTGTTAAAATCGGTGCCAAACAGAGCTTGACAGGGAAGTTTCAAGAAAAATGAGTGTCCTAATAAGCCGAGGCAACTTAAAGCTTTTTGCCATATTCTTCAGTATGACTCTGTGGCTCAGTGCCGGTGTGAGAAGTGAGGTCAAGGACTGGTACGTGCAGAATTTCGAGAACAAGGCCATGTTTCTGAAGATCCCGATTCGAGGCCAGCGCCAGATTCTGCACGTCAGAGCCACCAGTCCCGTTCTTGATCCTGCGTCTGCTAACCTTCCTTTGCTTTTTAAGGTTGGAGATCAAGTGCGAATCACGGAGGTGAACTTTAGAGATGATTCCGTTCGCTTCAAAATCGCATCCACGGATCTGGGCCAAGAAAGCGAGATCCACTTTCAGTTTCCTCAGCAGCTCAGCCAGGATTTTAGTCAGCAACCGACCTTCGATTTGACCTTACTGGCTACCTTCACCGAAGGGCTCTCCTATACCGATATCGAGTCTGCTAAGGAGGAGTTCATCAAGAGCCAATTCGACCAGTTCATCCAACAGCTCGCTCACTCCAACAATACCTCCGCCGAAGTTGTGCGGAGTACTCTGGGCGAAACATTCCCTGAGCATCAACTGCTGCAAGAAGAAGCTAACAGCCTAAAGAGTAAGCTGCAAAGAGTTGAACAGACTCTACTTGATGAGAGTCAAGCAGGGCAAGAGGTGCAGTCACAGTTGGCTCGCTTTCAAGAGGAATTGGATCAAACAAGGATTGACCTCAGTGCGGTACAAGGCGAGCGAGATGACCTGTTGGAGGAAATCAAGTCTGCTGAAAGACGAACTGATGACTTTCGCAAGAGCGCCGAGGAATACGAACAGCAAATGAATTCCCTGGTGGAAAACCTGAACCTGAAGACATCTTCGGCAAGCAGCCTGGGCGCGCAAGTTAGCGTCTTGAACGACTCGATCCAGACCCTGCGGCAGGAACAAATCACCCGGGGCCGAAAGCTTGAAGAGGTCAACACCCAGCTGCAGGAATTGCAAGTGAAGAACCGGGAACTGTCCGAAGACCTGAAGGACGCCCAAGATGAAAGGCAAAAAGTGTGGGATAACCTCAGCGTTCTGACCTCTAACAGAAAGAGCCTCGAGGCCCGCTACGTTGCCAGTCAAGAGGAGAATGAACAGTTGCAGAATGCTGCTGTTTTGAGCGACTCGCTACATCTGGAAAGAAGACTCGAACGTCGAGAGGAAGGTACGTTTCAGCTTGCTGATCTTTACCTGCTGAGTCAACACATTGCTACTCTGGAGATGCAGGTTCCCCCCTATTCGGGTACGGTAAATCCGGTGCGTTTTTCGATGCACTCGCCTGACATGGTGAAATTTTCCGAGGAAGAACGGGAGATTTACGAGGTTCTGGGGGAACCGTTTAAGATCGAGACAAGCTGGCAATCCAGCTCTAATGACTTGAAGTTCCTCTTATTGAACACGGAGGCCATTCAAACCGTTGGCCCCAGAGAGACCGTCGAATGGCCCTGGCTGTTTCAAGGAGAAATCTCTCAGCCGGAGCAGGCTTCACTGATCACATCTTTGGTGAGTCCAGAGGGCAGGGAAACTTTTATAGGTTCTCAGGACGTTACAGTGAACCCCGGGCATGTGATGGCCCGTTTACAGCAGTCAATTTCACCGCTGTCACTTCTGGCTGGGGCAGTACTGACGATGGCTGTTTTGGGACTGGTCTTTGGAATACGGGGACGCTCTCGGTCTACAGCAAGCAAGCAGACAGTGCGTCGCGACCAGGTCATCCAGAAAAAATTCTAAACTTTGGCTACTCTTTCTGGGTCTCGGTCAGATGATAGCCGTTTTCTTTGAACTTCTTACCCTCTTCGGTCAACTCAGGGTCGTCCTGTTCAGGTTCCGGAATACGGGTATGGCAAAAGACACACAGCTTCCCCGTTTCTTTCCGATACTTCAATGTAGCCTCAGCCGTGGACTCGAACAAAAGCAAGAAAAAGCCACAGAGAATGATCGAGAAGGCTGTCACCTGGAGTGTTTTCATTCCACTTGCTCTGGGAATTTGCCCTGATTCGTTTCGGTTCCTCCTGCGATGGTATGATGAGTATTGCTGATGTGTCCACAAAAATCTGCCACGAAAAGGGAAGCCAAGGAGGAACATCGGATTGCTGAGATTCTCAGGCGACTGGACAGGGAGTATCCTGATGCTCAGTGCGCTCTTCATTACGAGAATCCCTATCAGCTTCTCGTGGCTACAATCCTGTCCGCTCAATGCACGGATAAGCGAGTGAACATGGTCACGCCTCAACTGTTTACTCGCTACCCGACACCGGAAGACATGGCCCAGGCTAAAGAGGAAGAGTTGCAGGAATTGATCCGGAGTACTGGTTTTTTTCGGAACAAGGCCAAGAATCTGGTGGGGGCCGCTCAAGGGATAACTGCAGAATCCGAAGGGAAAGTTCCTGAAAGCATGGAGAAACTGTTAAAACTACCCGGTGTAGCGCGAAAGACAGCCAATGTCGTTTTGGGCACAGGTTTTGGAATCACCAGCGGCATAGTTGTAGACACCCATGTCAAGCGTCTGAGCCACCGCTTGGGCATGACCACCCAGAAAGATCCCAACAAGATCGAGCTAGATCTCATGGGCCAGATTCCCGAATATCATTGGATCGGTTTTTCCCACCAGTTAATTCATCATGGTCGACGGATCTGCAAGAGCCGCAAGCCGAGCTGTGAAGCATGTTTCTTAGCCAATCTTTGTCCTTATTACCTAAGTGAATGCCCGTAACTTTCAAGTACTCCAATATATTTTTCAGCCTCGCTTTCGTTCTCATCCTCTACCTGTTTTACAAGATGATCCAACCCTTTCTCATCAGCGTGATTTTATCCCTGACTCTGGTGTCACTTTTCTATGCAAACTATCTTGAACTGAACCGGAAACTGAAGGGTCGCTCAAATCTGAGTTCCGCCCTTATGTGTCTCATCGTCACAATCCTGATCATTATTCCCTTTTTTGTTTTCTTCATCGCCCTCCTCAACGAGTTTGTTTTTGCTTATGAAAGCTTTCAGGTTCAATTGGCAAGCGGAGAGCTGGGGCGAAATCTCTACTGGCCGGAAAGCGCCTTCTTGAGAGAAGTTCACGAGCAGTTCAGCCAATTCCTAGGCATAGAAGGGTTGAACCTGACTCTGGTGATTTCATCACTGCTGGATCGAGTGGCCCGCTATCTAACGGAGCATTATGCTTCGATTTTGGGAGGGATCGGAGCATTCTTTTTTAAGTTCTCCATCATGGTCTTCAGCATGTTCTTTTTCTTCCGTGACGGCGAAGCCCTTGTTCGAGAGCTGAAGAAATTGATCCCTTTGGCCCCAGAGCATGAGGATCTGGTGCTCAAGAAGTTAAAAGACGTCACCTATGCGACATTTTTCGGGATCTTTGCGACAGGGATTTGTCAGGGAATCGTTGCCGGTTTTATCTTCACCTTCTTGGGGATCAACAATGCAATCTTGTGGGGAACGGCTACCGCAGTCTTTTCTCTCGTCCCCTTGATTGGAACGGCCACGGTGTGGATTCCCATGAGTCTTTATTTGATCTCCACTGGAGCGGTGACAAGAGGTGTCATCCTGTTCCTTCTCGGATTGACGATCATTGGAGTGGTCGACAATTTAATTCGTCCACTCATCATCGAAGGAAAATCCCAAGGAATGCATCTGTTACTCGTTGTCTTCTCTCTAGCGGGTGGCCTCATGTTGTTCGGACCCTCCGGGTTAGTGCTTGGACCCCTTGTGGCAGCACTGTTTGTAACCTTTCTGGAAATTTATAAGATCGAGTTCGAGGAGCAGCTGGTTACGGAGGACCAAGCCACCCCAGAGCTCACCACACAGGAAGAGAAAGCAGCAACACCCTCAGTCTAATGGCCTCTCTGCAGCCCATCCCCAAAGTTTTGACCATTGCGGGATCCGACAGCGGCGGTTGTGCCGGTATCCAGGCCGATCTCAAGACCTTCGCAGCATTAGAAGTGCACGGAATGAGCGTCATCACGTCAGTGACTGCGCAGAACACCAGGAAGGTCTTAATGGCCTCTGACCTCCCACTTGAGAATATCCAACGCCAGATTGAAGCGGTTCTGGAGGACATTGGCGCCGATGCGGTCAAGACTGGAATGCTCCCCTCCCCAGAGATCATTGAGTTAGTGAGCGAGAACGTGAGGCGATTTCGTATGGAGCGCTTGGTTGTGGACCCGGTTATGGTGAGTACTGGAGGTGATCTCCTTATTAGTCCGGAGGCAACGGAGGTCATGAAGACAAAGCTGTTTCCCCAGGCATTAGTCGTCACCCCCAACCTGCGAGAAGCAGAAGTCCTGACGGGAGGCAAAATCACAAAACAGGAAAACTTGAAACAGGCAGTGCGGCAGATTTTGGAACTGGGACCCCGTTCGGTGATTATAAAGGGCGGACACTTTGCAGATCCGAAACAATCTATCGATTATTTCTTTGACGGTGAGGAATTCATACCATTTCCAGGTTCTCGATTGGAAACGCGGAACACTCACGGCAGCGGCTGCACGTTCGCTTCAGCCATAGCTGCTTACTTGGCCCATGGACTGGACCTGAAGGAGGCTATCTCGTACGCTAAAGAGTACATAACTGAAGCCATTCGCCATTCCTTTCCACTTGGAAGCGGCCACGGACCGCTGGGGCATTTTTGGAAATACTGGAAACAGTGAGCCATGATCAGCTGAGCAGCCCGCTTTGTTCCCGTACCCATTTATGATAATCTAGAAGAGACGAGGTGCTAAGTGACTATCGTGCTAAGTCCGTGAAAGGAGTTAAGTTATGGCTTCTACAGGAGACAAATTCATTTACTTCTTGGTAGGAGGATTTGTCGGGGCATCCATTGCCTTAATTCTTGCTCCCAAAACAGGAGAAGAAACCAGAGAATACTTAGAAAACAGATACAAAGAAGGAACTGATCGGTTAACCGGGAAGGTCCAAGAAGGGAAAGAGCTGGTGACAGAAAAGTCGCTGTCCATGGCCGGGCAGGTAACCGACCGGATCGATCAAGGCAAGGACATGTTACAGCGCCAGAAGGAACAGGCCTCCGCTGCAATTGCGGCGGGAAAAGAGGCCTATGAAAGGGAGAGGAGCAAACTGACAGGTGTGAACAGTGGGAAAAAAAGTAAAAAGAAATCAGCTTCCTAAGGAGTTGATCCCGGGATGCCGGGTTGAAAGGAGTGCCTCGTGAGTCTTGAAATTCTTCTCGTTATCTTCGTCGGCATTAGCGCACTAGCGTTGCTGCTCCAGAGCCTTTCCATTTGGAAGGCTGCGCGATCCGTCACGCAGATGCTACACAGACTGGACCGACAATCAAAAGAGTTGCAAGAAGATGCTTCCGAACTGATAGGAGGGATCCAGGGAATTGTGGAGAGCATGGCACCCCTGAGCAGAATCACGGAAAACCTGAAGACCAATATGGACCTTATCTCGGAGATGGTGAAGAACCGAGCTCAAGACCTCGACACATTCGTCCAGGAAATAACGGAGATGAGTCGGGAACAGGGATCCAAGGTCAACTATGTGGTCAGCGACACTATCCAGAAGTTCGAGCAGACGACGGAGATGCTTCATGAGGATCTGCTCAAGCCAGCCGTTGAGATTTCTTCATTCTTAAGGGGAATCAAAGCAGGACTGGGCTATCTCTTCAACAAGAAGGCCCGCATCTTCCAGATGACAGCCCGGAGATAAGAAACGATGCGATGATTCCAGCATCTCTGCTCGTCGGCTTCTGGGAACACGTTGCGCAACGCTCCCCAGATCCCCAAGTGAGTGTTTTTACCGCCCCCGTCGACTAAAAGCTCTCCTGAAGAGGAGATGTTTATCTAAAGGAGAGGAGGCAGGAGGTAGGAGGCAGGAGATAAGAAACCAAGTGAGTGTTTTTATTCTTCAGTTTTCAAACCATAATCCTGCCCTATCGCTCTCCTGTCTCCTGACTCCTTCTTAGAAGTCACCCCACCTTAGAAGCACACTACCCCAAGTAAAGCCGGCTCCAAAGCTGGCCAGGAGCACGAGATCTCCCTTGTTGATGCGCCCCTCCCCATGGGCCTCGGTCAACCCGATGGGAATGGTGCCCGCCGTGGTATTAGCGTAGCGATCAATGTTGATAACGGCCTTTTCAGGAGCGAGTCCGAGGCGCTCCAGCGAAGCTTTGATGATTCTGATATTGGCTTGGTGAGGAACGTAAAGAGTGACGTCATCGGAAGTGAAGCCATTCCTCTCCAGAATGTCAGCACACACTTCCGTTATACGTTTCACAGCGAATTTAAAAACATTTCTCCCGTCCTGATGCACATAGTGCATTTTCTTGTCGATAGTCTCATGAGTGGCCGGATGAAGGCTGCCGCCTGCCGGCATGTAGAGAAACTTCCCCCCCGCTCCGTCGCTGTGAAGCATGAAGTCGAGAATCCCAATGTTTTCTTCCTGAGTTGGCTCGAGCAAGACCGCTCCTGCCCCATCACCAAAGAGGACACAGGTGGTCCGATCCTCAAAGTCGAGTATCGAACTCATGACATCCGTTCCCACTACCAGCACCTTCTTATAACTCCCCGTCTGGACAAACTGCGCACCGGTGGCCATGGCATAGAGAAAACCCGAGCAAGCTCCTGACAAGTCAAAGCTCCAGGCATTCTTGGCACCGATTTTTTCCTGCACAATACAGGCAGTCGAGGGGAACATCATGTCTGGAGTCACTGTGGCAACAATGATCAGGTCCAGCTCCTCGGGGTGCACGTCTCTCCCTCGAAGGGCATTCTCGATGGCCTTTACGGACAGATCACTGTTAGCCTGTCCCTCTGAAACAATGCGTCGTTCCGAAATGCCGCTCCGGTCACGAATCCACTCATCGGAAGTGTCTACCAAAAGTGACAACTCGTCATTTGTAACCTTTTTCTCCGGTACATACATGCCGAGAGCGGTAATTTGGGCTAGTATTTTTTGCAAATTCTCTCCACTCCTGCAGACTACTGAGACATCACCTCCACACCGGGTGGCACCTTGAAATTAAATTGCCCGTCGGGAATTGGGATGTTCTCCCGGAAATTCATCATGATGTATTCGTTGCGATTTCCAATAGGCTCAATCACGATCAACCGACGGACCAGATAGTTTGAAGGGTCGACTTCCAGAATTACATATGAATAAATACCCTGAGGCTTCTTCGGTGTTAATCGTATCAGTATGTTCTCTCCCTGAAGTGGCTTCTCCTCTGGTTCCAGCCCAACTTGAAAGTCTTCCCCAAGGTTCCCTCTACCCATCAAGAACAGGAGAGGCGTTTGAGCGTTGCTCAGGTCTAGATCGGAGACGATCACTTGCTTGTCCAGGGGGAGATAGAAGTAGCTTTTCTGGCCGTCGGCAACGAAAACCTTTGGAGTGGGCTGCCGGTACTCCCAGTACATTTTCCCTGGTTTTTCCATGATCATAATGCCCGATTCCTGCAGTTGGAAGTTCCCGCTCCGAAAGAGTTGTGTGAAGTCAGCCGAGAAGCTCTCTATCTGCTCATACTTGTTCTGAAGCTTTGCCATCAGCTGATCCGGCGTTTCAGAACTCACCCGTCCCGACATCGAAAGAACCACCAGAAGGGTGGTGGCGAGCAATCTGCAACGAGTGGTCGAGCCGCTAAATCGAGTCATGCTCTTGGATTTGCTTGTCAATGTCTCCCATAAAGGTTTCATATAAGATGAAAAGAACGCCGCAAGTAATCGCACTGTCGGCCAGATTGAAGGTAGGCCAGCTCAAGTAGTCTTGCCAGTGCAGCTCGATAAAGTCAGTCACATGGTTGTGAAAAAGACGTTCAATGAAGTTTCCCAGGATTCCACCCAGAAGCAGCCCCAGGGAACCCAAAAGCCCAACTTTATCCACGGGTGTTAGCCAAATGTAGTAGAGCACAATGATCACGGCAATGATAGCCAGGACCGAAAGAATGACGGGCTTCCACGGTGTCTGGAGAGTGTGAAACAGGCCAAACGCGATCCCCTCATTTCGGACATAATGAATGGTGAAGAATCCCTCAATAATCTCGTAATTCTGGAGCCAGCTGGTACTCTGAACCCACCACTTTGTAATGAGGTCCAGCGTCAAGATAATAAAACCTAAACTGATAGCCGCTACGCGCATTTTACTGTTGCCATCTTCACGCTGATACCTGACCGATTTCCTCGAGAACAGCGTAGCAGCGAGAGCAAATGGTGGGCAGATCGGCATGGGATCCTACCGCCTGGGAATAAGTCCAGCACCGCTCACACTTCGCACCCGAGGCCTTTGACACGAAGACTTCGATCTGGTCGCCGGACAGCTCCGAACTCTCCTTCAACTCGATGTCAGAAACAATAAACAAAGAACGAAGATCCTGAGAAAGACCCTGTAAATACTCGAAGATTTCGGGACTACACTGGATTTGCACCTTCGCCTCCAGCGAATTGCCAATTTGTTTTTCCTGCCGACTTTCCTCCAGCGCCTTGCTGACCCTGGCCCGCACCTCCAGAAGTCGTTCCCACTGATCCAGCAGATTGTCGTCTCGATACTGCTCGATTTCTCGCGAAAACTCAGCCAGATGTACCGATTCCACCGGCTCATCCTGCAAATAGAGCTTCTTCCAAATCTCTTCGCAAGTGAAAGGTAGGATGGGCGCAAGCAGTCGGACCAGAGTATCGCTGATTCTGAACAGAGCTGTTTGAGCAGCTCGCCGCTCGAGCGAGCCGGGAGCCGAGGTATAGAGACGGTCCTTTAACACATCGAAATAGAAACTTGACAAATCGATGACGCAAAAGTTGTAAAGGACATGGAAAACAACATGAAATTCGAAGCTCTGATAGGCTTCCTGGGCCCGCTGCGCGACCTGAGCCGTGCGTGCCAGTGCCCAGCGGTCGATCTCGGTCAAATCTTCAGAGGAAACCTCTTTGCGGCAATCGAAGTCAAACAGGTTGCCCAGTAGAAATCGATGGGTATTGCGAAGTTTTCGGTAGGCTTCACGCAGCCGCGAAAGAACCTCCTCACCCAGACGTGCGTCCTCAGTATAGTTAATGGAGGAAACCCATAGTCGGAGGATCTCTGCTCCATTGGTTTTCATGAGGTCGAGCGGAGAAATGACATTGCCGCGAGATTTCGACATGGCATGTCCTTCCACATCGAGTGTCCAGCCGTTGCAGATGACGATACGGTATGGCGCGGCATCCTTCACACCAACAGCGATTAAAAGGGAGCTGTGAAACCATCCGCGGTACTGATCTCCACCCTCTAGATAAACGTCGGCAGGCCAGGTCAGATCTTCACGATCACCCAGCAAAACGTGATGGCTGACACCGGAATCAAACCAAACATCCAAGATGTCTTCTTCTTTTTCAAACTCACGGCCGCCACATTCACAACGTGTTCCTTCAGGAACCAGTTCAGCAACACTCAAAGCGAACCATGCATCGGCACCCTGCTTCTGGAAGATATCGGCAACATGATTGATGACCCGGCTCAGCAGTAGTGGTTCCTGACATTTCTTACAGTAGAAGGCAACGATGGGAACTCCCCAGATCCTTTGTCGGCTGATACACCAATCTGGTCGGTTGGCGATCATGTTGCTGATTCGTTCCTCGCCCCAAGCGGGGATCCAGCGCACCTGCTTGACCTCCTCAAGTGCCCGCTGTCGCAAATCGGCGTGATCCATACTGATGAACCACTGCGGAGTAGCCCGAAAGATCACAGGATTGTGGCAGCGCCAGCAGTGTGGATAACTGTGCGTAATCGTTTTTTCCGCTACCAGGACATCCTTTTCGACCATTAACTGGTTAATCTTGGGGTTGGCTTCAAACACCTCGAGATCTGCGAAGTGTTCCACCTCGGAAGTGAATCTCCCTGAACTGTCCACTGGACAATAAATCTCCAGCCCTTTCTCGATTCCCACCTGATAGTCCTCCTGGCCATGTCCAGGAGCAGTGTGAACAGCGCCCGTACCCTGCTCGAGGGTTACGTGGTCGGCGAGAATGCTCTTCGAGTCTCGATCCAACCAGGGGTGGCGAAAGAGAAGATCTTTCAGGGCCTCGCCTTTGACCGTGGTCACCACACGATAGCTCTCAAATCCACATTCCCGAGCAACTTGTTCAAGCAACTCCTGAGAAATGATGTAGATCTCATCCGAAACCTCCACCAGAGAGTAGTCAAACTTGGGGTGAAAGCAAATGGCCAGATTGGCCGGCAGGGTCCATGGAGTTGTGGTCCAGATCAACGCAAAGACCTTGCGCTGGGCCAACTCGGGAAGAAGACTCGTGGCCCCTTGGACTAGCGGAAACTTCACATAGATCGAGGGACTGGTATGATCCCCATACTCTACTTCCGCTTCCGCCAGCGCCGTTTCACACGAGATACACCAGTGAACTGGTTTCAGTCCTTTGTAGACACTTCCCTTCTCTACAAATTGACCAAAAAGCCTGGCGGTTTCCGCTTCGTACTCGGGACTCATAGTCAGGTAAGGAGCGTCCCACTCTCCGAAAATGCCGAGTCGTATGAACTCCTTTCTTTGGATCTCGACGAACTTTTGAGCGTATTTTCGACACTCCCGACGAATCTTGAGCAGATCCCTATCCGCCCCTTTCTGTGCTACAACTTTGATCTCGATGGGGAGGCCGTGACAGTCCCACCCAGGGAGGTAGGGAGCATCGTACCCTTCCATTGTTTTGGATTTCACAATAAGGTCTTTGAGCGTCTTGTTCAGAGAGTGACCAAGGTGAATATGCCCGTTGGCGTAGGGGGGACCATCGTGGAGGACAAAAGTCTTCCGTCCCTTACGCTCAGCACGGATTTTCTGATACAGACCCATCTGCTGCCACAACTCCAGGGTGCGAGACTCCAGCTCGGGGAGATTCGCCTTCATGGAGAAGTCGGTTCTGGGCAGATTAATCGTTTTTTTCAAGTCTAGCTGCTCCGGCAATGCTCTCTCCTTTTTAGAAGCCAAAGCAGAACTTTAACAAAAGAAGAGGTTTTCTGTTAATGAGGGAGATTAGAAATACGGACTAACGGAGATTGAATTGGACCTCTATGGTGGCCAGAACATCCACCGGTCTTCCCTTGAGGGTTCCTGGGCGAAATCTCCACTGGGTGGCAATTTCTTGAATGGCTTTCTCCTCCAGGCCGTAACCGAGAGCTCTCAACACCTTGAAGCTGTCAACTCGTCCATCCCTTCGAATCACGGCTTGAAGAATGACAACCCCCTGGACCTTGGCTTTGATGGCGTCGTCTGTATAGCTCGGTGTCGTCTGTTGTATAATCTGCGGCATCGTGACGCCACCGCCGATTGTGTAAACCCCACCATCACCCGTTCCAGTACCTTCACCAGGAACTGGCCCCCGCCCAGAACCGCTCACGGGAGGACCGGGAGGTGCCGTAATATCTGCCAGAGCCAAATCTGAGGCAATTTCCTCCAATATCCGTGGGATATCCTCGATGTCCTTCTTCCGAATGGGCTCGGGGGCGTTGGGAGTGGGATCAGGAATCGGGACCAGGTTGGGCTTGGGTTCCGGTATTGTCGGCTCGGGTTTAGGTGGAATGGCCTCAGGCTGGCTTCCACCTCCTGCCAGAGCTGCAGGCTCGGCCAACTGCTTCAAGACCAGGACCTCTTGGGTGGCAATCAAGACCCGCTCACCGAATGAAGGGATAACCATCAACAACAGTAAGATGTGAAAGAGGAGCGCCAGGACGGAAGCCACTTGCAGTGGCTTTCGTCCGCTAGGGTCATGCTGAAAAGGATTATAGGGATCGCTCACAAAGCGGAGGCGTTCAGCCTCCGTGATCTTCAGAGCCAACAGTACTTCAAGGAAATTCCTGACCTTTGCCAGAAAGGTCTGCCCTTCTATGGTCATCTGTTTCTGTGCGTCCTCTCTCTATATCCTAGAAAAGTCAAGGTCTTCGGTCAAACCTCCTCTCTCAATTTGATGAGAACTGAGGGGTAAAGTATCACTTTGGTGGGTCGACCCCTAAAATTTCGGTATCCCTGCCGATAGGATTTGCACGGCGTGACTGCAGAAACTCATGGGTCCGGGCAGGAAAGCCTTCGAATTGCCTTTTCAGATCTTGTTCCAAGCGGCGAAGATCTGAGACCGTGTCCACATCATACCAGCGCGGAAGCAGGAAGAACTCATGGGGCGCCACTCTGGACAGAGTCTCTCCCAAGACGATGGCCGTGCCCCAGGGGATATTCTGGAAAAGCTCTCTTCTCGGCTGGGAAAGTGCCAACAAGTAATAGCCCCCGTCCTCAACCGGACCTGCCACCACTGGGAACTGGGACAATTTTGCAAAAGCCTCCTTGATATAGGACACGGGTAAAGAAGGGGTATCAGTTCCCAAAAACACAACCTGATGGGAAGATCGGCAAACCTTCACATAAGCATTCCACATCCGTTCACCCAGATCCTTTCCCTCCTGGCAATGCATTTGAACCGAGTGGGGGAGGTGGTGCTCTCGGGCGAAGCTCCGCATTTCCTGATGAGAACAGTCGGCGAGAAAAAGAGAGCAAGTGAGGTTGAGAGAAGCGGTCCGATCGAGGGTATCCAACAGCAGTGCTTGATGAAGCTGGAGGCAGCCAGCAGGAGACAGGACAGATGCCAGACGTGTCTTGACTTGGCCTAACCGAGGATATCGGGAAAAAATCAGGAGGGCGTCACTCAAAAGAGTACTAATGACTCCAAAAAATGTAGTTTTTCCAACTATCGGGGGTCTCAGAACCCCACAAAAGGAAAGTGAGTCTATGGGGAAAGCCATAGGGAGCTTTCGGTCGTCTCAAAGGCTTTAAGCCGGCCTCTTCTGGAGTTCGATTCCCTTTTTTCCTGTTGCACCTAATGCAACAGGTGACAATGTTCTCCCAACTCTTATGACCTCCTCGAGCCACTGGAATGACGTGATCGTAGGTGAGTTGGTTGGCAGAAAATTTACACCCACAGTATTGACAACTGTGTCGATCCCGGGAGTAAATGTTACTTCTCGTGAATTTCACCTGGTGATGATGTCGCTTCACCTTCACATAGCTCAGCAACCTCAAGACAGAAGGCAGAGGAATGGAAAGGGAGACACTTCGGATCTCGCGGTCATATTGTGCGAGCACCTCAACTTTCTCTTGGAACAGCATACGCAAGGCACGCTTCCATGAAATCACGTGTAAGGGCTCGAAAGTTGAGTTCAACACCAGAATCTGTTCCATAGCTGAAGAAGATATCTACTGCATCGGCAGTTTCGTTATCAACATCACCTCATACGCCAGAAACGTGTACCAGCAACAGTGTAGGAGAGTAGACAAACCCGGCCAAATCAGCGAAGTCAGGTCTATCCACCCTGGCCTTTTCACTCGGGCTGTTCTAAAATACCACAAGATGACAGCCAAACCTGCTCTTGGGAATGATAGCAGCAGCTCGACGAGGGTAGGCGTGCGGTTGCCCTGAAATTATCCCAAATGGAAAATCTTGGTTCGGTTTTTTCTGATCTTTTGCGCCAGATTGCCTCTGATGAGGAGACTGCACTGATCTTTCTGAATGAACTCTGGCCGCAGATTGTGGGAAAGGACCTGGCTCTCAGAAGCCACCCATTGGCCTTGAGAAGTAAGAGGCTCCGGATTGCCGTTGGGAGCAAGACATGGAAGAAAGAACTGATGGAGCTGCACCAAATGATGATTCATGCTGTTAACAAGTATTGGAACTGCGACCTGGTTCACACGGTCGAATTCGAGGTCCGGAGGGAAAGTGCCTCGTTTCATAAATACGATGACGTTTGCTGATGGGTCTTGCGAGGCGAGGTCAAGGAGCGAGGAGGAGGCGATGTCAGGGACATCGGCGACGACGAGAAACACAGAGATCGCCCGCAACCCCCATCAGCCCAAAGGGTGGCGGCGGGACGGCATCGATTTCTTTGTCGCTCCTCCTCCGCGATACAAACTGGCATCGCGTCGTCGTCGCTTCGCGAACTCGACGCCGTCGCGCTCGACACAAACGTTACCGTATTTATGAAGCGAGGCACTAAGAAGTTGTCCACGCCGATCAGCAAGTCCTATAATCAGGAACTTATGTCCCGCTGTCTTCTGATCGCCACAGTGACCTGCCTGAGCATCTGTTCCACTCTTCAGGCCCAGCGCCTTTTTGCCACAGTGGACCCCTCCGCTTTGGAAGAAAACCTGACATTTGACATCAACGACATTCCCCTGACCAATACTGGGAGCCTTGCTCCAGTTGATCTCAACTTCTCCCCCAATGTCGTCTTTTCCCTTGATTCCAGTAAGGCCTTTGTCAGCTATCCTGGATCAAACAAGGTGTTAGTTTTCGATCCGATCGAGGGAAAGCCTCTTGAGCCAGCCCCTTTAATTGAAGTGGGTGAAAATCCAGCCTTGATGACGTTGACACCAGACGGAAATACACTCGCTGTGGTCTGTTTGTTCCTCGCAGACAACCTGCCACAAAGTGGAGAGATTTTTGTCGGCAAACAGATTGGAACAATTGCCCTTATTGACGTGGACACGCTTGCGGTTCGACGGATTGATCTGACCGAGGTCTTCTTTTCCTTTGCCAATAACATCGTTTTTTCCGAGGACAGTAAGACCGGCTTTTTGGCATCTTCTGGGACAGATGAAATTCTCCGTTTCGATGTGGACAGTGCCACAGAAATCACTCCCCGGTTGAACATGATATCGGGAACACGTCCCTCCTCCATCACCATCACTCCAGACTTCAGCGCCTTTGTGGCCGTCCTGGTGGGTTCAGACTCTCTCCCTCAGCAAGATGTAGCGGATTCTTTACAGATCATCGATGTGGATTCCTTTACTGTAACAAGGAGCATCGTTCCCACGGTTGGGGACCAAGGATTTCCCCCTCACAATTTTTTCGCCTCCAACACGCTGGCCATCTCCCCGGATGGAATGTTCGGACTGATTGCCGATCAAGAGCTCAGCTCCTTGGGACTGCTTGAGGACCATGCCATTCTTCTGAATCTGCAGACGGGCGAAACGGTCCAGCAGTTCAATATCGGTCGGCTCTCAGGACCCTCCTTTTCAGTTCCTGGAGGGAAGCGGTTTGTGACAATCAGCGCCAGCGAGATTATCATCATTGACATCCAAGCACTGACGGTGTTCAGAGTGGCGCCACCTCCCCTGTTCTCGGGCTTTAGAGCGACTACCCGACCCGTTTTCTTCAGGGACGGCACTGGGATGTTTGTGGCCGCGGCTCTTCGAGATTCTCTCCTGGAGTTTGATCTCCGCACAGGTACAGCCAGGCACTCAGTAGACCTGGGCCCAAGTGTTTCCATTGAACAGAATGGAATCGCAATCACCGTTCCAGCCGCTCCACTCGATCTCGCCTGGTCCCCCGACGGATCAGTTCTCAGCGCAGTCAAGTTCAATGCCAATACTGTTGCTCTGCTCAAGGAGACAGACCGAATCTTTGTTCCCCGTCTTCTTTCCGATGAAGAGTTCTTTACGGGTATCGCCCTGACCAATAACTCCTCTCAGGAGGCAACCCTTATAGCAAGGGGAGTGGGTCCCTCTGGGAGCCAGCTTCTAAACGATCCCGACACGGACGCTACTCAGGACTTTACGACTCCCCAGACCATCACGCTGGGAGCAGGCCAGCAGACCTCCTTCACAATCCGCGAGCTTATAGAGGCCACTCCCGAATCAACCGTCGATGCCTGGCTCGACATCGATAGCGATCAATTTGCGATGGCGGGCTTTTTTCTGGTTGGCGATCTGCAGCTCCAGCGGCTGGATGGCGGGCTGGTGAATTTCAACCCATCGGCTGAGCTGGTGTTGCCCGAAGTCCGTGTGAGCAACGGCTTCAGAACCGAAATCACCGTCCTGAACCCCAACCTCACGCCCGTCGATGTGGAGCTTAGTCTGATCAACAGTGAGGGCGAGACACTGGAGGAAATTGTCTTTTTGCTCGGTGGAAACTTTGTCTTCAGGGGCTTTTTGCGAGACGCTGATCCGGAAGACAACATAACTGATGCACTTTTCCCCGATACGACCTTCCAAGACTTTATCGGTGGTTACGTGAGGATATTCAGTGAGGAGGGGGTCATTGCTTTTGAGCGCTACTTCGACAATCAACAGCTCGCCTCTCTGAACGGAATTCCGGTCGGATCAGATGTAGAACTTCCCTTAGAGTTGTATCTACCGCAAGTCGTGGCATTCGCGGATTCTGAGACCTTGGTGAACTTGGTCCACAGCGGTACGGAAAGTGCCAGCGTCACCCTCTCACTAAAAGGAGATCAAGGAGAAGATCTCGCAGCCCCTGTGAATCTGGAGATGGAGCCAGCTCAATCGATCAAAAGAAACCTGGTCGAACTTTTTAATCTGGTGGATCCGGGAAGCGCCTTCAGCGGATGGGTTCTTATCGAAACCGATGTTGCCGGAATTGTGGGGAATGCTGAACTCCACAGCGTTTCTGGGCAAACAATGACAGCCATTCCCATTCAAATGTCCCCGATGGGAAGTTTCGTCTTTTCCCATGTGGCACAAGGACTGGGCTTTTCCACGAGTCTCGCCCTTCTCAATCCCGGTCCCGCGACCGCCATTGTGCAAGTGGAAGTCCACGCCTCTGATGGCACCTTGCTGGACAATCTCTCAATTTCCATTGCACCTTCCAACCGAGAACTGAGATTCTTGAAGGACTTGTTCCCCAATCTACCTGATTTGTTAGGCGGTTACATCAAAGTCTCTTCAGACCAAAACATCATTGGATTGGAATTCTTCCATGCAGACAATCTGGACTTTTTGGCGTCCCTTCCGGCTCAGTCCATCGACCCGGTCTTCTGAGAGCCTCGTTGGTTACTTCTGAGCAGAGTGTGGCATAATAGAGTTCGCATGAAACGCTGGTCCGTTTTTCTCTTTCTCACCATTCTGACCTCTGGACACCTTTTTGCGCAGACGGTCGACCTGGCGGGATCCTACTACCATTTCAGTCTCGCCAAAATGCACGAATTTCGTGAAGACTACGGTGATGCGATATCGGAGTTCGAGAAAGCCATTCCTCTCGATCCGACCAGTTCAGAACTGAGAGTGGAGTTCGCCGAGACTCTTTGGAGAGCAGGAGAAATCAGGAGAGCAGTAGAAGAGTGCCAGAAAGCAGTAGAGCTTGATCCCGAAAGCAGCGCCCCCCATTTTCTCCTGGGCCGCATTTATTCCAAAATTCGGACCGGCGACCAGACTGTCATGCTGGAGCGAGCGATCGAGGAGTTCGGCCTCACTGTTGAGCTGGAACCTGATCATTTTCAGGCCCTTGAAGATCTGGGCCGACTTCACCTGCAGAGACAAAATTACCAGACAGCAGTCGATATCCTGGACCGATTCATTCAACTGCGACCCTGGGTCGTCCGAGCACACTTGTTGAAGGCCAGAGCACATATTGAACTCAACGAAGTTGAAGAGGCCGTCGAGTTGCTCGAACAGTCCTTGAGCTATGATGAAACCAACCTTGACAACCTTAAATTGCTGGCTAGCCTTTACGAACAGAGAAATCAATTTGACAAAGCAAGGGAGCTTTATAGCCAGGCCCTCGATAGTACTACGGATCCCGATATTCGATTCCGGCTGGCGCTATTGCTCACCGACCAAACCCGGTTTGCCGAAGCTGTACCGATTCTCCAGGACCTGGTTCAGGAGTATCCAGAGAATGTCCGGATCAATCTTTCCTTGGGCCAAGCGCTGAGAGGAAACAAGCGCTATGCTGAAGCGGCTCAGCATATCAGACAGGTCTTGGCAGACAATCCCAACGATTACAGGCTCAACTACGAGCTGGCTGAACTTTTGTCCTTACTGGGAAAGCGGCAAGAAGCTATCGAGAGGTTTCTTCTCCTCCGCGAGATGAGCGAGTCAACTCGAAGAAAAAACGCCATAGACGCCAATCTGGGACTGCTCTATCAACAGACGCACCAATCTGACAAAGCTGTTGAGCTTTTCCGGAACCTTGTCCGGCGAAGTCCTGATGATCAAATCGCCCAACTGCGATTGGTCTATGCTCTCAAAGAGGCAGGTCAGCTCCCCGAGGCTCTCAGCTTGAGTGAGCAGCTCCTTAAAGATAGTATGGGGCAAACTGATACCCAACAATCCAACAAGACCTACCTTGTGATCGCCCGCGCCCAGATGCTTTCTGCCACCGATCAGCTGGAAGAAGCCATGGTTGTGCTCACTGATCAGATCGCTCAGGATTCTGATCCAGAAGACTTCTACCTGGCGGCTAGTCAGCTTTATGTTGACCACAAGAACTTTGCAGAAGCGGAAAGAGTCATCACAGAGGGAATGTCTCGATACCCGAACAACGAGAGAATGCAGTTCCAGCTGGGAGCCGTGTATGAGAGGCAGAAAGACTTCCAGAACACAGAGGTTGTCTTTCGAGAGATTCTAGAGAAGAATCCCCAACACGCAGGGGTCCTCAACTATTTGGGTTACATGCTTGCTGACCGGGGAATCCGCTTGATAGAGGCTTTGGATTACATCAAGAGAGCTGTGGAACTAGACCCCTACAATGGTGCCTTTCTGGATAGCCTGGGTTGGGTCTACTTCAAGCTCAACCAACTCGATGAAGCAGAGACGAACCTTTTGCTGGCGCTTCGACTGAACGATTCGGATCCAACTATTTTCGAGCATTTGGGCGATCTTTTCTATCAGATGGAACAGTACGACAGGGCTCGAACTTACTACCAACGATCTCTCTCGCTTGGCGACGAAGAAGAACAAGAGAAGGTTCAGAAAAAACTGACTGACTTGGAAAAACGCCTTCTTGAGAACAATCCCTGACCTTCAAACGCCATCCGGAGCGGAATCACGTTGACAAGACTGTCGGTTCCCTCCTTTGCCAAGATCAATTGGACTCTCAAAGTTCTCGGCAAACGCAGCGACGGCTATCACCAGATCAGGACAATCTATCAGACAGTCGACCTGAGCGAGGAGGTTGTGTTTGAAGCGACCCCTGAGCCGGCCATTCGGCTTGGGCTGAAGGGAAGAAGGGTGGCCAGGGGAGAAGATAATCTGCTCTACCGGACCGCTGATTTATTGAAGAAGACTGCTGGGTCACGGGCAGGCGTAAAGATCAGCTTACAAAAAAAAATCCCGGTCGGGGCCGGGTTAGGAGGAGGTGCCAGCAATGCCGCAGTGGCCCTCCTGGCCCTCAACCAGCTTTGGGACTGTCAGCTGGGAGAGACAAAACTCGTTGAGCTCGCCACTCAGTTGGGCTCGGATGTTCCCTTTTTTTTGGTCGGTGGCACCGCCGTTGGATCGGGACGAGGAGCAGAGGTAGTTCCTTTGCCCGACACACTGGACCCACAAAGTCTGATAGCACTCTATCCCTATTTTGAGATTTCAACCAGACAAGCGTATGCACTGGGAAAATGGGGAAAATACAGTGGGACAGAGACGTTGACAGAGGAAATCCTGGCAACTACAATGCAAGACCTTCTCCGGGCCGTGGACCGAAAGGGAAAGGGTTGGTCTTTACTCGAGAATGATTTTGAAGACCTCCTTTTCGACCTTTATCCTGCACTCGTTGAGGCTCGGGAGGCCCTTAGAACAGCAGGCTGCGAACGAGTGATGCTGTGCGGCAGTGGGTCGACGCTCTTGGGATTTGGCAGTGAGGACCAGGTGAAGGAAGCGGCTGAAGCCGTTTCCCGGAAAGGAATCGGAGAGATCCTCTTGTGTCGCAGTCTTCCCCGTGAAAAGTATAGGAAAGCTCTTGTGGAGGCGGGTGTGTTTGTGTCTTAGCAATGTCCAACCTTAAGATTTTTTCTGGCAGCGCAAACCTCCCTCTGGCTCAGGAGATCAGTCGTTCTCTGGCTGTTCCTTTGGGACAAGTGAAATTGAAACGCTTCAGTGATGGAGAAGTGAATTTTCAGATCCTGGAAAATGTGCGGGGCGTAGATGTCTTCATCATTCAGCCCACTTCTCCACCGGTGAATGAAAACCTCATGGAACTGCTGATCATGATCGATGCCTTCAAGAGGTCCTCAGCCCAAAGGATTACTGCCGTCCTCCCCTACTATGGATATGCTCGCCAGGACAAAAAGGACAAGCCGCGGGTACCGCTGTCTGCCAAATTAGTGGGAGATCTTCTCTCTGCGGTTGGTGCCCACCGCCTGCTGACCATGGATCTGCATGCCGGACAAATTCAAGGTTTCTTCGACATCCCCGTGGACCACCTGTTTCCCATGCCTATTTTTTTTGAATACATTTCCAAGATGCCGGTGGACGATCTCATGGTCATTTCCCCCGACGCTGGAGGAGTAGAGAAGGCCAGGGCTTATGCAAAACGACTAGGTGCGAATCTGGCGATTATCGACAAACGACGAGTGGGCGACAACGAAGCAGAAGTCCTGCACATCGTTGGAGAGGTGAAGGGTAGAAATGTGATCATTATAGATGACATGCTCGACACCGCTGGAACCTTGGTTAAGGCTACAGAGGCGCTTCTCCGCGAAGGTGCTATCAAAGTGTTCGCAGCCGCGACTCATCCAGTGTTGTCGGGTCCGGCTGTCCAACGAATCTCAGAGTCGAAAATCGAAAGTGTTCTGGTGACAAACACCATCGACCTGAGCGATGAGAAAAAAGGACCGAAAATTAAGATCTTGAGCGTGGCCGACCTTTTAGGTGACGCCATTAAGTCAATTCATGAGGAGACCTCTGTGAGCAAGCTTTTCATCTAACCCAAAGTCGGTGCTCACTCCCATCTCCTTTAAAAACCCAACCTGGAAAAGTTGGTTCACCTGTCCGAGTTGTGAAAGCTCAGGGCAAAGCGTTACAATACGGCTTTTTAATTTCCTTCGGAGGCACTAGGTTATGGCGCAGTTAACTGTTCAAGCAGAGGAGCGGCAGGAAACTGGAAAAGGTGCAAACCGCCGCCTGCGGATGCAAGGCAAACTCCCGGCAGTGATTTATGGCCAGGGACTGGAAACTCTGTCGGTTAGCGTTAACGCCCAAGACGTGGAACTTATCCTTCACTCAGAAGCAGGACATAACACCATCTTTCAGCTCCAGGTCAGTGGCAAGCTCACAGATGTCCTGATCAAGGACTACCAGTTGGACCCAGTGAAAGGGAGTCTTTTGCATGCTGATTTCCAGGCCGTGGCTCTGGACCAGAAAATGACCTTCGCAGTTCCGGTCCAGATCGTCGGTACGGCCGAGGGGGTGATAGCTGGAGGCGTGTTGGATCAAGTCCTCCGGGAGATCGAAGTAGAGTGTCTTCCCACAGAGGTGCCCGATCACATTCCTTTGGATGTGACAGAGCTGGAGATCGGGGATTCTGTTCGGGTGGAAGCGCTGCAACTTGACAGTCCCAAGCTCACCCTGCTCTCTGCTCCGGATCTGGTCATTCTCTCAGTTGTACCGCCTCATGTTGAGGAGGTAGTTGAAGAGATTGTCGAGGAAGAAGAGCTGGAAGAGCCTGAACTGATCAAGAAGGGCAAGGCCGAAGAGGAGGAGAAAGAAGAAAAAGAGGGAACAGAGCAGGCAGAGAAGAAAGAGGAGTAACTCTCGCGTGTATCTGATCACCGGCTTGGGAAATCCGGGTCGCTCCTATTCGAAGAACAGGCACAACATAGGATTCATGCTGGTGGATTGGATGGCTGCAGAAGCAGACAAGAAGTTTGAGCAACTCGGCCGATATTCGCTGACCTGTTCTGTCGAGCGGGCCGGGGAAAATGTGATCTTGGCCAAGCCTCAAACTTATATGAATCTCAGTGGCGCGGCTGTGCATGAACTTCTGGAGTACTACCCCGTGGAGCTTCCAAGATTGCTCATCGTCTATGACGACCTGGCACTGCCCCTGGGAACTATCCGGATTCGCCGATCAGGCAGCTCCAGCGGTCAAAAAGGTATGAAGTCGATCATCGAGACTTTGGGAACACCAGACGTGCCTCGCCTGCGCATTGGTATCTTGCGCGATGAGCCTCCATCTGATTTTTCTCAGTTTGTTTTGGAAAACTTTTCTAAGAAAGAACGGACAGTTCTCGAAGAAACCTTGGATTGTGCCATGGGGGCAATCGACACCATCTTGTCCGATGGAATAGAGCAAGCCATGTCTCTATACAATTAGCAGAAATAAACAAGAGAGGCTGAAACTGAACACGGCATGACGACTTACATCAACTTTTTTCCCGCAGTGGGGCTCCTGGGACTGATCTCGGCTGCTTTTCTCTACTTCCAAATTAAGAAGATTGCGGTCACGGATCCCCAAATGCAGGAGATCTCCGACGCCATCCATCAGGGTGCAATGCTTTTCCTGCGCCGTGAATATTCCATCTTGCTTGGGTTTATCCTGGTGGTTTTCCTGCTTCTGCACTGGGGAATTTCTCCTTGGACAAGCTACACCTTTCTGGGCGGCGCCTTGAGTTCAATGCTGGCCGGGTTCTTTGGAATGAAGGCGGCTACTCGCTCCAATGTTCGCACAACTCAGGCTGCCCAGGAATCGGGGATCGAGCTGGCCCTACACGTGGCCTTTACGGGAGGCTCCGTAATGGGACTTTCCGTTGCCAGCCTGGGTCTCATTGGAGTCAGCAGTGCCTATCTCCTGTACTATCACGGCATCCTCGAGGTAAGCACCATCAGCGGTTTCGCGATGGGGGCCAGCTCGATTGCTCTGTTTGCGCGGGTGGGTGGCGGCATCTTTACCAAAACTGCCGACATGGGGGCTGACCTGGTGGGGAAAGTCGAGGTAGGTATTCCAGAGGATGATCCCAGAAATCCAGCCGTTATCGCTGACATGGTGGGGGACAACGTCGGAGATACGGCCGGAATGGGAGCCGATATCCTGGAAAGCTATGTCGGCTCGGTGGTTGCAACCATCGCAATCGCCGCTACGGGCACATCGAGAGTTCTGGACATCACGCCGGAGACTCGACATCTATACATGGTTCTACCGCTCTCCGTCATTTCGATAGGGTTGATCTCTTCCTTGATCGGTGTGGCCTCCATCAGAGTTCTGAGAAGAATGGGCCCGGCCTCGGCGCTCCGCTATTCGACCTATGTCAGTGCGATCCTACTACTGGTTGGGAGCTTCCTTACCATCAATGCTATGGAGCTTGAGATCGGCATCTTTTATGCCATTTTAATGGGCACCATTGCCGGTATAGTTATCGGTCTATTGACCGAATGGTACACCTCTGGAAGTCCCATCAGACGCATTGCCGAAGCATCCAGGATGGGAGTAGCAACCAACATCCTTGCCGGATTGGCGGTTGGAATGCAGTCTACGGCCTTACCAGTTCTCACCTTGTGCAGCACCATTCTCATTTCTTACAACTACGCAGGTCTTTACGGTATAGGCATTGCCGCTGTCGGGATGCTGGCAACAGTGGGCATCACCATGTCAGTGGATGCCTATGGCCCAATTGCCGACAACGCGGGTGGAATCTCCGAGGTGAGGGGCCTGGGAGCTGAGACTCGCAGTATCACAGACAGCCTGGACGCTTTGGGAAATACCACAGCCGCTATGGGTAAAGGCTTTGCCATCGGATCTGCTGCCCTGACCGCTCTGGCACTCTTTGCTGCCTATACCAGCGCAGTGGGATTATCTGTCCTGAACTTACTGGACCCCACGGTGGTGGTAGGCTTGTTCATCGGAGGCGTCCTGCCTTTCTTTATCGCTGACCTGACAACTTCGTCAGTCGGAAGAGCAGCCTTCAAAATGGTGGAAGAAGTGCGTCGGCAGTTCCGTGAGGTGCCGGGATTGCTAGAGGGTACGGCTCAACCCGACACCGCCCGCTGCGTGGACATCTCTACTCGCGCCGCTCTACGAGAAATGGTGCTGCCGGGTCTGGTCGCTTTGGCCTCCCCTGTGATCATTGGAACTCAGCTTGGCGCAGCAGCTCTGGGCGGAATGCTGGCTGGAGCGACTCTTACCGGTGTCTTGCTGGCACTGTTTATGGCCAACGCTGGTGGGGCTTGGGATAATGCCAAGAAATATATTGAAGAGGGTTTTATCGGCGGAAAAGGCTCCGATGCACATAAGGCCTCGATTGTGGGTGACACCGTCGGTGATCCGTTTAAGGACACCAGCGGACCGGCCATGAACATTTTGATCAAGTTGATGTCCATCGTCTCTCTAGTGATTGCCCCCTTGCTCAGATGATGATCGCATGAGAGAACTCGATGGAAAGAGACAGGGTGTGCTAGAATGCATTTTTTTCGAACCAGCAGGCTCGGTATTTCCGCCGTTAGCTGGTAAAGTAGGAATCCAGAAGAATGAGAAAATATGAAGTCGTGATTATTTTTGCTCCCACGCTGACCGACGATGAGGTGGAGCAATCTACGGAAGACTTTAAAAAGGCCGCAGAAGAAAAGGGAGCCCAAATTTCCGCCTTGGATCAGTGGGGAAAGAGAAAGCTGGCATACCCGATTAATAAACACGCTGAAGGGATTTACGTCATTTTGACAATAGAAGAACCTGCAGCTGTCGCGGTGGGTGAGCTGGAGAGAAGATTTAGGGTGAGTGAATCGGTTATCCGCTTCCTAACGGTGCGCATCGATCTTGATCTGAAACGAGCTGAGAAGTTCAAGGTACGCCGAAGCAAAAAGAAGCGACAGACCGCGCCATCCGATGGGACTGCCGGTAAGGAAACAGCGACGGTATAGGCTATGATGAGGCGAAGGCGGTACTGTAAGTTCTGTACAGACAAGGTCGATTACATCGACTACAAAGATACCAGGCTACTGAGTCCATTTGTACCCGACGGTTCGAAGATGCTCCCCAGCCGAATTTCCGGAGTTTGCAGTATCCATCAGAGAAAGTTGTCAAAGGCTATTAAGCGAGCACGACAGCTGGCCTTGCTTCCCTATACTCCTGGGTAAGTGCCTTGTTCAGTCATTCACCCGATCCAGGCTGTGTACTCTTTCGCTCGGGCTAGAGAGTCCCATGGGCAAAGGACTCACCCCTGGGAAGAAATGAGAGGAAAAGTGTTATGGAAATCATTCTGATCGACGACGTCTTTGAGCTGGGCAAACGTGGCGACGTTGTGAGAGTGGCCAATGGCTATGGTCGAAACTATTTGATTCCGAAGAACTTGGCCGTTCCTGCTACACCCGGTAACAGAAAGATGGTTGATCAGCAACGGTTGGCCATGGCAAAAAAAGAGGCCAAGTATCAGGAGGAAGCCGAGCTGTTAGCACAAGAACTTAACCAATTACACCTGATCATCAGCCGCAAGTCAGGCGATACTGGGACTCTCTTTGGATCTGTGACCTCAAAGGACATCACCGATCTTCTCCAACACACTGGCATACGTTTGGATCGTCGAAAGCTTCTTTTGAGTCAACCCATCAAAAGCATCGGCAACTACAGGATCGAAGTCCGTCTTCACAGCGAGGTTACGGCCGAACTTCTTCTTTCTATTCCGATCGAAGGTGAGAAACCGATCAGCGAGGTCAAGAAGAAGAACGAGGAAAGCGATAAGGTCGTTGCGGAATTGGAAGCGCGACTCAAAGAAATGGGGCAACTGACGCAAGGACAGAGTAGCGCTTCGCCGCAACCGGAAGACACGCCTAGCGAAGAACGAGAAGGCCAGGCAGAAAAAGAAGAAGAAGAGAAGCAAGCAACCAAAGGGGAAGAAGAAGAGGCAGAAGAAGAAGAACCCACCAATGAGGAGTCTTAGTACGCAGGCGGCTCCAGTAGTAGGAGATTTCCACAGCCCACCTTCATTGCCCCTTTTTTGACTAGGAAAGGACTTCAGGGACTGTTCCCGAATTCCTTTTTACTGTATTCTTCTCTATGAGATCGTTGCTCTTTCTTGCTTTCCGAAGTGTCTATGCCAACCGACCTAACCATTGAAAAGAGTCTTCCTCACAGCCCCGAGGCGGAACGTGCCGTGCTGGGGGCAATTCTGCTCGAGAATAGCCTCTTTGACCAGACCTCGGAGATGTTGACGAGAGAGGATTTCTACCTGGAAAATCATCGGAACATTTTCTCTACTATGGAGCGTCTTTCTTCTGATACTCGAACCATCGACTTAGTGACACTGCGAGAGGAGCTGCAGAAACAGAACGAATTGGAAGCAGTCGGTGGAGTTGCTTATGTCGCCGCACTGCTGGACGGTGTTCCCAGAGTCTCCAGCGTGATGCACTATGCCCGCATCGTCAAAGAAAAGTCCCTCCTGAGGAAGCTCATCCACTCGGCGAATGAAATCCTCGTTCGAGGATTTTCAAACGAGGAGGACCCTTTCGAGCTGCTTGAACGAGCAGAGAAATCGATTTTCAATATCAGCCAGGAGAAAATTCAAGGCGGTTTTGTACAACTTGAGGATCTACTCACTGAGAGCTACGCGAACATCGAGTCACTGTACGAGCGAAAAGAGCTCATCTCGGGTGTCCCAACTGGCTTTCAGCAGTTGGACCGTCTCACCTCGGGGCTGAGGCCTGCCGAAGTCATCATCGTGGCGGCCCGTCCAGGCTTGGGAAAGACGAGTTTAGTTGTGAATATTGCCCAGACTGCCGCGAGTGAACACCAGAAGGTGGTGGGTATATTCAGCCTGGAAATGGCGTCTCAGCAGCTCGTAACCCGGATGTTGTGTTCCGAAGCTCGAGTCGACAGTCACAAGATGAGAAGTGGCTACCTTTCCAAAGATGATTGGAAGCGCCTCGCCAAGACCATGAGTAAACTGGCTCGAGCGAAGATCTTCATCGATGATACTGCGGGAATATCGGTTGTCGAAATGCGCTCCAAGGCCCGCCGTTTGAAAGCTGAACACGGATTGGACCTGTTGATTGTCGATTATCTTCAGCTTATGTCTGGCACCTCACCCAACAGCCGGGGGCGTTTTGAGAACCGCCAGCAAGAGATCTCCAATATCAGCCGATCACTCAAGGGCCTGGCCAAGGAACTCAATATTCCCCTTATCGCGGTATCTCAGTTAAGCCGTGCCCCCGAACAAAGAAAGGGCGATCATCGCCCCCAGCTTTCAGACTTGCGCGAATCAGGATCGATCGAACAAGACGCGGACCTGGTGCTCTTCCTCTACCGCGAAGATTTATATAAGAAAGAGGAGAATCCGGATGAAGAAGGAATTGTCCAGGTTATCATCGGAAAACAACGTAACGGACCTACTGGAGTGGTTAAGCTGGCCTTCATTGAGCAGTGGACCAAGTTTGAAAATCTGGCTCACGAATTAGAATGAAACATTCTTGGGTTGAGGTATCCCGATCCCGACTCCAGGAAAACGTCGCGGCAATTCGAAACCACCTTTCGCCCTCAACCCGCATCATCGCTGTTGTCAAAGCTAATGCCTATGGCCATGGAGTCCAAGAGGTTTCCAGATGTCTGGTCGATCTCGGAATTGGCGACTTCACTGTGGCTACCCTGGAAGAGGCTGTCGAACTCAGAAAATATGTTCCAAGTGGAGAAATTCTGGTGTTAGACGGTTGCCTCAAAGGAGAGGAAAAGACTTTTCTCAAACATGATTTGACAGCTTCACTGTTCGACCGCAGAACCCTTCCAGATGACATGAAGGTTGAGGTCAAAATCGATACCGGGATGACTCGCCTGGGCATACCTTGGAAAGAAGCCAGGGCCCTGGTAGCTGGCTTAACCTCACAAGTACGGGGATTGTTCTCACATTTTGCCTGCTCAGAACAGGATCCAGATTTCACCCGACTACAACTGGAACGCTTTCAAGAAGCTACTTCTGGCCTTCCTTACCCGCGGCATATCAGCAACAGCGCCGGCCTCCAGTTTCCAGAAGCTCAGCTGGACGCGGTTCGCCTCGGTTTGTTGCTTTACGGCATCTCTCTCTGCCCATCCCTTGACTTTGTCAGCCCCATACTTCGCTGGAAAACTCGCACCCTCACCATCCAACACGTTCCTCAAGGGCAATCCATCGGCTACTGTGGCACATTCACCACCCAGCGGGATAGTCTGGTGGGTGTCCTGCCGGTTGGATACGCCGACGGTTACAACCGGCTCCTGTCCAACCGAGGTCAGGTTCGGATTCGAGGTCAGCTTGTCCCAGTCTTGGGTCGGGTGAGTATGGACCTGATCAGCGTCGATTTGACCGACATCTCCGACCCGGCAGCCGGAGAAGAGGTCGTGCTGCTGGAGGATTCTCCTGATTCCCCTATTGCTGCCACCGCATGGGCCAAGACCCTGGGAACCAATCCCTATGAGGTACTCACTTCCATCGGAAGTCGGGTCGAGAGAGTCCGAAGCTAGTGATCAGCTGGTTCAAAAAGGGATGTAGTTTTGGCTCTGCGGATTCCAGCGCAGTCTCAGACAACTCAGGCAGGACTCCACCGGTTGGTTGACCAAAACCATCTCCGGCTCCCATCCCGGTACTACTCTGGTCGAGAACTTTGCAATCCCGGGGTTCTGAGGAAAGTTCACGATCAACAGGGGGGCCGGTGAAGGTTCTAACCATTGTTCCACGAGCTGGGTGGTGGAAGCCGCCCGCTCTTCAAACTGTGCATCCTTTACAAACCAGATATAGCCAATGTTAATTGCTACGAATGCCGCCACAAAGATCTTGCGAATCCTGGCAGAATCGATTTCTCTCAGCATCACGGCCAGAACGGAGACCAGGCCCATTGATGCCAGATACATATTGCGACTGGGGACCTGAGCCTGGTAAGTGAGAAAAATATAAGGAAGCAGCGCTACCAGGATCCATCCAACCCCGGCCCGGACCTTTAGGAGAGGACGCCACCCTATTCGCCAGAGCACCACAACCAGCAGCAGGTATAACCAGGGGAAAGCGAGTTTGTGCAGACTATTTGCCCATACCCACAGGGCATGAGGCCCAAAGGCATAGAACTCATGAATAATCAGACTGTTAGTGGAGCTCGTATAGAGGAAGATCCCCGCAAAAAAAAAGGTGGCAACCAAGAAGTAAAGGTGCTCCCGCCGGACTACAAATCTTTCTTCTTTCCAGAACTCAACCAGAAGCAGGAGAACTAGAATGACTGGTGCAGACTCCTTGGAGAACAGAGCAAGAGTGTAAAAGGCAAAGGCTCACAAAATATCGCCCCTTAAGCCACAGCAGTAGCGCCACCAGCGCACAAAGACCCACCAGGGCTTCGTCTCATACCCACCAGCCACCATCACACCGCCTCCATGGGATTCTGGACTGTAACAAAGAGCACAGCCGCAAGAAGGCCCTTTCCTGCTCTTCCAGTGATCAGGGAAATCAACTTCCACAGAAGTAAAGCATTGACAACATGCACAAGAATCGTGAAAACGTAAAAAAACTCCGAGCGATACCCGAAAATCCCCTTCAACAACCGAAAGGCCACATAACTGGTCAGGCGAAAGTTCTCTGGCGGAATCTCGAACAAGAAAGCGAAAGTCAGTCCCCCCGTGTTCACTCTCTCTAATATGACGTAGTCGTCAGAAATGAAATTATTATTCAAGGCCGGCCAATAGGCGGTGAAGCCCAGCCCTGCCAAAAGTAAAACAACTTTCCAGTTCATAGAGAACTCAGAGAGCAGCCTTCGCCCTTTGCCTCCCCTTTCCTGAAGCCACCACCATCCGATTCCGGTTGAAATGACATTTCGGAGCAAACGCGCTACAATCGATCTGTCAATAACTTAGCAGAAAACCAAAAGGCAGCACAGGTTTAGACTTTTGTTGCCCCTTTGATTGCCGAAAGATGATCTTCGGGAAGGTTCAGTCTTCTGGAGAGGTTCCCCACACCGGTGAGTACGAGCAAGAGCAGTGACACTTCCTTGATTGGTCTTGTTCTGGCAGCCGCGGGTAGCGGGTCTCGATTCGGGTCCGACACTCCTAAACAATTTCGACAGCTCGACGGGCTTCCTCTCTACCTGCATGCCTTGGAGCGATTTTCTATCTTCTTCGAGGTGGCTGTGGTCGTACTTCCCGGCGGTTGGGAGGAAAAAGTGGAAAGTCAGGTCCAGTCTTTGTCCTACCGGGAGAAACTGATCCTACAGGTTGGTGGCCCCCAGCGCCAGGACTCCGTTTTTCAAGGCCTCAGCCGACTCCCAGATAGCACGGACATCGTGTTGATACACGACGCCGCACGTCCTTTCACTTCTTCTGAGCTCATTTCCAGGGTGATTGAAACGACCCGCCTTCATCAAGCCTGCGTGCCCGTGCTTCCTGTGAGGGACACCCTTAAGGAGGTTCGCGGTGGACGTATTGTCCGCACACTCGACCGTGAAAGCCTGAGCCTCGTTCAAACTCCTCAGGGTTTTGAGAGCAATCTCTTGAAAAGGGCTTTTAATCAGGCCCGCAAAGACGGCTTTTACGGAACCGATGAGTCGACACTGGTAGAACGGTTGGGTTCACCTGTCCACGTTGTAGCTGGAGAGAGGTCCAATCTCAAAGTCACCTGGAAGGAGGACTTGTGAGCTCGGTGATGAAACCAGGCATGAGGGTGGGTACAGGCTACGACTTTCACGCCTTTGAAGAGGGTGGGAGACTCGTCCTGGGAGGTGTGGAAATCCCTCATGATAGAGGCTTGAAGGGCCACTCCGATGCTGATGCTGTCCTGCACGCGATCATGGATGCCCTACTGGGAGCAGCCGGACTCAAGGACATCGGCAGTTATTTCCCCAATACCGATCCTCAATACCGAAAGATCTCCAGTCTTCTGCTTTTAGAGAAGGTTTACCGGCTGATTCGAGGAAAAGGTTTTTCAGTGGGGAACATCGACTTAACGGTGATCACCGAGGAGCCCAGGATTCAGCCTCATATCGAAGCCATGAAAGCCAATTTGGCTCGAATTCTGCATCTCAAGGCCGACGAGATCGGAATCAAGGCCACCACAATGGAGGGAAAAGGAACGATTGGCCAGGGAGAGGGTCTGGCTGTCCAAGCCATTGCGCTGCTGATTCAGGAAGGGAAATAGGATAGCGTGACAGCCAACTTGATCTCCAGGATATCTTCGGTGGCCAGAGAGGCAGCCCTGGAAGCCGGACAGATGCTGCTCTCCCATTTACAGACCGACTTTAAAATCTCCAAGAAGGGCCGCATCAATCTCGTCACAGAAATGGACCTGAAGGCTGAAAAGATCATCGTCGATCGGATTCGTCTGGATTTTCCCGATCATGAGATCCTTGCTGAAGAGCGGGGTACCCAGGCTGGAACTGGTGATTGTAAGTGGATTATTGATCCCTTGGATGGGACCACCAATTATGCCCATGGGTACCGGTTTTTCTGCGTGTCCATCGCCGTAGAAGTGGAGGGTCAGCTGACTGTGGGCGTGGTGTACGACCCGGTGACCGAAGAATTCTTTTCAGCGAGAAAAGGTGAGGGTGCTACTTTGAATGGCCAGCCGATACAGGTCTCCACTGAAGATGTGTTGGTCGACAGCCTGCTGTGCACTGGCTTTTCCTATCAGAAAACAGAAATCCAGAGAAACCTGGAGCTGTTCGACCAAATCATCTTTCACTGCCGGGCGATCCGCCGCGATGGTTCAGCGGCGCTGGATTTATGTTACGTGGCCTGTGGGCGATTTGATGGATTCTGGGAGTTGAGTTTGAATTGTTGGGACGTGGCTGCTGGTCGCTTGATGGTGGAAGAAGCGGGTGGATATGTGACGGCTTTCGATGGGTCCCCCTGTACCATCTACGAACAGGAGCTTGTGGCCAGCAACGGCAAGATCCATTCCGCCATGTTGGAGTTTCTGGACCGCGGAAACGCTGACCGCTGACTCATTCTGAATTCTTCTTCTGGTCAGCAGTTAGTGGTCAGTGTTTATACGATCAGGTGTTTTTCTCTGCCGTAGGCTTCCGGGTGGTAGAACGGCGCAAAAGCGGCAGTCAAGGCAGTGACAAAGGAATCCTTTCGCGTCAGAATCTCTCGAGTCAGCACTCCCCAGGTACCCTGCTTGTTTCCCACATCTGATTGGTTCCTGAAACGGTCGATAACAATCCCCAACTCAATCCCTCGATCGATGACCGGATCGGCAATGGAGGAGGGAACATAGAGCCCACCACCGTGTCCGAAGAAGCCCAAATACCCGTCGGACACATAGGCCCAACTCTCCAAGAAGACCTGGCGTCGCGGCCCTTGAGAACCGATCACATTGAACCCACCTTCCAGCCCCACATAAAAAGTGGCTTCGGTCTTTTCTTTCTTCAATTGCAAGGCCATGTTTTCGGCGCGGCTACGCGCGCCATTCATCAGATCGGAGACAGTCAAAGGCATGCTAGAAGTCCCATTTGAGACGTCATAACCGCTGAAGATCGCCTCTTCCTCAGGATCGCTGAGGATTTTGGATGCGAAGATCTTCCAGGCCTCTTTCACAGCCTCCACTTTGGGTTCCCGTGTACTGCCGATGGCGATCTTCATCCAGCTTATTCTATGCCCTCGCTCTGACAGGGGATCAGTGGTCAGCGGTTCTATTGTCAGTTGTCAGTTGTCAGTTGTTGAGCTTCTTCCTAATCACCCTTGCCAGTTTCTCTCCCACGAATGGAACCAGTTCCTCCACACTGGCCTGGCGAATTTTGGCCATACTGCCAAAATTGCGCAACAGCCGCTTTTTCCGCTTTTCTCCGACGCCCGGAATCTGGTCCAATTCCGATTGAAAGTCACGCAGTGAACGCCGTTTCCGGTGATAGGTCACCGCAACACGATGGGCCTCATCACGGATCTCCTGGACCAGCTGAAGCACAGAAGAGGTGTGCGGCAAAACCAGCGGACTCTCCTGCCCTTGAACGAAAATGACCTCCTCACGTTTGGCAATACTGGCCAGCGGAACATCTTCAATTCCCAGCTTGGAAAGGGCCTGGTAGGCAGAGTGAAGCTGTCCCTTTCCTCCATCAATCAAAATGAGGTCGGGCAAAGGGGCTTCTTCAGCCAGTACTCTGCGATAGCGCCTGTAGACAACTTCATAGATGGAAAGAACATCATCCGGTCCCTTGACCGTTTTGATTTTGAACTTTCGATACTGATCCTTTTTCATGACACCCCCTTGGCACACGACCAGTGAGGCCACAGTTTCTGCCCCCTGTATATTGGAGACATCAAAGGCTTCAATCCACTTTGGACTCTCAGCAAGATCCAGTTCTTTCTGAAGCTTCTCCAAGACCTCCTGCTTGTTCGATCTGAGGAGCTTAAAACGTGTCTCGAAGGCGATCTTGGCGTTTCTTTCCACCAGCAGTAACAAATCGTGTTTTTTCCCTTTTTGGGGCACCACGATTCGCACTCTCCGGCCCTTGCCATACTCGGATAGCTTCTGGCTCAGCCATTGACTCAGTAATTCCTGATCTTCAATTTCAACTGGGAGGTAAATCTGGCGGGGGATAAATCCTGCAGTGAGATAGTACTGCTGCAGGGCAGCACCCAAGAATTGTGAGGGCTGGAAAAAATCCAAATCTTCCCAGTAAAACTCGCGTTTTCCAACAATCTTCCCACCTCGCAGCGTAAAGAGCTGAAGTGCCGAGCGCCCTCCTTCCCGGTAGTAGGCAAAGACGTCAACATCTTCCTTACTGCTTTGGATTGCTTTCTGTTTTTCAGTCAGATCCCGCAACATTCCGATTCGGTCACGAAAAAAGGCGGCGGCCTCGTAGTGCTGCCTTTCAGAAGCCTCCATCATCTTTGCAGACAGGTTTCGCATCAGCTCTTTATTCTTTCCTTCCAGGAAAAGAACCACATCTTTGACGGACCGAGCGTACTCCTGCTGCGTGCAGAGACCTTGAACACAAGGACCCCAGCAGCGCTTGATGTGGTATTCCAGGCAGGGCCGGTCAAGGTTACCGTCAATGTCCAAAGTGCAGGTCCGCAGCAGAAAGTGGCGGTTGATGATTTTGATGGTGTTGCGTGCCAGGGATGCGGGCAAGACGGGGCCGAAGTAAAGAGCCCCGTCCTTGAGCACTCTCCGAGTCAAGAGCACCCGTGGATAAGGTTCGTTGACAGTCAGTTTGATATGCAGGAAGGCCTTGTCGTCCTTGAGGTTGACATTGAACTTGGGCTTTTGTTCTTTCACCAGGTTGCTCTCCAAAAAGAGAGCTTCCAGTTCATTGTCGGTCAGGATGTAATCCAGATCATGGATGTGCTCCTTGAGAACCTCGGTTTTCCGATCGAGTCCGCGAGAAGATTGAAAATAGGAGCGGACACGGTGCTTGAGACTTTTGGCTTTACCAATGTAGATTACTGTCTGGCTTGAATCTTTGAAGAGATAGACACCCGGCCTGTCGGGAATGCTATCGAGCTTTTCCTCCAGCACAGTGCAATTATATAAGACAGGAGGTAGGAGACAGGAGTCAGGAGGCAGAATTCTAAGCTCAAAGTTCAGAAACAGCAGCTGTCTGGACCCTTCTCCTGCCTCCTGTCTCCTGTCTCCTGCCTCCTGCCTCCTACCTCCTGCCTCCTGCCTCCTACCTCCTGCCTCCTGCCTCCTACCTCCTGCCTCCTACCTCCTGCCTCCTGTCCCCTGCCTCCTGTCCCCTGCCTCCTGTCCCCTGCCTCCTGCCTCCTGCCTTCTCTCTTCTGACTTATTGTGATAAAGTGGCCTCAATCGTCTATGAATCTTCCCAACTCCTTGACCGTATTTCGGATCTTTTTGATTCCTCTGCTGGTCGTCGTGCTTTTGACCGGACGCTTTTCAGACCGCGAGTTTTGGGGTTTTATCGTGTTTGTGGTCGCGGCTCTGACGGATTATCTCGATGGCTATCTTGCCCGAAAGCGACAGCAGGTCACGACCCTCGGCAAGCTCCTGGACCCGATTGCCGATAAGCTGTTGATATCAGCTGCCTTCATCTCCCTCGTTGAACTGCGCATCGCCCCTGCCTGGATGGTGGTCATCATCGTTGGAAGGGAATTTGCTGTCACTGGCCTGCGCAGTATTGCGGCATCTGAAGGTTTCACCATCGACGCCTCCCGACTTGGAAAATCGAAGATGGCAAGTCAGGTGGTGTGTGTCAGTCTCTTGATCCTGGGATGGCGTTTTCCTGAGACCTCTTTCACCACCGCAGGCATCGTTTTCCTGTGGGTGGTGGTCGTGCTGGCCACCGTATCCATGATCCAGTACTTTAGAAAATTCTGGAGCCAGATCGACGAAAGTGTCAAATATCGCAAACGCCGCGCCTACCGACGCCCCATCCAACTTCTACGAAGGCGTCGCAAAGGCTTGGGTGCACTAGTCAACACGGGAAAAGCATCTTGAACTGGTGCGGATCAAGCTCGGCTGAATGATCAATCTTTGTCTCACTCTTGCAGAAGCTTCCTCTGCCGCCTTGACAGAGAAAATTGCCCGATACCTAGGTCAGGTTCGCTATATCGAGGTTCGCTTGGATCACCTGGCCGAGCCAAACCTACCCTCAGTCCCCTCCGGCCAGGGCACTGATTTCATCGCCACCTGTCGTCCTCGACGCGAGGGGGGCCGTTACCAAGGGGAAGAAAGAGATCGCCTGAACCTGCTGCAAAAAGCCGCCCACTCGGGCTTCTCTTGGTTAGATCTGGAACACGATGTGGGGGAGACCCTGCTCATTCCCTCGTCGACTCGGATCGTGCGATCCTACCATTGCTTTGACCGTTTTCCCGAAGATTTGTCTTCTCGTTTTCAGAGCATGACTGAAACAGGTGGGGATGTGATGAAACTAGCCGTCTCCGTCACCACGACACAGCAACTGGCCACATTGCTCGAGTGGATGGAATCGATGCTGAAGGTGGCTCCCTGCGTCATCCTGGGGATGGGAGATCTGGGGCAACCTTCCCGATTACTGGGAGGACTTTTGGGAAACTTCTGGACCTACGTAGCGGAAGACGAGCGAAGTAAGGTCGCCCCCGGGCAACCTACGCTCAAGAACGCTATCGAATGTTACCAGCTGCCCAACTGGAGGAGCGATCCCGCTATCTATGGCTTATTAGGGAATCCTATAGCACACTCGCTGTCACCGGTTATTCACAACCGGCTTTTCCAGCACTATCAATTGGAAAAAGTCTATCTACCCTTCCCACTTGACGATGTTGAAACCTGGTTTAAATACATCAGGAACAGCCGGCTTCCCTTCCAGGGATTCAGTGTGACGTTACCTTTCAAAACCGACGTCCTGAAGGTTGTCCAGGTGAAGAGGTCTCCCGTCGAGTCCCTAAACACACTAACGAAGAAAGGCTCGCGGTGGGAGGGCCTGAACACCGACTACGACGGATTTCTGGCTGCGCTGAAGTCATCTTTCTCGCTCAAGGGCAAAACGGCAGTTGTTCTGGGGAATGGCGGTGTTGCCCATACCGTAGTGAAGGCCCTTCAAGACCAGGGGACGGAGGTTACGGTAGTTGGACGAGATCGGGAAAGGGTGTCCCGCTTCGCCAATAGCTACGGATGCCGCTCTGCCTTGTTTTCTGATTTGCCCATTGCCGCTGATATCTGTGTGAATGCCACTCCTGTTGGACAATTTCCCAATTCCCAGGATTCTCCTCTACAGAAAGATCAACTCGACTTTGAACTGATCTATGACTTGGTTTATCGTCCCGAGCAAACTCGGGTGCTGGAGTTGGCACGTCTCCAGGGTCTAAAGACCATCTCCGGGATGGAGATGTTCGTTGAGCAGGCGGCTCTTCAATTTGCCGCCTGGACTGGCATTTCTCCCGAGCGGGAAATGCTGAGGGAGATCATTCGGGAGACAGTAGGGGACCACTGACAACTGACAGCCGATGGATGATAATTGACTATGGCCCGTGATTCCTTCTCCGTTCGAGTTCCTGCCAGCACCAGTAATCTGGGGTCTGGTTTTGATACCGTTTCTGCGGCCTTGAGTCTTTACTTGACGGTTCAGGTCGAGCCAACGGCTGGGAAACAGATCGAATGGGTTCAAGACGAAAGCTCAGGCTTCTCATTTGCTGAGGAAGATAATCTGATTTCTCGGTCTTTGCATGAAGCCTTCTCGATTCTAGGATCCCAACCCCCTGGCCTGCGCATCAGCATGGAGAACCCCGTCCCACTCAGCCGGGGACTGGGAAGCAGTGCAGCAGCCATCATAGCCGGTATCAAGATAGCGGAATTCGTCAGCGGTTCCACCTTCGATGCAGACCAGATCTTCCAGGTTGCCTATCCACTGGAAGGCCATCCCGACAATCTGGCAGCCAGCCTCCTGGGAGGTTGGGTGGTGTCCTGGGTGAGCGACACTCAAATGCAGGCTCAAAAACTCCTCTCCACCTTGTCCTGCCGATTTGTCCTGGCGATTCCCCAGACAAGGATCTCGACTCGTGAAGCCCGGGCTATCTTACCGAAAAGCTACTCTCTTCAAGATGCCACCTACAATCTGCAGCGCTGTGCGCTGCTGATTCACGCATTGAACAGCGGACGGAAAGATCTGCTGCGGGAAGCCACTTCTGACCGGCTCCACCAAAGCTTTCGCGCACAGCTCGTTCCAGGTATGAAACAGCTGCTCAACCTGGAAAATCTTGACCCTGAGCTTGCAGGCTCTCTGTTGGGGATTTCTATTAGCGGTTCCGGCTCAGCTGCAATCGCACTGGCTGATGATCACCATGACGAGATCGCACGCTGGATGCTCGAAACACTTTCAGCAGAGGACACCCAGGCCAGTTCTCGAGTGCTCGATCTGGACACAACTGGCGCTCAGGTCCTTCCAGGCGATGGTACAATCAAACCATGAAAGAGCGATATTCCCGCCAGATTCTCTTTTCTGCCATCGGAGAAGCAGGACAGAAAAAGATTCGGGCCTCTCAGGTCGTGCTCGTCGGCTGTGGGGCCCTGGGAACGGTCAGCTCGGAGATGTTAACGAGGGCCGGTGTGGGCAAGTTGACCTTGATCGACCGTGACTTCGTCGAAGAAAGCAATCTTCAGCGGCAGAGCCTCTTTACCGAACAAGACGCTCAGCGGGGACTTCCAAAGGCGGCCGCTGCCCAAAGAGCGCTCCGTGCCATCAATTCCGATGTAGAAGTCAAGGGAGTGATCGAAGACGTCACCTGGCAGAACATCGACAAGTTGTGCCAAGGGTGTGACCTCATTATGGATGGCACGGACAACTTTGAGACCCGCTTTCTGATCAATGACTTCGCAGTCAAGCGAGAGATCCCCTGGATTTATGGAGCTTGTGTGGGAAGTTATGGAGTGGCCTTTGCCTTCCAGCCTAAGATTTCAGCCTGTCTCCAATGCCTGTTTGAGAAACCGACGGAAGTCGGAACGACAGAAACCTGTGATACTGCGGGGATCCTTGCTTCAATCGTTCATGTCATCGCAGCTTTTCAGGTTGCCCAGGGAATGAAGCTTTTGGTTGGAGAGTCTCCCTCTCAGGAAATTCTCCAAATTGATGTGTGGAGCGGAATTTGGCAGACGATAGCAGCCGCAAGAGCGCGCAGCTCCGAGTGTGGGTGTTGTGGTCAACACCAATTTCGCTTTCTGGAAGGACAGGAGGAGGCACAGCTGACACGCTTGTGTGGTCGCAACGCGGTTCAGATCTGTCCGCCCCGCACGACCCGTTCAGACTTTCAGAAAATCTCCAAACGCCTGGACAAGACTGCCCAAGTCGATTTGAATGAATTCTTGATGAAGATTCGAGTTGACGGGTACGAAATTGCGCTGTTTTCCGATGGGCGCTCCATCATTCGAGGAACGAACGACTTCACCGAGGCTCGAGCCGTCTATGCCAAATATATTGGAAATTGAATGAAATAGGAGACAGGAGGTCTGAGTCAGGAGATAGAGAATATGAGAATCAAAAAGTCGGAATCCCGAATCCAGGTGTCAGGTGTTAGCTGTCAGCTGTCAGCTGTCAGTTGTCTGCTGCTCCTTGTCTGTTTTCAGTTCTCAATCCTTACGGCGAAGGCCGCACAACACCCCAAAGCCACTGAAGTCGTAGCGGCCGCTATTGAGGCAATGGGGGGAAAGAACTACCTGGAGGTCAAGAATTATCACAAGATTGGGCGATACTTCATCTTCGATCAGAGGGGTCGTAGCAGCTTCACGAATTTCTCTGACTGGACAGTCTTGGAACCCATAAAATGGCGCTTCCAGCTAGGAGAGGACAAGCGCCAGCAAGTACAGATCTACAATCTGGAGATTGGAAAAGGATGGACCCTCGAGGGAGAGAGCTCAGTGGAAGAAATAACTGAGGAGGAGGTACGGGAGTTTGAAGTGGAGGTCCAGAGAGACATCGATATTCTCCTGAGAGAGCGCGTGGATGAAGAAGGCATGAGTCTTTTTTACTATGGGCCGGAGGAAATTGCCGGTTCAGGCGAGTACGAAGCCGTAGAATTTCTCGATGCCACCAATTTCTCGGTGGTGATCTTTTTTGACCTGCAGAGCCATCTTCCATCGAAAATGGAGACTTACGTCACCAATAGGGCAGGGGTTCGTCAGAAACATGAAACTGAATTTGCCAACTGGCACACCATTCAGGGAGTTCACACTCCCCTGCGTAGTGACCACTTCACTGACGGAGAGATGTCGAGACAGATTTTCATTCAAGAGGTCACCTTCGATGAAGATATTCCTCCCACATACTTCCTGGAACCCCAGCCGGAGAAGTAACGCGAAGCGGCTGACAACAATGATCCGCTGAGAACCTTCTGATCCTAGACTGTATCTTCCATACAACATTCTTGTGGCACACCGGCTACAGTCAAACTGGCACTGAAACTGTACAATGCCCATGTCTCTTGTGTTTTAATCTTTGGTTCACTTCTTGCTTGAAGGTTTCCTGTTCCGGCAAAGACTAACAGTTGAGTTGAGACTACTCATATGCAAACAACCATCAGGAAGCCGGTTAAAATCTCCGGAATCGGCCTTCACACTGGTTGTCAGGTATCGCTGGAGTTAAACCCAGCACCAGCGAACACCGGGATCGTCTTCCGGCGTGTGGATCTCCAAAAGTTCCAAATCGAAGCCTTACGCAAACGGGTTTCCCGTGTTGTCTTGGCCACCACGCTGATGAAACGCGGGGTAATGCTCTCAACGGTGGAACACCTCTTATCTGCTCTTTTCGGCCTCGGTCTCGACAACCTGTACATCGACATCAACTCCCTGGAGGTCCCCATTCTGGATGGCTCCGCACTCCCGTTCGTGGAGATGGTGAAAAAGGCGCTGATTCAGCAACAAGACCAGCACCGGACCTTTCTGAAAGTTCGAAAACCCTTTCGTTTACAGGATGGAGACAAGTTTATTTCAGTTGAACCTTGGCCGACTCTCCGAATCTCCTATGAAATTGATTTCACCCATCCAGCCATCGGTCAGCAGGTGCTGGACGTGGAGATGACGCCTGAGATCTACGCCAAAGAGATCGCTTTCGCGCGAACCTTTGGTTTCTATTCGGAAGTAGAGGACTTACGCAGAAAAGGACTCATTCGAGGCGGATCCTTTGAGAATGCTGTGGTTTTAAGCGATACGGAAGTCATGAACGGGCCCCTGCGCTCTCCAGACGAGTTTGTCCGGCACAAGATGCTGGACCTGATCGGTGACATTTCCCTGTGTGGTTTTCCTCTCGTTTGCCACATCAGGGCTGTCAAAGCGGGCCACGCTCTGCACACTGACCTGGCAACGGTCCTGGCACGTGATCCCACACTGTGCCAAAAGGTCGAGGAGTCTGAGGTTACCCTCCCAGGCAGTCAACTTTTAGTCCAGACAGGAGGTAGGAGTCAGCCAGACAGGAGGTAGGAGTCAGGAGAAAGAATCCAGAATCCGAAACATCTCTGGACCCAGGAACCACAGACACTTGGCAACAGACCAGTGTGCCTCCTACCTCCTACCTCCTACCTCCTACCTCCTACCTCCTACCTCCTACCTCCTACCTCCTACCTCCTGCCTCCTGCCTCCTACCTCCTGCCTCCTGTCCCCTGTCCCCTCCCTCCTGCTATAATGACTCCAGCTGAATGTTACCAAGACGCTTCACCAATCTCCTCCTAACATACTGGCTGACTTCCTGCTGTGTGTTCTGTTTCCTCTCTGCAGCCGCACTGTCTGAGGATCTTGAAGTCTGGATTGGAGAAAGTAAGCGTACGATCCACTCCCAGCAGCGGGAAAATCAGACATTATACCCACTCGAGGACTTCGCTGAGATTGTTGGTTTGGAGCTGCTCGAGATCGGAGACCTCTTGACGGTTGAAGGGCCGCGGGGGAAATTGCAGCTGGTGGATGGGCGCCCTCTGGTAAGCTTTGAGGCCGAATATATCCTTCTGTCGGCCCCGGCCTGGAAAAGAGACTCCAATGACTGGTATGTGAGTGAAGATTTCTTAACTTGGGCCTTACCCCTGGTGATCAACCGCAGGCTTGATAAGGTATCTGAGAAGCGGTATCGGTTGCAGGGACTGCCTGAAAACCAGGTCCAGGTAAGTGTGAACAACTTTCCGGATCACGTAAGAGTGGTTTTCCAATCCAGTCGAAATTCTCCGATTCGAGTTAGAGAATTCGAGACCTACATCCAGATCGCATTCGACGAGTTACTGGTTCAGCCAGAGTTTCCTGCGATTTCCCCGGATCGGCGTCTGGTTTCTTCCGTGGACTTTGACTCCAGCAATGTCTACGGAACCTTCCACATCCACAAAGGGGATCTCTATTACAACTTTCGGGAGTTCACACTGACCGATCCAGACCGAAAGGTCATTGATGTCTATGGCCAGCCCTCCATGTCGGATTGGCGTCCCGACACCCAACCCGCTTCTCCTGAGCGGCCAACCTTTGGTGCGTCGACACCTTTCCCGCAACCCAATATCGGAGGAGAGACTCCAGCGCCCTCACAGCAGACACTGCAAACACTCATCACAATCGATCCAGGTCATGGGGGTAAGGATTTCGGCGTGAATTCGCCACAGGGAATTGTGGAGAAAAGCGTGACCTTGAGGGTCGCCATGCGCATTGAAGACTTGCTCACAGAAATGGGGCATCGGGGCATCCTGACTCGCACTCGAGATGTGCAGTTGGCAGTTGAGCAGAGAGGATCAGTGGGAAATCATTATAGCTCTCAAGTCTACCTCAGCATTCACGTCGGGGGCTCGCCGTCTCCCGAGACACGAGGGCCTGTCGTCTACCTGCACAAGTACTTAGAGGACGAAGAACCACTGGTAATGGACACAAATCAGGAGGCGGCATCATTTTTCCCACGCAGACTGATGGCCCCGCTGAGGCTGCCGGTTGAGAACAAGGATGAGCTCGTTTCCTGGGACGAGGGCCAAGAGCAGTATCTTGGCATAAGCCGGGAACTGGCCGAGCTACTTCAGGGGGAGCTCAACTTGCTCTGGGGAGTCGAGAACAGAGTGGCCGAAATTCCTTTGGCCGTTTTGGCACCTGTCACAGCACCAGCGGTGCTGATCGAGATGGGCTTTCTGACCAACGCAGCGGACCACGACAAACTCAGCTCAAGGGAGTTTCAGGAGCAGATCGCCCAAGCCATAACCTCTGCAGTACTCGCGTTCCTGGCAAAGAACCCGGCTGAGTAATCGCAGAATTGGAGTAACGTGAAGATGAAAAGGCAACGGTCCATCCTCAGCTCTGGGATGGACTCGCTGAGAAAAGAACATCAGACCATACTCATAGCATTGGGACTGGTCTTTCTGGTCATCATCATCGCTTACTCTTTCTATGCTGTAGAGCGCCAGCATCAGGAGGCTTTGAGAGAAGCGGAGGAGAACAGGCTCGATGTCGAAGCAAGCGCTCTAGAGGCACAAAGCTCGGGCCAGCTTTCGGTTCAGCTGTACTTTTATCAGCCTGGCGTCATGGCACCCTATCCCGATCTGCTGATCTCTGAAAAACGATCAATATTTCTGACGGAAGACATCATCCTTAACGCCCGTCAAATTGTTCATGAGGTCATCAAAGGCCCCACTGTGCTTGAGGGTCTTCAGATCTTCTCCGAAGCAGCCAAACTGCGACAGGTTTATTTACTGGAAGACGGAACCGCTCTTGTAGATCTCTCCCAAGAGGTCATCTACCCACTGATAGGCGGTGTAGCAGCTGAGCTTTCGGCACTTTACTCGATTACTCGTTCGCTCACCGAAAACCTAGAGGAAATCAAACGGATCAGGTTTTTGATCGAGGGTCAGGAACGAGCCACTCTTGCGGGACACGTTTCCATCCGCGAACCCTTTATGTAGAATATTGCAAAATGCCCCCCGAAAGAGAAGACAACCGCCAGCCCAATCAACTGAGAACTGTAAAGATAACACCGAGCTGCAGTAAGCACGCTGAAGGTTCGGCACTCATTGAGTTTGGGGATACCCGTGTGATTTGTACCGCCAGCGTTGAAGAGAAGGTCCCTTCCTTCTTGCGTGGTACTGGAAAGGGCTGGATTACTGCGGAATATGGCATGCTCCCGCGTTCGACAGGAACAAGAATGACAAGGGAGTCCACCAAAGGGAAGCCATCCGGCCGAACCCAGGAAATTCAAAGACTGATCGGACGATCACTTCGTTCCGTTGTCGACATGCAAGCCCTAAAGGACCGGACAATCTGGTTGGATTGTGATGTGCTTCAAGCGGACGGGGGTACCCGCACGGCTTCTATCACCGGTGCCTTTGTCGCAATGGCCATGGCGATAGCTAGACTCCAGAAGGCAGGAATGCTGGATCAGCCCCCTCTTTTGGATTATGTCGGAGCTGTTAGCGTTGGTATTCTCGCCGGAGAACCCTATCTTGATCTCGCTTACCTAGAAGATGTGGCTGCCGAAGTGGACATGAACGTGGTGATGACCGGACAGGGTTTCTATGTTGAAGTTCAGGGAACAGCTGAGGAAGAGCCATTTTCACAACTACAGTTAGAAGCGCTGCTGGACTTTGCAAAGGAAGGCATCAAAGAACTGATCACGCACCAGCGCCTTGTCCTCGAGGAACAAGTCGAAAACTTAACAGATCTGTTTCACCGTGAATCCGACCCAAAGATTGCGATTTCTTCTGGCGACCTACAATAAGGGAAAAGTCCGGGAGATCCGTTCGGCCCTCTCGAAATTCAACATCGAGTTCGACTCTCTGCCTGAACAAGGTCATTTTTCCCAGGCTCTTGAGGTGGGTTCAACTTTCGCTGAGAACGCGCGCCTCAAGGCTGAGCACTACTACCAATTGAGCGGAAGCCCCACGCTGGCTGAAGACTCGGGGCTCCTGGTGGAGGCTCTCGACGGCAAACCGGGAGTGCATTCAGCTCGCTTTGCTCCCACCGACAAAGAGCGGGTAGAGAAGCTCTTGCAAATGTTGGACTCCATTTCCAGTCCCTTCTCCAGAGGTGCCCGTTTTGTGTCCGCCATCTGCCTCCTTCTGCCCGATCACCTGATTGAAGTGACGGGAGAGGTTCAAGGAGAGTTGACCAGGGAACCAAGAGGTACCCATGGTTTCGGTTATGACCCGATTTTTTACTACCCTCCACTGGAAAAAACCTTTGCCCAGCTAACCACCGAAGGAAAGAACAGAGTCTCGCATCGAGCTCGTGCTCTGGAGAAGCTAAGTGTCTCGCTCCATAAATACGGTGGTGTTTGCTGATGGGGCCTTGCGAGGGGAGATCAAGGAACGAGGAGGAGGAGATGTAGAGACATCGGCGACGACGAGTGACACAGAGATCGCCCGCAACCCCCATTAGCCCGATGGGTGGCGGCGGGACAGCGTCGATTTCTTTGTCGCTCCTCCTCCCCGATGCACATTGACATCGCGTCGTCGTCGCTTCGTGAACTCAACGCCGTCGCGCTCGCCACAAACGTCATCGTATTTATGGAACGAGACACTCAGATCAGGTTGGAGCTTGAGGACTGGTAAGTTGAGCCCGCATTTCTCACACCAGGTCGTCGCGGAGCGGCGGAAGGGCCGGAAAACAGAGCCGTGGGCTTTAGCCCACGGGGCCCGCAGGCTAAAGCCTGCGGCTCCGACTGGCGCGTGACCCGCAAGCGCCATCATATCTATGAAGCGAGGCACTAAGGAGGCCGAGGGGTACCCGCATGTGCGGGTCGCGCAACGCAGTCAGGTCGGATCATTGCGCCGATGTAGTAGAGCGGGTGTGAGAAGTGCGGGCTAAGACCCGTTCCAGCCCTTCTACCGTAGTGGTGGGTTCCTGGCAGGCGTAGTTCCTGCAAACGTAAACAGTTGCTCGATCTTCGATGGCAGTCTTGCCTTCTAACAGTGGGATCTTCTGGCCGAGCTCTGCATCAGACCTTTCCATAAAGGCTAGCACCTTGTGGGGTAGAAACCTCACCCTCACTGGTTCAAGCAGGACCTCCCGCTCAGATTGCTCACCCACAACGGCAATTTCCTGAGCCGGACCCAACAAAAAATCCAAAGCTTGCAGCCAGTATCCAAAGGCTGAGGGAGCTTGAGAAAGTCCTCCCGAAATCTGGCCCAGCATTCGTTGGGCTCTCTCCCCATACTCCGTCTTCCCCAGCAAAACTGCTAAACGGAGGAGATTCAGACAGGTCACCGCGTTCCCAGAGGGGGTGGCGTTGTCCAGGTGTTCTTTTTGCCGAACCAAGAGGGTCTCATGATCAGAGGAGGTAAAATAAAAATCACCTCTCTCATCATCCTGAAAGAGCTCAACTTGTCTCTCCATAAGACGAGCAGCATGCTCTAGCCAACGAATCTGCCCGGTCAACTGGTAAGTCGCCAGCCATCCTTCAATCACCAGGGCATAGTCTTCCATATACCCGTTGAGATGTGCTTTTCCATTCCTCCAACAGCGAAGCATCCGTCCCTCTCTCATCATTTCTGAGGCCAGAAACTCTGCGTTTCTCAGAGCGATTTCCAGGAACTTACGATTGTTCAAAACAAAGGCTGCCTCTGCAAAAGTGGTGAGCATCATCCCATTCCAGGCACTCAGCACTTTGTCATCCAGTCTCGGTTTGACCCGCTCTCCGCGCACCTTGAGAAGCTTTCGGCGAGCCTCGAGCAAAAGGCGATTCACGTCCTCGACAGACCTGCCCAGAGACTTGCTCAAGCCACCGAGATCCAGGCGGTGGTGCAAAATGTTTTTCCCTTCGAAGTTCCCAGAGCCAGTCACATCAAAGTAGTCGTTGAAGAGTTTGGCATCTTCCCTGCCCAAGACTGCTTTCACCTGGGCAGGAGTCCAGAAATAAAACTTTCCTTCTTCCCCCTCACTGTCAGCGTCCTGGGATGAGTAAAAACCCCCGCCGGGATCTATCAGCTCGCGCTCGACGTATCCCAGAGTCTCCTCCACAATTTCACGGTAATAAGAATCGCCGGTGACCTGATAAGCCTCCAGGTAGAGTCGCGCCAGCAGAGCATTGTCGTATAGCATCTTTTCGAAATGAGGGACCAACCAACGCTCGTCCACAGCGTAGCGGTGAAAGCCCCCGCCTAACTGATCGTAGATTCCACCGCGAGCCATCTCGTCAAGGCTGAGCTTGACCATCTCAAGGGCGGCCCCACTGCCCGTACGCTGGTGGTATCGAAGCAAATAGCCCAGAACCATAGCGCTGGGGAACTTGGGAGCGCCTCCAAAGCCACCGTACTCCCTGTCGAATTGAGGGAGTACCCTGGTGTACGCATCTTCCAGCAGTCCTTCCTCCAGTTGCCCGTCACTGGTTTCCCACTGCGACACTTGCTTCAATCTTTGAACGATCTCCTCCCGGTTCTTGTCCAGTTCCCCACGACGAGTTCGGTAGGTTTCAGCGAGGCCTCTCAACACCCGCTTAAATCCGGGACGCCCATAAGAGTCCTCTGGAGGGAAATATGTACCCCCGAAGAAAGGCACCTGGTCGGGGCTGAGAAAGACGGTCAAGGGCCATCCCCCGCTTCCAGTGGTCATCTGGACAAAGTTCATGTAGATGGCATCCAAATCGGGGCGTTCTTCCCGATCCACCTTAATGTTGATGAAGTTTTCATTCATGAGCACGGCAATTTCTTCATCCTCAAAGGACTGATCCTCCATGACGTGGCACCAGTGGCAGGCCGAATATCCAATGCTCAGTAGAATGGGTTTGTCTTGTTCCCGTGCCGCGCTGAGAGCTTCTTCGCCCCAGGCATACCACTCAACCGGGTTGTGGGCATGCTGAAGAAGATAAGGACTGCTCTCATGGATCAGACGGTTGGCACGCTTTTCCGCTGGGGGCATAACTTACAGGACTGTATCACAGGAGTTAGGAGCAGGAATCAACGGTCAGCTGTCAGTTGTCAGTGGCCGCCGTTTCCCTACTGGCTGCTCTTGAGGAGAAACTGGATACCTTCGACGGTAAAGGAAATTCCCTCTGCACCCACCTCAAATGGTCCTTCCTCGTGGAAGACAACATCCGGTGAAAGGGTGATGGTGCCGTCCGCTCCTCGGACAATCATGTCCCCAGCTATTGTTTCGACTGTTACGGTTTTGACTTTTAACACGATCGGACCAGGAATTTGCTCACTTAACACAAGAAAGCTCACCGATTCCTCGGAATGGTAGATCTCTGCCTCCGGGACTTCTGAGTCTTCCAGGACCAGCAGGTACTCGTGGGTTTCGACAAAGCTTTCCTGGGTGCTCTCCCCGCCAATTCCGGCGGCAATCTCCACAAACAGGAGGTCAGAGTTCCCCCCAACGTAAATGATGACAGCAATCACCATGACAGCGGCTACAGCCAGGCGTCGCCAGGGAAAGTGGAGAGACTGTGCCTGCCGGCCCCAAAAGGCCAAGACAAGAGGAATCAGTAACAGGAGCAGATCCTGCCAAAAGGCCTCCCCTGGGGTACGCTCAATCAGGCTGCCAAAACAACCGCAGGCAGCATCCTCATCCCGCAGTCCATTCAGGACGAGCCAGTAATTGCGGCCGGTGAGAAAGAGGAAAAAGCTCACCAGGAGAGTGGTGGGAAACAGGACCCAAAGTCTACGGACCCCCAAAATCAGGACAACTCCCAGTCCCACCTCCAGAGCCAGAGCAATCAGTGTGACGGTTCGAACCGAAAAGAGAAAATCCAGCTCCTCCATCCGGATCTGCTCAGCAAACGCTCCGGGTTCCACCGCCTTGGCCACAGCAGCCACCAAGAGAACCAAGCCCAGAAATCCTGCCCCAACAGACCCTAGAATCGATTTCCATTTCATGGATGGTATGCATGGTACTGACTTCAAGATACGGACTGCAAGAGTAAACTTGCTCCGCTCGTTGTCAGCTGTCAGCTGTCAGTTGTCAGTTGTCAGTTGTCAGTTGTCAGTTGTCAGTTGTCAGTTGTCAGTTGTTAAATGATCGCTCTGGACAAGAAAACGGTACCTTCACAGGCAATAAACTGCTACTATTGCATACGGAAGCAGTGTGTGAACCTCTTGAATCAGTCATTGGTCGACACACCATATTGGGGAAAACTACCAAACGCGGTTTACAAAGAACGTCCTTCTAAGTGTATAATCCAGATTCGGTGTTACTTTTAAGCTCATTCTCTGAGAGGAGACAAGAAAATGCCTGTACCAAGATTACCCCTGCTACTCGCTAGTCTGGTGTTTTTGTTAACGGCTGGAGGCTGTTCAAATAAGCCTCCTATACTCAATTGCGTCGTGGACCAGAGTTCCCTGATCGAAGGAGAGTCGACCACGATACAGTCAAATGCGACAGATCCTGATAGAAACGACCAACTGACCTTCGCCTGGGCCGCGACTCAGGGGAGACTGGTAGCTCAAAATGGATCGGCTGTTTTCGATTCGACTTCACTAACCCAAGGAACCTACACAGTGAGCCTTGAGGTAACTGACGAGAAGCAGCACTCGGCCACATGTGAAGTCGATGTGAGTGTTGGGAAAAATACAATGGCCCCCACCATAGCCTGTGAGCCCTCTAATATCATCGTCACTGAAGGCCAGTCCAGGCTCATACAGGCCCGTGCCTCCGATCCTAATAATGACACCCTCCTTTATGTCTGGACGGTGGATGGCCGGGCGGTAACCAACAACCAGTCAAGCTTTGACTTTGGAACAGTGAACCGCCCAGTTGGACCTCACACAGTCAACGTTACGGTGTCGGATTCGGACGGAATGTCTGCCAATTGCGACTTCAACGTTACCATTGATCCCAGGCCCAATACGGGTCCGAGTGTGTCGTTAACCCTTGACAAGACTGACGCTTATGCAGGAGACACTGTAAACGCAGCCGCGCAAGCCAGTGATCCGGAAGGTGATCCATTGACCTACACCTGGACTGTGGACGGTCAGCGTCGTGCCGGTACTTCCTCTCGGCTGCAGATCAGTACCGATGGACTTTCTGGAGGCAGGCACACTGTTGCCGTTGCAGTTGAGGATGATCGCGGTGCCAGCTCCAGCGCCACCCAATCGTTCGCGGTGAGCGAAAAGATTGTCATGCAGATCGAAGCGGTTCGCCCCGATAACCAGGCCAAAGCCCAGTTGGATGAAATTGCCCTCAAGATGCGGCAGAATCAGCAACTGAGGGCTACACTGACCGGGCACACAGACGATCAAGGAAGCGAAGAAGTCAATGAACGGGCCGGACTGCGCCGGGCAGAAGGAGTGCAGGCTTATCTGGTGAATGAGCAAAACATCGCCGCAAGCCGGATTGAAACCCAAAGTGCCGGCGAGAGCCAACCCATTTCTGATAACCAGACCCCCCAGGGCCGAAGGGATAACCGCCGAGTCGAAATCGAGCTGTTCGTTCCTTAGACTGCAAGAAAGGGGGAAATGTGGGGACAGACTACCCGTTTACCTCATTTCTAAAATGAGGTAAACGGGTAGTCTGTCCCCACATTTCCCCCTTGTCCCCACATATCCTTCTCACTGGGCTGCCCCCACACTTCCCTTCCCAGCCGGTAGTATGCATAAGTTTTCGTGACGAAGTGCCGCTGGCGCCGCGATGACAAGGCGTGCGAGGGGTACCCGCTTGCGGGTCGCATAACGCAGTCAGCGTGGATGATTGCGGCACTGCAGTAGAAAATTTATGCATACTCCCGGCTAACTCCTGCGCAAGACTCGTACTGTTGGTGTAGTATTAGGTTCACCTACATGAAGAGGCCGAGTGGGGTCGCAGAGGACCCCTTAGAAACTCATTTCCATCCAGCTGTATCAGCATGGTTCCAGCAGCGATTCGGTGAGGCCAGCCAACCTCAGAAGCTAGGCTGGCCGGCCATCCAAAAAGGCGATCATGTTTTGATCGCCTCTCCCACGGGTTCCGGGAAAACCTTAGCTGCCTTTCTGTGCGCCATTGATCGCCTGGTTCAACAGGGTGTCGAGGGCCACCTCCCAAACACCACACAGGTCCTTTATATTTCTCCCCTCAAGGCACTAGCCAACGACGTTCGTAAGAATTTGCTGGAACCTCTACAGGAGATTCGGGAAACAGCCAGTGAGATGCAACTGGAAATTCCCGAAATCACGCCCAATGTGCGCACTGGGGACACCCCTGGGAGTGAACGCCAAAGGATGATTCGGAAGCCGCCCCACATTCTCGTCACCACCCCTGAATCATTGTTTATTCTGTTGACCAGTGAGAGCGGTCGAAGAATGCTGCGAAACGTGAACACCGTGATTGTGGACGAAATCCACGCACTGGCCAGGGACAAGCGCGGTTCTCACTTGAGCCTTTCCCTGGAAAGACTTGAGGTCCTCACGGGTAAGCCCTTCCAGCGAGTTGGCCTTTCGGCCACCCAGAAACCGATTGAAGAAATTGCCCGGTTCCTGACCGGAGTTCAACGCAAGGCCGTGGTCCTCGACATGGGACATCAGCGTCACATGGAACTGGCTGTGGAGGTTCCCCATGATGAGCTGGGAGCGGTGGCAAGCAACGAAATGTGGGAAGAAATCTATGAGAGACTCTCTAAACTCATCCACCAGCACCGTACCACACTCATCTTCGTGAACACTCGACGTCTCGCAGAGAGGGTCGCCTATCACCTGGCTGAACGATTCGAAGACGACTCCATAGCAGCCCATCATGGAAGCCTATCGAGAGATATTCGTCTCAAGGCAGAGGAGCGACTCAAGTCCGGTGAACTGAAGGCAGTGGTAGCAACAGCATCACTAGAGTTGGGGATAGACATTGGTTCCGTCGACCTGGTCTGCCAACTCGGTTCCACTCGTTTGATCTCCCTTGCCTTACAGCGTATTGGACGTTCCGGTCACTGGAAGGGAAGCATCCCCAAAGGACGAATCTTTGCCACTACAAGAGACGAACTTCTCGAGTGCGCGGCCTTGGTCTGGGCCATCCGAAAAGGGCAGCTGGATCGAATCCGGATTCCTCCCGCTCCTCTGGATATTCTGGCCCAGCAGATCGTAGCTGCGGCAGCCAGCCGGGAGTGGGAGGAGGAGGAGCTGTTTCAAGTCTTCCGTAGAGCTGCTCCCTACTCTTCTCTGCTTCACAAAGATTTTGATGCCATCGTGACCATGCTGTCCGAAGGAATCTCCACTCGCCGGGGACGTAGAGGCGCTTACTTACACCGCGACCGGATCAACGGAAAGATTCGGGCCGGGCGTGGGGCTCGGTTGGCGGCCTTAACCTCGGGAGGAGCCATTCCCGACCGCGCCGATTATCTGGTGAAGGCCGACCCTGAAGAGACTCTGGTAGGGACTCTGGATGAGGATTTCGCAGTGGAGAGTATGCAGGGCGATATCTTTCTGCTGGGGAACACCTCCTGGCGCATCCGTCGGGTTGAAGCTGGGGTCGTGCGGGTGGAAAACGCCGGCGGTGCCCCTCCCACTGTGCCGTTCTGGCGCGGCGAGGCGCCGGCCCGCACAGACGAGCTCTCTCAGGCTTTCTCGGAACTTCGCGAGCAAATTGTGGCTCGCGGCGTAGAAGCCCAACCATGGCTCAAGGGAGAATGCGGGCTCGATGACAGCGGAGCCCAACAGGCCGTCCAATATGTGCTGGCGGGAGAGGCTGCTCTGGGTGCACTGGCAACTCAGAACCGGGTGGTCGCAGAGCGTTTCTTTGACGAGTCGGGTGGGATGCAGCTTGTGTTACATACCCCTTTTGGGAGCCGGATTAACAGAGCCTGGGGTCTGGCCTTGCGCAAACGGTTCTGCCGCTCTTTTAACTTTGAGCTTCAGGCAGCAGCAACCGAGAATGGAATTCTCATTTCGCTCAGCGATCAGCACAGCTTCCCTTTGGATAGCATTTTTGCTTTTTTGTCTTCCAAAAATGTACGCGAGGTTCTGATTCAGGCGCTGTTGGCAGTTCCTCTTTTCGGTACTCGCTGGCGCTGGAATGCAAGTCGTGCCCTGGCGATAATCCGTTTCTCGAATGGCCGAAAGGTGCCTCCTCCTCTGCAACGAATTCGTTCTGATGATCTCCTGGCTTCTATTTTTCCGGAGCAGGCAGCCTGCCTGGAGAATATCCAGGGGGACATTGTGGTTCCCGACCATCCGCTGGTTTTCGAAACCGTTCGAGACTGCGTGAATGAAGCCATGGATGTGGACGGTCTCATAGGGGTTTTAAGCAAGATAGAAGACGGAGAAATCGAATGTGTGGCAATGGATACCAGGGAACCCTCTCCATTTAGCCATGAGATCCTCAACGCCAACGCATACGCCTTCCTGGATGATGCGCCTCTGGAGGAACGCCGCGCTCGTGCGGTTCAGACCAGGCGGACTTTGTCCGGACAAGACAGGGAGCTCGGCATATTGGACGACCAGGCCATCCAGCAGGTGGCCAAGGAAGCCTGGCCTCCCCTGGAGAGTCCTGATGAGTTACACGATGCTCTACTGACGCTGGGAGTCCTCACAAATACCGAAGTTGAGCAACACCCAAATCTGCTCGAGCACCTGGTGGAGCACCAACGAGTCGGGCGTGTGATCGTCGAACCCATTGTTGAAAGGGAGAATCAAGAATCCCAGGAACCCATTACTTTTTGGTTCGCCACTGAAAGGTTGAACCTGGTCAAGTCTATCTACCCGGAGGGACGAATGGTTCCGGGACTTCAAGTTGCTGAAAAGTACCTGTGGGAGAAAGATAAGGCTTTGGACGCGGAGCAAGCCCTGCGTGAGCTGGTGCGGTGTCGCCTGCAGTCCTCCGGACCCGCCACTTCAAGCGAGCTGTGCCTTCTCTTGAATCTTCCACAAACTGCGATTGATACCGCTCTGCAGGCGTTGCAAAAGGATGGTCAGATCCTTTCCGGATCCTTCCGCGCCTCGACTGGAGAGTTGGAGTGGTGTGATCGAAAGCTTTTGGCTCGGATCCATCGCCTCACCTTGGGGCGTCTGCGGCGTGAGATTGAGCCGGTGTCCCCAGCCGAGTTCATGCGATTCCTGTTTCGTTGGCAGCATTTGCCCTCTGGAACTCACTTACACGGCGAACAAGGCTTATCCATGACCCTGGACCAACTTCAGGGCTTTGAAGCAGCAGCAGCGGCCTGGGAAGAGTTCCTTCTGCCCAGCCGAATCAGTGAGTATGTTCCTGAACTCCTCGACCGACTGTGCCTCTCGGGAGAATTCGTGTGGGGACGGCTCTCCCTGCCCTCCACTCTGGAAGCTGAAGCCTTAAATGAAAGACCCTTCTCGTCTCCCCGTGGGACTCGGCCCTCACGCCTGGCACCGGTGGCTTTTTTCAGGCGAAGGGAAATGCGTGAGTTTTTCCTGCTTCGCGACATCGACAGAGGGAGACTGGACCAGAGCGACGACCCAGCCGCACAACTGAACCTGTCACATCCTGCTAACGAGGTCCTGGAACAGCTCCAGCGCTGGGGCGCATGTTTTCTGGAGGATCTTGCCCGAACCACTGGAAGACTTCCTTTGGAGGTCGAAGAAGGATTGTGGGAACTGGTAGCTGCTGGTTTGGCCACGGCCGATGGTTTTGACAATCTGCGCTTTCTCATCAACCCAAAACGAAAACGTGGGTTTGCCCATCGTTCCTCAGGAAGGTCCAGCCTTCGGACCATTGAGCGATCCATGGGTCGTTGGACTCTTCTCGATCTGCCCGGGATGTCAACCGAGGGAATTCCCCCCCTTGAGTTGGTAGCTCGACAGCTTTTGAAGCGCTGGGGCGTGGTCTTTCGTGATTTGTTGGCTCGCGAGAGCCTCCTTCCAGCCTGGCGTGATTTCCTGGGAATTTACCGCACGATGGAGGCTCAGGGGCTGGTCCGGGGTGGACGCTTTGTCTCCGGATTTGTGGGCGAGCAGTTCGCCTTGCCCGAAGCGCTCGATTCGCTAAGAGCTACCAGGCGCAGCCAGCCTACGGGAGAAGTCCTCCGGATTTCTGCAGCTGATCCCCTGAACCTCATTGGAATCATCACACCCGGACCGCGGCTTCGCCCCCATCCGACACGCTTCGCCTATTATCGCGACGGTGTGCCCGTAGAGGAGGAGAGCTTCCTTGTCTCGAAATCACTTTCCGTCTCTATGGCTTAGTCCTTCGCTGATGCAAACCCGGCTCCGTTATCTAGGCAGCCGGCTCGATCTCAGTCGGTGAAATTTCTTAAACTATAAGAATCAGCAGTTTGCAGTGAGGAAAAATGGATATTGAGTTTGTTCGATTGTGCGACCGGTGGGTAGGAGCCCTCGGCTGCCGAATCCTTTCGGGAAGCGAAAGGATTCGCAAACTGATTTTCACTAACCCCGCGTCCACCTCTCCCAAGAATATCCTGGTGATCGAAATCTCGGAAATGGGAAGTGTCATCTTGGCCTATTCCATGCTTCAGGAGGTTAAGCGACGTTATCCTCATGCCAACATCTACTTCTTGATGTTTGAAAAAATTAGAGAAAGCCTGGATGTGATGGAATTGATTCCAAGGGAGAACGTGATCACCCTGAGCGATAAGAATCTATGGGCCTTTTCCCGAAGTGCCCTCAAGGCAGTGAGGAAGCTTCGGAGATTGCACATTGATACGGTGTTGGACATGGAGTTGTTTGCTCGAATCAGCTCCATATTTAGTTATCTCAGCGGAGCACAGAGTCGGATCGGGTTTTACCGTTACACTATGGAAGGACTCTATCGAGGAAACTTCCTGACCCACAAAGTGCAGTACAACTCCTCTATTCACATCGCTAAAAACCAGATGGCCCTTCTCGATGCTCTTGAAGAAGATCCTTCCTCCAGTCCGCTGGTGAAACGCAACTACAGCAACCTGGAGTTGACACTGCCCCAATTGAAAAATTCCGAAGAAGACAATCGCCGAATTCGAGACCAGCTGAAAACAACTTGTCCGGATCTGTCCAAAGATGGACAGATCATCATTCTGAATCCCAGCGGGGGAGAACTTCCCATTCGAGCCTGGCCCCTGGACTACTACATCTCACTGACCCAGCTGCTTTTGCAAGAGGACAACCTTGTGGTTGGAGTCATGGGTTTAGCCAGCGAAAAGGTCTGGTATAAGAGGATGGCAGAAGAAATCTCCTCTCCCCGCTTCTTCGATTTCACCGGAATGACTTTGAGCGTCAGAGAGGTGATCCAGCTTTTCAACTGCTGTGATGTTTTGGTCACATCCGACAGCGGCCCGGCCCACTTCGCAGGGCTCTCCTCCATTCACTGTATCGCCTTTTTTGGTCCCGAAACTCCGACACTCTATGGTCCTCTCAATTCTAATTCCACCTGTCTTTATGCAGGGTTGAGCTGCAGCCCCTGCTTGACCGCATATAACCACCGGAACACGCCCTGTGATGGGAACAATCTCTGTGTTCAAGAGTTCAAGCCTGAGTATGTCAAAGGGCTGGTGGTGAAAGCCTTAAAAGAAACTCCGGCTTGATCGGAACCTTCCATGCTTACTGGTTGGCAGTTTTTACGAAGCAAAAAAGGAATGGCGATCCTCCTGCTGATCGCGATCCTTGTGCTGGCGTATGCCCCGGCAACGAATTTTCCCTTTGTCAACTTCGATGACAACGAATATGTCACAGACGTTCCACAGATACAGCAGGGTCTATCCTGGGACAGCTTCATGTGGGCCATGACCACGATGGAAGCAGCCTTTTGGCATCCCCTGACATGGCTGTCTCACATACTGGACTACCAGCTATTCGGATTGAACCCGGCCGGCCATCATCTCACCAACCTGCTCCTGCACCTGGCCAATGTGCTCCTTCTGTTCGGTGTGCTTCACCAGATGACCGGAGCCGTGTGGCGCAGCGCTTTAGTGGCGGCCTTGTTTGCCCTGCACCCCCTCAATGTGGAATCGGTGGCCTGGGTGGCGGAACGCAAGAATGTACTGAGCACCTTGTTTTGGCTGCTGACCATGGCGGCCTATGTGGGATATGTGAGAAAGCCTGTCTGGCAGCGCTATGTGGGAATGATGGGCATCTTTGTGCTGGGACTGATGGCCAAGCCAATGCTGGTGACCCTGCCCTGTGTGCTACTGCTGCTGGACTACTGGCCCCTGGGACGGCTGGGAAAAGAGGGGAAGGAGTTTCAGCGGCGGCTGCCCAGGTTGGTGGCAGAGAAGCTGCCGCTGTTTATTCCTGTGGCAGCGGTCAGCGTGCTGGCGATTCAGGCGCAGTCACGGGCTGGAGCCCTCCCCTCCTGGGAAGGCCTGCCGCTGGGAACTCGAGTGGCCAACGCCGTTCTGTCCTATGGGCTTTATCTCAAGAAGATGGTGTGGCCGACGGATCTGGCGGTCTTTTATCCCCATCCGGGCAACTCATGGGAGATCGGGTCGGTGGCTTTGGCGGTTCTGCTGCTAGGCGGAATTTCGCTGGGAGTATGGTGGCAAGGTCGAAGCTATCGCTATCTGGTGGTGGGCTGGCTCTGGTATGTGGGGACGCTGTTTCCGGTGATCGGTCTCATTCAGGTCGGCAGCCACGCCATGGCTGACCGCTACGCCTACGTCCCCTTGATGGGTCTGTTCATCATGCTGATCTGGGGTGTAGCAGAGATGACGGAAAGAGTACGGTTGAGAAGAGAGTGGCTGGTGGGCGCTGTCCTGTGCCTGCTGGTGGCACTGACAGTCCTCACCAGGGTGCAGCTCAGCTACTGGAAAAGTACGACCCGACTGTTTGAGCATGCACTTTTGGTGACCTCCAACAATCACCTAGCTCACAATGCCCTGAGTGTTGAATACATGGAAGAGAAAGAATTTGGGAAAGCCATCGAACATCTTGCTCAGGCACTCATCATGTATCCCCGCTATGCCGACGCGCACAATAATCTCGGTATAGCTCTAGCGCGACAAGGCAGACTGGAAGACGCCAAACATCACTACCTCCAGGCCATCCAGATTGCCCCTAACTCCTATGCGGCCCACAATAATTTGGGTCTGACACTTCTGACCACTGAAAAGGTCGATGAGGCTATTGATCACTTTTCTCGTGCCCTGGCCCTTAATCCCTACTACGCGGAAGCGCATAACAATCTGGGAACGGCCAAACTTAAGAAAGGGCACAGAACCGAGGCCATGGAGTCTTTCAGAAAGGCGGCAGAACTTCGACCGAGCTTTGCCGAAGCCTCTTACAATGTGGGAACAGAACTGCTCAATCTTGGCCATTTGGAGGAAGCAAAGGAGCAGTTCCTAGCAGCTCTGGAAGCTGATCCTGACTATTTGGACGCTTACGTGAATCTGGGAGTCCTGCTCAGAAGACAGGGCAGAGTCGATGATGCCATTGCTTTATATCTGATGGCCTTGGAACTCGACCCGAATCACGCTGAAACTCATAATAATCTGGGAACGGTGCTGGCCCAAAAAGGAGATCTTCAGCAAGCGATCAAGCACCTTCAGGAGGCTATCAAAAGCAACCCCAACTACCCTGAAGCGCGCGCCAATCTTCAGCTGCTCCAGTCCAGGTAAATGACTACTCTGACCGTCTTTCGAAATCACCAGAAGGGGATCGCCGGGCTGTTCTTGATCATGGCGACTCTCATTGTCTATGCGCCGGTCAAGGACTATCAATTCATTGATCTGGATGATGACGTCTACGTGACCCACAACCCTCGAGTCCAGGATGGCTTGACCTGGGGAAACATTGTTTGGGCCTTGGGAACCCTGGAAGCTGGCTTTTGGCACCCTCTCACCTGGTGGTCGCACATGCTGGATTGTGAGCTTTTCGGCTTAGATCCTGGCGGCCATCATTTAACGAGTCTGTTCCTTCACACCATCAATGCTTTCCTCCTCTTCTGGTTGCTTCAACAGGCCACCGGAGCCGTGTGGCGTAGTTTTCTTGTGGGAGCGTTATTTGCCTTACACCCGCTCAATGTGGAGTCTGTGGCCTGGGTGGCAGAACGCAAAAATGTGCTGAGCACCTTGTTTTGGCTACTGACCATCTGGGCCTATGTGAGGTATGTGAAAAAGCCGGGCTGGAAGCGCTATCTACAGGTGATCTCACTTTTTGTATTGGGACTGATGGCCAAGCCGATGCTGGTGACCCTTCCCTGTGTCCTGTTGCTGTTGGACTATTGGCCCCTGGGCCGACTGGGAAGTTCCTGGAGCGAATTACGCCAGAAGTACTCAAAGCTGCTGCTGGAAAAAGTGCCGCTCCTCTCTCTAGCTGTGGCAAGTGGGCTCCTGGCGATTCAGGCCCAGCAGGAGTTGGGAGCTCTACCCTCATTACAACAGTTTTCATTCGGTGTTCGCCTGGCTAACGCCGTGACAGCCAACATGTCTTATCTGAGTAAGATGGTCTGGCCTACCGACCTGGCGGTCTTCTACCCCCATCCGCAAACCTCACTGTCGGTTGGGCAGATTGTCCTGGCAATTCTGGTTGTCGGTACCATCTCACTTCTGGTGTGGTTCGGGACACCTTCATTTCCCTATCTTTTCGTTGGATGGCTGTGGTACCTGGGGACTTTATCTCCAGTCAGTGGTCTCATCCAGGTCGGGCAACATGCCATGGCGGATCGTTACATGTACGTTCCCCTCATTGGTCTGTTTATCCTGGTTGTGTGGGGTTTCACACAGTGGTTAGATCGCTGGCGAGTGAGAAAGGAGCTATGGATAGGAGCAAGTGCGTGTTTGCTCATTGGGCTCTCGCTGAGCGCCCGAAGTCAGCTCGCTCATTGGCAAAATAGTATCACCCTATTCGAACATACGATTCGATCCACCGACAATAATGACCTGATTCACAATAATCTGGGAACCGCCTTATGGGAACGCGGCGAGAATATGAAAGCCATCGAGCAGTTTTCAGCTGCCCTGGAGATCAAACCCGACAGCCCGCAAGTCCTCTACAACATGGGCCTCGCTCTGAAGACAGATGGTAGACTCGACGCTGCTACCCGCTATTTTTCAAAAGCCCTGGAAATCAACCCGAAGCTTGCTGGTGCCCTTAACAACCTGGGGATCATCCTCCTGGCACAGGGTCGTCTGGAGGAGGCCATCCAACGTTTCTCCAGGGCTCTTGAGATTGATCCACGAATGGTTCCAGCCCACAACAACCTGGGGACGGCCCTGATGGGAACGGGCAGAGTCGATGAGGCCCTTTTGCATTTTTCCGAAGCGGTCGCAATCAGTCCTGGTCAGCCCAGCGCCTACAACAACTTAGGGGCGGCGTTGGATCTGCTAGGTCGCTCAGAGGAGGCAATCTACAATTACCGCCGCGCCCTCGAGCTGGCTCCCGGTTCTTACCGTACACAGAACAACCTGGGAAAGATATTCAAGGACAATGGGAATCTCGATGAAGCGGCTGGACACTTTTCCAGAGCCACTGAGCTTGAGCCCAATTTCAGCGATGCCTATTTCAACCTGGCTCTGGTCAGAACGGATCAAGGGAGAATTGAGGAAGCCATCCACCTCTTCCGCCAGGTCCTGAAACTCAATCCAGAACACACTGAAGCCCAGAACCGTCTCCTCCTTTTACTCAAAGAGGCTAACCCTTGAAAGTCTCTGGCAAGATTGGGCACCTGGAAAGAAGAAAAGCTTTCGTCCTCCTACTGCTCGCTGGAATCGTTCTGATAGCTTACGGCGCCGTCGGGCACTTCCCATTTATAAATCTCGATGACGATCTGTACATTACAGAGAATGCTCAGGTGCAGCAGGGTCTGTCCTGGGACAGCGTCATGTGGGCCATGACAGCGTTGGAGGAGGCCTTCTGGCATCCCCTGACATGGCTGTCTCATATGCTGGACTACCAGCTATTCGGATTGAACCCGGCCGGCCATCATCTCACCAACCTGCTCCTGCACCTGGCCAATGTGCTCCTTCTGTTCGGTGTGCTTCACCTGATGACCGGAGCCGTGTGGCGCAGCGCTTTAGTGGCGGCCTTGTTTGCCCTGCACCCCCTCAATGTGGAATCGGTGGCCTGGGTGGCGGAACGCAAGAATGTTTTGAGCACCTTGTTTTGGCTGCTGACTATAGCGGCCTATGTGGGATATGTGAGAAAGCCTGTCTGGCAGCGCTATGTGGGAATGATGGGCATCTTTGTACTGGGACTCATGGCCAAGCCAATGCTGGTGACCCTGCCCTGTGTGCTACTGCTGCTGGACTACTGGCCCCTGGGGCGGCTGGGAAAAGAGGGGCAGGGGTTTCAGCGGCGGCTGCCCAGGTTGGTGGTAGAGAAGCTGCCGCTGTTTATTCCTGTGGCAGCGGTCAGCGTGCTGGCGATTCAGGCGCAGTCACGGGCTGGAGCCCTCCCCTCCTGGGAAGGCCTGCCGCTGGGAACTCGAGTGGCCAACGCCGTTCTGTCCTATGGGCTTTATCTCAAAAAGATGGTGTGGCCGACGGATCTGGCGGTTTTTTATCCCCATCCGGGCAACTCATGGGAGATCGGGTCGCTGGCGTTGGCGGTTCTGCTGCTAGGCGGAATCTCGCTGGGAGTATGGTGGCAAGGTCGAAGCTATCGCTATCTGGTGGTGGGATGGCTCTGGTATGTGGGGACGCTGTTTCCGGTGAGCGGTCTCATCCAGGTGGGAGGGCACTCCATGGCCGACCGCTACGCCTACGTCCCCCTGATGGGTCTGTTCATCATGGTGGTGTGGGGCGGCTGGGAGCTGACACAGACTCTAGGCCTGGGCAAGACTTGGCCGGTGAGTGCCAGTCTTGGTGTATTGATGATGATGACAGTGCTTGTACATCTCCAGCTCAGCTATTGGCGAAGTAGCATTACCCTATTCCAACACGCTCTGGACTCTACTGCGGAAAATCATATAGCCCATTCCAATTTAGGGATCGCATTTCTTCAAGAGGACAATCTGGATGACGCGATTGAGCATCTTTACAAGGCGATTGAGATTCGGCCAAGGTTTGCTGTGGTTCACAGCAACCTGGGAATCGCTTTGCGGCGAAAGGGTCTGCTTGACGAGGCCCTCAAACATTCCACCCAAGCAGTCCAGATCGATCCCGAACTTGCCAAAGCTCACAATAACCTGGGAATTGTATTATTTCAAAAGGAAAGAGCGAATGACGCCTTGCAGCACTTCCAGAAGGCAGTGGAGATCAAACCTGATTACGCCACGGCTTTCTACAACATGGGCGTCGTTTTGGAGGGCCAGAAGAAAACGGAGGAGGCCGTCGAATCCTTCCGTCAGGCATTGAAACTGGATCCCCATCACAGTCAGGCACAGCAGCACCTGAACCTCCTGCTGGCACAAACTGAGCAGGCTCAATGAGGGATGGAGCAAAAAAACTACTCTGTCACCTTTGATCGGCCCGCAGGCTAAAGCCTGCGGCTCTGACAGAGCTGACCAAGAATCCTTCAGAGCCGTGGGCTTTAGCCCACGGGCCTAGAGGTTGCTCAAGGGAGCTCTGATCGCCCCTGAGACTATAAAGGTGAGAGAGTAGACTCATATATTGTTTCTTTGAGAAACAATATATGAGTCTACTCCAACTTGATTCGTCCAAACCTGAGTCGGCCCACTCTCAGGATGAAAGCTGGCTTTTGCTTGGGATCAATTTGGTAGCTGGGATCTGGGATTTTTTCTCCGTCTATGGAAACCGCTGCCTGGCGTATAAGACGTCGAGCCTCCGACTTGGATGAGGCGAAATCGACCTGCGCAATCAAATCGGGAAGTGCTACCGGCCCCCCCCCAGTCTGAACTTGAAAAGTGGGCATCTCCTCGGGCTCCTCTCCTTGCTGAAAAACACGAGTGAACTGTTCCTGTACCTCTCGCGCAGCCTGTCCAGAGTGAAGATCGCTCACCAGCCTGAAAGCTAGATCGCCTTTGGCTTTCATAGGATGCACTGAGCCAGATTCCACCTTCGATCTCAACCCCTGAATCTCATCTTGAGGTAGATCGGTGAGAAGCTCGTAGTAGTTCCACATCAATGAATCACTGATCGACATCACCTTGCCATAAATCTCCTGAGCAGCTTCTTTGATCCCAATGTCGTTCCCAAACGACTTGCTCATCTTCTCGACCCCGTCCAACCCTTCCAGGATAGGAGTCATCAGCAGCACCTGGGGTTGCTGTCCGAACTCTCGCTGTATATCACGCCCCACCAGGAGGTTGAATTTTTGATCGGTTCCACCCAGCTCGATATCTGCCTTCAGAAAAACGCTGTCGTAGGCCTGAGCCAAAGGGTAAAGAAGTTCATGGATCGAGATGGGTCGCTGGGCTGCTATCCTTTTGGAGAAATCATCACGCTCGAGCATGCGGGCAACGGTGTATTTGGCACACAGCCGAATCCACTCCTGGGAGGACAAGGCATCCAACCAGCGACTGTTGAAGTCGAGGACCGTCTTGTCCCTGTCCAGGATCTTGAAGACTTGTTCTTCGTAGGTTTCAGCGTTTTCAAGCACTTCTTCTCGGGTTAAAGGTGGGCGGGTCTTGTTTCTACCCGTAGGATCTCCGATCTGGGCGGTGAAGTCTCCGATGAGAAAAATAACGCGGTGACCGAGATCCTGAAAGTGCTTCATTTTACGAAGCAACACGGTGTGGCCAAGGTGCAGATCGGGTGCCGTAGGATCCATTCCTACTTTAACGGTGAGTGGCTTGCCGGTTTTTTGGGATATCTCAAGCTTTTGGCGAAGCTCTTTCTCGGTAATGGTCTCGGCAGTACCCTTTAAAAGATACGCCACCTGCTCATCAAGAGTTCTGTTGGCAGTGTCCATGAGGCTCGTCTATTATAGAACTTGTCGCGAGGTCAGACCCTGCTATTTGCCATGAAGGAAGAAGAACGAGAAACAGAACTAAAGGAATTGAAAATCAAAGCTGAATGTTTCGACCGGATCGTCGAGAAATTCAAGAGTCTTCAGGCCGACGCTGGCTTCTACAGCAAGAACTGGGTGGAATTAGCCGAAGTGATTGAGGCTGCAATAGAAAGATCCCATCCAGGTCAATGATGTTGAGTGCACTAAGGCTCTGCCTTCTTCCGCAGAAAGGCAGGGACATCCAGTTCGTCCTCAGACTGTGAACGACTCGCGTGAATCAGAACCGGCTCTCGGGTCGTAAGGCTGCCTCCCTCGTCCTGCTTGGCCCTGCCCGGTTGGCGTCTGAAGGACAATGAATCTTCCATTTCCTCCTCGTCAAATCCGGTGGCAATGACCGTAATCTTGAGTTTGTCTTTCATCTGATCATCAAAGACCGAGCCGAAGATGATATTAGCATCGGGGTGGGCTGCATCCTGAACAATACGGCTTGCCTCGCTCACCTCATATAAGGTCATGTCTCGGCTACCCGTGATGTTGATCAGAACACCGCGAGCACCCTGGATGGTCGTGTCCTCGAGAAGCGGGCTGTTGATGGCTTTTCGTGCCGCGGTCTCGGCCCTGCTGTCTCCCTCGGCCACACCCGTTCCCATCAAGGCCATGCCCATTCCGGTAACGATGGTTTTAACATCGGCGAAGTCCAGGTTAATCACACCTGGAATGGTGATCAGATCGCTGATCCCCTGAACGGCCTGGCGCAACACATCATCGGCAAACTTAAATGCATCAACCAGGGAGGTACACTGAGGTACCGTGGTGAGGAGCCTTTCATTGGGAATAGTAATAACTGTGTCGGCACCCTCTCTCAACTCGACAACGGCCTGTTCTGCCTGGGACATTCGCTTTTTCCCTTCAAAAAGGAAGGGTTTGGTGACGACGGCCACTGTCAAAGCGCCCAATTCAGCCGAGAGGCTGGCTACGATGGGGGCGCTGCCCCCTCCCGTGCCACCGCCCAATCCAGCGGTAACAAACACCATATCGGCACCTTCCAGCAGCTCAATGATCTTTTCAGTATCCTCCAAGGCAGCTTGACGGCCCACTTCGGGATTGGCTCCTGCTCCCAGCCCCTTAGTCAACTTGGCTCCCAGCTGGAGTTTCACCGGTGCATTGGACTGCCTCAAGGCCTGGAGATCGGTGTTGGCGGAGATAAATTCCACCCCCTCGATGCCAGCCTCAATCATGCGGTTGACAGCATTACAGCCTCCGCCTCCAATCCCGATCACTTTGATCGACGCCCCCGTCGCTCCTTCGTCGAATGACAGCCGGATGTCCCTATCTTTCTCATCAAACTGCAAATTACTCATGACAGCCTCCTCGGGAGCACACGCTTTATCCGATCTTCTGCAGAAGCCAGTTACGGACTCTGAGTCCGGTGTCCCTGCGGCGGGCTCCTAGCATTGCCACTGGCTTGGCCACAACCGGGCTTGCAACGTCCTGGGTGTATCTTAAGAGCCCTAGAGAAGTCGAGTAAGAGGGGTGAAAAGCAGAATGATCGTGAGAGAGGACATTGACGGGATAACCCACTCGAACGGACATCCCCAGCATCTGTTCAGTCCGGTCGGTCATACCGTCCATCAGAGACCCTCCCCCAGTCATCACCACTCCCGTGACCAGTTCCTTTTGCACTCCTACCTGCTTGATCGTGGAATCCACTGCTTTGATAATCTCATCGCAGCGAGCCTGGATAATCTGACATAGTCGTCGCCGCGAAAGCGTGCGCCGACTACCTGAACCGACTTCGCTCACTTCGATCAGCTCCTCAGCTGGAACACTCTCGGGAAAGACGCTGCCCACTGATCGTTTAAGCTGCTCCGCTTCCTCGAGCGGAGCCTTCATGCCGATGGCAATGTCCTTGGTGATCAAATCTCCCCCCAGGGGGAGCACCACGGAGTGCCAGATACTCCCCTGGTTGTAAACCGCAATATCTGTTGTCCCACCTCCAATATCCACCAGGACAGTTCCCAGCTCCTTCTCATCGGAGCTCAGGACGGCTTCAGCGGAGGCCAACTGCTGCATCACTACACCATTGACCAGAACTCCGGCCTTGTTGATAGCGTTAACGATGTTGTGCACCACAGCCGAGGCATTCAGGACCAGGTGCATAGACACCGAGAGATGCCGACCATTCATGCCCAGCGGATCGACGACCCCCTCAAGCCCATCCACATTGAAGTCTCGGGTCAGAACGTGGATGACCTGGTAGTCCTCCCCCACATCGAGGTCAGTTGCAGCAGACACTGCCCGATTGACATCGTCTCTGGTGATCTCACCGTCTTTACCGTGAACCTCCGTCTCCCCCGAACTGTTGACCCCACGGATATAGGCTCCCCCGACACTCACATAGGCAGACTCGATCACTATTTGCGACTGTTTCTCAGCCTCCTCCAGAGAAGCCCTGATGCTTTCGACGGTCTCGGAGAGATTGACAACAATACCCTTCTTCAGCCCCCTGGATCGAGCCCACCCGGTACCCAGGATTTCGATCTTGTTATTTTCAGTTCTGGCACAGGTAGAACAGATTTTGGTGGTACCGACGTCAATGCCAGCCACCAGCTGCTTCTTTTTCGCCATACTCAAGTGCCTCGCACTCAAGATTGATTGCTCGTTTGCGCCGTCACTGTTTCCCCTTTTTCCCCTGAAGTGTGGAAGATGATTCTGTCATCATAGGTCACATCGACGGACTCGATGATCCCGTACTCCTTCTTCAAGCGGTCGTACAGATCCTTCTGAGAGATAAAGGTCTCGTAGCGAGTTAAAAAGTGGTTGTCCCCAAGGAAGATGAGGATGGGATCATCATCGGGAATAACCGCCACATGCTCTGGGGCGGCTACGTCGATCTCCGAGATCGAGTGGTTATAAGAGTGCAGTTCCTCCAGTACCCGCAAATACATCTGCATCCTGAGGGCGTTTTCTTCCCTTGCATTCTCTCGTGCAACATTCTTCAATCCCCTCACAATCGGCTTGTCGATCGACTGGTGGCTGGGACCGGGGCGGTCCAATACCACTCCTTCCCGGTCAACCACGTAAAGTTCATTGTCGATGGCCGCCAGGGCCACTGACTGCCGTTCACGAACGTGGATAAAGAGCTGGTTGGGAAGCTTGCGACGGATGGTGGCCTCCTTGACCCAAGATTCTGATTCCACCAGATCCCGAATGCGATCCAGGTTGAGGGACATCAGGTTTTCGGGAATGCTCTGATAAATGAGCGAGTCCAGGGCCTGCCGGTCCAGGTGAGACAAACCCTCATAGTGGATCTCCGTGAGCTGAAAGAGCTTCGTCACCTCAGGAGGGTGACGGGAGTAATCCAGGGAATAGGCTCCCACCAAAACAATGAGGCCCACCAGCACAACGCGACCGCAGACGATTGCAATCGCCTTGAGTTTCATTCGAATGTCAGTTCTTCCCTGATTCAAGGAAAGCTTCTCCGATCTTCCAAACATTTCCTGCCCCCAGTGTAAGTAACAAATCGCCCGCCTTTGTTTCTCTTCTCAGATCTGCGAGCAATTCTTGTGTGTTCGGCATGTATTTGACCTGACGATGGCGGCCAATCCCCCGCGCAAGCTGCTCAGAGGTCACACCAGGAATAGGATTCTCGCCAGCCGGGTAGATATCCATCAAATAGAGCACATCCGCATCGTCAAAGCACTGGCTCATCTCTTCCATCAGGTGCTGTGTACGGGTATAGCGATGGGGTTGAAACACGACTACAGTGCGGCGCCCGCCCATTTTGCACGCCCCCAGGGTGGCCCGAATCTCTGCCGGGTGATGTCCATAGTCATCGATAACCCACACGCTGTGTTTCTCTCCCTTCCATTGGAGCCGTCTCTCTACCCCCCGGAAGGCCGCCAGTGAGCGCTGGATGACTTCGAAAGGCGCCTCAATCAGCTGCCGACCGACAGCCACTGCGGCCAGAGAGTTCAAAACATTGTGCCGTCCTGGAACATGGAGTTCGATTCGTCCTAAGCAGTTACCCTGCTCATAGCAGTCATAACTGGACTTCAGCCACCCTAACTCCAACCGCTGGGCACACATACCAGTCTCTGGCTCCAACCCGTAGGTTACCACCCGGCGGTGAAGTTTTTTCAGAACCGGTCCCAAATTGACATCCTCTCCACAAGCCACCACCAGGCCATCACTAGCCGTCTGATTCAAGTGTTCTAGAAAAGTTTCTTGAAGGTCTTCAAGGTCGCGGTACTCATCCATGTGGTCCAGGCCTATATTGGTAACAACGCTGCAGACCGGAGAGAGTCTGAGAAAACTGCGATCACTTTCATCAGCTTCCGCCACAAACCACTCCCCTTCTCCTGGTCGAACATTGCCCCCAATTGCCTCAAAGCGGGCTCCAATGACAATGGTGGGGTCCAACCCCGCCTCCAGCAACATCAAGGCGATCATGGAGGTTGTGGTGGTTTTACCGTGCGTGCCTGCTATGGTGATCCCTTTCTTCTCGCTCATCAGCTCGGCCAGCATCTCACCCCGCGAAATCACGGGCAGCTGCCGGTCTTGAGCCAAAACCAACTCCGGACTTTCCGGTGGCACGGCACTGGAAAAGACGACCGCTTCTGCCTCTTCCAGATTACGGGCATCATGCCCGATGGAAATTCGGGCGCCCTTTTGGCGCAGCCTATCCACTAACGCACTTTCCTCAAGGTCCGATCCTGAGACCTCATAGCCTTCACAAAGCAAAAGTTCAGCCAGACCACTCATGCCGATCCCGCCGATTCCCACAAAGTGAAATTTCCTCAGTCCTGAAATACCCATCACTCTTTTAGAACCAGCTCTTCCATGAACTCAATGATCCTGCGTCGACTGTCGTGATGAGCAAACCGCCGGCTGGCTTGTGCCATTTGATGGAGACGTGGACGGTCCTTTGCCAACTCCACGAGAAGGCTGGCCAGCTCCTGACCGGTGGTCTCTGACTGCTCCAGGGACAGAGCTGCCTCTTTCTCCACAAGGGCTTGGGCATTCCTGCGCTGATGATCGTCGGCAGCATGGGGCAGAGGAATCAGGACAGCGGGTCTTCCAGCCGCTGCAATCTCAGCCACTGTCGAAGCACCGGCGCGCGACAGAATCAGGTCGGCACGATCGAAGTAGGCCGGCATGTCTTGAATAAAATCGATCACCTCTGCCTCGAAACCCGCTTGTTTATATCTCTCCTTCACCGAAAAATAGTCACCAAGGCCGGTCTGATGAACAACCGTGATCTCACCGGAAGGCAGAAATGGGAGTGCCTCACACACTAATCGGTTTATGGGACTGCTTCCCTGGCTACCGCCGAAAATGAGCAAGCGAAGCGGCCCACTGGTTGCAATCTTTGAACTGATCTGGTGAAATTCCTGCCGGACTGGAATTCCGGTCAGTCGGGCCTTGTTCCCAAACGGCTGGACCGTCTCCTCAAAGGCCACCGCCGCCCCATCCACCCAGCGTGCCAGAACACGGTTAGTAAAGCCAGGTTGGACATTGGGTTCGATGAGCAAGGAGGGCAGCCCAACGGTCCTACCGGCCAGCATGATCGGACCCGAGACATACCCCCCCAGGCCGACGATGATGGATGGACAGAAATCTTTGATTATTCTCATAGATGAGAGCAGGCTTCCTGGAATCTGCAGGACAGTGGCAGCCGCCCTGAAGAGCCCCACACCTTTAAAACCCCCGATTTTTATGGTCTGAAATCGAAAACCCAGGGCCGCTACAATATCTTTTCCCATGCCTCCTCTAGCACCCACAAAGAGCACTTCAACATCGGGTTTTTGCTTCTTGAGTTCCCTGGCCAGGGCCACCGCCATAAAAATATGCCCGCCCGTCCCCCCACCGGCGAAAAGAACACGCTCAATCATTGATCACTAAACTTCATATCTCGGAGCGCTGCGCCCCGGCCCTGACGGGAGATATTCAACAGAATCCCGACTGCAGCCATGGTCATGATCATGGAGGAACCGCCCACGGAGACAAACGGTAGGGGAAGTCCTTTGGTGGGCAGAAGACTGATGACCATGCTCATATTCACGAAGGCCTGAAAGACGATCATGCAGGCAATTCCCAAGCCCAAATAAGTTCCAAACGCACTCTCCGCGCGCACGGCAATTCGGGTCCCTCTCCAAAAGAGCAACCCAAAGAGAACCAGTACGGTTAAGCACCCCAAGAATCCGAATTCTTCTCCTACCACGGCATAAATAAAATCGGTGTGGGGTTCGGGCAGAAAGAATAATTTCTGTTTGCCCTGGGCATAACCAAGACCGTTCCACCCTCCCGAGCCTACCGCAATTAAGCTCTGACGAATCTGATAACCGATTCCATAGGGATCCAGTTCTGGATCCAGGAAAGCCAAAACACGGTTGAGACGATAAGGGACCAGGACGACCAGAAAATACAGGGTGGGAATGACGGCCAGTATCAGGCCCAGTAGATAACGATAACGCAGCCCTCCCAAATAGAGCAGGAAAGTTGCAGTGAGAGCAATGCTTGCAGCAGTACCTAAATCCGGCTCTATCAGTACCAGGAAGACCACCGTTCCGACAACAGCCAGGTAAGGGAGCACGCCTCGTTTGAAGGTGTGCAGCTCCTCCTTTCGAGTGGCCAGGTAAAAGGAACTAAACAGGACAACGGCGAGTTTGGCCAATTCTGAGGGTTGAAAATTGGCTGGTCCGAATCTGATCCAACGCTGAACTCCATTGGATCCTGGCACCAAGAGAAGGAAAACCAAAAGCACCAGGCTCAAGGTCACCAGAGAATAGATCACGGTGCGCCGCTCGTAGAAGTGGTAGTCGATTTTCATGCTCACCATGAGGGTCACGAGTCCCAGGACGACAAAAAGAAGCTGGCGCGTGAAAATCCAGGTCTGCGACCCGTAGAGTTCAGCTGAAACCACTGTTGAGGCAGTGAAAACCATGATTAAACCGAAGCCCAGAAGAGCCAGTACAATCACTATCAATCCTTGATCGTAGGGAATTCTCCGGTTCATCATCAGAGGTCAGATTTCTTTTGTTTCGGTCAGTTGGTTCACCATCTCTTTGAAGACTTTACCCCGATGCTCGAAGTCGTCGAACATGTCGAAGCTGGTACAGCCAGGAGAGAGCAAGACCGTATCGCCTGGAAGAGCGTTCTCATAGGCCAGTTCCACAGCCTCTTTCATGTCTTTGGCTCGCCGGGTCGCTACGATACTGCCCAAACTTTGGGAAATCTTGTCGCTGGCAGCCCCCAGCAAGACAAGCAGCTTCACCTTCTCAGCTACCCAGGGACGCAGGACCTCGAAATCAGCCCCTTTGTCCTTGCCTCCCATGATCACGAGGAGAGGTTCAGTAAAGGCCTGGAGAGCCCGACTGGCCGAGTCCATGTTGGTCGCCTTCGAGTCGTTGTAGAAGGCAACGCCCTGGAGTTCCCGGACCCATTCAAGGCGGTGCTCGAGGCCGGCAAAGCTACGAAAAGTCTCGACCATGACTTCCCGATCAACACCGGACAAAAACCCGGCGGCTGTTGCCGCCAGGATATTCTCTAGATTGTGATTTCCCTTGAGGCGGATCTCGCTGATCGGCATGAGGCGCTGCTTCTGGCCTCCCCAGTTCACTTGGATCGAACCGTTGTGAACGAACACACCTTCCTTCAGATCTTGCTTCCGGCTATAGAGCACCACAGGTGCGGTACGGTGGCTTGCCATTTTCAAGGTGAAAGGATTGTCTGCATTGAGCACCGCAAGGTCCTCACTTGTCTGGTTGAGAAAGATCCGTTCCTTAGCACGGAGGTAGTCAGCAAAGTTCTCATAGCGATCCTGGTGATCGGGACTCACATTGAGGAGCAGTGCAATGTCGCACTTGAATTTCTTGATGCTTTCCAACTGAAAAGAAGAGAGTTCCACCACGAACGTTCTCTGCAGGGAAGTCGAACGGGGGGGCGTCTTGACCCACTGGATGAGTGGCGGGCCGATATTGCCGGCCACCACACAGTCTTTGCCGGAGTTCTTAAACAACTCACCGATGAGGGTGGTGGTCGTTGTTTTCCCGTTGGAGCCGCTTACGCCGATGAATTTGCCATCAAGAAAGCGATAGGCCAACTCGATCTCGCTATAGATGGGGATCTTCCGTTCCGACGCTGTCAGCAGCTCCGGCAAGTTGGAGGGCACACCCGGGCTAAGGACGATAAAATCTGCACCCAGAAAGTCCTCTCTTTTATGACCGCCTAGAGAGAGAGTGGTGGGAGTGCTCAATTGCGCAATCCAATCCTTTAAATCTTCTTCGCTCTTGGTGTCCGTGATTGTGACCCTGGCGCCCCGCTTGAGAAGAAAATTTGCGGCAGAGAGCCCGCTTCGGGCAAATCCCACGACCAGGATTTCTTTATTCTCCACATTCATTCAGGCTTCACCGGAGCTTCAGGGTCGTCAGACTAAACAGGGCAAAGATCATCCCCAGAATCCAGAAGCGAACCACCACCTTAGTTTCCGCCCAACCCCGAAGCTCGAAGTGATGGTGAAGTGGAGCCATCAGCAGGATCCGTTTTCCCCATACCTTGTAGGAAATAACCTGAGCAATTACCGAGATCGCTTCCACGACGAAGATCCCTCCGATGAGGAGCAGCAGAAGTTCCTGCTTAATCAGCACCGCAACAGTCCCAATGGCACCTCCCAAGGACATGGAGCCAACATCACCCATGAAGATTTGAGCGGGATAACTGTTGTACCACAGGAACCCCAGTGTGGCTCCAACCATGGCTCCACAAAAGATACTCAGCTCGCTGGTATAAGTGTTTTTGATGAGGTCCAGATAGGTTGCAAAGGTCGCGTGTGCGGTGACATAAGTCAGCACGGTCAGTGCCGAGGCAGCGATGATGACCAGCCCAGAGGCCAGGCCATCCAGACCGTCCGTAAGATTGACGGCGTTGCTGCTGCCAATGAGGACCAGGAGAGTAAAAAGGATCAGCGGGAGGAACGTTGAGACGCCCAATATCTTCAGATCCATCTCCGGCGTAAAGCTCTTGAAAAAGGGCACGCTCAGCCCGCTGCTGTAAAGATCGTGACGATTGAGAGCGATGAGAATACCCGCAATCCCCAGTGCGATCAGACTCTGCAGGACCAGCTTGTGTCGCACTCGCAGCCCCAAGGACCTCTTGTTGATGAGCTTCAAATAGTCGTCAATGAAACCTACAGTGGCAAAGAGAACCAGCGAGATCAGGGCCACCCAGATGTAGAGATTTGTCAGGTCCGCCCACAAGACTGTGGGTAGGACGATACTGATGACAATGAGCAGCCCCCCCATGGTGGGAGTTCCGACTTTGTCGTGATGATGCTTAGGGGCCTCTTCTTGAATGTATTGCCCAATCTGAAATTGTCTCAGCCGGGCAATCAGCCATGGGCCCACCAGAAGGCTGATCATCAGAGCCGTCAGAGAGGCATAGGCGGTGCGGAAAGTGATATATCGCACCACATTGAGGATGGAATACTCGTCAATAAAGGGATAGACAAGGTGATAGATCAAGTTTTTCCTTTCCCCTTTATGGCTTGGACAATTTGATCCATGCGGACTCCCCTTGAGCCCTTGACCAGAAGGAAGTCCCCGCAACCGAGTTCCTCCACCAGAAAGTCAGCCGCTTCCCGGGAACTTTCAAAGTGTCTGATTTTCTCAGGAGCAAAGCCCTTTTCCTTTGCTCCCTGCCCGATGTAGCGGGCATCCTCACCAACCGTCACCAGCAGATCCGCGGCACACTGTACGACCTGCTGACCCGCCTGGCGATGGAACTCAGGGCTGCGGGAACCCAGTTCCAGCATCTCTCCCAAGGCTAGAAGCTTGCGAGGAAAACCACTTAACTGACCGACAGTTTCCAACACGATGTTTAGGGCCTGAGGGTTCGAATTGTATGAATCGTCCCAGAGCGTGATGGAACCATCTTTTCCCTGCTCTCCGACTTGATGGACTCGTCCCCGCATGGAGGGCACCTTTAATCTTCCGATGCCATCACAGATCTCCTCTCGGGAGAGGCCAAAGGTCACAGCCACGGCCACCGCTGCTGCAATGTTGTACAGAAAGTGCTTCCCCACGAAGGGAACCTTAGCAGTGAGGCGTTCCCCACGGGCATCGAGCTCAAAGCTCATTTCGCCAAGACCATCAAAGCGATAATCCAAAACCCGGATACCAGCCTGATTCTCTAGACTAAAAGAAACTTTTTCCCCACTGAAAGTCGCAGCCAGACGAGAAAGCCGGGGATCGTCGGCGTTGAAAAACAACTTACCCCGCTGGGGAAGCCCCTCCAGGATCTCCCCTTTCGCAGCAGCGATTTCATCCAGATCGGAAAAGAACTCCAAGTGGACAGCTGCCACATTGGTCAACAAGGCCGAGTCTGGTCTGCAAATTTTCGTCAGGGCTCGGATCTCTCCAGGATGGTTCATCCCCAGTTCCACGAGTGCCAGCTGGTGTTCTTCTGCCAGCTGTAAGAGAGAAAGCGGGACACCAATCTGGTTATTGAGGTTGCCGGGAGATTGAACCACTTTGAACCTCTGGCTTAAGAGGGTGGCCACAAACTCTCGGGTGGTGGTCTTCCCTATACTTCCGGAAATGGCAATCAGTGTTTTCCCCCACCTCTTGCGGACATGGTAGGCCAAGGTTTGAAGAGCAGCTTCAGTCTGATCCACCTGAAGAAAGACTCGATCTTTCCAATGGGAGGAATCGACGGAATTCTCTGAGAAGATGATCGTGGAAGCACCTTTCCTGAGAGCTTCCTCGACAAAGTCATGACCGTTAAACCGCTGTCCTTTAACGGCGATAAAGCATTCACCGGCTCGAATGGTGCGGCTGTCTATTGAGACGGAAGGAAACGAGGATCGGGTATCGAAGACAGTGCTCCCCTGTGGGCGAACTTTCAATGCCTCAGCGACTTCACCAACAGACAATTCGATCACTGGAGCTCCTTGATCACTTCTCGATCATCAAAACGGATCTCTTCACCTTGAATTTTCTGATAGGCCTCATGCCCCCTTCCAGCTATCAAAACGAGGTCCCCTTTTCGGGCCAGTTTGAGAGCCCTGGTGATCGCTTCACGACGATCCACGATCATTTCATAATGGCTTGCTTCAGCCGGTATTCCGGCTCGAATTTCCAGCACAATCTGCTCGGGATCTTCATATCTCGGATTGTCCGAAGTGATAAGAGCCAGATCGGAGTGGCGGACTGCGATAGCCCCCATCAGGGCACGCTTGGTTCGATCCCGATCTCCACCACAGCCGAAAACACACAGAATGCGTCCTTTGCTGACCTGGCGGCACAGCGTCAAGACGTTTTCCAGGGCATGGGGAGTGTGTGCATAGTCCACAATGACCGTGAAAGGCCGCCCAATTTCAACCTTTTCGAAACGCCCAGGCACCCGTTCCAGTCGTGCCACACCTTCGCAAATTTGCTCGTCAGCCACTCCTAAGAGACTGGCAGCCGTGGCCGCCGACATGATGTTGTACAGATTGTGTTCTCCTGCCAGCGGGCTGGTCAGGGAGAGTCGCCGATTGAAGAACTGGAGATCGACTTCAGTTCCCTCAAGGGAAATCTTGTGGTCCACCGGATAGACATTGCTGTTTTCAGAAAATCCGAAGGTCACTGACTGGGTACCCGCCAAGAGCTGGATGCGGGCCGTGAAAGGATCATCGGCGTTCAGCACGGCATACTTGATGCCAGGGTTATAGTCAGCTTGAAAGAGCAGGCACTTGGCCTGAAAGTACTGCTCCAGGCTGCCATGAAAGTCCAGGTGGTCCTGGCTCAGGTTGGTGAAGAGCGCTACCGGGAAAGAGCACTGGTAGACGCGGTGAAAAAAGAGGGCGTGAGAGGAAACTTCTAGGGCGCCCCCACTACACCCGGATTGCACAGCCTGGGCCAGGATCTCTTGGATATCGACGGCTTCGGGAGTGGTCCGCTTCGATTCCAGCTGCCGCTTCCCTACTTTGGTTTTCACGGTTCCCATTAACAGCGCGGGCCCCTGTTGTTCCAAGATGGAATGAACAAGAAAGGCTGTAGTTGTTTTTCCGTTGGTTCCCGTGATGCCTACCAGTTGGAGCCGTCGCGAGGGCTGCTGATAGAATTGGTCCGCCAGCGATGCCATAAATGGCCTGACGGCCTCCACTTGAATCCAAGGAACAGTCGGCACACCAGAAGGTGGCTCACGTTGTGAGGCAACAGCAACAGCACCTCTTTGAAGGGCCTCTTCAATGTAGAGGTGACCGTCTGTCCTGGCCCCCTCAACGGCAAAGAAAAGTGAGCCCTCTTTCACCCGGCGTGAATCGTAATCGAGCGACCGGATCTCGGGATTCATTTCTTTAACGGGCTCTCGGAGCGACTGGACGGTCACCTTGGAGAGCAACTCTTGAAGACGCATCATTTCCGTTATTGGAGAAAAAGACTTCACAAACCATTCCTTGAGAGACTTGACTTCCCGCCGGTGGGCGCTGGCCGATCGCTGTCCCGGCGCCGGAAACTTTCAGTCGCAGACCGAGACCAGAACATTGCCGGACAACTTCCCTCAAGCTCAGGCCCGAAAAGTCGGGCAGCTGAAAGGGGCTAATTTCCACTGTGATTGTGTTGGGCAGTTTTTGATTCGAAGACTCTTCCTGAATGAGTGTTAAGACCGTCTCCTCCAGCTGCTCCAGTGGGATTTGCCCCTCTTCTACTGAGACGCCTGGTGAGGCAGCAAGTTCCATCGGTACCGTCTCTGGAGGTACTGTGTCGATTCGAGAAGGCTGATCTCGGGGGATTCGAAGGTGAATAAGAGACCGTTCCGCGATTTGCTTGAAGGCAGGTGCGGCCAGCTGCCCCCCATGGTATTGTCCCTGGGGCTCGTTGATGACGACGATGGCCGCAAGCACCGGATCCTCCAGAGGCGCAAATCCCACATAGGAAGCAACGTAGCGCGTGTCGGAATACTTTCCATCCACGAATTTCTGAGCGGTTCCAGTCTTCCCTCCTGAAGAGTATCCGTCCAGTTGAGCGTTCTTGCCTGTCCCATCCGTAACCGCCAGGGAAAGAGCTTCTTTCATCTGAAGAGTGGTTTTAAGCCTGAGGATCTGCTCTCTAGAGGTCTGGGACTCGTAGAAGACGTCTCCTTCGGGTGTCAGAATGCGCCGGACCACTCTAGGAGTGACCAGGTATCCTCCATTTGCGATAGCAGAGGTTGCTGTCAACATTTGGAGGGGCGTCACACCCACCTCCTGCCCTAAAGAGAGAGCGCCGATGGAAATCTTGGACCACTGAGAGGTAGGCCGCAGCAATCCGACCTGCTCTCCCGGGAGGTCGATCCCGGTCTTCTGACCGAAACCAAAATTCCTGATGTACTGGTAAAGCTTCTCCTCCCCCAAGCGCAGGCCCAGCTTGATTGTTCCGATGTTACTCGAATTAGCCAGTACTTCATTCAAGGAAAGCAGTCCGAAACCCAGATTCGCCTCACGGTAAGTCCTTCCGGCAAGGCTGAGCGTTTCGACATTGCAGTCGATTAACTCAGATGGCTGGCCCAAATCCTCATTAAGAATGGCGGCAAAGGTCACCAATTTGAAAGTGGAGCCAGGTTCATAGAGATCCAAAATGGCACGGTTTCGACGGTCCTCCGCCTCAGAATCGGCGTAACGATTCGGGTCAAAGGAAGGATAGGAGGCCATGGCCAAGATCTCGCCCGTATTCGGGTCCATGACAATTGCAGTTCCGCTCACTGCTTGGCTGGAAAGAAAGGTATCCTCCAAGACTTGTTGAGCGATGTACTGAATGGGCCTGTCAATACTCAAAACAATGGTGTTTCCGTCAGACTTCTCCGGTAGGGCATCGCTGGCATAGCTGTTCCGTCTGGCGTCGAAGTGTAGATCAACTCTGGTGTTCTTTCCCTTTATGGAATCGTTGTAAAGATACTCGAGACCGGCCAGACCTTCGCTATCCAGACCGGCGAAGCCGAGCACATGGGCAGCCAACTCGCGGCCAGGGTAAATCCGCTTGGTTTCCTCTTGAAAGTATACGCCCGGCAGATTCAGTTCTCGGATCTGATCGGCCTGCCGCGGTGGGATTTTTCGGGCTAGATAGACAAAAGGGCGATCATCGATCAGCAGTTCAAAAAGTTCTCGTTCGTGTTTCTCGAGAACTGAAGCAAGAGCTCTGGCAGTACGGAGGGGTTCGTGTACTTCCTTGGGGTGTGCAAAGACTGACTCAATCTGAACACTGATGGCCAGTTCGTCGAGATGGCGATCCAGGATATCGCCCCTCTTGGGACTGAGCTCGATGTACCCCATCTGCTGCTGTTCGGCCTTTAAGCGATATTCCTCACTCTTGAAGATCTGAAGATCAATAAGACGACCGACAAGAGTGAGACTCCACGCCCCCAGGAGCAGGTAGAGGCCGAGCACACGATACAGTAGGGCAATTCGGGGTTTCTTCCATTTATCCAAAGGCTTCATTCACGCAAGACTTCTGTCTGAAGGGTCGACTGAGCCACCACATCACTGGTGGGTTTGACAGTCGCAATATCAGAATCGAGAATTCTGACCTCAGCACGGTTCGAGGTGACCAGACCCAGTTTGCTGGCTTCCTGGTCGATGCTCTCCGGATTGATGAGAGAGGAGTGCTCAGCTCGAAGGGCGGCGTTGATCTCTCGCAATTCATTGCTTTCTTTTCTGAGGTGTTCCATCTGGTAATGGATAGTGAGGATTTCATTGCGGGACCAGGCGTAAGCCAATACGAAACAAACAAGAAGTGCAACCACGCTGATCCATCGGGCAATCTCAGAGAAGGTGGCCCGGTCATCAGCCCCCATCAGACGATTGCTCAAATCCTGGTAATGAAAATCAAGCATCTTCGTTCTCCTGCTGTCTGTAGTCTCTGGTCTGTTGTCAGCTGTCAGCTGTCAGTTGTCGCTTGTCAGTGTTCTCTCCACCGCCCGCAGCTTGGCGCTCCGTGCCCGAGGATTGCTCTCGATTTCCTGCTGGGCAGGCGTTACAGGTTTCCTGGTTAAAATCCGAACCCTCTCAACCCTTGGACAAGCGCACAGCTCCGCCGGCTGAAAACACACACACTTGCCAGCCTCTTTGCGGAACACAGTTTTGACGATACGATCTTCCAGGCTATGGAAGGAGATCACCACCAGCCGGCCCTCCGGGGTCAGCAGAGAGATAGCCTGTTGCAGGAATTCCTCCAGTCCGGCCAGTTCCTGATTGACCTCTATACGCAAGGCCTGAAACACCAGAGTGGCAGGGTGGAGGGAGCGTTGAGTACGCCCCTTGACCTTCTCAACTATTTGAGCCAGATCAGTGGTGGTGCGAAACGGCGATAACGTTCGATGGTCAACAATGGCCGCTGCGATCCTTCGAGCCGACTTTTCCTCCCCGTAGCGCCACAGGATCCCGGCCAGGTCTTCTTCGGGGAGCTGATTGAGCAGCTGGGCAGCAGTGGTTTCCTGTCGGGTATCCATGCGCATGTCAATGGGACCCTCCAGCCGAAAGCTGAAACCCCTTTCAGCTGAATCCAGTTGGAGCGAAGAGATCCCCTGATCCACAAGACATCCATCTACGCCTCCAATTTCCAGCCGAGAGAGGAGGTTCGGTAACTCTTTAAAGTTCTCGTGGAAAGCCTGCAGATTGTTAAACCGGGATCCCAGACGCTGGCGGGCCCTGTCCAAGGCTTCCTGGTCCCGGTCCAGGGCGATCAACTGACCCGTCCCGTCAAGCTGAAGAAGAATCTCCTCTGAGTGCCCTCCTGGTCCCAGGGTGCAATCAACGTAGATTCCCCTTTCTTTTACCCGCAGGAAGCTCAAGACTTGACTGAGCAGGACGGGAAGATGTTCCACAGCGGTACCCATCATATTTAAATGCCTAGTTCAGCCAAGGCACTAGCATCCTTGTCGGTATAAGGATCGGATTTGAGGAGGGTCAGAAACCGTTTCCGGTTCCACACCTGGAGATGGGTCAGATACCCCATCACAGCCACTTCACCATCAATCTGTGCCGCCTCGCGCAGATGTGGTTGAATGAGTACTCTCCCCTGGCTGTCCATTCTGGCAATCTGTCCGTAATAGTTGGTGTGACGCAGAAATTTCACCTTCTCAGGAAGCATTTTTGGCGGTTCCAGCAATTTCGTCTCGAGTTCTTCCCACTCACTCATGGGATAGATGAGAAGGTTCTCTCCCGTAACACTGGTCACATAGAGGTCAGGCCCATACTGTGCCACAAGAAAGTTTCGGTGGGCGACGGGAATCTTGATGCGCCCCTGAGCATCCAGTTTCGTCGGAAAATTTCCCCGTAGCATCAAAAAACCCCCTACCCCTCAACAAGTAAGTCCTATACACACCTACTTACTCTATTCTAGTCCAAAAAAATCCAAAGTCAACAGTAAAATGGCGAAAACAGGAGGTTTGAGCTTAGCCGGGATTATGCATAAATTTTCGTGACGAAGTGCCGCAGGCGCCGCGATGACAAGGCGTGCGAGGGGTACCCGCAATGGGTCGGGCCCCGCAGGCGTACTCATGCAGTACGCCGAGGAGCCCAAGGGGTACCCGCTTGCGGGTCGCACAACGCAGTCAGCGGGGATGATTGCGGCACTGCAGTAGAAAATCTATGCATTATCCCGGCTTGGGGGAGAACAGGACCGAATCGTCGATTTCGTTTTCGGAGTGGGCAATGACAGCCGCTCCCATTGAATCGCTCCAAATATTGGTCATCGTCCTTGCCATATCCAAGATCCGGTCCACGCCCCAGATAAGCGAGGTGTACTCGATCGGCAGGTGGACAGCTTGCAGAATAATGACCATCATCACCAGTCCCGCGTGAGGGATTCCGGCTGCCCCGATACTGACCGTCAGTGCAAGAAAGACAACGAGGATCTGGTTCCCCAGAGTCAGCTCGGGAAACTCCGGATGAGCGGCGGCATGGATCTGGGCGATGAACAGCACAGTCACGCATTCATAGAGGGCCGTTCCATCCATGTTCACCGTGGCACCCAAGGGCAGAACAAAGCTGGTGATGCGATCTGAGACCCCTGCCCCTTTGTTGGCCCGCTCCATGGTGACGGCCAGAGTGCCACTGCTGGAGGCGGTGGAGAAGCCGGTTAGCAGTGCAGGGCTCATGGCCCGCATGTAACGGTAAGGGTGGCGACGGGTAAGAAGCATGAGCAAGAGAGGAAGCGTCACCAGAAAATGGATCCCTAGAGCTGCGGCCACCGTCAGGACGTAGGGCAGGAGGCTGACAAAGATTTTCGGGCCACTGGTGGCAACCGTGCTAGCGATAAGAGCTGCCACTCCCACGGGCGCCAGCGAGATGATGAATTGGGTCATCTTCATCATGACAGCGGCACCACCTTCAATGAAGGCCAACATCCCGGCCCGAGTCTCTTCCTCGATCAGCAACAAGAAAACCCCAAAGAGTACGGAAAAGAAAATAATGCCGAACATATCGAACGATGCCGCCGCTTCGACAACGTTGTCAGGAATCATGGACGCAATGACATCCCAGAAGGAATCCGGCAGTTGTGCCTCTACTGGCTGGGTGGGTATCTGAATATCTGTCCCTCGCCCTGGACCGATAATATTCACCAGAGCCAAGCCGGTGATAATCGCGAGCAGACTGGTGCTGACATACCATGCGCCCGTCTTGATCCCAATCCGTCCCAGCCGTTTTCCTTCCTTCATCCCTACGATCCCCAAAACAAGGGAGAAGAAAACAAGAGGAACAACAATCATCTTCAGGAGATTCATAAAGATAAGGGAAAGCCCTTCTAAACCCGCTCCGATGGGGGTCGCCACAACCCTCCGTTTCAGCTCTTCATTGATACTTTGGGCCTTCTCCTGGAGCTGTTGGGGAGTTGCTTGAGAGTAGTCAGAGCCGAGTACCGTTTCTCGAGCCTCGTCAATGTATGCGTTGTTGATCAAAGTACCCGTGATCACACCAACCGCAATCCCCAACAAGATCCACCAGTGAAGCTTCATTTTTCCCATAACGTTGCCCCTAGCCCGCATTATGCATAGGTTTTCGTAGCGAAGTGGCGCAAGTGCCCCGCAGGCGTACTCGTGCAGTACGCCGAGGAGCGCAAGGGGTACCCGCTTTGCGGGTCGCACAACGCCGTCAGCGCGGATGATTGCAACACTGTAGCAGAAAATTTATGCATAATGCGAGCTAAATGGGGTAGGACTCCAGTAGTCGTGCAGCCTCAGTGACAGCTGCATCGGAAGGGATTTCCTGAAGGAGTCTTTCCTTTCTGGAAAACAGCTCGACGATCCCCTGGCTGAACTTATTCCCCACGGTGATGCGCACGGGTATCCCGATCAGCTCAGCATCTTTGAATTTGACGCCAGGGCGCTCCTTGCGATCATCGAGCAGGCAGTCGATTCCTTGCTGGGTAAGCTCTTCATAGTACCTTTCCGCCGCCTGCCGCTGCTCGGAATCGTCAGGACGCAGCAGCGTAATGACGGCTTGGAAAGGAGCAATATTTCGGGGCCATACCATACCCGCATCATCGTGGTAGCTCTCCACAGCGGCCACCATGACTCTCTCCAGGCCAATCCCGTAACTTCCCATGATCATCGGAAGGTTCTTGCCTTCGCGGGTGAGGACGGTCGCACCCATGGATTTGCTGTATTTGTCCCCCAGTTTAAAAATGTGACCGATCTCCAGAGCCTTTGCCACCTTCAGTGGTTGTCCGCAGCTCAGGCATAGATCCCCAAGCTCAACCTGCCGGAGGTTGTGATAAGCCGGCTTAAAATCCCTGCCAGGGGTCACCTTTTTCAAGTGATAATCGTCCTTGTTGGCACCGCACACCAAGTTTCGGCGCCCTTCGAGTGCCCGGTCGGCAAGGATGGGAACTTCTGCCAGCCCCACCGGGCCAAGACTTCCCGGATCGGCTCCGAACACCTCTCGGATCTCCTCAGCGGTAGCAGGACGAAAGAGGTCTGTACCCAGAGCAGCCGCCAGTTGACCCTCTCCGAGCTGGTGATCGCCTCTGAGCAAAATCAGATGCGGCTTATCTCCCGCGATATAGACCAGTGACTTGATCTGGTGTGTTGTTGGAATTTCGAGAAAATCAGAGACTTCCCGAATCGTTTTCTGTCCAGGCGTATGGATCTCCTCGGGAGAGGCGTCACCTTCCTCATCACTCACCTCAGAGATCCGGGCAGCAGCTCGCCTCAGGTTGGCTGCATATCCACACTGGCAGGTCACCACGACGTCTTCACCCGCATCACTCTCTACCATGAACTCCTCTGACGCACTGCCGCCCATGGCTCCGGACTCGGCCTCAACGACAACATACTCGAGCCCGCAGAGATCAAAGATGGCACGATAAGCCTGGCTGTGAAGGTTATAGCTGGCATCTAATCCTTCCGAGTCCAGATCGAAGCTGTACGAGTCCTTCATTGTGAACTGCCGGGTCCGCAAAAGACCGGACTTGGGTCGAGGTTCGTCTCTGAACTTGATCTGGATTTGATACCAGATCTGGGGAAGGTCCCGATAGGAACGAATCTCGTTGCGGGCAATGGCAGTGAATACTTCTTCATGGGTCATACCCAGGCACATCTCACGGTTCGTCCGGTCCTTCAGGCGAAACAGATTCTCACCCATATCTGTCCAGCGTCCCGTTTCCTTCCAAAGTTCAGCGGGATGCAGGGCGGGCAGATAGAATTCCTGTGCTCCGATGCGACCGAGCTCTTCTCGAATGATCTTCTCGATCTTCAAAAGGGTTCGCCGGGCCAGGGGCAGATAAGAGTAGATCCCTGCGCTCAATTGTCGGATATAGCCTGCTCGCAGCAACAGCTGGTGGGAAGGAGCTTCTGCCTCCGCAGGAACCTCTCTCAGCGTTGGAATGAAGAGCTTGGACCAGAGCATCAGGGGCTACTCTTATCCGTTTGACCCGATTGAGTCAAGTGGGCTACGATGCAACAGCAACGACCGAAAACAGTTTTCCTCACTCGAAGAAAGGGCTGACCAACGGTGAAAAAACCGCTACACCAAGTCGATCGGGAAATTGCTGACGCCATCCTCCTGGAAACCCGGCGGCAGACGGAGACACTCGAACTAATCGCCTCAGAAAACTTTGTCAGTGAAGCCGTACTGGAGGCCATGGGCTCAATCTTTACCAACAAATATGCTGAAGGCTATCCAGGCCGCCGCTACTACGGAGGCTGTCAGAACGTCGATATCGTTGAGAGTCTGGCCATTGAGCGTGCCAAGAAGCTCTTTGGTGCTGAGCACGCCAACGTCCAACCCCACTCCGGAAGTCAGGCCAATATGGCCGTCTACATGGCGGTCTTAGAGCCTGGCGATAAGATTTTGGGGATGAAGCTGTCCCATGGCGGACACCTCACCCACGGTCACCCTTTGAACTTCTCGGGGCAACTCTATGAGGTGGTGGGCTACGGTGTGGACCCAGAAAGTGAGCAAATCGACTACGACGCGCTTGAAGACATCGCCAAGCGGGAAAAACCCAAAATGATCATCTGTGGAGCCAGTGCTTACAGCCGCCTGATCCACTTTGACCGCCTTTCTGAAATCGCCCAGAGGGTGGGCGCCTATCTGATGGCGGACATCGCTCACATAGCGGGCATGGTGGCCACTGGTCTGCATCCCAGTCCTGTTCCCTATGCCGATTTCGTGACAACCACCACCCACAAGACCTTGAGAGGACCGCGTGGGGGCATGATTCTGTGCAAGGAAGAGCACCAGAAAGCCATCGACAAAATGGTCTTACCGGGAATTCAGGGCGGCCCACTGGTTCACATCATCGCCGCCAAAGCCGTCTGCTTGACAGAAGCGATGTCCCAGGCTTTCAAAAGTTATCAAGAACAAATTATCAGCAATGCCCAGGCATTGGCTCAAGCGATCACAGAACAGGGGTTTCGAATTATTTCCGGGGGAACCGACAATCATCTCTTTTTGGTGGACGTCATCTCTCAGGGAATCACTGGAAAGCAAGCGGAGGAAGCTCTGGAAAAAGCGGCCATCACAGTCAACAAAAACGGCATCCCTTTTGACACCCATCCCCCTCTCGTCACCAGTGGAATCCGGGTGGGAACTCCAGCCGTGACGACACGCGAGATGAAAGAAGAAGAGATGTCGAAAATCGGAGAGTTGCTCAGCAGAGTCCTCAAGAACATCGACAGCCAGGAGGTCCAGCAAGAGGTCGAACAGGAAGTGAAGGCGCTGACCAATCATTTTCCACTCTACGCACAGCGATTAGAAGTTAGTGTCAGGTAATCGTAGGGACGGACTCACCCTCGAGGAGATATTCAAACCTGGCGGCATTCTCGAACGCCGCTTCCCTTCCTATGAGAATCGACCCTCCCAGCGTGTCATAGCCGAGGCTGTGCTGGATGCCATTCGCAATCGCTATCCTCTGTGTGTCGAAGCCGGAACAGGAACCGGTAAGACACTGGCTTACCTGATTCCGTCTCTTTTTAGCAACCAGCGCGTGATCGTTTCGACAGCCACCAAGAATCTGCAGGACCAACTTTTCTCTAAAGATATCCCCTTTATCCGCGAACACCTCTTTCCCAGCTTGTCGGTAACCTACATGAAGGGGAGACAAAACTATCTCTGTTTACGAAAGCTCCAAGAGCAGAGTCCGCAGGGAGAGGGTTTTGAGGGAGCCCAGGAGCAGTGGGAGGCCCTGTCCAAGTGGGTACAGCAGACAGAGACCGGGGAGCGCTCCGAATTGAGTTGGATGGGTGATGAGGATGTTCTTTGGAGACATCTTGATGCTCGAAGCGACACCTGCACAGGGCAAAGGTGCTCGCTCTTTGACCAGTGCTACGTGACCCGAATGCGCCAGAGGGCTCTGGAGTCCGATCTGATCGTGGTCAACCATGCGCTGTTATTCGCACATCTGGCCCTTGAAAACGATGAGATCGGCTGCCTGCTGCCCAATTTTTCCGTCCTTATTCTGGATGAAGCCCACGAAGTTGAGGAGATTGCAGCCAACCACTTCGGAAAGCGGATCAGCCACTATCAGATCGAAGAGTTTTGCCGTCAGTCCGGTAAAGTTTTTTCGGACTCTGCCGAGTTAGCAGGCCTGGTGGCTAAGGTTCAAGCCTCTTCAACCGCTTTTTTCAACTCATTTCCGGGCCTCATGGGGCGCTATTCCCTGAATTTTTATCAGCAACCGGACGGGATGACCCTCGACCTGCGCACTGAAGTTCTCGAAGAGTTCCGACGGCTGCAACGATCACTTCTGGCCCTCCACCACAACCTCCAGAACCAGAGTCAACTCCCAGGCGATTCCGATCCGCTGGTTCGTCGCCTGGAACAGATGTCGGCTACCTTGGAAGAGATCTTTAACCTGGAAGACTCCGAAAACGTTTACTGGTTCGAGAAGAGGTCGCGAGGAGTCTTTCTCCATGTCAACCCAATCGAAGTCGCGCCGATCCTACGGGAGAAGCTCTTTTCAAGAACCGACACAACCATTCTCACATCGGCCACTCTCACCACCAATAACGATTTCGAATACTTCAAGGAAAGACTGGGTATTCCGGAGCCCAGGGAAGTGATTGCAGCCAGCGAATTCAACTATTCAGAACAAGCCATTCTCTACATCCCTCGGTCCTTTCCTGAGCCCCGCTCACCCCATTATCTCCCCCGTGCTCTCACTGAGATTCAGGAGATTCTTGGCATTACCCGAGGATATGCCTTCTTGCTTTTCACCAGTTTCGCTCACATGAATTGTGTTTATGAAGCCCTCCGTGAAAGGACTTCTTTTCCACTGCTACGGCAGGGAGATCTGCCCAAGAATCAGCTGCTGGAGAGGTTCAGAGCAACACCCCACGCCGTGCTCTGCGCGACCTCCAGTTTTTGGCAGGGAGTGGACGTTCAGGGCGATGCTTTACGTGCTGTCATTATTGACAAATTGCCTTTTCTCGTGCCCACTGAGCCCCTGGTCGCTGCCCGCATTAACTGGCTGGAAAAAGAGGGAGCCAATCCCTTTCTGCGCTACACTGTTCCCCAAGCCATTATTACCCTGAAGCAAGGGTTGGGCAGGCTTATCCGGTCCCGTCAGGACCGGGGAATTCTGGCTGTCCTTGACACACGGCTTCGCACTCGGAGTTACGGCAAGCTCTTCCTGCAAAGCTTGCCAAATTGTGCCGTAACCGATAAAATTGAAGAGTTACGAGACTTCTGTCAGGAAAAAGCATCAGGAATAAAGAGATAGAAGGGAGTCAATATATGAAGGGCAACACCACAAGAATTCTTCTCTTTACCCTTTTTTCAACTTTGTTCATCGCCCACCTTCATGCTCAACTCGGTGCCGTGTGGGGAACAGTAGCAGACGAGGAGGGTAATCCTATCGAGGACGTCTTGATCAGAATCGAAGGCATGGAATCTACAAGAAAGTACCAGGTCGAGACCGACTCAAAGGGTCAATTCCTGCACACAACAGTCACACGACAGGGGACTTACCGTGTCATAGCCCAAAAAGAAGGCTACGAAAGCACTTACATAGAAAACCTGCGAGTTGGCACTGATCGGAGTGATAGGACCGGAAACGTCGAGTTCACCATGGTCAGGGGGAAGGCAGGCCTGTTAGCTTTTGAAATGAGTGATGAAGACATGGAGGCGCTAGTAGTATCCGCTGAGGAGGCGGAAAAGCTTGCAGAATCCGCTGAGGAAGTCAGACTCAATCTCGATCAAGGGCTGGCACTATACAATCAAGGGCAATACGAGCAAGCTCTGGAGATTTTCAACGCTGCAGCGGCATTGGATGGGAAGCAACCGACACTGTGGGCCAATGTTGGCAACGCCTACTCGAAAATGAATCAGCATGAGCAGGCTATTGTGGCCTATGCTAAGGCGATCGCGCTGGCGCCGGAGGACCACACTCTTTATCAGAATCTGGGTGGCATCTATGGCGCCATGGGGAATACGGCAAAGGCTCAGGAACTCTATGAAAAGGCAGTCGGTCTCAGTGCCTATGGGGATCCCAAGGATGCCGCCGTCAACTACTACAATATGGGCGTCACCTTCATCAACGCCGGTCAGAGTGCAGAAGCCGTCGAGGCTCTCACCAAAGCGATCGAGGCGGATCCTGCCCACGCAGAATCACACTACCAATTGGGGATCTCGCTGCTGGGAAACAACGAGCTGGAAGGAAGTCTGGAGCACCTGAGCTCCTACCTTGAGCTTTCCCCGAACGGACCCAATGTCGACGCGGCTAAGTCGCTGATCGAAATGCTTGGACCTTAGTACTCACTGAGCTAACAAGGCTCGGAGTTTCTACGCGTTTAATCTAGCCCGAATTATTCATAGGTTCTCGTCATGAAGCGGCGAAAGCGCCGGTCTGACAAGGCGCGCGAGGGGTACCCGCCACGGGTCGGCTCCCGCAAACGTACTCTTGAGTACGTTGAGGAGGCGAGGGGTACCCGCTTGCGGGTCGCGCAACGCTGGCGGGGCGGATGATTTAGCCGCTGCAGTAGAGAATTTGTGAATAATCCGGGCTGACGTCACTTGTAGCGCTCAGCTGCCTGGCAGCCTAACTGAGCCAGATCAGAAAGTGCCGACAATGCAGCTTGGCGAACCTCTTCGCTATCATCCTCGGTTAGCGAAATCATTTCCTGCAAGACGGTATCGGGAAGCTCGCTGGGGCGGTGCCAATAAGCCACAGCCAGTTCCATGACTGCCTGGGCACGCAGCTCTGTGTCCTTTTCCCTCATGAGATTGGTCAGTTCTTTCACCGCAACCACGGCACCTTGCTGCGCGAGATTTCCAATGGCTGAAAGAACCCAGCTCTTTCGATGGGAAACCAAAGGGCTCCCTCGGGAGGCCAGCTTGTAAATGTTCAGAAGCAGCTCAACGGCCTGGCCATCCCCCATCTCCCCCAGAGCGTTAATTATGGAGGCTTGCAAAGACCCGGTGCCCTTACCCTTAAAGGTGGCAGGCCTCATGAAAACTTTGTAGAGAGGCTCAATGGCGCGGGGATCGCCGAGGCTGCCAAGAGCCACAGCAGAGAATTCTCTTTGCTCCCGTTTCCCCGATTGGAGAAGCTTGAGAAGAGGATCAAAAAACAAGGGAGAGCGGACGATGCTGATGTGAGGAAGGGCCTCATAAAGCTTCTTTTCGTTTCCCTCCTCCAGAATTTTCAGACAGGTCTCAGTAAGCCTCTCGCGACCGCCAATGTCTGTGCCACGATACATAGTTTCTCAGCGAGTCCGAGTAGAGGAAAGGTCGTATGCATTTTCGCTCACCATGAAATTCTACCGTTGAAGACCCCAGTTTGGCATGGGCAATCTCCACTCCCTAAGCAACTCCTTTCCTCAAAGCATCCAAGGCTTTTTTAGACATTATTATGATAACATACACCCTTCTATGCACAGCAAACAGTTGGTTACCGGCGCGGTCGGAATAGTGATCGGCTTTATCCTGGGATTCTTTACTTTTCAGGTTCTCGTGCAAGACCCATCAGGAGTGGGCGAACAGGGGTCTGCGACCAGCGCTTCAGCTTCCTCTCAGCTTCCAGCGGAGCATCCTCCCGAGGAAGTGATGGAAAGCCTGCGCGAACTTCAGAGCCTGGCACAAACTGATCCACAGGACAGTCAGGTCCGAATATCAATCGGAGATTCCTATTACGATATGGGCCGCTTCGATGCAGCGATCGATTGGTATGAACAAGCCCTGCAGCTGGAACCGAACAATGTGAACGTACGGACTGATCTTGGAACCGCTTACTTGTACAGCGGCAACCCAATCAAGGCCGTGGACCGGTACAAACGATCGCTCGAAATCGAACCTGACCATGTCCAGACACTGCAGAATATTAGTGTGGCCTACCTTTCGACCAGCAACTATGCCGAAGCGGTCGCGAATTTGGAAAAGCTGCTCGAGTTTCATCCAGACTATCCTCAGCGACAGGAAATCGAGCAGCAGATTGCGTCTATAAGAAACAACATGCAAGGAGATCCTCCTTAAGTACTCCCTTTGAAAAATACGATGACGTTTGCGGATGGGGCTTGCGAGGCGAGGTCGCGAAGGGAGGAGGAGGCGATGCAGAGACATCGACGACGACGAGAGACAAAGAGATCGCCCGCAACCCCCATCCGCCCAAAGGGTTGGGGCGGGATGGGCCCATCTCTTTGTTGCTCCTCCTCGCCGATGTCTCGACATCGACTCGTCGTCGCGCCTCGATCTGGGCTCCGTCGCGCTCCCAACAAACGTCATCGTATTTTTGAAAGTGAGTACTAAAGATGGTCTGGATCAGCAGGATTCTTTATTTTCTTCTCTTGTTGGTCGGCTTCAGATTGATCGGCTCCTTTTTCGCCCGAGTTTTCACTGCATCGAAGAACGCAAGAGCCAGATCAGGTGCCGGCTCAAACCAAGCTGGAAAAACGATTGCCGGTCAAATGATCAAGGACCCCCAATGCGGCATGTACGTCGCCACGGACTTGGCGGTTGCGGCGGAAGTGAACGGACAAACTTTTCACTTTTGCTCCGAGGAGTGCCGCAATCACTTCATCAACGAGCAAGTGAGGAACAACCGAACTAACAGACAAGCGGTGTGACCATGCCCGTGGTTTCCTGCACCACCCTGCCACGAGGGCCCTTTCTGTGAAAATTGGTATCGTAGCTAAACCCCACAGCACGAATTTTGCTGCCACTCTGGAGGAAGTCTTGACGTGGCTGCGAGCTCGGGGCTGCGAGATCATTGTGGAGGACAGCATCGTTCAGACTGTGAAGCTGAAGGACGTGGTCACCGCAACTCGGGAGAAACTTGCAGAGCTAGTGGATGTCATCGTGGTCTTCGGTGGGGACGGCACCATGCTCTCCGTGGCGCGGTCTATTCAAGGTCGCGCCACTCCGATTCTCGGCGTCAATATGGGTTCTCTGGGATTCCTGACCGAAATAACGCTGGATGAACTCTATCCTACACTGGAGCAGCTGTTGGAAGGCAAGCACACGATCGATCGCCGTAGTATGCTCAAAATTGAGGTCCTGAGCACCAACGGTTCAGTGAGAACCTACCACGCCCTCAACGACGCCGTCATCAACAAAGGAGCGATGGCCCGGATCATTAGCATGGACACATTTGTCAATGAGGACTTCATTGCTAATTTTCCGGCCGACGGGATGATTATCTCCACTCCTACAGGCTCTACAGCATATTCTCTGTCAGCCGGCGGTCCAGTCCTCTATCCAACCCTTGACTCCGTGGTGCTGACTCCCATTTGTTCCCACACACTGACCAATCGTCCCTTGGTGATTCCGGCGGAAAACAGCATTCGTGTGGTGGTGAAATCCGGTGAAGATGTCATGTTGACGGTTGATGGCCAGGTGGGGGTGGCCTTGAAGGAGGGAGAAGAGATTCGCTGTTCCCAGTCAGACTATCGGATCGAACTGATTCAGCCCGGCAATAAAGGCTTCTTCGATGTTCTCCGGGAGAAGTTAAAGTGGGGAGAAAGGTAGAGCTCGCTACGCGGGCCTATGCAATTCGGAATCGTTCTGGACAGCATCTTTACACGCCATTCTACGCCAGCAGGGCATCCAGAACGGCCCGCGCGGATTGAGGCAATCCTGGAAGCCGTTGAAAGGTGGGACCAAACCCGACAGTTAGTGCGAATCGCACCCAGCCCTGTGCCAGAGGAGTCGATCCTTGCCGTGCACACCAGCGAGCACTTTCAAGGCATCCGGCGCACGGCTGGGCAGAGCGTTGCTCAGCTCGATCCGGATACCTACACCAGTCCTGATTCATTCCAGACTGCCATTCTGGCAGCCGGAAGCGTTGTGACTCTCCTGGACCAGTTACTGGAAAAGCACATCGACTCTGGATTTGCCCTGATTCGGCCACCGGGCCACCATGCTGAGAGCAACCGGGCGATGGGATTTTGTCTCCTCAACAACGTCGCGGTTGCTGCCGAGTGGGCTATCAGCAACGGTGGGTTAGAGAAGGTGGCCATTGTTGATTTTGACGTCCACCACGGAAACGGAACTCAGGAGATCTTCTACTCGCGGTCCGATGTACTCTACCTGTCCACCCATCAGTATCCCTTTTACCCAGGGACCGGTCATTTCAATGAGATGGGTGAGAGTCAGGGTGAAGGCTTCACCGTCAACTTTCCGCTTCGCGCCGGCGGTGGAAATCATTTTTACTGCTCTCTCTTCAGTGACTTCGTGCTTCCTATGATTCGCCAATTTGATCCCAACCTGATTTTGGTTTCAGCCGGCTACGATGCCCACAGGAGTGATCCCCTGGCCGGCATGAATCTCGAAACAGAGGGATTCGGTCAGCTCTTCAATCTGCTCAACTCCGTAGCACAAGAGATTTGTGAGGGTCGTATCGTGTATGTCCTGGAAGGAGGGTACAACTTGAAGGCCTTGTCGGAGGCCGTTGTCTGTTCCATTGCCACAACAGTGAATCCCCAAAACTTTCCAATCCAGGAGGAGCAGGCCGTGGAATACATGAATTATCGAGAACAGGCACGGCAGGTTTTCTCGCGCCACTGGGAAGTGGGGAACGCTAACCACTGACCACTGACCACTGACCACTGACAACTGACAACTGACAGCTGACAGCTGACATGGGAGTTCAGAAGTCGGGCTGGCCGGCTCTTTCCCAGGCCATCCACCACAGGGAGCCCACTCGATAAGCGGCTTGATTCAAGCGCTCTTCCACGACCGTTCCCACTTGGTCAAACAGAAGGCTGAAGTACTGATCAGGGTATTGCTTTCGGTCTATTCCCAATTCTGAAACGATCCGTCGATCGGCCAGGAGAATCTTCTCCACCCACTGGTGACTCTCCAGAACAATATCGTAAAGCGTCGGCTGTACCTGTCCAAGATCGGTTGGAGCGGATTCCGAAAAATGAATCTGGTCAAGATTGAAATTCACCAGGTCACTTTCAAATCGAGCATGGAGCCCCACCTGTCCCGTGAGCTGACCGTCGAAGTTCTCGGTGGTATGAAAAGGTTGGTGAAGATCAGCCACATAGTGGGAGAGATCTGAGCCGTAAAGCAAGATCTGTTCAAGATCCCGGCGCTGGAAGGCTTCGACCAGTCGGTTGAAGGTCCCGTGCGCTGCCCACAGGCCGGTCCCGTTTCTCTGTACTGTCTCTTCCCCCAACTGACCGACTAACTGGCCGTAATCCAGTTCGAGAAGGGAGAAGGGGAACTCACCATATCGTTCCAGATCAACAAAGTGGCGAGAGGATTCCTCCGGATCCCGATCCTTTCGGTAATCAGGGACCATGGTTTGCGCAACGACGCTGCTGCGGTGCTTCGAAAGGAGCTCTTCGAGATGCCCCTCGAGGTTATCGATAGCCCTGTTGGTCACCCAGTGGTGCCCGCTGGGACCCCAGGCCAAACACTCCGATGTGAAAAAAACACAGAAGCAGACAATCGAAAAGAGGGGAAGGCTTAGACTGCCTGTTGGAATTTTCGTTTCAACTCCTCAGGCAGTCGATAGACGATCTGGCACGTTTCGCACTTGAGAAGAATAAGTTTTGGATCTTCCGGAAACTCTTGCCTGATCTCTTCGCGCAACTGCTTATCCGGCTCGTTGTAGTAACCGGCGAAAGGATGGTAGCGCTTGAGCCCTCCATGGCAGGGCTTTCCTTTGCCACCTGGCGCGGTACAAACTACCTGTTTCGGTACAAGGTCTTTGATCACAGAATTCCCCCTGTTAAAGCTCTCCATTGTAGCGAACAGGACTTACAGATTCCACGTTTCCCTGTCAGGTGTCAGCTGTCAGTGGTCAGCGTTTCCCATATTTCTCTTTTTTCAGCACTCTGGTCAGCTCTTCAAGTGGGTAGGTATTAATTACATCCTTTGCTTCCAGCCAACCACGTCTGGCAGTAAAGACTCCATATTCGGTATAGCGAAGCATTCGGAGGTTGTGACTGTCGGAGTTGATACTGATCAAGGCTCCCTGATCGCAGGCCATACGACAGTGAACGTCGCTCAAGTCCAGGCGCTCCGGGTAGGCGTTGATCTCCAAACACACCCTGTTCTCTCGAGCTGTTTTAATCACCTGCTCCAAGTCAACCGCATAGGGTGCTCGTCGTGTGAGCAGACGCCCGGTGGGATGAGCCAGGATATTCACATTAGGGTTCTCCAGGGCACGACAGATTCTCAAAGTCATCTCCTTGCGGGTAAGATTGAACCGGCTGTGTACTGAAGCAATGACAACATCCAGGCGGGAAAGGACTTCATCGCTCAGATCCAGTTCCCCCTCACTCAGGATGTCGACCTCAATTCCTTTGAAAATGTGAATCTTAGAGATCTGGGATGCCACCCGGTCGATCTCCTCAATTTGATCAAGAAGCCTTTTTTCATCCAGTCCACGGGCCATAGCCAGAGCCTTGCTATGGTCCGTAATGGCAATGTATTGATATCCCGCTTGTATCCCGGCTGCGGCCATCTCCTGGATCGTGTTCCGACCATCGGTGGCCTTTGTGTGCATATGCAAATCGCCGCGAATGTCTTCTAGTTTGATCAGATCAGGCAATCGGCCAGTTTCCGCCTTTTCAATTTCTCCTCGGTTTTCTCTAAGCTCGGGTGGTATGGGTGACAGTTTCAACAGCCTGTAGATATCCTCTTCACTTTCACCGGCCACTTTCTCTGGAAGATCCTTTTTCTCTCCATTGCCGAGCCGAAAGAGACCATATTCACTAATCTTGTAACCCATACGTTTGGCTCTTTCTCGCAGGGCGACGTTATGTGCTTTGGAGCCAGTAAAATACTGGAGGGCGGCGCCAAAGGATTCATCCTCCAGCACTCGCAGATCGGCTTGGAGTCCTCGGCCCAAGACGACTGAGGCTTTGGTGTCTCCTTTGGCCAACACCTCTTTGACATCGCGATGTTCAGTGAAGGCATCGATGACTTCCACAGGAGACTCACAGGTCACCAGGATATCGATATCGCCAACGGTTTCGCGTCTACGCCTCACGCTGCCGGCGGCCGCAATTCGCTTGACCTTGACCCTCGATCGAAGGTCATCCATTATTCCCTGGCAGATTTCGATGCCGTCGTCGAGGCGAAAGCGACCTTGGAGAAGTCGATGGTCCTGGATGGCCTTAAGAATCTTCGCCTCGCTTTTTTCCCCCATCCCCGGCAAGGATCGCAACTGTTCCCCTCGAGCCGCCTTCTCCAACTCATCAATGGTGCTGATATTCAGGGTCTTCCAAAACAACCTGATCTTCTTGGGGCCCAGGTTCTGTAATTCCAGCAGAGTGAGAAGTGACGGAGGGATCTCCTTCTTTAAATCTTCAAAGTCCTGGCTTCGTCCGGTCTCGGCAATCTCCTGGATCATACCGATCGTGCCTTTTCCGATCCCAGAGATGCTGCGAAGCTTTTCGGCGTCCTCCTGAGAGGCATGAGCACCATTGAAGCTGAGATCCCGAATGATTTGAGCGGCTCTCCGGAAGGATCGGATTCGAAAGGGATTACCTTCCTGAATCTCGAGAATATCCGCAATATCGCTGAAGATCCTGGCCAGCTCTTTGTTCTCCATTAGTCCTAGTCCCGCAACCGCAGCAGCCGCTCGGCGGCCGCATGCAACACATCCATGGATTTACAAAAGGCGAAACGAATAAACCGTCTGCCCATTTCGGGTCGATGATAGAAACTACTGCCCGGCACTGCGGCAACCCCGTAGGTCTTAACCAGTTGATCGACAAATCGAACGTCATCCAGATCTGTCAGTGGCGAGATGTCGACCATAATGTAGTAGGCACCAGATGGTGTCCAAACCTTGAACCCAACTTCTTGCAGCCTCCCCACCAGATAATCCCGGCGCTCTCGATATTCTGAGGCCAGCTGCTTGTAGTACTGCCGATCCGTCCCCATTGCCTTAGTACTCCCTTTCATAAATACGGTAACGTTTGCGGATGGGGCTTGCGAGGCGAAATCGCGAAGAGAGGAGGAGGCGATGCAGAGACATCGACTCGTCGTCGCGCCTCAATCTGGGCTCCGTCGCGCTCCCAACAAACATTACCGTATTTATGAAAGTGAGTACTCATCACCAGCTTCCTGCAAAGGAGCGGCCGCTCCAACCGTCAGGAAATCATGAATCTTGCGGATGCCGTCGGTGAGATCCGGGGGCGCGATAATGTATCCAATCCGCCAGCCCGTCACACTGAAGGTCTTGGAAAGTCCGCTGATGGTGATGGTCCGGTCCCTCATCCCGGAGAAGAGTGCAAGGGGATGATGACACTGACCGTCATAAACAATGTGCTCATAGATCTCATCGGTAATGACGTAAAAATCGTAAGTCTTGGCAAGTGCAGACAGCTGTCCAAGTTCCTCCCGGAAAAACACCTTTCCTGAAGGATTGTTTGGAGTATTGAGTATCAGGGCACGGATCCCCCCCTGGGACTGGGCCTCTTGAATCTTCTTTTCGAGTTCCTGAAAGTCGAAGGTCCAATCGCGATCCGGGTCAAGGGCAACATAGAGGGGTGAAGCACCGGCAATGATGGCATCGGGACCATAGTTTTCATAAAAGGGCTCAAAGACAAGCACTTGATCTCCAGGATTGACCAGCGCCAGAATCGAAGAAATCATGCACTCGGTCGCACCACAGGCCACCGTGACTTCTCTTTCAGGGTCAATCTCCCAGTCATAGAATTCCCTGTACTTTTCAGCAATTGCCTGCCGGAGTCCAGCGGCACCCCAGGTAATGGCGTACTGGTTAATATCGTCTTGAATCGCCTGGCAAGCAGCGCTCTTAATCTCCTGAGGCGCTGGGAAATTAGGGAATCCTTGAGCCAGATTAATGGCATCATATTGCATCGCAAAACGCGTCATTTCTCGAATGACAGATTCGGTAAAGTGGGTGACCTTCTGGCTGGTCCGATGGGGTGACGTCGGCATGGCTAACAGCTGACAACTGACAACTGACATGAAGAGAAAGTTAGAAATTTCAACTTTTCTCTTCCCGGAGCTGTGAGGTGGCTGAGGGAAGATCGGGAACCAGGGCCGATGCCTCTGGAACTTCCTGTATTTCCGGAGGAATCCACTCAATGCTGTCCGGTTCCTTCTCCACTTCAGGAGACGAAGTCTTTCCTTCCGAAGCGGCCAGCCGCTGCAGGTAGTGGTTTTTCAGAACGAGTACGACCAGGTGGGTGAGTAATTCCAGGGAATCCAGAGGAAGCGAAGCTGACGAGTCAGCATAAAGAACCACCGGAACAGAGTCTCCAAAGACGAGCGGGATACACACAGCCATCTGCGAAGCTTTTCCCGACTGCTTTGACCAGGGAAAGGTGTGATCCAGATCGCCTTCACTGAAAACGATTTGTCTCTGCATAGCGGCCCGGATGATAGGATTTTCCTGGTCTTGGCCCTCCACCGCCTGGACATGTTCCAGATCAAAACCGATCGCTTTCCAGGGGAGATACTTCTCCTCTTCTTTCAGAAAGAGAATTCCCCTGCTCACAAGAGCTTGAGCTTCCTCAAAATAGGTGGCCAGGATCTGTTCCTGGGTTTTGCCGGTGGCTAGTTTCTGATGGGCCGCGTTGACTCGCTTGAGCTCTAATCCAGATGCAATTGAGGGACTTTTCTGGGTAACGGCTGGAGTATCCCGGTCAAGCTGCGGAGGGCAATCGAGTGCCTTAAGCCTGGATTCAATTTCCTCTTTGGCTGTCTCAAGCTGAGACTCGATGGCAGTGAGCTTTTCCTGAATGCCGGCCAGAGAGTCTCTCAGGGTTTGTGATCTCGACAAATCCTTCTCTTCCTCCCACCTTGGTGCGGACTTTCCCCCGGTCGTGGGGCAATCTTAGAAACTTGCCATCCTCACTGTCAACTCATGAAAATGATTGTGATATAAGGGTCCTCATCAAGAACACAATACCCAGCATGCTCACAGAACTGCAAGGGCAGATAGAACGAATCACCTTCATCAACGAAGAGAATAGCTTCACCATCGCTAAGGTGAAAGTTCCGGGCCAGCGCGAGCTAGCGACCGTGGTGGGAAACCTGGTGGCTCTCACGCCGGGAGAAGTCCTCCTGATGAAGGGTGAGTGGACCAATCATCCCCGATACGGCAGGCAGTTCCAGGTGTTGAATTTCAAATCTCAGGTCCCAGCCTCTGTCTATGGCATCAAGAGATACCTGGGCTCCGGTCTCATTAAGGGCATCGGCCCGATCATGGCCCAGAGAATCGTCAAGAGGTTCGGCGATAAAACTCTCGATGTCATCGAAAATGAACTGGAAAGGCTGACCGAGGTCCAGGGTATCGGAAAGAAACGGATCGCCATGATCAGAACGGCCTGGGACGAACAGCAGGAGATTCGGGAGGTCATGCTGTTCCTGCAGACCCATGGGATCAGCTCAGGATATGCCGCCAAGATTTTCAAACACTATGGCCGTCAGTCCATCGAGGTGGTTCAGAAAAACCCCTACCGTCTGGCCGTGGACATTCTAGGGATAGGCTTTGTCACGGCTGACTCCATCGCGGAGAAACTGGGATTCGCAAAGGATTCGGAGCTGAGGGCGGAGGCGGGAATCCTCTATGTCCTCCATCAATTGACCAATGAGGGTCATGTCTACTACCCCTACGAACCCCTGATCGAGAAGTGTCAGGAGATTCTCCAAGTGGACAGGGAGGTCATCCTCAAAGCCTTTGGCACCATCGCCTTGGATAAGAGGATAGTCATCGAGGATCAAAGCGACGACAGCGACAACTTCAAGGAACACCAAAAGGATGTCTATTTAGCGACACTCTATCTCTGCGAGACCGGCATATCCCACCGACTGAAGACCCTGATCTCCGCACCCAAGACCATTCGGAGAGTCGACACCGACAAAGCCATCGAATGGGTCCAGAAGCAGCTTGCCATTACTCTAGCTGCAAGACAGATCGGGGCAGTGAGGTGTGCTGTGGAGGAAAAGGTGATGGTGATCACCGGTGGGCCTGGAACCGGAAAAACGACCATCATTAACGCCATTCTAAAGATCTTTGCCAAGCTCACGGTTAACATCATGTTGGCAGCCCCCACCGGCAGGGCTGCCAAACGGATGAATCAGGCAACAGGTCACGAGGCCAAGACGATTCATCGCATGCTCGAATTCAGTCTTCAAAAGGGAGGCTTCCAGAAAAACGAGACCCATCCTCTGACATGCGATTTGCTCATCGTGGATGAAGCTTCAATGATCGATACGGTGCTCATGCACCACCTTCTGAAGGCCATTCCTCCCAGAGCCACCCTGGTCCTGGTTGGAGATGTCAATCAGCTCCCTTCTGTGGGTCCTGGAAATGTTCTCCAGGACATCATCGCCTCGGGAGTTGTGCGGGTAGTCAAGCTCAGTGAGATCTTTCGTCAGGCCCAGGAAAGCTCAATCATCGTCAACGCCCACAAAATCAACCGTGGTCTTCTGCCAGCACTGACTCCTCCGCGAGCTCAACTGGAGGACTTCTATTTTATCGAACAGGAAGACCCTGAAGCGGTCCTGAGCACTGTACTGGAGCTGACCCAGGAACGCATCCCCGGGCGGTTTGGATTCCATCCCCTCAACGACATTCAGGTGCTCACTCCCATGCACAAAGGAGTGGTGGGTGCAGAGAATCTCAACACTGAGCTCCAAAAAGCGTTCAATCCGACACCAGCGGGGGTGATTCGAGGAGGAAGGAACTTTCGGATCAGAGACAAGGTTATGCAAATCAAGAACAATTACGACAAGGCCGTTTTCAACGGCGACATTGGCCGGATAACCCGGATAACGTCGGAGTCCCAAGAAGTCCTCATCTCCTTCGATGGCCGGGATGTGTTGTACGATTTCACGGACCTGGACGAGATTGTTCTAGCTTACGCCATATCCGTGCACAAGTCCCAGGGCTCCGAGTATCCAGCCGTGATCATCCCCATCGTCATGCAGCACTATATCCTTTTGCAGCGGAACTTGATTTACACTGCGGTGACCAGGGGCAGAAAGTTAGTGGTGATGGTGGGAACCAAGAAAGCCTTGGCGGTTGGGGTTAAGAACGACAAAACACGAAAACGCTATTCACGTTTACGAAACAGACTGGGTTGATTAAGCCCGGATTATGCAGATCACCATTTTAGGCAGTGGGACTTCTATTCCCCATCCTCAGCGTGCTTCTCCCGGTCTGGTGATCCGTTTCAACCAAACGACTATCCTGGTGGATCCCAGCTCCGGTTCCCTGCACCGCGCTGAGCGGCACGGAGCAGCAGTAAAGGACATCGACTACGTCCTGTTCTCCCATTATCATCCGGACCACACGGGGGATTTGGGCCCGTTTCTCTTTGCCCTCAGGAACTCGGAGTACTTCGGCTCCAAGAAGCTCAGGCTCATGGGACCACCTGGATTGAAGGACCTCCACCGTGGCCTGCTGGATTTCTACGGCAGTTGGATTCACCTGGAAAGTGAGCGTTTGACGATTCGCGAGATCTGGGACGATCAACTGAAGTTCCCCGACTGGGCTGTCCGCTCACTGCCTGTCCCTCACACGGAAAGCAGTCTTGGATATCGTTTCACAGACTCCGAGGGGAAGGTCTTTGCCTACTCCGGGGATACTGACTATGCTGAGGCATTGATCGAGCTATCCCAGGATGCTGACGCCGCCTTGATCGAAGCCGCCCAGCCGTCGGGACTCAAACTGGAAGGCCATCTCACACCCCACTTGGCCGGACAGATTGCTCAAAAGGCAGCTGCCAAGCGGCTCATCCTCACCCACCTGTATCCGGTGTGTGATGACTATGATCTGCTCTCGGAGATTCGCAGTTCGGGGTACCAAGGTCAGGCCGAGATCGCCCAGGATGGGATGAAGATCAACCTTTAGAAGGGGTAGCCCGCATTGCTCACACCAGCTCGTGGCGAAGCGGCGGAAGGGCTGGAAAACAGAGCCGTGGGCTTTAGCCCACGGGCCCGCAGGCTAAAGCCTGCGGCTCCGACTGGCGCGCGAGGGGTACCCGCAAACGTACTCTTGAGTACGTTGAGGAGCCGAGGGGTACCCGCTTGCGGGTCGCGCAACACAGTCAGGTCGGCTCATTGCGCCGATGCAGTAGAGCAGGTGTGAGAAGTGCGGGCTCAGAGACTCACCGCCGAGGTCGACGCATTGTAACACTCGGTTGCAGCCTCCACCCCGGCTCCCTGGGCGCAGTGAAAGCCCTGCCTGCGCAAGCAGGTCTCCAGAGCGAAAAGAAAGTAGAGCACATTCTGAGCCTGGCTGTTCTCCCCCATCAACCCCACTCGCCAAACCTTCCCCTTCAAGTCACCCAGACCTCCGCCGATTTCCAGATTGAACTGGCTCAGCAGCTCACTTCGAACTTTCCCATCATCCACACCGGCAGGGATGCACACCGTATTCAACGACCACAGACGATATTCGGGGTCTACGTGCATCTGCAACCCCAGTCCCTCGAATCCCGCCACCAGAGCTGTGTGATTTTGCCGGTGGCGATCGAAGCGTTCCTCCAGTCCCTCTTCCACAATGATCTTCAGCGCTTCACACAAGGCATAATTCATCGAGATGGGTGCCGTGTGATGGTACGCCCGCTCCTCACCCCAATAGGACCGGAGGAGGTTAAAGTCCAGGTACCAGCTTCTGCATGGGCTGGTGCGGGTTTTCAACTTCGCTTCAGCCTTGGGAGAAAGGGTAATGGGCGCAAGTCCAGGAGGACAGCTCAAGCACTTTTGAGTCCCGCTGTAACAAATATCGATACCCCAGGAATCGACTTCGACGGGGTGTCCTCCCAGAGAGGTCACGGCATCCACCAGCAGCAGTGAATCGAGGCTGTTACAAATTTCCCGGATGGGCTCCAAAGGTTGGAGGACTCCGGTGGAGGTTTCAGCATGCACGACGGCTATGATGCTCGGTTGGCACTTCTGGGCGGCCTCAAGCATGGCTTTCCCGCCGAGAGGCTCACCAAAGGGAGCGGAAACCACCGTGCAGTCACCGCCATTCCGGCGGACCATCTCTGCGATCCGCTGCCCGAAAACCCCGTTGACACCAACCAGGACAGACTCTCCCTCCTCAACAAAATTGGCGACTGAGGCCTCCATCCCAGCAGTTCCAGTTCCTGACAGTGGAATGGTGAAAGGGTTGCCGGTTTGAAAGACGCGCCGCAGAAGGTCCTGAATTGTATTCATGATCTCCACGAACTCGGGATCGAGATGACCGACCAGCGGCCGGCTCATGGCTCGAAGGACCCGAGACGGCACATTTGATGGCCCCGGTCCCATCAACAACCTTCCTTCTTTGCCCTTCTGTGTCAGTCTCTTCATCTTTTCATCGAGCCTCCGTGACCCAATGAAGTATATAATTGTGTAGTGAGAGTCACCAGTCCCACTTTTCCAGCTGGCGGCGCCATTCCCATGAAGCACACCTGTGAAGGTCTGGATGTCTCACCGGCGCTCAGGTGGAAAGAGGTTCCGGAAGGAACGAAGAGTTTCGCGCTCACCGTCACCGATCCAGACGCGCCTATGGAATGGATTCACTGGTTGGTCTGTGACCTTCCACTCGATGTCCGAATGATTTCAGAAGGCGGGCCAGTTCCCACGGGGGCCAAAGAAATACGAAATGATTTTGGGAAAGAAGCCTATGGTGGTCCCTGCCCTCCCAGTGGAACGCATCGCTACTACTTCACCCTCTATGCACTGGACACGGAGCATCTACTCGCGAGGAAGGAAAACTTTCTCGAACTGTGCAAAAAGCACCTGATAGAGAAGGCTGAGCTCATGGGCCGATATCAGCGAGGATCCACGGGCGGGATCTGATACCTCCACCCGTCCCTTTTCGGTGGCCGGGTCGTCATTTCCAGACTTTTCGTAGGCTGCCATCCATTGCTTTGCGTTTTCCAGACAGGCCCGTGGGCTAAAGCCCACGGCTCTGACTGATCCTCGTTACCTCCTATCAGAGCCGCAGGCTTTAGCCTGCGGGCCAGCTCAGCACTAGCCGTTCTGTGAACGGCTCCGCTGCTACGGCAAGGCCGTACTTTCGGGCCGCTCACAGAGCGGCCGCTACAATTTCGCGGCCTGAGGCCGCTCCCACATTCTCCCAGCCGCAAGGAGCGGAAGGTGGGAGCCGCCTCAGTGCGGCGAAGTAGCCTGCGGGACTGCGCAACACTCTCCCATTTTCGCCCGTGGCCTAAATAGCCTCGCTCGAGGGTGTGAGAAATGCCGACTCGTGGAGTATAATCAGCTCTGACGAGCGGGCAGACTTCGCAGGAAATCAAGTATTAACTTCCTTCTCCGTGTCTTCCCTATAGGGAATCAGTGCTCAACGTTGAGTTCAGCAAAGAAAGGTTCTAGAAGATGGATTACCGCCAATCCCGCCAAGAGATCGTTGAAAAAAACAAAGGCATGAGGGACAAGCGCACCAGCCTGGAAGAGGCCGTGGGCATGATTAAAAATGAAGACCATGTGGCCGTTGGAGGACTTCAATACACCCGCACACCCATGGGAGTCCTGTGGGAGATCATCCGGCAGAAAAAGCGAGATATCACCTTCTATAAACCTCTGATGAGTTTCGAGGGGGATTGGCTCTTTGTCTCGGGGGCCATGGGCAAGGCCGTGACCAGCTGGTTCAGCGGTGGGGTAACCTGGGGAGTATCAAAAATCATGCGCAGTTTTGCCGAGAAGGATCCCAGCACCTTTGAGGAATGGAGCTTGCTGGGACTCTCGCTGATGTTTAAGGCGGGAGCCATGGGAATTCCTTCTATCCCAACCAAATCCATGCTGGGTTCTGACCTGGAGAAAAGCAGGGGTTTAAAACGCTTCACCTGCCCTTATTCCGGCGAAGAGCTTCTCTTGATACCTGCGGTCAATCCCGACGTCGCAGTTATTCATTCCCAAATTGCGGACATCTACGGGAACGCTCAGATCTTTGGTCCCCCGTGCCTGGACATAGAAACCGCCAAGGCGGCCAGCCGGGTCATCTTGACGACTGAGCAAATCGTGGATAATGAGCACATTCGGGATGCTCCCAACTCGACCAACATACCCTTTTTCTGCGTAGATGCCGTGGTAGAATTGCCCTTCGGCTGCTATCCACATGAATGTTATGGACGGTATGAACCTGCCTATGAAAAGCTGGGAGAGTATGGGCAGGGTTTACTGCAAGCCAAAGATAAAATAGGCTTTGTACGGGAGTTCCTGGAAAAGTTCTTCTACCAACCGACGGACTTTGATGAGTACCTGTCCTTATTCGGTGTGAAGAGCTTACTGGAAACCACTCGAAGGGGAAGAATTTGGCCGCAGTAAACGACTATAACCCAGCTGAGCTCACAGTAATCATGGGCTCTCGTGCTTTACAAGATGGTCAGATTGTGTTCGCCGGAGCTGGGCTTCCACTGCTCTCGGCGATTCTGGCCCAGAAGCTACACGCACCCAGCTTGGCCATCCTCTTCGAGGTTGGAGGTGTCGCACCCATCATCAAAAATCTGCCGCGCTCAACGAATGAAGCACGATCGGTACGCCGTTCCGTAGCCACCCCTGCCACAGTCGACATGATGCTCTATCTCCAGCGGGGTTTCGTCGATGTCGGCTTTCTGGGAGGTGCACAGATCGACCGTCACGGAAATATCAACAGCAGCTGCATCGGGACACCAGAGAAGCCAAAGGTCAGGCTGCCGGGAAGTGGTGGGGCCAATGATATCGCCAGTTCCGCCAATAAGGTCTTCATCATCAGCTACCATGAAAAGAGACGCTTTGTGGAAGAGGTGGACTACGTGACCAGTCCCGGTTTCTTAAACGGTGGAGATGCTCGAGAGAAGACGGGATTACTGGGCGGAGGAGTAGAGAGGGTCATCACGAATCTGGGTGTCCTGGAGTTCGAAGCTAAAACCCGGGAAATGCAGCTAACAGCCCTACACCCGGGCATCAGTGAGGAAGAAGTCCTGGAAAAAACTGGTTTCAACCTGAATATCTGTGAGGACTTGGAGGTTACCACGCCTCCATCGGATGAGGAGTTAGAGTCTCTCCGTGCACTCGATCCCGAAAAACGATACCTCAAAGCCGGAGAGTTTTAAGGCTCGCTCGACGCGAGTTCACAAACCAAAAGGGAGAAAGACGCGATGCTTGGTAATGATTTCAGGAGCTTTCTTCAAGAAATGAAGAAGAAGCTCCCCTCAAACTATCTCGAGATTGACAAGGAGATTTCTCCGCTCTACGAAACGACCGCCATAGTCACCAAATTGGAGAGGCAGAAACGCACCCCCATTCTGCACTTTAAAAACGTCAAGGACACCGAGTTCCCGGTCGTGGTCAATACCTGTGCTTCGCGCACCACGGTGGCAGCTGCTCTAGATGTGGACAAGCGTGAACTGCCCCAGAAGTATCGGGATGCTTTGAACAACCTCATCGAACCGGAGCTCATCGAGAAGGGGCCGGTACAGGAAGTTGTTCAGGTGGGTGATCAGGTAGACATTTTAAAGCTCCCTCAGATGCGCTATCACGATACGGACGGCGCCTCCTACATCAGTGGCGGCATTGTCATGGCCAAGGATCCGGACACCGGTGCCTACAACAGCAGCTATGACCGATTGATGATCAAGGGTTCCAAGAAGCTGGGAATCTATATGACGCCCGGGAAGCACCTCAGTCAGATCTACGAGAAGGCTGAGCAGCGAAATGAGCCTATGGAGTTGGCCATCGCTTTGGGAAACCACCCTGCCTGGTGTATGGGGGCTCTCTTCATTGGTTCCTATGCCACAGATGAGCGGCATGTGATGGGGGGCTTAATGGGTTCTCCTCTGGAAGTGGTTCAGGCACAGACCGTGGACTTGCAGGTGCCGGCCCGATCCGAAATTGTGATTGAGGGCGAGATACCTCCCTTTGAACGCGAAGAGGAAGGTCCCTACGGCGAGTTTACGGGGTACTCAGCCGGCCAGGTGCGCCGGCCGTTTATCAATGTCAAAGCCATCACTCATCGTAAGGGCGCCATCTTTCAGGATATTTGCGGTGGACCCCACAGAGAACTGCTGCTGATGAGTACGATTCCCATGGAACCCAGCATCCTCGATTTCCTGCAAAAAAATATTCCAGCTGTTCAAAGCGTCCGCTGCCCAGCTCCCTTTACCTTATTCGTTTCCATCAAGAAGTCACGGGACGGGCAGGCCAAGCAGGTTCTTCTGACGGCGTTCGCCGCCGACATGCAAGTGAAACATTGTGTCGTCGTAGATGATGATATAGACCTGACCAACAGCCAGGCAGTCATCCAGGCCATCGCAACCCGAGCTCAGGGGGACAGAGATCTGTTCATCGTCAAGGGTGTCTCCCACGATGAGCTGGACCCCTCCAGGCCGGAGGGAAAACCCATTAGCGACAAGGTGGGGATCGATGCCACCGCAAAACCGTCACTGGAGATTTTTGCGGACAAGCCAAAGGTCCCGGCAGAGGTCATGGAGCGGATCAATTTAGAGGACTACGTGGGCAAGGACTGAATCTATGGTGAGATCTTACAAAGAATTAAGGGAAGTCATCGAGAACAAGGACCGGGGATTGCGGGAGAAGGTGATGTCTCTGACAGAGGCGATCAGTCTGATCCAGGATGGTGACCATGTGGCTGCCGGAGGATGTCACTACTCCAGGACGCCTATGGCGGCTATCTGGGAGATCATTCGGCAGAAGAAAAAGGAGCTGGTTTACTCCAGGAGTATCTCCTCAACCGATGGAGACCTGCTCCTGGTGTCGGGAGCCACTCAACACGTCATCACCAGCTGGTTCAGTCCGGGAGTCACCTGGGGTGTGTCACGGGCCATGCGCCACTATATCCAGGAAAAGCTGGCCGTCTACGAGGAGTGGAGCCACATGACTCTTGGTCTCCGCTACCGTGCCGGCGCTATGGGGATTCCCTTTATTCCTGCCAGATCCATGTTGGGCTCTGACCTTCTCCCCCGCTTGACGGAGATCAAAGAGATGCAGTGCCCTTATACAGGAGAGAAACTCGCTTTAATCCCAGCCCTCAATCCCAATGTGGCCATCCTGCACACCCAGCGCTGCGACTCCTATGGAAATGTCCAGAGCGAGGGACTCCCCTTTATGGACGATGATATTGCCCGTGCCGCCGACAAGGTGATTGTCACGACCGAGAGAATCATCAGCAACGATCAGGTCAGAAGAGCGCCCGACCGGACCTCCATCCCCTTCTTCATGGTCGACGCGGTGGTAGAGGTTCCCTATGGGTGTCTTCCTCACGAATGTTATGGGTACTATGAGCCCGATTTCAGTCACATGGACTACTACGTGAAGCTGATGATGGGAAAAGGACCTGAAGGTGTTCAGGAATACCTTGAGCAGTACGTGTACGCTCCAGAGTCCTGGTCCCATTTTCTGGGGATGTTAGACTTCAAGGATATCCTTCAGGCGACGAAGGATGGAAGAAGTGTTTACAATGACTAACCCTTACAACACTGCCGAGCTGGTCGCGATCATGAGCGCCAGAATCCTGGAAGACGGAAAGATCGTCTTCGGTGGAGCTGGCATGCCGCTCATTTCGTGTGTCCTGGCCCAAAAGATGCACGCCCCTCGACTGACAATCCTTTTTGAAGGGGGTGTGATCGGTCCTCACATTGAACCCAACAAATTGCCTCCTTCCACAAACGAGCAGAGAGCAGCGCGAAGAGGCAACATGCATCTCACCATCACCGATGTCCTCCTTCTTCAACAGCGTGGCTACGTGGACTACGGTTTTCTTGGTGGCGCTCAGATTGACCAATTCGGAAACTTGAACAGCTCCTTCATCGGTGATGCGGACAACCCCCGGGTGCGCCTGCCGGGAACAGGTGGGGCCAACGATATCGCCAGCCTGGCATCGAAGATCTTGATCGCCATGCACCACGAGAAAAGGCGCTTCGTGGAAAAGGTCGATTTCATCACCACCCCGGGATACCTTCAGGGAGGAGACAGTCGCGAGAAGGCCGGTTTGACCGCGGGAGGGATCTACAAGGTGATCACTCATCTAGGCCTGTTCGGCTTTGACCCAACCACCCGCAGGATGTGCCTGGAAGCCCTCCACCCCGGGGCCAGCGTTGAAGAAGTGGCAGAGAGAACCGACTTTGAGATGCTCATGCCCGATGAGATTCAGTACACCCAGCCGCCCACGGAGGAAGAGCTTCGAATACTCAGGGAGTTGGACCCCGATCAACGTTATACGCGAGCCAAAGAAGAGTAGAAAGACGTTACTGCTGTCTGACTCGAAAGGGGAACGACAGGAAGCCAGCTGCGGCGACGTAAGGAACGAGTTCTCCCCATATCCGAGGCTCATCGATGAGCCCCACCACGAACATCGCGCAAGCAAACACGGGTACAACAATCAATTGCCTTCTCAGGACGACCGGCACGTTCTTCCAGAATACCAGTAGCGGAACCCACAGGTAACCTGACCTGCCCCCACGAACGAGTCCACCCTCTATGCTAGACCCGGGACCATTTGAAGTCCACTCCAAGGGATTGGATCCAGTGCCTGCGACCTAGCCCGGATTATTCATAAATTCTGAAGAAGGGGTCTGATCGAGGGCACAAAAAGATGCCGTACCTCTTTGATATAAAAGGGGTTATGAAACAACTCCAAACCAAAAAGGTACGGCCCAGCGATGCATCAGTCTGCCAGATCAACTTGCCATCTCACCCTGACAGAAAAGTGGTGGCTCGATTCGATGGAGGCCGGCTCTCCTCCGATGCCGGGCTGCTGTGTCTGTACGCCCTGGATCAACAGCACGGACTGACGGCTGGCTTTGCCTCCTGCCTGAAGGACGCTCGAGATAGCCGCTACGTCCGCCACCAGATTCGCGAACTGCTCACCCAGCGCAGCTTTCAGATCGTGGCCGGCTATGAGGACTGCAACGATGCCGACAGCTTGCGCTCGGATCCCATCTTCAAGACCGTGTGTGATCGGCTGCCGGAAAGCGATCCGGATCTGGCTTCTCAACCCACGCTGTCGCGACTGGAGAACTCGGTGGACTCGAAGGATCTCACTCGCCTGGGACAGTGGCTGCTGGAGACCTACTTGAAGCACCGCAAGAAGAGCCGGCCCGAGAAGATCATCCTGGACATCGACAGCACGGATGACGTCACGCATGGGCAGCAGGAGTTCAGCTTTTACCACGGCTATTATCGCGAGCACATGTATCATCCGCTGCTGCTATTCGATGGCGAGACGGGCGATCTGGTATGTGCGCTACTGCGGCCCGGCAACCAGGGGGCGGCCGCCCACGCGGTGGCGGTTCTCAAACGGGTGGTGGCCCGGATGCGCCAGGTTCTGGGATCCGATGTTCCGATCGAAGTGCGAGCCGACAGTGGCTTTGCGACGCCGGCACTGTACGAGTTCTGTGAGGAGGAAAAACTGCAGTATGTGGTGGGCTTTGCCCGCAACTCCCGGCTGGCGGCCACCGTCGAGCCCTTGGTTGAGCAGGTGCAAGCAGACTATGACGACTCAGGAGAAAAGCAACGCCAGTTCACCGAGCTCGTCTATCAGGCCGACAGTTGGGACCGGGAGCGGCGCATGGTGGCCAAGGTGGAAGTGAGCGAGCGCGGGTTCAACCGTCGCTTTGTGGTCACCAACCGCCAGGATCTCACGGCCGGGCAGCTGTATGACCACTACATCGGACGGGGCCAGTGCGAGAACTTCGTGAAAGCTTTCAAAAAAGATCTGGCCATGGATCGCTTGAGCTGCCACCGTTTCCTGGCCAACCAGTTCCGACTCTTCATCCACGCCCTGGCCTATGTCTTAATCCTGCGCCTGCGGGATTACCTGTGCGGGACTCCCTGGCACAACCTGGAGATTGAGACGCTCCGCCGCCGCCTGTTCAAAATCGGTGCCCGGGTTCGGGAAACTTCTCGTCGCATCTGGGTGCACCTGGCATCGTCTTATCCCGAACAAAAGCTCTTCGCATTACTGATGCACCGTCTGTGTCCCACCTGACGGTCCCCTGACTCCCTGCGCCAACACAGATATACAGCCCCCTGCGGGCCGAGCTGTTTCCGGAAGGGGCTCTCGCTTCATCTCTATTCGGCTCAACAAGCTTGGACGCCTTGTAATCGCACCTGAACACACTCTCAGCCCTGAACTTCCGCAGAAAATCGACACTCACCCCAAACTTATGAATAATTGCGGCTAGGTAGTTTGGCCTCTGGCGCCGGCGGCCGATAGGCCAAGGCGCTGTGAGGCCGGATCTGATTGTAATCCCTCCGCCAGCGTTCTACCAACACCTTGGCTTCCCCCAGCGTGTCGAAGATCTCCATGTTCAGCAGCTCATCCCGTAGTTTCCCGTTGAAACTCTCAATGTACCCATTCTCCCAGGGGCTGCCCGGCTCGATGTACAAGGTCCTTACCCCAACAGCCTGCAGCCAGTCCCGGACCGCCTGTGCCGTAAACTCCGATCCGTTATCGGACCGGATAAACTCAGGCACTCCCCGATCAACGAATAACTCCGCCAGCCGGTCCAACACGTCTTGGCGATTCATCTGCCGTTTCACATCAATGGCGAGGCACTCTCTGGTGTACTCATCCAGGATCGTCAATAGCCGAAAGGCTCGCCCATCATGGGTCCGTTCATGCACGAAATCATAGCTCCAGACGTGGTTCTTGCGAGCCGCTCGTAACCGAACACAGGAACCGTCATTAAGCCACAGCCTCCTTCGTTTCGGCTGTCTGGACGGGACTTTCAGCCCTTCTTGTCTCCACAGCCTCTCCACCCGCTTAGGATTCACCTTCCACCCTTCCCCATGAAGTATCGCCGTGACCCGCCGGTAGCCATAACGCCCGTATTGCGTAGCCAACTCCACCATCCGGGCCACCAATCGGGCCTCATCATCGGGAATTTGCCTTTCCCTTCGCTGGGTCGATCGAACCTGTCCCAGCACTTGGCAGGCCCGACGTTCGGAGACTCGCTCTGCTCCTAATCGCTCTCGTACCCACATCACCGCTCGTCTCCTGTTCGCCGGGTCTAGAAGTTTCCCGAGGACACTTCCTTCAGGATCTGCTTGTCCAAAGACAGATCCGCCACCAGCTTCTTCAACCGGGTATTCTCCTTCTCCAACACCTTCAACCTCTTGGCCTGGTCCAACCGGAGCCCTCCGTACTCTTTGCGCCACCGGTAGTAGGTCTGCTCGCTCACCCCCATCTGCTTCGACACCTGTCCCACCCTCTGTCCTTGGGCCAGACCCACCTCTGCCTCACGCAGCTTCATGATGATCTGTTCTGCCCTAAACCGCTTCCCTGCCATCCTTGCCTCCTTCCTAAACCGGAAATCCTAACATTCAAACTGGACTCGTTTTAGGGGGCAAGGTCAGAGGACACTGCGCCCCAGAGAACGTCCACTAGCCAAGCCGTCCACCCAGGCCACTGAGTAGGTATAGTCCTGGTCCTCCTCTTCCAACAATCGCATGGTTTCATCCAGGTTCGGAGTGCGCTGATACTGGACGCGAATGAAGGCTGTCTCAATGGGACGTAACTGTAAGCTGACGCTTAGAATCATTCCCGTGAGTCCCATACCGCCCACGGTTGCCCAAAAAAGATCGGAGTTTTCCTCTCTGGAGAGACGAACCTGCTGGCCATTGGCCTGCAATAGCTCCAAGTCGAGAAGAAAATTGGAAAGCGACCCGTCCTGGTGATGATTCTTTCCGTGAACATCACAGGCAACCGCGCCCCCGATGGTGACAAATTTGGTGCCGGGGGTCACGGGTAGGAACCATCCCCGGGGTACGAAGATTTTCAGGATCTCCTCTAGCGTCACGCCAGCTTCACAGCTCAACACGCCGGTGTCTGGCTCGAAGCTCAAAAAGCGATTGATCCGCTCGGTGAGGACAACACCACAATCTCGGTTCAGAGCAGCATCGCCGTAGCTTCTCCCCAAACCACGTCCAATGTAGTTGGTTTCTTTTCGACTCTGAAGAACAGCTGCGATGGCACTCACCGTCTCCGGTCGATAGATGTGGCCGCGGCTACTCCGAAAGCATCCCCAGCCGCTGAGTTCTTGGTCGACAAACTTGTCCATGGGAGACGGCGGGCCTGATTCTATCAAACTCCCTACGACTGTTTGCGCACCTCTCAAACACAAATCCACCCATGTTTCGCTGCAACTATTTCATTCGATGGCGAGGATCCGGGACCCGTTGGCCCACAGAATCTTGTGCTTGGCTTCCTCACTGAGAGTGAGATTCCTGAATGTCTCCAGGTTGTTGCCGATATCGGCGTCCGGCCAATCGCTGCCGAAAAGCACCTTGTCCGAGAGACGCTCCAGATCTGGCCAATAGTCCAGCAGACGCTGAGGAGGCAGACCCGAAACATCGAAGTACACGTTCTTGTGAAGGCGCACCAGCGCAGCTGCTCGATCGTACCAAAGCATTCGTCCACCATGGCACATGATGATGGTCAGGTCGGGAAAGTCCACCGCCACATCGTCCCAGAAAAGTGGATCGCCGTACTTGATCCGCGAACCTGCGAAGACCGAGCTGCCGGTGTGAGCCATCACCGGGATTCCCAGCTCCTGCGCCTTGGCATACAGGGGATAGAGCATGGGCTGGTTCGGGTAGAAGTACTGGTAAGTCGGGTACAGCTTCAGGCCCCGGAACCCTTGTTCCTGGATCGCCACATCCAAGCCCTTTGCGGGATTGAGCACCATGTACGGATTGAAGGTGCAGAAGGGAATCAACCGGCCATTGCTGGCCGCCGTAAACTTCTGGACGTAGTCGTTCGGAATCACCGCGGAAGTAATGACCGCTGTTTCGGCCAATACCACGGCATGATCGACACCTGCTTCATCCAGGAGAGCCAGGAAATTCTCAGGATGAGAATAGGATTCTAGAAACTCGTCCAAGCCTCCTTCTCGGTGGGAACTCAAAAATGCTCTGTACTCGGGCGGCATGTTGGGGTCGGGACGAACCGCGTGGGTGTGAAAATCCAGAATCATAATCGAGGCGATTGTAATGGGGGGGAGAAAGAGCGTCAACTAACCGCTGACAAGACCTGGAGCCTGAATTCCGGGCTCGGTGCGTTGACACCCGAACCTTCCTACTCTACATTCTTTCTAGAATCTGTATGCTCGCTATTTTAAGGAGGATTGATAATGAATGAGGTTGCGGAGCTCTCCATCCCTGAGAGGATCAATATGGCTTACCAGGCCTGTGATCAGTGGGCTGAGGGTCCTGATTGCGAGAATCTCGCGATGATCCTGGACGACCAAAAGATCACCTGGAGCGAACTTCGGGACTCAGTCAACCGAATAGGAAATGCCCTGTTGGGACTGGATATTCAGAAGGGCGATCGAGTCATGCTGAGATCTCAAAACTGCCTGGAACTGCACTACGCCATCCTCGCCTGCATGAAGATAGGAGCTGTACCGGTTCCAACCAGCAGTTTGTTTGGTGCCAAGGAGGTCCAACATATTCTCAATGACACCCAGGCGGTAGCCGCCATTGTACACTCTGAAAGTCTCGCAGTCTTTGATCAGGTTGAAAGCGAGCTTCTCAAGCACTTGATAGTCATCGGTGAGAGCAGCGATCAAGGCACTTCTCTGGCAGAGATGATCAAGGATGCTTCCACAGAGCTCAAATGTGAGGACACCAAGAGCAGCGACGAAGCCTTTATGCTTTACACCTCAGGTACAACCTCTGTCCCAAAAGGCATTGTCCACGCCCATCGCTGGTTAATCGCCACCGGCGAACCGATTGCGAAAGTTGAAATGGAGCTGAAACCTGGAGATGTGACGCTGTCAGTCGCTGAGGTCAACTGGATGTATCCGTTTGGTTGCAATTTCTTCTACCCTCTCTACTGCGGTGCAACCGCGGGCCTTTATCAGGGAAGATTCGACCCGGAGAGGACTTTCGGCTACATAGAAAAATATGGGGCCACACATTTCATTGGCAATCCCACAGTTTTCAAACGAATGCTGCTGGTAGAGGAAGCGGAAAAGCGGTGGGACTGCTCCTCCCTGAAGATGGGCTTGAGTTCTGGAGAAACACTGCCTCCTTACGTATTCAAGACCTGGAAGTCTCACTTTGACTGCGAGATCTATGATTCGATGGGTCAAACAGAGATCCACATCTTTTGTTGCACGAGACCCGGGGTAGTCAAGCTCAGCACCATGGGGAAGCCTTTTGCCGGAGTCCCGCCTGTGGCTGTACTGGATAAGGATGGAAGCGAAGTTCCAAGCGGTGAAGTGGGGTATCTTGCCATCAGAGGAGACCACCCCGGCCTGGCTCTGAGATATGAAAATCAAGAAGAAATCTGGAAATCCAGATTCCAGAAAGGTTGGTACCTCACCGGTGATATGTCGTACATCGATGAGGAGGGTTTCTTCTGGTTTGTCTCGAGGTCTGATGATCTGATCAAGAGTAGGGGCTACCTGATTAGTCCAAAAGAAGTCGAGGACACCCTGCAGGAACACAATGCTGTGCTGGAAGCAGCGGTAGTGGGAAAGAAAGATCAGATTTTAGGCCAGCTCGTGAAGGCCTTCATTGTCCTTCGACCCGACCACAGTCCCTCGGAAGAACTGGGAGAAGAGCTCCGCCAGATGACTCGCAAATTGATCGCCCCCTATAAGGTTCCGAAGGAAATCGAGTTCATCGATTCATTTCCCAAAACTGTCACGGGAAAGATTATCAGGAGAGACCTGAGAGACAAGGAGTAATGAAAGCCCGAACGATGCATAGGTTTTCGTAACGAGGCGCCGAAAGCGCCGTCCTGACCAGGCGCGCGAGGGGTACCCGCTTGCGGGTCGCGCAACGCAGTCAGGGCGGATGATTAGGGAGCCACAGTAGAAAATCTATGCATCGTCCGGGCTAAGCCGCATCTCAGCCGGGGATCGAGTGGAGTGAGCAGTAAACACTTCCGCCCTCCACCCTGAAGCGGCCACCGTCAGGACAAGGCAGGATGGTAATGCCGTCGTTTTCCAGATCCTCGAGGGTCGGTTCTTTGCCCGGATGGGTGATGCTCCAGGTCATCAAGGCACGTTCGAGGGCCTGACGGTTCATCTGGCAAGCCATTTCCTGCCCGGCACTTTTCACCACGGTGCCGGTCTTGATCGTCTGCGTCACCCCGAACTGGTCGCTATAGCCGAAGTACAAAAGCCCGACAATCGCCAAGGCCACCAAGATAGAAATGAAGCTGAAACCTCGCTGGGACTCCACCTTGGTTTTCACTTTCACAAAAGGATTTACCACACATTTATTGTAACATTTCAACTCCGTGCTCAGTCCTTGAGAGAGGCTGAAATCTTGGGATCTAATGGGAACTACCGAGGAATAGTCAGAGCCGTGGGCTTTAGCCCACGGGGCAGTCAGCCCCTCACTACCATTTGTCAGCGTACTCGGAAATCACGGGAATCGTCAGCCGTTCCCCTTGGAGCGCCTTGACGATGGCGAAGAGGTGAAAGAAGAAAATAATCAACAAGAGAAAAGGAGAGAAGCCAAAGCCGATGATGAGTCCAAGACCTGGCAGGACAGAGATGACTGCCAGAGCCACAAAGAGAGCCAGCCAGCTCAAGGTCAAAACGAGTCCGTGCTTGGCATGCCACTGTACCTCAGCATCATCTGGTTCCACCAAAAGTGGAATCAGGGCTAAAAATCCCATGTAAGCTAAAATCAAGAGCGCCGCCTGATTCAAAGGTTTCTGCTGAGGTAGCGGCGGTGAACTCTTCTGCTCTTCGGGGGCCTCAGGTGTGTCTTTCATCGTATCTACTGGTAGCCTAGCGAAAGCCCGCAAATCCGTCAATTCAGAGACGGAAGAAGCAGCGTCCTTGACCCCCTTTTCATCTCCAAGATACAATCCCCTGGCCACCATGAGTGGTTTTGTCTCAAGTCTTCCGCCGAAAAGGAGAACCACAATGAAAAAGGTTGTCTGGACCGCGCCCCTTGCTCTTCTTCTCTCTGCCCTGTCGTGCAGCCCGGCTTCGGCTCCCAGCGACTCCCCCTCTGATTCAGCCCGTGTCATCGAGGTGGAGTTCCCGGGAGACCGTGGGCGGAGCGAAGAGCGCAACCCGGAGTACGAGGCCAAGTGGGACGAGTTTTACACAAGCCCACACGACAGCGGGGACACCCTGGTGATTGGCACCATCGGTGACGCTGACTCCTTACACCCGCTGACTTTGGCGACAAGGGGCGCCGATCGGATCACGGGTCTTTTGTTTCTGGGCCTGACCAGAACAAATCCGGACTTTTCCCACGCTCCCTCGCTGGCAAAGTCGTGGGAGTTCTCAGAAGACCATCTGGAACTTACCTTTCACCTGCGGGACGATGTTTTCTGGCATGACGGGGAAAAGACTACCGCTCACGACGTCAAGTTCGGCTTCGAAAAGGCTCGGAATCCTAAAATTGGTTGGTCCGCCATCAAATGGCTGCAATTCATCAAGGAGTGTCAGGTCATAGACGATTACACCGTCAAGTTCATCTTCGAGCAGATTTATCCCTACCAACTGATGGATGCTGTTGTGGCTCCCGTCCTGCCCAAGCATATTCTGGACAGGGTGCCGGACGAGGAAATGATCAACACCGAGTTTAACCGCGATCCTGTGGGCAACGGACCCTTCCGCTTTAAGGAGTGGAAGCCACAGCAGTATATCGAGGTGGAGGCCAACCAGGATTTCTATGCCGGCCGGCCCCCGCTTGACCGCATTATCTTCAAAGTAGTTCCCGACCAGGAGAATCTTGTCATCCAACTCAAAAGCGGTGAGATCGACTTTATGGAGAGAGTGCCGCCCCGTTTCTTTACGGAACTCTCTCGACAGGTAGATCTGGTGGCACACACCTATTTCGGCCGCGCTTACAGCTACGTTGGCTGGAACCTCCGCAATCCTCTCTTCCAGAGCAAGAAGGTGCGGCAGGCTCTGACCATGGCCATCAACCGCCAGGAAATCATCGACTCCCTCCTCCTGGAGTTCGGTCAGATCCCTACAGGTCCAGTGCTGCCCATCATCTGGGCACACAACCCGAATCTGCCCGATTTCCCCTACGACCCGGAAAAGGCCAGGCGATACCTGGGGGAAGAAGGGTGGAGGGACACGGATGGGGACGGCTGGCTGGACAAGAACGGCAAGCGCTTTTCCTTCACTTTGAAGACCAACAAGGGCAATCAGATCCGTGAGGACATCCTGATTTTTCTTCAAGACATGTTCAAGGAGGTGGGGATCGAAGTCACACCCAACATCCTGGAGTGGACCGTATTCAGTGGGGACTTGGAAAAGAAGAACTTCGAAGCTGCCGTAGCAGGCTGGAGCGTCGCGCTCAAAATGGATATGACCACCATCTGGCACTCCAATTCCATTGACGACAAATTCAACTTCGTCTCCTATTCCAACCCCGAATTTGACCAACTCAACGACGCCGCAATCTTTGAGAGTGACGCTGAGAAGGCCAAGGAGATGTGGTGGCGAATCCAGGAGATGATTGCCGAGGATCAACCCTACACTTTTCTCTATATGCCCAAGGACATCAATTTTGTCCACAAGCGCTTCCAAAATGTCCAGATGGAAGCGGTGGGATGGAGTTACAACCTGAATCAGTGGTGGGCTCCCAAGGATCAGCAAAAGTACTGAAGTTCTCCGGCTCAATCTCCTGAAAAACCGAGGGCAGCGGATTTTGCCGTTCGGAGAGAGTTTGGAATATGCCCGGAGTATGCATAGGTTCTCGTCATGAAGCGGCGAAAGCGCCGGCCTGACAAGGCGCGCGACGGAAGCCCCCGCAAACGTACTCTTGAGTACGTTGAGGAGGCTGATCGAGTGCAACGCTGGCAGGGCGGATGATTTCGCTGCTGCAGTAGAGAATTTATGCATATTCCGGGCAAACAGACACGGCCCTGAATGCACACCTATATCATCCGCCGTATTCTGATTTCGATCCCCCTGCTCTTCGGACTGCTCACCATCAACTTCTTTCTGATCCACGCCGCCCCGGGAGATCCGACAGATATCTTCTTCAACCCCGATATGGATCCTGAGGCCCGCGAGAACATCCGCCGCGTCTATGGACTGGACCAGCCGCTGGGTGTGCAGTATTTGAGGTACATCCAGGGCGTCGTTCTTAAATTCGAGTTCGGCTATTCCATCGCCAAGAAGCGACCGGTCAGAGACGAAATCCTGGATGCTCTCCCCAACACCATTCAGCTCTCCGCCCTGGCCCTGCTCATCGAACTCACACTGGGAATTGCCCTGGGCATCCTGGCAGCTGTCAAACAGCAGTCCGCCTTCGACAACGTCACCCGTGTCACGGCGCTGACCTTTTATTCGATGCCATCCTTCTACCTGGGACTCCTGCTGTTGTTTCTCTTTGCGGGCGGCGTTTCTGCCAGCCACTGGTTCCCGGCCTCGGGAATGATCGACATCGTGCGCCATGAGTCGATGAGCACGCTTGGGCAAATCGGGGACCGAGCCATCCATATCCTCCTGCCCAGCCTGACGCTGGGAGTCGGCGCCGCCGCAGGAATCTCCCGTTACATGCGAGGAGAGCTGCTGGAGGTCATCCGCCAGGACTACATGCGCACGGCCCAGGCCAAGGGTCTGACCGAGAGAGTCGTCGTTTTCAAGCACGGTCTGCGCAACGCCCTGATGCCCATTATCACGATCGTGGGATTGAGTCTGCCCTTTCTCTTCAGCGGAGCGGTCATCGTGGAGCAGGTCTTTGGCTGGCCAGGCATGGGTCGTGTCGCGGTGGATGCGGCATTTCAGCGCGACTACTCCATGTTCCTGGCCGTCAACCTGATCTTCGGGACCATGGTGGTACTGGGCAACCTGGTGGCGGACATCCTGTATGCGATTGTGGATCCACGAGTGAGGCTTTCCTGAATCATGTCACCATCTGACTGGCTTCCAGGTTTGGGTCATCGGCGTCTGGGCCAGCCCCTCAAGGGGGCAACGGTTCTGGGTCTCTTCGTCCTGTTTTTGGGCATCGCCGGCTGGCACGCTCCTACCATGTGGGCATCGCTCTCCCACACACTGGAGAGGCTGTGGGGAACAAACATACCCTACAATTCACGGGACCTGGATTTTCTGGTCAGTACCCTCTTTGTCCTGGGGATGCTGGTCGCCATCCCGCTCTACTCGGGCATTTCCTGCCGACGGAAGCAGCAAGCCGACCGCCTGACCCGGCTGCCTGAAAGTCAGTGGTCCATCGTCAAGCGGCAGTTCCAACGGAACCGGTTGGCCGTTGTCGGGGTAGTCATTATTCTGGCACTCTATCTGGTTGCCTTCCTATGCCCTTTTCTGGCGCCCTATGATCCGGTAGAGCAAGGCGACCGGGTGCAGGAACGCTTGCTCCCTCCCTCGCTTGATCACCTGCTGGGAACGGATCGCTTCGCGCGAGACGTGTTCAGCCGTGTCATCTATGGCTCGAGGATCTCTCTGCTGGTCGGCTTTCTGGCCATGGGCCTGGCGGTGACCATTGGAACTCTGGTGGGAGCGGTGGCCGGTTACTACGGCGGCTGGGTGGACAGCGTGATCATGCGCTTCGTAGACATGATGCTCTCCTTTCCCACGCTCATCCTGATCATCACGGTGATCGCCCTGTGGCGGAACCAGTCCATCTGGATCATCATTACGGTCATTGGACTGATGTCGTGGATGGGAGTCGCCCGGCTGGTGCGCGGGCAGTTTCTGGCGCTCAAGGAGCGCGAGTTCTTTCAAGCGGCGCGGGCCCTGGGGGCAGGAGCCGGGCGCTTGATCTTCCGCCATTTGCTGCCCAATTCCCTGACCCCCATCATCGTTTCGGCCACGCTGCGAGTCGGCAACACCATCCTGCTGGAGGCCTCGCTGAGCTACCTGGGTCTGGGAGTCCAGCCTCCAACTCCCAGTTGGGGAAACATCGTGTACGACACCAAGGGAAACCTCTTCACCGAGTGGTGGATGCCCCTGGTCGCGGGACTGGCGATCGTTGTGACGGTGGTGGGGTACAACCTGCTGGGCGATGGTCTGCGAGACGCCCTGGATCCGCGGCTCAGGAAGTAACACAAGTGAAGAAGTCTGCCGGAACAGCAACCATGACCCAAACCCAGGACCAGAGCTCCCCTCACATGGAAGTCCGGAATTTGAAGACCTACTTCTACACTGAGGACGGCGTGGTTCGCGCGGTCGACGGTCTCAGTTACGCGCTGAGCAAGGGTGAGACAGTTGGCCTGGTAGGTGAGAGTGGGTGCGGGAAATCCGTCTCTGCCCTGTCTGTGATGCGGCTCATCGCCTCGCCCGGCAAGATCGTGGAAGGCGAAATTCTGCTGGACGGGCTCAATCTGCTCCAATGCTCCGAGCCGGAGATGCGTCAGGTGCGCGGAAACCGCATCTCGATGATCTTTCAGGAGCCCATGACATCGCTCAATCCGGTGTTCACGATTGGCAACCAGATCATGGAGGCGATTCGCGTCCACCAGGACGTCTCCCGCAACGAGGCCCGCGATCGGACCATCGCCATGCTGGGCAAGGTGAAGATCTCGGCCGCCCAGACACGCATAGATGAATACCCGCATCAAATGTCGGGCGGAATGCGGCAGCGGGTCATGATCGCCATGGCTCTGGCCTGCAACCCTGAGGTACTCATTGCGGATGAACCGACCACGGCCCTGGATGTGACTATCCAGGCCCAGATCATGGAGCTTCTGGCCGAATTGCAAAGCGACTTCCAGATGTCAATCCTACTGATCACCCACAACCTGGGGTTAGTGGCGGAAGTTTCAGACCACGTGGCCGTGATGTACGCCTCCAAGGTGGTCGAAAGCAGCAGCACGAGAGAGCTCTTCGCCTCGCCTCTCCACCCCTACACCCACGGCCTCTTGACCTCCGTGCCCACCCTGGGCATGTCGAAGGATCAAAAGCTGAATGTCATACCCGGCCAGGTACCCAACCCTCTACAATTCCCAGCGGGCTGTAGGTTTCACCCTCGCTGCCCGGTGGCCGAGCAGCGATGCCGGCAGGAGGAACCGCCACTTCGCCAGGTTAAGCCGGGACACTGGGCAGCCTGCCACCTAATCGAAAACGGAAAGTCCCCCATGAAGGGAGCAGAGCGGTGAGCCCACAAGCCCTGTTACGAGTGGAACACCTCAAGAACTATTTCCCGGTCCGCCAGGGAGTGTTCTCCCGCGTTGCCGCCTACGTGAAGGCAGTGGATGATATCTCCTTTGAAGTCGGGGCTGGTGAAACCATGGGGCTGGTGGGAGAAAGCGGCTGCGGCAAAACCACCGTGGGTCACTCGATTCTCCGCCTGATCGAGGCCACCGGGGGAACAGTGGAGTTTGGAGGAAAAGACCTCGCGAAGATGCCTGCCGTTGAGCTGCGCGCCATGCGACAGCATATGCAGATCATTTTCCAGGATCCCTTCAGCTCGCTGAATCCCCGCATGACCGTGGGTGCAATTATCGGGGAAGCTCTGGCCATTCACGGTCGAGGCAACCGCAGGGAACGGGCCCAGAAGGTTCGTGAAACGCTGGAGAAGTGCGGCTTGAATCCAGCTTATGTCAACCGCTTCCCTCATGAGTTCTCGGGCGGCCAAAGGCAGCGCATCGGCATCGCTCGGGCACTGGTCCTGAGTCCAAAATTTATCGTCTGCGACGAACCGGTTTCCGCCCTGGACGTGTCGATCCAGTCACAGATCATCAATCTACTGGCTGACCTCAAGGAACGCTACAACCTGGCCTACCTCTTTATCGCTCACGATTTATCGGTGGTCGAATACATCAGCGATCGGGTTGCGGTAATGTATCTGGGAAAAATCGTCGAGCTGGCGGACAGCAGAGAGCTGTATGGCAACCCGCTTCACCCTTATACTCAAGCTCTGCTGTCGGCCGTGCCCGTTCCTGACCCAACCAGGCGGAAACAGCGGACGATCTTGCCTGGCGACGTCCCATCTCCACTCAACCCTCCCTCGGGATGCCGCTTTCATCCCCGCTGCCCACTGGCGGTCGATATCTGCAAGAGAGTGGAACCGCGGGAACTGGACGTGGACGGGCACAAGGTTTGGTGCCATGTCGTGGAGGAGCAAATCACGGGCTCAAAGCCTGAATCTTAGCCGGGATTTCGCATGACAAATCAGAGATCTTCGGTATACTACGGCCTTCATGTTTGGCCCGCACTTCTCACACCTGCTCTACTGCATCGGCGAAATGATCCGACCTGACTACGTTTCACGACCCGCAAGCGGGTACCCCTCGGCTCCTCAACGTACTCAAGAGTACGTTTGCGGGGGCCGACCCGTGGCGGGTGCCCCTCGCGCGCCAGTCGGAGCCGCAGGCTTTAGCCTGCGGGCCCGTGGGCTAAAGCCCACGGCTCTGTTTTCCGTCCCTTCCGCCGCTTCGCGACGACCTGGTGTGAGAAATGCGGACTTTAGCGGCTGGACTCAAAAAGTACACCTGCTCCTGGGGATAGCGCTGCTGGGATGCTGGTGGACACAGGATATCTTTGGCGCCGACGAGGAGAAGACACTCACCGCGCTCTACATCACCTCTCCAATTGTGGTTGACGGAACCCTCGACGAGGCGGAGTGGAGCCTTGCACAGCCAGCCACTGATTTTATTCAGACCGAGCCCAGAGAGGGAGAACCGGCCACAGAACCCACCGAGGTACGGCTTCTTTATGACGATGAGTACCTCTATGTCGGGGTCTATTGCTTTGACTCGGCGGGTCAAGAGGGTCTCGTTGTGACCGACGTGAGAAGAGATTACCCCCCTGCTCAAACTGATCACTTCGCAATGCTGCTGGATACCTTTGACGATAATCGCAACGGCTTTCTCTTCGGTACTAACCCGGCAGGAGCCATGCGCGAGGGTCAGATAGGAGGAGACGGTCAGACTACCAACTTTGATTGGGACGCCGTTTGGTCCGTGAAGACCAAACTCACAGACTCGGGCTGGCAGATTGAAATGGCGATTCCCTTCAAGACCTTACGCTTCCGGGACAACGAACGCCAGACTTGGGGAGTGAATTTTGTGCGACGGATTCGTCGCAAGAACGAAGACACCCACTGGACACACATTCCACGTCCTTACCGAATGAGCAGGGTCTCACTGGCGGGTGAACTGGACGGCATTAGCGGTATCCGTCAAGGGCGTAACCTTTATTTCAAACCCTACCTCTTAGCTCCTGTCTTGCGCCGTGAAGGGGATGACATCGATTTTCTTCCCGATGCGGGTTTTGACGCCAAATACGGAGTCACTTCAGGCCTGACCCTGGATTTGACTGTCAACACCGACTTTGCCCAGGTTGAAGCGGACCAGCAACAGATCAATTTGACTCGATTCAGCCTCTTTTTTCCCGAGAAGCGCGAGTTTTTCCTGGAAAACTCCAATATCTTTGGGTTTGGCACCCCGGCCAGAGGGTTTCGCGCTTCGCGCGACCTCATTCCTTTTTTCAGCCGCAGGATTGGCATCTCCGGAGGCGATCTGGTGCCCATCCTGGGAGGCCTCCGCCTCAGCGGAACCGCTGGCAAATATCGTGTGGGCGTTCTTTCCATGCAGACCGATGAATTCGAAGACACTCCGACCACCAACTTTTCCGTGGCCCGGGTTCGCCGAGATCTCTTTCTCAACTCAGACATCGGTGCCATCTTTGTCAACAAACAGGTCAGCGGCGGCGAGTTTAATCGCACCTACGGCCTGGATACCAATTTGAGCTTCTTTCGATATCTGGACATTTCTTCTTTTCTGCTGAAAACCGCTACCACCGGGGAGCAAGGCAAGGATGCGGCTGGGAGTTTCCGCATCAGTTGGAATGACCGGCTGTTCGATATCCATGGTGATCATCTCTCCATCCAGGAGAACTTCAATCCCGAAGTGGGCTTTGCGCCCCGCAAAGGGATTCGAAAAAGTACAGGAACATTCACTGTTCGACCAAGACCTGGGGAGAGGATCCCCTGGATTCGGGAGTTTCGACCCAACATTGGAATTGAGTACCTGACCAACCAGGAGAACTTGCTGGAGACTCGAATCATTACCCAAAATGTGCAGGTTTCATTTGAGAACAGCAGTAGCCTGTGGTTCACCCGCCGGGAGAACTTCGAACGTCTGGACGAAGCTTTCGAGATCCGGGATAATCAACTCATCCCGGCCGGTGACTATTCAACCACGGACTACAACTTTTCCTTTAACAGCGACAGGAGTCGCATGTTCAGAGGCAATCTCACACTCAGGACAGCTAGTTTCTGGGATGGCGAAAAGGATTCCCTCCAGCTGGGATTTGGGTTCCAGCCGGGCTACCAGTTTGGAGCCGAGGTCTCCTGGGCCCATGACGACATCTCTCTGCCCTCAGGGAACTTCAAAACCAACCTGGTAACGACACGCTGGCGCTATTCCTTCAGCCCCATTATGTTCTTGAACGCGCTGATCCAGTACAACGATACCAGAGAGGAAATTGCCAGCAACCTCCGCTTCAATTTTACCTACAAACCCCTCAGTGATTTCTTTCTGGTCTACAATGAGAGGCGCAGCACCACCGGAGAGGTCACGGAGAGGGCCTTGATCGGGAAGCTCACCTACGTCTTTGACTTCTAGTCCGGCAGGCTAGTCACCCAGCAGGTCATGCCATTTCTTCTTGAGCTTCTCTTGAAGCTCGGGACTCGCCTCTGCCACGGGGGGGAAGACGTCCAGATACTCATAGGCCCGGCAAGCATCGATGATGGCACGCGTGTTATAGGGCACCTTCTGATCGAAGGTCACGTTCTGGGGATCGCCTCTGGAACCCCAGGCTCGAGTGATGATTTCAATATCACGGGCTGGATCGGAGCGGGTCACCACGGCCCACATGACATTCTGAAGATCGGAGGGGTCGATGTCATCATCCACCACGATCACATAGCGGCCAAGATAGGCTCCGACATGGCACTGGGAAGCCACCAACCCAGCCTGGCGGGCATGACCCTGATAGCCCTGTTTGATGGAGACCACCAGCAGCATGCGTGCTCCACCCACCTCATCGGCCCAGCAGCCGACCACTCCAGGAACTCCAGCCTTCTCCAGCGCTTCGTGGAGCAGAGCGGAACGCATGATGGTCTTGGAGTATGAGTAATCGTGGGGCGGGCGAGCGGGAGGCGTCCCTAAAAGAATGGGGTCGTTACGATAGTACACGCGTTCCACCTCCAGCACCGGCACTCCCTTTTCGCTGCCGGAGTAATAGCCGTGGAACTCACCTAAGGGACCTTCCATCTTGAAATTACCAGGCTGACACCAGCCTTCCAGCACCAACTCCGATGCGGCAGGCATGGGCAGACCCGTGACTTCGCCCTTGATGACCTGCACCGGCTCACCCAAGACAGCGCCCACATAGTTGTACTCGGACAGTCCGTAGGTCACCTCCAGACCAGCGAACAGGAATAGAAGCGGATGGTGGCCAAGAGAGACTACCACGGGAAAAGGCTTCCCGGCGTTGAAGTAGCGATCAATCTGCTGGCGTCCGTGCTTACCGGCCACCATGTTGAGAGCACAGGTGCGCTCATCGTGCACCATCATGCGATAGGCACCCAGGTTGATCCACTCCGAATCCAGATCCTGGGTGACCACCACACTGCCAGTGCCAATGTACCGTCCTCCGTCCTTCTCATGCCACTTGGGCACGGGAAAATCCAAAAGGTTGATCTCTTTTCCGGCTATGACGTTCTCAAGGACCGGCCCATCCTCCACATACTGCGGAGGAAATTCGACGGACAAGGCTTCCCATTGCGGGGGCTTACCTCGCAGAGCCTGAACCAGCTCCGCACTGCTGAGATGAGTGGGAAACCCCAGTGTCGCGGCCAGGCGCGCTGGGCTGCCCGTGCTGCCCGTCAGCACCCGATAGCCGGAGGGGTAATCGACGATGTCGTCGAAGAGCAGAGAGGAGCCGCGCTGGCGATTGTTGATCTCGGTGATGCCGCCCAGTTCCAGATCCCAGTGGGCACCGCTGACGTGTTTGAGCTCACCGAACTGCTCGACGGTGGACAGCCAGCTGCGCAAATCCCAGGTGTTCGACAGGGATGTGGTCTCGGGAACAGCGCTTACTTTCTCAGCCATTTTCCTTCGCGGCCCAATTACTCTTGCCAATCGATTTGTTTGTAATAAGCGCGGCGTCTTTCCTCTTCCTCCCAGGTCAGGGGCCCCTGGAATCCGGCTACATCCCAGCCAGTCTTCAGCCGCTTCGTGTTGGGGTTGGTAATCTGGTGGGTGTCCCCAGACGACAAAACGGGAACATCATCGGCATCTCTGGCAATCCTGTGCTCAGGATAGTTCTGATAGTAGACCGACAGCACCCGAACCCGCGAGAGCCGATAGATGCTCTGAAGTTTGCTCAACAGCTGCTCATCGGCGATCCTGCTCCCCTCAATGATCAGTCGCAGATAATCGGCCCGCTCCGATTCGCTCAGTTGAAGAAAGGTCCTGTTCCCAAAAAAAGGAGTCGAACTAGTGTTGAATAGAGCCAGATCCTCATCGGAGATGCCGGTTAACCCTTTCATCACTTCCGCCGTGATGTTGTACGGCTCGAGGCTTTTGTAGCCGGGATCGTTGGGCTCAGTGGGAATGAGTGTATCCCCCAGGGCCGCAAAGACGGTTGTGCGGTCCACTGTAGTCGCTACTGGCACTTGTGCTGCTGCAGCCGCCACAGTGGGAATGGCAGCTGCTCCCATGCCCGTCGTTTTCAGGAAATCTCTTCTGGATACATCCTTCTTGCCCATACCTATTCCCTCCAATCGATCTTTTCAACTATTGCCCTGCGGCGTTGCTCTTCTTCCCAGGTCAGTGGCCCCATGAATCCGCTAGCATCCCATCCCGTGACCAGCCCCTTGGTATTTGGATTGGTAATCTGGTGGGTGTCGCCTGGGAGAAGAATGGGGACTCCTTTGTCATCGCGCGGAAGTACGTGCTCGGGATAGTTGCTGTAATAAACCTGGAAGATTTTTTGTCGGACTCTCCTTAAGGTCTGCTGGAGTTTCTCCCCTGTCTCCTTGTCCTCAAATTGATCCCCTGAGAAAACGGCATCAAAATAGCTGGCTCGTTCTGATTGATTCAACTGCAGAAAACTCTTCCTCGAGAACATCTCTCCCGCCTGACCGTCAAACAGCACCAACTCTTCATCGCTCACCTGCAGCTCCTTCAACACTTCAACCGTAATGTTGTAGGGCTCCAATGTCTGGTATCCAGGATCCCCGGGATCGCTGGGAATCAGGGTATCCCCAATGGCAGCCACCACGGCAGTCCGATCCAGATCCAGGGCGGCCGGTGGGGTCTGGCAAGACTGCAAACTCACCAGAGCCACAGCCGTTGCCGTGGCCCCCGAGCCCGATTTCTTTAAGAAATCTCTCCTGGAGACCTTTCGCTTTGACATGTCAACTCTACCTTTCATAGCCGCCTAACCTTTGAAGTGACGCTCGATCATGCGGCCTGCCGCAAAGACTGTTACGGATGCCTGTGGCGTGCCGGTGTTTCCAGTGGTCACTCGAGGAATCACGCTCCCATCACAAATGAGCAGATTGTCCACATCGTGTGACTCAAAGTATGGGTTGACCACAGACGTCTTGGGGTCGATTCCCGCCCGGCAGGAACCCACCTTGTGCGAACCGCCGGTTCTGGGTGAGAGGTTTTCGGGGATTTGACCTGATGTGATCTTACTGGCTCCCATCTGCTCCAGAACATCGCGGGCAATCTCAATTCCCTCTTTAGCCCGTCTGAGGGTCAGGCTGTGGTCACCGCCATAGAGAAGTTGTCCATCCGGGTCGATGTACCAGCGTCCGGTGGCCTTGCTCACACTCGCGGAAAGGGATCCTGTGCGGAGGACTCCTTTTTCGCGCATATACTGCTTGTGCTCTCGGCCATAGAGCGGCGCATAAGTGTTGAGGGCCGCCGAAGCGGGCATGCGGTAATTCCCAAACCCGGCCCGGAACAGAAGCCTCCCTTCGCCATCCGTCTGGTCGTCGTGAATCATGTAGTAGCCGCCGATATTTCCCAACTCTCCATCTCCCAGCGGCTCATCGAATAGTGCGCTGACACCCCCCCCCGCGCGAGGATGCCCATCGATGTGTTTTCCGATGTTGGAATTCTCCACGATGATTGGATTCCCTTTCCATTCCCGGGGCCCATAGCCAGAGCGCATCAACAGCAGTGGGGTATTCATGTATCCGCCTGAGACGATGATTTTATCGGCCGCAATTTCGTAGTCAGTGCCCCCTGTCCTACAGTGGAGGCTGCGCGCAATCCCCCGCTCCCCGTTGGCATCGATCTGGATCTTCTCCACATAGGTGTCTGGAATAATTTCCACTCCGTGTTTCTCGGCCACCGGGATATAGGTCACCACAGTGCTGGAGCGCGAATCGTATTTGCACATCATGGGGCTGCTGCAGAAGCCGCAATAGATACAATTCCGACGGGCTCCCTCCTGACGCTGCGGATCATAGCCCATCTTGCTGGCCACATCATAAAAGAGCCGGTTGCCTTGAGTGTCGATCTGGTCAGGATATTTATGGACGTTGAATTCGCGGCGGATTTCAGCCACTGCACCGCGAAGCTTGTCTTCGCTCCAGTCCACCCCGGTCTCCTGTTGCCAGTGCAGATAATCGGCAGGAAAAGGGAGAAAGGCCTGGGCACCCCAGTGGAGCGAACTTCCGCCCACGATTTTGGCCAGACTCCGATCATTGTTCCAGAGGTAGGTCCCAGCATAGCCGTCCTCCAGATTGGTAAACATTTGGCGCCGCAGGGGAGAACCGTAGCCGGGTCGAGGGGCACCCTTAAAGTAGGGTCCAGCCTCAATCAGTGCGACCGTAAGTCGATCTCCCGTTTGGGGATTGACTCCTTTTTCTGCGATTTTAGCGGCCAGAATGGGTCCGGAGAATCCGGCACCCACAATCGCCACATCGTACTTGGCCTCAGGCATGGCAAACCTTCTTGTCTGTTAGAGAATCAGCCAATGTTAGTTTCCTTGTCACACTACACTGGCCAGGACGGCCTCAGACCACTCTGGGAAAAGGTCCTCGGACAAACCCAGGATGTAGTCAATGATCTCTTTGGAGGAGACCACGTTGGCATATTTTTGGTTCATATCAAAGAGGTTGATAGCATGAGAAGCCTGTCCTCGATCGAAGGTACAGTCTTCAATCACCGCAACACGATAGTTGTGAGAGAAGGCGTCGATCACAGTGCTTCGAACACAACCACTGGTGGTGGTGCCGCAACACAGGAGTTGATCGACACCGAGGGTGATCAGGTACTGTAAAAGAGGTGTACCGAAAAAAGCGCTCGGCTTCTTCTTGCGAATGCACACTTCCCCGGGCTTGGGTGCAATCAAGTCGGGAATGTCATTGGCCTGGAGCCTTGTCTCCTGTGACCTTCCTCGCCACTGATCCACGCGCTTGTTCTTGACGCCCCAGGAGTGTTTATCCAGGAAGGGATGTTGCTGATCGCCGGTGGTGTAGAGAATGGGTAGACATTTTCTCCGCGCTGCATCAAGCACCGGAACCAGCTTCTCCATCGCCTGCCAACCTTCCTCACCACAGCTGTTGGGAAACTTAAGGATAGAATCTAGGATTTCCTCTGCACGGTCGCCCACGAAGCCAAAGTTGACATCGATGATAAGCAGCGCGGGCCGACCCTTCAGATCGGCCTCGCGCCCATACCCGGCAGCCTCAAAAACCTTCTTGTCTCTATCCGTCAGGAAGACGTCCCAAATCCTTGACATCCTGGACCTCCCCTCCGGTTAATTCCTATTCGTTTTCATAGGGAGGAAAGATTACCCGTCCACCCGGTGTCTCAAATTCGGGAATCCAATCCTCCCGCAACAGTTCGTCCGGATTCCCATACTTGGCGGCGGCCCGTCGTACTTCCGGATCATCCAGCACGGTGAGATGTCCACGATCCACCAGCGGTTGGCCATCAACTTCGAAGGTCACATAGTAGAAAAAGTTCATATCGCGATGGTTGGACGGAAGGGTGGGTGTCTCATCGACAACGCGGTTGAAGCGATCCGTTCCAAAGGCCATATGCAGCATACCAGTGCGTCTTCGAATCGGGCCGGCGGGACCAATTTTGGGATTCGTTCCCAAGGCAATCTCTTCCATCCATCCGATGCCGGGCCCAGGATAGTAGCCGGGAAACTGGATGTTCTTGAAGCGCTCCAGAGCCGTTTTGATGTTTTCTCCTGCCACTCCGCCGCCTTCAACACGATTCACCGCTCCATTTTCCACATACAATCTGACGGTGGGAATCAAACCGGTTTGAGAGGTCACCATGACACCTTCCGCATCAGGATTGGCTGTCAGATAGGGCTCGGTGTCAGGATGAACCTCATGAGCGATTGGCCGATCCAGGGCATGTTCGCCATAAGTGGACATCCCGCGAGTCTCCTTAAAGCGCTCACGGTTGGTATCGTCCAGGGTAAAGGTCAGATCCGTCCCGAGTGGATCGGTGACGTGAATCGTTTTACCATAGATATACCTCTGCCAGGTCTTGATGGCGATCATTTCCAGCAATTCATCGGGGTAGCTCACGGCCGGCGAAGCAAATGCTTCAGCCCTTGACCAATCGATGCTGGAGGAACGAACATTCAACTCCTGGCCGATCTGCCCGTAGTGGGTTCCTCGTGCTTGAAAACCCAGAACCATGTCGTAATCTTCGATCATGGTGGCAAGCCAACTGGGCACCACTCGGGCAATGATACCCCGAACAGCCATATAGTTGGTCGGATCAAAGTTATCGTAGTCTAGGATTTCACGGCGCTCCCGACTCAGCGTAGCACCGATATTTCTCGAAATGACATCAGTGGTCACTCCCATTTCCTGGGCCGCAATCGCCAGTGCCTGAACCACCAGCCGGTCCATTCCACCAGCCGAGATGAGGAGTTTTTCTCCGTCCTTGAGGCCCAATCCGTATTGGGCACCAATCAACCAACTCCAGGGGCGGCGGACCAAAATTCGCGCGTTGGGTAACAATTGCTCCACGTTTGTCACTCGGTACCGTTTGGGGGATCGAGGAGCCTCCAAATCTGAACTCTGCGCGGCCAGCTCGCCGAAACAGAGCACCGCAGTAAACAGCACAACTGCCATTGCTGAAAAAAGCCTTTTCATGACACTTCCTCCCATGTACTTATTCTAATGTTGGATCATCCTACTTTCTCTGGACAATCGACGCAAGGACTCTTTTTCCTTGATTTACCGGCATCATCTCTCTCCAAGAGAGGGAATCCAATCCTCTTGAAGCAACTCTTCCACTGATCCAAGTTGCTCAGCCAATTCCTGGACCTCTGCATCATCCAGAGCTGTGAGATGGCCCAGGTCAATGAGGATCCTTGGCCCACCTGCGTTCAGGAGGCCGAAGTACATAGCGAGGGGAAGACGTCCCTCGTTTTCGGCCCAGGGCCCCAGCGAAACAGAAACAACCCCGGATCGCTGGGTGGCTGCATAGTAAGACCACAACAGAGAAGAAAATCCGCTCACTGCAGCCGGGAGAGGAAAAGCCTTCGGGTTCACCCCGAAGCTCACCTCAAGAAATCCTCCCTGGGCAGTCGCCGTCCTGACAGCATTCGCGAGCCGGGCGCTTGCATCCAATTCCACGACCTGGCTCTGACCGATGTGAATCTCTGTGCGTGGCACCCTCCCCGAGAAGATGTTGGAGGTCACGATGATTCCCTCCACACCCCTGTCCTTGGGAACCATCCGGAAGCGGATGTTGCCGGGAAATACGGACCAGTTCCTGGCAAAGGGACTTCGCACCACGTCGTAATCGAAAATCAGGCTGGTTCCGATGTTGTTGGACAGAATGATGGTGCTTTCTGCTTGCAGTTCTTCCTCCACTTTCCGCCCGATGAGCTCCAGAAGTTGGGGAGGGTAGGTGGCCCATTTTGAGGTGAGCAATTCGGGAATAGCGACTACCCCAACCCAACGGGTACGGATACTTTCCAGCCAGGAGTCCATGTCCTGACCGTCTATGGTGAGTTGGGGGAGATGAAAATAGGATAGAGAGAGAACGCAATCGGCCTCTTCGATGGCCTGTTTCAGCTCTGCGGAAAAGTTTCTCGCGACTGCCTGTTGAAGAAGGGAAAGAGCTTCCGTGTCTGGCTCAGGCACCTGTGTGCTGATCGTTCTCACCTGAGCGTCGGTTTCTGCAAGCGCTGCCTCCAGCCCTTCCAAACTCAGCAGCGGGACCGAATCGTCGGTGATGATCAGCACCTTTTCATCCCCGCTAATTCCAGCCACATCCTGGATGAGAAGTTCCAGAGCTGGCAAAAGAGGATCGACTGTCGTGATGGGCTCAATGGTGGGGGCTCTGGATTCCGGAAAAGTTCCCGGTAAAACTGTGCACTGGACCACCAGGAGCTCCGTTCCTCCCAGCGCTTCCGCCAGTTGGAGCACCTCAGGGTCTCTGAGGGCCATAGGGTAGCCCTCCCGGAAAACCTCTTCGCCGTCTGCCCAGACCGAAGGAAAGTAGACCTGAAGAAAGAAAGACTGTGATGGATCCTCGCCCCAGAAACCCATACGCATAGCACCCGCTCTCCCGGCGCTGGACAACTGATTGTGGAGCGCGGCGGAACCTGTCAAGGGCTTGGGAAGACGCACCGATCTGGGATGCAGGGCCCAACCGACCGTGTGTAGTTGGAAGGACTCCCGATCCTGTAATTTCAGCAGCTCTCCAATTTCTCCGCCTCCCTGAAGCGAAACCATGCGGCCAGCTTCTATGCCCATTCGCAGCAGAGGCATGAATCCGGTGGAGATGGAGTGACTGACAACCGATCCACGCATGTCCTCGCCGGGTGTGACCTGGACCCAGGCGTTGTAGGGAAAGGCAAGGGAAGGAGCCGGTGGAGAATGGGTGACGTTCCCGGGCGTAAAGGTGAGAGCTGTGCCAGCAGGATCCGTGACCCGGATGGTCTTTGCCTGACCGAGTTGCAGCGCAATTTTTTCGGCTAGCAAATCAATGATCTCAGGGGGGTAAAAAGCCCCCGGGGCAGCCAGCAGCTCGGGAACAGCCGTCACCGAAATGAAACGGAGCTGGCCGCTCTCAATTTGTCCGGAAAGGAGCGGCTCCTTCAGAAATTCAGGATTGATATAAGCGAGAGCCAAGACCACATCAGCTGTGCGGACTTCATCCCATGTCTCTTGCGGCCACCAGTCTCTCCAGTGCTGTTCCTGTAAGAGTGTGACCGTGTCTGAAGTGGGTGAAAGAGGGATAGAATGCGTCCGGACCTCCGCCTTCTTCTCCAGAGCAGCCTGCTCAAAAACCTGTAGCAGCAGGGGATTGATGCTGGAATCTGAGAGGATTAAAACGTTGTCTCCGGGTACAACCAGGGCGACCTCACCGATCACCTTCCTGGCCGCTTGCAGCAATGGCTCTGGGCGAAACACCGGCTTGAGGGTAATCGGCTCGAGGTACTCGGGAAGAGAATACCCCCCTGGCATGGTTGGCAGTTGGGCCCAGACCGGCTCCGGCCCTTGTAAGATCAACGTACTCAAGGATAGAAAGAAAAGCGTTCTTTTAAAGATCAAAAGACAAGTCACCCCAAGTTTTAGCCTTAATTTAGGAAGTTGAAAGCCCGAAGATTTTACAACTTTTTTCTCCCAGGATACAATCCTCCCACGATAGAAGTCTTAAACTGTTGATTAGGAGGCACATCGATGGGGGATACCCTTCCAAAGCTCAAGGCGGCCGCAGTACAGGCGGCGCCCATACTGCTCGATCGTGAAGCAACCGTTGCCAAGGCCTGTCGGCTCATCGAGGAAGCCGGCGACTCTGGAGCAAAGGTGATCGGCTTTCCCGAGTGCTACATCCCAGGACATCCCTATTGGTATGACTTCTACGTAGCAAACGATCCGATCTGTAGCTCCTTCAATCTGGAACTCTTCAAGAATGCTGTGGTCGCGCCAAGTCCCGCCACCGAGGCACTGGGACAAGCGGCGCGGCGTGCCCAGGCTTATGTGGTGATGGGCATCGCCGAAAAGGACGCGGGCAGCTACGGCACCCTCTATAACACTCAGCTTTTCTTCGGGCCCGATGGCACTCTGCTGGGAAAGCATCGGAAACTTGTCCCCACCAGCTGGGAACGTCTGGTTCACACGGGTGGTGATGGGAGTACCTTGAACACATTTGACACTCCTTTTGGCGGACTCTCAGGTCTCATTTGCGGCGAGAACATCAATAGTCTGGCGCGTACCGCCCTGCTGCTGGAGGGCGAAGTGGTTCATGTAGCAAGCTGGCCAGCCTTCGCCACTCAGGGCTACGAACGCCAGTTCCACACCATGGATGTCCGAATGCGTTACTACGCTTTCGAAGGGCGCATCTTCGTCATTTCGGCGGCCTCCGTGTGGAGCGAAGAAATGAAAGATGTGCTTCAACTGGACTCCCACGCCCGCGCCCGCTTTATCGGCGATGGAGGTCATTCTGGAGTTCTCGATCCGATGGGCGACTACATCGCCGGTCCCCAGGACGAAGGTGAGACAATCCTTTACGCTGACCTGGATTTGGAGCAGGTCACAAAGGGCAAGCTACTGCATGACGTCACCGGCCATTACCAGCGCTTTGACGTTTTCTCTCTCCAGGTGAATCGACAGGCCTACGGGCCCAATCTCGTTGGGCCAGGAGCGGAAAAGCAAGTTGGGCCGCTGGAGGGCAGCCCGGAAAGCGAAGCGGACAGCGACGTGCTTGTGCATGACCCAGATCTCGTCCAGACTTAGTCGAGAGACCGCCCATCAGCCTAACCGGGCATTTCATCTGTTATACTTCCGTAAGTGATGCGGTTAGACATTATCCTTACCAACATCGACTCCGTTCCTGGGAAAACGGTTGTCGAACACTTTGGGTTGGTCCAGGGAGCCACCATTCGAGCGAAGCACCTCGGCACGGACACCCTGGCCGCGCTGAAAAATCTCGTCGGCGGGGAACTCAAGGGATACACCAAACTCCTGCAAGAGTCTCGTCAGGAGGCTACCGAGCGTATGGTTGACCAGGCCAAAGAGCTTGGAGCCAACGCCATCATCAATGTCCGCTTTGCCACCTCCTCGGTGGCTAAGGGGGCCGCGGAGCTCTTCGCTTACGGGACCGCCGTTCGAGTGGAATAGATCGATGTTTGATCTGGCTATTTTCCTCACCCTGATGGCTGTGGGGTACTTTGCCGGTCGAGCGGCAGAGCATCAACACTACAAATCAATCCTGCTCCGTGAAAAGGTTTCAATGCGCCTGCCAACCGTGACCAGCGCAATGCTTCCGGAAGGGGACCGAGTCGAAAAGACGTTTCTGGTTTCCGGAAGCTGTGTGGTCTCCATCGACTATTTCAAGCGCATCCTGGCAGGGCTTCGAAACCTCGTTGGCGGGAGAATGACAGCTTACGAAACACTGATTGACCGTGCTCGCCGCGAAGCTATCCTGAGAATGAAGCATGAGGCTCTTGGCAGTCATATCATTGTCAATATGCGACTGGAAACGGCCAGTGTTTTCAGTTCCACCGAACGAAACAGCATTGGTAGTGTCGAGGTCTTCGCCTACGGGACGGCGGTCAAGCTGAAACGGATCTCTTGAAGTACACTCCCAAGCTGCTGAGCGAAAACATCAACATTTCCCAGACCCATCCGCTCAAAGAGTTTGCCATCCTCACTGGAGGCATTCTGGGGGCGCTGATCCTGATTTACGTGCTGTCGGGACTTGCCCTGGAGCTGGTGGTGGTCCCACGCATACCGGTCGGTGTGGAGCGATCCCTGGGTGAGCTGTTTCTGGGGAACTATACCCTCCAGGAATCGGCCGAGACCCAGTACCTTCAGAAAATCCTGGACCGGTTGGTGGAACACCTCCCTCCACAGGCGCTCGATTTCCTGCTCCATGTCGAGGAGAATCCGGCTGTCAATGCCATGGCGCTGCCGGGTGGCCATATCGTGCTCTATAGAGGTCTGCTCGACCGGATCGACTCGGAGAACGAACTGGCCATGATTCTCGGACATGAACTCGGCCACTTTGCCAAGCGCCACCATCTCAGAGGGTTGGGACGGGGTCTGGTGCTGCTGGTTCTCTCCACCGCCATGCTGGGGGACCAGAGCGGGATCACCCAGTTTCTCCAGAACAGTCTGGCCACGGTCGAGTCCAAATTCTCCCAAGGGCAGGAACGAGAAGTCGACCAATACGGCCTCCATCTTCTTCAGAAATCTTATGGCCACGTGGCCGGGGCCACCGACTTCTTCGAACGGATTCAAAAGGAGGAACCCCGAGGCCACCTGGCCTACTTCTTCGCCTCCCATCCCTCGCCGGCCAACCGCGTCGATTCCCTGCAGGAGTTGATCGCCGCCGCCCGATATCCAATCAGAGAAAAGACGCCGCTGGCTCTCCCAGAAAGTCCTTGATGGCCGCCCAGCTAAGTGCTCCCTTCCAAACATACGGTGATGTTTGCGGAGAGGGCTTGTGAGGCAAGGTCAAGGAGCGAGAAGGAGGCGATGTCCCAGGACATCATCGACGACGAGCGACGAAGAGATTGACCGCAACCCCCCTCCGCCCAAAGGGTTGCGGCGCTGCGCCTCCATCTTCTATGTTGCTCCTCCTGGGCGATATCCCGTATCGACTCGTCGGAGCGCCTTGAATACGGGGGCGGAGCGCTAGCAACAAAGATTATCGTATGTTTGGAAGTGAGCACTATGACGTGTCGTCACTTGTCGGAGTGTAAACTTCCGTTGACACTTTCGCAGGCCTCGACGGTTCCAGGTGTATCCCAAGACTCGCCTATAACTCCAATTATTACAATAGCTTAATAGCATTCTACCAGTAATCCTTCATCTCTGGAACAGGAATTGCTCTAGTAAGGAGACTGATGTGTCGTCCTTGAGTTAAACCGGCCATACATACCGATCAAAGCTGCTTTGGCTCGCGAACTGAAATGACAAAAGAGGGAGGTAGAATTTGTTTCAACCGATGAAATCAGTCTTGTGGTCTGATTGATGGAGAACCTGCTAGGGTTTCCCATCAATCGAATCCTAAAGACACACGACCGGCAGGTGTGCGCCCTACAGAATCTGTCTAGGGCGCACGACCCTGTTTTCCTCAGGCCCTCCTACAACTCAGCCCCGATAACTACTAGCCCGGATGACGCATATATTCTCTACTGCAGCGGCGAATCCACGGAAGCGGCTCGTTTGCGCCCTCCTGCCACCAGATAGACTACCGACCCAATTCCCCACAGCAACAAAGTAAAAATCAGGCCTTCGACCACATGACCGAACATGTGCCCCCAAGTGTTCGCTTCCTGTGGACCCGGATGACGCATATAGTACTGCAGCGGCGTAGCGGCTCGTTTGCGCCCTCCTGCCACCAGAAGTACCGACCCAATCGATGCCCCCAAGTGTTCGCTTCCTGTGGACCCGTGTAGTAAGTATCGATTCCTCCAAAGTCATCGATGGCAATGCCGAGAATCACAAACAGCATGGCGGAGAAAGCAAACAAAGCAGCCAGAACAAGTAGATCGCGAAAAGTCCCCCCCCCGGCGTGCCACTGCCACGGAATAGATCAGCATAATGATGGGGAGCAGTATGGTGAGGCTCACCCAGTTCGTCCCTTGCTCAGAAGGAATCTGAAAAAGGGGTTGGAGTAGAAAGCGCACTATCGCCATCAGCAGCAGTAGTCCTATTCCCACGCGAGCGTCTCTCAGTACTCACTTTCATAAATACGGTAACGTTTGTTGGGAGCGCGACGGAGCCCAGATCGAGGCGCGACGACGAGTCGATGTCGAGACATCGGCGAGGAGGAGCAACACAGAGATGGGCCCGTCCCGCCCCAACCCTTCGGGCGAATGGGGGTTGCGGGCGATCTCTTTGTCTCTCGTCGTCGTCGATGTCAGGACATCGCCTCCTCCTCCCTTCGCAACCTCGCCTCGCAAGCCCTATCCGCAGACGTGATCGTATTTATGAAAGGGAGTACTAAGGTACTGACTAAACGGTTTGTCAAAAAGCTTCATTTGTTCCTTCTAAAGAGCTGCTAGAAACGAGACAATCTGCTCCTGGGTATCTCCAATATCCTCGTATAGGATTCCATGTTTGTTTGACGGCACCATCACAACGTTCTTTTTGCTGGTACCCAGCTTTTCATGGATGAGTTCGGCGCTTTTGGGATCAACGGTTGGGTCGTCAGTTCCCTGAATGAGGGTGACAGGACACTGCACTTCGGGCAGACGTTCTTCCAGCTCGTCCAACATGCTCTGCAGCTCGTACAGACCGCGGATGGGCTTGTTGCGGTAGTTGATATGGGGATGCTCTGGCTTGGTCGGGCCAAAAGGCATGATGCCTTCAAAGGATGAAACCCAGCGTACCAGCCGGTTGGCTCGGTGAACAAGTGGCACAAAGATCAGGCTGCGGTCCCGGAACTTCAGGGGCACGGAGATAGCTGCTACTCCAACCAGCCGATCGGGGCGCTCAGCGGCCAGAAGAAGTGACAGGCCTCCGCCGGTTGAGAATCCGACCAGGCAGAGGCGGCGCGCAAACGCCGACAATACCTGAAAACCTTCTCGCACCGGCTCCAGCCAATCCTGCCAACTCCTCTCGCGGAGATCCCAGGGAGAAGTACCGTGACCCTTCAGTCGTACTCCCATCACAGGATAACCGAGGGAGTGCAGTCTCTCACCAAAGGGACGGACCTCGGCGGGCGAGGCCGTGAACCCGTGCACCAGTACGACGCCCAGTTCTTTGCTCTCTTGGGGGAGCAGTAGGAACGGCTCCCCGCTCTCAGTAAAAGTCTCCTGCTGGTTGACCTCCTCATAGCGAGGTTTGGAAAAGGACTTCCTGTCCCAGGAGTAAGCAATGAGTTGGTCATCAAAGCGCAGCTTGGCCATCGTTTGGGCGTCCAGCAGTGAGGCTTTCTCGATCGACTGCTCGACCGAACGGGAGACCCCGGCGAGGGGCTCAACTTCGTTGGCATAGACCACCACCAGGTTCTCGAGACGGATCTCGTCGAACTCGTGCTCCTGGCAGAGCTTGGGGAGAAACCGGTATCGTCCCCTGACTTCCTCGACAAGATCCATGGAGACGGTGGTGTTTAGAAACTGCTCCAGCCCCGGGCATCGGCCCTGGAGGACCCCACTATAACCCTGTGGGTCTTTGAGACTTCGATGAAGGTGAAGGGAAGATTCCTTCTGGGCGTCTTTAACCGCCAGGTAGAGGATCTTGCGGAACAGGCCCTGATCAATTTCCGTTTGCCCTTTGTCCACTAAAGTCAGGATGATCGATGAAGCCAGGTGACTGAGATGAACGGTCACGCCGGTATACATCCTGTGCATGTACTCGTCTCTGATTTTCCGGGCCTTGCCTCCCATGCGCCTGGCGATGAAGCGGGCATTCCACCTCCCCCCTTCGGGCATCAGCCCGAAGAATCCATCCAGGGAATCGATCTTACGACCCAGACGAGTCATGATCTTCCGCTCCCACCAGCGCCAAAACCTGGGGGGTTGCACCGGTTCACCCAGACGAATATCCATGTCCGTGTCCTTGAGGAGGATATTGCCCTCGATCAACAGTTCCTCAGAAAGCCGGCGGCTCAGTCCCCTGCTCAGGAGCTCCCCCACCTTCCGCAGGATGTTGTCGTTGACTCGGATGGGATAGAAGGTGATGGTAGCGGGTACAATAAGGGTGGGCCGACGCGCCGCAGTCAACAGCGCTTCCTCACTCTCCAGACCCAGGGCCTCAACCCATGCCTCCACACGCCTCATGTTTCCTGACTTATGGGCCAGCAGGACGGCCGTCTTGAAGGCGTCCAGAGCGAGTGCCAGGACAGCGGCTCCGGTGTGGTGTTTGCGCCTCTTTTTTGCCATGCGCGAGTAAACTCTATAGTTGCCTCCACTATCTACCACCCGGCGATCCTTCACCATTCCGCCCTCTGGAAAAATGATCACCTTTCGACCCCGCAGGATTTCTTGGGCCAAAAGCGGGAGAAGCCTGGGATGGTTATTGGGTACTGCTCCCACCTTCAACAGATAGTTTGACAAGGCAGAACCTTCGACAAAGAAATCGCTGGAGGCCACCGAGCAGCAAAAGGCCCCGGTCTCCTGGTAAATCAGGTACTGGGGAATAAAGGTCTCAAAGCGCGCAAAGTGGTTAAAGAGAAAGATTTCTCCGGCCTCGACCTGGCCTGTGTGATGCAGCTTGAGATTGACTCGCAGAATCTTCTTCAGGATCTTGAAGATCCGGACGGACCACTCATAAGTGGCCTGGTTGATCTGCAGAGGATCCCTTTGTTCTGGCATTCTTAACCGTCGCCTCACTGCTCTGGTACTGAACCAGAAACTCCAGGAGTTGGATTTGCTCCCCCTCTTCCATCTGAAGGAACTCGAGAGCAACTTCATTGAGAGGTTTTCCGTCGCGTTGGGTTGGATGCGATCGAACCACCCATCCGACGGCATTCAGGGGATGGGAGTCGGGAAAATAGAGGTTGATCTCCAGCTTATCTCCCGCTTTCAAGAGAAGGCTGGTCTCAAATAACAACCCGCCCACACTGATATTTTCGGTCTCGGAGTTGACAACTCTCTCGCCGTTGAGTTGTGGGTCGGCAGCGTCAATGACGGTAAACCAGAAAGGAATGTGCATGTTCAGCCGAGGGGACTTTCTCCGCTGCACGGTTATCCCTTTATCATGAACTGAGATGGCCAAGTGTCGTTTGCCGGAGGAAGCAAGGTTGACGACCTCGCCCTCCCAGTAATAGACAACAGCCTCTTCATCCCAGTATTTGAGTCGAACCTTCTCTCCTTCCTGAAACAGGTCCTGTGAGGTGGGTCTGGCAAGCTCCAACCAGATTTCAGCTGGAGAGCTTTCTACGATAGTAGCGGCGAGAGTCTCCTTCGAGTCCCCCTGGATGGAGATAGCTAGCCCTGCCGTCGGGTACTGGCCGAGGCCAGCAACGCCCTTGTCAATCATTTGCCCTGCCTTTCAAGGCTCTAGAGTACTCAATACTACCACAGGGGTCTGCACGAGAAGGCGCTTCCTGCCCTAGGTTTTGATCTGCAGTTGCACTTGCTCGATTCCCGCCACTATCAGGACCCACTGAAGCTGCATCTGGTCCCGAATCGGCATGGCTCTCAAACCTCTCTGCGACGCGTCTTCGCCAACAGCGGTGGACACATTCTGCTCGGACCCTAATCTGTCCTTCCATTCTTCAATCAGCTCTTTCCATCGTAAAGCTTCTGGATCGGGAGGACCCAGAGTTTCACCCACTTTCGGGAGGATAAACAGCGGCATTTCAGTGACAAGGGTGAGCGGATCACCCCCCACAGAACGAATCGTCTCCATCGAACTGGGCCGGAACTTTCTGGCAGTGAGTTCGTCCTGACGATCAAGAAAAAACTGGGTCATCGCTTTCGAATCAGGGCGAGTGCAAAATCCCTCTTCAAGCCGGCGGAATCCTTTCTCACCCTGACGGTCGACGTCATGAAGGCGATATCCCAATTCTTTCACGGCTCGTCTGCATTTGGCTTTCAGCTCTTCACAGCGCGACAACCAGGCAGGTTCGATCAAAAACCAGGGTCCACCTGCAAATGCTATCCCATGTAAAGAGACATGAAGGTGGAATGAGTCCTCGGCCTTCATCCACCAGGCGGCAACGCTCTTATTCTCGGGCCGCGCATCCACATCCCTCCGATCACGGGGAAAACCGAACTCGATGTCATCACCGGGAAGCTCGCGTCTCACCTGACTGAGATATTGAATGAAGTCGATTTGTTCGTCCCGGTCCCGGTACCATGAACGATTCACCGCTTCTCCGTCAGGGTTAGCATGGGGAACGATCCACCACTGATAATCTTCTAGAACCGGTGAGTGCTTCGGAAGATGAGAGAGATAGGAGACGAAGTGCCTCAAAAAGCGAGGACCGACTGGCTCGTCGGCATGACATCCAGCGATGAGGCTGATTCGGAATGCCCCCTGGCCCAAACAATAACCGGCCAAGGATCTCCGCTCCCGGGAGTAGCCGATCAGTTCTCCCTGGGGAAGAGAAGCTGGCGAAGCAGTCACGATTTCTTGGAAAAGCTCCTGCATGCTTTAGTGTCTCGTCCCATGAATACCATAACGTTTGTGGCGAGCGCGACGGCAACGAGTTCACGAAGCGACGACGACGCGATGTCTGTGTGCATCGCGGAGGAGGAGCGACAAAGAAATTGATGCCGTCCCGCCGCCACCCTTCGGGCTGATGGGGGTTGCGGGCGATCTCTGCGTCGCTCGTCGTCGCCAATGTCCCTGCATCACCTCCTCCTCGCTCCTTGATCTCCCCTCCCAAGCCCCATCAGCAAACGTCATGCTATTCATGGGACGAGATACTAGCCCGGGTTATGCACCTCTAAAAAGGATATACTAGTCCGGCTTATGAGAGTCGCCGGGATTCAATTCTCCTGTGAAGAGTCCAAGGAACAAAACATCAGCAAGGCGGGAGAGCTGATAAAATCTGCTATTGAGCGTTGCCAACCCCAACTCATTTGTCTTCAGGAGCTCTTCACCACACGCTATTTTCCCAGTCAATTTGACTATAATTTCTTCAACCTGGCGGAGAGTATTCCCGGGCCCACCACCACCAGAATGGCTCAGCTCGCCCAACAACATGGCGTCTATATTATTGCCCCCGTCTATGAAGAGGCAGAGCCGAACCTCTACTTCAACAGTGCCCCTCTGATCTCTCCCGATGGCAAGATCCTGGGTGTCACCAGGAAAATCCATATCCCGCTCTTTGACTATACCCTCAAAGATGACACCAATGGAGAGATCAGACACATCTCTTCCTATGAAAAGTTCTACTATGCTGGTGGGAACGATGTCCCGATTTTCGATACTGATATCGGCAAGATAGGGATTCTGATCTGCTGGGATAACGAGTTCCCTGAATTGTGGAGACTTCTGGAGATGAAAGGAGTCGAATTTGTATTTTCTCCCTATGCCATGTCCAGACCCACGGGCGAGTTTTTTAAGGAGCAGTGGCTCTTTGAGGCCAGGTGCTGCGCCTACTACTTCACGACTTATGTCATGAAGGTGAATCGGGTCGGCCCGGAGGGAGAGATGGTCTATCGTGGGAGAAGTCTGGTTATCGATCCCACTGGAAAGTTAATCGCTGGTCCCGCAAGTGAAGAGAAAGACGACATCCTGTGGGCGGATATCGATCTGAAGACGGTCAGAGAGCTGAGAAACAGAAGACCCAGGCTCATGAACAGGAGACCTGAGGTTTACAGACAACTCTCCGAACCCCTGGCCAAACTCGAGAACATCTACGGCGGAGAGCCCACCCCCCATGGCAAAACCATCTGACTTTTCGCGGCCTGAGGCGGCTCCCACGTGGGAGCCGCCTCAAATTCGGCACCTGAGGTGCCTCCCACGGACCATAGAATCATTTGAGCAACACGCCCTAGGATTTAGGATTTTGACTCTTGAGTCCCCTTTTCCTGCTTCCACGAAACAGCAAGCGAATCGGGGTGGCATAGAAACCATACTTCTCACGCAGACGGTTCACCACGAAGCGCTGGGTTGAAAAATGCAGTTTTTGGGAAGCGCGGGTGAAAAAAACAAAGGTTGGCGGAGTCACCGCTACCTGGGCAGCATACTTGACGGGGAACCTCCAGGAACGGCCTGCCGACGACAGCATAGGTTGAAGGTCCGTCTCCAGAAACTTGTTGAGTTCAGCTGTCGGAACGCGCAGCAGTCGAGCCTTCTGGGCCTCCCCGACGAGCTCAAGGATCTTAGTGACCCGCAAACCCGTCTTTGCGGAGACAAAGATCATCGGTGCGTAGTCCAGAAAGCGCATGCGCAAACGAAACTCCGTCTCCAAGCGGGCTGCCGTGTGAGTGTCCCGAGCAATCAAATCCCACTTGTTGACCACCACGATGACCGATCTGCCCGCTTGATGGGCATAGCCTCCGATGGTGGCATCCAGCTTGGTGGCCCCTTCCGTGGCCTCGATCACTAATAGAACGACGTCGGCTCGCTCCAGGCTTTTTCGCGCCATCAGAACACACAACTTTTCCGCCTCGAGTTCTGTTTTTCCCTTGCGGCGAATTCCCGCCGTATCGATCAGACGATAGGACTGACCTTTGAACTGCAAAACGGAATCAATTGCATCACGAGTGGTACCTGGGAGGTCAGTGACAATGGCTCGCTCTTGACCCAGGAGGCGATTCAGCAGTGAAGACTTGCCGACGTTGGGACGACCAATGATGGCAACCCTGAGTTCTTCTTCGCTGCTTGACTCCGCCGATTCTGGAATGCGTTCCAGGATCTCCTCAACCAGGACCGAAACCCCCAGTTTGTGCTCAGCGGAAACCGAGTAAAGCATTTTCACACCAAAGCTATAGAATTGCGCCACCTCTGGTTCCAGTTGCGGGACATCCACTTTGTTGACCACCAAAAGAAACTCCCTGCCGCGGGAGCGCAAAAGAGAATTCAAGGTCTCGTCCAGTGGACTGATGCCCTGGCGGGCATCCACTACAAAGAGAATGAGGTCAGCTTCCTCCATGGCGATTTCCGCCTGCTGCAGGATCCTCTCCGGAATGATCTCTTTCTGGTCAGGAATGAGCCCACCGGTGTCGATCACCTCGAATTGCTTCCCATTCCATCGAGCCATTTCGAAGAGGCGATCCCGAGTTATTCCCGGTTCTTTCCCTACAATGGCCTTGCGTTTACGGGTGAGCCGATTAAAGAGGGTGGATTTCCCCACGTTTGGTCTTCCAACGATGGCGACTCGATACATGTCAACGTTAGCCCGGATTATGTATAAATTCTCTACTGCAGCAACGAAATCATCCGCCCTGCCTGCGTTGCGCGACCCACAAGCGGGGTACCCCTCGGTCTCCTCAACGTACTATACAGTACGTTGCGGGGGCCGACCCGCAAGCGGGTACCCCTCGCGCGCCTTGTCAGGTCGGCGCTTTCGTCGCTTCGTGACGAGAACCTATACATCATTCGGGCTCATCCACGAATTGCCGATAGCGGCCAAGATCCGCAAGAGGTAAGGAAGCCCGCAGATGAATGCCGTCTTCACGGTATTCCTGTGAGCGAATGTTCGCTCGCTGCCGCAGCTTTGAAACCAGATCCCCCCGATGCAAGGGGATGGTCAGGTGGACTTCCCGGTAATTTCGATTGATCAAAAACTCAATTTTCTGAAGAAGTCGAGGCAACCCTTCTTTGCTTCGAGCCGAGATAAAAGCATGCTCGAGTGAAGTATCGACATGGGGAGCTTGTTTTAACAGATCGATCTTATTGAACGCTTCCAGGACAGGAGTGCCCTCCAGACCAATCTCATCTAAGACCTCATAGACGGCTTGCCGCAGTGCCTGATAATTGGGATGTGAAACGTCAATCACGTGAAGAATCAGATCCGCCTCCAGGGTTTCCTCCAGTGTGGCGTGGAAGGCTGCCACCAGCGTGTGGGGAAGTTTCCGGATGAATCCGACCGTGTCACTGAGGAGAGTCTCCTGACCCGAATCCAGACTCATCTTGCGAACCAGGGGATCCAGGGTGGCAAACATCCTCCGGCTGACATAGGTTTCTTGGTCGGTCAGAGCGTTGAAAAGGGTCGATTTTCCTGCATTGGTGTACCCCACCAAACTGATGGTGGGAATGGGCACTCCCTGGCGCTTACGGCGCTGCAGTGCCCGTCTGGCTTCCAGTCTCTGCAACTCCCTTTTCAGGCGCGAAATCCGCACCCGGATGGTGCGACGATCGACCTCGAGTTTTGTCTCGCCAGGTCCACGAGTCCCAATGCCGCCTCCCAGACGAGATAAGGTCAAGCCAGCGCCCGTGAGCCGCGGCAACCAATACTCCATCTGGGCCAGCTCCACTTGCAGCTTCCCCTCTCGGCTTTGCGCCCTTTGAGTAAAGATGTCCAGAATGAGCTCGCTGCGATCGATGATCTTCGTCTCCAGAAACTCTTCCAGGTGGCGAAGCTGAGCCGGTGTTAAATCCTCGTTAAAAATCACCAGATCGGCCTGGCAGCCCAATACCGAATTCTGAATCTCCTCCAACTTCCCCCTCCCCACCAGAAAGGAGGGATCGGGTTTGGATTTTTCCTGAAGAAAGACTTCCGATACCTCTGCTCCGGCGCTGACTGCCAGCTCCTCCAGTTCCCTCAAGGACTCCTTTTCAAAGGAACGGTGGCGGCCATCCCGGCAAACACCGACGAGAACGGCGCGCTCTGGACGCGCTGAGGTTGCTTCCATTTTGTTTGATTGTATCTTAACTCGAGTGGAATCAGCTGATCAGCCGGCGCTCACAGGGACACCCTCTTCCGTGAAATATTTGAAGATCTGTTCTCCGTGGAAGCGCCCCGTCTCGATAAAAATGCGGTTGGTCATCTTCCCACACACAACCGAGCCAGCCAGATAGATTCCCTTTACATTTGTCTCCAGCGTTTTGGGATCGCTTTTGGGAATGCAGGTTTCCGGGTTAACCTCTATTCCCATCATCTCCAGAAAACTCACCGAGGGATGATAACCCGTCATAGCCAACACAAAGTCATTCTCCACCTTCTTCGCTCCCTCAGGGGTAGAGATGAGAATCTCTGTCTCTCCAATCTCCTTCACCGTACTGGAAAAATAGGCCTTGATCTCACCCCGCTTGATGCGATTGTTAATGTCGGGTAAAACCCAGTATTTCACCTCCCTGCCCATGGCCTCACCCCGGTGAATCAGAGTCACTTCGGCGCCTCCGTTGCGATATAAATCCAATGCCGTCTCAGCCGCCGAGTTTTGACCTCCAATCACGGCTACCTTCTTCTGGAAATAAGGGTGGCAATCAGGATAATAATGGCTGACCTTGGAAAGATTCTCACCAGGAATATCCAGCATATTGGGGTTGTCATAATAACCCGTGGCAATGATCAGCCTCCTTGACCGATATTCTTGCTTTTGATCAAGGCGATCCTTACTCCGCACCAGAAAGTCATTTTCCTGGCCCTCCACCGAGATCACTCGCTCGTGGTACTTGATGGGAAGCTCGAAGTCTTCTGCAACACGTCGATAATATTTCAAACCATCCAGCCGCTTTGGCTTCTCCGAGGAGACAATCATGGGAATGCCGCCGATTTCGAGCAACTCTGGCGTGGTGAAGAATGTCATATTGGTTGGAAAATGGAAGATCGAATTGACCAGGCAACCCTTCTCAATCAACCAAAAGTCAAGGTTTCTCTGTTTCGCTTCAATGGCACAGGCCAGACCTGCAGGGCCCCCTCCAACGATGATCCAATCCAGTAGTCGATTCATTGACACAATCTCTCCAGCTTATCTAGAATAGCGATTTGCGGGCGATTAGCTCAGCTGGCTAGAGCGCCGCCTTCACACGGCGGAGGTCACTGGTTCAAGTCCAGTATCGCCCACCAAATCCGCCCAAAAAAAAGAGGGCAGGAACTGTTCAGGACCCGCCCTTGCGCCACTTGCATCTTAGCAAAGATTTTCCGGAGGAACCAGGGCCTCAAGAGACCCGGACGTGCTGGACCAGAACTTTCATTGTGTCGGAGATACCGTCTGGAGCCAGGAGCGTCTTGAGACCAAGACGTTCTTCTGCTCTCTCCGGGTTGAAGAAACCTTGGGCCTCCTCCTCCTGAAGACGCTGCTCCAGTCCCCGATCGAAAAGAAAGTGCCGCTGGGTCCTCAAAGGATCGCTCGTCCAGCCCAAGCTGGCGCCTGTATTGGCCATCACTTCGAAGTTAACGTGGGAGGTGATGTCCTGGTGGCCCATATTGATATAGGGGTTTGGAATCACCTGATGACGGTGATAACAGAGGAGAGTTCCATGGGTTCGATCCACTGAGTTATATTCTTCCCAGTCATAGCCATAATCCACAGTCAGGACAACTCCGGACTCAATGCGCCTATCCAAATCCTCCAACACTTCGACCATACGGAGATTGACTTCGTATTCACAACCATCTCGCCACTCCTTGAACCCACTTCTCATGTACTCAAGGATCCGAGGATCTTCGCTCTCACCTTCCACCTCGGAGATCTCCTCGCCAACCGTGACATAAATCTCCTGCAGCTTCGACCCTCTCACCCTGACGCGATGCACCGGAAGGGCGTCGAAAAATTCATTAGAGAAGACAATCCCCTGAATGCGATCCGGCAATGCCACCCCCACTTCCACCGGAAGGTACTCCACGCAATCAAACACTTCAGGATAGCGCTCCTCCAATCGCTTCAGAATATCCCGACCCAGGAATCCCTCTCCCACCCCCAACTCCACCAAATGAAAAGGCCTGGGCTGGGAAAGCAGCTTGAAGTACTCAACAAAAGCACTTGCCAGGCTGTGAGCAAAGAACCGATGAGTGTAAGGGGAAGTATAGTAGTCTCCCTGGGGGCCAAAGATCTTGTCCTTGGTCGTGTAATAGCCCTGGTGTGGGTCGTAGAGACAGAAGTCCATGAAGCGTTCGAAGGTGATGCTTTGATGTTTCCAGGGAAGATCCACGGATGACAAGCTCAAGATGACGCTCTAAAGGAGGACCAGTCCTTTCCCGAATTCAGTCAGCTCAGTTCTCCTTCACCACTTCCAGGGAGTTGAAAAAGAACCCAATCTCAATGCGGGCAGTCTCAGGGTTGTCACTGCCATGAACCGAATTTCGTTCGATGCTTTCACCGAAGCGCTGGCGAATCGTTCCCTCCTCGGCCTGACCGGGGTCGGTTGCACCCATGATCTTGCGCCAGAGAGCAATGGCTTCCTTCCCACCTAACACCATGACAAAGATGGGTCCTTCAGTCATAAATCGAGTCAGGCTCTCAAAAAAGCTTTTGTCTCGATGAACGTGGTAAAAGCTTTCGGCCTGCTGCCTCGTCAGGTGGAAAACCTGACCTGAAACCATGGATAGTTGCTTTTCTTCAGCCATGGCAATGATCGATCCGACAAGGTTCCTGCTGAACGCATCAGGCTTGATGATGGCCAATGTTCTTTCCTGCAACTTAGTGACTCTCCACTTCCTGGCTCCCAAACCCTTGGGTTTTCACTCCTCTATGACAGAACCGCTTCCATGGTCGCTCCGATCTCAGCAGGACTCTCCACGACCTGGATTCCACATTCCGTCATTTTCTTCATCTTCTCTGCTGCAGTCCCCTGGCCCTGGGAAATGATGGCTCCGGCATGTCCCATGCGTCGGCCGGGCGGCGCAGTCTGGCCTGCTATGAATCCGACCACCGGCTTCTTCATGTGCGCCTTGATGTACTGGGCGGCTTCTTCTTCGGCCGATCCGCCGATCTCCCCGATCATCACCACAGCATCCGTCTCCGGATCCTCATTGAAGGCCTTCAGAACATCAATAAAACCGGTGCCGACGATGGGATCGCCTCCAATGCCGATGCAGGTGCTCTGACCAATATTGCGAGAAGTCAACTGCTGAACCGCCTCATAAGTCAAAGTTCCACTTCGAGAGATGCATCCCACCGTCCCTGCCTGGTGGATCGGCCCCGGCATGATTCCAATCTTACATTCACCTGGAGATATGATGCCGGGACAATTGGGCCCAATGAGCCTGCTCTCTCTTCCCTGCATAAAGTGAGTCACTCGTACCATGTCCAGGATCGGGACTCCTTCAGTAATACAGACAACCAATTGGAGCTCAGCATCAACCGCTTCCATGATCGCATCAGCGGCAAACAGCGCAGGCACGAAAATCATGCTTGTATCGGCAGCTTCCTGCTCCACGGCCTCTTTGACCGTATTGTAGACAGGAACACCGTCTTGACTCATGCCCCCCTTACCAGGAGTCACCCCGGCCACTATCTGGGTTCCGTATTCGCGGCACTGGGCCGTGTGAAAACTTCCCTCCCGGCCCGTGATTCCTTGAACCACCACTCGTGTGTCTTTATCTATCCAAATGGCCACAATCCCCCTCCGGCGGTCATACCCCCTCTACCACCTTTCTGGCGGCGTCGGCCATATCAGTGGCCACCACAAAATCGAGACCTGACTTCTTCAAAATCTCACGTCCTTCCTCCACGTTGGTCCCTTCCAGGCGGACCACTATCGGAACCTTTACTCCCACTTCCCTGACAGCCTGAACGACACCTTCAGCCACGACATCGCAGCGCATAATTCCACCGAAGATATTGATCAACACCGCTTCTAGATTCTCATCCGAGAGCAGAATCCTAAAGGCATTCTTCACTTGTTCAAGACTGGCCCCGCCTCCAACATCCAGAAAGTTGGCTGGACTTCCACCGGCAAGTTTAATGATGTCCATAGTAGCCATGGCCAGCCCGGCTCCATTGACCATACAACCCACCGTACCATCGAGTTTGATGTAGCTGAGTTGATAGCGTGAGGCCTCGATCTCGGCGGGTTCCTCTTCCAAAAGATCTCGCATCTCAACAATCTCAGGGTGCCGAGCCAGAGAGTTGTCATCAAAGGTCATCTTTGCATCCAGCGCGTAGAGTTCACCCCCCTGGGTGAGCACCAGCGGATTGACCTCAACCAGCGAGGCATCGGTCGATTCAAAAGCCTGGTAAAGCGCACTCATCAAGCGAGAGGCTTTGCCCACCATGGCGGCGTCCAGGCCCAGGCCGAAAGCGATCTTGCGGGCCTGGAAAGCTTGAAAGCCGATGGCCGGATGAACGTATTCTTTGAGAATCAAGTCAGGACTCTTGCGAGCTACCTCTTCAATCTCGACTCCCCCTTCCCGGCTGGCCATGAAAACCGGTCTCTGCTGACTCCGATCAATGACAATCCCCAGGTAGAACTCCTTCTGGATATCGAGACCCTCCTCGATCAGAACACGCTGAACTTCTCTTCCTTCCGGCCCTGTTTGAGGCGTCACCAGTTTCGATCCGATGAGGTTGCGGGCAATCTCCTGTGCCTCTTCCGCTGTCTGGGCGATCTTCACTCCCCCGCCCTTGCCTCGACCTCCAGCGTGAATCTGGGCCTTGACGGCCACCTTCCCACCCAACTGTTTGGCCATCTCGAAGGCTTCAGGGGGATTCTTGGCTACCCGACCCTCAGGAATCTTGACCCCGTACTCGACCAAGATTTGCTTGGCTTGATATTCATGGACCTTCATCGTGGTCTACTCCAACACTATTTATTTAAAAAAAATCTGTAAAGTGTTTGGTTACTTTCATTTAGAACGAATAAAACGATTTAGGAAATCCCTAACCGTGCTGAATCTTGCCAAATCAGGACCAGAAACGCAACTCAAACGCAAATCGGAACATTGAGCAGCAAGTTACTCAATCAACGTCTGTGAGAGTGGTTGATCCGCTTTGTCCGGTTGGCTTGAAATCCACAACAACTTCCGACTCACAAAGGATGATAAACTATTACTTTAGATTGATCGGTCACCTCTTTACTCAATAGTCACAGTTTTTCGTTGCTAAGCAAATTACAATTGGCGTAACATCGGGTAACTTTTACGCACAACCTGGAGTCCTACTGACTAATATGCCCTTGATTTCCAAAGCCATCCTGACGGTTCTTCTCATTCACAGTGTCGCCCTGGTTCCAGCTTTCGGTGCCCCTCTTGCTCAAGAATCGTCACAGGAAGGTTTGGAAGAAACTTTAGCCAATCTGCGCAGCGACCTGCCTGCAGGGGTGATTCCACTGAGCCTGTCGATCGGTGCTAATTCTGAGCTTCTCTACATGGGCACGTCCCGCCACGGTGTTCTTCGCAGCCAGGATGGGGGTTCTACATGGGAGGACATCAGCCGTGGACTCCCGGAGGGCATAGGCAGATTCTACGGGGCCTTTTCCAGTCTGGCTCTGTCACCGGCAGATGACTCTGTGCTGTTGGTCGGGACTGAGCTGGGTGAACTCTTTCGCAGTGCCGATAGGGGGGATACCTGGGAAGGGGCGCAGGGACTTCCGCAACCAGCCACCCGTCGCACCCATGTTCCGCTGGTCGTCTTTGCCAGCGGCTTCCCGGAGACCGTGTATGCCATTATCTCACGCCCCGTTCACTCTCATCTCACCACCAACACCCTGTTCAAGAGCCTCGATGCTGGCCAGAGTTGGTTTGCCGTTAAGAAGTTAGGGGACAACGAAGAATACTCGGAGTTGAGGGTGGAAGAGGGCGAACCGCCCATTCTGATCGCCGTGAGCCCAAACGGCGTCTTGTCCATCGAAGATGTCTTTGCTCCCCCTGAAGTAGATGGCCAGAACTCCCAGATCAATCGCCTGGAGCCCCTGCTTCTGGGAGACAGGACCCAGCAGACATTTCTCGACCAGGATATGGGGGAAATTGCGATTTTGGTCGCTGATGGGGAAATGATCAAGACTTTTGATTTAGATGGAACCACCATTCAGTTTACCCCCAATAGCTCCAGCGGATATGGCATCGAGTCTATCGATTTTACCTTCGACCCAGAGTTGGGTACTGACCTCATCCTGGGAGATGATGACTCTTCCCAGCAAAATTTGGGTTTCACTTTCCCATTTTATGGGATGGATTTCAGCGACCTCTTTGTCAATTCAAATGGAAATCTGACTTTCGGGGAAAGTGATTTGGACCCGATCGCGTCGCTAGAGGAGTTTGTCGGTGGATCCAAAATGAAGATTGCTCCCATGACCTTGCCCCCTAAAACGAGTCCAGTTTGAATGTTAGGATTTCCGGTTTAGGAAGGAGGCAAGGATGGCAGGGAAGCGGTTTAGGGCAGAACAGATCATCATGAAGCTGCGTGAGGCAGAGGTGGGTCTGGCCCAAGGACAGAGGGTGGGACAGGTGTCGAAGCAGATGGGGGTGAGCGAGCAGACCTACTACCGGTGGCGCAAAGAGTACGGAGGGCTCCGGTTGGACCAGGCCAAGAGGTTGAAGGTGTTGGAGAAGGAGAATACCCGGTTGAAGAAGCTGGTGGCGGATCTGTCTTTGGACAAGCAGATCCTGAAGGAAGTGTCCTCGGGAAACTTCTAGGCCCGGCGAACAGGAGACGAGCGGTGATGTGGGTACGAGAGCGATTAGGAGCAGAGCGAGTCTCCGAACGTCGGGCCTGCCAAGTGCTGGGACAGGTTCGATCGACCCAGCGAAGGGAAAGGCAAATTCCCGATGATGAGGCCCGATTGGTGGCCCGGATGGTGGAGTTGGCTACGCAATACGGGCGTTATGGCTACCGGCGGGTCACGGCGATACTTCATGGGGAAGGGTGGAAGGTGAATCCTAAGCGGATGGAGAGGCTGTGGAGACAAGAAGGGCTGAAAGTCCCGTCCAGACAGCCGAAACGAAGGAGGCTGTGGCTTAATGACGGTTCCTGTGTTCGGTTACGAGCGGCTCGCAAGAACCACGTCTGGAGCTATGATTTCGTGCATGAACGGACCCATGATGGGCGAGCCTTTCGGCTATTGACGATCCTGGATGAGTACACCAGAGAGTGCCTCGCCATTGATGTGAAACGGCAGATGAATCACCAAGACGTGTTGGACCGGCTGGCGGAGTTATTCGTTGATCGGGGAGTGCCTGAGTTTATCCGGTCCGATAACGGATCGGAGTTTACGGCACAGGCGGTCCGGGACTGGCTGCAGGCTGTTGGGGTAAGGACCTTGTACATCGAACCGGGCAGCCCCTGGGAGAATGGGTACATTGAGAGTTTCAACGGGAAACTACGGGATGAGCTGCTGAACATGGAGATCTTCGACACGCTGGGGGAAGCCAAGGTGTTGGTAGAACGCTGGCGGAGGGATTACAATCAGATCCGGCCTCACAGCGCCTTGGCCTATCGGCCGCCGGCGCCAGAGGCCAAACTACCTAGGTCGCAGGCACTGGATCCAATCCCTTGGAGTGGACTTCAAATGGTCCCGGGTCTAGCATAGAGGGTGGACTCGTTCGTGGGGGCAGGTCAGCAGACCTTTTACTCCATCCAAGAGTTTCACTAGCCGGCGAATACGTACCGCGGCTGGCGGGCTTTGGTGGTTTTGGAAACGAACGTTCCACACTTTCCTGGGGTGTGAAACTGCGAACGCGGGGTCATGTCTTCACCATCCTGGTGACCAACACCAGAGATTTTACTCCCGCCCAGTATGGAGTCAATGCCAAAACCACCGACTTCGCACTTGGATTTGATCTCTATCGGAAGAGTTGGAAGTAAAGTCGCGCACATGAGTCAAAGTGGGCAAGAAAAACCATTCGGACTGTGGACAAGCCCACTCACGGCTTCCGATCTGGCCGCTGAACTGCGCTTCTCCGACCTCCTGTGGGACACCCATGGGGAGACCCTGGTCTGGCGCGAGGAAAGATCCGATCGGGGCGTTCTGGTGTGTCAATCGCCAGAAGACTCTTCGCCGCGCGACTTGACCGGAGAACTCTCCGTGCGTGCACGAGTCGGGTACGCCGGCGGCGATTTCACCGTTTCTCATGGATCTGCTTATTTTGTCGCTGAGGGGCGCCTCTATCAACAGGCCATCTCCGGCGATAAGGCCAAGCCGATCACACCTGCCTGGGGACAGTGCGCAGCTCCAGCCGTTTCACCCAGTGGGAAATACCTGCTCTACGTTCACTCCGCTGACAGATCTGACATGCTGGCCCTTGTCGACACCCAAGGTGAAACTGAGCCACAGAAGCTGCATCAGGATCACGACTTTTACATGCAACCGTGCTGGCACCCGCAGGGAAATCGAATTGCCTGGGTCGCCTGGAATCATCCCTATATGCCCTGGGATTCAAGCGCGCTCTACCTGGGAACCATCTCTTCTGAACAGGGCCTGCCGGTGCTCACTTCCCAGGAAGTTGTGGCCGGTGAGCTGGCGGGAGACACCGCGATTTTCCAACCCGCCTTCTCGCCCGATGGTCGCTATCTGAGCTATGCCTCAAATGAAAGCGGCTGGTTCAATGTTTACTTGCTCGACCTCAAATCAGGCAAAAAAGAATTAGTTGTAGGAGAAGAAGCGGAGTATGGCGCTCCTGCCTGGATTCAGGGGCTCAGAAGACACGCCTGGACGTCTGACGGCAAAGCACTCTTCTTGTTGAGATCCAAGGACGGTTTTACTTCTCTGGTGAGATTTGATCTCGAGACAAGAACACTGCAAGAAATGAAAGGAGACACACAGCAGTACAGCTCCCTTTCTCAAATCGCCTTGAGTCCCAAAGAGGAAAGCATTGCTCTCATTGCTTCTTCTTCGACGGTCCCCTCCCGCATTATTTCTGTCTCACCAGGAGGCGAGGTTCAAACCCACCAGCGCAGCAGTTCGAAGAACCTCAGTGAAGGTTATCTCAGCCGCCCTCAAGCTCTCAGTTGGAATGTCGATACGGACTCGCCTGTCACATGCTGCTACGGACTTTACTATCCCCCCTCTCATCCGGAATTTGAGAACAGTGGACCTCCTGCCACCATCATCAAGATTCACGGCGGTCCCACCTCTCAATACGCAGCCGATTATCATGCTGACACTCAATTTTTCGTCAGTCGAGGCTTCGCTGTTCTGGAATTGAATTACCGGGGTAGTTGGGGTTACGGGAAAGCCTATGTCAATGCTCTGAGAGGGACTTGGGGGGTCATCGACGTGGAAGACACCCGGTCTGCTGCCGAATATCTGGTGTCCAAGGATCTGGCCAACAGAAAGCAGCTCATCTTAATGGGTGGAAGTGCCGGTGGGTACACCGTCCTGTTGAGCTTGATTGCCTATCCGGGATTCTTCAGAGCGGGTATTTGTCGCTATGGGGTATCCAATCTCTTTACGCTGGCAGCCGACACTCATAAGTTTGAGGAACATTATCTGGACTCTCTGGTGGGCACGCTTCCTCAGGACGAGAAGCTGTACCGGGAACGATCGCCAGTTTTCTCGGCTGACAAGATCCGCGATCCGCTTGCCATCTTTCAAGGCGAAGAAGATCAAGTCGTGCCTCGAGCTCAATCGGATGAGATTGTCCAGTCCCTGGCTCAGCGCAAGGTTCCACATCTTTACCGCACTTATGAAGGCGAGGGACACGGCTGGCGCAAGAGTGAGACCATCCAGGACTACTATGAAAGCCTTGAGCAGTTTCTGAGTGAACACCTGGGGTCGTGACCCAGTCTCGAACGTGCTAAACTCCGTTGGTAAAGGACTACTAACGGGTAATGAAAACAGATATCGTCATTGTCGGTGCAGGCTTTGCGGGAGCCTCTACCGCCTTCCATCTGAGCGAAACTTTTTCTGGATCCATTCTCCTCATTGAAAGAGAGGAGTGCCCCGGTTTTCATGCCTCGGGCCGCAATGCCTCTCAGCTGCGTCAGTCAACCACCGACCGGGATATTCGTCGTGTGTTGGCAGCCAGCCACCAAGCCTATGATCGACTCAGAGAAGAGGTCGGCTTCCACTCGCATGGCTCGCTGCTTCTTGGAAAACAGGATCACCTGGAAAAGTTTCGCGAGCCAGAGCTGATCCCTTCTGAGTATCGGGAACCCCAAGAGATCTCCCGGCAAATACCCCAACTGCAGGGTCACGACTTTGAAGCGGTTCTCTGGACACCTTCGGACGGAGTGATGGATATCTCCCTGCTTCTTCAGTTCTATCTGGCAGGGGCTCGTTCTCGCGGTGCCGACCTTTGGTTAAACTGTGAGCTGAGGAGCATCGAGGGAGATGGACCGTTTCGCCTGGAGACCTCTCGGGGGTCGATCGAAACCAACTACCTGGTCAATGCCGCCGGGGCCTGGGCCCAACAGGTGGCCCGCATGGCTGGAGCCCTCCAGCTACCGCTCACACCCTTCAAAAGGCATCTCTTTGTGCTGGAGGAAGTCCCTTCCCTGAAGCCAAACCAGCCCTTTGTCTGGAGCTTCGCCAGCAATTTCTACTTTCGACCCGACTCGGGTGGTCTCCTGATCAGTATTTGCGATGAGGAACAAGCTACCAGCCTGGAGCCCACGGTGAGTCCCGATATCTCCCAATCCCTGGCCGAACTTGTCTGGCAGGAGCTCCCGGCCCTGCGGGAGGCGACTCAAAGAGAGGTTTGGTCATGCTTTCGAACTAAGACTCCGGACGACTCCTTTGTGATCGGATGGGACTCGGCTGCTGAGAACTTCTTCTGGGTAGCTGGACTGGGCGGCGATGGCATGGGCAGCAGCTGGGAGCTCGGCCGCCTGGCTGCTGAGCGTTTTCTCAATCCGACTCACACAGCCCATCAGCCTTTTGATCCCTCTCGCTTTGAGACAACTTTAGACCCCGAGCTCGCTACCCAGCCCTTGGTCAAAAGTTGAATGTTCCTAGCCGCAATTATTCATAAGTTTGGGGTGAGTGTCGATTTTCTGCGGAAGTTCAGGGCTGAGAGTGTGTTCAGGTGCGATTACAAGGCGTCCAAGCTTGTTGAGCCGAATAGAGATGAAGCGAGAGCCCCTTCCGGAAACAGCTCGGCCCGCAGGGGGCTGTATATCTGTGTTGGCGCAGGGAGTCAGGGGACCGTCAGGTGGGACACAGACGGTGCATCAGTAATGCGAAGAGCTTTTGTTCGGGATAAGACGATGCCAGGTGCACCCAGATGCGACGAGAAGTTTCCCGAACCCGGGCACCGATTTTGAACAGGCGGCGGCGGAGCGTCTCAATCTCCAGGTTGTGCCAGGGAGTCCCGCACAGGTAATCCCGCAGGCGCAGGATTAAGACATAGGCCAGGGCGTGGATGAAGAGTCGGAACTGGTTGGCCAGGAAACGGTGGCAGCTCAAGCGATCCATGGCCAGATCTTTTTTGAAAGCTTTCACGAAGTTCTCGCACTGGCCCCGTCCGATGTAGTGGTCATACAGCTGCCCGGCCGTGAGATCCTGGCGGTTGGTGACCACAAAGCGACGGTTGAACCCGCGCTCGCTCACTTCCACCTTGGCCACCATGCGCCGCTCCCGGTCCCAACTGTCGGCCTGATAGACGAGCTCGGTGAACTGGCGTTGCTTTTCTCCTGAGTCGTCATAGTCTGCTTGCACCTGCTCAACCAAGGGCTCGACGGTGGCCGCCAGCCGGGAGTTGCGGGCAAAGCCCACCACATACTGCAGTTTTTCCTCCTCACAGAACTCGTACAGTGCCGGCGTCGCAAAGCCACTGTCGGCTCGCACTTCGATCGGAACATCGGATCCCAGAACCTGGCGCATCCGGGCCACCACCCGTTTGAGAACCGCCACCGCGTGGGCGGCCGCCCCCTGGTTGCCGGGCCGCAGTAGCGCACATACCAGATCGCCCGTCTCGCCATCGAATAGCAACAGCGGATGATACATGTGCTCGCGATAATAGCCGTGGTAAAAGCTGAACTCCTGCTGCCCATGCGTGACGTCATCCGTGCTGTCGATGTCCAGGATGATCTTCTCGGGCCGGCTCTTCTTGCGGTGCTTCAAGTAGGTCTCCAGCAGCCACTGTCCCAGGCGAGTGAGATCCTTCGAGTCCACCGAGTTCTCCAGTCGCGACAGCGTGGGTTGAGAAGCCAGATCCGGATCGCTTTCCGGCAGCCGATCACACACGGTCTTGAAGATGGGATCCGAGCGCAAGCTGTCGGCATCGTTGCAGTCCTCATAGCCGGCCACGATCTGAAAGCTGCGCTGGGTGAGCAGTTCGCGAATCTGGTGGCGGACGTAGCGGCTATCTCGAGCGTCCTTCAGGCAGGAGGCAAAGCCAGCCGTCAGTCCGTGCTGTTGATCCAGGGCGTACAGACACAGCAGCCCGGCATCGGAGGAGAGCCGGCCTCCATCGAATCGAGCCACCACTTTTCTGTCAGGGTGAGATGGCAAGTTGATCTGGCAGACTGATGCATCGCTGGGCCGTACCTTTTTGGTTTGGAGTTGTTTCATAACCCCTTTTATATCAAAGAGGTACGGCATCTTTTTGTGCCCTCGATCAGACCCCTTCTTCAGAATTTATGAATAATCCGGGCTAGACCTTGTCAGCTGTCAGCTGTCAGTTGTCAGCGGTTCTCCCGTAACCGCATTCCATCTGAAAGACACAATCGTGACAAGCAGGATTCTTCTTGCAGGCCTGTTTGGCGTGCTCGACGATCAGAGCATGAAACCGTTTGAAGAGAGCTACATCCACCGGTAACTGTGATTCGAAAAACCGCTGGACTTCTGGGTAGCTGGCCTTCTCGCTCAGCAGTCCGTATCGAGCAAAGATCCGACGCGTGTAGGCGTCCACCACAAAGTGAGGCTGGTCGCAGGCATAGAGAAGAATGGAGTCGGCTGTCTCAGGTCCAATGCCTTGAATGGAAAGAAGCTCCTCACGTCGAACCTGGCTGTAAAAATCACCCGGGTAGGTCAAGATGAATTGAACCAGTCCTTTCAAGCGCCTGGCTTTCTGCCTGTAGAATCCCGCCGATCGAATCGTGTCCTCCAGCAAGGTTTGTGTACAACGTTCGATTTGATTGGCTTCCACCAGCTGCTTCTCGATCATCCGGCTGAGGGCTTTTTCCACATTTTTCCAGTTGATGTTCTGGGTAAGAACAGCACCCACCACGACCTCAAAACGGTGGGGTTGAAATTCACCGCTCAGCGGCCACTCTCCATTCGGCCAGCCTTTCATGGAAGGATAGGTGTCATCGAGGCCTTGGTAGATCTTGAGAAGAGGCTGAGGGTTGAGGAATCTCTCCATAGTGAGTGGATCAACGAGTCGCCCAAATGAGGGCAACTCAGGCTCACGAATCCGGTTTCGAGGCGCCGCCCTGGGAGACAATACGCAGACTGGATTGCCGCGATCTTTCAGCTCTTGACTCTTCGTCAGAGGGATAAGCGATTCGTCGATGAACAGAACTTTCCAGGAAATCTGTCAGAACATCAATGATCTTTCTTAAGTCTCCGGTCGTCAGCCCTGATTCGTCGAGCTCTCCCCGCTCCGCCTTCCCGTAGGCAATTCGACTGACTACTTTGCGAATGGCTTCCTTGTCGCGTTTCTCAATCACTCGAAAGGCGGCTTCACAGGAGTCTACGATCATGACGATACCTGTTTCCTTGCTTTGAGGTTTGGGCCCGGAATATTTGAAGACCCGTTCTGACTTTATTTGCGATTCCAGTCGTTTTGATTTGTTGTAAAAGTAATGGATGGTGGAGGTTCCATGATGTTCCGGGATGAAAGCCTCAACGGGCCCCGGCAAACCTATCTTCCGCGCCAATCGGACTCCCAGGATCACATGAGAGCGAATCACCGCCGCTGAAGCCACCGGCCCTAGTTCATCATGTTGGTCCTTTCCTCCTACCTGGTTTTCAATAAAGTACTGAGGATTGAACATCTTGCCGATATCATGGTGGTAGGCTCCAACTCGAACCAAGAGGCCGTTGGCACCAATGTCGTTGGCCACTCTTTCTGAAATTGTGGCCACCGCCATACTGTGCTGGTAGGTACCAGGCGCCTTCAGAAAGAGCTCGCTCAAGACCGGGGAGTTGAGATCCAACAGTTCACTCAAGCGAAAGGGGGAGGCGAAATCAAACAGGAGCTCAAAAGCGGGAAGAAAAATGAGGGTAAGCAAACCGGCCATGAGGCCGTTACTGAGGCTGGCCACTGCCTCGGGAAAGACAAGAGAAAGTTGCTGATTGTTCAGCAGTGATTGACACAAGAACACCAGAGCCATGACCAGCCCGACCAATAAGGATGCAAACATCAGGTCATAGCGTTTGCGGGCTTTCCGCACCCAACTTCCACTCACCAGCCCACCTGCCAGCAAAACCAGAAAAAGTCCGAAATCAAAGGGTGCCAGCAGCGAAACAAATATCAGCGTTATGAACATGGTCAAGGGCACAATGCGTCGGTTGACGAGAACCGTGATCACCATTCCCGCCCAAGGCAGAGGAATGAGATAGGGGGAGAAAAGCTCGTAAAAGAGCGCCATCTTGGCGCAAGCCAGGACGCTCAGAATCATCACATAGATGAGGACGAGATTTTTGTTTTTTTCTGTGCCAGTGGGATAGAGGATGTTGATGTGGTAGAGCAGAATGAAAATAAAGACACTCAGAATGAGTAACGTTCCCAGGAGTTGTCCTGGATTAACACGGGCCAGATTCGGGATGAAAAGAATCAGAAACGCACTGGGAATGAACAGAGAAGTGGAGATCCAAGCCACGTAAGGAATACCGAATAAAGAAGGTCGTGCTGCACAAGGTTCCCCTTCGCGCAGCTCCCTCTCCGGCGAATCCTTCTTTTCCAGATCCCTGAGAGCGGTCGTCTCCAGGTTTCGGATCACCCCTTGGGCTAAGGCAAGGCGGCGGGTGTGACGAAGACGCATGAGCCCGAGAATGGCTCCGAAGACAGCGACACCAACCAAGATGGCAACCGCGTACGTGTAGATCTCAGTCATAACCCTCTCATTTTAGCACTTAGAGCAGTGACGGAAGGAGGCAGTTGTCAGTTGTCAGGTGTCAGCTGTCAGTTGTCAGTTGTTTGTTGTCAGCTGTTTTCCGCCCCGACTCAGCTGAAGCCAACCCATCAGAAAGGATAACAATATGCCCAACTGTAGGGCACAGGTTTCCAGCGTAGCCCGGATTTCCAAAACAGAGATGCTCACCATCCAGTCCAGTGGGGTTTCTTTAAGCCAGCCGATTGTCTGCAGTTCGCGCACTCCGTAACCCGCAAAGACAAACGCCAGCATCCCCAGCAGGACTCCAGTGATGGCAAAGAACGGCTTGAGCGGAACGCGCAGTCCCAGCTTGAACATGACGAAGACCAATGAGAACAGAATCAGAGTACCCAACGCAAAACCCACCATGATGGCGCCCTGAGCACTTTCACTTCGCATCCACAGTGCCTCGTAAAAGAGGATCGTCTCCACCGCTTCTCGATAGACGACTAAAAAGGCAACTGAGGCCAATGTGAGACCACTGCCCCTACCCATGGCTTCTTCGGCCTTCTTCCGAATGTATTCCTTCCAGTTGCGGATATCGACTTGGCGAATCACCCAAACACTCACTGAAAAAAGGACCGCGGCAGCCAACAAAGAGGTCAGCCCCTCCAGGGCTTCCTGTTGAAGGGGAGAGATCCCAAGAGCAAACTGGGTCAGCCACCAGGTGGTGAAACCCAGGAGAATTGCAGCACCAACGCCCATCACAACGAATTTTTGAAGTTGCTGGTAACCAGCCGCCGCCAGATAAGTCACCATCAGCGCCAAAAGAAGAGCGGCCTCCATACCTTCTCGCAAGATAATGGCCAGTGACTGCACAAAGGCAAAACCCCAGACAGTCTCAGAGTCGCTGAGAGCTTGTCCCGCAAGCTTTGTCAGTTCCTGCACTGTTTGAAGACGGGCGCCCATTGTCTCCACCGATGCACCATTGCGAAGATCCAAGCGATAGCCTGCGAATTGACCTTCCAGCTCAGCCGCAAGACTGCGATCCCTCTGCTCCAACGCTGGTTCTACAGGCTCCACACCTTCCAGGTAAGCATCCAGAGCCAAATTGAGTGCCTGGTCCACTTCTCCTCGCCGATAGGCTTCCAGGCTCTGCTGGAGCCTCTGCTCAGCTAACACGAGAAGATCCTCCAGAGACGCTCCGGGAGGATTTTCTCGATAGTAATCGAGATTTGCGACCTGCGGTTGGACTCCATCGTTCGCTAACTGAGCAATGAGTTCTTCATTGGAGTGAATCGCTAAAGCCTTTAAGGACACACGGAGAGAATTCGTGGGAGGAACCGGGTCAAAGCCATTCCGGAGCGTCATGACGTAAAAGGCGATATCCCAGCGCTCCTGATGGCTGAGCGACTCCAGATGGGAAGGCATGTCCGTACCTTCAACTCCGAACGTGAGGGCATTGAAGAGCTGGTGGGGAGACAACTGATTCATGCGCTGATCCTGAAAAGATCGGGGCGGGGGATCCAGCTCCGCTGCTTCAGGTCCCTTTCCGTCTCCCTCTAACCCATGACACTTTGAACAGCTCTCCAGGAACAGTCTCTTCCCTCGCGATAGACTGGGGACAACGGCTGGGTAGGAGACCACATTCAAGTCCTGAGAAAGCCTGGGAAGAAGACCGTGGGTAAGGCCTCGAACCTCACTCCAATCGCGCTTTTCCTCAATCAGAGTGCGAATCAGCTGGAGCTCTGTCAGGATCTCCTGCGCCGGGTCGAGTTGCCGGTACTGCTCCACCAGGAGCTGACTGAAATCCAGCATCTCCTGGTACTCAAATTCGCTGATGACCTGCCCGGCCTGGACCGCAGCAGCGTAGTCCGTTCCAAGATACTGGAGGAGAAAAACAAGCTTTTCAGGTTCCAGTTGCTCAGGATCTTGCGCTAGCGGGATCGACAGAGGCGATCCCGCCCGCTTCTGAGTCTGCACTGGAACAAACAACAGAATGAGTCCAGTGAAAACCGGCAAGAACGTCAGGAAAAATAGCAAACGCCTGTTCAATTTCATCCCTCTGAGATCCTAATTGAAATCGAATTTCAATTTCAGGATGAAGGCTATCACCCTCAGGGCTGGGTTTCAAGTCGCTCCGGTAAGCCGGGATTATGCATAAATTTTCTACTGCAGTGCCGCAATCATCCACTCTGACTGCGTTCTACTTCCTTGGGCTCCTCGGCGTACTGCATGAGCACGCCTGCGGGGCCCGACCCGCAAGCGGGTACCCCTCGCACGCCTTGTCATCGCGGCGCCAGCGGCACTTCGTCACGAAAACCTATGCATAGTCCCGGCTAGCCGCTCGGGGCTCGGGAGACGGCAGAATTATTGGGGAAGGTCTTGGGAGCTTTCCATGGCAACACGCTCTGCAAGATCGCTCCATGGCACAAGAAACTCGTCCAGCAGCAGGTGATTGCCGCTCGACTGCAATTCCTCTTGAGTATCCTTGAACTGAAAGTAATAGAGCGTATAGGACTCGACGCTGTACAACCCGCCACTGCGATTGTAGCTAACCCGGCTTTCGTACTCACCCAGGCGTTCTCCCGACTGATTAAAAATGGGAAGCCCCTTTAATGTGGCCTCAGGAACCAGTCGCACCAGGTTGTTGGTAAGGGGTATGTAGAGTTCTTCCTTGTCGGTTCGAAAGATCTCTTGAAATTTGATCTCACAGTCGATCCCTTGAAGATCTTCTCTCAACCCCGTCAGCACTTCATCGATCTGTTCCCATTGGGCCCTTTGCAGTGGACCCCGGGTTTTGAACTTGGTGGGGAAAGTCTTTCCTTCCAGAAGAGATGCACACGCTTCTGGTCCATGAGGAAGGGAGGAAACCTGAGCCAAAGCCGATCCGCAAAAACCCCACCAAAAAAGAAATGCTACTGTCCGTTTCATTTAGTGCCTCCGCTGCCTCTCTTCCGTCACCCCTTCGCTCACTCTCTCAGCGTGACGAATACAATCAGAGATGCCCACTCCATCCAGGAAGTTGCCTACCAAGTATAATCCAGGCACCTCATTCAAGTCCTGGCTCAGACGTTCTGTCCTCTCGTGATGACCCACTTGATACTGAGGTAGAGCGTTCTGCCACCGGTAGACCTTCTGGGAAACAGGTTCCTTCTGAATTCCCATGATCTCCACCAATTCATCCTTTATCCTACACACCAGCTCCTCAGTATCTGAAGTCATCCACTTCCTGGCTTGATTCCCTCCCACAAAAGAGCGCAAGAGGGCATGCCCCTTGCGACAACGGCCGGGGAATTTGTTGCTCATCCAGGTACAGGCCGCCATGGTCTTCTTTTCACCTTGGGTGACCAGAAAACCGGATCCAGTTCGACCAGCGAGGATATCTTCATCGTACGCTAAACTCACGATGATCGCCGAAGCATAGGGGATTTTCTCCAGCAGCTGGGCCATTGGAGGAAAGGCTTTCGAGAGAATCTGGGCTGAGACATCAGCGGGGGTAGCCAGAATCAGAACGTCAAAATCCTCCCAAACTTCCCTTCTGATCCGCACCTGAAATCCGTGGCTCAGCGCCAGCGCATCAGACACCTTGGCCTCCAGACGCAGATCGACCCGCTTATTGAGCTCTTTCAGCAAAGCCTCGACCAGCTCAGCTGTTCCTCCCTTGAGCGAAAGGAGGGGGCTTCCCTCTGCTTTCCGGCCTGCCGCCCCTTTTCTGGGAGCGATTCTTTTCAACAGGCTCTTGGTCAGTTGAAATGGGCTCTTCGTCAATCTGCCGTAGGTGCGCTCAGCCTCATAGAGATGGGGCAAGGTACTGCGGATGCTGAGAGCAGAGGCATCACCTCCGTAAATGCCAACCACCAAGGGTTCCAAGATCTTTTCTGCGACCTCTCGACCCAATCTGCGGGAGATGAAGTTTGTCACGGATTCATCTTCGATATTGGCAGAGGAAATCAGGGGCTCCAGAGCTGCTCGAAGGCGACCCCGGCAGGAAAGGAGAGGCGTTCTCACCAAGCCAAGCTGATCCAGAGGAGGTTTCGCAAACAGACCCGGCGGTAGAGTATGGAGCTTCCCCTGTGAGAGGAGATAGGATTTCCGATGGTGGGGCTCTGACCCAACCAATCGCCCTTCCAGGCCCAGCTTGCGGCACAACTCAAGAGCCTGCGGTTTGTGTGCAACGAAAGAATCGGGTCCCCCTTCCAAAACGAACTCCCCGATCCGTTCTGAGAGAATGGTGCCACCCCAGCGGCTGGACGATTCCAAAAGAACGATTTCGGCTTGAGACTGACTCAGACGCTGGCTCAAGAAGTAAGCAGTGGAGAGACCAGAGATGCCTCCTCCAACGATGGCAATCCTGGTGGGTGGGGAATGTCCTTTATCTTTTGCTCTTGGCATGTACCCACTGGACCACAGCCTCAACATTTTCCAGCGGGGTTTGAGGCAGGATTCCGTGTCCCAGGTTAAAGATGTGACCAGAACGACCGCCGGCCTGTTCCAGGACCTGGTCAACTTTTTCTTCCAAATAATCCCGGGGTGCGAGCAAGGCCACTGGATCCAGGTTTCCCTGAAGCGGGGTGTCGCTCCCCAAGCGGCGCCAGGTCTCCTTCAGACTGATCCGCCAATCCACCCCCATCACAGTACCCCCCGCCTCCTTCATCAACTCCAGAAGGGTCGCTGTTCCAGTACCGAAATGAATCAAGGGAACGGAGAACGGTTTCAAGCGCGCGAAGATTTTCTGAGAATAGGGCAGAACATAACGCCGATAATCTTCCGGTTCCAGACATCCTACCCAAGTGTCAAAGAGCTGTATGGCTTGAGCTCCAGCCTCGATCTGAGCGGTGAGGTACTGCGCCATGACTTCCGAGGCCGTCTCCATAAGTCGTTTCCAGGCCTCGGGGTGGTGATACATGAGCCGTTTCGTATGAAGGAAATTCCTGGAGACTCCTCCTTCAATCATGTAGCTCGCCACGGTAAAAGGTGCTCCAGCGAATCCGATCAAAGCTGTTTTTGGATCCAACTCGCTGCGCACAAGTCCAAGGGTCTCCATCACACACCGAAGATCTTCTTCTGGATCTCCGACATGAAGCCTTTTCACATCTTCAGGACTTCTGATGGGCTGGTGGATCACCGGTCCTTCACCTTTGGAAAACTCGAAGTCTACGCCCATGCTCTTGAGGGGCAGCAGAATATCGGCAAAGATAATTGCTGCGTCCACCTCAAAGCGGCGGATCGGCTGGAGAGTGACCTCCTTGGCCACTTCCGGTCTCGCGCAGATCTCCAAAAGAGTGTATTTCTCGCGCAGTTTTCGATACTCCTTCATATAACGACCCGCCTGGCGCATGAACCAGACCGGAGTGCAGTCCACTTCCTCGCCCCGGCAGGCTTTCAAAAACCGCGAATCTTTCTCTGTCATGCCGCTTTCATCCTATCCCATTTGGATCTCCCACGCAGGTCGTTTGACACTGCCTTGGGCTTTCCTCTAAACTACGGGCCGTGGATAAAAGCTTGGATTTGAACGACATCGCTCGGTGGGCATGCGGAGATTCCCCTCTGGAGGGGGCCAATTCCTTCTGCACCCCACTGGACCGTCAGGCCGTGTGTGTCTGCTGCTGTTGTTGTTGTTGTACAAAACTTGTGTCAAGGGAGCAATGCCTGCTGCCGGCTCTTCATCGTAGGGAATAATTCCGAAGCGATATTTGAGACCCGAAAGGCCCGCAGGATTGCTCCCGCGGGCCTTTTTTTTTACTCTGACGCGAATATGCCATCTTTTTTGGAGATCTCTTATGTCATTACTAGTTCTGTCATCGGACCGTGAGCCGCTCATGGAAGAAGAACGTTCACAGGACGGGGGACTCCTTGCACGAATTGGCAACACTCCTCTCGTAGAACTTCAAAGGATCTTTCACTCCCCAAGGATCCGCATCTTCGCCAAGCTGGAATGGTTTAACCCGGGGGGCTCGGTGAAGGATCGTGCCGCTTACTCCATGATCCGAAAAGGAGAGAAAACAGGAGAACTTGGCCCGGGCAAAGTGATTATCGATTCCACCAGCGGCAATACCGGCATTGCCTATGCTTTGATCGCTGCAACAAAGGGATATAAGCTCTTGCTGGCCCTTCCCTCCAATGCCAGCCTGGAGAGAAAAAAGACCCTGGAAGCTTACGGGGTCGAACTCTTGTTAACGGACCCCCTGGAAGGATCCGATGGCTCCATACGGGCCATTCAGGAACTGTACCAGAAATCTCCCGAAAAATATTTCTATCCCGACCAGTACAGCAATGATGCCAACTGGGAAGCACATTACGATACGACAGCCCCGGAAATCTATGAGGGAACGCACCAGGAGATCACACACTTTGTGGCCGGCCTGGGAACTGGCGGCACTTTTATGGGCACAACCAGAGGACTGCGGAAAATGAGTCCTGAAATCCAGGCCATTTCCTTTATGCCCAACTCCCCGCTTCACGGGCTGGAAGGGCTCAAACACATGCCCACATCCATAGTTCCAAGTATCTATGATCCCAGTCTGGCCGATGAAAATCTCGAGATTTCCACAGAAGAGTCACAGGAAATGCTCATCCGGTTGGCTCGGGAAGAGGGCCTTTTCGCCGGCCTGTCCTCCGGTGCAGCCATGGTCGCGGCACTGAAGGTGGCCAAGAACATTGATCGCGGGACCATCGTCACCGTTTTCCCAGACGGTGGAGACAAGTATCTCTCCGAGGAGTTTTGGAACAGACAGTGATCCGACTGAAGTCCAAGGATATCGAGGAAATCAAACGGATTTCCCAGGAAACCTATCCTCACGAATGTTGCGGCCTGATGGTGGGATCAGTGGAAAATGGCGTGAAAACTGTCACCGAGTGCATTCCCGCAGAGAATCAGCGCAGCGACAGTCCGGCCAATCGGTATCTCATTTCTTCAGAGTTACTCAATGAGGTAGAGGAGAAGCTGAAAGACACTGGTTTTGCCATCCTGGGGTTTTTCCACAGCCATCCGGATGTCCCGGCTCAACCCTCAGCCTACGATCAGGAACATGCCTGGCCCTGGTATTCCTATCTGATCGTTTCCGTACTCAAAGGCAGAGCCGAGGAATTCCATAACTGGAGACTGAGAGATGATCGCTCTGCTTTTGATCCAGAGAAGGTGGAACTCTTATAAACTAACTTGAGAATCAGCAGAAGATAACCAGGAGGCCACAATGGCAGCAACTATTTATATTCCAACCCCATTGAGATCCTACACCGGTAATCAAGAGTCTTTGGAACTGGAAGGAAACACGGTTGGGGAAGTCTTAAAGAATCTGGCCCAGCAGTATGGAGATCTGAAGAAACACCTGTTCGATGAAGAGGGGAAACTCAGGAATTTCGTCAACATCTATGTCAACGACGAAGACATCCGTTACCTCAAGCATGAAGATACGCCCATCAAGGACAAGGACACCATCAGCATCGTCCCCTCCATCGCAGGCGGATTGATATCCTAACCGAAAGCTCCTAGCCCGCCTGGCGAATCCACCGACCTTCTCTTGAGCCGCTTTCCAGGAGACTGTCTCCTGAGAGCGGCCGCTACCACTCCGGCATCCGTCCTTTCCCAAGGTCCCGCACTCCTAGAATCACATTTCCCTTCGCAGTTCTTGCTGACTGGATCGTTATAGAGGACAAGAGGAATGGGGAGAAGACCATGCTGTTAAAAGTTCAGAGTGCTTCGGTCTTGGGAGTTGAAGCACAGATTATCGACATTGAGGTGGATCTTTCACTTCGTCGGGGACGCAAGTATCACGTTGTAGGGCTTCCCGACACGGCGGTCAAAGAGAGTGGAGAGCGGGTACGGGCGGCCATCCAAAACTGTGGCTACGAGTATCCCCATCTGGGCTGTATTACCGTCAACCTGGCACCGGCCGACTTCAAAAAGGAGGGCAGTTGCTATGATCTCCCCATTGCCCTGGCCGTACTGGGACTCGGTGGAGCCCTGGAACCCGAACACGTTCGAGATTGGCTGATCCTGGGAGAGCTCTCTTTGGACGGGCGAGTTCGACCCATCCGCGGGGCACTGCCGGTGGCTTTACACGCCAGTCGGAAAAAATTCAGCAAACTTCTGCTACCGGTAGACAATACCCGGGAGGCTGCGGTCGTGGGCGGGGTGGACATTTACCCCGCCTTTACCCTTCCACAAGTCATACAGTTGCTCAATGGAGGATCTGCCAAGTACCCACCTATCAAAGTGAAGCACTGCGACTTGTTCAAGGAGCAGACCACGGGGCGGCTGGATTTTATCGATGTGAAGGGACAGGAAGCCGCCAAGCGTGCCCTGGAGATGGCTTGTGCCGGAGGTCACAACCTGTTGATGATCGGCCCTCCCGGCGCTGGCAAAACCATGCTGGCCAAATGCATTCCATCCATACTGCCGGAAATGAGTTTTGAGGAGGCCCTGGAAACTACGGCTATTCACAGTGTGTGTGGGCTCCTCAAAGGGAAGCAACCGTTCTTGACCCACCGCCCTTTCCGTGCACCCCATCACACCATCAGCAGCGCCGGGTTGGTGGGAGGTAGTTCCATTCCTCGTCCCGGTGAAGTTTCTCTGGCCCACAATGGCGTGCTCTTCTTAGACGAGCTTCCGGAATTTCATCGCCATGTGCTGGAGGTGCTGCGCCAGCCGCTGGAAGAGAGTGAAATCACCATTAGCCGGGCATTACGCACTCTGACTTTCCCAGCCCGATTTATGCTGGCTGCGGCCATGAACCCTTGCCCCTGCGGATATTGGAACTCGGTCCTGAAGGAATGTGTGTGCACGCCTCCCCAGATTCAGCACTACCTATCCAAGATTTCAGGTCCTCTCCTGGACCGGATCGATCTCCATATCGACGTCCCGGAAGTCCACTACAAGGAACTCATCAAGGATCCCGCTGGAGAATCATCCAAGGTCATTGCACAACGCGTGAGCAAGGCATGTCAGGTTCAGCTGCGGCGCTTTCGCTCCAGCAAGCCCTCGATCTTCTGCAATGCTCAGATGGGACCGGCCCAGATCCGCAAGTACTGTGCCTTGGAAGACCACATCAAGAAACTCCTGGAAAGCGCTATTCAAAAGCTCGGCTTTTCGGCCCGTGCCTACCACCGGATTCTCAAGATGGCCCGCACCATCGCTGACCTGGGAGACTCAAAGGAGATCTCCTCTGAGCACGTCTCCGAGGCCATCCAGTACCGATCCCTGGATCGCAACTTCTGGAAAGATTTCTAGTCGGGCGTCGGTCTTTTCGGTGACACGCACGTAATTGACCAAAATGCTCCCATAAATCAGCGAGTTGACAAGAGTCTGGCACCAATTGAGACCTCTACGACGGCAAGGGAACTTCAGAAAGGTAGGAAATATGCCTCGACGGCCACGAATTATTCTTCCCGGCTTTCCCCACCACATCACTCATCGAGGAAACCGGAGGGAAGCGATTTTCCAGAAGGAAGAAGACCGAACCTTCTATTTGGGACACCTTCAGGAATATTCACAGCTGCATAGGATTCGAGTTTACTCTTATTGCCTGATGACGAACCACATTCACCTTATTGTTGTTCCGGAAACGAAACCTGGCCCTTCTCGGTGTTTGCACGACCTGCACGGTCGTTACGCCGCCTATTTCAACCAGCAATACAGTCTCAATGGTCACCTTTGGCAAGAGCGATTTTATGCCTGTGCACTCGACAATGAACATCTTTGGAATGCGATTCGTTATGTAGAACTAAACCCAGTGCGTGCGAGGATAGTGCCAGTTGCCGAAGACTATCCATGGTCCAGTGCCGCCGCCCACTGCGGATTGAAGTCAGATCCGATTCTCGACAGACAATTCCCTCCTGAAGTCTTGCGCCAAGCTTGGAGTGACTGGCTTGCCAAGGGCCTTCCTGAGGACAATCTGGAGCACATCCGACAGGCCACCTGGAAAGGAATACCTTGTAGTTCGGATTCGTTTTTGCGTCAGGTCGAAACAATGTTGGGCATTCCCTTGTTACCAAGAAGACCTGGCCGGCAGCCCGGTAACGATCTGCCTGGGTGAGACAATTCCGTGCCAGACCTCACTCAAGTCCCTCATTTACAGGAACAATTTCGGGAATTACGAGCGTGTCACCCATTTCCATTTCAGTACCGATCCCTGGATCGCAACTTCTGGAAAGACTTCTAATTTCTTTCTTTAGTCGGGCGTCAAGATCTGGCGGAAGCCAAGGTTCACGATGTCTCGGAAGCGGGGAGTCCCCGGCGGGAGTTTGGAGACATCGAGAAATTCTGTGTCAAACTCGAAATCGCGGGTCGGAGCTGAGTAAACGGAATAGGGATACTTAAAGATGCCCGTTGCGTACTCGGAATAATACAAGCTCACCAAGGACCCTTTGTAATGGAAGGTTCTGCTCGTCCAGCGTTCCAGCATACGCAGGAAGTTGTGAGTTCCTCCATCGAGTCCATAGTGCTGGTTACTGGCCCACGATTCCGGGTAGGGCCAGGCGATATTTTTTCCCGCAGCAACTGCCACGCGAAAGTAGGAAGTTGCCGCTCGGCGAGCACTTGATCCCTTATAGGTGGGATAACGGAAACTGCGCCAGTCCTCCCAGTTCTTGGAGAGAAAGGTGGCCGCATCGGCGATGACGGCCGCAGCGGCATGGGGGTCTCCGTATCCGGCACTATCAGCATTGTAGTTGCCCAAGACGTAGACGGAATTCTCACTGGCCACAGTGAAACCACCGCTACCGTCTGGTTCGGTGGGCAAGTTGCCCAGGGAACCATTGACCAGCTTGAGCCCATGACGAGGCCCGCTGACGCGATTCTTGCGGCCGATTGTATTGCAGTTGATTCGGATAGTGGGGTCTCCATTGGCTACGCCAAAGGCATCTCCAAGGTGATCGGCGCCGTAGGTATCCAGCACACCGTTATCGTTCACATCTTCGGGAATCGCGAGGTTACCATCGGGAGCTCCCGATGAGACAGACGGGTTAATCGTGTCTTCAAACCCATAGTCGCCGACGATGACCCCACCAGGATTGGGCGACATGCCCCGACGGTCAGAGAAATAAAAGAGATAGCCATTTTGAGAAGCGCTTTCTGTGCTGGTGCCGGTAGTGCCGGTATCGCCCAGGAGCCACCGCTTCAGGTTGCCCACGTCCAGCTCAACAATATTCATAACACCGCCGATGGCGCAGCTGGTGCTTCCACTTCCCAGACTGATATCCCGCACCTCTCCTTCCCGCGTATCATAGAGACCCAGTGGGAGAAGCCTGCTGGGTTCATCCAGGTCGCCGATGACATAATCGGGTGTTCCATTGCCATCGTTGTCCTTCAGTTGTTGGAACTTCAAAACGGCGTCCGGGTTCTCGCGGGCTATACCAAGATTGAGCCATTCCATCGTGACATCCACGTAACTGCCATCGGGTCTGCGAGTCTCGACAAGCAGGTACCCATCGACAAGCGGCCAGGACTGGCCACCTGGCACACCCGGTGGCAAAACAAAGTCGCTGTCCCACAATTCTTTTCCTTCCGCAAAGGCCGTGTCGGTATCTCCATACATCCCACCAGTGTAGTAGGGATCAACGTTGGCCAGCCGGATCCCTCCGCCCCCGGGATGCTGGCCTGGATCATCGCTGACGAACACACGAATCTGGGCCAAATTGTAAAGACGCGACCCGCCGATCAAAGAAGTTGGGTCCTCGGCTAGGGATGGTCGGCGAATCAGCTCAATCGGACGCACCCCGGTCGCAACAAAGGGAAGCTCCATGGGCTTGGCTCCGGTGGCACCGTTGAGAATAAATCCATTGTAAGCAGTCAAGGAGAGATTCGACCAATCTGGGTTGTCAGGACTGCTCGGCCCGGCCAGCTTACTTCCCTCGTTTTCTTGTAAATCCCGGCAGAGGGGTGCTCCTCCGTCGCAGCCTCCGGGAGCGGTGGGAATCAAAACGGGCTTATTCCGACCGAGAGAGACAACGTCCAGCCCATTCACCATCTCAGCCCTTATGACTTCTCCTACAGTGGTGACTTTGGAGTGGAAAACAAGCCCAGAGGGATTAGAAGAACACAAAAAGAGGTTGCCGTTGCAGTGGACGCGACCGGAAAAGTTAAACCCCGGGCCTGGATGGTAGGCTAAGTCGGTTCCAGAAAAAACACCAAACTGAAAAACCGGGATCAGCGCCACCTCAATCTCACGCTCCATCTTTACCTCGGCCCCTCTCGGCCCACGAGCTGTCACCGCTAGGGTCAAGGGAACGATGTAAGCCGTCAGTCCTTCATTGGGCCCGGCACTGATCGATCGAGTTTCAGTGATGGGTTCTCCATCGACGTTCGGGACCGTGAACCGGTAGGCTGGGTAGGTGATTTCCGAAAGGACGGGCTGATAAGCGGGATCGCTCAACCCCTGGATGTCGGCAACCGTAGGAGCCAATAGTGACGTGTACATCGCACTGAGGTCGGACATCATCTTTTCCATGGCCGCCTCAGCGCCGTAGAAAGCCTGAGTATTTTCCAGATCCGTTGCTACCAGGCGGGTCTCCATGTTGACCAGATACATTGTTCCTACTGAGAACCCGGCCAGCAGCGTAACGATCAGCAGGACTGAGGCCAGGGCGAATCCTCTCGAGGAATGGGTTAAGGTGCGATGCATAAGCTTCTTCTCCTGTCCTTCTTGTCTCTTCATTCGTAGCGGTCTCTATAGGTTAAGTTGCGAGGACTGACCTTGCCCCCTAAAACGAGTCCAGTTTGAATGTTAGGATTTCCGGTTTAGGAAGGAGGCAAGGATGGCAGGGAAGCGGTTTAGGGCAGAACAGATCATCATGAAGCTGCGTGAGGCAGAGGTGGGTCTGGCCCAAGGACAGAGGGTGGGACAGGTGTCGAAGCAGATGGGGGTGAGCGAGCAGACCTACTACCGGTGGCGCAAAGAGTACGGAGGGCTCCGGTTGGACCAGGCCAAGAGGTTGAAGGTGTTGGAGAAGGAGAATACCCGGTTGAAGAAGCTGGTGGCGGATCTGTCTTTGGACAAGCAGATCCTGAAGGAAGTGTCCTCGGGAAACTTCTAGGCCCGGCGAACAGGAGACGAGCGGTGATGTGGGTACGAGAGCGATTAGGAGCAGAGCGAGTCTCCGAACGTCGGGCCTGCCAAGTGCTGGGACAGGTTCGATCGACCCAGCGAAGGGAAAGGCAAATTCCCGATGATGAGGCCCGATTGGTGGCCCGGATGGTGGAGTTGGCTACGCAATACGGGCGTTATGGCTACCGGCGGGTCACGGCGATACTTCATGGGGAAGGGTGGAAGGTGAATCCTAAGCGGGTGGAGAGGCTGTGGAGACAAGAAGGGCTGAAAGTCCCGTCCAGACAGCCGAAACGAAGGAGGCTGTGGCTTAATGACGGTTCCTGTGTTCGGTTACGAGCGGCTCGCAAGAACCACGTCTGGAGCTATGATTTCGTGCATGAACGGACCCATGATGGGCGAGCCTTTCGGCTATTGACGATCCTGGATGAGTACACCAGAGAGTGCCTCGCCATTGATGTGAAACGGCAGATGAATCACCAAGACGTGTTGGACCGGCTGGCGGAGTTATTCGTTGATCGGGGAGTGCCTGAGTTTATCCGGTCCGATAACGGATCGGAGTTTACGGCACAGGCGGTCCGGGACTGGCTGCAGGCTGTTGGGGTAAGGACCTTGTACATCGAGCCGGGCAGCCCCTGGGAGAATGGGTACATTGAGAGTTTCAACGGGAAACTACGGGATGAGCTGCTGAACATGGAGATCTTCGACACGCTGGGGGAAGCCAAGGTGTTGGTAGAACGCTGGCGGAGGGATTACAATCAGATCCGGCCTCACAGCGCCTTGGCCTATCGGCCGCCGGCGCCAGAGGCCAAACTACCTAGGTCGCAGGCACTGGATCCAATCCCTTGGAGTGGACTTCAAATGGTCCCGGGTCTAGCATAGAGGGTGGACTCGTTCGTGGGGGCAGGTCAAACTCGTCTCCGCCAAAGCGGAAGATCCTGAAGCTCTTCCGGAGTCTTTCCCGAAGGAGAATCGCCACGAGCCGGAGGACTCTGCTCCCATAGATGTGCCCATATCGATCGTTGATCTCCTTCAAGTGGTCCAGATCGACAAAGAGGATGGAAAAGGGATGGCGGTAGCGTCTGGAGCGCTCTATCTCCTCATCCAGGTACAACTCCAAATAGCGCCGGTTATAAGCCTGGGTGAGATCATCGAAGACGACCTTCTCTTTGAGCGCCAAGTTCTCGGCCCGGAGACGGGCTCGCTCAACACCGCTTCTCAAGGCAAGGTCAAGGGTCTCTCGTGAGATGGGCTGAGCAAGGTAGAGGTAGGCTCCCCTTTGAAGTGCTTCGCGGCGGGCCTCGGAACTGCTGTCTTTGGCCAGCACGACAACAGAAATCCACGGTTGAGCCTTCAAGATCCGATTCAGGAGTTTGTGTCCCTTCGACCGAGACCTCCTGAGATCGAGGAGCAGAACTTCATAGGACTTCTCCTGCACCTCTTCGAAGACCATCTCCCCGCTTGTGGTGGCCTCCACCCGATACCCGGTATCGTCCAGGAGATTGACGATTTTCCGGTGAAAGGCCTGTCCCCCGTCCACAATCAGGATCCCTCCCTTTACACTTTTAAGGAGAGAAACTGGTTTTCGCTTCATGGATGAATCCCCACACACTTCAAACAGCACGCTACCCACCAGCTAGGAGGCCCAGTTGATGGACCGGGGAGAAGAAGTTGGCCGGGTGGGCTTCGGGCTCAACGTCCAGTAGCTTCGCAACCACTAACCATTTAAGCACAAAATAATCGCTAGTACCAAGTTTGTTCGGTGGGCTAAGGGAACTCATCTGGGTTGGTGGTAAACAGAGCGTCCACGTCCAGAGTGTAAAGGTAGTATGCCATCTCCACTCGCAGATTGAGGAATCCCTTTCCAACCGCAGACGATCGAAAAAGATAGGGAGTTACAGTCAGATCCGCGTTGTGAGCCCATTCTACGATGGCGGGGTTGGCCATGAGAAAGTCCTTCTCCGGACCGATGCCGCTGGCAAACTCCCGAACCCTCTGGAAACCGGCCAGGGAGACCCACTGGCTATTGCGTTCTCCCAGCAGCATCACCAGGGGTAAGGCGACTTTCAATTCCAGCGCCAGTTTTTGCAGACTCTCAGCACTGAAGGCTTGAATAACGACGGGGGTGCGTGGATCTGCACCTGGCTGATCCAGGTCATTCCTCTCAAGTTCGGTCAAGACCAGCCTTTCTACATCGAATCCATGCAGACCGTAAACCTCAGGAGTCTTGATTTCGGGAAACAGACCAGCCTTACCACGGATCGCCTGGATCGCTTCCCGCCAAGTAGGAATAAGTGCACCCGCAAATCTCTTATGGAACCAGGAGCCAGCATCCAACTGTTTGATCTCCTCCAGCTTGAAGTCGTAAACGAACCACTGCCTTTCAGTTCCTCCAGCGCGGCTGACTTCGCGGTAACGATCCGGAAAAATCTCTTCAACGTTGGTGGTACGCTCCAGAGTCAAATCATGAAGGCAAACCAGAACACCGTCCTTGGTGATCTGTAAATCTTGCTCAACGTAGTCAGCGCCTTGTTCGATCGCCAAACGGTAAGCCTCCAGGGTGTGCTCGGGAGCAGATTCGGAGGCTCCCCTGTAAGCGACGACCGTCTTTTTGGTGTACTGGGCAAATGCTTGAGTGGGCAGGAAGACGAGCACAAGCAGCGCCATCATACTGCTTGTGCTCGTGACCACAGACGAGATCATCCTTGTCAGGTTAAATCTTTCCATACTCTAACCTGGACGGATTGAAAGTACCGGATAATTTGAACTGACTTTTAGGAGGTAAACCGCTCCTCGGCTGCCTCCCAGTTGATGAGGTTCCACCAGTTATTCACGTACTCGGCTCGACGGTTCTGGTACTTGAGATAGTAAGCATGCTCCCAGACATCCAGGCCGAGAATGGGCACTTTACCCTCCATCAGGGGACTGTCCTGATTGGCTGTTGACACGACTTGCATGTCTTTCAATAACCAGGCCCAACCTGAACCAAATCGTCCGATGGCAGCGGCGGAGAATTTTTCCTGGAGTTGCTCCAAGCCCCCAAAGGAACTGTTGATTGCTTCACCAAGATTGCCCACTGGCCGACCGCCCTTTTCGGGGGCCATAATCTCCCAGAACAGGGAGTGGTTGGCATGGCCGCCGCCGCTATTTCTCACAGCTGTACGAACATTCTCCCCAACGGCAGCACAGTTATTGGCTAACAATTCTTCAATACTCTTGCCCTCGAGTTCAGGTGCCGATTGGACGGCTTTGTTGAGATTGGCCACGTAAGTAGCGTGGTGTTTCCCGTGATGGATCTCCATGGTTGTCTGGTCGATATGGGGTTCCAGAGCCTGGGAAGGATACGGTAAATCAGGTAGAGAAAATGACATCGTGCCTCCTTTGCGCTCCAGACCATATCAAGCTCGAACAACTTCAGCAACTAGATACTGTCGTGCTGTGCTGGGAAAGGAGGGGAGGTCCCCCATGTTTTCAGTCTTCTTGGGCTAGCTCAGAATATCCCGCAGAGCCACTTCATAGGCAGCATAGGTGGGGTCGTCGAAAAGGACAAACCGGATGACCGCCGGTTTTTGGTTCTCCTGCAGGAAGGAAATCACCGTGCTGAGAGCGGTTCCGGCAGCCAAGTCCACGGGATACCGATAGGCTCCCGTCGACAGGGAGGGACATGCCATACTCCCACAACCGTTCTCCACGGCCAAGGCAAGACACTTTCGATAGGCGCTGGCCAGACTCTCCTGTTCGCCGCGACCCCCGCCGCTCCAGACCGATCCTACGGCATGAATGACATACTGGGCTGTCAGCTTGCCAGCAGCCGTGATAACAGCATCACCCGTAGGGCAACCCTGAGGATAGGTTTGGCGAGTCTGGGCCATGATGCTCGGCCCTCCAACCCGGTGGATAGCCCCATCGACGCCTCCACCGCCAGCAAGTCGGCTGTTAGCGGCATTGACGATGGCGTCGCTCTGTTGCTTGGTGATGTCACCTGTGACCAGTTCCAAGGTACAGGTTCCGATCTTGAGTTCCATCACCGCTCATCCAACAAGCGTCCCACCACAGCCACATCGTTGGTGGGAAGTTTGCAGACATAGTCTTCGCAGATGTACGCCGTTGCTTTGCCATCAATTTGCCTCAGGCTGTCCAGAATTTCCAAAGTGGTGACCAGGCGCTGTTGGGCAGGTCCCCCGTCGGCTAGAACGAGTATCTTATTGGGAAGAAATCGCTGATGAACTTCGCGCAGAATCGCCTTTGTGTCGAGTGAATCTCTCTGACCAGCAATGAGAATCTGCTTGGGCTTGTCCAAGGAAAAATTTAACGCCACCATCATCTGAGGCATAGCCTGAGGCGAGGTTTTCAGCCTCTCCTCAAAAGCCTGAATCGAACCAATTGCCATTTCTCTCCACTCCTCTTTCCCAGTCATCTGAGAAAGGCGAAGCAGGTTCAGGACCGCGATGGAATTGGGAGAAGGCTCAACTCCATCGTAGTCTTCCTTCATGCGGACCAAGATGGACGGATCCATTCCAGTTGTGTTGTAAAAACCTCCCTTGTCGAGGTCCCAGAAAAGTCGATTCTGGATTTCGGTCAGGTCCATGGCCAAAATCAACCAGCGGCCCTCCAGAGAGGTTTCGTACAGATCCAGTAATCCCTGAATAAAAAAGGCGTAGTCGTCCAACAAGCCTTCGATGGCCGCTTCCCCTTCTCGATAGCGTCTCCTCAAGCGCCCAGATAGATCGTCGTACAGTTTCTCGGAGATGAGGGTAGCGGCCCCTTCAGCGGCCCTGAGATACTTCTCCTCTTGCAAGACCTGATAACCCTTGGCCATTGAGGAAATCATGAGACCGTTCCAGGCTGTGAGCACCTTATCATCCAGTCCAGGACGAGGCCTCTTCGAACGGGCTTCCAGAAGTCTCTGCCGGCCTCGCTTAAAAATGCCTTGGATCTCATCTGGAGATTTTCCAACTTGCTTCGCCTTCTCTTCCAGAACGACCGAAGCATGCAGCAGATTCTTGTTCTTAAAGTCCCCAAAGGCGTCCCGCTCGATGTTGCCGTCCCTCTTGACTCCATAGTAATCGAGGAAAAAAGCCTCACCTTCTTCGAGGAGCTGGACAATCTCCTGGGAGGTCCACACGTAGAACGCACCTTCGGCGTGTTCCTCGGGATGATCATGCCTGACGGGACTGTCGGCATCTTCGGCTGAGTAGAACCCACCTTCTTCCCCCGTCATGTCACGCAGCACGTAATCGAGAGTATCAACCGCCACCTCCCGCAAGAAGGGATCGCCACTGATCTGATAGGCCTCCAAATAAGAGACTGCCAGCTGCGCCTGATCGTAAAGCATCTTCTCGAAGTGAGGGAGGAACCACTGGGTGTCTGTTGAGTAGCGATGGAATCCCCCGCCGATGTGGTCGTGAATTCCACCTCGAGCCATTTTTCCCAATGTCAGGGTTGTCATTTCGAGAGCCTTGTTCTGGCCTGTCCGGTCATGGTAGCGAAGCAGGAAATTGAAATTGACCGGCCGCGGGAATTTCGGAGCCGCTCCGAAGCCTCCCTGAGCGGAATCGTAGTTGGCACTGTACCAGTCGTAAGTGCGGTCAAGAAGTTCCTTCTCCAACTTCAGGCTACCTTCCCCCTGAACATCGCCAAACTCCTTTAACTGGTCGGTGAATCTCCCAGCCGACGTCAAGATCTCTGCACGATTGTCTTGCCACTCCCCGGCAACTCTCAGAAGGAGGTTCTCGAAAGTCTTGGGAGGAAAGTAAGTACCACCGAAGAAAGGCTGGAGTTGCGGGGTCACAAACACAGACATGGGCCACCCCCCGCTCCCTGTGGTAGCCTGCACAAAAGCCATATAGACGCTGTCCACATCCGGCCTCTCCTCTCGATCCACCTTGATGCTGACGAAGTGCTGGTTCATGATGGCAGCAATTTGGGGATTGGAAAAAGATTCACGCTCCATCACATGACACCAATGACAGGTCGAATATCCGACGGAAAGGAAAATCGGTTTGGACTTCCTTTGGGCCTCCCTGAAAGCTTCCGGTCCCCAGGGATACCAGTCGACGGGATTTTCCGCATGTTGCAACAGGTAGGGACTCTTCTCGTTAATGAGGCGATTTGTCTGAGGCTCCTGCGCTGGCGCCGAGCTCTGGGCAACAGGTGCAAGGGGGACAGGCGCAAGGCCGGCAGATTGCTGCGGTACTTCAACCGAGGTGACCAAGCGCCGTCGCATCCCCAGTGCCACCACCACAAGAATAACGAGTGTAACAGCCACAATTCCGAGTCGTTTAGAGTTCATGGTTATTCCCTTACCCTATCTGATAGTTTAGAATATCAATATTCTCTGAGAGATTCAGGAGTTTCCTGAGGCCTGGCTCGAGTCTTTTGGACGCAAGGGAGCATGATAAGAATGAAATGGATCTTGCTCATGGCAATCTCACTCGGCGCCTTCTTTCTTCTCGCCAGGACCTCGTCACCCTCACAAAGCGAGTCCATTTCAGCGGCCGAGCTCCAGCTCCTCGAGTATGTCGACTCCCATACTGAGGAAGCCATCGCATTACTGGAGCGGGTGGTCAATATCAACAGCGGCACCATGAATCCGGAAGGCGTGCGTGAGGTCGGACAAGTCTTTCGGTCTGAACTTGAGGCTCTGGGATTCAAGACCAACTGGATTCCCATGGATAGTGTCAACCGGGCTGGCCACTTCATGGCAGAACGAATTGGAAACCGCGGCAAGAGTCTTCTCTTGATCGGACACCTGGATACGGTCTTTGAAAGAGATAGCCCGTTTCAGCGATTTGAGAGGACGGACAACGTCGCCACAGGTCCGGGCGTCGAAGATATGAAGGGCGGAATCGTGGTCATACTCTACGCTTTGAAAGCGCTGTATGCAGCTGGAGCACTGGAGGACACCAGTATTACCGTCTTTTTAACCGGAGATGAAGAGGATACGGGCGACCCGCTCAGCCTTAGCCGGGGTGATCTGCTCGAGGCGGCACGTCGAAGCCAGGTGGCCCTGGGCTTCGAGGGCGGGGTCGGGGGCACCGGCAGTGCCACGGTGGCACGCCGCGGCTTTACGGGCTGGGAACTTCATGTGACCGGGAAGCCTGGCCACTCTTCACTGATCTTCAATGAAGAGTTCGGCAGTGGCGCCATATACGAAGCGGCTCGCATCCTGGAGGCCTTTTACGAGGAGCTGCGGGGAGAAGAGTATCTGACCTTTAGTCCAGGCATCATCCTGGGAGGTACCACTGCAGAGCATGATGCCGTACAGAGCCGGGGAGCGGCCTTTGGGAAAACGAACGTGATCCCGGAGACGGTGGTTGTTGCAGGAGACCTGCGCTTTATATCTGAGGAACAGCGCGAGAGTGCCAAGACACGAATGCGCACTATCGTTGCCCAAAACCTTCCCAAAACTTCCGCCACCGTCACCTTCCAGGACTCCTATCCAGCCATGAGTCCAACACCCGGTAACTACGCTCTTCTGGGAGAGCTGGATCAGGTGAGTCAAGATCTGGGATTCGGTTCAATCAAGGCTGTGGATCCCGGCCTACGAGGAGCCGCTGACGTCTCGTTCGCGGCACCCTTCCTGGACGCTCTGGACGGACTCGGTGTGGTGGGATCCGGTGGCCATACCGTGGAGGAAGCTGTGGATCTTACCTCTCTTCCAATAATGGCTAAGCGCGCCGCAGTGTTTATTTATCGATTGACGCGGGCGGAAGAGTAGGGCGGGTGTCCAGGAAGGCCAATCTCTTCGTTCTCCGCGCCCTTCGATCCTCGACGTAGCTTAGGCTACGCCTGCGGTCGAAGGGCTTGTGTGGCCTCGATCTTGACCTCCCTGAACACCCGCACCAGAACCCCTTCCAACTGGCTCAATTTCGGGAAAATGGGAAAAAGTCCGTAAGGAGCCCGCCCATTTCACGGTAATTGGTGACCTCCATCACTGTAAGCCCTTAAGGATACCGCCAAAATCACCTTTGGAGGAGTTTAGCCGCAATTATTCATAAGTTTGGGGTGAGTGTCGATTTTCTGCGGAAGTTCAGGGCTGAGAGTGTGTTCAGGTGCGATTACAAGGCGTCCAAGCTTGTTGAGCCGAATAGAGATGAAGCGAGAGCCCCTTCCGGAAACAGCTCGGCCCGCAGGGGGCTGTATATCTGTGTTGGCGCAGGGAGTCAGGGGACCGTCAGGTGGGACACAGACGGTGCATCAGTAATGCGAAGAGCTTTTGTTCGGGATAAGACGATGCCAGGTGCACCCAGATGCGACGAGAAGTTTCCCGAACCCGGGCACCGATTTTGAACAGGCGGCGGCGGAGCGTCTCAATCTCCAGGTTGTGCCAGGGAGTCCCGCACAGGTAATCCCGCAGGCGCAGGATTAAGACATAGGCCAGGGCGTGGATGAAGAGTCGGAACTGGTTGGCCAGGAAACGGTGGCAGCTCAAGCGATCCATGGCCAGATCTTTTTTGAAAGCTTTCACGAAGTTCTCGCACTGGCCCCGTCCGATGTAGTGGTCATACAGCTGCCCGGCCGTGAGATCCTGGCGGTTGGTGACCACAAAGCGACGGTTGAACCCGCGCTCGCTCACTTCCACCTTGGCCACCATGCGCCGCTCCCGGTCCCAACTGTCGGCCTGATAGACGAGCTCGGTGAACTGGCGTTGCTTTTCTCCTGAGTCGTCATAGTCTGCTTGCACCTGCTCAACCAAGGGCTCGACGGTGGCCGCCAGCCGGGAGTTGCGGGCAAAGCCCACCACATACTGCAGTTTTTCCTCCTCACAGAACTCGTACAGTGCCGGCGTCGCAAAGCCACTGTCGGCTCGCACTTCGATCGGAACATCGGATCCCAGAACCTGGCGCATCCGGGCCACCACCCGTTTGAGAACCGCCACCGCGTGGGCGGCCGCCCCCTGGTTGCCGGGCCGCAGTAGCGCACATACCAGATCGCCCGTCTCGCCATCGAATAGCAGCAGCGGATGATACATGTGCTCGCGATAATAGCCGTGGTAAAAGCTGAACTCCTGCTGCCCATGCGTGACGTCATCCGTGCTGTCGATGTCCAGGATGATCTTCTCGGGCCGGCTCTTCTTGCGGTGCTTCAAGTAGGTCTCCAGCAGCCACTGTCCCAGGCGAGTGAGATCCTTCGAGTCCACCGAGTTCTCCAGTCGCGACAGCGTGGGTTGAGAAGCCAGATCCGGATCGCTTTCCGGCAGCCGATCACACACGGTCTTGAAGATGGGATCCGAGCGCAAGCTGTCGGCATCGTTGCAGTCCTCATAGCCGGCCACGATCTGAAAGCTGCGCTGGGTGAGCAGTTCGCGAATCTGGTGGCGGACGTAGCGGCTATCTCGAGCGTCCTTCAGGCAGGAGGCAAAGCCAGCCGTCAGTCCGTGCTGTTGATCCAGGGCGTACAGACACAGCAGCCCGGCATCGGAGGAGAGCCGGCCTCCATCGAATCGAGCCACCACTTTTCTGTCAGGGTGAGATGGCAAGTTGATCTGGCAGACTGATGCATCGCTGGGCCGTACCTTTTTGGTTTGGAGTTGTTTCATAACCCCTTTTATATCAAAGAGGTACGGCATCTTTTTGTGCCCTCGATCAGACCCCTTCTTCAGAATTTATGAATAATCCGGGTTAGGAGTGACCTGCCCCCACGAACGAGTCCACCCTCTATGCTAGACCCGGGACCATTTGAAGTCCACTCCAAGGGATTGGATCCAGTGCCTGCGACCTAGGTAGTTTGGCCTCTGGCGCCGGCGGCCGATAGGCCAAGGCGCTGTGAGGCCGGATCTGATTGTAATCCCTCCGCCAGCGTTCTACCAACACCTTGGCTTCCCCCAGCGTGTCGAAGATCTCCATGTTCAGCAGCTCATCCCGTAGTTTCCCGTTGAAACTCTCAATGTACCCATTCTCCCAGGGGCTGCCCGGCTCGATGTACAAGGTCCTTACCCCAACAGCCTGCAGCCAGTCCCGGACCGCCTGTGCCGTAAACTCCGATCCGTTATCGGACCGGATAAACTCAGGCACTCCCCGATCAACGAATAACTCCGCCAGCCGGTCCAACACGTCTTGGCGATTCATCTGCCGTTTCACATCAATGGCGAGGCACTCTCTGGTGTACTCATCCAGGATCGTCAATAGCCGAAAGGCTCGCCCATCATGGGTCCGTTCATGCACGAAATCATAGCTCCAGACGTGGTTCTTGCGAGCCGCTCGTAACCGAACACAGGAACCGTCATTAAGCCACAGCCTCCTTCGTTTCGGCTGTCTGGACGGGACTTTCAGCCCTTCTTGTCTCCACAGCCTCTCCACCCGCTTAGGATTCACCTTCCACCCTTCCCCATGAAGTATCGCCGTGACCCGCCGGTAGCCATAACGCCCGTATTGCGTAGCCAACTCCACCATCCGGGCCACCAATCGGGCCTCATCATCGGGAATTTGCCTTTCCCTTCGCTGGGTCGATCGAACCTGTCCCAGCACTTGGCAGGCCCGACGTTCGGAGACTCGCTCTGCTCCTAATCGCTCTCGTACCCACATCACCGCTCGTCTCCTGTTCGCCGGGCCTAGAAGTTTCCCGAGGACACTTCCTTCAGGATCTGCTTGTCCAAAGACAGATCCGCCACCAGCTTCTTCAACCGGGTATTCTCCTTCTCCAACACCTTCAACCTCTTGGCCTGGTCCAACCGGAGCCCTCCGTACTCTTTGCGCCACCGGTAGTAGGTCTGCTCGCTCACCCCCATCTGCTTCGACACCTGTCCCACCCTCTGTCCTTGGGCCAGACCCACCTCTGCCTCACGCAGCTTCATGATGATCTGTTCTGCCCTAAACCGCTTCCCTGCCATCCTTGCCTCCTTCCTAAACCGGAAATCCTAACATTCAAACTGGACTCGTTTTAGGGGGCAAGGTCAGGAGGACTGACGTGTCTCCCCTCATTCCTGGTTACAATTTGGAAAAAAATGAACTATCGATTCAGCCTCCTTTGGACAAGTTTTCTTGTCCTATCCACGCTACCCTCGCTGGCCGATGTTTTGATCCTGCAGGGGGGACGCAAGGTAGAAGGAACCTTCATCAGAGCTGACGCTCGTACAATGCAGTTTCTGGGAGAAGACGGCCAGGTGGAAAGCTTTCCAATTTCTGATCTGACCACTCTAATCTTTGGAAATCAGAAAGTCGCAACCCCCGCCTCCCCACCCACTGTACTCTCCGATTCCTACACGGTGCCGAAAGGAACGGTCCTGGTCGTCCGCATGATCGACCCAGTCGATTCCGATCTCAACAAACCAGGAGAGAGTTTTCGCGCCACTCTGGAGGAGCCCGTGATGCTCTCAGGACGAGCCCTGGCACCGAAAGGCAGCGCTGCGACAGTAGAGCTGGTCCACGTCAAACAGTCCGGGAAGCTGAGGGGTCAGGATGAGATCGCCCTGCAGCTTCGCAGCATTAGGGTGAATGACAAGACCTATCCGCTGACCAGTCAATTCGCCCAACTCCAAAGCGAAAGCAAGGGAGAGCAAACCGCCAAGGTTGTGGGTGGGACTGCGGCAGTAGGTGCCTTGATTGGGGCCATTACCGGCGGGAAGAAAGGCGCTGCAATTGGCGCCGCTGCAGGAGCTGGTGCAGGGACTGCCCTACAGTTGGCTCGCGGCCAGCAGGTCAACGTATCTTCGGAAGCCTTGCTAACCTTCACCCTCGACGAGTCCTTAGCCTTTGAAGTCAAGAGGCCGGGAGATGACAAAGCACAAGAGGATGCTCTCCAGGTTGCTGAAGGCCGTGCTTTCGGAAAGCGGCAAGAAGAGATCATTCGTGACTGGTTTTCCAACCAGAGACACCGCCGCGACCTGCCCCCCGGATTAGCCAAACGGAATCAGCTTCCTCCCGGACTGGAGCAGCACATGCGAAAGAATGGAGCGCTACCAGCGGGACTGGAAAGACACCTCCAGCCCCTGCCAAAGCCTCTGGTCCGCTTATTGCCCAGGGTCCCAAGTCAAGTAGGACGCGGGGTTATTGGACCTCACGTTGTCCTTCTCGAGATAGGGACGAACAGGATCCTGGATATTCTTGCAGACGTCATATTTTAAAGAGAAATGGAAAGCTACTTCGACTAATTTCAAACGAGGAGGATAGATCATGAACTGTTTTTCAAAAACCTTTTCAATCCTGGGATTGAGTGCCCTGATGGCGGCTCCTCTCCTGGCTACCCCGGCCGAGGTCGAACTCGAGGTCATTAACTTTGCCGAGCGCCACAAGGTGGAATTCGAGATGGTGCCGAGCTACCGGGTTCCCGGGGTGCGCATTAAAACCAAGGTGGAATTCGAGGAAGGCCAGAACCGCATCGAGATCTCCTGGGGTCATATGCTGCCGGCTGTCGTTTTCGGCGGAGATGTCACCTGCTATGTTCTTTGGGCCGTCAATCGCGAAGGAACCTACGAGAACCTGGGTGAATTTTGGGTCCGGCCGGGAAGAAACTCCGACAAGATGGAATACTCGACTGGCCTGCGCAACTTCGCCTTGATGGTGACAGCCGAAGCCTATTATTTGGTCAGAAAGCCTTCTGAAATGGTGATCACCTACAACCGACCCAGCGAAGATTCCAGGGCGCCAGCCACCCCTCTGATCTTTAGTGACTTCGGCCCGCTGCCCAGATCCGATCGGGAGACGCTCGACCTGGCCACCTACGACAGCAAAGCCCCACTGGACATCATGCAGGCAGAAAGGGTTTTAGAGATCGCCAGAGGCCTGGGAGCGTCGCAGTATGCAGCGGACATTTATGCGGAGGCCGACATTCGCTTACAGCAGGCCAGACAAATGGCGAAGAATTCGCGTTCACAACGCGGAAGTCAGGAGTTCGCGCGCAAGTCGGTGGCGGCCAGCAATGACGCCATCCAGATTAGCCTGCGCCGCCAGGAGGCCGAGAAAGCTGAAGCGGAAGTGCGGGCCTCGCAGGTGAAACTGCGCGCCTCGCAATCGGAACTGGATCGCATCCAGCGCGATAAGACAGCCATCGAAACCGAAAAGTTTGCTCTGGAAGCGGCTCTGGGGGATCTGCGCCAGGAAGCCCAGCGACTGGAACGGGAGAAAGGTGTTCTCGAAGGTCGTTTGCAAGGCGCACTGTCACAGGTAGCCGAGACGCGTGAGTCGGCGCGTGGATACATCATCAACCTGCCCGATATCCTTTTCGGCATCGGCGAGGCCACCCTCAAACCCGAAGCTCGTCAGATAATGGCCAGACTGGCAGGAATCCTGCTCATCATGCAGGATCACAGCCTGCAGGTGGAAGGACACACTGATTCCACGGGCTCGTACCAATTAAACCAATCACTCTCGGAGAACCGTGCTCAGGCAGTGGTCAATTTTATGGCTCAGCAGGGAATCGATGGGGAGCGGATGAGAGCCACTGGCTATGGTTTCGATCGGCCCATCGCAGACAATTTCACCCCTCAAGGCCGCAGCCAAAACCGGAGGGTCGAGATAATTCTCTCCGACACAGAAATGGCAGGCCTACCGGGTTCATACGATCGATAGTCTCTAATTAGAGTGTCCAGCCCGCATTTCACACACCGGCTTTAGCCGGGATGATGTAGAGGAATGCGGGCAGGGTCACGCCTGGGAAGTCCACTGCAACTGTCCCTTGACCTTCAGTTCCACAGCAATATTGGTCTGACCCTGGGAGCCTGGCAAGGAGCGGTGGGCGATACCGCGCGGGATGAGCAGCATTTCCCCACGGTCGAGTTTAACCGTCCCCATCTCCGTCTCCCAGATGAAAGCCCCTTCCAGGCAGATGATCACTTCGTCGGCATCGTTGTTTCGATGCCAAAAGGACATGGCCTCCTTGGTCCGCTTGGAGAGATCGATCCGAAGGTTCTCCGAAGTCGCCAGGGGCAAGGGAGTACCTTCGGCTTGGGCGTAGTTGGAAGGCTGGTATTTGGAATCAAAGAGGTTCACCTTGCGAACTAATGTGGCGTCACCCTCCACGACCTCACACTTCACCGGAGGATGAGGCCTCTTGTAGTCAACATTCCGCCCATTGGTAGTAACCCTCTCGATGTACTCGGCCATAAGCAGTTCCTCCCTTTGGTGTGCCTCCCGACACCTTACACCAACCCAGAAGTCAAAGAAACCGGTCTGGAGTCTCTTGATCGGCTAGAGCCCGGATTATGCATAGGTTTTCGTAGCGAGGCGCCAAAAACGCCGTCCTGACCAGGCGCGCGAGGGGTACCCGCTTGCGGGTCGTGCAACGCAGTCAGGGCAGATGCTTTGGACGCCACAGTAGAAAATCTATGCATAGTCCGGGCTAGAGCACCCGGATAGGCGGCATCTAGCACTGAGGCACCTTCCAATCGCAGCTGATTAATGTAAGAGACCAAAACGAGGCACTGGGTGTTCTCCACCACCCCAGATGCGTCCTGATCCATGTTAGGATGGAAACTAGGCTAGTTCATTTAAAGCTAGCTCCATCATCACTATGGAAGATCTTCTATTCTTTCTCCAGCACGTCGGTGAGGATCCAGCTCGGCTGATATTTGAAGACGAGCTGACCCGCATTTACAACCGCCGTTTCCTCAAGAACTACTTCGAACACAAAGTCAATTGGGATTCCCTGGAGACTGAACCGGTGTCGTTGCTCATGTTGGACGTGGACCATTTCAAGCAGATCAACGACTCACACGGTCATGACATCGGCGATCAAGCGCTCGTCTGGGTAGCCGGACTGCTGACAAAAGTGGCAGGTGAGAGTGGCTTAGCCATCCGCTATGCTGGTGATGAGTTTATGATTCTCCTGCCAGGTATTGATAGAGAAACGGCCGTTAAAGTGGGAAACGCACTAAACGTGCTGTCCCACGAGAGCCCCCCCCAGCTGGACCCCTCGGATATTGAGCTTTCCATCACCCTTAGCATAGGGGTGGCCTCCGCTCCTGAGGATGCTCAAAACAGCAAGGATCTCGTCCATAAGGTTGACGCTGCGCTCTACTTCGCAAAAAAGAGTGGGCGGGATTGCGTCGCCGACTCCCAGCAAGTTGCTCCCCAGGAAGTCTTTTCCAAGACCGCTCTCCAGCAATTGGACAAAGCCGCCCTTTCCGGCCGTGAGCATCAAAAACAAAGGGTGGGCGAAGCCCTGAAGAACTTCGTTGGAGGTGAAAACCAGTTTCTCATCGTCGAAGGGCTCGACGGCATGGGTAAAAGCGAGTTTCTGAAAACTATTCGTCTGACCGAGGACGAGAACAAAATGTGGCAGATAGAGGTGAAGGGTAACCTTCAGGAGAGGTTTCGCCCCTACTACCTGACCACCAACATCCTCATTGGTCTGATGAATCAGCAGCCCGACAGGACCAAAGAGATCTTAGATAACCTGACTCCCAAGGAATTCGCCTATTTGTCCACCATTTTTCCTCAAATGGGCGAACCTGAAGCTCCCATTCCAGACAAAGGAGAAAGAAGTCAGCGTGAGGGACTATTTGCTACTCTCGTCCATTTTATTCCAAAGCTCCTCGACTCCAACCCCCTTATTCTGCTCATTGATGATTTGCACTTCAGCGATGAGGCTACCCTTCTCCTGATCAGGAGGATGCTGTTGCGCCGGGACATTCCGCTTTTTATCTGTGGGACCTCTACACCTATCCAACAGGATGAAGTCCAAAGAGAGCCAGCCCCACTCCAACGCTTTTTCGCCTCACATCATGAGGAACTGAACATCGTCACGGTACCTCTCACCCCGCTCACCACCACCGACATTGCTCAACATTTTCAGCAGATTTTTCCTCAGGTGAGCTTGCCCGAGAAATTTGAGGAGCATTTGGCCCAGGTGACTCAGGGAAATCCTCTCTTTATCGGCGAGATCCTGCGTAAGCTGGCCCTCGACGGCAAAGTCATCAACCTTCCTGGAAACAAGAGTGTTATCGAACCGTTTGAGGAAGACTATCTGCCGAGATCGTTGGATGAGATTGTCAGTGAAAAAATCGCTGTCCTTGATGAGGAGAGTCGACAGATACTCGACCAGGCCTCCACCTTTGGTGAGAATGTCTCGCTGAGTATGCTGACCGGGAATTCTGACATCAGGGAAAGTAAAGTCCTGGAGTTTATCGATCAGGCGGTAGCTCAAGGTCTGATCAGCTCAGAGTATCAGAGCAACGATGAAACCATTCGCTTTTTGAGCAAACGCATTTTGAACCTCACCTACGGCAACATCCAGGAGGATCGGAAACAGGAACTGCATGAGAGTATCGGCACCTACAAGGAATCCCTTTATAATCAAAAAATGCTCCCTTCGGCTGCCAGCCTTGCTTACCATTTTCGGCTCTCGGCAAATGAGGAAAAGGCCAGGCTTTACAGCGAACTGACAGGGGCACAAGACGAACAAATTTTCAGTTCGGAAGAGGCAGTCAACTACACAGGAGAGGAGTTACCAGAACCCTCCACCACAAAACTCCGTGTCCTGTATTCATTGGATCGCAACGTCGCGGCCCATGTCCCGGAGGTTATTAGTGCACTCCTCACCGCTCTTCATGAGATGGAACTCAACCCACCCGGCAGCCAAGCCGTCCTGAGCGCTACGAGCCAGCTCAAGCAATCGATCGACACAGTTCTGGAGGACCACCCAGACCTCCATCTCACCCATGCACAACAGTCTCTTGAGGTGAACGGTGAACGAGTGGATGTGTCTGACTACAAACCCACAGCCGAAGCCTTTGTCCAGCTCATGAGTCGTTTACAGCTGCGAGGTATTGGTTTCTTTCCAGATCTCACCGAGCAGGAGCTCACGGCGATGCTGGAAGCCATTGGAGGGATAAGCAGCAAAGAGATAGATGAGGATTTCTGGCGACGTTTTACAGTCGAACAGGATCTTCTTCATCTTGAGCTCAAACAGACGCGCATCAGCGCCATTGCTGGGCTAGACGGGGATCCAGAGCTGGGGACGTTTCAGGCCAAGTCCCAGGAGCACTTCGTTAGTGTACTCAGCCCAAGTGATGGCGCATTGGTCCCTGGGATCCCCACCTTGGATGACCAGGATTCGCCAGATAGTGTCGGGGAGAAGGAGCCCGTTGAGGAAGCTCCGTTGCAGCCCGAGCTGGAGCCGGAGGTGATTCGACAGGAGGCTGTCCCAGAGCTGAAGATTTCCCCTGGATTAGTGAAGCTCACAGATGAGTTCCTTGAGTCAGCGTCCCACAAGCTGAGCGATCTCCTGCTGAAAGGTGATGAGGTCGAGGCTGGGAAAATAATTGACCAGTTCTTCCTGCCATTTGCACGTCAGACTGTACAGCTCCGGACAAAAGTCATCCATATCTGTGGAAATTTACTGAAAGATCCGGGCCTGACCTCTCAACCTCAAGTGCTGGAGCTACTGACAGATCCGCTTCTGGTTGTTGTGGCGGAAGAGGAAGATCCCCGGCTTCGTGGAGAAATAGGTGGGCTAGTTTCCCAAACTGCGGCCAATCTGATCCAGTTTGGTGAGTACGGACGAGCGGGGCGAGTCCTGATGCGTCTGCAGAAGCGCCAGCAACAACTGGAGGAAAGACGCGATCCAAGGGCCGAGCCGGAGAGATTGGTTGACACTCAAGAGCTGGACCAAAAAACCAAAGAGTTAGTTCTGGAGGATCTGAAATCCCAGGAATCCACCCGGATGCAGGAAGCCACCCAACTCCTCGGCGGGCTAGGCCCAAAAGCTTTGCCCTTGCTTATTGAGATCATCAAAAAGGAAAATGATCCTCGCGTGCGACAGATAGCTTGCCAACTGCTGAGCGAGCTGGGACCGGAGGCCCCCCAGCTTCTCAAACGTGAACTGGTGCTAGAGGGCTTCGCCGAACAGCGCGTGCGAATCCTGGAGGTGATCGACAATATCACTCGAGATCTGAGAAAGGAGCTGGCCTTCTCTCTAGAGGATGAGAGTCCTAGAGTACGGCGAGCCGCATTTCTTCTTGTGGAGCGCTTAAACGACGAGCGTCTCACACCACTACTGTTCGATCATGCCAAGCACGCAGACGCGACCATAGCGGTGGCGGCCATTAAGTCCTTGGGGAAGCTCAAACCCGCCGGAGCAGTGAAGGTGCTTGTCCTCCTACTCGATTCTGCCAAGGAGACTGAGCACGTTATCGCCGCCTGCCGGGCGCTGGGACAGATAGCTGATCCAGCGAGTATTGAGCCACTGGCCAGGATCATATCCACGGGAGGCTTTTTCTCGTTCCAGAAAAAGAGGAGTCCCCTGGTACGTGCCACCGCTGCTTTCGCTCTGGCCCAAATAGCTGATCCTCGAGTGGTCAAGATCCTGGCCCGGCACATGGAAGACAGCGACTCGCGGATTCGACAGACTGCCCGTGAAATTGTGACCAACCAGCACTCGTCCTCTGCCGCCCATGGACGATAGGGAGCGGACTTGAACCGCTGAGCCCCCTGCTTCGTGCCTCGCTTCATGAAGACGGTGACATTGGCTGATGGGTCTTGCGAGGCGAGGTCAAGGAGCGAGGAGGAGGAGATTTCAGGGACATCGTCGACGACGAGGGACACAGAGATCGCCCGCAACCCCCATCAGCCCGAAGGGTGGCGGCGGGACGGCGTCGCGCTCGCCACAAACGTCATCGTATTCATGAAACGAGGCACTTAGACCCGTTTGACAGAGGTAGGCAGGAAAGATAGTATGCCGGACCTTCTACACAAAAAGATGAGAGAACCGGATAGAAGAGAGTTCAAGCGACTTCGCCTGCCTTTCAGGGGGATAGCCACCTTCAGCAGTCACGGGCAGCAGGAAGTTGAAGCCCAAGACATTAGTGTAGCCTCTGCCTACCTTATTGCGGATACCTCACTTAACATTGGTGAAGAAGTGAAGCTGCTCATGCAATGGCCCCCCGAGAACAACCAGCTAGGAGTCATACTAAAGGCAGATGGGACTGTCCTCCGAGTGGAACAGTTATCAAAGAAAACATGGGGGGTGTCGTCAAGTTCGAGGAGATGCCTGATTTGGTTTGGAAAACCTAGATCGTTGCAAGGGAGGTTCTCATGGCAGCCAGACTGATTATCGCCGTGTTCGTGGCCTTGCTCATTCTCATCCCAGCCTGTTCGCGTCAGGTTGATTCAGAGTTGCCAGAACCGGTAAAACTCACGTTGGTGCAGACGGCAAGGATAGGTCAGACCGACCAGGTTCTGGCTTTGCTCCAAGAGGGTGCAGATGCGAATGAGATAGATGAAGTAGGTAACAGCGCCCTGGGGGCGGCGGTCTTGGGAGGTCACCCTGCCACGGTTGAAGCTCTCTTGACTGCGGGCGCAGATGTGAACACAAGGTTGCTGAAGCAAGGCTGGACCGTGTTGATGACTGCCGCCGGAGGAGGCCAAACCGAGATCGTGAAAGCCTTGTTGGAGGCAGGTGCGGATGTGAACGCGAAAAACCAGAAGGGGTGGAGCGCCCTGATGTCTGCGATGTTTGCGGAGCACGCCGAAATCGTCGAGTTACTCCGACAGGCGGGGGCGCAAGAGTGACCTGCAATTTTCAGCTTCGATTGCGGTAAAGCTGTCTGTCCACAACGGCGGCCATTTTCTCAACCTCCAGATCTCTTTGAAGAAATGCCGCAATGCGCTCAGCATGACTCCTCGAATCTTTGAGGACCTCCTTGTAATCCACACTAATCACTTCGAAGTTTCCCTGCTGCTGAAGCCACTGTTTGACTTTCCTTAAATGTTTTTCAAAGAGAACCCTCATACTGTCGTCATCGACGGAGTCTGGCGGCTCTCCCCGGCGAACCAGCATCTTATTTTGAGAAGCAATGAGTTCTTCCAGATCCCGATTCAAAAAAATCAGCTTGAAGCGACAACCCGAGGGCAGTTCCTTGAGGAGTTCAGAGATGACCTTGACCGCCTTACCCGGCGCATCTTCCAGCCACGACTTACTCCTGTCCTTGGCCAGCTGCTTGACCGGTTCAAACTCAAAATATCCTTTGGGATTATCTTCATCCGGTTTTCTGACGCGGTCCGTGAGAATCTCTACTCCCCCTGCTTCCAGCATGCCCATCATCATGGAAGTCCCCGAGCGAGGCAGCCCTGAGACGACAATGATTTCTTCCTCCAATTGTTTCTTCCGGAAGAGGTGTTTCAGCACTGCTAAATTTCCACTCCCAAAACTCCCTTTAGAGCGAATCCAAAGACGGTACAGAACAGAAAGAACAAAATCAGCCAGTGAATTTTCCAGCCAAAGAAAGAAAGTTCTCGTCTCGGATAGTCCACCCGGATCGACTCGATTGCAGTCGGTCCCTGGATAGGAGGTTCTCCTGGATTGAGCAGCACTTCAGTCCACTTGCCGGTACGCAGCGCGGACACTGAACCTTTGTCGTCTCCCACGATGACTTCCTTTTGAACCGTTCGATCACGCCAGTGAATGGTGACAAAGTCGCGGGTCGGCTCCTCCGCGCGGATACGCCAGACCACCTCCCTCAGGTCCGCAATCCTCACCGGAGGAGTCTCAACCTTCACCTCCTTGGGAGTCTCCAGGCTGACAAGATCTTCGGGTGCAACAGCTGTGGTGAACGTGACCTTCACTAGAGCAGACTCTCCAGGCCTCAGGGGACGAAGCGCCAGGTGCAAATCCAGCTGGATGAGGATCAGCAAAAAAGGAACAAACAAAACCGGAAGGGGAACCAGTGAGTACTTCAAATAGGTGAGGGTATCCCTAATGATGCTCACCTGCAGTGCCACCACGACCGACACGCTATCCCGGAACAGTCGAACCGCCAACATGTTCCCCCGAATTCTGTTCCGGAGAGTGCGAATTGCTTCCTGATTGGAATACCGACCAAAGATCCACAGTGCCAGAAGGGCACTCAGAAAGGAGACGACAACCAAGACCCCCATAGAACCCAAGAGCCACAGCGGCCAGGAGATCAGACCAAAGAGGCCCGTCAGGAATCGATTGATCAAGCTAATCAAGGTATTCAAGCTATGACCCTAGGAAATATAGCCCAGCCCTTTGAGCCTTTTCTTGATCTCTTCGTCGGAATCGGCTTCCTCCAGCTTTTCGATCTCCTTCTCCAGAGCGTGGGTGATAAATTCCTCCACCGAGGAATAACCTGCGATCCTGGAGTGCCGTTTCACTTTCTCAAGAAGATCTTTGTCAATCTTGATCTTCGAACCAAACATCACCAGTTCTCCTTTCGGTTCACGGCTCCAGGCAGTCCTGCCCCATCATCTCGGGAGGTTTGGGAATGCCATATTCATCCAGCACTGCCACAGTCAGATCGTAGAGAGCAGGATCCTGGAGTGTGATTTTGCGATTCGAAATCAAAACTCCCGGAACCAGCCGGTAGTCCATCCCATGATCTCCGCTCCAGGGTCTGTCATTGTCTGCGAAGATGTCCCATGTGAACTCCCCCAGAGGACTTTCCCAGGAACTGCGATACCCCCAGTTATAGCCCACGATGATGTCCGGACCCTCATCCAGGTTCCTGCCTTGGAAATCACGCTGCGTCTGTACCACCAGCGTGACCGGGTTTTGGTCCCTTTCAGGATCGCTCATCGCCAGGAGCTCCGCTTCCAGTTCATCCAGAAGTCGCTGATACTCACTTCCCTGAGCCACAATGCCGTTACTCTCGCGGCCTTTTAAATTAAGGTAAAGACCGTTTAGGCCAAAGGCGTAGGCTCGAGTTCCACTCCAGTCCACGTTCAGGAAAAGAGGATCTCCACGCCTGCTCGGATCCTTCAGTTTCACATAGCCTTTTTCAAGCAGCCACGAGTTGAGATTCACGCCCCGGTTAAAGGGAGCAAAACCATGATCGGACATCACAATCACAGTTGTCGACTCATCCACCACCTGAAGCACGTCCCCCAGCGCTTCGTCGATCTGTTGATAGAGAGTCTGGATCCCCAGTGCCAGCTTCTCATCATGGCTAAAATTGGGGTGCTGCTCATCCCTGTACCTCCACAGCATGTGGGAGCCCTGGTCAACGCTTGAAAAATAGAAAAACAGGAAACCTTCCTTGAAGTTCCTCAAACTATAGTCAAGTGCCCTTCTCTGCTCATCAAAAACCAACTGAGCCTGTTGCCAAAACTCCCCTCCGTCAAAGATCCCCTCATCCAGCACAGCCGTGTCCTCAGGGAGTTCCTGGGTATAAAAGTAGCCTAACTCCTCCGCCAGTTCCTGAGCCCAACCTGGCGGGGTAGAGATAGGCATGGCCGGCTGCATCGGGTCAATCTGAAGTGGCGACACATAGAGTCGAAAGTGAGGTCGGACCTGTTGAAGGTAGAACCTCCCGATGGCACTGATACTGACAAGATAGGGGACGGCTTCAAAATCCACTGGGACCCAGTCACTCCACTCCCCCTCCTTCAGAATAAATTCCTCATCCTGAACCAAGAACTTGGCCACCGACTCATCAGGATCCAGGTAAACCGTAAAATCGATCTCAAGATCAGGGTTCACATACTCCAGCTCAGAATTTGTGTTGCTGCCACCGTTCTGACTTGAAGAGTCTTTGGGAATCCGTCTGAAGCTGTTCTGGGGCCCCATCAGACTAGCTGAGATGGTGTCGTTAATGATCTCAACTTCAAACACGCGCCCCCCCGCAATGTCCTTGGCATTGTCGGGAGGTTCGTCAGTATAAAAAGAGAATATCCCCGGCGTCCCCAAAATATCCGGGGTTCCCATGCCTGAAAGGGACTTCCCTGTCGATGTGACGGGAGGGAAGTTGGCCGGCATACGGAACACGGTCGTGGGAACTCCGTGCTCTTCCAGAATCTGCCAGAAAGCGGGACCTTGCCGTAATTGCTCAACACTACCACTTCCCAAAGGAATCACCCACGATCCAAGACTCAAGTTCCACTCCGGACTGGCGGTTTTGGACAGAGACAGGTGCGGCATCATGGTAGCCGGGTCACGATGGATAAAGTCAAAGATGCCGTGACCTCCCGGATCCATCCCGGTGATGAAGGTAGACCAGGCGACGGGGCTAAGGGGCGGCATGGTGGTCTGAAGCGGTTTGAAATCTCCTCGGGCGACCAGCTTCTGAAAATTAGGCAGATGCCCGGCTGCCATAAACTCTTCCAAAAGCTTGGGGTCAAGGCCATCAACGGCCAGAACGAACACCTTCTTGGCTGGCGCCTTGGCACACTGGGAAAAGACCAGAACCAGCATAGGGAACTGACCTTGCCCCCTAAAACGAGTCCAGTTTGAATGTTAGGATTTCCGGTTTAGGAAGGAGGCAAGGATGGCAGGGAAGCGGTTTAGGGCAGAACAGATCATCATGAAGCTGCGTGAGGCAGAGGTGGGTCTGGCCCAAGGACAGAGGGTGGGACAGGTGTCGAAGCAGATCCGGCCTCACAGCGCCTTGGCCTATCGGCCGCCGGCGCCAGAGGCCAAACTACCTAGGTCGCAGGCACTGGATCCAATCCCTTGGAGTGGACTTCAAATGGTCCCGGGTCTAGCATAGAGGGTGGACTCGTTCGTGGGGGCAGGTCAGGATCACTGGTGAAGTACGAGAAAGTTCCCTGACTCCCCTTGAGATCGGGAACTGACATGGCCGAGAGCAACACGCCATTGAACTTCTCCGGCGGGAAGGTAATGGGTACACGAATCACGCTGCTGAAAACGCCGTAATCACCGAGGACCTTCCAGAAGGGTTGACTCTTGCGTCTAAACTGAAGCGTCGGCTTACCTAACGGAAAGCTGTATGACCCTATCGAGAGGCGGCGTGAGGGGGGGTCGATGCGCGCCGAAGTGAGTTCGGGAAGATAGGTTTTCCGGTTGGGCTTCAAAAAATCAAAAATCCGATGGCGCCCCGGGTTACAGCCGGTCTGAAAAGACGACCAGGCCACTGGAGACTCGGCCGGCAGGGTCGTTTCCAAACGAGTGTACGTTCCCTGTTCCTGAAGCTTCACAAAGTTGGGGAGGAGACCTTCTTTAATGAATTGTTCCGTCAACTCGGGGTCCTGCCCGTCCAGGCCCAGAACAATTACCTGCTGAACCCGGCCTTTTGCCAGGCCCTGATTTCCCCGAAGGCTCCTGAACAACCACCGGATGGGCCAGGTCAGGAGGGTCAAGAAACCCACAAGCAGTGCTATGAACAGGGTAAAGAAAGAGTAGACAAAAGCAAAACCCGCTCCCGGCCCCACATAGGCTTCCACACTGCCAGGAAACAGCAAGGCGAGTCCCAAAAAGACTAAGACCTTGCCAAAGAGCTTTCTTCCAGTTTTGATGACTTTCAAGTTCTCAGTTGGGGCTCAGCGCTTGTGACAGGTTACAAGCTAAAGAGTTTCAACTGGTTAAGGGGTTTTGTCAAGTGGGCCACCGATTCAGGAAAAACGTCAGGATGCAACCTGGACCAAGCTTTCGTCGTCATCGATAGTCCGTGCCTTGCTCCGGTCATTCGCAGTCCAGCCTCCCAACGTACTCTAGCGGAAACCTTCTTAGCCGAGTGGTCTTTCCTTCTAATTCCCCAATCGCCACCAGATATTCCTGGATCACTGTAAACCTGTAGTTAAATTCTTTCTGTGCTCGATAGGAAGGAAACATCACGATTGATTTGGCAAGCATAGCCGCCACGTCAACTGCAGGAACCAGTCGTAAAGAGATCACATCGGCGCATATCTCCCGGTAAATTCTCCTCCCTAGCGGTTGACACTCAGGAGCCAGGTGGCCGACTTCATGGGCAATCAGTACTCTTCTCTCGCGCCTCGATAGCTGGAGAAGAAACTCTCTGTCGAACAAAAATACCGCCGTATCCTTGCCAGATGCTTCAATCCAATATTCAAGTGCAGCCCCCTCAGGCGCCTGATCAGAGACGACAATTGCGTATTGAGTCGGTGCCAGGTTGAGTTGGGATAGATATTCTTCTACGGCTTGACTGACTTCCATTTCCAAAAACTGGCTCGTGACCAGGGTGAGTGTGAATAAGGCTAAATAGAGCATTTGAGCTTTCTAACTCCGGTCATCTCAGACACGAAGGAACCGTCCTCTCAGGGTTCTTCTTGTGGTTCGTGAGTTCGAAAACCGTCCTGAAGCACACGGATCGAGTAGGTGGAGCTGGCGGTAGAGTGCGATCCCAACGGGGACTTTTGCGTGACTTGCCTAACCTGGACGCAATTTCTGTACCAGAGAGTCGACAATCACCACCAGAACCCGCTGGCGCTCCAGCGGCTTCTAGGTTTGCCAGAGAATCGTGGAAACGAAATGGAGGCTGGGTGAACTTCGATTCTTCAAAAAACGTCAACGTCAGTTTACAGTGTCAAGAGTGTTCCACTAAGCTTCTTGAAGGTGACCGCTCAAGGCCTGCATGATGGTTCGGTGGCAACGCGTTCTCATTTATATTCTCGGGGGTGTTGGCTGCTGGCTCCTGCTGGTTGTGTGGAGTCAGAGACAACTCAGAGAAGTTCATCTACAAATCATGCGCAAGGGCCTGGAACATCACGTTCGTCTGGCGGAGCTGCTTTATGATCTGGATGCCTCGACCTCGAACAGCGAGATCGATAACATCCGCCAGAAGATCCCTTATCACATTGCTATCATCGATCGTCAAGGTAGGGTGGTGGCAGATTCTTTGTTTGGACGAACTTTGGGACACCTGGAGAACCAGCTCAATCAAAGGGAAATCATTCAGGCTGAACAAGAAGGAGTAGGGAGTGATTTGCGCTACAATCCCGCCACCGATGGATGGTTCCTTTATGCAGCCGTTTCCCTGTCCACTGGCCAAGGCTTTATACGTCTATCTCAGCCGGTGAGTGGGCCTTGGCCCACAGAGTAGGTCCTTCGCCTTGCTCATTTTGTCGGAACCAATTGATTTCTTCTGCGTTTATATGAAGTGGATGCGGCTCTCGGTTTCATCGAATCACATCCCAGAGTTTCCTGGAATGAGATCCGCATCCGCCTTGCAATAAATCTCGATCTGGTGCATCCTAAAAGGGGATGTGGTTCGATTTCTCCTCTCTCCCTCATGTGTGCTGGAGGATTGAGCCCTGCCGGTTCCCCTGGGTTCTCGCGACTTTCCTCTGCCATGAGTGAGAAGCGAGAAATGAAGTTCAGATGCCTTCTCGAAAGGGGACCGGCCCCATTCATAGAAACCCCTGAATTCAGAGCTCCCCAATGTGACACAAAACTGGCACAGTGGAGACTTCTACGGTCGGCGAGTCGTTGCTCAGTCGTTGAAAAAATTGGTGGAGGTAACCGGACTTGAACCGGTGACCCCCTGCTTGCAAAGCAGTACCCTTGAGTTTCACAACCTCCTCGAATTCAATAAGTTACTGAGACAAAGAGATTTCCATTTTGCAGATTTTAGTCAATTTTGGCAGATTTAGGAAAAATTTTCACACACAGATTCACACACCGAAATTTCAGCGGTGTAACCTCCGGAGATCTGGTGAGCTCTTCTGGCTGCTCCTTCCCGTCGTTCCTTGATGCTAGCCGGATAGAGTTTTTCGGGGGGACAGAGACTATCCAGGTTTGAGCGAAGTTCTGCATCATCTCAACAGGTCCGGATGTTAAACTAATAAGTGGAGTTGGACACTCACAGACTCCTCGCCGAAAGACGGGCTACAGGAAATGTCAAAGGAGAGCGGAAAGACCAAGCTTGCAGTCCTGATACTGCTCCCCATCTTAGCAATTCTAGGGTACATGTGTTATCGAATCATCCCAGTGTACTTGGAGAAGGATGCTTTTCAAGACGATTTGATCAGCATCGGTGGGAAAGCCACGAGATCCGGATGGGACAATCGCATGATCATTCGCCAACTGATGCAGTTGGGTGAGAGCAGAAACCTTACAGTCGAAGAAAAAGACATCCGAATCCAGCGTGTCCGTGGCCGACCGGAAGTCGCTATTGCGGTGGATTATAGTAGAATCGAAGAATTTCCAGGCGGCTATCAGTATGTCTTTCAGTTCCACTCTTCGACCTTAGCCTCCTATTGGTTTTAGGCAGAAACTCCCTTGAGAGTACCTTTCAGAGTACTGTTGCTCTTGGGTTAACTAACTGATCAATCGGGAGATAGAATGGTGGAGGTAACCGGACTTGAACCGGTGACCCCCTGCTTGCAAAGCAGTACCCTTGAGTTTAACAACCTCCTCAAATTCAATAAGTTACTGAGACAGAGAGATTTCTGTTTAGCAGATTTTAGCTGATTTGAGTCAATTTCGGCAGATTTTGGAAAAATTTTCACACACAGATTCACACACCGAGATGCTGGTGAAACTAAAACTTTCTCAACACTGGCGCGATTTTGTCACCCTCTATCCTGTCTAACAAGGAGAAGCAATTATCCTTCTTCGCGAGATCATAGGACAGCAGATTGATAACCGGAGCTCTTTCGTAAGGCTCCGTCTTTAGCTCAACGTCTTCCTCCATAATGACCAGGTAGTCGAACTTATCACCTGGGCTTCTGGGAAAACGAGTGTCAAAATATGCTGCACAGAATCTTGCTCTCCTGCGAGGTACTTCGGTATAATCTTACTGGTAAGATGGAACGACCTTCAAAGGAGTGAGCCTTATGTCAAAGCTAGCAACGACGAAGATGTCTTCGAAGGGTCAGGTTGTCATCCCTGAGGACATTCGCGTTAGTCTCGGTCTCAAGCCCGGCGAGCAATTCGTGGTGATTGGAGAAAAGGACGTCGTCATTCTTAAGAAGATTGTGCGTCCTTCCATGGCGGACTTCAACGAGTTGATCGCCACGGCGAGGCAACAAGCCAAAAAGGCTGGCATGAAACGTTCTGACATCTCAACTGCGGTCCGCGCGGTTAGAGGTCGGAGGTGAAGGTCGTCCTTGACACGAATGTCTTCCTCTCTGGTATCTTCTTTGGCGGGCTACCTTATGAGATTTTGAGGGCGTGGCGTGACCGTAGGCTCAGGTTGGTTGACTCTGCGGATATTCTGGATGAGTATAGAAGAACGGGTGAGAAGCTGGCTCGCCAGTTCGAAGGGGTAGATCTCGATCCACTTCTCGCGCTGGTGGTAACTGAAGGCAAGCTGTTTGTCTCTCCGGCCTTGCTTGAAGCCGTGTGTGACGATCCTGAAGATGACAAGTTTTTCGCATGCGCCATTGCGAGCAAATGCAAAGTGATTATCAGTGGCGACAAGCACTTGCTAAAGGCGACGGGATACCACGGCATTGAAGTGCTAAAGCCTCGAGCCTTTGCGGAGAGTTATCTCTAATGGACGGACGAGGCAGCTAACAGTCTCTGAGGAGGAACTTGGAGGTTCCGTCAATAAGTGTGTAAATAGACATCAGGCGGCTTTCTCCTGGGTGACTGGGTTGACTGGAACTCCATTGACATATTGGGCTCCTTGGTAGACATCCTTCATCAAGTGGGGAGCCTTCAAACGGCGAAATCTCTTCTCAGCGACCAGCAGCATCTTCCAGATGACAGCCCGTGCGTTGGCCACTTTCTTGAACCTTCGAGCAGCATCGGTTCGCAGTCGCAGAGCAGAGAAGGGAGACTCCACTGGGTTGGTAGTCCGCAGATGTTGCCACTGCTGTTTGGGATAGTTGTAAAACGTCACCATCCGCTCCCAGTCCTGGTCGATCAGATCAGCCGCTGCCTCCAGGCCTCTCTTGCTACACCAATGTTGGAATCGTCCTTTGACTCGCTCGGCTTCCTGCCGTGTTTCTGCATAAGGGATCTGCCGCAACATCAACAAGGCCGCTTTGTGCCGACTCTTGGGGATCTTGGCCAGCAAGTTGACGATGCGATGATTCCAGCATCTCTGCTCGTCGGCTTCTGGGAACACGTTGCGCAACGCTCCCCAGATCCCCAGATGCCCGTCAGCGATCACCAGACGGGGTGGGTTCATCCCCCGCTCTTTGAGATCCCGCAGCACTTCGGACCAGCTCTGGGTCGATTCTCGATAACCACTACTGACGGACACCACCACTTTAGTGCCATCACTTAAAGCGGCGATCACTACCAGAATCACGGCCTTCTCCTTCTCCAGCCCTGCTTTGATGTACACGCCGTCCGCCCACAAATACACGACTTCCAGATCATCCAGCCGACGGCTCTGCCAGGCCTCCATTTCTCCCTGCCACTTCTGTTTCAACCGGGCTACGGTGCTGGGGGACAGCGGCGCTTCTTCCCCTAAAAGCCCTCTCAAGGCCAGATCGAAATCCCCCTCGGCCAGACCATGTAAATAGAGTTCTGGAATCAAGTCTCGTACCTCTCGCGTTCGCTTGGCAAACAGCGGCAAGACCCGGCTCTCAAAACGCTCTTCCAGATCCCGCACTCGGGGACGCCGCAGCTTGATCGTTCCGCAACTCATCGTCAGTCGCCGCTCCTTGCCGTAGCCGTTGCGATAGCCACCGGAGGCGTCCACTTCTCGGCGACGCTCATTCTTTCTTCGTCCCAGCAGCTGTGTCACTTCATCCTCCAGCAGTTCCTGTACGTAAAACTGGATCTGCTCTCGCACCCACTCTTCCAGCTGTTCAAAGCAGACTCTTGACTCCACACTGTGATCAATGTTCTTCTTGCTCATGGCGGTGTGACTCCTTCCTTTCGGGCTCTTCCGCCCGGGTTTTTATTTTCACCCGGAAGGATAATCACCGCCTGTGCTATTTACACACCTTTTGAGGGTAGCTCGGAACTTGTCTTTCGCGTCTGGACTTCTTCAAATTAGCCCTTGCCAGCCGGCTAAGGCTTAGGTTTTCACCCAGTAGCTACTTCCGAAGAAGCGCGTCCTGGCCGCACCCTGGCCTACAGTGACCCTTTCGATGGCTTGGACAGAATTCCATTAAACAACTGATAAATAGGGAGATAGATGGTGGAGGTAACCGGACTTGAACCGGTGACCCCCTGCTTGCAAAGCAGTACCCTTGTGTTTCACAACCTACTCAAATTCAATAAGTTACTGAGACAAAGAGATTTCCGTTTAGCAGATTTCAGCTAATTTTAGTCAATTTTGGCAGATTTTGGAAAGATTTTCACACACCAATTCACACACCGGAACTTCAGCGGTGTAAATTCCGGAGATGTCGTTCCTTTATGCTAGCCGGAGAAAGACACTCAAATATGATTCTCCAGAGGTAACCTGAGCTTGTGCGCACGCCCTTTCTTCTAATCGGATAGAGTTTTTCGGGGGGACAACCACAAAACCAAAGGGATCACACCATAAACTCTTGTGAGTCCCAGCTGTTGCGGGGTTTTCCTGTTGTTGGGCGGTTCTGGGGTAGAAATGGGGTAGGAAATCAAACTTGCATGCGTGCTATACCACAGGGATCTGGGCCCTGTTTATTGGAACACCGCCATCTTGTGCTGGATCATGTCGTGCATGGTGTAGCCAATGCCGCCGATGCCATAACCGGAGGTGCGCCTTCCGGCAAAGGGCATCCAGTCCACGCGGAATGCAGTGTGGTCATTGACCATTACAGCTGATGCATCCAGGCGTTTGATCGTATCTCTGGCTACGGCCAGGTCGTTTGTATATACAGCAGCCTGGAAGGCCATATCCAGACCATTGGCACGATCGATCGCCTCACGACGATCTTTATAAGCGTACACGCACACGACAGGTCCAAAGATTTCAAGCGTGGATACCTTGGCATCCATTGGTGGGTTCAAGAGCACTGTTGGCGCATAGGTCGTATCACTGAATTTCTTGCCCCCTGTCAGCAGCTGCGCACCATCGTCAACCGCCTCCGTCACCCAGGCATGCACCCGCTCCACTTCACGTGGCAGGATGAGCGGCCCCACTTCGGTGTCTTCCTTAGTGGCGTTCCCCACTTTCAGTTTGCCTGCACCCTCTGCCAACTGCTGAGCCAAGTCTGTGGCAATGGATTCCGCTGCAAACACGCGCTGTACGGAGACACAGACTTGCCCGGCATGATAGAACCCACCTTTGAGCAGGGAGGGGATCACTGTGTCCAGACTGGCCGTGGCATCGACAATCACCGGTGCCGCTCCTCCGTGCTCCAGCGCACAGCGTACGCCTGGCGCCAATTTGCTGCGCAGCATCCAGCCCACTTTGGCTGATCCGACAAACGTGAAAAAGTGAATCCGTGAATCCGTCACCAGCTTTTCTGCTACCTCATTGTCACACACGATATATTGGCACCACTCCTCGGATAACCCGGCCTCATAGACCAGTTCGACAAATCGGATGCAGTTCAGTGGGGTGGTCGGTGCAGGTTTGACAATCACCGGACATCCCACCGCAATGGCCGGCACGACTTGGTGGACGATCAGGTTTAGCGGGTGGTTAAAGGCGCTGATCGCTACTACAACGCCAATGGGCTCATAGGTGGTCAAGGCAGCACGCCCTGTAGCCGCAGGAGTATGCCCCATAGGAATTTCCTCCCCCCGCATGACCTGGGAAAGTTCCTTGATGGCCAGGCCGATGCCATCGATGGCACGGGCCACTTCCACTCGAGCATCCGTCAACGGCTTGCCGCCCTCTTGGGCAATGAGCAGGGCAAAGTCATCGGCTTCGCCATCAATGAATTAGGCTAATTTCTTTAAAACGGCAATACGCTCATGATGCTCCAACCAGCCATCGCGGTTTCTATAGCATGCAAGTGCCTTCTCCAGCATGGCTTCAGCATCGTCGGCACTGTGCATTGGGATGGTGCTAATGAGCGACCCATCGAAGGGTGATAAGACGTCAAGCGTCTGGATTTCCTTCTCTTGTGTGGGCGCCTTCATAGCAGGCATACCTTTTCTTTGAGTTCGTCCACCAACACCTTTTGGTTCTCTGAGTAGTCCACGGGTAGTTCAATCAGGTGAACTCCGCCCTCCTGATAGCATTGTTCCAATAAGGGCACCAGGCTTTCGGTGCGTGTCAGCCTATGACCATACGCTCCATAGCTTTCTGCATATTTTGCGAAATCAGGGTTGCCATACTGCAAACCAAAATCAGGCAAGCCCATGGCATACTGTTTCCAGCGGATCATCCCATAGGAATTATCGCGCAGTACCAGCACCACAAGGTTGAGCTTCAAGCGCACTGCAGTTTCCATCTCCTGGCTGTTCATCATGAAACCGCCGTCGCCGCAGACCGCCATGACGCGCCGATCGGGATACAATCGTGCTGCCTCTATAGCGGAGGGCAGGCCAGCGCCCATCGTTGCCAGGGCATTATCGAGCAGTACGGTGTTCGGCTGAGTAGCAGGATAGTTTCTGGCAAACCAGATTTTATAAACGCCGTTGTCCAGCGCTAAAATACTGTCGTCCAGCATGACCTTGCGCACGTCCCAGACTATCCGCTGCGGTTTCACCGGAAAGCTGTCATCATCCTCTCCTAAATGGATATGCTCTTGAAACTGGTCCCTCACCTGCATGAAGTAAGCGAAGTCATGTGATCTGGTTTTACCGGCCTTATCCGCAATGCGTGTCACAGAAGTTGCGATATCCCCCACCACTTCCAACTGGGGGAAATAAACGTTGTCTACGGTTGCCGACTTGAAGTTGATGTGAATAACCTTGGCACCCTCATGTTCCATAAAAAAGGGAGGTTTTTCTACCACATCATGGCCAACGTTAAGAATCAAATCTGCCCGATTGATCGCACAGTGTAGGTAATCCCCGTCAGATAAGGCCGCAGTACCCATAAACAGAGGGTGCAGTTCCCCGACCACGCCTTTACCCATCTGGGTGTCGAAAAACGGAATACCGGTGTGATCAAGAAATTTTGAAAGAGTGTTCCATATCCGCTTACGGTTTGCACCCGCACCGATGAGAAGCAAGGGGTGTTTTGCCTTTTTTATCATAGAAACTGCATCATCAATGACCGTTTGATCGGCATCGCCGCGGAGCCGCTTGCTGATTTCAAACACCGGTGTGGTGTCTGCATCTACCGGTTCTCTCGCAATATCTTCCGGCAATTCCAGGTGCACCCCGCCGGGACGTTCTTCCTCGGCCTGGCGGAAAGCCTCGCGTACCATACTGGGGATCATGTTTACATTGACGATCTGTCGGGTGAATTTGGTTAGGGGACGCATCATGCCCACAATATCCACAATCTGAAATTGTCCCTGCTTACTCCTTTTAATAGGCTTCTGCCCCGTGATCATCATCATGGGGAAGGCTCCTAGCTGCGCATAGGCTGCCGGTGTCACAAGATTCGTTGCTCCCGGTCCAAGGGTGGCAAGACACACGCCGGTTTCACCTGTCAATCGTCCATAGGTCGCTGCCATGAACCCTGCTCCCTGCTCATGACGGGTAAGAACTAACTGGATACTGGACTTGCGTAAGGCTTCTAAAAAGTCCAGATTCTCTTCGCCAGGCACGCCATAAATGACCTCCACGCCCTCATTTTCAAGGGCCTTGATGAACAGATCGGAGGCATTTTGGGGTTCCTGGGCGGGTGGTACCACTTCTTTCCGGGCGGTGGCCATGCTCAACACTCCTTTATGCTAGTGGGACTTGCGCTCATATCCTATAAGATGTAGGCATCGAGGGATAGGAACGTTCGATCAGCAGTGCTGCCGGTTCACCAAAAGTTTGTCGTCGCAGAGTGAAGAGACTCTGTCAAGGGCACTGCCCTACCGATATAAAGGATTGGGGTGGTCAAAGCGACAACCCGCATCCCATTTGGAGCGTTGATTGCCATGTGCTGGAATCCCGCCTGCGTCCTTGATCATTCGCGCAAGGTGGAGCAGATTCCAGGTCATGAACGTGGTGTTGCGATTGGTAAAATCATTCTCGGGCCCTCCCGATCCTGGATCCAGATAGGAGGGTCCCGGTCCTGCCGGTCCCAGCCAGTCAGCATCGGCTTGAGGCGGAATGACGTATCCGAGGTGCTGAAGAGAATAGAGAATATTCATCGAACAGTGCTTTGCTCCGTCCTCGTTACCTGTAATCAAACACCCTCCTACACGACCGTAATAGACGTATTGTCCATTGTCGCTGAGATCCCCAGAATTAGAATAGAGTCGCTCGATGGTTTTCGTACACACTGAAGTCTTTTCACCCAGCCAAATCGCTGAGGTGATCACCAGTATTTCTGCTACTTTGACCTTCTCGTAGATCTGGGGCCAATCATCTTGCTCCCAGCCCTGCTCCGTCATGTCCGGATAGACTCCATAGGCAATGTTGTAGTCGACGGGGCGCACAACCTCCACGGAAACGCCGTTTTTCTCCATGATGGCCTTGGAGATCTCGACGAGACCCTGAGTATGGGAGGGCTCCGGCGTCTTCTTTAAGGTGCAGTTGAGAAACAGCGCATGGAGATCGGAAAAATCCCACTGGCTGGACTCACACATCTCGAGTTGCTCGTCGCTTAATTCCATGATTTCCTCCTGTGGTCAAACAAACTCTTTCATTTCATAGTGGAGAGCCTTAGTGGCATCTCCGCTATCTCCTCACGCTCGGGTAGCTCTGTATCCGGCATACTCCCCAGAGCAGCCGAAGATCAATGCGTGACGCATCGGTAAACAGAATGAGGATCAAGGCCAGTTCCGCCACCAGACGGACCAGCTCACCGTCGAAACTGAATCGAATCAGCCCAAGCGCCTCCTGACTGACCAGATAACCAAAGAACACAAAGGCCATCGGAGGCGTTATCAAGCTCCTCTCCGCCCGTGCCGACACCAGTCCGAATGCTAGTATTCCAAAGGCGACTACCGTGTAACCTAGTGCTTCCATGATCCCTGTTTGGGCGTGTCAACTATCTGATTAACCTGAGATTCAACCACTCAAATCAGTTCTGAATCGGCCAAAATCTCAACTCCATCCGCCTCCTCCAGGCACCTTCGCCTATTTTCTCAAGAACCTTGTAATGACTAATGGTCGTTCCGACCATACGACTCCCCCCCACTGTGCAATGTAGTCGCTCCCAATGCTAAATCTGCAGGGGGTGAATAGGCAATCAAAATTGCCGCTTATCTTGGCTGGAGTTGGGTCGAATGGGGTGGTCTGGTTTTGGCGCGGTTACAATTTCGGTTACAAAACGCCGATTTCGGCCTTTTCAGGGGAGACGGCCTTCTCTCAACTTATTGATTCTATTATGCCCGGGGAGGGACTCGAACCCTCACGAGGGAAACCCTCACAGGATTTTAAGTCCTGTGCGTCTGCCTCGAACCCCAAAGCTAACCTGGCCGTATAACGCCCATCTCGTCCTCTTGCTGCTGAGCGAAAATCACTAGTCCGGTTTGCCGACTATACGGCCACGTGACGGTATTCAGGTCGACGCGCGCTTTAAGTTGCTCGAACTTCACAGGACCCAATCCGGAAAGCGTCTCAGGGTGGGCGATCTCGAACGGCTCGGCTCAGCAGCGGGCCGTTAGGCGTACATAGAAACGAGCGACAGCAGGATGAGCAAGAATCGATCGACACAGACTGCCGTTGGAGTGTGGGGCGCAAGGGGCACCGCCCTTGGCGCTGCTTTCGGCGCAGCATTCGGTGATGTGGCGATTGGTGTTGCGCTCGGCGTTGCAATCGGGTCAGCGATGAGTAAGCGACCCAAGGACAACAGCCATGAAGACGACGCCTAACGAATTCAGGATTCTTGTCGTGCGAATCCGCGATCCACGACAAGAATCCTTAATTCGTTAGATGTAAGTCGCTCGATGTTGCCACCGTCGGCATCTATGACGTAGATCTCGGAGTTCCCATCGCGATTTGAGTGAAAGACGATTCTTTGCCCATCTGGAGACCACGGGGGCCGGGCATCCCTCTTGTCATTGTGCGTAAGCCTCTGGCGTTCGACCCATCCGCACCCATCACGTAGATCTCGAAGTTCCCGTCGCGGGTCGAGTCGAAGGCAATCTTCTGACCATCGGGAGACCCGTTTGGAGCGACGCTTTGGGCGTGTCTGCCAGGGGTGCGTGTCATTTGCTGCACATTGGAACCGTCGCGCCGCGAACCGATCACGGGACCTTGAAAGTCTTCCACTCATTCCCGCCGGTTCGAGCCAAGATCGAACACAAACAGTTCAGTCTGAGGGAGCGGCTCGCCTATCTTGAAGACGCGCTGCCCTTTCCGTGCACCCTATCACACCATCAGCAGCGCCGGATTGGTGGGAGGAGCCTACCCCACCCGGCCTGTATGTGCGTTAGGATCATTCTCCTCACGCCGACCCAGGTTTTTACCACTCCATACCGTATGACACAGCCCAATGTTCATACTTGTTTCAACATATTGTCATTTGAGTGACGCGCGTCACTGTCTGCCTTTTCGAAAACCTCAAGAATATTTGAGTAAGCAATGAAAATATCATGGCATCGTCGTTGCCCGACGTGTAGGGGGAAAAAGGTCATTAAAAGCTACCACACATACCGCTGTGAGGGATGTCAGATTGACTTCAGAGGAAAGAAAATTGGCTTCTGGCCTTTTGTGGTCAGAATCGCATTCCCGTCTAAGGATAATCGGAAGGAAAAGATCCAGCCAAAAGAACCTGACCTTGCCCCCTAAAACGAGTCCAGTTTGAATGTTAGGATTTCCGGTTTAGGAAGGAGGCAAGGATGGCAGGGAAGCGGTTTAGGGCAGAACAGATCATCATGAAGCTGCGTGAGGCAGAGGTGGGTCTGGCCCAAGGACAGAGGGTGGGACAGGTGTCGAAGCAGATGGGGGTGAGCGAGCAGACCTACTACCGGTGGCGCAAAGAGTACGGAGGGCTCCGGTTGGACCAGGCCAAGAGGTTGAAGGTGTTGGAGAAGGAGAATACCCGGTTGAAGAAGCTGGTGGCGGATCTGTCTTTGGACAAGCAGATCCTGAAGGAAGTGTCCTCGGGAAACTTCTAGGCCCGGCGAACAGGAGACGAGCGGTGATGTGGGTACGAGAGCGATTAGGAGCAGAGCGAGTCTCCGAACGTCGGGCCTGCCAAGTGCTGGGACAGGTTCGATCGACCCAGCGAAGGGAAAGGCAAATTCCCGATGATGAGGCCCGATTGGTGGCCCGGATGGTGGAGTTGGCTACGCAATACGGGCGTTATGGCTACCGGCGGGTCACGGCGATACTTCATGGGGAAGGGTGGAAGGTGAATCCTAAGCGGGTGGAGAGGCTGTGGAGACAAGAAGGGCTGAAAGTCCCGTCCAGACAGCCGAAACGAAGGAGGCTGTGGCTTAATGACGGTTCCTGTGTTCGGTTACGAGCGGCTCGCAAGAACCACGTCTGGAGCTATGATTTCGCGCATGAACGGACCCATGATGGGCGAGCCTTTCGGCTATTGACGATCCTGGATGAGTACACCAGAGAGTGCCTCGCCATTGATGTGAAACGGCAGATGAATCACCAAGACGTGTTGGACCGGCTGGCGGAGTTATTCGTTGATCGGGGAGTGCCTGAGTTTATCCGGTCCGATAACGGATCGGAGTTTACGGCACAGGCGGTCCGGGACTGGCTGCAGGCTGTTGGGGTAAGGACCTTGTACATCGAGCCGGGCAGCCCCTGGGAGAATGGGTACATTGAGAGTTTCAACGGGAAACTACGGGATGAGCTGCTGAACATGGAGATCTTCGACACGCTGGGGGAAGCCAAGGTGTTGGTAGAACGCTGGCGGAGGGATTACAATCAGATCCGGCCTCACAGCGCCTTGGCCTATCGGCCGCCGGCGCCAGAGGCCAAACTACCTAGGTCGCAGGCACTGGATCCAATCCCTTGGAGTGGACTTCAAATGGTCCCGGGTCTAGCATAGAGGGTGGACTCGTTCGTGGGGGCAGGTCACTCTACTCGACGGTTTTGTGCCCGTCCTTTATCGCCCTTATTACTCATAACCGGCACAAGTGGGCCGATACCTTTTGGGGTGAGTCTGGAGGCTTTGATGCTGTATTCTCTGGTCAAGGATTCAACTACTGCTGTGGCACGTTGCTCTGACAGTGTGATGTTGTATTCCAAACTACCCTTCATGTCGGTATGCCCTACGACGTACAATTCTAGTTCTGGCCGATTGTTCAATAATTCTGCGACTTCCTTCAGCGCTGATTCCGACTCTGGTTTTACAGTCGACTTATCATAATCAAAATAGATGCCATAGAGCGCAACTTTGCCGTACATGTCGATGTCCTTTGACATGGCGTCGGCGTCCACACTCACGAGGTTATCCTCCATGGCCTGCTGCTCGATAATGTCGAGCAAGACCACGATCTCGTTTTGCGAGTATTGAGCTGTGCCGAGGGCAACGTAAGCAGTGCCCTCTGGCCGATTCAGGCGCGCGGCAAAATAACCGCTTGTCCCCCCGAAAAACTCCATTCAACCGGTTAGGAAGCACAAGGCGCAGGCTCAGGTTGCAAATTTGAATGATCTTCCTCGGCGAGCACTACGAACCACGATGAGAATCAGTGGACAGGCGTTTGCTTTGCGGCTGAAGAAGCCCCCCAGGCAGACCTTGCCTGTGTCAGACAGATGTTGAGGGAATGAGTCGGTTGTGACCTGAGTCTTACGCTGCCACCCGTTCGTAGCGATGGTGAAGCCCACCGCAGATCGGAAACGAGATCAGCTTGAGTGGCCCAGCAGTTACACTCGGCTTCTTAGTGGCAACGGGTGTGCCACCGTCCAGTCCCTGATGTGGCCGGGCGGAATGGTAGTACTGCTCAATGTATTCCCTGAGTAAACGGTTCAGGTGCCTTTCACTGAGAACGATGACGTGATCAAGCAGTTCCCTGCGGAGCGTGCCGACAAACCTTTCTATATAAGGATTCTGCCAAGGACTCCTGTACGCCGTTCGCACCTCTTCAATGTTACAGCTGTCCAGGAACTTCCGTACTCCGTGGCCGTAGATGCCGTCATTGTCACGGAACAAATATCTGGGCTGACGACCGAAGGGCGTAGCTTCTCGAAGCTGTTGAATAACCCATGCCATGGAGGGATGATACGTCGTCGAGAAATGCATCACCCTCCTTCGACCATGTTCAAAGACGACAAAAACGTAGAGAAATGAGAAGCCGACCGTGATCACGGTAAAGAAGTCCATCGCCCAGGAGACATCCAGATGGTTACGCAGGAAAGGCAGCCAATTCGTTGGTTTGTCAGGCTGATTCTTCGGCTGGCTCATGTAGTTGCGGATAGAGTCGTCACAAGGAGGATCGTAGCCGAGAAGCCGCAAGGTGTCCCGGATTCGTTCGGCACTCCATACAGGATTCTCTCGCCTCAGCCGGCGAATCAGATCCCGCATCTCCTTTGGCACTGGAGGCCGGCCAGGCTGTCCCCTCGACTTCCTGCACCAGTAGAGACGGAAGGCTGTGGTGTGCCAGCGCTTGACCGTGGCGGGCTGCATCAGATGTACCACTTGATGCCATTCATTCCAGGCCTTGGACAGCAACACCCAAAGCAGTCTGAAAGCCTGGGTGAATCTGGGCCTCGGTCGATCCTTCCCCTCGATCCGACGCTTGCACGCGGCCAACTGACTTTCTGCCGCCAAGACTCGTGCCGCCAAAGTTGCCCTTGAGCTGAAGAGAGCCGATAGAAAAGTATGGATGTATCCGGCAGCTTCCTTGAGGTCAGAAATCGTCTCGAGGATGATCTGGAACAGGCAACGAATCTCTCTCATGGCCCCAGAATACGAGGCCGTGAGCTCAGACTCAAGAATTCCATAAGTCGTTGCTGTATAAGGCGGACGATATTTTTCGGGGGGACACCTTTCTTCTAGTCGGATGGAGTTTTTCGGGGGGACACCCCAGAATACGAGGCCGTGAGCTCAGACTCGAGAACTCCATAAGTCGTTGCTGTACAAGGCGGACGATATTTTCCGGAGGGACAGGTGGTTGCATCATTCGCTATTCGCGAATAGAATATACGCATGGTTTTAAAGCCTCAGGATGTTTGTGTGATGCTGAAACTGATCATCAAGGGTGATCGTAGGTGGACCTACGCTGAATTGGCCAAGGAACTATTCATGAGCCCTTCCGAGGTCAATGCCGGCGTTAAACGAGCAATCGAAGCTCGACTGGCCATTTCATCTGAGTCGTTCAATGGTTCCCCTCGCCCGATTAGAAGGGCGTTGGAGGAATTCCTGGTGCACGGGGTTCAATACGCCTTTCCTCCTCATCGGGGCGAACTGACTCGTGGGCTTCCCACGGCTTCTGCTGCCCCTCCTTTGAAGGATTTGCTCTCACCCACTGAAGACCCTCCACCGGTGTGGCCAAGTTCGGAAGAAACCGTCAGGGGATACTCCTTTTCCCCTCTTTACAAATCCGTTCCCAAAGCTGCCAGGCTGGACAACAGACTATACGAATTACTCGCCTTGGTTGACTCGATTCGTGGTGGCCGAGCCCGAGAGAGGAACATGGCAGTAGAAGAACTAAGAGAGCGACTTGCCTAGATGATGCCAAGAGCGGAGGACCCCAATCTGGCTATCCTCTCGATCGTAGCCGAGCGCTTAGGCCCCCTTCTGCCTAAAGTAGTCTTCTTGGGTGGTTGTGCCGCCGGGTTACTGATCACCGATGAAGCAGCGGCACCTGTCCGTGCGACTCGTGACGTGGACCTGATCGTCGAAATCCTGTCCCTCACAGATTATCACCATCTCGAAGAATCTTTGCGCCAGCTAGGGTTCCAACCAGTGTCAGGAGAAGAGGCTCTGATATGTCGTTGGGTGGTCGATGGCATTATCACCGATATCATGCCTACACGTGAAGAGATCCTCGGATTCAGCAATCAATGGTACAGCGATGCGATCAGAAGCGCTCGCAGGATCCGTCTTTCTAACGACGTCGTCATACGAGCCGTTAGCGGGCCCTATTTTGTGGCCACGAAGCTTGAAGCGTTTAATGGACGTGGAGGCGGTGACTATCGAGCTAGCCATGACCTTGAAGACATTATCACCGTGGTCGATGGACGCGTTGAACTTCTTGAAGAGATTCAAGAAGCAGAAGAGGCACTGCGCATTTTTCTTGCCAAGAACTTCAGCCAGTTATTGGAATCATCAGACTTTCGGGAATCGATTGCTGGACATCTTGCTCCAGATCCAGCAAGCCAGGCTCGGCTCCCCACAGTCACCATTCGGCTTGAGCAAATCACCCAACTAGGATGAGGGTTTGCAGATAGGGTGCTCCTTCAGGGAAGTGTTGTTGATCGTCTTCTACAGCCCCGAAATAGATGATTCTGCCTGGATTTCCTCCGCTTTTTCCGTTATCAAACATGTATGAAGCGGAGCAATAACTTCTCACGCGACTGTCCAACTCCGATTGCCCGTTGACTGAACAGGGCTCGACAACAGTTGCCTGAAGCAGGACCGATGGGACACTCCAATTCACAATTCGCGCCCGAAGACCGCTGTCCCCCCGAAAAACTCCATTCCAACCGGTTAGGAAGCACAAGGCGCAGGCTCAGGTTGCAAATTTGAATGATCTTCCTCGACGAGCACTACGAACCACGATGAGAATCAGTGGACAGGCGTTTGCTTTGCGGCTGAAGAAGCCCCCCAGGCAGACCTTGCCTGTGTCGGACAGATGTTGAGGGAATGAGTCGGTTGTGACCTGAGTCTTACGCTGCCACCCGTTCGTAGCGATGGTGAAGCCCACCGCAGATCGGAATCGAGATCAGCTTGAGTGGCCCAGCAGCTACACTCGGCTTCTTAGTGGGAACGGGTGTGCCACCGTCCAGTCCCTGATGTGGCCGGGCGGAATGGTAGTACTGCTCAATGTATTCCCTGAGTAAACGGTTCAGGTGCCTTTCACTGAGCACGATGACATGATCGAGCAGTTCCCTGCGGAGCGTGCCGACAAACCTTTCTATATAAGGATTCTGCCAAGGACTCCTGTACGCCGTTCGCATCTCTTCAATCTTACAGCTGCCCAGGAACTTCCGTACTCCGTGGCCGTAGATGCCGTCATTGTCACGGAACAAATATCTGGGCTGACGACCGAAGGGCGTAGCTTCTCGAAGCTGTTGAATAACCCATGCCATGGAAGGCTGATACGTCGTCGAGAAATGCATCACCCTCCTTCGACCATGTTCAAAGACGACAAAAACGTAGAGAAATGAGAAGCCAACCGTGATCACGGTAAAGAAGTCCATCGCCCAGGAGACATCCAGATGGTTGCGCAGGAAAGGCAGCCAGTTCGTTGGTTTGTCAGGCTGATTCTTCGGCTGGCCCATGTAGTTGCGGATGGTGTCGTCACAAGGAGGATCGCAGCCGAGAAGCCGCAAGGTGTCCTGGATTCGTTCGGCACTCCATACAGGATTCTCTCGGCTCAGCCGGCGAATCAGATCCCGCATCTCCTTTGGCACTGGAGGCCGGCCAGGCTGTCTCCTCGACTTCCTGCACCAGTAGAGACGGAAGGCTGTGGTTTGCCAGCGCTTGACCGTGGCGGGCTGCATCAGATGTAACACTTGATGCCATTCATCCCAGGCCTTGGACAGCAACACCCAAAGCAGTCTGAAAGCCTGGGTGAATCTGGGCCTCGGTAGATCCTTCCCCTCGATCCGACGCTTGCACGCGGCCAACTGACTTTCTGCCGCCAAGACTCGTGCCGCCAAAGTTGCCCTTGAGCTGAAGAGAGCCGATAGAAAAGTATAGATGTATCCGGCAGCTTGCTTGAGGTCAGAAATCGTCTCGAGGATGATCTGGAACAGGCAACGAATCTCTCTCATGGCCCCAGAATACGAGGCCGTGAGCTCAGACTCAAGAACTCCATAAGTCGTTGCTGTACAAGGCGGACGATATTTTTAGGGGGGACAGCGTTCAACAGGTCTCAGCTTCTCTCTGACCTGCTCTGTCGATTCCTCGAATTTCACGCCAAAGGAGCAGATCCCCCCTTCTTCGATGACCTCGCAGCGGGTGTGAATGACTCTTGACCTTATTCTGCCTTTCAACCGGAGTTGTCGCCCCTCGGCTTGAAATATCAGAGTGACTAGAGTGCCCTCTGGAGGAGCGCCACCCGCCTGGGTAACCAATGCTCCACCTAGCGAGATGTTGCGGGTTTTGCCTATAATTGTCTCATCTTTTGATTCCACTGTGCAGGGGATAGAAACCGGCCAACGTTTAAACTTTCTCCGATCTTTCATTCCTCCTCCACTGAGCTAGAAAGCCGACAAGCCGAATCTGATTCCGCTCCTCCTATTGGAGGAATTGCACCCGACTAGGTTTTGACTTTTTGATGGCTACAAGGACTTTGATGAACGCACTATCCCCTGCATGGATGCAAGGTGAGGTTCCGTCAATAAGTGTGTAAATAGACATCAGGCGGCTTTCTCCTGGGTGACTGGGTTGACTGGAACTCCATTGACATATTGGGCTCCTTGGTAGACATCCTTCATCAAGTGGGGAGCCTTCAAACGGCGAAATCTCTTCTCAGCGACCAGCAGCATCTTCCAGATGACAGCCCGTGCGTTGGCCACTTTCTTGAACCTTCGAGCAGCATCGGTTCGCAGTCGCAGAGCAGAGAAGGGAGACTCCACTGGGTTGGTAGTCCGCAGATGTTGCCACTGCTGTTTGGGATAGTTGTAAAACGTCACCATCCGCTCCCAGTCCTGGTCGATCAGATCAGCCGCTGCCTCCAGGCCTCTCTTGCTACACCAATGTTGGAATCGTCCTTTGACTCGCTCGGCTTCCTGCCGTGTTTCTGCATAAGGGATCTGCCGCAACATCAACAAGGCCGCTTTGTGCCGACTCTTGGGGATCTTGGCCAGCAAGTTGACGATGCGATGATTCCAGCATCTCTGCTCGTCGGCTTCTGGGAACACGTTGCGCAACGCTCCCCAGATCCCCAGATGCCCGTCAGCGATCACCAGACGGGGTGGGTTCATCCCCCGCTCTTTGAGATCCCGCAGCACTTCGGACCAGCTCTGGGTCGATTCTCGATAACCACTACTGACGGACACCACCACTTTAGTGCCATCACTTAAAGCGGCGATCACTACCAGAATCACGGCCTTCTCCTTCTCCAGCCCTGCTTTGATGTACACGCCGTCCGCCCACAAATACACGACTTCCAGATCATCCAGCCGACGGCTCTGCCAGGCCTCCATTTCTCCCTGCCACTTCTGTTTCAACCGGGCTACGGTGCTGGGGGACAGCGGCGCTTCTTCCCCTAAAAGCCCTCTCAAGGCCAGATCGAAATCCCCCTCGGCCAGACCATGTAAATAGAGTTCTGGAATCAAGTCTCGTACCTCTCGCGTTCGCTTGGCAAACAGCGGCAAGACCCGGCTCTCAAAACGCTCTTCCAGATCCCGCACTCGGGGACGCCGCAGCTTGATCGTTCCGCAACTCATCGTCAGTCGCCGCTCCTTGCCGTAGCCGTTGCGATAGCCACCGGAGGCGTCCACTTCTCGGCGACGCTCATTCTTTCTTCGTCCCAGCAGCTGTGTCACTTCATCCTCCAGCAGTTCCTGTACGTAA
>OY760074.1:2375000-3594683 GCA_963663035.1 Acidobacteriota bacterium
TTTTCAGCTTCAGCCTGGGCTCCATTGTAGTCAATCTTGGTATTGATCGCCTTCTGGTACTCGGCAAGAGCGCGCTGCCTTTGACCCAGAGTGTCATAGATCTTTCCCAAATAGATGTGGATCCAGGTTTCAACCCAGGGGGGCTGGCGATCTCCATTGAGGGCATCTCGAAAACTGTTGGCCGCGGTAGACAGATTTTGCTGCTCGAAAAAGACTTCGCCCAAACGAAAGTGAGCGATTGAGCTTCTGGGACTGAGTTGTGTTGCTTTTTCATATTCACGAATCGCGGTAATGAACTCGTTGACCGCTTGATATTCCTCTCCCAAAGCAACGTGAACCGCAACTCGCATCTGTTCGGAGTCATGTAGAATCTTTCCAGAAGGATCAAGCTCCATCCGAATGGGCATCGTCTCGGTGTCGAAATTAAAGGAAGTGATCTGCCCACTGACGTTCAGCCGCTTTTCCTCAGGCTGACCCTTGGTCTCGATACGGATATCCAAGGGCATGCGGAAGAGCTCGAGATTCTGTCTGATCTGACCTCGAATTCTGAAATCCCCATCCCGCAGTTTGTAGATGGTGTACTCAATTCGGAACTCGGGGACCCCGATAGATTCCACCCACTGCACAAAAAACCAGCGGTAGTCCTCTCCTGTTCGCTCCTGTACGAACTCAGCCAGCTCACGGATGTTTGCTGTCTGATGAGCTTTTCCGCGGTACCAATCACCCAGCAGCCCATTCAGCTGATCCTTGCCCACCAGCTGAGAAAGCATGTACAAAACCCAGGCGCCTTTGCTGCCAACAATGGAGTTGTACTGGGGTGATCCCGCCTGAAGGTCCAATCCCCTGCTAATGGGGGCCTGGCTTTCGTATTTCAGAGCAGCAACCGCCTCACGGGCCAATTCGATCGAGAACTGATCTGGATGTTTGACTTCGAAATACCGCAGCGCCGCATAGGTCGCAAAACCATCCCGCAGCCAGGCGTCCGAAGACCTTTCAAAGCGCACCGAGTACCCCCACCATTGGCGAGCCACCCGTTTGGCCAATTCCATGACGGGCAACGAACGGCTCTCCAAAACGGTTGAGTCGAGCAGAATCAAACCCGGTCCTCCAGTAGAGGGAAGCTGAACATTGGAAACTTGAACGAAATTGACGCCTGTCTCCGGAAACGGGCCATACTCGCTCTCGAAAAACTCCAGCATCTGAGCGACTTCATCTGCATAGGGGCGAAGGTCTCCTTCGAACTCTTCGGTCACGTAAAAGGTCAGGGGAATCGTAGAGTCCTCGAATTTTTGTCGAAAGAATCGGGCCACCACCACCGGCATCTGGGTGAGCGGCTGCTGGCTTTCCCAGGTAAAGACTTCGCTCACCCCCACCGTGTCGATCGATCCCAAGGTGCCGGGACCAACCACCGTAAAACCCAAAGGAACGGTGATCTTGATGGTGGCACTGGCCGCATCCAGGGGAAGCGCATGGGATGGGAACCAGTTCCCTTCACTCAACAGCAGGGCTCCTTTGGGATCGATGACGGCAGGCTCCGTTCCAGGAGTGTCCAGAAAGGCGTATATCTCTGTGTCCAGGTTCCCCTCGAAACGAAAGATGAGGGTCGTCTCCGTTTCCTTTTGAAAGGATCCGGACCCACGAATCCGCAACCGGCTGCTTTCGAAACCATCGAAACTCATGGAGTAACGGGCATTTTCCTGGTCAGTGACTTCCAGAAGACTCAGGCGAGGATTCAGCTCAAAGGGCAGGCTGACACTGTCCTCCAGGAGAATAAATCGAATCTTGACCTCACCCCTGAGAAAACCTTCCTCCGGCAACACCTCGGCGCTAATCTCATAATGTTGAACATCCAAGATCTGTTGTGAGGCTGTTCCCTGTTGAGCAAGGATCGGGGTGACCAGCACGAGTAGAGAGAAAATCGAAACGAGGTTTTTCATCGCGCTCTTCTCCTGAAAGAATCATTCCTTGGAAAGGAACTGGCTAATGTATTTCGCGCTCTCTTGATAAGCATCCCGCTGTCCCAATCTTTCCGAGGCAATCTGCAGATCCCTGATCACTTCTTCCCGCCGGCTTTGGTCCTTCAATAACTCGAGGACATATCTCCCCATATTAACCCCTGTCGCCTGATCCTGCACGAACTCGGGAACGATCTTTTTGCCCGCGATGAGATTAGCCAGGCAATAAGTCTTTGTCTCCACCAATGGGCGAGTCAGGTACCAGCTGGGCCAAGACAATTTATAGACCATGGCGAACGGAACATGGAGAATCGTCGCTTCCAAAGTCGAGGTGCCACTTTTCACGATAGCACAAGTCACCTGGGAAAGCAGTCGAGGTGCTTCTTCTTGTCGGATCTCAAGCTGAAGACGTGGGTGACCCCGGCCGAGCCAGGCTTCATAGACAGCCTGAAGCTGGCTTCGCGCAATTCCGGGAGCCTTGATCACCCAAAACCGGGCTGGACTACGCTCAGCTACGTAGAGAGCCGCATCCAGTTGAATCGGAAAAATCTGCTCAACCTCTCTCTTTCTGCTCCCGGGTAACAGAGCAACCACCGGCTCATCCGAGGAGACTGTACCTCCATGAGCTCCTTTGTCACTCTGACTGAGGAACTCTCGCAAGGCAATGGAAGGATTTCCCACGTAATGCGCCTCAATGCCTCGACTCCGATAGAACTCCTCCTCGAAGGGAAAAATCACCAGCATCAAATCGACATAGCGTTTGATCTGCTTGATTCGGCGGGGACGCCAGGCCCAGACTTGAGGACCGACAAAGTAGCAGATGGGAACCTGCATCTGTTTGAGTCGTCTGGCCAGCGTGAGATTGAACTCTGGGAAATCTACCAAGAGGGCAAGCCGAGGTCGACGCTTGCGGGTTTGGGCTAAGATTCGACGGTACAACTTCCAGTAGTGACCCATCTGGGCCAATGCTTCCCAGGGTCCGATAGCAGCCAGTTGAGAGACGTCCGTGAGCAGGTCAACTCCAGCAGCAGCCATGCGAGAACCCCCGCTGCCAAACCATTGGAAACTCCACTGGGGGTTGTGAAGTTCAATTTGCTTGAGGAGACCGGCGGCATGACTTTCCCCAGAGGTTTCACCCGTGACGACGAGAATGGAAAGGCTTTCAGAAGGCACTGGCGCCTCGCTTCTAAAGTCTCTGGCTGATCCAGCCGCCACCCAGAACACGCTCCCCCTGGTAAAAAACCACAGCTTGCCCGGGTGTCACTGCCATTTGGGGAGTCTCGAAAATAACCTTGGCTCGGCGACCACTCTCGGCCTGATGGTTCTTCTTTTCAGAGACAATTGAAGCTGAAACTTGCTGATGATGGGACCGAATCCGGACTTCCGCCTCCACTGCTCCCTCCGGAAAACGACCCGAGATCCAGTTGACTCGATCGGCGATCAGTCCCTGACTGTATAGATCTTCCTTGTATCCCACAATCACCGCATTTCGATGAACATCCAGTCGCAGGACGTAAAGGGGCCGGGAGTGGGCAATTCCCAAACCGCGACGCTGTCCCACCGTAAACCGATAGATTCCCGAATGAGACCCCAAACGCTGACCGTCCTTAAAGAGAATGGGGCCAGTCCGATCCGATTGTTCGAGAAGGGGGACCAGCTCCTTTTTCACCTCTTCCGCATGACGCTGTATGAAGCTGCTGTAATCCCCATCTGGAATGAAACAGATCTCCTGGCTGTCCCGCTTGCCCGCCGTCAACAAGCCGTTGGAGCTGGCAAGTTCACGAATACTCGACTTTTCGTACTCACCCACGGGGAACTGAATGTGGGACAGCTGCTCCTGTGTGAGCTCGAATAGATAATAGGACTGATCTTTGCTCAAACACTCGCCCTGGAGGAGCTGATATCCCTCGTCGACGGTGTAGCGAATGCGGGCATAGTGGCCGGTGGCGACTCGATCGATGCCAATCTTCCGCGCGAAAACCAGGAGCTTGTCGAACTTCAAAAATGTATTGCACAGAGTGCAGGGGATCGGTGTCCTCCCAGTCAGATAGTCACGGATGAACGGCTCCACGACCCTTTGTTCGAATTCCTGCTGCAAATTCAGAACATAGAACGGAAAGCCCAGCTGCTCAGCGACGCGGCGGGCATCAGAGACATCTTCCAAAGAACAGCACCTCCCAGGCTGAGGCTCCTCACTCTGGGTAGGATTGCGGCGGTGATCCCAAAGCTGCATGGTACAACCCACGACTTCATAGCCCTCATCTTTCAACAGCAGGGCTGCTGTTGAGCTGTCCACACCGCCACTCATGGCCAGTAAAATACGGTTCATAGTGCTGGTCAGTATAGCATGGGGAAGACTCGCTCACTGTCGTTCATTGAGCTTCCTTCTGGGAGGGCCCGTGGGCTAAAGCCCACGGCTCTGACTACTGAGGGAACTTCTCGCTTCGTACCGTTATCTGGTCAATCCATGGGCGGTCTGGTTCATAACCAAGACCGGCTGCCCGAGGGGGAATGATAAATCCATCTGCGGTGACTTCCACAGGAGGAACAACGGTATCGCGCTCATAGTAGCGTTTGCTAGCGGAGACATCACCAGGAAGGCTGAAGTTCTCTAACGTGGAAAGCGCAATGTTATGGGCACGACCGATCCCGGTCTCCAGCATCCCTCCACACCAAACCGGAATGCCCTGCTCCTTGCAAATGTCGTGCACCCGTTTGGCCTCACCAGGACCTCCCAGCCGACCCATCTTGATATTCATGATTCTGCAGGCCTGCACCTCGCAGGCGTGTGCAGCATCGCGAGCATGGCGAATCGATTCATCCAGACAAATTGCGGTCTCGATCCTGGCTTGCAATTTGGAGTGATCCAACAAGTCATCGTAACTCAGAGGTTGCTCAATCATCAGCAAGTTGAAGTCGTCGAACTTCTTCAGGTGGTCCGCATCCTCCAGGCTGTAAGCACCATTGGCATCCACCATCAAGAGGATCTCAGGAAAGTGATCCCGGACCTGACGCACAATGTCCACATCCCACCCCGGTTTGACCTTGATTTTGACCCGATGGTACCCGCCTTGCAGCTCCTGTTCTATTTTTTCCAGAAGGGCTGCCGGGCTTGATTGAATTCCGATGGACACACCGCAGGCGATCTTCTCTCGGGTTCCTCCCAGAAGCTTCCATAAAGGCAAATGAAGATCCTGCGCCTGCAGGTCCCAAAGCGCCGCCTCTACACAACCTTTTGCCATACGATGGCCGCGAATGTCTCGACACAACTCCGGAAATTCTGTGGAGCTCTCAAAGGACCATTGCACGACACGGGGCAAAATCAGCTGGGTCAGGATCGACCAGGCCGTATCCACTGTCTCCTCACTGTAAAAAGGACCCTCGCCCGCAACGCATTCACCCCACCCCACCGTCCCGCGTCCATGGACTTCCACCAGGAGGACGCGCCTCTCCTGTGTCCGCCAGAAACTGGTCTCAAAGAATTCAACCAGCGGAAGACGGATTTCCCGCAAGACGATCTGCTCAATCTTCATGCTGTCAGGTGTCAGTTGTCAGCTGTCAGTTGTCAGTGGTCAGTGGTCAGCTTCCTCCCCCAGCCTCCTCCCCCAGGCGTCTCAATGCGGATGATCTCGCCCTGGGAAAGAGAAAGTGAGAACTTACCGGGGAGCTTCTTCCGTTTTCCTTTGACAATCAAGTAGTTTTTCCCGGTCTTTCCGGACTCTCCGCCGTGGAGCCCATAGGGCGCATGTCGACGACGATCCGACAGCATTGTCACCTGACAATCCGCTAACATTTCCAGGCTTCGGATGATACCGTCACCTCCCCGAAACTTCCCTTGACCGCCCGACTCCCGGCGCAATCGGTACTCTCTCACTCGCACCGGGAAATAGGTTTCCAGGGCTTCGATTGGTGTGTTCAAGGTGTTGGTCATGTGGGTGTGAACTCCGCTGTCTCCATCTGCCTGTGGACTCGCTCCCATTCCACCTCCAATCGTTTCGTAATAGGAGAAGGTCTGACCGGTGTTTGGGCCAACACTGCCCACGGTTAAGTTATTCATGGTCCCACTGGAGGCAGCGGGAATATTGTCCAACTCTGCCGTAGACAGGGCTCTCAGAAGAACATCCACAATGCGCTGGGAGGTCTCTACATTCCCTCCTGCGGTGGCTGCCGGATAGCTGGCGTTGACAATGGTCCCGGCAGGAGTGATCACTTCCACCGGACGAAGTAGACCGGCACTGGTGGGCGCGTCATCAGGGGCCAGACAGCGCAGCACATAGTAGACAGCTGAAAGGGTAATCGCTTCCACTGCATTCACACACCCTCGTACCTGGGGGTGGGAACCGCTGAAATCGACCTTCATCCTTTCTCTGTGAACCTCCACAGACACTTTGATTTTGATGGGTCGCCTGGGAGGTTCCCTTGTTGTCCCATCATCGTCAAGAAGATCCTCAGCCCTGTAACAGCCGTCAGGAATCCGAGAAATGAGCTGTTTCATGACCCTTTCACCATAATCCTGGAGCGCCGTCATGTAGGCTTCTACTTCTTGGCGACCGTTTTTCTCCACCATAGCCAGCAACCTTTTCTCTCCGACCTTCAAGGAGCCGATTTGAGCGGCCAGGTCTCCCTCTCGCTCTCTGGGAGTTCGGACATTCACAAGCACCAGCCGCAACAGATCTCGGTTGAGCTGTCCCCTCTGGTAAAGCCTCAAAGGAGGTATCCTGATCCCTTCTTGAAAGATGTCGGTGCTGAGGGGCATGGAACCGGGAGAAATTCCTCCCACATCGGAATGATGTGCCCGGCAAGCCACAAAGGAGACGGGCCGGGAAACATCCGATGGCTCAAAAAGGGGCGCAACCATGGTCACGTCCGGCAGATGGGTCCCCCCCGCGAAGGGGTCGTTCAAAAACACAACATCACCCGGGTGGAGTGGAAAAGCATCGATCGCCGCCCTGACGGCTAGTGGCATCGATCCCAGATGGACCGGCATATGATCTCCCATGGCCACCAGTTGACCTTGACCGTCGAATAGAGCACAGGAGTAATCTCTTCGCTCTTTAATGTTAGGAGAATAGGCAGTCCGCCTCAGGACAGTACCCATCTCCTGCGCAATCGAGGAAAAGAGATTTCGATAGATTTCAAGTTTGATGGGATGAAAGGAGTCCGACATCACAGTTTGGCATTATATCTGGGGACAGCGTAGCCTGTCCCCAGATATAATTATCCCCTGTATGATTTTCCCATGAAAAAGCTGGCTCTTCTCCTGGAAGCGATCAAGTTCGAGCACACGATTTTTGCGCTTCCGTTCGCCTTTCTGGGGGCCTTTCTGGCAGCCCGGGGCTTTCCGGGCTGGGAGATCAGCTTCTGGATCATCATGGCCATGACCGGAGCTCGGAGCGCAGCAATGTCCTTTAATCGGCTAGCCGACCGCTTGGATGACCGCCTGAATCCACGCACGGCTAACCGTGCCCTCCCCCGCCAACTCCTGAGCCCGCAACTTGTCGCACTGTTCACGCTGGCCAGCTCAACACTGTTCATCTTTTCGGCCTGGATGCTCAATGACCTGGCTTTTCAGCTTTCCCCCATCGCCTTGATCATCATCCTTTTTTACAGCTACACCAAGAGGTTTACATCACTCTCCCATCTGGTTCTGGGACTCTCACTTGCCATAGCTCCAGTGGGCGGTTGGGTTGCGGTTCAAGGGGAACTCCAGCTCGCTTCTTTCTATGTGGCGGCTGCCGTTCTTTTCTGGGTAGGAGGATTTGACATTATCTATGCGTGTCAGGATTATGACTTTGACCGAAACTTCGGCCGACATTCCTTACCCAGTAAAGTGGGCATCAAGACAGCGCTTCAAATCTCCTCCTGGTTACATGTCTTGATGATGCTTGTGCTCATCTACGCTTTTCTCTACTTCCAGCTCTCCCTTCTGAGCTGGATCGGTCTAATCCTGGTCGGAATGGGACTCATTTATGAACACAGTCTGGTTCACCCGGAGGATCTGAGTCGCCTCAATGCTGCTTTTTTTACTCTCAACGGCCTCATCAGTTCTGTTTTATTTGTCTTCGTCGGTCTCGATCTGTGCCTAACTCCTTAGCTGGGAACATGCCAACCGGTGTTGACATTTCGACGCTGTCGTGACTGCAAATGCTGTGCAAGCGCTCGAATAACACAACATACAGTAGTGGGCAGAACATGACAAGCAATATGTGACTCGGTTGACATTGGCACGCCATTTGCTTCACGCACAGAGGAGTTTTTATTCATTGGAGTTTTTGACTCGTACTTTATGCTGTTTAATCGTTATAATAAGTAGAAGTAAATGTTAAGAGATTAGCTTTCGGGCTGCGGTCGCGAGCGCGTCTCCAGCCCAAAGTGACCTTGCCCCCTAAAACGAGTCCAGTTTGAATGTTAGGATTTCCGGTTTAGGAAGGAGGCAAGGATGGCAGGGAAGCGGTTTAGGGCAGAACAGATCATCATGAAGCTGCGTGAGGCAGAGGTGGGTCTGGCCCAAGGACAGAGGGTGGGACAGGTGTCGAAGCAGATGGGGGTGAGCGAGCAGACCTACTACCGGTGGCGCAAAGAGTACGGAGGGCTCCGGTTGGACCAGGCCAAGAGGTTGAAGGTGTTGGAGAAGGAGAATACCCGGTTGAAGAAGCTGGTGGCGGATCTGTCTTTGGACAAGCAGATCCTGAAGGAAGTGTCCTCGGGAAACTTCTAGGCCCGGCGAACAGGAGACGAGCGGTGATGTGGGTACGAGAGCGATTAGGAGCAGAGCGAGTCTCCGAACGTCGGGCCTGCCAAGTGCTGGGACAGGTTCGATCGACCCAGCGAAGGGAAAGGCAAATTCCCGATGATGAGGCCCGATTGGTGGCCCGGATGGTGGAGTTGGCTACGCAATACGGGCGTTATGGCTACCGGCGGGTCACGGCGATACTTCATGGGGAAGGGTGGAAGGTGAATCCTAAGCGGGTGGAGAGGCTGTGGAGACAAGAAGGGCTGAAAGTCCCGTCCAGACAGCCGAAACGAAGGAGGCTGTGGCTTAATGACGGTTCCTGTGTTCGGTTACGAGCGGCTCGCAAGAACCACGTCTGGAGCTATGATTTCGTGCATGAACGGACCCATGATGGGCGAGCCTTTCGGCTATTGACGATCCTGGATGAGTACACCAGAGAGTGCCTCGCCATTGATGTGAAACGGCAGATGAATCACCAAGACGTGTTGGACCGGCTGGCGGAGTTATTCGTTGATCGGGGAGTGCCTGAGTTTATCCGGTCCGATAACGGATCGGAGTTTACGGCACAGGCGGTCCGGGACTGGCTGCAGGCTGTTGGGGTAAGGACCTTGTACATCGAGCCGGGCAGCCCCTGGGAGAATGGGTACATTGAGAGTTTCAACGGGAAACTACGGGATGAGCTGCTGAACATGGAGATCTTCGACACGCTGGGGGAAGCCAAGGTGTTGGTAGAACGCTGGCGGAGGGATTACAATCAGATCCGGCCTCACAGCGCCTTGGCCTATCGGCCGCCGGCGCCAGAGGCCAAACTACCTAGGTCGCAGGCACTGGATCCAATCCCTTGGAGTGGACTTCAAATGGTCCCGGGTCTAGCATAGAGGGTGGACTCGTTCGTGGGGGCAGGTCAATGGGAATAAGTGATTTTATGGTCGCCTATATCCTCCCGGTTTTGGCCGCCGGGACTTTGCTTGGGGTGGCTGGTCAGCGTTACTACACCACTTACGCAGGCCGGTTGAGAATCGACGGAATCATTCTGAAAATCCCAATCTTCGGAGCCACCATCCAGAAGATCATTGTGGCCCGATTCTCCCGCACCCTCGGTACCCTCCTTACCAGTGGTATTTCCATCCTTGAGGCACTGGATATTACCGCTCGCACGGCTGGAAACCTGGTGATTCAAAACGCCCTGCTGGATGCCCGAAAGGCAGTGCAAGAGGGAAACACCCTGGTTGACCCTCTCAAACGGTCTGATCTCTTTCCTCCCATGGTGGTCCAGATGGTGGGTGTAGGCGAACAGACAGGTGAGCTGGATCAGATGCTCCAAAAGATGGCCGACTTTTACGAAGAGCAAGCGGATGCTGCTATTGCCGACTTCTTGACCATGATCGAGCCTTTGATGATTGTCTTTCTGGGCGGGATTATTGGCGGTATTGTCATCTCTATGTATTTGCCAATCTTCAGTCTGATCGGGAAGCTGGCAGGTGGATGATTTCAAGCAGAAGCTTCTGACACTCATTATCGTCAGGCTCGTCCTGGTGAGCCTGGTGCTGGGGTTCGCAATCTTTGCCCTCTCCCAGCAAGTGTCTTCCTTTGAGTTCCTTCAGCCCTTCATCCTGGCTCTCTATGTGCTTTCGGTGGCCTATGTCCTGCTCTGGAAGTATACGGACCGGCTAAGCGCCATCTACCACATTCAGTTCTTCTTCGATCTCATTCTGATCTCCTTGCTCATTTTTGTCTCGGGTGGAATCAACAGTCTTTTTACACCCTTTTACGTCCTCATCATTGTCTACGCCAGCTTGCTGAAAAATCGGGAAGGGGGCATCGTCGCTCTCACCTTGAGCATCACCTCCTACTCGGGAATCGTCCATCTCGGCTACCTGGGTTGGGTTCCCGGGGGGGGCGACATCGGACCCTATTCTCTAATCGTTTACCGAATCTCTTTGAATACACTGGGTTTCATGGGCGTTGCCATGCTCGGGATCTATCTCTCTGAACGCCTGCAAAGTGCACGCCATGAATTGGGTACCGCGAAAATCGTCCACCAGACCATTGTCGATAGTATCCGTGATGGACTGATCACTCTCGACTTGCCAGGTCGGATTACCTCCTGCAATCGCTCAGGCGAAGAAATCTGTGGATTCTCACAGCAGGAGTTGCTCTCGCAGTCGATTTCCGACCTTTTCTCCGAGTCGGTATTACAGAGCATCTTAAGGAGCGACTTTGAGTTGAATCCACGAGCACTCCATATAGAATGCTGGTCCAGGGATAAGACAGGACAGCCACTGTTTGTGGGATTGAGCTGTTCTCCCCTCTTTTCTCATGACCAGAGGCAGACAGGCTACATTCTCTCCGTACAGGATCTGACTGAAATCAAGAAGCGCGAAGAGGAGGTTCAGCTCCAGGAGAAAATGGCTGCCATTGGAGAAGTGGCAGCTGGCCTGGCGCATGAGATTCGGAACCCGCTCGGCTCCTTGTGGGGAAGTATCCAGGTTCTGCAGTCCGAATTGCACTTATCTGACGAGAAAGCACGACTCATCAATATCATTCTCAGAGAGTGTAAGCGACTCAACAAGATCGTAGGTGATTTCTTGGCCTATGCCGGACCCCGCTCGGGCCACCTGAAGCGAGTTGAACTTCTGTCTTTGGTCCAGGACACTGTAGATCTCTTTAAGCACAGTCCTGACTTTCAGGGAGGGCACAGCATCGAGATCCTGCCTTCTCCCAAACCGCTTCGCTGTCTGGCTGATTCCGATCAGTTTCGACAGGTGATCTGGAACATCATCCAGAACGGTGTTCGGGCCATGCCCACAGGAGGCCAGCTCTCGATCCAGCTCCGTCAAATGGATTCCCGAGCCCTGTTGAGTTTTCGCGATGAGGGGATGGGGATGAGTTCAAAGCAAAAGAAGGAGCTTTTCCAGCCCTTTCTCAGCGGTTTTAAGAAGGGAGCCGGACTGGGGATGGCCATTGTCTATCAGATCGTTCAGCAGCATCACGGACAGATCGACATCCGCAGCGAGCGCAATGCCGGTACCACCATCGACATCTCGCTTCCCATTGAGCATTGAGTGGAAAGGAGATAGGAGGCAGGAGGCAGGAGATAAGAGTCTAGATTCTAGCTTCTGACTTCCTTCTTATTCCTTCTTATCTGATCCTGACTCCTGATCCTGACTCCTGCCTCCTGTCCCTTCTTCTTAATCCCCAGGGTCTCTACACGGTGCCTGAGAGAACGATAGGAGACCTTCAGAATCTCCGCTGCTCTGGTCTGATTGCCTTCCGCTAGTTCAAGAGCTTGTTCAACGAGCTGCCGCTCCACTTTCTTCAGATACTCCTCCAAATCCAAACCCTCGTCGGCAGAAAACCTGGGCAGGCCGAGCTGATGAGCACTAACCTGCCCACGTACTTTCTCAGGCAGTCTTTCCTTTTGGATAAAGTCACTGTTCTCCAGAGTCGAGGCTCTTTCGATGACATTCTCCAACTCTCTTACATTACCGGGCCAATTATACTCCTCAAGGCAGGCTAATCCTTCCTCGGTCATTCCCTTGATCTCTCGACCCAACCGTTCATTGTACTTTTGGATAAAGTGCCGTACCAAAGGAACAATGTCGGGCCTGCGGGCACGCAGAGGGGGGATGTGTATGGGAATGACAGCTAACCGATAGTAGAGATCCTCCCGAAAAGTCCCCTCTTCCACCCCCTTCTCCAAGTCTTGGTTGGTGGCCGCAATCAGGCGCGCATCGATGTCAATCTCATCGGTCCCCCCGATTTTTCGAATTTTCTTTTCTTGCAGGGCTCGCAGAATCTTGACCTGCATGGAGGGGACCATTTCGCCCACTTCGTCCAAGAACAGGGTTCCTCCGATGGCCGCTTCAAAGAGGCCCTTCTTGTCTTTCACAGCACCTGTGAAGGACCCTCTCATGTATCCGAAAAGCTCAGACTCCAAAAGCGTCTCTGGGAAGGCTCCACAGTTTATGGAGACAAAAGGGGACTCTGGGGCAAGACTGGCCTGATGAATTGCCCGGGCCACCAGCTCCTTTCCTGTTCCGCTTTCACCTGAAATCAAGATAGTGGTGTCGGTCGGGGCGATGGTTCCGATTAGTTTATAGATCTCGAGCATGGCAGGAGAGGTACCAATCATTTCGTCCTCTTCGCTGCGCTGTCTCTCCAACACCCTGACCTGATGCCTCAGATCTCGAGCCAGGAGAGCATTCTTGACCAGGTTCTTGAATGCCTCCACCTGGAAGGGCTTGGTAATGTAATCGAAGGCTCCCAGCTTCAGGGCTTCGATGGCCGTGTCTGAAGACGCGTAAGCCGTCATGAAAATAAAGGGGATCTCCGGATCAATCCTTTTGGATGCCTTCAGCAATTCCAAACCATCCACATCGGGCATCCTCAAATCTGAAATCACCAAATCAAAACCGCTCTTTTCTGAGAGCAACTCCACTGCCTTTTGCCCTTCCTGAACACTGCTCACCGTATATCCTTCTTTGTCCAGGACATACTCCAGGAATTCGAGCATGCTCTTCTCGTCATCTACAACCAGGATTTGCTCCACAGGCTTCATTATAATGAATAATGCATGGCTTGACCCTTTTCGTCAGTCCAATTGACAGATAGCGTCCAACTCACGCGTGTACAGGGAGGGGGTGCCCGGCTCCAACAAAGACTATAACTCTTTCAATATCAAGTCTTTGCGTAATATTTTCGCCGTTCGCACCTTTTTTGGCACAACTCTTGCTTAGTACTGCTTCTGGAAAGGAGGAATTAACTTATGAGAAACGAGAAAGGATTTTCATTAATCGAATTGCTCATCGTCGTAGCGATCATTGGAATCATTGCGGCTATTGCAGTTCCAAATCTTTTGCAGTCCAAGGCCGCAGCCAATGAAGCTTCGGCGATCAGTGCGGTGCGCAACCTTGTGACCTCACAAATCACTTACTCGGCGACCCTGGGGTCAGGAAGCTATGCCGCCAGCTTGACGGTTCTGGGACCGACAAACGCTAAGCTGATTGACAGCGTGCTGGCAGCCGGAACCAAAGACGGGTATATCTTCGCAGTGGCTAGTACAGTGAATTCAACCTTCGAAATCACTGCCGACCCGATAACGCTCGGTTCGACAGGGAGTCGCTACTTCTTTGCTGATGAGTCTGGTGTCATTCGCTACGCAACTGGCTCCGGCCCTGCCGATGTGTCTGATAACCCATTAGGCATGTAGAGACTCTCCAGCCAGGTTCGCACACCCCCCCAAAAGGGCAACCTCAACCCCTTATGCAGGTTGCCCTTCTTACCTTCACCTGAACACAACTCACCACTCCCCACCTGACTCATTTCTTCTGGATTCTTCTGTCAGTGGTCAGCTGTCTTAGGTGGTCAGCTGTCAGGTGTCAGCGGTTTCAGGTAGTCAGCTCTTTTTCCATGAGGCCCAGGGGCGCTTCTTTCTTTATCAATGCATCCAGCGCCAGGGGTTCTTCTTCTTTTGGTTCCTCGAAGACAGCCTCAACCTCGACGTTGCGATAGTATTCCAGACCCGTGCCGGCTGGAATCAACCGACCCATGATGACGTTTTCTTTCAATCCCTGCAGATAGTCAATCTTTCCGCTAATGGCCGCTTCGGTCAACACGCGGGTTGTTTCCTGGAATGAGGCGGCCGAGATGAAGGAATCGGTACTCAAGGAGGCCTTGGTAATCCCCAGCAGAAGCGGACGTCCCGTAGCCGGCTTTCCTTTTTCTGCCTTAATCCGCTCGTTCTCCTCCTGGAACAGGAACTTGTCTACTTGCTCCTCCAGCAAAAAGCCCGTATCGCCAACATCTTCAACCTTAATCCACCGCATCATCTGGCGGACAATCACCTCGATGTGTTTGTCATTAATGTTGACTCCCTGGAGCCGATAGACCTCCTGGATCTCGTTGACCAGATAGCGCCGCAGTTCCTTCTCTCCCAGCACCCGCAGAATGTCGTGAGGATTGCGGGGCCCATCCATTAAGGCCTCACCAGACTTCACATATTCCTTTTCTTGAACATTCACGTGCACTCCCCGAGGCAAGAGATACTCTGCCTTGGTCTGACTCACTTCATCTTCCACGATAATCTTTCGCTGACCTCTGCTGACCCCTCCATAGCTAACCACCCCGTCGATCTCCGTAATCACGGCCGGCTCTTTGGGCTTGCGGGCTTCAAAAAGCTCCACCACACGCGGCAAGCCGCCTGTGATGTCCTTGGTCTTGGTGGTCTCTCTGGGAATCTTGGCCAGAATGTCCCCGGGAAAGACCTCATCCCCAGCATCGATCATCAAGTGGGCTTTGGAAGGAATCATGTAAGACTTGACGATTTTGCCCTTTTTGTCCTTGATCTGGATCTGCGGCTGGCGCTTCTCATCAGGGAAATCGATAATGACCTTCCGAGCAAGACCGGTCACTTCATCAACTTCCTCCTTCATGGTGATACCTTCCACGATGTCCTTGAGGACCACGGTGCCCCCACCCTCGGTGAGGATTGCGAAAGTAAAGGGATCCCATTCCAGCAATTTCTGTCCAGGTTTGATCTTTTTGCCCTCCTTGACCATCAGCCTTGCACCATAGATGACCGAATAGCGTTCCTTTTCTCGGCCCTTATCATCCTGAACAATGAGACTTCCAGTTCGGTTCATGACCACCAGGAGGCCGTCTTTATCGGTGACCGTCTGGATATTCAAGAAATGAACGACACCTTCGGTCCTCGCTTCGACGGTGGACTCCTCCTCGATTCGGCTGGCAGTACCTCCAATGTGAAACGTCCTCATGGTGAGCTGAGTCCCGGGTTCTCCAATGGATTGAGCCGCCAGAACTCCCACGGCCTCGCCCATCTCTACCATCACGCCCGAAGCCAGGTTCCGGCCGTAGCACATTCGGCACAGGCCTCGCTCGCACTTACAGGTTAAAACGGAGCGGATTAGGATCTTTTCAATTCCGGCTTCCTGAATGGCAGCGGAGGTATCGTCGTCAATCTCCTGATTGATGTCGACCAGCGTATCTCCGGTAAACGGATCGATCACCTTTTCCAGTGCCACACGTCCAACGATGCGATCCCCCAGCCCTTCGATGATTTCACCACCCTCCACCAGGGCTGTCACCTCAAGTCCATCCAAGGTCTGGCAGTCCTCTTTGGTAATAATCACGTCTTGAGCCACATCCACGAGGCGACGGGTGAGATAACCTGAGTCAGCGGTTTTAAGAGCCGTGTCGGCCAGCCCCTTTCGTGCTCCGTGGGTGGAGATAAAGTATTGTAAAACCCCCAGGCCTTCGCGGAAATTCGCTGTAATCGGCGTCTCAATAATTTCACCCGAAGGCTTGGCCATGAGTCCCCGCATACCCGCCAACTGACGGATCTGCTGCTTGCTGCCCCGGGCGCCTGAGTCGGCCATGACATAAACCGAGTTGAGCTCTTGGTTGGCTCCCTTCATGAGCGCCATTGCCTCAAACATCTCGTCGGCGATCTCCTCGGTCACATCTGACCAGATTGCCACCACTTTGTTGTAGCGTTCCCCATTGGTGATAGCACCATCCAGATACTGCTGTTCCACTTCAATCACTTCCCGTCGAGCTGCCTCGACAAGCTCTTCCTTATTCTCGGGGATGATGAGATCATCAATACTAATGGTGAAGCCAGCTTTGGTTGCATAGAGAAAGCCTAAATCCTTCAGTTCATCCAACATTGGAACTGCGGTCTCAAGTCCGAACCGCAAGTAGCAATAATTGACAAGCTGTTGAAGCCCCTTTTTCTTGAGCAAACCGTTGACGAATGGCATTTCTTCGGGAAGATGGTCGTTAAAAATGACTCTTCCTACGGTGGTTGCAACCAGCTGGTTGTGAACGAGCTGCACCTCCGCGTGCAGCAGAGCCTGGTTATCGTATTGCTGGGAAAGATCAATCAGTTCTCCCGAGAAACGCAAGAAGATGGGAGTGAGCAGCTCCACCTCTTTCGCCTCCAAGGCGTGGTAGACCTCCTCTGCGTTTGCAAAGCAACTTCCTTCACCTTTGGCCCCTGGGCGATCGGTGGTCAAGTAATAGCAACCCAGGACGATATCCTGAGTGGGGACCGCCACGGGCTGTCCATTGGCAGGTGAGAGGACATTGTGGGTAGCCAGCATCAAGACCGACGCTTCAATCTGTGATTCCTGAGAGAGGGGGACGTGCACGGCCATCTGATCACCGTCGAAATCCGCGTTAAAAGCGGTACACACCAGGGGATGAATCTTGATAGCCCTTCCCTCCACCAGAACCGGCTCAAAGGCCTGAATACCCAGTCGATGCAGCGTGGGGGCCCGGTTTAGAAGGACCGGATGCTGCTGGATCACCTCTTCCAGAATGTCCCACACCACGGGCTCTTGGTTTTCCACCATCTCCTTGGCACCTTTGATGGTGGTAGCATAGCCTTCCTTTTCCAGGCGATTGTAAATAAAGGGTTTAAACAGCTCGAGTGCCATAATTTTGGGCAGACCGCACTGATTGAGTTTCAGCTCCGGTCCCACCACGATCACTGAACGACCCGAATAATCCACGCGCTTGCCCAGGAGGTTCTGGCGAAACCGACCTTGTTTTCCTTTCAAAGTATCTGACAGTGATTTCAGTGGGCGATTTTTCGCACCCCGTAAGACTCTTCCCCGACGACCGTTGTCGAACAAGGCATCTACGGCTTCCTGGAGCATCCGCTTCTCATTTCGAATGATGACTTCCGGTGCACGCAGGTCCATGAGCTTTTTCAAGCGATTGTTCCGATTAATGACTCGCCGGTACAGGTCATTGAGATCGGAAGTCGCAAAGCGCCCTCCATCCAGGGGCACCAGCGGTCGCAACTCGGGAGGAATCACAGGAATGACATCCAGGATCATCCACTCAGCCAGGTTTCCGGACTTCCGGAATGCATCCACCACCTTCAAGCGCTTGGCATACTTCAGGCGCTTGAGTTGAGAATTTTCATTTTTCATGCGGAAACGCAGATCGATGGAGACGGAATCGACATCGACTCGCCGCACCAATCCTTTAATCGTCTCCGCCCCCATTCCAGCCTCAAACTGCCCCGGATACTCTGCCTGCAGAGCGCGATATTTCTCTTCCGTCAGCAGCTCTTTCTCTTTGACCGGAGCTTCCCCTGGATCAATGACGACGTACGCTTCAAAGTAGAGGATCCGCTCCAAGTTGCGCAGAGACAAGTCCAGAAGATGCCCGATTCGGCTGGGAAGTCCCTTAAAAAACCACACATGGGAGCAGGGAGTGGCCAGTTCCACGTGGCCCAAACGCTCCCGACGGACTTTGGAAAGGGTAACCTCCACACCGCACTTGTCACAGATCACCCCCCTGTGCTTCATGCGTTTGTATTTTCCACAAAGGCATTCCCAATCCGTGACCGGACCGAAGATACGAGCACAGAAAAGCCCATCTCGCTCTGGCTTGAAGGTGCGGTAATTGATCGTCTCCGGCTTGGTGACTTCGCCGCTGGACCAGGAGCGAATCTTCTCCGGAGAAGCCAAACCAATCCGGATCGCCTCAAAGTTCTTCAAGAGTTGAGTTTTGTCAAGATCACGAAAGAGTCTCAAGTTATTCACCTTCTTTCATTCACTCTGTCTCCGCCGTTGCACCACTGAGCGCTTTCTCTGCCTCCACGAGCATCTCGGAGCGCCGACGAGTTATCTTCTTAGGTTTTTCTATCAATTCCACATCCAAAGCCAGGGACTGGAGTTCCCGGATCAAGACATTGAATGACTCTGGAATTCCCGGATTATAAGTGGACTCACCCTTCACAATCGCCTCATAAATCTTGGCTCGGCCCTGCACATCATCCGATTTTGCGGTCAACAACTCCTGAAGGATGTTAGCGGCTCCATAGGCTTCCAGCGCCCAAACTTCCATTTCTCCGAAGCGCTGACCGCCGAACTGTGCCTTACCGCCCAGAGGCTGTTGGGTAATGAGGCTGTAGGGTCCGATGGAGCGAGCGTGAATCTTATCGTCCACCAGATGACTGAGTTTGAGAATGTAAATGTAGCCAACCGTAACTTCCTGATCAAAAGGTTCGCCCGTCATGCCATCACTAAGTATCGTCTTCCCGTTTATGGGCAGGTTAGCTTTCTTCAATTCCTCCTTGATCTCATGCTCGCGGGCACCGTCAAAGACAGGGGTGGCATACTGCAGTCCCAGAGCTTTTGCAGCCCATCCTAGATGGGTCTCCAGGATTTGTCCCACGTTCATGCGGGAGGGAACTCCCAGAGGATTCAACACGATCTCCACAGGAGTTCCATCGGGAAGATAGGGCATATCCTCTTCGGGAACAATCCGGGCGATCACTCCCTTGTTCCCGTGGCGCCCAGCCATCTTGTCGCCGACTGAAAGTTTCCGTTTCATGGCCACGTAAACTTTGACCATCTTGATGACTCCAGGCAGTAATTCATCGCCCTTCTCCATCCGGCTCAGCCGTTCCTCATGCAGGGTGCGCAGAATTTCGACCTGACGGTCTGTCTTGACCTCGATTTGAGAAAGCTCTTTTTGGGCGCTTTTTCCTGTGATTCCAATTCTTCTCAGTACCTGGTAGCTGAGACCGTCCAAAACCTTGCTGTTCAGTCTTCCGCCTTTCTTGGCAACCACCTTTCCAGCCTCATCGACCACCTTGCTGGTAGTAGTCTTCCCGGTTAAAACATCTACAATCCACTTACTGCTCTCTTCCCTCAGAATTCGAATTTCATCTTCCAGGTCCTTCTCCAAGCGCTCAATTTCCTCTAGCTCTATTTGGCGGGCTCTCCCGTCCTTGGTCACACCCTTTCGAGCAAAGATCCTGACATCGACAACTGTGCCCTCAATTCCAGGGGGTGTGTAAAGCGAAGCGTCCTTGACTTCTCCTGCCTTCTCGCCAAAGATCGCCCGCAGCAACTTTTCTTCGGGTGTCAGTTGAGTTTCACCCTTGGGCGTAACCTTTCCAACTAAAATTCCACCCGGCCGGATCTTGGCACCGATGCGGATGACTCCACTCTCATCCAGATCGGTTAGAATCGACTCACTGACATTGGGAATGTCTCGAGTGATCTCTTCTGGACCAAGCTTGGTATCGCGGGCCTCGACATCCAGTTCTTCAATATGGATCGAGGTGTACAGGTCCTCCTTGACCAGACGTTCACTGACCAGAATCGCATCTTCAAAGTTGTAGCCTCTCCAGGACATAAATGCCACCAGGACATTTCTTCCCAGTGCCAACTCCCCTTTTTCGGTACAAGGACCATCAGCCAGTACCTGACCTCTTTCAACACGGTCACCTTTTTGGACCAAGGGTTTGTGATTGATACAGGTGTTTTGATTCGAGCGCTTGAACTTGGTCAGCTTGTAAATATCCACACCCGCGTCTCGAGTCTTCTCTCCATCTTCAGCCAGGACACGCACAATGATCCGTTCTGCGTCGACGCTGTCCACCATGCCTGCCCGCCGACACAGCAGGACTGCTCCTGAGTCTCGGGCGGCAATGTATTCCATTCCCGTACCCACAAGAGGCGCTTCCGCCTGAACCAAGGGCACCCCCTGCCGCTGCATATTCGATCCCATCAGGGCTCGGTTCGCATCATCGTTTTCCAAGAATGGGATCAAGCTTGCTGCTACACTCACGAGCTGCTTGGGACTCACGTCCACGTACTCAACTTCATCTCTTGGGACAAGAAGAAAGTTACCCTGGTGACGAGCACTGACCCGCTCGCGTACAATCCGCTGTTTTTTGTCCACTTGGACATTGGCCTGAGCGATGACGTGTTTATCTTCCTCCCAGGCCGTCAAGTAGAAGGCATGGGTCTCGTATTCGGCCGGTCGCTTCCTCCCCGTCATCTTCTTGTTGGCCGCATCCACTTGCTTCAGCTTATAGACGTCACCTACCTTGAACTTGGTGCTTCCCGCATTGGTGATCTTGGCATAGTCCACAATGGTCCCCGAGACAATCTTGCGGTAGGGCGATTCGATGAATCCGAACTCGTCAATTTGTGCATAGCAGCTCAAGGAAGAGATCAGGCCAATATTGGGCCCTTCCGGAGTCTCAACCGGACAGATTCGCCCATAGTGGGTCGGATGAACATCCCGCACCTCAAATCCTGCCCTCTCTCGGCTCAACCCCCCTGGACCCAATGCAGAGAGCCGTCTTTTATGGGTAATTTCCGAGAGTGGATTAGTCTGGTCCATAAACTGGGAGAGTTGGCTGCTGCCGAAGAACTCACGAATGGCGGCCATAACGGGCTTGGCGTTGATCAGGTCGTGAGGCATGGCGGTAGCCATTTCCTGATGAACGGACATCTTCTCCTTAATCGCCCTTTCCATCCTCACCAGACCGATTCGGAACTGATTCTCCAACAGCTCACCGACGGCTCGAACGCGACGGTTCCCCAGATGATCAATATCGTCTACAGTCCCAATATTTTTCTTCAACTTCAGCAGATAAGCGATCACATGATAAAAATCCTCAGGCGTAAGAGTCCGTTCATCCAGGGAAGTATCCAGGCCCAGCTTAATATTGAATTTCAGTCGGCCCACACGGGAAAAATCATATTTCCTGGAATCGAAAAACATCCCGTGAAACAGGGCAGTGGCGGTCTCGGTGGTGGGAGGATCACCTGGACGCTGCTTGCGATAGATCTCAATCAGAGCATCGTTGCTGTTTTTCACCTGATCCTTCGCTAAAGTAGCGGAGAGCACCTCGCCCACATCATCGCGTTCAGGAAAGAAAATGGAAAACTTTCCAATACCGGCTTCGATCAAAGAGTTGACGACGGCTCCCGTTACCTCGGCATTCGCTTCCAGAAGAATCTCGCCAGAGGAGGAATCCACCACTCCGTCACCTGCAAAAGCTCCTTCCAGATCTTCAATTCCAATCTCCACCTCTTTGACTTTTGCTTTCTTGAGCTTGGCAAAGGCTACCTGAGTGAACTTTTTCCCGGCGCCAACCAGAACGGATTTCTTTTTGCCCGGGGTCGGGATATTCTTGCTCAACTTGCTTCCGACGAGATTCTCATCGAGCTTCCAGAACAGCTTTTTTCCTCTGACCGTGATGGCTGAAATCTTGTAGAAGGTTTTCAGGATTTCTTCATCTGAACCCAAACCCAAGGCACGCAAGAAGGCGGTGGCCAGAAACTTCCGCTTCCGATCAATGCGCACATACAAGAGATTTTTACTATCGTATTCAAACTCGACCCACGAACCCCGGTAGGGAATGATTTTGGCCAAGAAGTAACTCTTCAGGGCTCCTGACTCAAAGAAAACACCGGGTGAACGGTGAAGCTGACTGACAATCACGCGTTCCGTGCCATTGATGATGAAGATTCCGTTTTCAGTCATTAAGGGGAGATCCCCGAAGTAGACTTCCTGCTCCTTAATGTCGCGAATGGTTTTGACGTCCGTATCTTTGTCCTTGTCCCAGACCACCAGGCGAATGGTCACCTTCAAGGGGGCGGAATAACTCATACCCCGCTCCTTGCATTCATCGATGTTGTACTTCAGGTTCAGCTGGACCGGATCCCCGCAGTCGTCACACCGTTCGACTTCATTGGAGTTTTTGGACCCGCAGTGCTGGCAAATAAGGTCCTCGATTTCTAATGGGTTAAAGCCCAGCGTCGCTCCGCACTTGCGGCATTTCCCGCGCAGGTGCTCAAGTCCTTTCAACTTCCCACACTTGCATTCCCAATCGCCAATAGCATAATCCACAAACTCCAGTGAGGAGGTGCCGCGGAAATCGCTAATCGGAAAAACAGAATGAAACACCGATTGCAGCCCAAAATCCTCCCGCTCAGCGGGCAACAGATCCATCTGGAGGAATCGCCGGTAGGACTTCTTCTGGACTTTCAGCAAGTTGGGTATTGGGAAAAAAGACTTTCTTTTCGAAAAGTCCACTCTCTCCCGATAGACATTTTTCAGCTGATTAAACATGCCTGCAAGCTCCCCCTGAGATAATGATTGTTCTAGATAATCTTGGCTGCCACGCGAAATCTGACCTTAAACACGTGGGGATATAGCGGAACGCACGGAGAAAAGAGAGCAGAGAAAACTCCCAACCGCTTTAGTTTTTAAGCGTTAGCGTCTAAAGGTCCCAGACCAATTCTTAAAGACAAAAAAACAAAAAGGAGACACAAATCCCCTTCGGTCCATCTTGACTATGCACACTCTATCTTGAGATCGGATAGTTTATCATACTTTTGGGGGGGGTGACAAGAGCTGGGTTCTTGTCCGATTGACCCACTGCTCATTTGATCTCGACCGTCGCTCCGACTTCTTCAAATTTCTTTTTGATCTCCTCAGCTTCTTCTTTGCTGACACCCTCTTTGATCGCCTTAGGAGCTGCTTCCACAAGGTCTTTCGCCTCTTTGAGACCCAGGCTGGTGACCTCGCGAACGGCCTTAATCACGTTGATCTTCTTGTCACCGACTGCGGTCAAGAGGGCCTCAAACTCCGACTGTTCCTCAACTGCACCTGCCTCGCCCCCAGCTCCCCCAGCCGCAGCCCCGGCCACTGCCACAGGCCCGGCCATGGCAGTGATTCCAAACTTCTCTTCCAACTCCGTCACCAAGTGGTTAATGTCCACAATTGATGCCCCTTCGATCCAGCCCATCACATCATCTCGAGTAATCGCCATTGCGAATCCTCCCCTATTAGTTAAGTTTATTCCTTCTTCTCTGCCAATTGCTTCAGAACTGAAGCCAGTCCGCTGAGCGGTGACTGCAGAGCAGTGACCAGCTTCACCAGCGGAGCATTCAGGAGATATACAAGCTTCGCCAGCTGCTCGGGTCGGGAAGCCATTTTCGCCAGATGTTCCACATCACTCGCCGAGAAGACTTCGCCATCCACAAACCCGGCTTTGAAGTTCACGTCTGGGTGTTCTTTGATGAACCGTTTGACTACTTTTGCCAGTGCCACCGGATCCCCAACTGTGTAGGCAATGGCCGTTGGCCCCTGAAAATGCTCCCGCAGCGGCTCCAGCGATGTCTCCTCAAGAGCCCGCAAAGCGAGCCTATTTTTCACAACCTGGTACCCGCTGTCCACTTTGGAGATCTGGCGACGCAGCTCACTCTCCTCCAAAACATTCACGCCTTTGAAATGGATCAACAAGATGCTCTTGTTCGCTTTGAACGTCGTGTTGAGTTCCTCAATCAAACTCTGTTTCTGGTCTCTGTTCATGTCAGTCGCTGCCTCCTCCAATACCCTCCACTTGTGCCAGACTGACCTTGATTCCCGGACCCATTGTGGATGAGACAACAACCCCCCGCAGATATCGGCCCTTTGCAGAAGCCGGTTTCGCCCGAAGCACAGCCTCAAGCAGACTGCGAGCGTTTTGAGTCAACTGGTCCCCGGTGAAGGACATTTTCCCAAAGGGGGCATGGATAATACCATTTTTGTCAACTCGGAACTCAACTTTTCCAGCTTTGATATCGGCTACTGCCTTTCCCACCTCAAAGGTCACCGTTCCCACCTTTGGATTCGGCATCAATCCTCTGGGACCCAGCACTCGACCCAATTTCCCAACGGATTTCATCACGTCCGGTGTCGCCACCACGGCATCAAAGTCCATCCAGCCGCCCTGAATCTTGCTCACCAGGTCATCACCCCCCACAATCTCGGCACCCGCTTCTTCGGCTTCTTTCACCTTGTCGGCTGAGGCAATAACGCAGACTCGAACCTTCTTGCCCAGACCATTGGGGAGAACCACTGTCCCGCGAACCATCTGATCAGCATGTCTGGGATCCACACCCAGTCGAACCGCCAGCTCGGCCGTTTCGTCAAAGCCGGCAAATTTGACCTCCTGCATCAGGTTGATCGCATCTTCCAGCGTCCGGTCTGCTTCTTGTACCTGTTCTTTGGCCGCTTTGTATTTCTTCCCTGACATCGACTTCTACTCTTTGACCTCCACTCCCATGCTGCGAGCAGTCCCCATAATAATCCGTGAAGCCGCTTCCAGGTCGTTGGCCGTCAAATCTACCATTTTTGTCTTAGCGATCTCTTCCACCTGTTTCATGCTCACCTGCGCCACTTTGTCCTTATTGGGCTCAGCAGATCCCTTGGCGATTCCCGCCGCCCGCTTCAAAAGCACCGCCGCAGGTGGTGTTTTCGTCACAAAAGAGTAGCTTCGATCCTGGTAGACCGTAACGACCGCCGGAATAATCAATCCCTCCTGGTTTTGGGTCTTGGCGTTGAAGGCCTTACAGAAATCCATGATATTAACGCCATGCTGACCCAGGGCAGGACCCACCGGGGGGGCGGGTGTCGCCTTTCCAGCCGGAATTTGCAACTTAATCAATCCGAGTACTTTCTTGGCCATAGATTCCTCACATCTTTTCCACTTGAATGAACTCCAGCTCAACCGGAGTGGCTCGACCAAAGATCGTCACCATCACCTTTACCGTGTTCCGTTCCAGATTCACATCCTCAACCAGACCAGTAAAGTTGGAGAACGGTCCGTCGATGATTTTCACCGTTTCACCCGTCTCGAACATAAACTTCGGCTTCGGCTTTTCGTCGGCCGAAGAAACACGGTTCACGACCTGACTCACCTCTTCCTCTGTCAAGGGAGTGGGCTTGTTCCCCTGGCTCACAAATCCAGTGACCTTGGGTGTATTTCTCACCACGTGCCAGGTTTCTTCGGTCATGGCCATTTCCACCAGGATATAACCGGGAAAGAAAAGCTTTGAGGTCACCACCTTCTTCCCACCTTTCATCTCAACCACGTCTTCGGTGGGAATGAGGATCTGCCCAATTTCACTTTGCAGTTCATGGACCTGGACCCGGTTCATCAGGCTTTCTGCCACCTTCCGTTCAAAGCCGGAATAGGTATGGATGATGTACCACTTTTTTCCCTTTTCCTCGGCCTGAGATGTCGTAATTGTCTTCACCTCACTTTATGACTGCGACGAAACCATCCAGTCTAGAAAAAGTCAATGACTCGCCTCACAAGCCTACTCAACACGACGTCCACCAGGGCCAAGTATACCCCGAAAAAGAAAACCGTAATGATGACAACCAATGTCGTCCCGTAGACTTCCTTTTTGCTTGGCCAGGTGACTTTCCTGAGCTCCGTTTTCACATCACCGTAGAAAGTGATCAAGTTCCTTGGTGCGTGCCGAACCTTTTCTAACATAAGACTATAATGGCAGGCCAGGAGGGATTCGAACCCCCAACATCCGGTTTTGGAGACCGGCGCTCTACCAGTTGGAGCTACTGGCCTAAGATTAACAACTCACAACTGACAACTGACAGCTGACAGCTGTCAGTTACTTAATCTCCCGATGCAGTGTGTGGTGTCGACACCACTTACAGTATTTCTTAAGCTCCAGACGCCCCGTAACGTTCCTTTTGTTCTTGGTGGAAGTGTAATTCCTTCGTTTGCACTCTGTGCACTGGAACGTGATATTTTCCTGCATTTTCTTTCAGCTTCCAGTTTTAAAAATCTCCTTCTGGATTCTTTCTCCTGCCTCCTGACTCCTACCTCCTACTCCACTATCTGGGCAATGGTTCCGGCTCCCACCGTGTGCCCGCCCTCACGGATGGCAAAGCGCAGCCCTTTTTCCATGGCGATGGGCGTGATCAGTTGCACATCCACCGAAACGTTGTCTCCCGGCATGACCATCTCCGTTCCGCCCTCCAGCTCCACTGAGCCCGTCACATCCGTGGTTCGAAAATAAAACTGGGGCCGATACCCCGTGAAAAAGGGCGTGTGGCGTCCCCCTTCTTCTTTCGTCAAGATATAGGCTTCCCCTTTGAAGTGCTTATGGGGATTGATGCTTCCCGGCGCCGCTACCACCTGGCCCCGCTCCACGTCATCCTTGTCCGTCCCTCGCAGCAGCAGTCCAACATTGTCTCCCGCCTGGCCCTCGTCCAGCATCTTCTTGAACATCTCCACTCCCGTGACCACTCGCTTGAAGGTGTCTCGGATTCCCACGATCTCCATCTCCTCTCCCACCTTCACCTGCCCTCGCTCCACTCGGCCCGTCACCACCGTCCCTCGTCCGCTGATGGTAAAAATATCCTCAACCGGCATCAAAAACGGCTTGTCTATATCCCGCTCCGGTACCGGTATATACTCATCCACCGCTGCTAACAACTCCAGCACTTGCTTCTCCTCTTCCTCTCCCCCTTCCAGCGCCTTCAGTGCACTGCCCCGCACGATCGGGATATCATCTCCAGGAAACTCGTACTTGGAGAGCAGCTCCCTCACTTCCAGTTCCACCAGATCCAGCAGCTCCGGATCATCCACCATGTCCACCTTATTCAAGAACACCACGATATAGGGCACTCCCACCTGCCGCGCCAGCAGGATGTGCTCCCGCGTCTGCGGCATCGGTCCATCCGCAGCCGACACCACCAGTATGGCCCCGTCCATCTGGGCCGCTCCCGTGATCATGTTCTTCACATAGTCCGCGTGTCCCGGGCAGTCCACGTGCGCATAGTGCCGATTCTCCGTCTCGTACTCCACATGCGCTGTCGCTATCGTGATCCCTCGCTCCCTCTCCTCCGGTGCATTGTCGATGGAATCAAACGTTCGCACCTCTATCTTCGAGTTCGCCTTGGCCAAAATGTGGGTGATGGCCGCCGTCAGCGTTGTCTTCCCGTGATCCACATGCCCGATCGTCCCGACGTTCACATGCGGCTTGGTTCGCTCAAATTTCTGTTTTGCCATAACTTCTCCTCTTCCTTTAGGTCTAACGCGGTCAGCACATAGCCCACGACCAGGATTGAACTGGTGACCCCTTCCTTACCAAGGAAGTGCTCTACCACTGAGCTACGTGGGCACGTTGTTGGTTAATGGCTCGCGGGCAGCGTTACCGTCCTAGTTCCTTGAATCCAAAACAACCATTCACATGACTGGAGCGGGAGACGGGACTCGAACCCGCGACCAATAGCTTGGAAGGCTATGACTCTACCACTGAGTTACTCCCGCTCGCCGACCCAAAACGCTCATTATCTCTATTTTTCAAAGGCCGTGCAACTCTAGAAATTCTGTGGAGGGGGCAGGATTCGAACCTGCGTAGACCCGAAGGTCGACGGGTTTACAGCCCGTTGCCATTGGCCGCTCGACCACCCCTCCAAAACGAAACGCGAACACACTTCTCTCTCTTATATGGCCCAGCCGTTGGCCGACTCGCTTTGATTGTTCAGCTGGCGAAGGGAATCGAACCCCCAACCTACTAATTACAAATCAGTTGCTCTACCGTTGAGCTACGCCAGCCCACAGGGAACTGATAGACCACAGGAGAAAGTGTAAGTTAGCACAGGGTGGCCCCCTTTTCAACGCCAGGGGAGAGTTTGGGGACAATCCAGGTCTTGAAAGGCCAGAACGCGAGCGGATATCCGAAAGCGAAAGAGAAGTCGATAAAAATCAAGGTCCGCAATCCGGCGGGTCTTTCGGATTCTTCGACGCTCCTGAAACACTCTACCCAGGTGATGAAACCCATCGCCATAAGCCCGTCCCAGCGTCTGCACAAGTGCCCAAAGAGAGGTCTGCTGTCGAAAGTTTCCAGCAGGTCCCCGTCCCAGCAGGGCAGCCAGGAGATTCCACACCCATCGATTGAAAGTAAACACGGGGCTAATCATCAATAAGGGCAGCGGAAAATTCTTCACTGCCAACCAGAAACGGTTCCGTTCCACCCAGTAGATTTTCTGAAGCGAGTAGCGACCACTGGTGGAGGAATGCCGATGATAGAGAACCGCATCGGGAACATACAGACATTTCCAGCCCATCCAACGACCTCGGATCCCCAGGTCGGCGTCGTCACCGTAGGCAAAAAAGCTCTCGTCAAACTCCCCAACCTCCTCCAGCATGCGTTTGCGATACACCGCCCCACAGCCGTCTGGAAACAGAGTTTCCTCCAGGCGCTGGTATTGGCCCGCGTCCCGTTCTCCAGTTCCACGGCCTCGATTCTGGCCGTCGAGATAGATCAGATGTCCAGCCTTGTCGATGATATTGGTTTCAAAGAGAAGCAGTTTCGAAGCCCACATACCTATCTCTTCTCCAGAAGCCCTGATGACCTTCACCAGCTTTCCTATCCACTCTTTATCCGCAACCGCATCGTTATTGATCAGAGCAATGAACTCTCCCCTGGCTTCTCGGATGGCGACATTGCTCCCGCCGGCAAAACCGTAATTTCGATCCAGTGGGAAAAGTCGGATGCGCTCATCGGGAAAGGACCGGACAACGGCCAGGCTGTTATCCCTGGACCCATTGTCGACAACCAGGATCTCCAGAGAAGAGTAGGTCTGTTTCAACAACGATACCAGGCACTGCCGAAGAAGCTCCCCCCGGTTGTAGTTGACAACAATGACTGAAACAAGCGGATTCATAACTCACGGCCGCCCAACAGCAAAATAGACGAACCCCAGCTCCTGCATCTCTCGGCGACTGTATTGATTTCTGCCATCGAAGATCACGGGATCCTGCAGCAATTCCTTCATCTTCTTGAAATCGGGATTCCGAAACTCGTTCCATTCCGTCACCAGGATCAAGGCATCTGCATCTCTCAAAGCTTCATAATTGTTTTTGGCATAACGAATTTTCTTACCAAAGATTTTGCGAGCCTCCCTCATGGCTTCCGGATCATAGACCTGAATCTTGGCTCCCAGCGCCAGCAGCTGCTCAATCACGACACGTGAAGGAGCCTCTCGCATGTCATCCGTCTGAGGTTTAAAGGCCAGTCCCCAAATGGCAAATGTCTTTCCCTTGACCGGACTGTTGGAACCATACTGTTTCTTGATTTCCGAGAGGGAAAGGGAATGGAGTTGCTGGTGCGATGTTGCATCCTCGGAGGAGTAGAACTTCAGGATCTTGTTGATCAGGATGTGCTTCTGAAGTTCGTTGACTTCATCCACCGCCTGGATCAGCGTCAAGGGATAATTTTTTTCACGACCCATATGGATCAGGGCCTTCACATCTTTCGGGAAACAGGATCCGCCATAACCCAATCCGGGAAAAAGAAAAGAAGCGCCAATTCGTCGGTCCCGGGAGATGGCATGTCGCACCTGATCGACATCCGCCCCGGTGTGCTCGCACAGGTTTGCAATCTCATTCATGAAGGAGATGCGACTGGCCAGCATGGCGTTGGCCGCATATTTCGTCATCTCAGCACTGCGGGTGTCCATCACCAGGATGGGTGCGCCGGTTCGAGTGAAGGGCGCGTATAAATCCTTCATGATGGCAGCCACTCGGGGCTCGGTGACACCGATCACGACCCGGTCAGGCTTCATGAAGTCCTCAACAGCAGAACCCGCTTTCAAGAATTCGGGATTGGCCACAACATCAAACTGGAACTCTGTCAGAGAGGAGATCTCCTGGGAAATTTGATCGGCTGTGCCCACCGGAACGGTGCTCTTGGTGACGATGATCTTATAGTCGTCCATGGCCTTGGCGATAGCCCGTGACGCTTCCATAACGTAGCTCAAGTCGGAGGAACCATCTTCATCTGATGGAGTCCCGACAGCGATGGCAACGATCAGTGAGTTGTTCACCGCCCAGGGGAGATCGGTGGTAAAACGAAGACGCTCTTCTTGCTCGTTTCGCCGGATGAGCTCCTGAAGGCCTGGCTCATAGATGGGAATTTTTCCCTTTTGCAGCTGGGCAATCTTCTTCTCGTCCACATCCATACAGATCACGTCATTGCCGGTTTCAGCGAAGCAAGTTCCCGCCACCAGGCCGACATAACCTGTTCCAATCACACAGATCTTCATGGGTCAAAGACTTTCTTCAATCTAGGGTGACGTACACCGTCACGGTGGCGCCGCGGCCCAGGGCCGCCTCTATGAGAGCAAAAGGTTGGGCCAGAATTATGAGAGCGAGATAGGCGCTCTCCTTAATGGATAGACTCAAAGGGTTCAACTTTCCCTTCTTCTTCAAGTGCTTGACACGCTGGGACATGGTGTCCAGAGCAGGAAACAGGCTTGAGACCAAAGCGGCCCCATTGTCGCGGAGAGAGAAATGACGCACTCGTTGGATTCGATAACCGGCCCTCCCCAGCAAGTGCAAAACCGAGAAGGTACTGTAATTGTAAACATGTCTCGGACAATCCAAGCCATACCAGCGAGAGCCCAGGATCCTGGCCTGCAGGCTTTGGACATTGGGCACCTGGATAATCACTTGACCCGGTTTGTGAAGAAGCTTTTGAATGTTCCTGAGATATCGAAACGGGTCTGTCATATGCTCAAGAGAGTGGAACAAAGTTAGAATATCAAATTTTTCACCCCGGCTGATCAGGTCCTGTACGCTGCCCTCGAGAATTCGTCCAGGCGCGGTCCTCTGCGCGATCCCGAGGGCCTCTTCGGACTGCTCGAGACCATAAGCATCAAATCCCGCTTGAAAAGCCAGCTTGAGGAAGGTTCCACTACCGCAGCCAATATCAAGCAGCCGACCCTGCCTGTCAGGGAAAAGTGAGAGCACGAAACCCAACTGATCGTGTCGCACCACCCATTCTCGATAGGCTCTCTCAAGCCATGAGAGCTTTCCCGTTTCCTGCCACCAATACCCGGAAGGGTAGAATTCTGGCAGACGATCCCGGATCTTGTCCTCTTCCTGGAAGAGCAGATCGCAACTGCTGCAGTGATAGAGCCAGAACTCCTCGGTGGAGACTTCAAAGAAGCGATCCGTCATCCGATAACGAGCCTGGACGTTGGGATACTCACAAATGGGACAGTGCATACTGGATTCGAATTGAAAATTAGAATCCAGTATGCAGAATTCAGAAGCCAGAATCCACAATTCATAATAAAGGTGTCTAGGGAGCTTGGGGAAACTTGTTCCCCTTTTGATTTGCACACAAAACACCAATATCGCTATTCTGTCAGTCTGACATGAACGGTGTACGAACTGTATGAAAGCTCTCATTACTGGCGGCGCTGGATTCATCGGCTCTCATTTATCCGAATATCTTCTGGAGCAGGGCCATCAGGTGTTTGTCGTAGATGACCTTTCAACGGGCAACGTTGAAAATATCCTTCACCTGAAAACCAATCCCAATTTTCACTACACCATTGACACCATCATGAATGTGCCTGCGACGGCGGAACTGGTTGACCGCTGCGATGTGGTCTTTCACCTGGCGGCAGCGGTTGGAGTGAAACTGATTGTGAAGAGCCCGGTCCGCACCATTGAGACCAACACCAAAGGCACTGAAATCATCCTGGAATTAGCCGACAAGAAGAAGAAGAAGGTACTCATCACCTCCACCTCGGAAGTGTATGGGAAAGGAAAGCAGGTTCCATTTTCTGAAGCCGACGATCTGGTACTCGGTCCCACCCATAAAGGAAGATGGAGTTACGCCTGCAGCAAGGCCATCGATGAATTCCTGGCCCTGGCCTACTGGCACGAAAAAAGACTGCCCGTGGTCGTGACACGCCTGTTCAACACCGTAGGACCTCGTCAGATCGGGCGTTACGGCATGGTCCTGCCCACATTTGTCAAGCAGGCGCTTTTGGGAGAGGAAATTACCGTTTTCGGAGACGGCAGTCAGGCCCGCTGCTTCGCCCACGTCTCGGATGTGGTGGAAGCTCTTTACAAGCTCTCAGAAAAGGAGGAGGCGGTGGGCAAGGTCTTCAACATCGGCTCAAACGAAGAGAGTACGATTCTGAATCTGGCCAAGAAAGTGAAATCCATGACTGCCAGTCAATCCAAAATCGTATTTATCCCTTACGACAAAGCCTATGAGGAGGGCTTTGAAGATATGCCTCGCCGCGTCCCCGATGTCTCCCGCCTGCAGTCACTGATTGGATTCGGGCCAGCCAAGAAACTTGAACAGATTATCCAGAGCGTGATCGATTACCAGAGAGCTCTCCTGGAAGCCACAAAAGACACCGCTATTTAGGGCCTTGGCATTTACTGGGATGGAATGGTGGAAATGGACTCACCCGCGAAATCTCCGAACAGGGCAAAGCTTAAAATCTCCTCCCCGGAACGCACGCGGAAATAACCACCCATCTGGCCCGCGGTGGCGGGGATGAGTTCGAGCAGAAGTTTCGCTTTCCTTCCACCCACAGGCAGCGTGAAGCTGCTCTCACCCACCTGAGTTCCCACCTGATCGAAAGCCTCAACTGTCACCTCCACCGGGTTCTGTTGGGGGTTCAGCACCGCCACTCCGGTCAAAAAGCCCAGATCCTGGGCGATATGTGCATAAAAGGCATCGGTATCGCCAGCCAGAAAAAGTGGGAGAGAAGCGGATAACCTCCCATCGGAGCTTCTCAATCGGACCGAGCCGTTCACACTGGAAGCCTCGAGGGAGGAATCGAGGAAATTGTCCTGCAAGTCTATACGAAGAGATCCCACAATCTGCTCGTCGCTGGGAAGTCCAAAGAGGGAAGAGATAGTGAGGATGCTTTGCTCTTGGGGTCCCAGAGAGATCTGTACGGGACTCAAGCGCAGATTGCCCTCGTCATCCAGGGCGCTCAGCAGCAGGGTTGCCGATTTTGAGGAATCTGTGTTGATCAAGTTCAGCTCGGTGTCAAATCCCCCTCCCACGGCGAAATGGGGGATCTGGTAGGACCGCTGACGAAATGGTGTGGGTTGGGCACTGAGAAGGTTCAGGCTCTGCTCGGTTCCGAAGGTTTCAAAGGCAACCACACCTTCGCTCCCCGCAACCCCCTGGACATACCCTCCGGGGAACATCGCCAATTCAACTTCCAAAAGTGTGGCTAAATCCTGGACCACGGTCCCCTGAGGCGGCAGGGCCACTGTCCGGGAAGCGATAACTTTTCCAGAAAGGTCGTGAAGCGTGAGTTCGACCTCGAGATCCGAATCGACTGAGGGATTGAAAAGGTGGACAGTGGTAAAAGGCAACTCCCCTTCCCGAGAAATGTTGGGAAGAACAAAGGCCTTCAAGGGTGTCTGTCGGGCGGTCCCCCGACCCAGCAGCGTGCTTTCCTGATTGCCAATGAGAAATAAGGTGCCGACCGCGGCCCGGTGGCTCTGAAAAGATATTCTTTCCAGACCCGCTGACAGGATGTCAACACCGAAAACGTCCTCCACCAATGCCCATGTTTGCCCTCTGGGCGGGACCAGAAGTGCGGCCGGGTTGAGGATATCCGCCCCGGCGATGAGCTCACCGCTGGGGTCCAGCGCTCTCAGCTCAACTTGCACCTCAAAGTCAGCCGTGTTGGTAAAAGCTATCCCCATATATTGCTCTGGCACCACGACGGTGGGGAAAAATCCCCCGAAACTGCCGCTGCTCTGGAAACCCTCCGTCTGTGCACTCAAGAAGGGACTGGCGCAAACCAGGAGCAGGCAAAAAACGCCCACTGATGACTTCAAACCGTTACGAATGTTCAAAATAAGGTTATCTCCCAAGGCTCTATTATAGCTCTAAGAGGCAAAAAGTGCGACGAGGGGTGAGAATCCGCACCCCTGCGGCCGATTTGCGACTGCGAAATTCTGGCAAAGACCACATGAGTCGACTATCCTCACACCTAATGAGTGAGCTGACCGTCATCATTCCCACCTGGAATCAATGCCAACTCCTGGAGAATTGCCTGCACTCTCTGGGCAGGCAAACAGCTTCATGTCACATCCTGGTCGTTGACAATGGTTCCATCGATTCGACCCAGACAGTGATTGAGGCACAACGGACCAACTTCCCTGGGAGGCTGGACTGCATTCAACTGGGGAGGAACTTTGGCTTTGCCCACGCCGTGAACGAAGGGATTAAGGCGGCTCAAACAGACTTCATTGCCTTACTGAACAATGATACGGAAGTAGACCACCACTGGATCGAAGCCGGTCTTCATGCTCTCAAAGAGCTCCACGACTATTCCTTTTTTGCTTCGAAAATCGTGAATTTTGACCAGCGCGACTTCCTGGACTGTGCAGGAGATTGCTACAGCCAAGCGGGCATTCCATACAAAAGAGGATACGGGGAACCGGTAGAGAATTTTCCCAAATCGGAGCCGGTTCTGGGGGCAAGTGCCGCAGCTGCTTTTTACCTCCGAAGCCTGTTCGATGAGATCGGCTTTTTTGATGAGGACTTCATCACCTATCTAGAGGATGTCGATCTCAGTCTGCGAGCTCAGCTTCTCGGGCACCGTTGCCTTTATCTTCCCGATGCCATCGTTTATCACATGGAAACGGCTTCAGACCCGAACAGAAAAGCACGATCCACCGACCACAGAGCGCAGACCACAGACCGCAGACCGCAAACCTATTACTCTCCGGGTCGGGTGCACTGGATCACGCGCAACCGATGGCAGCTCATGCTCACTTATCAACCGCTTCGCCATCTCCCCTGGCTCGTGTATGGCTGGATGCGAAGCGCGCTTTTTCACCTCTTCAAGGCCGGTTTCTTCGTATCTTTCCTGTTGGGCCTCCTGGCGGGCCTTCTCTCCACTCCACGTGCCCTGCGGAAACGGTTCGCTCTTGATCGAAAGAGAGTTCTGTCGGTGAGACAGTTTTGCCAGTTGTTGGGCAAATGCTAGAGTTAATTCGTGACGTTCACCGTTACCGCGAACTGATTTGGGTTCTGGCCCTCAAAGAACTCAAGGTTCGCTACAAGCGCTCCATTCTGGGGTTCGTTTGGGCGCTTCTCCATCCGCTCCTGATGATGACCATCCTGACGATTGTCTTTTCTGCCGTTTTGCGCGTTCCCGTGGACAATTACGCGATCTTCCTTCTCTGCACGCTGTTCCCCTGGACGTTCTTCAGCCAGTCCTTGGCCTATTCGACCGATTGTATTGTGAACAACGCTGACCTGATGAAGGTTGGGTACCTTCCCAAGCTCGTCCTTCCAGTCGCCGCTATCCTGGCCAACTTGGTGAATTTCCTGCTCTCTTTGCTGCCTCTCGCACTTCTACTGGCGGTGTTTGACTTTCCCTTTCACAAGACCTTGCTTTATCTACCGATTCCGGTACTTGCCCTGGCACTGTTTGCACTCGGATGTGGGTTCTTGGTGGCAGCCGTGAATGTTTACTTTCGTGATGTCACCCATATCGTGCAGATCCTGTTGGCAGCGTGGTTCTATTTTTCTCCGATTATTTATTCGCTGGAGTTCCTTCCTGAACCGTACCACAAGTTTTTTCGCCTGAACCCGATGCTCTATATCCTGGATGGCTTTCGCCATGCGATCTACTACGGAGAACTGCCTTCTGCGATGTCCATTGGGCTGTCACTCGCCTGCGGGATCCTTGCTCTTGCGATAGGGTTTGGTGTTTTCCGCCGCTATCAGGATTCTTTCGTCTTTAACGTCTAAGTGGGTGACGCGGCTATGGAAAATCAACTGGCAATTGGATTGGACCAGGTAAACCAACAGTTCCGGATTATCCATGATCGCCCGGATAGTTTTCGAGAAGCGTTTGTGCGCAGGTTTCGAAGCCTCGGCAGGTATGAAGACCTCTATGCACTCAGAGATGTTTCTTTGCGGATCGGTCGAGGTGAAAGCGTAGGCATCATCGGGCGCAACGGTTCCGGCAAGAGCACGCTGCTCAAAATCATTGCCCGAGTCTATAAGCCCACCAGCGGCCGTGTGGAGCTGGAGGGCCGGATTTCTGCTCTGATTGAATTGGGTGCAGGCTTCCACCATGAGCTTACAGGTCGTGAAAACATCGTGGTCAATGGTGCACTCCTGGGATTTTCCCGCCGCGAGATGAAGGGGAAATACCGCGACATCGTCGCCTTCGCGGAATTGGAGGAGTTTATCGATACACCGATAAAACAATACTCAACCGGCATGTTGGCCCGGCTGGCCTTTGCTATCGCCACTGAAGTCGATCCCGACATCCTCCTGGTGGACGAAATTCTGGCGGTGGGCGACCAGCTCTTTCAGCAGAAATGCCTGGAGCGGATAAACAACTTCCGCCGCAAGGGCAAGACAACCATTTTTGTCTCCCACGACCTGGGACTGGTGCAGTCTCTTTGCGAAAGGATCCTGTTGCTTGATCACGGCCGACTGCGGTCGGATGGTCCAGCCGAGCAGGTGATTGCCCGCTACCATGAGTTGCTGGAGCAGTCTGTCCACACTAGCTCGGATTATGCATAAATTCTCTACTGCAGCGACGAAATCATCCGCCCTGCCCTGCGTTGCGCGACCCGCAAGCGGGTACCCCTCGCCTCCTCAGCGTACTCAAGAGTACGTTTGCGGGGGCCGACCCGTGGCGGGTACCCCTCGCGCGCCTTGTCAAGTCGGCGCTTTCGTCGCTTCGTGACAAGAACCTATGCATAATCCGAGCTATCTGACTGAGGTGGACTCTGACCTCTCTCTGCTCTCCCCTTTAAAATAAGGATGAATCCTCTCCACTACCGTGTCCCAGGAAAAGCGGCTGACACACTTTTGTTGACCCTGCAGACCCATCTCTACTCTGTTGTCACGATTATCTAGAAGCTCCTGGATGGCGGAAGCCAGCGCCTTAGAATCCCCAAAGGGAACAAGCAGACCATCACCTCCCGGCTCGATCAATTCCCGCATGACAGCTGTATCCGCCACAATGACGGGCTTGGCATTGGCCCAGGCTTCCAGACAAACCAGCCCCAGGGATTCGACGCGTGAGGGCTGCACCAACACGCTGGAGGCAGCGAGCAGATCACGTTTCTCTTCATGACTGACCGGACCCAGGTTGAGCAGGCGATCGAATTTTGAATCGGAGGCTCCAAGGTATTCGTCAAATGAAAGCGAACTCGGACCCGCCAGCACCAACCAGGCTTGAGATCCTTCACGCCAGAGACGCTTCATCGAGTCGACAACGCAGATGCTTCCCTTGTCAAGAGCCTTCATTCCCAGATGAAGAACGATGGGGTCTTGCACCCCGTGCTTTGTTCTAAAGGCCTGGGAGTTTCCATTACTGACCTCTACAGGGTCGATCCCAGCTCCAGTGAGGACGGTCTTGTGGGGAGAGAGTCCCAGTCCTATCAGGCGCTGTCTTTCCACCTCCGTGAGTGCAAGCACGAAGTTGCACTGGTTCAGCATGGCGATCTGAAACTTCTGGGTGTAGTGGCGCGAAATCTCCTCGTTGGTGTCTTCCCCGAAGTGAGTGCAGGGAGTCGAAAGCACTGGGATGCCCCGGCGCCGTGCTTCCCAGATACCGTCGTACATGAGGCGGTTGTAGGGCAGAGATCCAACGTGGATCAGGTCCACAGGTGCTTTGCTCAGCGCCTCCCGTAATCCAATCACGCGAAAGCTAGGCGGGGCAAACTGTGCCTTCAATCTCCATTGGGGCAGGAGTGCCAGCAGGCGGCCGGCCCGTCGACGCCAGCGTCGATGGCAAATGGGAAACCGGTAGATATCAATTCCATCAAGACTTTCCCGGCCTGCCGGCAAACTACGGGGACCATCAATCCAAAAATACTCCAGATCAAAAGCATTGGTGGTAAAAATCGCGACCGTGTTCCCGGCCGACTTGAGGCTGCGAGCGAGCTCCAGAACGTAGTTTTCGTACCCCCCCGGATAGGGGTAGAAGCGAGGCACTACAAAAACGATGTGCATCTCAAACCGCGAAATTCATTTCTGACGAGAACCCGAAAGGAGAGCATATACAGGCAAAGGAAGGGCAATTGATATCACTGAAAATAGGGCCTGTCAATAAACGGGCACATGAAAAGATCGCTCTATGAAAGGCTCAGCAAACCCAGTACGCCTTCAGCAGCAAGGAGAGTCTCTTGGAATAAGGTCAGGGAAAGCACTCGGCAGATTCTGAAGGTTTCAAGCGGCACATTGAGTGAGTTGAGCACAAGACAGTCGTGTATAAGTTCGTCAAAGGTACCAGAGAAACTGCAAGACTTAGCCTTTTTTGAGGGGGTCTACAGAAAGATCCGCAAACAAGGTAACTATCAAGGCGAAAATCAGCCCCTTCTTTCGTATTTCATCGATTACGATCACTTGAAAGGAAAAAGCTGTGACAGAAATTCGCGGTGATTCACCGGCAAGAATCCCACTCTTACCTATAAAAGCTAGGCTGCGTAGGGCACTCTCCCTGCTCTTCTAACCCACACACAAGTGGGGCAAGTAGATCCGACAGAAGCAGGATTTATCATTGACAAGAAAAACCATTTGGGTATAATTCAACTATTGAATTCAATAATTGAATTCAATAGTTGAATTGTGATTTTATGTGAATGATCAAGTGAAAGTGACCCACCGTGATCACGGAATAATGACCCGCCCCCCCCAACCAGTCTTTTTTCTTTCAAATGCCTCTCACCCAGATACTGGGAGGCTTTGAAAGAAAAGAACAGTCGGGTCACTATTGCGTTATCAAACCTGCCCAAATTGGGTCACATTTGCGTTAGCGAAATTATTCAGTAGAAAAGATGGACGATGGTTTCCGAAAAGCAGCATGAACTTGAGTTGCTAGAAGCCCTGGAGAAAGAGCCCGAAACCAGTCAGGCGGACCTGGCCGTTAAGGTCGGGGTGGCGGTGGGAACGGTGAACTGGTATCTGAAGCGCTGGGCCGCAAAGGGCTATGTGAAGATCAAACGAATTGGACGGTGGCGGTGGCGTTATCTGCTGACTCCGCAAGGAGTGGCAGAAAAGGCACGGCTGGTTGGTGAGTATATGGAGGCCTCACTTGCCCTCTACCGACGAACGCGAGCAGAAGCCCAAAGTCTCCTGCGCCAAGTAAAATCTGCAGGATATAGCGAAGTAACAATTACGGGGAGCGGTGACATCGCTGAAATAGCTGAGTTGACGTGCCTGGAACTGGGTTTACGCGTGCTCCCCAAATCGGAAGGCAAGCTTCTCCCCGTGCTACAGGTGAAGGATACGAAACTGGAGCTCATTTGGAGTCCTGACTTGGGGAAAGAATCGAAAACACAATAGTCTCTTCGTCCCTTTTCTGAAGAGAGACTGGGTTAGGTCACACAAGGGCCCACACCCCCTTTTCGGCAGATGCACAAGGCCTGTTGCAAAAGGGTTCTGTAAGTGACGGGTGCGAAGCATACCTACTGAAGCTTCTTTAAAGGACACTACGATAAGGAAGTACAAAATCACTATTGGGTGATCAGCGACTGTGAAAATCCTCGCCAGCAGAAAAATAAATGTAGTTGAACAGTGCATTGGAGTTCCTCTAATTTACCTGGACTTTTTATTGAAGAATTACAGTAGGCCCGAGGTGGAAGGGTCTTAGAGTAAGCTGGCTGACTGCGCTCGAAGCAGAGAGAGGAACCTTACATGAGTAGCTTCAGGGCAGATGATTCAGAGTTTTATGATTTCGAGTATTTCCTCTCCCTGGAATATCGTTATTTCTCACGTGCCCATCGCAGTCGGGTTAGAAATCTCCTGGAGTTTATGGGAGACGTCAAAGGAAAGAAGATTTTAGACATGGGGGGAGGGGGAGGTTTTATTGCCTACATGCTGTCCGATCGGGGAGCCCACGTATGTTTGGCTGACTTCTCCGAAGCTGCAGTTGACCTGCCCCCACGAACGAGTCCACCCTCTATGCTAGACCCGGGACCATTTGAAGTCCACTCCAAGGGATTGGATCCAGTGCCTGCGACCTAGGTAGTTTGGCCTCTGGCGCCGGCGGCCGATAGGCCAAGGCGCTGTGAGGCCGGATCTGATTGTAATCCCTCCGCCAGCGTTCTACCAACACCTTGGCTTCCCCCAGCGTGTCGAAGATCTCCATGTTCAGCAGCTCATCCCGTAGTTTCCCGTTGAAACTCTCAATGTACCCATTCTCCCAGGGGCTGCCCGGCTCGATGTACAAGGTCCTTACCCCAACAGCCTGCAGCCAGTCCCGGACCGCCTGTGCCGTAAACTCCGATCCGTTATCGGACCGGATAAACTCAGGCACTCCCCGATCAACGAATAACTCCGCCAGCCGGTCCAACACGTCTTGGTGATTCATCTGCCGTTTCACATCAATGGCGAGGCACTCTCTGGTGTACTCATCCAGGATCGTCAATAGCCGAAAGGCTCGCCCATCATGGGTCCGTTCATGCACGAAATCATAGCTCCAGACGTGGTTCTTGCGAGCCGCTCGTAACCGAACACAGGAACCGTCATTAAGCCACAGCCTCCTTCGTTTCGGCTGTCTGGACGGGACTTTCAGCCCTTCTTGTCTCCACAGCCTCTCCACCCGCTTAGGATTCACCTTCCACCCTTCCCCATGAAGTATCGCCGTGACCCGCCGGTAGCCATAACGCCCGTATTGCGTAGCCAACTCCACCATCCGGGCCACCAATCGGGCCTCATCATCGGGAATTTGCCTTTCCCTTCGCTGGGTCGATCGAACCTGTCCCAGCACTTGGCAGGCCCGACGTTCGGAGACTCGCTCTGCTCCTAATCGCTCTCGTACCCACATCACCGCTCGTCTCCTGTTCGCCGGGCCTAGAAGTTTCCCGAGGACACTTCCTTCAGGATCTGCTTGTCCAAAGACAGATCCGCCACCAGCTTCTTCAACCGGGTATTCTCCTTCTCCAACACCTTCAACCTCTTGGCCTGGTCCAACCGGAGCCCTCCGTACTCTTTGCGCCACCGGTAGTAGGTCTGCTCGCTCACCCCCATCTGCTTCGACACCTGTCCCACCCTCTGTCCTTGGGCCAGACCCACCTCTGCCTCACGCAGCTTCATGATGATCTGTTCTGCCCTAAACCGCTTCCCTGCCATCCTTGCCTCCTTCCTAAACCGGAAATCCTAACATTCAAACTGGACTCGTTTTAGGGGGCAAGGTCAAACCTCTATGGCCCTAAGGATAACTTTGACCCGGAATCCTCCCACGTGATTCCGGCGCTCATCCGAAAATGCACCGAGGCTCGCCGCTCAGGCGCCTCCTCGATCGAGTGCTGGGGCACTGGAACGGCGACCCGGGAATTCCTTTACGTTGAAGAAGCAGCGGAGGGCATTCTGCTGGCTTCCGAGCTCTACGACAAGAGCGATCCAGTGAATCTTGGGGCTGGATCTGAGATTTCCATCAAAGATCTCACAGAGTGCATCGCCAGGCTGACCGGCTTTGAAGGCGAGATCCGCTGGAACAAGGACTATCCGGATGGTCAACCTCGCCGGGCACTGGACACCTCCCGAGCGGCCAGGGAGTTCGGCTTTCGTGCCAGTGTGGGTCTCGAGGAGGGACTGAAAAAGACAGTCGAGTGGTATCAGAAGCACGCGGGATAGCCCGGATTATGCATAGGTTCTCGTCACGAAGCAGCGAAAGCGCCGGAAAACAGAGCCGGGGGCTTTAGCCCACGGGCCCGCAGGCTAAAGCCTGCGGCTCCGACTGGCGCACGAGGGGTACCCGCCACGGGTCAGCCCCCGCAAACGTACTCTTGAGTACGTTGGGAAGGCCGAGGGGTACCCGCTTGCGGGTCGCGCAACGCTGGCAGGGCGGATGATCTCGCTGCTGCAGTAGAGAACTTATGCATATTCCGGGCTTAAGGCCGATGATTATTTGAGCCACTCCAGCCAAATCGTTTTCTGAAGAGAAAAATAAGATTGTTCCAGCCATCTCTCCACAGATCCAATTTCTTTTCGCCGGCCCGATTCGAAAAGTTGATGGGAATTTCCTTGAACCCGATCTCCCGATTTCGGAGTGCCTCGATCTTGATCTCTTCTGAGAAAGCCATAGCGTCGCTGCGAAGATCCATTTTCTTCAGTGCATCCTTGTAAAAGACCCACATGCCGGATTGGGAATCGCGAATCCTCCGAAGATAGAGCAGAGACATAATCAGGCTGATGATCTTGTTCCCGGCAAAGTTCTTGAAGGCCATGGCGTCCGGATTCTGAATGGGGAAACGGGAGGCGGAGATAAAACCCACCTTTGAGTTCAATAACGCTTCCAGCAGATAGGAAAGAGCATCAATCGGATAAGAGTGATCTCCGTCCAGTGTGACGATCACATCTCCCTGAGCCTTTAGCAACCCCGTCTTATAGGCTCTTCCATAACCTCGAACCCTCTCCTGGATCACCGTCGCACCCATTCTCCTGGCAATTTCCGCCGTTCCGTCAGTCGAATCATTGTCCACCACAATCACCTCGTCGACAAATTTGGGTACGCGGGCCAGGACCTGTTGAATGCCCTCTTCCTCGTTAAGGCAAGGGACGACGACGGTAATCTTGCGGTCTCTATACATGGTTAAGAGCGGCCAACCCACATTCGTGAGGATTATAGGGTGGTTGGGTAGGTTGGGAAACCGGTTTCTCTTTTCTTTTGCGAAGGAAACACCCATATCGATATTCTGTCGGTGAATGAAACGAAGACGGTCGCGCACCTTTCTCTATCTCGGCCTGGGACTCATGGGGTTCATCGTCCTGGCTTATCTTGCTCACCCGATCATTTTGCGCAGTTTTGGTGAGTTCCTTGTGCTGGAAGACACCTTGCAAGCAGCTGAAGCGATTGTTGTTCTCAATGGTGGCGCACCATTGAGGGTGTTAGAAGCAGTACGGCTTTACGAAGATGGCTGGGCGCCAAAGATCATTTTGAGTCAATCTCTCAGAAGAGGGGACTTTTACGCTTTTGAGGCGCTGGGCATTAAGATTTTACAAGAGCACGAGTATGACCGAGAGGCGCTGTTGCGAAGTGGCGTGCCGGATCACGACATTATGATCATTGAGGAGGAGGCTGCCAACACCCTCGCTGAGCTAAGGACGCTTCTTCGTACTTTACAGCCTCCAGAAGACGCGACCTTCATCGTGGTAACCTCCAATTATCACACCCGTCGGACAGCTGCCATCTGGAACTACTTGACCGATGGGCGAGTCAAAGGGCTCGTCCGCTGGACCAGGAGCGATCCATCATTTGATCCAGCAACATGGTGGAAACACCGTCAGTCCATCAAACACCTGGTCAATGAGTATATGGGTCTGATCAACTACTGGTTGGGCTTCCCCCTGGGGATTGCAGTTTGGTCTTTCGGGTCTTAGTGCTCCCTTCCATAAATACGATGATGTTTGCGGAGGGGGCTTGCCAGGCGAGGTCGCGAAGGGAGGAGGAGGCGATGCAGGGACATCGACGACGACGAGAGACAAAGAGATCTCCCGCAACCCCCCTCCGCCCACAGGGTTGCGGCTCTGCGCCCCATCTTCCTCGTTGCTCCTCCTCGCCGATCTCCCGTATCGACTCGTCGGAGCGCCTTGAATCCGGGGGCGCAGCGCTCGCAACAAATATCATTGTATTTATGGAAGTGAGCACATAGACACGGACTGGATTCAGAACAGCTGGATGCAACTTTCGTCCCTTTTCGCCATCTTTTATTTTTGCCTTTGAGCAAAGAGACTGATATCTTGTAGGCGCTGTGATGGCGGGGAAATCTAAGTTGTGTTCGGCCATCTTCAATGTCTGCAGAAATCAGCCAAAGCGTGCTTGAGGAGACGGTCAGAAGGGCTCAAACTGGCTCTTCCGAAGATTTCCACAAGCTCTACGACCTTTTCTCAAAGCCGATTTACAACTTTATCTGGCGGTTAATCGGTTCCACTCACGACGCGGAAGACCTGACTCAGGAAACGTTCTTGAAGGTCCACCGAGAGATAAAGAACCTTCGACAGCCAGGACAGTTTAAGTTTTGGCTGTACCGGATCGCGCGAAATGAAGTTTATCAGAAGCTGCGGCGCTCAAAGAGGGCATCCGAGGTCTTGCTGGACCACAAAAGCATCGATTACTTTGACTTTATTCCCCATGGGTCGCCTGACATCAATCCTGAGAAGCGGGCACTCTCTCAGGAGCTCAATAAGGTCATCGATCGGACATTGAAAGCCATGTCGCCTAAATATCGTGACGTCTTCGTGCTGGCAGTCTTCCATAAGATGAGCTACGAAGACATTACCCTGATCGTCGACCGGTCACTGCTCTCCGTCAAGACGGATATCTATCGAGCACGCCTCACCGTCAAAGATGCCTTGAATGAGTACTTGGGGGAAAGAAGCTAGAGGAGGAGGGAGTTATGGATTGTGACGAGGTAAGGGTTCAGATTTCCGATCTTGTGGATGATGACCAGGAATTTCAACAGGCTAAGGTCATTCACGATCACCTGGCATCGTGCTCCCCTTGTACTCAATTCTATGAGGAAAAATTAAAGGTGGCCAGCTTGCTGAAAGAAGCAGAGAATTTCCAGCTGGAGCCACCGCCCGCAATCTGGCAAATGATTGACTCCAAGATCAGCAACAAGCCAAACACATCCCCTAAGAGAGACAGCCTTCAGAATCAGGGGAGTCCCGAAGAGACGAGCGATTAGATTCTAACTTCTGGATTCTGGATTCCCTCCGACCTTACTGCCCTTCCTGCTCCTGCGCTCTGCGCTCCTGGATCAACTCGGTTTCTTCCGCTTCTTTTCGGTTGATGAAATCGTATGAATTGCGGAGCGCCCTTTTGAAGTCCTGGGTCAGTTCCGTAGCGGTGGGCAGATTGCGGATGACGTGGGGGGTGATGAAGAAAATCAGCTCCGCTCGTCGCTTGTTGCGGGTTGTCTGTCCAAAGAGAGCACCCAGAATCGGTATATCCCCCAAAATGGGAACGCGATTGCGCGCCTCATCAAATTGGTCGCTGATAATACCGGCAAGGGCCACCGTCTGACCATCGCGGACAATTAAGGATGTGGTAATGAAATTCCGGTTGATGGTGGGCGTCAGTGACGCTCCGGTGGCTGAGCTGACTTCAATCGCCAGGTCCATAGTCACGATCCCACTGGCGCTGATTCTGGGCATGATCAGAAGGGTCACACCGGTAGGCCGGAATTGAATCGAGTTGACGAAATTAGTTGAGGACCCGGCCTGCAGCGGATCTCCAAAAGATGCCGTTGTGACCGGCACCTCGGCACCAATGTTGATCTGTGCCTGGACTCCATCCAGAGCCAGGATCCGCGGTGCTTCCAGAAGTTCGACTTTGGTCACCGCACTGAGGGCGGTAATGATCCCTGTTATCTGCCGCTCTGAGCCCAGGAATGCCCGACTGCCGAGCGTAAAGGCGCCTTCCGAGGAGATCGACCCTATGGTGGCGGGACCAGGGTCCTCCGCTCTCGCTTCCAGGAAAGCCGACACACCAAAACTGAGGTCATCGCGAAGCTCTACCGAATACATCTTGGCCTCGATGAGAACCTGCCGGGGAAGGACATCCAACTGCCTGATGGTCTGGAGAAGAAACTGATACTCCGCTTCAGTGCCCTGGATGATCAGTGAGTTGTTGAACTCATTGACGATAATCTTGATGTTTCCGCTCACCACTGCTCGAATATTGGACTGACTCGACATGGGCCGACCACTCAGAGAAGGTCCTAAATCAGCGCTTCGATATGCTCCCTGAAGCTGTTGCTGAGTGGAGGGCACGAATCCCGCTTCACCGGCTCGACTGCCTGGTTGTAGGGATTGACCTTCCTGGACTCCTCCTTCAGCCAAAGCTGAAAGACCGGCACCATCCTCGTACAACTGGGACAGAATGCTGGCAATATTGGTGGCGGTATTGTTTTCAACCAGGTAGACGAAGGTCTTGATGTTGGTACCGGAGGAAGGTATATCCAGTTTCTCGATCCACCTTTGCACTTCCTGGAAAACATCGGGCGAACGAGTCACCACCAGGATGCTGTTCAACCTTTCGATGGTGACAAGACGCACCCCGGCGGGGGCGCCGGGAACGAAGATGTGGCCAAGATCCGCAGCCACATCCCCCGCCTGGTTAAAGCGGATGGGAACCAGATCCACGGTCGTAATATCGAAGTACTCGGTATCCAGTAGCTCAATCAGCTTGAGAGCCTGCTGTACGTTTTGCCGGAAGTCGGTGACAATGAGAATATTGGCAGAAGCATAATTGATGACGCTTGCCCCATTGGAGATAAAGGGCGTAATCATGGTTATCATCTCGCTGGTAGGGATGTGGTGCAGGGTAATGACGTAGGTCAGGACGCCTTCCTCCTGCAGTTCTCCCGGGCCCGGTTCCTGCGGAGAGCTCAGTGTGGACACCACCGGCTCCGGTTCCGAGGACGCTTGCTGGGCCGGTTGTGGGGCGGGCTGCAGCTGGCTAGAGCCCGGTGCTACCGGAGGCTGAGCCGCCCCTTCCTGTGGCTCTGTAGTGACTTCGGGATTAACGATCACCTCATGGGGAATCTTCGTCGTCAGTGGGAGGGGTAAGATCACATACATTCCATCCTGCCTGACTATCCCATGCCCATTCATTTGCAGCAGCTGTTCCAAGATCTCAAAGGCATTCTCCCTTGGAATCTCACCCATGGTATGAATGCTGGCCGTTCCCTGGACCCGTGGGTCGATGATATAGGAGTATCCCAACTCCTCCATGACTGTCTCGATGAGGGTGGTGAGGGGAACGTTGTTGAAGCGGAAGACCAGGCCGTTTGAGGCAGGAGAGAGCAGAGGCTGAGAGGCTTGCACGGGAGGACTCTGGACCTCCTGGGCAGCTTCTTCTTCGAGGAGGCTCTCCTCCTCGGCTGATTCCAACTCCTCGGAAAGTTCTTCCTCTTCTGGAGGCTCTTGCTCTTGGGTGGAGATGACCGCAGCAAACAGGACACCAGGAACCTGAGCGGTGAGAAGAAAGATCAGGACAAGAAAAAATGCTCGCATCATAATCACTCTAAAAAGAACACATGTCAGTTCTCGAATTCCACACCCCTATCGGGTAGGCCTGGCAACCTGATTCTGCTCCCTCTGCGCACCTCCTCCTTGACCGGACGGTGCGGAAACGACTGACACTTCAACACCTGAGTCCTCCTTCTGGCTGGCGGCTGTTGAAGTTGTCGTCTGCATGGCACTGGGAGCAGCACCCACCTTGATCACGTTCACTTTCTCTAAGCCGCGTCCTGCCGCACCCGGCGGATTGGTGGCATCGGCCATGTCTATGATCTCATTACGAGTTCCCCACCGCAGTCTCATGGTCGTCTCGCCGATCTCATCCACCCAGTAACCCTGTAACAGGTCTCCAACCACAACGCTTCGCAACTCTCCTTTTTTCGAGTTGCCCTCAAAAACAGTCACCACACCCTGCGCTTTCCTCCCCACGAAGGACACACCGTGGAGCATCGGCCTGGCTACCCACTTGGGCGCTTCCTCTTCGACCTCGTTAGGATCCTGCCCCTCCACCTCCTCCACATCGTCTGGACGGCGACCTTCTGCAAAAAGGGTTCTCTCCGCAATGACCACAAACTGGGAGAAAGGCCCTGACTGATCTATTCGCTTCACTCCGGCTGGGCTTGAACTCCCCCCGGCCTGTTGAGCCCGGTCGACTATGCCCTCAAGATTGTTCGCCTCCTTGAAACTGTTCCAGGCCGAGATGAACAGGGTGGCAAACATAATGACTACCGCCAGAATCAACAAATTGATAAAAACAACCCTTCGTTTCATTATTCTTTACCCTGTATTGATGCCGATCAGCCTAAGAAAGCCGAATGAAACCGGAAACATTCATTCGAGGCTGAATGCGGACCTGGTTCTGGGAACGAAGGCTATTCAAGAAAAAATTCTCTACCAGAAGAAACTTGCGGTGAGCTGAAAGAGCATACAGAAAACCTGTGAGCTCCGACATGTTGCTGCGCAGGTTGATCTGCAAGGTGATTTTGACGTAGTTCTCACCCATCTGGCGCTCCTGCAGAGGATTGCTCCGGGTCACTTGAATGCCGTTCTCAGCCGCCAGAGAGCGGACTACCTCCTCCAGTTGAACAGTGGCAATGCTGATGTCCCGGGCATCCATTAATCTCTGACGGTACCCATTCAGGACCCTGTCCAGTTGACCCAGCTCAACTTGAATGTTTCCCTCTTCCTGAATGACTTGAATGGATCGCTGCAAAAGCTCTTCTTTGTCCTCAAGCTCCCTTGCCACCTCACTCTTGGCAGTATAGAAGGGCAAGACCACACCAAAACCCAGCAGCATGACAACTCCCACCACACCCAGGATTGTTATAGCTCTTTTGTCTCGCTGTGAAAGTTTTCTCATCTTGTGAGCTCGGCTGAAGCAGTTTCCCTGACAGTGGCCTCAAAACTGAATTTCTCCCGGTTCTGCATGGTCCGGTCAGGGGTGATATAACGCGACTCCACGGTTCCCAGGTATTGAGAATCGAGCAATGATTTCAAAAGCGCCGAAGCAGAAGCAGAAAAGCCGGTAAAACTCACCCGATCGCCCTGAACATTCAGGTTTTGAAGAAAAGAATCCTCGGGGATCATCTCCGTCAACTCTTTCAGCACCAGAAGAACATTTTGCTGCCCAGTCATGAGATTCCGGAGTTCATCCAACTCAACCTGGCGTTCGTCCCTTTGACTCCTGACGGTCATTGTCTCATCCACCTGGCTTTGGAGTCCCTCGATTCGAGCTTCAACCTGGCCAAGAAGCTGGCTCTGCTGAATATACTCTCGGGTCGTGACAGCAAAACCCAGAATCACCAATAATCCTGCTAACAAAAGGGTCGTCACAAGGCTTGCCCGTTCGGCTATCACTCGCTTTTCCGGAGGGATGAGATTCAATTTGCTGGGCAGGGATTTACTGGTCCCCGAAATGGCAAGGCCGATGGCACCCAGCCAACCATTCAAATCGGAATTCTCTGAGTCCTCGTTTCTTTTCAGATTCAGCTTCTCAGACAGAAGCTCACAATCGCCAAATTTCTCTCGAAAGTCGTCCAGGAAATGATCTGCCAAAAGACCGCTCAGATAGATTTTCTCGAGCCCCTCAGCGGCCACTTCCAGAGAAGAGAAGTATCGCTCCAGTTCCTGGAGCAGTCTCTGAAAGGTCAAATCATCATTACTCAGAAGGACCTTCTCGGAAAGGAACTTCTCGGGACCACCCACCAGAACAAACTCCACTCCCTCAAGCCCGAGATCCACCACCAAAGAGGGGTGTTTCTTGGGGTAAAGATCGTCATGAGCTGAAAAGAGATGAAACAGACCCGCACTGGAGACACGAACTGCGGCAGGATACAGGTTCAGTTCATGAAAAAGGTCCAGGCACTCGTCCAAAACAGGCCTGGGGACCATAACCGTCTGAAGCAAGATCTTCTTTGCTTCTACATCTCTTTCCAAAACCATGTAGTCGCAATAAGATTGTCCCTCCTCGATCGGTTGAAACTTCTCCACTTGAAAGCGTACCACCTGGTCGAGATTCTCTCCCACCTCCAGCGGCAGCTCGATCTGCCGAACCACCACCCGATCTCGAGGTAAACCCAGAATGACATTCTCGCGGTCAAAACCGTTGGCTTCCCCAAATTCTTGAACCCGGGCGTAAAGATCCGCGAGGGGCAGTTCCCTATAGTGCTCCACCAGCTCACAATTTCTCAGAACATAGTTCTGCAAGCCTTTGGACACAGAGGCAAACACTAAACTGCCTCCTCGAATCTCAATTCCGACAGCAGAATCTAGGCTAAACATGGTCGTTCCTGGGTTCGTGCTCTAGAGCCCGGGTTATGCATAGGTTCTTGTCACGAAGCGACGAAAGCGCCGGCCTGACAAGGCGCGCGAGGGGTACCCGCTTGCGGGTCGCGCAACGCGGGCAGGGCGGATGATTTCGTCGCTGCAGTAGAGAACTTATGCATAACCCAGGCTAAAGCTCAATATTCGATTCATTCCAATAAAGTACGACGTAGCCTTTGGGGAACGTGGGATTAATTTGCACCACGCACCGGATACGGTTGACTACTTCTGAATCGGCCAGATGCCCATCACTCAGTAAAGTATACACATTCGATCGGACTGTAGAGAGCAGCCTGCCCGCCTCAGTGGAGATCCCCGGGACTCTTTCCAGGACTTCCGTGACATTCAGAAAGGGAACCTCCAGTCTCATACCGTAGATGAGTTTCGCCGCCTCAAGGTCCAGTCCTGGAACGGCAGCCAATACAGGCACAGGCGCCGAATTGACATTGATCCGATTGATCCTGGCGAAGGTAGTAAAGTACTTCTGCAGACCGTAGTACTCGATTTGCTCTCCTGTCTCAGTCATTCCTTTGCGACCATAGTAAATTTCCGGCGTGATGCCTCGAACCAGGAGGAGCTCCTCTGGAACATCAAAAGGACCGTTCTTGGCAGAATAAGGCTCAGGAAGTGACTGATAATAATCACTTTCAGCACCGTTCAGTCGATGCAGCTCATCTCGATCCCTCCAATCTTCGATCGAATCCGTGATCATATCGGCCTCTTGTTCGTCGAGTCCCACTCCGATCAAGAGATTGTAGAGCAAATAGTTGGGTGCTAGATTCACGTTGATTTTGCCAGTCTCTTCGATGATCTCGACACTGGCCTTTCCGCGCCCCATAGCCAACTCGACAAAACCGGTGAGAGCCGGGGGAAGAGACTGCAGACCTTCCTCACGTTGTCGCTGAATCTGAGCGAAAGCCGACTGAGATTCGATGACCTTGTAGATGGCATATTCAATGCCGGCACGCGAGAGGTAGTAGGACTCCTTCTGATCCACGACATTGCGGGCAGCATTGACTTCTGTGCGGATCGAAGCTGAGAAGGACACGGCTAACATGCTCATGCCCACCATCACCCACAGTACGACAATGAGAACTACACCCGACTGTTGAGGATTTCGTTTCATACTAAAGACCTTGAGTGAATCGCTGCATTGCCTGGCGCAACTGACCTCCAGAGAAACTGGCATTGATGGGAACCAGGATATGGTTCTCGTCATAGTCAATCTTAATGGCTTGAGGAATAGCCAGCACCTCTTCTCCAACCCAGGAATCAAACCATTGATAGCTCTCTGATTGAGAATCGTATCCGTAATATTGAAAGCGCAGATCTACAATATTCTCGATCAATGGGAGTGGTGGCTCTGAGGGAGGATTGACCATCGACATGAAGCTATCCAAGCCCAGGTAGCGGGCTTCCGTAATTCCCATATAGAAGTTCCCCTGTTCATCCTGGGCGAGTCCGTAGTGCACCAGGGTCAATCCAGGATTTTCATGCATCATCAAAGGTGCCACGGTGGCAAAGGTCATCGAATCTGAAGTTCCGGAGAAAAGAGGAATCTGCGCAAAAGCACGCGCCTGCTGCCCCCCCTGATCATTAACTTCCTGAAGCTCGAGAAAAGAGGCGGAAGGTTGAACAGGAAACAATGAACCGATCTGCCTTTTGATCTGATCCTGAAGCACTCTCTTTCGGGCCTCCACATCCAAGCGCTCCTGACTTTTTTCATAACTGCTCAGTCCCATCCGAAAGGAGGAAAACATGAGGCCAGCCATTAACCCCAAGATGGTAAACGCGATGATGAGCTCGAGGAGAGTGAAGCCGGGGGAAGCGGACGGCCTGACAGCTGACACCTGACAGCTGACAATTGACCGCTGGGCCGCTGATGGCGCGTCCATCAAAAGTCCCTCCCAAAGAGTCGTCGAACCGCATCGGCAGGCGTCTGCAGTCGCCTGCCAGGTTCACTGGGAACGGTTTTCAAGCACATAATCCGGTAAAACTTGCCTCGGACATCGTTCTTGAAGTGCACATCCACCACCACGCTGAGTAACTGCACCGGCGGCTCGGTGACATCGATGGAAAAAGTCTCCTCAGGCTCTTCCCAATTATCCACCGCCGCCGTGTAGGCAAACTCTTCATCCAGATCGCCAGCCAGCTGAGTTGCGCCATTTATGCTCTCGTCACTGAGTATTTCATTCATGACATTTTCCGCATGATTCATGGCTCGGTGGGCCAGATCAATGCGGTGAATGTTCTTGAGTCCTCCCGAAAAGATCTGCATCACCACCCCTACGGTGAGTCCCAGAATCGCCAGCGCGACCACGATCTCTAAAAGCGTAAAGCCGCTTGAACGCTGACCAGAATTTTTAGCTATCAGCATTTTCTTTGAGCACCCTCGGAAATCCGGTAATGGGGTCAACCCGGATTCGCATTGGCCGGCCGGTTTCGCGCCTTAAAGTAAAAAGTGCTCCGGAACTCCTCCCGTTCGCATAAAAACTAATCCTCACCGGAAATTCCTGCTCCTCTGTCTCCACTGAGACCCCTTCCGGCAAGAAGACCTTTTTGATCTCCTGCTCGAACTCGTCGGCAAAGATGTAAGAATCGGGGACACCTTCATCTTCCTCTTGAACCAGGACAATTCGAAAAACCTTCTGTCTGGAAATGGCCTGAGATCGGGCGTGTCTCATGTGCGTGATCAAGTCCCGCCCGGCCGTTTGCAACTCCAGAGTTCTCAGCCCTCCTGAAAAGGAGGGCATGACAATGCCCACCGCCAGAGCTACCACCATCAAAATAACCATCAACTCAAGGAGGCTGAAGCCCTGATTCGAACGAGCCTCACTCCCAGGAGTTAATATCAACATCTTCCCCCTCACCGCCTTCCATTCCATCGGCGCCAAGACTCCAGAGGTCATAGCCTCCGTACTCACCGGGTGAACGGTACTGAAAATCCCGGCCCCATGTATCCTTGGGAACAGTGGTCTTGTCCAGGTAGGACCCACTCCAGTTTTCAATGCCCTGCTCTTCGACCAGTGCCTGCAAGCCCTGACCTGTACTGGGATAACGACCCACATCTAAACGAAACATGTCCAGTGCGTTCCCAAGTTGGTCAATCTGCAGCCTGGCCACCTGCACCTTGCTCTGGCCCAGACGGTTCCACAGTCTCGGCCCAACCACTCCCGCCAAAAGGCCAAGAATGACTAGGACCACTATTAACTCTATAAGGGAAAAGCCCCTCTGCCTTAACTTCTTTCTCTCTTCCATATTCTCTTCTCTCTTACAGCGGAATGTCGTTAATACTGAAGATGGAATACAACAAGGACACGACCATCACCCCGATGATGAGTCCCATGACCACAATTATGGCCGGTTCAAAGAGGGCAACCAATCGCTTGAGTGATCTTCTCAGCTCCCGGTCATAGCTTTCAGCAATCTGCAGCAGCATGTCATCCAGCCTTCCGGTTTCCTCCCCAACTGCAAGCAGGTGCAACGCAAAGGGTGGAAAGATTTGGGCTTCCCGAATGGGTGCGGTTAATCCTTCTCCCCTTTTCACACCCGATTTGATGGATTCCATGGTTGAGGCAATGGCCTGATTTTCCACGACTTCCTTGACGATATTGATGGACTGAATCAGTGGAACCGCACTATGGAGAAGAGTCCCAAGGGTACGGCTAAACCGGCTCACCTCAATCTTCTGAAGAACAGAGCCGACAACCGGCAGCTTCAACTTCCGCTGGTCCCAATGCAAACGCCCCTCCTCGGTCTTCAGACGAGTGTGGATCCAATACCAGACGGCAAATGCCGCCGACAGGATCAGCCACCAGTAACCGGTCAGGAGTCCGCTTAATCCCAGCAGGATCAACATGGGAAGTGGAATGGGCGCACCTGCGTTGTCAAAGATGGTCGCGAACTGCGGGATCACAACAGTCATCATGACGACAATTGAAATGCTGGCAACGGCAGCCAAGACACAAGGATAGATCAGTGAGGAAATCAAGTAACTGCGAAACTCGTCTACGTCTTCGAGATAATCCACCAGGCGCTCTAAAATCTGGTCCAGAGCACCTCCGATCTCTCCCGCTTTGACCAAGTTGACGTAGACTCTGGGGAAAACCTGAGGATAGATGTGGAGTGCATCGGAAAGGGACTTGCCACCTTTGATCTCACTGAGAAGTTCGCGGACAACTTCGCTCAGGTAAGGATTCTCCGTTAAATTCGAAAGAATACTCAGGCTGCGATCCAGAGTTAGTCCGGCCTTCACCAGAGTCGCAAGCTCCTGAGTGAAGATGAGCAGGTCTTCTTGAGGGACCTTTTTTCTCTTCCAGGGAAGTCGAATCTCTCGACTCAGTAAGCCAGCTTCCTCACCGGAGAAAACCTTGATGGGCATCTGCCCCTGCTGTTGAAGCCGGGCCATGACCGTCTCCTGGTCAGCCGCCTCCAAGGTGCCCTCAACCACTTTTCCATCCGGCGTTACCGCCTTGTATCGAAAGGAAGTCATAGCTAAAGTAGGAGACAGGAGGCAGGAGACAGGAGTCAGAAGCAAGATCTGAAACCTGGAACCTGAATCCTGGCACTCACGAATCCTGGGTGACTCTCAGAACCTCCGCAATCGTCGTGACCCCCTGTTTGATCTTTTCAAACCCATCGTCTCGCAAAGTGGTCATGCCACCGCGAACGGCCGCCTTTCTCAGCTTAGTGGCCTCGGCATTGGAAATGGTTAAGCGGCGAATCTCCTCATCCATTAACATCAACTCAAAAATACCCACCCGTCCCTGATAACCCGTTTGGCCGCATTCTGTGCATCCCTTTCCCTCAAAAACTCTGGTGTCTGAATCCAGCGGGAACCCGATCTCCTCCAAGATGCCGCTCTCCATCGGCTGCTCTTCCTTACAGTGGGAGCAAATGACACGGACCAGACGTTGGGCCAGAACTCCCAGTATGGAAGAGGCCAACAAATAATCCTGTGCGCCCATATCCACCAGTCGAGCGATAGCGCTGGGGGCATCATTGGTATGCAGTGTGCTAAAAACCAGATGACCGGTCAGGGCAGCTCTGATACCAATCTCAGCGGTCTCAAGGTCACGCATTTCTCCCACCATGATTACATCCGGATCCTGGCGCACGATGGATCGAAGTCCAGCTGCAAAAGTCAGCCCGATCTGAGGATTGACGTGGATTTGATTGATACCGTTAATCTGGTATTCCACAGGATCTTCAATCGTAATTATTTTCTTATCAGGCTGATTGATCTTGGTCAGAGCACCGTAGAGGGTGGTTGTCTTACCGCTGCCGGTGGGACCTGTAACCAGGATGATCCCATGAGGACGCGAGATCAACTGCTCGTACTGCTGATGCATCTGGGAGGAAAAGCCGAGTTTCTCCAAATCGTAGATTTGGGTGTTGCTCTTATCCAGGATGCGCATGACCACGCTTTCTCCATACATGGTGGGAAGTGTGGACACTCGAAGGTCGATATCCCTTCCCAGAACCTTTATCTTAATGCGGCCGTCCTGAGGGATTCTCCGCTCAGCAATATTGAGTCTGGCCATAATCTTAACCCGAGAAATGATGGCCGCTTTGAGCTTCTTGGGCGGGGACTCTTCGTCGCAAAGAATGCCGTCAATGCGGAAGCGCACCTTGAGATCACGCTCAAACGGCTCAATATGGATATCCGAAGCACGGGATTCGATGGCACGTGACATGATGAGATTAACCAACCGAATGACAGGGGCTTCCGATGCCAGATCCTTGAGATGTTCCACATCTTCCAGCTCCTCACTGACCAGGTCACTGTCGCCCGCGATGTCCTCCACGATCCTGTCCAGGGTCGAAGCCTGGCTCCCGTAAAATTTCTCGATCAGATCGAGAATGGCGTTTTCGGGGCCCAAAAACACTTGAAGGTTCTGGAAACCGGTGTAGAGACGAATGGTGTCCAGCGTGGAGTAATCCTGGGGGTTGGCCATGGCAAGAATCAGTTTGTTCTCGTCCTCCACCTTGATGGGAATGAATTTGCATTCGCGCATAAAGTTCGCCGAGAAAGTACCCTCCAGCACCGGAACCTGAGGAAGATCCTCGGCCGTCACGTAGGGGATACCTAAATAGGCACTCAGATGGCCCACCAGATCGGCCTCGGAAATCGCTCCAATATCTATGAAAAGCTTACCGATTCGGTCCACTGACTGGTGCTGCAGACTGAGAGCAGTCGCCAACTCTTCCTGGGAGATGACTCCTTTTTCCAGCAGCTCCTGGCCGAAAGGCTTCTGAGTCTTTAGCTGTGACAGCTCAATCATTTAATACTCGAGGACACTAATCCGTTGCACAAATTGCTCAAAGGAGATCTTCTCAGTGGTCAAGAGGTCCAGATCCTCCTTGAGGGTTGATATGACCAATACAGTTGTCTTTTTCGTGGAATCCAGTTCATTTCGATCTTCGACATGGGCACTTAGGGAGAGACGATTCTGAGGGGTGAGTTGCTTAAACGCAGAACCGTAATCTGCCAGGCACCTCACCATGGCATCTTTCAAAACGCGAAGCTGCTCCGCCTTTGAAAGCTGTTCTTCCGTCCGCGCCGGTATCTCCCCGAAGGGTGTACGAATCCTGGATCGATTGATATTGAGATGAAAGGAAACCACCACACCGTGGCCCTCCAGGTAAGATCCTTCTGCCTCTCCTGTGACTGCGAAAGGATTGGGGAAATTCTGGCTGAGGATTTCACCCACAATCCGCTCAAAAATCAGTGTGTTCTTCTTCAGCCTTTGCAGATCCAGATCTGGAGCTGCAAAGGCTGTCGTTCCAGTGAGAAGCAACACGAGTAGAACAGATAGACGATTTCCCATAGCCAATGCTCTATCGCGAAAGTAGCGTTCGCAAATAGTGATTGTTTTCCTCCAAATTCTCCACATAGCGCTGTTCAAGACTGAGCAGGTATTGCTCTAATTGCTCGACGTTCGTCCTCTGTTGGAGATCCATGTCTTCCTTGACCCGCAGGAGAGCCCTGAGCATCAACTGGCGCTCTTCCGTCTGTTGGGCCACAATCCTGTCCTGAACCGTTTCCGTGAGCTGCTGCTCGGAAATCACCAGACGCTTACCCCCGAGATACCCCATATATTGAAGAATGGTCACCACACCGACGATGATCAGAAACCCAGCGGCGATCTTCTGAAGTACGGGCACCCAGCCTATGCGGCCCAGCGACCGGCGGAAGGCAATGGCAGCCGGGCGGGTTTCCGCCTCACTGGCGCGTTGATGTTCAACTTTCCACTCCCCCAGCATTTCTCGGGTTTCCAACATTTCCACATATTCCCGATTGCATTCAGAGCACTGACTGAGGTGCTGAAAGAACTCGAACCCCCGGCGGGGGTTCACTTCTTCCCCGTATAGCACATCAATCATCCCGGCTTGACTCTGCTCACAGTTCATCCTCTTGCCTCCATCAGTTTTCTCAAGGTCTTTAATCCCAGATACATCCGAGACTTGACCGTGGACAGGGGTATACCCAGGATCTCTGAGATTTCGTGGAATTTCAGTCCCTGATACTCCTTCATCAAAATAACCGCCTTCTGTTCTTCGGGCAGCTGACTGAAAACCCCCCTCAGAAGCTCGACGTCCTCCTTGGCCGCCAGCTCTGTCTCCGGCGTTGCCGTCGCCGCAACAAGCTCTGGCCGGCCTGGAGAATCCTCCTCATCCTGCAAAGACACCAAGTGCACCCTGCGCTGCCGGCGAAAGCGCATCCGGCACTCATTCAGGGCGATCTTGTAGAGCCAGGAGGAGAATCGCGCTGGATCGGCAAGGCGATCCAGGTTCGTGTAGGCCTTCGTGAACGTGTCCTGCGTGAGGTCTTGAGCATCAGTACTATTCCCCACATAGCGACAGATAAAACCGTAAATCTTGCGCTGCCATCTCTCGATTAACTCGCCGAAGCAAGCCCGGTCCCCCTGGAGCGCCAACTCCAGGAGATACTCGTCGCTGCGCGTCATTTCCTCTCCCGGATACTCAAGATGCATGGCGAGCCCAAAAAGTCTAAATAAGTCTGGTCTTTACCTATGTAAGCGTAGCACTCTTGGGCGATTTGGGGGTGATTGAGGGGAGAAATCCACAAGTCTGAGGCGCAGTAGGACTTTTTCTCTTGACCAACCTTTGACTTTGCTCAGGTACCCGCTTCCTTGTTTCTCAGTAACTCCTTGAAACATAGAGCTTTAATGACTTCTCTCCCCTTTGGTTCGCCAATTGCTATCACTTCTTTTGTGCGAGGCAGTCAAGGGATTGCCCCCGGGTTCATTTTGGAGGGGTTTCGCAGAAACGGCTCGGGAAACCGGCGAGGCCCCGCCCGGGCATACTGTGGCTACTGGGTACCGATACTGTGGAGGAAAGGGGATGAACTATTCGGAATCGCGGAAGAATCGAAGCGGATTCAGTGGCTGACCGTTCAGGCGAACTTCATAGTGAAGATGGGGGCCGGTGGCACGTCCTGTCGAACCCACATAGCCAATGATATCTCCCTTTTTGACCTTTTGACCCGCCTCGACCGAGTAGCGGTCTAAATGACCATAGCGAGTTGAGATGCCGAATTTGTGTTCCAGGGTCACCAGATTCCCGTAAGAGAATTTTTGCCCTGCGTTGATCACCACTCCGTCGGCCGTTGCGGAGACCTTATTGCCTCGAGGGGCAGAAATATCGATGCCGGGATGAAAATCGCGTTCTCCACTAAAAGGATCAATCCGGTAGCCAAACCCTCCGGAGGGATAGCCACGCACTGGTACGAGAGCCGGTGTGGCTGCCAGGAGAATGCTGCGCGTGTTGTACACATCCTGCAGCTGCCTGAACTGGGCCTCCAGGCTGATGCTCTTTCGCTCCAGGGAACTAAAATGGATACGGAGACCTTGGGTGTCAAGACTCAGCAGAGGGTTCTCGTAGGCAGAAGGACCGCCCACTCCACCGAGACCTTCCTCATCTAAACCAGAAAGGATCTGCAGCTTCGTGGAAGTGACCTCCAAGGAGGCAAGCTTTTCACTCAGCTGCCTTGCAGCCAAGCGAAAGGTATCGTTCTCTTTGCTCAGATCATAGGAGGTGGCCTGTAACTGTTCATGATCCGTGGTTTTCTTCCACATGTGATAGTAGTGCAAGGTGGACAGGGAGAACGAAGAAAGGAGAATCCCCGATGCAATCCCCATCATGAGAAGAAACCTTTGAGAGAGTCTGAATCTGCGAGCAGGTAACTCAGCAGAACGAGAAACAATGATCGTTAGATCCCCTCTCTTCCTCATTGCATCACCTCGCCGAGCAACAGCACAGTATGCACTCCATCCACTATCCCACTAACAAGCAACAAAGTACATAGTAAAAAGTCGAGTTAGACTGTGTCAAGCCAATGGAGGAACCTCCCCCATAGAAACGACTTCCTGACAGAGTTTCTGCTGCTAAATGTTAGTTCGTCTGAAAAGACTAATTTCTCGACTTGCACGGGCAATAGTTTAACGCTAACCGAGCCGAGTGAACAGTGACGGCTGTCACCGAAACTACGAAAAGAACCCGTCTCGTCTCAATCCCCCCGAAACTGAAAGAAGTTTGGTGGAGGCGGTGGGAATCGAACCCACGTCCGAAAGCCTTCGGTTGCAGAATCTACATGCTTATCCGCTTTCTTTTTTGTCATCCAATCAGGCAAATAAAAGCGGCAATAACACCTGCTTGAATGTCCCTCAGATATTTTCTCAACTACCCCCTGAAGGAAACAGGATAGCTGAAAATCCCGCAAAAGCGACGTCTTACCCGTTCCGCGGGCTGAGCGAGTTTGACGGCTGCGCCTTAATTACGCAGCGAGTGGTAACTGTTCGTTGGCAGTTATTTTTGTTCACCACTGTTTTACGAGGTTGTGGCACCTCGGCATGCATCTACAGCCTCAACTACTCCCGTCGAAGCCAATCGCCCCCGAACTACTTATCCAGTATACCTTCTGGAACCACACAGTTGCAATCAATTCATCCTTCCTCTCTATCTCTTACCTGATCGTCACTTTACGGCAACACACCTGTAGCAAAGAGTAAATTCCTTCTTCTGATCCAGCCAGTCCAGATAATAGCAGGTGATGGGTCCCACGACGCAGCAGACAAACAGGGTCATCAATTCCAAGGGAGAAAGTAAGATTCGACTGATCCCGATTCGATCCCGAAAGAGTATTTTCGGGATATAGGTCAATCGCTGACCGATGTAATGGAAATATCCTCCCAAGGGCTGCACTGCGATCTTTTGAAACCCGATCGACTCCAGCAGTGATTGCAGCGCGTATTGGGTAAATCGAAAATAGTCATAGGGTTGCTGGTGTTCGTGCCATCCTTGAGGAGCAGTCAAATAAAGACAGCCTCCGGGTTTGAGAACACGGTAGATTTCCCTTAAGACTTCCTTGGGGTCCGGAACATGTTCCAGGACCTGGATTTGGAGCACTACATCCACACTGTGAGCTGCTAAAGGGATGGCCGCCAGATCGGCACAGATGTGAAGCCTGGAATAATCCCAGGTAGGGTCTCCCACCTTGGAATCGAGCGCCAGGTATAGATGATCTAAAAAATGTCCGGGAAAACGGACTTCCCCAGCTCCCGCATCCAGCACCACGGCGTGCTCGAATAGTGGCCTGGCTGACTGGACAAAGGCCTCGATTGAATATTCCAGAGGATTGATCCGGCGTTTCAGCGGTTCCGGCAGCCAATTGTATGCCCGAAGATAGAGATCTGGCACGGGGAGAGAATACAGAATACAGAATCCAGAATCCAGAATTCAGAAGGTAGGAGGTAGGAGGTAGGAGTCTTCTGTCAGTGGTCAGTGGTCAGCTGTCAGCTGCTTCGCTTCATGCTACTATCTCTCCATGCTGAAGGTTGGGCTGACGGGCGGCATTGGCTGCGGCAAAAGCCACATCCTCAGAGAATTCCATAAACTTGGGGTTTACACCATTGACGCCGATGAAATTGCCCATCAAGTCATTCTTCCCGATCAACCCGCCTACGGGAAGATCCTCGACACATTTGGGCCTGAGATTCTGGCAACAGACAAAACGATCGATCGGAAGAAATTAGGCAAGATGGTCTTCTCTGATGAGAAGGCACGGCAAAAGTTGAACCAGATCGTGCATCCCCCGATCCTTCAGGAGGAGGCGCGGCTTGTCGCCGAGTGTGAAGAACAAGAAACTCCGAGATCTCCCATGATTATGGTTGACGCTGCCCTGATGGTTGAAACGGGATCCTATCGAAAATACGACTTTCTCATCGTGGTGTATTGCCAGCCTGGGGTTCAGCTCCAGCGCTTGCTGTCCCGCGACAGGTTCTCCCAGGAGGAGACACTGCAGCGAATCGGCAGCCAAATGCCCCTTTTGGAAAAGAGCAAATATGCCGATTACATCATTGAAAACTCGGGAAGACTGTCTGAGGCCAACGAACAAGTGAAACAGATCTTCACTGAACTGCTCAATCGCTGGGAAGGGTGAACCCCTGACACCTGACAACTGACAGCTGACAGAAGACTCCTGTCTCCTGTCTCCTGCCTCCTGACTCCTGACTCCTGCCTTCTATTCGGTATGAATCAACATCGCCGCCAGAAGGGGAATCATGATCTCGTGATGACCGGTTAGGGCGATTCCCTTCCCTCCCTCCAGAACGGGCCGTTCCACGACGTTCTTGGTGGGTCGGTAATGCTGAATGAAGTCAAGATTAGCGGTGGTGAAGTTCTTGAGTGGCTGCCCGGCGTTTCGGACAAGTGACACGGCTTTCAGGAAAACCTCTGGAAGAATCACGGCAGATCCCAGATTCAAGTAGACTCCCCCCTCGTTGAGAAGCGAGACCTGCTGTGTGAAGATTCGAAAGTCGATTTGTGAGCTCTTACCCATGGCTTCTCCAGAAGCCTCTGGATGGTTGTGAATAATATCGGTACCGATAGCGATAAGAACCGCCAGGGGAATGTCCTTCTGATGTGCTTTGAGCAGCAGGGACAGTTCAGGGTACTTGGTATCGTGCTGCTTCATGAACTCGCCCACTGACTCCCCGATACCCTGCTCCGCCTGGGCTCCTTTGTTGATGGCTTGATTCAGGAGCTCTCCCGTCTCTCGAGCCATTCCAAAGGCTCCCGAGCCCAGTTGCTCCCCGACCTCCTCTGAGGTAGCACCGCTCAGCGCGATCTCAAAGTCATGAATCATGCCGCTTCCGTTGGTGGCAAGTGCTGTCACAAAGCCTCGCTCCATCAGGTCAAGCAGCACGGGCGCCAGTCCAACTTTGACAACATGGCCACCAAACCCCCAGATAATGGCCCGCCCTTCTTCCCGTGCCTTTTGAATCTTTTCCACCAGAGTGCGCAGGTCATTCGCCCCAAGAAGTTTGGGCAGCGAGGCCGTGAAGGCCGAGAGCGAATCCTCGCTTAAGGGCTGAGCAAAGTGATCGACACTGACCTTGCTGGGACGGGATTCAAGCGGATAATCCCTGATCTTTTCGGCCTTGAACTCTTTATACTTGGACATGCCTGGCAAGAAGCTCCCCTAAAACTCTTCCTGTCTGCGATTTTCTTGATGTCACTATTTTCTCGGGAGGACCAACCGCCACAAGTCGGCCACCGGCTGCTCCGCCCTCCGGACCCAGATCAATGATCCAATCAGCGCATTTGATGACTTCAAGATTGTGTTCGATCACGATCACGGTGTTACCACGATCGACTAGCTGATTGAGTATGTCAAGAAGCTTTTTTACGTCCTCAAAATGGAGTCCAGTCGTCGGCTCGTCGAGGATATAGAGAGTCTTGCCGGTTGAGCGCTTGCTCAGCTCACGCGAGAGCTTCACTCGCTGAGCTTCCCCACCGGAGAGCGTGGTGGCCGATTGTCCAAGTTTAACGTAGCCCAGTCCTACGTCCGAAAGAGTTCGCAGCCTTGCCTGGAGGCGAGGGAGGTTCTCAAAAATCGGATAAGCTTCCTCAATGCTCATCTCGAGAATGTCCGCTATCGAAAATCCTTTGTACTTGATGGAAAGGGTCTCTCGGTTGTAACGGGCACCCTGGCAAGCTTCACAGGCCACGTAGACATCGGGGAGAAAATTCATCTCAATCTTGCGCAGCCCATCTCCACGGCAAACCTCACAGCGCCCTCCTTTGACATTGAAACTGAAGCGCCCGGGTTTGTATCCTCGGACTCGAGAATCCGGCAGCAGGGTAAAAAGCTCTCGGATCGGTGTAAAAAGACCTGTATAGGTGGCAGGATTGGAGCGCGGGGTCCGACCGATAGGGGATTGATCAATCTCAATGACCTTGTCGATCATCTCCACTCCAGAGATTGCTCGATGTAGCCCCGGCTCCAGCAGAGAACGATACAGCTGGCGCGAGAGGGCACGATAAAGCACGTCATCCACTAACGACGATTTTCCAGACCCGGAAACTCCTGTCACGGCAATCAACATGCCGAGGGGAAAGGTCACATCAATCTCGTGAAGATTGTTGTGACGGACACCGAAAAGCTGAATGGCCTCCCCATTTCCCTTGCGACGCTGGGCTGGGACAGAGATCTCCCGACTTCCATTCAAATATTGAGCCGTGAGAGACTCCTGCTGCTGTAAGACTCGCGACAAACTGCCCCGGGCCACAACGTGACCTCCGGCATGACCGCCTCCAGGCCCTAAATCCACCACATAATCGGCGCTTCGAATGGTTTCCTCATCATGTTCAACGACGATGATCGTATTTCCCAGATCACGGAGCTCCTTGAGTGCGCTCAGGAGTCTTCGAGTGTCCCGCGAGTGGAGTCCGATGGAAGGCTCATCCAGAACGTACAGGACACCTCTCAGGCGGGATCCAATTTGCGTGGCCAGACGAATACGCTGAGCCTCACCACTGGAGAGAGAGACTGCTTTTCGTTCCAGAGTCAGATAGGAGAGCCCCAAGTTCAACATAAAACGCAAACGATTGCGGATTTCTTCCAGGATCTGCCCGGCAATGGCTTCTTCCCGAGCGGAAAGCGCAATCCGCTCCACCGCTTTCAGGCAATGATCCAAGGTGAGTTGACAGTAGTCGGAGATTCCAAGACTGCCAACTTTCACAGCCCGACTTTCGGGGCGCAGACGAGTCCCACTGCAGACATTGCAGGAACCTTCCTTCACAAAAGTCAATAACTGCTGGCGTCGCTTATCACTACCCGCAGCCTGAACTCTCCGCCTCAGCCAGTGATCCAATCCTTTAAAGCGGGACCTGTAGAGGTGGCCCGCATAACGGAATTGAATGGGCTTCTCAATTCCCTCTTGAAGGGCCTGAAGGACTTCTTCGGGGTATTTGCAATAGGGAGTGGTGAGTTTAACCTCAAATTTCTCCAGCAAAATTCTGAGCGACTCCCGGAAAAAGTGATAAAACTCCTTGTCCGACAAAGCGAGCTTCAAGTCCTTCAAAGGTTTTTTCGGGTTTTCGATCAGCCTTTCCAGGTTAACGTGAAGCTGGGAACCAAGCCCGTCGCAGCGGGGGCAGGCGCCAAATCGGCTGTTAAAAGAGAAGCTTCGAGGTTCCAGTGTGGGAACGTTAATCCCACATTCGATGCAGGCCATGGTTTCTGAAAAGAGCATCTCCGGGCCATTGATCACGGAAACGGTGACCAGTCCCTGGCCCATGCGGACGGCCTGGCGCACGGAGTTCTCCATTCTATGGCGCACTTCTTCTTCAATGAGGAGCCGGTCCACCACAATGTCGATACTGTGATTTTTCCTTCTATCCAGGGCTGGAGGGTCCTCCAGAGTGATCAGGGAATCGTCAACACGCGCCCGCACAAATCCTTCCCGGTGATACTTATCGAATAGTTTCTTGAACTCCCCCTTACGCTCCCGGACGACGGGAGCCATGATGAGCAATCGACTGCTCTTGGGTAATGCGAAGATTTGCTCCACGATCTGATCGACCGATTGCCTCGTGATAGGCCTGCCACAATTGGGACAGTGTGGGGTTCCGACGCTGGAGAACAGCAGACGCAGATAGTCGTATATTTCCGTGATGGTGCCGACGGTGGAGCGAGCACTCTTGATGGTTGTCTTCTGATCAATGGAAATGGCCGGAGAAAGTCCTTCGATGGAATCGACATCCGGCTTTTCCATCTGGTCCAAAAACTGGCGTGCGTAGGTAGAGAGCGACTCGATGTATCGTCTCTGACCTTCTGCGTAGAGGGTGTCAAAAGCCAGGCTTGATTTTCCGGAACCACTCAAGCCGGTGATGACCGTCAACTGGTTGCGTGGAATCTCTAGATCGATGTTCTTGAGATTATGCGCGCGGGCACCCCGAATAGAGATATTCTTCATGGGTCAAACCTTCTATTGTCGGGGAGTTGAGAATCAAGGTCAAGACGAGGGATGGGCCCGCAGGCTAAAGCCTGCGGCTCTGATCGGAGCCAGCGAGGATCAGTCAGAGCCGTGGGCTTTAGCCCACGGGCCAGAGGGGCCGGAGGAAGCTCTGCCCGGGCCCGCAGGCTAAAGCCTGCGGCTCTGATCGGAGGTGGCACCCGAGACTCTACTGGAAGGCGACTTTCCGGGTGAGAAGGCGGCCATTTCTGACAAATTGGATGACCGTCACCCCGTCTGTGACCTGCTCCAGGCTCTCTCGCATATCGAGGTGGGAGGTGACATTTTGGCCATTGACCTGAGTCAGGACATCGCCGGCTTGAAATCCGACCTTGCTGGCCAGGCTGTCGGGTAATACGGTTCTAATGAGAAGGCCCTGATCCGTGGGACACTTGAAGTATTTCGCCAACTGCGGCGTCAGCGGATCAACCACCAGTCCCAGATCCAGCTGGGGAGGTAACACTATCCGGTAGATCTTGACTTGTTCTTCTGGTCTCTCATTTTGGTTCCACGAGGAAGGAACCTCCAAACGCCACGAAACGACCGGGCCTCTGTCCTGGCGTTCGGTCAACACGGTAGAAATTTCGTGGAGCCGCCCATCGCGAAGAACTGACAAATCCAGGGTATTTCCTGAGCCTTTCCAGCGAATCGCCTGGGCCAGATCACTCCGACTGAGGACCGGCTGGTCATCGACCCGCACAATCACATCACCACTTTGCAGTCCGGCCTTGTCTGCAGGACTTTCAGGGATCACTTTGTCAACACGCAACGCAGAAACATCAGGATCAGGCATGATACCCAACCATCCAGCTCTGATGTTTTTCCTTTCTTCGATAATCCGCTTGACCGAGGTGCTCAGGACCTGCGACGGCAACACCCTCCAAACCTGGAGCCTCTCGCTGAAAAGATGGGGATGACCCCGCTTCATGATCGCTACCAGCCGATCCTCTTCGTCCAGTACAAAGCCACCCTCCACGGTGTATGGGGCCGACCTCTGACCAGTAGGCACAATCTGCAGTTCTCGCTCGGGAAGTAATTGATGCCCGCTGACCTTGACTACGGTAGGGGAGGTAATCCTCCAGTCTTCCCCATTCAGGGAAACGACTCGGAGTCCAGTCTCCTTGAGAGCCGAACCAAATGCCAGAGCGTGTCCTTCAAGGGCTGGAGACTGCAGAACCACCACGGCAATCCGCTCGTCTACTCCAATGAGCCGGGCGGAATGTTCCTTCCCATCAAAGGTTGTTACCGACACACGAGCTCCTGGCACACTCAGCTCCGGCCAGTAACTCCCCACATAGGACATAATGTACCCGCCAGAATCGATGATCACGCCCTGCAGTTCCGCCATTTCATGAACGTGAACTTGAGGAAGATAGCGGCTTCCATGGACAACTCCGGAAAACTCACGATCCAGATAAACCTTGACCAGTGAGCGTCGAAGATCCTTTTGCGCTTGAAGAGGGACCAATGAGCAGACCACCAAGAGGGCTACTGAAAAGAAGAACCAGCGAAAAGAATTCAGCGAGAACCTCTTCTTTCCGGGTGCGAAACACTCTTGCGTCTGCTCAGTAGCTAGCATGTTCCAGGTAAAAATCATGGTGTAATTGGTTTGTCCTGATCTTGATTCGGGAGGGCAACCGCAAGATATACTCTGGTTGAGAGGGGCTGCTCAAAATCACCTCCACATAAGGAGAAGGAGCTTCGCCGGGTTCCACCCGTCCCGAAGCATTCACCAGACTCCCTGACCCGGACTCATCCTCTTGAACGATGGGGCGGGAAGCCAACACCGGCTCGCCTGTCGTCTGAACTACCCTCACCCAGAGGAAGCCCGTCGAGATCAAAATCAGCAACCCGACAACAAAAACGGGTCTCCAAAAGACTTGCCAACCCGAGGACTCCGCCAACCTCTGATGAACCCGTGAAGAGAAGTCGGAGGGAGCTTCCACCGTCTCTCCCAGGAAACGACTGATCTCTTCCATTGACAGAAAGTCTCGGTAAAGCTTTTCACACTCACCGCAGCACCGGATGTGGTCTTGCACTTCGGCCCGTTCGACCGCCCTGATGTCTTCTGCGAGTATCACTTCAACCTGTTTACAGGTCATAAGACCCCCGCCAGCTTTTCCCTCAGCAACATCTTGGCTCGGTGAACACGTGACTTCACGGTCCCCAGCGAGATGCTGAGGATCTTGCTGAGCTCTAGATAAGAAAGCTCCTGGACTTCCTTGAGGATAAAGGCGAACCGATATTTCTTGGGGAGTGAATCGATGGCTTTCTGCAGTCGCTCCAACTTCTCATCCCGGGCCAGAATTTTCTCCGGTGAACAGCGAAGATCGGGCAAGCGATGGGTCTCGTCCCCTTCCTGAAACCGCCCGGTGACGTTGTAAAAAAAGAAGCGACCCTTGCGCTCACGTCGTCTGATTTCGTCGATGGCCAGATTGGTGGCAATCCGGTACAGCCAGGTGGAAAATTGATACTGTCCCTTATAGCGATAGGCATTCCGATAGACCCGGATGAAAGCCTCTTGTGCCAGATCCACTGCCATATCGTAGTCGTGAATGAGCCGGCTCAAGTAGTTCACCAATTTATCCTGATAACGGCTGACCAGAACCTCAAAGGCGTATTCGTTGCCTTTCAGGTAAGCGGAAATAAGCGCCTTATCTGCGCTTCTCGAAATGGGCTCTGAAATAGCTATCTCAGTCATGCTGTAGTGAAGTCACTTTCCACACATTCTCTCTTGTGTAAACGAAAAATGCGACCTTTTGTTCCGGAAAAGATGCTATTTCGCCTCCAACCAGGAGGGTCCTACCGCCAGATCGACCTGCAGTGGCACCCTCAATTCGGCCGCTCCTTCCATTTTTTCTTTCACCAGCTTCTTCATCTGTTCGACTTCCGAGTCTTCCACTTCGAAAACGAGTTCATCATGGACCTGAGAGATGAGTTTGCTCTTGAGCTTTTGCCGGGAAAGCTCCCGGTCGAGAGAAACCATAGCTTTTTTAATGAGATCGGCCGCCGTTCCTTGAATGGGAGCATTGACGGCTGTTCTTTCAGCGAAACTTCTCAGATTCCGGTTTTTGCTGCGAATTTCAGGGATCTGCCGAATTCGTCCAAAAAGCGTCTTCACATATCCTTTCTCGTTCACTTCTTCCAGGGTACGATCAATCCAGGTTCTCACTCCCTGGTACTTCTTGAAATAACTATCGATAAACTGCTGTGCCTCCTTACGGTCGATTTTCAGGCTTTGGGCCAGACCAAAGGCACTCAGGCCGTAAATGATCCCGAAGTTGATGACCTTGGCATGGCGGCGAAACTCCTGGGAATTCATCATGGCATTCATCCCGAAGACTTCCCGAGCAGTTCTCTCATGGATATCTTCTCCTTCTAAAAAAGCCTTCACCAGGACCGGATCCTGTGAAAGATGAGCCATGACTCGAAGCTCTATTTGAGAATAGTCAGCCGCCAGGATCTGGTATCCGGGCTCTGCAATAAAGGCCAGGCGGATCTTTCTTCCCAGCTGGCTCCTAATGGGAATGTTCTGCAAATTCGGATTGCTGGAGGAAAGCCGTCCGGTCGCCGCCACCATCTGATTGTAAGAAGTGTGGATACGTCCCGTGTGAGAACTCACCAACTTTGGCAGTGCATCCAGGTAGGTATTCTTCAACTTGCTCAGCTCCCGGTAATCAAGAATCAGGCGGGCGATCTCATAGGTTTCAGCCAGCCCCTCCAGAACCTCCACACCTGTGGCATAGTGGCCCCCCTTGCTCGTCTTCCTGGCCACCGGCAGATGGAGTTTTTCGAACAAAACGGTGGAAAGTTGGCGGGGGGAGTTCAGATTGAACTCCTCATCAGCGATCTCGTAAATCTCTCGGGTTAATCGACTGATTTCCCCTTCCATCTCCTGGGACATTTGCTCGAGCAAATCACAGTTCACCTTGACCCCGTGCTCTTCCATGCGAGCGAGCACTGGGACCAGTGGTATCTCGACTTCCTCCAGCAATGGCTCCAGATCTTTTTCCCGAATTAGAGGGCTCAATACATCGTAGAGTTGAAAAGTGACGTCGGCCTGCTCACACAGCACCTCCACCACTTGCTCAGCGAAGAGCCCCTCGTCATCGCTCTCTGCTTTCTGAAGCTTGTGCTGCAGATAGTCCAGACCCAACTGAGCCAGGGAAAAATCCTTCTGATTGGGCTTCACAAGATAAGCCATCAACATGGTGTCCTGAGTATTTTCCTTGAGTTTCCACCCCTGGCGTTTGGCAAAAAAACAGAGTGGTTTGAGATCGTGGATCACCCACTGTTCGGGCCGCTCAAACAACTGCCTCACCTCATCCGATTCCGCCTTCCACAACTCCTTCGGGAGATACCAGGCCCGGCCGGCCTCATCCGTCACCGACAGGGCCTGCAGTGCTCCCTCCCGATAGCTACCAGACGGATACAACAAGGCCAGGGCCGCCCTGCTCCCTGTGATGCGGTCTCCCAAAGCCTTCAGATCCTCCCGAGTCTCGAGTCTCCGGTAGTTCACCGAGGCTGCTTCTTGAGGGGGAATCAATTCTTCCAGAAGATTTGTGAACTCCAGTTCAACAAACAGATCTCGGGCCGCTTCACGATCGGGTTCCGATACCTTCATCTCGGGCAGACTCAGCTCCAGTGGCAAGTCCTGATGAATGGTCACAAGTTGGCAGCTGAGCTGAATAAGAGGCTCATTTTGCTGTAAACTCTCACGATAGGACTTGCGTGAAACCTCGTCACGACGGGCCAGCAGCTGAGTGAGGCTCCCATATTGTTTGATGAGGTCCCGAGCACCCTTTTGACCAATGCCGGGAGCTCCAGGGATATTGTCTGAAGCGTCTCCAACAAGACTGAGGACATCCACCACCATTTGAGGCGGCACCCCAAATTTCTCCTCGACTCCCTTGGAATCAAGGCGAGTCGAGCTTCGCGTGTCCAGAACCGCGACGTGATCATTGACCAGTTGAAACATGTCCTTGTCGATGGTCACGATGACCACCTCCAGACCCTCCTTCACTGCTTTGCGAGCCAAGGTTCCGATCACGTCGTCTGCCTCGTACTGTTCATGGGAACGTACCGGGATACGAAGCACCTCACAGACTCGCAGAATCAAGGGAAGCTGTTTGACCAGATCTTCAGGCATGGCGGGACGAGTGGCCTTGTATTCCTTGTACTGCAGGTGGCGTACTGTGGGGCCGAATAGATCGATGGCGACCCCCAGATAGTCAGGCTCTTCCTCTTTGATCAATTTCCGCAGCATGTTGACAAACCCATAGACAGCATTGGTGGGAAGGCCCTCAGCATTGGTGAGGGGGGGGATGGCATGGTAAGCCCGGTAAATGTGGGACATGCCGTCTACCAGGTAAAGTTTGGCTGCCACGCGGGGTATGTTAGCACGTTGAATCCGGAGGGGAAGCGCTCCCAATAAACATCATTGTATTTATGGAAGTGAGCACTTAGCATTAGCCAAGTGTCTTCCCTGGTAAAAATCAATGCCGTCTGGCGTGTCCCCTTGGTTTTGCTGTGGACCGCTGTAATGGCCACTCTTAGTGTGGCTTTTTCCGTGGTGGATCCGACAGGAGGCCGACAGCACTGGTGTGCCCACACCTGGAGCCGCTTTATCTTCTTCGTGTCTCGAGTAAAGGTCGAGATTCAGGGTCTGGAAGGGTTGGATCGCCACCGAGGATACGTCTTTGCGGCCAATCACCTGAGCATCTTTGACCACTGGGCTTTCCTGGCCCATCTACCTTTTCAGTTTGGCTTTGTGGCCAAGGCCTCTTTGTTTCGATTACCCTTCTTAGGCTGGCATCTGCACCGCTCGGGCTATCTTGCCATCGGCCGTCACAACCACAGAGAGACCTTGCGGGTGTTTCGCTCCGCTGCAAAGAGGATCCGGACCGGAATGTCCTATGTGATCTATCCGGAAGGGGCGCGGACGTGGGGTGAGACGGTCGGTCCCTTCAAGCGAGGAAGTCTGCTGTTGGCCCGCTACGCTAAAGCTCCCATCGTTCCAGTGACTTTTATCGGGGCCCATCGCCGCCTGCTGCGGGGTTCTGTACTGCTCACTCCGGGGACGATGCAGATGATCATCCATTCTCCTATCGAGTTTGAGGAGTACAAAGACTTTGACTCGAAAACTCTTGCCAAAACGGTGCGAGAGAGGATTATGGAGAATTACCAACAGGTGACCTGAATGGGCCAGGAAAAGGAACTGATCGACAAGATTCAACAGGTACTCAGGGAGTTCGACATTCCTGCCTGGCTCTTTTACGGCTTTCGGGATCTTGATCCGATTGCCACCCGTATTCTCCAGTTCGGGCCTCATCAGCTGGCAACTCGGCGCTGGTTTTATCTCATTCCCGCAGAAAGTGAACCGAAGAGACTGGTCCACCGACTCGAATCTTCCCATTTGGATCACCTGCCTGGCAGTAAGGAAGTCTATTTGAAATGGGAGCAACTACAAGAGCAGGTCAGGGCACTCTTAGAGGGCGTTTCGACGGTGGCCATGCAATTCTCAGAGAACAATGCCATACCTCATGTCTCGAGGGTGGATGCTGGAACAGTCGACCTGGTCCGCTCCTGCGGCCCAAGGGTCGTTTCCTCAGGAGATCTGATCCAGCGTTTTGAGGCCGTCTGGAGCCCCAGACAGGTCCAGCAACACCGTGCCACAGCTCTTGCCCTGACTGCCACTGTCAAGGCCGCTTTTGAGCAGGCTGCCGCTGAAATCTCTTCTCAGGGTGAGAGCAACGAGCTGAGCATCCAGCGCTTCATTTTGGATCGCTTTGAGCGGGATGGGTTGCTCACTGACCACTCTCCCATTGTGGCAGTGAATGAAAACAGCGCCAACCCACACTATCAGCCCAGCGCAGCAGAATACTCCACAATTCACAGAGATGATTTCCTGCTGATTGACTTATGGGCCAAGTCCAAAGAGGAAGACAGCGTGTATGCCGATATTACCTGGACAGCCTTTATGGGTGAGCGGATACCCGACAAGATCAACAAAATTTTCCAGGTCGTTCGCCAGGCTCGTGACCGGGGAGTGGACTTCTTGCGCGCCGGGTTTGAGGAAAGGAACCCTCCCCGGGGTTGGGAGGTGGACGACGTCGTTCGCGAGAGCATCCGGAAGGCTGGCTACGAAAAATTCTTTGTCCATCGGACCGGTCACAATCTGGGCCAAGAGATACACGGCAATGGGGTCAACTTTGACAACCTCGAGACGCATGACACACGACAAGTCATCCCCGGTATCGGATGTACCATCGAGCCTGGGATCTATCTGGAAGGAGAATTCGGCGTCCGCAGTGAGATCAACGTGTTCTTCACCCAGGCAGGACCAGAAGTAACGACACCGCCTCAGGAAGAAATCTGGAGAACCACTGACAACTGACACCTGACAACTGACAGGTGAAACGCTGACCGCTGACCGCTGACCGCTTCAACAGGAGATTTGCACCGAGATGGGAGAATGTGTATAATTTTGTCATACACTAGGGAGCCCCTATTATGAGCCCAAAACGTAAACTGCTTACCGTTTCTCTTCCCCCCGATATGGCCAGGAAGTTCGACAAGCTGGCTCGGGGCGAGGGCAAAAACAAAAGTCAGCTCTTCAGGGAGATGTTCCACACCTATGAACGACAGCGCCTCGAACGTGAATTCAACGACCTCCAGCGTTATGGTGCCAGCGAGGCCCGAAAAATGGGTGTCTTGACTGAAGCCGATGTGGAAGCATTAGTATTTCAGGACCGCTGACGGGTGCAGGTTGTTTTCGATACGAACATTTTTATCTCTGCGTTCGTCATTCCAGGCGGTAATGCGGATAAGGCATATCTTGAGGCCATCCGGGGAACCTTTGAGCTTCTTACCTCTGTAGCCATTCTGACTGAAACTGCGAACACACTTCGCACCAAGTTTGCGTGGTCAGACTACAAGATCCAACAACTCCTCCGCGCCATCAGTGGAACCGCCACAGTCGTCAAGACCCAGCCTCACATTCACGTCCTCAAAGATGAGCCGGACAATCGAATCCTGGAATGTGCACTCCTTGCCGAAGCTGACCTGATCGTGACGGGAGATAAACATCTGCTTTCTTTGCGACAGTACCGGGATATGTCGATCATCACACTCGCTGATTTTATGGAACTCATTCAGTAACCACAGATCACAGCTGGCAGCCCGGCAACGGTTGTCAGTTGTCAGGTGTCAGCGTTTCAGGGTTTCAGTGGTTAGTCGTTCAAAACTACGGTTTCTGAAGGAGACACCATTCGGTAGCGAACTCCCCGCCACTCGATTGTGCGACTCAACAGGGAACGGATGAATCCCAACAGGGAAAGGAGAGAGGCCAGGGGTCCCCAGAAAGTATAAGCCCAGCGATACTTCCGCAGAACCGAAGCGTGCTCAGGAAACAACAGGGAGACAGCCCGTACTCGAAGCCAACCCTTTACGCAACCGAGGGAGTAGACTGAAGCAAGCAGCACTGCAAGTGGGAAAAGAAGACGACTGGAGGCAAGATTGGTGTTCCAGAGCGCGGCCGACAGGAATGCCATTCCTCCCCAAAGAGTGATGCTGTTGAGGGCCTGCGAAGCAAAAGCCATCTTCCACAAGTTGGGATGGTAAACGCGAGTAATGGAAAGTTGTCGGCCGCTCCACTCCAGTAACTCTTCGAAGCTGCAGTCCTCATGGGAAAAACTCAGGCAGCGGGGTTGGAAGGAAATGGTTCGCGAATGATCATGCATGGCCCGGCTGATAGCGTAGTCGTCACTCAAGGCATTCCTCCAGTAGTCGATGACTCGGCAATCCTGAAACACTTGACGACGCACGGCCATGGCTCCCCCCCAAGCAAAGGCGCTGTCTCCTTCTTTCAAGAGCGATGCCGTCCCGGCATTCCAAACTGAGCGCAAAGCAGAAGCAAAGTTCCCTCGCTGGGGGAGATACCAACGAAATCCCGTACTCACACCCACCTGTGGATCTTTGAGTGGGCCGATCAGATAACGCAGCCAGTGACTGGCCGGTCGAATATCGGAGTCTCCAAGCGCCAACACCTGGTCTTTGTCGCGAAGCTGACCAAGGGCATGCAGCAGGTTATGCACTTTCTGTCCGCGCTGCTCGGTCTTGCCCGCAAAGAGAATTTCAGAACTCACCCCGGGATATCGCTCTTTCACCTTCTCCAGAATGGGCACACAGGGATCCGCGGAGTCCCCGGTCACCAGCAGAATCTGCAAGTCAGGGTAGTCCAACTCGAAGTAGGCCTCAAGATTCTGTTCAAGTCCAGCGTCGACCCCTTTGCAGGGAAGAATCAGAGAGGCCGCTGGAGCAAACTCATGGGGTGGCTTACCGCGAAACTTTTGAAACAGCCGAAGATAGTCGACTCCTGCCTTGAGAGAATAGAGGGCCTCCAGAAGAGAGAGGATTGCGAAAGCGACGAGAACGGCAGGAATAAGGGTCAAGACTGACATTGGCGACTGGCCCCGGCCATTGCCAGCAACCGGTTCCACTGAGCCGGAGTCACCGGCATGACTGAGAGGCGGGGAATCCTCACCAATGGAAAATCGGAAAATTCCGAATCCGCCTTGACGTCAGCCAGGGAAACGATTCGAGGGAGTGTTTCTTTGGCCTTCACGTCCACTACCACGAGTTTTGCATCATTCTTTCCGGGATCGGGATAAGGATCGGAAATGACTTCAGCGATTCCCACCAAGGCTCGCTCCTTCCCGGTATGGTAGATGAACGCCAGATCGCCTCTTTTTATATTGCGTAGGTGTTTCAGGGCCAGATTATTGGAGACCCCATCCCAGATGGTTCGCACGTCTCTTTCCAGATCAGTATTGGAGTAGTCGGAAGGCTCTGTTTTGAGTAACCAGTATTGCGGCATACCAAAGCTCTAGCCGACTTTTTCAGGAATTCGGCTCACTGTCGATGCCATCGTCTTTCCGACAGCCTGCTCCTCAGCTCCATGTTCCTCTAACATCTGATCAAAGAGCGACCTTTGCCTCTGCTCATACCTGTATTCTCGTTCCGTGTGGGTGGGTTTCGTTCCAAAGAGGTTCAATTCCTTGGCCAACAGGCCACCCAGGACTCCAATCACCACGATAATGACCGCAGCATACTCATCTAACTGGACCGTGAAGGCAAAAGCAATGATTCCCAGCAGCACGGTGACGAAATACAAGAACAGCACAGTCTGTTTCTGGCTCAAACCCAGATCGAGCAAACGGTGGTGCAGATGCTCCCGATCTGCAGTGGCGATACCCTTATTATTGATGTAGCGGCGCGTCAGGGCAACCACTGCATCAAAAATGGGAATCCCAAAAATGATCACGGGCACGATCAAGGAAGAGAGGGCGAAGCTTTTCTGAAATCCGGTGGTGGAGAGACATCCCAGGGTAAAACCCAGGAACATGCTTCCCGTATCTCCCAGAAACACCTTGGCCGGAAAACGGTTATAGCGCAGAAAGCCCAGTGTTGCTCCCGCCAGGGCAATGTAAAAATAAGTCACCTCCCCGGCCTCGATATTGACGGAGATTAAAAAAAGCGTCACCGAAGTAAAAAGGGCAATGCCGCAAGCCAGTCCGTCCAATCCATCAATCAGGTTCATGGCATTGGTGAGGCCCACAATCCAGAGAACCGAAAGAGGAAAGGCCAACATTCCCAGGTCAAAGTAGTCCCTCGTTCCTGTCACAAGAGGATTGCTCGCCAGCTCAAACTGCACTCCCATGTAAACTGCAATACTGGCTGCCACAAACTGACAGGCGAGCTTTACAAAGGGGTTAGCATTATGGGTGTCATCCCATAATCCTATGGCAATAATGACCAAGCTCCCCACCATCATGCCCACCAAACTGGTGCTCAGAACCTGGGGAATGTAGACGTTGACTGCGGCCCCCAGCAAGAGAGAAATGGCCACGGAAAGAAAGACTGCTGCACCGCCCAGTCGGGGAATGGGAGTTTTGTGCACTTTTCTGTCAGTGGGAATGTCTACGGCACCGATCTTAGCAGCGATCTTGATGGAGAGCGGCGTCAGGAGATTGACGGAGCCCAGAGCCACCAGAAATAAAAAGAGATAGATAATCATTTTAGGCGACCTGCAAGACTTGACTCCTGCCTTTCCAGCCCAGGTCTGCCGGCCAGCGTATGGGTGGTCCGAGGAGCAACCGTACTGGTGTTCTCAGGTGGCAGATGCCGTTGATAAACCTGGTGAATCATTTCCACCATTGAGTCAGCCGAGTGCTCTTGCCCGATTCGATGGGCGCCTGCCTGGCCCATTTTTTGCCTGAGGTCGGGGTCGGTGATCAGGGTCTCCAGCCGCTTCACCAAGGCGTTCACATCTCCGGGGGGAATGAGATATCCGCTCACCTGATCTTCCACCAACTCCGTCAGGCCACCCACCCCGCTAGCCACCACGGGTTTTCCGGCTGCCATGGCCTCCAGAGCCACTCTTCCCATCCCTTCATAGAAGGAAGGAAGAACTGACACGTCAAGAATGGCTGTAATTTCTGGAACATTGGTCCAGAAGCCGGTGAAAATCACGGCTTCTTCGATCCCCAGAGATTTGACTTGTTCCCTTAATTTCTCTTCCAGATTCCCATCTCCCACAATCAGCAGTTTCACTCGGTGCCCGCTCTTCAGAAGTCGGGCCATCGCATCAATCAGCTGTTCATGGCCCTTCCCCTCCCACAGCTTGGAGACCACGCCAATCACCACTTCTTCCGCTTCAATTCCGAACTGAGTTTTAAGCTCGGGGCAAGGGGCTTGATTTCGAAAGCTCTCCACTTCAATTCCGCTGAAGATCTTGACGAACTTCTCTGGTGGGGCGATCTTCTCTCGCTGCGCCCACTCCACCATGGGCTGAGAGACGGCGATCATCTGGTCACACCAGCCTGCCGCCATTCGTTCCAGGACAATAAAGAGATGGCGCACGACCCAGTTCTCTTCATCATGAAAGGCAAAGCCGTGAACGGTGTGGATGACAATTGGAACGTGGTTCTTCCTGGCAGCAAGACGTCCCAGAAAACCCCCTTTTGAGTTGTGAGTGTGGACCAGATCGAATCTCTCTCGTGCCAACAAACGGTCCAGCTGCCACAGGGCGTGAAGATCCTTGAAAGGAGACAACTCGCTGACAAAGTTTCGGATGGGGTAAAACTGCAGGCCGGCCTCGCGAACCAAGGTTTCTAATTTCCCACCGGGAGCACTGGCGAGGCCCACCTCAGCTCCACAATTCGCTGAGCCCTGCATCGTCCGAAGTGTAGCGATCCCCGAGCCACTGACAACGGGAAGCGTATGAACATGCAGGATCCGCCGGCCGGCCAGAGAGACATTCTCCATTCACTATTTATTGTACCGAATATAATGCGTCATCCGCGGTAATCGCCGGTAGGATCATTGGATATTCACAAAGACGGGATTTGACAACACATTGTAGATGTTTCCGCGCCACCGAGCTCTCATCCGAAAATAGTGTCGACCCGATGGGAGTTTCTGCGTGCTCGTGATCTGGATGGGTAGGTACTGCTCAACCTGCTCCACGACCTCTCCGTTTCGGATCAGTTCAAGATGGAAGGGTCTATCCTCTTCAGGAGGATTATGGAGCCAATCCAAGTGAATGTGCACCTGGACAGGGGATTCACCCTCCACTTCACCTCCTTGAAAAGCCTTGGCTCCCTCAAAGGTTTCCACACTGAGTTGGTGCAAACGAAGCTTTTCCTCCGGCTGTTGGAAGGTGGCGTAACCGCTTCCCTCACGAAGTGCTTCAAGAACGGCCGCTTCCGACTTCTCCGGCATCAAGAGGATGGTTTGGCCTCCGACAAGGTCGTACCAGCTTCCCGGGTTACCTTTGAAGTAATGAAAATTGATTCCGGTGGTCAAAAAGGGAGGTGTCCTGCGCCAACCTTCGATATAGGAATTTAGGGCAAGGTCCCATACTCTACCGGGCAGAGTTGCCGTGATCCGATCGCCGTAGATCCCTTCAATCCCATGGTAACCATCGGTCAGGAGGAGATCTTCCGCGTGAGGCTGGCTCACCATTTTGGCTCCCCCCATTTGAACATCCGGATAACGAGCTTCTGGATAGCTCCAATAGACGATTCCACCCCGTTTATTCACATAATCGATCACACGCTGATAAGGAAGAATGTCCTGCTGACCTGAGTGCGGATCACCCAGCCTCCCGAAAGGATAGTTGTTCCAGGCCAGCAGCAAAGCGAATAGCATGATGCTCGTTGCTACTGCCCAAGGACGCCGCTTACGCAGGATCGTGTAGTCGCTGAGATGAATTTTCAGGTAGCTTCCTGACACCAGCAGGAGAATCCCGCAAAGAAAGATGCCCGAGGGAACGAGGATCAAAGTCCAATGGGTAGCAGTATTTCCCCAGGTCTCATTTCCGATGACCGGCAGATTTTCAAGTTGCCGCTCCGTCAGTCCCAGGACAATCAGATGGCGGTCGAAATTGTAGAGTGTCGGCTCAATCCAGGGCTCTCCCTTCCAATAGTAGTAGGGCGTCACCTCCACGCCCGGGAGAATGACCAGATCAGGAAACTGCTTTTGTGCCTCTCGTACAGCGGCAAAGTAACGCCCGATTCCATAATCCCGAACCCCTGGCCGAACCATTTTGTTGATTCCCTCAACGGCGATTCGATCGAACGGCCAGATCCCATAGACTACCGTGGTCAAAAAGGAGTCGGTCAGAACCAGTACGTCAATGTTTCGTTCCCTTGCAAAACCTGCCAGCTCTGAGACCTCATACTCACCGTTGCTAAAGGTGGAATGGACATGAATGGCGGCCGGGTAGTGCTTCAGCTCTTTTGTTGCAGCTTCCCCCTGAAAGCAAAACAAGAACAGGAGAAAAAGCAAAAGGAAGGGACTGCACTTAGAAGAAGTGTTCAAGAGAACCACAAAATATGATACCCGATTTGGGAGTCAACGTGGGGCACGGAATCTACCTGATCGGATCCCCGTCCAGCCAGTCATAGCCGATTTCCGAATCATCGTGGGGAATACGACCTTCGTCCTCTGGATTGTAGGTGTGAGAAGTAGCGTAAAGAAGACTTGCGGGCCCGCTGATGCACTTGCAACCGTGAGCGACACCGGGGGGGATCTTGAGAACGCTTGCCTCGTGGCGATCCCCTAGCATCATTTCCATACTCTGACGGTAGGTAGACGATTCCGGTCGCTTATCGTACAAGACGACCTTCAAAACTCCCGTGCAGACATACCACCAGTCCGTCTGCTTGTTATGAATATGCCAGGCCTTGATGACTCCCGGGTGCATCAATGAGTGACTCCACTGCCCAAAACCCTCCTCGAAGAAATCGTCCGTCACCCGAATGATCTCGCGAAAAAACCCACGCTCGTCTCGGTGGGTCTTCAAACTTCTGACAACCACCCCATCAATCATAGAGGCGTAGCCTCGCTTAAGATTTTGACAATGCGTCTGGCGGCATCTCCATCTCCAAAGTCAAGCCGGCGTGCTTGAGGTGGCTTGATCGTTGCAACGGCATGAACGATGTCGGATTGATCAGCTCCAACCACTACGTTCCAGCCAGACTCTACGGTTTCAGTCCATTCTGTCTCCGGGCGTAGCGTTACACAGGGTACGCCGACAAAATAGGCTTCCTTCTGTACACCCCCGGAATCGGTGAGGATCACTCGGGCATTCTGTTCAAGCATGAGCATGTCAAGGTAGCTTACCGGTTTGATGCTCTGGACATTGGGCATTTGAGATAAATCCAGTGCGCCATTCACCCCACTAAGACTGTGTTTCGTCCTGGGATGAATGGGGAAAACAATCGTCTCTTTTATCTCGGCAAAAGCACTAAGAATGCTGCACAGAGCTTCGGGAGAATCGGTATTGTAGGCACGGTGAACTGTGGCTAACAAGTAGTTTCCTGGCTTTAAATCCAGTTTCTCAAGTATCTTCGAGCGCTGGCGGGCGACATCGCCAAAGGACAACACCGAGTCGTACATGGTGTCTCCGACAAGGTGTACTCCCCTGGTAATGCCCTCTCTAGCCAGGTTCTCAATAGCGGTCTTGGTTGGGCAGAAGAACAGGTCAGAGCAGTGATCAGCAATCTGGCGATTACGCTCTTCGGGCATTTCACGATTGAAGGACCGCAAGCCAGCCTCAACATGGGCCAGGGGAACATTCAGTTTCACTGCAGCCAGGGCAGCCGCCAGAGTCGAATTGGCGTCACCATAAACAATGACCCAATCCGGCTTTTCCGACTGGAGAACTTCCTCCACACCCATCAGCATGTGAGCCGTTTGGAACCCATGAGTTCCTGATCCTACTCCTAAGTTCAGGTCGGGTTCAGGAAGTTCCAGTTCTTCAAAGAAAACGCGAGACATCTCCGTATCATAGTGTTGTCCAGTGTGTATCAAGATTTCCTGGTGATGGTTTTTCCTGAGCTCCTTACTGACGGGAGCAGCCTTGATAAACTGGGGGCGGGCTCCTACGATTGTGACGACTTTCATGGTTGAGTCTCAGAACCAACCATGGCGCCTTCTAATGCAGCCACAACCTCCTGCACCTGTTGGTCGGACATCTCCGGGTAGACTGGGATGGCCAGGGTTTCGCGACTCATTTGTTCTGTAACCGCGAGATCACCCTCCTTTAATCCGAGAAACTGGCAGGGCTTGGTCAAGTGCAGGGGTTGGGGATAGTAGATAGCAGAGCCAATCCCTTTCTCTCTCAGAATTTGGATAACCTCGTCACGCTGCCTCAGTCGCACCACAAAAAGATGAAAAACGTGCTTGACCGAGCTGGCTTCATAAGGCACCCCTATGCCGAGATCAGAAAGTTGTTCCTTATATTGGGCCGCCACCTCACGACGACGTTGGTTCCAGACATCAAGGTAGTTCAACTTTACCCTGAGGATTGCCGCCTGTAGCTCATCCAGACGACTGTTGTGCCCTGTCGTCTCGGGGAAGTACTTTTCCCGCCACCCGTGGGTTCGCAGCATTCGCGCCCGCTCGTAAGTTTCAGCGTCGTTGGTGACCACCATTCCCCCATCGCCATAGGCTCCCAGGTTCTTGCTTGGAAAGAAACTCAAACATCCTGCATCGCCCAGGCTTCCGGTTTTTCTGCCATCGTACTCGGCTCCCATGGCCTGGGCATTGTCCTCAATGACTTTTAAGCCGTGAGTCCCAGCCAATTCCAATAGGGGGCCCATAGAGGCTGGATGCCCATACATATGGACTGGAATGACGGCCTTGGTACTGGGTGTCAGCTGCTCTGTGACCTGCTGCACATCAAGACAGTAGGTGTCGGGTTCGATATCGACGAATACGGGTCTCGCACCCACCTGCAGAACCGCTTCAGCCGTAGCAAAGAAGGTATAGCTGGGCACAATCACCTCATCGCCAGCACCGATGCCTAGACTCTCCAAGGCGATGATCAGGGCGTCAGTGCCCGATGCCACCCCGATAGCATGTTTGACCCCCAGGTAGGCCGCCACTTCCTGTTCCAACTCTTGAACATTGGGACCAAGCACAAAGTGTCCCGACTCCAAGACCTGTTGAATCGCACCGTCAATTTCCGACTGAATTGCTCGATACTGAGCTTTTAAGTCAACCAGCGGTATTGTCATGATCCGTCTCACTCGGACTTACCTTGGGTCCTTCCTTTGAATAGCGGGTGCCGCAGCTGCCACATTCTGCCACCTTCTGGTCATCTTCCGGCCCAAAAATCAACTTTGTCCCACACTGACAGACCCAGCCCCGAAGCCTTCCGGGATTCCCATAGACGAGGGCATAATCCGGGATGTCCTTGGTGATGACCGCACCAGCCCCCACAAAGGAGTAGCGCCCCACCATCATTCCACAAACAATGGTGGCGTTCGCTCCAATTGAGGCCCCTCGCTTGACCAGTGTTTGCTGATATTCATTTCTTCGAGAAACATGGCTGCGTGGATTCACCACGTTGGTGAACACCATCGAAGGACCCAGAAAGGCATAATCTTCTACGGTAACGCCCGTATAAACAGAAACGTTGTTTTGGATTTTGACATGGTCACCAATGACCACATCAGAACCGATAAATACGTTTTGGCCGATATTGCAATCGTCCCCAACCTTGGCCCCTGCCATCAGGTGAGAGAAGTGCCAAATCTTCGTTCCCGTGCCGACCTCTGCTCCCTCATCTACAAAACTGGATTCATGAGCGAAATAGTCTGTCATTTCGCTTCAGCCTCCGCTAGCTCGGACAGCGACACCGGCAGACTGCCTGTCTCCAAGGACCTTTGGCTTGCCTCCAGGACCTTGAGCACCCTCAAGGCACTTTCACCGTCGGTCAACGGAGACGTGTGCTCGCGAATGCAGGTCAGAAAGTGCTCGCACTCGAGCCGCAGTGGTTCCGTCTCATCGAAAAACAAGGTTGTTTCCGCAGTCTGGCGGGGAACCGGAAGTCCAGCTTCCCACTCGATTCCCTGGTCATAAATCTTGAGTTTGCCCTCGCGAGCTGTGTCATCGAACACCGCCATTTTCTTCTCACCAATGACAACCAGTTTTTGTTCCTTGTAGGGGTGGAGCCAACTGACAAAAATGTGTGCTCTCACCCCATTTTCGAAAAACAGGCTGGTCACCGTCACATCCACAATGCCCGGCTGCAGGTAGCTTCCACCAGAAGCGGTCACCTCATTGGGCTCGGACTCTAATAGCTCGCAAATCACCGAGATATCGTGAGGGGCAAAGCTCCACAAGATATTTTCTTCCTGTCGAACCTTCCCAAGATTGAGTCGACTTGAATAGATGTACCAGATTCTACCCAACTCATTCTTCTGCACGATGTCTTGGAGCAACCTTACCGCTGGGTGGTAGTTGAGAATGTGACCCACCATGAGCAACACGCCACGGTCCTTGGCCAAGGTCACGAGTTCCCGTCCCTGCTCATACTTGAGCGCCAGCGGCTTCTCGACAAAAACGTTCTTGCCCCTCAGGACTGCTTCCTTGACATGTTCGTAGTGGGATTCAGCTGGTGTGGCAATTGCCACCGCCTGAATGCTGTCTTCAGTAAGTACTTCTTCCAAACGGGAGGTTCGGCGAATGTTGGGGTACTCCTCAGAGTAAGCCTGCAGGAGCTCGTCGTTGCTGTCACAAATGCAGCCCAGTGCTCCCAGCTGGGCAAAATTGCGCACCAGGTTTTTACCCCAGTAGCCACAACCGACAACAGCTAAGCTCTGGTCCATTTACCCATTCCCCAATCTCAATTTCGGCCAAGTACCCACAGGACTTCGTAGAGTCACCCTATAATATAAAATTAGAGTGGCATAGAGAGTGGCATAACTCGTTGCTTGTCATGAAAGGATGCATTTGACAGTTCACTTGGAGACTGTGAATAGGGCGCTGAGAATAGGGATGATCGGAGTGGGTTTCTGGGGTCCGAAACTTCTTCGAAACCTTGTTGAGATGAACGAAGCGGATGTTGTGGCCGTGGCGGATCTGGCTGAAACAAATAGAAGAAAGGTCGGACAAACGTATCCCAGCCTGAGGGTCATTGAAAACCACAGAGAGATTTTGGAGAACCCTGACATCGAGGCAGTCGTCATCGCCACCCCTGCGGCGACCCACTTTGATCTGGTCCAGGAGGCTCTGAAGGCGGGTAAACATGTTTTGGTAGAGAAACCGCTTTGCACCAGCACCGATGAGGCGTTGCAATTGACGCAAATGGCCTCCCAACGAGGTGTGATTCTCATGGTGGGTCACACCTTTCTCTACAACGCCGCAGTCCGAAAGGCGAAGGAATATATCGATAGTCGTGAACTGGGCAGTGTTCTCTATCTTTACGGTAGGAGAGTGAATCTGGGGAAAGTTCGACAGGATGTGAACTCACTGTGGAATTTTGCACCCCACGACATTTCCATAGTGAACTACTTGTTGAGTTCCGTTCCCGAGTCGGTCCAGGCCTTCGGAGCGTGCTACATTCAGAAGGACATTGAAGACGTCGTTTTCCTCAACATGCGCTACCCAGATGGGGTGATCTGCTCCCTGCACTTGAGTTGATTGGATCCCAAAAAGGTTCGGCGGATGACGATTGTCGGAACCGAAAAAATGCTGATCTACAACGACGTTTCAAGCGACCAGAAAATACAACTCATTGACAAAGGCGTTGAAATCAAGGGTCGGGAGCCCGGCAATGACGAGATGGTGAATTTTGGTGAATATCAGGTACTGCTCCGTTCCGGCGACGTTTTGATCCCCAAGGTGAATTTTATTGAGCCCTTGCGAGTAGAGTGCACCCATTTTGTGGAGTGCTGTTTCAAAGGAGATACCCCTTTGACCGATGGGTTGAACGGTCTCCAGGTGGTTGCCGTTCTGGAAGCCGCCTCCCGTTCACTGCAAAACTCAGGCTCTGAGGTGGAAGTCGATTATCTTGAAGCCAGGGCAGAAGCTTGAAGGTCCTTTCTGTTCTGGGCACCCGGCCCAATTTCGTGAAGGAGTTTCTGGTACATCGGGAATTCCAGAGAAGGGAAATCAAGGAAATCATCGTTCATACTGGACAACACTATGATTACGAAATGTCTCGAGTGTTTTTTAATACTTTCGATCTTCCCGATCCTCACTACCATTTCGAGATTGGAGCCAGAAGCAGTGTGGCCTCAACTGCAGAAACGATGCTGAGCCTCGAGGATGTGCTGCACAAGGAAAAGCCGAACGCCGTTCTTTCCTATGGAGATGTCAATTCGACTACCGCAGCCGCCATAGCCGCCGTAAAGACCAAGATCCCGTTCGTGCACGTTGAAGGAGGAATTCGGACACCTTTTCTGTACAATCCGGAGGAGATCAATCGTCGGCTTTCCGATTGTGTGGCCGATTTGATTTTCACGTGTACTCGTACCGACACGGAAAATCTCTGCCGGGAAAACGTTCCCAGGGAGCGGATCTGCTTTTCGGGAGATTTGATGAAAGATGCATTGCTGTACACACTGGAGACACAATCCATTCCCGTCAAGAGAGGCGACTATGTGGTGGCAACGATTCACCGTGAAGAAAACGCTGACAATCCGCAGCGACTTCGAGAGATTATGCATGGCCTGGTTCAGAGCGAACAGATCATCCACTTTCCTGTACATCCTCGAACCAGAAAACGCTTGGAAAAGTTCGGGATTCTGGAAGAGGTGAAGAGCTGCGACCGGATTCGGATGACAGAGCCCACAGGATATCTTGAATTTATACGTCTCCTGGCAGGTGCTGACAAGGTCGTGACTGATTCGGGCGGAGTGCGAAGAGAGGCTTTTCTTTTGAGAAAACCGGTGATTATTCCAGTTGAGCTGGTGTGGTTTCCGGAAATTCTGGAAGCGGGTTGGAAGATCCATGTTCCACCCAAGGCTTCAGAAGTGGCTGAGGCTATCCGGGAGTTTGAGCCCACAGGACCGCACAACCCCGAGATCTTCGGTAACGGGGAGTCGGCGCGAAAGATCGTCGACAACATCGTAGAGCATTATCAATAGTGAAACCGGGCCTTCACGTCGTCGATGAGATGAAACAGTTTCATGCCGATGAACTACTTCAAACATCCGAAGGCACTCGTTGAGACCAACGAAATCGGAGCGGACACCCGAGTGTGGGCTTTTGCCCACATCATGAAGGGTGCTCGGGTGGGCAGCGGATGCAACATCTGCGAGCAGGTATTCATCGAAAGCGGTGCGATCGTTGGGAATCTGGTCACGGTCAAGAATGGCGTCAGCCTTTGGGACAAGATAACTATAGAAGACCGGGTTTTTATCGGGCCCAATGCTGCTTTTACCAATGACATGTGGCCTAGAAGCAGAGCCGGTGGGGATTTGCTTCCGACGCTGATTCGCTACGGTGCAACGATCGGAGCCAATGCGACCTTCCTGTGCGGAATCATCATCGGAAAGTTTGCATTCATCGGAGCCGGTTCGGTCGTTACCCGGGATGTACCGGACTACACCCTCGTTTTGGGAAATCCGGCCAGAAAAGGGGGCTATGTGTGCGAATGTTCCAGGAAGCTCATCCAGGAGGATCCCAACTCTTACCGGTGCCAGCGGTGTTCGAAAGCGTATCTGGCGACCGCGGAAGGAATCCTGACACCGAATGACTGAGAGCGTGTTGCTCACTGGAATGTGGGAGCCGCCTCAGTGCGGCGAATGGGCCTCTTCGCGGCCTGAGGCCGCTCCCACATTCTCCCAACCGCAAGGACAGGAAGGCGGGCTAGCGCTTCGCATACACCTGAACTTTGCCGAAGTTCATCATCTGGGTAAAGCCGAAACTCCCATCCCTCAAACCCCGATAATATTGCAGATGTTCTCTGTACTGGGCCTCACCGGCGCCAAACTGGCTGGCTTTGGTGGGATCTACGAACCTTTGTGATATCTCTTCACTCACAATGACAACGTCCGGTGCGAAAATCTCGAGGTCTTCACTCGTCCCTGCGAAAGTCAGTTGAGCCTCCGCGAAGGCGGGCGGTACATAGCTGTAGCTGTCGTACAGCACTCGAGAATCCGCCTCGAAGGTCTCGGCCAGCCACAGACCGGCCCTCACCGCGGGGCTCTTCTCCACACGCAATCTCTCTGTAGCTCGAAACTCTTGAACTCTTGTGATGGAGCTAGCAAAATCTGCGGCACCCAGCACGAGAAAGAGCACGAGGACAGGAACGGCGAACTTGCGAGAGACGGCGTCGAGAGACGCTCGTGCGAGTTGAGCCAGGAACTGTCCAGCGAGGATGATCAGGACTGGAAACACCGGCAAGAGATAACGAGGCTCCATCATGCGAACTCGCATCACCAGGAAGCCCAGGTACAAGAGGACCCAAAGCCAAAGAATCACCTCGGGTCGGATGACTGGCCCAGCCAAGCGCTGACCGATCGACAGATGCTGGGCCTCTTTAGTGGCCAGGTCGTGGAAGAGATAAAGAAGACCCACTGCAGCCATTGCGGCAAATGTAACCCCCAGCAAATCCTGTGAGACGAGCAGCGACAGCCATCCTTGCACGCCTCCCTCACCCCGAAAATAATGGCCGAAGGCCACATGCCTGGATTGGGAAATCATGCCGTAGAGGAAGTTGAGTTTCCAAAGCGAGAAGGGTGAGCCAATGACGAAGGCTGTGATAAAGGCAGCCACCGAAATACCAACTTGCGACAGTGTTCTTGCTAGAAAATCACTTCTGGCCAGGAGCCTCCAGGGCCAGCGCAGGATGCCGAGAACAATGAGGACACATCCTGTAGCACCCAGCAAAATCCTGAACTCCCTGATTACCGGCAAGTTGCTGCTCTCTACAGCACCATCGGAAGTCAATAAGCGAGCCACAAGTTCAACCCGCATCACCAATCCCAGCGAAACGCTCCCAATTCCCGCCGCCAGAGTTAGACCACGGGCCCATTTTCTGACCAGCAGGGCAGCGCTCCGAAATGGGCCCACCTCATCGCGGCCTGCGTTCCCCCCAACCGCCACAAGCCAGATGACTGGGAGCAGAAAGAGGCCTGAGTACTTGCAGGCAAAAGCCAATCCAGCGGAAGCGGAGGCAAGAACAAGAGACTCCCGGCTTTTGTCGCCGCCTAGCCTGCAACAGAAATACAGCCCAAGCATGAGGAAGAACAGTTGAGGAACGTCTGGGTGAGCATAAACCGACCATTCGATAAAATTCAACGAGATCCCACAGAGCAGGCAGGCCGACACCCAACCGACAAGACGACCGAAGTATCTGCGGGCTAGAAAGAAAGTGCAGAGAACCGTGGCTGCACCAGCCACTGCCGATACCAGGCGTAAACTGATGATAATCGACTGATCGGTCACTGGAGTGAGGAAGCTCATCAAGAACAGAGGAATGAGAGCGAGGTTGAATTGTAGATGCCCATACTGCGAGTAGTCGATTCGCAGGGTCCCCTGGGACAGCGCCTGACGCAAAAGCTCCAATTGGGTGGGTTCATCTGAGTTGAAAACAGAGACCAGGCGAATATTCTCGGATGCGGTGGGGATCATGGCCGTCGCGAGCCACACGAAGTAGCAGCCCGTCAAGACCGCAACGCATATTCCCTCGAGGTTTCTGTTCATTGGAATCTCCGGCATCCCTGGTAACTGCCGCTTCTACACAGAACTTCGTGGAGTCAACCTATAATATAAAAGAAGAATGGCGTTAATCGTTGCTTGTACTGAAAAGTGATCATGACCCGGTCTGACGACCCTTCAATTCGCACTTTTTATGATCGCTGGTATGAAGCGCGATCTGAGGGGAAAGACATTGATCGTCTCTGTCGCATTCGTGTCATCCGGAATTTCCTGCGTGCGCTTTCCCTTGGAGATAGTAACATCCTGGAGCTTGGATGCGGCCAAGGGTGGCTGGCAAACGTGCTCTCGCAGTACGGTCGGGTGACGGCGGTTGACTTGTCAGCCGAGGCAATTCTCGCAGCCAAATCAGCCTACCCTCACATTGAGTTCCGTGCCGGTAGTTTCCTTGAGATGACCGACCTGCCAAGAGACTGCGATCTGATCGTCTCGTCAGAGGTGGTTGAGCATATGGTCGCCGAAGAGCAGATTCGATTCCTGGCTCTCATCAGCGATCACCTTCGCCCGGGAGGATCAGTGATCTTGACCACGCAGAACCGAGAAGTAGCAGGAAGATTTCTGGAGAGTGGCGATCCGGATGCGCCAGATCATCTCCAACCGATCGAGCAGTGGCTTTCGATTGAAGAGCTTCGTGCCATGCTCGAGCCAATGTTTGAGATCCTGAAGATGAAAACGGTCCTCTTCTTTCATCCATTCTTGCGCCGGCATCGGACGCTCAACTGGCTAAGGTATGTGGCGTATTGCCGGCTCGGCCTCTTGCCTGTGATTGAAGGCAGTCTCGATGGAGGGCCAGGAGGGATGTACATGTGTTGTCTGGCGAGGAAAGCGGCACACCAGGGACGCTGTGGATAGTGGCTATGCCGACAGGACGCATCAGGAAGAATCCCTAGGATCACAAGGGCTCACACAACTCTGGTAACTACCGCCGCTTGGCGACGACCTACCAACGAGCATTCTACATAGTTTTGTATAGTAGTGGCATGGGTTTCGAGGTTCTGACTGGGCTGTTTTGCGGACATCGAATTGGACCCCAGCAGATGGGCCAGCACCGTCTGCCTGTTCGAATGTGGGTCGGACTTTCACGAGCCGTGTCAGGATTTCTGCTCAGGCATCGTTTTCGAGGGCGAGGGCGGCTCCTGAGCCTGGCGACGCGATGGCTGATGCCAAAACCTGCAGGGCCGACGATCGTGCCGGTTCTCGGGGACCTGCTCATGTGGGTGGACCCTGCGGACGGCGGGTTAGAGCAATCCCTGTATTATTTTGGGGCCTACGAAGCGGGCACCCTTCACGTGATGGCGAGGTGTTTGCACCCCGGTGACACGTTTTTGGACATAGGCGCCAACATCGGCTTAATGACCTTGACGGCCTCTCGGGCGGTGGGCGGCACGGGACAGGTGCACGCCTTTGAGCCCCTTCCCGAGACTCGCGCGATACTGGAACGCAACCTGGTGCTCAATCACACGCAGGGCGTCGTGGTCCATGGGACAGCCCTGGGGGCGAGGGCGCGGAGACGCACACTCTATTCTCCTGAAGGCACAAACCGGGGAATGGCTACGCTCCTTCCGCCGGCCACGGCACGCTCGTCAGTCGACGTGGAAGTGCTGCCTCTCGATGAGATTCTACAGGCACAGGGATTGATTAACGTGCGTATGATGAAAATCGATGTGGAGGGCTGGGAACTGGAAGTGCTCAAAGGGGCCACCACCTTCCTTGGGCAAGAGAATCCGCCGATCCTTTGCATTGAATACAGCGCCATGCGTCCAGTGCAAGGTGGCACGCTCCTGGATCTGGCCCGCTGGCTTACCCGCATCAACAGCTATCGCCTTTATCGGCTGGATCTTGGCAAGAACCATCTGGGGCTGCTGAAGCTCGTTGGGTCCGAACAGGAGCTGCCGTATCATGACAATCTTTTTTGTGTGACCGACCAACAACGGACTACGCTACCGGCCTCGCTTTTTGCAGACCGTACAGCTCGGTTAACGGGTTCCCGCAACGAGTCAAGGTCACAGGGTATCCTTTCCCAAAGGGACTGTCCCCTCCCTGTCAAGAAAGAGGACTATTGCCGCGCATGACTCAGCAGGTGAGCTTGAGAAAGTATCCCTATCCTTACCGGAGTGCCCTCACCATTTGCAGTGATATTGACTTGACCACTCCTGAAGAATTCCTTGAAATACACCGCTTCCTCAATACCAAGCAACGCACCCCCATGGGTGTTGGTGTGGGGTTGGAGATAGGGGACAGCTTTTGGATGTACTCGGCTGCTCCCGAACCCGGGAGGAGCTTGTCCTTATTTAACGGCTTGGAGCCTGTAGAAGGCCCCTGGTCGGAAATGATCCTCGATTTCATCCGGGCCGGCTACCTCGACTGTCTGCACACCTATGGAGACTTCAGTTTCTACGGTGGTTTCAGGAGGGAAATGGCGGTCACGGCAGTGGACTATCTTCAAGACAAGGGCATCCAGATTAGAGTTTGGACGAACCATGGAGACCTGCATAACTTTCAAAATATTCAGGAGAATTTTAGCTTGGGAGACTTGCAGCAGGGGCAGACGGCTAATGGGGATTCCTATGAAATTGTTGAGTATCACATGGACCTCACGCGCACTCTCGGAATCACCTTTCTGTGCAGGAGCCGCGACGTCACTCAGTTTTGGGGACAGAACAGAGACCTCCGCCTTCAGGAAGTATTTACTCCGACCAGGATGAGCGATCCTGTGAACTGTCTCAAGTGGTTTTACCACCAGCTTCGCCCCGGTGTTAAGAGGTTCATTGCAAACCCTTTGTTACAAAGCATCAACGTGAGGGATGGGAACTCACTTTTTGCTTTTAAGCGCTATGGCCGGTGCCAGCAGGACCGATCCAATGATCTTGGAAGTGTACTATCGCAGAAAAATTTTGCGCGGCTGATCAGGGATGAGTCCGTTGCCATTCTCTATACACATATGGGGAAAAGGCTTCAACCGGAAGGGCCCGTGATCCCCGAAGAGTTCCAAGAAGGTCTGAGAAGGTTAGAAGAACACTTTCGGGAGGGGACAATCTTTGTTACCACTACCGCTCGTCTGTTGAACTACCTTTCAGTCCACCGGGACTTAGACTTTCTGGTTGTAGAGAACGAAGATCATCTCAGAGTCACACTCCAATCCAAGGCCCAAGTGGAAAAACTTGGGGGGATTACTTTCTTTGTGGACAGTCCAAAGAAACCCAGGTTCTTCTTAGACGAAAAGGAACTTGAGCTTCAAGAGAATCCCAAGGACCATCGCCAACGGAAAAGTTATTCCGTGCCACTAACCCCTCTTTCGATCGAAAAGCTCGAGCCTCACTTCAAAACTCATGCTCACTAGAGTGATCCGTTTCTGGCAAGTGTGGGTAAAGTTGCCCTGGGTGGTGGACCGCAAGTTCGACTTCGCTTTGAGCCAAGCCCGTCAATATGTGGGTGGCAGGTTGTTGGATGTGGGCTGCGGAGCAAAGCCCTATCGGAAGCTCTATGCTGCATCTGTTGATAGGCACATTGGCGTGGATTTCACCATTCCCGATGGAAACCGTGAAGAAGAAGTCGCATCTCGAGCGATGGGGCCCGACGTTTTAGCTGACGGACAACATCTCCCCTTTCGTTCAACATCATTCGATACGGTTCTCTGTACCCATGTCTTTGTACATTTCAAGGAACCTTCTCAAGCTATGGGAGAAATGAGCCGTGTTCTCCGAGAAGGTGGACATCTGGTGTTGAGCGCCCGACAGATGTGGCATGTCTACGTCGCTGAGGATTACTTTCGCTTCACCGAAAACGGGTTAAGGCATCTTGCCAAGAAAAACGGACTCGAAGTGTTGCAAGTTTTCGGAGTGGGCGGTTTTTTCGCACGCTTGGGAGCCAAACTAAGCTACTTTCTGCACTCGCTCAACCGACGGAAGCTTCGCTTCTTCATCGAGGTTCCTTTGGGAATCCTCATCGTGTTCATACAGGGACTCTTCTACTTTCTGGATTCAATTTTTCCTACCCCAAACGACGTGGTTTTTAATGTCCTTGTGGCCAGGAAAGGTTCCCAGTGAGCTTGTTCGTGAAGGACATCTCTGCGACGTTAGGCACGAGAGTCATACTTCTGTTTGTCGGTTTTTTCACTAACGTTTTTGTTGCAAACAGCCTCGGCTCCGAGAGGCTGGGAGCATTCAGCCTGGTCATGACTACCCTGGCGTGGCTTACTCTGTGCGCTGGTTTTGGCATAGATGCCTCAAATGTCTATTTTGCAGGGCAAAAGAGATGGACTACGGCATCATTGGTTGCCAATTCACTTTGGATAGCACTGCTGGGAGGTGTCCTGGCTTCAGTTCTATTCTTGTCGGTTCAGAATTGGGCTTTCGAGACTATCCTCAAAGGGGTCGATCCCAAATGGCAGTTTGTGGGTCTTTTGGCTTTGCCTGTGATGGTTGCCAGAAACTCTTTGCAGGGGATCTTGAGAGGTACAAACCGAATTCTTGAATGGAACGGGACCGCTTTGGCAAATGCCGCACTACTGTTGCTGCTGTTTCTCATTCTACTCAAGGGAGCTGGACTGGGGGTGTTGGGAGCGGTTTCGACCCATTTGATCGTTGCCTTTTTAATGACGGTGACGTTGCTTTTCATCTTGTCGCGAGGCTCAAAGTTATCCTGGAAGATTCATTGGCAAGGGATGAAGGAGAGTCTCGGATACGGACTCAAAATACAATCGAGTAATGTCATCAACTTTTTCAACTACTACTTGAATTATTATCTCTTGAATTATTTCTTGAGTACGACTGAAGTAGGCCAATACAGCGTGGCCATGGCTTTGAGTCAACCTCTCATGATCCTTCCCGCTGCCATTCAGTATGTCCTGCTTCCCAAGGTCTCCATCACTCAAACTTCCGAAGCAAAGATCTGGATGCCCCTATTACTACGACTAACTGTCTTTCTCATGTTGTCTATGTTGTGCGTCTTCCTTCTGGTCTGCCCTCTTGTTATCGCCTGGTTCTATGGCGACGAGTACGCGGCCTCGGTTTTGCCGCTTCGACTACTGATTTCAGGCTGCCTTTTCCTCAGTATCGCGACAGTGACTTCAGGTTATAACGCCGGCTCTGGACGTCCCGAGATATCAATTTATTCTTCGGGGCTGGGTTTGGTGACGACCGTTACACTTGGCATCTGGCTGATTCCCACCTACGGTTTGGCAGCGGCCGGCTTCACCTCAGCCGTGGCCTACTTCGTTCTGGCTGTTATTGAATTTATCGGTTACCTCCGAGTATCGGGCAACGGAATGGCGGAGTCGCTCATCATCAGAGGAGAAGATTTCCGATTTACTTTCAATTCGCTCCGGTCGATGGCAACCCATTGGAAAGCCCGATTTGACCTGGAAAAGGGGAAAGATTAGAACCTGCTTCCTACAGGTGGCAAAGCTATGCATTTGTGCTTCATGGGTAACTTGGAAAGTATTCATCTCAGGAGGTGGATCCAGCACTTTATCGAGCGAGGACACCAGGTCTCTTTGCTTTCATACTCAGGTGAATCGGTCCAAATGGAGGGGTTGAAGGTACATTCCCTCCTGGAGAACGGTTCTGGAGATACTCAACCCCTTCCGAGCAATTCCGCTCCCCCTACAGCTCCCCCTCGGGCACCTGAGTGGGCTCAGCGTCTCCTTCCCTTTGGCCTTCTCACCGCCAAGATGAGTCTGAAATGGCTGCGCCATGGGATCAAGAAAAAGCTGAAGGAAATTCAGCCGGACATTTTACATGGGCATTTTCTAGTGGAGTACGGGTTGTATGCCGCTATCACGGGATTCTCACCGTTAGTCGTCTCTGCATGGGGTTCGGACCTTCTGCTTCATCCTCAGAGGTCCTTGCTTAACAGGTTGTTGGTCCGCTATACGGCCAAAAGAAGTTCTTTGTTCCATGTTGCATCTCCTTTCATGGTCACGAAGCTAGAAGAAATGGGACTCCGTCATGACAACATCGTCATTGCCAATCTTGGGGTGGGCGAAGAGTTCCTTGATGTCCAAACTCAGTCAACGGCAGGGAGAAGTGTATTGGTGAGCACGCGGAAGCTTGGTCAAGTCTACAATCCAGCTACTCTTATCCGGGCCATGAAGTTGGTGAGCAAGGACCATCCTCAGGTTTTGCTGAGATTAGCGGGAGAAGGTCCGCTTCGCCAAGGTCTCGAAGCTTTGGTGGCTGAGTTGGGCTTGCAGGCCAATGTTGAGTTCTTGGGCAGTCTCTCTGAAGAAGATGTCAAACAGACTCTGAGCGAAGCCGATCTCTATCTTTCTACCTCGCTCTCGGATTCAGCCTCTATCGCATTGCTGGAGGCCATGGCGGTCGGACTTCTTCCGATTGTATCGGACATTGCGGGAAACAGGGAATGGATCACAGACGGTGTCAACGGGTTCCTTGTTGACCCTCACGACACCGATACGATGGCCGCGAGGATCACACTGGCTTTGAGCAGGGCCGACTGGAGACAAGAGGTGTGTCAGCAAAATAAGGAGATTGTGAAACAGCGAGCTCTCCGGAAAAACCAGATGGACATCGTGGAACAGGCCTACCGGGAGCTACTCTCGCAGAAATAGGATGCCATGCATTTGTGTTATATGGGTAGGTTCGAAAGTGTTCATCTCAAGAGGTGGATCAAGCACTTTATCGAGCAAGGACATCAGGTCTCTTTGCTTTCTTTCTCAGGTGCATCACTTCAGATGGAGGGCTTGAAAGTACATTCCCTCCTGGCGAACTGTTCTGGAGACTCTCCACCACCCACGAGCACGCCCACTCTTCTCTTTGGAGCGCAAGAGTGGGCTCACCGCCTCCTTCCCCTGGGCCTCCTAACGGCCAGAATGAGTCTTAAGTGGCTGCGCCATGGAATCAAGAGAAAGCTGGAGGAGATTCAGCCCGACATTTTACATGGGCACTTTCTGATGGAGTATGGTTTCTACGCTGCCACTACGGGATTCTCACCGTTAGTTGTCTCTGCATGGGGTTCGGACCTTCTGATTCATCCTCAGAGGTCCTTGATCAACAGGTTGTTGATCAACCACACGCTCAAAAGAAGTTCTTTAGTCTACGTTATGGCTCCTTTCATGGCCAGAAAGATTGAAGAGATGGGGATCCATAGAGGGAAAATCGTTTCGGCCAATTTTGGGGTAGATGAAGCTTTACTCGATGTACAGGCTCAATCAAGGAATGGGAGACCGATACTGGTATGCACCAGGATGCTGGACCACGTCTATAATCACGCCACGCTGATTAAAGCTTTAGCCGTGGTACGCAAAGCCCATTCGGAGGTTTTGCTTAGATTAGCGGGAGACGGTCCCTTACGGAAGCCTCTGGAAGCCTTGGTGAATGAGTTGAGTTTGCAGACAAATGTTGAGTTTGCAGGCTTTCTTTCAGGAAGTAAATTAATAGGGGCTCTGAGCACTGCGGACCTCTATCTCTCCACCTCTCTGTCCGATGGAACCTCGGTGTCACTACTGGAAGCCATGGCGGTCGGACTTTTTCCGATTGTATCGAACATTGAGGGAAACCGGGACTGGATCGCTGACGGCGCCAACGGATTCCTTGTTGACCCTCACGACCCAGATGCGCTGGCCGCAAGAATCACCCTGGCTTTGAGTAAGGTCGACTGGAGACGAGAGGTGTGTCAGCAAAATAAGGAGATTGTCAAACAGAGAGCTCTCCGGAAAAGCCAGATGGAGATCATGGAACAGGCCTACCGCGAGCTATTATCGGAGCAATAGGATTTCAGTTGTTAGTCAGGAGATACGGCTAGCTCTTCGAATGGGCTTTTGACGGGAGAACCACTTCGAGGCAACTTCAGATGAAGATACTCTACGTCCTCTATCATGAGTATGAGCGAATGCCCATACATGCTGTTGAAGTGATCGAGGAGATGAACCGCCAAGGGCACCAGGTGGTGGTTGTGACTGCCATTTCACGCCAATTTCTGCGAGGACTCGCCTGGCCCCCCACCATTCAAGTCCATCGGGTCCCGATCGTGAATCTTAAGGGTCTTCGAATGATCTCTTTCTGTCTGAGTTCCTTGCTGCTTCTGCCTCGCTGGTGCCTGAAAGAATGCCCGAATATTGTTTATGATCGCTTTTCACTCACCTCTCTCGTGACAGTCTGGATGACACGCCTCTTAGGTATTCCCCTGGTTTTGGAGATCAATGGAATCGTGAGCGATGAGTTAGCCTTGGGTCGGAGTGCGCGTTGGCGTCGTCAACTCTTTAAGCTGGTTGAGGGTTGGGTGTTTCGAGGTGGTGACCATCTCATCACCGTGACCGAAGGTATTCGTAAGTGGGTCAGCTCTGCTCATTCGGTGCCGCTTGAAAACATAGAGACCATCCTCAATGGCACCAATCCTGGCAGGTTTAAGCCCGTTGATAAGGGTCTGGCTCGACAGGAACTTGGGCTGGATCCTGAGCGGCCTATCGTCGGCTATCTAGGAAGCCTGTTCCCCTGGTGCGGTCTGGAAGTTCTCATTGAAGCCTCGCTTATCATTTTGGAAAGTATTCCTGATGGACTGTTTCTGATCGGAGGTGGTCAGGCAGAAATGAAAGTGGCATTGGAGGGAAAAGTGAAGCACCTGGGTGCGGAACAGCACTTTGTCTTTCAGGGTGAAGTTCCCTGGGATCAGGCCGCTCTGTTTATCAGTGCCTTCGATGTTGCAGTGGCTCCAGCCCAACTCTCAGAGCGCTCAGGAATCTCACCTCAGAAGGTTTATGCATACCTGGCATGCCAACGCCCTGTGGTGGGAAGTGATATCGAGGGACTGGGTGACATGCTGACACAGGAGAGGGTTGGATTCTCCTTTCCCTCAGGCGATGCTGAGAGAATGGCCGGAGCCATCATCCAACTGCTTCAGGATCGGGAATTGGCGCAGACGATGGGTGAGCGGGGAAGACGGTTAGTGTTGGATCGTTTCACCTGGGAACGAGTGGTCCAGAAGACAGTACGGATTTTCAAGGACATCTTGGAATCACGGTGTTGAAACGACTGAGATGAGAATGAGACAGGGCAAACTGAGATGAAGATCTTCTACGTCTTCTATCATGAGTATGAGCGAATGCCCATACATGCTGTTGAGGTGATCGAGGAGATGAACCGGCAAGGGCAGCAGGTGGTTGTTGTGACTGCCATTTCACGCCAATATCTGCAAGGACTTGCCTGGCCCAAGAGCATTCAAGTTCATCAGGTTCCGATACTTCATCTCAGGGGTCTTCGAATGATCTCCTTCTTTTTGAGTTCGTTTCTATTGATGCCTTACTGGTGCCTGAAGGCATCGCCCGATATTGTGTATGAACGCTTCTCACTCACTTCTCTAGCGACTCTGTGGATTACACGCCTTTTAGGTATTGCTCTGGTCGTGGAGGTAAATGGAATCGTCACCGATGAGTTAGCCTTGAGTCAGACTGCCGGTTGGCGTCTTCACCTTCAGGAGCTGGTTGAGGGTTGGGTGTTTCGAGGGAGTGACCATCTCATCACCGTGACCGAGGGTATACGTCAGTGGGCCGGATCCGATCATTCGGTGCCGCTTGAGAAAATAGAAACAATCTTCAATGGCACCAATCCTCGCAAATTTAAACCCTTTGAGAAAGGTCTTGCTCGACAAGAATTTGGGCTGGACCCGGAGCGGCCTATCGTCGGCTATCTGGGAAGCCTGTACCCCTGGTGTGGTCTGGAACATCTGATTGATGCTTCGCCTATGATTCTTGAAGAAATTCCAGATGCACTCTTCCTGATCGGAGGTGGTCAAACGGAGATGAAATGGGAATTTGAGAGAAGGGCGAAGCACCTGGGTGTGGAACAGCACTTTGTCTTTCAGGGTGAAGTTCCCTGGGATAAGGCCGCGCTCTTTATCAGTACCTTCGATGTTGCAGTGGCCCCCGCCCAATTCACAAAGCGCACAGGAATATCACCTCTGAAGTTCTATGCCTACCTAGCATGCGAACGCCCCGTGGTCGGAACTGACTTGCAGGGTTTGGGCAACATCCTGGAGGAGAGAAATGTTGGAAAGTCATTTCCCGTGGGTGAAAAGGAAGAACTGGCGGAGGCTGTGATTCTGCTGCTCCAAGATAGAGAAATGGCGACGAGCATGGGGAAAAGAGGTAGAGAGTTTGTCCTGAAATCTCATACTTGGGAGCGAGTGGTTGAGAAGACCATCGAGTTACTCAATAGGTGTCTAAACTCGAAGCGAGGCACTTAGTGCTCACTGAGCCCTTGAATCAGCTCACACCAGAAGAATTGAAGCTCTATGGAAATGTGGAAGCGGTTGAGGAACATCGAATCTATCAGAAGTTTGCGCATAGTCCTCGGCACCATAAGGACTATTACCGGCTGATGTATTTCGAGTTTGAGCAACGGGCACAGGTTGGGGATCTCTTAACTGAAAGTGAGCTTCGTCTCTTTGAACGACAAAGGCAGATGGAAAAGGAGCGCATCACACGTTTCATGAAGATCATTGCGCCTCTCCCGGATCACTTTTTTTTAGACGTTGGGTGTGGCGTGGGACAATTGACCTACCATCTTGCTCGTGCCGGGGCCCGTGTTGTGGGGATAGAACTCAGTTATGAGGCCGTGCAGGTCGGGTTGGCGATACTGAATGAGTGTTCGCTGCCTGCTCCTGTGAGTTTTATCTGCCAGAACGCTATCTCCTTACCTTTTCAGAACGGGATCTTTGATCGGGTGGTTTGTGCGGATGTCATGGAGCACCTGAGCGACGAAGAGAAGCGAGCAGTGCTGCAAGAAGTCTACCGAGTGCTGAAGCCAGGCGGAGAGGTTTTTTTTCACACACCGAATAAACGGCGGATACAACTGGGGTTGCTCAGGAGACGTCTCGCCGCATTAATCCGATTGGAAAACCCTATGTCCATACGGCATCACTATCCCGAGGGGGGAGGCCACGTCGGTCTGACAACGCCAAGAAAGCTGATTCCGATGTTAACTGCCAGTGGTTTTGATTGCAGACGCATTTACTGTCCAGGTGATATCCCCATTCTCAAAGGGTTAGGCAGACCCGTGAATGATCTGCTGAGTGCAGATACACCGGTCCTGAGGGATTTTCTGGCGGCGAATTTTGTCCTGATTGGGAGGAAACGCATTGGTTAAGCGTGTCACCCTGAAGCTCTATGCTTATCTGGCTTGGTGGGCAATCTCTGACACGGTCTCGGGCAAGAGAGACAAGGGTAAGACACTGTGAAAATCGTCGTGACCGCAAGGTCTGACCTCTCAGGGCAGGTCACTACGCCAGGAGGCATGGTTCACCTCCTGGAAACTTGCCGAAATCTCCACTTGCTGGGACACGACGTCACCCTCTTTGTGGGAACTGAAGGGCGCTATCAAGAGGCTGTCCCTTTTAAGATCGTTAATATCCCTATTCCCCGTATACGGTTTCTAGGTACTTTCTTATTTCCCATTCTCCTCTTCATCTATCTTCTAGCCTGGAGCCTTTTCAACAAGTCCGACGTCATCTATGAGAATTGCGTAACCTACTCTTTTTCGGGATTATTGGTGGCCAAGCTCTTAGGCAAGCCCCACGCGATGCATGTTCACGGTTTTACTCCCGATGAGATGGAGATGGGAGGACACGGAAAGTTTCGAGTGGCCTTGGTCCTTTTCGTTGAACGCTGGAACTACCGCCTGTCGGATGCGCTTTTCTGCGTGACCCCGGTCGTCCTTGAGAAAATCAGTGAAGTGTATGGTGTGTCTCCTGATACCTCATACTTCATCTACAACGGAGTGGACGCGGATCGCTGCAGGCCCATGGACAGGCAGGAATGTGCTCGAACCTTAGGGATGGATCCCAGCCAGGAATATGTGGGATTCATCGGCTATCTTTACCCTTGGTCGGGAGTTGACAAACTGATTGAGGCGGCTCCTGCAATTGTTGCCAAACGTCCCAAAGCTCAATTCGTGGTGGTTGGCCACGGGATCTGGGGACCCCAACTCCCCGTCTTAGCCAAAAAAGCAGGAGTATCGGAGCACTTTCATTTTGTGGGTTATCAACCGTGGGATCAGATCCCCCTCTTTTGTAATCTCTTCGACGTAGGGGTAACAGCCTACACAGCGGAAAAGGGCGTTGGACGCTATCGTTCCTCCATGAAGTCTCTGGAATACTCGGCAGCAGGTTGTCCGGTGGTGATTACTCGCGCCCGAGGCGTCTCGGACATTATTGAGGAAGCGGGTTGTGGAATCGTGGTCGAGCCAGACGACATGGATGCGTTAGCCAACGCCATCATTGAGATTCTCCAGGACCCGGAACTCCGAAAAACCATGGGAGATAAGGGCCGACAACTTATTGAGGACGGCTACACATGGCGACATGTTGCTGAGAAAATGACGGTTGTTTTTGACAAGCTTGTTAAATCACCTTCTGATAGCGGGTAAAGAGAACGGCCTGTCTGAAGTTTTTCCACTTCCTCCTTCTGCCCGGATTATAGCTGACAAACCATGTGTGGAATTTGCGGGATTGTTCTAGATCAGGAAAGCAAAGAGGCCGATCTCAAGAGCCTACAGTCCATGAGAGAGGCACTGTTTCACCGCGGACCGGATGATCATGGATCATATCTGAAAGGTAATGTGGGCTTGGCCATGCAGCGGCTCAGCATTATCGACTTGGCAGGAGGACACCAACCGATCCATAACGAGGACCAGACTGTTTGGGTGGTCTTCAACGGTGAAATCTACAATTTCCAGGAATTGCGGAAAGAATTGATCGGTAAAGGGCATCACTTCTCCACCAGGAGTGATACGGAAGTCATTGTCCATCTCTACGAAGAATCCGGCGTCGACTGTGTGAAGAGACTTCGGGGGATGTTCGCTTTTGCGCTGTGGGACACGAGAAGGAAGACTCTGCTTCTTGCCAGGGACCGTTTGGGCATCAAACCCCTTTACTATTACCACCGGAACGGATGTTTTCTCTTTGCCTCGGAGATAAAGGCATTGATTCAACACCCCGCAGTTGAGCGCCAGGTGAGTATGAGGGGACTGGACTGCTACTTCACTTATGGCTACATCCCAGCCCCTGAAACCATCTTCAAAGATATCTACAAACTGAGTCCGGCTGCAACTCTCTCGCTGCAACAGGGTCATGTCTCGAAGCAAAAATATTGGGATCTGGACTATACAGACACACTGCAGGGCGATCCTGAGGAGTTGAGCCAGGAGCTCCTGGAGCGCTTGCGAGATTCGGTCCGGCGTCATTTGGTAAGCGACGTGTCTGTGGGGGCCTTCTTGAGCGGAGGGGTAGACTCAAGTGCCATGGTGGCCCTGATGCGCGAGGAAGCGGACCGGCCCATTAAAACCTTTTCCTTGGGATACCGAGGAAAGGGCGACGAGCTGGGTTATGCCAGATTGGTCTCCAAGCACCTCGAGACCGAGCACCACGAATTTATAGTCAGTCCGGATATGACGGAGCTGTTGCCCGAATTGGTTTGGCATCAGGATGAGCCCTTGTTTGATAACTCCATACTCCCTACTTTTCTGGTGTCGAAACTGGCCAGAGAGCATGTCAAGGTTGCCTTGTCCGGCGACGGAGGTGATGAGCTGTTTGGAGGATATGAATGGACTCGCCGATATCAATTCATACGATACTACAATCAGCTACCTGGAGGTATCAGGACGATCTTACAGAAGCTGTTGTTGAGAGACGGACACGAACCTGCATACCGTTCCGATTTCACGAGTAAGCTGAAACGTTTCATCTCTGACACAACCCTATCCTTGGAGGAAGGCTTTGCCCGCAGGACGACCAATTCAGGGCAATTCAGACAGCAGCTTTATTCCGAAGAAACAAAAAAGGCACTGGATCGTTATGACGCTTTGACTCTTCAGAGCGAGTGCTTCACTCGAGCATCCGTGCAGGATGAGAGAGACAAGATGCTCTATGTGGATAGCATGCTTTATTTGCCCGATGATTGCCTTTTCAAAGTAGACCGCATGAGCATGGCCAACTCTCTCGAGGTAAGAGTTCCCTTTCTCGACCATGAGTTCGTAGAGTTCACCAGTCGTCTTCCCTTTTCTGTGAAGGTTTCCGGCCTCACCACGAAGCGAATTCTGAAGAAGGCCCTTGCCAGTCGACTTCCTTCAACAGTCTTCTCTCAGAGGAAGCAGGGTTTCACCATTCCCATTGCTGATTGGCTGAGGGGAGAGCTGGGTGATCTGGTGGAGAAGATCATTCTACAGGACAGGGCTCAGGAACGAGGTTTCTTCAATCCAGATTGCTTGCGATGGATGCTCGAAAGCCATCGAAGTCACCGCTACAATTTGAGCTATCAAATCTGGGCGGTATTCATCTTCGAGATCTGGGCAAGACTGTATCTGGACCGGACAGATCTGACCAAACCCGAAGCAACTCTGAAAGACCTACTTTAGAACAGGATGTTTAAGAGCGTACTCAATGAGAGCCGGCTACCGTATCTTTTTGTTTGCATTTTTTTGCTGCAGGCCGTGATCTTCATTGACTACACGGTGGATGATGCCTTTATTACTTTCAGGTATTCCAGGAATCTGATCAGCGGACTGGGACTGGTTTTCACCGCGGGGGAAAGAGTAGAGGGAATCACCAATTTCATGTGGATGCTTCTCATGGCAGGGCCGATAAAGGCAGGTGTGGACCCCGTACAGGCATCCAAGGTTTTGGGGCTTGCCTCATCTGCTCTACTCATTCTAGCTCTGTGGAAAATCTTGGAGAAGGAGGGAGTCGGACTGGCTGCACGAACTCTTTCGACTATGCTTCTGGCCCTGGATGGGAGCCTTGTGCTGTGGAGTGTGGGGGGGTTGGAAACATCGTTTTTTACGCTGCTCTGTTTTGTCGGATCGGCGCTTGCCATCGCCAATAGACCGGGCCAGCGGCTGTATGTCATTTCAGGTCTATTGCTTGGAGTTGGATTTCTGACTCGACCTGAAGCCGCCATTTTCATTGCTCTTGTGTTTGTCTTCCTGCTTCTCGAGCCGAACAAAACGGAAGCGGAGAAGAAAGGATTACGTCGGTGGGCGCTGACTGTTTTTATCATTGCGGTGACATTTTTGACTTGGCGCTTGATTTACTACGGAGATATTTTCCCGAACACCTTTTACGCCAAGACCGGCAGAGGACTCACACAGACCCTGGGAGGGGCACGATACATTTATCGGTACTTCATGCTTTACGGAGGGATGCTGACTATTCCCTTGGCTCTCCTGCCCCTAGCTCTTGGGAAAGCAAAGAGACTGTACAGTTTCTCATTGATAATCGTTTTTAGTTTCTTTGGGTACGTGTTGCTGGTTTCCGGGGCTGATTGGATGATGCTTTTCAGATTTCTCTTGCCGGCACTGCCTTTCTTGTATCTCACGGTGGGATTCGGTGTGCAGGAGTTTTCCGAAACATTCATCGCAAACATAAGAAGGCCAGCGGCAGCAGCCTACTTTTTCAGTTTCTGTGGGCTCTTGCTGTCTGTCATGTTTCTCACTTCTACAGTGACTGCAAGATTCCTGCATGATACTGCCCTTCACGGGATAACCGTATACACTGGGGGTATTCACCGCGATGCAGGTTTATGGCTCAAGAGGAATGCTCCTGCCACCTCATTAATTGCGGTGGCAGATGCGGGCGCGATTCCCTATTTCAGTGAAATGCCGACGCTCGACATGAGCGGACTTGCAGACCCCTACCTGGCCAGGATTGCTCCCACCGAACCACGAGGTTTGAGGCTTGATCTGGATTACGTATTTAAAAGGGAGCCTGACTTTATACAGCTCTATTCCACCACTGATATCACCCGGCAAGGATTCACCAACTACTATCGCGGCTATGGAGAACTGTTTGAGCGAGCCCTGCACGAGGGTCAATATGTTCCGGTTGCACCCTACAACAGCGGACCTGGATTGATCATCTTGCGCCGTCAAGACAGGAACTAGGCTAACTTTTCCATGTCCAGCGTTGATGCAATAATCGAGACTGCCAATAGGAAGCGAAAGGAGTTCGTCCGCCACAGGAATACTGACTTTTCTCCCCGAATTCAGGTCATTGAGGGAACCGCTCGTCAGGAAGGTCGCCCTCCAGAGTTATCCATCACTGTCCCCACACTCGAAGGGAGTCGGGGAGGGGTCTTTCAATCGCTCCTGGAGCAGATCAAGAAGCAAAGCCTCCAGAACTACGAGCTCATCATAGTGGAGGGAGATCCTCGACAGGGTCGAGCCATCAACACAGGAGCTGCTCTGGCAAGGGCGGAACTTCTACTGACACTCGACGATGACACCGTCCTGGGTCATGAGAGAGTCTTTGAAACTCTGATCAGGACGATGAGATCCTATCCGGACATCGGCATGGCTGGGACTTCGAATCTTGTTCCTGAGGATGCCCCCTGGCTGGTGAGAACACTCATGAACCAGATACCCAGGAGGAGTTCAGAACTGGTTCACGAGATCACCGACAGTGACATGGCGGAACATCCCTGTCTGGCAATCAGAAAATCGGTCTTTTTTGAGATAGGAGGAGAGAACGAATTGATTCCGCGAGGACTGGACCCTTACTTGAGGGCTGAAGTCAGAAAGGCTGGATACAGGGTTGTGGTTGTGCCCGAGACCTGGATCCATCATTTGCCTCCCAATTCTCTTCCAGTGGTGATCAGGCAGTTCTTTCGGAATGGTTCCCAAGCAGCATTCTGCAAAAAGCTTTACCCGCAGTGGGTCATTGAAACCCCCGATCAGCATGTTGGTGAATTCAAAGAAAGAATTTCTTTTAGCAAGAGGCTGGTGAGATATGCCGGAAGGATCTTGTTGGCCGTTGCGAAGGTCCGGTTGCTTTACCTCTTGGTTTTAATTGTTTACGCACTGGGATACGTCTATGGCTTCATGACGACGAGGGTGGAACAGCAGGAAAGCAAAGAAGGCGGTCTGGAGTGAATTTATGATTCGCGCTGAGCGGGTCTACGCATTTGGGGCTGTTCATAAATCGCGTCGGTTCCGCGATTGACCAGAATCACCTGTTCGGTGTCGACATCAGACGGTGGTTCTGTCTCGGTACGGGTCCAGAGTGTCGGAAAGGCCTTTCCCAAGTTTTTGGTCTTGATGACTTTCTGGAGACTTCCCCAGAGCCCATACCAGCGCAACTGGTCTCGGATATAAATCCCCACTCGCAGCAGGTAGACGATCCATTTGAGCACCCGCGGGCGCCCCTGGGTGAGAGCGAGGCAGGCCTGGAAAAGCCACCTGGACAGTCGATCACCCCGGCCAGCGAATCCGCTCATGAGAATCTGAAAGAGAACGATCTGTTCTTTTCTGAGGGTCGGCAACTCCAGTACCGTGCTTTCGTAATAGTTCTCCGGCATCTCATCGTCTGTCAGGTATCCTTTCTCCTTGCAGTAATCATGGAGTACCGTGCCTCTCAAGGGATAGAAGATAGTGACCTGAAAGCTGTCGGGCTGTAACTCGGCCAGCAGCTCAAAGTTCTTGCGGAGGACATCCGCAGTTTCACCTGGCAACCCGACCATGTTAAAGGCATGAGTGTGCAAACCATATTTCTTTGCCAGTCGAAAAGCTTCGATGACCTTTCCCTGCGGTGTTTTCCGATCCAGAGTCTCTTTCCTGAAGTCTTCATCTCCGCTTTCCACTCCTATGGCAACAGCCGCCGCACCAGCCTCACTGATCAACTTCATCTTCTCCTCGGTGATGAGCTCGGGACGCTCCATGAAGGTAAAAGGGATGTTGACCTGAGAACTGAAGAGATCTCTGATCCTTTCGAGCCTCGGTCTTTGGGTGAGGAAAATCTCATCTACGAAGTAGATGTAATCCAGGCCACCGAGTAATTTCTTTAATGCGTGCACCTCCTCGACCATCCGTTCGGGGGATTTCTCACGGCGCCAGGATTTACCTCCGTACATGTTCATCAAGTGGGGACTGCTGCAGTAGGTGCAGGTAAAAATACATCCTCTACTTCCCTCGAAGGTACCGACGATGTTTGCTCCACTGGCTACACCGCCTTTGAGGTAATGGGAGGTAAAGTGCGCCTCGTCAAAGATTTGCCAGTCGGGAAAAGGCAACTCTTCGAGATCAATCAAGGGCCGGAGACTATTCTTGTGGACAACACCATTCTCGCGTACCCACACATTTTGAACATCCTTCAGGCTCTCTCCCTTTTCCAGCTTCTCAACCAGTTCCAACAGGGCATACTCCCCCTCTCCCTGAACAACGATGTCGAAGGTCTCCATCATCTCCTGGGCGGCAACTGTGACGTGATGCCCCCCAGCGATAACCGTGATCCCCTCAGGAATCAGTTCCTTGAGTAAACGAACCATTCTCACTTCGTTGCTGCGAATGGAAAAGGCAACAAGCTGGGGCTGAAAGTCCTCAAGTTTTTGAACGAAACTTGTTCGTTCATGGCCCGGTTCAACCAGTGTAGTGTCATACAGATCGCAGTCATGGCCATGAAGTTTCATGACTGCCGAAAGCGAACAGATACCCAGTTGAGGGGTGCGAGCACCCCGCTGGATATTTGGATACACAAACAGAATTTTCATCACTTGCGGCTCTCCCTAGCCGGGATTATGCATAGGTTTTCGTGACGAAGTGCCGCAGGCGCCGCGATGACAAGGCATGCGAAGGGGTACCCGCTTGCGGGTCGGGACCCGCAGGCGTACTCATGCAGTACGCCGAGGAGCCCAAGGAAGCATAACGCAGTCAGCGCGGATGATTGCGGCACTGCAGTAGAAAATTTATTCATAATCCCGGCTAAACCCTGCTTCTATGTTACAAAATAAGAGGGGCCGACCGTGCAGCCCTCAACAGGAAACGTTACCGTATTGATGGGACGAGGTACTGTGGAAGAATGAGAATTCTAGTCATTTGTGATGTTCTGTCTCCGCAGACGGTGGGAGGGGCGGGAAGGTTCGCTCGAGAAGTCACCACGGCTTTCGGAGAACGGGGTAACGCGGTGGAATTTCTCACTCGACAAGTTTCTGCGAATCGTTCGAGAAACGATGCCAACGATATCAAAACAACCTATTACCCATTTGTGGGAAAGGCCTTTCCCACTCGTTTTCGAAAGATCTTCAACCAGACCATAAGAGACTTTAAACCTGACCTTGTGCATGTTCATCAACCCCTGCCAGCATTCCTATTGATTCCATCTTCTTTCTCCCGACCGATCGTCTACACCTTTCACTCCTCCTGGGCGGAGGAGTTTAAGATCAAGTCTTCTCGCTGGCCGCGAGTCTTCAGAAAGATAGTGAGTCCTTTGCTGGCGGAAGTGGAGAAACGCGCACTCCACCGTGCAACTGCAATAACGGTGCTGAGCGAGTTCTCACAGCGCAAACTGAAGCGACTTTATAACCGGGAAGGGGTCATAATCCCGGGCGGAGTCAACTCCGAGCGATTTCAACCGATCGAGAAAGTGCAACCCAACCAGACTCTTCGCCTGGTTACCCTTCGCAACCTGGTCCCACGGATGGGATTACCTCAACTGATCCGCGCCATGAAACTCTTGCCTTCCCACATCGAACTAACGATCGGGGGACAGGGTCCACTGCGGAATGAGCTAATGGGGCTCATCGGGTCCCTGGGTCTGAGCAAACGAGTGCAATTGGCTGGACACGTGCCGGATGATGATCTTTCTCATTTCTATTCGTCGGCCAACTGGTTTGTTCTGCCCACTGTGGCACTGGAAGGATTCGGTCTGGTTATCTTGGAAAGCCTTTCCTGTGGCACTCCGGTGTTGGGAACAAGGATCGGGGCGATTCCGGAGCTGTTGGAAAAATTCGATCCACAGTGGATCATCAAAGAACCCACTCCGGAGGCCATCGCTGCCACAATACTATCTGTCAGCGAAAACTCCCCTCCCTCGCCCACCCAGTTGCATGATCGGGTCAGCGCGGAATTCGACTGGAGAAACATTGCCGCGCGCTACCTCGACCTGTTCGCGAGTCTCATCTAGGGAAATGTGGGGACAAAGGGGAAATGTGGGGACAAAGGGGAAATGTGGGGACAAAGGGGAAATGGGGACAAAGGGGAAATGTGGGGACAGACTACCCGTTCACCTTATTTCGGAAATGAGGTGAACGGGTAGTCTGTCCCCACATTTCCCTCCACCAGCTTCCCCCTCTACCTTCTGTCCGCGTCCTGAGGCTCGTAGAATTCAGGCTGGTGATTGTAAAGATAGGTCCCAAACCACATGAGAAAAAAGGCAATCACGACAATCACCAATAAGACAATCACCTTCGGCCAGACCCCTCCGCGTCGTGGAGAACCTAGCCTAAAAAGGCCGGAGATCTTTCCCCTGTCTCTCCTTCTCCTGCCTCTACCTCTCCTGTCTCCCTTTCTCCTCTCTGTCATCCTGTGAGCCTCTTCTCCATCTTTTCATACCACAGCTGAAAGACAAGAAGACCCCACAACTGGTTGGTCTTGCGAACTTTTCCGCTGAGGTGCTCCTGAAACAGAAAGTTGACCTGTTGTGAATCGAAGAAACCCTGACGATCCAGTCTCTGGGGTGCAAAGTAATGCTCGAACATGGATCGCAGCTCCTGTTTCATCCAGGTGCCGATGGGAATCATAAAACCCTGCTTCTTCCGGCTGAGGATCTTCGGAGGCAAGTCGTTTTTCAATATTTTTTTCAACAGCTTCTTCAGGGTAAAGGAGCCTACCTTGCGGTGCCATGGGTGACGAAGCAAGTCCTCTACTAAAAGATGGTCGCAAAAAGGTACTCGAATCTCCAAGGAGTGAGTCATTCCCATCTGGTCAGCCATATAGAGCAGATCATTCACCAGGTAGGACACCAGATCCACATAAAAGACCTGGTCCACAGGGTTCCACTCCCGAACCGGCTGAAGTAACTCGTTGAAGTAAGCCTTATCTCGATCCAGTGACGTCAACTTGCTCAGGAACTCCCTGGTGTACAGTGCTCGTCGGTCCTCTGGTGAATTGAAGCTGACCCACCTGCGATAGCGGTCAAGAGGCTGATCCTCAGGATGTGACAGGAAGCGGCGTGCCCATCCTCCTATGTTTCTACTGGATTCCCCCTCGGGGATGGCCCTGGACATCCGCGACAAGAGCTTCCGCAAGGCAAGAGGCAACTCCCGGTAACGGGTGTCCCACAAAACGCCCAGGTATCGAGGATAGCCGCCAAATAACTCGTCGCCGCCGATGCCAGACAATGCCACTTTGACTTGGCCGGCCGTTTGCTGGCTGACGAGATAAGTGGGAATGGCTGAAGAATCGCCAAAGGGCTCATCCATTGCCTGAACAACATCCAAGATCGTCTGCTGGATGTCGGGCTGGACAACGAACTCGCAGTGCTCAGTCTTGTAATAGTCAGCAACCAGACGGCAATACTCCAGTTCATCAAAAGAGGAAAATTGCTCTCCGTAGCCAATAGAAAAGGTCTTCACCGGCTCAGAGGAGCTTTCACTGACCAAGGCAACAATGGCACTGGAGTCTATGCCTCCACTCAAAAACACCCCCAGAGGCACGTCACTCATCAGCCGGATCGCCATGGACTCGCGAAGACGTGAATCAATCTGTTTCTCAAAATCCTCTGCACTTTCCTCTGATAACCGATCAACTGGAGGCTCCCAGTACTGAACAAGTTCATACTCACCTTTTTCATATTCCAGGTAAGTACCAGGTGGAAGTTTGTAGATGTTTTTGTAGATGGTCCAGGGACAGGGGATGTAGAGAAAACTCTGGTAGAGATCCAGAGCTTCAGGACTCAACTCCAGGGAAAGTCGCTCCTCTTGAAGCACTGCCTTCAGCTCTGAAGAAAAAATCACTCTTGTTCCCAGAGGAGTGAAATAAAGTGGTTTGACTCCCAAATGATCCCGCGCCAAAAAGCCTTTCTGCTCTTTTTGATTCCAGATGGCGAAGGCAAAGTCGCCCCTCAAAAATTTGGGGGTCTCCGGCCCCTTTTCTTCAAAGAGATGCAGAATAACTTCCGTATCCGTATGCGTCGAAAAGCGATGACCTCGCCCTTCAAGTCCCTCTCTCAGTGTCTGGTAATTATAGATCTCCCCATTGAAGACAATCCAAAGATCACCCGATTCATTGCTGATCGGCTGATGACCCGTGATCAGGTCAATGATGGTGAGCCGGCGCATACCCAGTGTTGCACCCGGGTTGCTGTAGACTCCGTGGTCGTCGGGCCCCCGATGAGTGAGGCACTCATTCATGCGCTCCACCAGAGCAGGGTTTTGTTCCCCAAAGACACCATTAATTCCACACATAGTGGGAACAGAATCTTCAGACAGACTGGTCCAGGGGCTCAGTTTCCTCTTCGGAGAGCTCTTCAGCAGCTACAAAGCGCAAGCTAAAGACAAGGCCGGCTACCAGCCAGAAGGGCTGCATAATGCGGACTATAATGAAGGTGTTGGACCCGATGGCATGGAAGAGGAGGCACACCAGAGCTCCTAGAAAACCGACCGCCAGACCTCTGGAGAAGGGTTCATCAGAAAAATAGCGGAAACGATCCATCCCCATTTGAAAAAGTCTAAAACAGAGGAACAACAGAGCAAACAGACCCAATAGCCCGCTTTCGAGCAACGTTCTAAAGTACTGGGCATCGATAAACTGCCACCCCGTCACCCCATAACCGAGAAGAGGTTCCTCGTAGAAATCCTGCAGAGCCGCTTGGAAACTTTGCAGTCGAGCAGAGGTTGAGGTATCCAATCGCTGACCAAAAACGAGGACCTGGCCGGCCATGGGCTCCTGGGCTCCTGGGTCCAGGTATAGGTGACCCGGTCGCGAATAACTTGGGGGAACACATTGGGGAAAAGCAGAAGACAAAAGGTCAGACCCAGCAGACTGTAGCTGACCAGGCGCTGCTTACTCAAGAGCAGCACCACAGCCAGCCCTGGAATAAAGCCGAGATAGGAAGCTCGTGAAAGCGTGAACAAGAAAGGCACAAAGAGATAAAAAGCAATGGCGAAGTAACCGATCCGGCTCCTGTATTCCGGTAGATTCAGTGACAGAGCAATACAAATGAGGATCAACAAGGCCAGATAGCCTCCAAAGGTATTGGGTTCTGGGCTGTCACCTTCAAAGGGAGCTGTTATCCGACCTCCGCCGGGGACCTGAGCGAGACCGATAGCGCCTACAATAAGAGCTGTCACGATGACCGCCACCCAATATCGTCGCAGCTGCTTTTGGTCTTCGATGTTGTTGATGACCAGAAAAAAGAGCACAAAGTACTGGATGTACTTCAGCACAAAAAGGGACCCGGCCATGAGTTGGACCCGGCCGGCCGCTATCCCTATCAGTGTAGAGAGAAAACACGCGAAAGCGTAAAGAAGCATGGCACCATTGAGCGGGGTTTTCTTGAAAATTCCCAATTCTTTGTGCAGGGCACTTTTCACCATCCAGGAAACTGCAATGATCACCAGTAGAAAATCATCGAAACGAAAGGTGACACCCCTTCCCAAGGTCCCTCCTGTAGTGGCGGACTGACCGACACCGAACTCGGGAGAGAGCAGCATGGAGCAGATCAGTAGATAGATGGCGATCTTCGCTCTGAAAAAGACAAGGACGGTGACCGCGATCCCTACACCCACCAGAAGGGCCACACTCATCTCCAGTCGGGAGATAAGGAGGGCGACTACAAACAGAACCCCTCCCATGAGAAGCATCAGGAAAAGCTCAAAGGTGTGCTCGCCAGGGATCCGTGCCATCTGGTGACTACTCCTCGTCCGTGAGCTTCATCACGTCTTCCATTTCCTCATCGCCAGAGGAGGGGTGGGAGGGCTTCTTGGGGGATGCTTTAAAACCTCTGAAGATCTTTCGAAGACTCTGACGGCCGAGAAAGCTCGAAAATCGCTCTTTCAAGCCGCCCACGAGTCCCAAATAGGATTCGGGGGCAAGAACCTCTTCGTACTTATATTTATAGCCATAGTATGGGTAATCGCGGGTATAGTAGATTTCCGCCTCGATGTCGTTCATCAAAAGACCCACCACGTTTCCACCAACAGATTGCAGCCGACTTTTGGTTCGGTTGACGACTTCGCGTCCAACTCGGCCAATTTGATAGGTAATCAGTGTCGCCTCGATGCCGGGGGTCAACTGAGAGGCTTCGGCCACCGGAAGCACAGGTGCAATATCCACAATGATGATGTCATAAAGATCACGCATTTCTGAAAGGATTCCGCTCATCTTGTCCAGGTTCAGGAGTTCAGCGGGGCTATCGACCCTTCTCCCGGCAGTGAGTAGAAAAAGATACTCAAGTCCCGGGTTCAAGTGGGCATTCTTGAGTCCAAATTTCCCTAAGATCAAATCATCGATTGATTTGGTGGCACTTTCCCACTCAGCCACTCCCAGAAGAACATCCGATAATCCAGGGGTCTTAGACAATCCAAAGACTCTATGGACCTGGGGACGCCGCAGGTCGGCATCTATCAAGAGTGTCTTCCAACCGGCCTGGCCAAAGATGACCGCTAAGTTACAGGCGGTGTTCGTCTTACCCTCCTGCAAGACAGAGGACGTGACCAGGACGGTCTTCCAGTCATTTTTCTTTAACATGACCTCGAGCTGGGCACGCATTGAACGGAAAGCCTCGGAGACGGGCTCTTGAGGGGCAAAATGAGTACAGAGAGTGGCCATTCGGTCTATTTCCCCGGAGGTGACATCGCTCCCCATCTCTCCCACCAGCACATTCCCTCTCACCAGGTCTGCATCCAGATGGGGGATCACCCCCAAAACAGGAAGCTCAAGATATCCCTCAACATCATCTATAGTCCCAATCGAGGTATCCAGGGACTCCAGCAGGACAGAAAAAATGCCGCCTAAAATCAGTCCGATCAGTACGCCCGCCAGAGATTTCAATAATCTCGAGGGCTGAGCCAAGGGGATAGCCAAGCTGGCCTGCTCGACAATAGTGACCTCCTTGATTTCACTGGCCTTCTGAATCTCCGCGTCCTGCAACCGCCTCTGGAAAAGATTGAGGCCATCGGTCTGGAGTACGACGCGCCGTTCCAAAGCTCCAAGTTGGCGGGTGATCTCAGGGACGGTTTCCAGTAGATCCCAACGGATCATTAAAGTGCGGCGATTTTCAATCAACTCATCCTGAACGGCCTGGTAGCCTTGAAGCAAACTGGAGATGATTTCCCGACCGCTTTCTTCCAGGTCTTCTGTCTCGAGGATTTTCTCCTGGACCTCCCTCGATTCCGCAGTGCTGTAGCGCAACAGTCGACGCAATTCGGTTTTGAGCCGGTTGATCTCAACAATCAGCTGCAAAACTTGCTCTTCCAGTCGATAAAGCATCTGATCTTCTGCTTCGCCCAGTACAGGAGAGAAGGACCAGTACTCCTCGACGCTGGGAATCAGCTCCAACTGTCGCATCCCCTTTTCCAGATTGGCCATCGTTCTTCCAAGACTCTCGATCCGCTGTTGGATGTCTCCACCTGCGGCGGCATCCAGAGCTAAGACCGTCCGATAGTCTCGCTTGAACTCCTCGAGTCCTTTTTCCGCCTGGCCCAGCTCTTCCTCAGACTCTTGGATTCGGGCTTGGATGAACAGCACAGCCTCGCGAACCTCTCTATTTCTCTCTGAGATGTTGTAATTGACAAATTCCTCAGCCGTATAGTTGGCGATATCAACTGCCAGTTCCTGTGAGGAGCCAAAAGCCAGGATGCCCACAGCTTCGCTGTCTCCCTTTTTTTCAGCCTCGATTTCGATGTCGCTAACCAACCTCACCAGGTTCGGATCATCCCGGACCTTTTGCTCGAGAGCCTCGTAGTCCACCTCCTCCTCATCTACATCACTACCTAAAGCATTCATCTCGCTGTATTGATCGTACTTCTGAGCAAGACGCAGCGCCACACGTGCTTTAATCTTCTGACTTGTGATGATCTCTGACTGGGTGGCGATGTTGTCACCTTGATACCAATATAAGGCCTCGACCAGCAGTGCCTGCATATTGGCCGCCACACGAGTGATTTTCACCAACGATTCAGCTTCGAATCGGGGAGGCGGGCTTTCAGTGAAGAACCAGGTCAAAGCCCCGACCAGGCTGGGTGCCAGCAGGAGGATCCACCTCCGGCGACGTGCGACACGAAAGATGTCTCGAAGGTTGATTTCAAACTCTGCCATTGTTACCTGGAGCTTACCTCCGTGTGAAAAGAAATACCGAGTCTCTCAGAAGTCCCAGCAGCGGAGTAATGACCCCTACCACATCTCCTAATGTGGCAAGATTACGTCTGGGGACAAATATAACATCATGATTTTGCAAGGTGACGTTCTGAGAGAAATCGGCCTCCTCCACCAGACTTGACCTTGCCCCCTAAAACGAGTCCAGTTTGAATGTTAGGATTTCCGGTTTAGGAAGGAGGCAAGGATGGCAGGGAAGCGGTTTAGGGCAGAACAGATCATCATGAAGCTGCGTGAGGCAGAGGTGGGTCTGGCCCAAGGACAGAGGGTGGGACAGGTGTCGAAGCAGATGGGGGTGAGCGAGCAGACCTACTACCGGTGGCGCAAAGAGTACGGAGGGCTCCGGTTGGACCAGGCCAAGAGGTTGAAGGTGTTGGAGAAGGAGAATACCCGGTTGAAGAAGCTGGTGGCGGATCTGTCTTTGGACAAGCAGATCCTGAAGGAAGTGTCCTCGGGAAACTTCTAGGCCCGGCGAACAGGAGACGAGCGGTGATGTGGGTACGAGAGCGATTAGGAGCAGAGCGAGTCTCCGAACGTCGGGCCTGCCAAGTGCTGGGACAGGTTCGATCGACCCAGCGAAGGGAAAGGCAAATTCCCGATGATGAGGCCCGATTGGTGGCCCGGATGGTGGAGTTGGCTACGCAATACGGGCGTTATGGCTACCGGCGGGTCACGGCGATACTTCATGGGGAAGGGTGGAAGGTGAATCCTAAGCGGGTGGAGAGGCTGTGGAGACAAGAAGGGCTGAAAGTCCCGTCCAGACAGCCGAAACGAAGGAGGCTGTGGCTTAATGACGGTTCCTGTGTTCGGTTACGAGCGGCTCGCAAGAACCACGTCTGGAGCTATGATTTCGTGCATGAACGGACCCATGATGGGCGAGCCTTTCGGCTATTGACGATCCTGGATGAGTACACCAGAGAGTGCCTCGCCATTGATGTGAAACGGCAGATGAATCACCAAGACGTGTTGGACCGGCTGGCGGAGTTATTCGTTGATCGGGGAGTGCCTGAGTTTATCCGGTCCGATAACGGATCGGAGTTTACGGCACAGGCGGTCCGGGACTGGCTGCAGGCTGTTGGGGTAAGGACCTTGTACATCGAGCCGGGCAGCCCCTGGGAGAATGGGTACATTGAGAGTTTCAACGGGAAACTACGGGATGAGCTGCTGAACATGGAGATCTTCGACACGCTGGGGGAAGCCAAGGTGTTGGTAGAACGCTGGCGGAGGGATTACAATCAGATCCGGCCTCACAGCGCCTTGGCCTATCGGCCGCCGGCGCCAGAGGCCAAACTACCTAGGTCGCAGGCACTGGATCCAATCCCTTGGAGTGGACTTCAAATGGTCCCGGGTCTAGCATAGAGGGTGGACTCGTTCGTGGGGGCAGGTCAGCTGTGCCTCGACGCACACCGAAGGCCACAAACAAGATATGAGAATGAAGAAAGAAAGCGTCCTGGCTAAACTATCTCGTACCATAGCTCTACCTCCAAGGTGGAGTCGGTGTTTGAATAATAGGTAACGGAAATTCCAACTGTGCACACCACCCCGTTTCGAGAAATCATACCTCAGAATACCGACATCTAGGGGGGGGATGCAGGGGACGGTTGCTTGACACTAACTTGCTGCTGGTAATTGACTGTAGGTAATCGCCTTGGTGATATGACGAGAGGGAGTGATCACCAAATCCAGTTCTTGCTCGTTTTTTACCGGTTTTCCCTGGCTGTCGTAAAGCATCTGGATCTTAGGACGCAGCAGGTTACCGGGGTTGACGTCGATGACTCTGGCTATTTCCCCTGTGTTCAGGAGCACGTACTCATTGAAAGGATAGAGGGAAAAACTTTTCAACGCCGCCTTGACTATCTTATCGGCAAAACGTCTCGTCGCTCCCGAGGTTAACTCGTGAAATAATTGATATCCGGTCAAAGCCCGACGATAGGGGCGCTCGTGGATGCAAGCCTCCAGAACATCGGCGATACCCAATATTTGAGCTTCTTCACGGATCTCTCCTCCTTTGAGCCCCTTGGGGCATCCCGACCCATCCTCCCGCTCATACACTTGTCCTACCGTTTCCACAAGCCAGGCGTACTCGGAGCCCATCCTTCCTAAAATCTCCGCGCTGTAGACAGGCCGCAGCCGCACTTCCTGATCCACCTCTCCGCGCTGATGCAGCAACTGCCTGGAGATCTTCACCACCCCAATCTCGTGCAACAGTGCAGCCAAGCCCACCTTGATTCTCTCTTTCTGACCGTAATCCAGGCTCTCTGCAATGCGTAATCCCAAAATGGCCACGTTCACGCAATGAGTACTCACAGCAAACTCCTGTATCCTGTTCGTCGCTGCAAGAAGTAGACTCGAATTCTTCGACATCAACTCGTCGAGTTGTTGGACCAACTGTATCCCTCGCTCAAGATTAGGGAGTTGGTTCTTTTCAGCCTCACAGATCGTTTCCAGAACGTAGAGGGTCGCGCCTTGGTAAAGTTCTTCGGTTTCGTTCTCAGCTTCCCCTTCAGGCGAGTCTCTCTTGCCTTTCAGAAAATCCTGCGACTCAAACTCGGTGAGTTCTTCTTGGGAAATTTTGTCAGGGAGACAGGTTTCACTGGTGTCCTCGCGCTGCTCCTCAGGGGTTGCCTGCCGGGCGGAGCCTGAACGAAAGTCCTCAAGAATATCTTCAATCCCATCAACTGCTTCCCCGTCAGAGTACAGCTTCTGCTGTGAACCGAGTTTCTGGCGATACTCTTCCAGATACTCCTCGATTCTCTGTTCTTTCGACCGGTTCGCTGTGGTTCTTTCCTGGACCATCAAGTCTTCCCCAGTTTCCAAACCGGGCCTCGAGCAACACTGCGGCCGAGGTAAATCCCGGCTACAAATTGCTTTTAAAACCTATAGAAGTGTAACAAATATCAGGAGTTTTCGGAACACGAAAGGACTTTGGAAGGATGACTGCGGTCCTCTATTCTGGCTTGAAAACCTGGCTTGAAAATCCTCCAGTCTTCAGTGGTGACGAGCTGTCGGATATGGTTATAATGATCATGAGCACCCGGTTGGGTCCGTACAATGACGTTTGCTGATGGAGATTGCCAGGCGATGTCGAGAAGGGGGTCACTGAGATGCCTAAAACAGCACTCATTACCGGAATCACTGGTCAGGACGGGTCCTATCTGGCGGAGTTTCTCCTGGAGAGGGGATACCGAGTGGTGGGAATGGTTCGCCGCTCCAGCACCGAAAACTTCGAGCGAATCGAGTGCTTGCAAGAAAAGATTGAACTGCGTCAGGCCGATTTGCTCGATCAACTGTCCCTGATCAATCTCATTGACGAAGTCCAGCCGGATGAAGTTTACAACTTAGCCGCTCAGTCCTTTGTTCCAACCTCCTGGGAACAACCGGTGCTCACCGGTGAATTCACCGCTCTAGGAGTCACTCGAATGCTGGAAGCCATTCGCCTGCTGAACCGGAAGATCAGGTTTTATCAGGCCTCCAGTAGTGAGATGTTCGGGAAAGTTGCTGAAACACCGCAAAGTGAGAAGACACCTTTTTATCCCCGAAGCCCTTATGGTGTGGCCAAGGTCTACAGGCATTTCATCACCGTAAACTACCGGGAAAGCTATGATCTGTTCGCTTGTTCAGGCATTCTCTTTAACCACGAATCGCCTCGTCGAGGAAGAGAGTTCGTGACTCGAAAGGTCAGCCACCAGGTGGCCAGAATAAAACATGAACTAGAGAACGAGCTGAACTTAGGGAACCTGCAAGCGACTCGAGATTGGGGCTACGCCGGTGACTACGTGAAGGCCATGTGGTTAATGCTTCAACAGGATGGTCCTGATGATTACGTGGTGGGGACAGGTGAAACACTTAGTGTGCAGGAGTTAGTCGAGATCGCTTTCACTCATGCCGGACTGGATTGGGAGAAACACGTCAAGCTCGATCCCAGCTTGATCCGCCCGGCCGAGGTGGATCACCTGGTAGCCGACCCCAGTAAAGCGAAAAAAAACCTGAAGTGGGAGGCTACGGTCAGTTTTGAGGAACTGGTGAAGATGATGGTGGACGCCGACATTGAAAGAGTGGGGAGGGGGGTCACTGCTGGAACCGAGGCATGAGGTATGAGGTGTTTCATCACCGGCCTCACTGGTTTCGCGGGGGCCTATCTTGCCAGTCACCTGGCGAGTCAGGGAGCCGAGGTGACTGGCATTGGACTAGGAGCCCGGCCCGAGGCACCTGTCCCAGCTGTCGAGTGCGACCTTCTGGACTTCGACAAAACGGCTCGTCTCATCGGAGACTTTGGACCTGATCAGGTCTATCACCTGGCAGCTCTGACCAATCCCTCAGAATCCTTGAAAAGGCCTCGGGAATATTATCAGGTCAATGTTCAAGGCACACTGAATCTCCTGGACGCCCTGTGGCAGCAGCAGATCGACGCCAGGATCTTGCTGGTGAGTTCTTCCCAGGTCTATGGGAAGGCTTCGCCCGGTGTTTTGATCTCAGAAGAATCTCCTCTGGAACCCAACAACCCGTATGCATCCTCCAAAAGGCTCAGTGAAGAGATTGGGCTGCAATATCGGAAACACTTTGCCTCTCGAGTCGTTATAACCCGCCCCTTCAACCACACAGGACCTGGACAATCACAAGCTTTCGTCATCTCAGACTTTTGCAGACAAATTGCCATGCGAGAGCAGGAGGCAGCCCGCTCGGGTAAGAGTGATCAGAAAATGTTGGTGGGAAATCTCAATTCAACGGTAGATTTTCTGGACGTTCGCGACGTGGTACGAGCATACACAGGCCTCGCCGCAAAAGGAGTGGAGGGGGAAACTTACAATATCTGCTCGGGGGTGGGAACTCAGATCAGTGAGATACTTGATGCAGCGATCAATCTCACCGAGCTGAATCTGGAACTGGAGGTTTCTTCCAGTAAGTCTCGCAAAAGGGACGAGGGGTGGCTAGTGGGCGACAATCAAAAATTGCGTTCCATTCTCGACTGGACTCCTCAGTACTCCCTGCGGCAGACTATCCAGGACACACTCAACGCCTGGAGAGCTGTTGTGAAGAAGGAAAATTCTTCCTAGCCCGCATTATGAATAGGTTTTCGTAGCGAAGTGGCGCAAGCGCCGCGATGACAAGGCGTGTGAGGGGTACCCGCTTGCGGGGCGCAAGGAAACACAACGACGTCAGCGCGGATGATTGCGACACTGTAGCAGAAAATTTATTCATACTGCGGGCTAAAAGACCTGTTTGATGATCTCATGGTCCACCATCTGGACTTGCTGATTGGCTCCCTCCAGAAGACATAAACCGCAGAGATTATTGATGCGGCGCGCGATCCCTTGGCTGATTTCATGGATTAAGTAAAGCGCTGCATCAGAAAAAACCTCCTTGTCACAGCCCGCAGTCTTCAGGCGATACTTGATATAACCTACCGTATCCTGGTCATCAAAGCGCTCAAGCTGAAACTTGGTAGCGATCCTCTCAGTAAGATGCGGATGGTCCTTCAAATGTTCCAGCAACTCAGGCTGTCCCACCAGGTGGATATTCAAAAGAGGCCGATCCTCCAGTTGCAGATAGAGCAGTGAACGCAGCTCCTCGAAAACCTTAGGGTCATCGATAATCTGTGCCTCGTCAATGATGAGAATATTTCTCTTTTTACTGGCCAGGTTTCGATAAAAAAAACGTAAGAGCTCCTGAAAACAGTCACTTCGATTGGGTTGCTCATCTTCTTGCCCAAATTAGCGAAGAATCTCCTCCAAGAACTCTTCCCCCTGAAAGATAGGATAGTCAATTAAAGCCACCTCATAGTGGCTTGCATCCAGGTTCTGGATCACGGTGCGAATAAGATGAGTCTTCCCGCACCCATATTCCCCCGTCAATAAGGCACACCCTTTCTCTTCGCTGAGTGCACTAAAAAGCTTGCTCAGCGCTTCCCGATGTTGCTTGGATGCGTATAGAAAACGTGGGTCGGGGGTGTTTTCGAAGGGCGGCTCCTTTAAATTCCAGTAATCGAGATACATGCCGCAGTTTACTCTTGGCCCGACCTGAGGAGGGGAATGTGGGGACAACCCACTCGTTCCTCTAGCCGGGATTATGCATCATCCCGGCTAGCAGCAGTTTAGCAGTTTCACGATCAACGAGCATAAATCTCTCACGGGATACCGCCTACCTTCTTGATTTTTCCATCTCGTGTGAGCGTGTATCCCTCCGGCAGAGTGTCTTCAATCTTGGGACGAAAACCTTTCACACTCCAACCCGTTTCGGCAAAGCGTTCCAGAATATGGCTGCGTACCCGCGGCCGCTCCTCGGAATCCAAATAACACTCCAGGGCCTCCTGGCGCGCCTGGTCTTCAGACCGGTCGAGAAAATAGTCCAGAGCCGCCAGCCGAACGTCGTCCGCCTCATCCCCCAGAAAGAGCCTTACCGTATCCACCAGCTGGGAGGACTGAACCTCCAACAATCGGATCAATTGCGCGGTGGGATCAGAGCTGGCAGGCGGACTGTCCCAGTGGTCACGCAAAATCTCGCTCATCTTTTCGGTAAACTCCTCTTCCGTCACGGTCTCTCTCAGAGCTCTCATGGCCCAATAGACTTGTCTCTCTCTTTTCAGGAACTGAATGAGGGGCGGCACCGCTCTCTCACCCATGTGGACAATCCAGGAAAGCACTTCCTCCTTCTCCTGCTCATCCTGGTCGGAGGGGGAAACATTGATGATAAATCGATCGAGCAGTGCCAGAAGGGCCTCCGCTGTGCCCATCTCACGCAGCCGGTGGGCCGCACTCATTCTCGTCGCCGGATCCCCATGGGGTTCTCTGACCTTCTTGCGAGCCCTTTCGATCTGCTTCTCAGGCGAACTACGGAACAGTGAGAGTAGATCCATAATTGATGGTCTCACAACTAGCACAATCAGGTTCGAAGGTCCAGGGCCCGTGGGCTAAAGCCCACGGCTCTGACTGATCCTCGCTGGCTCCAATCAGAGCCGCAGGCTTTAGCCTGCGGGCCAGCGGGGACTTAAACGCAGGTCCTGAACTGTCTCCTGGCTCCTACTTCCTGTCTCCTTCTTCATGTCACCTGTAAACTGCGGTTGACATCGCGGGAGAAAAAGGGCGTTTTTCCGCTCTTGGGCATTACTTTCTTAATAACTTAACTCGTTTTTTTATAGATATTTATAAGGAAGTTCCTGACATCGCAGGATACCCGCCTGGGGATGGCATGTTACTTGCTTAAGAGACAGGTGATTAAGTGCAGTTAGGTGAAGTCAATGACTGAATTACAACGCTACACAGATTTCAGCATGAATGTCCACCAGAAGGTGGGGGGCGCACGAGCTCCTCTCAGTGCGACCATTGAGCTGACACTCCGTTGTCCCTTGACCTGTGCACACTGCTACAACAATCTCCCTATGGGAGACCGCGAGGCACGCTCAGGGGAACTGAGCTACGAAGAACACTGCCGTATTCTGGATGACATCACGGAAGCCGGCTGTTTCTGGCTTCTTTACACCGGGGGCGAGATCTTCGCGCGCAAGGATTTTCTGGACATCTATACCTACGCGAAACAAAAAGGACTTCTCATCACCTTGTTTACCAATGGGACTCTCATCACGCCCGAGATCGCAGATTATCTGGTCGAGTGGCGTCCCTTCTCCATCGAGATTACGCTTTACGGTCGCACCCGCGAGACCTACGAGAAGCTGACCGGCATTCCAGGCTCCTATGACCGCTGTATGCGAGGGATTCAGCTGCTAATAGAGCGAAACTTACCGCTTGAGCTCAAGGCCGTCGCGGTGTCCATCACTAAGCATGAGATCTGGGAGATGAAGCGATGGGTGGAGGAAGATTCAGGCTTGAAATTCAAGTTTGACGCCATGATCAACCCAAGAATTGACTGCTCCCACAGTCCCTTGGCGACTCGGCTGAACCCAGCAGAGGTGGTGGCCCTGGACCTGAAGGATCCCAAGCGAAAAGCGGAGTGGGTCAAGCACACACAGGCCTCCATTGATCGAGTGCACCTATGGGCCGACAGCGAGGACGTCTACCACTGCGGAGGTGGAGTCCAGTCTTTTGCCATTGATCCCAGTGGGAAGATGAGCATCTGTGTGCTCTCACACTTTGACACTTACGATCTCCGCACAGGAAGCTTTCAGGAAGGCTGGGACGGCTTCCTTTCTCAGGTGCGGCACAAGAAGAGGACGAGATTGACCAAGTGTGTGGCCTGTGGGCTGAAAGAGATGTGCGGGATGTGTCCCGCTAACGGGGAGCTGGAAAATGGCGACCCGGAGGCACCGGTGGATTTCCTTTGCCATGTGGCCCATCTCCGCGCCCACGCCGTCGGTTTGCAGGTTCCCCCTCATGGGGACTGTGAGTACTGCCAGGATGGAGCAAACTATGAGGATTTAATGCAATCGCTGGCTGCTGTAGAAGAAGGCAGCGCTGCCAGAGAGCTGGCTTTCATCAAAAACGAGCAAGCCTTCTCTCTTCCCATCCTCACTGAGGAAACTGTTTCTGGAGGCAGCAGCTGCAGCGGCGGCGGCTGTTCCTCGTGAGCTTAATTGGGTTTACCTTGGGAAATGCGAAAGAGAATTCATAAGAGAGGAAATGGTCTATGAAAACGAAGCAAACAGAGGAACAACCGAAGAGACCCTACAAGAAGCCTGAACTGCTGCAGGTCCCTTTGAGAGCTGAAGAGGCTGTGCTGGGAAACTGCAAGATGTCTAGTTCAAGTGGCCCCGCGCAGGCCACCTGTTCCGGTCCTCCTTTCCCCTGTTCTGGTGTGGGGTCGTAGGGAACGGTAGGAAGGGAGCATTCACTCCCACAGAGCCGTGGGCTTTAGCCCATGGGCCAGAAACGAGTGGACCATCCCTCTCCCCGCATGAAGCAAGAAAGCCAATTCTGTCTTGAAGTTGCCGACATCTCCTTGCTGGTCTGCAGCGCTGATCCAACTCTAAAGCTTGAGACTCAAGGGGCAATGACAGACTTTCTGGCCGGGGAAACCAAGCCGGATGCCCAGCTATCGGCCGCCTGGCGTGATCTGAGTCAGGTGAACCTGGGACGGAAGGTCTTCGATTCAGGGGCCCTGTGGCAATTGCACCGCCGCAATGGATCCTATCTTTACAGCTTCACCTCTTCCGCCATCGGTCCAGTCCCCTATAGAGTGGCCTCATTCGACTCCAGCTTTACCTCCGGAGATCTCTACCTCCACCATCCCTACTTTGAGTCGAAACCGGCACTGTACCCCTTGGAATACCCTCTGGCTGAACTGTGGTTAATCAATCTACTGGGCCAGGGTCGAGGAGCAGAGCTTCATGGCTGTGGAGTGGTGGACTCTCAAGGGAAAGGCCACCTTTTCGTAGGACAGTCGGGCGCTGGGAAAAGTACTATGGCTCGCTTGTGGCAGCCGCAGCCGGGTATCCAGATCCTCAGCGACGACCGAATCGTGCTGCGCAAAGAGGGCAAAAAGCTTTGGATGCACGGCACCCCCTGGCATGGCGAGGCGGGACTCAGCAGTGCGGCTCGCGCCCCTCTGACTCGGATCTACTTCCTGCAGCACGGGCGAAAAAGCCAGTTGCTTCCCCAACGGCCAGCTGAGGCTGTTGGAAACCTGTTCACCTGCAGCTTTCCTCCTTTCTACGACCCTACTGCTCTGGACTTCACGCTGGGCTTTCTTGAGGAGGTGGTCAAGACGGTCCCCTGCTTTGAACTTCAGTTCCTCCCTGAGGAGAGTGTGATCGAACTCATATCCAGACTGAGCAGTGATGACTGAGGACTGAGCGACTGACCCCTACAGCGGCGGCGGAACGCGGAAGCCTGGTGGCGGAGTTGCTCACACATTCCTGGCGGCGTGAACCGTCTCCTCCCAGTCTCTCCCTTGCCGGGCTGGCCCATATTACCCCTTTGCTTCTCAAGACAGACAGCGCTGGGCTGGGCTGGTGGCGAGTTCAGCAGTCCGAGCTGCGAACATCGGCAGCAGCCCTGAGGCTGAAACATGCCTATATCGCTCATGTGCTCAGTGCTGAACTTCAGGAAAGAGAAATCGTCCAGGCCCTTGGACTGCTGCGCTCAGCCGGGATTGAGCCACTGCTGGGGAAAGGTTGGGCCATCACCCGGCTCTATCCCAGTGGAGGTCTCCGTTCCTCTATCGATATCGATCTGTGCGTCCGAAAAGAGCAGCGCTCACTCGCCAAAAGTACCTTAGCGGACCTCGTCGCTGAGGGATGCTGGCTGGATCTCCACACCCAGTTCCGGCCACTTGATCGATCTGTGGAGGAGCTCTTTGCTCATTCCCAACTAGCTCGCCTGGGCGAGACAGAGATATGACCTTGCCCCCTAAAACGAGTCCAGTTTGAATGTTAGGATTTCCGGTTTAGGAAGGAGGCAAGGATGGCAGGGAAGCGGTTTAGGGCAGAACAGATCATCATGAAGCTGCGTGAGGCAGAGGTGGGTCTGGCCCAAGGACAGAGGGTGGGACAGGTGTCGAAGCAGATGGGGGTGAGCGAGCAGACCTACTACCGGTGGCGCAAAGAGTACGGAGGGCTCCGGTTGGACCAGGCCAAGAGGTTGAAGGTGTTGGAGAAGGAGAATACCCGGTTGAAGAAGCTGGTGGCGGATCTGTCTTTGGACAAGCAGATCCTGAAGGAAGTGTCCTCGGGAAACTTCTAGGCCCGGCGAACAGGAGACGAGCGGTGATGTGGGTACGAGAGCGATTAGGAGCAGAGCGAGTCTCCGAACGTCGGGCCTGCCAAGTGCTGGGACAGGTTCGATCGACCCAGCGAAGGGAAAGGCAAATTCCCGATGATGAGGCCCGATTGGTGGCCCGGATGGTGGAGTTGGCTACGCAATACGGGCGTTATGGCTACCGGCGGGTCACGGCGATACTTCATGGGGAAGGGTGGAAGGTGAATCCTAAGCGGGTGGAGAGGCTGTGGAGACAAGAAGGGCTGAAAGTCCCGTCCAGACAGCCGAAACGAAGGAGGCTGTGGCTTAATGACGGTTCCTGTGTTCGGTTACGAGCGGCTCGCAAGAACCACGTCTGGAGCTATGATTTCGTGCATGAACGGACCCATGATGGGCGAGCCTTTCGGCTATTGACGATCCTGGATGAGTACACCAGAGAGTGCCTCGCCATTGATGTGAAACGGCAGATGAATCACCAAGACGTGTTGGACCGGCTGGCGGAGTTATTCGTTGATCGGGGAGTGCCTGAGTTTATCCGGTCCGATAACGGATCGGAGTTTACGGCACAGGCGGTCCGGGACTGGCTGCAGGCTGTTGGGGTAAGGACCTTGTACATCGAGCCGGGCAGCCCCTGGGAGAATGGGTACATTGAGAGTTTCAACGGGAAACTACGGGATGAGCTGCTGAACATGGAGATCTTCGACACGCTGGGGGAAGCCAAGGTGTTGGTAGAACGCTGGCGGAGGGATTACAATCAGATCCGGCCTCACAGCGCCTTGGCCTATCGGCCGCCGGCGCCAGAGGCCAAACTACCTAGGTCGCAGGCACTGGATCCAATCCCTTGGAGTGGACTTCAAATGGTCCCGGGTCTAGCATAGAGGGTGGACTCGTTCGTGGGGGCAGGTCAACTCCCCGGCATTGCCCGCCGATTGCAGATCGTTGAGGATCTGTTCGTAGATGTCGCCAAAATGCTGGCGTTCGCTCAGGTTGTTGAAGTCGACCTCGTTGATTTTATTGACCACTTGGCGCATCAACTGGCCGGATTTCATGTAGTTGTAGGCGTCCTCGAACACGGCGCGAACCACGCGTCGCCGGTCGCCGGAGCGTCCGGTCATCTGAAGAGCTTTCAGGGACGGGAACAGGCCGTCGTCAACGAAGGCGAGCAATTCCTCGCCGGTGATGCCCTCGGGATCGGCCGCCCAAGCTCGCCATTGGTAGCGCTGGGGGATCGGCGAGGCGTAGCCGGGCCGCATCAACTCCAGTTCCTGGTCCTGATCGTCGATGATCTTGAGAAAGAACATCCAGCAAAGTTGACTGATGCGTTGGGCATCGCCATCGACGCCGGTGTCCTGGCGCATGATGTTCTGGATGGATTTGACGAGAGTGCGGACGGACATGGGCTAAGCAATCTCCCGATAGAGAGCGGATTGAAGGTCGTGGACAGCCGCCACGAAACCTTCGTGTCCGCCAAAGGCGTTGATCAGCTGAACAGGGGTGCCGAGTTCGGTGAAGGGAGGAATGCGCAGCACCTCGGCGTCATCAAGGTTGAGCACCCCTTCGTCGGCGTATTTGGCGAGCAGCGTGTCGAGCACGGCGCGGGCCTGGTCACTGTATTGGCTGAATACGTCCCGTTTCTTGACGTTCTCGGCGCGCTCGCGCCGGGTCAGTGGTTTGGCGTCGAAGGCGACATGGCAAATCAAGTCGAAAGGATCGAGGTCTTTGCCCAGGGTTTCAGTGACAACGCCAAGGTCCAAGCCTTCGGCTTCCAACTCCTCGATAATCACCTGTTTGCGTTGGGTTCCCTTCCAGCTCCTTAAGAATTCATCCAGGCTTGCAAAGCGCTTTCTGAGTGCCCTCTTGGTGAAGTCGCGCAGGGACTCGGTGACAAGTTTTCCGTTTTCGTCCAGGTATTCCACCCTTTCCGCGACGATGGTTGCGTCCACCCCGTCCACATAGACCTTGCGCCTCCCTGGCCCATCGGGTGGCAAGGTGATGTCCGGGGGAACATCGACGATCGTTTCGTCTTCGCCCGGTTCCGGCGGTATGGGGTCCTCATCCCTGGGTGGTATGTCGTCGGGTGGAGTTATGGGGTCGTCTTCGCCGGGTTCGTAAATCTGAACTGGATCGCCATCAAAATCCGGATCGGCGAAATGGCTGGTCGCTCCCCGAAAATCCATCAGGGTGAAGTAGAACTTGCGGGTGTCCTCATGCACGCGGGTGCCCCGCCCGACGATCTGCTTGAACTCGGTCATCGAGCCGACCGCGCGGTCGAGCACGATGAGCCGGCAGGTCTGGACATCGACGCCGGTCGAGAGGAGCTGCGACGTGGTGACCAGCACGGGGTATCGGGATTCCGGGTCAATGAAGTTGCCAAGTTGCGCCTGCCCTTCCGTGTCGGCACCGGTGATACGCATGACGTAGCGGTGGTTCGTCTCCACGAGGTCGGCGTTCTCGTTGATGAGCGCCTGACGCATGCGGGCGGCATGCTCCTGGTCGACGCAGAAAACGATCGCTTTCTGGAATCGGTTCCCGCTTTCCTTCAAAAACTCCGTGACTTTCCGGGCGACGAGCTTGGTTCGGTCATCCAAAACCAGCGTCCGGTCGAAATCCCGGGTGTTATAGATGCGATCCTCGACTTCGGTGCCGTCTCGATCGAGCTGTCCATGCTCGGGACGGTAGCCTTCCACGTCACGATCGATATGGACCTTGATGACCTTGTAGGGGGCAAGAAAGCCGTCGCAGATGCCCTGTTTCAGGGAGTAAGAGTAAATGGGTTCACCGAAGTAATGGATGTTAGAGACGTATTGGGTCTCCTTGGGGGTGGCCGTGAGACCAATCTGCGTGGCCGACGAGAAGTACTCGAGAATCTCCCGCCAGGCCGAATCCTCGGCAGCACTGCCGCGATGGCACTCGTCGATCACGATGAGATCGAAGAAGCTGGGCGATAACTCGCGGAAAACCTTCTGGTGGTCTTCCGGCCCGGTGATCGCCTGATAGAGGCCGAGATAGACCTCATAGGCCGTGTCGATGCGCCGCTTCCCCTCAATGGCGCGGGGTGGATCCCCGGGGGGATCATTTGCGCGTTCGATGGTCCCGGCCTGCGTCGAGAGCTTCGTCATCGCCGCCTTGAAAGGCCGGAAGTCGTTAACCATGGTCTGGTCGATCAACACGTTACGGTCGGCCAGAAACAGAATGCGCTTCTTGCGGCCCGCCTTCCAGAGCCGCCAGATGATCTGAAACGCGGTATAGGTCTTACCGGTTCCCGTCGCCATGACCAACAGGATGCGGTCATGGCCCTTGGCGATGGCCTCGATAGTGGCATTGATCGCATTGACCTGGTAGTAGCGTGGCGCCTTCCCGCCGTCATCATCGAAATAGTCCTGGAGGACGATGGATTCAGACTCGGGCGTCAGTCCCTTCCAGGCGCGGTAGCGCTCCCACAGCTCGCCTGGCGGCGGGAAGGCGTCAAGGCCGAGTGTGGTTTCCCGCTCGGCAGCCGCGCCCGTCCGGTCGTGGAAGACGAAGCCGTCGCCATTGGAGGAAAACACGAAGGGGATACGCAGGGTCTCGGCGTAGTCCAGCCCCTGTTGCATGCCGTCGCCTGTGGCATGGGTATTGTCCTTGGCCTCGATCAGGGCGATGGGGATGTTGGGCTTGTAATACAGAATATAGTCGGCCCGCTTGCCTTTGCCCCGGCTGACCAGCTTGCCGCGCACGATGATGCGGCCCTTGGTGAAGCTCACCTCCTCGCGGATCTGCGCCATCTCGTCCCAACCGGCTTTTCGCAGGGCCGGTGTGATGAACTTGGTGCAGATGTCACGTTCGCTGAGGCTTTTCTTGTCTATCGTCATCGGCCTCCTACCACCGCCAGCTCCGTGCTCGTCGGGCCTCCTTCCTAAACCGGAAATCCTAACATTCAAACTGGACTCGTTTTAGGGGGCAAGGTCAGAGCATCTCTCTTCGGCGGGCTCGTAGCGTTGGATGGTGATCTCGCTTGCACGTGCACGCATCTGCGAGGCGTCGTGCCAGGCCTGCATCCGCAGCAGCATGTCCATGCTCACGTCAAAGGCCTTTTCGATGCGCAGTGCCATCTCCGGCGATAGCGCGGCGTTGCCGTTCAACAGGTCCGAAAGCGTAGCGCGGCGAACCCCCAGAATCTGGGAGGCCCTCGTAACGTTCAGACCTAACTCCTCGATGACTTCCGTGCGGATGAAGTCACCCGGATGGGAAGGGGTCATGTTCACTTTAATGCCATTGGTAGCCATCAGTGGTAATCCTCCAAGTTCAAGCGGTCGATGTAGCTGTCCTCTTCTTTAAACGTGATCCGCCAATTACCGGAAACCGAAACGCTCCATTCGTCCTGCCTGTCACCTGAGAGCCGGTGGACGCGCCAGCCGTGCGGCGCATCGGCAATAAACCCGTCGATGTGCTCAGCCAGAATCAACGCCGTCAAAATTTTGCGCACCCGGTCGACCAGATTCTGCCGTAGGAACCGGGGGTTGTCCTCTTCGATCAGTCGGCGCAATCCCCGGTGGCGGACAGAGCGAACAACCATGCCATGAGTGTACGGTAATACCGTTCACGGTGCAAGTGGTTGTGTTGCAACTTTGGCCGACGGGGGCGAGTAAAAGCTGAAACTTTAGTACTTTATAGCTTTGGTGAAATCCAACCTGAGCCGAAACCCCAAGGCCGATATGATAGCCATCAGGTTATCTATCTTTGGCTTGCTTCGGCTTGAAAGCACGCGGTACAGGTGTTCGCGGTTGAGGCCGGAGCGATTCGCCAGGGCACCAACACCCCCCTGGGCCTGGGCAACATCGCGCAGGGCCAATAGCAGCCCCTCGGACTCACCACTTGCTTCACACTCATCCAGCGCGACTTCCAAGTAGGCCCGAGCTTCTTTGGGATCTTTGAGCGCTTTTAGCAGTCCTTCGTCGTAACGGACCGTGTGTTTCAAAGCCTGTTTCTCATTCATTGCTGCGGTTCCTCAAGTCTTGCCAATATGCTTTGGCGCGTTCAATGTCGCGACGTTGTGAGCGCTTAGTGCCACCGCAGAGCAATATTACAACCACTCTCTCCAGCTCCCCATAATACACGCGGTACCCCGGCCCATAGTGGATTCTCAGTTCAAATACGCCTTCGCCTACAGGCTCGGCGTCGCCTCTATTGCCTAGTCGCACCCGATTGATCCGGTTTCGGATGATCGCTCGTGCTTTTCTATCTCTGAGAGACTGCAACCAATCATCAAAGGGCGCGTTCCCTTGTTGGGAAACATAATTGAGCACCGTCCTAAGAGATATGTTCATGTTCAGTATATAGCGTACACGCTACAAACGGTAGACAAAAGGTGCAGACTATAATCTGGGCCGCGGTCAAGAAGGTGACCTTGCCCCCTTCCTAAACCGAAAATCCTAACATTCAAACTGGAATCGTTTTAGGAGGCAAGGTCAGTGTTCCAGAAAATCCTCGACGAGAATCATCAACCTCGCGTCCTATTTTAACCCGATATTTTCAGACTTTCAGACTTTCGGGGTTTCAGACTTCTTGACGACCCATCGGGCAACTAGATCTTCGACAAGCTTGCTGAACTCCCTGCCCTCATCTAAAAGACGTTTTTTAGCAGCGAGGTGCGTCTGTTTGCGCAAATAGACGGTTACCTGAGCGTAGTCCGGGTTGCTCTTCTTACCTGGCGGTCGCCCCACTTTCCGGGGGGCAGTCGCACGGGCTGTGGCTTTAAGCGCGGAGGTTTTAGGTTTTTCTTGGGTAGGTAGCTTTCCGAAGTTCTCTGACCTTGCCCCCTAAAACGAGTCCAGTTTGAATGTTAGGATTTCCGGTTTAGGAAGGAGGCAAGGATGGCAGGGAAGCGGTTTAGGGCAGAACAGATCATCATGAAGCTGCGTGAGGCAGAGGTGGGTCTGGCCCAAGGACAGAGGGTGGGACAGGTGTCGAAGCAGATGGGGGTGAGCGAGCAGACCTACTACCGGTGGCGCAAAGAGTACGGAGGGCTCCGGTTGGACCAGGCCAAGAGGTTGAAGGTGTTGGAGAAGGAGAATACCCGGTTGAAGAAGCTGGTGGCGGATCTGTCTTTGGACAAGCAGATCCTGAAGGAAGTGTCCTCGGGAAACTTCTAGGCCCGGCGAACAGGAGACGAGCGGTGATGTGGGTACGAGAGCGATTAGGAGCAGAGCAAGTCTCCGAACGTCGGGCCTGCCAAGTGCTGGGACAGGTTCGATCGACCCAGCGAAGGGAAAGGCAAATTCCCGATGATGAGGCCCGATTGGTGGCCCGGATGGTGGAGTTGGCTACGCAATACGGGCGTTATGGCTACCGGCGGGTCACGGCGATACTTCATGGGGAAGGGTGGAAGGTGAATCCTAAGCGGGTGGAGAGGCTGTGGAGACAAGAAGGGCTGAAAGTCCCGTCCAGACAGCCGAAACGAAGGAGGCTGTGGCTTAATGACGGTTCCTGTGTTCGGTTACGAGCGGCTCGCAAGAACCACGTCTGGAGCTATGATTTCGTGCATGAACGGACCCATGATGGGCGAGCCTTTCGGCTATTGACGATCCTGGATGAGTACACCAGAGAGTGCCTCGCCATTGATGTGAAACGGCAGATGAATCACCAAGACGTGTTGGACCGGCTGGCGGAGTTATTCGTTGATCGGGGAGTGCCTGAGTTTATCCGGTCCGATAACGGATCGGAGTTTACGGCACAGGCGGTCCGGGACTGGCTGCAGGCTGTTGGGGTAAGGACCTTGTACATCGAGCCGGGCAGCCCCTGGGAGAATGGGTACATTGAGAGTTTCAACGGGAAACTACGGGATGAGCTGCTGAACATGGAGATCTTCGACACGCTGGGGGAAGCCAAGGTGTTGGTAGAACGCTGGCGGAGGGATTACAATCAGATCCGGCCTCACAGCGCCTTGGCCTATCGGCCGCCGGCGCCAGAGGCCAAACTACCTAGGTCGCAGGCACTGGATCCAATCCCTTGGAGTGGACTTCAAATGGTCCCGGGTCTAGCATAGAGGGTGGACTCGTTCGTGGGGGCAGGTCAGCGGCTGTGAAAAGGCCCGAAAGCTAAAGCCTACGGGCCAGCCCCGCTTGCGATACAATGTCGACTGTGGCGACGCGAAAAACAGTGCGAATTGGCAACGCCAGCGGGTACTGGGGAGACGATTCGGACGCTCTGGCCCAACAGGCTGCTGGTCCTCTCGATTACATCACGCTGGATTTTCTGGCCGAGATTACCATGTCCGTCCTGCAGAAACAGCGCTCCAGGCGAGCCGAACTGGGCTATGCCACTGACTTTCTCGACCAGATGCGGGCCTGCCTCCCCACTCTCAGCGACAGCGGAACTCGAATCATCAGCAATGCGGGAGGCATCAACCCGCAGGGCTGTGCCGAGGAACTGGCAAAAATCGCACAGGCACTGGGAGTACAAACCACCATCGCGGTGGTCTGTGGGGACGATCTCACCGATCGTCTGGACCCACTTCTGGAGAAGGGAATCCCTCTCACCAACCTGGACACCGGCCAGAGCCTGCAGACCATACGCGACCGCGTGCGAGGCGCCAATGCCTATCTGGGCGCAGCACCCGTCATCAAAGCGCTGGAGGAAGGGGCCGAGATCGTCATCACCGGCCGGGTCACCGACGCCGGCATCACCGTGGCGCCTCTGGCCTTTGAGTTCGAGTGGAGCCTACAGGATTGGGATCGACTGGCGGGGGCCGTGGCAGCGGGCCATATTTTGGAATGCGGGGCACAAGCCAGCGGGGGCAATATCACCGATTGGCAAACGGTACCTTCCTTTCTGAACATGGGACATCCCATTGTGGAGTACTCTGCAGAGGGAAGCTTCTGCGTGACCAAGCACAGCAACACCGGAGGCGTGGTTAACCGCCAAACCGTCACCTCCCAACTGGTTTACGAAATAGGGGATCCACGCAGCTACATGACCCCGGACGTGATTGCTGATTTTTCCAGCATCACCCTGGAGGACCAGGGAGAAGACCGGGTCAAGATTTCGGGAGTGAAGGGGCGAGCACGTACCGATCAGCTGAAGGTTTCCATCGCCTACCAGGCCGGTTACAAAGCCCACGGCACCATGATTGTGAGTGGTCCCGATGCAGTTGAGAAATGCCGCCTCCTGGCCCATCTGTTGTGGAAGCGTCTGGGGCTGGAGTTCGAGGAGACCAGTACTGAACTCGTGGGTCACAGCGCCTGCCACCACCATTTGGCGCCCGCAACCGATCCGCCTGAGATCCTTCTTCGCCTGGGAGTTCGTGACTCGAACCGGGAAAAAGTTGAGGCCTTCACCAGAAAATCGACTTCCCTTGTTCTCAACAGTGTTCCCGGAGTGGCCCTGGTGGGGGCACGGCCCCGGGTTGAGGAGGTTGTAGCCTTCTGGCCTTGTCTGGTTCCCGCCTCAGAAGTGACTGCCAACGTGACGCTGCTGGACAGCAGCCACACCTTTCAAATTCCGTGGACACCGGCCCAGGGAGAGGCATCATCACCACCTGCCGACCTTCCAGAGTGTCAGGAGAAAGCGCCCACCCCTGCCAAGGGGCGCTCAGTGAGGGTGCCACTCAGGGAACTCTGCTACGCTCGTTCAGGAGATAAAGGAGACACCTGCAATATCGGGGTGGTGAGCCGCAGCCAGGAGATCTACGACTGGATCTGCCATGAACTCACTGCCCCGCGGCTGAAGGATTACTTCTCAGAGCTCTGCCAGGGAAGGGTGGAGCGCTTTGAGATCCCCAATCTCCTGGCCCTCAATTTTCTACTGCACCAATCCTTGGGTGGAGGCGGAACCCTCTCGCTGCGAATTGACCCTCAAGGGAAAACCTTAGCAGACGCACTACTCCTGATGGAGGTGGAGGTCCCGGAAGAACTGCTGGGGGGAACGCTGAACGCTGACCACTGACCGCTGACAGGAGAGAGAATCCAGAATATCTCCGGAACCGGAGGTCTTGCCCCTATCCCCCCGGCGTCGCGGCCTGGCCCTTGCTCCCCATGAGCATGAGGGCAATGGCAAGCAGTGCAAAGTTGTCGCAGGCTCGGGAAAAGGACTCGGCAGGGATGTTCATGATGGGACTGCCCACTAAGCCCACAATGACGCCAACGATGAAGGCCACGAAGGCAAGACCAACTAATCCTTTGGCAAGGTTCTCCATGATTGACCTCCTCCTTTCAGGCAGGTCTGACTCACTTGCGGAGTTGTGGCGATTTTAGCAGGAGGAGCTGAAGTTTTCGGCCGGGATGGGTGGGCTTATTCCCCGGCCAGCCTGATTAATTCCCGTTCCAACAGTTGCTGGCTGTATTTGGTTCCGTTGGGCAGGTTGCGGTTCTGCATCCACACAGTTGGCTTGGGCACCGTCCCTTCCCAGGTGATCTGAGGTTCATAGACCACAAAGATGTCCCAGGCGGCTTCTCCCCTGGGGTAGTTCAACTCGCTGGTGAAGGTCTTGAGGCCGAAGCCCCAGAGGTCCCAAAAGTGCTCTACCCGGGGGTCTGCCAGGAAAGCCGAGGCCTCTTTGGAGGTCGATTCGTTATCCCTCTGAAGGATGGGGGACCAGAGGGCAAAGACCTTGAGTTTCGCGTCCGGGTTCCGCTGCAGGACTTCTAAAGTTTCGAGGGCCCCTCGAAGACAATTGGGTCAAGTGGGAGAAAACACCAGGACCAGACGAGTACGATCTGCCGTGGCGTTGAAAGCGTTGACGAATTCTTTTCCGTCAAAAGAAAGCGTTGAGACATACTGTTGCTCCCCTGGGAAAACGTCCTGGTAAGCGACCTCAAGTCTGGATGATGGAAGCTGCCCTGCCTCAAGAGACGGGAAAAACGCCAGCAGGAGTAGCAAAAACGGTAGTCTCATAACACTGAAGATATCGAATCACTCTGTAGGTTGCAAGTAGAAGGTGAAATGGAGTGAAAAAACCCAGTGTGTGAAGACGGGTCACGGGGAGGACTCATCGCCGTGTCAACTTCTTCATGAGTGATGCCAGGCCACCTGAACCGCCTTTGCTGGGTACATTCACAGCCTTGTCCCCTGTATATCGCAAGGCCAAGCCAACGGCAACCGCAAAATCACAGCCATCATCTTTTCCAGCCGGCAGCGTCCTTCCATTCCTTTTCACCTTTTCAAAGGGGTTGAGAAATTCGACCGGGACCTGAAAGGTCTCTTGCAAGAACTCCCTCAATCCCTCTGTGCGACTGGCACCTCCACAGATGTAAATCGTTTCCATTTCCTCGAACTCGGAAGCCGTTCTGAAATAGTCAAATGTCTTTTGGACCTCGAGAGCTAAAATCTCTGAAACAGACTGCAGAACAGTGCTCACTGTGCCTTTAAGCTCCTCTGGTGCTTTCCCCTGTTTGTATTGGTCGGCCTCCTCAAAGGAAACACCCAGATCTCTCTGAACATATTCGGTGTAATAGTTTCCGCCCATTCCGATGTCGCGAGTGAAAATGAACTCGTTCCCTGTGGCGATATTGACGTTCATGATGGATGCACCGATGTTCAGCAATGCCACCACACTATCCGCTTTGGGCTTGTAGTTGACCTCATAGACATTATGCAGAGCGAAGGAATCAAGGTCCATGATCGCCGGTTCCTTTCCTGCCATGGCGATAACATCGCTCTGGTTGTCGATGGTCTCTCGCTTGGCAGCAACCAGGATGACATTGGTCTCACTGCCGTCTGCGGATGGACCCAGGAGGTGGTAGTCCAGATACACTTCAGCGATGTCGAAAGGGATATACTGCTCTGCTTCCCAGTGGATCGATTCTCCCACTTCCTCTGCGCTCTTGGCGGGCAGCGATATCTTCTTTACGATCACCGCCGGGCCAGAGACCGAGCTTGCAATCTGATCGCTCTTGATTTTCTGGGAATGGAAAAGGTTATTGATCGCGTCTGCGACAGCCTCCCGTTTGGTGATTGCTCCATCGATTATCGTACCGGTGGCAAGAGGTTCTATTCCAGCAGACTCGAGCTGATAGCCTCCACGCACCGATTGCAGGGACACCACTTTGATAGCCGAGGAGCCAATGTCCAAACCAATCAAATTACTTGCTTTAGATCCAAATAACGCCATGAGATCTCCTCTCAACAGTTCAATCTATTTTCTCTTCTTGTACCGTTTCTCCTGTCTTCGCTTCCGCTCCCTCTTTCCCTGAGTAGTGGAGGCAGTAATTGCGTATCTGCTCCAGAGGCAGAACCCTGCGGAGCTCTTCCAGTGTTGTAATGCCCTGGGCGACCTTGTTGAGGGCATCCCCAACCATCGGCATGAGGCCGGTGCGTCGAGCCACCTCCCGAATATCCCCTTCGAGATTGCTTATGGCTAAAATCACTTCCGGACTCAGCTCCCAATATTCGTAAACACCCAACCGGCCCTTGTAGCCAAGATAATCACAGGCCGCACAACCGGCACCACTTACAAATTCTACACCTTCAGGACGGCCACCGGGGTAAAAAAGGGAAATCAGTGCCGGATCCGGCCCATAGTGTTGCCGGCACTTGGTACAGATGCGTCGTGCCAATCGCTGCGACATGACCGCCAAAAGAGCCTCCCCGGCCAGGGCGCTGTCAACCCCCAGGTTGCGCAGCCGCTGGAGTGCCCCCACACTGTCATTGGTATGCAGGGTGCTAAAGACCAGATGCCCGGTCATGGCCGCCCTGAGACACGACTCGGCAGTTGCCTCGTCACGAATCTCACCAATCAGAATGATATCCGGATCCTTCCGCAAAAAACGGCGAGCGTACTCGGAGAAGGTATTTCCAATATCCTCATTGACCTTGTACTGACAAATCCCATCCAGGTAATACTCCACCGGATCCTCAGCGGTGACGATTTTCTTCTCTGTACTGTTGAGGTGAGCCAGGGTGGAATAGAGAGTCGTGCTCTTCCCACTTCCGGTTGGACCCGTCAGCAAGATCAATCCCTGAGGGTTTTCAACCAGAAGTAAGTAGCGCTCCAACATTTTAGGTGGACAACCTAAAGCTTCCAGTGGCAGTAAATTTTTTGAAGTATCAAGAATTCGAATGACAGCGTCTTCTCCAAAATCGGTCGTATGAAGATTGATGCGAAAGTCCACAAAGCGACCTTTCCCGATGCTCATCTTAAAGACGCCATCCTGGGACCGCCGGTGCTCGGTAATGTCCAGAGCTGCATCCACCTTAAAGACTGAGATGATGCTTCGGATGTTGTCCTTCGTCATGGGCGTCTTGCGCTCTTGCAGAAGACCGTCTAGCCGAAACCGCACACGAATGCGGTTTTCCATGTTTTCGACGTGAACGTCGCTGGCAGACTCAACCACAGCTCGGTAGAGAACCTGATTAATGATCCTCCTGATCTGAGGAATATCCTCGGTGGCAACGAGATCCTTTCGATCGTGCACCGCACCCAGCGAAACGGTCTCCATCTCCACCTGATCCTCTATGAGCCCCTGGAAGTTGTACAGATAGCCGATGCCTTCCTTGAGGTTGGAAGGGGAAGACAAGACAGGTTTCAAGTTAAAGCCATGGTGAGCCAACGAACTCTTTACCGAGTCAATTACTTTCAAGTCATAGGGTTCGGCCATGGCCACTACCAGCTCTTTGGACTCGTAGTCGACCGACAGGGGCAGTACCAGATTGCGCTGAGCGAACCTCTGTGAAATGAGCTTGCTCAATTCCAAGTCGATGTCCCCGCTGGAAAAGCGGCGATACTCGTATCCAAGCCTCTCCGCCAAATACATGAAAGTCACGTCTTCTGACACATATCCGTGCCGGATCAACAACTCACCCAGTTTCGCTTTCGAAGTTTTCTGTTCCCGCAAACAGATGTCCAGCTGGGTTCGGTCGATGAAACCCTCGGCCAGCAGATAGTCACCCAGCCGCATCTCCTCGGCTCTCAAATAGTGACGGCGCTCGTAGCACTCCTTGATGCCAGTTTTCAGTTCTTCAGCGTCGGTAGGAATGAGTTTCGGATGCAGACCTGTCACTTGCCTGATCTCTGAAACCAGAGTGGCATCGGGAGCACCCGAACTGGCTAACAGCAAGTCTCCCATGATCTTGCTCAAGGGCAGCACCTGGTACTCTAAAGCCATTGCCTCGGGGATCAAGCGCAGGACTTTCGTGTCAATGAAAGAAGAGGGATCAAAGTGAGGTTTATCAGTGCCCTCCCGTTCCTTCAGATGTTGTTGGAGTTCCTCTTCCGAGAGAAAGTGGAGGTCAACTAAAAGCTCGCTGAGCTTTTTCGGCTCAGCGCCGTATTGGCTTTGCTCCGCATACTTGAGAAAGTCTAGTTTGGATTCCTCTTTCGCGATCGGATCGCTTTCCTGCTCTGCTTTCGCTTCCTCTACAGGCTCATCTACTGCCCCCTCTACTGGCTCCTCTACTGGCTCCGGCTGGGAAGCCTCCGCCGGAACTGGATCGTTCGGCTGCTCTGCTGCCGCTTCCTCTACTGCTTCCTCTACTGCTTCCTCTACTGCCCCCTCTACTGGCTCCTCTACTGGCTCCGGCTGGGAAGCCTCCGCCGGAACTGGATCGCTCGCCTGCTCTGCTTCCGCTTCCTCGACTGCCTCCACTACAACCTTTGGTTGGGAGGTCTCTATCGGAAATCGATCGCTGGCCTCGCCCATGTCTGCATACCCTATAGTGTCCCCTAGCGGAAAGGGATCGCTGGCATCGCCCAGTTCTGCATACCGTATAGGCTCTGGCTGGGCTTGATCCCCGTCAACTTTGGATTCATCAGGAGCACCATCCACCGGCGCTTCCACTTCAGAACCGGAAGAGGGAACAATGTGAATCACTTTGCCCAATCGCTCTCGAAGTTCCTGCAACTGCTCCGGCGACAGGTCTTTCTCGGCGGCCAGTACCACATCCTGTGGACCATACCTGCCCACGGGAGTGACCCCGAAGTCTCGAACCACGTCAGCAGGAAAGTCTTTGATGAGATCAGGGTCGGCCTGAACGGCCAATTTGAAGTCGACCTTTTCGTCTGTGGTGGGCCCGTCCTGGGAAGAACTTTGGTGCGAATCGGTCATGGCGAATGGATCGTCCTTATTAGACTTCCATTATACCAAAAGCTACTCTAATTAGCGGTGAAGAGCTGGCGGAAGCCCAGGCTCACAATGTCCTGGAGACGAGGCGTGGCGGGAGGCATTTGGGTCGGATTCAGAAAGTCGGTGTCGAACGAGAAGTTGAGATCAGCAATCGAAAAGACGGCGGTGCAGCACTTAAAGACCCCAACCCCGTACTGGGAATAGTAGAGACTGGCCAGAGAACCCCGGTAGTTGAAAGCTTGGCCGCTTGGCCACTTGACCTGCCCCCACGAACGAGTCCACCCTCTATGCTAGACCCGGGACCATTTGAAGTCCACTCCAAGGGATTGGATCCAGTGCCTGCGACCTAGGTAGTTTGGCCTCTGGCGCCGGCGGCCGATAGGCCAAGGCGCTTTGAGGCCGGATCTGATTGTAATCCCTCCGCCAGCGTTCTACCAACACCTTGGCTTCCCCCAGCGTGTCGAAGATCTCCATGTTCAGCAGCTCATCCCGTAGTTTCCCGTTGAAACTCTCAATGTACCCATTCTCCCAGGGGCTGCCCGGCTCGATGTACAAGGTCCTTACCCCAACAGCCTGCAGCCAGTCCCGGACCGCCTGTGCCGTAAACTCCGATCCGTTATCGGACCGGATAAACTCAGGCACTCCCCGATCAACGAATAACTCCGCCAGCCGGTCCAACACGTCTTGGTGATTCATCTGCCGTTTCACATCAATGGCGAGGCACTCTCTGGTGTACTCATCCAGGATCGTCAATAGCCGAAAGGCTCGCCCATCATGGGTCCGTTCATGCACGAAATCATAGCTCCAGACGTGGTTCTTGCGAGCCGCTCGTAACCGAACACAGGAACCGTCATTAAGCCACAGCCTCCTTCGTTTCGGCTGTCTGGACGGGACTTTCAGCCCTTCTTGTCTCCACAGCCTCTCCACCCGCTTAGGATTCACCTTCCACCCTTCCCCATGAAGTATCGCCGTGACCCGCCGGTAGCCATAACGCCCGTATTGCGTAGCCAACTCCACCATCCGGGCCACCAATCGGGCCTCATCATCGGGAATTTGCCTTTCCCTTCGCTGGGTCGATCGAACCTGTCCCAGCACTTGGCAGGCCCGACGTTCGGAGACTCGCTCTGCTCCTAATCGCTCTCGTACCCACATCACCGCTCGTCTCCTGTTCGCCGGGCCTAGAAGTTTCCCGAGGACACTTCCTTCAGGATCTGCTTGTCCAAAGACAGATCCGCCACCAGCTTCTTCAACCGGGTATTCTCCTTCTCCAACACCTTCAACCTCTTGGCCTGGTCCAACCGGAGCCCTCCGTACTCTTTGCGCCACCGGTAGTAGGTCTGCTCGCTCACCCCCATCTGCTTCGACACCTGTCCCACCCTCTGTCCTTGGGCCAGACCCACCTCTGCCTCACGCAGCTTCATGATGATCTGTTCTGCCCTAAACCGCTTCCCTGCCATCCTTGCCTCCTTCCTAAACCGGAAATCCTAACATTCAAACTGGACTCGTTTTAGGGGGCAAGGTCATGGCCGAGAAGACAATGTCAACCTTGGTTTACAGATGTCGACACCCGTTGACTTGAATAGAGCCCCCCGGTCTGGGCCAGATATCCATATAGAGTGGTGTCTATAGGATTTGGCGCAATATATGGGCGCGATGTGGGCAGGCAGGATTGGCACGCTATTTGCTGTGATCACCATCACAAATTGGCGCGTGATCCTAATCACACAGCTGCGTTCGAAACCAGAAGTAGGAAGAGATCTGCGCGCGATTGTATGGAGGCTAACGAAAGGGAGGCTAATGAAAGCGAAAAACAAAGTAATTCAATCCATCATTATGGGCACAGTGGCGGCCATTCTGTTCATTGGCGGCACTGAGGCGCTGGGTGAGACCATCCTTGTCGATATTGCACCCTGCTCGGACATAGGGATAGGGAACCCCTTCTGTACCATCCAGGAAGCGGTAGACGCTGCCGTCCCAGGCGATACGATTGAAATGGGAAGTATATACGATAGTGCCCAAGAGAGGGGCTATCCCCTCTTGTTCGGCTTGTAGTTGGCAACCGCCTTTGCCAGCTTCTCAGGCGTGGCATCAGGGATGCTCAAGTCTTTTTCAAGCTCAGCCTTGGTTGGATGGTGCTTACTGGCGTCCCATTGGGTGGACCGGGGGCTGATTTTGTTGTGGATGTTACCCTTCTTCTTCATGCTTTTTCTCCTTTTGTGAACGTAAAGAATGGGATAATATAGGGAAAGAGGTTCAGGGTCACGCCGAAATACAAGGTCGTATTCGCGAATGGGGAAAAACGAAATTTGACAGTTAAAGCAGAAATTATCAGTGAAGCAAAGCCTTCCTTGCTAAAATTCAAGACTGCCGGAGGCGATCTGGTTGCCATTGTTCCTCTTGAAAAAATCCTCTATGTCGTTGAAATAAAAGAAGATGAATAGAGCTATATCCCTCTACTTTCCTAAAATAGGATTATCCCACTGCTTGTTCTAATCAGCGGTTATCATCGCCTCCACGCATGTTTCCTTTGCCCTTACGTACATACGTTGACGAGCCTGCAAATTGGCAGTGCTTTTGGCAACCGGTAAGAGGGAATTAACCATCGCATCGACGTCGTCTGCCTTCATGCTCATCACCAGCCACGCCGTGGTCTCGGATTCCTCCGCCGAGGCGATATTCAATTTCTGGACGGCAATCTTGAAACACGGATGGACAACATGCGTAATAATCTCGCTCCGATAGTCTGAAGTCGCTGGGGCAGCAGTGGCCGGTTTTGCAGGAAGCGACCAGTTTGGGAACATACCCAGTCCCTTTGATCCACCACAGCCGCCATCAACATGCCCAAGAGTATGTCCAGTTTCACGGCAGTGCCAGACGCGATTGAATATCTCGTCTGATCCAATCAGATCCATCTCCACATAGGGAGACGGGCACTGGAAGTGTGCGGGAGGCGGATTTTCACTTTCAGCACAAGGTTGGGGTAAGTGACCTTGGCCCAAGGCCACAAGGGGAACAAACGAAAAAGAGATGGCCGTTAGGGCTACGAGGATGGTCTTCATGTCGCGGTATCTTTTCTGAAATACTCAAGCAGATCAAGAATGGTATTATAAGAGACAGACGGACCAGCGTTCGATTGGGGGTTGGTAAACCCCAATCGAACGCTGAAGACTAGCGGTAAACTCAATTGGATGATCTCCAGTTCAAATTGTACCCCGGTTAGTCGTTGTCCGTCAAACAGGATAAGATCGATGGCAGGCGCACAACATGCTGGCTGGACGCTAAGACAAGCAGAAAAGGCTGTTGAATTAGCCAGAAAGGTAGGGCGTCCATTGACATTCTTTGCCGCAATTGGATTTCTTTTGATTGTTATTATCCCGATCCTCTACGGAATGACACCCAATAACCCTCCCATTGGGTTGTCCATTGCTCTATCCCTGGTGTGTTTGGCCCTGTCCGTGGATATCGTCTGTGTCCTGATCTGGGCCAAGGCCAAGCTGAAACAAAACCCGAATGCCTTCCAGGACGAATAGGGCCTATTCCTTACACTGTCTGACAACTACGACACCAAGTCTTGATAGCGCAACCGCTTCCCGTCCATACCCTTGACCATGACCTTCATCTGGTCGATGGTATCAAGCTGGCGCATGTTGTGACGCCCTGAGAACTCATCGACATACCGTTGCAGGTGCTTCTCGCTCATGCGATGGTAGGTTCCGTAGTAGCCCCGCTTCAGCATGGCCCAGAAGGATTCGATGCCATTCGTGTGGGCCTGGCCTTTGACGTACTCCCTGACACTGTGACGGACGGAACTATGCTCAAAATCCAGCCATAGCCGATTGTAACCGCCGTGGTCGTCCGTGTAGACGGTTGATCCTGGCTTGACACGATCCTGGATAAACCCTTCGAGATTTTCCTGGGTGGTTCCCTGGATGACGGTGGCACTGACACGGTTGGTTTCCCGATCCTTGGCACCAGCGACAGGAGTTTTACCCACGGCCCCACGTCCGGCATTGAGCTTTTTGGAGTTTCGCTTGTTCTTCTCCTTGCCACCGATGTAGGTTTCGTCCACTTCAACCGGACCCGAGAAAAGTCCCTTATCCTTTGTCCAGGATTCTCTGAGCCTATGGCCGATAAACCAGGCTGTTTTCTGAGTGATCCCCAGGTCTCGGTGCAGCTTCATGCTGGATACGCCTTTGATTCCAGTGCTGAGTAGGTACATGGCGATGACCCAGGTCTGGAATCCAAGGTTAGACCCCTCCATAGCGGTTCCTGTCTTGGCACTGAAACGCTTGCGGCAGTCTCGGCATCGGTAGGGCATGGTGGGATGCTTGGCTCCGGTCTGGACATTCACCGATCCGCAATGAGGGCAGGCAATCCCATTCGGCCACCGTTGCCCGACAAACCACTTCTCAGCCGTAGAATCATCGGGGAACATCTTGAAGAATGCTTTTACTGAAAGCCCTTTGCGGTGGCTCTTTCCAGGTTCTTTGTGCTTATCCATGGGTACTATTATAGTATTCAAGGGTGACATTTTTGGGGGGTTCTGCTGTTCTTTGTAGGAACGTCAGTCCAGGTCAATAAGATGGGAGCGTGCCGTGTGGCAGGAGCCGTTTTAAGGCTCGGCTCCTGCCAGAAAAAGGCTGAGTGGAAACTGACAAACCCACTCTACCTATTTCGTCTGACAAAGAAGCGGCCCCAAGATTGGCTTGCCTGTAGAAGCCTTTCCGGGGGCCGCCCTATGGGGTCGGCTTGGCGCGGCTTTGGACTCCAAATCTGCCAGCCGAGGGTTCGAATCCCTCCGCCTCCACTCGCACAGTCTATTCCCTGCTGTCTGACACGACAAGGGTATATTCACCTGAAAGGTGGGATCTCTTGGGTACTATCGTATATAATTCCCATTGAAATCGCTGCAGGGACTTACACCGAGAACGTCATCATCAACAAGAACGTGATACTTCTAGGAGCCGGCTCAGGCGTCGATGGCACTTTCGTTGATGGTGGTGGGGCGGGAACCGTTATCACTATAGACCCTGGCGTGACCGTGACCATCTCTGACATGAGCATAGTGAACGGTAGCGCCTTCCTTGGAGGCGGCATCTCGAACTTCGGGACGCTCACCCTGGGAAAGAGCGCCGTCAGCGGCAACACGGCTGACTGCGGAGGCGGCATCTCGAACTTCGGGACGCTCACTCTTGAAAACAGCACCGTCAGCGGCAACACGGCTAGCCGCGGAGGGGGTATCGAAAACCAATGGATACTCACTATGATCAACAGTACCGTCAGCGACAACATGGCTGCTACCTTCGGAGGGGGCATCGAGAACGTTGACGGCATGGCCGAACTAATCAACAGCACCGTCAGCGGTAATACGGCAACCGTGGGTGGTGGCGGCATCATAAACTTAGGCTTGAGTGTACTCACGTTCAGGAATACCACCGTCAGCAACAACACGGTGGCAGAGGTGGGATTCGGCGGGGGCATCTTCAACCTTGCCCTGGCGGACTTTGGAAACACCATCATCGCCGACAATCTCGACGGGGTGGCAAACCCCGACGACCTCGGTAACCCCAGTAACTGTTATCCGTTCTCTCCCATCGACTCCATCGGGTTCAACCTGGACAGCGATAGCACATGCGTGCTCATGGGACCAATGGACCTATTCGACGCAGAGCCCAAGCTGGGCCCACTGGCTGAGAACGATGGCACCACCTTCACCCACGCGCTGCTTTCAGGCAGTCCGGCCATCGACATGGGCAACGACGTGGATGGCTGCACGGACGCCGCCGGCGTCCTCCTGACAACCGACCAGCGGGGCAAACCGCGGCCGGACACGGACACTGGCCTATGTGATATTGGGGCCTTTGAAGTCCAGGCTGCAGCATTGCCGTTTGACGACTTCCTCTCCTATCAGATCAGACCATCAAAGCGCGCCAGAAATCGTGGTCATGATGGTGATGATGATGACGACGATGACGATGATGGTTTTCGTCATAAGACTGGGAAAGTCTCTCTGAAGGATCAGTTTGCCGAGAGGACCTTTCGAGTGGTGAACCCCGTGGCTCTGCTGCGTCCCGCTGTCGCTCAGCAGGAAGACGGAGCGATTGGAGAGCCCTTCGATTCGGAAACTAGCCTCATTGGATACAAAGTTTTAGGCCCCTGGCGCCATCGCCCCCGGGTTAAAAATATCGAGGTGACGAACCAGTTCACGGAGAAGTTCGGTGAGCTTTCCGTGGACCTGTTCATAGCTGACCGTCTCCTGGTACCAGCCTCGCAGAGCTTGGACCAGGAACCAGCTGCCCCCGTCATCGCTGACATCAACGTTGACCACTTTTTGTGTTACACAGTCAGACAGAGCCGGAACACTCCCAGGTTCCCAAGGAACATCAAAGTCTCTGTAGACGACCAGCTGAACGATTCAGCGAAGTTGTACGTCGTGACTAAACCGACCCAGCTCTGCACTCCAGTTGACAAAAACGATGAACTGAGAAAAAACGCAGAGAACAACCTCATGTGCTACAGCATCAGACCGGCCAGGCGCCAACCCAGGCACGAAAGAATAGAAGGCCTCTGGGTGAGTGACCAGTTTGGTTCCATGCAAGTGGACACGCGAACGGAAAAGGAGTTGTGCGTACCATCAACCATAGTTGTTCCTGAGGTTGACCAGGATGATCACAGGGACGACCGGCAGCGCGACCGTGACAACGATGACGATGATGATGATGACGACGATGACGATGATGACGACGACGACGATGGTGACCACGGCGACGATGATGATGATGACGACGACGAATAGCACCCCGGGCCTGCTGCAACTGCATCGGACAGTGTAAAGAAGACCAGGCCACTGAGATTTAGCAGGGCATGAAGCTTCCGGGTTCCAAGTTCCAGGTTTAAAAAATTTCCTGACTCCTGACCAGCTGTCCCCTCTTTCCCTTCCAAACAGGCCCGTGGGCTAAAGCCCACGGCTCTGTTTGAGCCTCGTCAGCTCCGTCAGAGCCGCAGGCTTTAGCCTGCGGGCTGTACTCAAGTTTCTCCTTCTGGCTTCTGGATTCTGGATTCTCTCTCCTGCCTGCTGCACTCCTTCTTCCTGTCTGTGGTCTCTTGACAGCTGTCAGTTGTCAGCTGTCAGGAGTGGCATTCAAACCAATCAGGTGATATAAATGAGGGCCGAAATGAGCCATCAAAAGCTGATTGTGGCCGTCACTGGAGCAACCGGGGCCATCTTTGGGGTTCGTCTTCTGGAGCTGTTACAGGGTTCGGAGGTCGAGACCCATTTGGTGCTGAGCAAGTGGGCCAAACGCACTCTCACTTACGAAACCCAGTACACCATGGAGCAGGTCCAGGAGATGGCGACGGAGGTCTATCCACTGCACGATCAGGGAGCCGCCATTTCCAGCGGATCTTTCGTGACAAGCGGAATGGTTGTCATTCCCTGCAGCATGAGAACGCTTTCCGCCATTGCTCAGGGCGCCGGCGACAATCTCATTCATCGGGCTGCTGATGTCGTCTTGAAGGAACGTCGCAAACTGGTGCTGGTGGCGCGTGAGTCCCCTTTGAATCAGATTCATCTGGGGAACATGTTGAAACTGGCGCAGATGGGGACTGTCATTCTGCCGCCCGTGCCTGCCTTTTATAACCACCCAAAAAAAATCGATGACATCGTCAATCATATTGCCGGTCGGGTTCTGGATCAGTTCGAGATTCACCTGGACGTGGTGAACCGCTGGAGCGGCATGGTGTCTTCGGTTCAGTGAATCCTATCTAGGCTTTGGGATTTCTCCTAGCCCGCATTTCTCACACCAGGTCGTCGCGAAGCGGCGGAAGGGCCGGCCTGACAAGGCGCGCGAGGGGTACCCGCTTGCGGGTCGCGAAACGCCGTCAGGTCGGATCATTGCGCCGATGCAGTAGAGCGGGTGTGAGAAGTGCGGGCTAGAAGGTATATCTCAATCCCAGCTGCAGCTGACGGGAAGAACTTGTGGTCGAAAAGATGGTGGCCGCATTCCCCACCGGGATTCCATTGCCAAGGCAGGCGGGATCAGGCGGAGCCACCGAGCACTCGTCATCCAGGTCATTGAATATAATCACTCCACCACCAGCTCCCCGGTTTTGAGGGTGGGAGAAGTTGGCTCGATTGAGCAGATTGAAAACCTCCAGCCGGAATTGCAAACCGTGCTGCTCACTCAACTGGACACTCCGTGTCGCACTGACATCCAGTGTGGCAAAGCCGGGGCCGATGAGAGAATTGCGGCCCAGCGTACCCAGATGTCCTTCGTCCTGCAATGTAAAGGAAGAGACATCAAAATAGTTGTCAGGGCCCCACAGCACAGGATTGTTATCGGAACCCGGTACCAGGTCAGGCCGGTGGCCTTCGCGCACGCGGTTGTTCACAATGTCAAAGGACACGTTGGCGCTGAAAGGGTAGCCGCTTGAAATAGTCACAATTCCAGCCGTCTGCCAGTCGTTGAGCAAGATCCCACTTATACTGCTTTGCGGGAATTGACCGGGCAGGTCCCAGGTGTACTGGAGCACGGCGTTGTGAGCGATGTGGAAGTTGGAAAGACCCCGATCGATGCTTCTGTCAAAGTAATAGGTTGCCTCAGGAAGGCTGTTGGTGAACTCTCGCCGATATGCCGAAGCGTCATCTATGGAACGACCGTAGGTGTAATTGAACAGAAACTGAAAACCCGATTCCCAGCGCCGTGTGAGGCCAACCTGCAGGGAGTTGTAGATGGAGTTCGCATCGGTGGAGGTCAGGCGAACCGCATCCAGATTCGCATTCGGCCGGGCAGCCGGCCTGGTTCCGAAGTACAGTCTCCCATCAGGGTCAACGGATTGCGGCGCCGGGATATTGATGTCGCCCACCCGGGGAAGGTGTACCCCGCGAGAACCGAAATACCCCACTCGCAGCACCAGCTGGTGGCCCAGCGATTGCTGCAGCAAGAGGTGGTATCGCATTACGTAGGGGGTCGACAGATTAAATTCCAGTGCATCCTGGCGCGGGTTTCCACCGTCACCGGCACCCAGCGGATCAGGATACTGAGGAGGAGGCCGAAAAGTGGTGCGCACGGTCGTAAAGGGACTCTGGATCCGCACCCGGTAGCCAAAAATGTTTTCCCGGATGGGCTCATAAAAAACGCCAAAGCCACTCCGCAGGACCGTCCGATCGTTTCCACCCACGTTCCAGGCCAGTCCCAGCCGGGGAGCAAAGTTCAAAAGGGAGGGATTTTCAAAAAGAGGATTCCCTTCGGTGGGAGCGGGATCATTGATATTCCGGAGGTTAGAGATCCGGTCATTCTTTTCGGTGGGCACCGTAAACCACTCGTAGCGCAGACCGTAACTGAGGGACAGGGCTGGGGTCCAGCGGTATTGATCGTGGACATAAAGCGCAAACAGGTCCTGCCGATACTCTCTGTGTGAATCGGCATCCGCCTGGGCACCGATAAAACGCTGGGGAACGTTGGTCAGGAAATCTTCCAGGTTTTCATAGACCAGCAGCCCGTCAAAGAAAAACTTGTAGTCACCGGCACTGGTCTGGTGCTTCCAGTCAAACCCCCAGCGAAGATCGTGATCGCCAGAAGTAAACTGAAAACCATTACTCACCTGATACTGCTGAAAGGGGAAATTCACGTCAGCGGTGTCGGTCCCGAAGCTGGTGAGCCCGCGAATGTTGATCCGTCCCATGTTGGGACGGCTGGGAATTAAGGGCGGCGTAGCCGCCAGCTCCGGAGTGCTGGCCACGCTTTCACTGGTGTAGGCACCTCGATTGTAAGCGAACTGAGCGGTGTGCAGGAGCCGTGAGGAAAACAGATGAGTCTCCTCCACGGCGAGATACTGACTACGGGAATTGAGGTCACTGTCAAACCCCTCAATACTCACCTCAAAGGGAGCCAGCTTCTCGCTGTCCTGGAGGGTATAACGAACGAAAAGCGAATCGTTCGATCCCAGTCGAAAATCGGTACGAGCATTGAAGTGCTGGTCGTCGGTGGGCACTTGCTGCTGAAAGACATACTCGGCACTGCCATCTCCGAAGTCCCTCCCCACAGCCCGGGGATAGAGATTCAAAAGGGGTTTGATATCGTCTGAGACAGTGACAGAACCACTGGGCAAATCCCCCAGCCGAGCGGCATCGGTAGGCACCGTGTTGAAAAGAGTGAGCCCCATGCGTTCTCGCAAACCCTCATAGCTGAAGAAGAAGGTGTTTTCCTGCCCGGGCAGTGGCCCTCCGATTGAACCCCCATACTGGTCGCGGCTCAGGGGCGGAGGATCGCTGCGCTGGGTGGGATTGGAGGGATCTCTGTCGAAAAAGTTGCGGGCATCCAGAGCACTGTCTCGAAAGTACTCAAAAACTGATCCGTGAAAGTCGCGGGTTCCCCGGCGCGTGATGATGCTGACCGTGGCACCTCCACTTCCCCCCAGGTAGGCGGGATAGGCGTCATTGAGAACCTCAAATTCCTGGACCGAGTCCATTCCCAGCAGCACTCCCGAAACTCCTCCGGGTGTGGACTTGAGAATGGGGTGTTGAATATCCATCCCATCCAGCAAATACTCCGTGCCTCTTGCCCCATTGCCACTGATCTCTGCAGTCGTCCCATTCAGGGCACGGGTGTCCTTGGCACGCACCGGGATCATTCCGGGGGCCAGGAGAGCCAGACTGTCCAGGCTGCGGCCATTGATGGGCAGAGATGAGAGAGAAACCTCGTTGATGAGGGAGCTCAGGTGAGGGCTGGACAGATCCAATGGCGCGACCTCGCCCACCACCGTAATGGACTGCTCTGCATCCTGAACCTCCAGTGTCAGATCCAGCGAAATGGCCTGTCCGGCGCTCAAGGAGAGGTTCTTTTGCTCAACTGACTGAAACCCTCTATAAGAGGCGGAAATCTCATAGTTCCCCGGGGGCAGCCTCAAGAATTCGTACTGTCCCTCTTCGTCCGTGGAGACGGAGTGGATGCGTCCATTCTCTTGATCATGCGCCTGCAGCAGGACACCTGGGATGACGCCTCCCGAAGCATCGCGGACCTGGCCCGAAACTTGAGCAGCGGGGGACTGTGCCCACATGAAAGGCAGCGGCAAGAGGAGCACTAGACTCAAAAAAATGATTTTTCTCATAATAACTCTCATCTTTCCTGTGACCTTATTCAGTTCTACGAGATGACCTTTTCTGTTCTTACCTTTTTGTGTTCTGGTTCTACTGTTACTGCGTTCCTTTTGGGCGGCATGGTACAGGAAGGGTGTTATTTGGTCAAGAGACATCGACGCGGCCTGAGGCTCCTGCCACCCACTCCCAACACTCCCTAAAGAGTGATATATTGGTGCCCAGTGAAACCCTTATTTCGAATAGCCTCAGTTGGTAGCTTGACTCTTTTGCTGCTCAATTCCTGGACCATCTGCTGGGCCCAGGAACTGGAAACACCTCAGGCCCAGATCGGCTGGAAGGTGTTGATAGGAGCGGAACTGGTACTAGTCAAACTGCCCCCTGAAACGGCGCCGGTCCTTCCCTCCTGGGTGCCTCACGGTGAAAGGAGCGGAAGCCCTGACTCGATGCCTTCCTCCAGCGATTCAGAGTCGGCTCTGGCAGAGAGGATGAAGCTCTCACTCGAGCAGGCCATCCACATTGTGAACGGTTACCTTCCCCAAGATCTCGAGGGCGATTTCAAGCTGTGGATCTTTCAGGACATTCCCTATGCGGCCAAGACCTTGAGTCCTCAGCTGATTCTCTCAGCTGACGTGCTGAACTCTAAAAACTGGGAACGATTGCCCTTTGTACTCGCTCATGAGATTCATCATCTAGCCCTGATGCGGACTGGGTTTTTGAAAGCCCACCCCTCGGCCCGAGCCAGCATCTTAGCGGGACTCCTGACCGAAGGCGTTGCCACCTGGCTCTCCTATGCATCCGGTTTGTTTCCGGAACTGGATCAGATTCTGCAAGAACCTCAACAACTACAGGCAGCCTTCCACCGGATCCAACGAGCCCTGGACGAAGCAGCGGACGATGCTCCGGCCCGGTTGGATGATCTCTATGGCCAGAATAAGTGGGGCTACTATGTGGGGTGTCGGATGATCCAGCAAATTGAGGAGCGCTTTGGCAGAGAGGCCTGGCTTGCCTTGCTCAGCAAGTCTTCAGAGGAAGCCAATGAGGAACTCGTGCAACTTTACCTGGACACGAGTCCTCCCGCCGAATACCGGTTCTAGCCCGCATTTCTCACACCAGGTCGTCGCGAAGCGTAGAAAGGACCGGAAAACAGAGCCGTGGGCTTTAGCCCACGGGCCCGCAGGCTAAAGCCTGCGGCTCCGACTGGCGCGCGAGGGGTACCCGCTTGCGGGTCGCGCAACGCAGTCAGGTCGTGTCATTTCTACGATGCAGTAGACCTGGTGTGAGAAGTGCGGGCTCAGTTTTCTGACGGCTCTGACGGCTCTTCCAGCGAACGAAGCAGCTCAATGAGGGAACGAATCCGGGCCGCGTCAGGGGCATCTGGCAGCACTTCAAGGTAGCGAGTGTAGTTTTCAACGGCTCGTGTGTGGTCTGCCAGGCGAAAGAAGATATCCCCCCGAAACTTGTAGGGGTCGGACAACTGCGCGTTCAACTCGGTGGCTCGATCGAACTCTCTGAGGGCACGACCAGAGTCTCCCTGCCTTGCCAGCAGCGCGCCCAGGTTGCTGTGGCATTCAGGAAAATTGTCGTCCAGCCTGACCGCCTCTTCCAGCGCCGCAAGAGCACTGGCTTGGTCTCCCAACTCGAGGTGACACAGGCCAAGAATGTTTTGGGCCCGTGCCGAGCCAGGATCGATCTGGACCGCTTGCTGGGCGATGTTCAAGGCCTCCCCGGTGCTGCCGTCCCGCAAATACAAAGCGGCCAACTCCACATAAGAAGGAATGAAGTTGGGGTTATTAGCGATTGTCTTTTTCAACTCGCTCTGCGCTGACAGACTATTCCCCTGGAGAAGATTGGCCATCCCCAAGTTGTGCTGGGCCGGCGCAAAATCACTGTCAACTCGAAGAGCCTCCTGTAATTCACTTATGGCCCGACCAAACTGACCAAGACGGCTCAATGTAAACCCCAAGTTATTATAGGCATCGACGTAACTGGGCCGCACCTGTTTCGCCTTCATGAAAAACTCAGAGGATCGATGGTATTCCCCCTGTCTGTTGTAGACAATTCCCAGCGAGTTGTAGGCCTCAGCGAGATTGGGATCCAGTTCAATGGCCCTCTCCAGATGGGAGATAGCTCTCCTGTAGAATTGAGCGACATTCATCCGGTGGGCCTGGACGGAGTACAAGATACCCAGGTTGGAATGGGCCGCGGCAAAATCCGCTTGCAGATCCAGAGCAGCCTCATAGGCTTCTGTGGCCCTGCCGTAGTCTGCTTTCTCAAAGTAGACCGCCCCCAGATTATTGTAGGCCTCGGCAAACTGGTTATCCAGGCGAACGGCCTCCCGATATTCATCCAGCGCCTGGTTCAACTCTCCCTCTTGCTGAAAGTTCGCTCCCTGGAAGAAATGGACGATGGCACGAATCTGCACCGCGGGCTGAAGGTTGTTTTGTGCTGCCGGGGGCTGGGGAGCGCCCAACAGGGTCAGCGAAGGCCACAACCCACAAAAGATCAGTAATTTCAAGAGAAAGTATCTAGGCATAACGTTCTCCCCCTTCTCAGTAGAACTCGAATCGAGTCGATCCTGCTTTTCTACAGCTCCCAGAGTGTCTGCCTTTGAGGGAAGTCATCCCCTCCAGGGCAGGAGAGCCAGGCTGGCTCATGTTAACCCGTTTCCACCCGCTGAGACAAATTTATTTCCCTATAACCCGCATTATGCATAGGTTTTCGTAGCGAAGTGGCGCAAGCGCCGCGACGACAAGGCGTGCGAGGGGTACCCGCTTGCGGGTCGCGCCCCGCAGGTGTACTCGTGCAGTACGCCGAGGAGCGCAAGGAAGCACAACGCCGTCAGCGTGGATGATTGCGACACTGTAGCAGGAAATTTATGCATAATGCGGGTTAATATAGTTCCTAACTACTAGTGCCGAACCTCAGCAATCTCTATAATTGCACGGTCGTGCACAAGTCATCCACGATTGGACTCATCAGTGGGACCGGAGACCAAGGTCACGGCATCGCAGTGCGTCTAGCGGCAGCTGGCAATACTCTGTCGCTGGGATCCCGCTCAGCCGAGCGGGCTGGTCAGACAGCCCGTCAAATCAATCAGAAGATCGGAGAAGAGAGAGTCCGCGGTATGGACAATCATGAGTTGGTGGCCAGCTGCGAGATCCTCTTTTTGACAGTCCCATTCGCCCATGCCGAGCAGGTGATCAATGAATATCGCCAGGACTTTTCCGAGAGCCAGATCCTGGTGGACGTCACAGTTCCAGTTGTCTTTGACAAAGGGCCTCGGCTGCTTGACATGAAGAGCGGTTCAGGAGCTGAGCATTTACAAAGTCTCTTGCCTTCGGGTCTTCCGCTGGTGGCAGCCTTCAAGACTTTACCTGCTCACTTGCTGGTCGAGATCGAGTCACCTCTAGCTTGCGACGAGTTCATCTGCTCGGATCACTCCTCAGCAAAGACACGTGTCCTGGAGGTCGTGAGCCAAATCGCCTCCTTACGATGGATTGACGCCGGTGGGCTGCGCTATAGCCGTTCATTGGAAGCCATCACCCTGTTGGAAATTGCTTTGAACCGGCGTTACAAGGTCAAGGAGGCCCGTATGCAAGTGGTGGGTTTATAGGGCCCCAAGCATGATTGTGATGCTGGCGGGAGGGGTGGGCGCCTCAAAACTCATCCTGGGATTCTCCAAACTGCTAGAGCCCGAGCAACTGACCATTATTGGAAATACTGGCGATGACATCGAGTTATTCGGACTACGCATTTGCCCGGATCTGGACACCATCATCTACACCCTGTCTGGAAAGGTGAACCCGGCAACAGGCTGGGGCATTCGGGAGGACTCTTTCGATTGTCTGAAGGCACTGAAAAGATTCGGAGGGCCAAGTTGGTTTCAATTGGGAGATCGTGATCTGGCCACTCATCTCTGGCGTACTTCACTGCTGAAGCAGGGTCACTCACTGACCCAGGTCACCCACAGCATTTGCCAAGCTCTCGGGGTGCATTCCCCGCTACTCCCTATGACTGACTCCTATGTCCCCACCTATCTCGTGACCGACCAGGGAAAACTCCATCTCCAGGAGTATTTGGTTCGAGAACAGTGCCGTCCCATTCTCAGGGAGCTGAGATACTCGAACATTGAGCAGGCTCAACCTGCCCCCGGTGTGGCTGAGGCAATTCTGAAGGCTGAGGTTGTGTTGCTGTGCCCCAGTAATCCATTCATCAGCATTGGCCCCATCCTGGCAGTTCCAGGCCTCAAGGAGCTGCTGGTTCAAACGGAGGCTCAAGTCCTTGCGGTAACCCCAATCGTGAACCAGCGCGCCCTCAAAGGACCAACGGCCAAAATGTTGAAGGAACTTGCCTACGCGGTTTCGCCCACCTCCATCGCGGAGCTCTATAAAGATTTTGTGGATGTCTTTGTTCTGGACGAAAGGGACCGGGAATTGCGAGAAGAGATCGAAGCACTCCAGGTCAGGGTTCTGACCAGCAACACGGTGATGACAAGCATGGAAGACAAGATCAACCTGGCTCGAGAACTTCTGGAGATGCTATGAAGGTGGTTTTGCTACCTCTGAAAGATCCAGCCCAGGCCAAGCAACGACTGGCAGGACACCTGTCTCCTCAAGAACGCCAGGCGCTCGCCTGGGCCATGCTTGAGGATGTCACCGCCGCTGTGGGGGCAGCCACCACTCCAGAGCAGGTCGTGGTCGTCACCAGTTGCCAGCCTGGCATGCGCCACGCCCAGAAAAACAGCTGGCAAGTGATTGAGGAGAATCACCAGATCTCAGAAAGTCATTCGGTGGATCGCTCCTGCAAAATCCTGCAGGAGCGGGGAGCTTCGGTCGTTCTACGGCTTCCCACGGACATTCCATTGCTTCAACCTGAAGATATCGACTCTCTCCTCGACCTGGAGCTGCAGCCTCCATCGGCTCTTATCGTGCCATCACGAGACGGGACGGGGACCAATGCACTCTTAAGGACACCTCCTAGCGCCTTCCCTTCTCGTTTTGGCGAAAACAGCGTCGTCCTTCATCAACAGGAAGCGCGGCATCACCAGGTCGAGCTAAAGATCCTGGAAAACCCTCGAATCGCGTTTGACCTGGACGAACTCTCTGATCTTCTCTGCTTCAGCCAACTGGAAAGTGATACCAACACCGGCCAGATTTTGAAACAGTTCGAGTCGCTAAAGAAACATGCTGGACACCCATGAGTGAGCTACAGGTCATTGGAGTTCCCGGAATCCCGGAAGTGGCTCCAGGAGTCAATCTGGGAAAACTCATTGCTCAGTCCATTGGAGAAGCCGGCCTGAAGGTGAAAGACAGGGACATCCTTGTGGTAGCCCAGAAGATCGTCTCCAAGGCCGAAGGGCAAGTGCTGGAACTGGCAGAGGTTGAACCCTCGCCTCTAGCCCATCGCTGGGCCACGACCCATGGCAAGGACGCCAGGCTGGTTGAGATCGTTTTGAGAGAGTCGCGGCGCCTGCTGCGGATGGAGCGTGGGTTACTGATTGTCGAAACATGGCATGGCTTCGTCTGTGCCAATGCCGGGGTCGATACTTCCAACACCCCGAGGGGAACAGTCACGCTGTTGCCCAAAGATCCCGATTCTTCCGCCGCACAAATTCGGCAGGAGATGGAGAGCGAATTCGGAGTCCAGCTTGCAGTCATCGTTTCCGACACCTTTGGACGCCCCTGGCGGGAAGGCCTGGTGAACGTGGCGTTGGGAGTTGCCGGCATGCAGCCCTTGGCAGACTATCGAGGACAGATGGATTGTTTCGGACGGCAGTTGCAAGTCACCCGAATAGCCGTGGCCGACGAACTGGCCTCAACCGCAGAGCTGGTGATGGGAAAGACAAAGGGTGTGCCGGTGGCCCTGATTCGGGGCATGACCTACCCGGAAGGGGAAGGACACGGCAGGCAGATTCTTCGCTCTTCGGAAAAGGATCTCTTTCGTTAGTCAAAAAAGAGGATAATGTTTGTTGATGTTCAGGAGCGTCACCAGCGGTAATAGTAGCTGACCCAGAGGAGGAGCTTATGAAGGATCTGAGGGCCAAGGATATTATGAACACTGATGTGATGTCAGTCAGAGATAACATGACAGTCCAGGAGTTATCAGCTTTCCTGACCGAAAGGGAGATTTTAGGTGCACCGGTTGTAGATGCTGAGGGGGAAATAGTGGGAGTTGTTTCCTGTACCGATATCGTCCAAAGTACGACTGAAAAGGCCAGCATCGTCCTGGATCGAGCCACCCCTGGATTCTATGAACACGGTTGGGAGGACAAGATCAATCTGGATGAGATCGAGGGGCTGCACATTGAGAATGAGTCTCTTCCGGTCAGTGAGATCATGACACCAACCATCTACACCGTTCCAGAGGACACGCAAATTTCCGAGATCGCCAAGACCATGGTGGCTGGGCGGATCCACAGGCTTTTTGTGACTCGCGGCACCGAACCGGTTGGGATCATAACGACCCTGGACATGCTGAAAGTTTTCTTCAACTGATCAAATTCAACCGCCCAGTAACCTGATCAGCATGCACCCGAGTGATCGCCTTCTCCAGACTCTTCACGGGATCAATGGCAAAGGTTACAAGGCCTACAAAGAGACAAAAGGGGTCTACGATTTTGCCGAGTTCTCGCTCTCCATTGATTATGTCCAAGGTGATCCTTTTGCGACTCCTTCCCGCCTCAGCATTCAGATTCCTTCTTCCCAAGCGGGTTTTCCATCTGAGCTGTACGCCAACAAGATCCGGAAGGTCGCTCTGGGCGATTTCCTGAGCCGGGCATTCCAGAAAGCAATTCAGAGCACAGCCAAAGGAAAACGAGGAAGCGGAAACAGCGGCCTTTTTACCATCGACTGTGGGCAGCAGGAGGTTCTGGAGAGAAACAGTCTTCTCATCAGTGAGGATTTTGTGGAGGCCCGGTTTGGCGTAGGGCTCCCTGCTTCAGGGCGAAGAATCCTGGGGCTGGAGGCCGAACAGATGCTCTTTCACGAGCTTCCCGTAATCGTGGATCAGTCCCTCTTCTACAAAAACCTTCCCACCGAACAGTTACAACAACATGTTCAAGTGGTGGAGGATCAGGAAGCTCTGCGCGAGCAGCTAGCAGGACAGGGTCTGGTGGCCTTCATCGCAAATGGCTCGACGCTTCCCAGAAGGAGCGGCGTTGATGACCGTCCGCTGAGAGAAGACGCTGGAGAGATCGTGGTTCCCTTTCAATCGCCTCCCCAGTTGGAGGTGGAACTGAGCCAACCCAATCAGGGTCCTGTTCGGGGCATGGGAATTCCCAGGGGAGTCACCCTGATCGTGGGAGGAGGCTTCCACGGCAAGTCCACGCTCCTGCGGGCTCTCGAGCGGGGTGTTTACAACCATGTCGGCGGGGACGGTCGTGAGCTGGCGGTGACGATTCACTCAGCCGTCAAGATTCGAGCTGAGGACGGACGTTCCGTTGAAAAAGTCGATATTTCTCCTTTTATTAACAACCTTCCGCACGGCAGGAACACCGCCCCCTTTTCCACAGCAAACGCTTCAGGCTCCACATCCCAGGCTGCCAATATCATTGAAGCTCTGGAAGTGGGAGCAAAGCTTCTCCTCATTGACGAAGATACATCGGCCACAAACTTCGTCATCCGCGATGCTCGTATGCAGGCCCTGGTCGAGAAAAAAAGGGAGCCCATTACTCCCTTTGTCGATAAGGTAGGGCAGCTCTTTGAAGACTACGGAACCTCGACCATTCTGGTGATGGGGGGCTCAGGCGACTACTTTGAGAGAGCCGACCGAATCATTCTGTTGGACCAATACCGACCCAGTGTCGTCACGGAAGAGGCCAGAAAGATCGTTGAAGTTTTTCCCACCAGGCGAAGAACGGAGGGAGGAGAAAAGTTTGGAGAGTTGATCAATCGGCACCCCCTAGCCAAGAGTTTTGACCCCAGCCGCGGAAAGCGCGATGTCAAAATCGACGCCAAGGGTGTCAAGAAGATCCTCTTTGGGACCACCGAGGTCGATCTTTCAGCGCTTGAACAGTTGGTGGATGTTTCCCAGACACGCGCCATCGGAGAGGCTATCTTTTACTATGCAGAGCACTACGCCTCCAAAGACCTGTCTCTGAAGGAGGGTCTCCAGCAGCTAATGGATCAACTGGAAGAAAACGGTCTTGATATGCTCACACCTTTCAAGACCGGAAACCTTGCTCGGCCCAGGATTTTCGAGATTGCCTTTGCCATCAACAGGATGCGCTCCCTGCGAGTGAGATGAGGGATTTATTGAAAGCGGACAAAGGCAACTTTGAGCTGGCGGGTTTGAGCTTCTGCCTTCTTCCACTGGACGAGAATAGGGCTCTGGTGGTTTCCCTGGACGATGGAGCCTCTCTCCTCTCCATCCTGCTGGGAAACCATGAGGCTCAGCGATCGCTTGACTCCTAGAAAGCGGGCGGCGGGTACGGCCTGGAACTTGTTGATTATGCGTTCCAGGAGCGACTCACTCAGTCCCAAGGCATCCAGGACCTCGTTGACCACCTGTACCAGATCGTATTTTGCGTAATCTTTAGCCTTTCTGGGGATGGCCTTTGGGTCACGGAGCATATGCCTGCCCTTCTCGGCCATAAATCGAACCGGGTTGCGCATCACCTCGGCCAGATCGTGTTTCATCAGCAGTGTTTCGTATTCATTGACGGTAAGACCGGCATGGAATTCGTTGGGTGCCAGGCTAATGTCAATGCGGCCGTTGACGATCTCATAGCGATCCAGGAGCTCCTGCAGCTGATCAAACAAGCCCAGACGAGTATCTTTCAGGTTCACCGAGTCCACGGGATGCCTGGAAAGTGGGATAGCCACCACAGTCTTGTCCACCAGCTTTTCCTGGCTGAAGCCGATCACCGTCGTCTGGCGTCGGCGCCTGGTCCCACCGCAGACGCCGTCCAGGTCGATAAAGTAAACCGGCGTTTTCGGGCAGTTGCGATAGGTAACACAACTTCTCAGGCCGGAGCCGATGAAGGTCAGATGTGAGTCAGCATTGAGGGGTTCCTCGCGCCGCTGCTCCTCACTCAGCTCCTTCCTCAGATGGAGCTTATCGTGATGGTAGTTGGCATTGGGGGGGAATAGCTTCTGGAACGACTGGACAAAAGCCTAGAGGGAATCTCGGCTATGGTTCAGCCGCGCGCAGAATCTTTGCTCGAAGTAGCCGGCCGTCGTGTGGTAGGAGTGGTAAAAGGCCTTTGGGAACTGGGAAAGGATGTCGCCGAACTGCTGACTGATCCGCTCAGTAACGTTGATGACATCCAAGCGGGAGTGCGGCGTGAGCTCCAGTGTGATCTCTGTCTTCGAGGATGCCATCGTTAACTTCGAGCCCTTTGGAGCTTACGATCTCAGGTAACATCATGTCAACTGAACGAAGATAGGAGACAGGAGTCAGGAGGTAGGAGGTAGGAGGTAGGAGACAGGAGACAGGAGTTAGGAGTCGGGAGTCGGAAAATAGCGCGCTTCGCGCGCAGAGAGAAAGAGAGAAAGGAAGGAGACTAGGGGGAAATTAGTGACTGTGAAAAATTTCGCGAATTTCGTCCGAGGGGCGACTTGGCCCGCAGGCTAAAGCCTGCGGCTCTGATGGATCTTACGAGGGACGGTCAGAGCCGTGGGCTTTAGCCCACGGGCCCACCCCCTAAACACACACCAGGCCTTTAAGGAACTGCTTGTCTGTCACTCATCTCAGGTTCTGACTCCTGCCTCCTGACTCCTACCTCCTACCTCCTACCTCCTTTCCAATTCCCTCCTTGCATCAATTCGAGTATCCTCGGACTGATGAAAGAAGGCACCAAGGCAGTCAGCATCATCGTATCCCGGGGACCCCATTCAAGAGAAGTCCTGCTGGTCAAACGCGATTCCCGCCTACCCTTTCTGGGGGGATACATTGCCTTCCCGGCAGGCGGTCTGGAGGATGAAGACGGTGAGACCGCACAGCTTTTTCGCTCCACTCACTCCCCAGAGTCAGAGCCAGCGGATGACCTCGAATTTCTGGCTGCCGCCGCCCGTGAGTTGTTTGAAGAAACCGGGATTTGGCTGGCACAAGGACCGCCTCTCTCGCGGAAGAAACTCCGTGACTACCGGCGCCAGATTCTCAGCCATCAGATTCGCTTCTCAGAGGTTTTGAAACGGGAAGATCAGAGGCTGCACAGCCGAGACCTGACACCGATTTTCCGCATCACCACGCCCCAGTTCATTCTGAAGTATTACGATACCTGGTTTTTGCACTGTCACATTCCGGCTGGAGAGGAGGTGGAAATCTGGCCGGGTGAGATAGAAGAGGGATACTTCATCAGTCCCGAAGAGATCCTGGAACGCTGGCGGCAGGGAACGGTGTTGATTGCTCCGGTCGTGCTGCTCCTCCTCCAGGAATTGGCCACTCACAACAGCGAGAGCTTTCTCCCTTCTGCTCGCCAACTGGGCGAGTCGCTTAATCGCGGCAAACTACAACAGATCTACTTCAGCTGCGGGGTTCTGGTGGCACCTCTCAGGACTCCTACCAAACCACCTTCCACTCACACCAATGCCTACCTGGTGGGAGATAAGAAGCTCTACCTGATTGACCCAGCCACTCCCGACCCATCCGAACAGGAGAAACTCTGGCAACTTCTGGATGAACTCCTGGCACAGGGAAAGGGCATAGAAGGCATCCTTTTGACACACCATCATCCCGACCATGTGGGAGCAGTGAATCAGTGTCAACAGCGCTATCAACTTCCTGTATATGCCCACAGAGTGACGGCCGGGTATCTACCCGATATTGAGTTTTCAGGATACCTGGAACACGGTCAAGAGCTGGAGTTGGGTTTTTCACCCGACGGTCGGCCTGACTGGAAGCTCCACATCTACCATCTCCCCGGACACGCCCCGGGACATCTCGTTTTTCAAGAAACTCGCTACCAGGCCCTGATCGCTGGGGATCTCATCTCGACAATCTCTTCCATTCTCATTGACCCCACAGATGGTCACCTGGGCACCTACATCAAGTCTTTGCAGTTTCTGGAATCGGTGGTGGATGGACACCTTTATCCAGCTCATGGCCCCCCTGCCAGGGAAGGACGAAAAGTTGTCCAGACAGCCTTGCGTCATCGCCAAAAACGAAGACAGCAGATCCTTCAAACGCTTGACGCAACCCCACAAGTGCTTCAGAAACTCTTGAAAATAATTTACTCGAAGCTCAATCAAAAACTCTTGGGGTATGCCGAGCGCTCCTTACTCTCGAGCCTCAAACAACTGGTCGAGGAGGGGCAAGTGGAAGAAACCCGGGAAGGCTATCGACTCACCGACTGAGCACGAGAGCGCGCTATGGGAGCCCGCATATCTCACACCGAGTCGTCGCGAAGCGGCGAAAGGACCGGCCTGACAAGGCGCGCGACAGAGGCCCCCGCAAACGTACTCTTGAGTACGTTGAGGACGGCCGACCGAGCGCAACACAGTCAGGTCGTATCATTGCGCCGATGCAGTAGACTTGGTGTGAGAAATGCGGGCTAGTCAGTGTGGGCTGGTAGATTTCTCTCACATCCGAATCAAACAGATGTCTTCTAACCTGGTTCTGGGGCCATCCTTTCCCATCCTCTTAGATCGGTTGCTGAAGCAACTCCGCCAATGTTGCCGGAGCGATCCGCTGGCACCCAAGTGGGTCGTGCTTCCCACTCCCACGGCGGCCAATCACTTTCGCATAAAGCTGGGACAGGGAGCAGAGGAGGCAGTCTTCTCAGGCGTGCGGGTCATTCCACTGTTGACTTTCATCCGCCGGCTCGAGGGGATGAGCGAGCCTACCGCCGCCCACCGCTGGGGACCCGCTCTGGACCTCCTTCTTTTCGAACTAGTGGAACAGCTCCCTTCAAGCTCCCCTCTGGCACAGCTGCAGCGCATGCCCAGTGGTTACCGTTTGCTCCGTCCGACTTTCCTGGATCTGGCAGAGGGCGGCTTTGGCCCCGACCAGTTGGAGATTCTGGAGGAGCTAGCAGATGAACCCGAGTTAGCTCCTGTGGAACGCGAGACGATTCAGCTCTATGCAGGCTGGATCCGTCTCTTGAATGAGCGCCAGCTGGGCTGGGAACCGATTGGGCATCAGCGGATTCCCGAGTGGATCATGGAATCCGATGAGAAGACTCTCCTGGATGCTCTGGCCTGCGAGCAAGGACAGACTCCACAGTTGTTCGTGTACGGCTTCTATGGCTTTACCGATGTCAGCGCCCAGATCATTGCAGCCCTGGGACGACGGACTGACCTGACAATGTTTTATCCTTTCCAGGAAGAAGGGAAGGAAACACATCCCGCCTTCTCTTTCGGTCAAGCTGTTCTGGAGGATCTAAAAGTTCGCTTTGGCACAGCCCTGTCCACGCTCACCGAGGAACGCAGCCCACACCAGACCACCGACTTTTTCCTCTCCACCTTCCCGGAGGGTGAAGTTCGCCTTCAGCCTCCTTTCCTGACCTTCCAGTACGCTGCTGGGATTCGGGCCGAAGTTCTCTCTGCAGCCCTTCGTGTGCGTCAGTGGATGGAAGACAGTGAGAAGCCGATTCGTCCAGAGGAGATCATGGTCGTGGCACCCGACACCTCACCCTATCTGGATGTCATTCGAGAGGTTTTCGCTGCCTTTGCCATCCCCCTCCGCATGGTCGATACCCCGGTGGGACTGACTCCAGAAAACCGTCCTTTACGAATGCTGGCCCGCATCTGGGAGGACCGGGCTCCCGCAGAATGGATTCTGGCCTATTTGCGGGATTACCCAGAGGTGACGGCAGCCCGAGACGTGAACGTGGATGCATTTGAATGGAAAGTTCGCCAACTGGGTGTCTGGGGAGGCACAAGCTGGCACTCTATCCTTCGACTGGAGGCTGACACAGAGGTCAAAGAGAGAAATCATCTCCAGTTCACCAGACCGGAGGCAGCACTGGTGAGAAAGATTCTGGAGCTGTGGGAAAGCAGTTCAGGCGGCGGGGAGCGTACCTTTACACCCCAGCAGGCTGATCATTTCCTGCACAGGCTCAAAGCGTGGCTTCAAGAACCGGCCCTCTTGGACCCCTTGTTGAAAGCACTTCAATTCATGGAACCCTTTCGACCAGACCTTGTCATCAAGGAATCCATGCTTCGAGATATGCTCCTTCAGGCTGTGGACGATCAGGTCCAGACCGACCCAGCGGATCGCGTTGGAGTGCTCTTCGTTCCGTCCATGCGAGCCCGCAGTCTAACCTCAAGAGCCATTGTTCTTCTGGGGCTGTCCTCGGGAACCTGGCCTTCCCGTATCGAGGAAGATCCCCTTCTTTCAGATGCCTCACGGAGACGTCTGATTGCCAAAGCACGGGAGGTGGGACACCTGCTGCCGGTCAAGTCTCATGCCACAGAGGAAATGTCGCTGCTCTTCTTTTTGCTGAACTCCTCAGCCCAACGAGTTCATTGGGTCATTCCAGAGAGTGATGAGACGGGACGAAGCGTGGCTCCTACCCCCTGGGTGCAGCGCTATATCCAGCGTTGGCCGCAGGACCAGGAGAACGAGAAACTGTGGAGCAGAATCCCCCGTGGACCCGCCCAGCAGGCAAAAAATCTACTGAATCTGGACCCAGACAGAGGGGCCTTCGTGCCTCCCGCTCTCCTGCTCTTGATTCAGCCCGATTCGACAAGCCTCTTCTCGGGTGAGATCCCTTACACCTACCTTTTCGCCGCACAGGAGTCGAGGCAGCGGGACCTCGCCTGGAACGGACACATTCCGGCGGCCTCTCTGCCCCTCACGGGAGAGCAAGGGGAGCGGGTTCGGGTAACGGATCTGGAGAGCCTTGCGAGATGTCCTTACCGCTTCTATGCAAACTGCTCAGAGGAATGGAAACCACTCATCCCACTGGAATTTGTCCACCAACTCAATGCTCTGGACAGGGGAAGTCTGGTGCACAGCCTCCTGGAGCACCTGATCCAGCCCGCACTCAACCAAAAAATTCCCGTGAGGCAAATCGCCCAAGCGATGCTGAACAATGAGGCCAAGGAGTTGCATCACACTGCCAGGGAATTCTTCTCACCACTTCCGAAAGAATTAGAGGTGCTTCCTTCCGTGTTTCGCCAGGCGGAGCTGGTAAAACTGGTGAAGATGGTCAAGAACTACTTTCAAGAAGTCGTGAAGGAAACCTGCGGAGGAGAGATTCCGATTGAGCTGGAACTCAAGGGAAGAGTGCCTTTTCCGGGACTGGAGGAACTGCTTATCTCAGGGCAAATCGATCGCATTGACCAGCGAAACGGACACTTTTACATCTACGACTACAAAAGCGGCGCAGCACGCAAAGGGAAACAGTTCCAGCGGGAAGTTTCTCTTGGCTATCGGATACAGCCCACACTCTACCCCTGGATTTTCGGCCACCAGAAGTCCAACCAGCCCGAGGCAGCCTTTTCCTTCATCTTCTTGGGTGAGTCTCCACCCCAGGAAGAACCGGTGAATGATCACCCGGAAGCGGAGGAGTTGCTGCGTCCTTTGGCGGAAATACTCAAGACCGGGATGTACCTTCCCACTCCAACCGAGACCCTGAAGTTGCTTGAAATAGAGGGAGCAAACCCCTGTCAGTTCTGTGAGTACAGCTCTCTCTGCCGCCGCTTTGATGGGTACGCCCGTGATCGCTATTTCAGGTTCTCCCAAGAGCAGCTTTCCTCTCGCCTGGAGGCCATGAAAGATTCCGGCCAGGGAGAGCAGCGACCATGAGTACACAAGCACCAAGCGGCCTTTCAGACGCACCCGCTCGCAAGGAGGCCATCACCACTCCCCACCATGCCTTTGTCTGGGCCAGTGCCGGTACCGGTAAAACACATACCCTGACTCTGCGGGCACTGTATCTGCTTTTGAATGCTCCCTTTCTTTCTTCAGAAGAGGGTGAGACTCGCGACTTCATGGCGGGAGGCCGTTCCCTCTACAGCGCTTCTTCGCGGCGGGAGCGCCTGAAGGCCGCCCGGGCCATTATTGCTTCCCTGGTCATGACCACCTTCACTCGCAAGGCCGCTGCCGAAATGCAAACCCGGCTCTACCGTTACCTGGAGAGCGTGAGCGCGGCAGAAAGCCTTTCCCAGCTGAAAGCCACCTTCGCCGCTTCACCGAATGACTTTGAAGATCCTCTCTTTTACGAGGTCATCCAGACCGTTTTGAACCATCTGGAGTCTGAGAGTTCGGGCCACGGGAAGGAAGCTTTCAAGCGTCTTCGGGCGGGAGCCCAGGCCCTGGCCGAACAGGCGGCCCAACTGCAGATCTCCACCATCCACAGCTTCGCTGCTTCCATCCTTCGCCGTCATCCGCTTCAGGCCGGGATCCCACCCACGGCTCGGTTCTCCAAGGAGAGCAAAGACGATCTGATCGGGATAGACGATCAGCTGGTGGAGCGCTGGTGGCAGCGGAGGGTCCTGGTCGATCCTCAACTTCAGGAACAGCTGGCCAAGCTTCTCCAGGTGCTGCCGGTATCACAAATACAGGACTGGTTGAAGCAAAGTTATCACTGCCCCTGGATCAGCGAAGAAACTGACGCTTTTCCCTTGCACGACCAAAAGGAGATGCAAGATCTGACCGATGCGGGTCACGCCCTGGTAGGAGCTCTGGCTGAGGGAGGAAGCGACAAGATCGAGAGAAAACGCGACGAGCTGGATCTCAGACTCCAATCTATCGCTGATGGTGAGCAGGGGGCCTGGGGGCAGCTGTGTGGCTTTATCCAGCAGGTCAAAGGGTACCTTTTCCTGGACAGAAAGATCCCCAAGAAAATCCGCGACGCCCTCACCGGACTCCCACCCGAGCATTCTCGGTACTTTCAGTCGTGGACCAGTTTCTATGTCCCGGCGGCCCGCATCTGCTTGGCTCAGGATTTTGCCCAGACCTGGGAGGTCTGGACCCAATTCCTTGAGAGCTTCGTTGGCTGGGCCCAGAGGGCTGCGATTCGTGAGCTGGGCATCATTACCTTCGACGAGATGATTCGCCTGGCCATCAGACTCCTGGAAAATCATCCCTCCATCCGTCAGTCCGAGCAGGGAAAACTTCAGGCCCTCTTGGTGGATGAGTTCCAGGACACGGACCCCGACCAGCTTCGGCTCTTCAAAGCTCTATTGAAGCGCGAATCCCACAACGGGCATGAGGTTCTCGGTTTTTTCGTGGGGGACACCAAACAATCCATCTACCGCTTCAGAAGGGCTGATGTTCTTTCCATAGAGGATTTCCGTCGCAATTATAAGACCTACACCCGCTGCCAACTGAAGCGCAGCGAGTTTCATTTGAAAACGAGCTTCCGAAGCGTGAGAGCAGTCACCCAATTCGTGAATCACTTCTTCGAAAACGAGCTGCCTCTCACAGAGGAAGGTGACGAGCTGGTGCCCTTTCGATCAGAAGAGAGGGTCCCCCCCGAATGGATTTTGATCGACACAGACGAGGAGGGAAAGAGCTTCACGATAGACAAGGCAAGAGACTACGCCGCGGCTGAGACCCTGCGGCTCATCCAGGAGTATCTCAAGACTTCTGACTCGCCGGAGCCTACTTACAAGGATTTTCTGGTCCTGGTCAGAGGCTGGCAGGAGGTTGACGCTCTCCTGCCGGTTCTCCAGAAAGCCGGTATTCCCGTCATCAGCAGCGGGGCCAGGAGTTTCTTTTGCCAACCCGAGGTTCTGGATCTGCTGAATCTGCTCATCGCGCTTCTTCATCCTCAGGATAAACTGGCTGTGGCAGCCATATTGCGAAGTCCGCTTTTGTGTCTGCCCGATACACAGATCCACGATCTGTTGAAGGAGATCCCTCCGGAACAGCTGCTTCACTCTCAGAAGACCCTCCCCGAGTTTCTTCCCCTCCAGGTCCGAACCAGGATAGAGCATCTACGAAAGCTGGCCGCAGAACGCCTGAAGAAGACGCTCTCCGAGTGGCTGGTGGACATCCGGGCCTTTATCCCAGCGGCCCTTTACAGCGAGCCTGGGGATCAGGAAGGCCGACCGTTTGTTCGACTCGAGCGTGTCCTGGAGGACTTCAAAGAAGAGATGGAAATGACCCTGATACCTCCTCTGGTCTGGCTGCTGAAGCAGCGAGCTCGGGCTGGGGAGACAGATAGGTGGCATGGTCACCCGGGAGAAGACATCACGGTCGCTGATGAGAACGTCAATGCGGTTCGGGTGATGACGATTCACAAAGCCAAGGGCCTGGAAGGACGCTTTACCATTGTCTATGGATGGAGTTCGGTTCTCTCGAACCTGGCAAAGCGACCAGGAAGAGGAAGTCTTCCGCAGTTGATCAGCCTGACCAACCAGAAGGGTCAGACACTGCAGGCTTTCTCCCTGAGATGGGGATCGCTGCAGCTTTTCTCTTCATCCTATATGGAAGCCCTAAAGGAGGAACAAGAAGGCACCCATGCCGAGACCAGACGTCTGGCTTACGTGGCCGCCACCCGTGCCCGCGATCGACTGGTTCTCTTGTGCCCCAAATCGAAGGGCACTTCTTTCTCCAAGGAAATCCGCGACCTCATCGAATCTGCCAAGAAGAAACTGCCGGATGACTCGCAAGATGGAGAGGTCACTATTTGTAATGACCGGCTGCGTTTTGTTCGCCGTCCGGGCGTAGAAGTCGCTCCCTCAACAGAGCCGCTGCCGGCCCTGAAGTGGAGCCGGGACAACTACAAATCTCTGTGGGAAGATCGCTACTCTGAGTTCAGGGCGCCCCCGCCTCCACTGCTCTGCCACCCCTCTGACCCGGAACACCGGCAAGAAGAGGAGCACCGGGAAGATCATCACTACTTCCCGGAAGCGGATCGGGAAACCAGGCTGCTGACGGGCAGTCTGGTACACACCTATCTTGAACGGTATCTTCTCCATGATGCTTTCGAACCGGAAAAACTCGCTGCACTTCTGAGCGGGCCGCCTGAGCTGACTTCGGATTCGAAGGCCCTTGAATCAGCCGAGGGAGTGCTGAGGAAATTTTACGCTGGAGACTTGTTGGACACCTCCGGCAAACCCTATCTGGAACGTGTGCGGACGGCCAGGATTCTGGGACGTGAAGTACCGGTCTATCTGCTTGACCAAGGTCAAGCCTGGCACGGAGTCATCGACCTGGTGTTGGAGGAGGAGGGGATAATCCGAGCCGTCGACTACAAGACCATCGCTGCCAAGGCGTCGCTTCCCAAGTCTTATGCTCAACAGGAGCGAATATACAGCGAAGCCCTCAGGCGCCTCTTTCCCCACCAAAGCGTCGCCTTCGAATTCTGGTGGCTGGGGGAACCGCTGACCACTGACCACTGACAACTGACAACTGAGTGATGGATTGATGTATCATTTATGGTGACATAAACACAAATTGTGATTGATGAAAAGGAGAGACGAACATGCCCAGCAAGAAAATGGAAAGTGCTCTGAATCAGCAGATTCAGAGTGAGTTTTACTCCGCATATTTATATCTGGCGATGTCGGCCTACTGCCAGGAAAGCAACCTGGATGGCTTGGCACACTGGATGCAGGTCCAGAGCCGGGAGGAGATCGGGCATGCGATGAGGATCTATAATTACTTACAAAGTCGCGGTGCCAGGGTGGTCCTTCAGGCCATCGATCGACCTCCTGAAAGCTTCAAGTCCCCCCGACGGATGTTTGAGCAAGCTCTCAAACACGAGCAGGAAATCAGCACGGCATTCCACAAACTTTACAAGTTAGCCCAAGACGAGAGCGACTACGCCACCGAAGTGGAACTGCAGTGGTTTATTACTGAGCAGGTCGAGGAAGAGAAGACTGCGGGTGATATCTTGCAAAGACTGATCCTGGTCGGAGATCATCCGGGAAGCTTGCTGATGATCGATCACCAACTCGGCTCGCGGAAGTAACGACACGTCTTCGCGGCCTGAGGCCGCTCCCACATTCTCCCAACCGCAGGGACGGGAAGGTGGGAGCCGCCTCAGTGCGGCGAATGGGGCTGGTCCGTGGTCAGCGGTTCTTCCAAGGTCAACTCCACCTCCTGGTCCATGGGCAAATCGAATCGGGAGGCCGCTCGACCGAATTTGAAAAAGATGGTGGGTAAGACCACCATGTTCAAAACAGTGGAACTGAGCAGTCCACCCAGAATCACCACCGCAACCGGATAGAGAATTTCCTTACCCGGTTCCCCCCGAGCCAAGGCCAGAGGCACCAGGCCGAGAGCTGTAGTCAGTGCAGTCATCATCACCGGAACCAAGCGCTCAAGAGTGCCCCGCACAATCATTTTCTTGTCGAAGTTCTCTCCTTCATAGCGCATGAGATGCAGATAATGGGAAATCATCATGATCCCGTTTCGGGCGACGATTCCTAGGAGAGTGATGCCTCCTACAAGTGAGGCAACCGATAGAATACCGTCAGTCCAAAGAATGGCCGTTACGGCTCCGATGACACTCAAGGGCAAGGTGAGCATGATTTGCAGGGCAAGGCTGGCTCGCTGGAAATGGGAGTAGAGGAGAACGAATATGGCAGTGATAGAAATAATGGACAACAACAGGATCAAGCGCGTGGCCTCAACCTGGCTTTCGAACTGACCTCCATAGCTGACGAAGTAACCGTCCGGGAAGTCAACCTGAGTGCCCACTTTCTCTCGAATCTCCTCGACTACGCCCCCCAGATCCCGTCCTGCCACATTACACTGGACCACGATGCGCCGCAGCCCATTTTCTCTCAGAACCTGATTGGGTCCCGTCCCCTCTCGGTCGATCTCGGCCAGCTGGGCCAGCGGAATACTCCCACCCGTGGGAAGGTCCACCAAAAGATCATCCAGAAAGTCCAGGTTGTCCCGCCAGAACGGGTCCAGGCGGAGAAAGACATCAAAGCTGCTCTGCTCTTCCAGAACTTGTGTGATGACCCGTCCGTTGAGGGCTGTCTCCAATGCCTCGGTAATTTCCCCCACCCCCAGGCCGTAGCGTGCGGCTTGGGTACGGTTCACCTCGATGCGCACCTGCGGAATGAAGACTTGCGGCTCGATGTAGAGATCTGCGACCCCTCCTACACCATTCATGATCTGCTCGACCTCTTCCGCCAGAGAGCGTAGAACGGTCAGATCCTCACCAAAAATCTTGACCGCGATCTGGGCGAAGGTCCCGGAGAGCAGATGATCGATCCGATGAGAAATGGGTTGACCCACGTTGACCACCACATTCGGGAGCTGGTCCAGCTTCTCACGGATCTCCGCCTCAATTTCTTCCTTGGGGCGACCCTCCTTCAGGGTAACGTCAATTTCGCTGTAGTGGACTCCTTCGGCATGCTCATCCAGCTCTGCCCGGCCCGTGCGCCGGCCTGTCGAGACGACTTCCTCGACTTCCAGGAGAAGCCGTTCCGCCTGGGAGCCGATGACGTCTGATCGTGGAAGCGAGGTGCCCGGTTCGGCTATGACATTAATGGTATAGCTTCCCTCGTTAAAGTCGGGAAGAAACTCCCGGCCCATTCCTGGAACGAAGGAAAGGGCAAAAAGAAACAGGAACAAGGCTCCAGCCATAACCTTCCAGGGATGCTCCAGAGTAAGGTCCAAAACTTTGGCCTGTCCACTCTTGAGCTGGCGCACCAACCAACCATCTTGCCTTCGCTCCAGGATCTTGGAGCGGCCCAGGAGGTAATAACAGAGCACTGGTGTGAGGGTTAATGAGACCAGAAGGGAGGCCAGGATGGAGACCACGTAGGCAATTCCAAGAGGTGTGAATAGCCGGCCCTCCACTCCGCTCAGGAAGAAAAGGGGCAAGAAGACCAGGATCACGATGAGAGTGGCAAAGACTATGGAATTTCGAATCTCGCTCGAGGCCCGAAAAACGATGGTCAAGGCCGCTTCGGGTTGAGACTTCTGGCGATTCTCGCGCAGTCTCCGGAAAACGTTTTCCACATCCACGATGGCATCGTCCACCAACTCACCAATGGCAATGGCCAACCCCCCCAGCATCATGGTGTTGATGGTGATTCCGAAGAACTTCATCGCCACCGCTGTGATCAAAAAGGAGAGGGGGATGGCGGTCAGGGTAATGGTGGTGGTTCGGAAGTTCAGTAAGAAGAGAAACAATACGATGACCACCAGGATAGAAGCATCTCTGAGCGCCTCGATCACATTCCCGATAGCGTTCGAAATAAAATCGGCCTGGCGAAAGACAGCCGGATCCACCACCACGCCTTCCGGTAAGCTGGCGCGAATTTCATCCAAGACGGCCTCCACCCGCTCGGTCAGCTCCAAGGTGTTGGCATCAGGCTGCTTGGTGATCTGCATGATGACCGAAGGCTGCCCGTTGTAAGAGGACTCTCCGCGCTTGATCTGAGGTCCAAACTCAACTCGGGCGATATCTCGAACATAGACGGGAACGGATCCCCTGACAGCTACCACCGTGTTTCTCAAATCGTCCAGCGTTTCGATCCGTGCCATGTTTCGGATCAGGAGCTCCTTGCCCTCTCGATTCAGGAAACCTCCTGAAGTGGCGGAATTCGAAAACCCAATGGCTGTCTCCACCTCAGCCAGACTGATGGAAAAATCCCTCATCCGCTGGGGGTTCACCAAGACCTGATACTGTCTGACTCCTCCTCCCATGTTGACGACCTGGGCCACACCCGGAATGGCTAAGACCCGGGGACGGATGGTCCAATCGGCGAGAGTCCTCAGTTCCATATCGGAAACGTTTCCCCCTTCAGCCCGCACACTGATGAGATGAATGCCTCCCATGATCGAGCTGATGGGTCCCATCACCGGAATCGCTCCCGGTGGAAGCTGAGTGGATGCCAGCTGCAGCCTTTCGTTGACAATCTGTCGAGCGATGTAGATATTCGTCTCCCAACCGAATTCCACCCAGACGACGGATAGTCCCGGCGCTGATTGGGAGCGGACTCGCTCCACATCGGTGGCACCATTGAGGAGGGTTTCCAAGGGAAAGGTGACTAAGCGCTCCACCTCTTCAGGCGCCAGCCCATGGGACTCGGTCATGATCGTCACCATGGGGCGGTTAATATCCGGAAGCACATCGATGGGCAGTTGAACCATGACGTAGCCTCCGTAGACAACCAGGAAAGCAGATGCAGCAACGATTAGAAGCCGATTTTGAAGGGAGAAACGGATGATGGCATTTAGCATGTCATTGCCGACCTAAAAGAGGCCACGGCCCGGGGCACTGAGCAAGCCTCCGCTGAGTTGCTCCTGCTAGCCGGGAGTATGTATTAGTTTTCTACTGCAGTGCCGCAATCATCCACGCTGACTGCGTTGTGCGACCCGCAAGCGGGTACCCCTCACACGCCTGGTCATCGCGGCGCCTGCGGCACTTCGTCACGAAAACCTATACATACTCCCGGCTAAAACCCGGTTTTCGAGTTGAGATGAGTGGTTTTATCCCGAACTGGACCGGCAGGTCAACCTTTAGAGTACCTAAGGACTCATAAAAGCTAAAAACAGATGCATGCCACGGCGGACCGCACGGATAACCGCCTGGGCGCTGGAAGCGTGTCCCACCAGGTTGAATTCATGCTCCAGATCCCAGCTATCCGATGGACTTTTCCCTTCCAGCTGGTCCAGGAAAGCCTCTGTTTCCAATTCCTTGGCGTCCTCGTTTTCAAGGATGAGGACCTTTCTCACGGTGCCGTCCAGATCGTAACCCACAGCCATATCGATGACGCCTTGTGAACCCACGGCGTCCACCATCAACACCGCCCCGATCGACTGCATTTTTTGGGTCTGAGGGTCCGTGGCAACGGCAACAAAGATAGTGAGATCTTTGTCAGCTTCCTGGATCTTATCTTCTGCAGCCACTTCTACCTGATGCAACTGCTCAGAGCTAAAATGTTTGTGACGGCTGACGAAATTGTCGGCTTCCGGGAAGAATTTGTTCAAAGTCTCCCGCGTGAGAGCATCATCGTGACCAAAAGCCGGGACAGTCAAGCACAAAGTCATGACAAGAAGAAAAAGTTTTCTCATGGTTTTCACCCTCTTTAGCTAATCATAAGATGTTGGCAGGACAATTTAGTTGATTCAACTGTCTATTTTACAACCGTTTTCTCCCAAACCAAAGGAAAATGTCAAGAAGCCCCCCCCCCGGCCTGGCCCTTGGGCTGAAGCCCACGGCTCTGACTGATCCTCGTTAGCTCCCATCAGAGCCGCAGGCTTTAGAGGGTGTCGCAAAGGGCAGTTGATCTTGATTAAGGCATGTAGGGGCGCACAGCCGTGCGCCCACAAACCAAGCTTTATCAACTGCTTATAGGGGCGCACGGCTGTGCGCCCCTATACAAGAAACCTGGGTCAACCGACTTTTGCGACACCCTCTTTAGCCTGCGGGCCCGGCTCCCTGGATAAAATCGGTGACCACCCGCGCGAAGTCCTCCGGATACTCCCGGTAGGAGTAATGACCCGCGTTGTTGAAGATGTGCATCTGAGCACGGGAGACGCTGGGGGCCAACAGCTCGAACAGCTCCATTCCAGTGGTGATCACTGCTGAGGGATCATTGTAGCCCCACACAAGCAGGGTGGGAGCCTTGAGTCTTCCTTCTTTGATCCAGCGGAGTGTCTCTTCTTTCTGCTGGCCCAGCTGAGGAAGAAACAGAGTGGAAAACAACTTTGACATCTTCTTGATGGCTTCAACGGACTGGGGAAGGGTGGCCACCTGGTGTCTGATGGAGACCCAATCCTCAGTCACATGCTCAGCAGAGGAGGAAAAGGCCTCACTCACCCACCGAAGACTTTCCTTCGTGAGCAGCGGTTGGGGGGCATCAGAGAGAAGTTTGGCGCGGCGCATCTTGGAACGCTCTTTTTCGCTGCTGGGATTCTCACCGGGCGCCAGGGTTCCGCTATCAACAACCACCAGCGTTCGGACCAACTCGGGGTGCTCCAGGGTCAGTCGAGTGACGAGATAACCACCCCGTGAGTGGCCGACCAGGTGGACCTTCTCCAGGCCCATCTCGCGGATGAAATCATAGGCATGTTGAACGACTGCTGCCATGGTGTAGCCCTCATCCGTTTTGGGAAGGTCGGTAAACCCCTGTCCCAGTTTATCCGGAGCATAAACATGGAAGGATTTTACGAACCACGGCCAGTTCCGGTCCCAGTTATCAGCAAGATCAACGTTGTCGTTGTTGCCCAGGTTCCCTCCATGGAAAAGGATCAGCGGCTCTCCTGTTCCCTCATCAAAGTATCTCGTGTTGACCCCGTTGACCCTGACGTAGTGGGGATTTTCCATGATTCTGGGGGTTAGGCCTCCAGCTCGAACCCGGGCCCGGGAAGAAAGCGACCCGTACCTGGCTGGGCGACAATTTTGCCATCACTTGCCACCAGAATTCCCCGCACATAGGTGGCAACGGGACGGCCTTGAACTCTGAGGCCATCATAAGGCGTCCATCCCGCCTTGCTGAGCATGGTTTGGTCGCTCAGGGTGTGTGTGGCCTTCATGTCGATGAGGACCAGGTCAGCGTCTCCCCCGGGCTGCAGGTTCCCCTTCCTGGGCCAGAGTCGGTAGAGTTTTGCCGGTCTTTCGGCCACCAGCTGGACAATGCGCTCGAGGCTCAGGCGACCGGCATTCACCGCATTCAAGAGCAGGGTGAGAGTGGTCTGCACACCTGGTAATCCGAAGTGTCCCTCCCACATATTCTCTTTCCCTTCGGCTTTTTGGGCAGCGGTTGAGGGTGCATGATCGCTTGAGATGTGTGTGATCTCGCCATCTGCCAGCCGCTGCCAGAGGCCCTCTGCCTGTTCCTTACTCCGCGCCGGCGGCGTGAATTTGCGGTAGGGTCCGTGCTTGAGAATATCGGCCTCGGAAAAATAGAGATACTGCGGACATGACTCTGCCCACAGCTTGGCGCCCGACTGACGATTCCCGGCTACAAGGTCGAGAACTTCGGGATGGCTGATGTGTGCGATGACGATCTTGGCGCCACCCAGTCTTGCCAGGAGAGCTACTGTATTGGCGGCGACTTGCTCGGCCTCCTGGCTTCGCCACTGGCGGAGAATTCCATAGTCCTTCCGACCCAGCTTCTTGAGCCGCACCTCATTGTCAGCCGTGATGAACTCATCCTCACAATGGACCAGGCAGAGACCATCAAACTTGGCTACGGCCTGAAAGAGCTGGAGCATCCTGCCCGCTAAAACTGCCGGCACCCCATGGGTCGAGCAGGTAAAGACCTTGAAAAACTGCATCCCAGCACGCCACAAGTCTTCCACCTGTGGAATGTCCTCGGGCCAAACATGGGCTCCCAGCCCATAATCTACGACAGACCGATCTCTCAGGTGAGCAAGCTTCTCCTGCAGGAAAGGGGTATTCCGAACCGGGTGGCTGTGGGTGTGCTCGATCACTGTGGTAACCCCACCCACAGCTGCGGCGCTCGAGCCCGACACAAAATCTTCGCGGCTGTTATCGCCAGGATCTTGAAAGTGGACATGCCCGTCGATCATCCCGGGAAGGACCAACAGGTCCGATGCATCATGGTGCTGGCGTGCCTCGAGGCGATCGGAGGTCACCCTGGCGATGACACCGTCTTGCAGGTAGAGGTTCTTGTTTTCGCGGCCGGTCGCTGAGACAAGCGTGCCGCCCTCGATTGCGAGATCATATTTCATCAGTCTTGGAAAAACGTGTGAAGTTCAGCACTCGAATTGAATCCATTTCCCAAAACCAGCATGAGCTTGATCCTAGCTCTTGGCCCAGAGAGATAGTGGGCAAAATAGCATCCCAGCTTTTTCAAGTCTCGATGAGCCCCTTGGTAACCGTACTCGTCGACCACTGGTCCAATCCCACATCGAGTGGTGATGACCACGGGCACCCTCGACTCCACAAGGTCTGCTAGTACAGGCATGATCTTGGGGGGGACTCGTCCCCCTCCCAAGGCTTCGATGATGACTCCTTGAGGTTTCATCTTTTGAATGGCCTCTAAGAGTGTCACTTCAAAGTCAGCGGTGAGCGTCACCAGAGGCACCGGAGTCGCATAAGTCGCCTCAAGTTTCTCAACAGCGCGGGATATCCTGCGCTTGATGTAGAGGTGATCAAACGCTATTTCACCAAGAGGGCCGTATGGCGGTGACTGAAATGCATCGACCCGTTGGGTGTGGAATTTTCTCACCTCTTCAGCGGAATGAACCTGTTCGTTCATCACGACCAGCACGCCCAGGTCGCGGGCCTCAGGGGAAGCTGCGACTCGCAGAGAGGAGACCAGATTTCTCAGGCCCTCGTATCCCGTTTCATCTGCCGAACGCATGGCGCCAGTGAAGACCACCGGCTTGGAAGCTTGGTAGCATAAATGGACGAAATAGGATGATTCCTCCATGGTATCCGTTCCATGGGTAATAACAATTCCGTCTACATCGGGGTTGGCCGAGTGGCTCAGAACCTTTTGAGAAATCTCCTTTATTGTCTCAAGTGACATCTGGGCACTGGGGATATTGACTATATCCTCTGCAGAAATCTCCATGTCGCTGGGAAAATGCGAGGCCAGTTGCTGCTGGAAGTCTCGGCCCTTCAAAGATGGAATCGGGTGTGGAGAGTTCGGGGTCTGATCCATTGCAATGGTCCCACCCGTGGACAGAATGACGACTTTCCCCATCTCCTATCTCTCCAAGACCAAAAGAATTATGAGTCCGGCCTTCCTATATTACAGATAATCGTTGACGTGGCAATTTTCTCTCTGATAGTTTATGCACCATGAAACAAATGGAACTCAGGTTCTTACCCTTGTTGTTGGCCTTGATCGTCATTACCTCCATCGTTTTGCTGGCATATTCCTATCTTCAGTCTTCGGTGGCTGGCCGTCAGGAAACAGCCCAGCAATTTGAAAGCGACGCGCTGACAGAAGAAGCAATGACGGAATACCAGGATGCGGTTGAGTTTCTCGGTAGTTCTTCTCTGCTCAGGGGGCAATTCGAAGAACAGTATTCCGACGCCATGGTTGGTCAGTTGAGAATTCTGTACCAACAGGAAAGATATGACGAGGCGATCGAGTTGGCCGAGATTTCCATTCAGGAGGAAATCTCAGACTCGGCAGCAGCGTACTTTTGGAGCGGCAACGCATTCTTCCAGAAGGGCATTCAGGAAGAAATGATGGAGGATGCATTCGCCTGGTTTCATCGAGCCCAGGATCAGTATCGACACGGCTTGGAGAAAGATGATCAAGAGAGATGGAACATCCGCTACAACTACGAGTTAGTGAGGACGGCTCTAGAGCAGGCGGAACAAGAGGAAGAGGATGAACCGGTCAAGGTCCTGCGACCCAGAGAGCATATCGAACAAGCCGACGCCAAGGTGGCAGGCTAACCTGTGACCTTTGGCGCTCCAAGATTCCTCAATCTGCTTTTCCTGCTACCCATAGTTATCCTCCTCTTCTGGATCATTCTTCGCTACATAGAAAAAGTGAGACTCCAGTTTCAGATGAAGCAGGTGGTGCGTACCAGCTCTTTTGCAAGCCCATTCCGCTATGTTCGGTTAGCCTTTTTGTTTGTCCTGGGATGTGGAAGTTTAATCCTGGCTCTAGCTGAGCCTCAGATCGAGATCAAGAGAGAGGAAGAAGTCTATAGAAAAATCAATGTCGTTTTTCTTCTGGACACCTCCCTCTCAATGAGGGCCAGGGATATTGCCCCCTCGCGAATCGACCGAGCTCGTCAGGAAATTCAGAGCTTTATTCTGAATCGAAGTGAAAACATCGGCCAAATAGGGCTCGTCAGCTTTGCCGGAACGAGTATCATACTCTCTTATCTGACCGACGATCCTGCCAACATTCTTTTTTACCTGGACTACCTGGAGACTGACTGGCGACCAACTTTCGGAACCGATATTGGTGCTGGGTTCCAGAACGGGCTTGTGCTTTTAGAGAAGGAGCAGGAGTTAGACAGTGACCTTCGACCTGAGGACATTACGTTCATCTTGATCTCCGATGGAGAGGACCATGGGCTCATCTTACGGCAAGCCGTACAGAAGGCCTTTGAATTGGATGTGCGAGCCTATACTGTCGGTCTGGGAACGCAACTTGGAGGCTACATTCCTATGGGAGAGAGGGATGGGCACACCATCTTTCTGTTGGATGAGGACGGCAACAGGGTACTGGCGACCTTCGATGAAGGCACTTTGCGTTGGGTGGCTGGTTCGACAGGAGGGCGCTACTATCGATCGCATACGGGCACAGAATTAAGAGAAAACCTGAATGAAATTCTTTGGAATGAGAGAAAAGTGGTTGGCACACGAATGGTAACCGAGAAGACTCCCTTGTACTATTGGTTCATCGTCACTGGATTTGCTGCATTGGCAGTTTTTTTTATTGATTGACCCAGTCCGGCTGTGTATTTAGAATAGCCGCTTCCATTAGGAAGAAACATGAAAAAAGAAGAAGCTTTAGAACTTCTCAGAAAGATCGAAAAAGAGGTGAACCAAATCATCATCGGGCAGGACCGGATGATTCGTGACCTCCTGGTCGGTCTTTTCACAGAGATTCCCTATTCATTCAAGAAAGAGGAATCCAAGAATGGCCAACGTGGGGGTTGCGCTCATGTTCTGCTGGAAGGAGTACCTGGAACGGCCAAAACGTTGGCGGTAGTGGCTCTTTCCAGTGTGGTCAGCGCCAAGTTTCAGCGCATCCAGCTCACCCCCGATCTTTTACCGGCAGATATTGTGGGGACGCGTATCTTTGATCCCTCCAAGGGGACTTTTGGAGTTGAGCACGGGCCGATATTCACCAACATTCTACTTGCGGATGAGATTAACCGGGCTACCCCGAAGACGCAAAGCGCATTGCTGGAGGCAATGCAGGAACGTCAAGTCACCCTGGGAGACAACACCTTCAAATTGGACGATCCGTTCTGGGTGCTGGCAACTCAAAATCCTGTCGAGCAAGAAGGAGTTTATATATTACCCGAGGCCCAGAAAGACCGATTTTCCATGATGTTGCAAGTGGACTATCCGGAGCACAAAGACGAGTTCACGATGCTGCAAACCGAAATGGGCAATATCACCCTGACACCTTTAATAGACCCGAAGACGGTGATTAAGATTCGAGAGTTGATCCGCGACACCTATGTCAACGACCGCTTGAGAGAATATATTGTGCGGCTGGGAAGGGCGACTCGGGACCCCAAAGCCTTCGGACTCGACAGTATCGCGGAAGCCGTCACCGTGGGAATCTCACCTCGAGCCTACCACCACCTGCTTGCTCTTTCCAAGACCGTGGCTTTCTTCCGCGAGGGGGATTACGTGATGCCTTGCGATGTCAAGGAAATTGCTGTTCCGGCTCTCCGGCACCGGATTATTCGCAGCGTTCAGGCGGAAGCCGCCAAGATAAGCACGGACGACATTTTGAACACAATCCTCGAGGGAGTTCCCATCCCCTGATTGGTGACAGCTAACAACTGACCATTGGCCGCTGAAGCCTGGAACCTTCTTAATATTCCTTCCACTTCACCTTCTTGAAGCGTTCCCTGCGCTCTTCTTCTTCTTCCCAGGTCATGGGCCCTCGCCAACCCGCGATGTCCCATCCAGTGACCAAACCCGGCTGATTGGGGTTAGTGATCTGATGCTCATCATCGGAGGGAAGAATGGGAACGCCAGTCTCATCACGCATGACGGTGTGCTGGGGATAGTTCTGATAAAAGACCACAAAGACTCTAAGACGCACTAGACGGTATACGCTTTGAAGCCTCCCCAACACCTGCGAGTCACTGATGTTGACCCCGTCGGCGATCATGTTCAAGTAGTCGGCCCGGTTGGCCTCGGAAAGTTCAACAAATGTCTGCCCGCCAAAGTGGGCGGCACTCTCACTGTTGAAAAGGGCCAGATCCTCATCGGGAATGGAATCAACTCCCTTCATGATCTCGGCAGTGATGTTGTAGGGCTCGAGGGTCTTGTAACCTGGATCGCCGGGACTGGAGGGAATCAGGGTGTCACCCAACTTGGCAAAAATCAGTTCGCGATCATAGTTGGAAGGGAGAGCTCCTTCCCCCTGGCCTCGGGAAGGACTCACCTGAGATACCGCTACGGCCACGGTGCTGACGCTTCCGTGTTTGATGAATTTTCTTCGGGAAACCTTTTCCTTCTTGGACATCTATTCGTTCCTCTAAGCTCGGGTGTAGTGGTCGGAAATGAGTCTACGCGCTGCAAAGGCAGCAGTCGTACAAACGGGGATGCACTTGTGCCCCAGGCAGGCTCTGGGGATCACGCTTCCATCACAGATCAGCAAGTTCTCCACATCGTGCGATTCAAAATGTGGATTCACCACTGATTCCTTGGGGTCCGAGCCGGCCCGGCAAGTACCTGTGGGATGGCCTCCCCCGAAAGAGGGCGGGTCTTCTTGCTCAATGGTCCTGGCACCCATCTGCCGGTGGATCTCCCTCATGATCTCTGCGGCCCAATGCAGTTTCTTGACATTCCTGGGATCCGAATAGGGATAGGTTGTGGCTCCGGTGATGATATTGATGCTGCCTTTGACCAGCGGTGTCAAAATGCTGGCGCGAATACCACCTACGCGCCGAATGGCCGTGCGCATGTAGTCTTTGTGGGCCTGGCCGAAACGGGGTGCCAAACCTCTCAGGGCGGCCACCTGGGGGTAGGTCGGGAAGCTCATGACGGTGTCTCGAATCCCAACCATATTGTTTCCATCGGAGGGGACCTCGGGCCAAAAGTAGTGACCGTAATTTCCCGCTCCCCGTTCTGTCTTCAAATCAAAATCGTATTGGGCCCAAACGTCAGTGCCGGGTTGAATCTCCAGGTTGTTTCCCACATTGGGGTTATCGACCAAAGTTCTATCGCCCAGTTGCTCCCTGGGCCCATAACCGGAGCGACCCAGCAAGAAGGGAGTGCCGTAGGCTCCACAGGACACGAGAACCTTGTCCGCCCTCAACTCACGGATCGTTCCGTCTTTCTGCTTCAACACCACCCCTCGGGCAATTCCCTTCTCTCCCCTTGGCTCGATGATGACCTTCTCCACTTCGACTTCCGGAATAAGCTCAACCCCGTTTTGCTCCGCCCTCCACACGTAGCCTAAAACATTGGGCTTGGAGTCATACCGACAGAAGTTACCGCGGCCGCATAAGCCGCAGTAAATGCAATTCTTACGGCCGGTTGGAACGTAACGAGGATCTTGTCCCATCGACTCGAGAGCCTCTTTGAAGAGACGGTTGCCGGTGGTCCACATCTCCTCGGGAACATCTCCGATATCAAACTCACGAACGATTTCCTCAACGGCGTCTTTGTATTTATCCTGGCTCCAATCGACTCCGCTTTCATCCATCCAGTGGATGTGGTCCATCTCCTCGGGAACATAGGCATTGTTGCCCCAGTGCATGGTGCTCCCACCCACCATTTTGCAAGCCTCGGGCCACGGCCATACCCAAAAATTACTTTCGTTGTGGGACACATTGGTGAACCTCGAGCGCCGGCTGGGTACGCCGTATCCCGGGTTGAGTTTTCCCTTCAAGTGGGGCCCTGCTTCAAGCATGGCAATCCTGAGGGGTTCTCCATCGCGGGCACGCACACCATCCTCAGCCAGGTGGGCGGCAATGATGGAGCCAGCCGTACCCGCTCCTACAATGATCAGATCATAGGGTCTTTGACTTTGATCCTGCATTACTCAAGGTCTCCAGTTCATGTCAAGAAAGGAAAAGAAGGTCCGACTAGGTGTGCGCTCACGACGCATAGCTAAGATCCTCCATTAACTTATCGGAACCGATAATTGAGACTCAGAATACAACTTTAGAATCGAAAAGCAAGTGAAAAGAGGCGCTGCCTCCTGCCTCCTGCCTCCTTCTTTTCCTTGCTGTTTCTGGTGAAAAAAGTTATTCATGTGGGGTAGGGGAGAGTCGAGTTATGACCTTCACAGTGACAGCAATATTTCTTCTGCTTTCGACTGTTGCCACCGGTCAGAGCCTCCAGAAACCCACCATCTCCCTGGGCCAGGCCTTAGTTCTTCCCCTGGAGGAAGTCAGCCTCCCAGTTCAGCTGTCGGGACTGGAGGGAGAGGCCCTCGTTCACTTCAGGCTCAAAATTCAGTTCTCCGCTGTTCCACTCAACTTTGTGCGAGTAGAGATAGACGATTCAAGAAGCACCCTCTCCATCGCTACGAACCTGGAGTCCGAAAGGCAAGATGCTGACACTCAAGAGGAGGACAAAATAGCCACCCTGCTGCTTGAAGCGACTTCCACCGAGCCCATCTCGGAAGGAGAGCTGCTGGAGTTGATCTTTGAAGCAACAGATGAGATATATGAGAACGAAGAGCTTGTGATTAAAATTTTAGAGGCTTCCCTGACAAGGGCCGATGGAGAGCAGGTCCAGGAGTTGGAGCTCGAGGACGGTAAAGTGATGATCTCAATTCCTCTTTTTTCCTGTCTCTTTTATATGCACTAGCCGGGATTATGCATAGGTTTTCGTGACGAAGTGCCGCAGGCGCCGCGATGACAAGGCGTGCGAGGGGTACCCGCTTGCGGGTCGCACAACGCAGTCAGCGTGGATGATTGCGGCACTGCAGTAGAAAATTTCTGCATAATACCGGCTAAAGGAGGTTACTGTATGTCCCGACGCATTGGAGTCATCGTTTTCTGGTGGGCATTTTGGGTTTTTGGTGTTCAGGTGATTCTGGCAGAGTGGAGCCCACCTGCGGAGATTTCGCGGGAAGAGATCCTCCAGACCTCAAAGACCATCTTGGCCCGGCCCGACATCCCCTTAAAGATCAGAGAGGAAGTTTTTCGAATCCGCGTGCTGGAGATGGACTGGGACATGGGAGCCATGGTGTATGAACCCGAGGATCCTTCCCAGATCCCAAGCGGTCCGGATGGCAAAAAACTCGGGATATTTCTCCTTCACGGAGGATCGGGAGATCATCGAGAGACACAGGTAGTGGCCAATCTACTGGCCGGAAAGTTTGGGTTCAAGGTGGTCAGCATGACCTACCCGGGCCGGTTGTATCTGCTGGATCCGAGTCGAGACTGGCCGGGAGACACCATCAAGCCCGACGGGACAGTGCGGACGCCCATCTGGGAGAAGGATGAGATGATCACGGGGGATCAATATGAGGTGGTGGACGACCAGTCCATGATGGAGCGCTACGGCACCGTAATCCTGGCCTGCGCCAAGGAAGACACGCCCTTTTATAACCGGATGGCCGGCTGGCCGGTGGCTTTTGAGGAAGCCGGCCGGGACCTCATGGGCCGGCACTTTCCGGCAGGGGAGTTTTCCATTTACATCCACGGCCGCTCAACGGGAGGACCTTTTGCCTTTATGCTCACCCAGAGAGTGTCCAACATTTCCGGTTTCCTGGGAATGGAGAGCTCTCCTTTTGGTTATATCTATGCCCGACAGATCAACCAGAGCTGGCATCTTCCCTTCAACTGCCTGAAAATCCGCACCTGGCGGGACGTTGCCCGCTATGAAGGCCCCGAAGCGCTGGACCGGGAAGGAGCGGAGGCTTTGAAGCGCTTGCCCATGCTGATGGAAAGGGTCTTTGAAAGCTGGGAAAGGGACACCTACAAACCTCTCTTCAAGGCGGAGTACCCGATCCACTTAAATGGCGTAGAGGCTCTGGCCGCAGCGGCCCAGGCCACAGCCCGCCGCCTGAACCTGAGCGCTGGGGAGACTGAAGAGTTGGTTCGACAGTACAAAGGTTATACCAGAGAGCTCTCCGGCCAGGGCGTCAACCCCTTCCCCCCGGCGATTTTAGGCACTGCCCTCTCCAGCTGCGACCACAGCCCCGAGATATATCAGGGGGTCGTCCTTCCCATGTTTGCCGCCATGGATCCAGCGCCGAAAGTGCACTGGGTCCGCTTTGGAGCCGGGATCCACAAATTCTTTGCCCCGCAACAGGATCTACCTCTAGGTGTGGCTCCGGCCGTGGCCCAGCTGTGGTATGAGGCCATCATGGAGGGCTATTACAGCAAGTAGGGGCCAGGCCGCTTATTCTTCCCAGCTGTAACGAAGCTGTAAACCTACAGGATCACGGCCCAGTTCCTGGGCGAATTCCTCACGCAGATAGCGGATCTTACCATCCATCACGGTCATCAGCGGATAGGTTCGGTCCAGCTGCTCCAGTGGAACCGTAAAGTAATCCTGGTTCAGCACCAGAAAGTCGGCATACTTGCCCGGCTCCAGAGATCCCAATTCGTCTTCCTTCAACAGATACTCCGAGCCCCAGACGGTGGCCATCTTCAGCACAGTGTTCCGGTCGATAGCCTGGTCAGCGGCGATGATCACCCCCTGCCGGTTCTTTCGTGTGATAAATGGCGTCATCAGCGAAAACAGGCCATTACTGACTCCACCCTCGCCTTCCCAGGCCACCTTGATCCCTGCCTCCAAGGCTCTTTTTGTGGGCATGACCCATCCCTGATACTTCTCAAAACCGTATTTTTCAATCCAGGGTAAGCTGCGACTCAAGGCTGCTGAACCCATACCCAAGAACATTCCCAAGTTCTTGATTCGGGGAAGCTGATCGGGTCGAGGATAGAGGCCGCCGTGGTCCATGCTCAAGCGCAGCGATCGGATGTAGTCCAGCGTGATTTCCGGACTTCTCTCCATGGCCTCCTCAATGGCGTCCATGAAATGATCGGCTGATAAGTCTCCGTAGTTGTGTCCGGCAACCACCCGAGAACCATTTGCCAGCGCCGTGACGATGGTCTGGTAATTCTTCGTTTCCTTCGAATACCGGCACCATTCATAGTAGTCTTCCTTGTTGCCCTCTGCCGCTAAAGCCTCCGGATCAATGATGGAACTACAAAAGAGCGGAGGACCGTGATCGATCATTCCCAGACCAATAGCCTGAAACCACATATATTCATTGCCCAATTGAAAAAGATCTCCCAACCGCCGGTAGAATCCCTCGGCATCCCGGTTCATGGTAAAACCGGTGTAGTGGGTAAAGCCGAAGCGAATCGGGAGTCGGTTTTCCCGAAACAGCCTCATGTAAGCATCCAGGTTCTGGATGCCCATAATATGAGAAGAAAAGGTGGTGACCCCAGCGGCGGCGTTCTCGAGTAATCCCAGGTGAAGGATCTCTTTTAACTGGTCCGTCTTGTCGGAGAAGTAGCCATCCACCACCACTTCCCGACGGTACTCCACCCCCAGATCAGCAAAGCCCACTTCAGTCCAGCCCTCCGGGTAATCCTCAGTCTTACCGCCATACATTTCCTCCAGTTGATTCATGGCCGCGGTATTGATGATGTAAGCGGGATGAGCCGCCAGAAGAACAGGCTTCTCCAGACCAGTGATCTCGTCAATCTCCTGGGCGGTCATATCCTCTTTTCGCAGAAAGTCATAGCCCTCTCCCCCACCTGTGCCAAAGGATGGATTGGGCAGATAAAAGAAGCTCCACTGGCCTGGCCTTATATTGCCCATTCGCTCCTTCATCAGGGTTTCCAAGTTCTTACGAATCTCAACCCGGTTTTGCCCCGGGACCCGAAAGACCTTCACGGCCGTGGTGTCGGGGTTGTCAGCAACCCATCCATTCATGGCGCCATCGTGGATGTGGGTGTGGACATTGATGACACCGGGAATGATGGTCCTTCCTTTGGCATCAATCCGAATCGTTTCGGGCCCGGTATAGCGAAGGATTTCCGCAGCGCTCCCCAGCTTAAACACCTTGCTGTCACGGACCGCCATGGCCGCGAAGGTTTGCCCCACATTGGGATTGATGTCGTAGTCGTCCATGGTGACGATCTTGGCGTTGTAAACGATCAACTCCGGGTAGACCAGCAGGTCGGTAGTAATATCAGCCTGTTGAGCTCGTCCAATCAGAGGAGAGAAAATCCAGACAAACAAAACAATCCAAATTCTTGCAGTGTGACCGATTTCTTTCATAGCTTTTCCCCCCTCACTGGATTGAAAACACCCTGTTGAAAATAAAAAAGGGTCTCAGGCCTTTTCTTCCTTATCCTCTTGTGTTTAGAATACATCGCAAAAAATTATGGGTTGCCCGCTAACCTATAAACTTAGTAAGCCTTTGTCAAGGTTCGGGCTATCGGAGAGGATCACAAGGAAGGAAGCTATTAAAAAAGGAAACAAGTATCGGATTTTACTTCTCTCAGGCCTGCTGATTCTATTGGTACTGTACGCCCTCTCTCCCACAACCTCGACGTTGACAACGGTTCGTGGGAATCCCGTCACAGTGGATCAACTGAAACCCGATAAGGTTTTGTTCAATGGCAAGATCGTCACCGTTGACCAGGATTTCAGCATCGCCGAGGCAGTGGCGATCAAAACTGGAAAATTCGTGGCGGTGGGCACAAACGCTGAAATCCGGGCGTTGATCGGGCCGAACACGGAAGAGATCGATTTGGAGGGAAGAACTGTTTTGCCCGGGTTTACTGATCCGCATGTACATTTTGCCCACAAGGTGGGCAAGATCGACGACGCTATTGAAGAGATGTTCAGTCAAGCCCGCTCAATTGAGGAGGTACGGAAGGCAGTACAACTGAAGGCGGCCGAAACTCCTCCCGAAGAGATCATCTGGTTTTCAAGGGGACCCTCTCGAGAGCGTATGGGGATAGACCGCTGGCCCAACCGCTATGATCTGGATCCGGTGTCGCCGGATAATCCTGTCATTCTGGGTTTTGCTGCGGATCACGTGACGGTGGTCAACAGTAAGCTGATCGATATGGTGGGCACAATCACCAAGGATACACCACAGCCCTACGAAAGGGGATTCGCAGGCGAGATCGTCAAGGACCCCGACACCGGAGAGCCCACCGGCATCTTGCTGGAAAAGGGAGCCACCACTCTGGCTCGCGGTCCCTTCAACCTCTACCCCACAGAGACGCTCGAAGAGAACATCAAGAGAGGCTCCGAGAAGGTGGTCCAGTACGGCATCACAAGCCTCTTTGACCCCTGCACCAATATCGGAAAGGGCATGGACAATCAGCCTGGCTTACAGGCCTACCAGCGCCTCAGTGCACAGGGGGAGCTGACGGTTCGCATCAGTGCCATGATCCGAATGCCCATCCGGGTGCAAACCCTTGAAGAGAATCTGGACTTCCTCAAGAACTTTCTCTTTGCTCCCGGATTTCGCAATGATCGGCTCAGAATAGGGACTCTGAAAGTCAGCGTTGATGGCTCGGGGATGCGCGTGCCCCCGGAAAAGGTAAAGGCCATTCTCAAAGCGGCCCACAAGGCAGGCTGGCAGCTGTATATTCATCTCAGCAGCGGTGAATCTTTCGATGTCGTGACCGACGCTCTGGAAGAAGCCTATACAGAATTTCCACGCCAGGACGCTCGCCATGTCATCACTCACGCCCGCTGGCCCTCTCAGAAGAATATCGAAGTTCTGAAGAAATACGATGTCATAGTTGAACCGCAAATGGGTTTCTCCCGGGCCAATGATCCGATTCCGCCGGCCCCCCCTTCGGGCAGGCTCGCTGAAACCCCAAATAACGCACCCCCCGACCGATATGGACCGAGACCGGCCAGAACCTATCTGGACAATGGCATCCGTGTCATGACCGGCTCAGATCAGAAGCCCATTGGCCCGTTATTTACAGTCTGGGGGGCTGTGAATCGCTTGCGCAGCTCGGGAAAGGTACTGCAGCCGGAGCAGCGGATGACCCTGGAAGAGGCCATCCGCGCAATCACGATCGTCCCGGCCTACTCCATCTTTGAGGAGAACATCAAAGGCTCGATAGAGGTTGGGAAATTGGCAGATCTGGTGGTGCTGGGAAGAGACATTTTGACCGTCCCCCACGAACAAATTCGGGAAGTACCTGTGATGATGACTATGATTGGGGGAAAATTCGTGTATATTAACCCGAATCAGGATCCGAATCAGAAGGTTGTGTATCCTTATTTCGGCTGAATAGTTACGAAATGATACCAGGTGAAATCGAGGAAAACCTCTACTACATCGAGCTCTTCACCAAGAAGAAGATTCGCAACCCTTTAGTGGGCAACCATATCAGCTTGCTCAAGGGCCACGGCTACGACTTCTGGGACCACAAGAAGTACCAGTTTGGGGACGACACCCGGAAAATTGACTGGAATGCGACAGCAAGGATGGGATATACCCTCATCAAAAATACCCATGAGGAGAAGGATATCGATATTTTTGTGATGGGGGACTTGTCCAACTCCATGAATTTCGTCACCGGGAGACATTCTAAAAAAGAGCTCTTGATGTACATCACAGCCATGTTGGCCTACTCTGCCTTAGCCGATCAGATGCGGGTCGGCTTCCTGGGGTTTTCGGATCAGGTCGAAATCGAGATCAAGCCGAAAAAAGGCAGGGCACACTTGTGGTCAATATTGAACCAGTTGTGGGAGTTCACACCCCACAAACATAAGACAACCTGCGTCATGCCCGCCTTTGAGCAGCTCCGCCAGTGTTTGAGTAGAATGAGTATTGTCTTCCTGATCTCGGATTTCTATTTTCAAGAAGACATGTTCAAAGAACTCATCTTTAAGCAACTGGTTTCCAAGAATGACTTGATTCCCATTCTTCTCAACGACCCCTTCGAAGAGAACTTACCCCAGGGGAGCGGTTATCTGCGACTTCGGGACCTGGAAACAGGTCGGCAACAATATGTTCGTCTGTCTGCAAGGAACCGGCTTCTCTACTGTGAGCATCTCAGAGAACGACATCGTGCCCTGATTAGGCAATTTTATCAGTTTGGTCTAGACTTTCAGGAGATCCAGACGAACGAGTCTTTTTACGAATTGCTTTTTAGTTTATTTTTGATGAGGAAGAGATGATGCGAAATGGACTGATCACCGTAGTTTTACTTGTTGGCATGACCCTTTCATTGAATGCCCAGACCGAGGAGGAGGCTCCAACTGACATTAGCTTCGAGAGAAGCATCAGCCAGACCTCAGTGTGGGCGGGGGACCGAGTTCACTATCTGATCACCCTGACGGTAGGGCCGGATGTGAAAATCGCCATGGGGGACTTTGACGAAGTGAATGTCAGCTTCGAGCCTTTCTTTCTGATGGAATTGGTGCACAGCGAAGAAGTAGTGGGGGAACAGGTTCGACATGTCTTCGATTACCTGTTGGCGAACTATGAAATCGGTGACAAGATAGTGGAAATTCCTGGTCTGATCTTTCGCTACGAAACGCCTGGACCAGTGGAAGCGAACGCAGCCACTACCAAAGAAATGCAGATCCCCCCATTGCCAATATCGGTACGAAGCACACTGAATCAGCCGCTCAATGAATCATGGATTCTGGAAAACCTTCCCATCACCCAGCTCCCCATCGGAAGTTGGGTGCCCCTTATCGCCGGTCTGGGGGGGTTGCTGATCAGTACCTTGCCGCTGGGAGTTTGGGTTTGGAAAAAAGTGCCCGACTGGCAAGCACGGAGGCGCCAGTTGAGCCGGAAACAGTTCCTGACCCAATGCTCAGCCTCAATAGGTCAGCTGGAAAAACGTTTTCCCAACAACAATGCTGAGATCAAAGATCATTACCACGACCTGGAGCAGATAGTGGGTAAATACATCCATTATTTCTGGGATATTCAAGCCCAAGGGCTGACCCATGCAGAGTTAGCGACCAGGCTGAAGCAGGGACAGCTCCTCCCCAAGCAAAGTGAAGCTCTTAGTGGAGTTCTTGACCATGGTCAGAGCTGCCGCTATGCCCCAGATAGCAGCTCCGGGTGGGAAGACACCCTGCGGCAGGATCTCCAGCAAATTAAGCAAATGTGTGTCTAGGAAGCCGTGCAATTCGAACAATTTGACCTCCTGTACAAGGTTCTAATCCCGGTCTTTCTTCTGCTGGCGCTCATCCAGTGGAGGAAGAAAAAGCACTTCCTGGCCCACAGCCTGGTGAGTGATCCGCTCATGCGATCCATGAAGCCTTCTTCTCTCAGGCTTCTCCCGCGAGTCTTCCTCATCATTGGGCTGGTGGCTGCCGGACTTGCCCTGATGGAGCCCCGTATTACCTTCCAAGAAGGTGTCACACAGTTGGAAGGGCTGGACATTATTCTGGTCGTCGATCTTTCCTCCAGCATGCAAGAGGTGATGGGGGGATGGGAAGAACATCGAGAGATGTACCAGGCACGAGTCCAGGGAGGTGCCACGGGCCTCCCTATTCCTGAGACCCGAATGCAGGCTGTCCAAAACGCCATACTGGATTTCGTGTCAAAACGAAAGAGTGATCGACTAGCTCTGGTCACTTTCTCTGAAAGTAGTTACGTGGTCACTCCTCTGACCACTGATCGCACTTATCTGGAGAAATACATTTCCCTGGTAGATCCAGCCATATTGATCGGTGAAGGGATGACTGCTATTGGGGAAGGCATCAATACGGCGATCGAGCTGTTTCGACGCGAAGATGATCCGGAAACCAAAAACAAGGTGATTCTTATTTTCAGCGACGGCGAACACAACTATGGAAGAGATCCGGTGGATGCGCTCAGCGAGGCACGTTTTTATGGTTATCGTGTCTATCTCATTGGGGTGGAGCTGGGAGCAGAGATCACTGGAAAAGAGCGAGTACAGGCGCTCATTCAGGCGATTTCGGACTCAGGGGGGCAGTATTATGACGCCGCTAACCAAAGCGAACTAGAAAAGGCTTATTCATCGATTGACCAGATTGAAAAGGGGGTGTTTGTCCAGCGGTCTCTGGAGACCAACGTTCCCTATTATCAGATTTTTCTCTCCACATCCCTCGTCTTCCTCTCGATGAGCCTTGTCCTCAGTACCGTTCCCTATTTCATCGAAATCAGTTAGCTCAGCTAGTGGAGAGGACTCCACAGTCTGCTGGCGTACTAGCTGAAAGGGCAAAGACAGCCTTTCCTCTCTTCCTGATGAAAAACCCCTTCAGTTGATGTATAATCAAAGATAACCGACTAATAACTAGGAAATAGCTCAAAGGATAAGAGAGGGAACAAATGGTGAAAATGGCGAGGATTTTTCTATTTGCCGCTGTGGGGTCCTCATTACTTCTAGGATCTTTGACGGCCCAGTCCCGCGACGAAGAAGAGGTGGATTACTTCAAAAAGTGGTTGGAAGAAGATGTGCTTTATACCATCACTGCGGAAGAGAAAACGGTCTTCAATAAACTGCAGACCATCGAAGAAAGGGAAAGATTCATCGAACAATTCTGGGCTCGACGCGACCCCTCCCCGCGAACCAGTTACAACGAATACAAGGAAGAACACTACCGACGTATCCAGTATTCCAATGAACGCTATGCCTCAGGCATTCCGGGTTGGAAAACGGATCGTGGAATGATCTACATCAAGTTCGGTGAGCCCGATCGTATCGAAGCTCATCCCACCGGGGGCTATATGCAGCGACCGACTTGGGAAGGTGGTGGGTTCACCAGCCATTTTCCTTTCGAAACCTGGGAGTACCGCTACCTGGAAGGCGTTGGGCAGGATATAGAGATCGAATTCGTGGATAACACCCAAACCGGTGAGTACCACATCACAATGAACCCCTGGGAGAAGGATGCGCTGTTAACCTCCGGTGGCGGAGACACGGATAAGGAGGCCGATGGAACAGGGAACAGGGTGGATCGAGTGCGGCCCTTGACCAACCCCATGCCCGATAATAATCCGCTCCTGATTGGCTATGGCAGAGTCAAGGATCAACCCTTTGAGAAATTGAACCTCCTGGCCAACCTGCAAAGACCACCCAGTATCAATTTTGACGATTTCAAACGTCCCGAGGTCATCACCAACATCCGCTATGAGCTGCTGCCATTTGAGGTCGGGGTCAACCATTTCCCTGTGGACGAGAACAATTACCTGGTGCCTGTGACCATAGTGGTCCCCCTCAGACACCTCGATTACGTCCGTGAGGGCGACCTGTATCGCTCTTCCATTGACGTTTATGGTCAGGTGAGCTCCATCAGCGGGCAAGTGATTGAGGTCTTTGAGGAGACCATCGGAAGTACAAGGGAGTCAGCCGCAGCAAGCGGGAGTGCAGACCAGCAATCCATGTACCAGAAATCACTGCAGCTGCCGCCCGGTCGTTATAAGCTGGATGTGATCCTTCACGACGCAAATAGTGAAAAAGTGGGGACCAGAAGCACCGGTATTATCCTTCCCACAGTCTCAAGTGATGAACTGACCATTAGCTCAGTGGTGCTGGCCAATCGCATTGAAATTCGAGACGAAATGAGCCAGGCTAGTGCTTTTGGCCCGGCTAAGGTCTTTCCCAACGTCTCGGGAGCGTATCTGCCCGACCAGACTGTCCTCCTCTTTTTTCAACTCTCGAACTTCAAGATTGACGCTTCCTCCCAATCAGGCTATCTCCTCAGCACAGCTGAACTCATGCAGGGTTTCCAGAAGCTCCACAGCGAACAGTTTACGATTGACAGTTCGAATGCCGAAAACCGAGAGCGGCTTCATTTGGTCCACCAGTTCGACTTGGCGGGTCTGAAGCCGGGTGAATATGAGGTGGTGCTCGAGGTCCAGGATCAGATTGCCGAGCAGAGCCTCCAGCGCCGGATACCGTTTAGCATTGTCCCTTCGAATTGAGGTCATCCCATGTTTCTATCCTTGCTTCTCTTAGTGTTTACGCTGCAAACCCATGAGAGTGAAGATATCTCGCGCTGGCTGGGCTATCTCGAGAGTGGAAATTTAGAGGAATTGAGAGAAGCCATCCGCCAGGAACCCGACGAAGCCAAGGCTGCAGTTGAATCGCTCATGGCCGACTTCGATCACTCCATCCACTCATGGCGCGACGCACCAGAACAGCGCAGGGTCAACTACTCGGAGACCCTTCTCGATAGCGGGTTGCGACTGACTCAGATGGTGACGGAGGTGACGGGAGACGAATTCCTTCAAAGACGCTTCGAAGCCCGAAGGGACCGAGTCACAGCAACCGAACTCCTCAATGACGGTGAGTTTGAAAGGGCCATGTCCCTGATCCAGGAAGTGCGCTCAACAGCCAGGCAACTGGAAGATCAATCATTTCTGTTTTCTACCTATCTTTCGAGTGCCTACGCCCACCTGGGAATGGGGATGGCGGAGAAGACCTTGGAGGACAGCGAGACCGCTCTGCAAATTGCCCGCCAGATCGGTGAGAAGGTCAAGTACACTCTCGCTCTTTTCAATTTGGGGACGGCTCACCTGCACCTGGGCCATAATGATGAAGCACTTCGCTATTCGAGTGAAGCGGCTGAGTCCGCGGCCGAGATCGGTAACTCGATTTGGGAGGCCAACGCCTGGCTGAATGTGGGTTACGTTGAGATCACCCAGCGGAACAACCAAGCTGCAGAGGAAGCCTTTGCGAAGACCTTGAGTCTGTCACAGAAATCGGGCGATCCTGTGGGAGAAGGTCGCGCCTTTTACAATCTTGGGATTGTTTATCTCAACCAGAAGGAATGGGTCTTGGCTCGTGAGCATCTGGAAAGCAGCCTCAGGTTCATTCGGGACGTAGACATTCGCCACTCACACGACATCGATGAGTATAACTCCGTGGAGAAGTTTACGCTGGAAGCCTTGCTTCATATTTATAAGCAATTGAACCTGGAGGATTCCGCTGTGATTGATCCGGTTCGGCATCGCCTGGAAGAGTTCGCAGGTCAATCCCCCAGCGGTGATCAGCATGCTCATTAGTGTCTCGTGACCTACCTTCACTTCTTGCGCGGAGTTGAGAGCCGATCTTGAGCCCGCATTATGTATAAATTTTCTGCTGCAGTGGCGCCATCATCCGCGCTGACTGCGTTGTGCTTCCTTCCGCTCCTCGACGTACTGCACGAGTACGGCTGCGGGGCGCGACCCGTGGCGGGTACCCCTCACACGCCTTGTCATCGCGGCGCTTGCGCCACTTCGCTACGAAAACCTATGCATAATGCGGGCTAGCAACTCCAGCGAATCCAAGGTGCCTCGTTTCATCAATACGGTATCGGAGTACAGTCGTTGAAAGGACCTTTAGCAGGGATTCGCGTACTCGACCTTGCGACCAATATCTCTGGAGCCTTCGCCACCATGATATTGGCCGATCTGGGTGCGGATGTCGTTAAGGTGGAGCGCCCGGATAAGGGCGACGTCACGCGTGAGATGGGTCCTCACCAAGGTCAGTGGGGAGCTCACTTCGTAGCCACCAATAGAGGAAAGCGTTCACTGGCCCTGGACGTTCGCCGGCCTGAGGGCTGTGAGGTCATTCTCCGGTTGGCCCAGCAAAGTGATGTCCTGGTGGAAAGTTTTCTGGGTTGGAAAGCCACCTCGCTGGGTTTTGACGAGAAAGCCGTCCGCGCAGTACGACCCAATATCATTTACGTATCACTGTCAGCCTATGGTTCCCGGGGCCCCGATCACGAGAAGCCCGGTTATGACGCGCTCTTACAGGCCCGCACCGGGATCCTGAGCGTAACCGGACCACCAGATGGACCTCCAGCGGGTGTTGGAGTGCCGATCCTGGACATGGGCAGCGGAATGTGGGCAGCTCTCGGAATCATGGCAGGCTTGTTCGAGCGTGAACGCTCGGGAGAGGGGCAGAAGGTAGCGGGCTCGTTGTTTCAGACCGGCGTCATGTGGATGACCTCTCAGTTGCTAGGCCAGCAATTTACCGGCCAAGATCCCAAGCCGGAGGGGACCTGTCATCCAGATTTTGCGCCCTATGGTGATTTTCCAACTGCTGATGGTACACTTTTGATCAGCATACCCACTGATCGTCTCTTTGCCCGGCTGTGTATGGCGATCGGTCGCACCGATTGGAACAATGATTCGCGTTATGTCACGAACCGCGACCGCTTGGCGAACCGTCAGCAGCTGCGTGAGGAAATGGCGTTAGTCCTGAAAGAATCGCCCACAGAAACGTGGTTGGAACAGTTCGGTCAGTATGGTGTACCTGCCAGTCCCGTTCAGGCGGTGGGTCAATTACTGGAGGATGACCAATTGGCTGCCCTGAAGCAGCTCCAGGAAATCCAGCTGCCGGATGAAGAAGGCCCTTCAGTGCGGCTGCCCCGTTTACCGATTGAGTTCTCCCCCACACCTACCGGTATTGCTGGGCCTCCCCCCCATCTCGGTGAACACGGACGAGACATCTTGAGTGAAGTTGGATTTTCCGATGGGGAAATTGAGAGTTTGGCTCATCAGGGTGTGATTCGACTAGCTTGAGAAAAGGAAAGAGGAAAACTATGAACTATTTTACAGATTTTGCTTTTCAACGGCGACTCGCCTGCGCCTTGCTAATTCTGGTCCCTGCCACCTTCTCCTTGCGGGCTCAGCAGGAACTGAGGCTTCAAGAGGCCCTGGCTCAAGCCCAGAACAATCAGCTTTACCAGGCCCGGCTTGTGCAGATAGAGGTTTTACAGGGCAAGCTGCAACAGGCGGGAAGGCGACCTAACCCGCAGATCGAGTCCGAGTTTGAAACCGGAGCGCCGTGGGAAGACAGCAACAGTTACTTGCTTTCACTCGTGCTTTCACAGACATGGGAGCGGGGCGGCAAGAGGGATTTGCGCCAGCAGATCGCTCAAGCCGATTTGGAACAGGCAAGTCTGGAAGCAGAAGATTATATGAGGGTCTTGACCTCTAACATTCGTCTGGCCTTTGTGGAGCTGTTGCAGCTTCAAAGGCAGGTCTCACTGCTCGAGACCCACGCTGAGAGAATCGAGAGGGTTCTCCAGTTTGATCAAGTCAGGGTGCGAGAAGGTGAAATTCCTTCTCTGAACCCTGAGTACTTGCTTGCTGAGCTGACCGAGCTGGCTGCTCAACGAGGGGAGTTCGTGACCCAGCGCTTCCAGGTTCAGTATCAACTGAACACCCTCATGGGAGCCCCGGTCGAAACTGAGTACGGGCCCGTTGAGGAGGAGCAGCACGAGATCACGCTCCCTTCCGTTGAGGAAGTCCTGCGCTTCGCCTCAAGAAACCGTTCCGACCTGAGGAAACTACGGAGTGCCATCCAGCAGGCCGATCTGGAAATCAGCATGGAAAGGGCCGTGGCAAAAAGGGATTGGGACCTCGGATTGGGGTACCATCTCACTCGCGGCGCCATGGAGAGCACTGACTTCCGTCCTCAGGGCATCATTGACTCGGCGGACGCCGGCTCCAATCTTGTCGAGCTGCGTCTCACCATCCCCCTTTCCCTCTGGGATGACAATTCTGGAAACCTCTCCGCAGCCATGGCGGCCAAGACCGTCAGAGAGAGAGAACTGGCCTATGCAGAATCCCTGGTCCAAAGCGAAGTCCTGTCAGCCTACCAGCAGTTTCAGTTCAATCAACAGAGAGGTGAGCTGTATCGGCAAAACCTGTTGCCGAAACTCGAAGAGAATCTGCAGCGGCTGGAAGCAGCCTACCAGTTAACCGGAGAAGAGGTCTCAGAATGGCTGGGAACTCAGCGGGAGTTCCTGTACGCAGCTTTGCAAGGTCTGCGGGCTGATTTTCATTCGAGAGAATCCGTGGTAAAATTGGAGAAAGCAATGGGTGGATCGCTTGAAGAAGTCACACTGGCACCCTCTCCTTGAGAGAAATTCCTCCTTCACCCTGTCTGCCCACTGAAGGGTTGTTACTTTTTCCGTGGAAGGAGTACAGAAACGATGGCGAGAAGAAGATTACTGATCCCCCTTTTTTCTCTCAGTCTTCTGGCATCTTTGACTCCAGTCTGGTCCCATGACGGAGTCATCCACGCGGACGGAGTGGAAGTCCATTTCAAGCAGGAGATTCTCACAGTCGGCCCCGACCAGCGATTTCAAGTGACCCTGGCCTATCTGCCGAATACCCCCCAAACAGGCCAGGATGTCCAATTTCTCGTCCGTCTGGAAGAAACTCTGGCTGAAGTTGACCCTTTGTTGGGTGGGCATACACCAGTTGTTCCCCAGTCTTTCAAGGTGTGGATTGAAGGAGAGCAGGGGTCGAGTCTCCCTCTGGAAGTACGAGGGGAAGAAGAGGCTGGTGTGTACGCTTTCAATCACGACTTTGCTCGGTCAGGAGAATGGAAGCTTCTTTTTGAGTTCGAAGACACTCACCAGGTCAAGGGAACTGGGGAGTTGATCATTCCTCTGAAGAGTGCGCCGGTGAACTGGCCCTTTTTACTGTTCCAAGGGATGATCATCGTGACCTCGCTAGGCCTGGTGTTTCAGCGCTTCCGGGCTCCCACTGGGGGCTCCTTCCTGCTCTTCTCCTTGGTTGTCCTGGCCATCGGCAGCACTTCCCTGATTCTTGCGGACAGTTTTTGGCCTTCCGACGACCTGGGAACTCTGGAAATCGCAGCACTTGCTCCTCCTCCCGAGGAGCCCTCTGGCCTGGAAGACTGGAATCAGACACCTGAGGCGCTGCTTCAGGAGCCCCAGTTCGTCTCTGAGAGCCGAAACCTCGTGGGAACAGTCCGTCATGCCACCAATCGAATTATGCTGGTACGCAGTCCTTTTCCGGGGACGGTCGTTTTCCACAACGCAGTTCCCAAGATAGGTGACCGGGTAGAAGAAGGTCAGGTACTGGCCACGATCGAAAATCAATTTATTGTGCATGACTATTCTCATCTTCTCAATCTACGCTGGGAGCTCCAGAAGGTCATCATGGAGACCAGCGAACAAAAGGTTCAAGCTGAAGCAGCCTTCCAGCGAGCAGCAAGTCTTTTGGATCTCGGTGTCATTTCGCGTCGCGAATTTGAAAGGATGGAACTGGAGTTCAACCAGGCCGACACAGAGGCTAGGATGGCACAAGAACGTCTCAGGTTACACGACACTGAACTCCGACGAAGCGATCTATACGAGACCCAGCTTCTCTCCCCCATCACCGGATTCATCAGCCGCGCGACCTATTCAGCGGGGCAAATGATTTACGAAGACGATCCCCTATTTGAGATCGTCGACTCGTCAGTGGTGTGGGTGGAGGTCTTTGCACTTCCTCAGGACCTCGCTCAGATGGAAAGCGAGCCCGAGATCTCATTGCGTTCTCCTGTCTTGAAGCAAACCTTTACGGGTCGACTGGTCGACATCAGGCCTGATACGGAACCCAGCTCGAAAGCCCTGCGTGTGCTCTACGAGGTAACCAATCCTGACCTGTGGCTAAGACCCGGGATGCTGCTGGATGTTCATCCTCCAGTAGAGGGTGAAGACACTCAGCAAGCTGCAACCCAACCCCTGAATCTGGAGGCGGGCAACTGATGAGCAAGTCCTCCTGCCAACTGAGACGCTGCTCAACATTGGGGTTCTTGGCCCTGGCCCTTCTTCTCTCTCTCACTACCAAGGAAGGGCAGGCTCAAAGCCAGGAAGGAACTGGCCCGGAAGAGATGGAGTTCAGGTCCCCGGGACAGACGCTGAGATTCCAGGGAGAGGTGGTTGCCAAGCCTGATCTGGTTATACCAGTGAAGGCCTCGATGTGGGGCAAGATTTATCTGGAAGAGGGAATTTATGAGGGTGCCAAGGTCGAAAAGGATCAACCGCTGGCCCGCACTGTGCTCGAGATGACTGCTCTGGAACGGCTGCCCCTGGAAGACCGAACTTTAGAAATTATGCTGTTTCTGGAGGTGGCCAAAGGAAAGGCGCGCCTGGCCCTGGATGACTATCAGAGGGCTGTGGAAATCAGCAAGGAGAATCCCGGTTTTGAGCAGGAAAGGGATCGGCGACAAAAAGTCTACAAAAACGCTCAAAGGGAGCTTCAAATCGTGACCCAGCAGAACACCCGGCAAACGAGTGTCATCAAAAGACGCGATCCCAGGACAGTCATGATCAACTCCCCCATCTCCGGTTATATCGACGAAATCTATTTTGTACCGGGTGACATCAACCCCGACGGCGAGTTTCGAGAACTCTTGACCATTGTCGACCTGTCCACTGTGTGGGTTCAAGCTCAAGTTTACGAAAAGGACTTGATCACCTTCCAGAATGCTCGGGAAGCGCTGATTGTCATCCAAGCTTTCCCGGATCAGGTCTTTCGTGGCCGCTTCCAAGCCTTCGGAAGCGAGATCGACCCTCAGACCAGGACCATTTCCGTCTTTTACGAAATTCCCAATCCGGATCAAAAGCTCAAGATCGGACTGCCCGTCCGCCTCAGTCCAATCACTGACGAAACCTAACCTCTCTAAGAGAAATTCTAAATCCTAAATTCCAAACTCCAAACAAATTCCAAGCTCCAAATTCAAAATTCCAAACCAGAAGCCTGAAGTTACCCCACTTTTGTGGACAGTTTCTAGTTTGTGATTTGTGATTTGAAATTTGTTTAGGATTTGGAATTTCTAATTTGGAGTTTGCTTCTTAGCCTCCTTCGGTCATTGACCATGGGTCAAGAGCCTGCTCCAGTTCCTTCTCTGGCAGAACTTTCTTCTCCTGGGCGACTTCGCGGACCGTGCGGCCTGTCTGATAAGCCTCCTTGGCAATCTCAGCCGCTTTGTCATATCCAATCTTAGGGGCCAGGGAAGTCACCATGGCCAGGGATCGTTCGACCAGTTCTTCACACCGTTCGCGGTTGGCCACCAGACCATCCACGCACCGTTGGCTCAGAACGGAGCAGCCATTGCTCAGGAGCTGAATGGACTGGAGGAGATTGTAGGCAATAACCGGCTTCATGACATTCAATTCGAAATTGCCTGACTGACCCGCGATGGAAATGGTGACATCATTCCCCATCACCTGGGCGGCAATCATAGTGACGGCCTCAGGAATGACGGGATTCACCTTGGCCGGCATAATGGAGCTTCCCGGCTGAGTGGGAGGAAGAAAAAGCTCTCCGATGCCACAGCGAGGACCGGAGCCCAGCCAGCGCAGGTCGTTGGCGATTTTCATTAAACTGCAGGCGACGGTCTTAAGCATGCCGCTGGTTTCAACAGCCGCATCTTTACTGGCCAGCGCCTCAAACTTGTTGCTGGCCTCCCGAAAGGACACTTCAGTCCATTCTGAAAGCTTTTTAACCACCCCGCCGGCGAATTTTGGAGGGCAATTGAGACCGGTCCCCACAGCGGTGCCGCCTATGGCCAGTTCCGAGAGGGTCAAGCGCACCGACTCCACTCTTCTGATGGCGTTCTCCATCATGGAAGCGTAGGCGGAGAACTCCTGTCCCAGGCGAATGGGAACTGCGTCCTGCAGGTGAGTTCGGCCAATTTTCACAATCTCGTCAAACTCGTTAACCTTGCCCTCCAGTGAGGCGTGAAGCTGCTGGAGCGCTGGAATCAGTGTCTTCTCAATCTCCTCCAGAGCTGAGACATGAATGGCTGTGGGAATGACGTCGTTGCTCGACTGGCCCATGTTGACGTGGTCATTGGGATGCACATCTCGGCTGCCAATTTCTCCGCCCCGAATCTGGATGGCGCGGTTGGCAATGACCTCGTTGGTGTTCATATTGGTGGAAGTGCCAGAGCCGGTCTGGAAGATGTCTACCACAAACTGGTCATCCAGTTTGGCCTCAATCACCTCATCGGCCGCCTGGACGATGGCCGAGGCCAAGTCTTCCTCCAACAGGCCCAACTCCAGATTGGTCCGAGCGGCCGCTTTCTTGATCAGCCCCAAAGCGCGAATAAAGGGTCTTGGGAAACGCAAATCGCTGATCGGAAAGTTCAATACGGCGCGCTGGGTTTGCGCTCCGTAGTAGCTGTCGGCTGGGACCTGCATCTCTCCCATAGAATCTTTCTCTATTCTGTACTCCGTCATTCTGCCCTCCCTTTCCTCAAGCAAGAATAAGCCAAAATGTGTGGATTAGAAAGGATCTACCCGTTGCCTCACGTAAAAATCTATTCGAAAGGGTATTGGTTGCCTCATTAAAAATCTATCCGAAAGGGATTGCAGGAAGGGGTGGAAAAAAGCACCAGCCAGAGGAGTGGCAAAGTCTTGTTCAACACCCGCAGCCTGTAGCCAGAGAAAGATTTTCACATCCAGCCCGCTTCGCATCGTTTCTTCTGTTCAGGAGTCAGTTTGAGTAAAAGGCAATTCTGAAGCCAGCCGATCTGCCGTGCCAGCTGGGCCGGATTGAGCTTCTCATACTCTTGGGCTAGTTCCCGCTTGATCTTGTCCGCCACCTCAGGGGACTGGCAGATCCGCCGGTAGGGAGTTTTGGGAACATCATACGTTTTCCAGATCCGAGACCCTCGAGGTTGCTTGGCCACCATCTTCATGACCGGCTTGAAAAAGTTGATCTGCAGTCGCAGCCGATCGTACAACTCGTTGCCCAGTTCCAGTTCTCGCTCTCCCTCGTAGCGAGCATAACCCACGGCCCGCCGAACCACCGAATAGTTTTTCTGTTCCACATAAGGGTTGTCATTCTTGCGGGAGGGGCGGGTGCGGGTGAAGGTGATCTTGTGCTGCTCACAAAAACGAATCAAGTGTGGGTTGATGAACTCGCCGCCGTTGTCCGAAGCGATCCCCAGCCAGGGGAAGGGCGAGCGCTTCTGCAGGAGCTTCATGGCTTCCAGGACCCACACCTGGGCCTTATTGCGCACCGCTCGCACCTCCGTCCAGCCCGTGTACACATCCGTTACATCCAGGGTTTGACAGTAATCCCCCCGCCCTATGCCTCCCTCATGGCCCACCAGGTCCACTTCCACAAAACCGGGGCGATCCTCTTGCCAGTCGGCGAAACGCTTGATCGGAATCTGATGTTTGAGCAGCGTCCCCGGCTTGGTCCCGGATCGCCCCTTGAGCTGATGCTTGCGCCTCTCGGGCGCCAGCAGCCGATCGATGGTGGCGGCGCTGATCTGGATCAACCGCTCTCGTGTCCTGGCATCCACTTTCAGCTCCCCATGTCTTTCTAAAATCGGCACCACTTCCGGCAAAATGGCCACCAGACGTTTCCCACACAAATAGTCCAGTATCTTCCAGATGATCTTGAGCGCCTCCACAACTTTCTGGTCGTATTTGCGGGCCCGCTGCCCACCACCTTTCTTGCCCACATCCCCCAGAGCCACCACTTTGGGGCTCAACCAAATCCGCTTGCCCTGGTGGCGAAGCAGATAGGCCCCATAGCAGCGGTTGTATCCCGTCATCTGGGTAAACTCCGTCAGCACTTCCCCCTTCACCTTCTTGCGCTTCTTCCGGTAGCGGGGGGCAAAGCTTTTGATCAAGACACGCTTTTTGCTCATCGTTAACCTCATGGGTGCCCTCCATTCCTTCATGGAGGACACTTCTATTCCCCTGCTCAGGCCCAGGCATTTTCGAATAGATTTTTAAATGAGGCAACGAATCCCTTTCGAATAGATTTTTGATGAGGCAATTCGGCCTACGCACAGGCAATTTCGAATAGATTTTTAAATGAGGCAACGTATCTATTTCGAATAGATTTTTGATGAGGCAATTCGCGGCATTGCTTTGAAGGTCCGCAGTGAGTATCATCGGCAGAAACTGGGCATAGACCAGCAAACGCTATTAGCCTTCAAGCGCCTGACATCCTCCCCCAGACGGAAGATCAGCGCTTCTCACAAGAAGGGAGCTTGAAATGAGAAGATCGAGCCTTTTTTCAGTGCAGCGATCGGTTCAGACGTTCCTTATCGGGGCGATTCTTTTGGGGATCACGCCCGAGTTACTGGGTCACGCCCAGTTACTGCAAACGGTGCCCCCGGCCAATGCGCGGCTCGAGCAGGCTCCCCGAAAGGTGCTGCTGCTCTTTAATGAAGGAATTGAGTCGATTTTTAATGGCGTGGTAGTACTCAACCGCAATGGCTTGCCCGTTCACAGCGGCGAAGCCACCCTGTCCCGAAACCAGCAGGAACTGTCCGTGGAGGTCAAGGACAACCTTCCAAACGGAATCTATACCGTCTCCTGGCGAGCCACTTCCTCTGATGGCCATCAAATTGGGGGCAACTTCGGTTTTTCAGTGGGAGAGGAATTTCAGGCCTCGGGGATGGTTGCCGTCCCCTCCGAAGGCGGGGAAGACTGGCCTGCCTTCTCGATGGCAGCTAACAGATGGCTCTATTTTCTGGCCAGTATGATGTTCGTTGGAGGCTTCACCTTTGGGGCCCTCATCCTTGTCCCTGTGATCAAGCACCCCACATTGGAGATCCCGGCCGAAGTCTTGACTGGGGTGCGGCGCCTCTTTCTCCGTTTCTTTTCCTGGAGTTGGGTCGTGCTCCTGGTAACAGCCTTTCTCAATCTACTGTTCAAGGCGGCGGCCATGGCCGACTCCAGCCTACTGGAGGCCGCCGATCGGGACATCCTGGCAGCCGTCATCTCCTTCACTCAGTACGGACGCATGTGGGCCGCTGGAATGGTACTGATCGTCGCTTCCGGAATTTTGTTTTTTCTGTATCGACGCATCTGGACGGCTCCAGAGGATCTTTCCAAAAGTACCCTCTTGCTGTACCTGGGAGCAGCACTGGGTGCCCTGATGCTCTTTACGGTATCCAACTCGGGACACGCAGCGGCCGAAACCGAGTGGAGAGCACTTGCCTTAGGGGCCGACGCGCTTCATCTCGTGGCCACGGCCATGTGGGTCGGTGGTCTGGTTTATATGGTGCTTTTCATGAGATCACTCTCGGCAGCAGAAGCGAGCCTGCGGGCTCAAGTACTGGGTGAGGTCATTCCACAGTTTTCTCGGATGGCACAGTACTGTGTGATTACCATCGTGCTCACGGGCCTGTATGCAACCTGGCTTCATATGCCCTCCTGGTCCTCATTTGTGACCACCTGGTACGGGTGGACACTTCTCACAAAACTCCTCCTGGTCCTCCCGCTCCTGGCCATAGGAGCGATGAACCTCCTGATCATCAAGCCGCAACTGAGACAGAATCTCCTCGAGCAGGGCGAAAAAGCTTTGGAAGCCACCTCTGCAGTGCTGAACCGCTTTCGTCCTCTGGTTCAGGCCGAGGTGGCCCTGGGTGTGGCTATCCTTTTGGTGGTGACGGTCCTAACCAACATATCTCCTGCGGCCACGGCGACTTCCGGTGGGCCAGTCATGGTATCCAACGGCACCGATTTTGACATCATTTTGGAGATCGCACCCAATCAGATCGGACACAATATCGTCCAGATCCTAATTAAGGACCAGGAAGGAAACTCCGTCAGCAATCTGGGTAGTGTTCTTCTGGATGTCAATATGACCGACATGGACATGCCCTGGCAGCGGCTCGAGGCCAGCCCCCGGGAGGACGGTTCCTATGAGGCGGAAGCCGTCCTGGGCATGGCTGGGAATTGGAGGGTCAACGTTCGAGTCACGGAGGAGGGTTCCTCCCAGCAGCAGTCCGCCGTCTTCGACAACTATATTCCTTAGCGCTAGCCGCTCTGAAGATTCGGCACCTGAGGTGCCTCCCACGCTACAGCGCGGCCGCTAGCCGTTGTGGTTGTTCCTTCTATTGACGACCAACACCAAACCTGCCCCGATCAGACCTCCAAATAGCCCGCTCAATCCCAGGTAGTAGGGCATGCTCGGCTCTCCCTCTGCTCCTTCAGTCAGCATAATTACGGGAGCAGGTTTCTCCACACCTTCCTCACTGCGGTCTTCTATCCAGGCCACCACACTACCGTCGGAATACTTCTGGTAGGCCTTGATCTGCTGCCCTCCAGTCAGCTCGGGCATGGTCATGATCAGATTGAACTGGATAAAGGTATAATCGGGAGCCGCAGCTCCGGACCAGGTGACGCTTTGAATCCAGTTGTCCTGATCCCTTTCAATGGCCACATCCCAGAGTGGATCCAGTTCGACCTTGTCCACCTGGCCTCCGGCTTCCTTCCATTCCGGTGGAATGAGGATCTTCAACTCCACCGTGGGGATGTCCTTCTCAACCGGAGCTCTAACCGAAAAGGTCACATGGCGCGCTCCGGAAACGGCCCGTCTGGGCTGGAGCCCCACATGGGCAAACGCCTGAGCAGCGAAGAAACCTCCTACGGCTAACAAACAAGCACAGTGTCTTAATCTCATTTTGCCCTCCTAGTGATCATAAAACCCATTCTACTGGATATCACAGGCTGGGACGCCTTTCATGCCAGTGATTTTCAGATTCATAGGCAAAGGCCACACGATAGATCATTTCTTCCTCAAAAGGCCTTGCTGCAATCTGCAGCCCGACCGGAAGTCCTGGAGGAGAAGTGGAAAAGCCGGCCGGCAGAGCCAGCGCCGGAAAGCCACTGCAATTAAACATTTTGGCGAAGTCCTGTGCCAGTCCGGATTGCGGTCTCTCACCAGCAGGAGCGGGTCTCCCAGGCGTGATAAAGACATCAAAGGAGCGAAACAGTTCGTGCATTTCCTTCATAAAGACCTTCCGCAACTTTTGCGCCCGCAGATATTCCACGGCCGGAATGAGAGCACCGACTTCGGCCTCTGCCCTCGGTCGTCCGGAATCTCCATAGCGGTCAGCCTGACGAGCCAGAAAATATTCGTGATAGGAGGCAGCTTCACAGATCCGGATCACTCGTTGACCGGAGTCCATCGCTTGAAGGGTGGAAGGCATTCCGACCTCCACGACCTGGGCGCCTAATCTCCTGTAAACCTCCAAAGCGTCCTCAAAGGCTTTGCTGCACTCGGCGTGAAAAGGTTCGATCAAGGAGTGTTTGGGGATACCGATACGAAGACCCCTCACGCCTCCTCTTAAAGCCTTGGTGTAATCCGGGATTGGAACATCGGCGGTGTAATCGTCCAGCGGATCATGGCCAGCCATGACATTGAGCATCAGTGCATTATCTTCCACCGTGCGTGTCATGGGACCGATGTGATCCAGGGTCCAACTAATGGGAATGATGCCATAGCGGCTGACCAGACCAAATGTGGCCTTCATCCCCACCACATTGCACAAGGTGGAAGGGTGTCGGATGGAGTTTGAGGTGTCCCCTCCGGTGGCTCCGGTGAGCATGCCCGCTGCCAGGGCCACGGCAGAACCACCGCTGGACCCCCCAGGGGTTCTGGTGAGATCCCAGGGATTCTTGGAAGGAGTGTCGCCGCCCATCGAGAAAGGGGGAAGCTTGGTCTTTCCGATCAGGATGGCACCCGCCTCCTTCAACCGATCCACCACCGTGGCATCGTGAGTGGGAAAGAAGTCATCCAGCAGCGGAGACCCGCCGGTTGTTTTGATCCCTTTGGAATAGTGAGTGTCCTTCACCCCCACGGGAATCCCGTGCAAAGGTCCTCGGTATTGACGACTCCCAATCTCTTGTTCGGCCAAGCGCGCTGCCTGCAAAGCCTCATCTCGGGCCAGGGTGATGAAAGCCTGAACCTTTGGTTCCACCTCATCGATTCGTTCGAACACGGCCTGGATCAGCTCAACCGGTGAGAGCTGCCTTGTGCGGATCAATTCTGCGGCCTGAACGATGCTCAGATAAGGCAAATCACCGCTGGCGGAAGCGGCTCCCTGCGACTGTGCCGATCTTGTGGAACGAGAAGCGACCGCCCCAGCAAGAGACCCCTGAAGAAAAGTACGTCTGGTAACACTCATCTCGATACCCCCTCTTAATGGTTACTGGTGCCGAGGCACTTAACCTTTCTCGAGTCGGAAAGCGGGAATCGGATCGTCCTCCAACTCCAGCTCCACCTCATGCACGGCATCTACAGCCACCAGGTGCCTTTTCAAGGTAGCAAGGTCCTTGTCCAACCTGTCCTCGCTCAAATCCAACCCTGCTATTTTGGCCATGTGCCTCATTGCCTCTTTGAGTTCCTCATCCGTCATATTTTCATGCATGGTTTGTTTCTCCCCAATCCATAAGCATCGACTCTCCCCTGGCCCGCTTCACTTCAGGGGAACTATTGAGGGCCACGAGTCTCAACGAGATAGTCGGCCATAGTGTTGATCTCCTCCTCTGTCCAGAGCGCGCCCCGTCCCACCATCCGGTAAAGTGTTCCTTCCCAGCCGCGACGATCCTGTCTGAGGTCACTCCACATCCCCTCACCATGACACTGAAAACACTTGTCCGTGAAAAGCTCTGCTGCTGCCGACTGGGGGGGAGCAGAACCCATCTGACCTCCATAGTGTTCACCCAGATAGCTGACAATGGTGTCGATTTCCTCGGGGAACATCTGAGCTCCTCTGGAAATCATCTCATTCACTTTCTCTTCCCATTCCTCGCTGCTTTTCCGCTGCGTCAGGACGTTCCCCAGCGTATGACATCCTGAACAGATGCTGGCAACCATTTGTTTCCCCTGGCCTTCGGGCATCGACTCCACCAGCTCAGGTTCTCCCTGCTGCAAGATCGCCAACACCGGGACCATGAGAAAAAATCCAAGGCAGATCACCGCCGTCACGACTTTAAGCTTGTCTACCATACCAAACTCCTTCTCCGCGCAATTCTGTGCAACTGTAGTTCTTGGCGTAGCTTTGAAATATCACCATTCTCACAGCCATGTCAACCGGAAAGAAGACTCCTCTTCTCAAGCCGGAATTATGCATAGATTATCTACTGCAGTGCCACAAACATCCACGCTGACTTCGTTGTGCGACCCGCAAGCGGGTACCCCTCGCACGCCTTGTCATCGCGGCGCCTGCGGCACTTCGTCACGAAAACCTATGCATAATCCCGGCTTTAGTTCCTCACCACCTCCTCAAAAACCCGCAGCAGGTTTTCCCCCATGATCTTAGCCACATCCTCGCTGTAACCTCTTCCTAACAGGGCCTGGGCAATATTCTGGTACTCCCCTGCGTTTTCAATTCCCTTACTGTGTCGATGCCAGATCTCAATCCACTTAAAAAACCACTCTCAAACCAAGCTGAATCTCGCGCGGACTGTTGGTCACGTCCTCGATAAATCTGGCGCTGCTGCGTGGGGATCCGCTTCGACTGAAGACCTCCGTGTTTGGCATAGCCGGATCGTCACGTTTCAGATGGCGGAGGTAGCGGTAAGCGAGGAGACATGGGCCGAGAGGTTGTCTCGGATTGACCGCTTGAGATGGATGACAGTCTAGCGCCAAGTGTTTCTGATCAAGATGGCTGGAGAGGTGTCTGAACTGATCGGATTCTAACTAAAGCACCTTAATAATCCAGGGATCAGATGCGCTTTTCAGCCGAAAAATGAGGAAAGAACAGTTGATTCAAGGTTGGGGAGTGGATAGGCTTCGGTCATTCATTACCAGTTGGCTTGAGGACTTATATCCGAAGCTAATATTGAGGAATGTCAGTTTTTATCGCAGGAGGTCTTCACCATGATCCAGCATGCATCCAAGCAGACACGTTTACTTTTTACGTTCTGGGCAGCTGTGATCTGTGCCCTTTTCTCGACATCTCTTTTTGCCCACGTGGCCATCTTTCCGCAGACGATTGCGGCAGGCACCCGTCACCACAACTTTTACATACGGGCGCCGGTTGAGAAAGACATTCCGGTGGTAGAGATGGGCTTTGAGGTGGATGAACGATGGCTCGAAAACCGGGGAAGTTTTGATTTCCAGCACGTAGCGGATTGGGACCTGCACGTGGAGTTAAACGAAGACGAAAGGGTCCATAAGGCATGGTGGACGGCAAAAGGAGAGGGAGCCTTGGCGGGAACCTTCCAGTTGATTTTCATGCGTGTGAATGTTCCTAGTACGCCTGGGGTGTATAACTTCGTTGCCTGGCAAAAGTACTCAGATGGAAGCGAGGTGTGGTGGAACGAAGTGCGAGGAGAAGAGGGTGTCAGTACCCCCTGGGCAAACGTGACGGTAGAAGCAGAGCCCCTCTTTGGAGCTGGGCCTCTTGAGATAAGCGTGGCGGGCTTTGCCTTCCTGGCTCTGGCACTTTCTTTCTATGCTTTGGCTACTGTGAGAAAGCTGCTGGCTTCAGGAAATCAAAAGGCGGATTCGTAGCACGCGCACACGTTCCTGATTGTCTTCAGGCGGGTAGCAGGGGTACCAGTTGCGACCGAACCTGGTCGATCGAATCCTGGTTTAGAACGGAAATGTGGGAAACAAAAAGGGCCCGCCACGAAACTTCGTGACGGGCCCTTTTTTTGTTCCCTTCTTGTCAGACGTTTGTCTAAAACAGGATTCTGAGACCGAACTGAATCTGGCGCGGCCTGGTGGTGAGTGACCTCAGCTCCCCGGCGTTGCTTCGGACCCTGCCATCGTCGCGGAAGAGGTTAGTCCGGGGCGCACGGAAGTTGGCCCGGTTGAAGGCGTTGAAAAATTCGGCCCGAAACTGCACATTTATGTCTTCCGTGATCTGATTGTTCTTGGTCAAAGAAAGATCGATATTTGCTATACCCGGTGCGATCAGGGTGTTGCGTCCCACATTACCGATGGTGACGATTTCACCGAAGTTGGGAGAAGCGGGGTCAGTGTTCGCAGGAGGTGGCCTGAAACCTGAAACATCGAAGTAGTGAAGATGATCTTTCGTTCCTAGGACCGGACTGAGGCTGTTACCCGGAATAAGGTCGGGCATCTGCTGGCGAAGCTCCAGGTCATCGACAAAATCAGAAGCCGACATAGTGATGGTTTGCGCTGGCCCATCTGCCAGTCTCACGATAGTGCTCAGCTGCCAGCCGCCTAGAACCGTATTCACCGCGTTGTTCCAACTGTTCCCCAAGGCCTTGCCCTGCCCGAAGGGAAGCTCAATAACGCTGCTGGCTGAGAAGGCATTTTGCACATGAAATGCGGCCAGGCTTCTGCGCAGGTCGGGCTCCGGATAGTAGCTGACGCCGCCGCCCTGGTTGCTAAAGCTGCCATTGACCTGGGAGCTTTCATCGATGGTCCTGGAGAAAGTGTAGGAAACCTGCAGCTGCCAGCCATCTCGAAAGCGGCGCTGAAAACCTGTTTGAAGGCTATGGTACCAGGAATCGACGGAGGTCTCTTGGCTGAGCAGGCACAAATCCGCTATCGCGGGGGCCGTGTTGCGCACCGTTGCATCGTCTGCATACACCAGGCGGCCATTGACGTTGTCGGCAACACCCATATTGATGCAGGTCTGGTGGAACAGGTTCAAGCCTCGAGAGCCGGCATAGCCGATTGTCACTGCGGCTCCGGGCAGAACCTCGTGCTGAATGTTGAGATTCCACTGGTACGTATGAGGATTCTTCATATAGTCATAGGCAAACGGCTGGATATCCTCACTCCCAATTCCCTGTTCTGTCACTTGGCGGTAGACACCGTTTGGGTCATCCCCGGGAGCAAAGGTCCCGTTTAAGCCACTGCGAAAGTTCTGCTCCCTCATATGGGGAGTGTTGCGAAAGCCGGCCCGCCGGAAGGCACCCGGTTGGATGTGATTGTAAAAGAGTCCGGCGCCCAGCCGGAAGGCGGTCTTTCCAGATCCGGTGGGATCATAGGCGAAGCCGATTCGAGGCATGAAACTCTTCACTGAAGGATTTTCAAACCAGGAATCACCATTCTTGCCATTGACGGTGACGCCAGTGTCGGTCAGGGGACTCTTCATGTTGGAAAGTTTTCCGTCCGCTTCCGTGGGCACGGTGAAAAACTCGTGGCGGAGGCCCAGGTTGGCGGTGAGTTTGGGAGAAATTTGCCAGTCATCCTGGAGGTACCAGGCTATGATGTCGGTATGGAAGTCCCTTATGCCGTCGGAATCCTCCAGAAGATTCCCGCGAAATCGACTGGGTTGGTTGAACATAAAGCGCACCATGTTGGAAAAGGAAAAATCCCCGGCAATACGGGACGGGTTCTCGCCGCCGAAGTCCACGCGATGCCAGGAGAACCCTGCTTTCAGAGAGTGAGGGCCCGTGTTGTAAATGATATCGTCCTGCCATTGGTAGTTGGTGGTTTTGGCAAACGTCCAGCCATTGGCTCCTCCTGCCGGCGCTGACACGCCTGCAGCGGAAAGGCCGCCAGGATTATACTCACCCATAGTCGGCTGTTTACTCTCTTCAGTACCGAAAGTTGGGGTTTTAAATTTATCTAGCGGAATAAAGTTAAGAGCGGGGTTGCAACAACCGTCCTGTTCAGTAGATGTCGCAAAATTCTGGCGGCGACCGATGCCAACACGAGCGATGTTCAGGAGTTGAGGCGAGAAGATATGTTTCTCCTCGAAGGTCGAAAAGTCATTCTCGACAATCTCCGCTGTGCTCCAAAAAGGAATATCATGGATCGCATTTCGGTCGGAGTCCTGCCAGGTATAGCGCCCGAAAATGGAGTCAGACTCGGAGAAGTTGTGATCGACTCGGAGCTGATAATAGTCTTCGCTCACTGGACGGGGTGTATCGAACCTCTCTTCAGTTGTTCCATCTTCTTGGTCGATTGTATTGGACGCGGCTAGAGGATAAAAGTCAGTCGTCAGGTAGCGAAGAACGCCGGGGTCAAAGGCCGCGAACTGGCGCATGTCGGCCAGAGGGGCGCCTTCGTCAATGCTCGGCCTGCCCCTTGAATCCAAGACGATATCGCCATTGCTATCAACCTCGAGCGGCAGAAAGCCATTCCGTGTGGCGTCGGTGGGAAGGGTGCGCGACCGCGCTTGGGCCTTCCGCTCTCGCATGCCTTCGAAATTAAAAAAGAAGAAGGTTTGATTTTCAATAATGGGGCCTCCGATGCTGAACCCATACTGATTGCGGATGAACTCCGCTTTTTCTAGGCCCGCGTCCAGCTTGCTGAAGAAGTCGGAGGCATCCAGATTGTCGTTGCGAATATATTCATAGATGGAGCCATGAAACTCGTTGCCGCCGGCCTTGCTGACCACGTTGATTACGCCTCCCGCGGCACCTCCAAACTGGGCACTGTAGGAATTCCTTTCGACCCTGAACTCCTGGACGGCTTCCCCACCCAGAAAACTTCCTGAGACACCTGCCGGAACACCTTGGTCGGAACCCTTCACCGAACTGCCGTCCAGCAATACCGCCGAGTCGTGGGGGCGAGCGCCGCCGACAGACACCCTCTGGGAGTAGCCGTTGTTGACACCTCCTTCACCCAGACCACCGGCTGTGGTGACATGGACGGCTCCGGGCTGCAGCGTCATCAGTGAGGTCAGGTCCCGTCCATTGAGAGGAAGCTCCAGAACCGTGTGGCGGTCCACCAGAGAGCCCAGGGCGCCCGAGGTGGTCTCCACCAGGGGAGCTTCACCGGTCACGGTCACCCGCTCGGTGATCTCTCCTACGTTCAGGTTGAAGTTCACCACAGCGCGTCGGCCGATGGTCAGCTCAATACCCGTGCGGACCTCAGTCTGAAAGCCGGGCAGGCTTGCCGCAATCTCATAGTCGCCCAAGTTCAAATTCGGCGCCAGGTATCTGCCCTCATCATCGCTGATGACGGTCCTGCTAATCGCGGTGTCCAGGTGGGTGACCGTTACTTCGGTTCCCGGCAGTACAGCACCCGTGGCATCCTGGACGGTTCCCAAGACCGTACCCGTAGTGACCTGGGCCCAGGCCAGAGAAAAGTGAAAAGTCACGACTAACAGTATGGAAAATACTTTAGCCATGGTGCCCTCCCGAGGTTCCGTCAATAAGTGTGTAAATAGACATCAGGCGGCTTTCTCCTGGGTGACTGGGTTGACTGGAACTCCATTGACATATTGGGCTCCTTGGTAGACATCCTTCATCAAGTGGGGAGCCTTCAAACGGCGAAATCTCTTCTCAGCGACCAGCAGCATCTTCCAGATGACAGCCCGTGCGTTGGCCACTTTCTTGAACCTTCGAGCAGCATCGGTTCGCAGTCGCAGAGCAGAGAAGGGAGACTCCACTGGGTTGGTAGTCCGCAGATGTTGCCACTGCTGTTTGGGATAGTTGTAAAACGTCACCATCCGCTCCCAGTCCTGGTCGATCAGATCAGCCGCTGCCTCCAGGCCTCTCTTGCTACACCAATGTTGGAATCGTCCTTTGACTCGCTCGGCTTCCTGCCGTGTTTCTGCATAAGGGATCTGCCGCAACATCAACAAGGCCGCTTTGTGCCGACTCTTGGGGATCTTGGCCAGCAAGTTGACGATGCGATGATTCCAGCATCTCTGCTCGTCGGCTTCTGGGAACACGTTGCGCAACGCTCCCCAGATCCCCAGATGCCCGTCAGCGATCACCAGACGGGGTGGGTTCATCCCCCGCTCTTTGAGATCCCGCAGCACTTCGGACCAGCTCTGGGTCGATTCTCGATAACCACTACTGACGGACACCACCACTTTAGTGCCATCACTTAAAGCGGCGATCACTACCAGAATCACGGCCTTCTCCTTCTCCAGCCCTGCTTTGATGTACACGCCGTCCGCCCACAAATACACGACTTCCAGATCATCCAGCCGACGGCTCTGCCAGGCCTCCATTTCTCCCTGCCACTTCTGTTTCAACCGGGCTACGGTGCTGGGGGACAGCGGCGCTTCTTCCCCTAAAAGCCCTCTCAAGGCCAGATCGAAATCCCCCTCGGCCAGACCATGTAAATAGAGTTCTGGAATCAAGTCTCGTACCTCTCGCGTTCGCTTGGCAAACAGCGGCAAGACCCGGCTCTCAAAACGCTCTTCCAGATCCCGCACTCGGGGACGCCGCAGCTTGATCGTTCCGCAACTCATCGTCAGTCGCCGCTCCTTGCCGTAGCCGTTGCGATAGCCACCGGAGGCGTCCACTTCTCGGCGACGCTCATTCTTTCTTCGTCCCAGCAGCTGTGTCACTTCATCCTCCAGCAGTTCCTGTACGTAAAACTGGATCTGCTCTCGCACCCACTCTTCCAGCTGTTCAAAGCAGACTCTTGACTCCACACTGTGATCAATGTTCTTCTTGCTCATGGCGGTGTGACTCCTTCCTTTCGGGCTCTTCCGCCCGGGTTTTTATTTTCACCCGGAAGGATAATCACCGCCTGTGCTATTTACACACCTTTTGAGGGTAGCTCGCCCTCCCTCTCAGTTGAAGTGGCTAGCTTAAAACTGGATGTTGTACCTCAAACAAAACTTGTCTGACTAATACACCTTATCCAACTACCTGTCAAGCAAGAAATCGACATTCCTCATGGTGATGAAGAATTCATCGACGTGCCAGATGTCGCCGAGTCTTCCCTGTTTACGACGCAGAGTTCGAGAGTAGGATGGTCCGAATTTCTGACACCAGTATCGGATCGCTTCGTAGGAGACAAGAAGGAGCGGGCGGGGGAACGAGCATGCCTTATCTGGGGTTGAGCGGACTTCTTGGAGGTCTGGTCGGGGCGGGCTTGGTCCTTGTGATCCGTAGAAGCCTGTGATATAAAATTGATTTTGGATCAAGGAGAGGATTCGATAAGGAGAGGACATGAAACTGAGTTCGTCCTCATTGGCGACTCTTGCCGTCCTTCTGCTGGTGATCCAGGGGAGTCCGCAGCAGGTGCAGGAGGCTACCGTTAAAGTGACCGAAAAGGGCTATGAGCCAGCTGAGCTTAAGCTTCAGCTGGGGGTTCCGGCCCGGCTGACGTTTGTACGCGAAACGGACAAAACCTGTGGAACTGAAGTCGTCCTTCCGGAATACCACATCGAGCGCGCACTGCCGCTGAATGAGCGCGTAGTCATTGAGTTCACACCGCAAAAGTCCGGAACATTTGGGTTCGCTTGCGGCATGAATATGCTGAAAGGCAGGCTGGTCATTTCCGAAAACTAGGAGCCCGCTTTTCCTTTGACAAGGTTCCATATTCTTCTGATTGGCCCACTGGCGCTTGTTACGATGAGCACCGGCTGCGTGTCTACAACCCTACCGTTGGCTTCAGATCACCCGGCCTTGGCCGATGCCCCTAGCGGGCGGGTAGAAAGCGAACCCGCGGCCGTCCTGCTCCCGGACGCACCTTTGTACCCGGAGGTGGGAAACCGGGAACTTGAGCGGGGTTCAGTTTCCAGTGCCGATGATCCTGAGCCCGATGGGACGCGTGAAGCGCCGTATGTCGGACGCGGGGTGATTCAGAGAATCGGCGAAGGCCAGCTGGAGATCCAGCATGAGGCCATCCCTGGTCTCATGGGCGCAATGACGATGGCCTTTCCAGTCGTTGAGGAAGCGATGGGCGATTCCCTGGAAGTGGGTGATGAGATCATCTTTAGGATCGAGAATCACCCGGAACACGGTTATCAAATCTTCAGTGTCGATGCGGCGACCCCCTGCCTTGAAGGTTTAAAAATGGGAATAGCAAAACCAGTCACGCTCGTGTGCATGCTCGTTCTGTTGGGCAGTCTCTCTGCATGCGCGCCACGCGATGCCGGCTTCGGGTCCGTTCAGGTTCTACTCGAGCAAAGGGCCGGGCTTGACGTGCGGTGGCGTTACCTCGATGGACCGACGGATGAGACGGTGGCGGAAATGCTTGCTCAGCCCGTGGGTCCCGAGGAGGCCGTTCGAATCGCTCTCCTGAACAACCGCGACCTGCAGGCATCTTTTGAAGAGTTGGGGATAGCGCGGGCCTCACTTTTGGGGGCCAGTTTGCCGCCCAATATCGAAGTCGACTTCGACAGGCATCGAGTACCAGGCGCAAAGTCCGAGTTCTCCTTTGCAGCAACGATCGATCTGTCCCGTGTGCTGTTCCTGTCGATGCGCCGGGGAGTGGTCTCCGCCGAACTGGATGCAGTTCGCTTTCAGACAACGGGCACGCTTTTGGGGTTTGCACAGGCCGTCCGCACTGCCTATTACGACTATCAGGCGGCCGAACAGCTGTTGGAGCTGATCCAGACTGTGCTTGAAGCTGCTGCGGCCTCCTACGATGTCGCCCAGCGTCTCCACGAAGCCGGCAACATCACGGCGCTGGAACTGGCCAACGAACGAGCATTCTACGAGGAAAGCCGAAGCCAGATCGCCCTCTCTGAAGCAGTCACCTTCAGCCGTCGAGAGGAGCTCACTGCGCTGATGGGTCTGTCGGGGATGGAGACCCACTGGCAACTGGCAGGGCGGTTGGTGGAGCCGCCAGAGGAGTCGCCCCATCTAGCAAATCTGGAGGCACGAGCGATCGAACAAAGCCTGGACCTTGTCGCACTGGAGCATCGGTATGTGGGGGCAGCCCGGCGCGCCAACCTCGCCCGGGCCGAGGGGCTCCTGCCCACGTTGCGTGCCGGAATCCATATGGACAGTGATGAGGGTCTCCGTGAATTCGGCCCGGTGATTTCGTTCGACCTACCCGTATTCGACCAGGGGCAGGCTGGGGTTGCGCTCGCGCGTGCCGAAATGCGGCAACTGGAACAGCGGTACAGAGCGCTCGCCATCCGTATCCGCGCCACCGTGCGTACCGCGCGGAACGCCCTGCTGATCGCCGGCCGACGAGTCGATCACTATCAGGATGTCCTGCTCCCCTTGAGGGAACAGATCGTAGAACAGACTCAACGGCAGTACAACGCGATGGAGCTAGGCGTGTTTCAACTGATCGTGGCTCGGCGAGATCAGGTGCGGACGGCCCAAGAATACGTGATCGCACTTCGCGGATACTGGCACGCGCGGGCCACGCTGGACCAGATCCTGGCCGGCCGGCTCGTGTCTGTCGGGGGCTATCTCGGTGCTATGCCTGAGGGTCTGGAGATGCCGTGAATTGGGGGAAAGGAGACTTCGAATGATCTCAAGAAGAAATTTCGTGATGGGGTCATGGATCGCCGGCGGCGGGCTTCTGGCTGCACGCCCAGCTGTTGCCCAAGCCGCACAGATCCAAGAGACCGGCTACACGTCGGTCGTGACTCCGAACGGCGTGTCGCTTCCCTTTCGGATGGTAGAGGGCGTGAAAGTCTTCCACCTGATCTCCGAACCGGTGGAGCACGAGTTCGCTTCGGGCTTGAAAGCGAGCTGCTGGGGTTACAACGGCAGGACGTCGGGACCGACGATCGAAGCCGTGGAAGGTGATCGGGTTCGCATCTACGTCACCAACCGTCTGCCTGAGCCCACAACCGTCCACTGGCATGGCATCATCCTGCCCAACGGCATGGACGGCGTGGGCGGTCTGACCCAGCCCTATATCCGCCCTGGAGAAACTTTCAGGTATGAGTTCCCGTTCCTCTATCCGGGGACGTTCATGTACCACCCGCACGTCGACGAGATGACTCAGATGGGCATGGGACTCATGGGCATGATTGTCGTCCATGAACGGAACCCGCAATACCCGGTTGATCGCGACTTCGCCATCATGCTGAGCGAGTGGTATGTCCCGATTGGCACCCGCCGTCCCGACCCGCGCGAGATGTCGGATTTCAATGTTTTGACGATGAACAGCAAAGCTTTCCCGGGGACCGATCCACTCGTTGTCCGCACGGGTCAACGGGTCCGTATGCGATTTGGGAACCTGAGCGCGATGGACAACCATCCGATCCACCTGCACGGCTATTCTTTCAAGATCGCTGGAACCGACGGGGGACGCATTGCGGAAACGGCTCAGCAGCCGGAAACGACCGTTCTGGTGCCCGTGGGAGCGACGCGAGACATCGAGTTCGTCGCCGATGCACCCGGGGACTGGGCGATGCACTGCCATTTCACCCACCACATCATGAACCAGATGGGGCACGAAGGACCGAATATGATCGGACTTGACACAGACGGACTGGACGGCAGAATTCGCCCGCTGCTGCCGGGGTATATGACCATGGGACAGAGCGGCATGTCGGGTATGGGGCACATGGGAATGGACGTGCCCGACAACAGCATCCCGATGGTGGGAGCACCCGGCAAGCACGACTACCTCGACATGGGAGGGATGTTCACCGTATTGAAAGTTCGCGACGACATCACCAGCTACCAAGACCCGGGCTGGTACGACAACCCGCCAGGAACTCTGGCAAGGCAGGCCTCGAGTGAGGAATTGAAGGCGGACGGAATCAGTGTATGAACGGATGGAAATCCACTACGTGTCTTTGCCCGGGTTGAGCAGGCTTCTTGGAGGTCTGATTCGGCCGGGCTTGGTCTTTACTTCTGGATCTGCTTGCTGGTGAGCCACTTGCGGCTGAAAGCAAGATTGAAGACGCTGTTGACCTGATGGAAGTCTGCCGCTTCTGCCCTCCAGTTCAGCCATGATTATTCCAAAACAGAAACTAAAAAACGTCTGTTGACTCTAGGGGGCAACAGGGGCTACGGAGGGAAGAGGGAGAAAAGGAAGGCAGGGCTAACCTCAGCGGAACCCTGCCCTCCTTTAGGCAATACAAAAAACGTCTGCCTCAATCAGGAATGGTTGTTCTTGCGACCATTCCTGAAGGCAAGCAGAGAAATCGCAAGCGCCAGCACAGCAATCGCGCTTGAGCTGACCCGAACCACCCCAGCCGTGAGGATCGGTGCTTCTATCACCTGCACAGCCGCAAAGGGGTTTGCCACACCCTGGCCGCGAGGCTCGTTCCACCAAACCACGCTGCCATCGGTGTATTTCTGCCAGGAGTTGAACGGATAGAGCCCTGGCTTTTCGGGAACATTCATGCTCATGTAAATCATCTGAAAGGTTTCAACGATAGCCCCTTCACCGGTCCACCAGACTCGTTCGACCTTCCCTGTATCATCAAACTCCACATGCAGGTCCATGCCCGGGATGTCCTGAAAAGAGTTGATGTCCCCGCCGTTATCGCGCCATTCCTGAGACACTTCGAGCCCCAACTCGACCACTGGGATACTCTTTTCCACCGGTGCCCGAAGGAAAAAGACCTTGTGGTGAATCCCGGCCTCGGTGGTGCGCGGGTTGACACTCACATGCCCAAAGAGCGGAACGGCAGAAGCACCCACAACAATAAGTGCCAAGAGCAGAGTGCCCCACTTGTGTGTTCGCATGGTTGAATCCTCCATATAAAGTGATTGGAGTATAGCTAGGGACGACTGCACGAGGCTATCTTTAGTTCAATAGAGTAACCTTCGCGACTTTTCCCTACTGTTCTGGACAAAAAATTGACCTATTTGTTATTGACTATCACTACAGTGGTCCCACTGTCAAGCAGAAAAGAGCCAGATGTTGGACACCACCGTGTCGATGCCAGATATCAATCCACTTAAAAAACCACTCTCAAACCAAGCTGAATCTCGCGCGGGCTGTTGGTCAGGTCCTCGATAAATCCGGCGCCGGTTTGAGCGGATCCGCTTCGACTAAAGACCCGCGTGTTTGGCAAAGCGTAGTTGGCCCGGTTGAGGATGTTGAAAAATTCAGCCCGAAACTGCACATTCACTGTTTCGGTAGCCTGGGTGTTTTTGGTCAGCGAAAAGTCCACTACGGCCACACCCGGCCCGATCAAGGTGTTTCGTCCCACCGTGCCAATCGTTCTATCGGGAGGAAAAACAAAATCTGAGACATCGAAGTATTGATCGGGACCGCCCAAAACCGGACTGGTGCTGCCACCCGGAGCCAGATCGGGAGTGTCAGTGCGAAGCCCCAGGTCACGTAAGTCGCGGCGCCCCTGTATCGTAATCATGACCGGTGGCCCATCCGACAGCTTAAAAATGCTGCTGAGCTGCCAGCCGCCCAAAACTTTCTCCGTCACGCCACTCCAGCCGCTCCCAAAGGCTTTGCCCGGCCCAAAGGGAAGCTGCCAGATGCCGCTGGCTGCAAAGGACCTGCTCACGTGGAAGGCCGCCAGGCTTCTGTGCATGTCGGGATCCGGGTAATAGTTGACGCCACCACCCTGGTTACTAAAAGCCTGGTTGATCTGGGACGATTCATCCACGGTCCTGGAGTAGGTGTAGGCAAGCTGCAGCTGCCAGCCCGCTTGAAAGCGGCGCTGCAGGCCCATTTCCAGGCCATTGTGCCAGGAATCAATGGACGACTCCTGGCTGAGCAGATCCAGGTTGTCAAAAGTCTGGTTGGGCAAGGCAGCAGTGTCTGCAAAGACGTAGCGCCCATTGACATTGTCCGCAGTGGCGGTATTCAGAAACACCTGGTGCATCAGGTTGAAGCCTCGAGAGCCGGCATAGCCAAGAGTCACGGCTGTTCCGGGCATAATCTCATGCTGGATGTTCAGATTCCACTGGTACATGTGAGGGTTTCTCATATAGTCAAAGGAAAACGGTTGGATGTCTGGCTGCCCCACACCCTGGGCCACTACAGCGTCAAAGATATCTGGAAAGGGAATATTCGACCCCCGGATATTGGTTTCCAACTGAAAGGGAGCGGTGCGATGCACGGCCCGAATGAAAGTATCCGATTGGATGTGATTGTAAAAGAGCCCAGCCCCCAGCCGGAGAGCGGTCTTTCCCGCACCCGTGGGATCCCAGGCCAGGCCGATTCGAGGCATGAAACTTGCCTTTGAAGGATTGTTAAACCAGGCATCGTCGGTGTCGGCGGCCAGGTATGTGATTGAGGTGTCCGTCAAGGGACTCCTCAAGTTGGCAAGCTTGTCGTTGACCTCGTAGGGCACGGTGAAAAACTCGTGCCGAAGGCCCAGGTTGACAGTGAATTGGGGAGAAACCTGCCAGTCGTCCTGGATGTACCACCCCGCGATGTTCATGCGAAGTCCCCGAATGCTGGTGGTCTCAGGTATAATGTCGCCTCGAAAGCGGTTGGGTTCGCCCAGCAACAGAAAGTCCTCCAGGGAGCCAAATGAAAATGCCCCGGCCGGGCGGGAGGGGCTGTCGCCGTTATACTGAAGACGACGCCAGGTGAACCCGAGTTTCAAGGAGTGAGCACTCCGTTCATAGATGACATCATCAAAATATTCAAAGCTGTTCACCTTTCGATCCACCCAGCCGCGTCCCAGACCGACAGTTGAGAGACCCGTGCCGTTGATCTCACCCTGAACATACTCAGCACCCAGAGGGGCCCTCCAGGCCGACTCCGGAACGAAGCGGAGGGCGGTGTCCGTGATGGGGTCCTCAGTAGACAACTGCCCCAGGCCGCGACGATTGAACCCAAAACGAAAGCTGTTGAGGACTCGAGGGGAGAAAATCTTCTTCGCCTCGAGGGTCACAAAGGTATTGTTGACAAACTCATTTTGCACCCACCGATCAATCTCCCGGGGGTTGGCCCTATCAGAGGTCTGGCGGGTCACCCGTACAAACAGGGAGTCGGAATCCGAGAGGTTGTGGTCCACTCGTACCTGGTAGAAGTCTTCGTTGGTGGGCTGGCTAAAGCCCGCCGGCTCCCGTGCCCTTCCATCCAGCAGGTCCACCGCCAGGGGCCCAGGTCTCGGCCACAGCTCAAGATAGGGGATGACATCCGCATCATATGTCACCGGCACCAAGGGCGCGCTCGTATCGATATCTCCGTTAGCATCCAGCCGCAGCAGGCCGTTTCGTGCATCGTCGCTCAAAACGGTTCGGAATTCCGTGCGGCCGCGTCGATCCCGCAAACCTTCGTAATTGAAGAAAAAGAAGGTTTTACGCTGGATGACGGGGCCGGACAGGCTGAACCCATACTGGTTGCGCTTGAACTCCGGTCTGTCCTTTTCAATGAAATTTCCGGAGGAATCGAAAAGAGGGATATCGCGAAAATGGGCTGCATCCAGGTTGTCGTTTCGATGAAATTCATAGATAGAGCCATGAAAGTCGTTGCCGCCGGACTTACTGACCACGTTGATGACACCCCCCGCGGCGCCTCCAAACTGGGCACTGTAGGAGTTCCTCTCGACCTTAAACTCCTGGATGGCTTCCCCACCTATAAAATTTCCCGAGATACCTGCCGGAACGCCTTGATCAATGCTTTTCACCTCAGTCCCGTCCAGCAACACCGAAACGTCCAGGGGACGCGCTCCGGCAATGCTGACCCGGTTGGTGAAGCCCGCGTTGGTACTTTTACCGCCTGTTGTCACAGGGACGTTTCCCGGCTGCAGCGTCAGCAGGCCGGTCATGTCGCGTCCATTGAGGGGAAGCTCGATTACCGTGTTACGATCCACCAGACCCCCCAGGGTACCTGAGGAGGTCTCCACCAGTGGGGTCTCCCCGGTCACGGTCACCCTCTCGGTGATCTCTCCCACCCTCAGGGTGACCTCCACTATCGCTCGTCGGCCGATGGTCAGCTCGATTCCTGTTTGGACTTCGGTCTGAAAACCGGGCAGGCTTGCTGCCACTTCATAGTCGCCCAAATTCAGATTCGCGATTCGGTACCTGCCTTCATCATCGCTCACGACTGTTCTGGATAGTCCGGTGTCCAAGTGGGTGGCCGTCACCTCGACTCCCGGCAGGACAGCACCTGTGGCATCCTGAATGGTGCCCAAGACGGTCGCCAAATTGACCTGGGCCCCAGCGAAAGAAAAGTGAAGGGTCAGTACCAGAAGAATGGAAGAAATTCTAGACATGTTCATTGACTCCCTTGGTTGAAAACTTCGAAGAAAAACTTGCAAAAATAATACACCTGTTCACATTTCTTGTCAAGAGAATACTTGAGACCCAAGACATTCCATCTCTACCGGTAGAAACAGATTAGTATTCGTTGAATATTCGCTGGATCTCCTTCAAATCAGAAGTCTTTGTCAGAGCCAGCTGTAAGAGGATTCGCGCCTTGTGTGCTATCAGGTTATCCCCTTCGATAAACTTGTCCTGCGTGTTGACATTGACTCGGTTATTCATGCCCCCGCGTGCTGTCCGCACGATGGGCATCCCTCTATCCGCCAAACTTTCCAATAAGGGCTGCTGGTCGACATGGGGACCACCGCCCGTGGTCAACCCGTTGAGGACGATTCCCTTGACACCCAGGTCAGCTGCTGCCTGGATCAGTCCCGGGTCGGCGTCGAAGTAAGCCGAGATGACTTCCACTTTGGGTAGAGTCGTGATGGTATTGATGTCAAACTCAGAGTTTATGGTGTGTCGACGGGTGGGAGCGCGATAAAAGGTCACCCGGTCTGCCTCAATTATTCCGAGAACGCCATATATCGCAGACAGGTAGGCGCCGGGACGCCCGCTGGTCTTCAAGACCTCGCGGCCCGAATTGATGGTCTGATTGTGGACAACCAGCACTCCTTTTCCGGCTGCCTCGGGAGAGAGCACCACCGAGACAGCGTCAAGGAAGTTTTTGTCTCCATCATTACTAACGGTGCCGTGGAGACGTTGGGAGTTGGTCACGACTATGGGTTTGTCGCTTTTGACGAGTAAATGAAGAAAGTATGCTGTTTCCTCCGTAGTCACTGTGCCCTGGGTGACGATGACACCTTTCACTTCAGGATCCTGGATGATCTCGTTGACGGTGCGAGCGACGTCGACGAACTCTTTGGAGGTGAATCTGCTGCTCCCCGTGCGGATGAGATCAGTCACTTCCAGTCTCACGCTATCCAGGAGCTCCACAGTCTCTGGAAAGTTTTTACGAATATCTGAGATGGTCTGCTGGATAGGGATACGACCGTCCAGAGTATTTGCGATTGTCCCGCCAGTGGCCACCACCTTGATCAGGGGTTTGCTCTGGTCTTGCCCAAACGCCAGCGGCCAGGCCAGCGCGACAAACAGAGTCGCAACCACCGCCAGGAGACCGAGGCTGGGCATCCCTTTCCCCTGAAAAACTGAATATCTCTGTTCTAGTCTTCTCTTCATCATAGCCCTCCTTTTTTTAGTTTGTGGCGGTGCTTACCACCTCATCAAAAAGACGCAGCATGTTTTCTCCCATGATCTTGGCCACATCCTCGGAACTGTACCCTCTGTTCGAAAGTGCCTGAGCGATATTCTGGTATCCACTGGCGTCTTCGATTCCCTGGAGGTTGACGGGGTAGCCTCCAAAGTCGGTGCTGATTCCCACATAGTCCACACCCACCAGCCTCACGATGTGGTCAATATGGTCAATCAGAAGAGAGAGGGGCTGAAGGTTTCGGCGGCGCTCCTCGATCGATGCCCCCCGACGGGCTTCACTTGCTCTATTTCGCTCGTCGATAAATTCGTAAATCTTGGTTGGATCTCCTGTGTACAGAAGGGGCTCATTACCCATGAGGCGGGATCCCCGCGGAGGCCCGCTGGGCGTGGCACTTCGTCGAGTGGCTAGCTGGGGCATGGCTGGGACGCAAATGACCCCGTTCATCTTGGCCAGCGTCTGAATCATCTCATCGCTCCAACCACTGCCCAGGGATCGAGCTCCCGAGTGAGTCGTGGAGACTGGCTGTGTACTGACTGCCATCACATCCAGGATGGTTTGCTCACCGGCGTGGGAAAGATCAATCAGGATCCCCAGTCGATTCATCTCAGCCACCAATTCCCGCCCGAAATCGGTCAGGCCATAACCCTTGCCGTCATTGCTACGGCTGAACCCCACATCGCCGATGTTATTGGCAAGGAGGTGGACCAGATTCATCTCGCGCAATCCCAGCCGGTGGAACATCCGCAGCACCCCCAGGTCACTCTCAATGGCCAGCGCTCCTTCGATGGCCAGGATACCTGCAATTTTGCCCTCTCGGCGAAGGGCTCTGACCTCCTCGGCATTGGTGGCCACTCCCACTTGATCGGGGTACTTGGCAATTTCCCGATAGAAGCGGTCAATCTGCCTGAGAGCGTCTTTGACGGCCAGATGGTTGACTTCATAAAACTCATCAATCGAGGTATTGAAGAGGGCCGCTCCCAGGCCACCCTTCTGGGCCAGGGAGAGGGTAAATCGGGGATCGGCATTGGGCTCTCCGATGGTTCCTCCTCGGCGATAAACGGATGAGATGGGATGCATGTGCCCATCAAAGACCCAGACCCTGCTGTCTGGGGAGCTCTGGGCATAGCTGGTCAAGGACCCGGTCCAAATGGGCGGGGGGAAAATCCCCAGTGAAAACGAAAGTGCCACAAACAGAGCACCCAGGCTCAGTAGCCCACCAGTGAAGCGATGCATAGCTCACCTCCTAATTTGTCACCTCATCAAACACCCGCAGCAGGTTTTCTCCCATGATCTTGGCCACATCCTCAGAACTGTACCCTCGGCCCGAAAGGGCCTGAGCGATATTCTGGTACTCACCGGCGTTCTCAATCCCTTTGATATTGACCGAGTAGCCTCCCCAGTCTGAGCTGATCCCCACATAATCAGGCCCCACCAGCCTGACGATGTGGTCGATGACATCAATAAGGTTCGAGAGAGGAGGGATGTCCTGGCGGCGCTGGAGAATCGTTTCACTCGGTCCTGATCCCCCCCCCACCTGTTCGTTCAGCGATGAAATCGTAGATCTTGGTGGGGTCTCCCCGGTAGACCAGCGGCTCCAGTCCCATGATGCCCGAGCCGCGCTGGCGGCCTCCGTGCCACTTGGCATCGTACTCCCGGCTCACCTGCTGAGGTAAGAAGGCAACGGAAATGACTCCTCTCTTGTCGGCCAGGGCTCGGATCATGTCGTCGCTCCAGTTCCCGGGCCGATCCACCAGGGCTCGAGCCCCCGAGTGAGTCGTCGCCACCGGCTGGGTGCTGGCTGCCATCACATCCCAGATGGTTTGCTCAGCCGCGTGGGAGAGATCAATCAGAATTCCCAGTCGATTCATCTCGGCCACCAGCTCTCGGCCGTAGGCAGTCAGCCCTGACCCCTTACCCTGGTTTTTGGTGGTGTACATGACATCACCGATATTGTTCTCAAGGTTGTGGACCAGGTTCATCTCGCGCAGGCCCAGCCTGTGCAGCATGCGCAGAACTCCCAGGTCGCTCTCAATGGCAAGGGCTCCTTCAATCGCCATGACGGCTGCTAGTTTGCGCTCTCTGCGAAGGGCGCGAACATCGGCAGCATTCCTAGCCACTCCAACCTGATCCGGGAACATGGCGATTTGGCGATAGAAGTGATCAAACTGCCTCAGCGCCTCTTTGACGGCCAAATGGTTGGCTTCGAAGAACTCGTCAATCGAGGTGTTAAAAAAAGCAGCCCCCAGTCCCCCCTCTTGAGCCATGGAGAGCGTAAAGCGGGGATCGGGACTCGGCTCTCCAATGTTGCCTCCTCGCCGATAGGCGGAGGATGTGGGGTGCATGTGCCCATCAAAGTCCCAGAATTTGCCGTCCTGGAGGCTCTGGGCTTGGCTGGTCGAAGACCCGGGCCAAAAGGCCGGGGAGAAAATACCCAGTGCCAAGGCAAGTGCTAAAAGCACGGCAACCAGCATGAGCCACCGCGCACTGGAGAGATTCATAGCTCACCTCCTGTGATATTCCTATGATTCTCTTCTCCTCTTGCTCAAAAGTCAAAGGAGTGGGTGAGTTTGACGATGATTGTTCGATCGGTGAGATCCGACCTGCGCGTTTGATTGTAAACCACGAACAAATCATCGCCTAGTCGGTAGATATAGTTGAGTCGAAAGTTGATATTGAACAGATCTTCCAGGTTGTCGTATTGGAGAGTGGTGCTGGTGAGCCACTCGTTGGTCAAGTTGTAATTGATCCCTATGTTGCTCACGCTGGAAGAAAACTCGCCGCCCGGCAACACGACATCATCCAGCCTGTACTGAATGTCAAAGGAGAGGTTTTGTGACCACTTGATATTGGGGTCCAGATTCAGCGTGGTTCTGCTGCCATCCCAGAAGTTATTTTCTCGTTGGACCTGGAAGAAGCCACTCACTCTTCTACCCCCGTAGGAGTTGAATTGCGCCTGGAAGCGATCACTGCTGTACGATCCAGGTGGAACCGGAATCCGTCCCCTCAACTGAAAGGGATCCTCCAGGAATTCAAAAGCCTTGGTGTAGCCAAACTGAAGGGAGTCTCCACTTTCCAATGCTACGCCGAACCTTAGGGCCTGCTCTCTTGTTTCTAAAACCTCGTCCTGGTTGCTGAGGTAACGCAAGTCGGCACCCAGCTCAAAGCGCCGGATCCATTCGCTGCTGGGTCGTGGGTTGACCTGGAAGTTCAACATACTCTGGTTCATGCCCGCCCGCGGGACGAAACCCATCTCGGCATTGAAGTTCCGCCCAATGATCATGTGTTCCGCGTTGGCGGAAAAAAAGTCGGTTTGCCAGGTTATCTGAAGCGGTCTGGTCGCCCAATCGTCTTCATCAACTCCGGGGGTTTGAGAACTGGTGAAGAAAGATTCCACGTGCAGGTTGTCAAAAAACACGAAATTTCCGTCCACACCAAAAACACGGTTGGAGTCGTCCTCCAGGCTGGACTGGCGATTGGTGAGCATGGCGCCCACATTTGAACGAGACAGGAATCTTTTTCTGAACCTCAGCACCGAGAAATTACTGCCGGGGGTACCCTCAATATCGTCCGTCTGCATGTTTATGAAGCCTAAGTCCAAACCCTTGATCTGCCCGGTGAGTTTGACCCCGGCAAGAATGTCTATCGGCTCCCGACTGTCTGATAAACCGATGGTTCGACTATGAAAGAGTTTCACTTCCGGTACAAATCCCCCCGGACCGAAATCAAAAAGGCTGGCATTTTCCTGGAAGAACTCTCTTCTTTCAGGAAAGAATACGGAAAATCGTGTCAGGTTCACGATCTGTTGATCGACATCTGCTTGGGCGAAATCCGGATTGGCAGTGAAATCCAGGGTCAGACTGGGAGTCAGCTGATATTTCACATCCTCCAGTCCCACATCGAACAGATGATCCGTCTCCGCTGTTCCGTCCCTGAAGGCACGGGACGCACCTCCAGTCAAGTAGGGCTTGATGCGGAGTCTGTGCTCACTGGAAATGTTCTCCAAACCAACCAGTTCACCCGCTTGAGAGACCTGAAGGAAGTTGAAGTCGCGCCGATAATTGCTCCATACGGCCTCCTCGTTTTTTCGCCTGATGTTTCGCTTGAAGTCGATTCCCCACACTTGACTGTCCCGGTCCGGCATTCGTATGGAGTTGAAGGGGATCTCGATTTCAACCATCCAGCCCACCTCATTTCTGGTGGCGGCCACCAGCCAGCGTTCATCCCAGTTGGAGTTTTCACGCCCTCCTTCGTCGGTGATCCAGGAGTCAAACTTGGTTCCCAAGGGATTGGTGCGAAAGAGAAAACCATCCTGATGGTTGTGAAAAGTATCCAGGATGATCTCAAAGGTATCGTCGCTCCCCAGTGAGTCATCCCGAGCTCTCTCATGGGCGATGATCCTTCCGGCTTGAGAATCCTCACACAGGACGCCAAAGAAAATGGACTCGTCATTGTAGATGATCCTAATGACGGTTCTTTCGGTAGCTGCTGTCCCTTCCTGGGGATCCCGCTGCAGGAATCCAGAGACAACAGGCGCCCCATTCCAGATTGCCTCGCTCAGATCGCCATCCACAGTCGGTGAGCCATCCACCCGCAGGGCCTGAGCGACTTTCCTGGCCGGGCCCTGCACCACCGCGGGCCGCGCCATCGCATGGCAGACACAGCTAACCCCAATCATCAGGATAAGGACAATGACCGAGTTGACACGCCAGGGCATTTTCGTGAATTCAGGACTGCTAGCCGGGATTATGCATATTCCCGGCTAGAAATCAAAGGTGTGGGTGATTTTAAAGAGAATAGACCAGCTGCGTTCCTCGCTGGCTTGATCGAGGTCGGTCAGGCTTCGATTGAAAACCAGGAAGATGTCGTCTCCGGGCCGATAGATGTAGTTCAGGCGAACGTTCAGCCCCCACTCCTTATCCAGATGGTTGTACTGAAGGGTCGTGCTGGTGAGCCACTGGTTGGTGAGATTGAGGTCGAATCTCCCATTGGCAACGTGAGAGGTGAACGCTCCCTGGGGCAGATCTACCTTCTCCAGCTCGTATTCAAACTCAGTCAGAAACTGATCGGACCATCGCATCTCTGGTCCGAGTTGGAGCGAGGATTTCTTGCCTCCCCAAAAGTCCTCTCTGGAGATCATGAAGAAGCCGGAAACCCATCTTCCACCATAGGGACGCAACTGAAGAGAAAACTCGTCGTTCCGATAGGTTCCAGCAGGAACAGGAATTCTGCCGGCCAGAAGAAACCCATCCTCCTCCTCCAAATTTCTGGCATACCCAAGCTCCACTGACCTTGCCCCCTAAAACGAGTCCAGTTTGAATGTTAGGATTTCCGGTTTAGGAAGGAGGCAAGGATGGCAGGGAAGCGGTTTAGGGCAGAACAGATCATCATGAAGCTGCGTGAGGCAGAGGTGGGTCTGGCCCAAGGACAGAGGGTGGGACAGGTGTCGAAGCAGATGGGGGTGAGCGAGCAGACCTACTACCGGTGGCGCAAAGAGTACGGAGGGCTCCGGTTGGACCAGGCCAAGAGGTTGAAGGTGTTGGAGAAGGAGAATACCCGGTTGAAGAAGCTGGTGGCGGATCTGTCTTTGGACAAGCAGATCCTGAAGGAAGTGTCCTCGGGAAACTTCTAGGCCCGGCGAACAGGAGACGAGCGGTGATGTGGGTACGAGAGCGATTAGGAGCAGAGCGAGTCTCCGAACGTCGGGCCTGCCAAGTGCTGGGACAGGTTCGATCGACCCAGCGAAGGGAAAGGCAAATTCCCGATGATGAGGCCCGATTGGTGGCCCGGATGGTGGAGTTGGCTACGCAATACGGGCGTTATGGCTACCGGCGGGTCACGGCGATACTTCATGGGGAAGGGTGGAAGGTGAATCCTAAGCGGGTGGAGAGGCTGTGGAGACAAGAAGGGCTGAAAGTCCCGTCCAGACAGCCGAAACGAAGGAGGCTGTGGCTTAATGACGGTTCCTGTGTTCGGTTACGAGCGGCTCGCAAGAACCACGTCTGGAGCTATGATTTCGTGCATGAACGGACCCATGATGGGCGAGCCTTTCGGCTATTGACGATCCTGGATGAGTACACCAGAGAGTGCCTCGCCATTGATGTGAAACGGCAGATGAATCACCAAGACGTGTTGGACCGGCTGGCGGAGTTATTCGTTGATCGGGGAGTGCCTGAGTTTATCCGGTCCGATAACGGATCGGAGTTTACGGCACAGGCGGTCCGGGACTGGCTGCAGGCTGTTGGGGTAAGGACCTTGTACATCGAGCCGGGCAGCCCCTGGGAGAATGGGTACATTGAGAGTTTCAACGGGAAACTACGGGATGAGCTGCTGAACATGGAGATCTTCGACACGCTGGGGGAAGCCAAGGTGTTGGTAGAACGCTGGCGGAGGGATTACAATCAGATCCGGCCTCACAGCGCCTTGGCCTATCGGCCGCCGGCGCCAGAGGCCAAACTACCTAGGTCGCAGGCACTGGATCCAATCCCTTGGAGTGGACTTCAAATGGTCCCGGGTCTAGCATAGAGGGTGGACTCGTTCGTGGGGGCAGGTCACCACGGCATCTCCACTTTCCATGTCCAGACCGAAGCTGACACTCTGCTCCCGGCTCTGTAAGTTTCCGTCCATATCCGTCAGGTACTCCAGGTCGGCACTGAATTCCAACTGGCGGAGCCACTCGGCTCCGGGTCGCGGGCTGAACTCCAAGCCGACAACACTTTTTTGGATGTCGGATCGGCTGACAAAACCCACCTCAGCGCTAAAATCTTCCTCCACGATCAAGTGGCGCGCCAGGGCGGAGAAACGGTCCGTGTCCCAAGTGAGCCAGAAAGGGACAGCAGCCCACCCATTTCCGGAGTCGCCGCTGGACTCTGATTTGACGACGAAACCCTGAAATTGGAGATTTTCCATAAAGATGAAATGGGAATCCACTCCAAAAGTTACGTTGTTCCCCTCTGCCGTGTTTTGCAAATGGGTGGCCATTGCGCCCACATAGGATCGAGCAAAGAGATTCTTTCTCAGCCGATAGGCGCCATAATTGGTGCCTGGCGTTCCTTCGTGCTCTCGGGTCTGCGCATTCATGACTCCCAGACCCCAGCCAGGAAACTGGCCGGTCAGTCGAGCGCCAAAGAGAATGGGAATGGGCTCTGCCCTTCGCCCGCTCGTCAGTCCAATGCGCCGGGTATGCAACAGCTTGACCTCGGGTCTTCCTCTCCCCCCCGTTCCAAACTCAAACAGGCCGGCGTCTTCCAGGAAAAACTCCCGCTTTTCCTGAAAGAAAAGGGAAAAGCGCGTCAGATTGATCTGTAAGTCATCCACCTCGGCCTGGGCAAAATCGGGATTGACCGTCGCATCCAGCTTTAAGCGGTTGGTGAGGGTGTATCGGACGTTCTCCAGGCCCACATCCAGCTCTTCCTCAGTTAGCCGCTCACTCTGCGAGCTCACTCGAAGCGTCCCTCCCACAAAGTAGGGCTTCACCTGTAAACTCAGGATCCGCACGCTGTCTGGGAGCTCAGTGAGATGTCCCGCTTGAGACACCTCCACAAACCCGTAGTCCCTTTGGTAGTTGCTCCATACCACGGTTTCGTTCTTTCGGCGAATCTCCCTCCTAAAATCGATGCCCCAGACAGCCTCGTCCATCTGCGGTATCCGAAGGATCTTGAATGGAATCTTGATTTCCGCTCCCCACCCCCAGGAATAGACTTGAGCCGCCACTTCCCAGCGGCCATCCCACTCTTCGTTTTGAAGCTTCCCTTCGTCCGTGATGAGTGCATCCCACAGGTTGCCCAGAGGATTGGTACGAAAGAAGTAGGAGTCTCGATGGCTGTGAAAAGTGTCCAGGACAAACCCAAAAGTATCATCGGCCTCCATATCGGCGTCACGCCTTCTCTCAGTGGCCCGAATTTGCTGCGGTGCTGAATCATAGCATCGCACAGCCAAAAAAAGAGTATCGCTGGTATAAATGATCTGCACCTCCGTCCTCTCGCTGGGTTCGCCCCCTTCGTTCGGTTCCTGTTGGCGAAAGTCGGAGATCGCAGGAGCATTGACCCATTGGGGGTCGGTGAACTCTCCATCTAAAACAGGGCCTTCTGCTACGGCCACGGCCTGAATGACTTTGGTGCTTTCCGCTGTGGCGTCTTGCTGAGCCTCTGCTGAAGAGAGTCCCAGCAGAAGGATCAGTAAGATTGTGAAGGCTTTCGTCACGGGCTGCACTCTATTCAAACTTCCCTTTCGATAGTAAAGATGGCTCAACTAATAAAGACCTTCACCCGGGTCAGGGCGTTCGCTTTTTTTTGGTGTCACGGTTGCTTTCCAGCGATTCTATGGCCAGGGAAAAAGAAGGTCAAGGCACACGACTGCACGACTGCACGACTGCACGAACTCAGCGCCGGGCGTGCTGGCGGGCTGATCCCGGCGGCACCAGAAAGGCCGAAGCCAGAGCCAGAAGAGAAGCCAGGAAGCCGACCAGGAAAACATCCTGCAAAACCGCCCCAAATATACCTTGCAGTCTTTCCAACAACTCCGGGGGAATCTGAGCGCGGCTGAGGGGGTTCACGATAGCATCAGGGTGGCGAGCAATATAAGCGACCTGCTCGGTCTGTTCCGCGGCCTCCAGGGTAGCGAGTTTTGACAGCATCTGGCCGGCCATGACGGTTCCCATGATAGCGATTCCGATGGAGGCCCCAATGGTGCGAAAAAACTGGGTTGCGGAAGTCGCTATCCCCAGGTAGCTGCGAGGAAACCGGTTCTGAACGGCGATGAGCATGGAGATCATGCTGAGCCCCATTCCCATACCCATGAGAACCAACACCATCGTCAGATGTAAAGAAGTGACTTGGACCGTGATCCGGCTGAGCAGAAAAAAGCCGGTGCTCAGGCAAACCATTCCGGCAATGACCGTTTTGCGGTATCCCACGATGAGAATCAAGCGTCCCCCGATAATAGAGAAAGTCACCCAACCCAACATGAGCGGAGTCAGTGCCCATCCGGCTTCTGTGGCCCCGGTGCCCAGTACCCCCTGGACGAAGAGAGGAAGAAAGGAAATCGCTCCGAAGAGGGCCATCCCACTGAAAAAACCGTTGAGTGCGGCAGCGGTAAAGATTCGATCGCGAAAGAGGTGTAAAGGAAAAATAGGGTCAATGGCTCTCCTTTGCTGGAAAAGAAACAGGGCCAACAGAACGACTCCTGCCATCAAGAGCAGAGACGGGTCAGGACTCGATTGGCCTCTTCTCCACTGATCCAGGCCGAAGAGAAGAAGGGAAAAGGAGACCATCAAAAGTAGAGCTCCCAGGTAATCCACCCGGCTGCGGCGTTCCTTCCTGGGCTCAACCAGGGCCAGAGTGATGATGCTCCCCGCTAAAATGCCAAAGGGAATATTGAGAAAAAATACCCATCGCCAGGACAGGTGGTCGGTGATGAGTCCTCCCAGAAGGGGTCCGACGATACTGCTCAGCCCCCATACCCCACTGAACCAGCCTTGCATGCGGGCACGACGCTCCAGAGAGTAAATGTCGCCGACGATGGTCATTCCCAGGGGAAGCAAGGCTCCCGCCCCCAAACCCTGAAGGGCTCGAGCAGCAATCAGCTGTATCATCGACTGGCTCAAACCACAGAGAACCGAACCGGAAACAAAGAGTACAATGCCGGTGAGATAGAATACGCGTCGCCCATAGAGATCGGAAAGACGTCCCCACAGAGGAACTGTTACGGTGGCCGTAAGGAAGTAAATCGAGTACACCCAACTGTACAGCTCCAACCCTCCCAGGCTTGAGATGACGGTGGGCATGGCCGTCACCACCGCCGTGCCTTCCAGGGCGCTGAGAAAAAGTCCCATCATGACTCCTGCCGTGATCCAGAGCCGCCGGCGCGGAGTCAAGTTCAAGGGGCCCACCCTCTCATGTGGGCTTGCAGGTATCTCTTGTGACATGGAGGCGGAATTATAGCAGGCTGGAGTTTGCTTGAGCTGACTTTTGCATGGTAGGCTCACCTCGGAATTATTCGATAGTGGCCCATTTTGAACCCAGCCCCGAAAATCTTATTCGTCACGATTGGAGTGATGAGGAGATCGAGGCAATCCACAATCTACCCGTCCCCGATCTGCTGTTTCGGGCCCAGCTCGAACACCGCCGCTACCACGATCCTCAGAAGGTGCAGCTGTGCACCCTGTTGAGCATCAAGACAGGCGGCTGTCCGGAGGACTGTGCCTATTGCCCACAAAGCGCCTACTACGACAGCGGCGTCCCTTCGCAAGCCTTGCTGGAGACGGCTGAGGTTGTAGAGGCCGCCCGCCAAGCACGGGATAACGGTTCGACTCGTTTTTGCATGGGCGCTGCCTGGCGAGAGGTCCGCCAGGGTCCTGAATTCGAACGGGTACTCGAGATGGTCGGGCAGGTCCGTGAACTGGGATTGGAGGTTTGCTGCACTCTGGGAATGCTCACGCTCGACCAGGCCAAGCGCCTGGCTGAAGCGGGACTGACAGCTTACAACCACAACCTGGATACCGGCCCTGATTACTACAGCCGCATCATTTCCACTCGAACTTATCAGGACCGCCTCCAGACTCTCGCACATGTCCGCGAGGCGGGTGTGACCGTCTGCTGTGGAGGAATCCTGGGCATGGGGGAAGGTCTGCAGGATCGGATCGCCCTGTTGCGGGTTCTTTCCCACCTGAATCCCCATCCGGAAAGCGTTCCCATCAACGCACTGGTTCGAGTGGAGGCCACTCCTTTGGGTCATGCGCCTCCAGTGGATCCGATCGAGATCGTCCGCATGATCGCCACGGCACGGATCGTGATGCCCAGGAGCCGCGTCCGACTCAGTGCGGGACGAACCGAAATGTCAGTGGAGACGCAGGCCCTTTGTTTCGTGGCTGGAGCCAACTCCATTTTTAGCGGGGAGAAACTCCTCACCACGCCCAATCCTGGCATCTCGCATGATCGGGCATTGCTGGCGAAACTGGGTCTCTCGCCGCTTGAAGGATTATGAAAGCTCTTCTTCGGGAACTGGAAAAGCAACTGGAGGAGATCCGGACCCAGAAACTCTACCGCAGGTTGGACGATCCCCAAGGCCTTGATTTTTGCTCCAACGACTATCTGGGCTTCTCCCAGGACCCCAACTTTCGCGCTGCCATTCTGGAGAAGCTCAGCCAGACTGCCGAACTGTACCCGCTCTCTTCACCGGCATCCAGACTTTTGCGCGGTAACACCTCGCAGCATCAATCCCTGGAGAAAAGACTGTCTCTTTTCAAGGGGACAGAAGCGGCCCTGATTTTCCCCACCGGATACCAGACCAATTTGGGAGTCTTAACGACCCTGATAGAACCCCAGGATCGTGTTCTTTCCGATTCTCAGAATCACGCCAGTATTATCGACGGCTTGCGCCTGAGCGGCTGCCAGAAGATCATCTTCGCTCACCTCGATGTAGGTGCGGTGGAGAAGGCTCTGAGCCGTCCCCATCCAGAGGGAAAAACTTTTCTGGTGACCGAATCCCTTTTCAGCATGGACGGAGATATCGCTCCTCTTGACACCTATGCTGAGTTGGTGGAGAGGAGTGGGGCCTACCTCATTGTGGACGACGCCCATGCGACTGGCATCTTTGGCGACGAGAGAGGCTCCGGACTGACCGAGAGGTTCCACATAGAAAAGCGAGCCATCGCCATTATCTCGACCTTCGGCAAAGCGCTGGGCCTTTTTGGAGCCTTCGTGGCAGGACCAAGGGTCGTCATCGACTCCCTGATCAACCGCAGCCGCCCCTTCATTTTTACGACAGCCGTTCCGCCCTTTCTTCTGTGGGGTTTAGAAGCGGCTCTTGACTTGCTCAGCACCCGGCCAGAGCGGCGAGAGCGAGTGTGCTTCCTGGGCGATCGGCTCCGTCACCAGTTAAAGGAGAAAGGGCTGGATACTCTCCACAGCAGGGGTCCAATCGTCCCGGTGGTACTGGGAGAAAGCGAGCGGGCTCTCATTGTCGCCGAGCGGCTCCAGAAACAGGGTCTTGACGTGCGTGCCATTCGCCCCCCCACCGTGGCACCCGGTACGGCACGACTGAGAATCTCTGTGCATGCCAATCACACAGAAAAGGAAATTGATCAGTTGGCCGAAGCTCTGGTTGGGGCGGTCGAGACCCCCAACCCTTGATGCAGACAGGGAAGAGAGATGAGCCTGGTCGTTGTTGGAACAGGAACTGAAATCGGCAAGACCATCACTTGTGCTGTCTTGTTGTCCCGTTACTCGGGGATATCCAGCTTGGCCTATTGGAAACCCATTGCCACCGGCTCAGCCCAGGACAGGGACAGTCTCGTGATCAAACGCCTTTGTGCTCATCAGGTCGAGATCCTTCAGGAGTCTTACCTTTTTGAACCCCCTGTCTCCCCTCACCTGGCAGCTCGGTTGGCCCGCAAGCGAATCCGTCCTGAAAGGATCTTGGAAGCACTGGGGACCTTTCAGCGTCAGAAGGGCGGACGGGCTTTGATCATCGAGGGCATCGGCGGGCTGCTCGTACCCCTGACCGCAGGCGGTCATCTGCTGGCAGATCTTCTCCAGGAGATGTCCCTTCCCTGTTTGCTGGTCGCCTCCAGTACCCTGGGAACGATTAATCACACACTCCTGACCATTGAGGCCATGCGCTCCCGAGACTTAAACTTAGTGGGAGTGGTGCTCAATGGACCCCTCAATCGCGAGAATCGCCTGGCCATCCAAAAATTCGGGAAGGCCAAAATGATTAGCGAAATTGAGCCCATGAAGGCCTTATCAAAGGAAAGTGTGGCGCGAGCCTCTCGTGGATTCGATCGACGGGCCCTGCTAAAGTCGTATCTGACATGAGCCCACAGACTTCTCACTGGATGTCGCAAGACCGACTCTCTGTTTGGCATCCTTATACTCAGATGCTCACCGCGCCAGATGCCATCGGTGTGGAACGGGCCGAAGGCGTGTATCTCTACACCTGTGACGGGCACCGCATCCTGGATGGCATCTCTTCCTGGTGGGTCAACATTCTGGGTCATAATCATCCCCGTTTGAATCGAGCCTTACAGGAGCAGGCAGCCCGATTCGCTCAGGTGATCTTTGCCGGCTTCACTCACGAACCTGCCGTTCGTCTGGCTGGAGAACTGATCCAACGAACACCGGAAAATCTTACCCGTGTCTTCTTCTCCGACAATGGTTCCACGGCAGTGGAGGTTGCGCTCAAGATGGCCTATCAGTCTTGGAGGAACCGGGGAGACCTCACCAGGAATCTCTTTGTGGCCTTTGAGCACGCCTACCACGGAGACACCTTCGGGGCGATGGCGGTTGGGGGCGTCGAGGTCTTTCACTCACAATTCAGCGATCTCTTTTTTGAAGTCCGGCGAGCTAAAGTTCAGTCTGGCAGTCAGCCTGGTACGGAATGTGGTGAGGACCTTGAACAGATCCTGGAGAAGGAAGGACAGCGCGTGGCAGCGGTGATCATGGAACCCATGGTGCAGGCGGCCGGCGGTATGATCATCTGGCCCGTTGAGTTTTTGCGTCATGTGCGAGAGGTGACCAGGCGCCACGGCATCCCCTTGATTGCCGATGAAGTGTTCACGGGCTTCGGCCGAACCGGAAAGATGTTTGCCTGCCAGCACGGTCCCATCGAGCCCGACATCCTGTGTCTCTCCAAAGCCATAACGGGTGGCTATCTGCCTCTTGCAGCCACCCTGGCCAGTGAAGATATCTATCAGACGTTTTTGAGCGAGGACCGTCGAAAAACGTTTTTCCACGGCCATTCTTACACCGGCAATGCTCTGGCTTGCGCCGTGGCCCTGGAGAGTCTTGCCGTGCTGGAGGAAACAAAGAGCCTGGATCGGGTCATGGAGCTGGAGGGGCTCTTCAGGGAGCGGCTGGAGCAGCTGCAATCTCTGCCCGTGGTGGAGCAAGTTCGTGGGATAGGAGCACTGGGGGTACTGGAACTGAAGCCCCAGAGGCAAAGTGGTTATCTGGACGAGCGGGGCCCGAGAATGGCACAGGCCTTCCTGGAACGGGGGGTTCTCCTGCGTCCCCTGGGAAACGTTCTCTATTTTCTTCCTCCCTATGTCATCACTGATGAGGAAGCACATGGGGTTTTCGATGTGATTGAGGAAGTGCTAAACGCTGACCACTGACCACTGACCGAAACCCTGACAACTGACAACTGACAACTGACAAGAAGAGTCCTCTCTACGGGAAAATACAGATCTCCGCAAGAGTATAAAGCTCGCCCTTGACAAGCCTGGGAACGGTGCCCTTCCTCAGCTTAATGAAATTGATTTTCAATTTCATTAAGCTGAGGAAGGGCACATGAAACCTGTGGAGGGCAGATGGGGTCTTTTCATCTTCTTTTTCCTGGCTCTTTCAGCAGTGGTGCTGCCGGCCCAACCCTCGGCCTCGGATGGCAGCGGTTCCCTTTCAGGGCGTATCGTTGACTCGAGAGGCGGAGTCATCCATCAAGTCACGGTTACATTGAGAGACCAGGAGACGGGCTTTGAGAGAAGCCTGAACACGGACCTTCTGGGCACTTTTCGATTTGAAACCTTACCCCCTGCTCTCTATTATCTGAGCACGGAAAAAGAGAACTTCCAGAGTGCCGTCCAAGAGATTTTCTTATCTCCTGACCAGAACCATGAGATTGATCTCACCCTTCAGATAGATTCAGAGCTGATCATTCATGAGCGGGTGATGGTGATCGGGGACGCCTCCCTGGTCAGTGAAATTCCCGGCTCCGCCCATTTAATTGCCCAGGAGACGTTAGAGAGGCAGAAACTGGCTTTCGACGACATTCATCAGATCCTGCGACAAGTTCCCGGCGTCAATACTCAGGAAGAGGACGGCTATGGTCTGCGTCCCAATATCGGCATGCGGGGCACAGGCGCTGAGCGAAGCTCTAAAATCACCCTCATGGAGGACGGGGTTCTCATTGCGCCCGCACCCTATGCCGCGCCTGCAGCCTACTACTTCCCTATCACGGGACGCATGGAAGCCATTGAAGTGCGCAAGGGTTCCAGTCAGATCAAGTATGGCCCCAGAACCAATGGTGGCACTCTCAATCTGATCTCCACCAGCATACCCCAGGACTTCAACTTGAGCGGTAATGTGGCCCTGGGGGTCGACAACACCCAAAAGCTTCATCTCAATCTGGGTGACTCCTACAAGCATTTCGCCTGGGTGGCAGAAACCTACCAGATTGTCACCGACGGCTTTAAAAAGCTTGATGGGGGCGGCCATACGGGTTTTGACTTGGACGATTACCTGGCCAAATTCCGCTTCCAAAGCGACGGCAGCACCGGTATCTATCAAGAACTGGAGATCAAGCTGGGCAAGACCCAACAACTCTCGGATGAGACCTATCTGGGCTTGACCGATGTCGATTTCGCAGAGAACCCCTTCCGGCGTTATCGCGGATCACAGCAAGACGTGTTTCGGTCAGACCACGAGCAGTACCAGGCCCGCTATTTTATTGTGCCAACCAGAAACGTGGATGTCACGACGGTCATATACCGGAACAACTTCCATCGCAACTGGTACAAACTGCAAAGCGTATCGGGAACGAGTATCAGCGAAATCCTCAATGACCCTGAGAGTTATGCGGCTCCATTAGCCATCGTTCAGGGTGCAAATAGCGATGCTGATGCACTGGCCGTGCGGGCCAACAACCGCGACTACTTTTCACAGGGAATTCAGACCGTCCTGGGGCTAGAACTTGACAGGGGTGAGACTCGAAACAGTTTTGAGCTTGGCTTTCGCTATCACAAGGATCAGGAAGACCGTTTTCAACATGAGGATGGGTTTCAAATGGTGAACGGCTCGATGGTCCTCACCTCTCAGGGAGCACCAGCCAGTCAAGCCAATCGCATCGGCGACGCCACAGCCTGGGCTCTCTTCATCCAAGACAAAATTGAGCGAGGCAGATGGACTCTGAGTCCGGGTTTCAGATACGAAAACATCGATCTCCTGAGGACAGATTTTTCCACAGCTGATCCAGAGCGACTCACCCCCACCAGGAGTCGCAAAAATGGCGTTGAAGTCTTTATTCCCGGCCTCGGCGTCAAGTTCGACGTCACTCCAACCTTCGGCCTCTTCGGGGGACTCCATAAGGGCTTCTCCCCACCAGGTCCCGGTTCGAACGAAGATACGAAGGCAGAGGAAAGCCTCAACTATGAATTCGGGTTCCGTTTACACAGCCAACCTGTGAGCCTAGAGGTAGCTGGTTTCATCAACGATTATGCTAACTTGCTGGGTGCCGATACGTTGTCTGCCGGAGGCAGAGGAGAGGGTGCTCTCTTCAATGGTGGCGACGTCCAGGTCGCGGGACTGGAAGCATCCGGGTCCTTTGATCCGGGTCAGACTTTTCATTCGAGCTTCCGCTTTCCTGTGAGCTTCGCCTACACCTTCACCGAAGCGGAATTCAAGAATAGCTTTGAGTCTCAATTCGAACCCTGGGGCAATGTTGTGGCTGGAGATCAGATCCCCAATCTGCCCAGACACCAGCTTCAGGCAAGCTTTGGTTTGGAGAAGGCCCGCTGGCGCCTGAGTCTGGAGAGTCAGGCCGTCAGCCAGAAGCGCACCAAGGCCGGCCAGGGTCCGATTCCTGGGTTAGAAGCCACCGATGCCTATCTCGTTTTCAACCTTTCCGGTGAGTACGACTTGAATGCCGAGGAAAAGGGAGCCTCTCTCTTTCTCTCCGTTCGCAACCTGACGGACCAAGCCTACATCGTGGCACGGCGTCCCGCCGGTGCCCGTCCTGGGTTGCCGCGCACGGTGATGGGCGGCATCAGGTTCAAACTGGGACGCTGACAAAACCCTGACAGCTGACCACTGACAAGATTAGGAGTCGGAGCCGCAGGCTTCGGGCGCGCCCGTTTAGCCTGCGGGCCTCTCGCGCCCCTACTAGCCCGCATTTCTCACACTAGGTCGTCGCGAAGCGGTGGAAGGGCCGGAAAACAGAGCCGTGGGCTTTGGCCCACGGGCCCGCAGGCTAAAGCCTGCGGGCCCGACTGACGCGCGAGGGGTACCCGCTTGCGGGTCGCGCAACACAGTCAGGTCGGATCATTGCGCCGATGCAGCAGACCGAGTGTGAGAAGTGCGGGCTATTCAGCGTTTATCCAGCCGGAGAACTCCAGCAGGTGTTCCTCCAGGGGCACCTTCAGCCCGCTGTGAATGGTATTGTACAATTTCCAGAATCCAACCAGGGCCGACAATTCCACAATCTGTGCAGGTGAGAGGAGCCGCTTGACGCGCTCGTAAACCTCATCCGGGATGGAGGTGGGATCCAGGGTCATGGCATCGGCGAAATCAAAGCAAGCTTTCTCGAACTCGTCTTGTCCACTCTGCTCATCGACCAGCAGGGAGTGAACATCCTCATCACTCAGACTCCACCCCTCGTTCTTCATTTTGTTGTCTCCCTTCCGGCGCTGCAGGATGCCGCAGTGGTGACTCACACAATAGGTGGAGTTATTGAGTTTGCCCAGCCGTGTGGCAATCCGGCGTTTGAGACCTTGCGCCAGCGTGGAAGAGCCATCGCGCATGATGGCACTATTGAGATCCCACAGTGGTGCCGCAATCTGGGGACGATGGGCATACAGCTTGTTGCAGTTGGGAAGAAACCCCATGCGCTGAGAATAGCTTTGGGAACGCTTTTTCAACATGGGATCGAAGTCCTCCAGATCGACGTAGGGGATGACGGGCTCTTCTTCTCGGTGAACTTTGGGGGCCGGTTTGCTCATTTTTTCTCCTTCATTCAGTTTTGAACCTCCAAAAGGCCTGTGGGAATAACCCCGTCAGGCGCCTCGAATGGGAGGCCCAGAAGTTCGGCAATCAGTGGGGCAATGTCTTCGAGTCCCATGCTGGGTACGACAGCCTGGGAGCGAAAGCCTGCTCCCCAGCCAACAAATCCGGTGTGGATCTGGTGAAAATCGGGGTAATGTCCATGGGTTCCACCCGTCGCCGCTCTTATGGCGGGCCCTCTCGGTGAGGTAATGAAAGCGACGCCGGGAACAGCCGACAGGGACAAGGGCACGGTGGGATCGGAACCGATGCGATCACGCTCCTCTGGCTCAATGATCCGAAACAGACTCTGCACGTCGCCGGGCAACCCGGCCAATAGAGCGCGCACCTCGGAGACCGCTTCTCGATCTTCAGGATCGGCCAGGTGCAAAAAGACTGAGCCGCCATTCCTATGGAAAGTCGCTCGCCAATCCCCACGATCGCGCCGCGCCTCCATCAATCCCCCCTCAACCAGCCAGACATTGGGAGCCACCTCAGTATTGACGTCGACAAATCCATGATCGCCCATCACGATAAAAGCAGTACGGCCGTCGATGCCGGCTCGTTCGGCCGCTTCGACTATGTGGCTGACCGCTCGGTCGGCCGCGGCGACCGCCCGCTGGACACTCGGACCTTGGCGTCCCGATTGATGCTGGTAATGGTCCACCGCAATCAGGTGAACGGTTAACAGGGCAGGACGATAGCGTTCCAACAAATGGCCGGCAATGACACCAGTCCGATCTTCCCGAATCAGGCGATCCGCGAAGTCTGAGGCCGTCAGAGTTCCCGTCGCTTCCTGCTCAATCTCCGGAAAGAGATCAGCAGGCCTGCTCGCCGACCGGATCGCGGTCATAAGATCAACATCCTGTTCAACAGACCAAACTTCCGGAATATTCCAATCGATGGGGGCATCGACGCTGACAGGCCATCCGATACTGGCGCTTTTCAGGCCTGCCTGCCGCACCGCATCCCAGAGGGTGGGCACGCGGATGGCCGATTCGTACCAATGATACCGCCCGCTTTGCCCTTTGGGTTCAAAAGGGGTGTTGTAATAAATGCCATGCCGGCTGGGGAATGCACCGGTCACAATCGTCGTATGGGAGGGATAAGTCTCGGAAGGAAACACTCCCCGAACTGCCGTTGCGTAAGCTCCCTCGCGAGCCATCTGCTGGATCATTGGGGCAGGCCAAGTCGTGTCCAGATAGAGTTCCGGTCGAAACCCGTCGATCGAAATGAGAACAACATGATCTGGATAAACTTGATTCTGAGCGCCCGAACAGGCCAGTACGAGGACCAGAACCAGGACAACCACTGCAGTCCAAAGCATCGAGACCCTGTTGTGAGAATGTGCGAGTCGCATGAGCATCCTAGCCAAAGTCTTCTGTTCCATCCGCCCGCGGTGGCACGAAGGTAGCACACCCGGTAGTTGGTGTACAGGTACGAGAGTTCGGGGACAGGTCCCGAACTTTCCTAAGAATTCGCTTGTCGTCTTCTCAGGTTCTCTGCAATAATGGCGCGGAATTGCTTGCCCCTACAAATTAACAGGAGCTTTGGGTGATCGAACCGTACACCGCTTTATGCATCCAGAACACCAACTTCTGTGTGCGTAATAAGAAAGATCTTCAGAAGAATCTGGACCTCATCTGTGAGGTCATCGACCACTCTCACTACACCAGGATAGAGTACCCCGTCAGATTAATTACCATCCCTGAAGCGGGCATTCAATCGTTCGTCGATTCCCAGATGGACTGGGAGCACAAAGAAGTTGCCAAGGGCCTGTTCAATACGACAGTTCCTGGACCTGAAACCGACGTCCTGGCTGCTAAAGCGAAGGAGCGAGGAGCCTACATCTGCGGTCAATTGAGGGCTCTTGAACCCGAGATAAGCGACGATCTTTACTTCAACATCGGCTTTGTCATTGATCCAAAGGGCGAGGTCATCTTAAAGCACCACAAGCTTCAAGTCTTCGCTCCGGAACGTTCATGTGTCCCCCACGATATCTGGGATAAGTGGGTCGAGAAGTATGGAACCGGTCTGGACGCTTTTTATCCGGTGGCTCGCACCGAGATCGGGAACATCGGCGTAAATATCTGTATGGAAACCAGCTACCCGGAGACATCGCGGGGTCTGGCCGTTAACGGGGCCGAAATCATTTACGCTCCCACCTACATTGAGCCTTACTACAGTCGAGGCTGGCACGAACTGCAGCTGCGGGCTCGTGGCCTGGACAATAGTTGTTATGTGGTGGCGCCCAACAGCGGCGATTGGTACATGACCCCTGAATCCAAGGTTCCTACGGCCATCCATGGCGGTAACAGTTTGATCATTGACTACCAGGGACAGGTCCTCACCCGGACCACCACTCACGGGACAAGCTATTGCAGTGCAATTATTGATGTTGAGGCCCTCAGGTATTGGCGGGAAACCACCATGTTCGGGAGTTGGCTGAAGGATCTTCGCACGGAGCAGTACAAGATCATTTATGAAGAGCCTATCTTCCCAAAGAATCTCTGGCTGGACCCACCGCCGGGTTACGGCAAGACGGCTGGCCGCATGGCTGTGCTGCGCGAAAGCGTCGAGACACTGCTCAAAAGGGGCACTTACGTTCCCAGCCTCTATGCAGAACTGAAGAAGGAGAAAGAAAAGAAAGCAACAGAGACAGTCGGGGCTGGCAAAACTGACTCCCAGTAGCCTTCCCCCAGCTGTTAATGAAGAGGAGGTAACTGACTATTATGGCATGGAACGAAGACTGGCTCAAAGCGAATCGACCACCCGCATCTGAGCACCCCAAGAAATACACCCTCTGGCCGCGGGGGCCAGCCCGAGTGGTCCTCTCTTATTTCATCATCATTATCCTTCTGGATTTCTTTGTTTTGACGATCTTTGGCGGGCAACCCACTGTCATTGGCGGCTTTCCCCTGCTGATCTGGATCACGGTAATTTTTTCTTTACTGACGATTGCTGGGATACTCGGATTCAGTTCCCAGAAAGAGGATCAAGGCACACCACCTGTGGAAACTCCACAGATTGAAGACGATGAGTCAAGGAGCGACCAATGAGACTATTTCCTCCTGAGATTAGCGAACTTGTTCAGTCCAACTACGCGCTGATTCTCGCGACTCTGGCTGGATACTTTATCATTTTTTGTGTGATTTCCTGGGCGGCCAAGCGAAGACTGGCCAAAGATGTAGGCGACTACGTGGTGGCCTCCCGGAATCTGGGATGGGTGATTGTAACCTTCACCATGTATGCATCAGTTTTAAGTGGGGTGGGAATGGCCGGAATTCCCGGCACCATCTACATAGTTGGTGCACCGTTTGTGGTGGCGGCGCTAACAGGAATTACGGTCTCAACAGCCCTCCTGTGGTACCTCGGCCCCCGCATCTGGGTACTGGGAAAGGAATATAACTACACCACTCCGGGTGATCTTCTGGGAGAATATTACCAAAGCGATCTGGTTCGACTTTACACGGTCATCGCCAGCGTGCTTTACAACATCGCCTATATTGTGGCCCAGCTTCTGGCGGGAGGGATCCTGCTGAATGTCCTTTCCGGGAATTTCATTTCCTTCTCAGTGGGGATCTGGATTATCACCATTGTGGTGATCATTCATGTGGCTCTGGCAGGCTTGCGCGGTATTGCCTGGTTAGATTTTTTCAATGGCATGTTGATTGTCGTTTTGCTCGTTCTATTCGGCGTGGGCATCATGATTGCTGCCGGGGGACCTGGCGGCGTGCTGGCCGGGCTGGGTGAGATACGAAACAGGTTCATCAGCATGCCCGGGATGGTTGGTATTTTTACTTCTACCCGCATCTACGGTATCGCCATTGGTCTCAGTATCGGAGCAATCGTACTCTCTCCATCAGCCTGGATCCGCATGTACTCAGCCCGCAGTAAATCACACTTTGCCAAGATCGGCGTGTTGATGCTGGTGCTGTGGATCATTTCACACGTGTTTGGGACTTTCCTCATCGGTGCTTACGGTAAAGTGCTGTACCCCACCGTGGAAAACCCAGACTTCGTCTCTTCACTCCTGGCCTTCGGGGTTCTGCCCATCTTTCTTGCGACTCTGTTCTTGATTGCAGTTCTGGCCGCCATCATTTCCACCACCGATACCTATATTCATACTCTGACGGCCACTGTCGTTCGAGATTTTATCAAGGCTCTTTTTGTGCCAAAGATGGAAGATGCTCAAGAGTTTAAACTCAATCGTGTCATCACCATTGGGGCGGCGGCCGTTTGTGTTTTGCTGGCCTTATCGAATCCTGTTCTCATCACCCCTCTGGCCATCTTTGCAGGTGGGATTACGGTGCAGCTTCTCCCTCCGCTGTTGGGCGCCGTGACATGGTCCCGTGCCTCTACCGAAGCGGCCATCATCGCTCCTGCCGTCGGCATGGCACTGACCTTGGGATGGGAGCTGGGCTTTATCCCGAATCCGGTTGGGCCTGCTGTACTGCCCGGGCTGGCGACTGCATTTTTCATCAATGTCTTCCTTTTTATTGTGATCTCGCTGCTCACCAAACCTCAATCCCCTGACATCGTTGAAAAGTTCCACGGATTGCTGGCTAGAGAACTGTAACGAGGTATGTAGGGGCGCACAGACGTGCGCCCCTACACTAAGAAACCTGGGTCAGCCGTCTCCTCTTGAGACTTACCCCTACCGCTCAGAGAGAATCTCATCCTCATCGAAGTAATCCACCTTGTGCACCGGCATGACGACGCTTGACACCACGTTCAGAAGATGGCCTCCGATGCGCTTATAGTACCGGGTGGCGAGAACAAGGGCGGTGGTGGTCCCCGTATCGTATTTCGCCCCAGCGATTCGCTCGATCAGAGCATCACTCCCCTGGGCAATTTCGCGCCCCTCCCGAATCAACTGAAGAGCCCGCTCGGGTTTCAGGGTAGTGAAAACCTCCGATGCCGCCTGGAAGGCCTCCTCGATCCCCTGACGGATGGAAAGCAAGTTCTTGACGACCTCGTCATCGGGCAATCTCTCCGGGGAAAAGTCCACCAACTCCAAGATATTTTTAGCATAATCGCCTAAGCGCTCGACATCCTTGACCAGGCTCATCAAGAGAAGGCAATAGGGGACATCCGCGGTATTTCCCGGGACTGAAAGGTGTGCCACGACTTGTTTGCGAATCCTTCGCTCGAGTTGATTGACCTGGATGTCCTGCTTTCGAATGCGCTTTCGCTCCTCCGGCACGGTGTTTCTTTCGAAAAAGCTGACACCGGCTGAGAGCGTCATCTCCTGGGCCAACTTGAGCATCCGGGCGAAGTCTTCGCCCATCTCAGTGAGCGGGTTCTGGGATCGAAAAATACTAAGCAATTCACGAAACATTTGCACCTCCTTTGCTACTCGAAGAATCTCTTCAAAACCACGAGTATCGCGGGGAGCCCGTAAAACAAACCTGCCACATAGAGGAGCGCCCACCTGCGGGACTCTACCGCCGTCCGGGCCAGTCTTCTGGCGGCGCGCAGGGGCAAGCGCCGGATAAAAGGCACCGGGTAGATCAACAGTATTCCAGAAAGGTTGAAAAGAACATGGACTAGTGCGATTTCCACACCAGCTTGGGCATTCGCTCCCGAAACGGCCAGGGTGGCCAACAGAGCTGTCACAGTGGTGCCGACATTGGCACCGATGGTTACAGGAAAGGCCTGCTCGAGAGTCAGCAAACCTGCACCTGCCAGGGGTACCAGAAGCGAGGTCGTAATGCTGCTGGATTGCACCATTACGGTCACCACCGTCCCTAACAGGATTGAGCGGAAAGCGTTTTGACCCAGAAAGCGGGAGATGAAGACCTCCATGCTCGATTGGGTCGCCGATCGCATCAACTTCACCAGGAGCAGAAGCGCTCCGAAGATCAAGATGGCACTGACCAGAACAATCAGAATCCCTTGAGCTTGCTCGGCCTCCACAAGCGCACCGGCAAAGCCTTTGACGGGCTCCAGGGCAGCTTTCAGTGCGTCCTTGAGGGGATTCTCGTAGGTGACGCCGCCGATCCCACCGAAAGTCGAGGCCAAAGCTGTGGCCGTGTGACGGAGGTAACCGGTCGCCATCTCCAGTGGCAGGAGCACGGCCACGGTTATGAAGTTGAAAAAGTCATGACAAGTGGCCACTGAAAAAGCCCGACAGAACTCCTCCCGGCGCCCCATGTGAGCCAGGGAAACCACCGTGTTGGTGACCGTTGTTCCGATGTTGGCGCCCATGATCATGGGCACGGCATTGGCCAGAGGCAGCGGATTCTCCGGGGCCGCTACCAGGCCCACAATCATGGCCGTCGTTACCGACGAGCTTTGCATCAGCGTCGTCGCCAAAATGCCCACCACCAAGGCCAGAAAGGGATTCTCGGTGGTGGCAAAGAAGGCATCGAGCAGATCCCGCCCCAGCAGTTTGAATCCGTCGCCAAGGCCCTGGACCCCCAGCAGAAAGAAGAAGAGCAAGATGAGCAGAGTCGCGGTCTTCCGCGCGGTAGAAACCACTCCAGGGAGAGTCGCTGCTTGCTTCCCCGGTGGCGAGATTGGTTCCATAGGACGACCCCGACCACTACCCTCAGAATTTCACTCTATCTCAAAAGTGATGAACCTGAGTGCCTCCCCGCGCTGCACCTGAACCACTACGGAAGCTCCGCTTTCCAGTTCAGCCACCCGGGCACGTAGACTTTCAAGGCTGCTGATTTCCGTGCCATTGATGCTGTAAATCACATCACCAGGCAAGAACCCCTCTTGCCAGTAGAGAAAGTTCCCCGAGCGGGCAGCAACCAGCACTCCTCCCAGTCTTCGTGGTGGAAAGAGTATCTTGGCGATCTGACCGTCAATATCGAGGCCCAGAATTCCCAATTCGGGTACCAGGCTCTCTTCTGGTGTCACCATGTCGGCAAAGAGACCGAAATCATCTTCTCGTTCGATGACGCGGACTCGAAAGGCAAGCTTCTGGAAATTCCGCAGCACATCCAAAGTGACCATGTCTCCAATTGCACGCTGGTAGAGATTCACGTCGAACTGGCGTCCGTTTTCCATGACTTTGCCATCCAGAGCCAGAATCAGGTCCCCCACTTTGAGTCCGGCCATGTCGCCCGGACCTCCCGGCAAGACGTCCCCCAGTATCACTCCCCACTCCTGAGGGAGATCCAATCCCTCGGCCAGAGTGGTGGTCACGGTCTGAGCGGAAACTCCAATCTGTCCGCGAGCCACACGACCCCTCTCGCGGAGCTGGGCGTAGACACTCCTCACGATATTGCTGGGCACAGCAAAGCCAAGCCCCTCATTTCCCCCTGACTGGGAAAAGATAAAGGTATTGATCCCCACCGCCTCTCCATTGGCATTCACCAGGGGACCGCCACTGTTTCCAGGGTTGATGGGAGCGTCGGTCTGAATGTAAACCATGGGATCTTCCGGCTGGAACTGGCGTGCCACTGCACTCACCACACCCAGTGTTACTGAATTCTCCAGACCGAAGGGACTTCCGAAAGCCAGCACCAGTTGTCCTTGCCTCAGTTCATCAGAATCTCCCAATTCTACAAAGGGGAGTTCTCGTTTAGCGATTTTTAACACAGCCAGGTCAGTCTCTCGGTCGATTCCGACAACTTCGGCTTCCACTATCTCCCCTCTGCCCTTGAGAATGGATGATCCCTCAGGTATACCTCGCAGCGACATGGCCAGCAGAACCTGGACACGACTGGCACCTTCGACCACATGAGCATTGGTGACGATGTATCCCTCCCTGTCGAGGATGACACCGGAGCCACCACTGCTCTGCCTGCTCAGCAAACTGGACTCTGAGCTACCCACGCCTAAGCTATGGCCCGTGGCAAGAATCTGGACCACGGCCGGGCTAATTTGCTTCGCGAGATCCTCAAATGAGTTGCTGAGCCGAACTAGCGCGGGTTCGCTCTCCGATGAGGATTGCGCCAAACTGCTGGTGGCACAGAGAGACACAACCAGCAGACATCCGGCAAGACCTAGAACACCCAAGATACTACTCTTGTGATGCTCCATGCGCCCTTCCTCTTTGCAAGAAGAAAATCTTTCCGGCTGTGGAGACAGGAATGGGATTCAGTGAAACGAAGAAACCGTTACCGGTCTTCCAGCCGGGTTTATGCATAAATTATCTACTGCAGTACCGCAATCATCCCCGCTGACTGCGTTGTGCGACCCGCACGCCTTGCCATCGCGACGCCTGCGGCACTTCGTCACGACAACCTATGCATAAATCTCGGCTACGAAAAACTTCCAACGGCAGCCGTCTCATCATCAAAGCTATCGAATACAGTGAGCAACTTCGTGATGGCCAGCAGTTCCCTGATCTTCTTGGTCAAGTTCAGCAATTTGAACTGTCCGCCCTGATTGGTGACCGTGGTATACGAACTGACCAGTTCACCAATTCCGGCACTATCGACATAAGAGACGTCGCCAAGATTCATGAGAATATTCTTGTTCTCATTCTTCAGGAGCTCACGGATGGTCTCACGGACTTCCCGACTCCCCTCCCCGATGGTCACCTTTCCGTGGAGATCAAGGACGGTAACACCGTTCACACTTCGAGTATCAATTGTCATTTTCTTCCTCTCCTTGCTTTTTATGATTCAATCTTTTCTCCATCCTCATTTGCAGCCCACCTCCGGGTAGAGGTTCAAAGCCCACCTCATCCATAAATGACCGCACAAAGAAAACTCCTCTCCCACCGGGCTTGAGCAGGTTTTTGGGGTCCAGAGGATCACGGACCTGCGACTCATCAAAGCCTTCTCCTTCATCTTGAACCAAGATCACCAGGCGATCGGGAAAGCTTTCAAATTGAATCCCAACCTTCTTGTTCTCATCCATCTTATTACCATGTTGAATGGCATTGGATACAGACTCTCGGATGGATAAACAGATCCAATAGCGGGTATCTTCATCAAATCCCACCATTCGGCTGATCGAGTCACAAACCTCTTGAACAAGATCAAGATAGCCGAACTGGCTTCCGAAGGAAAGGTGCAGATCTGCCTTTCCCAGACTGTGAACCTGATTATCCTTTCTGATTTCCTCGCCCATCAAAAGTGGTAAATCATAATCAGGATCTCCAATCTTTGTCAACCGCTCGGACTCAACTGTCAGCCGTCGTTGACATGGGTGAAAGAATGGGAGCTCTCCCGATTCGCCCAGATCCCACAAAGAAAAGCACTTGAGCAGATTATACCCTTCCCGGCCTCCACTGGAACGGAAATTGCTTTATGAGTAGTGGAAGGAGATTCATTAATGACGCCCCGAATTCAAGCTCAACATTCCCACCTCGGTGATCGAAAAAGAACCAAGCGGACCAAGGCAAGATGGCTGCTCCTGACATCTTCCCTGCTTTTACTTCTGATGGGAATGCCTGTGACCGTCGTCGCTCGAGAAAAACCCTTCTTTGCGCCTGCCGAGTTTTCCCATCCGACAGAAGAATTGCCTCTCCTTCTGCTAGCTCGCCGCTATGGCGTTACCGAGGCGGTGAATCTTTCTTTTCAAGCTCAAGCACAGGAACAAGCTCGCCGGGAGATGGCGCGACTCAAGGAAGCTCAACGACGGGACGAGGAACTTCGGAAGAAAGTGACAGAGCTGGCCCAAACCTCACTTCAACTCTATCAGAGGTTCTCAGACCCGTCGAAAGTCTATGCCGACACTCCCCAACTCGCCAAACGGTGTGAGGAGCTGGCCCAGGACATCAAAAAACTCCTGCGCTAGACAGTCCCCCCCCTTCCGGCTTGTGTGTCGTCTCCCCTGCACAGTACAATCCCCTTGAAATAGTCCTGACCTAAACTGGCAGGACAAGAATGCCCATGCAACCAGCTGTTGACCTGAATAGCGCCCAAGACCTGGAACAGATGTGTGCGGATGCCGCCAGGATTCGGGACCGCGCCAAGGGTCGGATCATCAGCTTCTCCCCAAAGGTCTTTATCCCCCTCACCCAACTTTGCCGGGATGTCTGCACTTATTGCACCTTCCGAGAAGCTCCGCAGCAGGCCAAGAGAATTTACATGACTCCTGAGGAGGTGTTGGAAGTGGCCCGCGCGGGCCAACGGGCAGGCTGTCGAGAAGCTCTTTTTGTCCTGGGAGAAAGACCCGAGCAACGCTATCCGGAGGCGAGAAGCTGGCTGCGGACTGAAGGCTATGACAGCACCATCGAATACCTGGTCAAGATGTGCGAGCTGGTGCTCAAGGAGACAGATCTTTATCCTCACAGCAATCCCGGAACAATGACTCGAGGTGAGCTGGAGGCTCTCAAAGACAGCAACGTATCCATGGGCTTGATGCTGGAAAACACCAGTGCCCGGCTAGCTGGGCCCGGTGGTCCCCACCAGCACGCCCCCAGCAAACGTCCCGAGGTACGTCTGAGAACCCTTGAGCTTGCCGGAGAGCTGCAAATCCCTTTTACGACCGGTCTTCTGATCGGGATAGGGGAGACGCCCGAAGAGCGAATCGAGACCTTGCTGGCCATCAAGGATCTACAGGATCGCTATGGCCACATCCAGGAAGTGATCCTTCAGAACTTTCGCGCCAAGCCCGCAACGAAGATGGAAAAGGCCTCTGAGCCCTCTCATCTGGAAATGCTGGAAACAGTTGCCCAGGCCCGAATCATTCTGGGTGCCCAGATGAATATCCAGGTGCCACCCAACCTCTCCTCGCAGTACCTGGATTATCTGGACGCCGGAATCAACGACTGGGGAGGAATCTCACCGGTCACCCGAGATTATGTCAACCCCGAAGCCTCCTGGCCCCATCTCATCCAGCTGAAACAGGAAATGCACACTCGCGGATATGAGCTGCGAGCCCGCTTTCCCGTCTACCCAGAGTACATTCTGCAGAGATCTCACTTTCTCCCCCCATCACTCCTGGAGCAACTTCGCCGCGAAGCCGATTCACAAGGTTACTTTGCAGGCAATGAGAGGCACGATCATGAGAGAACGGCTTGAGCGCTGCCTGAAAGTAGCCGGGAAGCAGGTTGCCGGCATTCTGGACCGATCGCTTCAAGATCAGGATCTGACCGAGGACCAGATCGTTGACCTGTTTGATTCCAGGGGTGAGGATTTCTGGGCCCTGCTGTCGGCTGCCGACCATCTGCGCCAGGAAACGGTTGGCGAGCAGGTCAGCTATGTGATTAATCGCAACATCAATTTCACCAACGTGTGCATCAAGCGCTGCAGCTTCTGTGCTTTCAGCCGAACCTATCGCAGTGAAGAGGGATATTTCCTTCCCCAGGAGGAAATTCTTAGAAGGGCCCGCGAGGCCTATGAATATGGTGCTACTGAAGTGTGTATTCAAGCAGGTCTCCCTCCCGACATGGAAGGCGATCTCTACATCCGCCTGTGCCGCGCCATTAAAGAAGCCCTACCCGAGCTCCACATCCATGCCTTCTCCCCCGAGGAGATCCTCTACGGTAGCCAGCGCTCCGGCAGACCGATCCGCGAGTACCTGTCTGAGCTCAAGAGCGCCGGCCTCGGGAGTCTGCCTGGAACCTCTGCCGAGATACTGGACCAGTCGGTACGGGATCGGATCTCACCGGGACGAATCACCACCAGCCAGTGGATAGAAGTGATTCAAACGGCTCATTCCCTGGAGATACCCACCACCTCAACCATCATGTACGGTCACCTGGAGACGAGTCGGGATTGCGCCCGCCATCTCCTGCTGCTCAGGAACTTACAGCGCCAGAGTCAAGGCTTCACGGAGTTTGTTCCACTGAGCCTGATTCATAGCGAAGCTCCCATGTACAGGGACGGGTTGATCAAAGGGGTGCGAGCAGGCGCCACCGGCAGGGAAGTTCTGAAAATGCATGCCGTGTCGCGCTTGGTTCTGAATCGGGACATACCCAACATCCAGGTTTCGTGGGTCAAAGAGGGATTGAAGTTGTCCCAGATCTGCCTGACGTCGGGTGCCAATGATCTGGGCGGGACGCTGATTAACGAAAGCATCTCCACCTCCGCCGGAGCCGCCCATGGACAACTGGTACGTCCCATCGATCTGCGCCGCTGCATCCGAGATGCCGGACGCATTCCAGTGGAGCGATCAACCCTCTACCAGGAGCTGCACCGGTTTGAAACTGAAGAAGATGAGTTGCTGAACCCTCTGGACCGCCTCTCTGCCGAAGAAGCCAGCCGCTTCGGCTCCTACCATCAACTCACCAAGATGGATCGCTTCCGTTTTCTGGGCACCAAGAGGGTCCCAGAATTAGTTCCATGACTCGGTTCCACTGAGTGATGGCCAACACGCTCACGATCCTTCGACTGCTCTTGCTGTTCCCCTTTGCCTTCCTCATGGCGCGAGGAGACGCCTTCTCTGCAGCCTTGGCTGGCATCCTTATTGTCGCCGCAATAGCAAGTGATCTCCTGGATGGGGCCATCGCCCGCCATCGGGGAACCGAGAGTGCAGCAGGCCGAGTCTCCGACCACACCACCGACTTTCTCTTCGTCACCAGTGGCCTGGTGGCGGGAGCCACGCGCGGTGTCTTTCCCTGGATCCTGCCGCTGGTGATCGCGGCAGCCTTTGCCCAGTACGTTATCGACTCCTACCTGCTTCACCAGCAGCGGGAACTCCGCATGAGCCGCCTCGGTCGATACAACGGAATCCTCTACTTTGTTCCTCTTTGCGGTGACATTTTGATTCGCATGGGTCTCGGCTTCTTGCAGCCTCTCCTCGAGCCAGTGGTGTGGGTACTGGTTGCGAGCACGGTGCTTTCCATCGGTGAACGCCTGTTTATCCTGAGGAGCCGAAGCCGGGATAATTCATAGGTTCTCGTTACGAAGCGGGGAAAACGCCGGAAAACAGAGCCGTGGGCTAAAGCCCACGGGCCCGCAGGCTAAAGCCTGCGGCTCCGACTGGCGCGCGAGGGGTACCCGCTTGCGGGTCGCGCAACGCCGTCAGGTTGGATGGTTTCGCAGCTGCAGTAGAGAATTTATGAATAGTCCCGGCTACCGAAGAGCTCTCGATTGGCCCGCCGGAGAAACAGAAGACCGATCGCCGCGTTAAAGAAGATAAAAAAATTGTGCTGGACGAAACCGAAGCTGGTCATCTCACCTGGCCTTTCCGGGAAGAGCAGCACCCAGAGAAGGATTGCCACCGAGCGCATGGGCCCCGGCGTGGCCGCGCCGAAGAAGATCACGGGCAGATAGCCCAGCATGTCGACGAAGTTGGCTGATATACCGAACAGTCTCAGGGCCAGCGTATAGACCACCACAGCCCCCAACAGGGTGGGCGAGCGGAGCACCATAACGGCGCCGTAGTGCCAGAGCTTGGCCATCCGGAAGGAGTGAAAAATGGGTCTCTGGCGCAAGGCCATCTCCGAGCCGATTCTCCCGCTGAAGAAAAGATGGAAGAGGGCAAAGAATGCAGCGGCTCCCAGCGCAATCCAGGGGATCATGTGAAAGATCTCTGGGAAGTGATCCCACCGGAGTACCACCCCGATGGTGGCCCAGGTGAGCAGATAGTAAAACTCGCAGAGCATGATGAAGAGCATGCTGGAGCCGACTTCCCAACCCGGTACGCCGTCTCGGCGGTTGAGGTAGAGCGCCATGGCGCCCTTGCCGACCTGCTCGTTGAAGATGGACAGAATGTAGGCACTGGCACGGATGGGAAGGATGTCTCTATAACCGACCCGGGCATTGAACCAGTTGATCACACACCACAAGACCAGGCTGTCGATGACGAAAAAAAGCAGAGAATAGGGGACCATCAACCCCAGCCAGCGCCACCAGCTCACGCTCCCGAAGATCCCCGCAAGATAGGAGAGCAGCCCGCTTCCCTGCTCCGCCGCTGCGCGCTCGAGAAGAGTGTAGAGATAGAAAAAGCAAGCAGCCGTGATCAGCCAGGGAAGGAGTCGCTGCCAGAGTGGGAGCTTTCCCACCGGGACGGAAACAGGGTCGCTCTGGGACTCTCCAGGGACCCTCATTTTTCCTCTCCTTTCTCCAGGCTGTGTTTGATCATCTCATCTAGTCCTGTGAGCCGGATTCCCAGTTCACCAGCGGCAGGCGCCGGGTCCAGCTTGGTGTCCATCGTGATCACTTCCAAGGCATCCAGCGAAAATCCAGCCTTCCCGATTCGCTGTCCAAGGGCCAGTGCAAGCCGGACCAGCCCTTTTGGAATCGACGAGATCCGGATCTCGCGACCTGCCAGGGAAGCAGCGCGCTCGACCATTTCACGATCCGGCAGTGAGACCGGGCCCACCAGATTCAGCGTGCAGTCTTTAGCTACTTGGGGCTGGGAGGCGAGTGTGGCAGCACGCGCCAGGTCTTCCACCTCCAATGGCTGGTGCAGATTCCGACCTCCTGCGATGAGCCTTGCTCTGGACCGGCTCAGGTAGCGCCGCAGGGCCGCCGCCCCCTGAGTTCCGCGCCCCAGCAGCAGCGGCGCTCTCAGCACCGTATAGGAAAGCGCGGAGGCGCGGACCAGCGCTTCGGCTTCTCCCTTGGTCTTGAAGTAGCGGTTGGCCGAGGCTTCATCGGCTCCCACTGCGCTCACCAACACCAGCTTCTCCACTGTGGCATGCCTGGCCGCTTCCACCACGGCGCGCGTCGTCACCACGTTGGCCCTCTCGTAGGTGGAGCCGGGTCGTTCCACCAGGACTCCAGGCAGATGCAAAACCGCCGAAGCTCCCTTGAAGGTCGCCCGCAGGCTCTCGGGGTCATCATAGGAGATTCGGGCTACCCGGCTCCCATTGCCCGGAAGCGGCGGCAGCTGCCTGGCTGCTTGCTCGGACCTGACAGCGGCTACAAAGACCATGGGTAGGCCCGCCTCCTCAGCTCCCTGCCGCAGGATCGCCTGCCCGACTGCGCTATTTGCACCGGTAATCACAACCATCATGGCCTGGCCGGAAACGAGAATAACAGAATTTGGTTATGCACTTTGGGGAAATATGGGGACAGTCTACCCGTTCACCTCATTTCGAAATGAGGTGAACGGGTAGACTGTCCCCATATTTCCCCTGTATGATTTTGAAGCAGAGGTTTTCTTGAAGAGGAGCGGAGCATGAGCCAGAGTAGTGGATTTCTAGTGAAGCGAGGGAAAGCCCTCGAGGACGAGTTTTTCCACCGGGAAAATCAAAGACTTCTTGAAAATCTGCGCCAGATGAAACAGATGGAGGAGTCCAAGGAGGCTCTAGCCGAGGCATCTGGAATCGACAATGATGCCATCCTGGAAAGTCTGCTGGAACTCAAGATTCGCGCCCAGACTCTGGCTGCGCTAGCCATTATTCCCCTCATTGAAGTGGCCTGGGCAGACGGGCATCTGGATCAGAAGGAACGGAACGCCATTTTAGCAGCTGCTCATGCTTCGGGCCTTCACAGAGGACACGCAGGTTACGAAATGCTGGAGACCTGGGAACAGTACATCCAAGAGCTGTGCAACCAAGTGACCGGGGAAGAGCGAGAAACTTTGGAGGTTCAATTTCTGGGACGGGCTCGATCTGTGGCAGAAGCCAGCGGTGGCTTCCTGGGCCTGGGGTTCAAGATCTCAAAGGCGGAAGCAGACGTGCTCGAGACCCTGAGAAAAGCCTTTCGCTAAGTCTCCAGAGGGCCCGCAGGCTAAAGCCTGCGGCTCTGACGGAGCTGCCGAATCTCAAACAGAGCCGTGGGCTTTAGCCCACGGGCCAGAGCGGCCCTACTTTTTGGCCTCGACCTCAGCCAGAAATGTCAGGAGTTGGCTTTGTTCTTCAGCAGACAGCTGTAGAAACATCAAAGCCACTAAATGGAGATCTTCTCCTTTATCTTTGACCGGTTCAGATCGAACGACCCATCCCACCACAGTCACTTCCTGTGACGAAGATAAGCTGAGGTGCATCTCCAGTTTATCCTCCCTTTGCAAGGGAAGTGGGGTTTCAAAGGCCAACCCGCCGATACTGATATTCTGGATCGTGGAGTTCCGGACTTTCTCGTCAATGAGCTCAGTTTCAGCAGCATCAATGACGGTGAAAGAGAAAGGGATAGGCAAACGAACCCGGAAGGATTTCCTTCGCTGCAGAGTTGAGCTGCGGCCCACGGCGATGGTCACGTGCCGGCTCTCGGGGCCGGCGACCTTGATAACCTGTGAGTCCCAGTAATACAGGACAGCCTTTGTATCCCAGTACTTGATCTCAACCTTCTCCCCTTCTTGGAGAGAGGTCTTTGAGGATGGCCTGGAAACCTCCAACCGCAGCAAACCCGGGGAGATGGCAACAACGGTAGCTGCCAGCTCCAGCTTTGACTCCCCTTGAACGGATATGGCCATCCCGATCTTCAGGTAAAGATCGAGGCCTTCAGCGTCCACTTTACTCATTGGCCATGCTCTACAGAATGGTACATCAGGACAACGGCCAGGGATAGACCGGATTATGCATAATCCGGTCTTTCCCGTTTCTCGTCTTTCTGGGCGCGACTGTAGCGGACCACGTGCTGCAGGGATCGGTGTCCCAGCAGCTTCGCCACCAGGGTCGGGTCACCGCTCTTTCTGAGCTGCTCCAGGGCAAAGGCATGGCGGAGTCGATGGGGATAGAGCTTCATTGGCGCCCGGTAGTGGATGCGGGCATGCTCGGCCACCTTCCGAAGGAGAGCGTGAACATGCTGTCGCGAGATTTTGTTGGCATAGCGGTTTAAAAACAGCCAGCGAGGATCCGGATGTTGCCAGGGAGCCGATTTTTCGATTCGTCGCCTGGCCTGCTCAGAAAAACCTTCGTATTGAGCACAGAGACGGGCACTCGCCCTCTGCCGAAGGGCCCGATAGCCGTCCAGTTTTGCCCTGGCCGGCGCGGGCACATAAGCATCACGGAAGTGGCTCCCTTTGGCCGGAAAGCTCCTTAGCCATTCGCCGTCATAATGCTTCACCTCCAGATTGCAGAGTTCAGTCACTCGCAGGCCCACGGCATAAAGCAGATGGACAATGGCCTCGTCGCGCGCCGCTTCCCAACCGGGCTTCATACGTGAAAGGTCCTGGATGGATTTAAACAGCCGCTTCACCTGAAACCGATCCAGACCTTTGGCTTCGGGCGGGTCCCGGGGCACGTTTTTCACACCCCAGACGGGGCACTCCCCGTCAAATGCCCGCTGCTCCTCACAGTAGCGGCCAAAATGCTTGACCGTGGCCAGAAAACGATTGACCGTGGCCGGCTTATAGCCCTGGGCCAGCAACTCCTCACGAAAATTCTCCGTATCCCGCCGGCACCAGAAGGTGATCTCGGAGGATCGATTCCACTCCATGAAAAACCGGTAAAAGAGGGAGAGATCGCGGGCCTTGGCCTTCCAGGTGTGGAGAGAGCCCACGCCTGCAACGCGCTCGTCCAGATAGCGGCGGATCCAGTAGGCGAGATCCTGGCTGTGCTCCTTTGGGCCGAGGAACGGTTCCGATCCCTCTAAAATCTTATGTAACCGGAAATCAGCCAGTTGTACCAGGTCGTGTTCAGCCATTTACCCAGCAATCTTACCCACTTCGGGTAACATAAGATTTATTATGTCAGGCAAAGCACACCCGTAGTGTCTTTTGCTATGATTGATTTCGCAAAAGGAGGCACGATTCATGAAAAAACAATCCATTCTTTTTCTCTTTCTGATGGTCCCGCTGCTGGGAACTCTCCTGGTCAATCAGGCCCATGCTCAAAGCGCCCAGCGCACAGGAGAGGTCATCATTATCGATGCAGAGAAGAAATCCTTCGTGGTCAGGACTGCCCGGGGACGGACCAACATCCTGACGACTGACGAAACCGTCTTCAAGAAGGGGGAAGAGGAACTCGGGTTCGAAGACCTAACGGTTGGTACCAGCCTGCTCGTCATGGGTGTCCGCAGCGGCGCCGATGTGGAGGCTCGAGAGGTGACGGTGCAAGCCGAAGAGGCTGCCCCAGCCGACGACAGGATGTGACAGCGGATTCCTTATACAGGAGTTGATCGAACGGGGGGGATGGAATCCGATGCCTGTTTTTCTACTACTCTTCTTTCTGTTGCTTCTCAGTGGCTGTTCCAGTCCCACCCAACAGACCGTTGGCCAGGGCCAGTTGCCAGCGGGAAAGATCGTGCTGACGGGCGGAACGCTCATTGACGGGACCGGCAGAGGGCCGGTAGAGAACGCCACGGTGGTCATTGCTGGTAACAGGTTCGAAGTGATCCTGAGCGGCGATGGAAACCAATACGAGCTTGAACCCAACACCCGAGTGATTCAGGTTGAGGGAAAGTATCTGTTACCGGGTCTCATCGATGGGCATGTCCATTATCTGGGTTGGGCCGGTCCCTTATACTTGGCCCAGGGAGTCACCTCGGTCCTCGACCTGGGAAACTATACTCCCTGGATCCTGGCCCAGAAGTTTGCTGTTGCCAATGATTTAGTGCCCGGACCCAGAATCTTCACCTCTGCCGGACAGATCGATAGTCCCCCCGGCACCTTCCCACACAGCGTCAACGCCGCCACCGAAGAGGAAGCCAGAGAGATCGTCAGAGCACACGCTGGCCGGGGTGCGGATTACATCAAAGCCTACACCATGATCCGGCCGGAACTCTTGGAAGCCATCATCGAGGAAGCCCGTGCTGCGGATCTTGTGGTGAGGGGACACATCACCGTCAGCGCCCGAGAGGCTGCTCTCTTTGGCATCGCCAGTCTGGAGCACATGAGTGGCATTGCCATTGCCACCATAGATGATCCGGAGATCCTTCAGGAGATTGAGCAGAGAAGGACGGAGCCGGAATACGTCATGGAAACTGTTCGTGAACTGGCACCGCTCATGCAGCCCGAATTGTTCGATGACTTGATCGAACTCATGGTCAGGCAGGGAACCGCCCTTTCCCCCACCCTTGTCAGCTGGTGGATGGGAGTCCATCCCCACACCCGGGAATACGAAGAGCAGGACCAAGCTTTTCTCCAGGACCCCAGGCTGTCCTTTATCCCCGAAGTTTCTCGACAAAGCATCGTGGGGCGGTATTCTCGCGCCAGGAGCGATCGCTCAGACCCCAAGTTCGAGGTGGGCTATGCCAGGTCACAGGAGTTTATCAAGGCTTTTTTAGAGGCTGGCGGTACGGTGATCGCGTCTTCGGACACCACTTTGGGAGCCATGCCGGGTCTGGACCTTCACCGCGAGTTGGAGCTGCTGGTGGACTCCGGACTCTCGCCCCTGCAGGCATTGCAGGCCGTCACCAGAAATCCTGCCCAACTCATTGGTCAGGGTCACGAGCTGGGAACAATCGAATCAGGCAAACTGGCGGACCTCATTGTCCTGGGAGGCGATCCTCTCCAGGACATCCGCAATACGCAGATGATCGAGCTGGTCATCAAGGACGGTGAAGTCCTGGACATCGAATTGGACGCCCAGTTCCAGGATCTAATCCCTCGTCCCCTTCCCGCAGACTATCTCAGCCGTTTTAGCACAGATGAGCAGACCGTTCCCTAGCGAGCCCTAGTGCTCGTGGGTCAGGGAAACGGAGCTGACTTTGATGGTCTGGGTATCCGGATTGAGCTCGCCCTTTACCACCACTGGGTGACCCAGAAATTGTTGAGCTTCAGTGCCATCAATCTCCAGGATAAAGGCGCCATCTTCCACCGACAGGGCCCACTCGGCCCCACCCTTCAGGCACATGTTGAGACAGGCAACATGGTCTTCAGTGGCGGACTTGGCGTGATCAGCAGCACAGTGGGAATCTGAAAGCCAACCCGTCCAGCTTCCTTCGTCAGCGGCCATAGCAGAGCTGGTGAAACCCAGCAGCATAACCGCGACCAGGGTCAAAAAAAGTGATCTATACATAGTTCTCTACCTCCAATTCTGGTTAGAATATCTGCTCCGCGACAGCACGTCAACTTCACCCCATTTCTTGACCCTCTGGCCTCTAAAACTTACAATTGCATTCCATAAAGCAGCTTCCAATCGTCACGGTTTTCTAAGGGAAGGAGAGTGAGTCCAACTTCGTTGGAACCCACGATGTCTTCGTAGCTCATGGGAATTTCCCGGAAACACGTCTCTGGCCTCCACGGACTGAGAAGGGGCATCCTCCTCGTTGGCTTCCTCACCACCTTCACCACTCTCTTCAGTCAGGAATCCCCGCCCCAGGGCAAAGTGGTGAGCGCCCACTATACTGAGTCCTTCATTTCCATCGACGGCAGCTTGTCCGAAGCCGCCTGGGCGACAGCCCCGCCCGTCAGAGGCTTTATTCAAACGGATCCATCGGAAGGAAAACCCGCCACGGAATGGACCGAGGTGAAGGTTCTCTACGATGACAAGAACCTCTATATCAGCGCCTATTGCCACGATCGACAGCCCAAGGACATCGTCGTCCACGATATCACCAGAGACTTTGAATGGTTAGAGGAGTTAGAGGAGGATGAGATCGACTACCAAGTCGTGAATAACTGGCTAAACCAGGATCTCTTCGGTTTCCAACTGGACACCTTCAACGATGACCGAAACGGCTTCGTGATGGCCACCAGCCCCGAGGGGGGACAACGGGATGTTCAATTTTTTAACGAAGGCCGAAATGTGAACTTTGCCTGGGTAGGAGTCTGGCAGGTCGAAGTGCAAATGCACGACGATGGCTGGACAGCAGAATTCGCTATTCCTTTCGAGACTTTGAGCTTCAGTAAAGAGGATTTCCAGGTCTGGGGAATCAACTTCTTCCGGCTGCTCCGACGCAGAAATGAGTTAACCTGGTGGTCACCTGTTCCGCGCCGATACGGCTTCTTCCAGGTCTCCCGCGCCGGCGAGTTGAGAGCCCTGGAAAGAGTCGACCAGGGTGCCCAACCACCCAGCGATGAGTCCTCGCGGGGGGCAGCCTCTCAGTGGCAATCCAGTAACTTCCGGATCTCCCCGGCTGGCTTCTTGACCGTCCTGCAAGGGCAAGGACGGGGAGGAGGAGGGCGAGCAGACAGTGAACAGGACAGCGGACGCCTGAAGCTCAAACTCTATTCCCTGGCAGGCATGGAACAGTTCCGCTCCCGAGGGCTGCAAACCCAGGAGGTCTTCGATGGGGGCGTGGATATCAAATACGGCTTGACCTCGGGCCTGACTCTGGACTTGACCTTCAACCCCGATTTTGCCTTCGTAGAGGTGGACGTCAAAAAGAAGGCCAACTTGACCAAGTTCCCCACCTCTTTCCCTGAAAAACGCGACTTTTTTCGTGAAAATGCCGGGCTCTTTCAATTGGGGGAGACCTACCGCCTGGGGCCTCGCAGGAAGAAGGAGGCCACTCTTTTCAGAAGCAGGCAGATCGGGCTCTCAGATAGAGGCGCACCCATTCCCATCTGGGGTGGTGCGCGGCTGACTGGCCGGGTTGGGCCCTACTACCTGGGTTTCATGACCGTTCAGACCAGGTCTGAGGATGATTTACCAGGGGACAACTTCACCGTGGCACGGTTCAAGCGAGACTTTCTGGCCAACTCCGACATCGGTGTGCTGTTAATCAATCGCCAATCGGAGCACCCCAGCGACTATCACCGAACCTATGCCACCGATGTCAATTTCCAGTTCTTCAAAGACCTGAAATTTAACGCCGTCCTGGCCAAAACCGAAAACCCCAACAGCAGCGGTCAAAATGGGATGGCCACGGCGGAGATGAAATGGCAGAGTAATCTCTTCCGTGTTCTGGGGGCCTATTCGGAGATTCAGGAAAATTTCGACCCCCAACTGGGATCGGCCAAACGCACCGGGAGGAGGATCGTTCACGCCGAAATGGGGCTCAGTGCCCGTCTCCAGGAAGAGAGGAACCTGGGATCCCTCATTCGAGATATTTTCCCCCTGCTCATCTCCGATTTCGTGACCCTTCCCAACGGCGAGACCGAGGTCAAGTTATTGCGTCCCCAGGTGGAGGTCAAATTTCAAGATGGCGGCGGCTTTGTAACCCAGTACATTCAGAACTACAAGCGGGCAGAGAGGAGGCCCTGCTCCATTTCGCTGTCCCGAGGAGATTACAGGTTCAATGAAGTCCAGGTCCGATATTTCTCCGACAAGAGTAAGGTCCTTTCCTTCGACGCCCGATTCAAGAAGTGCGACGTCTTTATGCTCGAGAAAAAGACATTCACACTGGCAGGAAAAGTCCAACCCAGTTCCCGCTTTAACATCAGCGGGGACTACGTGAGAAACCAATTCCAATTGCAGGACGGAGGCCTGGCCACCTATGAGGTGGGCTTTAACATAAAGTACACCTTCACTCCCAAGATGTTTTTGAATGCTGCGATCCGCTACAACAATGACAAAAGCCAGGTCGACTCCCACATCCGATTCCGCCTGATCCACCGGACCTCGAGCGATCTGTTTTTTGTCTACAACCAACAGCGGGATATCGAAGACGAGAGGACCGATCGAGTCCTGGCTCTCAAGTACACCTACCTCTTGGTTTTTTAAAACCCGGACTATGCATAGGTTCTCGTCACGAAGCGGCGAAAGCGCCGAAAAACAGAGCCGTGGGCTTTAGCCCACGGGCCCGCAGGCTAAAGCCTGCGGCTCCGACTGGCGCGCGAGGGGTACCCGCCACGGGTCGCCCCCCGCAAACGTACTCTTGAGTACGTTGAGGAGCCGAGGGGTACCCGCTTGCGGGTCGTGCAACGCAGTCAGGGTGGATGATTTCGGCGCTGCAGTAGAGAATTTATGCATAGTCCGGGTTAAGGTTACCTCGGACGGTTACCCCAGCCGTTCCAGCAAATGGTCGGTCACACGCAGGGCATTGGCCATAATGGTTAGGGCCGGGTTCACGGCTGAACTGGAGACAAAGAAACTCCCATCCACAACGTACAGGTTGTCCAGATCATGAGCTTTGCAATTCAGATCCAGAGCTGAAGTCTTCGGATCGGGACCGAAGCGGATGGTGCCATTCTGGTGCGCTGTACCAGCCAGGGGAATCTTCTTGCCCAGATAAAGAGCAGTGGGAATCAGGTGACTCTCGCAATTGATCTCCTTGAGCATACCCTTGAGTTTGGCAACCAGGCGCTTATGCCCCTCCTCGTAATTTTCCTTATAGCGCAGCACGATCTCCCCTTGAGAGTTGAGGCTCACACGATTCTCCGGATCCGGCAGGTCTTCTGAAGTGATCCAGAAATCAAGCGCATGTCGGGCCATTAAATCGAGTGTCATCCCGGGCACCAGCGGCGGTGCTTCAGCTTTGAGCATCTCGCCATTGGACTTTCCCAGCATCTGCAGATGGCCCAACGGATACTCAAAGTCGTCCGATCCAAAGTAGTAATCATTCAGGCCGATCGTCTTTTGAAAGATGGTGGGATTGGGTCTTTTTGAAATAGCCAGAAAGGCTGAATTGTTGTGGGCCATATAGTGCCTGCCGACCATGTCAGAACTGTTGGCCAGGCCATTGGGATGCTGATCGTTGGCCGAGCGCAGCAGCAGTGCGGCGGAATTGACGGCACCACAGGCCACCACCACGATATCCGCTGAGAAGGCTTGGCTTCCGCCCTCGCCTTGGGCGACGACCTTGGCGACCTCACGCCCCGAGGGGTTGGTTTCCAGGCGAATAACCTTGGTGTGGGTGAGAAGGGTGACGTTTTCGTGTTGTAGAGCCGGCTCGACACACAGGACGTGTGCGTCGGATTTGGCGTGAATCAGGCAAGGGAATCCGTCGCAGGTATCGCATCGGATACAGCGGCTCTTCTGGGGATCGGCCTCATCCAGCATGATCCCCACCGGCAGAGGAAATGGGGTGTGACCGATGCGTCTCAAATCATCCGCCAGCTCCTGAATGCGCGGCTCGTGACTCACAGCCGGATAAGGATAGGGTTTACCTGCGGGCGGCTCCGTGGGATCGCTCCCGCGCTCCCCGTGCACTTGATAGAGCTGCTCGGCCCGGGTGTAGTAGGGCTCGAAGTCTTCATAGCTCAGCGGCCAGGCGGGAGAAAGCCCCCCGTGGTGCTGGATCTCCCCGAAATCTTCCTTGCGCAAACGAAACAAAACGGCACCATACACCTGACCTGCCCCCACGAACGAGTCCACCCTCTATGCTAGACCCGGGACCATTTGAAGTCCACTCCAAGGGATTGGATCCAGTGCCTGCGACCTAGGTAGTTTGGCCTCTGGCGCCGGCGGCCGATAGGCCAAGGCGCTGTGAGGCCGGATCTGATTGTAATCCCTCCGCCAGCGTTCTACCAACACCTTGGCTTCCCCCAGCGTGTCGAAGATCTCCATGTTCAGCAGCTCATCCCGTAGTTTCCCGTTGAAACTCTCAATGTACCCATTCTCCCAGGGGCTGCCCGGCTCGATGTACAAGGTCCTTACCCCAACAGCCTGCAGCCAGTCCCGGACCGCCTGTGCCGTAAACTCCGATCCGTTATCGGACCGGATAAACTCAGGCACTCCCCGATCAACGAATAACTCCGCCAGCCGGTCCAACACGTCTTGGTGATTCATCTGCCGTTTCACATCAATGGCGAGGCACTCTCTGGTGTACTCATCCAGGATCGTCAATAGCCGAAAGGCTCGCCCATCATGGGTCCGTTCATGCACGAAATCATAGCTCCAGACGTGGTTCTTGCGAGCCGCTCGTAACCGAACACAGGAACCGTCATTAAGCCACAGCCTCCTTCGTTTCGGCTGTCTGGACGGGACTTTCAGCCCTTCTTGTCTCCACAGCCTCTCCATCCGCTTAGGATTCCCCTTCCACCCTTCCCCATGAAGTATCGCCGTGACCCGCCGGTAGCCATAACGCCCGTATTGCGTAGCCAACTCCACCATCCGGGCCACCAATCGGGCCTCATCATCGGGAATTTGCCTTTCCCTTCGCTGGGTCGATCGAACCTGTCCCAGCACTTGGCAGGCCCGACGTTCGGAGACTCGCTCTGCTCCTAATCGCTCTCGTACCCACATCACCGCTCGTCTCCTGTTCGCCGGGCCTAGAAGTTTCCCGAGGACACTTCCTTCAGGATCTGCTTGTCCAAAGACAGATCCGCCACCAGCTTCTTCAACCGGGTATTCTCCTTCTCCAACACCTTCAACCTCTTGGCCTGGTCCAACCGGAGCCCTCCGTACTCTTTGCGCCACCGGTAGTAGGTCTGCTCGCTCACCCCCATCTGCTTCGACACCTGTCCCACCCTCTGTCCTTGGGCCAGACCCACCTCTGCCTCACGCAGCTTCATGATGATCTGTTCTGCCCTAAACCGCTTCCCTGCCATCCTTGCCTCCTTCCTAAACCGGAAATCCTAACATTCAAACTGGACTCGTTTTAGGGGGCAAGGTCACACCTTGGTATTGCCACCCACGTAGTAATGGATCCCGGGATGAAATTCCTTGCCATCCTTGTCGTACCAGGTCTCCTGGGCCTTATACTTGGACTGGGTGAAAACAGCACGAGTTTCCCAGTTGTCTTTCTCCCGTGGCAGGTATCCCCCACGCTCCAGCAGCAAAATGCGCTTGCCCGAGGGGGCCAGAGCGTGAGCCAGTGTTCCTCCCCCTGCACCGCTGCCAATGATGATCAGATCATAGTGGTTGTTTTCAGGCATTTTTTCCTCTAGTGGATCGCCACCGGCGACACCCAGGCTCCTGTTGCGCCTCGCACTTTGGCATGGGTGAGAATAAACAGAAACTCGTACACGCCCGCCTTGGCCAGCTCTTGAGTAAAGAGATTTTCTACGATGAACAGCCCATGACGCACATTGAGTGTCTGGGGCACCTCAAAGGGTCGGGCCGGATCCTCCCCGGGCACCGGACCAAAGCTCCAGGTGTCACAGCCCGTGAGGGCCACCTTCTTCTCCACCAGCCACAGGGCCAGTTCCAACCCAGGCCCCGGCTCACCTGACAGGTAGGTCTCGCTGTCCTCCATCCACAAATTCCCCCAGCCCGTGTGAAAGAGAAGCGCATCGCCCTTCCTGATTTGCACCGCTTGCTGCTCGAGAGCTTGGGTCACATCCGAGACCGGGATGGCATAGCCCGCTTCCAAACGTTCCACCCCATGCAACTTGGCGACATCGACCAGGACTCCTCGGGAGATGATCTGGGGAACGGTTTCCACCCCAAGTTGGTTAGTGCCCCACTCTTCGGCAATGTCGGTGAGGCGGTGACCGTTGTAGAGGCGATCACCGATTTGAAGGTGGTTGAGGGCATCCAGGTGAGTACCCAGCTGCGAGGTGCTGGAGAAGATTTCGATGATCCAGTTGACGTCGTTCTCTCCCCAACCTGCCGACCCAGCATCAGGACGGCGCCGGTTCAAAAGATGGGCGCTGGTGATGAGGCTTTGGCGAAAGCTTCGGCCTGCAAAAGCAGGGACGTCTTGATCCAGAACACGTCCCAGGTCGAAAACCCGACCCTCCTGGACCAGGCGAGCGGCCTCCACCACCTGCTGAGGAGTGATTTCATTGAGCATTCCGATTTGGTCCTCTGCCCCGTAAGGAGAGAGCCACCAAACGTCTTGGGTCATACTGCCTCCTGGGCTGCCTGAATTGACTTCTTGGTTCGGGTCAAATACACAACGATGGCGGCCATACAAAGAGCATAGAGGCTGGAGAGTCGGAAGATCAGCGGGAGACCCATCATCTCGCGGACAAAGCCCACCAGGGTGGCGCTAAAGCCAATGCCCAGCATGAGCGCAGCCACCAGGGTGCCGGACACCGCCGTGGTTAATTCGGGCTCCTCAGCCGAAGCCAGGCTCACAGAGAGGGGAAAGAAGAAAGAGAGCGCCAGACCCGCCAGGGCCATTCCCAGCATACTGGGCAAGAAGCCGGCAACAGAGGGCAGAGCCAGGAAGGCAACGACCACCACAAAAGGAGACACCACATGCAACGCCTGCGGTCTGAACCAGATCGCCATCAACACAAACAGCGCGCGGCCGGCGGTGACCATACCCCAAAAGACGGACAGCGCCACAGCCGCCTCGCTCATGCTCAGCCCGGCATCCTGCTCCAGGTAAATGGGACTCCAGTTGCCAAAGGTGGCTTCACACACACCGTAGAGAAATACCACAGCTGCATACAGCCAGATCCGCCCGGGCAGTGGACCTCTTCTGACTCTCTCAGCCGGGGCCACCCTTTCCCTGGACAGTTCCATGGGGAGTCCCCATTGAAACGCCATCATCAGCACCAGGGCCACGCCTATCGCCAGCGGCGCTCCCCACCAAAAACCCAGACTGAGAAAGAGCCCTAAAATCAGGGAGGAACCGACCTGACCCAGGCCAGTCAGGACGTGCAACCCGGTAATGGCGGCGTCGGCTCGATCCTGGAAAAGATCAAAGGCGTAAGCATTCAGGGAACTGATGGTGAAACCGAATCCTGCCCCTACCGCAGCTGTCGCCGCCAGTAAGAGCAGAAAAGCCAGGCTGCCCAGACCAATCAACCAGTGACTGGCTGCCAGTAAAACCATGGCCAGGAGGTTGGCCGTCAAGCCCAACCACAATACCCGCTTCATCCCATAGTCGGTGGCACAACGAGCCGCCAGGGCCGAGGCCGCTATGGCGGTAATGATCTGGGGTGTGAAAAGCAAACCGAACTGGCTGCTGCTCAGAGCGTGAAAACTGGGATGGGTAAAGAGAGGACCAGAGGCGGGAAAGAGAATGAGAGCAACACCCTGCAGAAATCCACTGAGGTAAACAGCCGCTACGGTCTTTTTTTTCTGGGTCACACCGCCAAACTGTTCCTTTGGTCCGGATTAGTCATAAATGCCACAGGTTTTAGAGACTGTCGTAAAACTTGTAGCGGCCATTCTGTGAACGGCTCGAAATGACGCCTTGCAGCACCGGAGCCTGGCTCGTGGGCTAAAGCCCACGGCTCTGTTTGAGACTCGTCAGTTCCGTCAGAGCCGCAGGCTAGCCTACGGGCCGGCGACAATCAAAGAGCACCGCCCTTATTCCGAGGACCAGGCACTGCGAAAGTCAGGATAGAGGGTCAGCCCCCCATCCACGAACAGGGTTTGGCCAGTGATATAGGCAGCTTCATCGGAAGCCAGAAAGGCCGTCACGGCCGCCATCTCTTCGGAGGTCCCGGCTCGTCCCATGGGTATATGTTTCTCCACCTCGGCCCGTTTCTCAGGGTCATCAATCCAGGCCCTATTAATGGGGGTAATGGTGGCACCGGGCCCCACGGCATTGACGCGAATTTTCTTGCCGGCATATTCCAGGGCCAGGGTGCGGGTCAGGTTCTGTATTCCCCCCTTGCTGACGGAATAACCGATGTACTTGGGCTTGGGAATAATCTGATGAACGCTGGAGACGTTGATGATGGCTCCCTCTTTATCCTGGGCTAAAAAGTATTTGATGGCTTCTCGGGCACAGATGTAGGCTCCTCTCAGATTCACAGCAATCACTCGATCAAAGGACTCGATCTCGATCTCATCGGATGCGCCTGAGGTTTGAATGCCGGCGTTGTTGACAAGAATATCCAGCCCTCCTAATCCCTCAATGGTCGTCTCTACCATCTGAAGGATGTCCCCCTCCTTTGAGACATCGCCTCTGACAAGCAGGTCTCGGACACCGCACTCGCGGACTTTCCTGATGCAAATTTGCACCATTTCTTCAGTCTTCTTGGCCTCTTCGATACTGCTCCGATAGTTGATGGCGACATTGGCCCCTTCCTGAGCAAAACGGATGGCAATGGACTGACCGATGCCGGTACTGCCACCGGTCACTAAGACATTCTTTCCTCTGAGTCCTTCCATGCAATGAACCTCCAAGCCTGATTTTTCGCAGGCAGTAGGGTACTGGACCTGCCCTCAGGTTTGCAAATGCCCGGGGTTTTCAAGTGCTGGTCCCAGAAGCTATGATCATGCTTCTAATGCCTGAGACACGAGATCAGCTGATTGAGCAGGCCAAGTCGATCCTAGATGGAAACTGGCTGGGCCAATCCACCAAGCCCTCTCCCCACCTCTATCCCCATCAGTGGAATTGGGATTCGGGATTTATCGCCATCGGATACGCGCGATACGATCAGAGTCGCGCCCAGCAGGAGCTCTCTTCACTTTTCGCCGCTCAATGGCAAAACGGCATGCTTCCCCAGATCGTTTTCAACCCCGACGCTTTAGGCGGCTACTTTCCCGAGCCGGACTTCTGGCAGGCTGAGCGCTCCCCCCACTACCCGCAGAGCGTACTGACCTCTGGGATAACCATGCCTCCAGTGCATGCCATGGCTGCCCTTCGGGTCTTGCAGCAGGCAACCGATGGCAGTGCGGCTCGAGAGTGGCTGCAAGACCTCTACCCGCGCCTCTTTGCCCTGCACCAGTATTTCTACCGCGATCGAGATCCACTGAGGGAGGGACTCGTTTACATCCGTCACCCCTGGGAGTCCGGCTTGGACAATGCCCTCACCTGGGATCCACCTTTACAAGCGATGAAGATCAACAAAGACAAGCTTCCCCCTTACCAGCGCCTGGACTTGAAAAAGGGCATCCCCAAGTCTCAGCGGCCCTCCGATGAGGACTACGATCGTTACGTCAACCTGGTCGATCTTTTCAGAAGGTTGGACTACAACGAAAAGGAGATCTACAGCCAGTGTCCCTTTCTCATCCAGGATCCCCTACTCAACAGCATTCTCTGCAAGTCCAACGAGGATCTGATCGAAATCGGAGAGACCCTGGGAGAAGACACCGCTCAACTCCAGGAATGGTATGCCCAAACCACTCAGGCTCTGCGGGAAAAGCTCTGGGATGAGCGCCACGGAGCCTTTGATGTCTTTGATCTCTATGCCAACGAGCCCATCGGGACACGCACTGCAGCCGGTTTTATGCCCCTGCTCTGTGGCGCTCCCACCTCGGATCAAGCCCAGGTCATGTACGATTTTCTGGAGTCCAACGCCTTCTGCAAAATGGGGGATCACCGCTGCTTCTCCATCCCCAATTATGATCTGGGAGGGGATTCCCTGGAGACCTCCAATTACTGGAGAGGACCGGTCTGGATCAACACCAACTGGCTGTTGTGGCAAGGACTGCGCCGCTATGGCTTTCAGGAGAAGGCGGAAAACGTACGTGCTGACATCCTCAAGCTGGTCCAAAGCTGCGGCTTCCATGAGTACTTCGATCCTTACCAAGGCTTCGGCTACGGAACCGACAATTTTTCCTGGACCGCGGCACTGTTCCTCGATGTGATGTTAGAAGAGCAGGAGTCAGCTTCATGATCGGTCACTGAGCTGATCCCCATAATGCTGCTTGAGTAGAGCGAAAGGGTGCTGTTTGTGACCCCACAGCAAGTGATTCGCAATTATCGGGCTATCGCCGGGCTCTACACCCTCTCTGCTTCCCTGATCTGGGGCGTCAACACCCTCTTTCTCCTGGATGCCGGGCTCGACATCCTGGAGGTTTTCATCGCCAATGCCACCTTCACTGCCAGCATGGCTCTCTTCGAGATTCCCACAGGTGTTGTCGCCGACACGGTTGGCCGACGAGTCTCTTTTCTGATGAGTGTCGTCATCGTGTGGGCCGGCACCCTGGGCTATGTTGGAGCAGCTGCAGCCGGGGGCGGTTTATTACTGTTTTGTGCAGTCTCGGTGCTGCTGGGGCTGGGGTACACCTTCTACTCGGGTGCGGTGGAAGCCTGGTTGGTGGATGCACTAAAAGCAACAGGATTCGACGGCCAGCTGGACCGAGTTTTTGCTCGCGGTTCGATGGTCACGGGAGCGGCCATGCTGGTCGGCACGCTGGGCGGAGGTCTATTGGGCAGCCGCAATCTGGCTTTCCCCTTCCTGCTTCGCGCCCTGCTGCTGATGATCGTCTTCGGCCTGGCCTGTCGCAGCATGCACGACCTGGGCTTCACTCCTCGAACCTTTCGCTTCTCAGCCCTGCCCGCAGAGATGCAAGGCGTGGGTCGAGCCAGCATGATCTACGGTTGGCAGAAGCGGTCGGTCCGATTGTTGATGATCGCGTCCTTCTTCCAATGGGGCTTTCTCTCCTGGGGCTTTTACGCCTGGCAACCCTACTTCCTCGACCTGCTGGGTCGTGATGCAGTATGGGTGGCAGGAGTGATTGCGGCGCTGATCGCCCTATCGACTATTGCCGGCAACGCCCTGGTGGAAAGGCTTGCCCGTTACTGCGGCCGACGCACCACACTCTTACTTTGGGCCGCCGCCATCCAGACTGGGGCCGCCATAGGAGTCGGCCTTGCTGGAACCTTTTGGCTGGCCGTAGCCCTTTTTCTTGTCGTAGCAGCCTGCATGGGTGTGACGGTCCCGGTGAAACAGGCTTACCTCCACCAGGTTGTCCCCACTGAGAAGCGAGCCACCGTCATCTCCTTTCACTCGATGTTTGGAGGTGGTGGAAGCGTAGCCGGTCAAGTGGGCCTGGGCTATCTTGCCCGCGTCCATTCCATACCTCTCGGTTACATCGTTGGAGGACTGCTCACGCTAGGCGTCCTCCCGGTACTGGGAAGCCTTCGTGCTTCGAGTGAGTCGGCTGACCTCATCATCGGAACCGCCGGAAGGAAGGGCTCTTGTGCCGCTGCAGGACTTCCCAGCGTGACCTCTCTGAATACGACTCCTGCCCACCCGCCTGAAGCCGGGTCACACGAAGGAAGTAATCTTGACTCCTGATCAGTGCAGTATTAGGCTCATAAGCCTTCATTCAAACTGAAAGGAGTACCCGCCATATGCTCAGCTTGAAGAAGTCCTCGCCTTTGCTTATTTGCTTCCTGATGGCAGCTGGATTGAGTTTGCCGGCCCGGGGACAGACAACCCCCACCCTACCGGTCAGCACCGCGTCCCTTGTTGCCGTGGAGGGCGCGACCCTGATTGACGGGACAGGAGCGGCGCCGGTTCCCAATACCACCCTGCTCATTGAAGATGGCCGCATTCGCCAGATCGGCAGGCGCGGGGAGGTGCCGATTCCCCCCGGCGCACAGATCATTCAAGCTGACGGCAAATACCTTATCCCCGGCTTAATCGATGCTCATGTTCATTACAACGCCCCATTTCTGCATCGGCTCTATCTGGCCCACGGAGTCACCACGGTTCGCGATGTGGGCACTTCCCTGGAGCGAATCCTCACCCTGCGTGAAGAAATTGCCACGGGCAATATCCTGGCCCCCCGCTTGTTTACCACCGGAGGATCCATCAACACTCGCTCGCTCAGAGCCGCCGGTGTGAGTGCCCGCGAGATGACCGAAAGGCTGGCGGAAGCGGGGGTGAACGGAATCAAGGTCACGGGTTACAACGAAGAGGAACTCAAGGACATTCTGGAAGTTGCCCACGCCCATGGATTGCTGGTTTTTGGACATACCCGTCTTGATCCCGGTGCCCTCCGGGCTGTCCAGATCGGACTGGACGGGATCGAGCATGTCACCGATTTACTGGAGGATTGCGTTGAAGAAAACCCTCCCTTTCCTATGGATTTCGACTGGGACCGCCGCGACCATTTCTTCCGTTACTACTACAGCCAGCTTCATCGCGCCGTCAACCGCACCAAGATGGATGAAATCATCCAGTTGATGGTTCAAAACGACGTCTACCTGGATCCCACCCTGGTGAACTACAATCGCGGCTTTGTCCAGCGCGGCACAGCGCAACTGGTGGCAGATCCAGCTTTTCGATACATGCCGGAAGAATATGATCGCTCCGATCGTTATGGGGAGTATGGACCGCTGGACCGAGAGCACTGGACCAAGACCTTCGCGCTGATGCAGGAAGCCACTTACAAGTTTTTCAAGGCGGGCGGGTTCCTGCTCATGGGAACCGATTCTCAAGCCGCCGCCCCCGATGGCGCCCTTCCCGGCTGGAGCATGCATCAGGAGCTGGAGTTTTTCGTCGATGCCGGTCTCACTCCCATGGAAGCACTGCAGACGGCCACTTTCAATAACGCCAAGGTGATGAAGCAGGAAAAGGACCTGGGCTCGCTGGAAACAGGAAAATATGCTGATCTGGTCATCCTGGACGCCAACCCTCTAGAAAACATCAGTAACACCCAGAAGATCCATCTGGTCATCAAAGATGGTCTGGTGCTCGATCCGCAGGCTCTCCTGCGGGAACACATCAAGCACTTCGGAGAAAGGGAAATGCCTTAGTACTCCCTTTCATAAATACGGTAGCGTTTGCGGATGGGGCTTGTGAGGCGAGGTCGCGAAGATGAGGAGAAGGCGATGCAGGGACATCGACGACGACGAGAGACAAAGAGATCGCCCGCAACCCCCATCCGCCCGAAGGGTTGGGGCGGGACGGGCCCATCTCTTTGTTGCTCCTCCTCGCCGATGTCTAGACATCGACTCGTCGTCGCGCCTCGATCTGGGCCCGTCCCGTTCCAAACAAACGTCATCGTATTTATGAAAGTGAGTACATAGCGGGCAGCTGGCTTGCCCCAGGGGTGCACCAATGGCTCTTGACCGCCGAAGATTCTTGCTCTCTCTTGCCGCCGCTGGTGGAATGATAACCAGCCAGAGGCCGGCGCTTGCTTCCGGGATTCTGCCCCAGGGTCAGGGTGGGGTGCAGCCGGGGGACTGGCCGGTTTCGACCTACGATATACGAGGAACCCGATTCAATCCGCACGAGAACATCATTGGCCCAGGAAATGTCGAGCGTCTGAAGGTCAAGTGGATCTTTGAGGGGGCAGGGAGTTTCAACCAGACGACCCCCAGCGTGGTGGGCGACAGCCTTTACTTTCCGGCCAACGATGGCTATGTCTACGCACTGGATTCCAGGTCAGGAGCTCTGAAGTGGAAGTTCAACGCCTGGGAGGGCATCCAGCCCAATGCGCCCGGGACCTGGCAGAGAGAGATTAACGCGGACCCGGTAGGGGAGATGCGGGGTTCGGTCGGTTATGCCAACGGCCGACTCTTCGTGGGTGACGGCACCGCCAGGATGCACTGCCTGGAGGCAGCCACCGGCCGGGAGATCTGGCGGACCCAGATGGACCCACCGGCGGGAGTCAACCGCAGCAAGATCTCCTCCTCTCCCATTATCTACGACGGGAAAGTTTACTTTGGTACCTCCACGGTGGCCGGGCGTTCTCAGATTGCCTGCCTGGACGCAGGAACGGGTGCCGTCCGCTGGAACTTTCACATCATTGCCGATTCCAAAGTACTCGGTGGAGGTGCCGCCTGGACCGCTTCCGCTCTGGATGTGGAGTTCGGAATCGTCTACAACGTGACGGGAAGCGTGCATGGACGTGTGGCCGGGCCCATGCTCTTTAGCGAGAGTATGCTCGCCAACGACATGGAATCAGGCGAACTGTTGTGGTACGACCAGTTGCGTTCCAGGGATCCCTTTGATCTGGATTACAGCTGTCACCCCACTCTCTTTGAAGCCAGCCATCCGACCCGCCCGGGAGCCCTGCGAAGCTGTGTGGGAGCAGGCAGCAAGACCGGCTTTCACACCTTCGATCGCTATTCGGGAGAGCACTTATGGACCGCTTCCGTGACCAACGGCGGTCCCACGCTCAACAGCACCGCCTATGGCTACGACAAGATCTATATGGTCTCCAATTCCGCAGCCAATCACCGCCTCATCGCTCAATCGACCACCGTGGCGCTCCATGCCTATACGGGAGAAGTGCTGTGGTGGACACCCAATGAGTCCATTATTCAGGGAGCGGTGAGCGTGGCCAACGGCCTTTTTTACCAGGGCTTCAGAGACGGCACCCTGCAGGCCCTGGATGTGGAAACGGGAGCGCCGCTGTGGACCTATCAGCTCCCGGGCAGCCGGCGTGGCGGAATCAGCATCTCCAACGGGACCCTCTACACCAGCTGCGGAGGGGGAAATCCTCCCTCCTACCCGCTCTATGCCTTCAGTCTGGATGGTCGCTAGCCGGAATTATGCATAGGTTTTCGTGACGAAGTGCCGCTGGCGCCGCGATGACCAGGCATGCGAGGGGTACCCGCCACGGGTCGGGCCCCGCAGGCGTACTCTTGCAGTACGCCGAGGAGCCCAAGGGGTACCCGCTTGCGGGTCGCACAACGCAGTCAGCGTGGATGATTGCGGCACTGCAGTAGAAACTTTATGCATAATACCGGTTAGGCTAATTCGCGAAAGAGATGACCAGTTGGTCGTTTTCCACCTGAATGTTCCCAATCTCCGGCGGCAATCTGAACTGATCTCGGTTCTGGGGTGAGTCAAAAAGACGCTGAACTGCTCGGTCCAGTGCCATCTGTGGAATGGGGAGAGAGCCCAATTGACCTGCTGTCGCTTCAGAACCCAGCTGACCCTCCTGTACCTGGAGACGCCCTTCCAAGATCAAGGAGAGGTCCTGCCCATAAAAATCGAAAAGAACATAGGCTTGCACTCGGTCACCTGTTAAATCGATCTTGAGATCCCGCACGGCGGATCGGACCCCTGCGATGTCGGCAGAGGCGCCTACGGCTGTTTCTGTCCCATCCTCTAAAGCTTTGGGTGAGAGAGCCAGGTTTTCATTCACCCAGGAGTTGACCTCCGTTTCTGCCAGACGAAGCGTGTGGGATCTACCCGCCCGAAGCGAGTTTTGCAGATCACGCATCTTGCGCTCCAGACGGAGTCCCGCAGCGGGATCCACATCCACCTGAGGAGGGGATGCCTGGCGCAAAATCAGGATAACTACGACAATCGTCCCGGCCAGCGCTCCCCATCGAAAGACTCGATAGGAGCGTCTGAAAGTACTCCTCCAGGAACGACTTGACTGGGCGATTGCCATGGAGCCACTGACCTTTCTTTACCGGACTGGTATCAAACGCGTCTGGATCGTTTCCATGACAGAGTCCATGAGCAGGACAGATGCCAAACCGGAATTCTCCTCGAAAACTATCCGCGGCTGTCCTGATCTGAGAGCTCACAGCAACGTCGCGAAAGGGGACGTAGGATGTGACCATGCCAATCAGATAGGCGCTGTCCACTGCCTGTGTCCCGTGAATGGCCACATCCTCCGGTTTGGTCACGACGGGTCCACCGCTATTGCCAGGAAAAACAGGAGCGTCAATCAAAAGTTCCCTGCTGGAGCCCAAGAGGGCATCTCGAATCCTTGCAATACAGCCTGAGCGCACGATGACGAAAGACCTTTCCTTGCCCACAAGACCCATGGGAAAACCCAGCACGAAAATGGTGTCACCTTCGGTAAAACCCAGTTCCGATGCCCTTTTCCGATCCACCAGGTGCTCATCACTCCTGAAATAGTTAAACTGAATATCGTTCTTCCTCAAGAACCGCGCGTTGATCGAAATGACAGCGACATCGACATCGAGATCTGGATGTGCGTGCCATTTCACTTCTCCCGACTCCACAAGCATGAGCTCGTAATCACGAGCGGCTTCATCCGCCTTGGGATTAAAGCGAATGAAAGCTTTCTCATAACCCTCAAACACATGCCTGTTTGTGACCAAAAACAGTTCGTAGGTTTTTTCTTCAGCGGATTCATCCGCCACCAATTTCCCATAAAGGAATCCCGAGGCAGTCCATTTCTTCTTCCCAGCGGCCTCTGGAAAGCCGATAGCAACAACACAATCCAGAAAAAAGGGTGGAATTAAAGCCATGACTTCCTGAGATGTAAATCCTGGAAAATCGTCATGAAACGAGGGAGCACAACGCGGGCAGCGCTGAGCGTGTCGGTTAGGTAACCTGGCCAGCCAGCTCAGGCTCAGCTGTACTGCCTGGCGAACCCTTCTCCTGAGCCAGTCTCGCTGCCAACTCCTCATTTTGAGCTTCCAGACCCTCTTTCAACTCCTTAAGCTCCTTGATCTCTTTCTTCAAACGGTCAGCTATTTTTCCAACCGCGCCTCCCGTCAGGATCAAAAAACTGGACCAGGCCAGGATATTCATCCACAGGTCGAGTGCCGTGAAATTGGGAAGGAAGGAGTTGGGGAAATGGTAGACGTAAATGACAACCAGTAAAGTTGTGAGAACACCGCCCATCAGTGCCCTGTGCGCCTCCAGGAAGTAGACCGCGAGCAGAATGACGATGAAAAAGAAATTCAGGAAAACTAACTTGTAGGGAAGAAGATAGGTGATTGCGGGAACACTGACCAGAATGGTGAGAGCCAACATCTGCTCAGCATTTTTGAGCAAGTACTCCTTGAGAGTTTTCATGAATCCAATCCTCCGCTTTCTAAATAAGGCACCATTCAGGCCAGAACCTGAAGGAGATAGATCAGAGGCTCTCCGAAGAAAGGGTTCACCTTTCTTCTTTCAGCTTAACCTTTTCCTATTCTGAACATCTTGGTGCCACAGACTGGGCAGACACCTTTCGTTGCTGGTCTGCCATTCTTCATGGTTATCGTTTGGGTATCCTTCATTTCTCTCTTTTCTCGACATTTCACACAATAGGCTTGCATCCTGCTTTCCCCTTTCCTTGTTGTCCGTGTCAAAGAGAAGCTTAACCCACAACATCACGGAAGTGTTGTGATCGCACTCACACAATCAGTTTTGTGCCTTGAAGGGCAAAAAGGGTATTCCCAGGGCAGGCGAACCGACCTGACGCCCACCCCCTCACCTTCGATTCAGACTACCAGCGATCGCGCCCGCCGCCGCCGCCGCCGCCGCCGCCGCCACCGCCACCGCCACCGCCACCGCCGCCGGATCGGGGCTGCTGTGGTTTGGCCTCGTTCACTGTCAGGCTTCGTCCGTCCAGATCAGAGCCATTCAATTTCTGAATCGCCTCTTCAGCCTCGGTTTGGGAACTCATTTCCACAAAACCAAAGCCCCGTGACCGTCCGGTCATTCGATCGGTGATCACTCGGGCTGATTCTACAGCCCCGTGTGGCGAGAAAATTTCTTGCAACCGGTCGTCGGTGATCGAATAGGGCAATCCACCAACGTAAAGTTTGTTACTGTTCATGTTCTCCTCCTTCAGAGAATGTTCTTGTCATCAACCCTGAAATACTGACCACGAAAGGAGCAGAACACGGGAACTGACTCGGTGTCGCGATTCTGGTCGGTTGTTCCTTGGGGGATCTTCGCAAGGTGAGACGCTACTCAAGGCCTTCTATTTTTTTTAATAGTACTCACCCACAACCTCAGGAGGCCTTCAACTGAAGTCATCATTTTAACTATATCCCGCCTTTTCCCAACATGTCAATGCAACCCACTCCCCCAGAATGTCCACCCCCGTTGACGCTTAGAGCCATTTCAAACATTTCGGGGTCTTTTTGGCCCTTTTTAGAAACAGAGTCAATCTTTTTTAAACTATTATGGCAAAAGGAGATAGACTCATAGATACGCCTCTCTCTCAGACTTTTGGAACGTCTCTTGCTAATACCTCTACGTGAGGACCAGAATGTCGAATTTCTGAGGATCAAAACATGACTAGGAACTCTCAATCAGGCTTTACCATTCTCGAAGCCATGGTGGTCGTCGTCTTTGCCAGCGTCATTCTCAGTATCGCCGTCCCCAAGCTTCAGGTCATCCTGGATTACTACAGTCTGACCTCTTCGGCAAACCTGGTGGCCAGTGAATTAAGTGCAGGTCGCGCCCTGGCCGTCTCACGAAACTGGATCTACGACGTGAGCCTGGACACCGGGAATAGCACCATTCAGATTATCGATCCCAACGACCCTGACAATTCCCCACGAACGGAGAAAAACCTCGAGTCAGGAGACTCCTTTTCAACAGTGCCGGCAACCTCGATACGGTTTTATTCGCGCGGTCATGCCCGAGGTGGGACCATTGTTCTGGTGAACGAATCGGGTTACACCATCTCGATCATCGTCAGCCCTTCGGGGAAGATCGAGAAGAGCTGATCTGTTATGAGACCATCAAGGATCTCGAAGGAAAAAGGCTTTAGCTTAATCGAGAATATGCTGGCCGTGGCAGTTCTAGCCATCAGCGTGCTGGCACTCGGTCAACTGATGTCAGTGGCAGTTCGGCAAAACGCCTTCACCCGGGTCGAGACCATGAGCACCGCTATCGCTCAAGAGAAGTTGGAGACACTCAGAGCGGTGTACAACCGGGAGCTGGAAACGGAGACTGCTTCGGCTGACCTCACCACCGGTTTGCACGGGCCGCAAATGATGACGATGCAGGCACCCGCAGAGAGCAGCATGGGAGACAGCGAGTTTCAGGTCTCCTGGACGGTCACGATAGCAGGAACAACCAAAACCGTCGATGTGACCATAGAGCCCCAGGACTCAAACGAGCTGAACAGCGACTTGAACCTGACGACCGTTCTTGTGCCATGACCCCATCGCGTTCCGGATTCCACACCTGCAGTCGCGGCTTCACCCTGATCGAAATGCTCGTCTCCAGCGCGGTGCTCGTTTTGATCGCGGGGGCCCTTGGTTCCATTCTGTCCCAGAGTCAACACTCCTACAAGTCCCAGCAATCTATCCTGGAAGTAACTCAAGAAGCCCGGGCCGCCATGGATCAGCTTTGCGCCTATCTGCGACAGGCAGGCAATGATCCGCAGGCCTATATGAGAACCAACAACATCCCACCCATTGAACTCCTGGGCGTCGACCACATCCGCATTAACAGCGACATTACCGGATCTGTGCCGGCTGCCGGAGGCGATCCTCTGGAGGCCACCGGAGACCCCGACGGGTCTTTGGACAACCTCTATGAACGGGTGGAGGTCCGCTACAATCCTCTCCTGGAGAACCTTCAATTGGACATCGGCCATGGAGTGGAGGTGCTGGCTGAAAACCTATACTGCGACTTCACTTTTTTTGATATCAACGGCAATGTCACCGCTGTAGAGGACGACATTGTTCGGGTTCGAGTCGAGATGGTGGCAGAGACCGAAGACATCGATCTACAGACAGGTAAGATCCACAGTATCACCCTGGAATCGGAAGTGATGCTGCGAAGTCAATCTTTTGACCTCTTTGCAAACTAGGACGAGTTTCTCGGAGAAATCTCATGCAACATTTAAAGGATGAATCGGGTGTCTCTCTTTTGATCGTGACCATCGTTTCGATTCTGATGGCCCTCCTGGGAATGTCAATGATCTTTGACAGCATGACTGAGGTGACCATAAGCAATGAACTGGAAAACCAAAAGAAGGCCCGACTGAATGCCGAAACAGGTTTTAGTACTGTCAAAGATGCACTGCGACAGACCAATCTGACTGCCGTTTTGCAGTCCACAACCGACGTTCCAAGATACATGAACTACTCGGTTCCTGGCGCGGGCACGGTGGCTGAGGATTATTTTCTGCGCAACCCCATCGCTCCCAAGGAAGCGATGAATATTGACTTCGAGAGTCCGCCCGCCCGATTGGCCACCCGAACCGTCAACGGCTTTCTGACACCTGGAGAGGGCACACCGCTGGCTTCTGGCGGGAGATACTGGGCCAAGATCACTGATAACGACGACGGAGATGGTAATCTGACCACCGATGTGGATGGCATCGTCTATCTTCGTACCATCGGGATCCAAAGACTGGGAGCGGGTCAGATCACAACTTATGGGGGAACCGTCAAGAACTCTGTGGGCATCATTCAGTCCACCTTGAAGCGGGACCAGACTTTAGCTGCCAAAGCACCCTTCACCATCTATGGCCCCAACGCTGTGCCCTCACAGGGAGCGAACCTGTTTGCGGGAAACTCTTTTAATATCGATGGATTTGACCACCCCACCATGACGCTGGCCGACCTTCAAGCCGGGATCCATTCTCACACCACAGATGCAGATGGTGATGGCTTTCCCGATGATACGGCCGGTATTGACGCGGTTTTTGACAACGCCGGAGGTGGAGATGGCACCCCCCTCAGAGACACGATTCACGGTGATCTGAATGGAGGCCAGCTCGACAATATTGAGGGCAACCAGTCAGATTACGGTGGGGAACCTTCCCTGCGGGATGGCACCGACAGGGTCCGTAACGACCCCAACCCGGACGCCACCAATATCTTCAATGCAAGCTACCTGATGAACTTCATCACCAACACGGCAGCCGTGGCCGATGTCACGCTAGCGGACGGAACCAACTTCGGCGGCAGCGATCTTGGGACCGATGCAGCCCCCCAGATCACCTACTGCGAAGGGGATTGTAGACTGGGAGGAAACTCCAGCGGCGCCGGCCTGTTGATCGTCCGGGGAGAACTGCGCTTTCAAGCGGGCTTCTCCTATCACGGGTTGATTCTGGTGGTGGGAGAAGGAGACTTTAATATGACTGGCTCCAACGTGGGCATTTTAGGCGGGCTCCTTGTGGCCAAGACGATCTACAATGCTGGAGATGGCACCTGGAGCTACGGCACCCCCTCTTTTACCGTCGCCGGCAACAGCAACTTCTACTATCAGGAAGGCGGCGTTGGGCTGGGCTACGGTCTTCTGCCCATCAGAAAATTGAGTTGGCGGGAAGTGTATCCGGAGATCGAGCCACCCTATTAATCCAGAGCCCCACCCTTCAGGTTCAGTTCGAGTGGACCGGATCGAGATCCGCCGGATCAAGATCCACCGGCTCGAGGTCTGCCGACTCGACGTCAGCCGACTCGAGGTTTTCCTTGGCCGTGCTCTGAACGGGGAAGTCTACAGCCTGTAATTCGTTCAAGACCTCCTCGAGCAGCTTGGAAAAGTCGTGAAAATAATCACCTTGCCGTAAGTTGCAGACCACTATCTCATCGGGATACTTCCTCTTGTGCTTGAGAACGATCTCAAACCGGCGCATCGGACCAAAAATCAGATGGCTGAACAAGACGCTGGTCATTGCAATAAAAAAGAGAGAAAGCAGAGCTACCCACCAGTGGCGGATACAAAAAATGAGAAATTCACCCATCATGGGCTGTATGCCTGCTGCGTCTTCACCGATCAACAGTGCCGAAAGAGCAGGGGATATCGATAAGCCCAGAAAGAGAACGGGAAAGAGCAGCGAGAAAAATGCGACAGTGATAGCAAAGCGCACCTGCTGCTTTTTGTCTATGAACTGAATCTTCCGTTTCGTTGTCATAACCTCTCCTATCCTTCAGGCGCCTGCCTTGTGGCCAGGATTTCCCTCCGCCTGATCACTAAATACAGTGTAACAACAATTTCTCGGTGTTAGTGGAAATCGGCCCCGCTAGAGGCGTAATTCGGAGGTGTTGAATACGGCTGCTGGTTAGGAATAAAGAGCGTGCATAATTCCCCTTACTCTTTCGGGTTTGGTGGTAGATAGGCCCACATTGCTACTAGCAAGGCTGTTGTCCATAGGAGCAAGGTATGAAGCAGAAAGGCTGCAAAGCCTCGGAAAACCTCGAAGGAACCTGTCTCGTCGTTCCACACTTCAACTCTCTGGTTGGCCACTGCGTACGCCAGAAAGCTAAGGAAGCCCTGCGGGGCGTCGCCACCTCCTGACTCTAAGTAAAGAACAAGATAGGGCAGATTGATCGCCACAAGAGTACCGATCAGCACCAGCGCTGTAGGTATTTTCCCAGGAGGATGCTCTTTCCGAGGAGGATACCAAAGCCGAACTAAGTCACCGATGAGATAGCCGATTAGGGCGGCAAAGATATTGGGGATCGCCAGGAAATGACTCACTCTGGGATACAACCACGCGAGTAGGATAACTGTACCGAATCGGGCGAGAGTCGGACTCCACCGGCCGCCATTCGTATCCCCAGGACCGCGCACAGGACCGACTGACAAACGATCCACTAAGTCCATGTGACTGTCGGAACACCGAGTGAACCAAGCATGGTGTTCCGCTTTGCATTTAGGGCAGAACATGGTCACCTCTCTTTCTGCGATTGGGTTAAGGTTGAGCCGGGCTTCGAAAACGGCCAAAAAAAAAGATCACCTTCCGGTGACCTGGGTCGCTTGGGTGGTCGTGGGGCCTTTGGCCCCCTGACCTTTGGTTCATTGGCCAAAGGTCTTCACGCTCCTTTTGATCTTAACCTGTCCTGACATCGTAATCAGTCTTCCCGGTGCTGATTGACAATATTCTGGAAGATCTCCCGTATATGGGGCGCTTCCTCGGGAAATCGCCAGGAATCATTGCTCAAGACAGTCGGGTTTAGAAAAAACACTTCGCTCACTTCATGTAGCCAGTCCACGGGAACTGGCACCTGATCCTTCGGGATTCTGATGATTGCCTCGTTGGTAACAGAGCAACGGAACAAATAGAACTGATTGTCGAATTCCTTCAGTAGTCTCCCAACGGTAACTTCAACACCCGTTTCCTCCCAGGTTTCACGGTGAGCGGTACATTGGGCACTTTCTCCCGCTCTTGCCGTTCCTGCGGGGAGACTTAACTTTCCCGTCTGGCGCTGTCTTACGATGAGCATCTTGTTATCAATTACAACCATGCAACCCGAGTTACCTTGAAGCTGAGACTCCAGACCAGGAGCAATTTGGCATTCGGGCACCGCATTTTGTGCAACACACTGGACACTTTCCAAGGAAAGGAGCAAAAGTAGACAGGCCGTTAGACTGCGCATGGCACCTCCAGATCGTTGTTTGAAAATAGGGGAAGGAGAGCGACTCCGACGGGCTAAGTACCGCAATCGCCCGGGAAACATGTGCGGATTGATTCGATAAAGCTTGAGAAGGAAATCGGTAGCAGAAAAAATAGGGATGCTACAAGCAGGATTTGGACGGCTGGACTCCCAGCCTGCTAGCAGCCAAGAGATCACTTAAAGGGCTACTATACCACGAGACGGCCTCCAACACATAGACATTAATCTGACGCCCTTTCTGCGACTCAAGGCTCGAGGTTCATCCGCTTTGCCTACAAAAAGCCGCCAAAGAAGCCCGAACACCAAGGAGACAAAACTGACTTCCAAATGGCCTTAAATAAAAAATCTATTACCATTGCGCAACTCTCCCGCCTGGGTTAGAATGGAGTTGTCGAGGGGGGCAGTTTTTCGAGTTTGTTCACTCGACGCCCGGTAACGGCGCGGTGCAGTAGAGATCGCGAACCGCCGTGGGGGATCCCGAAAAGCCGAACGGGCAACACGCAATCGCTGCCGCCCTCACTCTTCTCCCCATCAACTTCAATGAACCGGTTCCAGGAGCTACGCGGCACGACCTTCGATGTAATCGTGATCGGCGCTGGAATCATTGGCGCCGGCATTGCCAGAGACGCTGCTCTGCGCGGTTTGAAGGTGGCCCTGTTTGAAAAAAGTGATTTCGGCAGCGGCACCACCGCCGGATCCACGGCGGACTGCGTTATCTGGAAATGCTCGACTTTCGATTGGTGCGTCTGGATCTACGGGAAAGAGAAACTCTGCTTCGCATAGCTCCCCATCTGGTCAAACCGCTCGATTTCCTCCTTCCCTTTTATGATCGCAGCCTCTCCTACCGGACGAAGATCAAGTTGGGAATGATGCTCTACGACGTTTTGAGCTATGACAAGACTCTCCCCAACCATCGCTTTCTGGGCCCTTCCGAAGTCACCAGCATGGAACCGCGTCTCAAAAAAGACGGTTTAGGTGGAGCGGTCCTTTACTCAGATGCCAAGGTGGATTCACCGGAAAGACTCTGCTTGGAGAATGTCATCGATGCTCGTCAAAACGGCGCTTGCACGCTCAACTACGCCGAGGTAGTGGGAGCCCTCCGCTCCGGCAGCACGGTGGAAGGGGTGGCGGTTCGCGACCGCCTGGGCAGCGAAGAGCTGGAGGTCAGAGCCCACCTTGTGGTCAACGCCACCGGTCCCTGGTTTGATCGGATGGCCAGGGTCCTGACTGAGGCCCCTCAAGCCATGGTGCGCACCACCAAGGGCATTCACATTATCTGTCCCGCGCTGACCCAGCGAGCCCTGGTACTTGTTTCAAGAATAGACAAACGGCTCTTTTTCGTCATTCCCTGGCATGGCCACAGCTTGATTGGTACTACAGATACGGATTTTGACCAGGATCCGGCTCAGGCCCGGGCCACCGGGATGGATGTAAACTACCTGCTCCAGTCGCTGGAGGAGTTCTTTCCCCATGTGGGTTCCCAGATCTATTTCAGTGACGCGGGTGTACGGGCTCTGGTGATGAAAGGGGGCAGCGCATCCTCCGTTTCGAGACTGCATAAAGTTGTTGATGGGGAGGAGATGGAAGTTGGTGGTCTCGTCTCGGTGTTGGGAGGAAAGATCACAGGCTATCGAGCCATTGCCGAGGAGGTCACCAACCTGGTCTGTTCGAAGCTGCGAGTGAAACGATCCTGTGAGACGGCGACCCTTCCGCTACCCGGGGCCAGCGGGACCCGGGTCACTTCTGTTCACGCCGGTATGACCCAGGAGGTGATGGAGCACTTGGATTCACTTTATGGAAGTCGAGCCCACCAGGTCTTGGAACTGGCCGACTCGGATCCAGAACTTCAGAGACCCCTGGCCGATGACTACCCGGATATTGCAGCTCAGGTGGTTTTTGCCGTTCGCCAGGAGCAGTGCCTGCACCTGGAGGACTTCTTGTTGCGTCGAACCCTGCTCGGTTTCACCCACGATCAGGGAAGTCAGGCCCTTGAGAAGACGGTCTCCCACATGGCCAGGGAGCTTTCCTGGTCAGAGGCACAAACCTCGGCAGAACTGCGATCTTATGAGCACTACAGAGCCCGAACTCAAAAGTTCCAGACGGACTGAGCTCCGTCAGAGCCGTAGGCTTCGGGCGCGCCCGTTTAGCCTGCGGGCCAGGTGAGCGGCTCCGGTGCTGCTGCTACTTGCGGGGAAATTGATCGGGGTTGTCGGTAAAGAGAGCGTCGATGTCCAGGGTATCCAGGTAGTAGGCCATCTCATCTCGCACTTCGGAGAATCCTTTTCCCACCTCAGAGGCTCGAAAAGTGTAAGCAGTCACACTGAGGCTGGCCTTATGGGCCCAGTCTACAATAGCGGGTTTGGCCTGCAGAAACCTCTTGTTAGGGCCAATCCCGACGGCAAACTCCTGAACCCTCTGAAGTGCCGCCGGGGAGAGCCACTTTCTATTGCTTAGTCCCATCAGCAGCACCTGAGGCAGGACAGCTTTCCTTTCCATCGCCATCTTCTGCAAACTCTCAGCACTGAAGGATTGAATCACGACGGGAGTGTTTGAATCTGCGCCGGGTTGATCCAGACCATTCCTCTGGAGTTCCGCCAGCACCAGCTGTTCCATGTCGAAACCCTGTTCACGGTAGATCTCAGGGCTTTTGATTTCGGGAAACAGACCCGCCTTGCCGCGGATCTCGTCGATGGCCTCCTGCCAGGTTGGAATCTGCGCGCGGGAGAAGGGGGCCTCTCCCTCCCTGGACTGTCCCCTTTTTCCCTTAAACCAGGAACCAGCATCCAGCTTTTTGAGCTCCTCCAGCTTGAAATCGTGAACGAACCATTTCTTCCGAGCCACCCAAGCATGCCTGACTTTACGGTACCGGTCGGGAAAAACTTCTTTAACATTGGTGGTGCGTTCCAGAGTCAAATCATGAAGGCAAACCAGAACACCGTCTTTGGTGATTTGCAAATCTTGATCCACGAAGTCAGCGCCCTGCTCGATGGCCAAACGGTAGGCCTCCAGTGTGTGCTCCGGGGCATACCCAGAGGCGCCTCTATGAGCGATCACCGTTTTCTTCTTGTAGGGAGCAAAGGCTTCAGCCATCTCGTAAATTTCCCCCTATCCCTTAACCCCCAGAATCCCTCCCGACCACACCAGCAGCACAAGATAGATCACTACAAGAACCCAAGTTGCCCCGGCAGCAGCATAACCACACCCCCTTTTGATCGACAGCTTCCGTCGCCAGAAGACCAAGAAGAGAACGAAATACACCAGTGACCAAATCATCCACGGGATGAGCAACAGCAGGTCCTTTTCTCCCCCACCAAAGTTCAGGTAACTATCGGCGATGAGAAAGCCCAACAGCGGCGTAAGGGCAAGTGGAAGGATACAGAGGATCAGGCGAAGAATAAGCATATCTGAGCAAAGTTTAGAGTATCAGCTCCCAGGAAAATGTGGGGACGTCTCCCATCTTTCCTTGCTGTCGTGGGAGGCACCTCAGGTGCCGAATTTTCAACCGCTACCCTACCCCGTTCCGACTCAACTGGAACACTCGCCGCACCCACCCGCCCTTGAGACGAGTCAATGGTTTCCAGCCTTTGATGGTCAGCGATTCAAGATCCGTCGGGTAATGAGACAACAACTCACAGCCCCCTTTGGTGACAAGAACCGTGTCGGAATGCCGGAGGCCACCCACTCCTTTCAGGTAGATTCCCGGCTCAATGCTGATTACCATATTCTCAGCCAGAATATCCGGGCTACCCTCCGCGATCCAGGGGGCCTCGTGATTTCCCAGACCGATCCCATGGCCGGTTCGGTGCAGCCGCACCTCTTCGCCGCTGTACCCCTCCTGAGCAAGGAAACGATTGACGGCCGAATCCACTTCGCTGCAAGGAACGCCTGCCCGAACCTTCTTGAGGGCTATACGGCGGGCCTGTCTCATCGCCTCGAAGGTCTCCCTAATCTCCGCGGATGGCGGAGTGGTGAAGTAGGTCCGCTCACTCTCGGCCGCATAGCCATTTACCCGGCTGAGCACCAAGGCTACATGCGGGCCTCCCTCCAGCCGATCGCGCAAGTCGGGAACCGAATGCGGTTGTGCGCTGCGAGGGGCGGTCCACGTCGCCATAGTCACTTTCGTTGTCAACGGCTCCCAATCATCCACCTCGCGGATGATCCTCAAGGTGACGCCCCGGGTTTGTGCAAAGCCCTCGGCAACGGTGGCACCGTAGTACGAAGCCGCCAAGAGACGCTCAACCCCGGAATCTGCATAGCCAGCCGCGCGTCGGATCAACGCGATCTCGGTGTCAGACTTGATCAGGCGCAACCGTTCCACCAGTGCCTCGATGCGAAGTGTGTAGTCCTTCAGTTGTAATGCAATCTCCTGGGGGAGAGTGGGCTCCACTCCAATCTCTCTGGCATCGTCAATCAGCTCGCGAAGCTTCTCTGGCCATCCACGAGCAGACGGGGCCGGATATTCCCAGTAGGTTCGGATGTCCTGATCCTTGATGTTGTGAGCCTCCCTCATGTGCTCCTCTTCAAGCTTTGGAACCAACAGGATGGGAGCCTGTCGAGGACAAATCAGGAGAAAGAACGGCCTCTCCAGCGGTTCGAATCCGGCACCGGTCAGGTAGTAGATGCTGTCGAGCGCCGAAACGATGAACAGATCCAGGCCGGCTTCCGCCACGCTGGCCTGGAGTGATTCCAGGCGCCCTTGATATTCGTGAGTGGTGATTCGCAGCATTTGTCTATCCTTTCGCTACCTCACCCTGCCGAATTGCGAATCTGTTGGATAAAAAAGCGGATGATTTCCAGATAGTTTTCTACCGCGATGCGCTCGTTGACTCCGTGAAGCAGGGTAAGACTTTCATTGTTCAGCCGGGTGGGAATGAACCGAAAAGTATTCTCTGTAATTTCTCCATACTTTCGCGAATCGGTGGCACCGGTTGTTATAAAAGGAGCAACCAGAACACCGGGGAAAACTTCGCCAATCGTCCGCTGCAATGTTTTGAAAGCCACCGATTCGGTATCGGAGACCGCGGGTGCTTCCCAGGTCTTTCCGCTCTCGCCGTACTCAACGCGAAAATCATTCACGGTGGCCTGCACGTGCTCCAGCACTTGGGCAGAAGTGTGACCAGGCAACATTCGAAAGTTGACCACGGCCCGAGCGCGGGTCGGCAAGACATTTCTGGCGATGCCACCCTCCATCATGGTGGCTGCAGTCGTCGTACGGATGATCGCATTCGTGGAAAGGCTTTCTGCAAATTGACGCTTGATGAGCGGACCAAACAACCAGCGGTTTGAAATGACCATTCTCTGGGCGATGGCCATTTCGGGACCCAGGTAGTCCAGCATCAGCCCTGTGGCACCTCCCAACTGGGAGGGAAATGGGTTGGACTCCAGCTCTTGAATAGCGGCGGCAACAATACCCACGGCAGTTTGGGGTGGTGGCATCGAGGAGTGGCCTCCAGTACCTTGGGCGGTCAAGGTAAGATCGAGGTAACCCTTCTCTGCAACCGCCACATAGGCAACCGGCACGGCAATTCCGGGAAGAAGGTCCTCTCCCAGAATCCCGCCCTCATCGATTACATATTCCAGTCGGACGCCCCGCTCCTTGAGTGTGGCGGCCATTCGCGCATTACCATTCGCCCCACCCACTTCTTCGTCGTGGCCAAATGCCAGATAGATATCACGGGAGGGCTGGAACCCTTCGGTAAGAAGAAATTCCACCGCTTCCAGAATCCCTACGGCTCCGCACTTAATATCCAGAGTACCCCGACCCCAAATAAGCCCGTCGGCCAGATCTCCTCCAAAAGGAGGGTGTTCCCACTCGTCCCGGGTTGCAGGATCTACGGGAACCACATCGATGTGGGACATGAGAAGAATCGGTTGGCGTGAGGAATCACTTCCCTTCCAGGAATAAAGGAGACTGTAATCCCCGATGACTTCCCTCTCTAGAGTGGTATGCACCTTGGGAAAGGCTTGCGCCAAGTAGGCATGCAGAGCCAGGAAGGGCTCAGCATTGAACTTCGAGGAGTCCTCATAGGAAACCGTTTCAAATTGCAAAACCCGACGGAAACGGCCCACTGCTCCCTCCTCATCCAGGTCCACCGCTTCGATCGGCTGCACCGCCATCTGCTTGCTGGTCAAAAGCACCGTGTTGATGGCTACGACTACAATCAAAATGACGATGATCACAACTCCTGCAAGGAACAATTTCTTTATGCTACTCATGACTCTAGCCTCCTTTGGTAAAAAGGGACTGTCCCCTCTTTCCTACTACTCACCCATCACACTTCCCAAAAACTCCCGCACCGCCGCCTCATATTTCTCAGGATTCATGTTCCAAGACCTAACGTGGGTGGCATCGCGAACACGACGATAGGTCACGATATCCGGACGCGCTTGGGCCAGTGAGTCACTCGTCTCAACGGGAACCACCGCGTCCGCATCGCCATGGAACAAGAGAATGGGGACATCCAGTTCCTCTGCACGGTTCAGGTAGTTCAGAGCCTTCCAATCGATGCCAAAGCGCACTCGCACCAGGAACTTTCCGATCCCGGCCAGGAAGCTAGGCAGGCCCCGCTCGCGAACTCCAAGATCAATAGCAGCACCGAGGTCAAGCATGGGCGCATCCAGGATGGCCCCACGAACTTTCTGAGCAAGCTGAGAGCGGTAGAGGAAGTTAGTCACGATAGCCCCACCCATACTGTAGCCAACCAGAATGAGATCCTCAGCTCCCTGCTCCAGGGCATACCTGGCAGCTCCCTCCAGATCTTCCCATTCGGTCAGTCCATACCTGTGGAAACCATCCGGATTGGGGAGTTCTCCCACATCGTTGCGGTAGGTGATGATCAGAAAAGGGAGTCCTAATTCTGCCACTGTAGGAAGGATGGGATAGGCAATCGGAGCCTTTCGTGGAGGGAGCTTCCCATGGACAAAGATCACCCAAGTGTTGGAAGTACCGTCGAAAAAATAAGCGGGAAACTCTCCCAAAGGAGAGGAGTAGGAGACTTTGAGAGTGGCAAGACCAAAGACCTTAGAAGGTTCATCGGCATAGGGCCAGAGTTCCGTTCGGACCCGGTCCCCGGGCTTCAGGCTTCCCATCATGGGAGAAAACTCACGCACCACCTGCTGCTCGTCGAGCTTGAGAATCTCACCCACCTGAGCATAGCCTTCATCCCAGCGCAATCCCCAAAGACCGCTCTTCTTCCACTCATCCCGCACCTGTTGATATGCCTCGATCTCGGGGATCACACCCAGGGTGATTCGATCTTCTGCCAGCTCATGATTCGATCTTCTGCCAGCTCGATCACCTCCAGATCAAGGGGACGGACACCTTGTCTGGGTCTTAGCACTTCGTCTCTGATCAGGTTCCACATAGAGATCCCGGCTCCTACCAGAATAGTGCTCGCGAGCAGCATGACCGCGAAGACTTTCCAAATTGTAGCTCTACCACGCATAATCAACCAAAACTGGCTCGGTCATGCCACAAGTAGTGCGCTAATCCCCACTATTACACTCAAGACCGGGATAACAAAGCACACCTTTGCCCACACCTTCCACGCACTGAGAAAGCAGGAAAGGGGCATAGTGAACGCTCCCAGACTGAAGCACAGTGAGGCGACGTTCACAGCAACCCCTTGCGTCTGGAACAACTGGGTGCTGAGAGCGAAGAGAATGTTGATGATCCCCAGCCCAAAAAAAGACATGTGCCCCAGGCGAACAAGTCGTCTCGGAAATGAATCGTAGCCTCCAAGCCAGTCGCTCCGGTGGAAAAATTGACCGATGATCGCCCCCGATAAGGCCCCACAAAGAAAAAGGGCCCATCCCACATACAGGTTCGTTAAAGGATTTGTCATTGCTTATACTCCTACTAATTCTTCCAGGTTATTGTGAGCCTTGGCCCGAGCTTCACGACGCAGAGCCTCAAAGAATCGGCTTCGCCGTCGATTGACCGTCTCTGGCTCGTAGAGGCTGCTCACAAGGGAGTGGAGTCCCTGTCGAAGCTCCTCCCGAGACATCTTCTTGGGAACAAAGTTGACATCAAACAAGGTACAGCGGCTCCAGTTGGTGGGCTCAAGGAGTCTTCCTTCCGCTAACAGCCTGTCGTAAAGCGGTGTTCCCGGAAATGGCGTGAGAACGGTCACCTGGACCTCGAACAAGTTTGACCTCAGGACGAAGTCATGGACCTGTTCAAATATGGCCGGCGTGTGGTTATCCAGACCCAGGACCAAGCAGCCATTAACGGTAATCCCAAAAGACTGAATCCGACGGATCGACTCCAGGTAAGAGTTGGCGCTTCGTGCCTTGAAGTTTGCTTTCGTCTCGATACCTTCCAGAGATGCGGCGTCAGGACTCTCCAGCCCGATCAGGACTTGCCGGCATCCTGCCTGCGCCATCAGCTCCAGAAGCTCAGGATCATCGGCGACAGTGATGTCCGTTTCGGTGAACCATTTGATGCCAAGAGGAACCAGTGCCCTGCACAGTTGTTTGCCCCACCGCTTGTCCACAAATGTATTGTCATCAGCAAACTCAATAAAAGGGTGTGCCCTCAACTCCAATATCGCCTGAATATCGCGGACGATCTTGCTTACCGGCCGCTTGCGGTAACCCAACCCCAGTGTCACCGTTGAGGCGCAAAAGTCGCACAGCCAGGGACAGCCTCTGGAGGTTTGAACAGTGAAGCGATTGTAGGGCCTCTGCTCGAGCAGGTCATAACGCGGAATAGGCAAGATGTCGAGATTCACCAAACCCTCCTTTGCCGAATCCCATTGTTCACCCGTTCTTCCCTGTTCCACTGACCTCACCACAGCAGGCCATACCCGCTCTCCCTCTCCCACAATGACATGATCAACATAACGCGCAGCCTCCTCGGGCACAGCGGAAACATGCAGCCCGCCCATGGCGACCACCACGCCCCTTTTCCTCAAGCGGGAAGCGATGCGATAGGCTTCCTGAACCTGGGCTGAGAACGTACTGATGGCAACCAGGTCACAGCCGTAGATCTCCTCCGGCTCGCTGAGGTCACCCTCAGCCTCGAAGTAATGGAGCTCGTGGCCCGCAGGCGTCACTGCTGCCAGGTAAAGGAGTCCCAAGCTCGGCAGCGTGGCAATCACTCGGCTTCGCTCCACAAATCCGGGCAATGTGAGACCCAGTTTCATCAACTCTTCGTCTCGCACCCGTACACCACTCATGGCCAGAAATCCGATTTTCATCTTTTCTCCTTTCCTCCCCGATACTTGAGGAGCGTTCCCTTTTTCGGCAGCTCGGTTCCCTTTGCAGACCCAAACCCGAGAAGCCTCCCACTAATGAGTGAACATTCACTCACAACCCAAGCCCAAAAAAAAAATCAACCTTCCAGCACTCGCCAGGCTGCCGCTGAAAGGGTATCGGCCAGACTTGTCAGACTCTGTTCGATTCTGCCGTAGATCTTGATTACCGCTATTTGCAGCACAAGACCGACCACCATTGAACTGGCCACATAGACATCCATTCGCGGAATTTTGCCTTCATCCATTCCTCGTCCGATGACCTCCCGCATCACATCTACAGGTTTCTTCATCTCCGGCGGAATGCTTTTATTGTGTTCATGCTGCGAGAGTAATAAGTAACTGAACATCACCCAGTCCTCGTCGAACTTGTGGCAAAAGTAGTGGATCATGGCATCCAGTTTTTCTTGAAGAGTTTGTTCCTTCTTCTGCACTTCGTCGAGTGCTCGGGTAAAGCTTCGTAAATTCGTGATAAACAGATCCCAGGACAGCGCTTCTTTGCTTTTGTAGTGCCGATAAAGAGTCCCCTCAGCAATCTGAGCCGCTGCTGCGATGTCGCGGATCCTGGTTTCCTTAATTCCTTTCTCAACAAAAAGCTTCAGCGCAGTCCGGGCGATCAGCTCTTTTGTTGTGAGTGAGCGTTCATTCACATTCAGAGTGTAGCTGGGGCTCGTTTCTCTTGTCAACCACTTTTTAAATTATTTTTTGATCAGAAGGCCACCTGAATAATCTTCTGGGGTTCTACACACAGAACTTCTTACAATCCAGTCGTGTCCAGAAGACCCTGTTCTAGAGCTTCTAGTAACAGCAAGTTTTCATCGAATGAGTCCGAATAAGGTCCTTTTGTCATGTTTTCAGCCAATCGGAATTGATCGCGCTTCCCCGTTTCTTGGGCAGGTATGTCAATGAGAACTTGCTTCGTCTCCTCTGTTGCCAACTGAGCAATGTCTCGCCCAAGAAGGCGTGCTCCAGCCCGCTCATAATCAAACTCGTCAGCCTTTAAAAGATCATCATGCTCACGAAATAACCGCTCTTGGTGAGTACCAATGTCCATGTAGACTCTTAAAAGAAAAGCTAAGTCGAGAGCATCCTTCCCGCGCTCCATGGGTCGGTCGCTCCAGGCAATGAGTTTAAGCGTAGCAAGACCAGCCGGGGTTGCCACGAGCACATCTAGTGTTGGGTTAGACCGTAGTCGAACCAAGTGGGCATTTTGATATGCGTCCTCAAATCCGACCACCCTCATTCTTATACTCTGATCTGGAGGCCAGGCGATTTCGTTTTCCTGTCCCTGAATGTCGCCAAAAGGAACAATGTCTACAGGAATGCCGTTCTGGTAAAGGAGCCGTTGGGTTTCCCTGGTCGACTCAAAGCCGTCGATCTGGAGCAGCTCCTCTTTTAAGCGTCCAAATTCGGCCCAGTCAGAGACTTGAACCGCTAAATCGATATTCTCGGTTGCCCGTCCAACAGCAATTCCGTACCCATAGTGAAGGATTAGATCTCGGGCGGTGGCTCCGACAAGAAAAAAACGCATGTCATTCGCAAGAGCAATCGTCACGATCGCATCCAATATTGCGAGGGTCAACGCGTCAATCTTCCCTGATAAGTCCAGTAAGTTCGCGCTCATAGACAAGTTGTGCTGTTTCGATGTTCCTCGGGTCTCCGGTGGCTAAAAGGTCCGCATAGACGAGCAAAGGGGGGACCATTTCTCGGTTAACCCGATCCCATTCTACATCCCAGAAGGCCCTTAATAGCTCTATATTGCCATCTGGGTCTTTTCGGAGCCTATAAGCGAGTTGTAGCTCAGCAGTCGGTTCTCTGGCATAGATTGTGATCATTTCCGGCTTGAGGTATTGAGTCAGCTGCCGGGCTGCAACCTCACCACCCCAATAGGCCTTGAAATCGTTTAACGGTGCCTCTTTCCACCAATCAGTGTCTGTAGTGCAGAATCTTCCCATGAGCAACTTGGGTCTCAACCGCTCGGGGTAAGTTGTCACCCAACGGTCCATGAGTTTCTTCCGATTTACAAGTTTACGACCACGTTTCCCCATGTCCACAAGGTAGCCCAGTTCCTTCAGGTCGGTGACCACCCAACCAACGGTGCCTAACGCCACATCGGCTGCTTTTGCAATTTCACGATAAGGAGCGGCTACAAGCGCAGGGTTGCAAAGAAATGCGAAAACCACCCTCAACCCAGTCTGCTGGAATGCGCGCGTCATTGGCTTTTTCGCTAATTTTTCAGGAGGCCTGTTACCCTTTATAAATATAAACACAGGCGGTACGTTCAGATAGGCGTTTCCCGCGGCATCAAGAAAGGGGAGATCCATCTGCTTCAATCTGTCCGCCATGCGTGGATTCACATAGTTTGTAACAAGCATCCCTTGCTGAGGGAATCCAGTCAGACGCTGGGTCACCGCACCCAAGATAGTGTTGGTCAAACGGAGCTTCAATTCGACTATGAACTCTTCGTCTATTTCGCGGGTCCTGAGCCGAACTAAGGCATCGACTTTGTGACCGTGGTAGTCCAGTTGCGCATTCTGCTGTTCCACCTCAATGCGAAGACCGGTGGCTGCACGAAAGGCGTTTATAGCGCGTTCGAGGAGTTCTGCTTCCTGAAGATGTGTTTTTGCAAGATGACGATGCATGAGCTTGTACACTATTCATACATGTTCATTATTAATGAACATAGATTAAGAATGAACAAACGAAATCGTTTCGTTCGTTACTGTCTGTAGATTACGGACAGTAACACTAAATTAAACAACAAGTTACATATGTACTTAGGACTACACGTTCATTATTCTAACATGTTCATTATTAATGAACAATAACAAATAATGGACATGGGAGCGGAAGGGGCCAAAAAAATTGGGACTCAGTCCTGCACGAAAACCAAACGCCCACTATTTTCTAGAATCCCCCACTTTATCGTTGCTGCCCAGCACTCGATCTGCGTTTAATCCTTATAAGGGATCAAACTTATTGGCTCCAGCCATGGCCACACCGATGGGGTGGAGCGTATGCAGCACTTCAATGGTCGGATTATGGAACTCCAGAACCTCGGGCAGCCGCTTGTAGCAGTGAGGAGATTCGTCTGTCCCGGCACCACGCAAGACAACGCCTGCCTTGGAGATCCAATCCATCATCATTTTTTGGCTGATGGCCCCTTCAGACATTTTGATGCGCTTGCCTCTCTTCCAGCGAAACTTGCCAGCCGCTTGTCGTCTAGACATGACTCGCCCGGCACCGTGAACCGTCGAATAGAGAGCCTTCTTGCTTTCCTCGCTCTCGACCCCCTGCACGATCACGGAGATATCTCCCATGCTTCCACCGATGAACCCCTTCTGGCCGGGAAAGGCAGGAGTCGCTCCTTTGCGCACCACCCACAGGTCCTTGCCGTTGTGGTTCTCTCTCCAGGCAAAGTTATGATGGTTATGAACCTCTTCCAGGATATGGGCCCCCAAGATGGAGGCTACCTTGGAGCAGACCCAATCACGGCCCGCATACGCATAGCGTCCGGCAAGCTTCATCCCTGCCACATATTCCTGACCTTCCTGGCTATCCACGGATAGCAAGGCCGGATCGACATGCATTCCATCCTGGCCTCCTGCCAAGCGAAGGAAGTGGGTGGCGATCTTATGTCCCATGCCGCGAGATCCGAAATGAACCCCGCACCACACTCGCCCGGATTCATCCAGGAACAGATCGACATAGTGATTTCCGCTTCCCACAGTTCCCAACTGGCTCCGAGCAAGATCCTTCAAGTGACCCACCGCCTTGATATCCCAAGCCGGGTCGTCCTCGAACAACTCGTGCTCCACTCTTTCTTTGTTCTTTTGGCCCACACCAAAGGAGATCTCCTTCCAGATATTATCCATGAGGGTGTCAATGTTGGCGCGCACCTCACCGGCCTCCGCATCCAGAAGAACCGCTTTGTTCCCACAGGCGATGTCAAACCCAACTCCGGACGGACTCACCTGATCTTGGTAGGCAACCACTCCACCAATCGGAACGGCATACCCTAAATGACAGTCAGCCATCAGCGCACAGTAGTCCGCTGTCTTTTGACAATTGAGAATCTGCTTAAACGCGTTGTCCTCGGGTTCTCCCCAAATGGGAATTCCGTTTCTTTCAATAAATGGCATTGCTCTTCTTCTTGCCAGTGCAAACTCGGGGTGAGATGTTCCGGTTTGAACCGGGAGAATCTGATCCCAATCTTACACCCCATTTCGTTATAGAGATCATGAGAAAGCAAAGCCAGCGAGACAGTGACGCTTTTTTAGGTGTCACAAGGCGCCAAAGTGTGAACAATCATTGCAAATAGCACCCACCCACCCGGACTGTTTGGACATGAAGTTGGACATCCGCATTGTCAAAGACAGCGAAGTCACCGACCTGGTCTTGTGCGATTTGGTTGCCCACCGTCGAGTTCGGGCCCGGAAGCTAGTTCCCTATCGACTGGTTTCAGCCGCCTGCCTGAAACAATCGTCGACAGCAATGGAAGCTTGAGTTTGGGGAGATGTGGAAAATCGACACGTTTCTCGAAAATTCGGTAAATGTGTGGAGACGTCCCAAATCTTCCATCATGGCGTCTGGGTGCGAAAGACAAGCGGGCAGAAGGCGGCCGTCTTTCATGAAAAACGGTGACAGGCCCTGAAAAATTATTTTTCACAGATGATTCCATGAAAAACCGTGACCTTCCGTGAAATACACTGATCTCATCCACCAATCGGTGAAAAACGGTTGCACAAGCTCAATCGCATGAAAAACGATGACCAGCTCTGCGAAAGAGACAGAAGTATTCTGGCTTCTCTGAACAGAGGTTGCAGTAATACATTACACTCAGTAGCCAGATCAAAAACAAGAGGAGGAGAACCACGGTGATTCTTACAAAACGCTTCCTCGATGCAGTTGAGTATGCTTTTTACCTTCATGCGGGACAGAAGAGAAAAGGCACGAAAACTCCTTACATTTCCCACCTCATGGGTGTTTTTTCCCTCGTGCTTGAGCATGGAGGCAGCCAGGATGAAGCCATCGCGGCCTTGCTTCATGATGCTGTTGAGGATCAGGGTGGGAAGGACACTTTGGAGGCGATCCACACCCTTTTTGGTGCTAAGGTAGCGACCATCGTTAAAGGATGCACGGATGCCTTTGACACTCCCAAGCCTCCCTGGAAACAGCGCAAGGAGAAGTATCTTAAGCATCTGCGCAAGACCAGAAACAAGTCTGTGCGACTGGTCTCTGCGTCAGACAAATTACACAATGCCAGAGCGATCCTGGCTGACTATCGGCAGCTCAAGGAGAAACTCTGGAAGCGGTTTAATGTCGGTAAGGACGAGCACTTATGGTATTACCGGGAACTGGTGAAGGTCTTTAGAAGAAAGGGGCCTCGTTCCCTGGCGGTCGAACTGGAATTCGTGGTGACTGAATTGAAGGTCCTCACCGACGACGAGTGAAAACACATCTGATTCCTCCTGACCTCGCTGCTGCATACCAAGCGCTTTTCGAGCTGAGATCCATTAGCCTCAAGAACCCAATTCCTATATCCTACGTCCTCATGAAATTGTCCTTTGGCACCCGTTGTCTCATTTTCATCCTCTTTGCCGGGTGTTCCCAGCTCTTTTCTGCTCCCCAGGGAACGGTGGAGCGCGAGCTGCTGGCCGTTCGCGTCCAGGAACCTCCGGTTTTAGATGGCGTTCTGGACGAGGCCCTTTGGGACTCTGCCCAGAGTACGGAAGTCTTCAGGCAAAAAGAACCCACCGAAGGTCAAGACAGCTCGGAGCCCACCTCTGTGAAGGTCGTCTATACCGAGGACGCCTTGTTCATCGGTATCGTTTGCCTCGATTCCTCGCCTGCCGGGATTGTGCCTTCGGAACTCCGGAGGGATGGAGATCTCAACAAAGACGATAGTGTTTGGATTCTCCTGGATTCGTTCCACGATCACCGTAACGCCTTTCTCTTTGCCACCAATACACTGGGAACTCAGTACGATGCACTGGTGATCAACGAAGGGGAAGAAACCAACACAGGCTGGGATGAGGTGTGGACAGTGGCGTCCCATCGCAACGAAGAGGGGTGGAGCGCTGAATTTGAGATCCCCTTTGAGATTCTGAGGCTGGGAGGCTCGGATAACCTGGTTGGAATCGAATTTCAACGCGTGATCCGGCGCAAGAATGAGATTGTTTTTTGGAATTCATGGGAGCGGGATTTTCGATTCGAGGAAGTTTCGCGGGCCGGCCATCTGGCCGGACTGGAGAACTTTGAACTCGCTCACCCCTGGCGCATGAAGGGCTATCTTCTGGGCGGAGCCGGGGAAAGGGGTGACGCCGGCTGGGAGAACCGCTCGGATGTGGGCATCGACGACCTGAAATGGAGAATGACTCCCACCCTCACTGCGGATATGACCCTGAACACGGATTTTGGCCAGGTCGAGGTGGATGCTCAGCAAGCCAACTTCTCCACTCCCCGCGACCAGCTCTTTTTCCCCGAAAAGAGGGAGTTTTTTCTGGAAGGAGCGGGATTTTTTGATGTCAGCGCCCGCACCGAGGAGAACCGATTCGAGTCCACCTTTCAGAACTTCTTCAGCCGCCGGATCGGCATTTCTGCTCAGGAGAACATCATCACACCCATCTGGGGGGGCGCCAAACTCACAGGCAGACTGGGCGGGGTGTCCATCGGGGCACTGAACATGCAGACCCAGGAGGAGGGGCTAACAGCCGGCAACAATTACAGCGTTTTTCGAATCCGCCAGGATCTCTTTTCCCGCTCCAGCATCGGGGGTATTTTTACCAACCGTTCCGGTGGCGGGAGTTTCAATCGGACCTCTGGGTTGGATACTCGCGTAATCTTGCTCGACAACGTGACACTGGAGGGATTCTTTCTTCGTTCGAGCACACCAGGAGTCTCAGGAGAAGAGGATGCCTACCATGGCAAGGGGTACTGGAGAAGCGACTTGTGGGATCTCGGAGTGGGTCATTTGGTCCTGGAACCCAATTTCAATGCGGAGATGGGCTTTGTGACGCGCTCCAGCACCCGCAAGACGATCGGCGACATTGCCTTCAAACCCCGCCCCCCCGTCAGCTGGCTCCGCCAGATTCAGCTGCGGGCCTTTTACGAATACTACGCAACTCCGGACAATAAAGTGACACAAAAGGTGATTCACTATCCGATGCTGTTTCAATTTGAAAGTGGAGACAGCATACGAGTTGCACCACACTACCGGGCCGATCGTCTCTTTCAATCGATCGAACTGGCTCCCGGTGTTGTGGTGCCTCCCGGGGACTACGCTGGAACGAGTGTGTCCTTCCGCTATACCGTTGATCCCTCACGTCAGCTGGCCGGGGACGTCACTTACTTCTTTCAAACCAACTATTTTGGAGGCAAACGCTGGTTCCTGCGTTTCATCCCTCAGTGGAAACCCACTCCTTCCCTGATCGTGGATCTGACCTACAATATGGACTCGATCGAGGTGCCGATTGCCGAGAGGTTTTACAGCCATATCGTCAATCTGGGCGTGAACTATTCTCTGAGTACCCGCCTCTTGACCAGTACCATCGTTCAATACAACAACACCCGTGAGATCAAAGGGATCAATTTCCGGCTAAACTACATCTACAGGCCCGGGGACGATTTCTTCCTGGTTTACAGAGATACCCGCAACGGGCTCAATCCCCAGTTCAGCGACCGAGCTTTCCTGGTCAAGTTCACGCGCTCCTTTGATTTCTGAGCTGCGTCTTCATTGGCCCATCAAAACACTTCTATTCCCAACGAAGTTGGTGAGTCATGGATTGCTTTTTTGCCCGTTTTAGGACATAGTGCACGACCGTTAGGAGCGTCCGTCAGCGATTTTCGAGCTGTATTGGTTGCAGCCTTTCTGATGCGAGACCTCCGCTATTGTGATGGTTTGGTGGGAGGTGGCCGTGAGCGAATCGTCTGCCCCTGCCCGATATTCCTGGGCATAGAGAGAGACAATCAGTCCAGGGCCGTACCAGGGTGTCCGGCCCTGGACCTATAAATTCAAACTTTTCCGGGGGAACCCCTGATCGGAACAACATTGCCTTCGACAACCGAACAGCAAGTCGGGCCCGACTTCAGCTTCAAAGAACTCCGTGGCCGGATCCACGCCTGCCTCGAAGAAAACGATCTTCAACTCAAAGGATCCTGGGGCATGTGTCGCAAGGCCATTTTCATCGCCACCAGCTGGATCCTGGTTTATTCCACCATCATGACCTACGGGCCGGAGTCGTTCTGGCTCGCTGCCCCCCTGACCTTGGTCCTGGTCGTGTTCACTCTGGCAATGGAACTCGGGGTCATGCACGATGCCAGTCACCGGGCGTTCTCCCGTAGCCATGTTCTCAACAACATCGCCAACCTGACGCTCACATTCATGGGTGGTTCAACGATCGTCTGGTACCACGACCACGTCATTTCCCACCACGGACACACGAACATTCCCGGGAAGGACCCGGATATCCACACCAACGGGATTTTCCGATTCTCACCGAGTGATCAGTACAGGTGGTACCACCGCTTCCAGCACCTGTATGCTGTGCCGCTCTACTGCACGAAGGCCTTGGTCTGGATTTGGTACGAAGACATGAACATACTTGCGACAAACAAGTACAAGCTGCGCGGCAAGCGTCTCTTCATGCTCTTTGTGGAAATCTTAGCTTCGCGCACCAGCCACATCATGCTGTTTATCCTCGTGCCCTATTTTTTCTTCCAAAGCTGGGCATGGACTGCCGCCTTCTACCTCTCTCACTGGCTTCTGTTTAGCATCAGCATGGTGTTGATCTTTGAAGTCGCGCACGTCGCCAACTGCCAGGAGTTCTTTCCCGAGCAGGACAAGTTGGAGATGGACTGGGCGCTCCACCAACTGTTGACGACCGCGAACTTCAAGACCAACGCCTTCATGGTCTGGCTCGTCGGTGGGCTCAACCAGCAGATTGAGCACCACATTTTCCCGACGATGACCAGTATCCATTACCCCTTGATACGGCCCATCGTCATGGACTACGCCAAAGAGCACGGCGTTCCGTATCTCGAGTATCCGAAGTTCCGCGCGTCACTCGCCGCCCATTTTCGGCACCTCAAGAACCTGTCGAAACGACCTGCGGCCGCTTGAGCAATCGCTCTTGAAGAGGAAATCGCCTCCGAGATCTGCTCCTACGATCTGACAAAGTCCGATCTGGGCATCTATTGCACGGGGTGGGTGTTTCACCCGTCCCAACCTGAAAATCCTAACCCTATGCTTGGTACAGTTTTCCGGGGCAGGTCAGTGGTCCCAGGTCTAACTTAGAAGGTGGACTCGTTCGTGGGGGCGGGTCACTCTTGATTATTTTTGAACCACCTTCGCATGGCTTCTTCGCCTTCATGGCCAAACGGCGGATTGCCAAAGTCATGCGCCAAGCCAACAGCGCTGAGCAGCGCTGGAATACTTCTCTCCGGAGACTCCACTCCTTCAAACAAGCCCTTGTGTTCAAAGGCAAGCTCCGAACCAATGTCTCGCGCTAACGTGGAAACTTCGAGGGAGTGAGTCAACCTCGTTCGAATGCTATCATTACGTTCTAATGGGAAGACTTGTGTTTTATCTGCCAACCTCCTTGTAGGTGTCGAGAAAAGAAGCCGATCGTAATCACGTTCGAATTCCGTTCCTATTCGCCCCAGTATTTTTACAGTTGATCTTCTCTTTTGTCTTCGTGCTTCATTTAAAAGGCCTGTCCACTCCATCCCTATAACTCGATTCTGTGGGTCTCCTGCCTAGCTTCGCCGGCAATCTGCCCATTTGAGAGGTTCTTGAAACCTTCCTAGTATTAGAATACAGTCAAAGAACCTCAAATACATTCTTGGCATAGATTGGAACTCTTCTCCGTTTTTTTACCAGAGTTCTTTCCCGGCTCCGTGATTAGTCGGGGATTCGTGGGACCTCGCTCATTCTGTCCCACCCTGCCGAACTGGCACTCACACCCTCGAGAGATCTGGACCCCTGACTTATCTCCACTACAGAGACACCAGGTGAACGATATTCAGGCATCTGTTACTAAGATCCATGCAGTCTCTTTCTCGTTTTGCGTGATAGCAGGATGTTTTTTCACACCATCTCCCAAAAAAACTTCCTCATGAAGACCTCAACTCGGTTCTATAACTTCGTAGAATCTCGCCATCCAATAGGGCAAGATGAAGTCGATACCCGCTTCCTGGACGATTCCTGTACCGCCTCCGAAAAGCTGGAACGGACTGCGCTGCCATAGAAAGTCGGTGGTCACGCGCCGCTCCACCGGGATCGCCTCGCAGGCCCGATCCGGTTGGCCGCAAGAGGGGAACTCATCTCTCAAGTCGACGAATTCGTCTCGGAGTGGCCTAAGAAGCCAGCCTCAAGCAGAGCACGTGTCTCGGTGTCCCGTTTACTGTTGGGCCCCTTGAGCACACGGTCGAGCATGTTGAAGTGGGCGTTTCCGTGATCATCCGTGGTACGACGAAGGACTTTGTATGCCCTCATATACTTTCGGCGATACCAGCTGAGAAAGAAGGAACTCTCTTCGAGGCGAATCAGGTTAAAGAGGTTGATGGTATCCAGGTTGAATTTGAAGTATGAATTATGATCGTCCAGCACCTCGAACGCGATGGGAAGAATCACGAAAGCGGAATGCTTTCTGCGTTCGCTTTTGTAAGTGTCACTGAACCGGCTGGGGTTGACGCGCCGCCCCACCTGAAGGAAGGACAATCTCTGATCAGGCCGGTGTAAAAAGACGGTACTGAGCTTGCCGTTGGGCATGAACACGACCCAGTGGTGTTTCAAGAGGAATTCGAGTAATCGTGTGACTAGATTTTTTACTCCAGAGCGCACCTCTGAATCGTCCACCCTGTCATAGGCGACCCCCAGGCCGAAGAAGACACCCGAGTATTGATCGCGTGAGGTGTTGCCGATCCAGTGATACTCACGATCCCCTAACGTTCCCGGAAAGACACCGTGTCCCCCCTCTTCCTTGGTGATGTCGTCAGCGTAGGGAGAATCGATCGGCACCAGGGCACGTGCCAAAACATCGTTTCCAGAAATATCGACCAGGGAGCGAACCCCAGCCAGCGCGCGCTTGACCACTTCAAGATCCTCTTGGGAACGGGTGACGGCGTAGCGGTATGCCTCCGCCGCCAAGTAGTGGCCGGTCCATATAGCGGAGTCGCCTGCTCGAGTATAGGTCACGAGTTGGTCGCTATCGGGAGCTGCAAACATCGCCCCCAAAATGGTTCCGTGGGGCAGGTGTTGCTCCTGGATCCGCTGGGAGATGGCGAGGGCAGCGTCCTTCAGTTCTTGCGGCGTCATCTGAACTTCGCCTCTAGCAGTGCCATGAGGAAAGTTTCCCATATTTCTTCTCTTTTTAATAGGATCAATCCCGCTCCATCCTCACTTTGGCAGAGTGAGATTGTAAGATGGGAGGGTTGCTAGTGACGAGAAAAGTTCTACTGAAGCAATCTGTTGTCCCTGAGTTCAGCTGCCCACAGTTCGTCGTTTACTGGACAGACTGATTAAAGGTGAGGCTTCCGATTGTTCTGGCCCACGGTATCGCCCCTTTTGACGAGATCTACCAGACCTTTGCCAAGGGTTTTCGCTACTTCCTGGGATCGATCGGCTTTGACCTGCCCCCACGAACGAGTCCACCCTCTATGCTAGACCCGGGACCATTTGAAGTCCACTCCAAGGGATTGGATCCAGTGCCTGCGACCTAGGTAGTTTGGCCTCTGGCGCCGGCGGCCGATAGGCCAAGGCGCTGTGAGGCCGGATCTGATTGTAATCCCTCCGCCAGCGTTCTACCAACACCTTGGCTTCCCCCAGCGTGTCGAAGATCTCCATGTTCAGCAGCTCATCCCGTAGTTTCCCGTTGAAACTCTCAATGTACCCATTCTCCCAGGGGCTGCCCGGCTCGATGTACAAGGTCCTTACCCCAACAGCCTGCAGCCAGTCCCGGACCGCCTGTGCCGTAAACTCCGATCCGTTATCGGACCGGATAAACTCAGGCACTCCCCGATCAACGAATAACTCCGCCAGCCGGTCCAACACGTCTTGGTGATTCATCTGCCGTTTCACATCAATGGCGAGGCACTCTCTGGTGTACTCATCCAGGATCGTCAATAGCCGAAAGGCTCGCCCATCATGGGTCCGTTCATGCACGAAATCATAGCTCCAGACGTGGTTCTTGCGAGCCGCTCGTAACCGAACACAGGAACCGTCATTAAGCCACAGCCTCCTTCGTTTCGGCTGTCTGGACGGGACTTTCAGCCCTTCTTGTCTCCACAGCCTCTCCACCCGCTTAGGATTCACCTTCCACCCTTCCCCATGAAGTATCGCCGTGACCCGCCGGTAGCCATAACGCCCGTATTGCGTAGCCAACTCCACCATCCGGGCCACCAATCGGGCCTCATCATCGGGAATTTGCCTTTCCCTTCGCTGGGTCGATCGAACCTGTCCCAGCACTTGGCAGGCCCGACGTTCGGAGACTCGCTCTGCTCCTAATCGCTCTCGTACCCACATCACCGCTCGTCTCCTGTTCGCCGGGCCTAGAAGTTTCCCGAGGACACTTCCTTCAGGATCTGCTTGTCCAAAGACAGATCCGCCACCAGCTTCTTCAACCGGGTATTCTCCTTCTCCAACACCTTCAACCTCTTGGCCTGGTCCAACCGGAGCCCTCCGTACTCTTTGCGCCACCGGTAGTAGGTCTGCTCGCTCACCCCCATCTGCTTCGACACCTGTCCCACCCTCTGTCCTTGGGCCAGACCCACCTCTGCCTCACGCAGCTTCATGATGATCTGTTCTGCCCTAAACCGCTTCCCTGCCATCCTTGCCTCCTTCCTAAACCGGAAATCCTAACATTCAAACTGGACTCGTTTTAGGGGGCAAGGTCAGTTGGCCTCATAAACAATCTGGCTGCCATCGGGTGATACCGCCACAAGCGGGCGCGAGCCGTTCGAAAACACCTGGTCTTCGGGGAGCTCATGATAGAAGCGAGCAGTTAGGGGCTGTAGGTCTGTCGGCTTCAGGTTCCAGACAGCAACGCCAGTGATCACAGCTAAGACTAGGGCTGCAACCCACGGCAGTATGTGTCGCTGCGGTGCCTGGACGGCATCCGCGTCTGGTTGGGTCAACTGCTCAACGGGATCGGCCAGATATTCCTGCAAGGTAATGCGGACATCCCCAATGGCCTGAAGTCGCAGCGTTGGATCTTTGCGCAGGCACCGCTCTAAAAGATCTCGAAGACGGGGTGAAAGGTCCGCCGGAAGTTTCTCCCAGTTGGGTTCATGGCTGAGTACGTGGGCCAGAACCAGTGAGACATCTTCAGCCTCAAAGGCACGTGTTCCAGACAGCATCTCGAAAAGGACAACACCGATGGCCCAAATGTCAGCACGCCGGTCGGTTGGTTTGCCTCTGGCCTGCTCAGGACTCATATAGGCGGCAGTGCCCAGGATGACCCCCGCCTGGGTGGCCGCATTGGTCAGTGTCGGGGATTGGGAGAGGCTTGAGGCGGGCAGCTCAGCCTCCAGTGCTTTGGCTAAACCAAAATCCAGAATCTTGACCTGGCCTTCCGGAGTAATCTTGATGTTCGCAGGCTTGAGGTCTCGATGAATCACACCCTTCTCATGGGCAGCCTCCACTCCCTCTGTAATTTGAAGGGCGATCTTGAGGGCTTCCTCAAGCGGGATCGGTCCCTGGGAAATTCTTTCCGCCAGGGTGGGGCCTTCGATGAGCTGGAGAATCAGGGCCTTGGTCTGGCCAGCGTCTTCAATCCCGTAAATCTGCCCGATGTTGGGATGATCCAGGGAGGCCAGCACTTCCGCTTCCCGCTGGAACCTGCCCATCCGCTGGGGATCCGAAGCGAACTGCTCGGGCAGGATCTTGAGCGCCACGTCCCGGTTCAGCTTGGTGTCGGTGGCCCGGTAGACCTCACCCATGCCGCCCTGGCCGATCTTTTCGATGACCTTGTAATGGCTAATGGTCGTGCCGAGCATGGAGCTCCCCCTCTCCGTGATTCAACTACTCGGGCAGCGCGAAGGCGATCAGGGCTTGATCCTCGGGCGGGCTGGGGGTGTCGACCGAGGAGGCCCCGGACGCCGTTACTGCCACGTACTGCCTTCCGTCTTTGCCCAGATAGGTTATGGGTATGGCGCGCGCGCTCATGTCGATCTTGGTGACCCAGAGCTCCTGGCCCGTCTTGGAGTCAAAGGCGCGAAAGCGCCGGTCGTTGGTGGCGCCGATAAAGACCAGGCCTGCCGCTGTGGTCATGGGCCCGCCAAAACTTATCCGGCCGGTTTTCTGTTTGTCCTCAGGCAGCTCCTCGGAAATGCCCAAAACGACCTTCCAGGCAATGTCTCCGGTGGCAGCGTTGACCGCCAGCAGGTGCCCCCAGGGCGGTTTGTTACACAGCCAGGCATCCTCACCCGAATTCATGATGTTGCCGCGGGCCGGATCTCCTTCGGACCAGTGAAATCGCGAGGTGGGACCGAAGATGCTGTTGCGCCGATAGGGGGAGCGGGCCTCCTCGTTGGGATTCTCTTCAACCCAGCCGATGCTGGCTTCATCCGAGGTGTTGACAAAGAAGTAGCCCAGGGTTGGGTCGGCTGCGGTACCACCCCAGTTGGCACCACCCGTGGAGCCGGGGAAAAGGACGATCGAGCGGGGCGGGGCGCCCTCTGCACGGTAGACATAGGGCGTGTACGGCCCTGAGTTGAGGACACCGCCGCTTCGCTCCACCAGCTCACGGCAGAAGCGGGCGTGCTCCTCGGTCGTATCCTCTGCCGTGACCAGGTCTTGCGGGCTGTAGCTCATCTTGGAGATGGGGGGTGGTTTGACCGGAATGGGTTGGGTGGGCGAGGTCCACTCACCCGGGGCATCGCTCTTTGGAACCGCCACCTCCTCGATGCCGAAAACCGGCTCACCCGTCTCCCGGTTCAAGATGTACATGTAACCTGTCTTGGCAACCAGGGCCAGGAGAGGAACCACTTCTCCATCGATGGTGACATCCATCAGTCCCGGCGGTGCCGACAGGTCGTAATCCCAGATATCGTGGTGCACCGCCTGGAAGTGCCACTTGCGCTCCCCGGTGGTGATGTCCAGCGCTACCAGAGAGTTGGCAAAGAGGTTGTTGCCGGGGCGATTCCCTCCCCAGTAGTCGTGGGGTCCCGCACTCTCGAAAACCGTATAGAGAAGGCCGCGCTGGGCATCCATGGTCATGGAAAAGCCCCAATGATAGGCGTTGGTTCGTTTGGACGGGTCGTCGTCCAGCCAGGTTTCGTCGCCGGGTTGGCCCGCTTGAGGCAGCGCGAGAAACTCCCACACCTCTGCTCCGGTGACGGCATCGAAGGCGCGCACGCCACCCGGGGCACTGTTGGAACCCACCACCAGGAGGTTTCCATACAAAAAAGGCGCCCCCTGGTAGGAGGCAGCCATGGTCTTTTTACCTCCATCGCTGAATCCAACGGCAAGCTCTCCAGTCCGGGCCCCCAAACCGATCAACTTCTCATTGGCGGTAAAAAAGATTCGAGCTGGACGCTCGCCATCGCCCGGCCAGTAGGCCAAGCCGCGTCGGGAAGGTGGGTCATCACCATCCAATTGGTAACGCCAGATCTCCTGCCCGGTCTCGGGTTCCAGGGCCACCACACGATCGGCGGCCGTTATGTACATCACGCCATCGATCACCAGTGGTGTGGATTCGGAACCACCGGACAAGGCGCCGGTCGTGGCATTTTCACCCAGCCTGTAGGTCCAGACCAGCTCCAGGTCAGCCACGTTGGAGGGTTTGATCTGGTCCAGGGGCGAATAGCGGGTACCGGCAAGGTCGCGGTTGAACATGGGCCATTCCCCGGCACTGGTTTGGGCCTGAGAGACGGCACAAGAAAGGCCCACAAGCATGGCCAGGCCAAGCCAGGGCGCTTGAGGTAAAATCCTCACTGTTTCTCCCCCTTAAGCGATTGGTGCAAAGACAAACTTATTCGTGGCCTGAGGCCCCTCCCACGCTCTGTTTTTTAGTTCCCCGCATACTTGGCGGCGATCTCAACGAGAGGTGAGCCAATGTGCACCACGTCGTCATCGCTGAAATCATAGTGTGGTCCCACGGCCTGGCGTCCGAAATCCCTGGCCAGGGACTCCTGAAGCACAATGAGCTTGCCGCCCACCATGGTCATCAAAGGATGCACCTTTAGGATGTCGTCCACTGGGATGCTCAGGTAGTCGCGGTCGATGACCAGGAAATCTGCGAATTTGCCCACTTCCAGGGAACCGATATTGTCATTTTTTACATATTCGGTGGGCCAGATGGTGTACATCTTTAAAGCGTGCACCCGATCAATCCGTTCATCCGGTTGCCAGATGGTGCCGTCGTACTCGCGAGTCACAGCCTGCCAGAGCATGAAAAAGGGAGGCGTGAAGGACAGCGTACCCGGCACAGAGGAGGCCCGTCCATAATGCTGCCCCACCAGCTTGACACCCGAGTCGATCCAGGTCTTAAAGGGCAGAATAAAATCGTTCATTTGCGGTCCGTAGTCTCTTATCCAGTCCGGAGCTTCCCTCAGGAGATCAGGACCACAGCTCAAGATAATGCCGTAGTCTATGAGACCCTGGATAATATCGGGCTGCTTTCCAACCACGTCGCAATGCTCGCCCGTCATGGCCAGCTGTCGCACCTCTTCCATGGTCCATCCGTTGACCGCGCGGGCGCTATCGATCATGCGGAAGAAGGCTCTTGCGCTTTCGCTGCCACACATATGCACTCCTGAGAGGCGCCAACCCGCCTTCATGGCGTTCTCCAGCACATCCCAGGGCAAATCGCCCGGCTTGGGACAGACCTCCCGAGCCTTGATATTGGCTGGAGCCACGGTATCGGGCCCGGTGCAGGATTCCGGGTAAATGGAATCCCAGCGCTCCGAGGCCACGCCGTCAATCCAGAGGTAGTCATCTCCTATACCCTGCAGCACTCCTGTCCTGCGATAGATCTGACGGGTTTGCTGCGGGTCTGTGGGCATACGATGGACCTCGTAGTGAGCCGCAAAACGAATGGGCATCTGGCCCAGACCGGCCAGCGTGGCGTATCCGCTCATGACCTTGGGAAAAGGAATGCGGCTGGAAAAGGTGGTCACCCCCTTGGAGGCGAATTCCTCTGAGGTGAGCTTGAGCGCCTGGGCCAGAACGCCCGGGGAGAGCTTCTCCAGAAAAAGCTCCCAGGTGATGACAGCCATCTCCTGGCTGCCCACCCAGCCGATGCCGGCAATGTCCTCGCCAATATCATCTCCGTGCATGGTCTCGTGAATGGAAGCAGAGTATCCGGGCAGAAAGTCATTCAAGACTTCCAGAGCACGGGAATTCACCCAGCCTCTGGGCCCGGGACTGACCAACACGGGGTTATCCGGCGTCCACAGATCAATGGTGTCGCGATTGGTCAGACGTCGGGTAAACCCCCAGAACCTGGCCTCCAGAGGCGCTTCATCATGACCCTCGATCCGCAGCACCACCCACTCACCCGGATCCACCTTCTTGACCGCGTCCTGGAGGGCTTCGCGCATGATGGCCTGAGTTTTCTCCAGGTCCCGGTCAGCTTTGGCCGTGACGATCATTCCGTCGGGAGGGTACTTGAAGCCGAGCCGCTCCATGTACTGGATGGCACCTCCGTAAATGTGGCTGTGGGGTTCGACAATGCCGGGAAGCAGGGTCCGTCCCTGCAGGTCAAGGACCTCGGTGTCGGGTCCCGCCATGGCTCTGACCTGGGCATTGGTCCCCAACTTCATGATCTTGTCGCCTTTGACTGCCACGGCCTGGTAGATAGTGCCGACGCTGGTGGAGGTGGAAGCATCGTCCATGCTCACAACCTTCCCATTGATAAAGAGAGTGTCGGCATAGCCCTGTTGGGCCACCTCGGGGGGCAGCTGCTGAGCCAAAGCGCTGGAAAAGTGAAAGAGTAGAAGCAGGGCCGGAACTGGCCACCCGATGAAAAAAGGATTGAAGAATCGATGGTTTATCATTGAACTTAACCTCCTAGCAAATTCTTGGTACTGAGAGACTCACTGACAAGTAAAATTAGCCGCCACCCAGTTGGCGGGATCGTTTTCTCCTCCGGAAGGGCCGCTGTAAACGGCCAGCTCGGGGTAGGCGCAAAGCGGTCGCTCGTTGTCAATCACCCCATCGGTGCTGTGGGTCGCGACCACGAAGTCCGAGGCATTGCCGTTTTCCACCCAGTCCACCAGTGGGGAGAGCTTGTCCCAGGTATTGGGCCCCGGCCCGCCTCGGCAGTGGGCCATCCCCGGCGCCATAAAGAGCCGGGCGTGGTTCCTGGCAGCTTCCATATCGCCCGCGAAGGTGGTGGTGACCACGTCCTTATAGTAATCAACCGTGGGCTCGGTGTGGCTCCCGGGATCACTCCAGCCGTGGTAAAGGATCAACTTGCCGTCGTTTTTGAGCAGAAATCGCTCCAGGTCGGGGTCAGTGGCATCGGTGATCGACCTCATCAGGTCGGCCTTACCTGCCGTGAAGTCGTCGATGTTGAATTCCCACCAGGCCCACTCGGGCGGCATCCGTGTTTTATCCGGGGTCTGGGAGAGATCCATGAGGTCCGGCACGGTCACACCCGGGTCGGTCTCGTAGAACAGATAGTTGAGGTGATCACCGGAGACGCCCAACTCGGACGGGGTCCGACCCGAATGAGGAATGAGTTGATTGGCCCACCCGAATTCCGAACCCTTGGCTTTGCCCTTGAGAATGGAAACACCCCTACTATCGTATGCACCCGAATAGATATCCTTGATGGTCTGTATCTGCGCTGTGGTAAAGCAGGCATCGGCGTCCACATTTCCAGCGCACATCATCTCGGCTAAATCCACCTCGGGATCAAAATCGCAGCTGAGCGGATCATCGATCACGCCGTCGGTGATCCCGTCATTGGCGTCGCATTTGTCCAGGACTGCCTCCTCCAGAATCTCCAGCTTGGTAAGGCTGTCAAAGCTACCATCCCCGTCGGTGTCAAAGGCCAGGGCGCCCGCAAAGTCATTTTGAAACACCCTTTGCAGCATCCACACATGGCTTGCATTCAAGGCCTGGTAGTTCTTCACCGGAGCACCGGCAACGATCCCGTCAAAATCATAGGGGTAACGCTGGGCTTCCATCAACCCCTGCAGACCACCCGTCGAGCAGCCCTCAAAGTAGGAGTATTCCGGCTCCTGGTCGTAATAGGCTTCGATCACGGTCTTGGCCGCGTTGGCGGTGAGATGCACCGCCCGGTAGCCAAAATCGATTTCTGCCTGCCGGTTGTTAAAGCCAAAGGAGGCTCTGGGTTCCGCTCCGCTGTCGTGACCGTTATTACTGTTGGCCACCGCATATCCTTCGGCCACGCGGTGATCGGCAAGACTCAAGGACCCGCCCTTGCCGCCATCTCCCCACTTGAGAAACCGGCCGTTCCAGCTCTCGGGCAGGGGCAACTGGACGTGATAAAGAATGGCCGAAGAAATGGCTCCCTTGACGTAACAGTAGGCCGGCGTCGAGTCGGCGGCCGGGACCAATTCAGCCGATGTAATGGTGAGATTGCGTATCTCGGTGAGCGCCAGGCAAGCCAGCTCCTCTTCCGAGAAGGCCTGGTCTCCGATCAGGCCACCGCAACCTGCCAGCCCCAATGCAAAGGCGGCCAAAAAAAGTGTGATTGAGTAGTATTGGCGACTCATGATTCCCCTCCCTTGATAAGACCCTTTGACGCTTACCCGTTTCAGGTCTGTGATGTGAGGGAATAGTACTACCGACAGTGCACAATCACAACTTTCTAATGCTCCTCAGGGAAGTGGAGACGGTGCCGCTATTTCGGCGGCAGTGACAAGGCCAGGGTCATGGCCAGGGTGAGCCAGAAATCCAAACTGGAGTCAGTCTCATGCCCTTTGGGATCAACCATGACCCAGCCCGTCATGGCTCGACCCGTTATATCGAACTCTTTCGCGTAAGGTTGTGAGAGTGCCTCTTGGTAGTGGGCAGGTCCGACCCGAACAATCAGAGAATCATTTAACACTCCGCAGGCCATGTTTCCATAAACCATGAACCCGACACCGCCGAACATCTTCTTTTCGACTAAATCTGGCTGGTCGCTAAAGCCCTCACGAACACGCTGGGCTAACCCTTCATCGTACGCCATGCCTGCACTCAATCTTCTCTAGTTGTACCCAAACCCAAACACCATCGAACCAACACATCGCTCCCCTTGAGAAGACTCAAAGCTGCACCAGGCGGTCATTTGTAAACTTGTGTTGACATGGTTTGCGGTAATCTCAAAGCTCCCATTTCAAGATGGTGGCCAAAAACAGACAGCAACTTGTTTAGGATCAGTGAGTTAAGCTAATTCTGCTAGATCCTCTCAGCGGGATGGCACATGAATTGCTTTTTGAAGGAATGGCGTTCATGAGCAGACTTAATGGATTCCATGATTCACACTTCTTCAAAACACTGAGAATCACATCCGAGATCTGCCGGCAGATATGGTCCTTAGGTGAAACGCCCGGTTTCAACAATTGGAGGCAAACCATGAAAGGGATTCGAATTGGTGTCCTGTTTGTTCTGATCACCACAAATGCTTGCAGCCTCGCCCAAATTCTCACATCGTCGGTTGATTCTGAGGAGCTCCACACACTGATCAACGATGTCAATCAACAATCTGGGATCGAGGCCGTTCATTACGTTCGGGGACGAGTGCAGAAAGTCATACGGTCACCACTCGACATGGTCCTTGTAGGCCGACTCTTCGAGGAAGCATCCAAGTCCTACGACCGGTGTTTTATTTCCACCAGAGAGCTAGGTTGCAGCCCTTATCTTTCTTACGGATTCGCCTATTGGCTGTCTATGTCGGAACAGTATGAACAGTCCAACGAAATCCTTACACCGTTACTAGAGACAGGAGAGAACCTTCCCTACGCCAGACTCTCACTTGGATATAACTACATGAATTTGGACAAAACAATGGAGGCCATAGCTGTCCTGGAAGAAGCAGCCAAGATCTTTCCAGATGCTGATCCTGATTTAACATATCGAATTCACAACAATTTGGGCATCGTCTATTCCGATCTGGAGAAACTCGAAAAGAGCATTGTCCATTACCAGAAAGCAACCGAGGCGAATCCACATGACCCCTTCCCTTTTCAAAATATCGGTGCCGTGTATCAGGACTTAGGGGAATGGGAAAAGGCGATCGAGTATGGGCGTCAAGCAATAGAAATCAGTAGTTACCCGGCAGCACACTACGCTCTGGGATCGGCGTACTTGGGAGTCGAGGCCTACGGACAAGCCGCCGAGCAGTTTGAAATCGCCGTCGAGCTGCTGCCCACCTATAAAATTGCTTGGCTATACCTAGGCAATTCCTATGTCGATCTCGGACGATACTCGGAAGCCAGGAATGCCTATAAGGAATGCTTGAAGATTGATCCTGAGTATGTCCATGGCTGGGCTGGTCTAGGTTGGGTCAGCAATAAGCTGGGGGACTATGAGTCCGCAATCGAAGAGTTTCAGCACGCACTTCAATATGGACCCGATGATAGGTTTGCACAAGCGCAATTGCAGAGAGCTCTGTCTGCTAAAAACAATCCCAGTAGAGGAGCCCAAGCCTCGCAGCCTAGATGAATGAATGAAAAGACCTTTTGTTTCGTTAATCACCTCTATTTTCGTTTCTCTGGCCTGTCTATCGAGTGGGCTTGCCCAGGAAACAAATGTCGCGGTTACTCTCAGTGACTCACTTGATCAGCCACAAGAAGCAGAGCCCGTCGTTCATTCTTTCGGCGGTCAGGAAATTACATTACCTATTGCTGTTCAGACAAGTTCACGAGAACAGATCCATTTGAAAGCGACTCTGACGCAGGTCACTTTTTCCCTGGCAGCAGAATACAACGTTGTCCCTGAGATATCCCCGTCACTCGACCAGGAAGATCGTCCCAGGGCAGACCGTGAGGTCAAATTAGAATTACCAACAGTTCAAAGAGAGTCTGACTTTCAATTGAGCTTTCAAGCCCAAACAGCGTCGCAGGATCTGTGGTCCGAGGCCGGTGTTGTTCATATTCGAGTCTACCCCAAAGACTTGTTAGCCCCTCTAAAGACTTGGTCCCGGAGAGTTCAGTTGCGGCTGGATGATAGCGAGGGAATCTTGGAAGGTTTCTTGGCAGCTCAGGATGTTGTCTTTGTCGATTCCAAAGCCCAGATGGAGAAGCGTGAGGGAGTTCCAATTGTCACCATGATTGTCAAACACACACACAAAGTTTCGTTGCCACGACGTCCTCTGGCGCCCCACCATTCCATCATTGTTTTTAACGAGCAAGTGGAAAATCTAGCCAAGGTCGTGGTGAGACCGTTCGGTCAGGGCCAGTTGATTCAGGTCGATCTTCAGATCATCCAACAGCTATCGGAGGATCCCAGGGCCCAAAAGCAATTTCTGGAAATCATTCAATTGGCCCATCAAGCCTTTTAGTCAACAGGAGGTTTTTTATGAGAAGCAGAGTAAAAAGTGACTTGAGTCTCAGTATCTGTCTGGCATTCGCCCTAGTTCTCTTGGTCCCCACAGTGGGCCCAGGAGCAGGAAGCAGATCAGCAGCCTTACACGGTGGCAGTCCTGGACTTCCAATCGAGCGTGGAGGACCTGAAGGATGTGGCTCAGGATGTCACATTGCTGGTCAATGCCTACCTCTCTTCGGAAGAAGGGCTATCTCTGGCATGGGCCCAGGAGCAGGAAGCAGATCAGCAGCCTTACACGGTGGCAGTCCTGGACTTCCAATCGAGCGTGGAGGACCTGAAGGATGTGGCTCAGGATGTCACATTGCTGGTCAATGCCTACCTCTCTTCGGAAGAAGGGCTATCTCTGGTGGAGAGGGCCGAATTGGATAAAGTGCTGGGAGAACTCGCCCTGGGAATGTCTGGTACGGTAACAGCGAATTCAGCAGCCAGGATCGGACAACTGACCGGTGCCAAGATCTTGGTTACCGGCCGTGTTTTTGCGATTCAAAACGAGCTCTATCTGGTCGCCAAAATTATCGGTTCAGAAACCGGCCAGGTTTTTGGTGAAACCGTAGACGTCTCCTTACGCTCTCCCTATGCGGATGCCAGCAAGGAATTGGCCCAACAAATCGCCCAAACTGTCCTGGCCAAAGGTGAGATTTTACTCGCCCAGAAGATAGAAACGCACGATTCCCTGGAAGACCTGAAGTTTCTGATGGAAGGAAAGGAAGGGCTTCCGGTGATCAGTGTGAGTATTGATGAGCAGCATGTAGGTCAGAGGGTTCTGGACCCGGCAGCAGAGACAGAAATCAATTTCGCCTTGTCGAGTTTGGGCTTTGATCTTGTTGATCCCGCCACCACCACCTCAGCACCAGATCTTGAGATTACCGGAGAGGCCTTCAGTGAATTCGGTATGCGGAACGGGGACCTGGTCTCCTGCAAGGGACGAGTGGAGGTGAAGGTTCTGGAGCGTTCAACCGGTAAGATCATTGCCGTCGACCGCCAAACCGAAGTGGCAGTGGACATATCCGAACAGATAGCCGGTAAGGCCGCACTTCAGACAGCAGCCCACAAGATCGCCATTCGCATCGTGCCCAAGATTCTGCAAGCCATGGAAGAGTCTGAAAGTTCGCTTTCACAATAGGAAAGTCCTGCCATTGCCTAAACTGAAACGAAATGTATCCATTGCCGGGGTGATCCTGTTGAGCGCTCTGCTCATCGGAATGCCCCAGAGGCAGGTCCAGGGGGCCAGTTTAGAGCAAATCGCGGTGATTAACTTTCAGCGAGCCGATGAGTTCGATGGTGCATTGAACCAGGAGGCCTCCACCACCACTCTCACCGTCGGGCCTCTCATTGCCCGCCGTGAAGATCAAACCTGGTTGAACAAGGCCATCGCAGATCTCTTGATCAAAAACCTCTCCGAAGTTCAGTCGTTGGTTGTTCTGGAACGAGAAAAGATGCAGACCTTTTCCAATGAAATCGAACTCGGGGATTCCGCCGTGTTCAATCAGGAAAAGGCCCTGCGGGTAGGACGAGTGGCAAAGGTCGAGACGGTCATCTATGGGAATTACCTGATGTCAGGTAACCGAATCACCATTTCGATCTTCCTTTTAGATTTGGAGACACAGGATGTCCTCCAAACCGAAGAAGTCACCGGTGACTACGATCAACTGCGAACACTCATCCAGGCACTGGTGTTTCAATTCCTGGGTAATCGCAATCTTGACCTTTCCCCCATCGAAAAGGAAAAGATTCGGTTCAAGGTCACCGATTCCATGACTGCTACAGAGCACTTCTATCGAGGGATTGATCTTTATGATCAGGGGCAATACTCCGAGGCCTTTGGTGAATTCCTGAGGGCTGCTAACCAGGACAGTCAGTTTCTGGAGGCCAGTCTGTGGGTTGGGAAGATGCTGGAAGCTCAGGAATTTTATCGGCATTCGATCCTGACATACGAAAAGCTCTATGCAACCTTTCCTCAAAGCATTGAAGGCCGAGATGGACTTCTCTTTGCTGCCAAAATTTTGCAGCTCAAGTTAGGCGAGGAGGCCAAGGCCATTCAAGCTTTTAGAAAGTTGACGGATATCCGTCCCATCAGTCCCCACAGCCTGCAGGCCTCATTTGAATTGGGTGACTTACTGCAAAACCGCGGTGAGTACTTTGAAGCCTATAAGCAGTTCCAAAAGGTTGATGATTTTCGCAACGAGAATTCCCTGACGCCCCTCTCTGCCCTGAGCTCACAAACCAGAACCTCGCGGTTTTTTACCTGGAGGGAGACCCTGGAGCTGTACAAGGAATCCATCGTGAAGATGGTTGCCCTCTATCGAAAAATGATTGGAGAGATGGATCAGGAAGAACTCCCAGCCGTTCCGCGAGGGAGCATACTGATTAGTGCGACAGATCCGAGTCATCATGAAGCTCGCTATGGGTACACGGAGTCTCTTTTTTCGCACGAATCCAGATATGAAAATTGGAATGAAAGACTTTATGTTGTTCTGGTTCCTGAAGGATACGCGGCCACGGGAATTGACTTCAGTATCACCGGGCAGATGAAGGAATTGTCTCCCGGTTATGATTTCGGGATGCGAATCCTACCCTTTCCTTTGCCGCGAGATTTTGACAGACACTGGTACGGCGTCATCTTCGGACAGACGGACAAAAAGACGACCTTGAGAAAGTCTGTTTCATTCTCCGGAGAGCGGCTCAATATTTTCACCATCCAGCTTCTCGAGAATCACTCCAAAATCTCTGATTGGAGCTTTCATGTGCAGCTGAGTGCAGAGGATCCCAGTCAAATTCAAACGGAAGCGCTCCAACCCACACCATCAGAGACGTTCTGGGAGGGACAGCCACTGGCTCGGATTCCCCTCCAGGTAAACACTTTGGCTGGGGCTACGCGATTGCAACAACAGATCTGGTATCAGCCCAAGAAGGAAATGGATCTGCTCCATGACCCCGCGAGCGGCTATTACCTGGTCGTCTCTCAGGGGGAACTGGATGGCCAGCAAACGGATCTGTTTTTTGCCCATAGCGCAGACGGAAAACAATGGCCTCCTCTGGAGGGGCTGGGCATCCACTCATCCAGCGAAGATTTCAATCCACGCCTGATCCGCTCCGAAGATGGAAGGATATGGCTGGCTTGGATTTCAACCCGCCGCGGGAAAGGCTGGGAGCTGATGTTGAGCCATCTCAATGAAGACAATGAGTGGGTGAGCCCCCGACGGGTTCCGTTGGAACGATTTTCAGACCCGGGCATGGAAAGCCGCATGAGCAATCTGGCGAACGTCCTCCTCGAATTTGACATCTTTCAAGACAACAGAGGTCGTTGGATCATCGCCTATTACTCCCATGATGATCAGAGCATGGTCCTCATCAGGTCCTCTGATGCCAGGGAATGGACGCTCTTGTCCAAAATTGAAACCGGCCAAGTGACTTATGGAGCCGCTTTGATCCAGGATAGCTCGGCGGTTTATCGTTTGGGATTCCTGGGTGAGCGGGGTCGTTTGCACCTGTGGAGTTCAAGGGACGGCATCCGATGGGATCAGCGCTACTTCGATATTCAGTTCTGGAATCAAGGCCTGACGCCCGGCCCCAGAGTTCATCGCCTGCGCTTATTTCCACTTGAGGCGGGTCATCTTCTCGTCCTGGTTTCGGACAATCAATATGGCTTGCAGTTTGCGCGTTTTCATGCGGATTCGGGAGAGCCCGTGTTGGATCTGGTCACCCGCGTGGGAATGGAGCCCTATTCTGTCACCCGCACATCAGACAACCACTATATCGTGGCCTTTAAAGAGGACGAATACATCACTCTCCGGCAGTATGAGAAGTTTAATATCAGTGGAGAGGAGATCAAAAAAGATACTCGAGGCTGGCCGATCTACAGAGAAACCGAGGCGGATTTGGATGGCCACACCTGGACGCGGATTTTTGCTCAGATGCGTCGCATCGTGTCCGATGTCACCTCCCTGGGATTGGAAGCCAACGGCCGTCTCTGGTGGGGTATCGAGAGCGGCATCATGTACAAACAGGGAAACCAGTTTGTGGCCACAGATGTGTCTCAGGGATTTTTCTATCACTTCATAACCCACATCGTCAGCTGCTCCAATCAGAGGGTTTGGTTTTCATCTCAATATCTCGATAAACCCCAACTCGGTCTTGTGCAGAGGCCGAACCTGGGCACAAACAGCAGACTCAGATCTCAGACCGTTTGGGTCCCCAACCTCACTGGCTCCATCACCGATATGACCTGTGGAGGGGAAACTTCACAAATTCTGGTCAGCTCTGATGAGGGGAAAGTTGTGGGGTTTGATGGCCAGGAGACGTTCCTGGAACGATCCTTGCCCGTCAAGGCTCATATCACTGCCTTGACCTACGACAAGGAGAGAGATGAGCTGTGGGTGGGAACCCAGAATAATGGACTCTTCCTGTTTGCAGGGAATGAACTGAGGCAATACAACCCATCCAATTCATTGGTTTCCAATCAGCTTATTGACTTGACTCTGGATCAGCAGGGGGCCTTGTGGGTGGGCTTGCGGGGTGGGGGATTAGTGCGGTACCAGCTGGGGAACTGGGAGCAATTTACCCCCGAGAACTCCGACGTTCAGTATTGGTCAGTGGGGAAGCTGGCAGCTGACCCCGAGCGGGGCATCTGGTATCTCCCTCATGATGAGGTGCGCTCCAGAGGCCTGGGATATTTTGACGGCAACACGGGCCGAGTCTTTAATCCGCCCCATCAGATTCTAGCCAGTCCCAGTTCATTGCTGGTGGAACCCTCTGGAGTGATCTGGGTCGGCACCTGGTACGACGGCCTCTACCAATTGGTCAGGGAGGACCTAGTCCAGTGAAGAAGACCGCTCTCTTTTCAATCAGCATACTTTCTCTGACCTGGACCCTCAGTCAAGTCCAGGTTCTGGCACAGGACGTACCGGTCATCCTGATCGTGCCCTTTGAGAACGCCACAGGCACACAGGAGTACGATGCCCTGGAAGAAGGCCTTCCCGATCTGTTGACGGCCTTTTTGACCCCCCATGACGATCAACTGAGGATCATCGACCGAATTCTCCTGGAAGAGATCTTTGCTGAGAGAAGTCTCAGCTGGCAGGGTTTTTCGGAGAAGGATACTTTTCAGAAGGCAGGTCAGCTAGCCCAGGCACAGTACATTCTGAGGGGAAGCATTTCCCTCTCGGCGAATGTGTTGGGGATCAATGCCCTGCTCTATGAAACTGACACAACGCGTTTGGTCGGGTCCCTTGAGAGCTGGGTCCCCTCGGATCAATTAACGAGTGCCGCCCAGGACCTTGCCCAGCAGCTCGCAGAACAGTTTGAGACCGAGATTCCGGAAGTTCCCGAACTCCCGCTCGAAGAAGATCCCGCCAAGAGTGTCAACCTCATGTATGGACTGAGCTATTACTATGCTGGCCAATACGAGAAGGCCTTGACTTATACCATGAAAATTCTCGAGGACGACGCCGATGATGAGTTGGGACGCTATTGGCTGGCCCAAAGTTTTCTGGGAGCGGGACTTGAGAACCACGCCCGCCTGGAATTCCAGGATTTCCTGGCAAGGTTCCCTGACAGCCCAAAGGCCGGGGAGATCAGAAACCAGTTAGAGAGTTTAGAAAAAAAGGAGGACAGATCGAATGTTCAATAAACAATGGGGCTTGCTCTTGCTCGTGGCTATCGCTGCTGCCGCGATGCTCACAGTCTACTTCCGCGCTGAGGTGAGTGAGTCGTCAGTGGCGGGTCCACCCCGCGCTGAAGTCGATTGGCCTCCACAGTTAAATCAACCCTATCCGGATCTCGAGCTGATCGATCACGCCGGCCAGTCGGTGAGAATGTCGGATTTCAAAGGCAAGGTGATCGTGGTCGAGTATGTCGGCATGACCTGTCCGGCCTGCCAGGCCTTCAGCGGAGCGCATGAAAAAGGAGCATACGGGAACATCGTCCCACAAGGAGGGCTTGGGTCGATCAAGGATTATTTCCCAGGCTCAACCGGCGGCCTGTCTCTGGAAGATGACCGAATCGTCTTCATTCAGATGTTGCTCTACAGCATGTCCATGGGCGCCCCGACTCCAGAGGACGCAAAAGATTGGGCTCGCCACTTTCAAATGGATCGTCCCAAGAACCACCTTGTTCTGGCTGGAAAGGAAGAATTGTTGGGCCAGGCCAGTTATGACATGATTCCCGGCTTTCAGTTGATTGACAAACAGTTCGTTTTAAGGTCAGACAGCACGGGCCATCGCCCCCGCCACAACCTTTGGCGCGAGCTGTTGCCCCTGGTTCCGAAACTGCTCAAGGAGGCCGACGGGATGAGCATCAACGACGCCTATCGCTCAATCCCGCATCGGCAAACCACCTACCAGGTTTTGCCCGCCTCCATCTCGTCAAAGGATGCGGGATCTCTCGACAGGCTGTTCGGCATCGTCGATCGGGCCGTTGTGGCACGCGTTGAGACACTGAGCTGGTTGACCTCTGGAGGGAGGCAAGGGAAACCTGTTGCTGACTACCAGAGAACCTCAGAGGGGCTCCTTCGAGAACTGGAAAAACTCAACCCACCTGAGAGGATTGTTCCGGCAGTGAATCTCATCGCAACTGCGCTCCAGGAGCAGCGCTCCTACTTTCGTGAATGGGATAAGGCCACGGCCGAGAGTCAACCGTTTCCCTACACCCTCTATAAGGACGGAAATCTCCATTCCCTGGTGCGTTCCTCCAGCAGCAAGCTCATCCAGGCTTACAACCATCTGATGCAGAGCTTTCCCACCGAATCTCCACACAACCGCCAGGCCTTCTTCGACCACCTCTGTGCCCTGGACTTTATCTAGCACGGAAACATACCAAAAGGTGGTGGCCGCCGTGGAGGTGGCCGCATCTCAATGACCAGTAATAATAGCTAATATTTACTGCCCAGACAGTAAATTGCGTAGGATTCATGCTGCTACCGCTTCTCTGCAGCCCCAAACGGACAAATATTACTGCGACAACGGTAAATATACGTTAAGTTTCCCTAATCAGCATCCAAAACTGAAGCATTCAAGGAAATATTACTGCCATAGCAGTAAATATGATATCCTTAGGCATGTCCTATTTCTCCGAAATGGCAAGAGCCGTCCGATTCCATCGAAAGGAGAGCGGTCTAACCCAGCTAGAACTCGCAAATTTAGCGGGAGTTGGTAAGACCGTGGTCTTCGATCTGGAGAAGGGAAAAGAAACCATTCGAGTCAGCACTCTACTGAAAATCCTAGAAGCCTTAAACATTCAAATCAAGCTGGAAAGTCCTTTGATGGGTCTTTATCGGGAGATGAACGATGAGGATAGCTAACGTTTTCATGCACGATCGTAAAGCTGGAACGCTGATTGAGGAAACACCTGGGAGAAAGTACCGATTTGAGTATGACGGTGATTATGGCGGCGAACCCATTTCACTAGGCATGCCCATTTCAGAAAGAACTTTCGAATATGATCGCTTCCCACCAGTCTTCGATGGACTACTCCCCGAAGGTGTTCTATTGGAAGCACTCTTAAGAAGAGGAAAAATAGACCGCGACGACCACTTCACTCAATTGTTGGCGGTAGGAGCCGATTTGATTGGAGCCATTACAGTAGAGGAAGCACAATGAGTCGCTGTCCGATAACCTATGAATCCATTGGCAAAGGTCGCTATTCTCAGAAAGCGCTCCGCAAGCTGTCTCCACGGTTGGATGAATTGCTCGATTTTCCATACTCCGTCGAAGAACAGATTCATGAAGCGGAAAGAAGGGCTACCAAGATGTCGATTCAGGGCGTCCAACCCAAGCTCAGTGCAAAGCTGAACATCAAAGGCAAGGTCTTTGAAGTGGTGGACAGCGGAGGCCGTTTCATATTGAAGCCTCAAAATCAGCGCTATCGATGCCTTCCTGAAAACGAAGCTATTACTATGCATCTAGCCTCTGCAGTCGGCATCGAGACCCCTTTCCATGGAATGATTTATTCGAAGGACAGCACCTTAACCTACTTCATCAAACGTTTTGATCGTCGAGGCTATCGCAAGCGAGCACTTGAAGACTTTGCGCAGTTAGCCGGTCTGTCTCGCGAGACCAAATACAACTATTCTATGGAACGATTAGTTCCAATTTTGGAACAGTACTGTACCTTCCCGGAATTGGAAAAACTAAAACTCTTTAGGCTGACTCTATTTAACTATTTGGTTGGCAATGAAGATGCCCATGTTAAGAATTTCTCCCTGATCCGAATAAACCACAAGGTAGGACTGAGTCCGGCGTATGACCTCTTGAACACGACAATCGCCATGAAGGGAGTGACAGAGGAGCTGGCTCTGCCTCTAAACGGCAAGAAGAGCAAACTCAATCGAGATCTTTTCTTTGATTACTACGCAATTGACCGGCTGAAGCTAACCGAGCGTGCCATCAACCAGGTTGATCAGGAGTTCAAATCATCTATCGATTCCTGGGAATCATTGATTGAAAAGAGCTTTCTAACCGAGGAATTCAAACAGCAGTACTGGGAGGTTATCAGCCAGCGTCGAGCGATCCTGAAACTTTAGACAAGGGGCAAGTTAATTTCAGCAGGGCGCCGATTCAGGAGGAATCGACTGGACCAAATGGCTGTTCTGGCGTGTACCCACAGTACTCGCATTGTGAGATCTCTCCTCCCTGATGATTCCTCTTTAAGGTCATTGTCGCAAAGCTTCTGCATTTCCAGCATGAGTTACGGAAGAACCTATAGAGGGTAGCAACAATAGCCACAGCAAAAGGGAGTGCTAAAAGGCTTCCCAGAAAACCAATAAAACTGCTACCAAGAAAGCTTCGTGACAGAAACAGACCGACGACGAGAAGAAAAAGGGCTAAGATGATCCCCAACCCGCACACAAGCCACGCAATCATCCAAACCAAAAGGGAGTGCTTTTCTTGAGTGGAGTTTGGCACCTCAGGAGCGGGCAACACATACCCACACTCGCATCGCAAGGCTGAAGAGGAGTTTTCCAAACCACAATCAGGACACTTCAAAGCGGCCTCCTATTCGATGGTGAGGATTTCACACCATCGTAGACCTGTGGCTGCCCGAAGGCAAGCACAAATCGCCAGGCCGAGAACTCCTACCTTCTTGTTGTCCACAAAGGAGAGTAATATGAGGAGCATGGATGTGTTCTTGGCCGACCATCCGTGGGCTATCATTCTGATAGTATTTTGGACTCTCCCGTGGAAAGGTGTGGCTCTGTGGAAGTCTGCTCGCCTTCTGCAAAAGGGGTGGTTCATTGCACTGCTGGTGCTTCAAACCTTGGGCCTGCTGGAGATTCTCTACATCTTCGTTTTCAGCAAAAGCAAAACCGATTGAGTGGGACACCTCCTTTCACTCTGTCGTCCCCGCCTTTTCGAGCCGATATCCACTAGCCTCAAAAATCAAACTCCTATATCCTAGATCGGCGCATAACTTTTCCTCCAAAACGGCTTAGCGTAGAGACGGCGAAGGTCCCTGCGGTAGCGGACTGCCCGTTGGCGGGGACAGGTCATACACGCCAGTGATAAAAATTCTACCGAAGAGGTGAGTTTATGCCTGAATGTTTTCGCTCCGTACTGGAGCGACTGGATAAAGACAATGAGTTGTTGCACATCCGCAAGCCCATAGATGTGCGCTATATATCCCCGCTGATCGTACAGGCCGACAAGCCGGTCTGGTTTCACGCTCCCATTGGTTTCGACATTCCGGTGGTGAGCGGACTGTATTGGAAACGCGATCGACTGGCCCGGTCTTTGAACTGGCCGGAGAGTGAACTGGGCGTTCGGTTTCCCCGAGGTGTTCAGAAGATGATGGACCCGGTCACGGTTCAAGAAGCACCCTGCCAGGAAGTCGTAAAGTTGGGCGATGAAGTGGATCTGACGGAATTGCCGATACCCTTTCTGGGAGAGCGTGATGGAGGGGCCTTTATCTCAGCGGGGGTCCTGCTTGCCCGCGATGATGAAGGTGTTGTCAATGCTGGAGTCTATCGGCTGATGTACCGCAGCCGCAATGAGACATCGGTGGACCTGGTCACCAACTCCGATCTGAGAAGATGTTACGAGGCGTCCTTCAAACGTCAGGAACCGCTGCCCATTGCCGTTTGTATTGGCGTTCATCCCTTTGAAATGCTCTGTGCTGCCTTCAAGGCACCGCCCGGAGTGTGCGAGATGAATATTGCGGCAGGACTTCATGGCGAGCCGGTTCGGATGGTCCCGGCCAAAACCAGCGGCCTGCCGGTACTGGCCGACTGCGAAATCGTTCTGGAAGGCGAGATCGCCCCGGTGGGATGGACGGTCGATGAAGGTCCTTTCGGGGATTTTGCCGGAATGTATACGGGGGTGAGGTGGAATCCCACCTTCAGTGTCAAGGCCATGACTCACCGCAGAGACCCCCTCTTTCAGGTCATTCAGATGCCTTGGGAGAACGCCTGGCTGGGGGCAGTGGCCATGGAGGCTCAGATTCTGGAGGTACTGTCAGCGGCCGGTGTCCACACCGTGGCGGTGCGGGTCACCGAGGGAAGCGCTTGCCGTTGGTCTGTGATCGTTTCCATTCGAAAGAGGGCGGGAGGAGGGAAGAACGCCCTGATGGCCATTCTCTCCCTTCCGGACACCAAGCACGCCGTGGTGGTGGATGAGGACGTGGACATCTTCGACCCGGAGCAGGTGGAATGGGCCAAGACCTTTCGAGTGCAGGCTGATCAGGATGTCATAATTATCAGTGGTGCCCAGGGCAAGCACATCGATCCCAGCGTGCGAGCCTGGGAGCTGCCCAAGGGACAGCTTCCCACCACCTCCAAGATGGGCATCGACGCAACCACTCCCGAAGGCATCTCACCCGATCACTACGAGATTATTACCCATCCTTTTCGCGACAAGGTGAAGCTTGAGTCTTTCCTCTGAAATCGCCGAGAGGATTCTCACTCTCTTGAAAGAAGAGCCGATGTCTTTTTACGCCATCCTCCAGGCCCTGGAGGACGTGGATTATAGGGTCATTCTGCAAGCGTGGGGAATTCTGAGGGAAAAGGACCTGCTGGCCCGGGACGAAGAAGGGAGATTCTTGCTCCGCTAGCCGAGAAGAAGAATTGCCGTGGGTGCTTTCTGGATTGAACCGCTTCATTTTCTTAATAAAGAGGTTGTGGGAGTACCTCTTGGTAGTGGGCAGGTCCAACTCGAACAATCAGAGAATCATTCAACACTCCGCAGGCCATGCCTGATTCTGTTCTCGCTCCCAGCTGAAAGGAAAGGACTTGAAATGGCGGGGCCGACGAGACTCGAACTCGCGACCTCCGGCGTGACAGGCCCTTTCTGATCCTGCACAAACTGCACACGAGAAGTGCACACACCGCAGTTTCAACAACTTCCAGCAATTCACAGAAATCACCATTTTCCCCATTAGTCTCAATTAGATCTGCAAACAGGACAAAAACAGGACACCGGATCTTCCTCATCTGTGGACACAAGGTCATGCTGGATGCCGACCTGGCACAACTCTATGAAGTTTCAACCGGACGAATAGACAAGCAGGTTAAGCGGAACCGTGAGTGCTTGCAAAGAAGGGCTGGATAACTTGAAATCGCAAATTGCGACTTCAAGTTCGTAGGGTTGAAGACGATGCTCGCGACCTTACACATTCGCACAGGAAGGCGTCGCCATGCTCTCTAGCTATGGCTAGGGATACAACGGCCTGTGCTGCGTGGTTATGTCTCGTCAGAGGTGCTGAGCCTACGGTGTTCGCGTACATTGAGGGCCTTCCATAAGAGACCGGGGTGCGAACGGATCGTGGCCTGGAGGTCCCTATCGTCTGTGAGCAGTTCAGAGGCGATTTCACCGCGCTCGTTGAGGAAGTCAAGAAACTCGATCTCATTAGCGGTTAGAGGCAGAACAGCTGAGAGCAGGTCCCGGCAACCCGTGAGTAACTGTTCAGTCCAGTTGGCGATCTCCTCTCGGCGCGGCGCAACATGCGCACGCAGCAGCGGAACGAGCTCTCTCTCCACATCTGCGGAAACGATTTGTAGGTCGTTAAGCGAGACAGTCCGCCAGTCGTGCCGGTTGATCCCTCCATAGACGACGAATCCCGTACGGAGCTTCTCGGCATCGAGCGCGACCGAGCCGAGTAGCTCACGAACATCAAACAGGTCGCGGCTGGCAGTGCGGCCAAAGAGCGCGGCCAGCTTTCCGGCGGCGAGTTCGTGAAGGTCCAGCATCGGCACCTGCGTGACGCCGAAAGATCCGACGCGCTTCGAGTCGGCGATGGCAGGCGGCCACAGCGGCGTCCGCAGCATGAAGTTGACGTCGAGCTCGAGGCTCCTGGCGCCTCCGGTCACGCCGGTATATGAGAGGCGCCACTTGCCTCCCGCATGATCCCTGGGCATGCGTCGTATCTGGATTCCCAATCGCCCGCAAACCGCCTGGACAGCCTGCTCGAGCTTCGGGCGTTCGGTGAGCATGATCTCTCTGTCTGCCGCCCCGACGTAGTTCAGGTCGATGTCGACCGACAGCCGGGGAATATCGAAAACAAACAGGTTGAAAGCAGTTCCGCCCTTGAGCGCGATACGCGTCTTGAGAAAAGGATGGCTGCGCAACCCCTCCAGCAGCTCCATGAGGCGGATAACCTTCTCCAACGCTTCGGACCGGAACCCGGTCGCAGCTGCTTCGCGTTGCAGGTCAGCTTCGCTGAGCATCAGCTGACCTCCGCCCAGGATCGGGTGAGGATAGGCTCGGGTACGATCAGGTTCCAATTGGTGACCAGTTTCCCGGACTCACGCCTGGCGTCGAGATAGCGAGGTTGGGACGGGGCGAGAGCTCGCAGTGCTTCAAGGTGACATTCCTCAACCATGAGCTGTTCCCGATGCTGCTCCAAGAAGAAACCGACTCGCGCCGCCGTCAGGGCCGAGCCTAGTTTCGTAGCGTAATCGATGACCTCGTCAAGATCGAAGAACTCGACCATCTCCAGTGAGCGCCAGACCTCTTCCCAGCCGCCACACCGATTTGGTGCATTGAGAACATCGACCAGAGTGCGCTCCAGGGTCGTCACACGTGCCCTGCCTCCGGCGTGGGGTTTTTCTTGGACACCCCCTCCCAGATCGGCAAGGGAACGCACAGCAACCGGCGCCTGTACTGGAACGAACTCGAAGTCGCGGAAGAAGTGTGTGCGCACACGCGCACGGGTAAGGTAGTGGAAGCGGCGCCAGAGAGAGTAGACCTTGCCATGAAACTGGAGTGCAGCGTGGTAAGCCACGATGGCATCTTCAGTGAGCTTGGTGGCGAGCAGATAGGGATCGACCTGCATGTTCTCGGGCGAAACGCCGCGCGGAACCGTCGCATAGAGCCCGCGGCGAACATGAGTCAGGTTGCCTGCTGCCACGTGCTGTTTGAGAACCGTAGCACTCGTCTGCGGACTCCGCTCTCCAGATTCCGTGTGAGCCGCCACAAAATCCTTAGAGCGAAACACCGGATGCTGGGCGAAGAAGTCAAGAGGTTTCATGGACTTTCCCATTCGTGCTGTTATAGGTATGAATTATACCCGTAATGATACTTTTAATAAAGTAACCCGGTGACTTGCGGATACTCATCAAAACGGGCATAAAAATTACCCGTATCGGCACAGACCAGCAAGTCCTTAACGAGAATCACAAGCGGGCGAGCCTTCACACAGGAAGGCGCCATGCCTCTAGCGTTCTCCGCAGCAAACGCGCTGTCCAGGTCAATATTGCCGTTATGCGCGCTTTTGTGAAACTCCGAGAACTCTTGGCCACTCACAAAGATTTGGCACGAAAACTTGACGCCCTGGAGAAGAAGTACGATGCCCAACTTCAAGTGGTCTTCGGCGCGATCCGCAAGCTCATGGAACCAGAGGAACTACCACCAAGACAACAAATAGGATTCAAAGCCAAAAAAGAGTAGGCATTTCCCCACTCCTTTCCTTCCCACCGACCACCTCAGAATCGCCGATTGGGAGGGGAGTCTAATCATTGGACAAGGTGGAGAAATTACCACTATTGTCACCCCGAGTCCTCATTTAGGTTACTGTAAGTTCTTACAAGATAAGAGGAAAATGTGGCGGGGCCGACGAGACTCGAACTCGCGACCTCCGGCGTGAGAGGCGCTTTCTGATCCTGCACAAACTGCGCACGAAAAGTGCACACACCGCAGTTTCAACAACTTCCGGCAATTCACAGAAACCACCATTTTCCCCATTGGTCTCAAATAGATCTGAAAACAAGACAAAAACAGGACACCGTTAATGGGCAGTAAAGGAGAACTTGATGCATGGAATGAATGAATACATCGTTTCCCAACCAATCCTCTCAGAATCTCCGATCGGAGAAGCCTCTATGCTCATCCGGGAAAGGACTCGAGATTGGCGTACAAGCCACGATCTCCACTGGGCCTTACCAACTACTATACCTGAATTGACGGATCCTTTGGGTTTCTTTAGGCTACTCTCAGAAAGGTTAACTCCAGGATTCATGCCAAACAGACCATCAAAATCAGATCAAAAAATCATCCCTGAAGTCTATTCAACAGCAGATCTACCTCATCCGCAGGCAAAAAGTCATGCTCGACAGGGATTTAGCTGAGCTCTACGGGGTTACCACTAAGGCTTTCAATCAAGCTGTAAAACGAAACCTCGAGCGGTTCCCGGGTGACTTTATGTTCCAACTTAATGAGGCCGAGCTTGAAAATTGGAGGTCACAAATTGTGACTTCCAATCCGTCCGCAAAGATGGGTCTCCGCCGGAGACCTTATGCCTTCACCGAACAAGGCGTAGCTATGCTTTCCAGCGTACTTCACAGCAAACGCGCTGTCCAGGTCAATATCGCCATTATGCGCGCTTTTGTGAAACTCCGAGAACTCTTGGCAAGTCACAAAGATCTGGCACGAAAACTTGACGCCCTAGAGAAGAAGTACGATGTCCACTTTCAAGTGGTCTTCGACGCGATCCGCAAGCTCATGGAACCAGAGGAACTACCACCAAGACAACAAATAGGATTCAAAGCCAGAAAAGAGTAGGCACTTCCCCACTCTTTTTCTTTTCTCCCCAGCAATGGCCTCAGAATCGCCGATTGGGAGCGGAGTCTAATCACCGGACAAGGTGGAGGAATTACCACTTAATCTGTGGTGGAAGGCAGCTGCAATTCAGCGGTGCTGTCATTATTGTTTACCCGTGGATTTTTTTGATGAATTGCGCTGGCTTGGAGTTGCCCCTCTCCGCAAGGGACGCCACATTCCTACTTAGGCAACGCTTCGCTGATGACTAGCCAATGACTCGGGGATCCTACTGAGGGGGGCATTTTCCAACGGCCAAGGCTCGATCCACAGGTCCCCTACCTTGTGACCTGCAAAGAGTTTCTTTGCCATTTGGCGACACACTCCCTTGATTTCCCTCTGGGAGGCATTAGACGCCAGCGACAAAATCCGAATCTCTCCGTCGACATCGACCACAACTGCGTATTTTTTTGACATATTACTTCTCCTCGTCCATTTTGGTGAAATGCCATTAGCGAGGCAGCTCTAGCGCAAGAGTCTCTTTATGTCTTTAGCAAGCTGTTCGCACCTCTTGGCTAGTTCGGGAGTATCAGCATGGACAACGGTCGGGTTGCTGAACCGTTGATAAAGCTTCAAAGAAGCATTAGCTAGCTCCGTAACTTTCTTGCGCAGTTCCTGGTCTCGCCGTTGCGCATCTTTTATCTTTTCCACTTCCCGGCGAACCTCTTCCGCTTGGGCAAGATTCATCTGCATGTTCACTGTTTCAATGATGCCATAGCGCTGTGCGACCTTATACCAAGGCACTTGTCCGTGGAATGGAGAGGGGATTTCCATACCTTGGCCCCGCAGCTTGGAAGTATTCTGGCCCAAAACGGCCACACTCATCCCCACAAAAAGCAGGAGCAGGGAAGCCACCAAAACCACTTTCTTTTCCATCTTCCGGTGAGCCTCTTCTTCTCGTTGAGATTGATAAAATATTTGCCACCTGGTTTGAGTTAAGTCTTCCATTAGTTACTCCCTTCAATTACGCCTCTCCTTCTTGCAACCTGCGTGCCAAAGCGAGTGATCTGAGCTAACCTATTAATTAATAGATAGTTAAGGGTGTAAGGACCACCCAGTCGAGGACAACGAAATTTCCTAACACTTATAAAAATCCGTTGTTAAAGAACGAAATCTCGCTCATACTCACTGAATCACCGGGCGGAATTATAGACACTCTGAACTTCCGCATGCCCAGGCGCCTCAGGATCCAGGCCTCGACTCAATCGTTGAAGCTGGTGAATCCCAAGGGGAGGTATGGTCGGAGATTCGCGATCGTGTTACCTACCCAGAAATACCGGCTTAGTACCCACCGCTTGCAAAGATGGCATTCCGAGTGTCCTATGCAACCTTTCCAGGAAGCGTGATTGGGTGGAAAGCGTGAATGGTCCTTTTTGAGTGCGTCTCTGGACTTTTTGTCCTGCTGACTCTGCGTCGACTAGAACAGCCAGTCGCCGCTGGTCTTTTGCTCTTTGGGTGGAACCCGCTGTTAATCAAATCCTTCGCAGGAAGCGGGCATTACGACGCCATTTTAGTACTGACCTTGCGTACAAGTCACGGAACTCAGCATACATGATATCGAGGTGAAGGAAATCAAGGTATTAAAGCCGCGGAAAGAATCCTGAGTATACCAGGCTTTTGGGCTGGAGCGGAACCGGAAGAAGGCCCGGCAAACTGGAAAGGACAGTCCCCAGTTTTCCGGGCCCGACTTGGATGATGAGCGTACTTCGCTTGGATGGATTTAGCTCTCCTCCCTGTCTTCTAGACGCAGGTTGTTGGTCACTGAGAAGACCCCTGAGACGCCCCTTGCCACAAGATAGGCCACGTCACTATCTGACTTCCGCAAAACAACGCCCTCGAGGGTCACATTCCCGTTCTTGACGATGATGTGGATATCGGATCGGTTCGGGAGCAGGCCGAAGGAAACCCCCGGTCGCACGTACTTCCTCAATAACGAATTGGAGAAGAGGGCCCGAGCCGTAGCCAGGCGAAGGTTGTCGTCGCGAAAGGAGGTCGGTAAGACTTCGATCTCGTTTTCGACGCTCGTGATGCCCTCAACCCTGCTCACGGTCCGCTCGGCGGACTTCTTCAGAGCCGGCCACCAGACTTCCCCGGAAAGGATGACCTTAGAACCATCCAGCTGGAAAGACAGGTTGTCGAACATACTGTAGTACGGCAGAGTCACCAATTCAATGCGAATCTCGGGTACGACTGTAGAAGTATCTGTCGTCGAAGCGAATGCGACCGTGGATAATAGGACCCAACCGATGACGAAACTTAATAACGATTTATAAATGTTGTTCCTCATTTGATTTCTCCTTTTTTTGCTTGTTTCTTCCCTAACTTGTTTTTTCCCTAAGATGCTTGGACAATTAGATAGATGTTTTATTGTTAAATTCTCATTACTGAATCCTCCTTGTTAGTGTCATATTGCGTGCGCCTTAGTACGCCCTCAGAATAATGAGTACGACTGAGGCGAAAAATCATTACACTCCTTTGATCGATTGCTTTTACTATTCATGTTAGCCAGACAGGGGATGAACTCCAGGGTCTAGTCTCTTTCGGAGAGTAGCAGCCAGTCAGCCCAACACAAGGACAGAGCAACCAACCAGGAGGACGGTCATGAGCCACAAATCCGCGGGTTCCAAGACTGACCCAAGTCCAATTGATTTAGGATTCGGAGGGTTGTCAACCGTCACAGCGGCGACATGGGATGGGGAGTGACGAGCATGCCTTCGACGGAGGAACTGATGAAGTGGGAGCCGATGTACGATCTTCAGTTTGTCCCACGATTCTCGCTTATAGCCCTTTGCCAGTATGATCTGAGAGTCTTTGGGGGAGAAGTGGTCTTGGATGCACTCAAGACGCATCCGCTTTGCATTGTCAGCAAACTGATCAGCGAAAAGCCCTGGTCAACTCGAGGAGCTGTTGCTCCCCGAGCCGACCGCAAACTAGTGCTTTGACTAGAATTTGACTAGAAGGTAAAGGTAAGACCGCCAGTCACTTCAAGCCAGGTTAGGGCTTCACCAAGAAGATTGGGAGCGGTGCGTCCCCGGATATCACCTCTGAGTCCGAGCGGGCCCCAGAGTTGGGGAGTTTTCAGTCCACCACCATAGCTGAAAGTGAAAAACGTATCTCCGCTTTCAAAAACCGGCGTGGGGGCATTCAGAAATCCTGGTTCATCCTCATCAACACTGGCAGTAATGCCGCCAATTCCCACAATCAGGAAAGGCTTGAGCCCTTCACCTTCAAGATCGAAGCGGTAACTGCCACTTGCTTCCCAGAGGTAACCCCGGCTTTCCGGATCGCTTTCCTCGAATTCAAAGTGGTTGATATATCCAAAGTTCCCCTCAACCTCGATGTTCTCGGTGGGGAAAAAGCTCGCTCTGATACCGAAGAGGCCTTCCTGCTTCAGGTCAAACGAGCCTGTGGCTGTGTTAATGCCGTCGTTGGGAGCGAGCAGGCCTCCAGCATAAGGATTGAGCTCCACGTGCTGAGCGGAGAGCCAAGAAGAAAAACCGAAGACCATCACCCAGCTTCCCAACAATCGAAGAATCTTTGTGGTTTGCATAATTAAGTGCTCCTTTCTGAGTTTCTGAGTTTTTGGAAACTCTTTTCAGTTAATGGTTGTCATTCGCGCGCATTCGGGTATTAGATGCAACTTGTGTCCCACTACAGTGTTGGCTATCCAACACTTCCGTCCTCTTCACTGAGGTTCGCCGACTCTTCGGGGGGCTTGTGTTGGTCGTTGAACAGTGGAATGTTAACCGAAGGTTATGGGTGAGAGTGCGGAGTTATTCTTGTTTAGACGAAGCGGCGTCTGGTATGGGCCACTACTGAGGTCTCTTCAGCCCCAGCTTCTTGATTCGGGAGGCAAGAGTTGTCGGTTTTATAGCGAGGAGCTCAGCCGCTCCTTTGGGCCCGCGGATCCTCCACCCGGTCTGCCTCAGGGCAGCCAGGATATTCTCGCACTCCTGACGCCTCATCTCAGCGTCCGGGACAACCTCCGGTTCTTGATTCCCGACCACAGGATAAGCCGGAGTGGAGAACTGTTCAGAAGGTTTTTCGCGATGTGAATCGAAGCGGAGGCGTCTGTTTCGTTCCACCTCTTGCAAAGTGAGGATTTCCTTTTCTTTCTGATCGACTTCCTTCTGATCGGGTGAGGTCAATGAAGGCAAGAAAAACTCGTCCTCTATTTCCAAAACTGGCCCTGTGGATAAAATCACACTCCGCTCGATTACATTTTCAAGTTCCCGGATATTCCCTGGCCAGGGATAGGCCACAAGTCGCCTCATGGTTGCCTGACTGATCTTCTCGATCCGTTTACTCATCCTGCTGGTATACCTCTTCAGAAAATACTGGACGAGCATGGGGATGTCTTCTGCTCTCTCCTGTAAAGAGGGAATATGAATCGGAAAGACATTCAGGCGGTAATACAAGTCCGCCCTAAAAGAGTTTTCTGCGACGCTCTTTGCCAGGTCTCGGTTGGTAGCAGAAATCACCCGCGCATCCACCTTGATGGTCTGTGTGCCACCCACTCTTTCAAATTCCTGTTCTTGTAAGACTCTGAGAAGCTTTACCTGAATCTCTGGGGTGAGATCACCAATCTCATCCTGAAGAATGGTGCCTCGGTGGGCTAACTCGAAGCGGCCGATCTTCCTGGTGATCGCTCCCGTAAAAGCCCCCTTCTCGTGGCCAAATAACTCACTCTCGATGAGACCGGTAGGCAGTGCTGCGCAATTGATCTTGATCAGTGGCCTGTTCTTGCACTTGCTCAGATTGTGAATAGCTCGAGCGATGAGTTCCTTCCCCGTCCCCGTCTCTCCGCTGATCAAAATCGAAGAATCTGTGGGTGCCACCAACTCAACCCGCTTGGCACTGTCAAGTTAACGGAACCAAGCCTAGATTCTCCCCAGAATGAGAGGAGTCCCGCAATCTCTCAACAGACGTACGTCGCCTCTCTCCAATCGGAAAAAGCCCGGGCTCGAAGGAGTTGATGATAAACGGCCTTCAGATGATGCCGACCGACTCGGAAAAGGTTCTGAATGGGACCGTGAACTGAGAGAAAACGCTGAGACTGTGCCATTGATTTGAACCTTCGCATTTGCCGCTCTTGTTCACGAGTGTGTTGATGGGAGACTTCAGCCCGGTTGTTCTCGTATTGTCCTGTTCGATGGACCACGGAAGGGAAGATGTCCCTATGAGCTGCCGGATAGCTTCGAAGCTTGTCCGTAACGAGTTTCCACGGAGGCTTCCCTTGATGTTTCAACATCTTACGAAAGAGGCGCTTAGCGGCTTTCCGATCTCGTCGGCGAGTCACAAGGATATCGATCACGTCCCCATCCTGATCGACTGCTCGCCACAGGTAGTGGCGCTCGGGTCGACCCGGCGCACCTTTTCGGTCTCGAGCTGGGCGATGCCGTCGTGATGCGCAACATCGGTGGGCGAGTCACCGACGATCTCATCGAGCAGATCGCGATTCTCCACGCGTTGGCCGGGATCGTGGGGGAAGGTTCCCTCGAGGTGGCGATCGTCCATCACACCGATTGTGGGGCCAGCCGCTTCGCCAACCCTCAGGTTAGACAAAGGTTGGGCCAAGCCGCCGGGACCGGCGAGGCAGCGATCGAAAGGCTAGCCATCGCCGACCCGCAGTCTAGCGTGGCCGAGGACCTCGACCGGCTCCGAGCCGCACCGACTCTATCGGACGAGCTCGTCGTCGCTGGCTACGTCTATGACGTCACCGACGGGCAAGTCCGTGAAACCTTCGCCCCGTCCTCCCTACGCGAAGGGACACGATCATGAAGGCCAGGCCTCAGCGCGCCGCCGTGGTCGGCATTGCGCTTCAAAGTAGTGGGTTAGACAACCTAGCCTTCACATCCACCCACTGTGGCCCCGGCTTTGCCATGGCATCTAAAAACCTTTCTGGTGCTCGCTTTCGGGATGTAACACCATTTACCGGGGGAAGTTTCCGCCAGAACTAGGCAAATAGGATAAGGAGGCTTCTATGGCACAGGTCAAGGTCAGATCGGGTCCAATTTTATACACACAAGAGATTGAGTCGAATGGACACCGGTGGAGGGCGGACGAACCAAAACACCTGGGCGGCCGGGACCAAGGTCCCTCACCCTATCGGCTACTTCTTAGCGCACTCGGGGCATGCACTGCAATAACCGTACAAATGTACGCAAAGCGAAAACAGTGGCCCCTAGAGTCAGTTGAGGTGCGACTTGACCATGAGAGGATACATGCTCAGGATTGTAGGGATTGTGAGACCAAGGAAGGGAAGATCTCTGAGATCAAGTTGCGGCTTTGTCTGAGAGGTCATCTAGACAAGGCACAGCGTCAGCGGCTTTTTGAGATCGCAGGTAAGTGCCCGGTTAAGAGGACCCTTATTGGAGAGATCAAGGTGCGGGCTGAACTGGCAGACGTGGCCGCCAGCAGTTGATCAAACATTTCTGTTTTCCTGAAAAGGAGGAACACATGAAATTACTTTCAGTGAATGTTTCTATGCCCAAAGAGATCCAACACAACGGTAAAACGATCACGACGGGAATCTTCAAAGAGCCAGTAATGGGCCATGTCATGTTAAGGGCATTGAACCTGGATGGAGATGGGCAGGCCGATTTGGTGGGTCACGGCGGGACTTACAAGGCGGTCTATGTTTACTCGATTGAGAACTATGACTATTGGAAACAAGAGTTGGGAAGAGAAGATTTCACGATGGGCCAATTTGGGGAAAACTTTACAGTTGAGGAAATGCTAGACGAGCAGATCAACGTTGGGGACGTCTTCCGTGTAGGTGGCGCGCTGGTCGAAGTGACCCAACCCCGGGTTCCTTGCTCCAAGCTTGGTCTAAAGATGGGTTGGTCTAAATTTCCGAAGGTCTTTTTGCAGAGCTGCCGCGTCGGTTTTTACCTGCGTGTCCTGGAAGAAGGTGAGGTAGGTGCAGGAGATTTGATTGAACGGACGAAGACCGACCCCGAGCAAATGACGGTTCAGGAAGTTTGCCAGCTGCTCTACTTCGACCAAATGAAGCTTGAGGGGGCCAAGAAGGCGCTTCGAATTCAAGCGCTGTCGCCCGGATGGAGAGGATCGTTTGAAGAACGATTGACCCAAGCCGGAGTCCCGATCGAGTACAGCGAAGAACCTAGAGAGGGAGAAAAGTGCTGTGGGCCATGAGGCGGGAATCTTACGGTCCAGCCACTCCGTCAGCGCACGATGAAAGGGACAATCATGACGAATTCTTTTACTATTTCGCCTCACAGCAAGGAGTTTTCAGGGAATACTTGGCGTAAGGCCTGTGCGATTTCGTCCGGCGCATCTTCCCCCAGAAAGTGGCTCGCATGGCAACAGAACCGCTTGAGATCCTCCATGCCCCGTTCAACCGTTCGGAGGTCTTTCCGGGTCTGTTATCTATTTCTTCGCAGATTATCCCGCTCGAACGTTATGGATTATGGATATCCTCCATATAGCATCGGGAAAAAGGCCGGCCCACAACTTTTGGGAGAAACGCCATGGGCAAACCGAGATTGCAGATTCAGAATTGAGGACAACTGCATTACACAGTGAGGGGTAGTTCTATGGTCGGCAAGACCATTAGCCATTACAAGGTTTTTCGTTCCACCTAGCCCGGATTATTCATAAATTCTGAAGAAGGGGTCTGATCGAGGGCACAAAAAGATGCCGTACCTCTTTGATATAAAAGGGGTTATGAAACAACTCCAAACCAAAAAGGTACGGCCCAGCGATGCATCAGTCTGCCAGATCAACTTGCCATCTCACCCTGACAGAAAAGTGGTGGCTCGATTCGATGGAGGCCGGCTCTCCTCCGATGCCGGGCTGCTGTGTCTGTACGCCCTGGATCAACAGCACGGACTGACGGCTGGCTTTGCCTCCTGCCTGAAGGACGCTCGAGATAGCCGCTACGTCCGCCACCAGATTCGCGAACTGCTCACCCAGCGCAGCTTTCAGATCGTGGCCGGCTATGAGGACTGCAACGATGCCGACAGCTTGCGCTCGGATCCCATCTTCAAGACCGTGTGTGATCGGCTGCCGGAAAGCGATCCGGATCTGGCTTCTCAACCCACGCTGTCGCGACTGGAGAACTCGGTGGACTCGAAGGATCTCACTCGCCTGGGACAGTGGCTGCTGGAGACCTACTTGAAGCACCGCAAGAAGAGCCGGCCCGAGAAGATCATCCTGGACATCGACAGCACGGATGACGTCACGCATGGGCAGCAGGAGTTCAGCTTTTACCACGGCTATTATCGCGAGCACATGTATCATCCGCTGCTGCTATTCGATGGCGAGACGGGCGATCTGGTATGTGCGCTACTGCGGCCCGGCAACCAGGGGGCGGCCGCCCACGCGGTGGCGGTTCTCAAACGGGTGGTGGCCCGGATGCGCCAGGTTCTGGGATCCGATGTTCCGATCGAAGTGCGAGCCGACAGTGGCTTTGCGACGCCGGCACTGTACGAGTTCTGTGAGGAGGAAAAACTGCAGTATGTGGTGGGCTTTGCCCGCAACTCCCGGCTGGCGGCCACCGTCGAGCCCTTGGTTGAGCAGGTGCAAGCAGACTATGACGACTCAGGAGAAAAGCAACGCCAGTTCACCGAGCTCGTCTATCAGGCCGACAGTTGGGACCGGGAGCGGCGCATGGTGGCCAAGGTGGAAGTGAGCGAGCGCGGGTTCAACCGTCGCTTTGTGGTCACCAACCGCCAGGATCTCACGGCCGGGCAGCTGTATGACCACTACATCGGACGGGGCCAGTGCGAGAACTTCGTGAAAGCTTTCAAAAAAGATCTGGCCATGGATCGCTTGAGCTGCCACCGTTTCCTGGCCAACCAGTTCCGACTCTTCATCCACGCCCTGGCCTATGTCTTAATCCTGCGCCTGCGGGATTACCTGTGCGGGACTCCCTGGCACAACCTGGAGATTGAGACGCTCCGCCGCCGCCTGTTCAAAATCGGTGCCCGGGTTCGGGAAACTTCTCGTCGCATCTGGGTGCACCTGGCATCGTCTTATCCCGAACAAAAGCTCTTCGCATTACTGATGCACCGTCTGTGTCCCACCTGACGGTCCCCTGACTCCCTGCGCCAACACAGATATACAGCCCCCTGCGGGCCGAGCTGTTTCCGGAAGGGGCTCTCGCTTCATCTCTATTCGGCTCAACAAGCTTGGACGCCTTGTAATCGCACCTGAACACACTCTCAGCCCTGAACTTCCGCAGAAAATCGACACTCACCCCAAACTTATGAATAATTGCGGCTAGGATCAGCATGCCGAGCGGATGGACCCAGAAGCCGAAAGAGCCGTAAAGAAGGTAGGCGAAAAAGGTGAAAAATAGCGCATTGGCCAGAAAGTGTCTGAGATCGGCATGAACGGCGATCGCCGTGAACAATCTCCAGTACTCCCCCTCCACCCGAACCTGGCGTGGAATCGCCGCCAGAAGCTGAAACCATTCAGGTTCCCGCCAGCAGATCATGGAGAGAAACAAAAGCAGCATGACACTGATGACGGCAACCAGCAGGCTCTCGTCTCGCGGAGGCTCTGAGAGCATGGTCCTTTTGATGCGTACGCCTCCCATCCCCAGCACAGGCATGCGGAAATAGTATCAGCACGGCATTGTCAGAGAAAAACATGCTTGATTCGGCGAGATGCGTCTTGTAAGTGTCTTTGGATGAAGAGCCCATTTCGCTATTTCAAGACTTCGCCCGAAATCATCCGCCTTGCGGTGATGATGTAGGTGCGGTTTCCACTGTCGCTACGCAATGTCGAGGACCTTCTCCACGAGCGCGGGATCGAGGTGAGCCACGAGACCATCCGGTTCTGGTGGAACCGTTTTGGCCCGATCTTTGCCGCCGAGATCCGCAAGAAGCGGAAGGGTCGAATGCGTGCGTTGTCGGGTTGTCGGTGGCACCTCGATGAGGTGTTCGTGAAGATCAATGGCGAACGCCATTACCTGTGGCGTGCCGTGGACCAGGGAGGCGAGGTGCTGGAGGCCTTTGTCTCGAATAAGAAAGACCGCAAGGCCGCCTTGAAATTCCTCAGGAAACTGATGAAGCGCTACCCTAGACCGGATGCGATCATCACGGATCGGCTGAGGTCTTACCGCGCGGCATTGCGTGAACTGGGCGGAAGCGGTCTGCATCAAGCTGGCCGCTGGCGGAACAATCGTGCGGAGAATTCCCACCTGCCGTTCCGGCGACGAGAACACGCAATGCTCCGTTTCAGGCGGATGCGAAGCCTCCAGAAATTTGCCACCGTCCATTCTTCCGTCTACAACCACTTCAACCTGCGACGATCCCCCTGCTCACGGGACAATTTCAAGCTCAACCGCGCCGCTGCACTTGCCCAGTGGCGTTAACTCGGGCGGCCTAATTCCCTATCGCCAGTGGAGAACTCAGACCTGCTAATTTCCTCTGACAGTGCTTTTTGCGGGGGGGGGTAGGTCAGCTCTATTGACCTTCGAAATCCGTTGAAGTGAGATAGTCCGATGCCTCTTTCAGACCCGGCACGGAATACCCGCTCCAGATGTTCTGGAGCTTTCGATATTGCTCGGAGGCCAGGGCGCGATTGCCCAAGGCCGCATACGCGCGCGCCAGTCCGCGAACGGACAGGGCCCGGTTGGGCGTGCGCAAGAGCGCTGTCTGGTAGAAAAGCACGGCCTCTTCCGCCTGGCCGAGTTCCAAGAAGATCTCGCCGGCGAGCTCGTACACCGGCTTCACCGGGCTTGGAGCCCCACGGGGTGGACGCATGCTTTCGGCTTGCTCCACGCCCTTCTTGATGTGCTCGATGGCGCCCGTCGTGTCACCCTTTGCCAGTGCGTCGAGGGCCTCGATCTCGTGCTGCGCAACGCGCGCCGGCTTGGCCTGTCGGTCAAATAGCGACGCGCCCGCAGCTAGCTTGTCGGCTACCAAACGGATCTGGCTGGCTGCTTTTCCGAGCGTCGCGTTGTCTCCGGTGTGGTACGCGCTGATACCGGTCGCCAGAAGCTCGTGTGCGGACGACTTCTCCGTCACCGGCTGCACGTCCCACGTTTCTGTCTCCAGAACGTAGCGCGCTTTCACCAGCGGCAGGCTCTCAACACCGCGAGTTTGCGAGCCACTTTTATCAGTCAGTTCCTCGAGCCTTGCGATCCAGGTCTTGGCCTTGGCGTAGTCGCCACGCTGAAGGTCACCGTACTGCCCCCAGTCAAGCGGGTGCACAGCACTACCAATGTCGTCTCCCGGCTCCCACAGGTTGATAGCCACATCGTAAGCAGACTGGTTGGCCCTCGAGACCCGTTCCCACATGCCCCGCTGAATGAAGATGTGCGAAGGCATGTGACGCGCGTGCGCTACTGCTTCCGCGATCTCTGCGAAGCGATAGGCGGCGGGGATCGCCAGCGGCGCATGCACCGGGTCGTCGAAAGAATGAATGATATAGTGAGCGGCACCCGGATGATTCGGATTCCTCGCGAATACTTCCATGGCGACCGCGCCCGCCTCGACGTACATCCGAAAGGTGGTGTCACCGGAGGGGCGCACCGCAGCAATCGTGGCCAATGCGTAGTGCGAAGCCACCTCGTCGTCGTTGGGGTGTTTCTCGTACAGACGGCGCATGGCTTCCATGTAGCCGATCTTGCGCTCGGCGACATCTCCTTCGCCCCATAGAGTCTCGACCGCTTGCAAAAAACCCTTTTCCCGTTCCGTGGGCGCTTTCGCAAGCCGTTCTCCAGGCGTTGCTCCCAACCGCTTCAACACCGCACGAGGCGAATCCAGATCCTGGTCACCGAGGAGCGGATGGTTGTAGCAGAGACTCTCACCCCAGTAGGCCATAGCAAAGTCCGGGTCCAGCTTCTGTGCCGCCTGGAATTCAGCGATGGCCTGCTTCCATCCGAAGCTGTGCAGAATGGCTGCACCACGTAAGAAACGTGCCTGCGCTTCGGGTGATTTCGTCGATGTCGGAAAGACGAGCGTTCCGACGTCTTTACCCTGAGCCACCACCATACCCACACTGATCGTGAGCACGAGTAATGCGTTACAAATTGTCCGGAACCCCCTCATGGCCTCCTCCTCAAGGTAACTAAGAAATTGCTTTCTGGAGGCTAGTTTATCTGGGATGGGAAAGTGGGTCAACAGGTATTTACCTAGAAAACAGCGAACCCAAAAGGAGGCATTGTCAGAGAAAAACAGGCTTGATTCGGCGGGATGCGTCTTGTAAGTGTCTTTGGATGAAGAGCCCATTTCGCTATTTCAAGACTTCGCCCGAAATCATCCGCCTTGCGGTGATGATGTAGGTGCGGTTTCCACTGTCGCTACGCAATGTCGAGGACCTTCGCCACGAGCGCGGGATCGAGGTGAGCCACGAGACCATCCGGTTCTGGTGGAACCGTTTTGGCCCGATCTTTGCCGCCGAGATCCGCAAGAAGCGGAAGGGTCGAATGCGTGCGTTGTCGGGTTGTCGGTGGCACCTCGATGAGGTGTTCGTGAAGATCAATGGCGAACGCCATTACCTGTGGCGTGCCGTGGACCAGGGAGGCGAGGTGCTGGAGGCCTTTGTCTCGAAGAAGAAAGACCGCAAGGCCGCCTTGAAATTCCTCAGGAAACTGATGAAGCGCTACCCTAGACCGGATGCGATCATCACGGATCGGCTGAGGTCTTACCGCGCGGCATTGCGTGAACTGGGCGGAAGCGGTCGGCATCAAGCTGGCCGCTGGCGGAACAATCGTGCGGAGAATTCCCACCTGCCGTTCCGGCGACGAGAACACGCAATGCTCCGTTTCAGGCGTATGCGAAGCCTCCAGAAATTTGCCGCCGCCCATTCTTCCGTCTACAACCACTTCAACCTGCGGCGATCCCTCTGCTCACGGGACAATTTCAAGCTCAACCGCGCCTCTGCACTTGCCAAGTGGCGTTAACTCGGGCGGCCTAATTCACTGTCCTCGGTGGAATAACTCAGACCTGCGATTTTACTCTGACAGTGCCTTGCAGCAATTTGGACAGTACCCTGAGCAGGCACTTCAGGCGGGCCTCCCCTCCTATCGATCGCCCAAGGCTTCCGCCTGCCGTTCGAAGCTCTTCTCGACCACTGCGGCACCAAGCGAATCGCCAAAGACGTTCACCGCCGTCCTGAAACGATCTAGTAGCCAGTCGACCGACAGGATCAGCCCGATATATTCGACAGGTAATCCGACTGCGTTCAACACGATCACCATCGTGACCAGCCCGGCTTCGGGAATACCCGCGGCTCCGATAGCCGCCATGGTAGCAGTGACGGCAATCACAAGCTGCGAGGTGATCGTGAGCTCAAACCCAATCGCCTGTGCGATGAATATGGCAGCCGCGGCCTCATAGAGGGCGGTGCCATCCATATTGATCGTGGCGCCCAAGGGAAGAACGAAATCGGAGGACTGTTTCGATACCTTGGCCTTTTCGACAGCGCAATTCATCGTGATCGGCAGCGTCGCTGTTGAACTTGCAGTTGAAAAGGCCGTCAGTAGAGCCTGAGACATCTGGTACATGAAACGGAACGGGTTCCTTCGGGTGAAGATCCACAGGATCAAGGGAAGCGTTAAAAATGCATGGACCCCCAGGCCGGCTAGGACCGTTCCAAAGTACGCTCCAGTCTGTTGAAGAACCGCTCCCAGATTTCCCCCAGCCTGAGCTTCACCAAAGCGGGCAGTCACCAGGCAGAAGATTCCGAACGGGGCCAGTTTCATCAGCAACAGGATGAACGACAAGAGCGCTTCGTTGACCTGGACGATTATCGCGGTAAGCGCCTGGACTCGGGGGCCCATTGTCGTGAGCATTCCGGCAAAGATGATCGAGAAGAAAATCAGCGGTAGCAGGCTGGTCTTGGCTGCCGATTCGATCAGGTTGTCGGTAAAGAGCATGAGGACCAAGCCCCGAAGGATTGTTCCCAGGTTCGCGTCTTCCCGGCCAGCAGTGCTCATCTGGCCCTCCGCGAGGCTCGCATCCAGGGCCGTCTGGTCGACACCGACACCAGGTTGAATGAGATTCACCATGAGCAGACCCACGATCACAGCTAGGACGGTTGTCATCAGGTAGTAGGTCACCGCAAGACCGCCGGGGCGGCCCAGTTTTCGAATGTCGCCAAGTCCAATGATGCCGCTCATCACGCTGGCCATCACCAGCGGAACTACCATCATCGTGAGCAGGTTGAGGAATACCTCACCCCCAAGCTCGAACTGCATCGCAAATCCTGGGGCAAAAACAGCCAGGAGGACGGCCACAACAATCGCAACGGCGATGTACAAGGTCAGACGGCTCTTTGGTTTATCGGGCATTGTGTAACCTCTCCGAGTTCGATGCGATGACTCTCCCTTTGCTTGACGTCAACAAATTATCATTATGCCCTGGCCAAACCTGAAAAGGCTAACAAACAAGCCTCGCTGCATTCCGAGGACAAGAATCGGCCCTCAGAGGTCGCTCAACGGACCCGAGTGGTTCTTACTCTGGCCGCCGCAGGGAAATGGATAGGAGGAGGCTGTTAGTGCTCTACTTAAAGTTCTGCCCTTCAGTATCGCGGGCAAACTATTCGACGGCATCCGGCGACAGATCGAGATCGACTTTCCAGCCCAGATCCGCCAATCTCAGAACGCCCGCCGCCTAGAAGAGAAAAGCAACGGTCAGGACGGCCAGCACCCACATACCAGCCGATAGGCATCCAGTAACCTGTACAGGGAAACGGCATCCACACGGTACGAGGATACTCTACGTGGCGCAACACGCGTGGAGAGGATGAGCTAAAGCACGGATGGCCAAATCGCCGCGGCGGCAGTGAGGAAAAGTACAAGAAGCGTTGAGGAGCCAACCGACTCGATTAACAGGAGATTCTCAACGCGCTAGTGTATCGTCGCCCCGCCGCAGCAACGCTTGTATTTCTTGCAAGAACCGCACGGGCACGGATCGTTCTTCCCGATCTTGGGAGTGTGGCTCCGAGGTTCGCTGGTGTAACCGCCTGCCGCGCGCTGCCGATGGAGCCGAAAGTACCGGTAGGGGCCTACGATACTCTCGCTGGCACAACGAATGGCACAGCTTTTCCTTCGGAGACGCTTGATAGCGGTGCCCAGCGGCGCGGACTTGCTGTCGTCGCAGTCTCTGTCGACAGGCAACGCTGCAGTAGCGCTGTCCGCGATCACAGCCCAGGCAGATCGTGAACATCACACCGCACTTGGGTCACAACATGAACGCAGTCTAAGGCCGTTCGGTAGGTCATCTACTCTGGAGATGGGTATACGTGCCACGATAACCCACGCAGGAATCGTCTTGTATCAAGACCGCGCCTTCGGCGCTGATGATGATGTCAAAAGCCCGCGGAAACTATTTTCTGTAATTTGAGCTCTACCCGGATGGGAGAGGGATGGGAGGCCCGGAGAGCCGACCGAAGCCGAACTCACCGACCGTCAAGGACAGAGATCTGGGACAGGATTCTCCAAACTGTTTCCCCTCATTGAACGTGGGATACATCCCAGCGGTTCACTGAGATTGGCGCGGGCCGGTAGGGGCTCCCCCGAGCTGGCTCATCTGATCGAGTTGAGTGAAGTGGCCCCCCCCTGCTAGGGAGGTTTGCCATCGCATCAAAGATCGGCAGTCAAGGATTATGGTATCCTTGATATGCTCAGAGAAGAGGACATAGGGTTTCTCACTGTTGAACATTCCATCACGGATGAATTGGAAAGGAAGCGTCGTTGAAGATCGCAACACTGAATTTCCATCGATATTTTCTCGTCTTGCTCGCCATCTTGTTCTGGCATAGCCCCCTGGGAGCGCAGGATGTTGACGAGGGCGAGTTCTATCTGAATTTTTCCGGATCAGCCGTTTTCCCATACGACCCAAGGGGTCAATTGGACAACACCGCATTGAAGGCTGGGACTGGTTTTACAGCGGCCTTCGGCTACGCCTTCAAAGAGGGCTTCTCGACCGAGATGGAATGGGGATACCAGAAAGTCGGTATCGATCAGCCCCCCGAAACCTTTTCCCCCGAAACCTTTTTCCAGGGCATTCCCTCGAGGATTGATGTCGGGGGCATCGCAGGCCCCGAAGACTTCCCGTTCCCCTCTCGCTCCATCGCCGACATTACTTTCAAAATCGACGGAGAAATCAAGACTCAATCCCTCATGGGCAATGTCTACTACCGCTATCCTAAGTGGAGAGTGAGTCCCTATGCCGGGGTCGGTTTTGGAGCCTTCTTTTATGATAGAACCGTCACCTCCACCGTCACCGTTGAGAACATTGGAATCGGGATCGATCCCAACGTTAGCCCCTACCTTGACCTATTCCCACTGCCAGGCAACCTGCCTCCCATATTCACGGGAGGCACGACCACATTCACATACGAGGATTCCCGGTTTGCCTATCAGATCATGGGAGGCCTCTCGGCCCAGATCTCCCAGCACGTGGAGCTTCACTTTGGCTATCGCTTTCGCTCCAGCCGGGGGGACCCCATCGATTCCGACCAGATTGAGAGCGGCCTCCGGTTCCGGTTTTGATGCTAACCTGAGAAACGGCTCCCCACCAATTCTCCTACTCATGCCGGGAGCCGGAGTGTTGCACAACCGTTCCTTTACGCAATCCCGCCCCGGATGCGAAGCACAACTGAGGTAATCTGTAAGGCCATGAAGAACCAAGGACGTTATCATCACTTGCGCGTGGACTGGGTGGGCGAGTCGTCCAGCGAGTCGATCACACTGTGCGGCGGCGAGGGTAAAGACAGCGGGACTGGACAGACACTCTGCCCCAACTGTGCCCAGGTCCGCGACGCACTGAACGTTTGTGGGTTGGGCCCGGAGAGCCTACGAGAACTATTTGACGCGCTCCGGGTGATCGACCCTTCCGAGGTGAAAGCGAAGATGGAAGCGCTTCGAGGTCTGGGGATGCAGATGGATATTCAGGATCGGTCGCTACTCAACTAACAGAGCGTTGTTGCATGGATCGGGGCGGAAACGGGACCGGTCATCAGATGGCCTCCCAGTAGAGAGTAACATAAAGGACGTTATGTTACCTTAACTAGGGGCACGCAGGATCTGATCCCAAAATCCCGACTGAGTCCGCCGTTCTGAGGTCGAACCGGGGCTCGGAGGCCTTCGCCAGGCTCAGCGCTTCGGGTGGTAGCTGGCCGGCCAGGTCGACGTAGATCGTCTGGACCACGTCACCCTGCGGCGGCGTGAGTGCGCCCTCGCTCAGCATCCGCGCATTGGCGAATGTAGATCGGCTCGTCTGTTCGGTCGTCTTCATGCTCGTCGGTCCCACTGCTCCACCGGATTACGCAGGCCACGGCAGGTCGGCGACCCGCACCAATTCATCGTGGGCATGTCCTAGCATGACGAGCGTGGCGTCGTGAGAGATGGCGGGCGCGGCAAGGTGGGCGTCGACCTCCGAGAGGAGCTGGTGCAAATGGCGCCAGTGTTCGTCAGTCTCGCCAACGAGTCGGACGGTCGGCTGCTCGACGTATGCAAGATATAGAATTAGACATGGGATAAGACACACGGAGGCGCTCGCAAGAAGGCACCATCGACCTTATGTCCCAAACGAACGTTTGCGACACATGCGGATCGGGTATGCCCGCGTCTCAAAGGCGGATGGTTCCCAGTCGCTGGACCTGCAGCGCGAAGCCCTGCGGGCCGAAGGCATCGACGACCCAGCCAACCTGTACCATGACGTCGCGTCCGGCGGACGCGACGATCGGCCAGGACTCGACAGCTGCGTGCGCTGAGGAAGGCGATGTGCTCGTGGTCTGGAAACTCGGCCGTCTCGGCCGGCCACGCTCACTTGGCGAGGGTCGCAGCAGATCGCGGCGCCCTCACCCGAGCTCGGCGAGCGACAGCACCAGGCGCACCAGGTCCGCCTGCCGCGAGATGGAGTGCTTCTGGTAGATCTGCTGCAGGTGCCAGTAGATGGCGGCTTTCGTATGCCCCGTCGCATCGGCCATGTCGCCGACGCTATTGCCTTCCGCCAACCAGACCGCCACCTTAGTCTCCGCTGGCGTCAGTTCCAGTGCCGTGGCCACTAGGTCGGGATCGATGCGATGCTGGCGCCCTGGCTCGACAATCAGCACCAGCGCGGCAACGTGCCGCGCTCCGTGGTCCGGTTGGGGGCCGCCCACCGGCTTGACGTGCACCACGAACGGCGGCACCACGGACGAGCGGCGGAGCACCATCGACCCACTGACAGCGACCGCGCCAGAGGCCGGCAACGCGTCGCCCACCAGCCGTTCGAGACGGACCTGGTCGGCCGGCGCGCGGGCGCGCAGCATCCCGTTCCGGTCCAACAACCCATCTCCGTGCCGCAGGATGCTCCGGGCGCGGTCGTTCCCCTCCAGGATCCGCCCGCGCCGGTCCAGTTCGAGGACGCCGATCCGCGGGTTGTCGAGCAGGGCGGTCACGGTCGTGCTCCGCGCCTCGGCGCGGACCAGCGCCTGCCGGACGCGGACGAACTGCTGGATATGGGGCAGCAGCCTCTGGACCATCGCGATCCGCGAAGCCCCCCAGCCCTCCGAGTCGACGGGATCGTTCAGGCCCCAGCCGATGTGGGAGCCGTCCAGCCCGGGGAGACGGACGTTCAGGCCGTCCTGCATACCGGCCCGGCGCAGCAGCTCGTTGTAGGTCGGTGAGGTCTTCAACTCCTCGGCCGTGTACAGGTCGTTGATGTGCACCAGGCGACTGACCGGCAGTTTCCGGAAGCGCGGGACCCGTTCGTCGATGGCATGGTAGTGTTCGAGGTACTCGCGCTCCAGATCTTCGCGGCGCTGCCCCCGATAGTAGAGCCCGACGAAGAGCCCCCGGATGTCGTTCTTCGGGCCTTCACCGACCATGAGGCCATTGCCTGTGCTGCCGCAGGCCTCGTCGATCAGGGCCGAGGTGACCGGCCAGCGGGTCTCGTCGAGCATGGCGTCGTACAACGACGCCATGCACCGCTCAAAGGCGTCCTGGTTGTTCATGATGATTTCCGGCTCTTCTCTGGACGACGCTCGGGGACGAACGGCACGGAAGTTCGCTCTCGGCGGCGACCGGTGCCGGCAAAAAAAGCGGCGGCAACAAGGGCGGGACGCCAACCGGCGGCACCAGCAACGCCAGGAGGGCCGGCTCGATCACCGCGACCGGCAACGGGATTACCGGGAACGCTGCCGCCGCCGCGTGACGGATCATACTTCCGCCCGCCGCCCCCGATCCGTCAACATTAAGGAAACATGGACAAAAACGCGAAGAAGGCCGCCATTCGGGCCGTTTGCATCGTGTGTGGGCGCATGCGGCGGTGATCGGCCCAGAGAGGGAGAAACGATGTTTGGGAAAAAGAAAAAGGACAAGGCGAAGGATGAATTGGTTTCAGTCGAGACGGAGGAGGAATTTCACGCGGCGCTCAATCGGGGCGAAGACGTGGAACTCACGCATGAACTCGCTGAAAAGGTTGGCTTGATGGTTGAGGATGTGGGAACCCTCGAAGAAATCAAGGCCGCGAGATTCGATCCCTACAACTGAGGCAACCGGAGGGAGACGACATGGCAAAACGGCCAGCGAAGCAAACCCACTATGAGCGGAGCGAGGCATACGCCAAGCAGGTGAGCGGTGAAATTATCGAGCAGATCAAAAAAGGCACAGCGCCCTGGATGAAGCCCTGGAAGCCGGGGGAACAAATCGGAGCGACGAATGTAGCAACCGGGAAAGCCTACACCGGAGGGAACAGCCTGTATCTCATGAGCCGTCAGATCAGCGAGGGCCGGGGAGACAACAGGTGGGGGACCTACCGGCAGATCGAGGCGGCGGGCGGGCAGGTGCGGCGGGGAGAGCAGGGAACGAAAGTCCTGTTCTACCAGAACCGGACGGAGCAACCGGCAAAAGACGAGACAGGGAAGATCCGCAAGGACAAGGAGGGCAAAACGATCTATGAGGAAACGGAGCGGTCGCAGGCGGTAATGCGTCAGTACACCGTTTTCAATGTGGAGCAGACCGATGGGTTGAAGTTGCCGCCCAGGGAAGCCGAGGCCACGCCGGAATGGGACACGCACCGGGAGGCTGACAAAGTGCTACGCGCCAGCGGGGCGAAGGTGCAGCACGTCCCCGGTGGAGACCGGGCTTACTACCGGATGGCCGAGGACAAGATCGTGCTACCGGACCCCTCGCAATTCGCTACGCGCAATGGCTACTACCAGACGGCGCTACACGAGGCGGGCCATTCGACCGGCCATCATGACCGCATGAACCGCGACACCCTCAAAGAAGGCATGGCGGCGGGCTTTGGGAGCCCGGAGTATGCCCGCGAGGAATTGCGGGCGGAGATCAGCGCCATGATGACCGGAGAGCAGGTGGGCGTGGGACACGACCCGCAACGCGGCGCGGCCTACGTTGAGAATTGGGTGGCGGTGCTGGAAAAAGACCCGCATGAGATTCGCCGGGCGGCGGGTGAGGCGCAGAAGATGACGAATCACCTCATGGACCGGGCGATCGCCCAGGAGCGGGAGCACCCGACCAAGACCAAGGCCGAGCTTACGCAAGAGTTTTCCCACGCCAGGGGGCCGCAGATCGGCCAGACACCGAAGCAGCCGGTGGCGGCGCTCACGCAGACGCAAGAGCGCGATATGGGACCGAGCCGATAAGGAGACGCCGTGTTCGATCCGCGAGACATAAGCAGCGATCCCCGGAGGCGGACCCCGGAGAAGCCAAAGCGCGATCGCCTGAAAGAGCGCCAGGAGCGGAAACGCACCGGGAGCCGGGCCGAGTTCGATCCGCGATCCGACCGCGCGGATTTCACGGGCCGCACCGAGCGGGCCGTGGCAGAGATCGGCATGTATCGGACGGTAGCCTACAAGGATCTATCGGAGGCGCATTTCGAGGGACACCCCTACACCACACGCCGGGCGGTGGACCGGATGATTCAACAGGGCGACGTGCAGGAGCATACCGCCAAGGGGCCGCAGGGTGGCACCTACAAGGTGCTGACGCTCACCGTTAAGGGAGTCCACCGGGCCGAAGTCGCGGCCCAGGACCAAGGGCTTGACAGCGGACAGAAGGCGTGGAGCGGCATGGTCAAATCGGCAGAGCTACAGCATGACACGGCAGTGTTCCGGGCGGCGCGGGTGGAGCAAGGCAAGCTGATCGAAAAGGGAGCCGTGTTGAAGCGGGTTCGCATCGACGCCGAGTTGAAACGCGAGGTTGCCAGGGCCTCAGAGACGGCCAGGGTGAAGGGCGGCAAGGAGGCGGCGGACGCGGCGCGGGTGGGAAAAGCGGCGGAGCTGGGCCTACCCGTCAAGGCCGGGAAGGTCGAATACCCGGACGCGCAACTTGAGTATGACCTCGATGGACGGAGCGGCAGGGTGAATGTGGAGATTGCCACCGAACACTACAGCACTAAGAGCATCGGAGCGAAGGCAGCGGCGGGCTTCGCCGTGCATGGAAGCAATGGCCGGGCGAAGGCGCGGGTGGCGCGGGCGCTTGGCCGGGACGATGGCAACAGCGGCGGTGGCGGCGGAGGCAAAGACCGCGATCCCGCCTCATTTGAACTCTAAGGAGGACTCATGCAGCCCTGGAAAATCAGCGTGGGACTGACGGCCATCATCTGCGCCGGGGGCTTGATGCTCGCCGGCGAGGGATTTTCCTGGCTTGCGCCCTACTTTTGGATGGTCCTCACCGATTTCTGGTTCCCCGTCTCATGGTACGCAGGGCTGGCCCTGGTCACGCTGATGTTTTCGATCTACTCCGGTGCGCGGCTCATGGGCCTTGCCGACATGGGCCGGAAAGTGGATCTGATGGAGCGGTCCATCCGGCGAGGCGAAGGAGGGCAAGCGGAGCTTGCCGAGAAGATGGAACAAGAGGAACGAGGGGAGTATCCGGGAGCCTAGCCCCGGATCGAGTTTTCAAAACCGCAAAGGAGATTGAAATATGACTTTACCTTGCACCGGCGCTGCAAAGCGCGGAATCCTCATCGTGGCGCTGATCGTGGCGTCGTCTACGGAACTACTCGCCCAGGGTACAAGCCCCTGGCTCCAAGCCATCGACGTGTTGCAACAGGCGTTCACCGGCCCGATAGCGCGAGGGTTGAGTCTGATTGCCATCGTGGTAGGAGGCTTAATGTTTGCCTTTGGCGAGGGCGGCAGCAAGAAGGCGCTGGCCGGGATCGTCTTCGGGCTTGGCATGGCAATGGGAGCGGCCAACTTCCTAGCTTGGCTGTTCTGATGGAGCGCGGCAAGGCGTGGCGCGGATACCCGGCGCTCAGTAAGCCGCTCACCATCATGGGAGTCGAGCGGCGGTGGTTCCTCTTGAGTGCCACCTTGGGACTCGCCATGTGGAACGCCATCAACTCCATTGTGACCGGCGGGTTGATCTTCGGGGTTTTGTACGCCGTGGGATTTTGGGCCTGGAAGCAAGACCCCAACATGCTTGAAATCTTGCGGGCGTCGGCCCAGTTTCGCGCCCGCTACGATCCGGGCAAGTGGGCGGCAGCGCCCTGGACCCTCTTGATTCGGAGATAGCGGGATGAATATAGATACCGAACTTCAAGATTACGAGGCGGCGGGATCGCTGGCCGAGGAATTGCCTTATTGGGGCTGGCTTGAAGATGAGCGGTCCTGTCTCACGCGGGCCGGGGAGTTGATGAGCTTGGCCCGCATTTCTCCTTTTGTCCTGGACGGCCAAACCCCAGAGCAGTTAGACCGGGTGGTTGACCGCTGGCAACGGATGTTATCGGGCCTGGACGCCCGGACCCGGTTTTACTTCTATCTCTTGAGGCGTCCCGTTCGCTTCCCGGAAGTGCCGCCTAACGGCGCTTCCAAGGTGGTGACACTCGGCCAGCGAAAGCGCCGGGAATTTCTCACCAAGCGGGTGCAGGACGTGTCGGCTTATGTTGCATGGGCTTACGATCCGGGCCTATCCACCGTGGCATCCGAGAGGGCCGGGCCGTGGTGGATGGCGGGCGCGAAGAACTGGATGGCGCGGCGCAAGAACGCGCAGAGGTCCGTTTACCTCCATTCCTCGATAGAAGCGGCAAGCGCGGCGTTTCGGCAGACGGTCGATGCAAGCCGGGCTCTGGTGGATGATCTCACGCCCTTGCGCTTGCTCAAAGCCCATGAAGCCTCAGAAGTTTTGAGCGAACTGACCAACCGGCCCGGAACGCCGTGGGACGGAGCGACCGGCAGCGGCATGAATTGGCGGCTGGCCGTCTCCGAACTCGAAGCGGAGCGGCGCAACCTTCGCCTGGACGGGGAGCCCGTTGTGCTCTACTCGCTGCTCTCTCCCCCAGGCTCGGCCCGCAGCAATCTCTTGGCCGATCTTTACCGGCTCGATGCGACCTTGACGGTCACGCTCGAATGGCGTCCCCAGCGCCTCGATTCTGCCCGGCGAAAGATCCGGGGAGCGCAGCGCCATTACTTCTCGAAGCGGTATTCGATGAGCGCCCACGTTCAAGAGACGGAGGGGAGCGCGGCGGCGATGGTGGACACGGCAGCAGCGGCGGAGAGTGACCGCTTAGGGGATGCTCTCGTGGAGCTTGAGACGGACGGTGTTGCTTACGGCGACCTTGCCCTTACGATTGCGATCCACGGCCCGTTAGAGCACTCCGAGAGCCTGGACGGGGATATTCGGCGCATCTTCGCCAGCCACGACGCCAAGGCGATCCGCGAGGGATACGGGCAGCTTCCCGCTTGGTTCTCAAGATTGCCAGGGCAACCCCGGAGGCGGCAGGTCCGATCCGTGTTTGTATCGGCAGGTGTGACCGCTTGCATGGCCCCGATCTTCGGTCCACCTGTGGGAACTCCCCAGAGCGGTCACTTACGCAAGGCAGCCCTGGCCATCCTTGAGACCGGGTGGCGGACCCCCTACCACTACGATCTATTTCAGGGCGACGTAGGACATACGCTGGTCCTTGGAGCCACCGGCGCGGGCAAAAGTTTCTTGCTCAATTTCCTGCTGGTGCAGGCCCTTCAATACGATCCCCGCGTCCTGATTCTCGATCTAGGGGGTTCTTACCGCTGGCTCACCCAATTTTTAGGCGGGGGATACATGGAGCTTTCACCGGCAGCGGCAGACGGCGAAGGGTTCCAGCTACGGCCTTTCTCTTTACCGGCAGGAGAGCGGACCTATCAATTTCTGACCGGCTGGATTTCCCGGCTGCTTCGCATCGGCGGATGGAACTTGAGCGGTTCCGATCCGAGCGAGATCCGCGCCCGCGTGGAAGACCTCTACGCTTTCGAGCCACCGGAGCGGACCCTTGGAACGCTGGTCCACTCTTTGCCCTCAAAGATGTGGCCCGCGCTTGGCCGCTGGCACGGTGACGGCGCATGGGGCAAATACTTCGATAACCCGGCAGACGGCGAAGACCTGCAATTTCAGGACTGGCAGGTGATCGACATGGCGGGCGCGGCGGAGCATGACGACTTATGCGAGGCGGCGCTGTTCTACCTTTTGGAGCGGTTGCGGCTGGCCCTGGAAAATCCGGACGAGACCGCCCGCGTCAAGCTCATGGTGGTCGATGAAGCGTGGCGCTACCTTCAAGATCCCGCCGTCCTTTCCTATCTCGCAGAAGCCGCCAAGACATGGCGCAAGAAGAACGCGGCGCTGATCGTGGCGACTCAAAGCGCCGTAGACGTAACGGGAACGGCGGGCGCGGAAGTCTTGCTTGAATCCATGCCGACCAAGCTATTCCTTGCCAACCCGGACCTGCCTGAGAAGGCCGCAGAAACCTTCCGGTTGAACCCCTCGGAAATGAACATCATTCGAGGCTTGATCCCCAAGCGGGAGCTTTACTTGAGGCGCACCGACGCGGCAGGGATCTTACGCCTTGAAGTCGATCCGGCCAGCTATTGGCTTTACACATCTTCGCCGGTTGACGCGGCCAAACGGGCCGCAGCCGTCGAAGAACACGGCCTGGAACAGGCCCTTGAACACCTATCGAAACGGAGGTAATTCGATGTTGAAATTCATTCCACTTTTGGTTACGGCGGTCCTGGCCTTGCCGGGGCCGCTGCTGGCTCAGGACGCCGGAGCGGTGTTGCGGATCATCGAGGCCCAGGATCAGATTGTGAGGATTCAGGCCAAGACGAGGCACACCACTGTAATCGTGCTGCCCGCGTCCGAGGACATTCTTGATTTCGTGGTGGGGGATTCCGAGTATTGGCACCTGACCGGCGCGGCCAATCTCGCTTTCCTGAAACCGATTGCGGAAGGGGTCACAACGAACGTGGCGCTGGTCTGTGAATCCGGGCGCATCTATTCGTTCCTGGTGACGGAGGAAAGCGCCGGGGAGCCGCATCTAATCGTCCGGGTGGAGCACCCGCAGATTGACGATCCCCGCATCTCGCCGGGTGTCAACACCCCGGCCTTTGTCCGGCGATCCCAGGTCACGGCCTATCAGGAAATGGCGGAAACCGCCATGAAGACCGTCGCCACGGTGCAGGAGGAAGCCGAGGCCCGCGTTGCCGAGGCGAAGGCCCAGGCCCAGGGTGAGACAGAGGCTTTCCGGTCGGACTATCCCACCCGGTTGAACTTCCCTTACCGCTTGGAGGACAAGGCGATCAAATGGCCGTTTCTGGTCGAGGGAATGTGGAATGACGGGCAGTTTACCTATCTTCGCTCGAACGCCCAGGAGACGCCCGCACTGTACGAAGAAAAGGACGGGAAACCGGCCTTGGTTGCCTACGATCTTGAAGAAGACGGCCTGTATATCGCCCGTCATGTTTTAGGCAACGGCTGGTTGCAGATCGGCAAAGAAAAAGCCAAGTGGCGCTTCACCGCGCCGAAGGTGGCACCGTGAGTAGTGGATGGAAACGCCTGTACCCCAAGCCAGCCGGGAGCTTGCCGGGCGGCATTGTCACTCAATGGGGGGTGGCGCTTATTACTGTTCTAATCCTGATCTTTGTCGCGCTGTGGCTGGCAAGCGGAGGCACGGAGCAAGCGGAGATCGACTCCATAGGGGGAGAAGTCACCGGCCCGGCGCGGAACTTCGCCGGGCAGATGGCCGCGCAGGTCGAAGCCGAGGCGCTACGGGCCGAGACGCGCCGGGCGGCGGCGGATCGGACCCTACAGGCGCAGCAGCGCCAGGAGGCGCAGGAAGTCGCAACGGGCGCGATCGGAGGCGGGCAGGTGACGATGGACGAGGCGATGCTACTGGCCGGGCCGAGTCCTGAAACCGGCAGAGCATACACACAGCAGGAATTTGAACTCCGGGAACGGTTGCGCCTGGAAGCCTTGGAGCGGCGGAGCCGGTCGCTTCGCAGTTCGCCGGTGGCTCAGACCTACCGGCAATTCGCCCGCGCCAGATCACCGGCGGAGGCGGGCGCGGAGCCCGGCCCGGTCGAAGCGATCCGCGCCGAGGGAGCGGCGGCGCTTTCTCAGGCCCTTGGGACGTTCCAGGGTGTGACGGGCAGCCTGGAAGATGAAATAGGGGCGGAGGCGGACGCGGATCGGGCTTTCCTTGCGGCCCTCACCGGAGCGCAGCGGGGCGGTGGACCGGACCCGGCCCAGGCCGTTCCTCCTGGACCGGCAGCGCCCGCAGCGCCCGCGCCTAATTCGCTAGGCTTTCCCGGTGCGGCGGCGCAACCGTCCCGCGACTATGCCAACCCTTCGCGGCTTGAGGGCGGCGACGATCCGCCAGGGTGGGAACGGATCTATGAGGGAGCGTTCCTTGAGGCCGTGCTTGTCACCCAACTATCCGGTGACTTTCCCGGCCCGGTCCTGGCCCAGGTTGCCGTGCCGTTTTACTCCGCTGACCGCCAGCGGGTTTTAGTCCCGCGTGGAGCGCGGGCGATCGGAACCGCGTCGGCAGTTCTAGGCCAAGACCAAGAGCGCCTGGCCGTGTCTTTCCATCGGTTGATCTACCCGGACGGGCGATGGGTGACACTGGACTTTCACGGCCTCAACCAAGTGGGAGAAGGCGCGTTGAAAGATCGGGTGAACCGCCACTATTTCTCGATGTTTGCCGCTGTCGGAGCGGTTGGCATCATTAGCGGCCTCACCTTGCAGAACTCGAACCCTTACGGCGGCGGCGCTCAAGCGTTCCGGGCCGGAGCCGGGCAAGGGCTCGGCCAAGCGGCGGAGCAAATCTTGCAGCGTTTCTTGAACCGTTTACCCACCCTCACCATCCGGGCCGGGCATCGGCTCCGTATCTGGTTTACGTCCGATGTACTGGTCCCCCGAAACCTGAAAGGAGAATGAAAATGAAACACCGAATCGTGAGCGGCCTTGTCTTGGTTCCCCTCATGATCGTACTGAGCACCACGCCCGCCTACGCCATCTTTGGCTCGATCTTGGCGGCGATCCAGCGGGCGCAGATGATCGTCAATCAGGGGGTCCAAATCTACAACGATGCAATGGAGAAGATCACGATGAACGGGCAGCTAACGGAACTGACCGATCAATTCTCGCACCTAAAAGAGCAAGCCCTTGGCACGGTCGGGGCGCTTTCGCAACCCTTCACCGATCTTAGCTCGGTCCCGACTGAATTTATCGGCGCGGGCCTTTCCTGGAAGAACGACTTTACCGGCGTGGCCGGGGAGTTGGCCGGGGCGGTGGAGCAGCTAGGAGAATCGGGGACCAGTTTCAGCGACGCATGGAGGGACCGCTTGACGGCCAGTAACACCATATCGGAGAGCGATTTTCTGAGCCTCTACGCGGGCCAGAGCCCGGAGGTAGGAGCGGCGGCGTCACGGGTCTACCTAGCGGCAGCAGAGGCCGGGGATAAGAAGCTCGTCATGGCTCACGCCCAAAGTGACGCGGCCAAGAATCTGATGGTGGCCGCGAAGGAAGCGGTTTCGTCCTATGAAGGATTGCGAAACAACACGAACACGAGCAACACCGCGCTACAGCAAGCGATGGTTGCCGGGACCGTGACCCAGGGCAACCTTACCGCTGCTATGGCGCAGTTGATGGTTTATCAGGCGTCCAAGGAGAGCGCGAAAGAGTACGAACAGGAGATAGCACGGCGCGAAGAACTGGCCCGTTTCGTGGAGGCCGAGCGCCAAGCTCAGATTACGTTTGACGCGCAGCAAGCAGGGATTGCGGCCCGCGTAGATTCGATGCGCGAGGGGTTGCTTTTCAGAGTCCCGGCGCTCTACGGCGGACCCGGCCAGTAGGCCGCGCCGATGCAGATTCAGATTGACCCGAATATCCCCGCCAATCTCCCCCCGGAGGAAATAAGGGATTTCCAATCCTTCATTCAGACCGCCCTTGACGGCCTTACGGCAGCGGCGGGCGGTGAGGTGATGACCCTTGGGACGGGCATGTTTGCCGGGCTTGCGTTGATTGTCATCGTAATCGCCGGAGTCAAGATCGCGTTTAGCGGGAATATCCAACCGTGGGAAGTGGTGCGGCTTGTCATTGGGATATGGATTCCGTGGGTGATGATGCAGTTCTACACGACCACGATTCCCGGCATGTCCCAAACCTTTCCGGGGATGATTGCCGAGGGCGGGAACTTTCTACACGAAATGTTGCTAGGCGACATCATTAGCTCGATGCAAACCGAACTCGGAGACATGGTGAGGGCCATAGCCGCGAACATGCAAACGCAAGCGGCCCAGGGGAACGTGATCGGGATTTTAACGGGCGGCGTCCACGCCTTCATTACCGCCGTGGCCGGGAGCATCATCATGGCGCTTTTAGTTCTCATGCTCATCGTCTTATTCGCTGTCACCTACGCTCAGGTGATCTGGGCTCAAATCGCGCTTGCGATCCTCATCATTCTAGGGCCGATCTTTATCCCGTTTCTCGTGTTCGAGCCGATGGCCTTTCTCTTTTGGGGCTGGTTCAAAGGGATGCTTACCTATTCGCTCTATGCCGTGATCGCCGGGTGTGTGTTGCGGGTGTTCAGCGCCGTGGGAATTGCGTATATCACGACGCTGGGCGGCGCGAACCTGGACACCCAATCTATGACTCAAGTGGGCCTATGGACGCTGGCCGTCATTCCCCTTTTCATTGCCGGGCTTCTCTCATCGCTCAAATGCGGCGAGCTGGCTTCGATGCTCGTCACCGGAGGCGGAGCGGGAGGAAGCGGACTCATGGGTATGGCGACAACGGCAGGGATGGCAGCGGCCAGCGGCGGAGCGGCAGCGGCCAAGACAGCAGCATCAGGAGGGATCAAGTGAGCCAAGATAAGACGCCACCGGCGAAAGACGCGGGCGCGGAGTACGCCGAAATATGGGGCGAGGCGATCCACTCCAACCGTCACCTTCGGACGATCACGGTGGGGCTTGGCATTGCGGTAATTTTGTTGATTATCGTGGTCATCCGCATTGCCTCAGTCGATCCCCCCCGGCCCATCGTGGTGAGGGTGGATGAAATAGGCCGGGCCGAAGCCGTCGCCTATGACGTGATGGAGGCCCAGGCCGACCCGCTGGACCCGACGACCAAATACTTTCTCAATCGTTTCGTCTATGACTTCTATTCCCGTCGCCGGGCGACGGTCGAAGAAAACTGGTCCCGCAGTCTCCGGTTTCTCACGACCGATCTAGCCAACGCATCCTTCCGGGCCGAGAGCCAGAATATCGCCCTCCTAGCGGCGGGCGCGGCCCGCGATGAGTTGCAGGTGGATCGTGTCGTTTTGAGGATTCAGGCCAACCCCCAGGAGCCCCACAGCGCGACGGCCGATTTTGACCTCGTGCGCCTTGTCGCCGAGGGCGAAGTGGACCGGGAGCGGTGGAGCTTATCGCTTCAATTCCTGTTCCTCGATGAGATCCCCCCCGATCTGATTGTTCACAATCCTATGGGTATCGTTATCACCTACCTGCAAGGAGATCGGGCGGTGGTGACGGGCGACCGATGATCGAGCATTTGAGGGGCCGGGAACAGGCGCTTGCATCTCTAGGATGGACCGGGCGGGAGGCGGAATGGATTGCCCTGGTCTGTCTCCACAGCGGCGTTTTCACCCGGCCTCAGTTTTGTCATTACTTCGATGCAGACAGCAAGCGGGCGCACCGTTTTGTCAAGGCATTAATTGGAGCGCGGGCAGCGGGTCGAGAGCGAGTGGCCGGTTGTCAACGGAGGCGGGAAGTCATGCCGGATATCGAGCAAGCCGATCTACCGGGCGCTGGGAATTGAGAACATCCGCCACCGGAGGAAAACTACCGTTTCCGTTCTCAGGCGGCGGCTTCTCTCGCTTGATTTTGTCCTGGAACATCCGGGCATGAACTGGCTTCCGACCGAGGGGGAAAAGGTCGAATTTATTGAAGGGCTAGGTGTCCATTCCAACCTCATTCCCCGGCGGATTTACTACGGCGCGGTTCGCGCTCAGAAACGCTATTTTGCGCTCAAGCTGCCCGTTGCCGGTGGCGATAAAACCGTCACCTTCGCTTATGTCGATCCGGGCCATGCGACCGCCGTGGAATTCAACTCATGGGGAGCGGCGCATGGACCGCTTTGGGATGCGATCCGCGCCAAGGGGCGGCGGGTGGAGGTAATCGCCATCGGCGCGGAACTGGATACGGTTTTGCGGGCGGATCGAGTGCTACAGCTTTGGGCGGCGGCGGAGCCGGGGAAGGTGATCGAGGGGTTGACGGTGAAGCAGGAGATTAGCGCGATTAGGGAGGCGCTTCGACAAGCGCGACCTGGAATTTATGAGCCAGTACGGAGGGATGAATCGAGGCCGGCGGAACGGTACAAGGAACTCCTGAAACTTCCCGAAGCGGAGCTTGCGGAAGGGGTCTCGATTGACGACTATTCGACGTACCGGGCCACCCGGTTTTCGGAGCCGGTTTGAGGGGCCAAATCCGGGGTGTTTTTCATGCCGCTGGGGGCCGCATGCTTTTTGCCACAGGGACAAAGGGGGGGGTGCGGCATAAAAAGCGTGGGGGTGGAACATCCCCACATTCCTTGAACTCTTTTGTTTTCCGTGGTTTGCCCCTACTATTCGGCTTCCATAATGACGATACAGAAAAATCCGGGAAGACGATAGCGACCCCCCCCGAAAAGGGGGGTTCCTACCGGCCCCGATAGCGGCGCGATGTGGCACGCCCCTACACCGGCCCCAGGGGGTCGCTATCGTCGGTATTTATCCCTGCGGGAAGGCTCGGAAAAGACGCCCCGGAGCGGCGTGGATTAAGCGGAGAATGGCCCTATGGAATTGCGGAAGAACTGGCGGAAACTGACCACGGCCTTGAGCCGGTTTTGGCACCGGGAGGCCGGGCCGATGAACTGGAAAAACCCCGTCCGCGTGACGGCCTATATCGGCTGGGAAATTTTCAACGGCGTGGCTTTTTTGGTGGGTGAATGGGTCCGGTACGGCGTCCGGGCCGGGCAGATTTTCCTGGCAATTCCCCCCACCGCGATTCTCTTTTTCGGGGGGGGTTTGGTTCGCCGTTTGGAGCTTTGTACGGCGTCCTTTTCCGGCGCTTGAGACGGTCCCATTGCTCGATCTTTTGGAGTATCACAACCCGAATTTTTACAGTGCCGTTGTGGTTTGGTACTACCTTTCGCCGCTGGTGGCGGTGATGCTGGCCGGGTCTATTGCCCTGTCCGTTTGGAAGGTTTGGATTGAGGCGCGAAAGCGCGATTTAATTCCCTTCGGGGCGCTTCCCGCTTGGCCGCTTTCGCCGGAGCAGCCCGGCCCGGAAATCGTCATCGGGGAAGTGCATCATCCGGTCGAACCCAAGGAGATTTTCAACCCCGAATGGCTCACCATCCCGGAGCGCGGACTGTACACCGGCATTGCCATTTTCGGAGCGGTGGGGAGCGGTAAAACTTCGGCTTGCATGCACCCCTTCGCCAAGCAGCTACTCGGCTGGCAAGCGGACGATCCAGAGAAGCGGGCGGCGGCGCTCATGCTCGAAGTGAAGGGGGATTTTTGCCATGACATTCGCTCGATCCTGGACGGCGCGGGCCGGGGAGACGACTACCTGGAGATCGGAATGGGGGGCCTCTGGAAATGGAATCCCCTCTCCGCGTGGTGGCTCGATTCGTACTCGCTGGCCTACACCGTTGCCAGCCTTGCTGAATCAACTTTTCGGCAAGGGCAAGGAGCCCTTTTGGCAGCAAGCCTATACCAATCTGGTGCGCTGGATTATCGAGCTTCACCGGGTGCTACCGGAGCAGTGGGTGACATTGCAGCAGGTCTATCAATGCGCGATTGACCCGGATCTATTCGCGGCCAAAATCAAACAGGCCGAGGCGTGGAGCGCAGAGCTAAACACCGGGGAGGTTTTCATTCCGGTCGAGACGTGGACGAAGCGGGCGGTGGAGGTTGGAGAGTGGCTATGGACGGGCGGCGGGGAAAACGGGAAGGAAATGCGGGCCGAATGGAGCCCGGAATTGGAGCATAAGCTAAAGGAATTGAGGGATCAAGCCTCGTATCGTTTGGGAGCCCGGAGCCGGTGACGATGTGAGAGAGCGGGTGGCCGCTGTGAAGCGGTGGTTTGACAACGACTGGCAAAAGCTGGACAACAAAATCAAATCCTCGATTGTCGAAGGGGTTTCCGTATTCCTGTCGATGTTCGATATGCCGGACGTGGCGGCGGTGTTCTGTCCCCCGCCCCCGGAAGTGTCCGACGATCCCCGGCGCATTGGCCCGAAGGCCAGGGCCGCGATGCTGGCCAGAGGCAAAGGCCCAGGCCAAGGGCCAAGGGGAGGACAGCGCCGAGAAGAAGGCCCAGGAGTCCCGGCAATGGCCCGGCGATACCATTGCCGGAAGGCCGCGCCATTTACCCCCGCTCTATGAATTGATCGAGGGCGGCAAGGTGCTGGCCTTGAATATGCCAGCCGGGAGCAACCCGGCGCTGGCCCGCGCCATCGGCGTGATGCTCAAAAACGCATGGCTCCAAGCCTTGCTCATGCGGCCCGCGCAGATGAAGGAATCCCCAAGCACTTACTTCCGGCCCGCTGTCTTTATTTGCGACGAGTACCAATCCTTCGCGTCGGTGGGCGAGGACGATCCCACCGGCGATGAGAAATCCTTTGCCTTAACGCGGCAATGCCGGTGCATCCCGATTGTTGCGACCCAATCCATATCCTCATTGCGGGCCGTGCTGGGCAGTTCGGAGGCGTGGCGGGCGCTGCTACAGACACTTCGCACCCGGATCTTTCTATCCTTGAGCGACGACGCCAGCGCCAAGATCGCATCGGAATTGTGCGGGCAGGTTGCCAAGATCAAAGGATCGTACACGATCAGCGAGACCTCGAAGCGGGCGGGCGTGTCCCCGCTATCGGGCCGGGCCGGTGGAGGCGGCGGGAGCATCGGCGCAACCAAGTCTTTCCAGGAGCGCCGGGAGGCCGTCTTTCACCCGCGAGACTTCACCTTGCTTGGAAACTGTCAAGCCATTTGCTTGCCCTATGACGGAGCGCAATCGCTGGAACCCCGGAGGGTCTATCTCAAACCTCATTACCTTCCCCTGGATCATTCTTATTGGAGAGCGAAGGAGGCCGGACAGATATGAGCAACGCGGCCAGCGGGCTTGCACACCTGAAACCTTTTTTGCCAGGGCTTGAACCCCTGCTAGAAGACGCGGAAGTGTCCGAGATCATGATTAACGGCCCCGGCAATGTTTGGATCGAGGCGAGGGGCCGGTTAACGGCTCATGCAGCGCCAGGGTTGGACGAATCGGCCTTGTTACGGGCGGCTATTCACATCGCCCGTCCTTTGGGCCTGGACCCGGCCACCACGCCCATCATCGACGCCCGGCTCGATGATGGTTCCCGCGTGGCGATCTGTGTTCCCCCGGCCAGTCCCCACGTTGCGATCACCATCCGGCGATTCGGCAAGCGGACGTTTAGCGCGGCGGATCTAGTCGAGCAGAAAGCCCTACCGGAAAACGTCTTGAAAGCGGCAGAGCAGGTGTTGATGACGCGGCGCAACATTCTGGTTTCCGGTGGGACCGGATCAGGCAAGACCACCTTGCTCAATGCCCTCATAGAACTGCTACCCGTTGACGAGCGCATTGTGGCAATCGAGGACACGCTAGAGCTTCGCATTGACCACTCGAATTGTGTCCGGTTTGAGGCCGAGGGTTGCAGGAAGGCGCGGTGACGATCCGCGATCTAGTGCGCCATGCCTTGAGGCATCGACCGGATCATATCGTGGTGGGAGAGGTTCGAGGCGGTGAGGCGGCGGACCTGCTGCAAGCCCTCAACACTGGACACGGCGGGTCACTCACGACCGTACACGCCAACAACGCGGAGAGCGCCCTATCGAGAATCGCCAGTTGCGCCATGCAGGGCGGCGGGGAGTTGCCGTGGGAGGTCACTTGCCGAGGCGTGGTGGATGGGATTGCGATGGTCATTCACATGACGCGCCGCGAGGGGCGGCGTTTCGTGGAAGAAGCCGCATACGTCAAAGGTTACGAAGCGAAGGAGAACCAATGGGAAATCGAACGGCTGGAATGAATATCGCTAGCAAACTGAAATCCAAACGATCCGCCAAGATCGGGGTTTTGATCCTGATGGGCGGGATGCTTGCGCTCATCACGGAAGCGCAATTTGAGCCGATTGAGGCAACGGTGGTTCGTGGGATTGACGGAGATACCATCCGGGTCCGGGTGCGAGGCAAGGACGCACACCGTCCGTCTCATCGGCGTGGACACCCCGGAGACGGTACACCCGACCAAGACCGTGCAGCACTTTGGAGCGGAGGCCAGCGCCTACACCAAGGCCGCGCTCGAAGGTAAGACGGTGACGCTCGAAGCGGACCCGACCGGAGACACCGTGGACCGCTATGGGCGCTTGCTTCGCTACGTCTACCTGGACGGCCAGAACTTCAACGCCCGGTTGATCCGCGAGGGATACGGTCACGCCATCAGGAGATTCCGATATTCCTTGAAGGCTCAATTTATCCGGCTTGAGGACTCGGCCCGGAAAGCGGGCCGGGGGTTGTGGTCCCCGCGATGAGGCCCGGACTCGATCAACGCGCCCTCGACGGCGGGGGACCGGCTGCGGGGCCAGATCCGACCGCAAGCGTCAGGCTGCGGGCCTTCTCTCTACGATCCACGGACCGCCGACAAGACGGCGGAGCCGTGGGCGGGGCTTGGATTCCCCCATCGTGCCGTGCGGCCCCCGGAGCATGGGTGTGTCGCCATGTGCCGCTGCCGGTCGCCGGTATCGGTTTGGCCCGGCGCAGGGATCGCGCCAGACCGGGGCAAGCCCCTTGCCTGTGGCATCTGTCACGCCCCATGCCTGTTGCCGGTCCTGCCCGTCACCGGCGACGGCGGCGCTTTCCTCCGTGTCAGGTGTCGCCGGTATCGCCATTCACAGGTGAGCGATAACCGCTCGAACCTTAACTTAGGAGGAAACACAAAATGGCTAACCACAAACCCATTGATGAAGTCCGAATTGGCCGCGTCAAAGCCACGATTTGGAAGAACGGAACCGAGGACGCCCCGCGTTACAACGTCACCTTTTCCCGTCTCTACAAAGACGGCGATCAGTGGAAGACCACGCAGAGCTTCGGGCGGAACGATCTTCTGACGCTTGCAAAAGTGGCGGATCTCGCTCATACCCGCATCTACTCGCTCCCCCAGGAGCAGCCCGACGAGGCCGGGGAGGTTGATGAGTCCTAGCCGGATTCAGAGCGCGGCGGGGACCACAACCCCGCCGTTTCGCTCTCCGGCTTTTCCCACGGTTTCAGGTTCCCCTTTTTCCCCTCGTAGTGCATTGTTGCGGCCCGGTCCTTGCCGTCAAGGGATCGGCTTCGCCTCGCTTCGCGCCCTGGACCGCTGCGGGCCGGGCCGGGGAGCCGGATCTACTACGAGGGAAAAAAGGGGGAGTGTGGTGAGTGTCGCCGGTGGAGAATCACCCCGGCCCGTCGCCGGTGTTTGGCTTTTCATGGGACCGCCAGCTTTCGCCGGGTCCGGGTCACGTCCCAGGCATCCCCCCCGCCAGACCGGGGCAAGCCCCTTGCCTGTGGCATCTGTCACGCGGGAGTGCTTGAACTGGGCCTTGCGCCCCGGAACCGGACGGCGCTGTACTCTCTCCTGACGCTGGCCCGCTGGTTTCCCCTCATTCATAGGTGAAGGGAAAACACATCAAACCAGCTAGGAGAGAAAAAATGAATCAAATCCAAACACTCATTGACGCGGCCCGCGAGGCGCTGGCCTCCAACGGAATCCACGACACAATCCTTGCCGTGGGGATCGCCGCGATTCCCATCTTGATCTTCTGCGTCATCGTCAATCGGCTTCGCCATCCTGACCGATCCTTTCTCGCGGCTATGGCCCTTTCCGTTCTCGGATTCTTCCTAGTGCCGTCCGTAGCCACCGGAACCGCTATCCTTTGGGTCTACACCGGAGGCGCGGGCGGACAGGCTATCGGCGTTGGAGTCGTGCTTTGGCTTCTTGGTTTTTGGCTCTTTCGACAGTGGTTGCGATCCGCTCCCCGATCCGCACGGCGAACGCGGACGGTTACACCCTCACGCGCCCGCGAACTCGCAGAGCTTCAAGACGAGACCGCGAGGTTTCGCGCTGAGGCCATGAACCGGGAGGATGAATGAAGCCCGTCCATAGCGGCCTAACTCCCCGTTTGGAGCGTTACAGACACTTTGCAGACCTGTCGGACAGGCTGTCGCTAACGTGTCTCTAGGCCGTGCTGTGGTTGCCCCGGACGGCGCTTGATCCGCTGTGTTTCATGCCGTCCCTCCAATCAAGCGGTTTGCGGTTTTGCCATTGGTCCGCTTGCCGTCCCCTGGTCCGGTTTGTCGCGGCGCAGGGATCGCGCCAGACCGTGGCAAGCCCCTTGCCTTTGTGACCTTGCCCCCTAAAACGAGTCCAGTTTGAATGTTAGGATTTCCGGTTTAGGAAGGAGGCAAGGATGGCAGGGAAGCGGTTTAGGGCAGAACAGATCATCATGAAGCTGCGTGAGGCAGAGGTGGGTCTGGCCCAAGGACAGAGGGTGGGACAGGTGTCGAAGCAGATGGGGGTGAGCGAGCAGACCTACTACCGGTGGCGCAAAGAGTACGGAGGGCTCCGGTTGGACCAGGCCAAGAGGTTGAAGGTGTTGGAGAAGGAGAATACCCGGTTGAAGAAGCTGGTGGCGGATCTGTCTTTGGACAAGCAGATCCTGAAGGAAGTGTCCTCGGGAAACTTCTAGGCCCGGCGAACAGGAGACGAGCGGTGATGTGGGTACGAGAGCGATTAGGAGCAGAGCGAGTCTCCGAACGTCGGGCCTGCCAAGTGCTGGGACAGGTTCGATCGACCCAGCGAAGGGAAAGGCAAATTCCCGATGATGAGGCCCGATTGGTGGCCCGGATGGTGGAGTTGGCTACGCAATACGGGCGTTATGGCTACCGGCGGGTCACGGCGATACTTCATGGGGAAGGGTGGAAGGTGAATCCTAAGCGGGTGGAGAGGCTGTGGAGACAAGAAGGGCTGAAAGTCCCGTCCAGACAGCCGAAACGAAGGAGGCTGTGGCTTAATGACGGTTCCTGTGTTCGGTTACGAGCGGCTCGCAAGAACCACGTCTGGAGCTATGATTTCGTGCATGAACGGACCCATGATGGGCGAGCCTTTCGGCTATTGACGATCCTGGATGAGTACACCAGAGAGTGCCTCGCCATTGATGTGAAACGGCAGATGAATCACCAAGACGTGTTGGACCGGCTGGCGGAGTTATTCGTTGATCGGGGAGTGCCTGAGTTTATCCGGTCCGATAACGGATCGGAGTTTACGGCACAGGCGGTCCGGGACTGGCTGCAGGCTGTTGGGGTAAGGACCTTGTACATCGAGCCGGGCAGCCCCTGGGAGAATGGGTACATTGAGAGTTTCAACGGGAAACTACGGGATGAGCTGCTGAACATGGAGATCTTCGACACGCTGGGGGAAGCCAAGGTGTTGGTAGAACGCTGGCGGAGGGATTACAATCAGATCCGGCCTCACAGCGCCTTGGCCTATCGGCCGCCGGCGCCAGAGGCCAAACTACCTAGGTCGCAGGCACTGGATCTTATCCCCTGGAGTGGACTTTAAATGGTCCCGGGTTTAACTTAGAGGGTGGTTTCGTTGGTGGGGGCAGGTCACAGACTATGCATAACTTCGTTACGGCAGCCCCGCTGTCTTCGTCTGAGCTAAGGCACACATGAGCCAGCAAGCAAGTAAAAAAGTGAACTTAGAAAGGCCCCTTGGCAAATGGTACTCTTGAAAGAGAGGAGAAGAGTCGTGAGAAGGGGTATCTTCGCAATTCTCCTATCACTTATAGTCCAGGGAATCCTTTGGGGCCAGAGCCCTGCGGTGGAGCGTCCTGAACTGAAACAAGTGCCTGCCGAGACTCTGCCGGATCTCTATTTATGTCCACCCTGTGGCCCCTGGGATGCGAGGACAGCGGCCCACCTGATGCGCCGGGCCGGCTTCAGTGCCACGCCTGGAGAATTGGGTCGATTGGTGGATATCGGATTCGAGGCGACGCTGGAGGAACTTCTCAACTATGAAGCCGTCGACGATAGCGAGATGGAGGAAGGTCTCGAAGAGCGGAATTATCCGTTCACCCGGGTGAATAACAATGGTAAACTTCGGGCCAACACTCTCGGGATACAGCGTTGGTGGCTATATCGGATGGTGAACTCCCAGAGGCAATTGCTCGAGAAGATGACCTACTTCTGGCACGACCATTTCGCCACTTCCGTGAACCCGGTCCGACAGGTGGGAATCGGTGAGCAACCCTATATGATGACTCAAAATGAGCTGCTGCGGGAATACGCCTTGGGCAACTTCAAAGAAATGGTGGAGATGATAGCGAAGGATTCGGCGATGTTGGTCTGGCTGGACAACCGCAGAAACGTGAAGGAGCATCCCAACGAAAACTGGGCCCGAGAGCTGTTGGAACTCTTTACCATGGGAGTGGGTAATTACACGGACCAAGACGTGGTGGAAGCGGCTCGCGCCTTCACAGGCTGGGGGCTGAACCGCTGGGCCGGAGAATTCGCCTTCTTTCCGGGTCGACACGATTTTGGAATGAAGACCTTCCTGGATGTGACCGGACCGTTTGATGGGAATGACATCATCGACATTATTTTCGAGCAGGACGTGACCGCTGAATTCATCTCCAGAAAACTCTTTGAATTCTTTGTTTACCCGGATCCATCGGAGGAACTTATCGCTGAGCTTGCGGACGTCCTCCGGGAGAACAACTATGAGATACGTCCTCTAATGAGCGCCATCTTCGAGTATCCCGAGTTTTACTCCGACCGGGCCTATCGTTCATTGATCAAGAGCCCGGTGGACTTGTTTGTGGGACTGTTTCGGGAACTGGGGCTGTCCGATCCTGTGTTCCTGCCTCGCTTCATGGCTGACACGGGTCAGAAACTGTTTGCCCCGCCCAACGTCAGTGGGTGGACCAGCGGTGTTGGCTGGATCAACACCGCCACCCTTTTGGCTCGCTACAACTCCTTTAACATCCTTGCCTCATTTCTCGGAGGTGGATCGCTTGACTTCGTGGGATGGGTTCAAACCTACCAACTGTCCAAATCCGATGTGGTCGGACTTCTTGTCGACACCATTGTAAAGGGCGATGTCTCAGTGGATACGCGCTACGCTCTGGAACAGTACATGACCACGGATGATTCCGGCAAGCCGGTGGAGTGGGATATCAACGATGCCGCCATGATCGATAAGAAGGCCCGAGGAGTCTTCTATCTGATCTTGGTACTCCCCGCCTATCAACTGCACTAGGGAGACTTCATATGTGTCGGGCCAAGCTATTGAGAAATCGTAGAGACTTTCTGAAAAATCTCACCATGATTTCCGCTACCTTATCGGTACCGGCCTTCCTGGTTCGGAGTCTTCAGGGAGCACAGGCCTCCATGGTCGGCACAGGTCGAATTCTGGTGGTGATTGAGCTGGCAGGGGGATGTGATGGATTGAACACGATTGTTCCCTATACCAACGACTTTTACTACCAGGAGCGGCCCACCCTAGCCATCGACCCCCAGAGTGTGTTGCCCCTGGATGACCAGCTGGGCTTTCATCCTTCACTCACCGGCTTCAAAGAACTCTATGACAGCGGTAACATGACGATTGTGCAGGGGGTGGGCTATCCTAATCCCAATCGCTCTCACTTCCGGTCCCGGGACATCTGGCATACCGCGGAAGCGGAGAAGATCGGCACTAACGGCTGGCTGGCCAAATACTTCGATAATTTTGAGGGTTCAGGATCCTTGCAGGGGATCAACATCGGCGGGCGCGTTCCCAAGGCCATGATCTCAGAGTCTGGGTCCTCCCCCTCCATCAAAAGTATCGATACCTACAAGCTCCAGGCCGATCCGCATTATCCTGGGGACGAGGCCAACAAGAATGCTGCCTTTCAGAGCATTCTCTCGGAATCCTCCACTCGGTTTCCTCCCTTCCAGGAGTATGTAACGCAGACCGTCCTGGATGCCACGTTCAGTTCAGCTGAAATCCTGGAAGGTCAGGATAACTACAACAGCACCATTGAGTATCCCGATACTGCCTTTGGCGGTAACTTGAAAACAATCGCCCAGATCATTGCCGCCAACATTGGAACGACAGTGTTTTATGCCACCATTTCCGGATTTGACACCCACGCTCGCCAGGTCGATCCGACCGACCCTGATGTGGGGATTCACGCCAATCTGCTGGAAACCGTCTCTTCGGCCGTCAAGGCTTTCTGGGATGATGTGCGGGAAATGGGCATGGAGAACGACGTGCTGATCATGAGCTTCAGCGAGTTCGGGCGTCGCGTCAGCGAGAACGCCAGTGACGGCACCGATCACGGAACGGCTAACCCAATGTTCCTGTTCGGAGAAAATGTCATTCCGGGTCTCTATGGTGAGCAACCCAGTCTGGATCCCCAGGATCTGGATCCCATCGGAGACTTGCTGCACAACGTGGACTTTCGCAGCGTCTACTCGACGGTCCTGGGCAACTGGCTGGAAGTGGATCCGGTACCGCTGATTGGTGGGCCCTGGCCCATACTTCCGATTCTTTGAAACGTTCCACACCATCGATTGTGAAAAACCCGAAGATCTTGCTAAACGACTCCAATACCGTATCGAAGCGACTGTTGGGAAAGGCCGCGAGACTGGTTTGGCAATAAGACCCCATGTAAGAACCGAGGGAAATCGACTACAACAAGACCGATGACGAAGAAATTATCAGCGGAGAAGTTACACGGGAATCAGGTCAGACGGCACTGTCAGAGGAAATCCACAGGTCTGAGTTTTCCACCGACGACATCCTGGAAACCGGACAAACATTGACATGCATTCGCGACCTAGTACAGGCACGGGGCGCGGCTTCGGTCCGCGTGGCAACCCTACTGCAGAAAATGGGCAAACTGGAACTCCAGTTTGCTGCCGATTATGTTGGATTTCAGATTCCCGACATCAGAATCCTCAATGACTAGTATTACTGTGTTGGGTTCTGGTGCAGATAGGATTGTCGGAGCGATAAGACCAGGAGTGCGCCCCGGCGATGCGGCCTATGCTGCCATGACGTGACGCCAGATCACCGCGGGATTCGATTGCCATGGGATCGGAATTGCGAACTGGCGTTTGTGAATCTTCTGCGCCAGCTCGATGCCGATAATGACACGTCGCGCATTGTAGAACGTCTTGAATCCCAACATCGGGCGCAATCGCCCTTTCACCCGGCGGTGGTCCTGCTCTACAACGTTGTTCAGGTATTGACAGCAACGAATCTTCACCGGGTTCCGCCCCCGGAAGTTGAACTCCCCGTTCATTCCCATGTGCCGCAGGGCGCTATGGCTCGGCCGGTGGCCATCCAGAGTGATGCTGTGTGGCTCCCGATGATGCTTCAGCGCCTTGCGAAAGAAGGCCTTCGCCGCCGCGATGCCACGTGCCCGACTGAGAAAGAACTCCACAGTGTTGCCCTGTCCGTCCACGGCTCGATACAGGTACATCCACTGGCCCCGCACCTTGATAAACGTTTCATCAACCCGCCAGCTCCCACCCACCGGCCGTTCGAATCGGCTCCAACGCCTTTCGCAGATTTCGGCATAGCGAACGACCCACCGCAAGATTGTGGTGTGCGAAATCGGTAAACCCCGCTCACCTAAAATCTCGACCAGGTCCCGGTAACTCAGTTTGAAGCGGAAATACCAGCGAAGGCAGAGAAGAATGATGTCGTCTTCGAACCAACGTCCGGCAAATAGAGGATTCCGTTCCGTTTTACGATGCACCATGTCCCATTATCGCCAATTCCCGTTGGCTGTCTGCACCAGAACCCTTTGTAGACCAACTGGACATGAGCGTTGAAGAGACGCCGCATCTGGTTGCGGAGCTTGGTGTGTACGTTGCCGCCGCCGCTACTGTAGATGCCGAGTTCCCGCATGAACTTCGCCAGTGACGGCCCTAGGATCAGCACACGGCTTTGGGTCTGTACCGCTTCGGTCGAGACCCAGGCCAAGATCAGGCGGGGGAAATTACCGAAGGGGAGCTTGTTGTTGACCCCGGCGATCATGGCGAGCGTGTAGGGACCGTTGACCCGCTTGTACTGGAGCCGGTTGCCGGGGTTGCTGCGGGGCAACGAACACAGTGCCATCATTCGCGCCATGAAGCCTCGATCGGCGTCCGCTTCGCTGGCCCTGACAAGCTGGTTTACCTGATCGGCAACGGTGAAGCCTCGCCGCGCCTGGGGGGAGGCGTCGCGGAGTGCCGGCACGTCATCCAGGCCGGAGACGACCTCGCCGATCGGAACCAACTCGCCGCGTTTACGCTGCATGGGTTTATTCTCCCATGCGCCTCAGACACAACAGGGACACCTCTCCCAAAGGGATTGGTAGCAGGAATGATCTCGCAATAGCTTCGCAAGAGTGGCTACTTAATTACTGTCCCTTCTTGGGCGGTTGCGGCGGTCCTGGGTGGAGAACCTGGCGGTCGCGGCGGTCCTGGTGGAGAACCTGGCGGTCGCGGTGGTCCTGGTGGAGAACCTGGCGGTCGCGGTGGTCCTGGTGGAGAACCTGGCGGTCGCGGCGGTCCTGGTGGAGAACCTGGCGGTCGCGGCGGTCCAAGCTTGCCGCTAGCCTTTATGTTTTTTTCATCCGACATATCGGTCACCCGTTGACTCGGTTAGTAGTTGCTTCGCATTATCGTTCAGTTACGGTTCAATTATCCTTCCGTATCTTGATCGCTTCCTCAACGGCGGCTTCGAGATTCTTCTTAATCCAGTCGTATCGCTCTTTGCTGTTGCTTCCCGCTGGGTTGTAACACTTCACAATCGACGAGAGTTTTTTACCGCTGTTGCCGTGGGTGATGCTGGTGAACGGGTTGCTCCCTTTAGTCGCGATCTTGCCGCCCAGGTCTTTCAGGCCGTGCACATGGATGCCGACCACACCCATCCCATCGTCCCAGGACTCGACGATTTCGTGTTTAATCCATTTCCGACCAGCTGTGTTGCTGCCGACCAGAACCACCGTGCAGGACCGCCCGTGCATCTGGTCGGCAATCCACTTCTTGATAGCTGCGTCGCCACCTTTCGTGACGGTTTCCCAATCGTTGTCTGACACGGGGGTGTTTCCCTCGATCATCCCCATGTTCCTTACCTGCGCTGCGCGCGAGGCATCGGGCTTATAGTGAAAACTGAAAAACGCTTTACGGGCCATTGTCAAACCTCCCCTACATCATCAGCAGCACCACAAAAGCAGCACCACAAAACAACAAACACAATTGTGACTGTGACGGTGATAGTACCGTGAAACAGGCGTAGCGTGTGCGACCAGGCAACGCTCCACTTCCCGTCTACACTTTCTTCAAACGGTTGAGTGTTCATCGAGAAATCGACCTGCTCCGCCTTCGCACCTCTGACGTGGTCGTAGAGCTTCCGAAACAGACGCTCTTGGCGCAAGAAATACGCATCAAGCGCCCAGAACATGAAGACCGGAAAGTAGGTCAGGACCACAAAGAGCAAGTTGGTGCTGGCGGCGGCGAGCGCGAACAAGGCCGCAACCAACGTCACGTTCCAGCGCTTGATGAGGAACGAGTTGCTCGCCATTCTTGTGATGACCGCTTGGATCATCTGCAGGTGCGCGATCTTGGCTTCCATGCCGTTCCTTTCGTCATCTGTCATGTTGCCCTGTTTTGATAAGACCCGCGCCCGCGCTTCAGCGCTCCGCTTATTTAAGGGGCCTTTCTCTGAGCCTTCCCGCAAGAGCCGAGGCCAGAAGGGAAGCGGCAAGTTACCGTAGGGGAGTTTGTTAATCTGCGCCCGCCACCATGACTAGCTTGTACGGACTATGCATGGGCCTTTCCGTCGGAACGCCACCGACAGCCCCGCGACCGCTTCGTCAGCACATCCTCAGCCGTTGCAAACCGGCTTCCACTTCTCGATCAGGTCGTCTTCCTCCGCACGACGCAGCCGCTCATCACTAGGAGTAGTGTGTGTATGGATGTGGGTTGCACTGTTTCGCGTGGCGCACGCCTCCTTTTCGTGATCGGCCAGACGCTCTGAGAGGCTGGAGGTCTGTCCAATGTACACAGGACGCCAGCTCCGTGGTGTTGTTTCCGCAGCATAGATGTAGTTACCGGGTTCATCCTTGAAATCCGCTCCAATCGGACAAATCCAATAGTCGTACGTCTTACCCGAACCGCCTTTCCATTTGATGCTTTTAGCCATTGATCTCCCCTCTGAGAGCTACCCTCAAAAGGTGTGTAAATAGCACAGGCGGTGATTATCCTTCCGGGTGAAAATAAAAACCCGGGCGGAAGAGCCCGAAAGGAAGGAGTCACACCGCCATGAGCAAGAAGAACATTGATCACAGTGTGGAGTCAAGAGTCTGCTTTGAACAGCTGGAAGAGTGGGTGCGAGAGCAGATCCAGTTTTACGTACAGGAACTGCTGGAGGATGAAGTGACACAGCTGCTGGGACGAAGAAAGAATGAGCGTCGCCGAGAAGTGGACGCCTCCGGTGGCTATCGCAACGGCTACGGCAAGGAGCGGCGACTGACGATGAGTTGCGGAACGATCAAGCTGCGGCGTCCCCGAGTGCGGGATCTGGAAGAGCGTTTTGAGAGCCGGGTCTTGCCGCTGTTTGCCAAGCGAACGCGAGAGGTACGAGACTTGATTCCAGAACTCTATTTACATGGTCTGGCCGAGGGGGATTTCGATCTGGCCTTGAGAGGGCTTTTAGGGGAAGAAGCGCCGCTGTCCCCCAGCACCGTAGCCCGGTTGAAACAGAAGTGGCAGGGAGAAATGGAGGCCTGGCAGAGCCGTCGGCTGGATGATCTGGAAGTCGTGTATTTGTGGGCGGACGGCGTGTACATCAAAGCAGGGCTGGAGAAGGAGAAGGCCGTGATTCTGGTAGTGATCGCCGCTTTAAGTGATGGCACTAAAGTGGTGGTGTCCGTCAGTAGTGGTTATCGAGAATCGACCCAGAGCTGGTCCGCAGTGCTGCGGGATCTCAAAGAGCGGGGGATGAACCCACCCCGTCTGGTGATCGCTGACGGGCATCTGGGGATCTGGGGAGCGTTGCGCAACGTGTTCCCAGAAGCCGACGAGCAGAGATGCTGGAATCATCGCATCGTCAACTTGCTGGCCAAGATCCCCAAGAGTCGGCACAAAGCGGCCTTGTTGATGTTGCGGCAGATCCCTTATGCAGAAACACGGCAGGAAGCCGAGCGAGTCAAAGGACGATTCCAACATTGGTGTAGCAAGAGAGGCCTGGAGGCAGCGGCTGATCTGATCGACCAGGACTGGGAGCGGATGGTGACGTTTTACAACTATCCCAAACAGCAGTGGCAACATCTGCGGACTACCAACCCAGTGGAGTCTCCCTTCTCTGCTCTGCGACTGCGAACCGATGCTGCTCGAAGGTTCAAGAAAGTGGCCAACGCACGGGCTGTCATCTGGAAGATGCTGCTGGTCGCTGAGAAGAGATTTCGCCGTTTGAAGGCTCCCCACTTGATGAAGGATGTCTACCAAGGAGCCCAATATGTCAATGGAGTTCCAGTCAACCCAGTCACCCAGGAGAAAGCCGCCTGATGTCTATTTACACACTTATTGACGGAACCTCTACTAGACCGTCTAAATATCTAGCTTAACTAGCCATCCCATAAGTTTAGGCGAAGCGTTGGGAGCATAGAGCCATCTTCCCTGATCGGCTTGGGTGAAGTGCCGACGCGCCTGGGGCGAGGTGTCTCGGATTGTTTGCACCGGTCCGGGCAGTTTACCGAGGGCTTCCCCGATGGAAATCAAGTCGTCCCTTGCCACCTAACGTCAAGGATTTTGGTACGTAAACCCAGCCTTCGTGATTTCCTCGCCGAAGGTTTCAAGCCATTCAATCAACAAGCCGTACACATTAACAGCAGCCTCGGCTACCTCTTTTGATTGATTGTTGGTGTAGGTATATCCGTGTTGCCACAACTGATGAACAATCCGGTTCCGCCTCTGATTGAGTTGTTGTAATTCGCCGACAAAAACTGCCTTGGGATAACCCTGATCTATCAGATACAGTCCGTATGCAGCAACAAGTTGGTTGAAAATCCCGCGTGGTTTATTGACGCGTAGAAAGGCCCGAAGCAGAGCCTCAACTAAAGTGTGCACTAGCAGAAAGGCGTCCATGTAGCGGCCTTCGCTTAGCGCTTTTGCCGCAGCCTGCTCGTTGGCACGAACCACAAAGGAATAATCGGGTCTTTCCGTTACCACCGATTTATCGTGCCACCTCCAAGGTCTGGATTTTTGCGTAGTCTGTCGAGTGCTCACGCTCAGCGTCCCACATGTCAATCGCCTTCTGCATGTTGACCCAGAGTGTCGGACCGTTGCCGAAGAGCTTCCCGATCCGGTGTGCCATGTCGGTGCTCATCGGTCTTCGTCCTTGGCAAATCTCGTTAATGGTCCTGCGCCCGACACCGACAAGATCCGCCACCTGCCCCTGATTGAGTTCCCGAGCCTCGATCTCGCTCCGTAGCAACCTGCCTGGATGCGTCGGTCGCCTCTCCAGATTTCTAGCCAATGTCCCGCCCTCCGTTCTTAGTGATAATCTTCCAGGTCTACCTCTACGGCATCTCCCGCCTCGAATCTGAAGGTAATCCTCCAGTTCTTCGTCACGGTCATTCCCCACTCACCCTTTCGGTTGCCTTTCAGCGGGTGGGTGCCGAGCGTCAGGAGGTTCAAGTCTTCCACTTTCTCTGCTGCGGCCAATGCATCCAGAAGAAGTTCAACCCTGGACCTCCATTGAGGGTTGATCCTCCGGTAGTTTCCATCTTCAAACGCCCTCCTAAGGACTTTAGAAGCGAAACTCTTGATCACAAAAGATAGTGTAACATTAAATGTTACACTATAGTCGCCATCACCGGCTACGGCAGCCCGAGGATTATTTCGACATGTTCTACGTGGAAGGCCTTTAGGCTATGCGCTTGTCCTGGAACGAAATTCGTGCGGGCGAGGATCTGTTGGAGAAGGACGAGAACGCATGAGTCACCCGCGCAACACGGAACCGCAAGCGAACGGTGCGCTGGCTCGTGCGCTGAGCCGACGAAATCCCGACTGGAATGATAGGACTGTTCACGCCGAGCGGACCAACGTGATTCAGCAAGTTGCGCTAAGCACAGGAGCAGGCAAGAGGCCGGATATTCTCATCGACTCTCCTCGCCGCCAGCCGGTGATCTTGGAGACGGAGTTCGCCCCTGCACACACGGTTGATCAAGACGCGACCGCCAGACTGGGGACGAGCTTGCACAGCACCGGAGAGGAGATTGAAGGCGTGCTATCCGTTGTCCTGCCGGAGAGCCTCAAGACAGGCGACCTCGAAACCGTCGACAGAGCTGCGTTCCGATACGCAACGCACTACTTGGACTCCAAGGGAGATAGCATCCGCTGGCCGCCAGAGCGGGAGTGGCTTGAGGGGGGCGTGGACGATCTCGCGGATGCCATCGAGTACCTGTCCCTTTCGGAACGGCGATTGGCTCGAGGGACGGAAGCCCTCGAACAAGTGGTGCGGAGCGCGGCGGAACTGCTAGCCGAGCACGCCGGAGAAGGCCCTCTGGAGCGGATCTCCAGAGACTTGCATCAGGAAGCGGGCGAGCAAACCGAGCGCATGGCGGTGGCTATCTGCGTCTCGGCCTTTGTATTCCACGTGGCCATCGAAGGGCAGAAACACATCCCGCCTGTTCCGTTAGCGGGCTTCATCGACAAGGGGAGGCTTCTGAGCACATGGAACGCGATTCTCGAAATTAACTACTGGCCGATCTTCAGCATTGCCTGTGACCTAGTGAAGGAATTACCAATCAAGGCTGTGCCGCCGGTCATGAACCGAATTGCGGAGTCCATCTCCGACTTGGCCCAGCTGGGTGCGACTACCTATCACGACCTCACGGGGCGGATGTTTCAGACCCTCATCACAGATCGCAAGTTCCTCGCCACCTTCTACACATTGCCTGAATCTGCCTGCTTGCTCGCGGAACTGGCGGTCGATCGGCTGGATGTGGACTGGTCGGACAGGGCCGCTATCGAAGGGCTGCGGATTGCGGACTTCGCCTGCGGCACAGGGGCCTTGCTCTCCGCTGCGCAGCGTGCAGTCTATCGGCGCTACCGCAGGGCTGGGGGCGATGATAAGGACTTGCATCGACCCCTGATGGAGCACGTTCTGACTGGGCTGGACGTCATGCCCGCCGCAACCCATCTCACCTGCTCCATGCTGTCCAGTGCCCACCCCTCGCTCGGCTACGGGGAATCACAGATCCACACAATGCCCTACGGCATCGACGGCAACAGAACACACATCGGCGCACTCGACCTTCTCAATTCCAGCCATTCCTACTCCCTGTTCGCCACAGGCGAGTCCATGGGCGGAATGAAATCGAACAGCCGTAGTGGCCACTCCGTCACTATCAAGGATAAGTCCTGCGATCTGGTCATCATGAACCCCCCGTTCACGCGCCCCACGAACCACGAGGCCAGTCATGCCGAGATACCGGTTCCATCGTTCGCTGGCTTCAATACGTCGCATGACGAGCAGCAAGCGATGCAACGGAAGCTCAAGAAAGCCACCACCTCCTTGTTCAGCAGCGGCCACGCCGGCCTTGCGTCGAACTTCATGGACTTGGGACACCGCAAGCTGAAAGATGGCGGCGTGCTGGCCCTAGTTATTCCGTTCGCTTTTGTCCGGGGCAAATCATGGAAAAAAGCGCGAGAGGCACTGAAGGCTCACTACAGCGACATTCATGTCACGTCCATTGCCGCTACCGGCTCGACGGCACGGGCATTTTCCGCGGACACTGGCATGGCCGAGTGCCTTGTCGTGGCGACGCGACGAAGTGGGAGCAACTCCTGTGCAGCGTACTCCAATCTACCGGCAAGACCCTCCTCTCTCCTTGAAGCCGCCGTAGGAGCGAAGACCGCAAGGGGCCAAACCGTGCAGGGCGATATTCTCGACACGGGTGTAGCGGGTGTCCGATCCACAAGCGTCATCGAGGCGGCCCGTGATTTGGAGGCAGGGAATCTGCGCCTGCCACGGCAGGCACAAGCGGTCAGATTACCCGTGGTGACGCTCGGCACCGTAGCAGCGCGCGGCCTTGTCCATAGAGACATCAACGGCGGTCCTACGGATCGCAAAAAGGAAGGCCTGGCGCAAGGCCCTTTCATCGTGCGTTCCATCCGCCCCGGTGAAGTGCCGACTTACCCGATGCTCTGGGCTCATTCCGCCGTCCGGGAGCGCAAGTTCGTAGTGCAGATCGACTCCTGCGGAGATCCCCGCCCGGGTGACGAAACGCGATCAGCCGAGCGTTGGAATCGAGCGGCATCTCGCCTGCACGCCAACCTGGACTTCCGGTTGAACTCCCAGAGCCTCGCCATGTGCCTCACGCCAGAGAAGTGCCTCGGGGGCACGGCGTGGCCGAACATCAATTCCAGGGACGAGCGCCACGAGATTCCGCTGCTCCTGTGGGCCAACTCAACACTGGGTCTGATCTTATTTTGGTGGAAGGGCACGCGGCAGCAGGCGGGCCGTTCAAGGATGACGATCACAGCGATTCCCGATCTCCCCGTGCTCGACCCGCGCACCTTGACAGAGGGTCAGACGGATCACTGCCACGCGATCTTCGACGACTTGAAAGATCGCGAGTTCCTTCCCGCGAATGAAGCGTGGCGAGACGAGACGCGCAAGGATCTCGACCGCGAACTGCTGTTCGGAATCACGAGCGTGCTGCAACTCGACCGGGGCCTAGAGGAGGGGCTAGACCTGCTGCGGAAGCAGTGGTGTGCTGAGCCATCCGTCCACGGCGGGAAAGGTACTCGAATCGATGTGCCGTGAGGACCGGAGCTCCAAAGCCTCCCGAAGCGGAGCTTGTGAAAGGGGTCTCGATTGACGGCTATTCGACGTTCCGGGCAACGCGGTTTTCGGAGCCGGTTTGAGGGGCCAAATTCGGGGTGTTTTTCATGCCGCTGGGGGCCGCTTATTTTTTGCCGCAGGGACAAAGGGGGGGGTACGGCATAAAAAAGCGTGGGGGTGGAACATCCCCACATTCCTTGAACTCTTTTGTTTTCCGTGGTTTGCCCCTACTATTCGGCTTCCATAATGACGATACAGAAAAATCCGGGAAGACGATAGCGACCCCCCCCGAAACGGGGGTTCCTCCCGGCCCCGTGTAGCGGCGCGATGCGGCACGCCCCTACACCGGCCCCAGGGGGTCGCTATCGTCGGTATTTATCCCTGCGGGAAGGCTCGGAAAAGACGCCCCGGAGCGGCGTGGATTAAGCGGAGAATGGCCCTATGGAATTGCGGAAGAACTGGCGGAAACTGACCACGGCCTTGAGCCGGTTTTGGCACCGGGAGGCCGGGCCGATGAACTGGAAAAACCCCGTCCGCGTGACGGCCTATATCGGCTGGGAAGTTTTCAACGGCGTGGCTTTTTTGGTGGGTGAATGGGTCCGGTACGGCGTCCGGGCCGGGCAGATTTTCCTGGCAATTCCCCCCACCGCGATTCTCTTTTTAGGGGGGGGTTGGTTCGCCGTTTGGAGCTTTGTACGGCGTCCTTTTCCGGCGCTTGAGACGGTCCCATTGCTCGATCTTTTGGAGTATCACAACCCGAATTTTTACAGCGCCGTGGTCCTCTGGTACTACCTTTCGCCGCTGGTGGCGGTGATGCTGGCCGGGTCTATTGCCCTGTCCGTTTGGAAGATTTGGATCGAGGCGCGCAAGCGGGATCTTTTGCCCTTCGGGGCGCTTCCCGCTTGGCCGCTTTCGCCGGAGCAGTCCGGCCCGGAAATCGTCATCGGGGAAGTGCATCATCCGGTCGAACCCAAGGAGATTTTCAACCCCGAATGGCTCACCATCCCGGAGCGCGGACTGTACACCGGCGTCGCTATTTTCGGAGCGGTGGGGAGCGGTAAAACTTCGGCTTGTATGCACCCCTTCGCCAAACAGCTACTCTCCTGGCAAGCGGACGATCCAGAGAAGCGGGCGGCGGCGCTCATGCTCGAAGTGAAGGGGGATTTTTGCCATGACATTCGCTCGATCCTGGATGGCGCGGGCCGGGGAGACGACTACCTAGAGATCGGAATGGGGGGCCTCTGGAAATGGAATCCCCTCTCCGCTTGGTGGCTCGATTCGTACTCGCTGGCCTACACCGTTGCCAGCCTTCTCAATCAACTTTTCGGCAAGGGCAAGGAGCCTTTTTGGCAGCAAGCCTATACCAATCTGGTGCGCTGGATTATCGAGCTTCACCGGGTGCTACCGGAGCAGTGGGTGACATTGCAGCAGGTCTATCGATGCGCGATTGACCCGGATCTTTTCGCGGCCAAAATCAAACAGGCCGAGAAGTGGAGCGCGGAGCTTAACACCGGACAGGTTTTCGTGAAAACCAAAACTTGGAGGCCAAAGATCGTAGACCTTGGAGAGTGGACGTGGACGCCCATACCAGAGACAGAAGAATCGCGGGCCAAATGGAGCCCGGAATTGGAGCATAAGCTAAAGGAATTAGGGATCAAGCCTCGTATCGTTTGGGAGCCCGGAGCCGGTGACGATGTGAGAGAGCGGGTGGCCGCTGTGAAGCGGTGGTTTGATAATGACTGGCGAAAGCTGGACAACAAAATCAAATCCTCGATTGTCGAAGGCGTTTCCGTATTCCTGTCGATGTTCGATATGCCGGACGTGGCGGCGGTGTTCTGTCCCCCGCCCCCGGAAGTGTCCGACGATCCCCGGCGCATTGGCCCGAAGGCCAGGGCCGCGATGCTGGCAGAGGCCAAGGGCCAGGGGGAGGCCAGCGCCGAGAAGAAGGCCCAGGAGTCCCGGCAATGGCCCGGAGATACCATTGCCGGAAGGCCGCGTCACCTGCCCCCGCTCTATGAATTGATCGAGGACGGCAAGGTGCTGGCCTTGAATATGCCAGCCGGGAGCAACCCGGCGCTGGCCCGCGCCATCGGCGTGATGCTAAAAAACGCATGGCTCCAAGCCTTGCTCATGCGGCCCGCGCAGATGAAGGAATCCCCAAGTACTTACTTCCGTCCCGCTGTCTTTATTTGCGACGAGTACCAAGCGTTCGCGTCGGTGGGCGAGGACGATCCCACCGGCGATGAGAAATCCTTTGCTTTAACGCGGCAATGCCGGTGCATCCCGATTGTTGCGACCCAATCCATATCCTCATTGCGGGCTGTGCTGGGCAGTTCGGAGGCGTGGCGGGCGCTTTTGCAGACACTCCGCACCCGGATCTTTCTATCCTTGAGCGACGACGCTAGCGCCAAGATCGCATCGGAATTGTGCGGGCAGGTTGCCAAGATCAAAGGATCGTACACGATCAGCGAGACCTCGAAGCGGGCGGGCGTGTCCCCGCTATCGGGCCGGGCCGGTGGAGGCGGCGGGAGCATCGGCGCAACCAAGTCTTTCCAGGAGCGCCGGGAGGCCGTCTTTCACCCGCGAGATTTCACCTTGCTTGCGAACTGTCAGGCGATTTGCTTGCCCTATGACGGAGCGCAATCGCTGGAACCCCGGAGGGTCTATCTCAAACCTCACTATCTTCCCTTGGATCATTCTTATTGGAGAGCGAAGGAGGCCGGACAGATATGAGCAACGCGGCCAGCGGGCTTGCACACCTGAAACCTTTTTTGCCAGGGCTTGAACCCCTGCTAGAAGATGCGGAAGTGTCCGAGATCATGATTAACGGCCCCGGCAATGTTTGGATCGAGGCGCGAGGCCGGTTAACGGCTCATGCCGCGCCGGGGTTGGACGAATCGGCCTTGTTACGGGCGGCTATTCACATCGCCCGTCCTTTGGGCCTGGACCCGGCCACCACGCCCATCATCGACGCCCGGCTCGATGATGGTTCCCGCGTGGCGATCTGTGTTCCCCCGGCCAGTCCCCACGTTGCGATCACCATCCGGCGATTCGGCAAGCGGACGTTTAGCGCGGTGGATCTAGTCGAGCAGAAAGCCCTACCGGAAAACGTCTTGAAAGCGGCAGAGCAGGTGTTGATGACGCGGCGCAACATTCTGGTTTCCGGTGGGACCGGATCAGGCAAGACCACCTTGCTCAATGCCCTCATAGAACTGCTACCCGTTGACGAGCGCATTGTGGCACTCGAGGACACGCTAGAGCTTCGCATTGACCACTCGAATTGTGTCCGGTTTGAGGCGCGAGGGTTGCAGGAAGGCGCGGTCACGATCCGCGATCTCGTGCGCCATGCCTTGAGGCATCGACCGGATCATATCGTGGTGGGAGAGGTTCGAGGCGGTGAGGCGGCGGACCTGCTGCAAGCCCTCAACACTGGACACGGCGGGTCACTCACGACCGTACACGCCAACAATGCGGAGAACGCCTTATCCCGGATCGCCAGTTGCGCCATGCAGGGCGGCGGGGATCTTCCTTGGGAGGTCACTTGCCGAGGCGTGGTGGATGGGATTGCGATGGTCATTCACATGACGCGGCGCGAGGGGCGGCGCTTTGTCGAGGAAGCCGTGTACGTCAAAGGTTACGACGCGAAGGAGAACCAATGGAAAATCGAACGGCTGGAATGAATATCGCTCACAAACTGAAATCCAAACGATCCGCCAAGATCGGGGTTTTGATCCTGATGGGCGGGATGCTGGCCCTTATCACTCAGGCTCAATTTGAGCCGATTGATGCAACGGTGGTTCGCGTCATTGACGGAGATACCATCCGGGTCCCGGGTGCAAGGCAAGGAGTACATCGTCCGTCTCATCGGCGTGGACACCCCGGAGACGGTACACCCGACCAAGACCGTGCAGCACTTTGGAGCGGAGGCCAGCGCCTACACCAAGGCCGCGCTCGAAGCCAAGACGGTGACGCTCGAAGCCGACCCCACCGGCGACACCAGAGACCGCTACGGGCGCTGGCTTCGCTACGTCCTCCTGGACGGAGACAACTTCAACGCCCGGTTTATCCGCGAGGGATACGGTCACGCCATCAGGAGATTCCGATATTCCTTGAAGGCTCAATTTATCCGGCTTGAGGACTCGGCCCGTAAAGCGGGCCGGGGGTTATGGTCCCCGCGCTGAGGCCGGGTCTCGATCAACACGCCCTCGACGGCGGGGGATCGACTGCGGAGCCAGATCCGACCGCAAGCGTCAGGCTGCGGGCCTTCTCTCTACGATCCACGGACCGCCGACAAGACGGCGGAGCCGTGGGCGGGGCTTGGATTCCCCCATCGTGCCGTGCGGCCACCGGAGCATGGGTGGTGTGTCGCCATGTGCCGCTGCCCGTCGCCGGTCCCAGTTTGTCCCGGCGCATGGATCGCGCCAGACCGGGGCAAGCCCCTTGCCTTTGGCATCTGTCACGCCCCCTGCCTGTTGCCGGTCCTGCCCGTCCCCGGCGGCGGCGGCGCTTTCCTCCGTGTCAAGGTGTCGCCGGTATCGCCATTCACAGGTGAGCGATAACCGCTCGAACCTTAACTTTAGGAGGAAACACAAAATGGCTAACCAGAAACCCGTTGATGAAATCCGAATCGGGCGCGTCAAAGCGACAGTTTGGCGCAACGGAACCGAAGACCAGCCCAGGTACAACGTCACCTTCTCGCGGCTCTACAAAGACGGCGATCAATGGAAGAGTACGCACAGCTTCGGGCGCAACGACTTGTTGGTGCTTGCGAAAGTGGCCGATCAGGCCCACACGCGCATCTTCGAGCTTTCCCAGGAAAAAGAACAGGAGGCCGATTCCTAGCGGGCAAGTTGCGGGCGGCGGAGCCGGTCCCCGCCGCTCTCCGATCCTTCGGCAAGAAGAATATGAATTATGAGCTACCAACTTTACGGCGCGGTGGGCCTCCGGACTCGCGTTTGTAGTTCATCTGCGACGACGAGACATCCCCGAAACGCATCAAGTGGCCCTTCGCTCAAGACGCGTTCCAGAACCTGAAGGACGGCCGACCGGCTCCGATTGCGTGCGCGCAGGAGCAAGATCCCGGGATGAGACCCGGGCTTGTACCGTCGAACATCGGCAAAGCCCAAGTCCATGGTGATGAAGAACCGTCCTTCGCTAGAAACACGCTCCCAGACAACCGGATCAGCCTCTCCGGAAAGCCCCTGATCGTGCACTCGGTCTGCTTGATGACCTGCCTCTAACAGTAGCGCAACGTGGGAACGGCCGAGATTCTCGTCAAGTTTCACGAGCATGGAATCAGCGCAAGGGCAGAATCTCTTCTTCGCGCGCGAGAGTTGCGGCGTAAGCAATGGCCGCACACACGTCGTCCGAAGTTAACGGCGGGTACTCTCGGACGATTTCCTCGACAGGCAATCCCTCCGCCAAATTGTCCAGAATCACCGAAACCATGACTCGCGTTCCCCGAATGCACAGCTTTCCGTGGCATACATCGGCATCCGCACTAATCCGTTCCTGCCAATCGATCATTGAAAAAGCTCTCCTAACGAAGCCAACATACCATGACGTGGCCCGGCATGCGCGTGGCCTGGCAGTACCGGGCAAGGCGACTGTGCGCAGACACCCCGTTCTGGGGCGTATCCATAGGATCTCCGGCGGCGGCGATTATCGAGGAGGTGCCGATGATCTTCATAAGCTTAGTCAGCCCTGCCTCTACAGCCATGTAGCATCCTACTCAAAAGACACACACCTCACCCACCGAACCCCAATCGTTGACCCCTTTCTTCGTGCATGCTATCATGCATCTATGCGTGCATGCGAACATGCTAGGCTACCCAAAGCCCGAACTGGCTCTGCCCAAACCTCATCCTTTCATCCATGGCAATCAAAGTAGCCGTCGTCTCACAAAAAGGCGGTGTTGGGAAAAGTAGCATCGCCCGCCTGATCGCCCGCGAGTTCGCTGACAACGGATGGCTCGTCAACATCGCTGATATGGATGTGCAGCAGGCCACCAGCTACCACTGGTTCAAGCGCCGAGCTGCAAACCAAGTCATGCCGGAAATTCACACCGAAACCTTCACGAGTGTCAGCACCGCTTTGACCGCTGCGGATAAGTTCGACCTGTTTATTTTTGACGGTGCCCCCCATGCCAGTAGGGCTACCCGCGACATGGCCCGCGCATCCGATTTCGTGATACTCCCCACGGGCCTTGCCGTTGACGATCTTCACCCGCAAGTGGGCCTTGCCCACGAACTGAGTCACCAGCACGGCGTAGATCCGGAACGGCTCGCCTTTGTCCTTTGGCGTGTTGGCGACAGCAAGATCGAGATACAGCACGCAAAGGAATACATCAAAGCGGCAGGATACCAAATGATAGCGGGTGAGGTACCGGAGCGCATCGCCTACCGGCGTGCAAGCGATGCAGGCCGCACCGCCACCGAAACCAACTACCAGACCCTCAACCGCCGTGCCGACACCACCGCACAGAGCATCATCGACGCCATAACCAAGATCACTAACAGAAAGGCCTCCTAATGACCAAAATCAACGCCGCACTCCAAAAGCCAAATCCCAAAGGAGCTCCTCCCATACCTGCCGCGACGCCTGACAATCTTCTGCGCCCCGTGACAGGGGAGAATGTGCCTTTTCAGGTGCGAATACCTCCCGCAGCCAAGTGCGAGTTTAAGGCCTACGCCGCAGCCCGGAATCTCCATTCCAGCCACTTATTTCTAAAAGTCTGGGAGTACTACAAGGAACACCACTCCTGATGGAGCATGATTGCATGCACACATGCAGTCATGCTAAGGCCGGCGGGCAACTCCACGTTGCGGTGGCGGGCACGAAAATGAATGATGAAATCCGCCAGTTCATCTCCCGTCGCAGTACGGAACTTGAAGCTTCAGAAGAATAGAAAGTGGTCGCGGTATGCATCCTCGATAATACAGACCTTGTTGCATGGATCATCCCGAAGGATGTCTAATCATGGTGTTTTTCAACACTGGGGATAACTTAGATGCCACATAAGTTCAACGCATCCCGACGGCACAAGTTCGATAAGGCGCAGTATCGGGTGATCGACTGGGCGGAATATAACGAGAGCCTCCGCCAGCGGGGTGATCTGACGATCTGGGTCAGTGAGGAGGCGCAAAGTGTGTGGAGCGCGCCGCGCCGCACGTCACGGGGTGGCCAGTGGAGATACTCGGATTTGGCGATCGAGACCTGCCTGACGCTGCGCACGACGTATCGGCTTGCGTTGCGGCAAACGCAGGGACTTATGGGCTCCATCGGCACGCTCATGGGGCTGGATATACGGGTGCCGGATTACTCCACACTGTCGCGTCGCGCAAACGGCTTGAGCATCGCTCAGGCGATGAGGCAAGCCGGGTCTGTGGCTGTCCATCTGGTGGTGGACAGTACCGGCCTCAAGATCTTCGGCGAGGGGGAATGGCTCGCCCAGAAGCATAAAATCAAGGGAATACGCCGCCGCTGGCGCAAACTCCACCTCGGACTGGACCTGGCCAGCGGTGCGATTGTTTACGCCGATCTGACTCACGATGAGGTTGGAGACAGCACCGCCTTACCCGGGCTCCTGGATCAACTCGATGCTCCTGTCGCGGGCTTTCTGGCTGACGGCGCCTATGATGGAGCGTCTATACGGGATATGCTGAGGCAGCGGTATGGGGAGACCCTGGATGTGGTTATACCGCCGCCGAAGAACGCAGTGATCCGACCGCAATCGGCGCGGGATCCAACCGTTCGGGATCGCCATATTGCCCAGATCCGCAGCAACGGCCGCATGGCCTGGCAAGTGGCCACAGGGTACAACCAACGCAGCCGGATAGAAACGCAGATCGGTCGTTGGAAGAGCGTGATCGGCCCCAAGCTCAAATCTCGCAGCTTCTCCAGGCAAATCGCGGAGATCCAGGTCGGCCAGAAAGTTCTGAACACAATGACCGCACTCGGACGGCCTGTGTTCCAACGCATCGCCTGACGCTACCGCTTGGGAACGGGCGAATTCCATCTCCGCCCCGATCCATGCAACAACGCTGTCGCCAGGGAGGTTATGCGCAGACGGCGTACTGCTATGCGTTCTTGTTGGACCTAGCGGGGTTGAGTGAGTAGCCTCTAGGCTGCGTTGATCTTCTTCAATTCGCGTAGGCAGTCCTTACGAAAGGCGTTTGCAACACAGAAGCCCTTAAACCCGTCGGTGCCGGACCCGGGGAGCAATCATTCCTTTGCGCAACCCATCCGCTAACAGATGTACTATGAGAATCAGGCGGCTCTCGTCATGGTGGCAAGAGGCAACTTGGACTGTCCCCGGAACATCCAAGTCGGTTCAATGAACGACCCTCACGTAGTCGCATTAATTTACAAAATCGAGCATGGTCCGTCGGTTGATTACCGTAAGGCGGAGTCAATAGATCACGAAGAGGCAGGTTTTCGTGTCAAGATTGAGAATGATCAAGTGCGCTTTGAATTCAAGGAACACTACGCGACGGAAGACGCTGCACGGAAAGCCATTGAAGACTACATCCGCGTTTGGGAGTTCAGCGCTTGCCTCGAAAATGGGCCGAGCTATTTCAAGCTAATATTTGACCATGCGCAGATTGAGGACCGAAACCCAACGCCGGGTGTGTTGATGTTCCACGCGCCCCCGGCTAGGTTCGAAGTGAAGGTAGAGAAAGCAACTGGTGTTGTTTCGCCAGCGTACTATCCGCCGCCGCTATCGGGGGTTAAGATCACCCCTGATGTGCAGCTCATGTATGACCGCTACATGGATCATCTGCAGGGCAGAGAAAAGCTGCTGGATGTGGCCTATTTTTGTTGGACAATGGTTAAAGACAACCCAGTAACTACAACGGATTTCTCAAGAGGGGTCTGCAATACGATCAGCAGACTTTCTGGCGGCGGCGGCGGCCCCGAGCATGCGAGAAAGAAGGCCGGAATAGACAAAGACCCTCTGACAGATCAAGAGCTCCGCTTTTTCGTCGAGGCGATCAAGGCGATTATCCGCCGAGCGGCGGAGAGGGCTCACGACCCTGATCACAATCTCCCCCAAATATCGATGTCGGATCTTCCGCCGGTTTGAAGCGCACCACACTTTTTCACTTCCTGGTTATCAAGCTAACACTACGCTAGGCACTCTTGTCCCGGGATGTAGCGCCGGAGAATGTCCAGGTTGCCGCCGTAGTAAGGGTCACCTCACGAAACGGGGAAACCTCGAACGCCAAGAGCCATCCGAATGGCGCTCGTGGCTCACCACGGCCCTTTCCCGCTGTCCAGTTGAAGTATGCCAACTGGACAGAGGTGACCCCTTCATAGCCGAGGCAGTGGGCGGATTTCTCGCACTGATGGTGTAGTCCGCGCCGTTGGCGGATGAATAGTAAAATAGATCCATGGGGAAGAAGATGACAGAGACGACAACGATCCGGGGGGCGCTGATCATGGCCTATCCATCCGCGCTCGGCCCGGCAGACGAGCCCCTAACGATTGAGTGGCCGGAGGGCCACGCCTACGCCGTGGTAGCGACGGCATTCCACGGTGGGGCAGTGCTCGGCACGGCGGCCACCGAGGACGAGGCATGGGCGATCTACGATCAGTTGGCCAAAACTGATTGCAGGTGCGGGTGCCGGGGCATCGTCACCCGCGACGGGCTTCGCCTCAGGCGCGGTGGGAGTCCGCAAAAGATAATAGACGACTGACCGAGGAAGGCATGCGTGGAGAAATGTTTGTCTTGGTGGCCGCACAGGAGATTGCAACTAGTCCTTCACCCGCGATGCCGGATCCGCGTACTTGGGAAACAAGATAGCGTGCCAAGCTGATGCTGGCACAGAGATCGGTTTCTCTATAGTGCCAATAGCCCGTTAGAGAATAGAGTCCATGCCGACGGCAAGAACAAGCGAGAGCCACCCACTCCGCATCACGGCGATGAACCTAGGCGAGGGCCGAGGCCGGATCGGCTTCTCGCAGTGCCCCGGCAGGATCGATCACTGCGCAATATCCGGTCCCTGGAGACGGGATCTCGACACCGATCTCGACGCGATTCTGCACTGGGGCACGACTGCGGTGCTCAGCCTAGTCAGCCACGAAGAGCTCGCCTATCTGAAGGTGTCCGATCTCCCGAATGCGGTCCGAGACCGGCACATGGAGTGGTGGCATGCGCCGATTCCCGACGGAGAGGCGCCGGAACGGGACTTTGAGGACGCCTGGAAGGCCACCGGTGAGTCCATCCGGAACCGGCTGCGGCTCGGCTTCGATGTGCTGCTCCACTGCCGGGGCGGTCTGGGACGCGCCGGGACCATCACGGCCCGCCTGCTGGTGGAGTTGGGCGCACAACCGGACGATGCGGTCCGCCGCGTGCGCGACGCCCACGAAGGGACCATCGAGAACGAGTCCCAGCTGGCCCACGTGAGGCAGTGTGAGGCACAACCACCATCGGTTCCATCCCGGACCGGCGCCGCCACCAACGACCGGGCGCTCGGGGCCTTTCTCGGTCTGGCGGTGGGCGACGCGGTCGGCACGACGCTCGAATTCTGCTCCCGCGATACGCAGCCGCGTCTAGAAGACATGGTCGGTGGCGGCCCCTTCGATCTGCCGGTCGGTGCCTGGACCGACGACACGGCCATGGCGCTGGCCCTCGCCGACAGCCTGGCGGAATCCAAGACGCTCGACTGCCGGGATCTGATGGACCGTTTCGTGAAGTGGTGGCGGGACGGAGACTACTCGTGCACCGGAGAGTGCTTCGACATCGGAAACACGACCCGAGAAGCGCTTGAGCGGTACCTGCAGACGGGTGACCCGGTCGCGGGGTCGACCGATGCCCAGAGCGCAGGCAATGGCTCGCTGATGCGGCTCGCCCCCGTCGCTCTCCGGTTCTGGCGCGACCAGCCGCGCCTGATAGCAGCAGCAGCCGACCAGTCCCGGACAACCCACGGAGCCGAGGAAGCGGTGGACGCCTGCCGGACGTTCGGCGAGCTCCTGGCGGACGCCATCATCGGGTCACCGTTCTCGGACGTTCTGGCTCCGAGACGGTTCACGGGAGCGGCGGCAATCGCTCAGATCATAGCCGGTGGCTGGCGAGGACGGACACGGGATACGATCCGCTCCAGCGGGTACGTCGTTCACACGCTTGAAGCCGCCCTCTGGTCAGTCGCCCGCACCGGAGACTTCCGCGGTGCGGTGCTGCTCGCGGCCAACCTGGCCGACGACGCCGATACAGTAGCAGCAGTAACGGGGCAGCTCGCCGGCGCCCTCTACGGCCTGAGCGGCATCCCTGACCATTGGCTGGAACGCGTTGCCTGGAAGGATCGACTCCTGGCAGCGGCGTGGCGGTTGCTGTCGGCACCCCTTGCCAACCGGTAGAAGTCGGGTGGGTAGCCGAAGCACGGCGACTAGTCTCCGGCCTGCGTACGCGCGCGCGACGCGCTACTAAGGTGCCGAAAGGCAAGCGGTCCTGGCCTGACCCCTTAAAGCCGTTGTGTTCACAAAGGCAGCATCGCCAACACCGTAGCGTGCTGACCTTGACACCGACCGAGATGAGTAGTATATAGTACATATGACACGTTTTGGTGCTGTCCTCCGGGTCCGGCGGGAACGCCTGCGCTTGACCGACCGGCGCTTCTCCCTGCGTCAGGTGGCCTCGCGCGTTGGCATCGAACCAGCCTATCTGAGCAAGATCGAGCGGGGCGATGTGGCCCCGCCTTCGGAGGCCACGACTGCCCGGCTGGCGCAGGAACTGGGCGAGGATCCGGACGTGCTTCTAGCCTTGGCCGGAAAGGTCTCGAGCGATCTTCAGGACATCATCCGGAAACGGCCCCGGCTGTTCGCTGAATTGATCCGGCAACTGAAGAAAGCTCCCGACAACGCCATCCTCCGCGTGGTGCGTGAGGTGCGGGACGGGGACTGGTGAGAACCAACGCGACAAGGAGAAACCGATTTTATGATCGTTCTGGATAACGACAGCTTGGTGTTCCAATTCCCGGACGTGCACGACGACGCACGCTGCGCAATCGACTTCCAGCGCACGCTACGCATCCCCGATGACGGCCAGGACTACCCGCTGCCGCCGGGCCTGGGCCGCTTGCCGTTGCGGCATCTCGACGACTACGCGCAGCGCTTGCAGGGGGAATGGCACAGCCGAGGCGGGGTGATCGCCCCCATGCACCAGGCCGAGGCGATGTGGATTCACTTCGCCGCCTTCCGTTATCCCTTCGCAGTGAAGATCGCGACCGGCAAGATTTGTGCTCTCACCGGTGACCAGTGGGTCAACCATCTGAACAGCGATCCGCAGGACTATGCCGTACTGCCCGAGCAGCCCTGGCTCGACGGATATTGTGTGGAGAGAGGTGTCATACGCCAGTTTGTCGCCATGCCCTTGGGCGACGGTTACACGGCCGAGGAACAGATGACCGGAGTAGGCCAGCACGGCGGCGTTCAGATTGTCGTCTATCCGATGAAACTGGAACGATACCGGCAATTGGCTGCTCGCGAGTCCGATCCGATGTACGAGCTCGACGCGCCTCTTGACGTTGCCTACTGCCTGGAGGCGCCGATGGGGCTGGCCCCGGGCGGCCGCATGCGGCAGGAAATCTATGACGATCCTCACGGCCTGGACGCCTGGGACCAGCGGCATGCCAGCCGCTGCTTCGTCACCATCGCGAATTCGATGCAATGGGTGGAGATCACGGGGGAACGGCCGCCGACAGTCCCGCCGGCGGCGAAGCAGTACACAACAGCGGGTCTTCCGTGGTTCAACTGGTATGGCGGCGACGCTGCAGCCGTAGCCGGAGCAGAGAAGCTCAAGCCGCTTGCCAGCGTGGCGCAAATGGGCAAGACAAAGGGCGAGAGACCGCTCCCAGAAAACGAAGGCTTCGAAGTGACTAACGTTGTTGAGCCTCGAGCCAGCAGCGCCACGCGTGTGCGGGAGTTTGGTTCCGGCGCGACCGTGGATTCATAAACATATGTTGCCGCCCTTGATGGTGGCCGGGATGTTGGAGGAGGAGGCGATTCTTGGATGCTCTGAAAAGACCGTGGCCCGCCTGGCCGCGCAGAAGCGCATCCAGAAGGTAATGCCCCCGAATCCTGGGCGCAGGTCGAAGCCGATTTATAACGCAGATGACATTGAAAGAAGCGTCCGCATACAGCGGTTTGCCGCGCGCTTCGCGGCGGCGGCGAATCACCGAAGGCACAATGAAAGCGTTCAAGGACGGCGGATGGAGAATCCGCCGCACCGACCTAGACAACCTGTAAAGGAGCAGACACGATGCGTTTACCAGAAGAAGCTAATCGGTGGAGGAGCGACGGACGGACAATCGAACTCGACTTGAGCGACCTGTCCATAAACCAGCTCGGCGAGCTGGACGGCGTTGAGGGGGACGGTACGGATCAGACACTACGTTTTTGCGAATGGCTCCGTTCAAACGGTTGGACGGTTATCACGGAGCATCGAGGACCCATGCGGATAGGAGGACGGGCGGGACACCAGGATAAGTCTGTTGCCGCGTTCGAGCTAATGCTCCTCGATGAGTTTATGCATTCACACTGCCTGTATTAGCAGGTCGGGGCTGATTCATTCCGGACAGTGCTCTAACATCGTACCCGCCACCAGCGGGCGAATATCGCTGGGAGGGAACGCGGCTTCTACGAGCGTTCCTTCCCCCGCCGCTACCAGCTCCGCGCCATCATCCGCCCTCAACGCTTCCAGGATGCTCACAGGCTCCAAGTCCATTTCCTGATCGGGACGTGCAATCGAATAGTCGATCGTGTGCCGGACCAACTCGGACTCATACACGGCGGAGTTTGCAAAGCTAACCCTCACCGGCACTCTCACAAACTCGTTTCCCGTCAAACCACGCGATCAATACAGAGGATTCCATGCGTTCGGGACATCCGGGGCGGCGGGATGCAGTGGCAACAGCGGGACCGCCGACAACGGCTCGGGACCGTTGTACCCGTCGGGCCTCCCGTCCGTCCGACAGCTTACGATAATAACCGAATCTGTGCGCGGGTCCGCTTCGAGTACATCCCCGGGGAGGAATTAAAGGGGGAATTATTTGGGTGGGAATAGGCCAACATCTATCATTAACTGATCGTCCCTAGTCTTGAGCCATTCCCGAGTGGCCTCAAATCGCCTTTTGGCTAAAGTGCGTTTTGAAGGAGGGGTGCTAGTTCCACCTTTGACGTGGATGATTTCGCCTGTGGTGATGCTCCTAGCATCCCCCGGGTGGTTTTCCTCGTGAGATCCGAGCACTAGAGCACGGTTCAGGGAGTAACTCCCGGTAACCCATATGCCCTCGCTATCTGGCCCGGCGATCCTCTTCCCGAAGTTCTGCGCGCGCTGAATCGCGGCTTCTTCGCTGTCGAAGTACGTCCTGTCCCTAGCCTCTCGGGGCCGACGTTCATCCTCCGTCTCACCTTCGGCGCGGAGGAACATTGGGCAGGACAGTCGATCTGCCGCGGCCAAGCGGTCTCCCACCCATTCCAGGAGAAGGGCACGCGGGTCTGTGCTCGCCGACTCTCCCTGCCGCTCCCGCGCCATGATCGACTGTGCTTTCACCCAGCTTCTGGCGCTTTCCGGGTTTCGGTCGTGGGCAGCCAGCACCGCGTCCTTGAGTGAACCGTGCCGGTATCGGACCTCTGACGACCACGGCACCTCTGACATGAGGCCGACGAGGAACCCCGCCATGAGGGAGTAGCGGACGGCGACACCTTCTTCCCGCGCCGTGCGCGCCTCGTTCAAGACGGCGAGCATCTGTAGAAACCCGGCCGCCCAATCGGGACCGCTCTTGTCGGGTGAAGGTTCGTCCGGCAGGTGATTCGGCCTCAGTCTGGCTGCAACCGTCCGCTGGAGCCGGCCAACTTGGTCTAGGTCCAGCTTCTCGGCGGCATCGGAGATGTCATCGAAGAGGGCCTCCGACTTGATCCCCGGCAGGCAACCGGAAAACGCGAGTCCACCCGCCACCCCGAGGTGGAACATCCCCGACCGTTGGGCGTCGTGCACATCCGGACCTTCGGCAGGAGGCCGTTCCAGCCAAAAGAGGGCTTCCTCCAGCACGTTCAGGATCTTCCCGTACACGGATCCTAACCGTTCGTCACAGTCCATCCCGAGACTCCTTTGCCGCCCTTACGCCGGGGCCGTTGCCTCCGTCTTGCCAGCGCAGATCCTCCCTTGCTCCGTTAGCGGCCATATCGCACAGAACAATCGACCGGACCGCACCGATTCCCGGACAGCCATCCAGCATTTCCTCTTCGATTCTACCATCCGTGGATGGCAAAAAACACGGCCCCTGGAGTCGATCAATGGCTACCGGAAGCTTCGAGATAGGTCCCTATCTGGCCAACAAAAAGCATGGCGGTACTATTACTATGATGATGGGGGCGGGCCTAACGTGAAAGCAGAGATAGTAGTCTAATGTGGAAGGCGAGCCGACCGGCATTGGGCCCAGCGGCTGGGTTGACCATTTGCAGTAGCCCCTGAAGATGCCCTGGTCACTGGACAGGAAACCCAAAGTACTTCACACCACCCTACCGCCGCCGGGCTGCACCTCGACCTCGGAACGGAAGAGATGGGCCTTGGCGGCTCCGAATGTGATCTGTTCCAGCCGCCGCGAAGCGGCCACTTCCTTCTCCAATAGCTCAGCGAACAACTGAGGGAGGCGGCTGTGGCCAAATGAGGCTGCGGCCACGGCGAAGTCCAGGCCGCTGTTGTGCGTAAAGAACCGCCCCGGCAGAAACTCCCCCTTGCCAATGACAAGACCGTAGCGGAGGTACGGGTACACCTGCTTGTGGCGAGTCGCTTTAGCGCTGTACGTCAGCACGTCGTGAGTGGAAAGGCCCTGCTTGAACTCCATGACCACCCGCGGGATCTTGACGGGCTCACTCCCAACCGTCTCGAAAACGCATAGATCGGTTTCGAATGCCGATTGCCCCCTCTTCGGAGCGTGGGGTTCTACCGTCACCTTCAGCCGGTTGTTCACCGTCACCCGGTACAACAGCGCCTTGCCGCGCTCGATACTCAGCGGTGGCCCGATCACCTTCCTGGCCGAGGCCAAGGCGACCTCAACAAATTCATTCTCCCGGTTCATACGTGTACTCGCCATCAAAAAGGGAGATTCTATCTTTAATCAGTCTGTGCCAACAACGGCCCTTTTCCCCTCGCATTATCTTACTTCTGTCCAGTTGATGCATGCCTCAACTGGACGCCTTCCTAAAACGCACATCCTCTTCATCGAGACCTCCTGTTCCATCGTGCCAGAAAGCCCTACTATGCAATGGTGTCTTTTTAGGGGAAGCTTACGATTACTCCCGGCCTTCTAGCCGCCCCAATCATTTACTGTTGTCGTGAAGGCAGCATCAGGACGGTTTACAAGTCGTCTATTAGACGGTAATGTGAAAAGCAAATGGACGGTAATAAATCCATGTTCCCACGTTTACTGGCTCCAGCCATCCGAGAAGCATTAACCGATACGCCGGTGGTCTGCGTGCTAGGGCCCCGGCAAACGGGCAAGACCACACTCGTTCAGCAATTGGCACCAGATCGTGCCTATATCAGCCTGGATGAGGCGAACTATCATCGAACGGCTGTTGAGGATCCCGAGGGCTTTATCGCAAGCCTGCCCGATACTGTCACCCTAGACGAGGTCCAACGGGCTCCAGCGTTGCTTCTCGCCATCAAACGCGCCGTGGATCGGGATCGCCGCCCCGGCCGTTTTCTGCTGACTGGATCGGCCAATCTATTGTTCTTACCGAAAGTCACCGAATCTCTGGCGGGACGCATGGAGATCGTGCAGTTGCAGCCGCTCACGGAAGCGGAGAAGGAGCGCAAGCCTGGCCGGTTCCTAAGCGCTCTGCTGGAAGGTTCCCTCAAGCCCAGTATCAGGGGTCGAACCGGTGGGGTCGAACCGGGACTGTCTGAAAGACTGGTGGCGGGCGGCTATCCCGAACCTCTCGGGCGCTCGCCCCACCGGGCACGGCAATGGCACCGGCAATATCTGCGCGGCATCGTCGAGCGTGACGTTCAGGACGTTGCAAGGGTGAAAGATGTTCATGAACTGGCCCGCCTCCTGGAATTGCTTGCCCTGCGGAGCGCGCAGTTGTTGAATGCAAGCGGTCTTGCAAACGACCTTGGCTTACACCGGGAGACCGTCTCCCACTACCTGGCTGTGCTTGAACGGCTCTTCCTGGTGAGACGCCTGCCCGCCTGGCACCGCAACACCACCAAACGGCTTGTCAAATCGCCCAAAGCGCATTTGCTCGACAGCGGGCTCGGGGCGGCCCTCGCCGATCTGACATCTACCGACTGGCTCGACCGGCGGGATCGCATGGGATATCTGCTGGAGTCTTTTGTGGTTCAGCAGTTGATCGCCCAGGCGGCCTGGACGGATGCGGCCCTGCGTTTCTGGCATTACCGTGACAAGGATCAGGTCGAGGTAGATATTGTCATGACGCGGGGCCGGAAGGTCTGGGGTATCGAAGTCAAGGCCGCCGCATCGTTGACGCGCCGGGACGGGCAAGGGCTGGCGCGTCTGTCAGATCGCTGCGGCAAGGATTTCGAGGGCGGTATCCTGCTCTATGCCGGGTTGGATTGCTTGCCCTTGGGTGGGAAACGTATGCTCGCCGTGCCGCTTAATGAACTATGGACGCGATAGGCCGCTGTGGCAACCTTCTATGCAAAGATATCGAGGCCTGAAATGACCAAGGGAACGCAACCGGCCGGATCTTTATACCCCCAGGAAGAGGAGATGAATATTCGACGCACGAACAGGAACTCACACGAATCCGTACGCTATCGAGCAACGATCGCGGCGAGTTCCCTGAAAATCGTCGAGAGCCGAACCATCGCAGATCTGTTGTTGCGGGGTGTTGGCGCCCACGAATGGCGCACGGAACTGGTGGAGAAAAATGTTCTCCAGATCCAAAGTCCAGAGACCGCCACGCGGTGGGGCCAACTGCTCCGTGCCCGCCTTGAATTAATGAAGCCCACGCTTTGGGAAATGGTCCGTGATGGTTCAGTCCCGCTTGCAACGCACGCCTGCCTCGCTGCTGCCGTGAAACATAGCCCCCTGCTCGGCGACTTTCTGGATATAGCAGTGCGCGAGCAGTACCGGCTATTCCGGCCGGGCCTCTCCAAGCGCATTTGGGAGCATTTCATCGAGGATTGTTGCAACCGTGACCCGGGGATGCCGGACTGGAGCGAATCGACAGTAGCGCGCTTGCGTTCGACTGTCTTCGCGATCCTCGCGCAGGCCGGCTACGTCGAGAACACACGCACCCTCAAGTTGCAAACGGTTCATGTTGCCAGGGAAGTGCTGAACTACTTGCACGAGGAGAACGAAAAGTACGTGCTCCGCTGCATTAAGGTTCGACCATGAGTGACCTGCTGACCCAGCGGCTCAACCAGATCCTTCCGAAGCTCACATCGGACGATTTTATTAAAGCCCGTGGCATTGGCAATGAGATTGCCTTTTATATCTTCGATTATGCGCCGGAGGATGAGCTGCGCATCCGCGAACACATCCGGTTCCTCCTGGATCACCTGCCGAAGAATAGGCCCGGTCTTCGGGTGACCCACGTCAACCTCTTTGATTTCCTGATCCATTACCTCAAGGAGCGCAACCTATTGGAGCAGTCGTTCCGGTTGCAGCGCGAGAAGGGCAACGACGCGCTTCTGAAGGCATTAAAGGGCGTCCTGCATGAGGGAAAGATCGCCCGGCGTTTTGCCGGCACCGCAAAGCCGGGGGAGCATGACCTCGTGTTGATATCCGGGATCGGCAGTGTTTATCCATTACTGCGATCGCATACCTTGCTCAGCAATTTGCACGCCATCATGGGACAGACGCCCCTGGTCATGTTCTATCCCGGCAGATATGACACGCAGACATTACGGCTCTTTGGCAAGACCGGCCTGACCGGTGGTTCCGCCGGGGAAGGCAAGAAGCAAACAAATTACTATCGGGCCTTTAGACTGATTGATTAAAGCGAGAACCACAATGCGTATTGAGAATCTATTTCAGAAGGACATTTCCCGGCCCATCAATGGCGTCGTAAAAGCCGATCAGCTGGATGAATCATCGGTCTGGCAGGAGCTGGAGGAGTTCGTTGTCACGAAGGAACTGGACCAACACCTTCGGCGCTTCTTCTCCAGCTACTGCGAAGCGATGGACAAGACCGGGGACCCGGATGTTGCGGGGAAGATCGGGGTCTGGGTTTCGGGTTTTTTTGGATCCGGCAAATCCCACTTCATCAAAGTGCTGTCCTACCTGCTCAATAACAAGAGTCATACGCATGATGGTCAAACCCGGCAGGCCGTCGAATTCTTCGATCTAAAAGTCAAGGATGCGATGCTGCTCGGGGACATCAAGCGTGCGGTCGCATCCCATACCGATGTCATTTTGTTCAATATCGACAGCAAGGCGGACAACCGGGCTGGGCGCGATGCCATCCTGGCGGTCTTCCTCAAAGTGTTGAACGAGTTGGCGGGATACAGTGGCGATCACCCGCATATCGCCCACATGGAGCGTTATCTCGAAGGCAAGGGCAGGCTTGAGGTCTTTCACGATGCCTATCGGGCACAGACCGGCACCAATTGGACCGACGAACGCGACGCTTACGCGTTCAATCGGGACGAGGTTATCAAGGCACTGGCCTATTCCCTCCGCCAGAGTGAACAATCCTGCGAGAAATGGATGGACGGCGCCGAGGGCAATTTTGCCCTGACCATCGAGAACTTCTGCCAATGGGTCCAGGACTATCTCGATGGCAGGGGGGAAGACCACCGCATCGTCTTTCTCGTTGATGAGGTCGGGCAGTTCATCGGCACCGATACCCACCTGATGCTCAATCTGCAAACCATCACCGAAGAGCTGGGCACCGTCTGCAAGGGCCGGGCTTGGGTTGTCGTCACGTCTCAGGAGGACATCGATGCGGTGCTCGGTGAGATACAGGGAACCCGCGCCAACGACTTTTCCAAAATCCAGGGCCGGTTCCGCACCCGCCTGTCGCTGTCCAGCGCCAATGTGGATGAGGTCATCCAGGAACGCCTGCTTGCCAAGCGGGAAGAAGTACGGGCCGGACTGGAGGCAGAGTACGCCAGGCAAGGCGACATTCTTAAGAATCAACTATCCTTCAGGGATGCCGGAATGACCTTCCCGCAGTTCAGGGATGCGGATGATTTCGTGCGGAATTATCCCTTCGCGCCCTACCAGTTCAAGCTGCTCCAGAAGATTTTCGAGTCGATCCGCAAGGCGGGAGCTACCGGGCTCCATCTGGCCCAAGGGGAGCGTTCCCTGTTGGACGCCTTCCAGCATGCGGGGAAGTCCGTGGCCCGCATGGAAGTAGGCATTCTGGTTCCGCTGTATCGCTTTTACCCGTCCATTGAGAGCTTTCTCGACACCACCGTCAAACGCACCATCGACCAAGCCAAAGACAATACGAGTCTGGAGGATTTTGACACCCGGCTCCTTGAAGTGCTTTTTCTCATCCGCTACGTCGATGAAGTCAAAGGCAATGTCGATAACCTCGTCACCCTGTGCCTTGATCAGATCGACGCAGACCGTCTCGCACTGCGAAAAACCATCGAGGCCAGCCTTCAGCGGCTGGAGCGGGAAACGCTCGTCAACCGCAGCGGCGACACCTACTTTTTCCTGACCAGCGAAGAGCGCGACATTAATCGCGAAATCAAAAATGTCGAACTGGGTAGCGCGGAGGAAGCTAAGCTCGTCGGTGAGCTTGTTTTTGACGATGTATTGAAAGGTCATCGCAAGCATCGCTTCAGCGCCAACAAAATGGATTTCAGCTTCAGCCGTATTTGCGACGCGCATCCGGTCGGCAATCGCACCGAGGGCGCACTCGTCGTCTCGATTATGACGCCGTTGGCCGAGGACTATGAGTTCTACCAGGAAGATGGCAAGTGCGTGCTGGAAAGCAGCCGGGAGGACGGGCAGGTTCTCATCCGGCTACGGGACGACGAGAGTCTGGGGCGGGAACTGCGCACGCTGTTGCGGACGGACAAATACATTCGAACGAAGGATGACGGTACTCTGCCGGCCACCACCAAACGAATCCACCGCGATCTGGCTGAGGAGAATCGCATGCGCCGCGACCACCTGATCGGCCTGCTCGGCGAGATGCTGGCGGACGCCAGCTACTTTGTGGCGGGGCAGCGGCTAGAGGTTTCCGCCAGTGCTCCTCAGATAGCCCTGAGCAAGGCGATGGAGTACCTCATCCAGAACACCTTTAACAAGATGAGCTATCTCAAGACGCTTTGCGACGATCCGCTCAAGGAGATCCAGGCCGTTTTACGCAGCAATGATATTGGACAATACAACCTCGGCATGGATATGCCTGAGAGCAATCCGCAAGCCATTGAAGAGCTTCGCGCTCACATCGAGCTTTGCAAGAAAACCAACCGGCAGATTGTACTTGGCACGATCACCGAGCGCTACGCCAAGCGTCCTTATGGCTGGCCCGAGTTCGAGGTCATTCTTCTTCTAGCCCGGCTCATCATGGCTGGCGATGTGCAATGCGTCTTGGGCGGTGCGGCAATCCCAAAGGACAAGCTATACGAAGCGCTCACGTCAAAGCGCAAGTGGCGAAACATCACGATCGTCCAGCGGGCTACGACCCGGCCCGAGGACGTGAAGCAAGCCAGGGAACTAGGCCGGGACGTGTTCTCGGAGATGGGGCCGGAGAGCGAAGATGCCCTGTTTGAGTTCTTAAAGGGCCGCCTTGAAGACTGGCGTGAGAAGTTGAGCCAGTATCGTGCCCTGGCGGATACCGGAAGTTACCCTGGATCTGCAGATATCGCAGACAGCCTCAGCCTTCTCAAGATACTGAGGGCTCCCGAGGATAGCAACAGGTTCTTGGCGCAGGTCAATGAGCACGAAAGCGACCTGCGGGATCTCGCCGAAAGATTCCATGATCTCGATCACTTCTACGAACATCAGCGCCCCATGTGGGACAAGTTGCGCACGGCATCGAGTCGATTCAAACTCAATCAAATGGAGCTGGAGCGAGACGACTCCGCCGGACCTGCGTTGCGGCGGATGAGCGAAATCCTCTCTGCACCGAATCCTTACGGATTGCTCAAGGAAGCCGAAGGGCTGATTCGCACGGTAAGCGAAGTAAACGAGGAGCTGCTTTCTGAGCGACGGACCCGGGCGATTGCAACAATCACCGAACAGACTGCCAGCGTGAGCGCAGAGGTCTCAACGGCGGGTGGAGACGAATCATTGAAAACAACGTGCCTTACGCCACTGGAAGATCTGGCGAAACAGGTTTCGACCCACGAGAGTCTTGCACATATCGGCCAGGCTGAGGGCGAAGCCGTGCGCTTGAAGGACGAGGCGTTGGACCAGGTCGAGCGCTATCTAGAGCGAAAAGCCGAGGAAGGCAAGGCGGGGCCGGACAAGCCGGTAGTCAAGCCCCGGCGGGTCGTCTCTCCTGGCAAGTTCGTCAAGTCGTCCTATCTTGAATCTAAGGCCGACGTGAACACTTTCCTTGACGATCTTCGTGAAGAACTGGCCGATGCCCTGGCCAAAAACGAGCGCATAGAAATCCGTTAGACCGGCATCAATACAATATGAATCGCAACACACTCGAAGCCTATGCCCAAAAAGCACGGCGCGATTTCATCGCGGCGGTAACCGGGCGAGCGGCGTTTTACGGACTGACTGCCAAAACCATTGAGCCGGTTGTAGAGCAGGGCGATGTGACCATGATCGGCGCACATGCCTTCCCTCGCAATGTGGCGGTCCCGCGCAAGCGTCTGGAAGAACGGATCCAACAAGACGGCTTCGAGCAGGTCATGGAGGCAATAGCCTATACGTGGTTCAACCGTTTCGCAGCCATACGTTACATGGAGCTGCACGGCTATCTAGACCATGGCTACCGCGTTTTGAGTCATCCCGAAGGCCGGCCATACCCCGAGATCTTGGAGCACGCCGCTGATGTCGATCTGCCGAACTTCGACCGGGAGAAAGCCGTGGAACTAAAGCTTGACGGTAGCAAAGACGAAGAGCTCTACCGGCTGCTCCTCAAGGCCCAGTGCAACGCCCTGCATCAGGCCATGCCTTTTCTCTTTGAGCGCATTGGGGATGAGACCGAGTTGCTGCTGCCCGCAAACCTGCTCCACACCGACTCGCTGATCCACCGGATGGTCGAGAGCATCGACGAGAGCGCCTGGGGGCAGATCGAGATCATCGGCTGGCTCTACCAGTTCTACATCTCGGAGAAGAAAGACCAGGTCATTGGCAACGTGGTGGCCTCTGAAGACATTCCGGCAGCGACCCAGCTTTTCACGCCCAACTGGATCGTGAAGTACCTGGTTCAGAATTCGCTGGGGGCACAGTGGCTGGCGACCTATCCGCACTCGCAGCTCTCGGGGAAGATGGAATACTACATCAAGCCCGCCGAGCAGACCGATGAGGTCAAAGCGCAGCTTGCGGCTATCACTCCTGGCACGCTCAACCCCGAGGCGCTAACCCTCATCGACCCGGCCAGTGGCTCCGGGCACATCCTGGTGGAGGCCTATGATCTGTTCAAGGCCATCTACCTGGAACGAGGCTATCGCCAGAGGGATGTGGCCCAGTTGATTTTAGAGAAAAACCTCTTCGGCCTCGATATCGACGGGCGCGCGGCGCAGCTGACGGGCTTTGCGCTAATGATGAAGGGGCGGGCTAATGATCGTCGGCTTTTCGAGCGGGGCGTGGAGCTCAACGTGATGTCGCTGGTAGACAGCAAAGGGTTTGATGCGGAGCGGCTCGCTCAGAGTGTGAAGTTGGCCACCTATGGGCTTACGGCCAGTGACCTTACAGAGCTGAAGCGGCTCTTCGAGCACGCCTCGACCTTTGGCTCGCTGATCCAGGTGCCGGAAGGACTGGCTGCGAAGCTGCCGCCGTTGAAGCAATTGAGTGAAGCCACAAGTCAAGACCTATTTGTGTCGGATGCCCTCACGCGGTTGGGGCTGTTGGTGCGGCAGGCCGAGATGCTGGCGACGCAGTACGACGCGGTGGTCGCGAATCCACCGTATATGGGAAGCAAGGGCATGAATGCCCTGGTGAAGAAGTTCGCCAAGGATCACTTTCCCGACGCGAAGAGCGACCTCTTCGCCTGCTTCATCAAACGTGGCTTCACGTTGGCGAAGGATGCAGGCCACAACGCCATGGTCACCATGCAGAGTTGGATGTTCCTGTCGTCGTTCGAAAAAATGCGCGAGTGGATGCTGCGGGAGAAGACCATCAAGACGATGGCTCACCTGGGCGCGCGAGCTTTCGGAAGCATCTCGGGCGAGGTGGTTCAAACAACAGCGTGTGTGCTGCAAAACCGATCACCGCAGGGTTACAAGCCAGTGTTTTTCAGGTTACTGGACGGTGGCGAAGCAGAGAAAAGCACGGCGCTGGCCAATGGTGAGAAACGTTTCGATACGACAGCCCAAGACGAGTTCAAGAAAATCCCCGGCAGTCCCGTGGCTTATTGGGTGAGTGAGCGTGTTCGGGAGATGTTTGAAGAAGGGACGTTGCTAGGCAAGCTTGTTGATGCAAAACAGGGTCTGGCGACGGCCGACAACGATCAGTTCTTGCGGCGTTGGCATGAGGTGGACCAAGGAAAGTGCTCTTACGACTCTAAAAGCAGAGACGCTGCGGCCCAATCGGGCAAGAAATGGTTTCCTTACAACAAGGGGGGAGAATTCAAAAAATGGTACGGAAATCAGGAATACCTAGTTAACTGGGAAAATGATGGGCACGCGATTCGTGCTTTCGGCACCGAGGACGGAGGGCGGGCAAGATCGGTACTGCGGAACACCGAGTTCTACTTTCAGGAGTCTTTAACTTGGTCAGACGTTACCTCCGGCCCCCCCTCGTTTCGTCTGAATGACAGAGGCAGCATCCACGACGTAGCAGGGATGTCAGCGTTCAGTTTTCGTGGCGTGGAGCGCCTGTTGCTCTCAGGCTATTGCAATACGCCGATTGTGCTAGCCCTCGCGAGGGTAACGAATCCGACACTGCACTTCCAGATCGGTAACTTTGTGAACATCCCATTCATAGAGGGCGTTGGGGAAGACTTCAGCCGCGACGTGATGAAGAATGTGGATTGGTTGGTGCGCAGCACAATCATCGACTGGAACGCCTATGAACGCTCCTGGAACTTCGAATCCCTCCCTATCCTGACCGCATCCTCCGAATCCACGCGCACCCTTGAATCCAGCTACACCGCCTGGATCACACAGAATCGCGAAACCATCGCGGAGATGCAGCGTCTCGAAGAGGAGAACAACCGGCTATTCATCGACGCTTATGGCCTGCAAGGCGAACTTACCCCCGACGTCCCCATTGAAGAGATTACCCTCACCGTGAACCCCACGTGTAGCTATGGCGGTAATCTCACGGAAGAAGACCAGTGGACCCGCTTCCGCCAGGACACGATGGCCAAACTGGTCTCCTACGCTATTGGCTGCATGATGGGCCGTTATAGCCTGGACGCGCCGGGCCTCATCTACGCCCACAGCGGAGGTTCCGGCTTCGACCCCAGCCGCTACAACACGTTCCCTGCCGACCCAGACGGCATCGTCCCGCTCACCGGCTCCGATTGGTTTGAAGATGATGCTGCCCATCGCCTCATGGAGTTCATCTCGGTGGCCTGGGATGAGACTCACCTTGAAGACAACCTCGCCTTCCTGGCCAGCAACCTCTCACCAAGGAACAACGAGCCCAGCCGTGAGGCCCTGCGCCGCTACCTCTGCGACAGGTTCTTCAAGGACCATCTGCAGACCTACAAGAAGCGCCCCATCTACTGGCTCTTCTCAAGCGGCAAGCAGAAGGCATTTCAGTGCCTCGTCTACCTGCATCGGTACAACGAAGGCACACTGGCCCAGATGCGTACCGAGTATGTGATCCCACTGCAAGGCATGATGGCTTCCCGTGTTCTACGGTTGAAGGACGATATTGCCGCCGACACTTCGACGGCTCATCGCAGGCGGTTGGAGAAGGAGCGGGCGGCACTGGTCAAGCAACGAGCGGAGCTTCGGGAGTTTGACGAAAAGCTGCGCCACTATGCGGACCAACGCATCGGCCTCGACCTCGACGATGGAGTGAAGGTCAATTACGGCAAGTTCGGAGATTTATTGGCCGAAGTGAAGCCGGTTACAGGAGCCAAGGCGGACTGATGGATGTAGTGCAGATCACTGATGCCCTAGGCCAGGTGTTCAATGATGAACAGGTTCGGGTTGTCTTCTGGAACGACCCCGATGGAGAGTTCGCCGAATCGCTACCGGACATCGCTCTTGAAGGCGTCAAGGTCCTCAAGCTCGACGAGATTGGGGCACTCGAAGTAAAGGTTCGTATTGAACAGGAGGATCCTGCTGGGCGGTATCTACTGTACTCGCCTGCTGAGGAGCCGGACTACGAAGACGACTGGCTGCTGGACATGCGGTTGTACGACCGCAGCTTCCGGGCAGATCGTGCCTCGATCATCCTGCGGGAACTCGGCTTAGCTCACCACAATCTCCGTCAGCACCTTGCGAAGCGCCGGAAGTTTTTTGACAACAAAGAGCGGCTGCAGAAGCTGACGAACCTCGTCACGCCCGAAGACTCGGAACTCGACCTCGACCGTAAGATGCTCGCGGTTGTTGCGAAAGCCGACCAGCCCGAGCTATTCAACATCGTCCGAACCCTGCTCCACTCGATGGCCAGGGATGGCGCACTCGATCTCGAAGCCAGCCCCCCAGCCTGGGCCCAGATCGAGAAATTCGAACTCGATGAGCCTTTCTGGGCGATGGTCAAGGCCGCCTTCGGGTACGGCGAAGACAGCCCAACTCTGCAGAATTTGCTCATCCGGCTACTGGTGTCGGATTACGCGCACCATCTTGCGAAGGAACTGCCCGGTGCGTTGCAGCACCTCCAATTGCCTCGTTCCGGCACTGCGAATGCCGTGGTCTGCCTGGCCCAATGGAGAGACAGCAGCAGCAAGAGCAGCAGCCACGACGTGTTGGCGGCCGAGGTCGGGGAGCGCCTGCAAATTCTGGATCATCTGCACGGCTGTGAAGTCGAGGAACTTCTGAATGTGATGACTTTTCCCGATGTGGAGAAAAGGGTTGTGCAGGGGTTGTTGGACCGTGTGACCTCAACGACGGATGCAATTGATCCCGAGGCTGTCGGTAGCATCGCAGACCGCAGACAGGCCGGACACTGGGTATCTTCGGGCTCGGTGCCCGAGGCCCAACGGAACGCCCGGCGCGCCGTATACAAAGCGCTAGCGGTCGCTGCGCAGCTTCTGCATTTGCGCAACACGCATGAGGCGGGCTTCGACTCTCCTGATATGACCGCGATGTACAGGGATTACGAATCCAGGCTGTTTCGCTTTGACCAGCTCTACCGGCACTTCTGCGAGAACGCCGATGTGGCCGCCGCCCAGGGCTGGGATATGCTGAAGCCGCTTCGGGAGGAGATCGAAGCTTGTTACTGCAATGGTTATCTGGCTAAGATTGCGCTCGCTTGGGGCAAGTTCGTGGATGCTGAGCTACCCAAGAGGTGGGCGATCGATGGTATCCAAAACCAGTATACGTTCTTCGACCGTCAAGTACGGCCATGGCTGGACGAAGCCGAAAATCGGCGGGCCTTCGTCATCATCAGCGATGCCCTGCGGTACGAAGCCGCGGAAGAGCTGACGAGTTCTCTGAATGGCACCTACCGGGTCGAGGCCAAGTTGTCGTCCCATTTGGGCGTTTTGCCTTCCTATACCGCCCTGGGCATGGCGAGCCTCCTGCCGCACACGAAACTCGAATATACGGAAAAAGCTGAGATCCTGGCCGACGGGAAGCCAACGGCATCTCTCGAACAGCGCAACGAGATACTGAGCGCTCGTGGCGGCATGGCCGTGAAAGCCGGCCCGCTGCTCGCGATGAAGAAGGAAGAAGGCCGGGAGTTCATTGCCGGCAAACGTCTTATCTACATCTACCATGACGAGATTGACGCACGCGGCGACAAAGCCGCCACCGAGGGGGACACCTTCGAGGCCGTCAGAAAGACGATCCAGGAACTGGCCGATCTCGTCCGCTATGTCGTTAATAATCTGAACGGTAATTACGTGGTGATCACAGCGGACCATGGCTTTCTGTTCACCGAAACGGCGCCAGGCAACCCGGACAAGAGCAGGCTGGAGGAAAAGCCAGACGGCGCAGTCACCGCGAAAAAACGATACCTCCTGGGCCACGATCTGCCGCCTCACGAACAGGCCTGGCGGGGCGATACGATCGTGACTGCCGTGGCTGAGGGAGGTATGCAATTCTGGGTTCCCAAGGGCAATAACCGCTTCCATTTCACCGGCGGTGCGCGTTTTGTTCATGGCGGGGCGATGCTTCAGGAAATTGTGGTGCCCGTCATCCAGGTGAAGCATCTCAAGGACAAGGGCCACCGCGAGAAAACCCGGTCAAGGCACGTCGCGGTGCAAGTGCTGGGAACGGCACACAAGATCACAACGCCCCGGCACCGCTTCAACCTGTTGCAGATGGAGCCGGTGAGTGAGAGGGTTAATGCCGTGACACTCAAGATTGCCGTGTATGAAGGCGATGAGCCCGTCACCACCATCGAGCCGGTGACATTTGACAGTACGTCCTCAAACCTCGATGAGCGGCAGAAGCCTGTGATCCTGACCTTGCGAGACAGACCGTACGATAAACGTACGCCATACCGATTGGTTCTCCGGGATGCCGATACGGGCATTGAACATGGGAGCCTTGACGTTATTATCGACAGAGCTATTAACGATGACTTCGACTTCTGAGACTGCCGAAACCGATCCCAGCCTCGACGATCTGCTCAACGCGCATTTCGCTGGCCGCGTCGTTCGCAAGGACCTGACCCAGCTGGTCAAGGAAGGCGCGAACGTTCCCGTCTATGTCCTCGAGTATCTACTGGGCAACTACTGCGCCTCCAATGACCCGGTCGTGATCGAGGACGGCTTGGCAACAGTGAAACGGATCCTTGCCGAAAACTACGTTCGGCCCGACGAGGCCGAAAGGGTGAAATCCACCATCCGTGAGCGAGGCAGTTTGAAGGTCATCGATAAGGCGACGGTCAAGCTGAATGAAAAACGGGATGTCTACGAGGCGCTTTTGTCGAACCTGGGAACGAAGGGCGTCGAGATCGGTACGGAGACAGTCAGAAAATATGAGAAGTTACTGGCTGGCGGGATCTGGTCGATCATTACGATGCGCTATTTTTATGAGGAGGGGCAAAAGGGGTCGCCTTTCATTATCGATTCGCTCAATCCAATCCAGATGCCGAACATGGATATGGACGAGCTGTTTTCCGGGAGGCGTCAGTTTACCGAGGCGCAATGGATTGATGTGTTGTTGCGTTCCTGCGGGTATGATCCGACGCAGTTCGATGATCGTGCGAAGTGGCACCTGCTGTGCCGTCTTGTACCGCTCGTGGAGAACAACTACAACGTCTGCGAGTTGGGTCCGAGGGGAACCGGAAAGAGCCATATCTACAAGGAAATCAGTCCGAACAGTATCCTTGTCTCAGGAGGGCAAACCACCGTTGCAAACCTGTTTTACAACCTGGCCAGCCGGACCATGGGACTGGTCGGGCTCTGGGATGTAGTGGCCTTCGACGAGGTCGCCGGAATCAGCTTCAAGGACAATGCTGGCGTCCAGATCATGAAGGACTATATGGCATCCGGATCATTCGCCCGGGGCCGCGACCAGGTGAACGCTGATGCGTCGATGGTCTTCGTCGGCAACATCAACCAGCCGGTAGACACGTTGGTCAAGACGAGCCATCTCCTTGCGCCGTTTCCGGAGGCCATGATCGACGCCGCATTCTTCGACCGCTTCCATGCCTATATTCCAGGATGGGAGATTCCAAAGATGCGGCCGGAGTTTTTCACGAACCAGTATGGGCTGATCGTCGACTATCTGGCGGCGTTTTTCCGTGAGATGCGCAAGCGGAACTTCGGCGATGCGATCAACAAATACTTCAAGCTCGGCCGGGATCTGAATCAGCGGGACACCATCGCAGTCAAACACACCGTCTCCGGCCTGCTTAAACTTCTATACCCGAACGAAGAGTACGACAGGGAAGCCGTGCGGCGCTGCCTGGGATACGCCCTTGAGACGCGGCGAAGGGTCAAAGAGCAGTTGAAGAAGATCGGCGGGATGGAGTTTTACGATGTCCACTTTTCCTACATCGATCAGGAGACGATGGAGGAACAGTTTATCAGCGTTCCGGAGCAGGGTGGCGGTTCCCTCATACCCGACGGTCCGCTGAATCCTGGCGTACTCCACACCATCGCAACCGGGAGCAGCGGGCATCTCGGAGCCTACCGGATCGAGACCCAGGTCACCGCTGGAAATGGCAAGCTCACGCTTTCCGGCTTAGGATCTAATACCACAGCAAAGGAAAGTATCAAGGTCGGCTTCGACTATTTCAAAGCCAATGCCTCTTCGGTCAGCGCCTCGGCAAAACCCGCTGATCACAACTTTCACTTGCATGTGGTCGAACTTCAGAACACAGGGGCTTTCTCCTGGGTGACTGGGTTGACTGGAACTCCATTGACACGACATCCTTCAGGAGACGATGGAGGAACAATTTATCAGCGTCCCTGAGCAGGGTGGCGGTTCCCTCATACCCGACGGTCCGCTGTCAATCCTGGCGTGCTCCACACCATCGCAACCGGGAGCAGCGGGCATCTCGGAGCCTACCGGGGGTATCGAGACCCAGGTCACCGCTGGAAATGGCAAGCTCACGCTTTCCGGCTTAGGATCTAATACCACAGCAAAGGAAAGTATCAAGGTCGGCTTCGACTATTTCAAAGCCAATGCCTCTTCGGTCAGCGCCTCGGCAAAACCCGCTGATCACAACTTTCACTTGCATGTGGTCGAACTTCAGAACACGGGCCCGACTACAGCAATGACGTTGGCAACCTTTGTGGCTCTTTGTTCCGGCATCCTCGGTAAGCCGGTTCAATCGCAAATGGTCGTGCTAGGGAGTATGAGCCTCGGCGGCAGCATTATTCCGGTTGAAAGTCTGGCCGGGTCACTTCAGGCAACGTTTGATGCAGGTGCGAAGAGAATCCTGCTTCCGATGGCTAGTGTGGGGGACATCCCGACCATTCCGGGAGAGTTATTCGCGAAATTTCAGACCAGCTTCTACTCTGATCCCCGGGATGCGGCGTTCAAGAGTCTGGGGGTCGAGTAGTACGACAATGTCAACTGAGGTGGCTACCCACGCGAGACGGACACGCCTGTCAACTCACTATTCGGGAAAATTGAGTTTTTCCACTACACCGTACAAAAGTTGGCGAGCTTGCTTGAGATCAGACTTGACGGTGTCCAGGTGCGCCGGATATTTTCTGCCGAAACTCACAAGGTCTTTCCTGTTTTTTTATGTCCGCAAGTAACTTGTCCAAAGTTAAGAGCACTCTTCGCAATTGTTCTGATTTTCTGGAAACACCAGCTTTGAACAAATCAGACATGGCCAGTCCTCTTACGGAGCATGAAGCGTTACTCAGTCGGCCAATACGTAAGCTTCCCCGTCCAGTGGACCAATTAAAACAGAATAAAACCCGCCAACGGGAGCTATGTCTTCGCCGACAGGGACCCGGTGTTGCGGATCAAATGAATAGGGTCAGTCGTCTAGTATCTTTTGCGGACTCCCACCGCGCCTGAGGCGAAGCCTATCGCGGGTGACGATGCCCCGGCACCCACACCTGCAATCAGTTTTGGGCCACTGATCGTAGATCTCCCATGCCTCGTCCTCGGTGCCCGTCGTGCCGAGCACTGCCCCACCGTGGAGTGCCGTCGCTACCACGGCGTAGGAGTGGCCCTCCGGCCACTCAATCGTTAGTGGCTCGTCTGCCGGTCCGAGCGCGGATGGATAGGGCATGATCAGCGCGCCCCGGATCGTTGTCGTCGCTGTCATTTTCTTCCCCATGGGTCTATTTTACTATTCATCCGCCAACGGCGCGGACTACACCATCAGCGCGAGAAATCCGACCGCTGCCTCGGCTATGAAGGGATCACCTCTGTCCAGTTGGAGTATACCCTAGCCTAACGTCAGGGACGGGGCGCTAAGGCGTCAGAATAGAGTTCTCATTTGGATTGATGGACACATCCCGTCCAGGGTTATAGAGCTCTTCCTGACAGATTGGATGCAGGGGAACGGCATCGGCTAGAAGTGACGATGCAACTGGGGCGAAGCCTCGCGGATCGCCTGGACCGGGCCGGACAGATCGGCCAAGGCTTCAGCAATCGGAACCAACTTGTGGCGTTGACGCTGCATGGTTTCATTTTCCCCTGCGGCCCGGACAAGACCACAGGGTGAGCGGCGTCATTGTCGCCAAACCTTATCTGGAACGGCCATAGACATCGGCCCTGTCCGCTTTGCCACCTTTCACACCGTCCGCTCCCCAACTCCAGAGATCGTAATTGCCGGTGCTGCCCGGGGCACGGTACTGGTAGTTGTGGCCCCATGGGTCCTGGGGAAGGTCAGCTTTATCTAGATAGGGACCGCTCCAGGGTAACCCCCCCGAACTCTCAATGAGACTGTTCAATCCCTCGGATGTAGTGGGATACCTACCCACATCGAAACGAAAAAGCGCCAGGGCGTTTTCGAACATGGCGATCTGCAGCTTGGCTATCTCACTTTTCGCGGACTTTCTCTTTTGCTCCGCCAGGCTTTTATCGTTCTAACGACCTTGGCCAGCGCGGGCAGTTCGAGGTCCGTGTATTCTTCGACTTGTTGGCCCAGCTCCGCTAGGCGTTCTTGGTCGAGAACTTGGAGTTGCTCAATCTCATCGACAAGCTCAAGAAGCGCCTCGCGCAACTCATGGGCTTGTCTCTGCTCCGCGCTCTGGCAGGCGAAGCTCGTTAGCGCCAGCGTGGCGGCCAGGACCATCTTTGCTAGTTTCATTGGGTTTTTACGCTGATTAGCTCGACACTCATGCTTCCTCTCACCGTAGGCTCATTCTCCCATGCACCTCAGACAAAACCGCAGGAGAGATCGGACGGCAGGAATTTGTGCTTGTTTCACCAATGGTGAAGTATTCGGTGAAGGTTTTAAGGCGGATTCTGCTATGACGCCTCAAAGGATCGGATAGTAGCGACGGTCTGCGGCTGACTCAATCCACACACTCGCTCTTGATTCTATGGATGGCTTGCAGAAGATCTGCCTGACCGTCTCTTTCCAGGACCCTTTCTATTGCTCGGAAGCAATGTCTATAGGTTGGAAAAGGACTTATGACATCAGCAAACGACCCAAGAACAAAAGCATACAGGGCGAATCCGGAGAGCGGGATCCATCCCCACGTTCTCCACACCATAAATCCGGCGGCAAGCATGACGAGTTTGCTGAGCCACCCGAGGGCACCGACCCAGCCAGGCGTCAGGGCTATCTGAAGGTTGGAACTCCTCCCGCCCCCGATCTGCCGTGTTATTCCGTGCGTGGTTCGCTGGAAGCGAAATACATACTGACCGAGCACGACGTAAGAAATCAGGAGACCGACGGTGATGGTTGCGCAGCCGCGTGCGCTTGAGCCAACTCCACACTGTTTCCTCCTTTCGTGAGCAGTTAAATGCGGGGAGGCTTTCCACTAGAGAACCAAACCGACCCCACAGAGGGAGGGTAGCTCATTCGGTCCACCAAACCCAGCATATCGAGAATGTCGGCGGCGAGGCGGGCGGCGGTCGCACTAAAGACCGCTCCGAATAAACCACCAAGCCACGCCAGCACCAATGAAGGACACCTAGTCCTGCTTTTTGTGGGCCTCGGATGGGGTTCGCCTGGGGCTTCATCTACCGTCCCTTTCTCCGCCGTTCTGAGGTTGAACCGGGGCTCGGAGGCTTTCTTCAAGCTCAGCGCTTCGGGTGGTAGCTGGCCGACCGGGTCGACGTAGATCGTCTGGACCACGTTACCCTGCGGCCTCGAAGAAAGCTTCTGTGTTCCAGTCTGCGCAATCGGCTTGCGCATGTAGCGTGGCCGCAAGCCCCAAGGCAACATAAACTGCAACAAGACAGGTCCTCGGTTTCATGGTTTGTTTTTATTTGGAAAATTTGGGCAGGCGGGAAGCGTGTCTGGTGAACTTTCCGGGCATGTTTCGAGGATTGCGTCTAGCGCATCAGCCTCGCGGCGGTCAATAGTGAGGTTATAGGCCCTCCGAACGTCGATAACGCGCCACGCAAACCAGCACTTGTTTTCCTCCGGCACCCAGTCCGCCACATCCTTCGCCCCCTTCAGGTTGCGGTTCAGGTGCGGAGCAGAAAGCGTCAGATTGCGAATGTCTCGGGCAAATTCACGCTTTCGTTCCGGCGAGGCCGAGCACAGGCCGGAATCATGCGCCTCGCTCCGGGCAACGATATGCTCAATATCGGTTTCGGTGAGCTCCCCGAACGTTTCACAGGTGTAAGGCGAATAGACGCCCCCAAGGCGATCGGCAATCTGCGGTTCGACGGATTGCGGATAGCTGTATTCGTCCGCATTGTAGGGTGCGCATCGTTCTTCCGGCGCGACAACGAGGCCCCGCCACTCCTCGCCGGACTCGGAGAAAGATAGCTGCCCTGCAAAAACCAAGGCGAAAAAGACTGCAAGGACCCTCGGGAGAGCACAACTATGGTGATTTAGACCGGTTCTCATTCACAGACCTGGCCGTCCCCGTCGCGGTCGTTCATGTACTGGTAAGCGGGGTGATCCTTCGTGATGGGAGTCTCGAGTCCACAAGCCCGGGCCTCGGCACAAGTGATCGCGCCATTTTCATTCGCGTCGCACTTCTCAAGATAATCCTCGACTTCTTCCTTCTCCGGTTCTTGATTCTCCGGTTCTTGAGCGGCAAGTATCGTGCACAGCATGCCCGCAAGGATCAATCGCATAGCGTTCTTCATTTCATTCCTCCTGGATTTTGGTAGCCACAATGGCAATGATTTCTCTCTAAACAGTTCAGATTTTGATTCTCTCACATGCCCGGGCCGCAAAAAAAAGGCGGAAGAAATGGTGGTGCCGTTGCTACTGGTCTAGGAGACTCCCGAGGCCGTGCGGACTCAGAGACTCAAGCTGACGCTGGGCCGAGCTGTTGCGCAAGGGCGTGCTCCACTCCAGAGTGGGAAATTCCCAGGAGAATCCAAAAAAAATCGATCCCGTTCGAAGCCCTCTGACTCAATGGATGATTCGGACAGAAGGGGTGGAGAGCCAAGCCGCGTTCGTCACTCCTGGGCTCCTCCTCGCATCCTGAATCAGCTATGCTAGGGCCTGGAGAGAGGAGAGTAGCCCACATTTGAAGCCGATAAATAAAACACCAGGGCTGATCCGCATAGCTGCTGCCATTCTCATGGCGGGTGGCATCGCCGTCATGGTGCTCTCGGCACAGGACGATCTCGACACGGTCCGGCAAGCTGCTGACCAAGGAGACGCCACCGCGCAGAACAACCTCGGGGTTAGGTACGCCAACGGCGAAGGCGTCCTCAAAGACGAGGCTGAGGCGGTGAGCTGGTTCCGGCTGGCCGCCGAACAGGGTAACGCCGATGCGCAGTTCAACCTCGGGGTCGCATACGCCAACGGGCAGGGCGTACCCCAGGACGATGCCGAAGCGGTGCGCTGGTACCGGCTGGCCGCCGAGCAGGACTACGCCGATGCGCAGTTCAACCTCGGGGTTAGGTACGCCTTCGGCCAGGGTGTCCTCAAGGACGATGCCGAAGCCGTGAAATGGTTCCGGCTGGCCGCCGAACAGGGTCTCGCCGATGCACAGGATCGCCTCGGGTTCATGTACTCCGAGGGGCGAGGTGTCCTCAAGGACGATGCCGAAGCCGTGCGCTGGTATCGGCTGGCCGCCGAACAGGGTCTCGCCGATGCACAGGATCGCCTCGGGTTCATGTACTCCGAGGGGCGAGGTGTCCTCAAGGACGATGCCGAAGCCGTGCGCTGGTACCGGCTGGCCGCCGAGCAGGGTCTCGCCAATGCACAGTTCAACCTCGGGGTCATGTACGCCAATGGCGAGGGCGTACCAAAGGACGACGCCGAAGCCTTACGCTGGTACCGGCTGGCCGCCGAGCAGGGTCTCGCCAATGCGCAGTTCAACCTCGGGTTCATGTACTCCGAGGGGCGAGGTGTCCTCAAGGACGATGCCGAAGCCGTGCGCTGGTATCGGCTGGCCGCCGAACAGGGTCTCGCCAATGCGCAGTTCAACCTCGGGGTCACCTACGCCAACGGGCGGGGCGTCCTCAAAGACGATGCCGAAGCGGTACGCTGGTTCCGTCTCGCCGCTGAGCAGGGTTACGCCAATGCGCAGCGCGGCCTCGGGGTCATGTATGACAATGGTGAGGGTGTCCTCAAGGATTCCGTGCTCGCGCACATGTGGTTCAACATCGCAGGCGCCAACGGGGACGAAGCGGCTAGGAAACAACGAGACAACCTCGAAGATGACATGACTCGCGCCGAGATCAGCCGCGCGACTGAACTGGCTCGCACCTGCATGGCCTCGGATTACAAAGACTGCGAGCCATAAGCAAAACCGCTTCTTTAAAGCGATGTTGGCTCATTCCTCCCTCGCCGACTCGTGCCACGTCTGGACTTCCTCCACATCGAGAGGCTTCCGGCGTGGCCTTAAAGGTCTTGTCGTCTACGACCACTTCAACCTGCGGCGGCCCCTCTGTTCACGGGACATTATTCTCCAGCAGAACCCCTACTTCTCCCGCGAACCCGGCCGATCAGATAGTCGCTCATGCGCTGGGCTTCATCAGCAGCGCGGTGAATCTCAGCACCGCAGCGGTGATCCGGAATCTGAGCGAGTCCGCGATGGTGGTGAGTTGCCGATTGATGAAAGAGGGCGCCGTGCTCGAAGAAACAGAGATCCCTCTGGCGGCCAACGGACAGGAGGCCCAGTACATCGAAGAGATGTTCACCTTCACCGGTGTCGATATGCCGGACTTCGTGGGGTCGGTGCGCTGCACGGTGCCGCCCGGGGGAGCGATGTTCACCGGATTGGCCGTGGAGCTGGATGCCGAAAACCGCATCCTCACCACGCTGCCGGTGGTGCCGGTCCAGAGATAACTTCCCGGGAGTAGACGAGGGGAGTGTGCCGCATCCGGTTCGTTTGTTCGTAGCGGAAATTGCGATAGAGTCCCTATTTTAGACAGAGGTCCTTGAAAACCCGTTGGGAGTGGGATTGTTGCGTAAACATCTCCTAGAGCGGCGCAATACACAGTTTGTCGGGCTTACCTGATCCAAATCGTGTAAGTCGTTGAACACAAAGAGTTTTATATTCAGGGCTAAAAAATCGCTGTTGTTGAAAAGAAAGGACTTACTCCGAAAGTCCGACAGGCTCCTAGCCTTTACGCAACCCCGGCCCGGCCGGGAAGCACAACTGAGGTAATCTGTAAGGCCATGAAGAACCAAGGACGTTATCACCACTTGCGCGTGGACTGGGTGGGCGAGTTGGCCACCGAGTCGATCACGCTGTGCGGCGTCGAGGGTGAAGACATTGGAACCGAACAGACACTCTGCCCCAACTGTGCCCAGGTCCGCGATGCCCTGAACGTTTGTGGGTTGGGCCCGGAGAGCCTAAGAGAGCTATTTGACACGCTCCTGGTGATCGACCCTTCCGAGGTGAAAGCGAAGATGGAAGCGCTTCGAAGTCTGGGGGTCCAGATGGATATGCAGGATCGGTCGCAACTCAACTAACAGAGCATTGTTGTATGGATCGGGGCGGAGAGATCACGCAACTGATGAGCCTGTTGCCAAACGCATCAGGGTTGGAGGTTACACGACTGTGAAGGGTTAGGAGGCAAGGATGGCAAGAAAGCGATTCACGGCCGAGCAGATTATCCTCAAGCTGCGTGAGGCGGAGGTGAGCTTGGCCCAAGACAAGCCGACGTCCCTGCCGCGGCGGGAATGCTCATGAAACGCTACAGGAAGGTTTAAAGAAAGCCTTTCAGCATCTGTAGCCCAACCAGAAGAACTATCGGCGAGAAATCCATCCTGCCCATGGTCGGGAGGACGCGCCGGATCGGCTGCAACAGCGGTTCGGTAAGCCTGTTCACAATCTGGACAACCGGATTGTCATAGGGGAGTTGGAACCATGAGAGTATGACCGCGACGAAAACGATCAATGAGTAGAGATCGATGATCTTGATCAGAATCATGAGTTTTGTTCATTCATTCAGAATTTTCGATTTGGACTTCTGACTGCAACAGGATAGCTCCTCTCCTCTCCGGAACACAATGAATTCACCTCCGCGGTCGGAGTCGGCAAGCACGATGAGGGAACCGAAATCGGGACGGGGCACTTGGAATCGGACCGCCAGCGTCCGGCGAGTGGAAAGCCTGGTCGGAGGCTATGGCAGGATGAGTTTTTGCTAAAGTAACCCGTGTTGGGCCACCAGCTTCATTTCAGCAGGCAGCCTCGCAAAGATGAACACGCGCATCAGCGTGGGGGACCCCCTCGCCGCTGCTTCCAATCCTTTCCTGCGAGTTCACTTGGGTTACTTCGGTCTTGTCTTGAATCGTCTCGATGAACGCTGCGGCCAATGTCACCAACTCGACTGTTCCCACATTCGTCCAGGACAGGCAAGTAGAACAGTACCAGCCGGCATCCTGTTTTTCGTTCCCGTTCCAGAAGTAAAGCGACGTGGCCGGAAACGCGTTTTTTCGACAGCTTTTCCCTTGGCACTCATAGACCGGGGAAAGGAACGTATGGACTTCCCCTCCATTTTTAGTATTATCCATCATGAAACTGCTGAATACAAACAAGTTGACAGAATTTTTGAATATTGCAACACATCCAAAATAATCCAAAAAAAGCACGGCCCAGGCCGAGCGCAGCGGTGGGGGCCACCGTACCGAAGAGGACGTCATTGCCGGGTGAGCGGGCCGGGAGCGGCATGACCCCCTCGTTGAACGATACCGGCCGAGCGGATCCAACTGATCCCGGCTCTGAGCAGCGTCTCCTGAATCGGGTGCGGCGGGGTAGCTCCTCGGCTGCGGACGCGCTGTTCGAGCGGTATACGCCCTGGCTGCGGAGACGAGCCCGAGGCCGCCTGCCGCAGTGGGCACGCAGCGGGGTTGCGACCAGCGATCTGGTGCAGGATGTGCTGCATAACACCTTCGACGGCTCAAGTGGTTCGAGTCGAAGCACGTCAGCGCCTTGCGCGCCTATCTCCGGCGCGCCGTGGAGAACCGCGTCCAGGACGAGATGCGCCTGGCCATCCGCCGTCTGGACATCACCCGCCTCGCCCCGGGGGAGGAACCCCTACGGCCCTTCGAGGATGCGGCGCCGCAGTATCGGCAACTCCTGCATGAGGAGATGTGGGGGCGTTACCAGGAGGGGTTGAAGCGCCTGAAGGTCCGCGATCGCCGGCTGATCGTAGGCCGTGCGGAACTGGGGTACAACTACGAGCAGCTCGCGGCCATCGAACGCCTACCGAGTCCGGACGCAGCGCGCAAGGCGCTCAAGCGGGCCGTCGTTCGGCTGAGCGAGGTCATGCCGCTGGCCTCCAGAAGGTAGCGTCCAGCTCGCCGGCGCGCCCGGGAGCGCGTCCTCGCCGACGGCCCACCGTGCGAAAACCGTCCGGTTCCGGCCATTCAGACGTCATATAGAGAGTAGAGGAGATATGTAACCGCTGGCCGAGCTCCGTGCGCGAGGGCGGGCGCTGAGTTGCTGCGCGGAAGGATTCCGGACGAGTGATGAGCATCGACGACCGTGACGATCTGGTAGGCGACGTGGCGGACGCGCTCACGCTGGACCAGAAGGTGCAGTGGGAGCGCTGCGCACGGCTGGCCGCGGGCGCCGATCGCGAGAAGATCGAGAACCTGCGCGTCATCGAGCGTGTTCTGGCGAGCCGCCCGTCCGCAGGACCGGCGCCGGAGGCCGCCGAGACGACCCGTCCCTACGGCACCGCTGTCGTGCGGCGCGCCGTCCACGCACTCATCGCCATCGCGACCATCGAGGTGGCGGCAACACTGCTGTTGCTGCCGTGGGCCTGGGGCGACTACCTTCGCGAGCACGGCGAGGTGGCCGTCTACATGACGACCAAGTTCGCCGGGCATGCCGCAGGCGCCGGCCTGTTGCTGTGGGCCGGTCGCGGGGACTGGCGGTCCTGGCTGCTGGGGATCTATTGCCTCCTCAAGGCCACCCAAGCGCCGCTGCTCATGATCCAGGCCTTTTTTCTGGAGCTGCCGCCGCCGCCGGAGTACGCGGCCTTTATCCAGCACCTGCCCGCCGCCAACCGGCTCTTCGTTGCCCTCTACGTTCCCGCGTTCCTGTTCGCGCCGGCCTTCCTGTGGGCGTTCGCCCGCGAGTGCCCGCTGGTCCATCGCCGGACCTGGCTCGATGATCTGGCGCGTCGCATGATCCCGGCCAGCGTGCTGATCGGTGGCGGCCTCTGGCTCGCCTGCGCCGTGACGCTGGAGTTGGCGCGGGTGGGCTATGCGGGGGCGCCGGTCGCACTGGTGCTCGATGGCACGATCGCCACGCTGGACCTGCTGGCGCTGGGGGCGGCCGCCCTCGTCGCGCTACGCGCGCACACGGCGCCGGCCGACGAGGTGAGGCGCGTCGTGGTGTTCAGCGCGGGGTTCCTCCTCTTCATGGGAGTCGGGGCCGCCTACGACCTGGCCGAGGCGTTTGCGCCCGGGGACTGGGTCTCCAATTACCGCTGGTCGCCGACGGTCCTGCTGATCGAGGTGCTGCGCTTTCCCGGGTTGATCCTGCTCTGGTACGCGGTGCTGGCGGCGCGCATTCCCCACCTGCGGGAGGCGGTGCGGGCGCTCTACCGCCGGTTGCTGATGCGCCCGGGCCTGCTCGGGGCGGTGGCCTCCGTGCCAGCCGGGGCGCTGGCGTGGCTCATCGGGCGCAGCCCGGAGCGTGCGGTGAGCGCCGTCATCTCGGATCCGCTGGCGCAGTCGCTGTTCGCGGCCGTCGGGATCCTGCTGCTGGCGATCGCCGCCCGTGAACGCATCCTGATCCACCTGGACACCTGGATCCTCCCCGAGACTGCAGACCAGCGGCAGGCCCTGGCCGATGCGGCGGGCCGCGCTTGTCGCGCGCAGCTCGAAGGTATAGGCCGTGCCGGTGGAGGGCGGGGGCTTCTCGGGAATAGACGCCACGAGGGCACAGATAGTCCAGGACTAGCGAGCAGCGGCATCCCGTGGGAGCAACCATGAATAACTCAACCCTCACCATCCGAACTGTTGGGTTTAGGCGCTTGTGCCAAGGTTGTTTCCGGGTTCTGTTTTCCGGGTTTTACTCTCAAAAAGGGGCTAATCTCTCACCGCCGGTGGTTGGTTTGGGTCCGTTTTGGGTTCTGGTTGATTTATTCACAGGGTTAGTAGTCCCTACTACTTGTTCTTTAACTACTTGTATAGTGACACACTTTCAGCGGGAACTTGGGCGTTTTAGTGACACACTTTCAGCGGGGAAAACTGGCCCAGATCAAAGCTATCTGTGGATAAACCTCACAGCGGTGATCGCCTAGGAGGCTCCAGGAGGGCGTTTCAGTAGCTCCGGCACCTAAAGAAGGATGCGCGGTCGCTTGAAGGGCCGTCAGGAGTGGGCTTTGGGCCGGGGAATAGGTTTTGAGGGCTATTCCACGAGCGAAAGCCGCTGTGGTGGGGAAATGGCAGAGGCCGAGGGGTAAAGGATCAACACGCCCGGCTCCGTCGCGTAGTTCAGAGACGGCCAAGCCAACTTGATCTTCTTCAACTCGCGCAGCGCTTTTTCACGGAAGCTGCGGACAGCAAATTTATTGTTAGCCTTGGCGGGGTCCACTCCAAACTGGCGGTACACCTGCCGCCAGGAGAGCCGCAGCGGGCGCTTGAGCGTAAAGGTGCGGTAGGAGAGCTGACCTGCCCCCACGAACGAGTCCACCCTCTATGCTAGACCCGGGACCATTTGAAGTCCACTCCAAGGGATTGGATCCAGTGCCTGCGACCTAGGTAGTTTGGCCTCTGGCGCCGGCGGCCGATAGGCCAAGGCGCTGTGAGGCCGGATCTGATTGTAATCCCTCCGCCAGCGTTCTACCAACACCTTGGCTTCCCCCAGCGTGTCGAAGATCTCCATGTTCAGCAGCTCATCCCGTAGTTTCCCGTTGAAACTCTCAATGTACCCATTCTCCCAGGGGCTGCCCGGCTCGATGTACAAGGTCCTTACCCCAACAGCCTGCAGCCAGTCCCGGACCGCCTGTGCCGTAAACTCCGATCCGTTATCGGACCGGATAAACTCAGGCACTCCCCGATCAACGAATAACTCCGCCAGCCGGTCCAACACGTCTTGGTGATTCATCTGCCGTTTCACATCAATGGCGAGGCACTCTCTGGTGTACTCATCCAGGATCGTCAATAGCCGAAAGGCTCGCCCATCATGGGTCCGTTCATGCACGAAATCATAGCTCCAGACGTGGTTCTTGCGAGCCGCTCGTAACCGAACACAGGAACCGTCATTAAGCCACAGCCTCCTTCGTTTCGGCTGTCTGGACGGGACTTTCAGCCCTTCTTGTCTCCACAGCCTCTCCACCCGCTTAGGATTCACCTTCCACCCTTCCCCATGAAGTATCGCCGTGACCCGCCGGTAGCCATAACGCCCGTATTGCGTAGCCAACTCCACCATCCGGGCCACCAATCGGGCCTCATCATCGGGAATTTGCCTTTCCCTTCGCTGGGTCGATCGAACCTGTCCCAGCACTTGGCAGGCCCGACGTTCGGAGACTCGCTCTGCTCCTAATCGCTCTCGTACCCACATCACCGCTCGTCTCCTGTTCGCCGGGCCTAGAAGTTTCCCGAGGACACTTCCTTCAGGATCTGCTTGTCCAAAGACAGATCCGCCACCAGCTTCTTCAACCGGGTATTCTCCTTCTCCAACACCTTCAACCTCTTGGCCTGGTCCAACCGGAGCCCTCCGTACTCTTTGCGCCACCGGTAGTAGGTCTGCTCGCTCACCCCCATCTGCTTCGACACCTGTCCCACCCTCTGTCCTTGGGCCAGACCCACCTCTGCCTCACGCAGCTTCATGATGATCTGTTCTGCCCTAAACCGCTTCCCTGCCATCCTTGCCTCCTTCCTAAACCGGAAATCCTAACATTCAAACTGGACTCGTTTTAGGGGGCAAGGTCACCGGGAGGGGTTCGTGAAGGCGTTCCGAGAATACTCGCCTCAGGCTCGCCACCACTTCACCCGCTTCGATCAGGTGGAGCAGCTGGTTAGAGCCAGTGAAGCAGACCCCGACACGGGGTTCATGGCGCGGCTGATGATGCTGTGTTCCCTGCCCCGCACCAACCCAGGTACCCAGCTTCAGTACAAGCGTGTCAATGGCCCCTACACCCTGATCATGACGGCCGTGGGCCAGACCGGGCTGCCCTTCGGCAATCTCTCCCGCCTGTTGCTAGCCTGGGTATGCACCGAAGCGGTGCGCACCCAATCCCGCGAGCTGATCCTGGGACCCTCGCTCTCCGGGTTCATGCGCCGGCTGGGCATGGCTCCGATCGGGGGTGGCAGCCGGGGCGAACGCACACGGCTAAGCAACCAGATAAAGCGGCTCTTCAATGCGCATATCCAGCTGGCCTATGAAGATGAGCGGGTCTCGGCCAGTGTTAATTCGCCGGTCGCCAGCCGGACCGGGTTCTGGTGGAACGAGCGCAAGACCGGCGAGCGGCTGGGGTGGGAGAGTAAGATCGAACTCGGCGGGAAGTTTTTCCACGAGATCATCTGCCACCCGGTGCCGCTCGACCTGAACACCCTGAAGGCTCTCAAACGTTCTTCGCTGGGCATCGATTTCTATCTGTGGTTGACGTATCGGAACTTCACATTGAAGCGCCCGCTACGTCTCTCCTGGGGGCGCCTCTACCTCCAGTTCGGGGTTAATCCAGCCCAGGCGGGTGGCGGGGGCACTATTAACAACTTCCGCACGGACTGTTTGCGCGAGTTGAAGAAGATCAAGATGGCATGGCCGTCTCTAGACTACTCGACGGCCAAGGGCGTTTTGATCCTCTGGCCCTCGAAGCCAGCTATCGTTTCCACGCATCTTCAGCTCGAGGAATAGTGCTCAGGCCCCCTGTGGCAACCCCGAATCGCCCACTGGCGTTGGGGGGCTTAGAAGGAGGAGAACATCGAAGGCCTAAAAATCGCGTCTGGAGCACCTGAAGACGCGTTTCATCCACAGCATCTTTTGATTTGGGAGAGTTTTCCAGGATGAAACACCAATACTCTAAACGCCGGTATTTGGATGAAACACCAACACTCGGAGCCGATTCCTTGGATGAAACACCAATACACTCATGTAGTTAATCTCAAGTAGAAGAGCTACAAGTAGTAAGAGCGGCTAACTTGTGGATAACGAAACCAACAGAACTCAAATAGCGTGGCTGCCGGCGTGCAGCTACGTGCTATGTATCTGTTGAATGGAGTTCGCCAGCGAACTGCTCAATTGAAGTGACGCTTTTCTCTCCTGAACGCTCCTTGAGAAACTTCATGAAATTTTCACTATTGCCTAGTTGGGTCACTTCGAGCTCGAAGTCGTCGGCCTCTTCCAACACAAAGCTAGTGCCATCCTGCGAGACGAGCAAGACAACCTCACGGCGAGCGATGGCGAGGAGTTCGTCCACCGAATGGGCGTTCTTATCTAAGTTTATGGTTTTCATAGATCAACCTTCTTTCCTCGGATGAATAGTATATTGTGTTCTTTGTGGCCCACGGCAACCACCTTCACTTCATTATCTTCTTCGACCGAGTAGAAAACACGAAATCTATCAACCCGGAGTTCCCACGGTGAGACCGTATGCGGTCACGGGTATTTCTTGATTTGTAGAAGAAGTGGCCGCTGCAGGTGAACTAACAACCGTTAGACCGACAAGCTTTTCCGTTGACTTCATATGCATCATTGATGCATATTGATGCATATGAGAACGACGTTAAATATCGATGATACCTTGATTGAGAAGGCGGCTAAGCTGACCGGCACAACTGAAAAGACGACGCTGATCCGGCGAGGGTTGGAGGCGCTGATTGCGCTGGAGAGCGCACGGCGCCTGGCAGCATTGGGTAGCACTGAGAAAAATCTCCGGCCGATTTCCCGGCGACGGCCGCCTTCGGCATGATCACGCTGGTCGATACCTCAGTATGGATCGACCACCTGAGGAAGGGCAACAACCAACTTGCCACACTGCTCGATAAAGGCGGTGTCTGTTGCCATCGCTTCGTGATCGGCGAATTAGCCTGCGGTACGCTTCGCAATCGTGATGAGCTGCTGGGTCTATTACGGGCTTTACCAGAGGTACAGCTTGCTGAACATGAGGAAGTCTTGAGCTTCATCGGCGAACGAAAACTCGCGGGTCGCGGTCTGGGATGGATCGACATGCATTTGCTTGCTTCCGCACTACTCGAAAACTGCAAAATGTGGACTTTCGATAAAGCACTAGGAGCAGCAGCAACTGAACTGGAGCTCGATCCCAATTGAATGCCCGCTAACACCTGGAGGCACACGCCGGTGGCTACTAGTTTTGGATTTTGACAAGCGTAATAGCCGCAGATGGGCCATCCGTGAGCCTGCGGAAAGCGGCCAGGGATATCCAACGTGAAGTGCGTTTGGAACTGGTCTTAGCGCAGCATCGTTGAGCGGATTTTGATCTGACGTATCGATGTTTTTAGTCAGTGACCTGAGTCGGATGTTCCGCTGGCACAATACTTGGAGAACCTCCACGAGGGGAGTTGTAGATCTACAACTCCGGGAGGTCTCACACCGAATGCGCCTACAATAAATCCAACCACCGACTTCGGGAACCTAACTATGAATGGCAGAATCCGTCTTAATTCGGCTGCCCCGCTGTCCAACGAATGGCGCCGGCTTCTGTTAGGCTCAGTTGATGTAATGAGGGCTGGACTGATGAAAGTGATCAGCGTTGCATCCATCAAAGGCGGCGTCGGGAAGACAACTACTATTGCCATGCTCGGCCATTTTGCGTCCGAACATGGTCTGCGAACGCTTTTGATTGACGCTGACGTTCAGGCTAGTCTCACCGCTTCGTTTTTCGAAGATATTGACGACCTTGAGGGCCGACACACAACGTACAACCTTATGGTTGATAATGGCCTGATCGAGCCTATAGTGGTGAAGGCTAACCTCAGTATCCTACCAGCTGATGCGTATCTGTATCGACTATCAGAATCTAAAGATCTAAAGGTGATGATGTGTTTGAAAGAGCGCATCGGAGAGTTGTTCCCCAAACGGTTCGACCTTGTGTTGATCGACACGCCTGGATCTACCAGTACCGTCCTCGTGTCGGCGCTGGGTGCTTCACATCACGTGTATTCACCGATTGAATTGCAGAAGTACTCCGTCCGCGCGTTCAGTGAAGTTATGGGCCTCATCAAATCGGTGCGCAGTTCCATCAATGCCGGTTTAAAGTTCGAAGGCTTTCTGCCAAACCGTGTTCGCGGCATACGCGCGAAAGATGGTTCAGGATGTGTAGAGCCGGTCGGCATAAAGCAACGTGCGATCTTTGAAGAATTGCAGACCATTGGCCCGAATATGATCCTGGGCATGTTTGGGTTGCGTGATGCTATTGGTGATGTTGAGTATGGAAAATCGATCAATGAAGCACACGGTCGTGGATCTGTTGTTGCTCAATCGGAGATCAATGCGTTCGCAACTGAGCTTCTACAGCGCGCAGGATTTACATTGAATTAACCCATTGAGGAGGCACAAGCATGAATGATAAATCGGGTAACAATTCAGGCATGATGTCCAATATCTCGGATTTCCTTGAGCAAGAAGAATCTGACCACTTAGTTAACCTTCCTATTGGCGATATCGATCCAAATCCAAACCAAGATCGCCATTCTTGGGAAGAGCCCGAGACCACCGCGCACCTTGAGGCAATGACTGCCAGTGTCAAAACAAACGGCGTGCGGCGCCCCATCGAGGTTTTTGAACATGTGCCCGGGCGCTTCCAGATTATCGCTGGCGAAATACGTTACCGGGCGGCAAAGGCTGCGGATCTAGACACGATTCTCGCCTTAGTGAGATTGAACCTGGATGAAAAGCAACGCAGTCTAGATATGTTCACGGAGAATTTTTCCCGCTTGGGACTCATGCCGATGGAACTCGCCCGTGCGTTGAAGAAACGAATAGACCAAGGTATTACCCGCGAAGAATTGATGACCGCTGTTGGGAAAGACAAAGCTTGGTTAAGTCGGATACTTGGTCTCCTACAATTACCTGATGACGTACAAACCTTTGCCGCATCTGGCAAGGTCCGCGATCCAGCTCGACTGCATGCGCTGGGCCAGCTCGAAGAAGAAACTCGTGGGGTCACACTTGCGCGGATCGAAAGCGGAGAAATTACTACGAAAGATGCATTGGCTGCTCAGAAACAGACCTCCCGTACTGACAAAAAATCGACGAAACTAGACGCAAAAAAGGTCAGTAAACAGTTCGTGCCTAACCTCACTATGACGCCGGACGAAGCCCGTGCGTTGATAGTACACTTTCACCCTGATTGGCCTCCTTGCGAAACCGATTACGATCTTGATGAACGATTTAAAATTATCCTTGGCGAACTCAAGAGTGGTGAAATTAGGCCAGCAGCTACACCCGAAGCATAAGATCAGATCGCACGTTGCTTGATAGTAATATCATTATATGATATCATGTGTGTGTGCGAAAGAAACACCGCAAGACCTTGGAGGTGATCTTCAAGCGGCCCACCCAGTCCGGTGTCAACTGGGCGGATATCGAATCGCTTTTCGCAGCCTGCGGTGCCTACATCGAGGAGCGGGAAGGTTCCAGGGTCTACGTCGAATTGAACGATGTGGCGGGTCACTTCCATAGACCCCACCCCGAGAAGGAAACCCGAAAAGGAGCCGTAGAGTCAGTGAGGAGATTTCTAAGGGAGGCAGCGATAGAACCATGATGGAACACAAAGGATACCGTGCGGTGGTTACTTTCGATGACGCGGCCGACGTCTTCCATGGAGAAGTGATGGATACTCGGGACGTGATTGTTTTTGAGGGCACCTCCGCCGCCCAACTCAGGAAGGAATTCGAATTCTCGGTTGACGACTACCTGAAGGTCTGCGAAGAACGAGGGCGGACTCCAGATAAGCCATTCTCCGGGAAGATCCCCCTCCGGGTTCCGTCTGCGGTCCACCGAGCTGCCACCGCAGCCGCTAGGGCCCATGGAAAAAGCCTCAACGCCTGGATTACCGAGACGGTAGAAGAGGCGGCAGGGAAGACAGTCGGGTAGAGGCGTGGGTTATAAAAACAGATCTGCTCGCAGATGGTAAAAACCGAAGCATTAGTAGTCATTTCGATGGAACCGTTCGCTGCATTCAGGCGGAAACGTTCGAGGTCTCAACGCCACCCGAGGCGGCGCTCTGCAAGGAGTGCGCTCTGCGGGAGCGAGGGGGTCATCAGAAGATCCGAGGTGTTTGCATGACACCCGATGACCTCAGAATCCTCATCCAGGAAGGGGAGGGCACGAAACTCGAGTTCAAGGAGGCTCTCTCGTCGTTGTTTGTACGGGAAATTGTGACTCGGGGCAACACCATCGGCGGCGAGATTCTTCTCGGCGTGCACGACTCCAACACTTTACGAGCCCGCATTCAGGACATCGCCCGCAACTGCGATCCACCGGTGGAGGTTCGAGCGGAGACAGAGGAACGTCCGATGGAGCTAGTCACCGGGGAAGTTCGACTACTACGGGTGATGTCAGGTGAAATGACCAGGCAGCGCCTCCAGGAAGCTCTTGGTCTGAAGCACGAGGACCATTTCCACAAGGCCTATCTGATCCCTGCCCTGCGGTCCGGTCTGATCGAAATGAAGATCCCGGACCAGCCGCGCAGCAGCAAATAGCGCTACCGCCTGGCGACGGCGGGAAGCGCATACCTGAAACAAACCGAAGAGAAACGGTAAATGTCAAAGATCGACATCACGGAAACCAAGTTGGTCTGGTTCGGCAAGGACAACGTGGTATCTCAATCCGGATCCGTTACGAACAAATGTACCGGCCACACAACAAAGAACGCTGACGGTAGGAACTGCCCGATGCTTCGGGAGCAAAAAGCTTGAGTAACAGCTTTCAAAAGACCCTTGACCACATCCGGTCCATTGCCGATTCCGAAGCACACAAGGGCCGCCTCTTCGAGAGGCTGATGAAGACGTACTTTATCGAGGATCCACTTTACAAGGAAAGGTTCTCCCATGTTTGGTTGTGGTCCGAGTGGTCGGCCCTGAAGCCGGGATTCGATGGTGCCGATACGGGCATCGATCTGGTTGCCGAGGAGCGCGAAGGCGGTTACTGCGCCATTCAGTGCAAGTGCTACGCACCTGGTACGCGGATTTCAAAGCCCCATCTTGATTCGTTCATCGCCGCCTCGGCCCGCGAGCCCTTCACCGCCCGCGTCGTCGTCGATACCGGCGATGGGTGGGGGCCGAACGCGGTCAAGACCATCGTTCCCCTGAAGCACACCTGCACGGTGCTCCGTCTCGACGATCTCACGAGCCGACCGTTCGACTGGCCGGATCTGGTCCACGAAGAACCGGAGGCGCTGACGTATCGGCGTGAGCCTTTCAGTCTGCGGCCCCATCAGAAGGCCGCGCTCGACGACGTAGCCAGAGGCTTCGAGGCGCATGATCGTGGCAAGTTGATCATGGCCTGCGGGACGGGGAAGACCTTTGCCGCGCTACGCATAGCTGAAGCCATCGCGGGGATCGGGGGCCGGGTGCTCTATCTTGTGCCGTCGATATCACTGTTCCAACAATCCATGCGGGAATGGGCGACGCAACAGGCAATCCCGCATCGCTATATCGGAATCTGCTCCGATACCCGCGCTGGTCGAAACGACGAGGACGCATCGCTTCAGGAACTCGAGATCCCGGTCACCACAGATCCGTCGACGATTTCCCGGGCGTTGCGGTTATCGTGTACGGAGGCGATAACCGTGGTTTTTTGCACCTACCACTCGCTCGCCATCGTGGAACAGGCGCAAGACGATGGGGCACCCGTATTCGACATCATCCTTTGCGACGAGGCCCACAGAACGACCGGCATCGAGCAGCCCGGTGACAAGACCTCGCCCTTCGTGCTGGTTCACGATGCTCAAAGAATTCGGGCATCAAAGCGCCTCTATATGACCGCCACGCCGCGTCTCTACACTGAGGGCGCGAAGGCAAAAGCGGCACGCCACGACATCGAAGTGTTCTCCATGGACGATGAGGTGACCTATGGACCGGAGTTTCACTGCCTGCCCTTCTCCCGGTCCGTCGAACAGGATCTGTTGTCCGACTACAAGGTCGTGGTTCTCGCCATGTCCGAGCAACATGTCGACGCTGCGCTGCAGGCGCATCTGGCAACGGGTGACAGCGAGATCAACATCACCGACGCAGCGAAGATCGTTGGTTGCTGGCGCGCGTTGCAGAACCCCGAGAACAGGCTCCCCGGCAACGGACCGATACCCCGCCTGACCCGTGCGATCGCATTCACCAACACGATCCTCTCATCGAAGCGGCTGGTGGATCATTGGGAAAACATCGTCGGGCACGCCATCGAACTATTGCCCGCGCGGGATCGTCCGGGCGCTTTCCGCTGCGAGACGCGCCACGTCGATGGACAGCACCACGCGCTCGATCGCAAGGCCCGAATCGAATGGCTTAAGGGCGATTCCGGGGGAACCTGCCGCATTCTCTCGAACGCCCGGTGCCTATCCGAGGGCATCGACGTGCCGGCGCTCGATGCCGTGCTCTTCATGAGTCCTCGAAATTCTCAGATCGATATCGTGCAGGCCGTTGGTCGCGTCATGCGCAAGGCGGCGGGGAAGCAGTACGGCTATATCGTGCTTCCGGTGGCCCTGCCGGCAGGTGTAGAACCGGCTACTGCGCTCGACGACAACGAACGGTTCGCTGCTGTCTGGAGAGTCCTGCGCGCGCTACGCTCACACGACGACTGGTTCGATGCCGAGATTAACAAGATCGACCTCAATGACACGCCGACTGATCGGATCATCTTCAGCGGCGATGGGGTTGATGGTCAGGTTGGCGGGTCGAGTGCCCCCGAGCTGCCCTTCCCGCCACTCGATCTGCCACCCGGAGCGATCTTCGCTAAGGTCGTCGAGAAATGCGGGGACCGTAAATACTGGGAGACCTGGGCCAAGGACGTGGCCGACATCTTCTCGCGGCTCGTCCATCGGATCGAGAATCTTCTGGACAGTCCCGATAACCAGACCCTGCACGAATGGTTCGACGCCTTCCACGAGGAACTTAGGGGTTCGATCAACGAGTCGATTACCCGCAAAAATGCCATCGAAATGATGGCGCAGCACATTCTGACACGGCCGGTCTTCGAGGCGTTGTTCGAACATTACGATTTCGCCGCAGGCAACCCGGTGGCGCGGGCGTTGGACGCCCTGCGACAGGATTTCGGGGAGTTCGGCCTGGAGAACGAGACGCGGGATCTGGAACGCTTCTACGAAAGCGTCCGCATGCGCGCGCGTGGTCTTGACAACAGCGAAGCACGGCAACGCGTGCTGATGGAACTCTATGAGAAGTTTTTCGCCACAGCCCTTAAAAAGGACGCGGACCGTCTCGGCATCGTCTACACGCCGGTGGAAGTCGTGGATTTCATCCTGAGCAGTGCCGATCACGTGTTGCGCCGGGAGTTCGGCCGAAGCCTGAGCGACGAGGGCGTTCATGTCCTCGACCCCTTCACTGGCTCCGGCATCTTTCTCGTTCGGCTGATCCAGTCCGCGCTTGTCCGGGAATCCGATCTCGCAAGGAAATACCACAGAGAGTTCCACGCCAACGAGATCGTCCTGCTGGCCTACTACATCGCGGCCATCCACATTGAGGAGGCGTTCCACAGTCGGCGCGGCCCCGAGAGCGCCTATGAGCCCTTCGACGGTATCGTCTTGACCGATACGTTTAATCTGCACACCGACAGGACAGGCTTCCCGAAGAATTGGCTTCCGGTCAACAGCGGGCGTGTGGAACGCCAACAGGATTTGCCGATTCAGGTTATTGTCGGCAATCCTCCGTGGTCGGCGGGGCAGAGGAGCTCCGCGGACGACAACCCGAACGTCGACTATCCCGAGCTCGAGAAGCGCATCGCAAAAACCTATGCAGCACGCTCCCGTTCGACGAACAAGAACAGTCTCTATGACACCTATAAGATGGCAATCCGCTGGGCGTCGGACCGGATTGGCGAACAAGGAGTGGTTGCGCTCGTCACCAACGGCTCTTGGATCGATGGTAACGTGGATTCGGGCGTTCGCGCCTGCCTGGCGGAGGAATTCAGCTCGGTTTATGTTCTGAACCTGCGGGGCAATCAGCGGACCCAGGGAGAACGCTCGCGTCGGGAAGGGGGCAAAGTATTCGGCAATTCTTGTGCGCTGACCGGTTCCGTTCTCAGCCCGCGCTGCTGCAGGCGCTGAAGCTGTTCGGCGGTGACTTCCACCACCAAGTATCCATTTTCGTACTTGGATTCGATCGGCTCCAAACCTGCGGCAATAAGCCGGCCGGTCGGCAGATCGTCGAAGAAGACACGGACGATCGTCTCTTCGCCGGAGATCTGCGCCCGCAGCTCAGGGCCAATCGCCGCAACAAGGATGCTCAACATAAAAAGAATGGCCGGCCCACCACGAGCCACCCGAAGAACCCGGTCTAGAGTTGAAGGCCGGTTTTTACTTTTGTAGGGAAGACGCGACACTTCCGATTCATTGGCCAGAAGACCGGTGTTCGACGCCATCTGTGCGGTGTCAAGCCTCACTGGGCGTCACTCATGTTCGAGCAATTGCTATTCGGCCAGAAGTTCGCCAGCTCCCACCCACCGGTCGCTCGAATCGGCGCCAGCGCTTTTCACACGTGTCCGCATAGCGAACGACCCAACGCAAAATCGTGGAGTGCGAAATCGATAAACCCCGCTCACCTAAAATCGCGACCGGATCTCGGTAACTCAGTTTGAAGCGAAAATACCAGCGAAGGCAGAGGAGAATGATGTCGTCTTCGAACCAACGTCCAGCAAATAGAGGATTCCGTTCAGTTTTACGATGCGCCATATCCCATTATCGCCAATTCCCTTCGCTGTCTGCACCAGAACCCCCTCGTGTCGGTTCTCAAACTGCGCGGAGGCGCGGAGCGCGGTCTCGCGGGTCACATCCGATCTCCCGTTGTACATGATCAACGGTTGTAACGAGTCCCAAATCCCGATCTCCCAGTCAATCAAGGTGCCGTAGCAGTCGAGCGTCAGGACACGGTAGTCGGTCAGCCGAAGCATGGTTTTACGTTCCTTTCCGCCCGATGACGACCGTCATCCCAGCCTCAGCCCAGACGCACTCGGCACCGAAGCCGGCCGACTCGACAGCCGCTAGCTCCTCTTCAAGTGGAAAGTAGGTATCCTCTTCGGCCCATTCCTTGAAGTGTTCGAGTACACGCCGCTCTTCGACACCCTGCGCCACCATGTAATCGGCCCACGCGCGCCACGTCGCCTCGCGTGCGACCGGTTCTGCGGGCATCGTCGCGTCCGCGTTGACGAAAACCCCGGCCGGTCCAAGCGCGTCGTGGATGCGCCGGTAAAGCGCGCGCTTCGTGTCAATCGTCGGGATATGGTGCAGGGCCAGCGAAGCTGCCACGCCGTCACAGTGCGGCAACGCTGCGAGAAACGACCGCTCAGAGAATCGAACGCGGCCGGCAAACCGCGCGAGACGCTTCCGGGCATGGGCGAGCATTTCCCGGTCAACGTCGATCAGCTCGACGGTCCCGGTTCCCGCCGTGAGAATCACCTCGGAGAGCGCGCCGGTTCCGCCCCCAAGGTCTAGCACCAAGCCGGAACCGACAGAGGACAGCTCATGGGCCGCTGCGTCGAGCATTGCCTCGTAACCGGGAATGTACCGGCGAATCGTCTCATCGTAGGCATCGATTTCAATTCGCATGTGTCGGCGCACGGAATGACTCATTTCCTTCCTTTGCTCGGTTGGCCTGATCGGGCCGAGAGGCATTGTCAAGTTAACGCATCACAAACTGAGACAGCCCCAAGATATCGTTAGTAAAACCACGTCTGAATACTCGATGGGGTGGCTTGAACCTGACCTGCCCCCACGAACGAGTCCACCCTCTAAGTTAGACTCGGAGCCATTTGAAGTCCACTCCACGGGATAAGATCCAGTGCCTGCGACCTAGGTAGTTTGGCCTCTGGCGCCGGCGGCCGATAGGCCAAGGCGCTGTGAGGCCGGATCTGATTGTAATCCCTCCGCCAGCGTTCTACCAACACCTTGGCTTCCCCCAGCGTGTCGAAGATCTCCATGTTCAGCAGCTCATCCCGTAGTTTCCCGTTTAAACTCTCAATGTACCCATTCTCCCAGGGGCTGCCCGGCTCGATGTACAAGGTCCTTACCCCAACAGCCTGCAGCCAGTCCCGGACCGCCTGTGCCGTAAACTCCGATCCGTTATCGGACCGGATAAACTCAGGCACTCCCCGATCAACGAATAACTCCGCCAACCGGCCCAACACGTCTTGGTGATTCATCTGCCGTTTCACATCAATGGCGAAGCACTCTCTGGTGTACTCATCCAGGATCGTCAATAGTCGAAAGGCTCGCCCATCATGGGTCCGTTCATGTACGAAATTACCGCTCCAGCCGTTCCTGGCTCGCCGCCAGATCGCGCCGCAGCTTGGCCACGGTGAAGTTCCGGTCCCGGCTGTTCACCGCCTTGATCCGCGTGCCATCGACCGCGATCAACTCCCGGCCGAACAGTTCCAGGCTCCGGCACACCTTCACGAAGTCACGGAACACTTGCCGGAACGCCTCCCGGTTCTCGCGCCGGAAATCCGCAATGGTCTTGAAGTTCGGCCGCAGGCGGCGCAACAGCCAGATCGCCTCCAGCCGACGGCTGGACCGCACCCGGTTCAGATACCCGTAGATGTACAGCTTCAGCAAGTCGGAGGGATCGTACCCCGGGCGCCCGGTCTCTTTCGGCTCCGCTCGTTCGAACCCGGCCCCAGCCAAGTCGAGACTGTCGACGAAAGCGTCGATGAACCGCACTGGGTTGTCGGGACCCACATAGTCGTCTACCGTGTCCGGCAGTAGAAGCACCTGTGCGCGATCTGTCCCTGTGATGTGTGCCATGCCCCATTCTACCTCCAGTAGGCAGGGGGGGCGTCCCGGTGGCTTTTCACACAGTCTGGCTCCTTTACGCAAACCCGGCCCGGCTGGGAAGCACAACTGAGGTAATCTGTAAGGTCATGAAGGGTCACGCACTTTATCGCCACTTGCACGTGGACTGGGTAGGCGAATTAGCCACCGGGTCGATCACGCTGTGCGGCGGCGCGAATGAAGACAGCGGAACCGAACAGACACTCTGCCCCAACTGTGCCCAGGTCCGCGATGCCCTGAACGTTTGTGGGTTTGGCCCGGAGAGCCTACGAGAGCTATTTGACGCGCTCCGGGTGATCGACCCTTCCGAGGTGAAAGCGAAGATGGAAGCGCTTCGAGGTCTGGGGGTGCAGATGGAGATGCAGGATCGGTCGCAACTCAACTAACAGAGCATTGTTGCATGGATCGGGGCGGAAACGGGGCCGGTCGGATGGCCTCCCGTTAGAAGGTAACATAAAGGACATTATGTTACCTCAACTACGGAACGCAGGATCTGGTCCCGAAATCCCATCGTTTGATCAGGCTCAATGCGGTGCATCTGGCCTTTTTGCGCAAGGCCCGCTTCAAGCGGATGCACCGCCAGGGTGACCGGCTCGGTTTCACCCAAAGCGGCCGGCTGCGGCCTCCCAGGCCTTCGGCATCGTCCGCGCCAGATACCTCCGAAATGGTACCCACCCAACCTGGAGGCCGTATCACCTTTAGTTCGACCCCTCCGGACCCAGTATCTTCTTGTCCAGGGGTGTTTGCCGAACGTTCTGAGGCCGGATCGGAGGGCTAGGCTCCGCCCTACTCCCGGAGGGGCGATAGCTTTCGTTAACGGTGATTACGGTTTGCAGTCCTGGTAGTCCGAGGTCATACACGCCCGTGCCAGTTCAGTCGCGCGGCTGATCTCGGCGCGGGTCATGTCACGGTCAAGATTGTCCCGCAACTCTCTGGCGGCTTCGTGGCCGTTTGCGCCAGCGATGTTGGACCACATGTGCGCGAGCACGGAGTCCTTGAGGACACCCCGCCCGTTGGCGTACATGACCCCGAGGTTAAGCTGTGCATCGGCAAACCCCTGATCGGCGGACAGACAGTACCAGCGCACGGCTTCGGCAGCGTCCTCCGGGACACCCTGCCCATTGGCGTACATGAGCCCGCGGTTGTACTGCGCCTCGGCGTCACCCTGGTCGGCAGCTTGCCGGACCGTGTCGAGATCGTCTTGTGCCGAGAGCACCATGATGGCGAGACCACCCGCCACGATCACGGCAGCAGTTATGCGGATCAGCCTTGGTATTTTATTTATCGGCTTCAAATGCGGGTTACTCTCCTCTCTCCAGCCCCTAGCATATCCGAGTCAGGATGCTAGGGGCATTGTCAGAGAAAAACAGGCTTGATTCGGCGGGATGCGTCTTGTAAGTGTCTTTGGATGAAGAGCCCATTTCGCTATTTCAAGACTTCGCCCGAAATCATCCGCCTTGCGGTGATGATGTATGTGCGCTTCCCACTGTAGCTACGCAATGTTGAGGACCTTCTCCACGAGCGCGGGATCGAGGTGAGCCACGAGACGATCCGGTTCTGGTGGAACAGTTTTGGCCCGATCTTTGCCGCCGAGCTCCGCAAGAAGCGGAAGGGTCGAATGCGTGCGTTGTCGGGTTGTCGGTGGCACCTCGATGAGGTGTTCGTGAAAATCCATGGCGAACGCCATTACCTGTGGCGCGCCGTGGACCAGGAAGGCGAGGTGCTGGAGGCCTTTGTCTCGAAGAAGAGAGACCGCAAGGCCGCCTTGAAATTCCTCAGGAAACTGATGAAGCGCTACCCTAGACCGGATGCGATCATCGCGGATAGGCTAAGGTCTTACCGCGCGGCATTGCGTGAACTGGGCGGAAGCGGTCGGTGTCAAGCTGGCCGCTGGCGGAACAATCGTGCGGAGAATTCCCACCTGCCGTTCCGGCGACGAGAACACGCAATGCTCCGTTTCAGGCGGATGCGAAGCCTCCAGAAATTTGCCACCGTCCATTCTTCCGTCTACAACCACTTCAACCTGCGACGACTCCTCTGTTCACGGGACAATTTCAAGCTCAACCGCGCCGCTGCACTTGCCCAGTGGCGTCAACTCGGGGCGGCCTAATTCCCTATCGCCAGTGGAGAACTCAGACCTGCGGATTTCCTCTGACAGTGCCGTGGGGTAAGCTCATAATAGCCCGGGTTGCCTCAAACATAGGCTTCTAGGAGAACGTAATATGGGCATGGGCCGGAAAAGGCGGCAACAGGAATCGCTGTGGATAGCGACCTAGGAGTTGCCGCGAACCAAGGACCACGTCTCCTACTACTGGGTGAACCGGATTCTCGGAGAACATCAGTTTGATGCGTTTGCCAAGTCGCTGTGCGAGAAATTCTACGCGGTGCGGGGCGGGCCGCGAGTGCCGCCGGGAGTGTACTTCAGGATGCTATTGGTCGACTACTGCGAGGCCCTGGCCTCGGAACGTGGGATCGCCTGGCGTTGTACCGACTCCTTAAGACTGCAGAACTTTCTGGGTGTCGGACTAGACGGCGATGTTCTGGACCATTCGACGCTATCGCGGATCCGGCATCCGATTGACGTGGAGACGCATGCACCTGGTCAATCCATTGATTCGGCTGACCAAAATGTTTAGCTCACTTGTCTGCTACAGGTCCGTTCCTGGACTGGAAGAGAGTCCGGTCCTTGGATTCCCACGTCTCGTCGCCTCCACCATCATGCTGTCGGCGCTCCTGTCCGGCGTCGCCATGCACCAAGTCCACGCCCAGAACAACAACTCGATCTGCGAGCAGGAGACCCCCCCCGAGATCTGCTCCTGGGGCGGGGAAGTGCAAGTGTCAACGTCCACGTTGACGATCAGGGAGGGAGAAACCATCAGCTACGCCATAAGGCTCAGTGAGCAGCCGTCCGCCGACGGCTGGTGGGTACGGATCCATGTCAACGGAGTGGTGTACATCAACGGCAACCACGGCAACAGCGAGGGAATAGGCATTCGTTGGGTGCCGTCCGTCGGCTGGCAGTTCGATCGGGAGGAGGGTAAGGAAGATTCGGATCCAACGCAATGGCGAAACGTTCATATAAAAGCATTCCAAGACAACGATGATGATAAGGATGAGTTTGTGACCATCACCCACGAGGTGTCGGACGAGAACTTCCAATGCCCACCATCCCTGCACGGTGTGGCCCCTGTGAAGGTGCAAGTCACGGACGACGAGTCGGCGTCGACGGAGGTGGCGTTGTCGGTGAATCCGATGACGGTGAGCGAAGGGGCGGGCGGAACGACGGTGACGGTGAGGGCGGCGCTGAACGGAGCGCCGCGGTTGGGATCGACGCCGGTGAAGGTGGCGGTGGGCAGGACGAGAGACAGCGCGACGGAGGGGACGGACTACGAGACGGTCGATGACCTGACGGTAACGATTCCCGAGGGATTGACGAGTGCGACGGAGAGGTTCACGTTGACGCCGACCGACGACGTCGTCGTCGAGAGCGACAAGACGGTGACCGTGAGCGGGACGACCACCGCCTCGGGCATCACCACTGTCAACCCGGCCACCCTCACCATCACCGACGACGACGTTCCGCCGGACACCATCGAGCTGAAGGTGAGTCCCGCCAGCGTCGCCGAGACCGCCGGGGAGACAGACATCATGGTGACGGCAGCTTTCCCGCAGGGGAGCACCACCCTGTCAACGCCCACGGGAACGTTACTCTGGCGGCAGCGACTGGTGAACGTTACTCTGGCGGCAGCGACTGCCCAGACCGCCGATTTCACTCCGGTGCAGCCCTTCAACGTCACCATCCCCGCCAGCGCCCGTAGCGGGACGGCAACCTTTCAGTTCACGCCCAACGACGACACCTACATGGAAGGTTCCGAGACGGTGACCGTGAGCGGGACCACCACCGCCTCGGGCATCACCACTATCAACCCGGCCACCCTCACCATCATCGACGACGACACACCGAACAATCCGCCGACGGGGCAGCCGAGGATTACCGGTACGCCGCAGGTGGGCCAGACCCTGACGGCGGTGACGACCGACATTCAAGACGCCGACGGCCTGGGCGACTTCGCCTATCAGTGGAAGGCCGACGAAACGAATATCGCCGAGGCAATGGATTCAAGCTACAGGCTGACCAACAATGAGGGCGGTAAGCGGATCACGGTCACGGTGAGCTTCACCGACGGCATCGGCACCGAAGAAACCGTGACCAGCCAGCCGACCGCCGCGGTCAGGGACGCGGTTACCCCGCGCTCACCTCCACCCCCGCCGGTCCTGACGGTGGCGTTCGACCTGGCAAGCTACAGCACGACGGAAGGTGGCGATCCGGTGACGCTGAGGGTGGCGCTGAACCGGACCTCCAACCAGGACCTCACGATTCCAATTACGGTGATGCCGCAAGGCGCGACGGAAGCGGATGATTACACGGTTTCCGGTCTCACCGATGGAGCGTTGAGTTTTGCTCCCGAAGACCTCTCCAAGACGTTCATGATCGTGGCCAACGAGGACACCGACAGCGACAATGAGACGATAGAGTTGGGCTTCGGGACGCTGCCAGAGGGGGTCAGCAAAGGTGAGATGGCCACGGCCACCCTCACCATCATCGACAACGAAACACCGAACAATCCGCCGACGGGGCAGCCGAGGATTACCGGTACGGCGCGGGTGGGCCAAACCCTGACGGCGGTGACGACCGACATTCAAGACGCCGACGGCCTGGGCGACTTCGCCTATCAGTGGAAGGCCGACGAAACGAATATCGCCGAGGCAATGGATTCAAGCTACAGGCTGACCAACAATGAGGGCGGTAAGCGGATCACGGTCACGGTGAGCTTCACCGACAGCATCGGCACCGAAGAAACCGTGACCAGCCAGCCGACCGCCGCGGTCAGGGACGCGGTTACCCCGCCCCCACCTCCACCCCCGCCGGTCCTGACGGTGGCGTTCGACCTGGCAAGCTACAGCACGACGGAAGGTGGCGATCCGGTGACGCTGAGGGTGGCGCTGAACCGGACCTCCAACCAGGACCTAACGATTCCAATCACGGTGATGCCGCAAGGCGCGACGGAAGCGGATGATTACACGGTTTCCGGTCTCACCGATGGAGCGTTGAGTTTTGCTCCCGAAGACCTCTCCAAGACGTTCATGATCGTGGCCAACGAGGACACCGACAGCGACAATGAGACGATAGAGTTGGGCTTCGGGACGCTGCCAGAGGGGGTCAGCAAAGGTGAGATGGCCACGGCCACCCTCACCATCGTAGACGCTGGCCCGCCGGAGCTGACGGTAAGCTTTGCGCGGGCCGAGTACACAATTGCCGAAGGAGGCGAGCCGTCCAGCATCAATGTGAACATCTCCCCGGCTGCGGACCGCCGGGTGGAAGTGCCGCTAGTAGTGACGACGCAAGGAGGTGCGACGAGCCAGGACTACGACGGGGTGCCGGCGTCGATCGTCTTCGAGGTCGGCGCGACCGTGGTCACTTTCCAGATGACCGCGTTGGCGGATCAGGAGGATGATCCGGGCAAGAGTATTGTCCTTGGATTCGGGGATCTGCCGGAGGCGGTCAGTGAAGGCGACCCCTCAGAGACCACGGTGAAGTTCACCCAGCAACGCAGCGCGGAGCAGTTTTCGGCATCGATGAAGATCCTGCTGGCGGTAACTGCCCGTTCGGTGGCAGATAGCGCGCAGACGGCGATCCAGTCTCGATTCCAGCGCAAGCGCCAGTTGATGCGGAACAGGCAGTCCGCACGCGGTCCGAACACGGGGGGAAGCCTGTCTGCCGGCCTGGCCAGCAGCAACGGCTCGGGTCTCAGCAGGGCCGGTGCTTTAAATCACATGCCAGAGGTCGATAGATTCGGCTTTGCATCCCCCAGGCTGGCCGAGGGCGCTGGTCCGTCGATGGGCTCGACCCGCTCAGGCAGCTTGCATAACTCCTTGGCTCCCGACTATGGCATCGCGCCCACCCAAGCGGCCTACGGGTACGATACGCTCCAAAGGACCTCCACGGCTGACCCATCGCTGGGGGCTCTCCAGTTCTCCGGGATAAGGGCTCGACAACCGGTCCTTTCCCAGGCTTCCTTCAACCTCCAAATGGGAGAAAGCCCCAGGGGCAACGACGGGAGTGGGAGTGTAGCTCTGTGGGTTCAGGGCGACCTGCAAGACTTCAACGGGAATATCACCCGGGGTGGGATGGACTATCGCGGTGTCATGGGGGCCGTCCACGTTGGACTGGACCTCTACAACAGCGAACAGATGCTCGTCGGCTTCTCCTTCATGCGAAGCTTTGCTCGTATCAATTACAACGCCGATGGGGTCCATGGGATGTTTAGGAATGGTATGAACACGGCTCATCCGTATCTGTACTGGCAGCCCAACGAGCGCTTCAGTGCGTGGGTCATTGGAGGCTTAGGAAGAGGTGAAGTTGATGTCAATGAGCCGGGCCGAGCTCACGACTTAACTTCCGACTTTCGTATGTTCTCGGGCGGGATGCGCTCGGTACCGGCCAAGCGGGGCAACACGGAGGTGGGCGTTGTTGTAGATTCTTTCACTGCACGCCTCGGAACCAACGCTTCGAAAGACATCGAAAGGGTAAGTGGCCAAGTCAGCCGGACAAGGATGATGCTGGAAATTGTCCACGACAAGCCTCTGGAAGCGGGGAGATCGCTAAGCATTAAGGCAGAATTTGGGCACCGCCACGACGCGGGCGACGCGGATAGGGGTTCTGGGGCGGAAGCCGGCTTCCGTCTCGGCTATCTGGATGCGGCCGGCGGTCTGGACATTGCGTGGCACGGCCGGATGCTGCTGGTGCGTGAAAGTGACTACCGCGACTTCGGAGTAGGAATACAGGTTAGCTGGGACTCGGGGGAAAAACATCGGGGTCTGCAACTGTCGATGATGTCTTCGCGCGGACACGATGGGGGAGGCAGGACGACGCTGTGGAACAACTCGGCCCTGGTCACCCGTCCCATGGGCTCGGGCTACATGCCCAACGCCTCCCAGACCAGCACGAGCAGCGAGGTGGCCTACGGAATGGACATCTTCGGCGGATGGGGTTTGCTGACGCCCTACAGCCGCCTGCAACTTGCCGGCTATGGGAGCGACCTGCGCGTGGGCACCGAATTGAGCCTGCTTTCTCGCGGGCTGCCAGCGCAGCCCGCGAAGTTCCAATTGGAAGGGATCAGGCGGGAAACCCCCAACCGCATGATCGATCTAGGCATTATGTTAGGAATCTCGATTCCTTTCTGAGGACGTTAGGAAGAAAAACATCGGAACGTCGTTTTCGTTCCGCTAGGCTACACATAACGAGCCGAAAAACCGGTTGTGTTGCTGTACGTCTTCAGCGAAAGTGGGACATTTTGAGTCCTCGGCTAAGAGACAGTGGGAACCGATGGGGTGGCGGGGACGCAGGCTTCCCCTGGAAAGACACCATCCAAAAGTAGAACTTTCTGGCACGATGGAACAGGAGGTTCTCGATGAAGCTGTTCGACTCTCTGGGATGAATGCCACGCTAAGGCCTCATATTTGGCCGTGGCTGCATCGCTAAGGTATGGGAAAGGGCCGTTTCGGATGGCTCTTCGCGTATGACTTTTCCGTTTCGTGAGGTGACCCCATATAGCGCGTATCAACGACAGCGAACTGCCGATACGGGCGCTGGTGTCACAGATTATTTCCTAACCCTCTCGACCTTCATTTAGCGGCTCCGGGCCTTCCGTGATTTCCTTACACTCGCCTTTCCCGATCTCCCAGAATTGACGTAACCTTTCTGAACGGTCCGAGCTGAAGCTCGCCTCTGCGAGTGAACAGAGCTAAGTGCCGAAACTTGGAATTGTAAACATTCACCACGTGCCAGGGAATTCTTCTCTATGACTCTCAGATTTTCATTAAGATTCCACAGTTCTATACCTCTTGCATGGCCCCCTTTGTTTTCGACTATCCACAACCCCCAATTCCCCTGGAAAGCGATTCTAAGAGCGAGCCGGGGTATGGAATCCTGGTAGTCTGTTGTTACTTGCTCCTGTAACAATTCAGTCTGCTTGCCGAGCTGTTTCCGTGTAAGCGCTAGTTCCTCGCGCTGAAGGCGGAGCTCTTTGGACTGTAGGAGATACCCGTATACCAACCAACCGAAAGCCAGGGGTGTGAAAACGCCTGCGAAAAAGTCTCCCAACTCGTTGAGGTTGCCTGCCCTTAAGAGCTCCCAAGCATCGTTAACACGAAGAAAGAGAATGGTGGCGATGTAAAGAATGCTCAGGGCACCCATCACGAAAATGCCAGCATGCTTCATTCACTTCCCCTTCTCGACCCATCCGCGTATCACAGGAGACCTTCCGGCCACTCGCACATCTTGATAGCGGTCCGCCGCGGATTCAAATCGATGATACCCTCTGCAAGAAACTGTCGCTGCCGTCTCTCACTCCAATCCGCGAGCTTCTGGTTCGAGAGCCAGGTCTGACCGGGCAAAAATCACCTTAGGTTCAGCCCCACGGCCCGCCAACTTGGCCACCGCCAAACCCCACATGGGTGATGTGCCCAAGGCCGCCTAACGACCCTAGAGCTCCCGGGGCCCAAGGAAGTCATGCCACTCACGGCTTTCCCCCTGAAAACCCTCTAGAAAGGTTTGCACAAAGCTACCTGGAGGCCGTGGATTTCAAGTAGAAGGTGGGGAGTACTCCAAATTTCCGGTCGATCTCAGACAGAGTCTCCTCGTCGTTGACTAGCTCAACTTTGCCCATTCTCCCATGCCCGCCAGACAAACCCCACACAGAAAAGCGTTGTTGCATGGATCGGGGCGGAAACGGGACCGGTCATCAGATGGCCTCCCAGTGGCGAGTAACATAAAGGACGTTATGTTACTCCATAAGGGGAGGCAAGTGCATGAACATGGTTGCTTCCGAGCGCAGCAGAAGCGCACGACCAGTGCCCGACCGGGGCATTGTCAAGTTAACGCATCACAAGCTGAGATAGCCCCACGATATCGTTCGTAAAACCACGTCTGAGTAGTCGATATGGTGGCTTGGTCCATCGTCAACCAGTTAACGTGACAATGCCCTCCTGGACAACACTGGTCGGTCCAAGGCCAGTCACAATTGGACTGAGCCGGTTTAATGTGGTAACAATAACTCTTGAAGATCGAGTTCAGCACAGCGAAGCGCAATGCCACTCTTGAGTCCCGAGGGCTGGATATGGCCCGTGCCGGCGACGTGTTCGTCGACGACACGCTCACCGTGGAAGACGACCGGCGAGACTATGGGGAGGACCGTTTCATCACGGTCGGCTTTCTTGACGGGACGATGGTGGTTCTGGTCTGGACACCCCGCGACGAGGCGTATCGGATCATTAGCATGAGGAAAGCCAATGAACGCGAAAGAGCACTCTACACCCCGAGATTTTGATCCGGACACCGCGCCGGACCTGTCCAGGGACGGCTGGCCGGAGAAGTTTTCCAAGGCGGCGGTCCGGCGGGGGCGGCCACCGCTCGCCAAACCGAAAGTGTCCACCACCATCCGGCTGTCGCAGGATGTGATCGATCATTTCCGAGCCGGTGGCCCCCGCTGGCAGACACGGATCGACGACGCCCTTCGCGAGTGGATCGGGAAGCGCGACACAGCGTGACCTCCTAACGGATGACCCACTCATTCGGTCTTGATGCGCCTTCGGCGCTTGAGGCGTTCAAGAACGCCGCAGAGAAGTTTAAAGACGACGAACTCAATGAGGACCTGGCGCGCGATTGCGCCTGCAAAGCCTGGCATCTCTGTGATCACGTATACCAAGCGCTTGGTTCAAATTCCCAATTCTCAAGCGTGCGGAAACTCCAGGAGAACGTCAAAGACACCTGCCGTGAACTAGCCTACCTGCAGGATATTTGCATCGAGTCAAAACACGGAAAGTTTACGCACCATACGCCTCGAATTGATGGAGCCAAATTTCAAGACGGCGACTTCGACCCGGCTGATTTTGGCCACGACTTCGATATTCCGCGTCTTGAAGTGCTATTAGAAGGCCAGCCAATCTTGTTCAACGATATCGTCGTTCGTGCCGTGGAGTTTTGATCAAAACTCTTTGATGATAACGGGATCAAGTGAATGAGGGAAAGGGGATTGAAGGTGATCTGTCACCGGATGCTTGCAAGGTTCTTCTCCGGTGGCGCAGCTGAATAGAAACGCAGATCGGCCGTTGGAAGAGCTTCATCGTCCCCAGACTCCAATTCCGCAGCTTCTCCAGGCAGATCACGGAGATCCAACTCGGCCAGAAAGTCCTGAACACAACGACCGCACTCGGACCGCCTGTGTTCGAACGCATGGCCTGACGCTACGGCTTGGAAAAGGGTTAATTCCGTTTCCGCCCCGATCCATGCAACAACGTGCTTCCGGGGCCTATATCACGAAAGCCCTGCCCCGCCTTGCTCGCTGCCGCCCAACGCCGCCAGACGGCGGGCGCGCCACCGCAGGAGCCACAGCACCAGCCACGCCGGGAGCGAGACGATCCCGGCGTAAATCCAGATGCCGGGCGGTCCGAACAGACCGCCGATGGTGGCGGCGGCCACCGAGAGTGGACAAAGTACGGCCGCGCACGCGTATGTAGCCGGCCGAGAAACCGGATGCAGCCGCTCCAGGGCGCGCGTCAGCGGGATGCCGCCGGGCCAGGCGAAGACGAGTCCGAAGACCATCGCGGGCAGGGAGAACAGCATAGGGACGAAACCGGTAGAGAAACTCGGGTCGAAGCCGAACCGGATCACCGACAGAACGACCACGCCAATCGGCAGCCACAGCGAGAGCTTCAGCGTTCGTATCATACGGATTGAGCTTACCACGGTGTCCCGAGAGGCCACCCCTCCGGGATCGATTCGTTGGGCACTGTCAAGTTAACGCGTCACAAGCTGAGACAGCTCCAAGATATCGTTAGTAAAACCACGTCTTAATACTCGATAGGGTTCAGCACCGTTTCAAGAGACGTGCGTTTTTTGGCATTGTTCACTTTCCGGGCCGGATCCGGCTCGGTCTGGTTCGAAGCGTCCCCCAACTAAAACGAACCTCGCAAGCGACCGAACGTCGTCGGCTCGCTGATGACCGATCGGGCCCTGGTCGATCTATTTTAGAGTGTGATAACGTCCTTCATCACACTCTATGGTCACAGAAGATGACCTGCTCGCCCCGGCCACCGAAATCCTCGTCTCCCCGAGACGCTGCACTTGCCCAGTGGCGTCAACTCGGGGAGGCCTAATCCCCTGTCCTCGATGAAATAACTCAGACCTGCAACTTTACTCTGACAGTGCCAAATATTCAGCTTTAGCCGGAATTAAATGTTTGGCCCTCCGCCGGTTGCGAGTATATACCTTATGTTTTACTTCAGCCGAATACCCGTCTTGCGAAGGATCTTCCGACGTTCCCGGCAAATCGGACTAATCGGTCTGTCCAGGTCTCCCTTGTTGGCAAATCAGATGGACCCGTTCAGTTGCCGAACAGGCGTTTGACGGTAAACGTTAGCGCCCAGGAACGCGCGCCGGTGAACCTGTTGTAGTTGGAGAAGTCGGGATCCTGCTCATGAAACGGGTGAATAGCGTATCCGCCACTGGTTTCCATGCTGCCCAGCATCGAGTAAGTCAGCTTCAGTCCCAACAATGTCTTGTCGCTCAGGCTGTAGTCGACACCTGCGTGCAGGTGCCCGGCCAAGACCGTGTCGGACAGGTCGGCATCCTGGCTGCCGTTGTAGAACGACAGAGGAGGATCGTAGGCTGAAGCATTGGCCGATGTGTCCTGGTAATCGGTGGAGAAGTGCACCCCGGAGACCTCGACAAACGCAGGACCCAGCCCGATGCCCAGGTATGGGGAAATTCCGCTGAACGCATCCGGAAAATCATAGTACGCATTGAGCGAAAGAGTGCGCACAAGGAGACTGTCGATCGAAGCCTGACCATTGGACACGACCGAACCGCGGTGCCTTTCCCCCAGGGGCGTCCCATCGTAATAGGTGATGCCGCGGAACATCTGGTCGAGGCTGTTCTTCCGCTGCGCGAACGACAACTCCAGGCGCGTACGATCGAAGATACGACCAGCCGAGATCTCGAACACGGCTCCGGCGGCTGCCGGGATATCGTAACGCCAGCGGTATCCGGAGATTTCGGGGATAGGGTCCGCATCGAAACAAGCATCCGTCGGATAGCAGGTCGACTCCCGATTCCAGCCCTCCTGATCCAGGTCGGCTGCCCAATTCGATCCGATGCCCCCGCCGAGATACCATCCGGAGCGCTGCACCCCCCCGACCCCGCTCTGGGCCAACAGATTGGAGATGGGGCAGAGTATCAAGATTCCACCGACGGTGGATGCGATGAACGATGCAAGACGCATGGAGAGTTTCTACACGGGATTTCCTTTTAGCCTTCGGGCGGTTAAAAGTATACATCCATCTGCGTCCGACCGAGCACGATTTTTCTCCGAGAGGCCCATCGGCTCATAAACACCCTTCCAGAAGTCTTCACTGGCTGGCAATGCTGTCAGCAATATTGAACGCCGCGGCATCGGCCTCCGGAAGGCACTGTCAGAGTTCCTGCTGGACGATTTCCTTGACGAGATCGAAAGTCTCTTCGTCACCGCATCCTGGTATCGATTGGACAGCGCCGCATCCGGCGAGCGTCGAACAAATGAAAACGGCGCGGGCGACGGGTTCAAGTCTCATTCCGTGTTCAAGCCTCCTTGCCGACGCTTCCTTGGTGCATTCCGGACACATAGGTTACAGTTTATTCCGAAGACATAGGTAACACCTTTGCACCAAAAGGGTTATTTATAGGACCTTCTACTGTCTTTCAAAGTAACCGAGGTCGTATTCCATAAACGACACCAGCCAAATTTTCTCTTTGACCTCTTTGATTCCAACATCTTGACCAGCAAACACCGTGCTGAAGTTGATCTTTTGACTTTTCATACAGATTCTGCCGCAGCTGGTGACGGTCACGGTGCGATCGTGCATGGGGTACTCGACGCGCCCGATTCCTCGGTAGGGACAAGATGCGGGAGTATAGACCTCGGACGGAAACTTCATGCCCAGGGCCTCATGAGGTCTCTCGTATTCCGCCTGAAAGGCATTAAACCTCTCTTGCTGCTGAAGAAGGTTGTGGGCAGCGGGAACGACTGTGGCCTTCTTGAGGGTGAGATGAAGGCGCTCATGCCTTCCGTTCTGCTCGGGATGGCCGGGCTTGATCCTCTCGATTCGGATTCCTAGCCTAAGCCACCAGACGGCCAGTCGACTGAGTCCAAACAATCCGTTGGGTGATGCAAAAGGGACTCCGTTGTCCGTGCGGATCGCTTCCGGCAAAGACTCTTGAAAGGTTCTCTCGAATACGGGGAAAGCACCTCTTTCCTTAACACTGTCGAGAGCCTCGATGGCGAGCAGATAACGGCTGGCGTGATCGCTCACGGTGAGAGGATAACAGTACCTGGCATGAACTCTCCTTTGAAGTCGGCAGACCAAAGGTCATTGGGATTCTGGCTGCTGGACAATCGAGTCCCCTCTGCCTTGAACCGTCGCCGTTTTCTACATCACCAGGCCGTTGCGATCCAGAACCGCGTGAACTGTGCTCACCGCAGGCGGATTCGGAAACCTACGAATCAGGAGCGCCCGAATCTTGGGAGCTCCCCAATACGGCTTCTCTCGCTTTAGCCTGACCAGGGTCCGTTCCACCTGTTCGGGCAGTTGGTTCGTAACGATGCGGCTTGCGGCTCCGATCCACCAGGGCGTAAGCGCCGGTGTTTTGATAGCGGTTCCAAATCTTGTAGCCCGTCTTTCTGGATATCCCAAACTCCTCACACAGACGGCTCATTTCGCTATAAATCTCATTCTCTCGTCCATCACACAGCTTCCATGGCATCTCTGGGCACCTCCCGAGTGTTACCCATGTGTCCGGTATAATTTGTTACCCATCTTTCGGAATGGGCACTTTCGGCATAGGTCAGTGGACCTATTGCGGTCCCTCCTTTTTTCCCACCTCGAGTATCTCCCGGAGGCCTTCCTCCAGTCTGCCTTCGGATTGGCGTTTGCCCAATGCAATGGACCTTTTTACCCTCCCTAGAGGGTTCTGGTGCAGATAGGATTGTCGGAGCGATAAGACCAGGAGTGCGCCCTGGCGATGCGGCCTATGCTGCCATGACGTGACGCCAGATCACGGCAGGATTCGACTGCCATGGGATCGGAATTGCGAACTGGCGTTTGTGAATCTTCTGCGCCAGCTCGATGCCGATAATGACACGTCGCGCATTGTAGAACGTCTTGAATCCCAACATCGAGCGCAATCGCCCTTTCACCCGGCGGTGGTCCTGCTCCACAACGTTGTTCAGGTATTGACAGCAACGAATCTTCACCGGGTTCCGCCCCCGGAAGTTGAACTCCCCGTTCATTCCCATGTGCCGCAGGGCGCTATGGCTCGGCCGGTGGCCATCCAGAGGTGATGCTGTGTGGCTCCCGACGATGCTTCAGCGCCTTGCGAAAGAAGGCCTTCGCCGCTGCGATGCCACGTGCCCGACTGAGAAAGAACTCCACAGTGTTGCCCTGTCCGTCCACGGCTCGATACAGGTACATCCACTGGCCCCGCACCTTGATAAACGTTTCATCAACCCGCCAACTCCCACCCACCGGCCGTTCGAATCGGCTCCAACGCCTTTCGCAGATTTCGGCATAGCGAACGACCCACCGCAAGATTGTGGTGTGCGAAATCGGTAAACCCCGCTCACCTAAAATCTCGACCAGGTCCCGGTAACTCAGTTTGAAGCGGAAATACCAGCGAAGGCAGAGAAGAATGATGTCGTCTATAGAGGATTCCGTTCCGTTTTACGATGCGCCATATCTCATTATCGCCAATCCCTGTTGGCTGTCTGCACCAGAACCTCCTCGCCACTCTCCTGCAACGCCTTACGGTGCGTTTCGAGACGCGCCTGGTGCTCTCGCAGCGCCGTAATCTTCTGTGCCAGATCCCGCCCCCGCCCCTTGCTGGGGCTCGCATCGGCCATGTCGGCCGCGTCCATCTCATCCATCTGCTGCAGGTACCGCTCCAGCCGTTCCTGGCTCGCCGCCAGATCGCGCCGCAGCTTGGCCACGGTGAAGTTCCGGTCCCGGCTGTTCACCGCCTTGATCCGCGTGCCATCGACCGCGATCAACTCCCGGCCGAACAGTTCCAGGCTCCGGCACACCTTCACGAAGTCACGGAACACTTGCCGGAACGCCTCCCGGTTCTCGCGCCGGAAATCCGCAATGGTCTTGAAGTTCGGCCGCAGGCGGCGCAACAGCCAGATCGCCTCCAGGTTGCGGTGGGTTTCCGCCTCCAGCCGTCGGCTGGACCGCACCCGGTTCAGATACCCGTAGATGTACAGCTTCAGCAAGTCGGAGGGATCGTACCCCGGGCGCCCTGTCTCTTTCGGCTCTGCTCGTTCGAACCCGGCCCCAGCCAAGTCGAGACTGTCGACGAAAGCGTCGATGAACCGCACTGGGTTGTCGGGACCCACATAGTCGTCTACCGTGTCCGGCAGTAGAAGCACCTGTGCGCGATCTGTCCCCGTGATGTGTGCCATGCCCCATTCTACCTCCAGTAGGCAGGGGGGCGTCCCGGGGGACCCGGTGGGTTTTCACACAGTCTGGAGCGGTTACGCAATGATCCGGCTCCAGACGTATTCACAAGGGTTCTTCCTATCCGGCTCAGGCGAATTGCCTGGAGCACCGTGGACATACCGCTGATCCCGACCAAAGTAAACACGGCCCAGGACAGAAAGGCTTCGGTCCCGCCTCCAGCGTGAACCACGATCGCCGCCGTCAAAACGATGCCGGCGACGAAGAGGATGGCTGGTTGTAGGCCGAGACCGAAGGCAAGCAGTATCGAAGGTCGGACGTCCGGTTTGTAGTGAATGCTTGTGCACAACTCCGAATCGTCAGCAGCCATACCGTCATCCTATGCCACACATGGACTCGTAGGTGCAAACGCGCTGTGAGTTTTGCCGACCCCAGCCTATGGCTGCAAGGCCCTCATTCGCGGGCCTCAGAACCAAGGCGCATTAACAAGCCCTGGTCGGATAGTCTGGCGGCTCATTTAAGCGGATTTATGCACCCACGGCAAACCGGGTCAACTCTGGATCGCCTGCCGGGCAGTGAGAATGTCGTTGACGAGGCTCTGAACGTTCTGCTCGTCAATGAACGGCGAGAGAATGAAGCTCTTCAGGCCCACCATCGGCTCGCCGTAATCCGTTTCGCGATAGCAATCTGTCATCGAGATGTGCACGCCTTCGCCACGCATGGCCCGGTCGTAGAGATATCGGAACAGTCGGCGATTATAGTCGTTGTGGCGCAGCAACTCTTCCCGGGCGTCTGGATCGGTACGCTCGCGGTCCTTAATGGTCCACGTATCGACCCCGTCGGGATAAACCCGAAACACCGTGACCGTTCCGATGCCGTCGTCGTTGAGCACCGTCGTCGAATCATGCCCTTCGAGATGCTCGCGCAGTGATTCGGCCATCTCCACAAGGTGGCCGAGGAGAACGCGGAGGCCGATCCGGCCGAAGAGATGGAGGTTAGCGTACGCTGCGAGCACGCCTGAACCGCTACGCGAAGCCTCCAGCGTAAACATCCCGGGGTGGCGCTCGCCGGACTGGAACAGATACGGCATCTCGTTCCGGCCACGCACGAGGTATTGCAGGTCGGCTCGGTCACGGACCAGAACCAAGCTCGAGATGTATGGCGCGAAGCCGGTTTTGTGGAAGTCGACTCCGATGGAGTCGGCCCGGTGCAGCTTCGAGATGCGACGGCAAGCCGCCGCGAGCGCCCGCACCGTGCGTGGACGAAACCCGAGTGGATTCCGTTCGAAGTCGTAGCCGTTGAACACCGACCACGCCCATCCGATGACGGCGTCGGCGTGGACGTGCGGCGTGTAGTCGAGGTCGTAGTCGTCGACCAACCGGTCACGCAGGTCGACGACCGCGTCGAGATCGTCTACGCCGAACGCGTCGGTTGTACCCATCGTCGCAACCAGCGCCACGATGCGCCGACCCTGGTCGATCGCCGCGCGGGCGGCCGCGTCGAGCCGGTCGATGCGGATGTCGTTTTGCAGGTGCGTCGGCACTTCAACAACGTTCTTCTCGCCGAGGCCGAGCCAGCCGGCGACATTCAGGCGGCAGTAGTGGCTCTGCGCCGACGCCAGGATCACGCCGTCCGCACGGATGCCGTTGCCCATCGCGTCGGGAAACGCCTTCTCGATGCCGAGCTTAATGCCGTAGAGCATCGTGCCAGTCCCGCCGAACGTAAAGACGCCGTCCGACTGCTCTGCGTCATAGCCGATGAGCCGGGCCACCATCGCGGCAACCGACGCTTCGGTCAGCGCAAGGCCGTACGATGTATCATCGGAGACGAGGTTCGGGTTGTAGATGGCGGACAGCAGCGAGCCGATGATGCTCGGGATCGATGACGGCGGGATAACGTTGATCTGCGTCCGCGGATGCCCCCAGATCGGTAGACCTTCGAGCTTGTCGACCAGCAGGCTCGTCACCTCCTCCACGCTGCGTCCCTCCTCAGCCAACTCCGTCTGCTCGGTGGACGTGTAATCGAGCTCACGAGGTCGGCCGAGCAGTGGCACCTCGGACTTCATGGCGTCGGCCTGATCAAGTGCCCGCATGATCGAGAAGACAAAGTACGCGTCGTGCATCCGGTCGGAAACCGGCGCAGGGAAGGCGTTACGTATCCGGGTCAGCAGTTCGTGGTAGATGGCATTAGTCATGCGTAGAGAGTCCATGCTGGAGCAATCACGTCAAAGCCCTCCGGCATCGGGCGTAATGCGCGGGCCCTGTAAGGCAACCGTCAAAAAGCCATTGAACTTGCACTGAACGGGTATTGTCAAGTTACCGGTGAACGAACAAGTTCGATCAGCGTTGTTGCATGGATCGGGGCGGAGATGGAATTCGCCCTTTCTCAAGCGGTAGCGTCAGGCGATGCGTTGGAACACAGGCCGCCCGAGTGCGGTCATTGCGTTCAGAACTTTCTGGCCGACCTGGATCTCCGCGATTTGCCTGGAGAAGCTGCGAGATTTGAGCTTGGGGCCGATCACGCTCTTCCAACGACCGATCTGCGTTTCTATCCGGCTGCGTTGGTTGTACCCTGTGGCCACTTGCCAGGCCATGCGGCCGTTGCTGCGGATCTGGGCAATATGGCGATCCCGAACGGTTGGATCCCGCGCCGATTGCGGTCGGATCACTGCGTTCTTCGGCGGCGGTATAACCACATCCAGGGTCTCCCCATACCGCTGCCTCAGCATATCCCGTATAGACGCTCCATCATAGGCGCCGTCAGCCAGAAAGCCCGCGACAGGAGCATCGAGTTGATCCAGGAGCCCGGGTAAGGCGGCGCTGTCTCCAACCTCATCGTGAGTCAGATCGGCGCAAACAATCGCACCGCTGGCCAGGTCCAGTCCGAGGTGGAGTTTGCGCCAGCGGCGGCGTATTCCCTTGATTTTATGCTTCTGGGCGAGCCATTCCCCCTCGCCGAAGATCTTGAGGCCGGTACTGTCCACCACCAGATGGACAGCCACAGACCCGGCTTGCCTCATCGCCTGAGCGATGCTCAAGCCGTTTGCGCGACGCGACAGTGTGGAGTAATCCGGCACCCGTATATCCAGCCCCATGAGCGTGCCGATGGAGCCCATAAGTCCCTGCGTTTGCCGCAACGCAAGCCGATACGTCGTGCGCAGCGTCAGGCAGGTCTCGATCGCCAAATCCGAGTATCTCCACTGGCCACCCCGTGACGTGCGGCGCGGCGCGCTCCACACACTTTGCGCCTCCTCACTGACCCAGATCGTCAGATCGCCCCCGCTGGCGCAGGCTCTCGTTATATTCCGCCCAGTCGATCACCCGATACTGCGCCTTATCGAACTTGTGCCGTCGGGATGCGTTGAACTTATGTGGCATCTAAGTTATCCCCAGTGTTGAAAAACACCATGATTAGACATCCTTCGGGATGATCCATGCAACAAGGTCGTCCAGAGATGACTTCCCGGAAATAGACGGGGGAAGTGCCGTATTCGGTTCGCTTGTTCGTAGCGGAAATTACGATGGAGGCCCTATTTTAGACAGAGGCCCTTAAAAACCCGTAGGGCGTGGGATCGTTGCGGAACCGTTCCTTTGTGCAATCCCATCTATCGATATTCTTCAGATCATCTTCCCGCGGTCGGCATGGCCCATGGGATTGTACAATTGCCTTGCCCGGCAATCGTTTCTCCGAAGAGCTGTCGCCCTTGCCCTTGGTATAATCATTGGCGATAATCGAAGATTGCAGACTGATCGGAAATCGCCACCCCGGGAAACATCAATGACTTCGCCGGTGCGAAGCGTGAATGTTGATCATGTGTCTCGGCTGATGGAAGCCGTCCGTATCGGGGGAGAATTGGACATGGAGAAATTCCTTCGGGTGGCATCCGATATCGGTGGCTACACGCCTGAAACGGACCCGGGCCACAAACCGGCTGGGCGGGTGGGAGCGTCTGACGATACCGTGAGATTAGAGTGGGTTTCCCGGTGGCTAGGTTTGAAGGATCCAGAAGCCGAAGTCCTGTTCGGTCTCGGCAAACCACGGTACACGCCTTCCGGTATCACGCGTGAGCATCTGTTGGCCGTGTTGGAGGCGATCCGCGAATGTGAGCCGGTGGATCGGGATATCTGGGCCAAGCACGATCCGGATCGGGACCGGAAACTTTCCGGCCTGCCTCCAAAAACCACGAGCCCACAGGAGGTAGGACCATGAACATGGATATGTACGTCTACCGGGTGACTGAAAAGCCGGATTCTGAAAGCGTCGGCGAGCCGGGAGAGCCATTCGAGGCGTTCAACTTGAGCGAGGCGAAGCGCATCTCAACGCGACGGCAGAAGGTAAAGGGGAGCGTGCTCGTCCTGGAGGATCTGACCGGCAGGCCACGCGTTGTCTCAACCAAAGGTACAAGCGGAAAATGGACGGATGAGGAAGAAGAGGAGACGTCCTACTAAAGGGGTGTGCAGGCCACAAGGCAGCTGTTGCGACCTGCATCTCCGAGGCGCTGGACGCCACATGATTCCGTCTCTAACTTAGAGGTTGAGACCACTCGTAGGGACAGGTCAGCCTCACAAAAAGGAACGATAAAGGACGTTATGTTACTCTCTCATGGGAAGTTGATATTAAGCGTATACTCCCCAAAGTCTTGAACGGTTTTTTTGTCACTGCCTTTGGGTCCGTACCGCTTCGGTGCACACCCAGGCCAGCAGCAGCAGCGGTATCCAGAATGTCCTCAACGACAAGAACGTCCCGTCCCTGAATGGGAATCTGAATCTCCTTGGTGACCTGCACGCTCAAACGGGACTGGTCGTCTGAACCCTAGCTGGAAAGGCCCACGAAATCCACCGTCACGGGCACCTCAACGGACCGGACCAGATCGGCCATGAAGATGAAGCTCCCCTTCAAAAGACCGACCACTACCAGATCCCGCCCGGCGTAGTCCTGGGACACCGCACCGGCTAACTCCTTGACCCGGCCTGCGATCTGATGAGAGGAGTAAAGTGGCGTTAGGCCTTTCAAACCAGCGCTTCCTCTGGAGCGCCCGTACGATGCAGTATCGGTTTAGTTGATCCAGTCACCGTGGGCCTCCACGGTCTCCACCTCTTCCATCTCGAAGACTTCACACGACCGGATCTTCCGTTTCCTGAACTGGAAGTAGCCCACCGCCGCCAGGATGCCGATGCCGCAGCCGATGGCGTGTGTCCGGTAGCTCACCTCCGGAGAGAGGTTGGTGGGGATCAACACCACCAGTCCCACACCGACGGCATGCAGAAGACGCCTCGAGAACGACCGGGTTCTCTCGATGAGAACATAGAGGGTCAACCAGAAACCGGCCATCAGGTAGACGACTCCCGAGGCCCCTACCAGCCGGGTGTCAGGGGAATAAGTGAGAAGTGAACAGTAATTGGTGAACGCGCCTAGGATCAGCATGCCGAGCGGATGGACCCAGAAGCCGAAAGAGCCGTAAAGAAGGTAGGCGAAAAAGGTGAAAAATAGCGCATTGGCCAGAAAGTGTCTGAGATCGGCATGAACGGCGATCGCCGTGAACAATCTCCAGTACTCCCCCTCCACCCGAACCTGGCGTGGAATCGCCGCCAGAAGCTGAAACCATTCAGGTTCCCGCCAGCAGATCATGGAGAGAAACAAAAGCAGCATGACACTGATGACGGCAACCAGCAGGCTCTCGTCTCGCGGAGGCTCTGAGAGCATGGTCCTTTTGATGCGTACGCCTCCCATCCCCAGCACAGGCATGCGGAAATAGTATCAGCACGGCATTGTCAGAGAAAAACAGGCTTGATTCGGCGAGATGCGTCTTGTAAGTGTCTTTGGATGAAGAGCCCATTTCGCTATTTCAAGACTTCGCCCGAAATCATCCGCCTTGCGGTGATGATGTAGGTGCGGTTTCCACTGTCGCTACGCAATGTCGAGGACCTTCTCCACGAGCGCGGGATCGAGGTGAGCCACGAGACCATCCGGTTCTGGTGGAACCGCTTTGGCCCGATCTTTGCCGCCGAGATCCGCAAGAAGCGGAAGGGTCGAATGCGGGCGTTGTCGGGTTGTCGGTGGCACCTCGATGAGGTGTTCGTGAAGATCAATGGCGAACGCCATTACCTGTGGCGTGCCGTGGACCAGGAAGGCGAGGTGCTGGAGGCCTTTGTCTCGAAGAAGAAAGACCGCAAGGCCGCCTTGAAATTCCTCAGGAAACTGATGAAGCGCTACCCTAGACCGGATGCGATCATCACGGATCGGCTAAGGTCTTACCGCGCGGCATTGCGTGAACTGGGCGGAAGCGGTCTGCATCAAGCTGGCCGCTGGCGGAACAATCGTGCGGAGAATTCCCACCTGCCGTTCCGGCGGCGAGAACACGCAATGCTCCGTTTCAGGCGGATGCGAAGCCTCCAGAAATTTGCCGCCGCCCATTCTTCCGTCTACAACCACTTCAACCTGCGGCGATCCCTCTGCTCACGGGACAATTTCAAGCTCAACCGCGCCTCTGCACTTGCCAAGTGGCGTTAACTCGGGCGGCCTAATTCCCTATCGCCAGTGGAGAACTCAGACCTGCTAATTTCCTCTGACAGTGCTTTTTGCGGGGGGGGGTAGGTCAGCTCTATTGACCTTCGAAATCCGTTGAAGTGAGATAGTCCGATGCCTCTTTCAGACCCGGCACGGAATACCCGCTCCAGATGTTCTGGAGCTTTCGATATTGCTCGGCGGCCAGGGCGCGATTGCCCAGGGCCGCATACGCGCGCGCCAGTCCGCGAACGGACAGGGCCCGGTTGGGCGTGCGCAAGAGCGCTGTCTGGTAGAAAAGCACGGCCTCTTCCGCCTGGCCGAGTTCCAAGAAGATCTCGCCGGCGAGCTCGTACACCGGCTTCACCGGGCTTGGAGCCCCACGGGGTGGACGCATGCTTTCGGCTTGCTCCACGCCCTTCTTGATGTGCTCGATGGCGCCCGTCGTGTCACCCTTTGCCAGTGCGTCGAGGGCCTCGATCTCGTGCTGCGCAACGCGCGCCGGCTTGGCCTGTCGGTCAAATAGCGACGCGCCCGCAGCTAGCTTGTCGGCTACCAAACGGATCTGGCTGGCTGCTTTTCCGAGCGTCGCGTTGTCTCCGGTGTGGTACGCGCTGATACCGGTCGCCAGAAGCTCGTGTGCGGACGACTTCTCCGTCACCGGCTGCACGTCCCACGTTTCTGTCTCCAGAACGTAGCGCGCTTTCACCAGCGGCAGGCTCTCAACACCGCGAGTTTGCGAGCCACTTTTATCAGTCAGTTCCTCGAGCCTTGCGATCCAGGTCTTGGCCTTGGCGTAGTCGCCACGCTGAAGGTCACCGTACTGCCCCCAGTCAAGCGGGTGCACAGCACTACCAATGTCGTCTCCCGGCTCCCACAGGTTGATAGCCACATCGTAAGCAGACTGGTTGGCCCTCGAGACCCGTTCCCACATGCCCCGCTGGATGAAGATGTGCGAAGGCATGTGACGCGCGTGCGCTACTGCTTCCGCGATCTCTGCGAAGCGATAGGCGGCGGGGATCGCCAGCGGCGCATGCACCGGGTCGTCGAAAGAATGAATGATATAGTGAGCGGCACCCGGATGATTCGGATTCCTCGCGAATACTTCCATGGCGACCGCGCCCGCCTCGACGTACATCCGAAAGGTGGTGTCACCGGAGGGGCGCACCGCAGCAATCGTGGCCAATGCGTAGTGCGAAGCCACCTCGTCGTCGTTGGGGTGTTTCTCGTACAGACGGCGCATGGCTTCCATGTAGCCAATTTTGCGCTCGGCGACATCTCCTTCGCCCCATAGAGTCTCGACCGCTTGCAAAAAACCCTTTTCCCGTTCCGTGGGCGCTTTCGCAAGCCGTTCTCCAGGCGTTGCTCCCAACCGCTTCAACACCGCACGAGGCGAATCCAGATCCTGGTCACCGAGGAGCGGATGGTTGTAGCAGAGACTCTCACCCCAGTAGGCCATAGCAAAGTCCGGGTCCAGCTTCTGTGCCGCCTGGAATTCAGCGATGGCCTGCTTCCATCCGAAGCTGTGCAGAATGGCTGCACCACGTAAGAAACGTGCCTGCGCTTCGGGTGATTTCGTCGATGTCGGAAAGACGAGCGTTCCGACGTCTTTACCCTGAGCCACCACCATACCCACACTGATCGTGAGCACGAGTAATGCGTTACAAATTGTCCGGAACCCCCTCATGGCCTCCTCCTCAAGGTAACTAAGAAATTGCTTTCTGGAGGCTAGTTTATCTGGGATGGGAAAGTGGGTCAACAGGTATTTACCTAGAAAACAGCGAACCCAAAAGGAGGCATTGTCAGAGAAAAACAGGGTTGATTCGGCGGGATGCGTCTTGTAAGTGTCTTTGGATGAAGAGCCCATTTCGCTATTTCAAGACTTCGCCCGAAATCATCCGCCTTGCGGCGATGATGTAGGTGCGGTTTCCACTGTCGCTACGCAATGTCGAGGACCTTCGCCACGAGCGCGGGATCGAGGTGAGCCACGAGACCATCCGGTTCTGGTGGAACCGTTTTGGCCCGATCTTTGCCGCCGAGCTCCGCAAGAAGCGGAAGGGTCGAATGCGTGCGTTGTCGGGTTGGCGGTGGCACCTCGATGAGGTGTTCGTGAAGATCAATGGCGAACGCCATTACCTGTGGCGCGCCGTGGACCAGGAAGGCGAGGTGCTGGAGGCCTTTGTCTCGAAGAAGAGAGACCGCATGAAATTCCTCAGGAAACTGATGAAGCGCTACCCCCGGCCGGATGCGATCATCACGGATCGGCTAAGGTCTTACCGCGCGGCCTTGCGTGAACTGGGCGGAAGCGGTCGGCATCAAGCTGGCCGCTGGCTGAACAATCGTGCGGAGAATTCCCACCTGCCGTTCCGGCGGCGAGAACACGCAATGCTCCGTTTCAGGCGGATGCGAAGCCTCCAGAAATTTGCCGCCGTCCATTCTTCCGTCTACAACCACTTCAACCTGCGGCGATGCCTCTGCTCACGGGACAATTTCAAGCTCAACCGCGCCTCTGCACTTGCCAAGTGGCGTTAACTCGGGCGGCCTAAGTCACTATCTCCAGTGGAGAACTCAGACCTGCTGATTTCCTCTGACAGTGCCCCCGAAATCGATCTCACGACGGCCTGGGCGGCCAGCAACGCGGGCCTGCCGCAACCCACGACTGTTCGTTAGCATCAGTCCGGCCAAGGCTACCCGCACACCCAAAATTGCGATTATTTCCCCGAGCATGCTTTCCTCGGTCAGTCGTCTAGTATCTTTTGCGGACTCCCACCGCGCCTGAGGCAAAACCCATCGCGGGTGACGATACCCCGGCAACCGCACTTGCAATCAGCTTTGGGCCACTGATCGTAGATCTGACCTTGCCCCCTAAAACGAGTCCAGTTTGAATGTTAGGATTTCCGGTTTAGGAAGGAGGCAAGGATGGCAGGGAAGCGGTTTAGGGCAGAACAGATCATCATGAAGCTGCGTGAGGCAGAGGTGGGTCTGGCCCAAGGACAGAGGGTGGGACAGGTGTCGAAGCAGATGGGGGTGAGCGAGCAGACCTACTACCGGTGGCGCAAAGAGTACGGAGGGCTCCGGTTGGACCAGGCCAAGAGGTTGAAGGTGTTGGAGAAGGAGAATACCCGGTTGAAGAAGCTGGTGGCGGATCTGTCTTTGGACAAGCAGATCCTGAAGGAAGTGTCCTCGGGAAACTTCTAGGCCCGGCGAACAGGAGACGAGCGGTGATGTGGGTACGAGAGCGATTAGGAGCAGAGCGAGTCTCCGAACGTCGGGCCTGCCAAGTGCTGGGACAGGTTCGATCGACCCAGCGAAGGGAAAGGCAAATTCCCGATGATGAGGCCCGATTGGTGGCCCGGATGGTGGAGTTGGCTACGCAATACGGGCGTTATGGCTACCGGCGGGTCACGGCGATACTTCATGGGGAAGGGTGGAAGGTGAATCCTAAGCGGGTGGAGAGGCTGTGGAGACAAGAAGGGCTGAAAGTCCCGTCCAGACAGCCGAAACGAAGGAGGCTGTGGCTTAATGACGGTTCCTGTGTTCGGTTACGAGCGGCTCGCAAGAACCACGTCTGGAGCTATGATTTCGTGCATGAACGGACCCATGATGGGCGAGCCTTTCGGCTATTGACGATCCTGGATGAGTACACCAGAGAGTGCCTCGCCATTGATGTGAAACGGCAGATGAATCACCAAGACGTGTTGGACCGGCTGGCGGAGTTATTCGTTGATCGGGGAGTGCCTGAGTTTATCCGGTCCGATAACGGATCGGAGTTTACGGCACAGGCGGTCCGGGACTGGCTGCAGGCTGTTGGGGTAAGGACCTTGTACATCGAGCCGGGCAGCCCCTGGGAGAATGGGTACATTGAGAGTTTCAACGGGAAACTACGGGATGAGCTGCTGAACATGGAGATCTTCGACACGCTGGGGGAAGCCAAGGTGTTGGTAGAACGCTGGCGGAGGGATTACAATCAGATCCGGCCTCACAGCGCCTTGGCCTATCGGCCGCCGGCGCCAGAGGCCAAACTACCTAGGTCGCAGGCACTGGATCCAATCCCTTGGAGTGGACTTCAAATGGTCCCGGGTCTAGCATAGAGGGTGGACTCGTTCGTGGGGGCAGGTCATACCAAAGGCCGTACTACTGTAAACGATCAGAAGCACTGACAGAGCTGTAATCAATCTTCTCGACATAGCATTTTCTCCCTTCCTTGTTTTATTCCCTGATTGTCAGTCTCGATCAAGCGTGCTTTGACCCGTTCAAACTCAGTATTGCTTACAGTTTACTCTTCCTTCGGAGGCAGGAAAGAGATCTCTTCCTGGACCTTTTCGATCCGACTCTCCAAGGTCGTAATCAGGAGAGTGCGTGTTAGTCACTTGAGCGTTTTAGTTCAAGTGAAGTCGAGAAACTTCCTATTGGGATGCTGATATAGCCGACAATTTGGTCCTTCTTAACCTCGTTGATTACGAGTTCGTACTGAATCCTCTCGCGTCCCACGTAAAAGAACAAAGGGGTGTTCGTGTACACTTCCTTTTTGTCGAATTGCTTATCGTCGTAAAAGAATCTCAGATCAGCACGGTGTTTCTTGTAGTCAGCTTTTCTCAGCTGTATGGTAATCCCAGCTACATTGATGTTTTGCTTCTTTCGGGCGTCGAATTGAAGGTAGTCTCTTTCTCCTTGTTGCTTCAGCTCTTCCAGAGCGTCAAGGTTGGTAGCGACCAGTCTCCCCTGCTCTGTCACGCGGACCCCAATGGCCGCCAGTTCCTGCCATGTTTTCTCCAACTCTTGTCGACTCGTCTGCACCTCCTCCCGGACCCCTGTGATTTGCTCATCAACTTCTTGAAACTTTGTGCCCGTCTTCTCTTCTAGGTTGACAACCTGTTGGGAATCGGCCTTACTGACAATCTGATCAGTGAGTGCGCGTACATCTTGTTCTTGTTCTCTCTTTATTTCCTCAGCTGCAGCGCGCGCTTTTTTTATCTCACTTTGGGTCACACCAACGCGTTTTTGAACCAACTCAACGTCTCCCGTGAGCACCCCTACCCGTTGGCGATTGTCATCCAGTCGCTCTGCGATTAGGCCTACCAAGGCGGTGAGCTTGTCGATGTGATTGCTAGCCCGGATTATTCATAAATTCTGAAGAAGGGGTCTGATCGAGGGCACAAAAAGATGCCGTACCTCTTTGATATAAAAGGGGTTATGAAACAACTCCAAACCAAAAAGGTACGGCCCAGCGATGCATCAGTCTGCCAGATCAACTTGCCATCTCACCCTGACAGAAAAGTGGTGGCTCGATTCGATGGAGGCCGGCTCTCCTCCGATGCCGGGCTGCTGTGTCTGTACGCCCTGGATCAACAGCACGGACTGACGGCTGGCTTTGCCTCCTGCCTGAAGGACGCTCGAGATAGCCGCTACGTCCGCCACCAGATTCGCGAACTGCTCACCCAGCGCAGCTTTCAGATCGTGGCCGGCTATGAGGACTGCAACGATGCCGACAGCTTGCGCTCGGATCCCATCTTCAAGACCGTGTGTGATCGGCTGCCGGAAAGCGATCCGGATCTGGCTTCTCAACCCACGCTGTCGCGACTGGAGAACTCGGTGGACTCGAAGGATCTCACTCGCCTGGGACAGTGGCTGCTGGAGACCTACTTGAAGCACCGCAAGAAGAGCCGGCCCGAGAAGATCATCCTGGACATCGACAGCACGGATGACGTCACGCATGGGCAGCAGGAGTTCAGCTTTTACCACGGCTATTAGCGCGAGCACATGTATCATCCGCTGCTGCTATTCGATGGCGAGACGGGCGATCTGGTATGTGCGCTACTGCGGCCCGGCAACCAGGGGGCGGCCGCCCACGCGGTGGCGGTTCTCAAACGGGTGGTGGCCCGGATGCGCCAGGTTCTGGGATCCGATGTTCCGATCGAAGTGCGAGCCGACAGTGGCTTTGCGACGCCGGCACTGTACGAGTTCTGTGAGGAGGAAAAACTGCAGTATGTGGTGGGCTTTGCCCGCAACTCCCGGCTGGCGGCCACCGTCGAGCCCTTGGTTGAGCAGGTGCAAGCAGACTATGACGACTCAGGAGAAAAGCAACGCCAGTTCACCGAGCTCGTCTATCAGGCCGACAGTTGGGACCGGGAGCGGCGCATGGTGGCCAAGGTGGAAGTGAGCGAGCGCGGGTTCAACCGTCGCTTTGTGGTCACCAACCGCCAGGATCTCACGGCCGGGCAGCTGTATGACCACTACATCGGACGGGGCCAGTGCGAGAACTTCGTGAAAGCTTTCAAAAAAGATCTGGCCATGGATCGCTTGAGCTGCCACCGTTTCCTGGCCAACCAGTTCCGACTCTTCATCCACGCCCTGGCCTATGTCTTAATCCTGCGCCTGCGGGATTACCTGTGCGGGACTCCCTGGCACAACCTGGAGATTGAGACGCTCCGCCGCCGCCTGTTCAAAATCGGTGCCCGGGTTCGGGAAACTTCTCGTCGCATCTGGGTGCACCTGGCATCGTCTTATCCCGAACAAAAGCTCTTCGCATTACTGATGCACCGTCTGTGTCCCACCTGACGGTCCCCTGACTCCCTGCGCCAACACAGATATACAGCCCCCTGCGGGCCGAGCTGTTTCCGGAAGGGGCTCTCGCTTCATCTCTATTCGGCTCAACAAGCTTGGACGCCTTGTAATCGCACCTGAACACACTCTCAGCCCTGAACTTCCGCAGAAAATCGACACTCACCCCAAACTTATGAATAATTGCGGCTAGCTTGCTTTTCACGGATTTCGTACTTCTCATTCATTTGCAAAAGAAGGAAAATGAGTCCAAGACCCAAAAGCAGAGCCGCGGCTGAAAGCACGACAGTAGGCCGGAACTGCTTATGAGAATGTCTTTGTGACGATCTTATTTTCTCAATCGGATGTTTGACACGTTCTTCCCTGAGCTCCCGAATCTCGCGAAGCTCACCGGACTCGATGTTCATCTTGTTTTTCTCCTTTGTCAGGTTTCTGGTTCTAGGTTATCCTGCACTCAGATCCGGCATGTTGTGCGCCTATGCTTCACATAGAATCCTCAGGGTGCCCGAGGTGCCTACCGGGCTGTCACTCCAACGAATCGGCCGACTGGCTGCTTGGCACGTCACTGGCACATCGGAATCCCACGTTGTTGAAAGCGTGGTCCGGTGGACTTGCTCCACGGAAATGACTGGTAAAGGCCCCACAATAATTGGGGCTGCAAAACCAGCTCCCGCCCCGGGCCACCCTCTTATCCCCTCTTTCCGGACCAGAAGGGTTCTCTTTCGGAGAGCGCTGGTAGTAGTCAACAGAGTACCAGTCAGCGCTCCACTCCCAAACATTGCCGATCATGTCGTGGAATCCTAAGGCATTCGGTTCAAACCGCCCGATAGGGGCCGTATAGTAGTAACCATCCAAGAGATGGTTCCGAACCGGCCAGGTTCCCTGCCACACATTGGCCTGGGTAAGAATTATTTTGGGTGCATTTCCGGAGGTATGTGCCAAGTGAGCACTGCCATCCCCATCACCCAAGTCGGCTACAAGGTGAGCAGTTTTCCCCGCTCGAGCAGCATATTCCCACTCCGCTTCACTGGGCAGACGCTTACCCGCCCAGGCGGCGTAACCTGTGGCATCATGCCAACTGACGCAAACCACCGGGTGGTTCATGCGATCCTGGATCGATGATTCGGGACCTTCGGGATGAAGCCAGTTGGCTCCTCGCACGTCCAAGAAATCATCTTGGCCCTCTAAGTAAGCCCAGCAGGAATCTTGTCGTTCGGCCTGAGTTTGGTACCCGGTTGCCTGCACAAATGCAGTGAATTGCCGATTGGTCACTTCAAACCGATCGAGTAAGAACGGTTTCAAGATAACGGGGTGAAGGGGCCTTTCATCAGTGCTCCCATACTCGAAGCCCATCTGGAACCTACCGCCGGGAATATACACCATCTCATCGAGGACGGGTTCGGTGCTCGGAGAAGCTAAAACCGATTGTGCTGAGGCTAGATGGGCATACGGTAATACACTCCGATCACTCCATAAGCCGGGCATCACCGACACCAGTAACAGGACTGCTAGGCAAATCGACCACTGAAGTGTCAACCTGACTTTCTTAGGCAATAACCTAAGAGATTCTCTGGGCTTGATCACCTTGATAAAATCTTGCACTTGCTTCGGCTTTCCTCTTCTCTTTTCCATTTGCTTTTCCCCGATTCAAGATAAGTCGTCCTCTGCCGCGAAGGCAGCGCAATTGAAAGTAGCCCCCTTTCAGGACTTCCTCTCTGTTGGAAGGACACTCTGAAAGAGGGCTGTTTCAGTGGAACCAGATTGAGACAAGTTGCCTATTCTTCTAGAACCTTCGGCCAATTGTTAGCGGCCTTGGTAATGTAGCCGGTAATGTCGGCCTGCCAGATCCTCTGGACTTTTTTGTTTAGATTCAAGTATAGCTTGCCGTTCACAATTTTCCACAGCCGCGGATCCCCATCTGCGAGAGCACCTTGACTGACGGCATAGGCACAGTAACCTCCATATTGAGGGACGTACCTGTGGGGGTTGCGAGAAAACAGGTCGCGGTTGGCAGCGCTTGCAAAGTGCCAGGTGGCTCCCTCATACTCGTATGAGAAGCGACTGTGCCCTTGAACTGCCTTGCTTGTTGTAAAGTAGGCCACGGTGTCGAAACCCCTGTTCGCTACACCATCTGAGTCCTTGTTAATGGCATTGCTTACAGTCGTGTGGCAAGGATTGCAGGGATTGGTCGCCTTTTCGCCGCAGGGGTTAGTCGCCCTTTTGCCGCAGGCGTTGCAGGGATTCTGGGTGAATGCCGGTGTGGCTGTCATCCAGACAGCGAAGACAGCGAAAACTGCGAGAGTGATTAGGTTACGCTTCATCGAAAACCTCCTCAGAAAAAAATGATTTAAGGGGACAACCGGACAGTACGTCAGAGACAAACCCCACAGTGGGGTGTCTCCTGTTTACCGGCAGGCCATCGTGTTTTTCTCCCATTTCACCGTCTTTGGATGCGCGGCGGGCTTGAAGATTTGTTGGAGATTGAACAAGGCCTTTTTTTCGCACCTGGCGGTGGGCCGATCACACGGCGGGAGGAAGAATCCCAGTTTTGCATTGTTGAAGCAGCGTGTTCTGCTGTCTTCCCCAACTTTAGTAACTGTCTTTGTCTTTATTGGCTGTCAAGCGTCCACTTAGACGCCTTTCTTCCAGTTACTAAAAACCCGCAGGAGTTTTTCTTTTGCCTCTGACGAGATGTGTTTTTCCTCGAGTTGGCCGACAGTCTTGATGACTCCCCGCATCTGTTCTAAATAGAGTCGACAAGCCGGGCACTCGGCCAAGTGGTCCTCGAACCGACCAACATCTGAAGCAGGAAGAGAACCCTCCAGATAGTCGGTGATCAGTTCTACCAGTTCATTGCAATTCATACTCAAAATTGATGCCCTCGCAACTAGCCTTTAAAACTTAGTCTCGAAAATCTCCAAAACGTTACAGACTTCTTCAGAGGTCCACCCTTCTACGTTCCGGAGGGTTATGACCATTCGCTGCGCTTCGGGCAAGACTTCGGTAGCCTACCCAAGCGAACTCTCCTGCCTCGACTTCACCACTGACAAACGCACTGAAGGGCGCCATGGTAGTGGAAACACAAGGGCCTGTCCACAGACGCCCAGTTCCATCCCCTGTGACGGATCGGGATTTGGCAGGACTATTCCCTTATAGAAAACAACCAAACAAAAAAAAAGGAGCGCGTCGGTGAAACGAAATCCGCTTTGCCTAGACTGTATTTGTGAGCGCAACACGAACTGCAGACGAAAAGAGACAACTAATGATCTACACAGAGAGGGAGAAACGACATGCTGATTAAGGAACCTACCCAGATCAAGTCCTCTGAAATAACGGACGAAAAACTCTACCTGAGTCGTCGCCATTTTCTGATGGCAGGTTCAGCAGCTCTTGCAGGTGTGGCCGTTGTGGCTGGAGGCCGTTTGAGGGGAGGAGAAAGTAAACTCTTGGAAAGCAGCTCTTGGAAACCAGGCGCCAAAGGAGCATTTGATACGCATGAGGAGTTGACACCTTTCAAAGACGTGACGACGTACAACAATTACTATGAATTCGGGACCGACAAGGCTTCCCCTGCCCGGTTAGCTCACACCCTAAAGACTAAACCCTGGTCGGTGGCAGTTGAAGGGGCCGTGGGAAGGCCAGGGATCTACGCCTTGGAAGATCTGCTCTAGCCACATACCTTGGAAGATCGCATCTATCGGCTGCGATGTGTCGAAGGGTGGTCAATGGTCATTCCATGGCGAGGCTTTCCATTGCGCGATCTAATCAACCGACTGGAGCCGACCTCACACGCTAAGTACGTAGAATTCACCACTCTAAACGATCCAGGTCAGATGCCTGGCGTCCGACGACGAGTTCTGGACTGGCCATACCTTGAAGGACTGAGACTGGATGAAGCCATGCACCCGCTCACTATGCTTGCCGTGGGCCTGTATGGAAAGGAGCTGCCAAACCAGAACGGAGCGCCGCTGAGGCTGGTGGTGCCTTGGAAGTATGGTTTCAAAAGTATCAAATCCATAGTGAAAATTCGATTCGTTGAAAAGCAACCTGTTACGTCCTGGTCAGCGTCGGCACCTCGTGAGTACGGTTTCTACGCGAACGTCAATCCCCAGGTAGACCATCCACGGTGGAGTCAAGCCCGGGAACGACGGATTGGAGAGTTTCGAAAACGAAAGACCTTGATGTTCAATGGCTACGCCGATCAAGTAGCAAGTCTGTACTCCGGCATGGACCTTCGAAAGTACTTTTGAAGGGAAGTTGGTGATGAAACGCAATCGATCACTTGACAAAGTAATAAGGCCAGCTGTGCTCCTGCTATGCCTGATGCCCCTGTTCGTTCTGGTCTGGAACGCAACTACAGGCAATCTTAGCGCCAACCCAATTGACGACATCACTGATACCACAGGACGCTGGACGTTGAGGTTGGTGATGATCACGTTAGCCGTTACCCCACTTCGTCGGATCACTGGCTGGAATGGTGTCATTCGCGTTCGTCGCATGTTGGGTCTGTTTACATTTTTTTATGGCACGCTCCATTTTGCGACCTATATCTGGTTGGATCAGTTTTTCGGGTTTGAAGAAATCGCCAAGGACGTTCTAAAGCGTCCCTTTATCACCGCTGGTTTCTTAGCATTTGCTTTAATGGTTCCCTTGGCAATCACGTCGACTCGCGGCTGGATCAAGCGGCTGGGTGGCAAACGATGGCAATTTCTACACCGTTTGGTCTATATCTCAGCCACCGGCGGGGTGTTGCACTATCTGTGGCTGGTCAAGGCGGATACCCTTTTCCCCTTGATTTACGGGTGCGTTCTATCTTTCCTGCTTGGACATCGTTTGTGGACGTTCTTAAAACCCCGTTTGTCGTCGTATCGGGAGCCATACTCCGCGTGGAGGCATCTATGGCTCAAAGAATCTACCGGTCTGGATGCTAGAGCAAGGTAGTTGGTTCGGAGAAGGCTGTAATAACGTTCAGTTAGTCGAGATAGGAGAAAACCAAATGAGAAGAATTTCACGTATTACCTCGTTTCTGATGATCTTTGTCATGATGTCCCCTACCGGTGTTTTTGCTGGTCGAAAACATAAGGACGTAGAGAAGATCGGGAATCGCAAGATCAATGGAAGGATCGCCGGCATCTTTCCCAATTTCATCTCTCAGGAAAAGGAGATTCAGCTGGGTGCCCAGTTTGCTCAGAGTTTTGAGGAGACGGCGCGTCTGGTGGAAGACCCGGTGGTGACGGAGTATGTCGATCGACTCGGACAGAAGATTGTCAAACATTCGGACGCCGAAGTCCCCTTTGTGATCAAGGTAGTGGACACCGATGAAGTGAACGCCTTTGCTTTGCCGGGTGGTTTTCTCTATGTCAACAAGGGGTTGATTCTCGAAGCTGACAATGAATCTGAATTGGCGGGGGTTTTGGCTCATGAAATTGCTCACGTGACTGCCCGGCATGCCACTGAGAGGATGACAAAAGGTCAGCTGCTGCAGTTCGCCGCCATTCCCGCTCTTTTCGTGGGAGGAGGCTTGGCTGGGGTTGGAATTCAAAATGGCTTGGGACTGGGCCTAAATCTGGCAGTCCTGGGAATTACTCGAAAATCTGAGGCAGAAGCTGATCAGTTGGGTACACAATACCTCTGGAACACAGAGTACGACCCTCACGGGTTCATTACGTTCTTTGAGAAACTTGAGGCCCGGCAGAAAGAAAAGCCCGGTAAATTCGCGAGTTATTTTAGAACCCATCCCACCCCGGAGAGTCGGATCGAAAAGGTCCAGGAAGAGATTTCTTTTCTGCCTCCAAAGGAAGAATACACTGTAAGCAGTTCTGAGTTTGAACGGGTCAAGGCCCGCTTGATCGAGATCGACAAGCAGGGAATAGAACCTGGTGATTCTCAGGGGCAGGTAGAGGCCAAGCGGCCAACTTTGAAGAGAAAAACCAACACAGATGGGACGGAAAAGGAAAAACCTGCTTTGAAGAAGGAACGCCCCACCTTGAAGAGGACAACGGGATCGGGTTGAAAAGGACCGAATCCCAACCCTAGACGTCGGTAGCCGGTCTTGGTGAATTTAGCGCAGCTGTTTAAACGATTGATTTCAGGAAGGTTAAATGGCGGGGCCGACGAGACTCGAACTCGCGACCTCCGGCGTGACAGGCCGGCGTTCTAACCAACTGAACTACGACCCCGCGTGGTCTGGGATTCGGGCTTTCATGGGCATTATATAGAGAAGTACTACTTGGGAGCAAAGGGGAGTTCGAATTCCTCCAGGTACTCCGGAATTTCGATCTTTGATGTGAGGACCTTTTCCAGTTTCCCTTTCAGTACCTCCTGGACCTCCGGTTCTCCGTGAACGAGAAAAACCCGAGAGGGAGGTTCTTTCAGATGACTCACCCACTCCACAAGGCCCTTCGAGTCCGCATGGGCAGATAAGGCGTCCAGCTGCTCGATGCGAGCCTTCACCGGTATCCGCTTTCCGTGAATCTTAATCTCTCTTTTCCCTTCCAAAATGAGCCGGCCCAGGGAACCCTCTGGCTGGTAACCCACAAACAACAGCGTGTTGCGGTGATCGGGTAGGCGTGTCTTGAGATGGTGGAGGATGCGACCGCCAGCCAGATTACCGCTGGCCGAGAGAATGATACAGGGGCCCTTTCGCTGGTTCAGAGCCTTGGATTCTTCAGTCGTCTTTACCAGGCGAATGCTGCCCGTTTCCAGAGGACAAGCATCATCCATCAACTGCTCCATTTCAAAGTCGTGCTCGTCCAGGTGGCTGCAGTAGAGAGAAACGGCACTGACCGCCATGGGACTGTCCAGAAAAGTCGGCAGGACCGGTATTCTCTTTGCTGTCTCCAATTGGCGAAGGAGATAGAGCACACGCTGGCTCCTCCCTATGGCAAAGCAGGGAATAACCATACTTCCTCCAGCTTGAACGGTTCGCTCAATAGAAATCTGTAGAGTGGAGAGGATATCGAACTCTTCATGATCGCGGTCTCCATAGGTAGACTCGATCAGTAAAAAGTCCGCTCGCTCTATGGTCTCCGGGTCCTTGATGACAGGTTGGTGGTATCTGCCCAGATCGCCTGTGGAAAACAAAACCGTTTGAGCGCCGTTTTGCGAATAGGTCAATCTGATCATGGCCGAACCCAGGATATGGCCAGCGTGAAAATACTCGAAGTTCAAATGCTCCGACAGCTGGTGAGGCTGATGATAGGGAACAGTTTTCAAGGTTTTTAAGACCTCTCTCGCCTCAGCCTCTGTGTATAGCGGCAGGGCCGGGTCGTGACGAGAGTACTTCTTCTTATTGGCAAAGGCAGCATCGCGTTCCTGGAGGTGACCTGAATCCGGCAACAGAAGCGAAAGGAGACTTGCCGTTGCGGGGGTACAGTAGACCGGCCCCCTAAAGCCTTCCTTGAGCAAACGAGGAAGATATCCTGAGTGGTCAATGTGAGCATGGGTGAGAATGACTCCGTCCAGACTGTCAGGAGAAACGGGAAAAGGATCCCAGTTTCGCTTCCTGATGGCTCTCCCGCCTTGAAAAAGCCCACAGTCAATCAACAGACGTTTGCCGTCGATTCCCAGAAGAAAGCGAGATCCGGTCACCGTCTGAGCTGCTCCAAGAAATTGCAGGGTAAACATCAGTCAGACAGACTTACTGGAAAGCATCCTGCTAGCCCGGATTATGCATAGGTTCTTGTTACGAAGCGACGAAAGCGCCGCCCTGACAAGGCGCGCGAGGGGTACCCGCCACGGGTCGGCCCCCGCAAACGTACTCTTGAGTACGTTGAGGAGCCGAGGGGTACCCGCTTGCGGGTCGCGCAACACAGTCAGGTCGGATGATTTCGTCGCTGCAGTAGAGAACTTATGCATAGTCCGGGCTTTGAGGGTGAGTTTGACAGCAGGAATTTGGGAATGACAGTATACTCCCATGGCGTCAGAGTTAATGAGAAAGGAGCCGATCCGTGGAGAAGCCAATAGCACTTGAAATTGTCTACTGCGACGATTGAAACTACACACCAAGAGCCGCCTGGATGGCGCTAGAACTGCTCAGTCATTATCGGAAAGACCTCTCGGAACTGAAGCTCGTTCCCTCCGGGGGAGGCCGCTTTGAAGTCAGCATTAACGGAAAGCTTATTTTTTCCAAGCTGGATCAGGGTCGCTTCCCGGAGGTTAAGGAACTCAGAGGACTCATCGAGTAGGAGTTTACAGGGTTAGATTTGCTGCGCCTGCAAATTGAATCGCAGCCGTTTCCGAATGGCGTTGGAATCGACATCAGCCAATTTACACCAGTAAGGGAAACCCTCATCATCACTGCTAATCCACTCAATGGCCTTCCGCTTGAGCAGGCGGTAGTCTTCTCTGGAGGTTTCCTTGACGCTGAAAAGATCAAGAACGGCTTCGTGCCAGGCTTGGCGCAATATGGCCACAGCCAGATTTTTCTCTGACCGGAAATCCAACTGATTACTTGCCCGATCGGTTCTCGGGGATAGCCTCCTCAAACGCACGGGCGGTATCATAGCATAAGTGGAGGCCTTTTCTAGAAAAAAATTTTACCCAGTCCCTCCGGGTGTGCTCTCTTGGAAGGATTAAAGGTTGTATGATGGAAAATGACGGCCAGCAAGGGCCTGAAAAGTCATGATCACTGGGAGAAGGTTCCGCTACATCATCGATCAGGAGACCGAGCTTCGGTTGCTGGAGGAGGAACACACAGAAGAACTCTATGCCCTGACCGAAGAAAACCGGGAATATCTTCGAGAATGGCTCGCCTGGGTAGACAATATTGAATCGGTCTCAGATACCAGAAGGTATATCCAATCTGCAGTCCATCAATTCAACGATGACAGAGGGTTCCAGGCAGGCATTTGGTTTCGAGGAAACCTGGCTGGGATCATCGGTTACCAGAACATGGATTGGCTGAATCGATCGGCCGCCGTCGGTTATTGGGTGGGAGCTGGCTTCCAGGGCAACGGGTTGGCCACCAACGCTTGCGGCGCTTTGGTTGACTGGGCCTTTCGGGAGTGGCGATTGAATCGAGTGGAAATCCGCTGTGCTGTAGAGAATCATCGCAGTCGTGCTATCCCCGAAAGGCTGGGGTTCACGGAAGAGGGAATGGCCTATCAGGCGGAGTGGTTATACGACGGCTTCGTTGACCTGGTGATCTACGGCATACTGGCGAGAGATTGGAACAAGATCAATTCAAAGCTGAAGGTAGCAGGTTCTCTGAACCATAGCCCGTGAGCTCCACATAGCCTCGACCGAGCCTCTCACCGCTAGAACTCTGGATCACGACCGTCCCTTCCCAATAATACAGGTCCGATAGAATTTGGCTGCGGTTCTCCTGGTCTGCCACTTGAGAGATGATTTCCAGCTCGAGATTTTCCTGGGCGAGCCTGACAATCCAACGGGAGGGATACTCAGCGCCTGTCTCAGGACTTTTCCAATACTCCACCTTTTGGATCTCCCAATCCTCCGGCTGCAGGTAACGCACCTCTCCTGACCGGGCAACCAGCGTTCCCTGAGCAAAGTCAGTGGCTCCGGTCTTGTCACGCAATTGGTAGATCATGAGTTCTCGTCCATCCTCCAGCTGCAAACTAAACCAGTCCCAGCCGACCTGGTTTTCAGCCAGTTGATTGGAACCGAACTCTTTGTCCATCCAGCTTTCCCCTTCCACCTGGAAGGTTTCTCCATCGAGGGAGAGACTTCCCTGGGTCAGCATCCGGGTGAAGCTATAGTATTGGCTGGCTGCGCTGGAACTCTTCCCCTTGCGGCTGTAGCCATCGGGCCCTTGGAAGACCAGGGGTTTTAAGGGATGGGTGGAGAGTTGGAAAGCCATGCCGCGGGCGCGGTCCCCCATTTGGAAGTCAAACCCATCGCCGTTCCAGTGAAGCTCCCAGGGGCTGTCCGTTCCTGCAGGTGCTCGGCTCCACACGATCGGGTTCTCAGGAAAGGACCCCAAGCCTCCCAGAAAAGGAACTTCACGGTAGAGAACTTCGCTGAAGAGGTGCCGTTCTCCGGCCAGGTCAGTGATGGCGGCGTGTCCCATGATCAGGTTGTGGGCGGCCCACTGTGACTCCAGGGCAAGGGGTCCTGGTCGCAGGCCAATCCGAAAGAAGGTGAACTGATACCCGAAACGGCGCTGGGGGTTCTCTTGGGAACTGAGGTGGCCGGTGAAGTACCACCACTCGGTTTTATATCCGGAGCGGGCCCAATGATCCTGGGGAAAGGACCAGGAATAGTCAGGCCTGGCTTCTTGCCAGTCCAGCTGAGAGGAGAGCAGCGGAGGGAGGAAAAGCAGAGACAGGAGAAGGGTTACCAGACGGGCTCGATTACTGAAGATCATCGCGACTCAACTCGGTAGCGAGCGTCTCGCTGGCCCGAAAGGCTGGATAAAGGCTGGCCAAAAGGGCGGCTGCCAGGATCGTTGCCGCTTGCTGCAGGACGGGCCAGCCCGGGAAGTAGACCTGTATGGTCCATCCGAAGTAGGTCCGATTGATGACAAAGATCAAAATGGCCGCCAGAGCGCTGCCCGCCACAGATCCCAAGCCCAGTGCGATCAGTCCCATGGCCAGACCCTTCCCCACAAAGATGCGAAAGATCTGCAGACGGCTGGCTCCCAGTGCCTGGTAAAGAGCCCATTCCGAGATCCGTTCTCGGGCCAACACCAGGAGTGTCAGCATGATTCCACAGACGGCAATCAACAGGCTCATGAGCTGCAGGATCTTGACCACGGCAAAGGTCTGGTCAAAGATCCGGAAGATTTCCTCTCGCAGGTGTTGATTACTCCGAATCTGGAGGGGGGTGTTGGGAAAGCGGGCCTTGATCTCATCAATGACTCGTTCCGGGTCAAGGTCCTGCTCAAGATAGAGGGAAAGACTGTTGATGGAACCTGGCCCAAAGCTGTCCTCCATCAGGGCAAGATCCATCGCCACCGATCCCATCTCCGATGTGTAATCGTAGTAGACTCCGGCGATAGGGAACTCCAGTACTCCCTGCCCGCCCCTGACCTGGAGGAGATCTCCCACATGGAGTCGCGACTTGCGGGACAGCGGCTCTGCGATGAGAACCCCTCCCTCCTGAACCTGGCGCAGCACCTCCAGCCGATCTCCTTCCAGCAGGGGAAAGCGCGCTTGCCCGGATGACAATCCCATATCCACCCCAACCATGGAAATCCGTTTGTCTTCTATGGTGACCAGCAGCCGTCGCAGCCGGTCGAAAGCCACCACTCCGGGATGATTCACCAGAGCAGCCACCAAGTCCCCATCCACAGTGGCATCGGCTTCCGACCTCCAGGAGGGAGTGGTCAGGTAAATATCCGCTTGTACGGTTGTCTCCACCCACACTTCGACAGTGCGGCGGAAACTGCCGATCATCAGGGTGATCCCTATGAGCATGCTGACTGCGATGGCCAGGGAAGCCACCGCAAAGGAAGTCGCTTGTAGGCGCGTGGCCAGACTTTTCAGGCTGTATCCGAAACCGAAACCGCGGGTTGGAAGCTTTCCCCCAATCTGCTGGACCAGGAAAGGGGTGAGCAGGGGAAGTGCCAGCAAGACAGCTATGGCCAGCACAAAGCCGGACGGTTTCCAGCTCTGCCCCCAAAAACCATACCAGAGGGCTGTCACGCTCAAAAGAAGCCAGCCCCCCCCAAACAACGGCCAGGCAAGGGAGCTGGCTTCCTCACGCAGGGTTAAACCCGTCAGTAAGGATTTGCTGCTCTTTCGGCTCATGTCAATGGCGGGGAGAAATGCTCCAGCCAGGGCACCTCCAAGACCGATGCCTACGGCCAGAGCATACAGAGAGGCAGGGACTTGCAGAGACTCGATTTCGGAGAGGAGATAGAGATTGGTCAAAGTAGCACTGACCATGTCCACGTTGAATCTGGCCACCAGGTAGCCCATGGGCAACCCCAGAAGGACACCAAAGATCCCCAGCAAACTCACCTCCCCCAAGATGAGACCCAACACCTGTCCTCGAGTCGCCCCCAGCGAGCGCAGCAGTCCAAATTCCAGACGTCTTCTGAGCAGAGATGCCTGGGTGCTGGTATAGATCAGGAACAATCCCACGAACAGACTGATCAAGCTGAGGGCTGTGAGATTCAAGCGGAAGGCCTCCATCAAGCTGGCCGCCCGCTGTTCCCGCTGCTCCGGCGTCACCACTTCAACCGATGAGCCCAGCTGGTTTTGAAGGCGCTCGACCAGGTCCTCCTGGTTGGCTCCCTCCTGCATCTGGATATCGATTTGATGAATCCGTCCGGAACTCCCCAGAAGACTTTGAACCTGGGCAATGTCCATAACAGCCAGTTTGCGACTGGCCAGGGGACTCACTTTTTGAAAATCGACCAAGGCCCCGACCACGAGTTTCACCCGTCGCGTCCCGCTGGTGACCTCCAGGGAGTCTCCTATGGACCATCCCATCTCCTGGGCAAGAGAGGGCGTCAGGGCGATCCATCCCGGCTCGAAGAGAGCTTGGGAAAGATCCTCAGGCGAGCTGCTCCAGGGAAGGCGAGCCGAAGAAAGCAGATCGACTCCGAAAACCTGAAGAAAAAAGGGATCACGATCCGCCAAAGCGACGTCGATCTGGTAAATCGGCCAGGCGGCTGCTACCCCTTCCACAGCCAGAACCTGGGCATAGAGTTCCTCGGGAAAGGTGGTGCTCTGACCTAAAACAGTGAGATCCACTTCTCCGCTCACGGCTCTGATTCCGGCGGAAAAGGCTCCCATGGCATTTTGGTTGATGATTTGAATGCCCACCACCGAAGCCACCCCCAGGGCTACTCCCACCACTGAGAGGAAGAACAGAGCCGGCGCCTTGTGAAGATGAGCGATCAACGCCCTCAAGAAATAACGGATCACGATTTTTTCAGGACTCCACTCTGGAGTTTCCAGACCTGGTCAGCCAGGCCTGCCAACTCTGCACTGTGGGTCACGTAAACCAGGGTATTCCCTTCCTGGGAAGCGAGCTTCAGCATCAGATTCATGACCAGGCCGCTATTGCTGTCATCCAGGTTCCCGGTCGGTTCATCGGCAAGCAGCAACCTGGGTTTTCGCACCAGTGCCCGGCAGATCGCCACCCTCTGCATTTCACCACCACTGAGTTCTTGAATGTTGTCCTCTGCACGATCCAGCAGTCCGACTTCTTCCAGCAACTCAGAGACCCGAGGCTTGAACTCAGACACTCTCCCTCCGGCAATGAACTCGGGCAAGGCCACGTTTTCCCGAACTGAGAGATGGGGAAGCAAATAGAAGAACTGGAAAACCAAGCCAATTTCGCGGCGCCTCAAAAGGGTCCGATCGCGTTCGGACAAGGCTGCCAGGTTGTGTCCTCGCATGAAGACCTCTCCCTGGGTGGGGACATCGATGCCCGCCGCCAGGTGAAGCAATGTGGATTTACCACTTCCACTTCTTCCCACGATGGCCACCTTCTGGCCAGGTGTGATGTCAAAGGAAACATCTCGCAGAGCGAATCGGCTCGCTACAGGAGAAGCATCATAGACTTTACTGACCAGGCGAAAGGTGAGTGCCGGCGAGCCGGTCGCTTCTTGCATCGCTAGGGTGCAAGCCGTTCGATCTTCCATTGACCATCGGATTGCCGGCTGTAGAGGAGTCGATCGTGCATACGGTTGGGGCGGCCCTGCCAGAATTCAAGGGTGCTCGGAGCTAAGCGGTAGCCACCCCAATAGGAAGGCAAAGGGATCTCTTTTCCTGCATACTCCGCCATCACCTGCTGAAACCGTTTCTCGAGTTCCTCTCGGTTGGCAGTCACCTGGCTCTGGCGTGAGGCAAGAGCGCCCACCTGGCTTCCCCGGGGACGGGTTCGAAAGTAGGCTTCCGACTCCTCTCGGGAGACCTGGACGACTGTTCCAGTCACAGTGATTTGTCGTTCCAGTTGGCGCCAGTAGAAGCACAGCGCTGCCTGCGGATTCTCGGTCAGTTCCGTACCCTTGCGGCTTTCGTAGTTTGTAAAAAAGACGAAACCACTTTCATCGAATTTCTTGAGCAAGACCACTCTGCTGGAAGGCTTTCCTTCTGAGGTCGCCGTGGCCAGGGTGACAGCTTCCGGCAGGATCGGTTCAGCAGCCGCACCCTCTTGAAACCACTGTGCAAACTGTTTAAACGGGTTGGGATCCACCTTCCTCTTGGTGAGATCGGGCGGGAGCTCCAATGGAGAATTATCCTGTGTCATGGTTGTGATCCGCGGGGTGGTGAGATTTTGGGACAGGCCCAGTGGGGCCAGTCCCCAATCTCACCCTTCCGCTCTGAGAACCTCCAACGGCGAACGATCGCACATTCCCCGGCTATTGATTATACCAATCAAAAGGGTCAACCCCACCACCACAACCAAAGCCACCAGAAGCGGCAAGATCTCCACCACAAACTCCGTTTCAAAAACGAAGAAGGCCAAGGCCCAACTGGAAGCGATCGACAGGGTCAAACCCGTCAGAGCCGCCAGCAGTCCCAAGGAAAAGTACTCGACGGCCAGGATCTTGGTGATTTGATCCCGCGAAGCCCCCAGTGTCCTCAAGAGCACGCTCTCTCTGGTGCGCTGATAGCGGCTGCTGACCACTGCGCCCACCAGGACAATGAGCCCGGTAAGGATGCTAAACAGGGCCATAGAGCGAATCACCACGGACACTTGGCTCAACACAGTTTCAACCGTGTCCAGGACCAGTGCAAGATCGATGGTAGAAACATTGGGGAAACGCTCGACCACCATCCGCTGCAACTCAGCCGACGCCTCTGGAGAATCGGCTCGGGTCATCACCACGTGAAATTGAGGAGCCTCCTCCAGAACCCCGGCCGGAAACACCAGTAAGAAATTCGTTTGGAAGCGCCGCCAATCCACCCGGCGAGTGTTCCCAAAAGTGGTCTCGATGGGCACTCCCTGAACATCAAAGACGAGCTTATCCCCTAAAGAGACGTTCAAATCTCTTGCCATGTCCTCTTCCAGAGAAATCAAAACGAGATCGGAGGGATCCTCCACTCTTGGCTGCCAGGTGCCGCTGAGCAGCTCTTCGGAGTCGATCAAACTGTCTCGGTAAGTGGCGCGAAATTCTCGGAAAAGCGGCCATCTTCGAACGGATGAATCCCCCGCCTCGGCGATTTCCTCGACTGTTCTGCCATTGACCGAAGCCAGCCGCATGGTCACGATGGCCACAGATTGCTCGACCGGGAGATCACGCGAGCTGACTAGTTGGATGACCTCTTCCCGTTGATCGCTTTGGATGTCAAAGAGCACCAGGTTGGGTTGGTCTCCACTGCTGGTCAGAGAGACCTCCTGCAGTAACGTGCCCTGGACCAGGTACAAGGTCGTGATCAGGAAGGTTCCCAGACCGAGGGAGAGCATCACCACAATGGTCTGATTGTTGGGCCGATGGAGATTGGCCAGGCCCTGCCGCCACACGTAAGGCCATGACTCAGGACAATACTTTCTCACCAGGAGGGTGATGATCTTGGCGACTGCGGTGAGCAGGAGAAAGACCAGCACAATGGCTCCTGCAAAGGCCAGGCCATGGATCCAGCGCCGCGTCTGAGCCAGGGCGAAGAGGCAAATGGCACTTCCAATGGCAGTGTAGAGGAGCCATTGGAGGGGCTCCCGGGGAAGGGTCTCCTTCTCTTCGTAGGAGGCTCGCAGTGCCAGAAGGGGTGAGATCCTGCGCAGAGGTAAAAGAGGGAGCAAGGCAAACAACAGCCCAATAGCCAGCCCCATACCGATCCCCTGTAAAATAGCGACCCAGGACACCTCGAAGGGAATCGTGAGGGGCAGGAAGTCCCTCACAATGCGCGGCAGCAGATCCCGAACAGCAACGCCCAGGAGTGCGCCAACGCTGGCCCCAATCAAACCCATACCAACCGCTTGAATCACATAGATTGAGGTTGCCTGCCTTGAACTGGCACCCAGGCAACGCAATGTAGCAACTGTAGTGAGTTTCTGTTTGATGTAGATGTGGATTGCGCTGGCGACCCCGATTCCTCCCAGAAGCAAGGCTATAAAACCCACCAGGCTGAGAAACCGGTAGACGTTCTCCACGGTGCGACCCAGGCGGGCCCTTCGTTCCTCTACGGTGGTGCTTCTCAACCGGTACTCTCTCAAATGGGGCTGCTCCCTTTCCAGAAGTTGTTCCACATCGACAGCCGGGTCGAACTTAAAAGAGTTTCTATAACTGACGCGGCCTCCAAACTGAATGAGATCCGTTTGATCCAGATAGGAGAGGGGAATGTAAACACGGGGGCTGATAAAGGTCTCTGTCATGGTCTCGCCAGGGATCTTTTGAAGCGCTCCAGCAACAGTGAAGGTAAAGGCACCGATCTTCACCGGATCACCGGCAGACACATGGTATTGAAGCATCATGCGCTCATCAACGAGGGCATAGGGTCCCTCTCGAAAGCTCTCCGCCGCCTGGCGGGGTGAAGTCTGCAGCTCCCCATAGTAGGGAAAATCTCCCTCTATAGCTCTGATCTGGACCAGCCGAGTGCCCCCTGTCTCGGTAAAGTAAACCATCGAAGAAAAGCGTGTTTCGCGGGATTGTTCTCCTCCCAAGGTTTCAAAGAGTGCTTCAGTCTCCTGGGCAAAGGGCTCCCGGCCGGTAATCACCAGATCGGCTCCCAGCAAGGACTTGGACTGCTCGTTGACCTCCCTTTCCAGGCTCTCACCAAGAGATTGAATGGCAACCAGGGCAGCCACACCAAGAGTGATGGAGGAGATAAAGAGAAGCAGCCGTTTACGACTGGAGCGGCTTTCCCGCCAGGCCATCCCCCAAATCCAGCGATCCAGAAAGAAGGGTTTCATAGAGCCAGGTTCTGAGCCTCCAAGAGGAGATTTTCGTCCGATCGGACGCTGCCCGATTGGAGACTGATGATCCTCTGCGTCCGCTGAGCCAGTTCCTCATTGTGGGTCACCAGAACCAGAGTGGTTCCGGCAGCTTCATTTAACTCAAAGAGAAGATCAGAGACCTTCCCGCTGGTCTCTCCGTCAAGATTGCCCGTCGGTTCATCGGCGAAGAGGATTTTGGGCTGGTTGATAAAAGCTCGGGCCAGAGCAACGCGCTGTTGCTCCCCACCGGAGAGTTGGGCTGGATAGTGATCCAGTCGATCCCCCAGACCCACCTGATTCAACAGATCAATGGCCTGCCTTTTGACCCCCGACTCGCCCCGCAGCTCAATGGGGACCACAACATTCTCCAGAGCTGTGAGGGTGGGAATGAGCTGGAATGTCTGGAAGACGAAGCCCACATATTGATTGCGAATCTGAGCCAGTTCGTCCTCATTCAAAAGGTTCAATTCGATCCCGTTGAACACCACCGATCCCGAGGTGGCACGATCCAGTCCTGCACACAAACCCAGGAGAGTGGTCTTACCGCTGCCGGAAGGCCCCACAATGGCACAGCTAGAGCCCTCATCGATAGAAAAAGAGACATCTCGGAGAACGGTCAGAGTTCTCTCTCCGCTTCGGTAAGTTTTGGTCAAATTTTCAACCTGTAGAAGGGAGGTTTTTTTCATTTCAATCAACCGTCATTGTCTGCGCAGAGCAAGTTTTCGTATATCATATTAACGTTTATGACTATTCTTCGTCTGGTTTTTCTCTGCTTCACGGTTGGATTTCTAACCACCGCAACTCCCGCTCTTGCCTCTCCGGTCATCAGCAGCCAGGGAGAAGCTCTCTCAGAGGTTGGAGAGGATACCCCGGTGATTCTTTTCCTGGGGAACAGCCTGACGGCGGGATATCAACTGAGACCCTCTCAGGCCTTTCCCGCCCTGATTCAAGAGAAAATTGACGCTCTGGTCTGGAAGTTCAAAGTTGTCAATGCCGGTCTGAGTGGAGAAACGTCAGCAGGCGGCTTGCGACGTATTGATTGGGTCATGAGGCAAAGGATCGACATCCTCGTTCTGGAACTAGGCGCCAATGACGCGCTGAGGGGAATTCCACTGGATGTGACCGAGGCCAACCTTCAAGGCATCATCGATAAGGTCCGGCAAAAGAATCCCCAGGTTCGAGTCGCCATTGCCGGGATGCAGGTCCCCCCCATTCTAGGACAGGAGTATACCGAACAGTTTCGGTCCATCTTTCCCGGGCTGGCCCAAAGAAACCAGGCAGGACTGATTCCTTTTCTCCTGGAGGGAGTGGCAGGAATCGTGGAGCTGAACCTGGGCGACGGTTATCATCCTAATCCTGAAGGGCATGAGATCGTTGCTGAAACGGTGTGGGAAGTGCTTAAGCCGATTTTGGAGGAATGAGGCTAGAACCTCGAGGCCCGAAGCCAAGTATCTGACCGTGCCCAGCTGGCCGTGAGGTCGGCGTTAACCTCCGGTGACGACTTCCCCTGTGCTTCCAGGGCCGTCTTCAACCCAAAGAGCGACCAGCCATTGTGCGGGTGATCAGCGACCTCGGCGCGGTAGACGCGCTCTGCGTCCTGGTACCGCTCTGCCTCCAGCAGGGCGGCACCGAGCCAGTGACGGGCTGGGAAGGGTAGCCGTTCGGGTTCGTCGTAGCTCATTTCGTCTTCCAGCGATACGGCACGTTGGAAGGACGCGATAGCTGCATCTATTGCTCCCGCATCACGATGAATTTCGCCCTCCAGTATGCCCCCCAAGGTACCCAGCAGGACTCGCGCCGACTCGCGTCGGAATATCGCCTCGCTGGAATCTGCAGTAGCCAGCACGCGATTCAAGAATACCCGCGCAAAGTCGACTTCGTCATTGCGAAGGTGAGCGTACCCTTGAGCAAAATCCCACATCCCTCCTAAGATCTCATTGTCGGGACGGTCCTCCATCGCCAGGATCTCGTCGAAGCGACCAAACCGCAAGAGAGTCAGGGCGTGGTAATGGGTGTTGCCCGTCAGCTTGGCATGGTCCTTCCCAGCCTGGATGGCAATGGCCCCTTGTCCATCCATCGAGGCCGCGAAGAGGAGCATGTGGAGATTGTGCTGTGCGTAGATGGCAAAACCCTCGCCGATGGCGGCCTTTTGATCCGTATGCCAGGCCGCAAGGTTGGCCCGAACGGAGTCACCCCAGCGGCCCACCTCGTTCCAGGTATGGGAGGGCATGTGGTTGATGTGGCTGGCTCCCGGAAAGGCGCTGCCCAGATACTCGGCACAGGCTTCGGCCTTGTCTGGTCGGATCGTCGATTCGGTGGCGTGGATGTAAAGATGGCATGCCCCGAGATGCCGGATGTCGCGATCCAGGACCCCTTCCAGCACACGGTGGAGGCGCACGACGTTGGGATCGTTGAGATCGCGGGTGCCACGTCGTGGCTCCAGGAGAAAGAGCGCATCGGCATAGAAAGTGGCGGCCTCCAGATCGTCTGGATATCTTTCAGCCACCAGACGCATGGCCTCGACGTAGGCGGTGTCCTGCTCCTTGCGCTTGTCGGGATCAGGGTTCTCGACGTAGCGAACAGCCATCGCCTCGATGAACGCTTTCTCCGAGGGACTGGCATGATCCTCAGCCAATGCCAAGGCCTGCTGGATGGCGGTGTAGGCATGGTGTGCTTGATTGGGGGGCATGCCGCCGTTTAAGAATGGCCCCCAGGCCCAGGCCTCGCCCCAGTAGCAGATGGCGCAGGTCGGGTCGCGCATCCAGGCTTCGCGAAAGGAACGGACGGCGTCGATCTTCGCAAACGCATACTTCAACTGAAACCCCTGGTCGAAGTAAGCCTGAGCCTCCGCGTTGGACGAAGAAATAGGGCGGGTGAATGAGCCCAGCGCTACGCTGTGGAGGGGCATCGGCTCGCTGAAGCTAGCTGGGAGCGAAGGAGCCTCGCCTTCCTGGGCCGATGCCGTGGGCACGGCGATCATCAAGGCAAAGGCAGCCAGTACCAGGCCGAGAGCGCTTCTTCCAATCATTGGACGTTCGGACCTCCCCTTCCGTCGAACTCCTCATCATAAAGGAGTTGGCTGTTTGAGGCTAGTTGGCCGGCTGAAGGTCGATCAGTCTGGCCCGGGCCAGATCCCGTATGAAGTGATGCACCGTAATGACGGAGACGGGTTCACTGGCCGCTGTCAGAACGTCTCGGATCTCCAGAACCGTACGTCTCCCATCGATGAAGTTGACCAAAAGATAAGTATCCAGGGCCTGAGCCTCTGGAGTTTCATACCAACTCCGCTCGACTTCGGAGAGGCGTTCCTGAGGAAGGTCGAGTGCCAGCGGGCCCCGCGTCAGTCGTGAGGGGATCCAAGAGGCTGCCTCACGCTCCTCGAAGCTTCGCTCCTGGGAAAAGGAAAGGTTTCCACCCTGTTGCCGTACCAGCGCCTGAAGCGTCCTGATGTTCAGCTGAGATTGATTGCTCAGAGCTTGATTCCACGTCTGGACAAGGCTTCGGGTGGGCCCATGGGGTGAGAATTGGAGAATGCTATTGAGCGCCTGCTGTTCTCTTTCCAGGCTGAAAGAAATGACCCGCTTCCCTTCGTTGTACATCTCTTCCAGACGATCCACAGGAGCCTCCAGCAGCCAGTCCGAGGCCCGCTGAGTATCAGAAGCCAATCGTGCTTGAGCCTTGGCAGCCACAAGATTGGTTAATCCCAGGCTCTGTTCTTGGGAAAGGCTGGCCAGATACCAGAAGGCGCCAGCGGCAATCAGTTCCGCCCGCTTCAATTCGACAGGATCGATCTTCTCGGCAGTGTCCTCACTGGTGTGCTGGGTGTAATCCGGCCAATGTCCCAACATGACGGCCGGAACCTGGATCGTTCCGTCGTTAAAGATAATATGGTCACTGCCTCCATCGAAGGGGGTAATGCGGTAGTTGAAGTTACTGTGAGTGTCTGTGTTGACTCTTCCGATGCTGTCCACGTACTCGGCCATACGGACCACCACATCAGTCAGAGCACTGGAGATGGACTGGGGAGTCCAGGTAATGTTCATTCGGCTGTGGAGCAATTCGAGATTGGTCCCCACCATGTCGAGGTTGAGGTTGGCCAGAACATCGCCACCCAATTCCGGACCTCGAATTTCTGTATGGGCATCTATGTAGGCCATCGTCCCAAAAAGACTGGGAACCCACAGGAATCGCAAAGTACGCTTGGGCGGCGGCAGTTTTCCCTCCCCAATTAAAGTCTGCAGGGTACGGGCGATATCCAGGATGGCTGCACTCCCGCTGGCGTTATCATTGGCTGACTCCTTGGGTTGATCCAAATGAGCTGTGTAAACCAGTGCCTGCTCGGGGCTTTCGGTTCCGGGAATCTCTGCCACCACCACGTCCAGACTGCCAAAATGGATTCCGCGGCCCTCTACCTTGGCATCCAGCACCACGCGCTGGCCGGCAGTCAGGAGATCTTTGAGCCTTTTCCCCTGGCGATTGGTCAGCTTGAATCCAAAGGTCAGGCGATCCAGCTCATCAGGGCGAGGTCTCCAAACCCGGGAGCGCAGCATGTCGGGATACTCTGCCGCAAGTTCGTCCTCCAGATAGTGCACCACGGCTGCGGCCCCATATTTGAGAACCGCCAAGCGGTGAACTTCACTATTCTCTCCGCTGGCCAATACCAGCTTTCCCCTCACCTCTGATGCCTGATAGGCCTCATCAGAAGTTCCTGCTCCCACATAGACCAACTCGCCTCGCACCTGCCCAGGCTGCGAGTAGGTCATGACGCTCATGACACTCTCGGGGTAGCTGACGATTAACTCTTGGTCAGGTTCTATCATCCGCAGTTCAGCGGACTCAATGCTCCAAGCGGGAGGCGACCGCCAGGTTTGATAAGTAATTCTGCCTTCAGCTGGAAAGCTTTCGATCCATGCTCTGAGACCGAAACCCTGAAGCTGTTGGAGAATATAGCGGGCAGCATCAGAGTAGCCCGGCGAGCCCTGAATGCGGTGATAGCCAGCAATGGCGGCCACCTGATCCTTGGCCAGCTGGCCAGAAAGCTCCTGCTGGAACAGGGTCAGAGTTTCTTGATCCAGCAAAAAGTTCTCGGCTGCTGGAGCAGCCAAAATGGCCTGGGAGGTCAGCCCGGTCAGTAATAGCCGGAGAAAAGTGCGAAAGGTTACGGCCATCTCTATCTCCGGTCAAGCATAGCATGAAAGGGAAAGGATGTGGACGACTATGTTAGCTGGAAATCCAGGACGATGGGGTCGTGGTCGGAGAGAAAATCCTCTTCTCCGTGGACGTCAGCCAAAACTCGGGGAGGGTGGTTCGGATCGGGAGAGATGCCCTTGCCGGCAAACCAGTCCAGTTTGATGGAACAGCGGCCATCGCTTCCCTGCAGAGCCCAGGTGATGAACCAAAAGCACCAGGCGGGTATCCAATCGCCCATTCTCTGATTCGCTGCCAGATCCTGGATATCGTAATGAAGGGTACAAACCCCCGGCTCATTCAGATTCTGGTATTGATAACTCTGACGCTGCAGCTCGCGGAAAAGATGTCGCTCGAACCAGCGATCTGGATAGGGATTGTGGTGTTCAATCACATGACGCACTCCCATGAGCACTCGCCTGCAATAACCGAGAATCGAATAGAGGGCTCGACGGGAATTGTAAGTCGAGGTGTTCCAGTCTCCCCCGATCACGACCGGTAGCACAGGACTCAGCTTCTGCAAATGATCCAGAACGACTTTCATCTGACGATAGCGGTGTTTTTGAGTGGAATGGGCATCCAGGTGCAGGCTCACCGCTCTCACCGGGCCCAAGGGGTGGTCTATGATCGCCACCACTGCCTGCTGATATCCGAGACGCTTTTCCTTGCCCCACATCAGATCCTTGCCGTTTGGCAGCGCAATCGCATGGGCTTCACGAAGGGGATGTCGGGAAAAGAGAGCGTTTCCGTGAATAGCCTGAGCATTCTCTCCCGGAACCTCACTTTCCAAGCCACTTCCTTTATTGAGAGCAATATAACAGGGCGTGAAGGCGTAGTTGAGTTTCAGTGCCCGAGCAATTTCCTGAGCAACCATACGGTTGCTGCTTCGTACCATCCCCAGGTCCAGTTCGGTGAGAAAGAGGATGTCGCTTTCTCGAAGAAGCGGATGATCTCTGAGAACACTGATGAGGCGGTCCAGGTGAGTTCCCCTCTCGATATTCCAGGCGGCAGCCCGAATCGAGGACCTGGAGGCTGAGGTTGGTGAGGCGAGATCCTCCCGGATCACGGTCTTGAGCACTCTTTCGATTTCAGATTGCAGCCGGGCATACAGGGGCGAGGCTTGCAAAGCCGCAGTGGAGTCAAAGCCGCTCAGCTCGGAAAAGAAGGGCCCAAGGCTATGAGCTAGCCCACCGGAAAGACTGGTTTCTGCCTGCATGACATCACCCACGGTTCCCCACAAGAGCGCGCCATTGTAGCAAGTTCCAGGTTCCAGGTCTTGTCAGCGGTCAGCGGTCAGCTGTCAGGTGTTCACAATCGAATCACTAAGAGGACGAAAATCACCAGGTTGATTCCGTGAGAGGTAAAGCACAGCTTGCAGGGCACACGGGTGAGAAACAGCAGTGAGTAGGTCAGGTACACTCCCAGCAAAACCGTCAGGAAACTTCCCAACAGGAAGAAATAGACAAAGGGTCTGGTAAACAGAAAGTCTCCCAGTACCGCCGCAATTAAGACAGCGTAGAAGACCTGCCCCAGGACCGAATTCGGAATTCCAAAAACCCGGGCCCGCGGTGTGAACACAATGCTGGCACAGGTGCGTTCACCCATTCGGCAAAAAGATGGAAGCCAGGTGGCATCCGGTTGGACCCAATGATAGGAGACGGCAGTGAAGTAAGTTGAAATCAAAAAACTCAAAGCCGCCAAGAGACAGAGCAGAGTAGAAAGCATGGGCCTTTACTGCCCTTCAGGAGCAGAGCCCCGGACAGGTGGTGTCGAAGGGGAGTCCTCTTCCTCCTCCTCTTCAGGTCCTCTCTTGGCTTCCTCCAGCTCCTCTGAGAGTAAAGGGCCGGATTCCGGGCGCTGCCCCGGTTGGAACAGGCCCGGCTGAGAAGTACCAACCGGGCTTCTTGAAGGCTGTTGTGGGCGCCTGGCTGAAGGGGTTGGCAAAGGCGGCGGAGCAGTCGGCGCTGTAGCTGGGAGTCTAGTGGGTGTCTCCTGGACCTCCCTTTGCCCAGAGCGCGAAGTCGGGCCGGCTCCAGGAGTACCCGCTGGCCGGGTCACAGACCTCGCCGGTGGAGCGGGAGTTGGGGAAATGGCCGGGGATTCGACCTCAGAGGGCAGCCGGGTCGGGGTCTCGATGGGTTCAGTCTGGGTGGGCCCAGTGTCCCAAAGGGTGGCACGAAGGGTCAGCACGATGACCAGCACTCCTATCACCACCAGAATAATATTGAGATATTTCACAGTTCTTTCTCTCTCTGTCTGCTCAAGCGCCGCTGGACCCTTTCCAGACCTCCTCTAGCATACTCGTTCTCAGGTTTGAGCCGCAGAGCTTGCTGGAAGAGAGTGCGGGCCCTCTTCAGGTTGTCTTGAACCTCGGCACAATAAGCGAGAGCCGCCCAGCTCAGGTGATCCTCTGGATGCAAATCGCGCGCGCGCTGGAACTCGACCTCCGACTGCCTGTTTTTGCCCTGAACAGCAAGTGCCACCCCCAGGTTGTAATGGGCACGAGCCTTAGCGGGACTTTTCAGCACGGTATCCTGCCACAGCGCGAAATCGTCCTTCCAGGTCTCGTTACGAGCCATGGTGAGCGGCATGAACAAGAGCAGCGACAAGGCTACCGCTGCCAGTTTCAAAGTAACAGGTCTTCTGGCAAGAAAGTGACAGAGGACCCAACTGGCAGTCAGGGTAAAGCCAGCCAGAGAGAGATAGGCACGACTTTCATTCAAGGCATCGGAATTGGGCACCAAAAGCGTCGGAAGCAGCATCGCCATCATCCAAAAGATCCCCAGGGTTGGGATCGGATAGCTCTTTCGAAAGCGGAGGGCCAGCATCAGCAGCGACAAGAAAAAAAGGCTCGCCAGGAGCAAACTCCAAGGGTCTGGCGAAACCAGGTCATGATCCAGATTCAGGCCTGTAGGCCAAATCATGAGCAGGGAAAATTTCAAAAAGGCTATGGGTTGGAAAATCCAGTAGACCCAAGGGTCTGGATGAGTCCAGGCTATCTCCCTGGGAGCATACTTGAGCAACGAATAAGCGAATGCTGCCGTGTTGAGCAAGGTCACGCTAAGGGGGCCCTTCCAGCGTGATCGATTCAAGAAGATCAAGGGAAGAAGCAGAATCACCGCCTCAGTTCGGCTCCATATGGCCAACTGCAGGCAGATCAGTCCTGCCCACGGATGTCTTCTGGCCAGAAGGAGAGCTGCTAATCCAAATACGGCCATCAGTAAAACCGAGCGCGACCAGATATAGTTGACAGCTTGAGTGTTCAACGGATGAATGGCAAACAGCAGGGCACTCCCGAAAGCCAGAGCTCGTTGCCCGAAGAGCTGCCAGATCAAGAGGAAAATCTCCACCACAACCAGTAGGTGACACAAGACGCTCACCAAATGGTAACTGGAGGGATTCTGTCCAAACCATTGGTTATTCCAGTAAAAAGTCCACAAGGTGAGAGGTCGTCCCCCATATTGCTCCAGAAAAGAGCTGTAGGAGAAGGCGGAACCGTTGATGCGAGGATTTTCCAGCAACTGCGGAAAGTCATCGAAATGGAAGGCACCCGGAAAAGAGTTGATATAAACGAGACCGGTCGCCAGAACCAGGATCACACAAGGCCAGAAAAGGCGCATGTCACTAGTATGCCGCCGTCAGAGAAAAGTTCAAGGCTGGGAAGGAGAGCCGCTTTTCTTGTTTCTCTGCAATCGGTTGAGGAAGCGGGCCGTCACCTGGTTGATGAGAAACGGAGAAACCCGGTTCATGAGACAGAGAAGCCGACCGGAGAGGGTCAGATGCACCTCGCGCCGATCGAGCTCCACCGCATTCACGATGGCTCGGGCCACGCCTTCAGAGCTTTGACCATTTCCCGGGCGGTCCATGGACTGCAGGCTTTTCGTCTTTTGAGCGGCTTCTTGAAACTCGGTCTGGGTGTAACCTGGGCAGATCACGCTCACTCCAACACCGCTACCCCGAAGTTCTCCCCACAGCGCCTCTCCGATCGCCACCTGGGCGAATTTGGTGGCGCAATAGCTGGAGGCATAGGGAAAAGCCTTCTTCCCTATAACACTGCTCACTAAAACGATGTGTCCTCCCTTTTGTTTGAGCAGGTGTGGTAGAGCGGCATGAATCGATTCATAGCCGGACTGAAAGTTGACCTGCCAAATCCGCGCCATGTCCTGTGGAGGAACCTCCTCGAGCGGCCCGTATATCCCGTATCCCGCGTTACAAATGAGAATGTCCAGACCTCCGAGTTCTTCAAGGCACTCCTGAATGATGGCCCCTCCCTGGCCCGGCACGCTGAGATCGTGCGGCTGAAAGACCACTCGAGAGACACCCTTTTGGCGGCAGGCTTCAGCGACCTTGGCCAGGCGCTTTTCGCGGCGCGCCACCAGGAAGAGTTCACAGGTTGGTTTGGAATAAGCGTAGGCAGTAGCCTCTCCGATGCCCGAAGAAGCTCCTGTGACCAGGATCCTAAGCACAATAGCACTCGATGACGCCTGCCGCACCCATACCCCCGCCGATACACATCGTGACCAATCCGTAGCGCACTGCCCGGCGTTTCATCTCGAAGAGGATCGTGGTGGTCAGCTTGGCACCGGTACACCCCAGGGGATGTCCCAGAGCAATAGCGCCTCCGTTGACATTGACAATCTCAGGGTCCAGCCCGGCTTCCTGAATGACGCTCAAGACTTGAACCGCAAAGGCCTCATTCAGTTCAATCAGACCGATATCCTTCATCTCCAGTTCAGCCAGGCGGAGAGCCTTGGGGATGGCCTGCACTGGACCGATTCCCATCAGTTCGGGGGCGACCCCCACGGTGACATAGGACACCAGCCTCCCCAAAGGCTGCAGGGCGAGTTCCTGCGCCTTATCCAGCGACATCACCACCACTCCTGCAGCTCCGTCGCTTCGCTGGCTGCTGTTTCCCGCGGTGACAGTCCCGCCCACTTTGAAAACCGGTTTGAGTTGGGCCAGGGCTTCCAGGGAAGTATCCGCTCGTGGTCCCTCGTCCACTTTAAACTCCACTACCTGTGATTGTTTGTGACCCTCCTTGAGTTCTTCCAGATTCACCTGGAGAGGAATGAGTTCCTCTTCGAAGCGTCCTGCCGCCTGGGCGTCAAGGGCCTTTTGATGACTCCCGAAGGAGAACTCGTCCTGCTTTTCACGAGGAACCTGGTACTGGTCAGCCAGATTTTCCGCGGTGAGTCCCATCGAGAGATAGACATCGGGGTCCTCTTCCACCAGGGTTGGATTCGGGGAAAAGTTGTGCCCCTCCATGGGAATCAGACTCATGCTTTCCGTCCCGCCCGCGATCACCACCTGGTACATCCCGGCATTGATATTGTTGGTCGCTAAGGCAATGGCTTGAAGACCGGAAGCACAGAACCGGTTGATGGTCATGGCACTGACGTGATCGGGAAGTCCGGCACGAAGCGAAGCGATCCGGGACACGTTCATCCCCTGTTCGGCTTCCGGCATGGCGCATCCCAGAATCACATCCTCGACATCATCCTCAGCCAGGGGCTTGGCTCGTTCCAGGATTCCCCTGATCACCTGAGCAGCCACATCGTCAGGGCGGGTATGCCGAAGAGTTCCCTTTGAGGCCTTGCCGACGGGACTCCGTCCCGCCGCCACAATCACCGCTTCTTGCATCATAGTGCAGAGGGCTAACCCTCACGCTCGGGGGCCGGCGCTGAGAATCTCAGGAGCAACCTCTGAAAAACCCTCGGCATTCTCAGCGAAGCGCCTGGCCAATTCGTTGGCGTTACTGTCGTAAGCGTCCTTGTCCTTCCATGTGTTCCTGGGATCCAGGATTTCCGAAGGGATCTCCGGACAAGATTTGGGGACCTCCACCTGAAAAACGGGATGGGGTTGAAAGTCGGCTTTTTCCAGGTCACCACTGAGCGCGGCAGTCACCATGGAGCGGGTGTAATTGAGTTGCATGCGGTGTCCTTCGCCGTAAGGACCCCCGGTCCAGCCTGTGTTCACCAGATAGACGTTGGCCTGATGCCTTTCAACCCGCTGGCCCAGCAGCTCAGCATAACGGCCTGGCGGCAGTGGAAGAAAAGGAGCCCCGAAACAGGGTGAAAAAGTGGTTTGAGGCTCGGTAATCCCTTTCTCTGTGCCCGCCACTTTGGAAGTGTACCCAGAAATGAAGTGGTACATAGCCTGCTCTCTGGTGAGCCTGGAAATCGGAGGCAGGACACCGAACGCATCAGCAGTCAAGAAGATCACTGTCTGTGGATGCCCTCCAACTCCCGGAATGACAGCGCCTGGAATGAACTCAACCGGGTAGGCCACTCGTGTATTCTCTGTGATCTCAGAGCTGTCAAAGTCCACCTTATTCGTGTCCCCTTGAAAAGTGACATTTTCAATCACCGAGCCGTAGCGAATCGCTTCCCAGATCTGAGGTTCCAACTCTGGGGAGAGCTTGATGCATTTGGCGTAGCAGCCCCCCTCAAAATTAAAGACTCCGGAGTCCGACCAACCGTGCTCATCATCTCCGATCAAGCGACGCTTGGGGTCAGCCGACAGGGTCGTCTTGCCGGTTCCGGAGAGACCGAAAAATAAGGCCACGTCTCCCTCCTCGCCGACATTGGCCGAGCAGTGCATGGGAAGGACATCCCGGAACGGCATCAAGTAATTCATCACCGTGAAAATCGACTTCTTGATCTCACCCGCATAGTGGCTTCCCCCGATCAGGATTAGCTTGCGGGCCAAATTCAGCAGGATAAAAACATCCGAGTTGGTGCCATCCTCCTGTGGGTTGGCTTGGAGGTTGGGCACGGAAAGAACCGTAAACTCAGGACGATGATCCTTCAGTTCCTCCTCCGTGGGGCGAATAAACAAAAGGTGTGCGAAGAGATTGTGCCAGGGCACCTCGTTCACGACCCGGATAGGCAGTCGATATTCGGGATCTGCTCCAGCGAAGCCGTCAAAAACATACAGGGCCCGGTTTTGCAGATGGGCCACCGCTTTTTGATGCAGACGTTCGAAATCTTCCGGCTTAAAGGGGCGATTAATTTCTCCCCACCAGATCTGATCTGAATTGTCAGGCTCATCCACGATGAATTTGTCATTGGGTGATCTTCCCGTGTTCTTGCCGGTGGTCACCCGCAGAGCGCCCGAATCGGCTAAAACTCCTTCACCGCTTTTGACGCTGAGGTCAATCAAATCAGAAGGGCTGAGATTTCGATGCACCTCTCCCGCGTTTTCAATACCAATTGCTGATAAGCTCTTATCCTCCATACTTCCCTCACACCCTCACTTTCCCTTAGCCGGGATTAGTCACCTCGTCTTTGGCCCCTAATGTAACAAAAAAGGAGAGGGAATGATCCAACGAAATCTCTGTCTGATCGGTGTCGGTTGGTGTTGAATCTGAAGAATCAGTGGAATCAGCGAGAAGAAGCGGCTTGGTACTTTCCGTCGAGGCTGCGCAAAAATGCGATGAGGGCGTTCAACTCTCGGTCCGAGGACCCTTTCCATTGGGGCATGAGCTTCTGTTTGCCCTCAAATCCAGAAACGACTTCACCATCAGGGATGGAGGAGGGATTGGTCAGCTGTTCCCTCAGCCACTCTGGAGAACGACCTCTCTGAGCCTGCACAGTGAGATCTGGGCCAATCTCGCCCCTGAGGTTCAGACCGCGAGCCTGCAGGGTATGGCACAGACCACAGTTGTTCTCGACGATCACGCTTTTGGCCAGTTCTTCATCCGCCCGCGAGAGTCGTACATCCGCATGCGATTCGAGACAAGCACTTGTCAAAAGCGCTAACATGGAAACGCTTATGAAGAGAGCCCAAAAAGTTGTAGAGGTCATTCGCAACATATTTAACTCCATTATCGCATATTTTTTAGGTTATACGAGTAAAATATTTAGTCATGCCTAAAAAACCCAGGATTCTTTTCATTTGTACAGGAAATTCGGCGCGCAGCCAGATGGCCGAGGGGTTTGCTCGCTACTACGGCGGAAGGTCCATTCAGTCCGAGAGTGCTGGAACGAATCCCAGCGGCTTAAACCCAAACGCGGTGTGGGCCATGCATGAAGTGGGCATTGACATCTCGAGTCAGACTTCGGATCCCCTGAACAACAAGAACCTGGATACATTCGACTACTTAGTGACCCTGTGTGGGGAGGCTAAGGAGGCCTGTCCTGTCTTCCCCTCTCACACTCACAGCGAACACTGGCCGCTTGCCGATCCAGCCAAGATCCCTGGAAAGCCGACTGAAGTGATCAAGGGCTTTCGGGTCATTCGCTATCAAATCGAGGGCCGGGTGAGGGAGCTTTTGGGAAGAATTGAGGGAACATCTCATTAGGAATCGAAAAAAAATCCAGTTTTCCGGTACAATCTCTGCGATGACGCGCTCACTGCTGGTGGCTTTGTTAGTTCTGTTTGTCTCACAGTCGGGTTGTATCTGGAAACTGTGGACCAATGATACGCCGATTGAGGAAAGGATCTACGATGTGTACGGGACCGTTCAATCCATTTCCCTGGACGAGCTGATCATCCAGACCGACAAGGAGGAGCTGACTTTCCGGATGAGGCCGAGTTCCATCAAGGGAGGTGACTTGGAACCGGGAAACTATGTTCATGTCTACTACCAGATGGGGCAGGACGTGAAAGACGTGACCATGGTGGTAGAGAAGATAGGATAGACTCGGCTGGCCCCAATGAAGCGATATTACGTCTGCTACTTTCACGAAATCATTCTCAAGGGGAAAAACCGTCCTTTCTTTGAAAAGCGCCTTTGTCAGAACGTCGAGCAAGCCTTGCGCGGTCTTCCCTATCATTCTATTCGCAGAACTTCAGGACGGGTTCTGGTTGAACTTGTTCCTGACTCACCAGTAGAAGAGATCGGTCTCCGTTTACAGAAGGTTTTTGGATTCGCCTATTGCTGTCCGTCGTGGTTGTCCGTTCAAGACATGGAGGTCCTTCAAGAAAATCTCTACGAGCTGGTGAGCCAGGAGAAGTTTGAAACCTTTCGGATTAGCGCTCGAAGGGCCAACAAAAAGTACTCGCTTTCCTCACAACAGATCAACGAACATCTGGGAGACGTCATCCGCACTCGCTCAGGAAAGTCCGTTCGTCTCGAGGACCCCGACTTGAACTGTTATGTGGACATTGTCGACCACTATGCATTCTTGTACTTCCGCAGGTTGAAAGGGGTGAAGGGACTGCCGCTTTCCTCTTCCGGGAAAGTCGTCGTATTGCTTTCCGGAGGGATTGACTCACCCGTGGCCGCTTTCAAGGTGATGAAGCGCGGTTGCCGGGCCATCTTCGTTCATTTTCACAGCATTCCCCACACCACGCCTGAATCCCTGGACAAGGTGCGCCAATTGGTTTCGATCCTCAATGAGTACCAATATCGTTCCAAGATCTACATGATCCCCTTCGCAGAAATACAGCGACAAATCGTAGCCTTCACCCCCGCTGAAACTCGAGTGATCTTGTATCGTCGGCTCATGATGCGATTGGCAGAAGAGGTTGCTCGACGGGAAGGCGCTCAGGCCTTGGTCACCGGGGACAGCATTGGACAGGTTGCTTCCCAGACCCTGGAAAACCTGCGTGTCATTTCCGACGTATCCCAGCTGCCGATCTTGCGTCCCTTGATTGGAGAGGACAAGGAAGAGATCATCAGCCTTGCCCGCCGTATCGGGACTTATCCCATCTCTATTCTGCCTCACGATGACTGTTGCTCTCTTTTCACTCCCCGACATCCTGAAACACGGGCCAGACTGGATGGGATTTCTCGAGTAGAAAGTGCTTTGGATATACCCCACATGGTCCAGGAGGCCTTACAGCAGGTGGAGACTGAAAAGATCGAGTTTCAAGGTCAGAACCAAGAAAAAGCAATGAGCAGGTAACTCCCGATGGATCATCTACCGCAACTCTTGCTCATTCTAATAGGGATCATCGTGGCCGCCAAACTGGCAGGTGCGCTGAGCGTGCGCTTTGGACAGCCGGCGGTTTTCGGAGAGATCGCAATCGGTTTAATTCTCGGTCCGACGGTCTTGAATATTCTGGACTGGAATCTGTTCTCACAGGCTGGCGCTCACGGCAGTGGAGCCATCGACGCCTTGATCACTGCCGCCCAGCAATCCGGCTCACTGGAGGAACCGGCGAACTCGCTTTTTCTTCAGGGTATGGTCAGGGATTTGGCAGAGATTGGGGTCATTCTCCTCATGTTCGTGGCCGGCATGGAGACCGATCTGGAGGGAATGAAAAAGGTGGGCAAGACCGCTCTTTGGGCCGCCGTGGGAGGGGTCCTTCTGCCTTTCCTGGGGGGAACCCTGGCGAGTTTCTATTACGGATTTCCTCTCTATTGGGAAGCCATTTTTGTGGGAACCATTCTGACAGCCACTTCCGTTTCGATCTCCGCCCAGACTCTGATTGAACTGAAAGTCCTCCGTTCTCGAGAAGGAACCACCATTTTAGGGGCAGCGGTGATTGACGACGTCTTGGGCATTATTCTGCTGGGTGTCATAACCGCCCTGTCCGCCGTTGGAGCTGCTGAGGAAGCGGAGACGGCTGGGGTTGGCACCGTCCTGGGAATCCTGTTTTGGATCTCTCTGTATTTTGTAGCCTTCTGGTTCATCGGGCGAAGGTACCTGGAGCGATGGTGTGAGAAAGTCAGCAAACTTCCGGCAAGTCAGGCCCTGCTGGCCTTCGTCCTGGTGGTCGCTTTCTCCTTTGCCTTTGCGGCCGAGGTTGTGGCTCATCTGGCTGCAATCACAGGTTCTTACATGGCTGGAGTCTTGTTTGCTCAAACCCGCTTCAAGGAAGAGATCAACGATAAGATTCATCCTCTGACCTACTCCCTTTTTGTTCCTATCTTTTTTGTCAGCATCGGTCTTCAAGCCAATGCTCGAGAATTGGGGGCAGAAATCGGCTTCCTGGTGACCATCGTCCTTCTGGCTATCTTTACCAAAATTGTGGGTTGCTTCCTGGGTGCACGGGCCAACGGCTTCGACAATATCCAATCGTTTCGGGTGGGGGTTGGAATGGTCAGTCGGGGAGAGGTTGGACTGATTGTGGCGGGTGTTGGGCTGGGTCGCGCCATCATCAGTCAGGAAATGTTTTCAGTGATGGTGATTATGGTCCTGGTGACCACCATGATCACCCCCATCATGCTGCGTTATGTTTTCCCTCGAGTCAAGGAGGTCCCCGGTGAGGTTTTCGAATCCATTGGCAGTCAAAGAATGAGACAGAAAAAAGAGGAGGAATAGTAGAAAACAATTGCGCCTGCCGTGCATCTATGGGTATATGAAAATGATCTCCTGGAGAAGAGCCATCCTTGCAGTCTTTATGATCTCGGCCTGGATTTCCTTGACGGCTCAGTCTCCGCCGACGCCAGAAGCGACAAGCGACCCCGGAGTTGAAAAAGTCACGCGGCTGCTGGAGGAGTTGAAAGACAATCACAAGGCCGGCACTTCCGAGAGCATGACTTATGAACTCACTGAGGCCGAGTTGAATGCCTATCTGACAGCCCAGCTCCGCCAACAGGGTCAACAGGCAGTGGAAAGCCTTTCGGTCACTCTCAAGGAGGGCACCTTCCTGACCTCAATAGAGGTCGACACGGATCAGTTGGAGTTAAAAGGCGATGCCCTAACTTTAGGTTTTCTCAGACTTCTCCTCCAGGGCAAACAGACTCTGGAAATTGAGGGAACACTGGAGGCCGAAAATGGCATTGGAACGTATCTTGTCCAAGAGGCTCGACTCAGCGGCTTTCCTCTTCCCGCTAATCTGGTCAACGACCTCTTAAGCTCGGTGGGCCAGAAACAAAATCCTCCCTTTGACCCGACCCAGCCTTTCCCCATGCCTTTCTCTATTGAGTCTGTTACCTTCCACCCCGGAAGGGCGAATGTCAGAACAGCAGATAGGAGGTAGGAGTCAGAAGAGAGGAGGTAGGAGTCAGGAGTCAGGAGAGCGATAATTCAGGGTCATGCTGTCGAGACTCAAGAAACAAAGCACTCACTTGGATTCCTACCTCCTACCTCCTACCTCCTATCTGATAGTAATCCTCAGAGAACTCTCCTTTTTGCCATCGAATGAGATAGCCAAACTCTGGAAGCAAGGGGAAAAGTCGGTCGGCCTTGAAATAGAGGAACAGGCCGGCATTGATTCGAAGGTGACTCTTGATTCTCCTGAAGGAAACACTCTCAGCCAGACTTGCCTCTGTTCCGGCAGCGGTGCGCAGAGTTTTCTGCCATCCCTCCTCACTGTTTGAAAGCAGAAGAAAGTCAGGCATCTGCACCTGGTAAAGAATCTGTCCTGATTCGGCTCCCTTGTAAACACGGATATTCTCATAGTCCAGAACATCCGTTTGAGCGGCTCCGAAAGTGTTTTGCATAGCCAACTCGATTCGGAGTTCAAGTGCTCGACCGTGAAGGGGGCGAGGTCTCAGAAGAGCCGTAAAATGAATCCGCCATGAGCCATTGGCTTGACGCTCAAGATGGTGGACGAAAAACCACAAACTTTCCACGTCATTGGTAAACAGGCTGACCGCCTGCTTTCTCACTTCCTCGGGGATGCTCCCACCAAGACTTTCCGAAGCCAGATCGAACCAGTTCCGCAGGCGGGAATGCTCCAGAAAATCGAGATTTGTGGGCGGATCGGTAAGGACAATCAAGCCCAGGATGTCCTGTGGGACAGATTGCTCGAAAGTGCTTCTCTGCACGGGTCGGAGAAACCAGATGATGCCCAGGCTCAGTTGGCAAAGCAGCAATCCTATGGCGATCAGAAGGCGCATTAGACGATCCCTTTTGAAGTATGCTATTCTACGGCCCTTCTTGCAGCATGAATGTTAAACAACTCGAAGAAAAACTGACAACCACCCATGGAGTCAACGAGAAGTTGGACGTTCTGGACGAGCTCGCCTCCTACTATTACGATCACGATAACTACCAGAAGGCCATCAGTTACTACCAGGAAGCTGAGAAATTAGCCCCTGACGGCAATCCCCAAGCTTACTACCAAGGTCTGGAAGGCATTTGCTATTTTTTCTTGAAGAAAGACAAGGAGGCCTACCAGGCACTTCTGGGGGCCAAAGAAGTGCTTCGTCCCAAAGAGGATGACTTTGATCCGGAAATCTGTGGACTGGTCCATTACTTTTTAGGATCGCTCTATGAGTACAACGAGGCCAATGATAGCTCCCTGGAATGCCGGCTTGAAGCGCTCAAGTACCTGACCCACCTCCATCGAGAAGCCCAATGGATGCTGCTGGCCGGGATGAGCCGGAACTACGAACAGCAGGGTGAATTACGGAAGTCAGTGGAGTGCAACACTCAGGCCATCTCCCTCATCAGCAACGACGATCCTGAAGTCGTTTTCATTTTTGAAAGTCTTGGTTCCAGTCATTACGAACTGGCTGAGTACGAGAAGGCCCTGGAATACTTCTCACGAGTCCTGGAAGTGGATGCCGGGTTCGAGCGGAAAGAGGACATCTTCTTCAACATCGGCTTGTGCTATCAACGATTACTCAACTTCCGACTGGCACTGGAGTCTTATCTCAAGCTGCTGGAAGTCAAAGAGCTGGATCCCGACAAGGACTCGCTGTGTTGGCTGTACATCGAGATTATTCACTGCTATTTCAGTCTGAAGGAACACGACCACTCCATTGAATATGTTAAAAAAGCTCTGAGCCAGTCCATAGAGGACAAGGAAGAAAACGCCGAGGTTCACAGCTATCTGAGCAATAATTATCATGCCTTAGGGAGGTATCAAGAAGCTGCGGAAGCTGGTGAAGAAACACTCAAGATCTCTGATAAGTTTCATAATATGAAGATCATGCTTCCTAATCTGGCAATGAGTTACTACCAGCTGGGACAGAAAGAAAAGTTCCACTTCTATCGTGATTGGTGCAATCGTGCCTTCCCCGACCTGCGTTGGACCAAGGAACTCAACAAGCTGGAAATATAGAAAGCCCGCCGGCCATTGGATGTCCTTAAAATTACGGGTTGAGCCTCATCTGTTAGAAGGCGCTCTAACCATCGTCAGGACGCTTCACGATCAAGGACATAGGGCCTACTTTGCTGGGGGCGCGGTTCGGGATCTGGTCCTTGAAAAGAGCCCTTCTGAGATCGATATAGCCACCTCCGCTTCCCCCCAAGAGATTGAACGGCTCTTCCCCAAGACGATCCCCGTGGGTAAGGAGTTCGGGGTGGTGGTTGTGGTACAGGACTCGACAAACTACGAGGTGACAACTTTCCGCCAGGACTCCGGTTACGAAGATGGTCGTCACCCCACTCAGGTGAGTTTCACCGATGCCCGATGCGATGTCGAGCGTCGTGATTTTACGGTCAACGCACTTTTCCTCGATCCCTTCAGCAAGGAAATCCTCGACTATGTAAAGGGAAGAGAAGATATCAAGGGCAAGTTGATTCGCACCGTGGGTCCTCCTGAAGACCGATTCCAGGAGGACAAACTCCGCATCCTGCGGGCCTTGCGCCTGGCCTGTCAGCTCGATTTTGAGATCGAACCGAACACCTACCGACAAGTGCAGCACTATGCTTCAGAAATCACTCAGGTGAGTTGGGAGAGAATCAGGGACGAACTGTTAAAGATTCTCACGGGCCCGGATCCGGCTCGGGGCCTGGAACTCCTGTCCGATTCAGGAGTTCTGGCAGTAATCTTGCCCGAGGTTGCCGCCATGCACGGTGTGCAGCAGCCACCTCAATTTCACCCGGAAGGCGACGTTTTTGTCCACACCTGTTTGCTTTTCAAGCTCTCCAAGAAACCCAGTACGACGCTCGCCCTGGCGATTTTGCTGCACGACGTGGGCAAACCTCCCACCTTCATTGTCAAAGAGCGAATTCGCTTTGATGGTCATGCTGAGTTAGGGGCCAAGATGGCAGATGAGATCTGTCGAAAGCTGCGCCTTCCCAACCAGCAGATCGAAGACGTGGTAGATCTGGTAAAAGATCATCTGCGGTTCATACACGTTCAGGAGATGCGGGAGAGCACTTTGAAGCGTTTCCTTCGGAAAGAGAATTTTGACGACCACCTTGAACTGCACCGCCTGGACTCCCTGGCCAGTCACGGCAACCTTTCGAATTACGACTTCTGTCGAGAGAAGCTGGAGGAGCTGAGTGAAGAAGCGATGCGGCCCATGCCTCTCATCAATGGACATGATCTGATGGATCTGGGCCTCAGCCCGGGGCCCCTCTTTTCCGAGATCCTCGGTGCTGCCGAGGACCTTCAGCTGGAGGGCAATCTGTCAGGCAAGGAAGAAGCCCTGGATTGGGTGAAAGCGCACTATCTGTAGAGGTTTCCGGACTTCAATGTCGATTTTCCTGGTGCCTTTGCTCACAGAGTGCTATAAGAAAAAAACATGAAGAACAAAACATCCTTCCTTACACTCTTGATTTTGATGAGTTACTCAACATGGCTCGGCTGTGGATCCTCGGAAGAGGCTCTCGACGAGGAAGCAGCTGCAGCAGTACCCGAGATAGAAATGCCCCAACCGGGTGATACGGTGCTCGTTCCAGCCGGTGAGTTCACCATGGGGACAGAACAAGAGTTGCCACCTCCGCTGGCGGGTCCAGAACGCACAATCGACCTTCCTGCCTTCTATATTGATGTCTATGAGGTGACACACGGCGAGTGGATCAGGTTCCTGACTGAGACGGACTACCGACCAGAAGGCAATTGGCGACAATTTTACAGTATCGGTAAGGAAGACAATCCCGTGAGCAACGTGTACTGGGAAGACGCAAAGGCCTATTGTGAGGCCTTTGGAAAGCGATTACCGACGGAGGAAGAATGGGAGAAAGCCGCCCGTGGTCCAGATGGCAACAGGTATCCTTGGGGCGATGTTTGGGACGCCATGAAATCAAATTCCTCCGAGCTGGCAATGCGCAATACGATGGAGGTTGGAGAGTCGCCCGAAGATAAGAGCTACTACGGTGCTTACGACATGATGGGCAACGCACAGGAGTGGACTTCCGAGGAGCTGACCCCTTATCCAGGCAGTTCAGCCCGCCGAGACGATGCCTTTCAAAGGGATTACATCGCGGTCCGTGGCGGTTCTTATGCCGTGGTAGGCAGAACCATGTCCCTGTCCAGTCGCAGCGGCTATGCAGCCGACTCCCAGTATGGCATTGGCTTCCGCTGTGCAAAGGACGCCCAGGAAGAAAGTCCTGCCGAAGAAAGTCCTTCCACGGAGCAGTAGTCCAGACGCCCCCCCGGCTTGACAGGCTCACCAAATCTCAATAGCATCGATTCGCGGGGTGGAGCAGTCTGGTAGCTCGTTGGGCTCATAACCCAAAGGTCGGGGGTTCAAATCCCTCCCCCGCAACCAAGCCTAACTGGTGCATTCCGGACACATAGGTTACAGTTTATTCCGAAGACATAGGTAACACCTTTGCACCAAAAGGGTTATTTATAGGTTCAAACCTTCTACTGTCTTCGTCAAAGTAACCGAGGTCGTATTCCATAAACGACACCAGCCAAATTTTCTCTTTGACCTCTTTGATTCCAACATCTTGACCAGCAAACACCGTGCTGAAGTTGATCTTTTGACTTTTCATACAGATTCTGCCGCAGCTGGTGACGGTCACGGTGCGATCGTGCATGGGGTACTCGACGCGCCCGATTCCTCGGTAGGGACAAGATGCGGGAGTATAGACCTCGGACGGAAACTTCATGCCCAGGGCCTCATGAGGTCTCTCAGTATTGTATTCCGCCTGAAAGGCATTAAACCTCTCTTGCTGCTGAAGAAGGTTGTGGGCAGCGGGAACGACTGTGGCCTTCTTGAGGGTGAGATGAAGGCGCTCATGCCTTCCGTTCTGCTCGGGATGGCCGGGCTTGATCCTCTCGATTCGGATTCCTAGCCTAAGCCACCAGACGGCCAGTCGACTGAGTCCAAACAATCCGTTGGGTGATGCAAAAGGGACTCCGTTGTCCGTGCGGATCGCTTCCGGCAAACCTAACTCTTGAAAGGTTCTCTCGAATACGGGGAAAGCACCTCTTTCCTTAACACTGTCGAGAGCCTCGATGGCGAGCAGATAACGGCTGGCGTGATCGCTCACGGTGAGAGGATAACAGTACCGTTTGTCTCCCAGCATGAACTCTCCTTTGAAGTCGGCAGACCAAAGGTCATTGGGATTCTGGCTGCTGGACAATCGAGTCCCCTCTGCCTTGAACCGTCGCCGTTTTCTACAGTTCACCAGGCCGTTGCGATCCAGAACCGCGTGAACTGTGCTCACCGCAGGCGGCCGTACATTCGGAAACCTACGAATCAGGAGCGCCCGAATCTTGGGAGCTCCCCAATACGGCTTCTCTCGCTTTAGCCTGACCAGGGTCCGTTCCACCTGTTCGGGCAGTTGGTTTCCGTAACGATGCGGCTTGCGGCTCCGATCCACCAGGGCGTAAGCGCCGGTGTTTTGATAGCGGTTCCAAATCTTGTAGCCCGTCTTTCTGGATATCCCAAACTCCTCACACAGACGGCTCATGGACTCCCCATCCAACAGCTTCGCTATAAATCTCATTCTCTCGTCCATCACACAGATCTCCTTCCATGGCATCTCTGGGCACCTCCCAGAAGAAGCCTATAAGTGTTACCCATGTGTCCGGTATAATTTGTTACCCATCTTTCGGAATGGGCAACTCAATCATTTACAGCCAAGAAAGGTTCCCTTAAAAACCCGACTTTGGGTTATAAAACCAAAGGTCTGTGTCTTTCGATCAAGCATGGGTGTAGTGCTTTTGTAATCGATAGAAGGGGTCAAAAACAGCTTGAAAATGGATGCCTCCGCGGGCCCCTTAACAACCGAAATAGCCTCCCTTGACCGATTCTTGCCGACTTCGATAGACTTCCCTTAGCAAAAGAACTTCCTATCGAAAGGAGAGCCATTTTGTCCGCCGTGCCAGGTCCTGATCGAGGTCGTCGTGCATTCCTGAGCTTCCTCGCAAGCAGTCCTCTCTTCGCGAGTGCGGGATCGCTCGGTGCCGTCTTTCAAGACGACTTCGTCATATCTAGGCCGGAAGAGGCCATCAATGTGTTGGAGTTCGAAGCGGCTGCCCGGAAGACCTTACCCCTGCGCATTGGGGCTACCTGAGTGGACTTCAAATGGTCCCGGGTCTAACTTAGAGGGTGGACTCGTTCGTGGGGGCAGGCCACCGGCGTGGACGATGAGGCAACGCTGAAAGCAGACCGAGAGGGTTTCTCGCACTACCAGTTGCGTCCGCGGCGCCTGGTGGACGTCAGCACGATCGACATGAGTGTCGATCTCTTTGGGACGCAGTGGGAGACACCGATCGTACTGGCGCCATGTGGAACCATCTTTCATCCCGAAGGGGCATACGCTGTCGCGCGGGCCGCGCAGAAGCGCCAGACCCTGCAGATTCTCGCGAGCGGCCAGGAAGCGGAACGCCCGATCGAGCGAGTGATGAACGTGCGAGGCGGTCCCGTCTGGTATCAACTCTACGCCTCGCAGGACCTCGGAGACACGTTGCAGACGGTCAAGCGCGTGGAGAGTGCGGGCGCTCCGGTTCTGGTGTGGACCGTCGACATGCTCGCGGGCAGGAATCCTGAGACCACGCAGCGACTTCGACGTCTCGATACGCGTCAATGTGCGAGTTGTCATACCACCGAGCCGAGGATTGGCCGACCCGGAGGGAGTCCCCGGCAGAACCGTCTCACATGGGACACACTTCGCCAGATCAAAGATGCCACGAGGATGAACGTTCTTGTGAAGGGGATCGTCACCTCCGAGGATGCGGAACTCTGCGTCCAGTACGGTGCTGACGGCATTATCGTCTCCAACCATGGTGGACGATCGACGGAAACCGGGCGGGCAGCCGTAGACTGTTTGCAGGAAGTCGTTCGGGCCGTTCGTGGCCGGGTGCCGGTGTTGGTGGACGGAGGTTTTCGCCGAGGTACCGATGTGTTCAAGGCCCTTGCGTTAGGAGCGCGCGCGATCTGTATAGGTCGACCGTATCAGTGGGGAGTCTCGTCGTTTGGTCAGATCGGCGTAGAGACCGTCTTGTCCCTTCTCCAGCGCGAGCTCCATCTCGTGATGGCGCAGTGCGGGACACGTTCCATCGCCGAGATCGGAGCCGCCTCCATCGTCAGGAGATCCTGGCGATTCTGAAAAAGGGTGTGCCGCGGATCGGTCTTTTCGACACCAGTCTTGAGCCCTATTAACCCGCCAGTGTCTGGTTCTGGGATCAAGTTCGGCCTGTTGGAAGAAGAGGGAGTATCTAGCGCACTTTGGAGTGCACTCCCGATAAATCAATAGATTAAAGATTCAGCTAGTCGCTCTGAAATGCTCGAAAATAGTCAACTGAGCCCAAATTCGTTCCCACACGTCCGACAAAAAACGCACAGGACTTAAAATCCTGTGAGGGTTTCCCTCGTGAGGGTTCGAGTCCCTCCCCGGGCACGCTCCTGACGCGGGTTTCAGCCAAGTTGAGTCTCCCCGACTCACCCTCCAAAACCCCAAATTGTGCCTAAAGTGTGCCCGCGGCAAACTCACTCCAACTCACTCCAGCCAAAATAGCGATTTAAGACTGGCCTGCAGATGTCCCATAAATGAATCACGAATCCGGGTTAGGGGGAAGTAGAATGGGTGGTGAAGGCCTGGAAGTCCCTGCCTGAAAGGGTTTGAAAGATACGCAGATCGAACTCCGGCAGGACGGCCAGAATGTGGTCAAAAATGTCGGCCTGAATCGCTTCATAGTGTGCCCATCTGATGTCGGTGCAGAAGACATAAATCTCGATCGGCAGACCGTGCTCACCCGGAGCCAACTGGCGGATGATCAAGGTCATCTCCTGGCTCACCATGGTGTGGTTTTGCAAATAGGCCTGGACGTAGGCTCGAAACGTCCCGATATTGGTCATTCGCCTGCCGTTGGCCAGGCTTGAATCGTCCACCTTGGCGGACCGGTTGTGCTCGGCCAATTCGGCTCGCTTTGTCTCAACGTATTTGGAAATGTACTGTATTTTGGAGAAGCGTCCGATCATCTCCTCGGTACAGAATCGAATGCTGTTCATATCAATATGGATTGCACGCTTGATCCTGCGTCCCCCCGATTGCTGCATGCCTCTCCAATTCTTGAAGGATTCGCTGATCAGTGCGTAGGTGGGAACCGTGGTGATGGTCTTGTCCCAGTTCTGAACCTTGACGGTCGTCAAGGTCATTTCCACCACATCCCCGTCGGCGCCGTATCGAGGCATCTCGATCCAATCTCCCGGGGCCACCATGCGGTTGGCGGTCAACTGAATGCCTGCCACAAAACCCAGAATGGCATCTTTGAAGATCAACATGAGAACCGCCGTTAAAGCCCCCAGGCCACTCAGGAAATAGAGCGGTGTTCGTTCCAGGATGATGGACAAGATCAAGATCCCCGAGACGAAGTACGTGACCAGCTTCAGGACCTGCAGGAAGCTCTTGATGGGAACTTCCCTGGAGATCTCATAGGTCCCATAGATGTCTTGAACGGCATTGAGAAGGGAATCGACAACCAGGACAGCGACAAGGATCATGTAGATGAGCGCTGCACTGGAATGGAGAGAAGTCAATAGGCCATACCCCTCCAGGGCCAGAGGTATCCCCGTGTAAAGAACGAGGGCTGGAGCCAGATGCGACAGCTTGGAGAAGACCCTCCTTTGCACGAGGGCGTCGTCCCAGCTAGTTCGGGAGCGAGAAACCAGCGATTTGACGACTGATACAATCAATCGCTTGGCCACGAAATTGGCCAGAACGCTCAGGAAAATGACGAAAAAGTAAGCGATGATTCGGGCCAGGACGAGTGCCGCCGTGGCACCTAGGTTCTGCTCGACCAGCCAGTTTTCGATAAATTCCAACATCGGCTCCAGATTCTAGCACGGGGTCCCCCGAGGGGAAACGACCAGCTAATCTGTGGAGACGGTCGGTTCAAATCAATCTCAATCCTGCCAGAGCGAGGAGACCGGCGAGGACCAGTAACACTTGCGAACGACCCTCGCTTCCAAGACCTGCTTCTGCGGATGAATTTGGAGCCCTAAACCGGTCGAGGAGGCATTTCACGAAGATATCTTCCTTGCCTCTCCTTGGCCTCGAATACTTTCATGAGTATTTAGATAGGTATTCCACAAAGGAGCAAATGCGGAAAACTTCAGGGGGTTGTCGATCAGTTTCCGGTAAGGGCGTTATCCGTCCAAGTGACTGGCTGTCCCTGGTTAGGATCGTGTGGGAGCGGCCGCAACCTTCTCCCCCGCCCAAGCTGTTTCCTCACAAGCTGGAAACCTTTATGGCTTCTCTCTCTCCCCGGCAGGCCCAAGAAATCCGAGCCTCCACGGATTCGGTTTTCTGGGACGATGTCCCGGTCTGGAACGGCTGAAGAGCCAAGGCTCTTCACTCTTCATCCAATACCCGTGTGCCTTATTTTCACTCTTTTCGCACTCATTCCTGCCACACTTACTCTCTCACAACCTCAGGGCAGGCTCTGCCTGTTATTCTCACTATCCAGCCCCAATATAACCTGTTTTTACCCGCTCTTTTGAGCCGAGATCCATTAGCCTCAGAAAGCAAACTCCTATATGTTAAGTTCCCAGTACCCCCACGACCCTTCGTGGGAATCCGAAACCGAGCGGCGGTGCGGAATTTACATCGACCATTTGCGTGACTTGCCTTGAGCCGAGACCTATACTCGTACGGTGCCGACTCTTTTTTCGCTACGAATTTGCGCTATTGGATGCCTCGTTGCTTTTTCGAGTTCGTTTGCAGCCGGACAGGTCGCTGCGGACAATTTCATCGTCGGTGTCCTGAAGGCCAACGGGATTATTGTTCCCGTTGCCACGTACGACGGCACGCGTTGGACGAATTCATGGCCGGGACCAGTCCGAAGGCCAACGACTCCTCCGGCCCCGCTGGAACAGGTTCCTAGAGAATGGCTGGCTGGTGAGAGTCTGGTTCCAACTTGGAGGCTTTGGCTACCCGCTGGAAGCACCCATGTGATTCGGGTTCTCGGATTGCAATATTCCAAAACTGAGTGCGCAGAAATCTGGGGGCTAACCACGGATTTTCCCGCATCGCTGAATGTGCGTCCCAATAGTTGCCCCGATCCGGTGATCGGCATCGTGTTGAATACGGACCGTCCGGTGGAGCCAATATTACCCGCCGATATTAGCCGACTGCCGTTTGCCGCACTCGAACGTGCTTTCGCTGAGTCAGAAAATCGAGAGATTTCAGCATCTATCGAGAGGTTTCCATCGTGGTTTGTCGGACCTACAGATGAGGATACGCGCGCCGCCATTCCGATAAGAGTGGAGCGTGCCTGGCGAACAACGCTGAGCTCAGGTGACGTGCTGTACTACATCGAGGCGAACCGAAGCTACGCAAAACCTGCCGCTGCCCAGGATAGTGCGTGTCCGAGTGTTTCCGCTTTTCGCGGGTGGATCGCGCGCGACATCGGGCAGGAAGAAAGGGTGATCGACGAGCGGGTGGAGCTCACGGATTGTGATTTCAAGACCGCCGACACTACCACACCCACGGGTCTGCTGCAGCTGGAAGATGGAAACTACGTGATTGCTCGGGTCAATGGGTGGGAGAGCCAGTCTTACCAAATCCTGAAGATTGAATCTGGCGGCGTAATTCCTCTACTCGAATCTCCACTCCGATAACCGACAAGACTGCAACGTGGCCGCCAAACCGAACGCGCTTGAAGCCAGGCAAGCGAATCCCATCCACCCTCCCCACCATAAAGCTCAGTAACCTGCTGCAAAAAAATAACTTCCGATTCTCTTACCGGCCTGAATACCGTCACATGGCCGTATAGTCGGCATACCGGACTAGTGATTTTCGCTCAGCAGCAAGAGGACGAGATGGGCGTTATCCGTCCAAGTGGGCGAAAGGGTGGCTTCCGATGAGCGAGTCTAGGTTCAATATGTTCGCTAGAACAGCCCCATCTATACTTCGATTGAGTATATACGGTCATCAGTTGACATTGCCTTCTAACCCTGCAAAGCCTAAACATTCAGGAACAATCCGAGGGAGGCTTCGATGTTCGGGACGACCCTTTTCCATTACCGCATTCAGGAGAAAATCAGCGAAGTGGGATGGGGAAAGTGTATCGGGTGGAGGATACCAATCTGAAGCGACGGTATAATCCTCAGTTATCCGCCGCCTCGCTGGTCACGAGCACTGGGGCGGGCCTGCTTTCCGTCTTCTATCCTGTTCCCAGGCAGCCGCGCGGCGACGAAGTCGCTCACCCGGAGAGCCCCCGGCGGGTCGAGGTTGGTCATTACCACGATGACGTAGCCAGAATCCGGGAAAATCTTGAGGTCAGCGTTGATTCCGGGCGCGCCCCCTCCGTGGCCGAAGCTTCGGTCACCACTCTGATTCGAAACGCAAAATCCATATCCGTAGCTGTTGCCCTGTATCTGCGGGGCGCCCGACTTGCTGGTGGTCAGGATCTTCGTGTGCTCGGCGTCGAGTAGTTTGTGGCCGGTCAGCGCGGTGGCGAAGCGCAGAAGGTCCTCGCACGTTGAGTAGCCGCCGCCGGCGGGCGACCCGCGCATCGGCAGCGAGTCGTAGTGGTAGCGCGGCGGTCCTTCGGGGGAGGTGTAGCCCTTGGCGAGATTTGGCGTGGTCTCGTTCTTCCAATAGGAATCGGAATTGTTCATGCCGGCGCGCGCGTAGATGTTCTTGCGGATGTAGTCGTAGTAGCTCATTCCGCTCACCCGCTCGATGATCGCCCCCGCCAGCACCAGGCCGTAGTTGCTGTAGGCAAAGCGCGACCCCGGCTCGAACGCCGGCGCGCGCTTGCCATAAAGGGCGATGTAGTCTTTGGGGGTCTTGATCTTTTCGAGTTTGGCGCTGAACTTGGGGCCGAAGATGTCGCCGGTGCCGCCGGTATGTGTGAGCAGATGATGGATCGTCACCTTCTTCGCCACGTCGGGGTTCGGGTAGTCCGGGATGTGCTTGCCGACGGGGTCTGTGAACTTGAGCTTGCCATGTCGCGCGAGCTGCGCCACCCCAACGGCGGTGAACATCTTGTTCATCGAGCCGAGGTTGTATTTGGTGTCAAGGCGGTTGGGAACCTTCTTCTCCCGGTCCTGCATGCCGCGGACGTCACTGAACACCGCTTTGCCCTGGCGGGCGATCAGCACGCTGCCGGAGAACCGCTCCTGCCGCACCAACTCGTCGATACGACGCTTGAGAGCCTTGAGCGCCTCTTCCTCGGTCATCCTCGGCAGCGCGAACTCGGGAGGGGGCGACCCAGGGTTCATAACCGACATCCAAAAGCCTATTCAAGTAATCTAATAGACTTTATAATATCTCTGAAAAGTTGTTTCTGATTTTCATCAATTGGTGAAAATTGTATATCAATAATACCACCAGTCGGATGCTCAATCCAAGCAATGGCTCTAAGCTGTCCTTCTTTTAAGAAGCTACTTGAATAATCGATATATGAGTATAAATTTTCTGATAACTCAATAGTTTCACAATCCAAACTTAATATTTTGACCTTAATTTCATCTTTACATGTCATGGTTAATGATGAGGCTTGTTCGGGGGGAATAAACCTGACAGTCAACCATGCATCACTACCTAATGATGATTGAAAACGATACATCATATTCTCTTGAGGCGGAGTTTCCTGGGGAATAAGAAGACTCTTTGGATAATAGAAACTCACATGATAAACTTCGCTTTCAAAAATAACGAAATCTGATTCATCCAACGTTTGTCCCAAACACAAATTTACGGAACAAAGAAAAAGAACAGCAACCAGCAACGATATAACTTTATAATTTTTCATTTTAATCACGAACATCCTTAATTGTCCCTTCTTGAGGTTCTAACCAGGATTCCCCAGATGGCTCCTCCCAATCGCCGACAAACGTAAGCCGCCTCTGACACCTGCGCCGTGGGCATCCTGGAGTCCACTTCCGTCTGCTCCTGGGTCAGCTTGGCCAGCCCAAAGTCCAGCACCTTGGCATCGCCCCGCTGGGTGATGAAGATATTGCCAGGCTTAATATCCCTGTGGACAATGCCTTTGGCGTGAGCCGGATCCAGCGCATCGGCAATCTGAATCCCCAAGTCCAATAGCTCATCCGTTTGCATCGAGCGGCCCTGGATGCGGTGCTTCACAGTCTGGCCTTCCAGGTACTCCATCACAATAAAAGGCTGACTCTCGTGATTGCCGATGTCATGAATGACGCAAATGTTGGGATGGTTAAGGGCGGATGCCGCACGCGCTTCCCTGTGGAAACGATCCAATGCCTGTTTGTTCTCGGCGAATTTCTCAGGCAGGAACTTCAGGGCCACATTGCGGCCCAGGCGAGTATCCTCCGCTTTGTAGACCACCCCCATCCCACCGCCGCCCAACTTCTCTGTGATCTTGTAATGCGAGATGGTCTTGCCGAGCACAACTCCCCCTCACTGCAATGCAGTTGACCTTAATGTTACGCCTTGGAGGGGATCAAAGGCAATGGAGAGCTAGAAAGAAACAAGTAGTATAAGATGTTGTTTTCAAAGATGATCGAAAGTCAGATAAGATGAAAAGATTCCTCTTCGCAGCATCATCTATGGCCGGGTCTCTCATGGTGCTGCTGGTGTCGCTCATGGCGGCTCAGCAACCTTCATTCGACCTGGACTCTTTGGCCACCGGGCCTTTCGCCAGAATGTCGACCTTGTACGAAAAGAGGTTCCTGTTCTTCAGCGTCGATGTGCTGACCCTCGAGATTCGGTTCGGAAGTGAGGTTGCGGAAAAAGTGAAATCGTTCGTCCAGAACGGCGACGCGTCCTCCCAATTTGCCGACTCCATTGCCGACACTGCAATACACGCTCAGGATGCCTTTGTCCATATCCGTTTTCTGCGAAATATCAGCCTCAAGCGGTTCATCCAGGAAGCTCGCCAAAGCACCCAGCGCGTTCGCGATGCCGGTATCATAGACAATCCCAGTTATGAACAGATTAGTGAAAACCTGCCTATCTGGTATGCGCCACTGGCAAATAGGGGGATACGGGAGGGAGATGAGATATTCTACCGCATCCGGGGTGAGTCGCTGAGAACAGTATACCGCGGTGTGGATGAGGCTATCTATGTTGATCAAGAGGACCAAGGAAGAGTGGGTCCTTTGGCAGTCCTTGGGGGCTACTTTGTGGCAAAATCCGAGTTCCGCAAGGGCCTGCTCCAGTCCCTGTTTCACGACTCCGACAGCTCAAACTAAAGGTGCCCGCCAATCAAGGCCACGATGGAAATCGCCCCATTTGTCTGAATCCTTCGTGCAATGGAAGCCCCAGATTCGATCAAATGCCAGATACACGCAGGTGGAACATTTCCTGGGTATTTCAACCTTTGCCCTGATAAATTCATCTTCGTATGGGACCGGATCCCTTGGACCATCGATACCGCATGGTCCGTGATCGAGATGCAGGTAGTGGCCGACCTCATCAATGTGTCTTGTGCATTCCCCTTCGAATAAGTGTTCGCATTCAGAGCATTTCTTGGGCACGGCCCCACGTGAGGCCGCATGGGCGAACGGAACCGGCGGCTCGATCGGGCCATCGATGGGACACGCTGGAAAGTATTTACTTTGCATCTATCTTCAAGCGGCTAACGCTGCGCCTTCAGACGTCTTGCCCGATTCCCCCCTTCTTGTGCATGTGTTGAACATATCGGTCTTCGATTGCGGCTGTCGGGATGTTGATGACGGTGCCGTTGTAATGAAAGATGGTCCAAGTATCCTTGGAGTACTTCTGTATCCGAATAATGCCATCGAGAGAGATCCAGAGACGGTCAGACTTGGTTGCGAAGCCCAGTCCATTTTCTTCCACAATCACGTCCATCTGTCGAACACCAACGAAAATGACGTCGACGAGGCCAATGATGAAGCCGCGTACTAAAAAGAGCGGCAGCAAAATGAGCAGGGCTAACCACGGTGACACCGAGACTGCCAAATAAACGAAAAGCGCAGTGCCTCCGCCTGCGATCACGATGAGGCCCCAGAGGTTGGGAGCCCAGACCCCGAAATGGGCAACGAGGCGCTGTCGGCGACTGAGATCGTATTTAAGATGGCATCATTCAAAAGACATTACGAGGTTTCTGCTGATCAGTATAATATCCTCGTTGTCCGCATAAGACGCAAGGTATTTGGAGTTGCGGTGAGTCTTACTTTTTTGCAGATCAAGCGCGAACTCATCAACGCGCTTTGGAAGCTCCTCCCTCGTACCAGCTCAGTGAACCTGGAAGGTGTTCGCATGAGGGTGCCCCTAAGGCGGGAGCTGGATCGGCGTGTACTGAGCTCAAAGCACGAGCCATGGATGGCGTCCTTGCTCAAGAGAATCCTTCCCCTGAAGGTGGGGGAGTTCGTGGATGTGGGCGCCAACGCAGGCCAAACCCTGCTCCGATACAAATCGCTGTGTCCAAAAGGCGTTTACGTGGGCTTCGAGCCCAATTATTATGCGGCGGCCTACGTCCAGGATATCATCGACTTGAATGGCTGGACCGAGAGTATGGTCGTGCCCGCCGGGATCGGTGATAGCAACGTCATCTCGCCGCTCTTCCTGGCCAATCCGTCCGATCTCTGCGCAACGCTGATTCCAGAAGCCCACTATCCTGTCGACACTACTCAAAGCCGGCGTGTCTTGATCCTGGCGGCGGAAGAAGCCTTTGCGCTGGCAAACGTTCAGGATCCAGCCATCATCAAAATAGATGTGGAGGGCTTTGAAGCCGAGGTACTGCGGGGGCTCGCTCCCGTCCTGAGATGGGCACAGCCCGTTGTGATCTGTGAAGTGCTTGGTGGTGGAGACAAAGAGACGCTGCGCGCGCGAAATACCGCCATTCAAGACACTCTGCAAGATTGCGGGTACTCTATCCTCAAGGCCTACGGCGACGAGGTGTCCCTCTCTCCAGAAGGGCTGATCGACAGTAACCCAATCTACGTGTTCGCCAAAGACGAGGCAGCCCGTCGATTGCTTTCCACTTCGGCGCCAGTGCCGCAGGATGGGTGACAAGAATGCTCGGTCCTTTCGTCCACTGGATAGATCCCGTGCTGGTCGATCTTGGTGGTCTCTACCTCTGGTGGTACGGCCTCGGCTTCGCCCTCGGATTCCTCCACCTCCATCTCTTCCTGCGGCAGCGGCGCGCCCGTCTCGGGTTGACGCTTCGCGAGGTCTACACCCTCACTCTCTTCCTGGTGATGGGGATGCTCGTTGGCGGCCGCCTCATCGAAGTGGCATTCGACGAGTGGCCATTCTACCGCCACAATCTCAGGTTAATACCAGCCTATTTGCTCGGCGGCATGGCCACCCACGGATTGATGCTGGGCGCGGCTGCGGCTGTAGTCGCCTTCGCCCTTGCCTACAAGAAGTCGTTCCTCGCCCTCGCCGACGAGCTCGTCATCCCGGGGGCTTTTCTGATGGGAATCGGCCGCATTGGCAACTTGATCGATGGCCTGATCGTGGGCAGCGTGACCGACGTATGGTGGGCTGTGAAGTTCCCGGATGCCGAAGGGTTTCGACATCCGGTCGTTCTCTACGACGGCGTCAAGAACCTCCTGTTGATGCTGTTTCTCCTCAGGGTTCGAAAGACCAATCCAACTCCGGGGGCTACCGCGGCTCGATTCGTGTTCTGGTACGCCTTCCTGCGGATCTTCATCGATCTCTTCCGTGACTACCCGACCCATCGACTCGCTCTCGGCACCGGCCAAACCCTGAACATCATCATGGCTCTGTTCGGGATCGTTCTCTTGATCCGGTCGCGCCTGCGGCGGCTGGGACGTCTGGCGGGCGGCCGGGCCCCTGCGGCCGGGCGACAGGCCGCACCTCACGATCAGTCACCGCTTGTGGCTCAGCAGTTGGCGCTGATCGGCATTCTCCTGTTCTGTCTGACCATTCCTAGCAACTGGACTCAGGATATTCCCGCCCGATACGGCGCACGGCACCCGGGGCTGCAGCACTCGTGGTTGTATCCTCAGATCGACACGATGCCGCGGGCGCCTTGACCTTATTGCCGTGTTAGGCGGCGGAGTCAACTTGTCCGATCACCCGAGATACTGTCGTGCAATCCAGCGGCCAAAATACACGCCACCCGCGGTTCCCACGACGCTAAGGAGGAACGCGGTCATCACACCCACCAGGCCACCGAGCCACCAACCCAACCAACTCCCGACGATGGCGCCGAAAAATACCAAAAGTTTCGACATATCTTACGGCCGCTACGGTTCGCTTCAAGCAGTCTTGATGGCATTGTTATACGCCTCAGGTGAACGGGAATCAATGACAACGATGTTTTCCACCGCATACAATGACTAAAATGACCAGCTGGGAGGAATGAGATGACACCAAGAGAGATTCCCGAGGGAACAGTACAGCCGATGGATGAGCATAACCAGACTTTGGTTTCCAACACTCACCCTCCCGATTGGGTCAATCCGGAACCTGCCGGTCGCTACAATCTGGTGGTCATCGGAGCAGGTACGGCAGGCCTGGTGACGGCGGCGGGTGCGGCAGGCTTAGGGGCCAAAGTGGCCTTGATTGAGAAACACCTTTTGGGAGGCGATTGTTTAAATGTGGGATGTGTGCCCTCCAAGTCCTTGATTCGATCTTCCCGCGCTTATGCTGATGTTCGGGATGCACACGAGTTTGGAGTACGCGTCCCGGATGGAGTCGAGGTGGACTTTCCCGCCGTCATGGAGCGGATGAGGCGCCTGCGTTCCAGGATCAGTCATCACGATTCTGCCCAGCGCTTCCAGCAGCTGGGAGTAGACGTGTTCCTGGGGGAAGGCCGCTTCAAGGATTCCGGCACGATAGAAGTAGAGGGTCAAACGCTACGCTTCAAGAAGGCCGTCCTGGCAACCGGGGCCCGCGCTGCAGCGCCTCCTATCCCAGGTTTGGCAGAAGCCGGATATCTGACCAATGAGACCATCTTTTCACTGACCGAACTGCCCAGACGCCTGGCCGTGATCGGCGCCGGACCCATTGGCTGCGAACTCGCTCAGGCCTTTCGTCGCTTCGGTTCGGAGGTCTCCATTCTGGAAATGCACCCTCAAATCTTAACGCGCGAGGATCAAGACGCCGCTGGGATCGTCCAGCGATCGTTTCTTCGAGATGGGGTAAACCTGGTTTTAGGGTGCAAGATTCTAGGGGTGGAACAGAAGAACTCAGACAAGGTCATTCAATTGGAATGCGAGGGGGAGTGCAGGGACCTTCCCGTAGACGAGATTCTGGTTGGGGTTGGCCGAGCGCCCAACGTAGAGGGTCTCAATCTGGAGGCGGTCGGAGTGAATTATGACCAGAGAAATGGGGTCCAGGTCAACGACTATCTCCAGACCTCCAACCCTCGCATCTATGCTGCCGGAGACATCTGTTTCCCCTACAAGTTCACCCATACGGCCGACGCCCTGGCCCGGATCGTCATCCAGAACACTCTCTTCAGCATCCTTTTCCTGGGCCGAAAGAAAGCCAGCGCCCTCACCATTCCCTGGTGTACCTACACAGATCCCGAAATTGCCCACGTGGGAATGTACGAAAAGGACGCTCTGGCCAAAGGCATCGCGGTCGACACCTTCCTGAAACCCTTAAAGGAAATGGACCGCGCTATTCTAGACGGAGAGGAGGAGGGATGGGTCAAGATCCATGTCAGGAAAGGCACGGACAAGATTCTGGGGGCCACCATGGTGGCCCGTCACGCGGGAGAGATGATCAGTGAGATTACCCTGGCCATGGTGGCCAACACCGGTTTAGGAACTCTCGCTGGTGTCATCCATCCCTATCCCACACAGGCCGAAGCCATCAAACAGGCGGGAGATAACTATAACCGTACTCGCCTCACGCCCCTGGTCAAGAGGGTCTTCTCTCGATGGTTGGCCTGGAGGCGCTAGGCTTGGAAAGGTTGGCTCATTCGCCGCACTGAGGCGGCTCCCACATTCTGGTCCTTGCTGTTCCGGGTCCTTGCTGTGAGGCTCACTCAAGGGGCTCGAGGTCACCCAACATGGTGGGGATCAGTTCCGTGACGGTGGGGTGAATGTGCACGGCCCGCTGGATCACCGTGTAGGGTGCCCGGGCATACATCACATCCAGGATGGAATGGATGATCTCGTCCCCTCCGATGCCCAGGATGGCTGCTCCCAGAATCTCCTTGGTCTCAGCATCCACCAGAACTTTCATCAACCCCTGAGTTTCGCCTTTTTCCACCGCTCGGGAAACGCGCGTCATGGGCCTGGTAGCCATCAGAGCCTTTCGCCCCGATTGCCTCACCTGGGTTTCCGTCATCCCCACCCGCCCCAGCGGGGGATCGATATACAAGGCGTAGGCCAGAATGCGATCGCTGACTCGTCGAGGGTCATCATCCAGCAGATTGGCGACGACGATCTCGTAGTCGTTATAGGAGGTGTGGGTGAAGGCGCCCTTCCCATTGCAATCGCCTACAGCCCAGACGCCGGGAACATTGGTGCGGAGTTGGTCGTCCACCGCGATGTAGCCCCGTTTATCCACCTCGATACCCGCCTTTTCCAAACCCAGATCATCGGTGTTGGGCTGGCGTCCCACCGCCAGCAGTAAGTGTGAACCTCTCACCTCGCGGGCACCCCTTTCACAATCGAGATTGACCAGGACTCCATCTCCATCTTTTGTTCCATCGATACAGTCGGCCTCCAGCCGGATCTCAATCCCCTCCTTTTCCAGGATCTCCTGGGTGGCTGCAGAGATGTCTTCATCTTCGTGTACGATCAAGCGAGAGGCCCTCTCGACAATGGTGACGCGGCTGCCAAATCGTCGGTACATTTGGCCAAACTCCAAGCCGATATAGCTTCCGCCGATAATGACCAGATGTTCGGGGAGAAAGTCCACCTCCATGATGCTGGAGCTGGTCAGGTAGTCCACGCTTTCGATGTTCGAAAACGGAGGAACGAAGGCCCGCCCTCCCACGTTGATAAAGATCTTGTCCGCCTCCAGTCTTTCCTCACCAACGCTGATGATGTGGGGATCCTCGAATCGCCCATGCCCCTCATACACGGTGGTGTTGTCCAGCTTTTTCATCCAACCTTCGACACCCTGGTTGGACTTGGCCACCACACCATCCTTGCGTTCCTTGACCCGCTTCATGTCCACGGAGGGAGAGCTACCCGTGATGACACCGAACTCCTCACCACGCCCGGCCACATAAGCGGCGCGGGCACTGGCCACCAGGGTCTTGGTGGGGATGCAGCCAGTGTTCACACAGGTGCCTCCAAAGAGTTTCCGCTCAATGACCGCTACCTTCATCCCCTCTTTAGACAGCCTGGCTGCTAGGGATGGCCCAGCCTGCCCGGTCCCAATCACGATGGCATCATATTTTTTTGTCACACACACCTACCTCGGGAGATCGAGAGCTGCGCAGTGGGCAGCTCCATAAAGCGCTGTCTTTGGATTGAGAATGACTCGAATGGGAATGGCCTCCATCAGCCCGGAGAGTCGCCCCTTCTCACGGAAGCTCTTGGTGAAGGTCCCGTCGCGCAGCTTGCTGATAATGTTGGGAGCAATTCCACCACCGACGTACAGGCCACCCACTGCCTTGGCCTTGAGCGCAAGGTTGCCCGCTTCTGCTCCGTAAATGGAAACGAACAGATCCAGCGCCTTGACGCACAGGTCGCTTTTACCCTCTATCGCCGCCCTCGAGACGGTGATGCCAGGATCGTCCTGCTCTATCTTTTCCCTCAGCCAGCTGGCCTCCTCGCCGTAGCCCGAGTCTCTCAGAAAGCAGTAGATGTTAAACAGGCCCTGGCCCGAGAGAACTCGCTCGTAACTCACATGCAGGTAGCTCTTCAGCAAATAGCGTAAAAGCTCGATCTCCAGTTCATTGCGGGGGGCAAAGTCAGCGTGACCACCTTCGGAAGCAATGGGCTTGAAGATCTCCCCTTCCCGGTAGAGCAAGGCCTCCCCCAGACCGGTGCCAGCCGAAATCAGAGCCCCGTTTCCATCCGGTTGTGAGGACCCTTCCTGCAGTGTCTCCAACTCATCTTCGGCCAGCAACTGAATGCCGTAGCCATTGGCCTCCAGATCGTTGATTAAATGAACATTCTGGAAGCCAACAGTTTCCCTGATGGCCTCCGCTCGAATGGTCCATGGCAGGTTGGGGGTTTTGGAACACTCCCCGACCACTGGGCCGGCCACTCCAAAACAGGCCGCCACAATCGGTTCCCCCCGGATCTCGTCCGCCTTGTCAGCCAGGAATTCCCGCAGGACCTCTTCCAGTCCCGAGAACTCATCGCTTTGATAGGTCTCCTCTATGAGGAGTTTCGGCTGCCCAGCCTCAACGGCAACCAACCCTACATGGCTTTTGGTTCCACCAATATCACCGGCCAAGATCATTGCTGTCCAACCACCTCAGCGCTTGCTCATAGACCTTATCATGGCCGAGTATCTCCATTTCCCTGCTGACAAGCTGCGCTTCATCTTCGTCCTGGAAGCGGATGACCCTTGCCACCTCCTGTTTCCCCTCCAACGTCACATGACTCTCCAGGTGTTCGCCGGCGGAAGCGATGAAGGCGGAAAATCGAGCCGATGGCTCGTTCTCCACCAGAAGCTGAAGCGAGTTCAAACCATGGCCAGAGCCACTGGCAGCTGAGGTGATCTTGATCTGAATCATGACTGTTCGATCCTGGGCCTTCAACTCCCACTGATAGGTATGCTCATCGATCCAGCGCGGTTTTGCGGTGGATCTCCATTTCAAACGACTGGCCAGCCAGGCTGCCATAAGCAGACTCTGGGCAGGAATGGAGTTTTCATTGGAGCCCCGGGCCGAAGACTCAATCTGTACACGGTCGAGCCGGGCCAGGTAGGGCCGGCAGTCCAGAGCGTCAAAGAATCCTGCCACCAATACCCGCCAGGGGGTAAGGCGGCACCAGCTCAGGTCGCTGAAGGCCGACACTTGAGCCCTTTTTTCGATCAGGGTGAGCAGAGTCCGCAATCCCTCTTTGGCATCCGGCAACCCGGCCGAGTCAATGATCACACGGTCACAGCTTTCAACCAGCCCAGTGAAGGTTTCCGCCTGGAAGTCGAGTAAATCACGCCACCACAAAAAGACCGGGAGATCCGGAATCACCAGCGATCTGACCAGAGAGGGCAAATGGCCAGTCTCCTGACCAGCAGCTTGAATGACAATTTGCTCACAGCAAATCTGTTTCTGGCCACGCCCGGAGGGATGACACTGGGCAGTCACCATGGCATTGAGGAAGGGCTCCGAAGAATCAGGTTCCGAGAGTAAGACAATGGCGCGGCTGGGATGTTCGTCCGTCACCTGAGCCATGATCTGGCTGATCTCTCCGGTGCTGTCCTGGCCAGGGCTGTACACCACCAGATTGGCGACGCAGGCTCGCATGACGGCCTGCTGATCCTCCCCCCCTGAGGACACCTCCGTCATCTGTTCCCACAGTTCGTTTAGCTCATGCTCCAGGGTTGGCACATCCACGACTCTTTGGGGTAGCTTGCTCATAGCCGTCTCCAGCGCCGTCCTTCCCGCTGCATGAATTCATCACCTTCTGTGGGTCCCCAGCTCCCCGCTTCGTAGTTCGGGAAGTTATCTGCTGGCTTCTGCCAGGCGTCAAAGACAGGCATCAACAGCTTCCAGGCAGCCTCTACCATGTCCCCTCTTGCAAAGAGAGTCGAGTCTCCCAACATGGCATCCAGAAGAAGTCTCTCATAGGCATCGGCGGATTTCTTTCCAAAAGAAGTCCCATAGCGGAAATCCATATTGACGGTACGGACTTTTATGGCCTGGCCCGGAAGCTTGGCACCAAACCTCAGGGTAATGCCGGCATCGGGTTGGATGCGCAGGGTAAGGGAATTGGGCTGCAAGGGCTCGCTGTCTTTGAAGAGGAGATGGGGCACCGCCCGGAACTGGACGGCGACTTCGGTGACTCGCTTGGGCAAGCACTTGGCAGAACGGAGGTAAAAGGGCACATCGGCCCAGCGCCAGTTGTCCACCAGCAGCTTAATGGCGGCGTAGGTCTCCGTGCTGGAATCAGGCCTGACGTCCTTCTCTTGGCGGTAGCCTTCGACGGCCAGTCCGTTCACCGCGCCCGCCCCGTATTGGCCGCGAACTGCGAACTGATCGATGTCCTCTGATGCGAAGGGTCGGATGGCACGCATCACTTTGGTCTTCTCGTCCCGTACGGCGTTCGCCTCCAGGGAAGCTGGAGGCTCCATGGCCACCAGGGCAAGAATCTGAAACAGGTGGTTCTGGATCATGTCCCGCAGAACTCCGATCTGGTCATAGTATCCTCCACGGCCTTCCACTCCCAGAGTCTCAGCGGCCGTGATTTGCACATGTTCGATATAGCGTCGGCTCCAGAGCGGTTCAAAAATCCCATTAGCGAAGCGAAGCACCAAGATGTTTTGAACCGTTTCCTTCCCCAGGTAGTGATCGATGCGGTACACCTGATCCTCCCTGAACACCTCCAGAACCTCTTTGTTGAGTGCCTGCATGCTTTCCAGGTCGTGCCCAAATGGCTTTTCGATAATGACACGGCTCCAGCCACTGGAGCGGGTCAGGCCAAGGGAGCCCAGTTGTTGGGTGATGGGAGCAAAGAGGCTGGGAGGGGTTGAAAAGTAAAACAGCCGGTTTCCGGAAGTTCCACGTTCCTGCTCGATCTGGGTGAGCAGCTTACCGAGGCTTTTGAAGCTCTCCTGATCATTGACATCGGTAGGGATGTAAAACATCCCGGCTGCGCAATTCTCCCAGACGCTCTTATCCACGGCACCCCCATCCAGGAACTGCTGGACGGCCTCCCCCATTCTGACCCGAAAGTCTTCGCTGCTCATGGTGGTACGGCCGGACCCCACAACGGAAAACCCGCCGGGCAGAAGATTTTGTTGAGCCAGGCTGTAGAGTGCCGGCACCAGCTTGCGCTTGGTTAAATCGCCCGAAGCTCCAAAAATAACCATCGTGCAGGGCTCAGGCGTGTGATCTAGGCGCAAACCCTCCACCAGGGGATTTCCCATCATGATTCCCTCTCGCCATCCGCTGTGATGCTGACCCAGTCCGTATGGACCCAGCCCAGCTCCGGCTTGTCCAGGCGTTGGTACAGGTGGGAGCCAAAAAAGTCACGCTGAGCCTGGGTCAGATTCTGAGGTAATGCTGCAGTACGATAGCTATCGAAGTAGGCAAGGCTGGCGGCCATAGCCATCACTGGGATCCCCAGGTCTTGGGCGGTGGAGACCGTCCTTCGCCAGCGCGGTTGGGCCTCACTCACCCAGGCGCGGAAACTCGGATCCAGGAGTAAATTCTGTAAGTCAGGCTGCCGCTGATAGGCTTGTTTGATGTCATCCAGGAAGCGTGCACGTATGATGCAGCCTCCCTTCCAGATGCGGCTCACCTCACCTAAGTTAATCTTCCACTGGTGCTGGTCCGAACCAGCACGAAGAAGAGCATAACCCTGGGAATAGGAGCAAATCTTACTGGCATAGAGCGCGTCATGGATGGCGTTAATCATTTCCTCCGGGTCTCCATGGTAGCGCCCATTAGGAGGTCCTGAAATGGCTTGGCTCGCTTCCTGGCGCTCTTGCCTGAGAGCGGAAAGAAAGCGCGCCTCGATGGCGGCATGAATGGTGGGAATGGCAATGCCGAAGTCCAGGGCAACCTGTGAGGTCCACTTGCCAGTGCCCTTTTGTCCAGCCTTGTCGAGAATCAGCTCCACCAGCGGCTTGCCACTCTCCTGGTCCATGACGCTGAAAATCTTAGCCGTAATCTCAATGAGATAGGACTCCATCACTCCCTCATTCCATTGGCCAAAAATATCAGTTAACTGGCTGCTCTCAAGACCCAGTGCATCTCTGAGAAGATGGTAAGCCTCAGCAATCAGCTGCATATCTCCGTACTCAATCCCGTTGTGAACCATCTTGACAAAGTGACCTGCTCCGTCCGGTCCACAATAGGTCACACAGGGACCATCATCGACCTGGGCGGCCATCCTTTCGAAAACAGGCCTCAGTTCTTCATAGGCCGCCTGGTCTCCACCGGGCATCATGGAGGGTCCCCAAAGTGCTCCCATCTCGCCTCCTGACACCCCCACCCCAAAAAACTTCAGGCCCTCTCGAGCCAAAGCAGCTTCGCGACGGATGGTATCTGGAAAGTGGGAGTTCCCGCCGTCAATAATGATGTCGCCCTTCTCCAGGTGAGGCTTTAGTAAATCGATGGTCCAGTCGACCGGGTCGCCAGCCTTGACCATCATCAGAACTCTGCGTGGTCTCTCTAATGACCGGACAAGATCTTCGATTGAGTGGGTACCACTGATCTGCTTTCCCTGGGCCTTCTTTTGAATGAACTCATCCACCCCTTCCGGCTTTCGAGTCCACACAGCAATCGGATAACCGTTACGCTCAATATTGAGGGCAAGATTTTGCCCCATCACTCCCAGCCCTAGCAGTCCAAACTTGGCTAGGCCGTTCGGTGCCTCTGCCTTTGACATTTCATGGCCTCCTTATCAGGCTCTTGCCTCAGTCGCTTCTTTCACGGCGCTGAGCAATGTTTTCAAACCGGTCTCGATATCTTGTCCCAGGTGGAAGCGAATGACGCGCCGATTGCGCTGGGCCAGGGACTGGAAGTCACCCAGCGCCTGAGCCTGTTGGAGGACTCCAAAGGTGTAGGGTTGGTCCGGAATGGAGAGATCCTGGCTGTCCCCGGCGGTGATCTGGATAAAGATTCCGTTGTCGGCTCCACCTTTGTGCAGCTGGCCGGTGGAATGGAGAAAGCGCGGCCCGTATCCCACAGTGGTGGCCGTTTTGAGTGCGCTGCGAATTCGAGTGCGGATCTCGCCCAGCCACTGGTCGTGGGAACCTGTCTCGGGGATGTAGGCAGTCAATGCCACATAGTCACCCGGCTGGGCCTGTGAAAGATGCGCTCCCAGGTAACCGGCCAGTGTTTCGCTCTCCGCTTGGAGTACGGTTTTTGTCTTCTGATCAGAATAGATTCGGCAACCCTGCTCCTCAACGAGTACCTCCTGCTGCGGCAGCTGACTCTCATTTTTGTACACTTCGAGTAAATGCTTGGTATTGTCCTTGCTCTCCTGCACATTGGGTTGATCGAAGGGATTAATCTTCAGCAAAGCTCCCACCAGTGCGATGGCGAACTCCCACAGGAAGAACGCGCGCCCTAAACTCAGGCCATCCCGCAAGACCTGGCAAACGACCGGATGGCCTGCCTTCTCCAGAGCCTCAATTTTGGCATCGGTTTCCTTGTCGGAAGCAGCGCTGGTACGAATGTAGACAAAGACCCGGTCATCTCCGTAAAGGCTGGGGTCACCCAGAGATTCTCCGGCCACCGGTAATATTCCACGACCTTCTTTACCGGTGCTTTCGGCTATCAGCTGTTCAATCCAAAGTCCCAGAGATTCAAGGGGGGGAGGTGTGATCAAGGTGATCTTGTCTCGGCCCTCTTTGGCCAGTTGACCCAAGGCTGCTGCCAGCCGGGCTGCTGGGTTTTCAGCAGTCGGCACACTCCTCTCGCAGGCTTCACAGGCAGAAGTGGCTCTTTCCAGGATCTCTTTCACGTCCAGTCCCATCAAGGCGGCAGGTACCATGCCAAAGAAGGACAGAACAGAGTAACGTCCACCGATGTCGGCCATGTTTCTAAACACACGCCGGAAACCTTTCTCTTGGGCAATCTGCTCGAGTTTCGTCCCGGGATCCGTGATGGCAATAAAATTTCTACCGGGCTCATCCGCTTTGACCTGGGCAACCTTGTCGAAGAAATATTGGAAAAACATCAGGGATTCGGTGGTGGTTCCCGACTTGCTGGCTACGATGAACAGAGTTTTTTCCACATCAACGGCCTCCTCCATCGTTCTGACCGTAGCGGGATTGGTGCTGTCCAGAACCAGGAGCTGTGGATACCCCTTGATCTCACCGAAGGTTCGCCGCAAAACCTCCGGACCCAGGCTGCTGCCACCCATACCCAGCAGCATGATGTGATCGAAACCATCGCCCCGCACCCGGTCGGCAAAAGCTCTCAGCTCCTGGGCCTTCTCGAGGATGGTTCCAGCCACCGTTAACCAGCCCAGTGAATTTCGGATGATCTTCTGGTGCTCGGGGTCGTCTTTCCAAAGAGCACTGTCCTGACGCCAGAGACGCCGGATGAACTGCTGTTCATCCATCTCCTCGATCATCTCCAGCACCGCTGTTTCGTACTGTCCCAGTGAAAGTGATTGCCTCTCAACGATGCTGGTGATGTTGGCCTCGCGCCTTTCCTCGATGGTTTTTATCAGTTTATCAAAGGGTTCCTCAAGCCGGGATTATGCATAAGTATTCTACTGCAGTGCCGCAATCATCCACCCTGACCGCGTTGTGCGACCCGCAGGCGGGTAACCCTTGGGCTCCTCGGCGTACTGCATGAGTACACCTGCGGGGCCCGACCCGCAAGCGGGTACCCCTCCCACGCCTTGTCATCGCGGCGCCAGCGGCACTTCGTCACGAAAACTTACGCATAATCCCGGCTAGCCCTGGACAAGGGGCTTCACGCGTGTTTGAAACAATTCCAGCTGTTCAAGCTCGTCTGCCAGGGGCCAGAGAAACACTCTCTGGGCGCCGGCAGCGGAGTAAGCAGCTAATTTCTCCGCACACCTTTCCGGCGATCCGATGAGCAGCTGCTGGCGCAACTCTTCGATGGGACGGTTCAGCGCTGGGCCAAGCACCGTGGAGAGAATCTGGTCAGCTCTGGAGCGGTCCTCAGTCAGGTACATCCACATGGTGGCAATGCCATTGGGGAAGGCCTCCGCTGCCTTTCCGGCCAAGGATAGTTGCTCCGAGAGATAACCGAGACCGTGCGCGAATCTCTCTGGAGTGGTGTTGTATCCCGAGGCCAGCCATCCGTCGCCGTAGCGGGCCGTGCGCCGCAACCCTGCCTTTGAGCCCCAGCTCGCCACCCAAATCGGGGGACCGGACTGCTCAGGGGGATAGGGCTCAAGCTGAATCCCTTCAGTCGAATAGAACTTTCCCTGGAAGCTTTCAGAATGCGGTGTCCAGAGGGCGCGCAGGACCTCAATGACCTCATCAAACCGCTTCCAGCGCTCTGGAAAAGGTACGCCAGCCGCCATGTAATCACGCTCTGAGGACCCGGGTCCGACACCGACCACGAGCCGTCCCCCCGACAGGAGGCTGATGGCGCCGAGGGTCTTGGCGGTCAGGACAGGACCGCGCACCACCGGGAGGGAAACGGTTGTAGCAAGGGTCATCTCTCCAGATGATTCCATCACCGCAGCCAGAGCCGTGTGACCATCTAACCACGGTCGAGAGAACAAGAGGTGATCATTCACGCACAGGAACGTGTAGCCAAGCTCAGCGGCCCGCTTGGTGTAGGTCCCGAGGTCGGCCAGTGAAAAGCCCTTGCCGGAGAAATCAATGAGGGGCAGATTAACACCGTATTCCATCCTGCCTCCAAGAGTGCTACGGTCCTGCCCACAATGCAAGGCTTTATTCGGATTCGGCACCTGAGGAAATGTGGGGACAGACTACCCGTTCACCTCATTTCAAAATGAGGTGAACGGGTAGTCTGTCCCCACATTTCCTCCCACATTTCTCTCCCTACCTCTGAGTCGGGTTTCAAACAGCCGGTCCATTTTTAATGAAACTTCTCCGATTTTGATTCGTCCTAATAGGTGAATGAGGATTATCCCCTCCCTCATTCGACACTCCTCCACTCCCCCGATGGTGAGCCTGGAGAAATCCGGGCTCACCATCACCTCCCCCAGCTTCTCTTCACCAAAAGTGTCAGCTAGAACCTGGAAGTTCGGTCGGACTTCAGTTAGCCTGTCAACCGGGAGTATGCATATTCCCGGTTATACCCTTCCAAGCGGAAGAGATTGGAACAGAAGTGGCACAGGTTAAGCCGACATCGTCACAGCGAACCACCTTGGCGCACCTCTATCGCAGCTATGAGGGTTTCGTCATAGGCTTCTGCTCGGTGATGTCTTTCCTGGTTGCTTGGGAGTCGATCGTGAGGCTCGGCTTTGTCAATCCACTCTTTCTGGCCGCACCCACTCAGATTCTTTCCTCGATACTGGAACTCTCCCAGACCCGCCTCTGGGAAGATATCTATGTGAGCGGTACGGAATTCCTGGTTGGTTTCTCCATCTCGGTGATCGTGGGGATTCCTTTCGGACTATGGGTGGGTTGGAATCGAAGAACCTTTTATGCCGTTAACCCATTTTTGTCGGGTCTTTACGCGACCCCGCGGATCGCCTTATTACCTCTTTTGATCATCTGGGTAGGAATTGGAATATGGTCGAAGGTTTTGATGGTTTTTCTGGGGGCTATCTTCCCGATTGTCATGAGCACCATGGCCGGCGTGCGCAGCGCCGATCAGTCTCTCCTCCGGGTGGCACAGACCTTTGGGGCCTCGGATCTTCATCTCTTTCGCACCATCATTCTCCCGGGCAGCGTACCTTTCGTAGTGGCTGGTCTTCGACTGGGATTCGGGCGGGCGATCTTGAGTGTTATCGTGGCCGAGTTTTACGTCTCGACGAGAGGCCTTGGCAATCTCATCAGCTTCGCTGGGGAAACCTTCCAGACCTCCCAGGCATTCGCAGCCATCGTGATTGTGGCTTTTTTCGGTCTACTGGGCAGCGCCGCCCTGGAGCGATTGGAGTCGCGATTCGATCGCTGGCGTGCACCCAGCCAGCAAGGCTAGGTAGCCGGGATAAGGTAGAGACCCGGCTAGGCTATGCCGGCGACTTATCAATCGTTGGCGTCCACGGTGTCTCGGCCCAGGCGACTCCGGTCCGTCTCACCTGGGCATCGATCAAGTAGGGTTTACCCTCCAGGGTGGCCCGCTTGGCCCTCGCCAATGCCTGCTTCAGTTGAGCGGGGGACTCGGCCACCTCGCCTTCCACTCCGAAGCCCTTGGCGATATAGGCCATATTCATGTCGGGCTTGCCCAGATAATCGCAAACGAACTGACCCGTCTGCACCATCCGACTGTTGGGCGGAAGAGCTGAGATGACTCGGTTGTGGGGTCCGCCATAGGCATGGTTATTGTAGATCACCGTGATCACCGGCAGTTCCAATCGAGCCATATTCCAGAGTCCAGTCGGTCCAAAAATAAAGGCTCCGTCCCCAGACAGAGCAATGACCTGCTGGTTGGGCTTGGCCAGCTTGACTCCAGCCGCTTTTCCGGTGGCTCCTCCCAGGTGGCCAGCGTAATAGGCGATGTGCTCCCGGCCGCCCATCGGGTTGAAGCCGAAGAACTGCTTCCCTCCCGTTCCGCCCGACTCATCCACAATGATGGCATCTTCGTCCGCGAATTGGGCGATCTCATAGGTGAGGCGATCCGACAGGATCGGGCTTCCATCCCAGTCCGGGTTCTTGGTCATCAGGGAGCTCAACTTCCTGGCCCTTTCGCTAAAGGCCCTCACCTTCTCACTTCGCTCCTGGGCCTTCCTCTTGATGGTGGGGGTCATGATGCTCTTGATGGCAGTGATCAGGTCGTCCTGACCATAGGCCACATCGGCCACCAGGGGAACCTCTACGGTAATGACATTGCCCATGCTGGCACTGTCGAGCCGCATGTCAATGAACTTGATGTGACGCGGCACCAGCGGCGTGGTGCCAGTGTGCTGAAGCTTGTTTCCCACATTGATGACCACATCCGGGTTCTGCGTTCCCAGGGCACGTCCCCCCACCCACAGGGGATGGGCCTCGGGAAAGTTGGCAAAAACCTGCCTGTTCTGAGTCACCGGCATGCCCAGCAGTTCAGCCAGCTGGACCGCCTTGTCCACCGAGTTGGTCTTGTACAGTTCATCACCGACGATCAAGAGCGGTCGTCTGGCTTCCACCAGGAGCCGGGCGGCCCGCTCCACCTCTTTCGGATTGGGTCTGACTCGCATGCGCGGGTCCACCTTCTCTTGGGCGATAATCTCCGAGCGCACCTTTTCCTGAGTGTAGTCCGTGTGCCAGGTCGCATAGGTAGGACCATAAGGGGGAGTCCAGGCCACTTTAAAAGCACGACGTATCGTCTCCGGAATCATCTCCGCACGCCGCGCCAGCCAGTGCCACTTGGTGATTGGCCCCACAATCTCCTCCTGATAGATCACTTCTTCGAAATTGTCCCGTCCGGCAGCCCGGCTCGGTTCATTGCGATAGCTGTAGTACACCAGGGGCGTCTGTTCCTTCCAGGCGCAGTACATCTGTCCCATGGCATTCACCAGACCCACGATGGCCGCCTGCATCACGATGGCAGGTTCTCCTGAGGCCTGAATGTAGCCCATGGCCATAGCAGCTCCGGGACCTTCGTGAGGCGTGAGGATGTATTTGAGTTGCGGCCGGTCCACCAGGGCTTCGTAAAAAAAGGCGTCGCTGCTGGCCGAGTTCCCAAAGATGTATTTGACTCCCGAGGCAATCAGCTGCTCGGCAAAGGCCTCCCCTCCCGTCCCCTCAAAGACTCTCACCCCATCCGGGGAATCTCGGCGTTCTCCCTCCTGTCCGTGAACCAGCGGGGTCAGGGACTGGAGGACCGACTGGGCTGCCGCCAGCGAGACTCCCGTTTTCACTAGCCGGGTCACAAAGCCCCGCCGAGAAATAGATTTCGACAGATACTGGGCGACTAGTTCTCTCATTGTGTTCTCCTTATGTTACTTTAGGCGACACGTTCTTCCCCGGTCTGTTGGGGGAATTATATTCCCCCAACTTGCAACGGGTCAACAAACGCTCTTGACTGAAAGACTGGTTAGCATCACTGCCGAAAATCGACTATATTGAACCGCCACGAGACACTGCTATGGCAGCCACACCCAAGCTGAAAGCGAGAGGAATTTGCGTTGACTATTTCCAGGCCCGGCTGGGTCAATCCATACGGGCTCTCTCCCACATCGATCTCTCGGTAAACGAAAACGAGTTTGTGACCATCGTTGGACCGAGTGGTTGCGGCAAGACGACCTTCCTCAACGTGGTTGCCGGAATCATCATGCCATCAGAAGGTGAGCTGTCCCTGGATGGGCGTCCGGTCAAGGGGCCGGGCTCAGATCGAGCGGTGGTCTTTCAGCAAGCGTCGCTTCTCCCCTGGCGACCGGTCCTGGGCAATGTCCTCTACGGCCTGGAATGTCAGGGCAAGGACGTCACGGCGGCCATGCCGCGAGCCAGCGAGCTGCTCGAGCTGGTGGGCTTGACCGGGTTTGAGCATCATTATCCGCATGAGCTTTCGGGCGGCATGCAGCAGCGCGTCAACCTGGCCCGGGCTCTCTTGATCGATCCTGATCTTTTGCTCATGGATGAGCCCTTTGCGGCCTTGGACGCTCAAACACGGGAAATCATGCAAACCGAACTGTTAAGCATCTGGCAAAGGACGAGTAAGACAGTGCTTTTCATCACCCATCAGATTGATGAATCAGTTTTTCTCTCCGATCAAGTCATCGTTTTCGGTTCTCGCCCCGGTCGGGTAAAGGCCTGTATTCCGATCCCCTTCAAGCGACCCCGCCAACTCTCCCTCAAGCGCACTCCAGAGTTCCTCGACTATATCGATCAGATCTGGGAGTTAATCGAAAGCGATGTGCGTTCGGCAGCCCGCGGCCAGAAAGAATCCGCTGCTTCGAGTGATTAGCCCGCCCTTCTCTTAGCGGATCATGGCCTCCGGCAGCCAGAGAACCAGCTGGGGCCAGAGCATGACCAGAATCAGCCCCAGGAGCTCCAACACGATAAAGGGCAAGATGGATCGGTAAATGTCCCCCATGGTGATCCCTTTGGGAACCACGCCCTTCATGTAGAAGAGGTTCAATCCAAAGGGAGGGGTAATAAAGGCCAGCTCCATATTGATCGTGAAGAGGACACCAAACCAGATCAAATCGAATCCCAATTCTTCGCTCAGTGGTAAAAAGACCGGAAGAGTGATCATCATAATCCCGATGGGGTCGATAAACATTCCCAGGATCAGGAGGACAAGCTGCATTGCCAGGAGAATCAGCCATGGGTTCACTGCAACGCCCGAGACCATCCCCAGAATGAAGTTACCGGCTCCCGTTGCGGCGTAAATGTGTGAGAAGGCCTTGGCTCCCAACACGATCCAACCCACCATGACAGAGAGTGTGAAAGCGTCGAGGGTGGCTTCCTGAAACATTGCCCAGGAAAACCGCCTCTTGAGGATTGCACACAGCAGAGCTCCAAAGGCTCCGATTGCCGAGGCCTCGGTGGGGGTGGCGACTCCCGTATAGATGGTACCCAGCACCAGCACGACCAGCGCCACCGGAAACATCACCGCCCTGATGAGCTTGAACTTCTGGCCCCAGGAGATCTTCTCCTCTTCAGGAATGGAAGGGCCAAGATGAGGCTGGAAAAGAGTCCTGACACCTATGTATAGGACAAAGAGAGCGGCGATCAGGAGACCGGGAAGCACCCCTCCCATGAACAGTCTCCCCACCGATGCCCCTGACACACTGGCGAACACGATCATGATGATGCTGGGGGGAATCAGAATCCCCAGGGAACCTCCGGCGGAGATCGCACCCAGGGCGATGTCCTTGTGATAGTTTCTCCTGAGCATGGAGGGCAAGGCCACCAGGCCCATGGTGACCGTACCGGCCGCACTCACTCCCGACATGGCGGCAAAAAGAGCACAGATGATCACCGTACCCATGGCCAACCCCCCTCTCAAGGAGCCCATCCAGTGGTACATCATTTCATACAGGTCATCGGCGATACCCGAGCGTGCAAGAAAGTTGGCCATCAGGACAAACAGCGGCAAGGCTACCAGTGTGTAGAGCGTCCAGGAGGAAAAGGCTGTCGTGGTCAGGAGGAAAAGAGCTTCAGGACCCATCCTCCACAGGGCCAGGACCACCGCGGTGGCGCCCAACCCAAAGGCAAGGGGCAGGCCGGACAGGAGCAGCAAGGCCAGAAAAACAAACAGAATCGCGGTGACTAATCCGATACTCATTCAGGCTCATCCTGCTGAGTCCTGGCCATTCGTTCCGACATTTCCACCTTCCCCGTGATTGCTGTCATGCAGTTCCGGATCAGATTGGCTGCACCCTGCAAAAGGGTGAGCAGGATACCTGCAGTCATCACGATATAAACGGGATAAATGGGGGGGCCCCAGTAGGTGGGTGAGTGCTCCAAGTTGACAACGGCTTCGACTGTTGTCATCCAGGTGGCTCGCAGCAGAGCGACAAGGAAGAGGAAAAAGAATAGTGAGGAAGCGACCCCCACAATGGCCTTGGTTCTGGTGCCCAGGCGATCATGCAGGATCGGTACATTGACATGTCCGCCATGGAGCAGCAGATAGGCCCCTCCCAGAGCCGTACTGGCCAGGAAGAGGTATTGGGTGCTCTCCATGGCCCAAGTCGTGGGTGTCTTCAGGAAATATCGTGCTATCACCTCATAGGTCATGATGAACATCATGGCCGGAATGAGAAAAGCACTGAGTTTCCCGGTCCAATCACTGGCAGCTTCTATGGCTTCCAGAACGCGCCTGAGGTATGGGAAAAAAGGAGGAGAAAGACTACGAATAACTGCCCTCCACTGGGAGAATGGAACAGGTTCGCCTGGGCGATGACTAGTCGTCTGTCCCTGTTGTTCCCTTCTCCGCCAGATACTCTCTCATCAACCGAATAATCTCTTCAGATCGTGGGCTTCTGGCTGCTGCCGTGTCCAAAATGGGCGCCGCCGCTGCCAGGATTTTGCGGTATTCCTCATCAGGTAAAGTGACAATGGTCACTCCATGTTCTTTCTCAGCAAGTTCCAAGATGCCATCTATCTTGCCGGGGATGGTTTCGATGTAATAGAGCATGGCCTCTTCGGCCGCATCGTCTACGATCTTCTGCAAGTCATCAGAGAGGCTGTTATAGGCCTCGAGATTGACGTACATGTCTCCCGCCACCTGACCAAAGGGTGGACCCAGCAGCCCTTTGGCAGCGTCCCAGAGGTTGATGGTGCCGATCGTATAGTTGGGGATGATCAATGCATCCACGGTTCCTGTTTGCAAGGCCAGGAACATCTCTGCCGGCGCCAGGGTCACGGGAGTCGCGCCCAGATTTTTTATCAAATCGGGAGCAGCGCCGCTCCCTCTTATTTTCAGCCCCTTGATCTCCTCCACGGTGTAGATGGGATCTCTGGAGATGAGGGCCAGGGGAGAGGGTCCCAGCGACTTGAGAAGATGACAGCCTTTCTCTCTGTAGGCGGCGTCCAGGATCTCGTACACAGCCCCGTCCTGATAATAGATATAGAAGTCAACAAAGTCCTCGAGGGTGGAAAAGACACCGAAGAGTCCCTGCTCGATGTAGGCCTCCGGAACCTGCCGGACGTTGTAGCCCCCCACGCCCATTCCCACTTCGATTGCCTTCCTCTGCACTGCATTGAACTGCTCGTAGGCATCGACGATGGCGCCGGGTGCAAAGATTTCTATTTCCAGCCGTCCATTGCTCCGCTCGTTCACCAGTTCGACGAACTTGGCAAACTGGTCCTGATAGGACCAACTGTTGGGTGAAATTCCGGCTTGCGCTCTCCATCTAATGGTGCTGTCGGTGGCTGCACGCTCGCTTGAACAGGCCGTCAGCGCAAGCGTGATCAAAAGCAGAGCTTTAGTTAGTGGCGAGCTTCTCGGCGTCATAAACAATCTGGCCTCCCAGGCCCGTTATCACTACTCACTGAATGAACCGGATTAGGCCAGGATTGTACTCCAAGATATAATCGGAAAAAAGAGGCAAGATGTGAGAAGGAAAGAAAGGCTCTATCCTCAATCCTCCACTGGCTTGAGCAAACGAACAGGTTGGGCAAGGACCCTTCTGCTTGCTGTCCTGCTTCTGGCATCTGGGTGTGGACAACAGGAAGTCGGCCAGGAGACCGGGCTGGAGAACTCGCAACAGATGCCAACCATTCGGATCGCTTATCCAGGAATATCGGCGACCATCTGGCCTTTCATGTACGGCCAGGAAAAAGGGATCTTCGAGGAGGAAGGTCTGTCTGTGGAGATGAATAGAATCCGAGGAGTTCCTCAGATCATCGCCACGGTGCTGAGCGGCGATATTGACGTGGCCTGGGTTGGATTTGATGGGATGGCCAGCGCAGTCGCCCAGGGAGCCACCGACCTGAGATACATTAGCGAGTTCCTGACAGAATTTCCTCTCTACCTGGTGGTGGCACCTCACATCAATAGTTTTGACGATCTGCGGGGGGCACCGGTCGCCACAGCTGGCCCTGGAAGCATCACGGAGACCCTGTTTTTAGAGGGATTAAGGAGGGGGGGGCTGACAGATCCACGGAAGGACACTAACTTCATGAACATGAGCGGCCCTGACACTCGTCTCACCCAGTTGCTCAATGGCACCTTCGTGGGGGTCGCTCTCAATGCTCCCTGGGCTCAACAGGCGGAAGCCCGAGGGTACAGGATCCTGCAATATCAGGGTGATTTTCTCCTTCCCTGGGGGGGAGAGGGTCCTATCACGACCATCCGCGCCATTTCCTCCAAACGCCAAGCTCTGCAGGGCCTGGTGAACGGCCTGGGAAGGGCCATCCGCGGGCTAAAAGAAAACCGGGATGAAGCCATCAAGGTGGCCACCGAATATATGAAACTGGAGCCTGCACTGGCCGAGAAGGTCTACGATGTGATGATGCCCGTCTTTAAGTTTGACGGGGAATTCGGCCTGGAAGGGATCCAGCGAACCTTTGACAGCAAGTCCGCTCCTGGCGAGAAGATTGAAGCCAGCCAATTCCTGGACGAGTCCTTTCTATAGCCCTTTGGCTTTGATGGCGGCTTCGAGCTGGCTGACAGTCGAGCCGTAGAGCTGCTCCAGAGTCTTGACCCGCTTGAAATAAATGTGTGGGTCATACTCCCAGGTGTAGCCGACACCCCCGAATAGCTGGATGGTCTCACCGCAAACAAAGCGAGCAGCGTCTCCACAGTAGGCCTTGGCAGAGGCCACCAACAAGGGAGCTTCATCCTGCTTGTTCTCCAGGGCCCACGCTGCTCGGTACACTGCCGAGCGAGAGCTTTCCGTGCGAATCCACATATCAGCCGCCCGGTGCTGAAGCACCTGAAAGCTTCCAATCGTTCGACCGAAGGCCTTGCGCTCCTTGATGTAATCCAGGGCCAGTTCCAGGGAACGCTCCATCAAACCCAGCAACAGGGCTGACGCTCCCAGCGCTCCCAGGAGATCGACCTCCTCCAGGAGCGTGTCCGCCCTTTGCTTATCGGCCAGGAGCGTCCCGCCAGAGTCCAGGGAAATTTCCACGAAGCGCTGGGCATGGTCGAAGACGGGCAGTGAGGTTGCCTTCCAACCTTCTGGGGGACGAGGGGCCAGAGCAAGACCTTCGGCAGTGGTCACCAGCAGTACATCAGCACTGGCTCCGAAGGGGACAGGGCGCTTCGTCCCTCGAACGTTTCCCTGGGCAAAACGCGTCTGGGGCGAGGTCACCTCTCCACCATCCACGGCTTCGGGTCGAGCCAGCAGCACAATCTTCCCTCCAGTCACCATCTCCTGAAGTAATTGGGAAGCCTCCTGGCCGCCAACACGGTGGAGGGCGGCCTCCACCAGCACCAGATCCAGGAAGGGACCCGGGAAGGCGACGCGCCCCATCTCGTGCAGAACCACGGCCAAGCCTATGGCACCGGCCGCCGATCCTCCCTCACTCTCGGGAAGGGTGAGTCCCAGGTAACCAAGTTCCGCGAGCTGGACGTAAAGCGCCCTCGAAAATCCCTCCTGGGTGTCCTCCATCACAGGACGTGCCTTGGTCAGCGGACTTTCTTTTCCCACAAAGTCCCGAATGGAACTCTTCAAGAGTGCATTGGCGTCGTTTAACTCAAACCGCATAGGCCTCAAGACTTGGGGAGTTTCAATATACGCTTGGAAATGATGTTTCGCTGGATCTCGGAGGAGCCCGCATAGATGGTCACAGCTCGGCAATAGAGGGCCTCATGGGCCCAGTCCATCTCCGCACGCGCATCAGGTGAACCCACCAGAAGATGGGCCTGAAATCCCAGCAAGTCGAGAGCAGTATCGGCCAGACGCCTGGAGTACTCCGACCAGAAAACTTTCTCCAGGGAGGCTTCCGGCCCCGGTGCCTGGCCCGAGGCCAGGCTGGCCAGGGTGCGAAAACCGTTGGCGCGCATGACCTCATTTTCGACCAGAAGTCTGGCGATCTTCTCCCGAACATCGGCCCGCTGGATAGTCCCGTTCTGGCGGACTCCGTTTACCAGGTCCTTGAGGTAGTGGTCGAACCTGGCCGGGTGAGCCAAGGACATGGACCCCCGTTCGTAAGCCAACACCGTCATAGCGATAGGCCACCCCTCTCCTATGGCCCCAATAATGTGCTCGCGCTTGGCCAGGGCGCCGTCAAAGAACACTTCACCGAACTCCGACTCTCCCGTCATCTGCCGAATGGGACGCACTTCGATGCCTTCCTGGTGGAGAGAAACGAGAAAGAAGGTGATGCCGCCGTAGCGGTCCTCCTGATCGGTACGAGCCAGAACGAAGATCCAATCCGACCAGGGAGCAAAGGTGGTCCACACTTTCTGCCCTTCCAGGCGAAAGTCCTCGCCATCAGGGACGGCCCGCGTCCGCAGCGCGGCCAGATCGCTTCCGGCCTCAGGTTCGCTGAAACCCTGGCACCAGACCTCCTCGCCGGAAAGCATTTTGGGAACAAAGCGACGGCGTTGCTCTTCGCTCCCATGGTGAATAAGGGCCGGGCCCAGCAGATTGATCCCGACACGGGAAGCGATGGGAGGCGCGTGGATGGTCTCGGCGGCGAAGATGGCCTGCTCGACCACCGTGAGACCCCGGCCCCCCCATTGCTTGGGCCAGTGGATACCCAGGTAGCCGGCCTCATTGAGCTTGCCCTGCCAGCTGCGGCGAATATCGAAAAGCTTCTTTTCGTCATTGTTCGGATCACGAAGCTCTTCTATCCAGGGACGTTCCAGATTGTCCTGGAGCCAATCGCGCAACTGGGCCCGAAACTGCCGCTGCTCTTCACTGAAGTGGAGATCCACGAATTGACTCCTTCAAAGAAGCATACCAATTATTCACAGCTCCGGGACTCCGTCAAGCGCATATTCCCAAGCGCCCGTTATGGTGGCTCTTTCTTGACTTTCTGTGAGTCGGCATGCAAGATGACGCCCATGTTGAACTGCCAGAATTATATTGGGGGTAAGTGGATACCATCCTCCAACGGCGAAACCATAGAGTCTACCAATCCTGCCACGGGAGACCTGGTCTGCACCGCTCCCAACGCCAGCCTGGATGAGGTCAAGGAGGCCATCAGTACAGCCCGCAGGGCCTTCGAAAGTTCGACTTGGTCCGAAGACTCTAACATGAGAGCAAGAGTCTTATATCGCTGGGCTCAGGAGATGAGAAACCGAATGGATGAGCTTGCCCGGCTGTTGACTGATGAGAATGGCAAGACCCTGGCAGACGCAAAGGGGGAATTGGAGAGAGGCATAGGAATCCTCGAGTATTATGCTGGCCTGGCCCAAAATGTCTTCGGAAAAACTTCTATTTCCTCACCCAATTATTACAGCTTTGTTATGAGAGAACCGATGGGGGTTGTTGGAGCCATTGTTCCCTGGAACTTTCCTGCTGTGTTGATGCTCAGGGCCGTTTCCCCGGCCCTGGCAGCCGGCAATGCGGTGATCGCGAAACCCGCCAGCTATACTCCAGGTATCAACTACGCCATGATCAAAATCTTCTCGGAGATAGAGGAGGTTCCTGATGGGATCTTGAGTTTCGTCTCAGGCACCGGATCCATCGTGGGAGCCGAACTCGCCAGAAGCCGAGACGTGGATATGATCGCTCTCACGGGATCCTCCGAGACAGGAAAGCGGGTGATGCAAGCGGCCTCCGAAACCCTGAAGAAGGTCTCTCTGGAATTAGGAGGAAAGTCTCCCAATATTGTACTAGACGATGCCAACTTCGATAAAGCAATCCGGTATGCCTTGAAAGGTGCCTGGATGTCCTTCGGCTGCCAGGTTTGCTATGCCGGCACCCGGATCTTGCTGGACAATGCCATTCATGACAGGTTCGTTGAAGCCCTCAAAGAACAGGCTGAAAGTATGAAGCTGGGATATGGGGCTAACCAGGGAGTGGATATTGGACCGGTCATCTCCCAGGACCAGGTGGACATCATCATGGACTACATCGACATCGGCAACCAGGATGCCAAACTGGTGACGGGGGGCTTCAGGGCCGACAGCGGTGACCTGGCCAAAGGTTTCTTTGTTGCTCCCACGGTCTTTGACGATGTCCCTGTCGAATCCAGACTGAGTCAGGAGGAGGTCTTTGGGCCGGTTCTGTCGGTCTTTCGCTTTGACGATGTAGAGGAAGCTGCAGAAATTGCCAACAACTCACAGTTTGGCCTGGCCGCAGCCGTTTGGACCCAGGACATCAACAAGGCCTTGCGATTGGCTCGAACGCTCAGGGCGGGAACGGTTTGGGTCAACACCTACGGCAGGCTCCCCTACCAGGCGGAGATGGGGGGACAAAAAGAAAGCGGCATCGGCATCCAATATGGGGAAGAAGGACTGAACGAGTTTACCCAACTGAAACACATCGGGATAGATATCGGAGACTGATCCCACCGCATTTGCCGGCTCTGGGGAGGGAAAATCCAATGACAGCTCGAGAGTATCAAACCGTGAAGGTTGAGCGTGAGGAGGGAGTGGCCTGGATGATCCTCAACCGACCGGAGAAGCGCAATGCCATGAATCCTCAGATGCATTATGAGATGGAGGAGGTGCTCAACGAGCTGTCCCTGGACCCTGAGATTCAGGTGCTGGTCCTCACGGGAGAAGGTGAGGCGTTTTGTGCCGGCATGGACCTCAAGGAGTACTTCCGAGACCTTGATAACGACCCCGCCGAACAGATCAAAGTTCGGTGGGCCATGCGCAATTGGCAATATTTCAGGCTTCGCATGTGTCCCAAGCCCACCATAGCGGCAGTGAATGGATGGTGCTTTGGAGGAGCATTCACTCCCTTGATTTCATGTGACCTGGCCATCGCCGCCGATGAAGCGGTCTTCGGCCTGTCCGAAGTCAATTGGGGAATCCTGCCGGGAGGATTCGTCACCCGTGATGTGGCCATGGTGATGAGCTACCGGGATGCCCTCTATTACATCATTACGGGCAAGACCTTTGATGGGAAAAAAGCGGCCGAGCTGCGGCTGGTGAATGAATCCGTGCCGCGATCTGAGCTGCGCTCTCGGGTCATGGCCCTGGCCCAGGATCTCAAGAAGATGAATCCTCACACGCTGCGCTATGCCAAAGATGCCTTCAAGATGTCCCGAGACATGGACTTTGAGCAGGCTTACGACTACCTGGCTGCCAAAAACGATCAGCTTCAGTTTCGGGATCCTGAGAAGGCACGGGACAAGGGCATCGAACAGTTTATCGACGACAAGACTTACAGACCCGGACTCAGTCCTTTGAAACGCTCCAAGGGCTAATGCGTGATCTCCGACCACTGCTGGCGCCAACCAGCGTAGCCATTGTGGGCGCCTCGAGTCGCCTCAATTCCGTGGCAGCCCGGCCCCTGAACAACCTCCAGGAAATGGAGTATGGGGGAGCCATCTATCCGATTAATCCCCACAGCAGTGAAATTGCCGGTATCCCTTGTTACCCCAATCTGGAAGAGCTGCCTGAGGTGCCCGAACTCGCTTTGCTGGTGTTACCGGCCAAGCACGTCATGGCGACTCTGGAAAGTTGTGCCAGCCGCCAGGTTCGAGCGGCCATTGTGATCAGTGCAGGGTTTGCCGAGAGGGACCCGGAGGGGGCTCAAGCTCAAGCCAGGATGGGGGAGCTGGCCCGGGAAAGCGGAATGGTGATTTGTGGACCAAACAGCTTGGGTGTCCTGAATTTTGTGGATCGGATTCCCTTGACCTTTGGTTCAGTCGTCGACATGAAACACTTTCCAGGTGGCCGCGTGGGCCTGGTCTCGCAGAGCGGAGGAGTTCTGGTGGGACTGGCCAACCGGGCCTTTGATGCCGGCGTCAACATCAGCTACGCCGTGGCTACCGGAAACGAAGCGGATCTCGAGCTAAGCGAGACCGTTGAGTATCTCGCAGAAAATCCAGGCACGGACGTGGTGGTGGCCATCGTGGAAGCCATTCGCGACGGTCCCCGTTTCCTCTCCCTGTGCGATCGCCTGCTGGAACTGGGAAAGCCCTTGATTGTCTACAAGGTTGGCCGCTCGGAAGTGGGCAAAGCCGCTGCCCGTTCTCACACGGGAGCCCTGGCAGGCTCCTACCCGGTGCTGCAAGCGGTCCTTCACCAGCGGGGAGTCATAGAAGCCGAGGAGATCGACGATTTGTTCGCGCTGGCTGGGGCTTGTGCCGGCGGACGTTTTCCCACGGTTCCGGGTCTGGGGGTGATTACCGAATCAGGTGGGGCGGGTGCCATGGCAGCTGACAAGGCCGATGAGCTGGGTCTCACGGTAGCCACCATCGGCGAGGAGACAGGACAGCGACTGAAAGAGTTCGTTCCCAAGTTCGCCAGTAGTCAAGTCACAAATCCATTCGATGTGACCTCGGTGATTGCCGAAAACCCGGCCTCGGTGGGAAACATGGCCGAGGCCTTCTTCGAGGACCCGGCAGTGGGCGGCTTACTGGTGATCACGGCTGGCAGCGGTGAGCCGGGGAAGGCACGCATGCAGGCCTTGCTTGATCACGCTGACACCTCCCAAAAACCGGTCTTCGGGGTAATCCTGGCTGGCTCAAGTGCCACACCCTCCTACCAACTCCTGAGGTCGGGCAATATACCGGCCTTCCACTCTCCAGGTAAGGCAGTGGCTTCCATGGCCGCGCTGTGGCATTTCACCGAAGCGCGGAAACGGCACAAGGCACGTTCCAGAGCCGCCAAAGAACCGGTGGCTTCTGCTACCCCTTTCAAGGATGCATTGGCGGGACTCGGAAGAGCACCAACGGAGTTCGATGCCAAATGCTTCCTCAAGCAGTGTGGTCTACTGGTGGTTGAAGAGCTGCTGGCCAGCTCAGTGAGCAAAGCGATTGAGCATGCAGAGACTCTTGGATACCCGGTTGCACTCAAGATTCAATCCCCGCAGATTGCCCATAAGACCGAGGTGGGTGGGATTCGCCTGAATCTGAATGACCGACAGGCCGTAGAGACAGCTTACCAGGAGATTTTGGAGCGGGCACAAGACACCAAGCCCACAGCTGACATCGTTGGAATGCTAGTCTCCCAAATGGTTCCGACACCGCTGGAGCTTGTTGCCGGAATGCACGTGGACCCGACCTTTGGTCCACTTATTCTTTTTGGTCTGGGCGGTATTTGGGTCGAGGTCTTTGATGAAGCTTCCATGTGTCCGGCGCCGCTCACACCGGAAGACACCCTGGAGATGGTGACTCAGCTGCGCGGTGCCTCTCTCTTGCAGGGAGCCCGAAATATGCCACCAGTCAGACCAGAGGAAATCCAGTCACTTCTTTTGACACTTTCAGGAATCGCCATGGCGGCTCAGGGTCTCCTGGGGGGAATTGATATCAATCCCCTGGTCCCCACCTCAGATGGCCGTCTGATGATACTGGATGCCAGCCTCTACCTTATCTGACACTCTAAGCCCGCATTATGCATAGGTTTTCGTAGCGAAGTGGCGCAGGTGCCGCGATGACAAGGCGTGTGACGAAGCGCCCCGCAGGCGTACTCTTGCAGTACGCCGAGGAGCGCAAGGAAACACAACGCAGTCAGCGCGGATGATTGCGACGCTGTAGTAGAAAATCTATGCATGATGCGGGCTAGTCGTATATGCTCTGGGGACCGCCTGCTCGTGGGCAGATGGATAACAAGCACAATTGCTCAAAAAAACAGGAGGATTGATGATGAACCCGATACGGTTCTCAATAACCTTGTTCCTTGCATTCTCAGCACTGCCTCTGGCTGCTTGCAGCGGAGTCATGGGGGATCAGGCCTTCTCGGAAGAAGAGTTGGCCTGTCTGGCACTCACCGGTGTCCGCAATCTCACCATTACCTCAGCCCGGTTGGTCCCGGCCGCCGATGAGACGCCCCAATATTGCTACGTCAAAGGAGTGATCGCACCGGCCATAAGCTATCATGTCCAGCTTCCCTTGCCGGAAAACTGGAACGGCCGATTCCTCAAGTGGGGAGATGGCGGCAAGGACGGGGACCTGGATTTCGCGAATCACCGGGTGGCCGAAGGATACGCGGTTGCCAACAGCAACATGGGGCACGACAGTGGAGCGGAACCAGGCTCAGCCTTTGGCTATGACAACCGGCAGGCGGAGATCGACTTTGGCTACCGGGCCGTGCATCTCACCGCCAACGCGGCCAAGACGATGATCCGGCAGTATTACGATCAGGCTCCCGAATATTCCTATTTCGAGGGTTGCTCGACAGGTGGCAGGGAAGGTCTGATGGAAGCACAACGCTATCCCTACGACTTTGACGGGATTGTGGCTGGTGCTCCCGTGATTCACTATCAGACAACGAATGTGAGCCATGCCTGGATGCTGCAAAAGGTCTTCCAGAACGACTTCGCGGATAACCTGGCCTTTGACACCGACGGAGATGGCTCCTTCGACAGTTTGAAAAAAGTGAAGATGCTGGAGGACGCGGTACTGGCCAAATGCGATGCCAATGATGGGATCACCGACGGAATCATTGATAATCCCCTCGCCTGCGAATTCGCCCCAGACTTGGATCTGGCTGAGATGATGTGCAGTGGGAATGTGAATGCCGACGATTGTTTCACCACCGGTCAGCTGCAAAATATAAAAGATTTCTACGCGGGCCCTTACGACAGCAAGGGAGTTTCCATCTTAAAAGGGAAAGCCTTTGGCTCGGAATGGGCCTGGCCCAATAGCAACATACCCCATGAAGGAAACTCCCTGTTCCCAGGCAATTTAGGGTATGTGAGAAACCACTTCAACGCTATCTTTTACGAGGAGGATCCAGGTGTGGCCCCGCCGGATATCACTGACCTCTCCTACCAGCTGGATAAGAGAGCCATACCACCGGAATGGGCCTGGTGGGAATTTAATGTTGACGATGTCACGGCAGGTCGAGGCGACTTGATGATGTCAATCATCGATGCGACGGATCCGGACTTGACCCGATTCCTCATCCAAAACGAAGGAAAGATCATCCTCTACCACGGCTGGGCTGATTTTTCTCCTCCTCCTGAACCCAGCGTGGATTACTACAATGCAATGGTGGACGCCACTTTCGGGGGTGATCTAGAGGAGGCCAGAAATCAAGCCAGATTGTTCATGGTGCCCGGGATGGGTCACTGCCGGGGTGGGCCCGGACCCAACACCTGGGACAAACTACCAGCGCTGGTGGATTGGGTTGAGAACGGAAATGCACCGGACTCCCTCATCGCCACCCACAGCACGGATGGAGTGGTCGATAACGAACGGCCCCTTTGCCCCTATCCGGAACAAGCCGTTTACAGCGGCCCTTCCGGCGGCGAAAACGACGCCGCTAACTGGGTGGCCAGCAACTTCATATGCCAGGAAGTGAGATAAGAACCATCAGACTCACTCGTCTGACTGTCTGAGACGAAGGCTGTTGGCTACCACAGTAACGCTACTGAAGGCCATGGCCAAGGCGGCTAGAATGGGATGTAAGGATCGAAGTGCGCTGGGGAAAATGGCGAAAGGATAGAGAACCCCGGCCGCCAATGGAATGAGGATCACGTTGTAGAAAAAGGCCCAGAAGAGATTCTGTTTGATGGTCCGCAGGGTGGCCTTGCTGAGAGCAATGGATTGCGGAACGGAGCGAAGGTCACCTCTCATGAGAGTCACATCAGCCGTTTCCATGGCCACGTCGGTACCCGTTCCTATAGCGATTCCCACATCCGCCTGAGCCAGAGCGGGGGCGTCATTGATTCCATCTCCCACCATCGCCACCAATCCCACTCCCTCGCTTTGCAGCTTCTGAATGTGGGCCGCCTTCTCGCCAGGAAGCACCTCCGCCAGGACCCGGTCGATCCCCACTTCTCCAGCTATAGCCTGGGCTGTGGCCGTATTGTCGCCCGTCATCATGACCACCGTCAGGCCCAGTTGTTGAAGCTCCCCAACAGCCTCCCTGGAGCCTGGCTTCAAGGTGTCCGCAATGCCCAAAAGGCCCACAGCCTTCTCGTCAACCGCCACCCAGACTACGGTTTTTGCTTCCGATTGCAGGCGTTTGGCTTCGGCTTCCAGCCCGTTGAGTTGAACTGAGCTCTCCATCATCATCTTGAGGTTACCCAGAGCCACGCGGCGCCCCTCAACCCGGGCAACCACTCCCTGGCCCGATTGAGCTTCAAATTGATCGGGTTGGCTCAAGGGGAGCCCCCGCTCTTGAGCGGCTCCTACAATCGCTTCCCCCAAGGGATGTTCACTCCCCCTTTCCACCGATGCAGCCAGTGACAGCAGTTCAGCTCCTTCCTGGCCTGTTTTCAGGTTCTGCTCTGGGACCCAGATATCGGTGACGGAAGGCTTACCCAATGTGAGGGTCCCGGTTTTATCCAGCACAATCACCTTGAGTGAATGGGCATTCTCCAATGCCTGGCTGCTCTTGAAGAGAATGCCATTTTGGGCCCCCCTACCCGTAGCCACCATAATGGCGGTGGGTGTGGCGAGTCCCAGAGCACAAGGGCAGGCGATGACCAGCACTGCCACCATCCGAATCATGGCCGGGGTCAAACCTTGCTGGGCGATCACCCACCAAACCAGAAAGGTGACCGCGGCCACAAGAATCACGATGGGCACAAAGACACCGGCCACCTGATCGGCCAGGCGCTGAATCGGGGCCCGGCTTCCTTGAGCCTCCTGCACCAGACGAATGATCTGTGCCAGGGCAGTCTCGGCTCCCACACGCCGGGCCTCGAACAGGAGTCTCCCCTGCTGGTTGATGGAACCGCCGATCACCTCTTCACCTGTCTGCTTGGTGACGGGGAGACTCTCACCCGTCATCATACTCTCGTCTACTCCTGATCGACCTTCGGTGACGATACCGTCCACGGGAATCCTCTCCCCGGGACGGACAACGACGATGTCACCTAGGGCAACTTCTGCAACCGGGATATCCACTTCCTGATTGTCTCTGACCACGCGGGCCGTCTTTGGGCGCAGACCCATCAGCTTTTTAATGGCCGCGCTGGTTTTACCTTTGGCTCGAGCCTCCAGAAGCTTTCCCAGTTTGATCAGAGTGATGATGACGGCTGCGGTCTCATAGTAAACATGCGTTCCCAGAGCGGGACTCCCAAGAGTCAGTGCCACAGTCACAGGAATACTGTAGAAGTAGGCGGCTGAGGAGCCCATCGCAATCAACACGTCCATATTGGCCGAGCGGTTGCGCAGGGAGTTCCAGCCACCGACATAGTAGTCCCAGCCCACGTAAAATTGCACAGGCGTCCCCAAAGCGAGCATCAGCCAATTCACCCAGGCAGCGTAAGACCAGGCTCCCAGAAGACCAAAGTCGCGTGACATGCTGAGTAAAAACAGGGGTAGCGAGAGGCTCACACCGATCCAGAACTTGCGGGCCAGAGTCTCAATCTCAGCCTGGCGGGCAGCTCCTTCGCTGTCTTCCAGCAGGTCAGGCCCAGATTCTGCCGCTGAGTAGCCGACTCGCTCGATGGCTGCCACCAGGTCGTGGGGGCTCACCTGATCCGGGAGGTACACCACCTGAGCTTTCTCGCTGGCAAAGTTGACATTCGCTCCCACCACACCGGCGACCTTCTTTTCCAGCGTCCGCTGGATCGTAGCGGCACAGTTGGCGCAGGTCATCCCGGTGATGGCCAGGGTGATCTGTTCCTCATTGGGGCTCACTCATCCTCCGCTGGATAATTGATCTCCTGCAACAAATGACGCACCTGCTCCCAACTCAGGGAACTCTCGTCCCAGTCGAGAGTGACCATCTTAGTTGGATCGTCGGCCTGAACCGAGGTGACGCCCTCCAGCTCACTCAATTCTTGCCGAATGGTCATGACACAGTGACCACAACTAATGTTCGGTACTCGAAACGTCTTTGTCTTCATGTCTCTCTCCTCCCCCTCTCATCCGCAAACATTACCCTATTTCTCAAAAGGTGTACCTAGCGCTTTCCCGTGGTCTTGAAGACGTCCAGAATTTCTCCAATGACACGCTCCCGCTCGTCTGGATTGTCCCCTCGAATCGCGGTAGTGGCACAGGTGTGCAGATGCCGGTCCAGTACCAGGGTATTCACTTTCTCGAGCGCCCGCTGTACTGCCACTATCTGGTTCACGATATCGATACAATAGGCGTCACTTTCCACCATGCGGGCGATGCCTCCAACGTGTCCTTCAGCGCTCTTTAACCGCTTTAAGATATCGGATGTGACTTTCTGACTCATTGTTTTCCCGGCCCTTTCGGCCCACCCCCCCAGGGGCTGGGGTACTCTTCCCTATTATGAGCATTAAGAACAACTCTTGTCAACTTCAGGAATGGAGATTAATCGATGGCCTGGTCTGAGAGAACGGCTATCAAAGAGAGAGGGTCAATCCGGCTTCCATTGAGACGAACACTCCAGTGAAGGTGGGGGCCGGTGACACGACCTGTAGCTCCCACGTAGCCGATCTGCTCTCCGGGTGAGACCAGATCCCCCTCTGCTACGGCGAAGCGGGACAGATGGCCGAAGTAGGAATAGAGTCCCTGTCCGTGGTCCACGATAATGGTGTTACCAGAGAAGTAGAGATTTGAAACCAGAACGGCTTTCCCGCTATTGGGGGATCTCACGGGAGTTCCCTCATCGGCATCAAAATCTGTTCCGCTGTGAGGGCTGCGCGGCTGCCCGTTCAGGATACTGCGTTTGCCAAACCCACTGGTGGCCGCGCCTGGGACCGGTGACAGAAAGGATCTCTCCCAGAGTTTCCGCGGGTTGATGGTGGCGAAGATCGCCCCGACTCTCTGGGACTCCTCCTGGATGCGCTCCGACTCTTCCTGGGGAGGATTGACGAATCTCTCCTCTACAGTGAGCCGGCGAGTGGGGAAGTCTTTCCCCCCAACCTGGAGTTCATATCTGGCTTCGACTGAAGAACCGCTCTCGGTTGCTCCCTTGAGACTGACCGGGTAATTACCAGGGGATGTTTCCAGATCAATGCCGATAAGACCTTGCCACTTTCTTCCATCCCCGCTGGGAGAGAAGAGGACGGTTTTTTCAAAAGCTTCTCCCTGCATGCTTTCCAAAGGGACAGTGCTTTCAGCCCTGATCAGGACAACTTCTCCCGGCTGCAGTGAGCGGGCCAGATGGGAAACTTCCAGCTTGGAAGGTGTCAACTGATTGGCAGCACCCATCAAGGCAGGCAAGACCAGGAGTAACCACAAAAGAATCTGAAAAAACGACTTTTTCATGAGCTTCGATTATATAGTAGAACCGTGTTGAAAAGCATTCGACTATACTAGCGGGCTAGGCCTGAACGATGAAGTGTATTCTTTGCGGAAAGAGGAAGGGGAAGCGATTCTGTCCCGCCAAGAACACTTCGATCTGTGCTCAGTGTTGCGGTGAAAAGCGGGTTGTCGAAATCCCTTGCCCATCGGATTGCGTTTTTCTCAGGACCGGTCACAGCTACCAGTCGATCAAAAAATACACGTCGCAACTCCGCCATGAGGAAGATCCCCTCCGGCGCAGAAAACTCTACGAGACCGGCCAACAGTTTGGCCCTCTTTTTGGTGAGCTTGAAAGGACGATCATCGGTTACGCAGCCGATCTGAGAACCCTCACCGACCAGCATATTCTGGAGGCCGTGAGCTTGTTGAAGAAGACCTATCGGACCGAGCGAAAGGGTGTGATTTATGAGCACGACTCCACCAATCCACTCGTGCAAGCTTTGTCTCGGGATCTAAGAGTTTCTCTGGAAAAGATCAGAACGGGACAGGAGGGTCAGTCGCCGAGCCTGAAGACGACTGATTTGTTGGACTGCCTGGAGGTTGTGGAGCACGACATCGGCTATCATCTCGAGGGGCTGATTGAACGAGGAAGTTACCTGGAATTTATTAAAAAGAATCATCCTGAAATTGCATCCAAAGCGGCCTCCAAAGGCAGCCTGATTCAGCCCTGAGCCGAAGCTGATGCAACGAGGTTCAACATGCGATGCTATCTCGTCCAGCATGGAAAGTCGCAATCCAAGGCAGAGGATCCCTCACGATCACTGACAAAGGAAGGAATCGTTGAATCGACTCGCACCAGTGAGTTTCTCTCCCACATCGGCCTTTCTGTTTCTCTCATCCAGCACAGCGGCAAAGCTCGAGCCCAGCAAACGGCAACCATCCTGGCACGGGGCGTCAGGGGCCGGTCCGAACAGATCAAGGGCCTCGCTCCCCTGGACGATCCTGAACTCATGGCCGACTTGCTGGGCGGAACGTCTCATGATGTAATGCTGGTTGGACATCTCCCCCACCTGGAAAGCCTTGCTTCGATCCTCTTAACAGGGAGAGCCGACCAAAAGCCGGTCAGATTTCAAAACAGTGGTGTCCTGTGCCTGGAGAGGAACGAGGATAAGACCTGGTCTCTGGTGTGGCTGATCACTCCAGAACTTGTGGACGCGTCTGACTTCTAGGAATCAGACTCCAGCGGTGTAGGCACGGTCGATCTTTGCCGCCAGGATGAAGTCACCTTCACTGAGGCCGTTTATTTTGTGGGTCCAGATCTTGACCTCGACCTTTCCCCAGGCCAGATAGAGGTCGGGATGGTGCCCCTCCTTTTCGGCAATCTCCCCCACCTGATTCAGAAAGTGGAGAGCGGTCTTGAAGTCTTTGGATTTGAAGGTCTTTTGAATATGATGATTCTCAAGCACTTCCCAGTCACTGACCTGTTCTGCAAGGGGTCTGATTTCCTCAGCGGTGAGAGGTGGAGTCCCTCCCCGGCAGGGCACACATTTTTTCTCGGCCAGCTCTGTCATTGGTTCTGATGGCGGGTGTTCAGGCAGGTCTAGATCGAGGCCGCACAAGCCCTTCGACCGCAGGCGTAGCCGGAGCTACGTTGAGGATCGAAGGGCGCGGAGAACGAAGAGCTTGGCCTTCCTGGACAGCCGCCACCTAGGGGGCTGTCAGGTCTACCAGATCGTTCTTGCTCTTCTTCTGAAGGACCATCTCTTCATAGTACTCACGAACCATGGCCTCCTCTTTGGCTGCCTTCCTGCGCGCCATCTTCTCATCTCGCGCGGTTTGCGGTCGGTCGCCCTTATCTTTCATCCGGCTCGCATCCTTCGCATTGATCTTCAGGGCGTGCTCGTAAGTGTCGAGGTCGACATCTTTGCCGCCGGCAAAGATCTCGTGACGACCTTGTTCCTTGTACCAGTTCGCGACGGTGGCATTCATGTGCATGTGCTCAATGATGTTTCGCCATCCGTGGCCCGTATTATAGGCGCAGAAGGAAATTTCGCCTTCCTGGGTTGCATAGGGAATGATGCACATCTCGGTACGGCGAAAGTCGTAATTGAACAAATCCTGAAACCACATACCGGCGACAAAGAGAAAGTTCCAGCGATCGTCACGACGATCCTTGGCCGCTGTGCCATAGTCCTTGCCCGACAAACCAAAGCTCTTATCAAACTTCTTGAGGAGATCCAGCAGGGTCAGCTGGGAAGGCGCTTGAAATGGTTTGTAGTTCTTGAGCAAGGCCAATCCCATCATGAGGTTGGAAAACCAGGTTTCTCGCCCCGCATCGGTGATCCCCTGCATATCCTTGACCAGTCCCGGGATATTGAGGAATTGTGGTACAGGGGCTGCTTCTTTGGTTTCCTTGTCAATCATCATGGCCGTACCGATGCCGCAGTTGGGATGGCAGCCACAGCTCACCTGGCCCCACTTGGCTGACGGTCCGTGCGCCTGATCCGCAAAATCAGCAAAGGCACCCATCAGGGACAGGGGGAACCAGTCTCTGGTGGGTTCGGTCAATCCAACCTGCGTTTTGACATCCCTGGCCAGGTGGGACAAGGTATAACGCTGTCGGAGCCTTCGCTCGTCCGTGATTTCCTCATCCCGCCCGGTAAAGGACACCGGTTGAAAGGCAATGAAAGCGATCTTCTTGGGGTTGTCCATCGCGAAGCGGATAATGGGTCCCACCTGATCATTGTTCACGTCGTTGACCAGGGTGATCACCAGGATGATCTCGATTCCCGCTTCGTGGATGTTATTTATGGCACGCAGCTTGACATCGAACAGGTTGCCGATGTGGCGATGGCTGTTGGCATCGTTCCCAATCCCATCAAACTGCAGGTAGGCATAACGCAATCCCGCCTCGGCTGCTTTGCGGGCAAAGGTCTTGCTTTTGGCAAACTCAATTCCGTTGGTAGCAGCTTGCACGCTGTTGTAGCCGATTTTACGGGCATACTTGATGGCTCGGAAAAAGTGCGGGGAGATGGAAGGCTCACCACCTGAGAACTGCACCGACATCTGCCGTCTTGGTTTGATCTTCATGGAGTTGTCGAGTATCTCTTTGATTTCGCCCCACTCCAGTTCATGGACAAAACCCACCTGGTTGGCATCCATGAAGCAGGGATCGCACATCATATTACAGCGGTTGGTCAGATCGACCGTGAGCACCGAACCGCGTCCATGCTTGATGGTACTGGACCCGTGGTCGTGCAGATCTTTGTCATTGTGAGTCCGAATATCGCGACCGGGAAAGTTTTCCTCAATCCAGCTCAAGAATTTGGTATCGATGGCCATCAAGTCTTCAAACTTTCCGTGCTGAGGACACTCTTTGATCATCCACACCTCTCCATCACGATCCACAATCTGGGCCTTGATTTCACCGACTTTCTCATCGATGAGGATCCGATAATCTTCTTCTCCGCTCAGAATCCTCTCACGCGCTTCCACCACACACTTGGGACAGAGTGAATCCGTCTCACGCGGCCAACCCAGCTTGGGCTTGGTTTTCTCCCAGGATTTCAGCAAAGGTTTATCGGACCATTTCGGGGTAAAGGAGGGTCTGGGTTTATATTTGTTGAAGAATTGAATGGAGTTGAAAGAAACTCGTGCCCCAAAACAGAGGGCCGTATCCATACACTTCAACGCGTTTGTGGTTAAACTTGCTGGCATAAGTCAAGATCCTTTCTCTTTTATACCTTATTAATCAGCGAGCATCTACTTCAAGTGAGCACAATACACTCATGGAAGATACAAGTATGTTGTGGTTGCCAGGGATCGTCAACCCTGGTGAGGGGCAGGGGGTGGTCCAGTCTACTTTTTTTGGAAAAATTGATCCCATCCCAAAAAACCGCACTTAAAAGAACAATTTGGTGTAAAATCAGGTGATCAAGCACCATTAACAGAAGGAGACCGAATTAGGATGCTGACTTTAACCGATACAGCCAAAGAGCAGATCTCATCCTCCCTTGCCCAACAGGAGGATAAAACCGCCCTGCGGGTGGAGGCTAACACCAATGGTACCAGTGAGTTCTCGTACGGCATGAAGCTTATCGGCCAGGAAGACAGGACCCCTGAAGATATCATTGTGGAAGGCCAAGAGTTCCAGATTGTCATTGACCCCAAGAGTGCGGAGTACTTGAAAGGGGCGACCATTGATTACGAAGACAAGATCGTTAAGAGCGGCTTCAAGTTTCAGAACCCCAACAAGCCGGAGGTCCCCAAGTTAGGTGACGGTCCTCGAAGTGACCTCACTGGACCCGTCGCAGAAAAGGTACAGAGATTGCTCGATTCCGAGCTGAATCCGGCTGTGGCCGCCCATGGCGGAAAGATTCAGTTGGTGGGAATTCGGGACAACAAGGTCTACTTGAGTTTCGGAGGCGGTTGCCACGGTTGCGGTATGGTGGACGTCACTCTCAAGCAGGGTGTCGAGCAAAGACTGAGAGATCTCATCCCTGAAATTGAGGAAGTGGTCGACACGACCGACCACAGCACCGGCGAGAATCCCTTCTACACTTGAGCTGGACTTTTTTCACTCAATGGATAGAAATCTTGTCTTGACAGCTGTGTTTTGATATAAATCCAAGCTTCTGAGGTCCAGCCCATAATGAATAGAAAACCACTTTTGCTCGTTCTTTTACTTCCTTTTTTGTTCCTTTCGGCCTGTGGCGGCGAAGCCACAACGGCAACTTTTAATCGTATTGCGAATAATCGAACTGTCACCATTGGCTCAGTGCCCTTCGAAGCACCGTTACTGTATCAAGATGGCCAGAACTGGGTGGGACCGGATGCTGAGTTGGGTTGGCTGATCGTGGAAAGGATACGAGAAGATGTTGACGGGGGAGAAAATGCGGCCGAGATTGAAGGCCGGTTTATCGGCATGCAGCACGAAACTCTGGCCACCGCGTTAGAGGGTTCAGAGGTGGATATGGTTCTGGGTGTCTTTGGAATCACAGAGGAGCGAAAAGAGAAAGTTTTATTCTCCGAACCTTATCACAGCTTGGAACTCGTTCTCAGCATCAACCCTGTCTACAGCGACCTGAGTCCCGATTCCCTGGCCGGGGAGGATATTGGAGTTCGGCAGGGAACTGCCGTCGAGCAATTTGTGGAGGGGAAGTACCAGGATAGTACTATCGTTCCCTTCAAAACCCTTGACGACGCCATTTTAGCCCTCAGGAGGGGCGAGATCAGTGGAGTGATTGATGATCAGTACATGTCCGCTTATTCCCTGGATACGGTGCCCGGTGTATCTCACCTGGAACTCCTCCCGACAATAGTCGGGACAGTGGATTGTGCGGTTGCTGTGCAAAAAAAAGATACCCGTCTGCTGGAAATGGTGAATGAAGTCATTGCCCAACTGCAGGCTGACGAGACCTATTCACAGTTGCTTGAGGGGGAACCTGAGGCTCAGTTAGCTCGGGTAATAGAGCGCCGTCCGGAGCGAGTGGAAAACGAGCGCCTGGCGGTGGAGCCCCGCAGCCTGGTCATCCAGATTAGCAAGGATGACAACTACGATTTTGACATCTATCGAATGGCCAACTTGAATATCACTCTCACCGAACAGGAAACTGGTCAGTCATTCACTTCCTCCCGGATCGATTTTCAGAGTAGCACGGGAGTCAGCGGCATCAAGGTTCCACCGGGCAGTTATAAGCTCGTGATCCCTAGAATGAACAACTGGTCTCCCGGCATAGTTGTCGTTCAGCCCTCCGATCCGAATCGGTTGACCATCCGCATTCGGCTGCAAATGGGAGGACAAGTGAGGATGACCAGAAGCTAGTTAATCTTAGCCCGCACTTCTCACACCCGCTCTACTACAGCGTCGCAATGATCCGACCTGACTGCGTTGCACGACCCGCAAGCGGGTACCCCTCACCTCCTCAACGTACTCAAGAGTACGTTTGCGGGGGGCCGACCCGTGGCGGGTACCCCTCGCGCGCCAGTCGGAGCCGCAGGCTTTAGCCTGCGGGCCCGTGGGCTAAAGCCCACGGCTCTGTTTTCCGGCCCTTCCGCCGCTTCGTGACGACCTGGTGTGAGAACCGCGGGCTTGCCCGCACTTCTCACACCCGCTCTACTTCCTTTCTGATACACTTTTCTTAAGCCGGGATTATTCATAGGTTTTCGTGACGAAGTGCCGCAGGCGCCGCGATGACAAGGCGTGCAAGGAGTACCCGCTTGCGGGTCGCACAACGTAGCCAGCGTGGATGATTGCGGCACTGCAGTAGAAAACTTATGCATAATACCGGCTAGAGGACTGACTGGGAACTTTTTCCTTCCCGGGAAATCTAATTAAAGGTAAGAACCGAAACCAAGCAGGGCTGTTTCATGGCTGAACTGACTCGTTCCATCCATCCAAGGGCAGGATTTGAGGAAGCAGAAGGTCTCGTCCTGCGTTTGAAGGAAAGGGACGAGGCAGCTTTCGAGGAAGTGTTTCTGCTGTACAAGGATCTGATCTTCAATCTCTCTTTCAGCATGTTGGCAGATAAGTCTGAAGCGATGGACATCACCCAGGAAGTCTTTCTCACCCTTTACCGGAAAATTCACCGATTCCGTGGAGAGTGCAGTTTGAAGACATGGCTTTATCGCGTTGCTCTCAACCAGGTCGCTAATCGCAATCGGTGGTGGAGACGGCGCTTTCGACATCGAACGATCTCCTTGGACTTGAACCCAACGCTTGAGCAGCAAAAGAGTGTAGATCCGATTTCGGATGGTCCCGGGCCGGACCGGCGGCTACTCTCTGTGGAAGTGAGAAAGGCCCTTCGAGAGGGCTTGGATCAGCTTCCATTTGACCAGCGAGCCGCCGTGACCTTGCGGGACATGCATGGATTGAGGTACCAGGAGATCGCTGACGTAATGGGAGCCAACATGGGAACCGTGAAATCACGCATTGTTCGTGGTCGAGGGACACTGAGGGAGTTCTTGAAACCCTATTGGGGAAGAGGGGCTGTATGACCTGTCGAGAATTACGCCAAAGGATTCACGAGTTTCTGGATGGCGAGTTGCCGCCCAAAGACTTCGCTGTCTTGAACGAGCATCTTCAGCAATGTGCCGGGTGCCAGCGGTACCACGATGAGTTCACTTGGGTCACAGAAGCCCTCTCCTTCGAACGCCTACCCCAGTCGGTACAAGAGGCACTCTGGAAACGTGTCAAGAGCCGGGCTGAGGCCAATTTTAAAACACGAATTTGGGGACTTTGGGACGACTTCCGCACTTTCTGGCGTGACCTGGATCGCAGCCTCTTGTGGTCGAAACTGACAGCTGCACCGGTCACTTTGGCATTCTTTGTGGCCATTTTGACCCAGTTTGGACAGGTCGATTTTCAGGACTGGACCTATCCAATGATGGCCACTGTTTCGCCCTCCTCAAGTCCTGTCTCGGGACCGAAGATTATTCAGGTTTCCGTTCGCTATAGGGGTACGGAAATAGAAGAGCTCATGAGCGCAGTGTGGAAGATGCCCTTCGAGGACTCCTTGTCTTTGGTGGCCGCAATCACACCAGAAGGCTTCGCTGAAGTTGGAGATGTTTTGGAATACCCAAAGAGTCAGGAGCTTCTCAGAGCCATTTCTCTGACTCTCCGGGGCAGCCAGTTTCAGCCGGCAGGCGGGCAGAGTCTCGACCACCCTTTTGTGATTTATTCCTTCCAGAAAGTCGACGTTTACGAAGATTACAGAGGGCTTTGATTACCGGATTGATACGGTTGTCTTGCTGGTCGCAATGTTGCCCACAGAGTCGACTACGCGCAGGGTGATGGCATGCTCACCTGGCTCCAGGCTGGCAATCCCAACCGTATACTCTTCGGAATCACTATCAGCGATTCCATCTTCCGGGAAGAGAATGTTCCACTCTCCCGCATCGACTGAATACTCGGCTTGGTAGATGACACTTCCGCTGGTGTGAGCACTGAATTGCAAGGTAGCCTGAGTTCCCTCCACTTGAGGGGGGCTCAGTTCCAGGGCCGGGGACGCATTGGCGATCACAAAGGACTTGCTGACCAGTTCACCTTCCAATGCTTGTGCTGCCGGGTTACTGGCACGGTCCGAGACCACGACTTTGACGAAGTAAACTCCATCGGGAAAGCTCACTCCATCGAAGGTGTAGTAGGCCGCATACAGGCCTTCTTCTAAAAGCTTCCATGTGTTCTCGTCCCGGCTACGATAAGAAAGAGAGTAGGTGAGGTCATCACCGTTCAGGTCTTCTGCAGTCCAGGAGATACTCTGGGCACCTGCAGAAAAGACCTGACGAGGGGGTAGCTGATCTGCTGGCGTGCCTAAATCACGGACCGCTCGGGGCAGCGAGCGAAGGTGCGCTTGGCCGGGACCACCGGGGGAAACTCCACCAGCAGGATTGGGGATGACTGTTCGGATAAAAGCCACTCCAGGGGCATGAATGGTAAGAGAGGTGAGTTGAGGAGACCTGTTGCGCTGGATATAACTGACTGTCACTGATTCAACGGCATTGCGCTGCGACGTCAAGGCTGTGGCCTCTCCCTCTTGGAGGAATTCCATTTTCCACTGCAGGAATCGAGCCGGAACACTTTCAATGTGGCTCCCAGCGGGGTCACTGGTAGGAAGCACTCCAGTCGCTCCAGGTCTGGTCCGGAACTTCGGTATTGCCCGAGCGGGTGTAGACTTTGACGGCTCGATAAGTGGAATTGCTCATCCGCCACTCAATCACTCCCCACGAGGCAAGCATGGTGGCGTCCAGGACTTTCGACTCGTACACACCATCGCTCGAGGTGCGGGACAGCAATTGGAACACCCGGCCCAGATTGCTGGTTGCGGCGTAGATTGTCCCCTGCCACTCGAGCAGTTGAGTGACCTGTTCCTCCGAAGTCTGGGTCAGAAAGGTTACGAATTTTCGGGGGTCAATCGAGATGATTCGTCCCTTGTTTCCCGTGCCCACCAGCAAATTGCCATTGTCTCGCATGAGCAAATCAAAGGCCAGTTCATCATTGGAAGCGTAGAGAAGATCAACCAAACCTCCCTTATCAACCTTATAAATCTCCAGCACTGACCCATTTTCCGTCCCCGAAATTTTCAGTGTGACCTCTCCAGCAGCTGTCCGGGATAACTACCGTGATGTCTGAGCAGGGGACTGAAGGACAGCCTCATTGTCCCCGTCCTCTGGCCTCGAGACTGCAGCTGCATAGATATTTCCATACCGATCCACTGTAAGGGCTTTGATCTCCTGGAGAGGTGAGTCGTAGATCACGAAGGGCGATCCGTTGGAGGAAATGCGAAACAGTAAACCTCCCGGGGCAGTTCCCGCCAAAAGCTTTCCCTCCAGATCCCACTCCAGAGCGGTAATGTGGGTCTGCCCGCTGTCGTAGAAAACACCGCCCTCTCCCTGTGGATTGACCTTGTAGATCACTCCTGCGGGTCCGGTTCCAACGAAGAGATTATTCTGAGCATCCATGGCCAGAGTCCAAATGTACTTTTCGCCTGGATCAAAGAAGACTTGAGCTTCTCCTCGATCGTTCACTCGGTACACTTTGCCATCAGGTCCAGCCCCAGCATAAATTCGGTCCGTGGAGTCAACTGCCAAGGCATAGACCCCAGGATATTCCAGCCGGGCCCATTCTGCTCCACGCCCGCTGGAATCGACACGAAAGATCTTTCCATTATTCCCGCTACCCAGATAGAGGTTACCGGCCTTATCCATGACTGCAGAATAGATGAAGGCTTCTTCACTATCGAGCACCTGTTCAATGGCTGGTGCCAAAATCAGTTTTCCGTCGCTGGTGACGGAAACTCCATTTAATTCACCCTGGAGAAATTCACTCTGTTGGGAGGTCGTCCAGCGGACGGGCTGAGTGGCTTCCAGGAGAAGACCCGAAACAAGCAAGAAGGTCGCAAATCCTAGAAGACGTCTGTAATTCATCTCTTTAAAGTGTTTGGAAGATTCGTGTCTACTGGACGTTCACGCTGATCTCCTGCCATCCATTCAGAACGAAATCTGTGGCCGGCAGCTCGTGTTCAACGTATATCACCCTACTGATCGGCAAAACGTCGCCAGAGGTCTTCTCAGAACCGTAGAGTGCCAGTAGGGAGGGAGGAAGGTCAGGCATTCCCTCTCCCGCAATCACTGATCCTGATTGCTCACGCGTCAAGCGGATATACAGACGATCGTTCTTCTTCAAGTTGTTAATCGCTTTAATCAGCTGCTGCAAGCTCTCCGGGACAAACTCGCCCCGGCCGTCACCGGCATCCTTTCGAGCCAGTGACAAGCCATCGGCGACCACGACCCTCAGAGGACCGGCGCCGACTTCCTCGGGAATCTTCAGCGGGTATTTCTCGATCATTGTCTCGCCATTGGATTGGCGCAAAAACACCGTCAGATTGACTTCCTCTCCCGGGTCTGCTTCCAACTGGTCCAGCCACACCTTTTCCAATGTGGCTTCTCGAGTCTGTTCGACCGCTGTGATTTCGATATTGATTTTCTCCATGACCAGGTCCTCAAATCCACTGGTCAACAGAAAGTTCACCGGAGTAGCTGCGGCCAGTGCAGCGACAACGGAACCGCTCATCAGATCGGAAACACTGCTCTCGAACTTGATATCCTGTTGCCCTTTTACCGATATGGTGCATTTGACTTGCAGAGTCTGTCCGCCAATGGATCGTTCTGAGGAAACGATGCTGCTGTGGACCGCAAAGCTCATCAGAAAAGGAGTGAGAAAGGCGTCCGTTACGACTTCGAAATTCAACTGTTTGAGTTCATTCCGGCTGGTGTGGAGCTTCAAATCAACCGGTATGAGTTGAGGCCTCTCTCCGGCCACACCCATAATTCCCGTGGCACGATCCTGTTTGATACTCCCGATGAATCCGATCGGCGCCGAGACCTTCTGGCTGGTCATCAAACTGGGAATAATGGTCAGTACGGCCGCCTGACTCAGAGGTAAGTCCGTGTAACCGATGCTCAGAAAAGGGTGACCAAAAGCATAGATCTTGGACCCATCGATGAAGGTAACAGTGCCACTGGCACTGACATCCACGTCTCCCCTGACCAGCTGGACGCTGATTGTCGAACCGGCCTGCAGAGGAACATTCTCAAAGTCTTCCATTCTGGCACTACCCATACCCCCCACCGGGACCAGACCCAGGGACTCCAGCTGAGAGGCAAAGGGCTCAATGGAGCTGGCCGAAAAGCCAGAGAGATTTAAGGGCGTAGCGATCGGCTGCAGCCTTCCAAAGTTCCGTCCACGAGTGACTGCAGGATCTACGAAAAATCGGGGGTTTTCAAAGTGAGAGAAAAAGGACGGCGACTGTGCCACCTGATACATTTCCTGAGGATTGACACTTCGGAGAATCCGAGGGCGGGCTCCAGGATTTTCCTTGAAGATGTCAAGCATTTCACGGATGGGAGTGATGCCGACAATGGGTTCTTTGGCGAAGGGAAAGGAGAAGGCAACCGCTCCAATCAACTTGTCCTCAATGTAGACGGGGCTTCCACTCATTCTGGCAAACACTCCCGTGGAGTCAATCGATGCACCCGCCAGCCGCGCCAAAATCATATTGTGTTTCGGCCCGACGTTCTCCAGAACACCCAGAATTTCAACCTGGAAAGTTTCTACCCGGGTCCCTTTGAAGACTGTCTTTCCGTATCCCTCTTGCCCCGACTTGATCGATTCCAGAGGATAGAAGTCAGCCGACTGGCCAGTCAGGGGAATGCTAGCCAGGAACGATAGGGCCAAGATCTGACCCAGTTGCCGAAAACTCATTTTGGAAGAACCTCTCTGCTCTGGGCTGTCGCTCCACCAGAATACCGAGTGAGAATTCTCCGGGTCAATGATTCTGGCACTCAGAGGCACTTTGTCAGTGTCGCCTGTCAAAATTAGTCCACATGTTTTCTCCACAGACAGTCTTGCCTAGCCTGATGTCAGACGGAAGTCTCAATGCTTAGACTTGATCGGCTGGAACTAACTGGATTTAAATCGTTTGCGGAGAAAACCTCCATTCAGTTCGAGGGGGGAATCAGCAGCATCGTCGGACCCAACGGCTGTGGCAAGTCCAACCTGGCAGATGCCATCGGTTGGGTGCTGGGTAGTGGGAGCGCTCAAAGCCTTCGGGGCCAGAGAATGGATGATGTGATCTTCAGCGGAACCCGCAAACGCCGACCCTCCGGGCTGGTAGACGCAACCCTGGTCTTTTCTCGAGACGACAACAAGCCAATCGTTCTGAAAGAAACGGAGTTTTCCGGTGAAATCCTGGAGATTGGCCGCAAGCTTTATCGTTCCGGGGAAAGTGTCTACACAGTGAACCAGCGGCGTTGTCGGCTCAAAGACATCCATTCAGTGCTGGAAGAGGCAGGGCTCGGTTTCGCCTCTTACGCCCTCATTGCCCAAGGGAAGATTGGTTGGTTCCTGCGCGCCAAACCGGTGGAGCGACGTTCGGTCATTGAAGAGGCTGCCTGCATCACGGGATATAAGAGCAGACGGCGCAGTGCCGAAGTGAAGTTGGAACTGGCACAGCAGAACCTGCTGCGTGTGAACGATATCATTAGCGAGATAGAACGCCGACTCCGCTCGCTCAAGCGTCAGGCCGCCCAAGCCCGAAGCTACAAAAGAGTGAAGGAAGAATTCCGCCAGGTCCAGCGCCAGAAGTTTGTGCTGGAAGCACATCAGTTGAGAGTGGGTCTCCAGAGTCTGGACCGGGAGTTGGACCAGCTCAAAAAATCTGACGAAAATCTGAGCAAGGAACTGGTTCAAGGCGAGGAAGCTCATCGCGAGACTTTGAACAAGAGAGAACAACTGGAATCAGGACTTTCTCAGCTACGACAGACTTCATCAGAAACTCGACTGGAAACAGATCGGACTGAGAATTCAATTCAGTACCATGGTGAGCAAATCGAGGCCAGCCGAAAATCTCTGGAAATCAATGCCTCAGAACAACAAACGATTGCACAATCCCTGGAAAAGGTTGGGGAGGAGTTAACGCGTTTTCTCTCCGAGTGTATTACCTTGGAGAAAGAAGAGGAACAGATTGAAGCGGCCATCAACGAACAGACTGAAGTGGTTAACCGACATGAAGCTGAGGTGAAAGAAGCCGAGGGTCGGGCCCTGGAGCTTCAAACCCGGCTGCCTCGTCTGTCAGCCGAGACAGCCTCCTTCAACAACCTCAAGGGACAACTTGAGCAGCGGCTCCAGGCCGCTCACTCCAACCGCGAGCGTCTGGAGAGGGCACGAGCCAGTTCTTTGTTGAAGTTGAAAGAGAGCACGGCTTCCTTGACAACGACAAGGAGCAGCCTTGCAAAGAAGAAATCAGAGACAACTCTGCTGGCTCAGCGCTTGGATGAGCAAGAGACCCAGAAGCTGAATCTCCAACGGCAGTTGGAGGAAACCAAGGGGGAAGCAGAGGAGGCCCACCAGAAATTCATCGCCCAACGGGAACGACTTCACTCCCTTCAAGAGCTCCAGCTCAGTCATGCCCAGTACAGCGATGGAGTACAGAGTATCCTGAAACACCTCAAGGCCACCGAAAGCGTAAGAACTGGGGGTACCCTGGCTGAATGCATTGAGACCAGTCCGCGCTATGAAAAGATGGTGGAAAAGTTTCTCGAAGAGGAGCTGGAATATATTCTTGTGGATTCCCTGGATGAGGCGCTCGTTGGAATCTCAGAGTTGAGAACACTGAAAAGCGGACGGTGTACTTTCCTGGCTCTTTCTTCATCCAATGGTTTTCAAAAAAGTAATTCCCACAACCCCATAGTTGGAGCTTCATCAGGTAACGGTGTTCACGGAATGCTGAGCGACTTGTTGCAGATGAACCCTGAAATCAAGAAGGCTTTTAACCGCGCCTTACCCCAGAGAGCAGAAGCTATCGTGGTTTCCAACCTGGAGAAAGCTCTTGAACTCGCTCCCCAAAATCCTGAGCGCACTTTTATCACCTTGGACGGGGAATCCCTCACTCCCCGCGGATTGCTGTCGGCAAGTGCCGTCCAGGAGCAAGAACTGGGGCTGCTGAGTCTGAAGAGACAGAAAAGAGACCTGGAAAATACGATTCTGGAGGTCCAGAAGAGAAGCCAAACGCTTCGAGAGAAACAGGAACAACAGCAAGAACAGCTACGCGAGACTCTAAAGTTCTTTACAGACAAGGAAGAATCCCTTCGCCAGTTGGAAAGGGAAATGATCGGCTTGACTCACCTGGAAGAACAGTGGGAAAGGGAACAAACACTACAAGAGCAGGCGCTGAAGGTCATTGAAGGTGAGATGGCCCAGCTACTGCTTGAACAAGAGCAGCATGCCAGGGAGATCACAGAAGTCGAAGAGCAATTAGCCGAAAAGAAAGGCCAGCAGGCCTCAAAGGAGAAGCTGCTGTCGCAGACTCAGGACTCCTTGCAACAGCTCAGGGTAGAGCTCGGGCGGATTCGCGAGCAGCTTCATTCGCGCTCCTCTGATCACAAGGTCTTGGGTGAACGGCGCCTGGCACTCGACCGAGCCGTGGAACGGCTAGAGGAACAACGACAAGCTTTTGAGGTTCGCAAAGAAATCACCCAAACAACTCAGCAACAACATGAAGAACGATTGGAGAAGATGACGGCAGCTCTTGAAACCTTGAGGGCAGACTTCTCCCGCTACCAGAAAGAAGCAGCGCAACTGGCTTCCACTCTCCAGGAGCGGGAAGAGGAATATGAGAGGTGGAAAGAAGATTATCCGAAGACAGAGGAGGGGTTGGTCGCTTCTCGAGGACGCAAGGCTGAGTTGCAGGAAGAGCGGGCTCAGGTGGATGTCCAGCGGGCACGGGTGGAGACTCAACTCCAACACATCAACCAGCAGGTCTTGGAGCAACTTCAAATGTCTCTGGATGAGGCTGCTGAAGGAATCGATCCGAAGCAGGTGAGTGAAGAGGTTGGCCAGCAACACAGTGATCTCAAGGTGCGCCTGGATCGGTTCGGTCCAATCAATATGGCCGCCTTGCAGGAATACCAGGACATTGAAAAGCGTTTCAATTTTCTCGACTCACAGCGCCAAGACATTGAGAAATCGATTGCTGACACCACACGGGCGATCCAGGAAATCAATCGACGAAGCCGAGAAAAGTTCAGCCATGCCTTTGAAGCGATCAATTCACACTTCAACGAGATTTTTCAAAAGCTCTTTGGAGGTGGCGAATGTGGGATGCGGCTCTTGGACGAAGAAGATCTTCTGGAGAGCGGTCTGGATATCTATGCCCAGCCTCCTGGGAAGAAACTTCAAAACGTCAGGCTTCTCTCAGGCGGAGAAGAGGCGCTGACGGTGTTTGCCCTTCTGATGGCCATTTTCACTCACCGCCCCAGCCGCTTTTGTGTCCTCGATGAAGTGGACGCACCTCTTGACGATGCCAATGTTGTCCGTTTCACAAACCTTATTCAGCAGATGAGCGAGCAAACTCAGTTCATTGTCATTACTCATAACAAGCACACAATGAAGTCGGCCAATGCTCTTTACGGTATCACCATGGAGGAAGCGGGCGTTTCTCAGGTGGTGTCGGTAAAACTTTAGCCGAGATTATTCATAAGTTATCTACTGCAGTGCCGCAATCATCCACGCTGACTGCGTAGTGCGACCCGCAAAGCGGGTACCCCTCGCACGCCTTGTCATCTCGGCGCCTGCGGCACTTCGTCACGAAAACCTATGAATAATCTCGGCTAGCCTCTTCCCTTCTTCTCGATTCCGTGTTCCCGGATTTTCTTGGAGAGCGTATTTCGATGAACGCCCATGGTTTCGGCTGCGCGGCTCAGGCTTCCATTCGTTTCCTTCAGGACGCGCAGGATAAAGAGCTTTTCGAACTGGGAAACGGCTTCAGACCAGTAAATTCCCTTGGTCACCATCTCATCAATGAGCTTCTCGAGTACCTGTTTGATTTTGGTCTGTTCGGCGCTCATAGCACTTCATCCAAGTTTCTGCCCGTCAGGCGAAAATAAGCTTCCAAGTAGCGCCTTGAGGTGGCTTCCACGATAGACTCGGGAAGCTCCGGGCCGGGAGGGGTTTTGTCCCAATCAAGCGTCTCTACAAAATCGCGAATGAATTGTTTGTCGAAGGAAGGCTGAGATTTTCCCGGTTCAAATCCATCAGCCGGCCAGAATCGGGAGGAGTCCGGTGTGAGAGCCTCATCGATGAGGAGCAGGCGTGAGCCCTCCATACCGAATTCAAACTTGGTATCGCAAATGATAATGCCTCTCTGAAAGGCAAGTTTTCGGGCTCGCTTGTAGAGTCGAAGGCTCAGGTCTCGTACCTGTTCCGCCAAGTCAGGTCCAATGATCTCGGCAGCACGCTCAAAGCTGATATTCTCGTCATGGCCCGTTTTCGCCTTGGTGGACGGAGTAAAAATCGGTTCAGGAAGCTCTTCTGACTCGCGCAGTCCCTTGGGCAACTGCTCTCCACAAATCGTTCCACTCTGGCGATATTCTTTCCAGCCCGACCCGGCCAGGTAACCCCGCACCACACACTCGATAGGAAGAGGACTACACCTTCGAACCAGCATGGAACGACCTGCCAACTGCTCCCTGAAGGCACTCAGGGAAGCTGGAAACTCTTCCACCCGGACAGAGATGAGGTGATGAGGGACAATCCCTTCCAGTTGCTCAAACCAAAAGGCAGAAAGTTGGGTCAAAACCTTCCCTTTCTGAGGGATCGCATCGGGCAATATCACGTCAAAGGCCGAAATTCGATCAGTTGCAACCATGAGAAGCTGGTCGTCCAGCGAAAACATCTCCCTGACCTTTCCTTGGCAAACTTTGGGAATTCCAGGCAGTTCCTGCGTCTTGATAGCTGTTTCTCGTCCCACTGGCCTCTCTCCTCCCAAGCCGGCATCATGCATAAGTCATCTACTGCAGGGCCGCAATCATCCACGCTGACTGCGTTGTGCGACCCGCAAAGCGGGTACCCCTTGGGCTCCTCGGCGTACTGCATGAGTACGCCTGCGGGGCCCGACCCGCAAGCGGGTACCCCTCGCACGCCTTGTCATCGCAGCGCCTGCGACCCTCCGTCACGATGACCTATGCATAATCCCGGCTAGTGATTCTATATGGAAGATGGGCAACAGGAAAACTTCCATCAGAAAAAGGGTTAAGTTTTCTAATCGCTTGACAGCCTGAAAAATCTGTTGCTATAGTTAGCAGTCAATCAAGGGGAGTGCTAAACAGACAACGTAATTACCTGTGGAAGCTGGTGTTTCTCAAGCTTCCACATTTTTTTGAACCTAAAGATTAGCAAGAAAGGAGCATACAGCTGATGAAGATCAAGCCTTTACATGATCGAGTTTTAGTCAAGCGACTGGGCAACGACGAGGAGGAGATTCGAGGTGGAATTGTCATTCCTGATACGGCCAAGGAAAAACCTCAAGAGGGAGAGGTCGCGGCTGTCGGGGATGGGAAGGTCCTGGACAGTGGAGACACGGTCAAACCGTCGGTGAAAGAAGGAGACCGGATCCTGTTTGGGAAATATTCGGGGACAGAAGTAAAGATCGACGATGAAGACTTCCTGATCATGCGCGAGGACGAAATTCTGGGAATTTTGCTCTCCAAGAAAGTCAAGGTCAAGGTTCAGGCATAAAGAAGACAAGGACTTAGATAACGACTTAAGAAAGTCTTACCCGGTTTAAGGACTTCTTAAACATTCGAAGAAAAGGAGAAATCATATGGCAGCAAAAGAAATCACTCATGGAGAAGACGCCCGGCGGGCATTGATTCGAGGCGTGAACAAGTTGGCTGATGCGGTCAAGATTACGCTTGGCCCCAAGGGACGCAATGCAGTTCTCGAGAAAAAATTTGGTTCTCCCGTGGTCACCAAGGACGGGGTGACAGTGGCCAAAGAGATTGAACTGGAAGGCGTGGATAAAGTGGGTGCGGCCATGCTTCGTGAAGTAGCCAGCAAGACCAGTGATGTGGCCGGTGATGGAACCACCACAGCCACCATTCTCGCTCAGGCCATTGTCCGCGAAGGGCTCAAGACCGTTACCGCGGGTGCCAATCCAATGGCCCTCAAGCGGGGTATTACTAAAGCTGTGGCCACAACGGTCGAGGAGCTCAGAAAGATTTCCAAGGAGATCAAGGGTGACATGATCGCTCAAGTCGGGACCATCTCAGCCAACAATGACACCGTCATCGGAGAGATTATCGCCGAAGCCATGAAAAAGGTGGGAAAAGACGGCGTGATCACCGTAGAAGAAGCCAAATCGATTGACACTTCGCTGGAAGTTGTCGAGGGCATGCAATTCGATCGCGGCTATCTCTCTCCCTACTTCGTGACCGATCCGGAGCGCATGGAGTGTTCTTTGGAGGACTGCTATATACTTCTGAACGAGAAGAAAATCAGTTCCATGAAGGACATGCTGCCGCTTCTGGAGCAGGTGGCAAAGACGGGAAAGCCCTTTCTGGTGATGGCTGAGGATGTGGAAGGTGAGGCTCTGGCCACGCTGGTGGTGAACCGGCTCCGAGGCACACTGCAGGGATGCGCCGTGAAGGCACCCGGTTTCGGAGATCGTCGCAAAGCCATGCTGGAGGATATAGCCACTTTGACCGGTGGAAATGTGATCTCCGAAGACCTCGGAATCAAGTTGGAGAATGTGCAGCTCGCAGATCTCGGTCAGGCTAAGAAAGTCACCATCGACAAGGACAACACCACCATTGTGGAAGGCTCCGGTAAAACAAGTGAGATCGCTGGTCGGGTCAAACAAATCCGGGCTCAGATCGAAGAGACAACTTCAGATTATGACCGGGAAAAGCTTCAAGAACGCCTGGCCAAACTGGTTGGAGGGGTGGCTGTCATCAAGGTCGGGGCAGCCACTGAAACTGAGTTGAAAGAGAAGAAAGCCCGCGTCGAGGATGCCATGCATGCTACCAAAGCAGCGGCTGAAGAGGGCATCGTGCCGGGCGGTGGAGTAGCCTTCTTGCGTGCCCTAAAGGCCCTCGAGAAGCTCAAGCTGGAGGACGATGACGAGCAAATTGGTCTGAATATCCTCAAGCGCGCGCTGGAGGAGCCGGTGCGCCAAATTGCCTACAATGCCGGCCACGAAGGCGCCATTGTAGTGGCGAAAGTCAAGGACAGCAAGGAGGTCAACTTCGGGTTCAACGCCGAAACAGAGAAATACGAAGACATGGTGGCGGCGGGCATCATTGATCCCACCATGGTCGCTCGCACCGCTTTGGAGAATGCTGCTTCCATTGCAGGTCTGCTGCTCACAACAGAGGCCCTTATCACGGAGCTACCGGAAGATGATAAGGCGCCAGCAGCGCCAGGCCCACCCGACATGGGTGGAATGTACTAATCTAAGGCGTCCGCTCTGAGAGCGGACAAGAGAATACTGCAGCAGCGCCCGCTTTTAGAGCGGGCGCTGCACACTCCTACCGGGTTTTCCCCTTTTTTCTTTTTTCTTTTTTCTGCACAATAGCGCCCGTGACTCAAAAATGGTCTGTGGCGTTGTTTTGTGGCAGCGTCATCTACCTGACGCTTTTTTATCAGCTGGGCAACCTGGCCTTTCTCGGTGCGGATGAGCCCCGTTACGCCCGCATTGGCGAGGAAATGAACCTGCGGGACAGCTATATCACTCCAACCCTGAATTTTCGACCTTGGCTAGAGAAACCCCCCTTACTGTTCTGGCTGGAGGCGGGTAGTTTCCAACTTTTCGGAGTTCACGAATGGTCGGCCCGACTGCCGGTGGGAATCGTGGCCCTGCTGTCACTGCTCATGATGGCCCTACTGGCCTTTAAGCTTGCAGGTCCTCGCGTCGCCATTCTCACTGTCTTGATCTTATCCACTTCAATGCTCTTCGTTGCCTTTGCCCGGGCTGCCAGCACCGATACGCTCCTGGTTGCGCTGCTCAGCGCGGCTATGGTTTGTGGCTTTCAAGCCACCCGCGGCAGCTCCATCCTGTGGGCAGGCAGCGCCGGGGTGGCACTAGGTCTTTCCGTGTTGGCCAAAGGACCTGTGGCGGTGGTTCTCTTCGCCGGCATCTTTGGACTTTACTTTCTGCTTGAACAAGAAATCGGTTGGACCGCGCTACAGATCGCCGTGGCAGCGAGCCTCTTTTTGGTGACGAGTGTTCCCTGGTTTTGGCAGGTTTGGGTGGAGAATGGATACGATTTCATAGCCACCTTCTGGCTCAATCATCACCTGGCACGCTTTTTCACCGATATCCACCATCACTCCCAACCCTTCTGGTATTACCTGGCTGTGGTGGCCTTAGGTTTCTTCCCCTGGGTTTGCTTCCTCGGTTCCGCCTCCTTACGCACCTGGCGGCGGGGCAGGCATCTTCTCAGTTCCGCCTACCGCCCTGAACTCTTTCTATGGCTGTGGGTGGGAGTGCCCTTTGTTTTCTTTTCACTCAGTGAGAGCAAACTGGCGGGTTATATTCTGCCAGTGTTCCCACCACTGGCTGTGATTGTTGCCATGGAGTGGGAACACTGGCTCAAAGGTGATCTGATTAGCCATCGCCTGATGCCTGCCCAACTCCTGGCGCTGGTAGGATATGGCCTGGTTGTGGCTGTTTCATTGATCTGGGGTTCTTACTCGGCATACGGTGCGCTGGGTCTCGGCATCCTTTTGGCCTTACCGATTTTAGGAGGGATCACCTGGGCTTACCTTAAGTTCCGGCAACATCGTCCTCTGGCTATCTTCTTGTCCCTGGTGGCAGCTATGACCTTATTTACGGCACTCACCTTTTGGAGGGCGGCCCCGGTGGTTGATGATTACCACTCCGCTCGAGATCTCAGCCAGCTCATCCTTCCTGAAATCTCCGCCAACGAGCCCTTGCTTCTTTACCGATATTTTCATCACACCGCTCATTACTATACGAACTATCAAACTGCCCAGGAATCGTTATCAGATCTGGCAGGACTTCAAGACTACTTTCAAAACCATCCCCAGAGTCGATATTACATCCTCACTCAGGAATCAGGCTGGCGCCAGCTTCAGCAGCTCGAGCTCAGTCTGGTTCGACATCAGGGTAATCTCTACCTGCTTGAAATCACTCCCCCAGTTCCGGAGGAAAACCATTAGCCCGCAATTCTCACACCCGCTCTACTGCATCGACGCAAGGACCGACCTGACGGTGTTGCGCGACCCGCACAAGCGGGTACCCCTCGCGCGCCTTGTCAGGCCGGTCCTTGCGCCGCTTCGCGACGACCTGGTGTGAGAAATGCGGGCGACCAGGGCCCAACATGTTAAGATAAGCACTTTACGGTAGGTTTGGCCTTAAAACTCCACAACACACTGACATCCGAACTTGAGGAACTGAAGCCTCTGGACGGGAAGACTGTCCGCATGTATACGTGCGGGCCCACAGTCTATGATTTTGTCCACATCGGAAATTTCCGAACTTTTGTTTTTCAGGACCTCCTGCGACGCTACATCAAGTACAAGGGTTTTCCTCTTTTGCATGTCATGAACATTACCGATGTGGATGACAAGATTATCCAAAACGCAAGAGAAGCGGATGTGCCCATCTCGGAGTATACGACTCGCTACGTTGAGGCCTTCTTCAAAGACATGGAAACACTTCACATCCAGAAGCCCGATGTCACACCTTGTGCGACAGAACATATCGACGACATGGTGGAACTGGTTCTCAAGCTGCGCGAGAAGGGCCATACCTATGAAAGGGATGGCTCGATTTACTATCGGATCAGCACCTTTGGGGATTACGGGAAACTCTCCCGTGTGGATCTGTCCGACACCCAGCCAGAGGATCGCGTTGATGCCGACGAATATTCCAAGGAGAATCCTCGAGATTTTGTATTGTGGAAAGCCAGAAAAGAGGGTGAAGCCTACTGGGATACACCGTTGGGACAGGGGCGCCCCGGGTGGCACCTGGAATGCTCCACCATGAGCATGAAATATCTGGGAGACAGTTTTGACATCCACTGCGGAGGAGTTGATCTGATCTTTCCACATCACGAGAATGAGATCGCTCAAAGTGAAGCAGCCACCAGCAAGCCCTTCGTGCGCCACTGGATCCACTCTGAATTCCTCCTGGTCGAGAGTAATAAAATGTCCAAATCCGAGGGCAACCAGTACACTCTGAAAGATCTCATAGAACGAGGCTGTGATCCCCTGGCCATCCGCTATCTTCTCCAGTCAGTCCACTATCGCAAGCAGTTGAATTTCACCTTTGCCGGGGTGGAACAGGCCCGCTCTGCGCTCCGCCGGATTCATGATTTCCTGTCGCGAGTGGGTGAGGTACCCGACGATCGGCCCGAAAACTCTGACCTGTCCCAGAGAGTGGCCCAGACTCGCAGCGACTTTCTCGCCGGGTTGGATGAAGATTTGAACACCTCACTTGCCCTGGGTGCTCTGTTTGAATTGATCAAAGACACCAACATCCTGTTGGAGCGTCAAGAAGTAGGAACGGTCAACCGAGAACAGATCCTCGCTCTTTTTGCCGATGCAAATCAGGTATTTGCTGTCTTTGAAACCGAAGAGAGCCAGAGTGAAGACCAGGAGATTGCGAAATTGATTCAAGATCGCGAGGAGGCCCGTCGGCAGCGTGATTTTCAACGAGCCGATGAACTCCGTGACCTGTTGGCTAGCCAAGGGATTATTCTGGAGGATACGAAGGCAGGAACACGATGGAAAAGAGGCGGTTAAGAATCGAAGCTGCCCGAGTACACCCCTTGATAGCCGACTCTATGCCAATCGAGGTGCTCGATGTCGTAGTGGATTTCGAAAAGAGTCACGGCGCCCACCTTTACGATGCGAAAACGGATCAATTCTTCCTCGACTTTCTATCCTTTTTCGCCACCCTTCCCCTGGGGTTTAATCATCCCCGTTTGACCTCCCCGGAAGTGGTTGAAGAACTCGGTCGGGTCGCCATTCACAAGCCCTCCAACTCAGACATCTATTCGCGGGAAATGGCGGAGTTCCTGGATGTCTTCGCTCGCAATGCCAAGCCTGACTTCATGAAATATGCTTTCTTCATCGAAGGAGGAGCACAGGCTGTCGAAAACGCGCTGAAAACGGCTTTTGATTGGAAAGTGCGGAAAAACCTGGCCCGCGGCTCCAAGAAAGAACGAGGTTACAAAGTCATCCATTTCCAGGAGTCCTTTCATGGGCGCTCCGGTTACACGCTTTCTCTCACCAATACTTCCGATGTTCGAAAGACACAGTATTTCCCGAAGTTTGATTGGCCTCGCATCGTCAATCCCAAATGTATCTTTCCCCTGGAAGGTGAAAACCTCCAAAAGGTCGAGAAGATCGAAGCAAAGGCCTTAGCTCAGATTCAGACGTTGCTGGCCAAGGACTCCGAGGACATCTGTGCCCTGATCCTGGAGCCGATTCAGGGGGAAGGTGGAGACAACCACTTCCGACCTGAATTTCATGCGGAGCTGCGACGCATTTGTGACGAGAATGACATTCTGTTGATTTACGACGAAGTCCAGACCGGTTTTGGTGCCACCGGCCGAATGTGGGCCTTTGAACATTACGTTCGCCCCGATATCCTGGCTTTCGGCAAGAAGTTTCAGGTTTGTGGAATCCTGACCAGTGACAGAGTGGATGAGGTTAGCAACAACGTCTTTCATGTCCCCAGCCGGATTAATTCCACGTGGGGCGGAAACTTGATTGATATGGTGCGCTGTCGGCTCTACCTGGAGATCTTCGAAGAAGAAAAGGTGTTGGAGCATACCCGCCGCATGGGAGAAGTTCTCCTTGCAGAACTGCGCCAACTGGAAGAGGAATTTCCCTCGAAGGTTTCCAACTCTCGGGGGATCGGCTTGTTCTGTGCTTTCGATCTTCCCGACGCGGAGTTCCGAACCCAGTTCCAACAAAAACTCTTCGAGAATCGCCTGCTCATTCTGCCTTGTGGAGAGCACTCGATCCGCTTTCGAACCGCCCTGAATATCAGCCAAGAAGAACTCCTCAAAGGGCTCCGTATCATTCGCGAAGTCCTGCACGAATTGTAAGCTCGGGGAGAAGTCTAGCCCGAATTATGCATAAAGTTTCTGCTACAGTGGCGCAATCATCCACGCTGACGGCGTTGTGTTTCCTTGCGCTCCTCGACGTACTGCATGAGTACGTCTGCGGGGCGCGACCCGCAAGCGGGTACCCCTCACCCGCCTTGTCATCGCGGCGCTTGCGCCACTTCGCTACGAAAACCTATGCATAATTCGGGCTTCTAGGATTTGTAGTGGCGGAGAACGAACTCTCTCAGGTCCGCAGTTTCCACCGCAATGACATCGATGCGGACTGGCGTTTCGGCAAGCTCATGCCGCAGGAGAAAATCAAAGGCTAACTCATCGAGTTTCTTCTCCTTTTTCCAGTCCACACTCTCCTCCGGTGGCCACGAGGTGGGAGAATGTCGGGTCTTCACTTCTACGAAGACCAGAGAGGGTCCATCATAGGCAATCAGATCAACCTCTCCCTGAGAGCCTTTCCAGTTTCTGGCGATGATGTCCCACCCTAACTGCCGGAGATGTTTTAAGGCAATCCACTCACCCCACCTCCCAAATTCTCTTGACGCACTCTGATGTGGCATTTCCCTCCTGCCAACTAATACGTTCAAGAGTATGAAAACTACGAGATTGACTGACCGGGGAGGGGGTGGGGCCACGTTGACAATCAGAGAAGGTGATTTTATGATAATTTCAGTCATAGAGCGGGAATAACTCAGTGGTAGAGTGCAACCTTGCCAAGGTTGAAGTCGGGGGTTCGAATCCCCTTTCCCGCTCCATTCTTTTTTGGTGCATTCCGGACACATAGGTTACAGTTTATTCCGAAGACATAGGTAACACCTTTGCACCAAAAGGGTTATTTATAGGTTCAAACCTTCTACTGTCTTCGTCAAAGTAACCGAGGTCGTATTCCATAAACGACACCAGCCAAATTTTCTCTTTGACCTCTTTGATTCCAACATCTTGACCAGCAAACACCGTGCTGAAGTTGATCTTTTGACTTTTCATACAGATTCTGCCGCAGCTGGTGACGGTCACGGTGCGATCGTGCATGGGGTACTCGACGCGCCCGATTCCTCGGTAGGGACAAGATGCGGGAGTATAGACCTCGGACGGAAACTTCATGCCCAGGGCCTCATGAGGTCTCTCAGTATTGTATTCCGCCTGAAAGGCATTAAACCTCTCTTGCTGCTGAAGAAGGTTGTGGGCAGCGGGAACGACTGTGGCCTTCTTGAGGGTGAGATGAAGGCGCTCATGCCTTCCGTTCTGCTCGGGATGGCCGGGCTTGATCCTCTCGATTCGGATTCCTAGCCTAAGCCACCAGACGGCCAGTCGACTGAGTCCAAACAATCCGTTGGGTGATGCAAAAGGGACTCCGTTGTCCGTGCGGATCGCTTCCGGCAAACCTAACTCTTGAAAGGTTCTCTCGAATACGGGGAAAGCACCTCTTTCCTTAACACTGTCGAGAGCCTCGATGGCGAGCAGATAACGGCTGGCGTGATCGCTCACGGTGAGAGGATAACAGTACCGTTTGTCTCCCAGCATGAACTCTCCTTTGAAGTCGGCAGACCAAAGGTCATTGGGATTCTGGCTGCTGGACAATCGAGTCCCCTCTGCCTTGAACCGTCGCCGTTTTCTACAGTTCACCAGGCCGTTGCGATCCAGAACCGCGTGAACTGTGCTCACCGCAGGCGGCCGTACATTCGGAAACCTACGAATCAGGAGCGCCCGAATCTTGGGAGCTCCCCAATACGGCTTCTCTCGCTTTAGCCTGACCAGGGTCCGTTCCACCTGTTCGGGCAGTTGGTTTCCGTAACGATGCGGCTTGCGGCTCCGATCCACCAGGGCGTAAGCGCCGGTGTTTTGATAGCGGTTCCAAATCTTGTAGCCCGTCTTTCTGGATATCCCAAACTCCTCACACAGACGGCTCATGGACTCCCCATCCAACAGCTTCGCTATAAATCTCATTCTCTCGTCCATCACACAGATCTCCTTCCATGGCATCTCTGGGCACCTCCCAGAAGAAGCCTATAAGTGTTACCCATGTGTCCGGTATAATTTGTTACCCATCTTTCGGAATGGGCATTTTTTACTTCTCAGCGGAAAGGGGTGGGGTATGAAGCTCAATATTAAGGCACTGTCTCTGACTGTCGCAATCGTGTGGGGAGGCAGCATTCTACTGATTGGTTTGGGCAACTTGATGGCTAACACCTACGGAGGGGCCTTCCTGGAAGTGGTTGCTTCGATTTATCCAGGATACCAGGCCACCTCCTCCTTTGGGGACGTCATCGTGGGGACACTTTACGGTCTGGTGGATGGATTGATCGGTGGTCTGCTCATCGGGTGGGTGTACAATAAGCTGGTCCCGGAGAGTTCAGTGTCATCAGCCTAGCCGCAATTATTCATAAGTTTGGGGTGAGTGTCGATTTTCTGCGGAAGTTCAGGGCTGAGAGTGTGTTCAGGTGCGATTACAAGGCGTCCAAGCTTGTTGAGCCGAATAGAGATGAAGCGAGAGCCCCTTCCGGAAACAGCTCGGCCCGCAGGGGGCTGTATATCTGTGTTGGCGCAGGGAGTCAGGGGACCGTCAGGTGGGACACAGACGGTGCATCAGTAATGCGAAGAGCTTTTGTTCGGGATAAGACGATGCCAGGTGCACCCAGATGCGACGAGAAGTTTCCCGAACCCGGGCACCGATTTTGAACAGGCGGCGGCGGAGCGTCTCAATCTCCAGGTTGTGCCAGGGAGTCCCGCACAGGTAATCCCGCAGGCGCAGGATTAAGACATAGGCCAGGGCGTGGATGAAGAGTCGGAACTGGTTGGCCAGGAAACGGTGGCAGCTCAAGCGATCCATGGCCAGATCTTTTTTGAAAGCTTTCACGAAGTTCTCGCACTGGCCCCGTCCGATGTAGTGGTCATACAGCTGCCCGGCCGTGAGATCCTGGCGGTTGGTGACCACAAAGCGACGGTTGAACCCGCGCTCGCTCACTTCCACCTTGGCCACCATGCGCCGCTCCCGGTCCCAACTGTCGGCCTGATAGACGAGCTCGGTGAACTGGCGTTGCTTTTCTCCTGAGTCGTCATAGTCTGCTTGCACCTGCTCAACCAAGGGCTCGACGGTGGCCGCCAGCCGGGAGTTGCGGGCAAAGCCCACCACATACTGCAGTTTTTCCTCCTCACAGAACTCGTACAGTGCCGGCGTCGCAAAGCCACTGTCGGCTCGCACTTCGATCGGAACATCGGATCCCAGAACCTGGCGCATCCGGGCCACCACCCGTTTGAGAACCGCCACCGCGTGGGCGGCCGCCCCCTGGTTGCCGGGCCGCAGTAGCGCACATACCAGATCGCCCGTCTCGCCATCGAATAGCAACAGCGGATGATACATGTGCTCGCGATAATAGCCGTGGTAAAAGCTGAACTCCTGCTGCCCATGCGTGACGTCATCCGTGCTGTCGATGTCCAGGATGATCTTCTCGGGCCGGCTCTTCTTGCGGTGCTTCAAGTAGGTCTCCAGCAGCCACTGTCCCAGGCGAGTGAGATCCTTCGAGTCCACCGAGTTCTCCAGTCGCGACAGCGTGGGTTGAGAAGCCAGATCCGGATCGCTTTCCGGCAGCCGATCACACACGGTCTTGAAGATGGGATCCGAGCGCAAGCTGTCGGCATCGTTGCAGTCCTCATAGCCGGCCACGATCTGAAAGCTGCGCTGGGTGAGCAGTTCGCGAATCTGGTGGCGGACGTAGCGGCTATCTCGAGCGTCCTTCAGGCAGGAGGCAAAGCCAGCCGTCAGTCCGTGCTGTTGATCCAGGGCGTACAGACACAGCAGCCCGGCATCGGAGGAGAGCCGGCCTCCATCGAATCGAGCCACCACTTTTCTGTCAGGGTGAGATGGCAAGTTGATCTGGCAGACTGATGCATCGCTGGGTCGTACCTTTTTGGTTTGGAGTTGTTTCATAACCCCTTTTATATCAAAGAGGTACGGCATCTTTTTGTGCCCTCGATCAGACCCCTTCTTCAGAATTTATGAATAATCCGGGCTAGGGCGGGCATCCAGGCGGCGCAGAGGTCAGCTGCCTTTGCAGTCCGTTTCGAGCCTCTTCAGGTCAGGAGTTCTTCCGATGACCACCAGAGTGTCGTTGGTCGCAAGCTTTGTGGAGGCTTCCGGATTGAAAGCCATTTCTCCGTTTGCCTGTTTAATAGCCACGACGACCACGCCGTAGCGGCTTCTAATTTCAGACTTGGCAAGGGTGAGATTCTGAAGGCGTGATCCCTCGCAAGCCGTGATTTCCTCCATGCTGAGTTGAAGATGTTCGCGATGGGTGACCAGCTCCAAAAAGTCGCCGACGGTGGGCTTGGTGGCAGCATCAAGAATACGCGCATAGGCTGTCTTATAAAGGGAGATCACCCTATCTGCTCCGCTTCGCTCGAGTCTTCGTTCGGCCTTCTCATCAGAAGCTCTGGCAATCACCGTAACCTCGGGATTCAGCTCCTTGGCAGTGATAGTCAGGTACAAGTTGTCCGCGTCGGAGCCAAGCAGGGCCAGAACCACCTTTGCCCTCTCGATGCCCGCTGCCATCAGCACCGATTCATCGGTAGGGTCACCGATGACGTAGAGTTGCTGAGCAGTCTGCATTTCTGTCTCTCGATCGAGATCACTCTCTACGATGCACAACGGGTAGCCTTCCTTCTCCAGGTCTTTAGCGACGGGCTTTCCGAGCCTGCCCAGGCCACAGAGACGATATAATGATCCTTTAAGTTCGCTACGTCCTTATTCATCCTTTTCCTTCCCATCACACCCTGAAGTTCGCCCTCCAGAAGAACCTGGCCCAATCTCGTGAAAGTGTAAATGGCCGTTCCGATACCGGTAACGATCAAGAAACTTGCGAACACTCGACCCTCATAAGACAGTGGGTGTGTTTCGCCAAAGCCGACTGTAGAAATAGTGATGATGGTCATGTAAAAAGAGTCAAAGAATGACCAACCCTCAATCAGGTTGAAGCCCAAGGTACCCAATATTGTCCAAAAGCCCAGTAGGGCGACCCCCAGCACAACGCTGGTTTGTTGTCTTCTTAAAGGAACCGGCAGGTAAGCCTTCTGTCCTGTCATAAGGGGCTTAACACCATTAGTGGATTCTAGCCCTTTTGCCAATGGAGGGGAACCAGCGGCTCCCAGGGGAGCGTTCTTTCTTTCACTGTCGGACTTTCAACATCTCTCTGTTCGGATAGACCAATTTGTCACAGCATGTGGATAGAATTGGGCATACTATTTAAAATGCACCAGCAGAAAAAGCTGTGAAACCACGCCAAAACTGAGTCCATGAGGGGGAGCTTGCGGAGGAACAGGCCTGGGAAGCGGCTCAACAAAAAAGGAAGGGCGAGGCAGACGTTCATCCTTCTTCTTATGATTATCTCAGTGGTCATTGTGGCCCTGTTGATAGCACGTTTCCCTGTCTGATTCAGAGCCAGGATTATGGAAGACCGCAGACGAAATGAGGCCGCCATAGCTGAGAGGGTCCGTGAGTTGGCACAAAGCTATTGCATCCAGGTCGAACAGGTGTCTTATAGTCCCGTCGACAATCCGCTCAACCAGGAAACCGAACTGACTGTCTCATTTGATGTGGGTAACAGAAAGCGACCAGGTGAGATTAAGATTCCCGTAAAGGATGTTGATGACTATCAAAGTGGCTCTGATGCGAGAATGCGGTTGGACAGAAAGATAGAGTCTGTCTTGGGCACCATCGACTCCCGCTCGGGCTAGCCGGGATCATGCATAGATTTTCGTGACAAAGTGCCGCAGGCGGCGCGATGACAAGGAGCCCAAGGGGTACCCGCTTTGCGGGTCGCACAACGCAGTCAGCGTGGATGATTGCGGCACTGCAGTAGAAAATTTATGCATGATCCCGGCTAGAAAAACACATGAGGATTCCTGGCCTGGGCGTTCTTGCTTAGACCCGTCGCTCCGGCGGGAAGATCAGAGGCTGGTCAATGGGGCACCAAGCCATCAGTAAGGCCGCACTGACTAACAAGAGAATCATCAGAACAATGATCAGCGTTTTTTGGTTCACTGCTCTTCTTCAGGGTAGAACGATTCGCCAGTTAACGCGTACTACTCTGAAGCTTCCTTCCACTTGAGTGTCCACTGCCCTGAGGACCAGACCGGTACCAGGTCAGTCGGGGAGACAGAGTCATCCTCGGTCTGAACGCTGACCCACCTTCCTGCGAACCACCTGGAACTGCGTCCAGACTTTATCCGCTGGCCAGGCATTCTAACCACCTTGAAACCGCGGGAAACATTGCGGGGACGCCAGTGGAAAAATTGAAAATTGAGAACGAACCCATGAGGAGAATGGAGAGATGCCTGGAGATGGAATAGCTGATGGTGAAGCTGTTGATGGAGATGAAAGAGTTGATGATGGCCTTGCAAATGGGCTAAGTCGAGCTGTTGAGGCTGCACCTTAGGGACAATCTTGTAGCGGCGGACTTCTCCCAAGAGCCACACCGACGTTCCCAGGTATAAGAAGAATAAGACTAGAATCGCCTTTTGGATCATCATTACCTCCCTGCTACTTTAGATTTGTACCTAGTATACTCCCTCTACCGCAATGGAGCGAGTGAGTGAAATCCCCCACTCACTGGGACCTTTGCCCTTATTCTAGCTCTCCTCACCCTTGCCTCTCCTGGCCCTGAATAGCGGTAAGTTGCTTTTCAATCAGTGAGTTGCACGAGATGCGGGAGAACGGCACGGAAATTGCTATCTAAGAGAGCAGGGTGGGTAGGGACAAGTGCCTAGCCCGGATTATTCATAAATTCTGAAGAAGGGGTCTGATCGAGGGCACAAAAAGATGCCGTACCTCTTTGATATAAAAGGGGTTATGAAACAACTCCAAACCAAAAAGGTACGGCCCAGCGATGCATCAGTCTGCCAGATCAACTTGCCATCTCACCCTGACAGAAAAGTGGTGGCTCGATTCGATGGAGGCCGGCTCTCCTCCGATGCCGGGCTGCTGTGTCTGTACGCCCTGGATCAACAGCACGGACTGACGGCTGGCTTTGCCTCCTGCCTGAAGGACGCTCGAGATAGCCGCTACGTCCGCCACCAGATTCGCGAACTGCTCACCCAGCGCAGCTTTCAGATCGTGGCCGGCTATGAGGACTGCAACGATGCCGACAGCTTGCGCTCGGATCCCATCTTCAAGACCGTGTGTGATCGGCTGCCGGAAAGCGATCCGGATCTGGCTTCTCAACCCACGCTGTCGCGACTGGAGAACTCGGTGGACTCGAAGGATCTCACTCGCCTGGGACAGTGGCTGCTGGAGACCTACTTGAAGCACCGCAAGAAGAGCCGGCCCGAGAAGATCATCCTGGACATCGACAGCACGGATGACGTCACGCATGGGCAGCAGGAGTTCAGCTTTTACCACGGCTATTATCGCGAGCACATGTATCATCCGCTGTTGCTATTCGATGGCGAGACGGGCGATCTGGTATGTGCGCTACTGCGGCCCGGCAACCAGGGGGCGGCCGCCCACGCGGTGGCGGTTCTCAAACGGGTGGTGGCCCGGATGCGCCAGGTTCTGGGATCCGATGTTCCGATCGAAGTGCGAGCCGACAGTGGCTTTGCGACGCCGGCACTGTACGAGTTCTGTGAGGAGGAAAAACTGCAGTATGTGGTGGGCTTTGCCCGCAACTCCCGGCTGGCGGCCACCGTCGAGCCCTTGGTTGAGCAGGTGCAAGCAGACTATGACGACTCAGGAGAAAAGCAACGCCAGTTCACCGAGCTCGTCTATCAGGCCGACAGTTGGGACCGGGAGCGGCGCATGGTGGCCAAGGTGGAAGTGAGCGAGCGCGGGTTCAACCGTCGCTTTGTGGTCACCAACCGCCAGGATCTCACGGCCGGGCAGCTGTATGACCACTACATCGGACGGGGCCAGTGCGAGAACTTCGTGAAAGCTTTCAAAAAAGATCTGGCCATGGATCGCTTGAGCTGCCACCGTTTCCTGGCCAACCAGTTCCGACTCTTCATCCACGCCCTGGCCTATGTCTTAATCCTGCGCCTGCGGGATTACCTGTGCGGGACTCCCTGGCACAACCTGGAGATTGAGACGCTCCGCCGCCGCCTGTTCAAAATCGGTGCCCGGGTTCGGGAAACTTCTCGTCGCATCTGGGTGCACCTGGCATCGTCTTATCCCGAACAAAAGCTCTTCGCATTACTGATGCACCGTCTGTGTCCCACCTGACGGTCCCCTGACTCCCTGCGCCAACACAGATATACAGCCCCCTGCGGGCCGAGCTGTTTCCGGAAGGGGCTCTCGCTTCATCTCTATTCGGCTCAACAAGCTTGGACGCCTTGTAATCGCACCTGAACACACTCTCAGCCCTGAACTTCCGCAGAAAATCGACACTCACCCCAAACTTATGAATAATTGCGGCTAGTTCTCTCCCTCAATGTGTGGGCTACGCATAACCTGCCCTTCCCACCTTTCCACTCTTTTAGGAAGTTATCCGCCTATATACGACATTTCGACCTTGGGAAGGGCCGAGGTTTCCGAGGCGCGGATTTCGGAATAGCGGTCCATGCGAGTCCCCCAGATCGAGGCCACAACCTGGGAAATCTCTTCATCGGAAGTCCCACTCCGGAGCAGTTTCCTCAGGTCGTGTCCCTTGGTGGCGAAAAGACACGTATAAAGAAAGCCGTCTGCCGAGAGCCGGGCCCGAGTACAGTCCCTGCAGAAGGGTTGGGTCACTGAGGAGATGAGGCCGATCTCGCCACTTCCATCCCGGTATCGCCACCTCCTGGCCACTTCTCCTCGATAGGCTGAGTCAATAGGCTCCAGCGGCAGTTCCTTATCAATCTTTTTGATGATCTGGAAGCCAGGAACCACATCATCAAGACACCAGCCGTTGGTGGTGCCAACATCCATGTACTCGACAAAACGCAAAATGAGCCCGCTATCTCGGAAGTGCTTCGCCATGGGTAAAATGCTGGCCTCATTGACGCCCCGTTTGACCACCATGTTGACCTTGATGGGAGCAAGTCCGGCATCCTTGGCGGCTTCAATTCCCTCCAGCACTCTTTCCACAGGAAAGTTCACGCCGTTCATGGAAGCGAAGATCTCGTTATCGAGCGAGTCAAGGCTGACGGTGACCCGCTTCAGCCCGGCCTTCTTCAGCCCCTGGGCTTTCTCAGCCAGCAGCCCACCGTTGGTGGTCAGGGCCAACTCCAGGCCCGGCATTCCGGCCAGTTTCTCGACCAACTTTTCGAGTTCACGGCGCAGCAGCGGCTCGCCTCCGGTGAGACGAATCTTCTTCACGCCGTGCTCCACAAAGACGCGGGCCAGGCGATCGATCTCTTCAAAGCTCAGGAGTTCCTCCCGTTTCAGGAACTCATAGTCGCGGCCGAAAATCTCCTGAGGCATGCAATAACTACAGCGAAAACTACAGCGATCGGTTACTGAGACGCGGAGATCATGCAGCGGGCGATCCAGTGTGTCGTTGATCTTCAAACTCATCTGCAATCCAGTATACTTCCCCTGCCTCCGATTTGGCGAGTAGTCTAGACGCGATGATTGGCTTTAGAGAAGTCCTCTTGATCCTGGTGGTTCTCCTTGTGGTGCTCTATTCTCGAGCTTTCCGCGTAGTGGGAATTAGGAAGTCACTTGGATTGGAACCCACGACACAAAAGGACGAGATCCGAGTGGGAGCATCCTGGCTTTCGGACATGGCAAAACAACAAACCATTGAACCGGAAGTGGACGCACGAGTCGCCAACATCTTGAGCAAGTTCAAAGCGACTAACTATCTGACATTTAAGAAGTATAAGGTCTTCCGTCTGGATTCAGTGGAGATCAACGCCATGGCATTACCCGGTGCTCACATCCTGCTCACCAAGGGTTTAATGAATCTGCAGACAGCTTCAGAGGAGCAACTGGCGGGAATTTTAGCCCATGAAATTGGGCACGTAGAATTGGGGCATTGCCGGAAGGCCTTGATTCGAAAGAATCGCACCAAGGCGTTACAGCTCGTCCTATCTCTGGCCAACCGGAGCCCCGGCACCACCGCCTTAATCGTCGAGCATTTGGCAAAGCTCGGTATCAGCAGAGAAGCCGAACTGGAAGCGGATGACTTTGCTGTGGACTTGCTCTTGAAATCCCGTTATTCCCCTTCAGGCTTAATGCAGTTTCTGGAAAGAGCAAAACAAATGAACCGCATTCCCGAGTGGCTGACCTTTCTCAGTACCCATCCCGGGACTGAGGAGAGGATTGAAAGACTGGGCCGAAAACTCTAACTCATGAGCGGAAGAAAAGAGGGGTAGTCCCGTGGGGCCCCGTCCTTTTCTTTCCTTGACAGGAAACTATAAATACTATTATAGTTTTATTAGTTTACATGGCCAGCGCTGTTGAAGTCCGAAATCGCATCTTGGAAGTGGCACGAGAACAGTTTTTCAGTCTCGGTTTCACGAAGGTCACCATGGATGAAATTGCTCACGAACTGGGGATGAGCAAGAGAACCCTTTACCAGCACTTCCCGGGGAAAAAGGACTTGCTGCGCAAGGCCTTACTCAACAAGGCCCAACGGATCTCAGAAGGTTTGGGGAAGATCATTGATGGTGATCAGGCCCATTTCGGCAGGAAGCTGGAGCAGGCATTGACCTTCGTGGCCACAGAAATGCCGCATCTCAGCCCCATCTTTCTTCGTGATATTCAGCGGCACGCCCCCGACGTGTGGCAGGAACTGGATCAGCGCAGACAGGAGACCATCCGCACTCGCTTCGGCAAACTGATCAGGGAAGGCATCAAAGCAGGATTCCTCAGAAAGGACATCGAGGCTGAGCTGCTGGTTCTTTTATTCTCGACCTTGGTCCAAAACGTCATGAATCCACAAACCCTGTCGCGGCTTCCACTGACCGCTTCCCAGGCCTTTGCAGTCATCAGTGGGGTTTTATTCGAAGGTATTCTCACGGATAAGGGACGAGCAAGATCTCGGGAGAAGGAGTCTTAAATGCGGAGTCTGCGCTTGATTCTGGTCCTGGCAGGCATCTGGAGCATCTCAAACAGTCCGGTAAGGGCTTCTGATCTCGCCCTCAGCCTCAAGGAAGCCGTTGAGTGGGCGCTCTCTGGAGAGGGCAGTGCCGACGTACAAATGGCCCAGGAGCTCATTCTTGAGATTGAGGCTCGTTCCAGGCAATCACGGGCGGAACTGCTCCCCCATCTGGAGGCTTCCATCGGGCAGCAGGAGCAAACTCGTAATCTGGAGGCCATCGGCCTGCGCGCCTCCAACAACTTTCGGCCCCCCACCCTGGTGGGTCCCTTTTCGACCTTTGATGCGCGAGCCAGTCTGACTCAATCGATCTTCAATCTCAGTTCAACCCGTCGCTTTCAGGCTTCAAGATCGGCTGTCCTAGCTGCAAAAAGCGAAGAGGAAAACGTCCAGGATAAGGTAGCATCTCAGGTGGCTCGATCCTATCTGGAGGCGCTTCGCAACCGGGCCCGACTGGATGCAGCCAGAGCCAACCTTGATTTGGCCGTTGCACTGGCTAATCTGGCGGAAAGTCAGAGGGCGGCCGGTACCGGGACTAGAATCGAGGTGACGCGAGCACAGGTTCAACTCTCGAATGAACAGCAACAGGCCCTGGCGGCTGAGCACGCCTACCAACAATCTTTGTTGAGGCTTGTGAAGCTGATCGGACTCCCCATGGATGTGAACCTGACCTTGACCGAGAGTTTGAGCTATCTGCTCGTTGAGATTGAAAGTCCGAGCGAGGCCATAGCCATCGCTCTTCGCTCCCGTCCCGATCTGCGAGCCCGCCAACAGAGAGAACAACAAGCCACTCTCAACGACCGCGCCACCCAGTCGGAACGATTTCCCTCCATCTCGGGTTTTGCCGGTTACGGGACGATCGGTTCCAGCATCAGCAATACCATCCCGACATGGGATCTGGGCATCTCCCTTCAGCTGCCCCTTTTTGATGGGGGAGGGTTTAACGCCCGTCGAGCCGAATCTTCGTCGAAACTTCGGCAGGAGCGGATTGAAGGGCAGGACCTGAGCCGTCAGATCGAACTGGAGGTTCGCCTGGCCCTGGCCGGTCTCCGTCTGGCCGAGGAGCAAATCAAAGTAGCAGAAGAGGGCTTGCAACTGGCCCAGCAGGAACTGGAGCAGGGCCGTCGTCGATATCAGTCCGGCATCACCACCAATATTGAGGTCACCGACGCGCAGGCCCGTTTGGCCCGAGCCAAGGAAAACCAGATCTCCGCTTCGTACAACCACAACTTTGAACGGGTCAACCTGGCTGAGGCCATGGGCACGATACGGAGCATGATCCAATGATGTCTCAAACAAAGAAAAGAGTCCTTCCGATCCTCTTGCTGATGGTGGTCTTGGGACTGGTTTCCTTCCTGTGGTGGGATGGGACCGGGGAAGAGGGGCCTGACATCTTCCTCTCTGGAAACATCGAGCTCACCACAATGAAGCTGGCCTTCACCGTTCCCGGGAGGCTGATCGAACTGAACGTTGAGGAGGGCAACGCAGTGAAGAAAGGAATGATCATTGCTCGCCTTGAACAACAACAGTTACTCCGCCAACGCGAGCAAGCTCTAGCCGCACTCGCCTCCGCCCAGTCACGGCTGGCAGAGCTGGAAGCCTTCCTTCAGTATCAGACGGAAAACGTCGAAGCTCAGATCGAGCAGCGGCGTGCCGAATTGATGCTGGCCCGCGCTACCCTGGAAGAAGTCCTCTCGGGGTCCAGAGTGCAGGAGATCGCCGAGGCGCGGGCGGTGCTTGAGCGGGTCCAGACAGAACAGGAAAAAGCCAGGCGAGACTGGGAAAGGGCGGAAACTCTTTATGAGAAGGAAGACATCTCCACTTCACAATATGACCAGTACCAAGCCGCTTTTGAAGCCGCTGGCGCCTCGGTGAGGCAGGCTGAACAACGTCTGGCCCTCCTCATTGAGGGTCCTCGTCAAGAGAACATTCAAGCTGCCCGCGCCCAAGTGGCTCGAGCCGAGGCCGGACTGAGGCTAGCCGAGTCTCTCCGTCTGGATATCCAGAGAAACCGACAGGGGCTCGAGACGGCCCGGGCTGAGATCCAGGGATCCAACGCCCAGGTCGGTTTCATTGACGCTCAACTGGAAGAAATGGTCGCTGTATCTCCTATTGATGGTGTCGTTTTTGTAAAGACAGCCGAAGTCGGCGAGGTGCTGGCAGCCGGGACTCCCGTGGTTGAGATTGGAGACCTGGATCATCCCTGGCTGCGAGGCTATATCGGTGAAGAGGACTTGGGCCGGGTCAAACTCGACGCCCAGGTGAAGGTCACCACCGATTCTTTTCCGGGTAAGGTCTATCCAGGTCGGGTCTCTTTTATCTCCTCGGAGGCCGAATTCACACCCAAGCAGATTCAGACCACCAGCGAGCGGGTCAAATTGGTCTACCGCATCAAGATAGAAGTCTCCAATCCCGATCACGAACTGAAGCTCAACATGCCATCGGATGCCGAAATCCTGCTGCAAGAGACTGGAGCAGGGGAATGAACAGAGAACCGCTCATCGCCTGTACCGAAAACCTCACATGCCGCTTCCAGACCCTCACGGCTGTCGATCGACTCAACCTGAGCATTTCTCGCGGTGAGATCTTTGGATTGGTTGGCCCCGACGGTGCCGGGAAAACAACGACTCTGCGTCTCCTGTGCGGTCTGATCGAGCCAACCGAAGGCACCGCCCAGGTGGTGGGCTACGATGTTTCACGGAATCCAGAGAAAATCAGAGACCGGATTGGCTACATGGCCCAGCGCTTCGGTCTTTATCAGGATCTGACCGTCCAGGAGAACATGGTTTTCTATGCTGATCTCTATGGTCTAGCCCGGGATCAGCGCCAGCAGCTGATGGAGTTGCTGCTCAAAATGACCCGAATGGAACCTTTCCGGAAAAGACAGGCAGGGAAGCTTTCCGGTGGCATGAAACAGAAACTTGCTCTCATGTGCACACTACTGCATCAGCCGGAAATTCTCTTTCTGGATGAGCCGACCACCGGGCTCGATCCGGTGTCACGCCGTGATCTTTGGGAGATCCTCTATCAGCTGGTCAAGGATGGAGTGACGATTTTCGTCACCACTGCCTATCTGGACGAGGCGGAGCGCTGTAATCGGGTGGGACTGATGTACAAGGGAAAGCTGATCCGGTGCGATGCACCCGAGGCCTTACAGACAGAACTCCAGGAGGTCTGCTATGCAGTGCACTCTTCCAACCCAAGGGCGGCCAGAAAGTTTCTCTCAACCTCCAGAGGTGTCTTGAGCGTGGAGTTTGCGGGAGCAGTCCTGCATCTTTTCCTCTCGCCCTCCAGTGTGTCACCGGCAGAGCTTGAAAAGTCGCTGGAGGAAGCCGGCTGCGGGCCAGCCCAGCTCACACCCATTAAACCCTCCCTGGAAGATGTCTATATCGCACTGGTCCGGAAGCAGTCCCGGGAGGCCGCATGAGTGCTCAGCTCAGCGTGCAAGTGGACAATCTCATGAAGAGATTCGGTGACTTTGTGGCGGTGGACCATATCACCTTCAAGGTAGAAAAGGGTGAGATCTTTGGCTTTTTAGGTTCCAATGGTGCCGGTAAATCCACCACCATTCGAATGCTCTGTGGATTACTGCGTCCATCTGGAGGAAGCGCCTGGGTGGAAGGATTCGACGTGTTTACACAGAGCGAGGACATAAAGCAAAACATCGGCTACATGTCCCAACGGTTTTCTCTTTATGATGAATTAACGGTTGAAGAGAACATCGACTTTTTCAGCGGAATTTACGGCACGCCCAGAGGCTCACGCCGACAGCTCAAGCAAGAGGTGCTGGAAATGGCAGGGCTTGAGAAACAACAGAAAACCATGACCCATCTGCTGCCGGGTGGTTGGAAGCAGCGCTTGGCCTTGGGCTGTGCAATTTTACATCGGCCACCGATTTTGTTCCTGGATGAACCGACTTCAGGAGTCGACCCCATCGCCCGCCGCCAGTTTTGGGAACTGATCTACCAGCTCTCCGAGAGTGGGCACACCATATTCGTCACCACCCACTACATGGATGAGGCTGAGTACTGCCATCGTCTGGCCCTGATGCATGAGGGCCGAATTGTCGCCCTGGACACTCCCAGAGCTCTCCGCAAGGCTTACCGATCACAAAGCCTGGATGACGTCTTTGCCGCTATGATCAAAGAACAGGAGCAAGAGTCTTGAGTTTAGTTCGCATCCGCGCGGTGGCTCGCAAGGAGCTTCTCCACATCTGGCGGGATGTGCGCAGTCTGATCATCTCTCTACTGTTGCCGGTCTTGATGCTTCTGCTGTTCGGATACGCCCTCAACCTCGATGTGGACCAGATCCCTACTCTGATTTACGATTCCGATGAAAGTCCGCAAAGCCGAGCGCTTATCGCACGCTTTGAGGGGTCCCGATATTTTCAAGTCTTGGGTTCAGTGGAAGATTACCAAACCATAGAAGACTGGATCGACCGTGATGAATGTTTGATCGGTGTGGTGATCCCCAAGGATTTCGCCCGCAACCTCCTCACGGGAAGACAGGCCCAGGTACAGTTGTTGGTCGATGGCAGCGACTCCAACACCGCCTCAATAGGCCTTGGATATGCTGAGGCCATCTTGGCCAATCATGCCTCGGCTCTGCAAAGCCAAAGGAGTGGAGAGGCCCTTTCCCTGCCAGTAGAAGCTCGGTTGCGCGTGTGGTACAACAGCGACCTGGAATCCAAGAACTACATCGTCCCGGGACTGCTGGCGGTCATTCTGATGATCATCTCCGCCTTGCTCACCTCCCTGACGATTGCCCGAGAGTGGGAAATGGGAACCATGGAGCAGCTGCTCTCCACCCCCCTGAGACCGGCTGAGCTGGTATTGGGCAAAATGTCCGCCTATTTTGCTGTCGGCGCAATCGATACCGCGGTCGTCATTGTGGTCGCGGTGACCATTTTCCAGGTTCCGCTGAGGGGAAGTGTGTTCTTCCTGGCTGCCACATGTTTTGTGTTCCTCTTTGGGGCTCTTTGCTGGGGGATTTTGCTTTCTGCCATGGCCAGTTCCCAGTTAATGGCCTATCAGCTGGGCATGACGACATCCTTTCTGCCCACTTTCCTCCTCTCGGGCTTTATTTACGCTATCGAGAACATGCCCGTGCCCATTCAGCTCTTTACCTATCTGGTGCCTGCGCGCTACTTCATCAACATTTTGAGGGGAATCTTTCTCAAAGGGATTGGTTTTGAATTCCTGGCGGTGGAGGTGGTCTTTCTCACGGCCTTTGCCACCCTGGTTTTTCTGGCGGCAACACGGAAAGTTAAGCGGAAGGTAGCTTAGTGCCTCGCTTCAAAAATAAGATGTGGAGACGTATTCGCGAAATTGTCAGGAAAGAAATCCTTCAGACCTTGAGAGAGCCCCGGATGCGTGTTCTCCTCTTCTTGCCACCCATCCTTCAGCTGATCATCTTCGGTTACGCGGTGAACCTGGACGTGGAAAACAGTCCGATCGCCTGGATGGATCAGGACCGTACGCCAGAGAGCCGGGAACTGCTGTCTGACTTCGAGGGATCACGCCATTTCCGAGTGACCCGAACCCCCAGTCGGGAGGACGAGGTTCAGGAGCTGCTGGACCGAGCAGAGGTCCAGGCAGTCGTCCGCGTCTTTCCGGGCTTCGGTCGGGATATCCGCCGGGGAGAAAGGACGCATGTCCAGATTCTGGTTGACGGCACAAATTCCAACAGCGCCTCCATCGTCTCCAACTCAGCCACCCAGGTTGTGGCCCGCTATGCTGCCCGCATCCAGGGAGAGCGCCGAAAAGTCCAGTTCACGGCATCTCGCGCCAGTCCGGCCGGTCTGAAGGGTCCTCTCTTATCGGTCCAGAGTCGGATCTGGTTTAACGTTGATTTGCGAAGTCAGAATTATTACGTCCCAGGTGTGGTTGTGAACATCATCGCCCTGGTGACCTTGATGCTCACGGCTATGGCCATCGTTCGCGAGAAGGAGATTGGCACCATGGAACAGCTCATGGTCACGCCCATTCGACCCGTTGAACTAATACTGGGCAAGACGCTTCCTTTTGCTGCCATTGGACTCCTGGAGGTCGTCCTGGTGACAAGTGCAGCCTTGTTGATCTTTAAGATACCCTTTCGAGGAAGCTTTGTGCTGCTACTGGGGTGTGCAGCCGCATTCTTGTTGAGCTCCTTGGGTACCGGTCTATTGATCTCAACTGTTTCCAAAACTCAACAGCAGGCCATGATGGCATCGTTTTTCTTTTTCATGCCCGCCTTCATGCTCAGCGGCTTCGCCTTTCCCATTCGTAATATGCCACTGGCAGTTCAGTACCTGACTTACCTGAATCCGGTGCGCTACTTCATGGAGATTGTGCGTGGCATCTTCCTCAAGGGCATCGGGCTGGCTGTCCTTTGGCCTCAGATCCTGGCCTTACTCCTGTTAGGCACTGCTCTGGTTGGCCTGAGCGTCCTTCGCTTTCAAAAGCGCCTCGACTAGCCGGTATTATGCATAAATTATCTACTGCAGTGCCGCAATCATCCACGCTGACTGCGTTGTGCGACCCGCAAGCGGGTACCCCTCGCACGCCTTGTCATCGCGGCGCCTGCGGCACTTCGTCACGAAAATCTACACATAATACCGGCTAGACTTTAGGAGCATGAACGAGAAGACTCTCGCACAGCACATTCAACGGCTGGCCTCGGATGCGTTTGAGGGCCGGTTCCCCGGTTCCATAGGGGAGGAACTGACCGTCGAGTATCTGATCCAGCAATTTGAAAGTCTGGGCTTGCAACCCGGTGACCCGGCCGGGAGCTATCTCCAGAAGGTCCCGCTTATCGGGATCACGGCAGCCTCCGAGCTGGAACTTGCCTTCAGGAGAGGGGCAGAAAAGATATCGCTTCAGTCTGGCGATCAGTTCGTAGCCTGGAGCAAACAGGCGGTTCAAGAAGCATCCATCCAGGATTCGGATGTCATCTTCGCTGGCTATGGCGTGGTGGCACCCGAGTACAACTGGGATGACTACAAAGACGTGGACGTGAAGGACAAGACAGTCGTCGTGCTGGTGAGTGATCCACCGGTACCCGATCCGGATGACCCTTCAAAGCTGGATGAGAAGCTTTTCAAGGGAAAGGCCATGACCTATTACGGGCGCTGGACCTACAAGCTCGAACAGGCCGCTCAAAAAGGCGCCAGAGCGTGCTTCATAATTCATGAGCCAGGGCCTGCCGGTTATCCCTGGGAAGTCGTGCAAGACAGCTGGAGCGGAGAACTGTTCGATCTGGTGACAACGGACAGGGAGATACCACACTGTGCCCTGGAAGGCTGGTTCACCAATGAGAGCACCCGCTCATTGTTTCAACTGGCAGGTCATGACCTGGAGACATTGAAAGAAGCCGCTGTCCGTCGGGATTTCAAACCCCTACCACTGGACCTCAAGGCCTCCCTGTCGATCGAAAATACCTTCCGGCGTCTCGACTCACAAAATGTCATTGCCAAGCTGGAGGGAAGCGACCCCAAGTTAAAGGAGCAATACGTCATCTATATGGCCCACTGGGATCACCTGGGCAAGAAAACAACTCCTAAAGGGGACCAGATTTACTACGGAGCCGTGGATAACGCCAGTGGCATAGCCGGGTTGCTGGAGATGGCAAAGGGATTCACTCAATTGCAAACGCCTCCCCGCCGGTCCCTGCTGTTTCTCGCCGTGACGGCGGAAGAACAGGGACTCCTGGGTTCCACCTATTACAGTGAGAACCCACTCTATCCTTTAGTGAACACAACGGCGGCCCTGAATATGGATGGGATGAATGTGCTGGGCCCGACAAGTGACGTCACAATCACAGGTCTGGGAAACTCCACGCTGGAAGATCTGGTTCAAGCAGTTTGCAGCGAGCAGGGCAGGGTTATGCAACCCGATCCGCAACCGGAGAAAGGACTTTTTTATCGCTCCGATCACTTCAGTTTCGCCAAACAGGGCGTGCCTGCACTTTCCCTGAACCCCGGCATCGACTACCTGAACAAGCCCGAAGGTTGGGGATTGAAAGCTCGAGAGGAGTACACTCGTCGGCACTACCACAAACCATCAGACCAGTACGATCCGGCCTGGGACTTGAGTGGAATGGCCCAGGACTTGGAGCTTCTCTTCCAGGTGGGCTATCGGGTGGCCAATCAGGACCGATATCCAACCTGGAAGCCGACCTCTGAGTTCAGAGAGCGCCGCCGGCAAATGCTCATGGAGGCGGGCCTGCCAGAGTAGGAACGAACGATCAGCTGTGTTTGCGATTCGTTTCTCCCTTTCGCTATAATTCATTCATACTGTCAGGCTGTGTCTGTCAGGCGGTGTACCCAAGTGGTCTAAGGGAGAGGTCTGCAAAACCTTTATTCGTCGGTTCGAATCCGACCGCCGCCTCTTTTTGCTTTCTTCTACATATCTACAAAAATCCTTTTAAAACTGATTGCTTTAAATGCATCTCAAGTATTAGCATTGAGCCACAACTGCATTGCGGTGAGGGGGAGTTTCGTGCTCGGCAAGACCATCTCACATTACAAAGTCTTAGAAAAAATCGGCCAAGGGGGCATGGGTGAGGTCTACCGTGCTACCGATACCAAGCTGAACCGGGACGTGGCACTGAAGATCCTGCCCGAGCAGTTTGCCTCGGATTCGCAGAGGATGGGAAGGTTCCAGCGAGAAGCAAAGGTCCTGGCCTCCCTGGATCATCCCAACATTGGGCAGATTTACGGGATTGAAGAAGCTGGCCAGACCAAGGCCCTGGTTCTCCAGCTCATCGCAGGCCCCACCCTGGCGGAAAGAATTGCCCAGGGACCGATCCCGGTGGAGGAAGCCCTCAAGATCGCCCTGCAGATGGCGGAGGGTTTGGAGGCGGCGCATGAAAAGGGGGTGATCCACAGGGATCTCAAGCCTGCCAACATCAAGATTACCCCGGAAGGCCAGGTGAAGATTCTGGATTTTGGTCTGGCCAAAGCACTGGAAGGGGAAACACCAGTCGCGGATTTCTCGCAATCGCCTACGCTCACTGATGTCGCCACCCAGGCTGGGGCCATTCTGGGTACGGCTGCCTACATGAGTCCTGAACAGGCTCGTGGAGAAGCGACCGACCAAAGAGCGGATATCTGGGCATTCGGTTGTGTCCTTTTCGAGATGCTGACAGGACAAGCGGCATTTGCACAGCCGACGTTGAGCGAAACACTGGTCAAGGTGCTTGAGAGCGATCCGGACCTTGCCGCTTTGCCTCCCGTGTCTCCACTCATCCGGCGCCTGGTCATCCGGTGTCTGGAGAAAACCCCCAGGGATCGACTCCAGCACATCGGTGATGGGCGCATCGATATCCGAGATTCGTTGGAGGGGCCGGCGCTTGAGGTCGTCGGCACGACGTCGGCTCCGGGGCTTTCAACCGTCCGCCTGACGTTCGTGTGGGCGGGCGTCGGCACCATTGTTTGCCTGGCCTTGCTGGCCGGATGGTTCGCAGCGACTCGGTCAGGGGGAGACCCGCCGCCTCAGGTCGTGCGCTTGGATGTTACGCCGATGACGCCGCTCACAACCACCGCACTGAATAGGGTGATCGCCATTTCACCCGATGGCAGGCACATCGCCTATTCAACCACCGGCCCCCTGGTGATCCGCTCCCTGGAACGATCGGACACTGTTTCAGTCAATAGTGGAGCGAGTCCTTTCGTCTCACCGGACGGCGAGTGGGTGGCTTTCTTTAGTGGGGTATCGGGAAATCTGGAGCGTGTGCCCGTAGGTGGAGGAACCCCGAGTCTTGTTACCTCTGTGCCTATCAGGCCGCTGGGTGGGAGCTGGGGCACCAATGACAGGATCGTATTCGCAAACAACGTGGGTCTGTTTCGAGTGCCCGCGGAGAGTGGGGAACCGGAGTTGCTTATCCGTCCGGATCCGGAACAGGGCGAGCTTTTCTACGCGTGGCCTGAGATTCTTCCAGGAGACCACAGTGCTTTATTCACCATCGTCCCGGAGGCACCGACTGCGGGCTTGCAGATTGCCGTCCTCGACCTGGAAACGCTCGAGTACAGAATTCTCCTGAGGGGGGGGGAGCGCTGCCCAGTATGCACCGACCGGACATCTGATCTACGCGGACGAGGGAAGGCTGCAGGCCGTGCCGTTCGACCTCGATACTCTGGAGGTCATGGGTGACCCGGTGACATTGACTGAAGCGGCGGTTGCAGTGAAGCGGGCGGGCGGCGCCGAGTTCGACCTTTCGATGGCGGGAACGCTGGTCTACCTGCCGGCGCGTTCTGAAGGGATCTACACACTGGTCTGGGTCGATCGCGAGGGCCGCGAGGAAGCATTGGGAGCACCGGCACTGGGCTACATCTACCCCCGAATTTCGCCCGACGGGACACGCCTGGCCGTCGACATGAGGCGTGGCGGTAACCGGGACATCTACATCTGGGATTTCGAACGCGAGAACATGACGCGCCTGACCAATCATCCGACGGAGGACTTGTTTGCTGTTTGGAGCCGGGACGCTCAACGTATCTTTTTTTCCTCCAACCGGAATGGTATCTTCAACGTGTTTTCCCGAGCGGCCGATGGCGCCGGCCCGGCCGAACTCATCCTTGAGAGCCCACGCGTCCACATGCTGAATTCCTTGACCCCGGACGGATCCCGGCTTGTGATCGCCGAGGAGGTGTCGGCAACCGGCGGCGACGGCTTTGATATCGTTGCCCTCACTGTCGGCGAACCCCGGACGATCGAACCGGTTCTGGCGACGACATACACAGAGTACGGCGGCGAAGTCTCTCCCGACGGAAACTGGCTGGCCTACCAGTCAGACGATAATGGTCAGATGGAGGTGTGGGTGCGGCCGTTTGCGGACGTGAACCGGCGACGCATTAAGATATCTGTCACGGGCGGCTTGCAGCCGATGTGGGGACCCGACGGCAACGAACTGTTTTATCGAAACCTGGCAGGCGACATGATGGCCGTGCCCGTGCAGTTTCTGCCCGACTTTACCCATGGAGCGGTCAGGGAAGCTTTTCCGAAAAGGGGGTTCACGATCTCCACTGCCGGAGGTCGCCACTACGATATATCCCCAATCGATGGCCGCTTCTTGATAAGAAAGCCGGTGGAGGATTCCAGTGGAGCAGGCGAGAACATCGCAGTTGTCCTGAATTGGTTCGAGGAACTGAAGGAACGGGTGCCCAGGCCATGATCGGCAAGACACTTTCCCATTACAAGATCATTGAAAAGCTGGGAGCTGGAGGCTGACCCGCTATATAGAAGAAGCGAACCGGGGCGAAAACGTCACTCCGACACACATGGCCAGGGCGCATGGATATCTGGGAGAGAGGGATCAGGCTTTCGAATGGTTGGAACAAGGCTATGATACACGGGAGGGCGGTCTATGGTCTCTCAAGGTAATGCCCTGGTTTGACCCCCTTCGCCACGACCCTCGCTTCCCTAGCCTTTAGAGCAAAGCAGGTTTATCATTGTTCAAAGCGCAACGTATTCAGTCTCTCCATAGGAGGTGTCCTGTGCCCGCCAGAATAATGATCGCCATGTTAGTGGCACTGCTCATTCCGCTTGTCGCCTGTACGCAGGAGGCTGATTCAGAGTTGAGCGAAGTCATACCGCAACAAGCAATACCTTCCGAGGAGATGCCTTGGGAGAGCAACGAGGACGCAGGACTGGAGGCACTCGAGCAAGGCCAGTATTTGGAAGCAGAGGAGCTGCTCTTAGCCGCACTCAAGCAAGCCGAAAAGTTCGGAGACCAAGACACCCGTCTGGTCACTAGCCTGAATAACCTGGCCAACCTATACCGCGCCCAAGGCAAGCACTCCGAGGTGGAACCGCTGCTCCAGAGAGCCTTGGCCATCTACGAAAAGACGCTGGGGCCGGAGCATCCCTATGTGGCCTTAGGCCTGGAGAACTACGCCGCCTTCCTACGAGAGATGGATCGCAATGCGGAGGCGGATAAGCTGGAAGAACGTGCCCAAGCGATTTGGGCTATAGCGCGGTAAGGGATAGAAGTTTTTCAAGAATTGCTTTGCCAAAAGCGGCCCTTTATCTGACCTGGATTTCTCTTTCAAAAATTCGGTAATTCCCATGACTGTCGTTGGGTAATTCGATTTGTTCTCGCCGCCACTGTTCCAGAAAGAAGTAATCGGCTGTGACTTTCAAAGTATATGGGCCATCGTCATTCACAGAAAACTCAAAATGAAAGACCTTGGTTTTTTGAAATTCCAAACGTGTATCACTCCATTCAAAGGGGAAGGGTCGCCATAGAATTCTGCGAATCAATCTTTCCTCTTGAGATTTCAAGACCCTTTTCTTTTATCCAAAAGGCTCATCTTCAGTAAAATATGCCGATCAGGAGTACCCGTGGGCAATTTATGATGGGTTCCCACGTTAGTGGTCTTGATTTCATATTCAAATCGATTCCCATTTTCTGATTCTTTCTGAATTTCTACTTGGAGAGCCTGAGTCACCATTTCCGGTGAATGCCCACCACGCCATAAATGTTTTCTTCCCGGTCGCTCTGGAAATCCCTGAACGAGCGGACGAATGGTCTCCGGCATATGACAACCAATACAATCGGGTTCAATGTTATGAGCTTCGATGTCATCTATGGTGCTACAGATATTCAAGGTTCCCATCGAGAATGAAAAGGAACTTTTAATGACATGGCAACGACTACACACTTGCCACCCCGAAGTCATCTCTGGGTTAACTTTGACCGGATGAGGAGCTAATGTAGTTCCAAAAGGTCCAATGATTTGCCCCTCTTAGACATGGCAACTGGCACAAGTAACCCCTTCCTTCTGAAATTCAGCATCAAAGTCCGGATTCTTTTCCAGTATTGGATCCCAAGGGTCATTATTCGTAAATCCCAACACCAGTTGTTCTTGTTGATTCTGAAAAGGCGTATGACAATTCAAGCAATTTTGCTTTTGCTTATCAAAATGCCAATCTATTTGAAAATAATCATCGGTCCATGCCCGGGCATGAACCGTCGCTTTCCATTCTTCATAGATTCCTTTATGGCACACTCCACAATCTTCAGCTTTCAAGCTCACTAACCCTGCAGGAACCGACTCCTTGATAGGCAAGGCAATTTCATCGGTACTGAAATAGGTTTCAAGATCTCTAGTGAAAAAATAGACAGAGCCACCCAGTAGAAATAAGAAAGAAATACACTATCCAAATATCTTCTTCTTTCTCACTCTTTCACTTCTTGCTTTGACAAATCTAACTGCGGGGACCCATTTTGACAGCTATGCCTGGGGCCGGATCGACCCTTCGCTCGGTCGATTCAACTTCTCAACGACTTCCTGACCTTCTTTCTTCCAATCCCTAATCCCGCAAACTTGACCCGCTTTGTAGCCTGCTTTGATAAATTTTTCAGCAGCACGCGACGCGCGCCCTGAAGCCTCTCAGTAGAAAACGAGCTCGATATCCCTGGGGATGTCCTTCATCCGTTTGTCGAGCTCTGCCATCGGAATGTGGATGCCGCCGGGAATTGCGCCGTCCCTTTCCAGCTCACAGTCCTCGCGGACATCGATCAAGAGAAATCGCTCGCCACTGTCAAGCTTTTCCTTCAGCTCCGAAATGGAGATGTGTTTCTTCTTCTTTTGCCAAGCCCATGTCGCAAGCGCCGCTAACATCAGAGCAATGACAAACGCCACCACCACAATCACCACCAGTCCTCCGGACATCTGTACCTCCTCCACGATTCAAGATTCTCACAAACTTTCCATGGATACTCATCATTCTAAGTGCCGAAGATACGAATTTCAAAGGAAAGCATCTGATTCGGGGTTAGCGGGCAGGAAATGAAGTTTCTAATATTCCCCTCGAACAGACGGTCAACGCACTCGCCATATCTACAAAAATCTTTTTAAACTGATTGCTTTAAATGCATCTCAAGATTAGCATTGAGCCACAACTGCATTGCAGTGAGGGGGAGTTTCGTGCTCGGCAAGACCATCTCGCACTACAAGATCATCGATTGTCTCAGGGAAGACCCCTCATCCCGACGTCACCGGCGCTTACCCTCTACAAAGGGGAATCAACTCTCCTCACCTTCATCGTGAAATAGCACCCATGCCCAAGAAAGATCGCAAAGTTACCGAGGATTTAAACTTACAAAACATCGTTGCCGCGCAGTTTGATGAAGCGGCCGCCCTGATCCAACAACCTCGAGGACTGCTGGAACAGATCAAGAGGTGCGACAATGTGTTTCAAGTGAATTTCCCCGTAAAGCTTGGTCAGAAACTTCACTATTTTTCGGGCTGGCGAGCTGAGCACTCCCACCACCGTAAGCCCTTGAAAGGGGGAACGCGCTTTAACCCCATGGTCAACCAGGACGAGATCATGGCCCTGGCCGCCTTGATGACCTACAAGTGCGCCGTCGTTGATGTGCCTTTTGGCGGGTCAAAGGGAGGAATCGCAATCAATCCGAAGGATTTCAGCGAAGATGAGCTGGAAAAGATCACACGCAGGTATACTGCGGAGCTCATTCAAAAGAATTTTCTAGGACCGGGAATCAATGTTCCAGCTCCCGATATGGGAACAGGGGAGCGGGAGATGGCCTGGATCTACAGTACCTATGACGCCTTTTATCCTGGGGGGATCGACAATCTGGCTTGCGTCACGGGCAAGCCGGTCACCCAGGGTGGGATCCGTGGTCGTCGGGAAGCCACCGGTCGTGGGGTCCAGTTTGGAATTCGCCAAGCCTTTCGCCACCCCGAAGACATCAAAGCCACCGGACTCGAGCCAGGCCTGGCAGGCAAGCGAATAGCCATCCAGGGATTTGGAAACGTGGGCTACCACTGTGCCCAATTTCTTTGGGAGCAAGATGATTGCAAGATTGTCGCAGTCGGCGAACAGAATGGCACGGTCTGGAATCCGGCAGGTCTGAACATCGCCGAACTTGGCAGACACCAAGAAAAGAGGGGCACGATTTTGGAGTTCCCGGGGGCGACCGGAAGTGTGAAGGATCCAAAAGCCGTACTGACCTTTGATTGTGACATTCTCATCCCGGCTGCTATTGAGAATCAGATCACCCTCTCCAATGTGTCCGAGATTCGAGCCAGGATCTTAGCTGAAGCCGCCAACGGTCCGGTGACCCCCGCTGCCGAGAGAGAGTTGCTGAAACGGGGCGTGCTCCTGATCCCGGATATCTTCCTGAATGCTGGTGGTGTCACAGTTTCTTACTTCGAGTGGATCAAGAGTCTGGCACATATTCGTTATGGCCGGTTACAAACTCGCCTGGACGAGCTTCGCGGGGAAAGTCTAGTGCTCCATCTGGAAAAAAGCAGCGGGCAGCCAGTGTCTCCTGACGTTCGGAAAGTTCTGCAGCACGGGGCCAGTGAAATTGACTTGGTCAATTCCGGACTGGAAGGAACAATGGCCAACGCTTACCTGGAAGTAAGAAATGTTTTCAAGCGCCGGAAGCGCATCCCCAGCTTAAGGACCGCCGCCTATATCGTTGCCATCGAAAAGATCGCCAGGTCCTACCGGGAATTGGGCTTCTTTCCCTGAGCCTTGTCGAGGCGGATGAACCAAGAGCAATACCAAGTTGATATCCTGCGTGCGTTTCGCAGACTGAAGAAGCATAGCGACGCAGCCATGGCTCAAGTTTCGGATGAGGACTTCTTCAAGGCTCTGGACGAGAACAGCAATAGCATTGCGTTGATAGTCAAACACATCAGCGGCAACCTGCATTCACGCTGGGAAGACTTTCTGACCACTGATGGAGAGGCCCCAGGCCGTCATCGCGACCAAGAGTTTATTGTTGCCCCCAGCGATTCCAGGATCAGTCTTCTTGAGCAGTGGGAACGAGGGTGGCGTTACCTATTCGATACCATCTCTGCTCTCCAGGCCACTGACTTCACCGCTACAGTGTCAATCCGCAAAGAGCCGCATTCGGTCGTCCAAGCTATTAATCGTTCACTGGTCCATTGTGCAGGTCACGTTGGGCAAATAATCTTTCTTGCCAAGCATCTCGCCGGTGAGCGCTGGCAGACTTTGACCATTCCTCTTGGAAGGTCAGAAGAGTTCAACGCAACCGGGAAACCCTTCTTGCAGGATGACTAGGTAGCACTCTCCCCGCCTTCCCTTCGCTGTTACTCAGTAGCACCTGCTTCTGTGAGTAGCTGAGCCACTTCAACATGGTCTTTGCTGGTTGCCCACTTTAAGGCTGTCCAGCCATCGACGTCCTGGGTATTCACGCTGGCCCTTTTGTCCAGCAGAACTTGAACCAGATCGGTATGACCTCCCATGGCGGCCCATGTCAGCGCCGTCTTCTCGGTGTTACCCAGAGCATTGATGTCTGCGCCTTTCGATAACAGCAGTCCTACCGTCTCAATGTGGCCATTCTCGGAGGCACGGATCAAGGCTGTTCGGTTGGCCTTGTCTCTTGAACCTATGGCTGCACCTTGATCAAGCAAGACCTGTACGCTTCTCGAATGGCCATTCTGGGCAGCACGTATTAAAGCGTTTTGTCCGTCATCAGGGGAGGCGTGGATGCTCGCATCCTTTTCCAGCAGTAGTTGAACGACTTCGGCATGCCCATTTTCAGCCGCATAGAGTAATGCCGTGCCATTATCATAGTCTCTGGCATCCACTTCTGCACCACCGTCGAGCAGAAGCTGAGCTACATCGGTGTGGTTCTTCTCTGCCGCATAGGTCAATGCGGTCCGCTTTGTCACGTCCTGGACGTTCACGTCAACAGCTTCTTCAAGGAGCAGCTCTATGATCTCAACAATTCCGTTCTCCGCGGCGAAACTCAGGGAGGTACGCCCGCTCGAAGCTTGCCCGTCTGGGTCGGCACCTGCATCAAAAAGTAATCGCCATGCTTCTCGATGTCCCTCCTTGGCCGCATAGAGCAGGGCGCTAAAGCCATCACGGTCTTTCTCCCTGACCTCGGCCCCCTTGTCCAGCAACAGGCGCACGATCTCAGGGTCTCCTTTCTCGGCCGCTAACATCAAAATGGTCTTGCGGTTTCCCAGCCCAAGATTCACGTCCGCTCCCTCCTCAAGGAGGGCTTCGAAGGTCGAGACATCACCCCCCTCCACTGCCCCGATCAACTCTCCTTCCGTGTCCCCACCGCAGCTCATCAATAGAGCCAGGTGCGTGACAGCCAATAAAGACAAAATTCGTCTCAATCGCATAATTCCCCCCCCCTTTTTGTTATTGAGATTGAGGTCCGTTAGATGACCCGGAAATAACCAAAACAGCCATCTGGCCACTGGAAGCCTCCCGAAGGTCAATTCTCTTCTGACTGTGAGTCGATTACCCCTAGGTTAGCACTGGAGCCAACAGATTCCTACCCATTTCTCCATTTGTGAGTCGAAATCTGTGATTGGTGATTGGTGAGAGGCAGCTCTTACGCTTTTTCGCTCTCGAGGCGAAAGACCGGGTGCCGCTCACTGATGCCCTGGAAGGCCTCCTGATCCGAGCCAGCCGGCACGGTGAAATATCGCTGCACCGTCGTCCGGTAGCGCTCCAGGTACTCCTTCAGCAGAACCGGTCTTTCAGGCGCTGACAGTTCCTTCACCAGAAAATGTTCACGCCGGAAACCTTTCTTGAGCCACACTTCACCCGCAGCCCGAGCATTTCGAACCCAGTGGGCCTCGCCCCGCGGCGCCACAAGATACCTTTCCCCATCGACAGACAGGAGGTTGACGGGCGTCGAGTACAGCCGTCCTGTCTTTCGTCCACGTACCTGAAGCAGGTAGTTATGAGAAAGACCAAGACCCAGCCCCACCAAGAATCCGAAAACCCGGTTAACCAGCCGCTCAATCGCACTCGGCTTCTGGAAGGAAGACACGCTCATGGCACCCTCTTTAGCAAAGGAATTTCGGAGGGCATCAATTCTAGCACGCATGAAGAACCCACTACAGCCAATTCATTTGTGAGATACTATCTTCGGTCAAATTCTACCTATTTCGACTGGTGACTCAGATGGGAGGAACGAGAAGATGAGCTACCACAACTCTTTTATCTTGGCACTTCTGCTCTGTCTCTTGTCCAGTAGCTTACCAGCAGCACCTCAGTCGTCCCAGGATCTGAATCTCGATGAAGAAGCATCCTTAGATGGCACAGCCTGGAGGAGCATCACAGAAATAGGTCAGGAAAGGGCAGAAATCGCCAAGCAATACTACCTGAAGGGACTGCTTGAAGGCTTACAAATGGGCCTTGCCTTCACTTCAGAAGAGGGTTTAAAACAAGTCTATTACTTTGATACCAGCAGAGAGCATTTAGTGACAGCGCTTGACCAGTTCTACCAGGATTACAGAAATGAACAGATCCCTGCAATCCAGGCTCTACAGATCATAGCGATGGAACTCAGAGGCGACACAGAGGAAGAGATAGATTCAGAATTGAGAAGAATGAGAAGAGGAGTCGCAGATATCCTGAAGAGAGAGGAGTAATTTGTGATCTTACTTCTTCTTACTCGCCTGCTTGAGCAAGTCGACAACTTCTCTGTGCCCGTTCCTTGACGCCACCATCACCGTGGTCATGCCATCTCGGGTCTTTCGATCGATCTTCGCACCTGCATCCAGGAGGGCTCGCACCACTTCGGTGTGTCCTGCTTCTGCCACCATTCTCAGGATTGTGAGACCTTCGAACTTCTCGTTCACGTTGGCACCTTTAGCGAGCAGGAGCTTGACGGTTTCCGTCTGGCCGTTCACTGATGCCAGCATCAAGGCTGTCTCGCTCAGCCTGTTGGTCGCGTTCGCTCGGGCACCTGCATTCAACAAGTCATTCACTCTCTCGGTTTGACCGTTTCTGGCCGCTTCAATCAACTGTGAATTCACGTCCTTTGCAAAGGCCGGGACGAAAGTCAGTAATCCCACGGATAGAATCATCATCATTTTTGCCATAAAAGACCTCCCCCAAGGCTAGGGCAATTTGAGTTGCACACATGATAAGCCTGCTTTCTTCAAAAAGCTAGTCCCGAGAGAGTTTTTTGACGGGTTTGGAGATGAGAGTCAGACTTTAGGGAAGGAGTAGAGGGTTTAGGAGAATTCGACAAGAGACACACGAGACGCAGCGATTTGCCCGTTGCGGATTCTCTTTTCGAATTTGGAATTTGGGCTTTGGGCTTTGGAATTTCCGCCGGCCGAAGGACGGCGGTGGTCAGGCGGTCTGTTTTCAGCTGTCAGTTGTCAGTTGTCGCCTGTCAGTGGTTCGTCATCTCCAGCAGCTTGCCCAGGGTTTCCATGACCTGAGGGTCAAACTTCCCCTTCTTGGCATCTCGCTGCATCTCCGCGAAGGCCGCCCGATGGTCCCATCGATCCCGGTAAGGCCGCCAGGAGGTGAGAGCATCGTAGGTGTCTGCCACGGCCAGAATACGAGCACCCATCGGGACTTGATCTCCGGCCAAACCTAACGGGTAGCCCGATCCGTGTAAACTCTCATGGCTGGCCTCGATGATTTCAAAAAGGACCTTATTTTGATAACCCATCTGTCTCAACACGCGAACCGATTCCCGGCTGTGTTTGGTCACTTCTTCAAACTCTTCCTTGCTCAAACTTCCGGCCCGATTGAGAAGATGGTGGGGAACAATCACCTTTCCCAGATCGGCCAGGTAGCCCGCTTGTAGAATGTCTAGTTTCTCCTGAGCACTCAGGTCAAGGCTGTCAGCCACTGCATAGGACAGGAAGCCGACCACACGCGAATGACCGATGGAGCCATCGAGGGCTTCAACCGGAAGAAGGATGTCCTCCGGGTAGACAAACAGTTTATCCACTTCCTCCTGATACTGATCATAGAGCTCCTGAGGAATCTTCTCTCTATCCTCCAGAGGTTTCTTTAGCCCCAGGACCTCGAATAGATACAGTCTGTCCTTCTTACCCCGGATCGAGACCGCATCCATTTGATTCATCTTTAAAGTGGTCTCGGCGTAGGCCAGCTTGATCTTATCGTCCTTGGGATCCATTTGCAGCGCTTGGCCCAGCTGTTCCTGAGCCTGTAAGAAGTAATTGCCCTTGAGAAACAGGAATCCGATCTTCTTCATCAAGTCCACATCGTCTGGCTGTTCATCCAGCTGCTGAGAGTACTCAGCGATTTCCTTCACGAACTCTGGATCCTCGGACTCGGCAAATGAGAAAACGGTCTTCTTCTGCACCTTCACAAAACGGCTGACTTCCTCGAAGGTGGCAGAGTCGATAGTGATCATCCCAGGATCACACAACTCCTGGATCCTCGAGGCCAGGTTGACCACGTCCCCGATGGCGGTGTAGGTCTGGCGCCTATTGCCAATCAGCCCAATAATCGGTTCTCCCGTAGAAATCCCGATACGCATTTTCCAGGGATAATCTCCATTGGCGATCCGCTCCTGCATCTTCAGCCCGGCGATGGTCGCCATCAAGGCGTGTCTTTGATAGTCGACGGGGGCCCCGAACTCCACCATGATGCCATCACCCATATACTTGTCGATGTGGGCACGGTAATCCAAAAGAACCTCTTCCATTTCCTCAAGCAGCCTGTTGAGATCGGTGATGACCAGCTCAGGTCTTCTCTCCTCTGAAAACTGGGTGAAATCTTTCAAATCAGAAAAGAGAATGCTGATTTTTCTTTTTTCCGTACGAAGCCTTTTCTCGATGATCAGCCTGACGACCGAGGCATCCATGGTCGAGTAGAGGGCATCTTCCACCTTCCTCTTCAGCTCTTCGACAGCTCCCTTTGATTTCTCCAGGCTTTCAGTCCTCTCTAGCACCTTTTTTTCCAGGTTCTCAGCATGATCTCGAAGCTCCTTGTCAGCCGCGACAATTCTTGACTGGCTATCCTCCAGATTCCGATTCAGTTCTCTCACCTGGTCCACCTCCGTCTTTAAACGGGAGGTCAGTTGCCCCACCACAGCTCCCGTCAGGATCAGAAAGCTGGACCAGGCCAGGATATTCATCCACAGGTCAAGATGACTAAAAGCCGGCATGAAGGAGGCGGGAAACAGATAGGCGTACAGGACGACGACCAGGGTACAGAGGACACCGCCTAGAAGTGCCCTTCGCACCCCCAGGTAATAGGCTCCAAGCAGGATGGGAATAAAGTAGAAGTTTAGAAAAGCCAGCTTATAGGGAATCAGGTAGTTGATTCCGGCCACGCTGACCAGGATGAGGAGAACAAAAAGCTGCTCGAAGTTTCTGATGAGGTAATTCTTGAGGGCATCCATTCCCTTCAACCGTAAGCAATTTCCGTTCCATCGCTTGAGAGTGAGAGATAGAATCTGTACAGACGCCAGCAGTGCTGGCTTTGCGAGCAGCACGGATTCGATGCTGGGTGAGACGTGGCCCAATTCTTCCATTCGATGTCAACACCAAGTTACAAAGCATTCACTCGGTATACAGTGATAAGAACAATCACCTCAAGTAGTTAACAAGTCTTCCAGAGGGTGTCTGAAGCTGTCAACAGAACTTGACAGCAGTGAGAGATGCGGGCCAATGCTCCGCCGATTAGCTTCACTGTCTCTGTTAGGAATCAGGGTAGTGCAACTTCCACCAGCTCTCGGCCCGGCCGCGGTCCCAATCATGAGGCTTGGCGCAGGCAGAGAGCGCACCGGCAAGTTCCATGGCAGCCTGGAAGCGTTTGGCGGGATCTTTCTCGAGGCATTTCAGAACAATTCGATCCAATTCCTCGGGGATCTCGTTTTCGGACCGTCCCGAGGGCGGACCCGGCACTTCCTTGACATGATCGACAATCATGGCCAGGGGGCTCTCCCGCTGGAAAACCAACTGTCCAGTGAGCAACCAGTAGGCGACGCAGCCAAGGGCATAGATGTCGCTTCTAGCATCCACGCCCTCACCCATGGCCAACTCGGGAGCCATATAGGCCGGTGTTCCAGTGGTCACGCCTTTCATGGTGAGCTCGGTGCTCAAGTCACCATCGGTCTTAAAGCCGCCATTGGTTTGAGTTTTGACCAGGCCGAAGTCCAGGACCTTGATGAAATCGTAGGAGAGCCCCAGATGACACACAAAGATATTGGCAGGTTTAACGTCTCGATGGATGAAATGGTTGTCATGAGCCTCGGCAAGAGACTCACAGGCCTGCTGCAGGAGGTGGACGGTTCTCTCCGGCGGGACCGGGCCGTGCTTCGTGACCAGGGTGGCGAGGTCGAGCCCGTTGAGATATTCCATCACGTAGTAGAAGATCTGGTCGTTGGTGACACCGAAATCATAGAGTTCAACGGTATGGGGAGAGCGGAGACCGGCGGTGGCCTGGGCCTCCCTTTCAAAACGCCGCACGGTGCGCTGCGCGCCTATGGGGTCCCCTGCTTCCACCATCTCAGGCCGAATCAATTTGATTACGGCGGGCCGCACCAACTTGTGATGCTTTGCCAGCCAAACCTCTCCCATGCCGCCTGCACCAATCTGTTCGGTCAGTTTGTAAAAGCCCATTTCCGAGGTTTGGACCTGTTGGCGGCGATAAAGGCCGACAATTCGTGTACCCCAGACAGCGATTGCAACGCTCATTACCAGTACAAGCCCGACATCAGCAAACTCTCCGGAGCTGGTCTGGGCGATTGACTGGGCCATCTGGGGATAGCTGCTGCCCAGCCAAATGGCGGCAAGGACCGGCGTACTAGCCAGTGGAATAACCACCAAGACAGCACGCTGCCAGGTGTTGGGAATGAACATTCCGTAGACTACCACCAGCAGAACATAATGCAGGACACTCTTGAACAGACCCGACAAAGCCAAGCCGCTGTCTCCCCGCAACGCACTCTGGGACACAAGTGTGTAGTCTTGCACCGCCACAAAAACAGCAGCCGATCCAAAAATGAGCAGTTCCAGAGCTCTCAGCGGGGTCAGGGGAAGCTGCTTCTTGGTGAAGAGCAGGACAGTGATGCACCCCAGTGCTAACACCAAAACGATCTGAAGGAGTGGAGAAGATGTCCTATTGCCAAGAAGGTCGATGGTCAGCCAACTGATCTCGGTGACAAGAAGAACGAGGGCCACCACACCTAACCGGCTTCGGAGCAGTGCTTCGGTCAGCCCGCTCACCATCTTGCCCCGACCGGGCACCTCACCAGCCTCAGGTCAGAACCTGCGTCCGGAACGGCTGCCAGTCAGGATTGTGGGCGGATTTTCTTCTACTTCCTGCCGATCCGGGACGGATGTCTTCATCGGTTCTTCAGTATACAGCTTCGGGTCAACCGATGAGGGGAAGAATTTCCATGATCCCCGGCGGGACCTGGTGGGAGAAATGAGGGCTACCGATTCTGAGGAGTCGTGCTGGACCGGCTGAGAAAGATTCTCCTTAGGTTGCAGCTGTCTGAAGAGCAGGGCTTTGAACTTCCCGGCGATCTGGGAGATGACGAAGTTTGCGCAGCGCTTCCACTTCGATCTGTCGAATACGCTCTCGCGTAACGGCAAAGCTTTGCCCAATCTCCTCCAGGGTGTGTTCGCACTCCAGCTCAATGCCGAATCGCATGCGGACCACCTGCTCTTCTCGAGGCGTTAAAGTCTGTAAGGCCGTTATCATCTGATCCTTTTGATTGATATAGATCCCGGCCTCAACAGGGGAAATTAGGCCCCGGTCTTCGATGAAGTTTCCGATGTGGAGATCCTCGTCCTCTCCAATCGAGGTCTCCAGGGAGATCGGTTCCTGGGCAATCTTGAGAATCTTGCCAACTCTTGTGACGGGTATGTCCATCTGCTGAGCGAGTTCTTCGGAGGTCGGCTCTCGACCATACTCCTGAACCAGAGCGCGCGAGGTCCGCAAGAGCTTGTTGATGGTTTCAATCATGTGCACCGGAATTCGAATGGTCCGGGCCTGATCGTCAATGGCCCGAGTGATGGCCTGGCGAATCCACCAGGTAGCATAGGTGGAAAACTTGTAGCCCCTCTGATATTCAAACCTGTCGACGGCCTTCATCAAACCGATATTGCCCTCCTGGATTAAGTCAGGTAATGGCATTCCCCGGTTGCTGTACCTTTTAGCGATCGAGACCACTAATCGGAGGTTGGCCTCCACCAGCTCCTTCTTCCCCTTCTCTGCTTCCAACTGTCCTTTATTGATCACCACCAGAGTTCGTTTCAGTTCCTTGGGTGAGGCCAGGACCCTGCCTTCGAGCTTCGCCAGCTCCTTGTCCATTTTCTTCAGCTTCAGATTCACCTTCTTGGACTCTTCCAGCCTCAGTGGAGATTTCTGAAGCTTATTTAATTTCTTGGCTTCCCGCTGCATTTGGGAAATCCGCTTCACTTCGTCTCTAATAGCATTGATGAGGTGCTCTTGTGCCTCAGGTTTGAGATTGAGGTCTCTGAGGCATCGGGCAACCAAAAGGCGATAGCGCACCAGCTGGGAAAACAACTTCTTGTGCCGTGGGCCGTTTTTCTTGAACCTGAGGAGGTCTCCTTGTACCTTAGAAGCCTTGGCCTCTACTTCTGCGATTTCATCAATGCCTTTCAAAACCTCCGCGCGGCGAGCTTCGAGACTCTCTTCGGTCAGCTCTTTGTCGGTCAAACGGACCAGCTTTCTGACCGCCAGCTCACCGCTTCTCAGCTGTTCACCGAAGGACAGCAGGGTACCCACGACGACTGGCGATCGAGAGAGCGCTTTTCGCACGGCTTTTCGGCCCTTCTCAATCCGCTTGGCAATCTCCACCTCGCCCTCTCGGCTCAAGAGGGATACCATGCCCATCTCCCTCAAATACACCCGAATAGGGTCCTTGCTCTTGTAAAGGCCTTCAGAAGAACCATTCTCCTCAGAATCCTGCCCTGCGGATTCAGCCACTCGAACTTCAGCATCACTGACAACACAGAGGACGGTATCCCCATCCTCAGAGGATTCGGGATCGGGACCGTTAATCTCTTGGCGGAGTAATTGGTCTTCTTTTTTGTTTAGCTTCATTTTTTTCTGGGTTCCTCAAGAGTTAAGTGGCCTCTTCAGTCAGCGACGTCTTGACTGAAAGAGGACGCGGAAGGCGAGTGAGTTGCTCCGCAGGCCAAGGCTCAAGCCACAGTTCGCCGACTTGTTCCTCGGCGAAGAGCTTGCCCGCCATTTGACGGCAAAGCCTTTCGATGTCTGTCTGGCAACCATTCGATCTCATCCTTAGAAACCGAATTTTTCCGCCGACATCGGCTAAAACCAGGTATCTCCAAGACATTCCTGGACCTCGCGAGCAATTTCCGTTCCAAAAAGAACAGAACCAACCAACAATCCCCTTAGTCCCAGTAATTCAAGGGTTTGAGCAGCCATCGTGGAAGTGAGACGGCAATCGGGAAGACTCCGATTCTCCCAACCAGTGTCAACGGCTGCTTACAACTGAATCTCGCAATTGAGCCATAACCGTAGCCCCTGGAGACACTTAGCTGATCTTCTCAGGACCGGCACCGGTGTCAACGACTGGACATTGGGATCCTATGGACACAGCCTCTCGCCCTCCGATATACTGAGGCATCGCAATCAAAGAGAACTCTCAAGGCGGTGCTTCGCCCTCTTTCTAGGATGGCAAAGAAACAACCGCTTTCTAGCAAAAGGAGTTCGACGGGGGGGAACCCTCCCAGCCGAAACCAGCTTTGTCCATGCGGCTCTGGAAAGAAATACAAGCGCTGTTGCGCTTTGAAATCAGGGGGGAATCAGCAACGCTCCAAGAGAATTCTGATGTGGATCGGAGGGATTACAGCGGCCGCCTTACTTGGCTACGGAGTGGCCCAGATGGGGCAGGGAAGCAGATCCGGTAGCTCGAACGTAACTTCCTTCGGCAGCCTACCAGGAGCTGGCTACTTTTCGGAGGCCGCTCTTGGCGAGGTGGATTTCTCAGTCCTCACCGAGGAACAGAAGGAAAAGGTCCTTGACCAGATCAATACGGTCCTGTGCACCTGCGGCTGCAACCTGACCTTGGCTCAGTGCGTGGCCACCGACAGTACTTGTCCGCTGAGAAACTCGAATATCGAGAAAATCCGGTCTATTGTTCGGCAAGAAAGCGGATAACGTAAGATTCCCTTCCTTAGTCATCTCCGTTAGAATGATGGGCTGAAATTAAAGGAAACATCACAGTCCATCCGGCGTATACTCGATGGACCCAACCAAGGGGAGGTGTTGGAGATGGAAGATTCGTCCCGTGTGATGATTGAAGCGAAGGGGCTGAGCAAGTATTTCGGCCCTTTTGTGGCGATAGAGAATATCTCCTTCTCCATTCCTGCAGGGCAGATCGTCGCGTTTCTGGGGTCAAATGGTGCGGGCAAGTCCACCACCATGAGGATTCTGACAGGATACATGGCTCCCAGCGAAGGGAATGCCTACATTGCGGGACTCAATATTCACAAGGAGCGGATTGCCGCTTCCAGGAAGCTGGGATACCTGCCAGAGAACGGCCCTCTCTATCTCGATATGACACCCAGGGACTTTCTACAGTTCTTTGGGGAAGCTCGTGGACTGGAACAGACGGATCTGAGCCGCCGCATCGACTGGGTCAGCGAACAGTATTCTTTGCAAGATGTCATGGAGAAGCCACTTGGAAAGCTCTCCAGAGGATATCGTCAGCGAGTGGGGGTGGCTCAGGCTCTGATGCATGACCCGGACGTGCTCATCATGGACGAGCCCACAGCAGGACTGGACCCCAACCAGATCCGCGAATTCCGGGGAAGTATTCGCGAACTGGGAAAAAGAAAGACTATTCTCATCTCGACCCACATTCTCCGAGAGGTGGATGTAGTTGCTGACCGCGTTCTGTTTATTCACAATGGAAAGTTAGTCTTCGACGGTACGCCTGAAACACTCAGAGAAAATGATTCGCTGGAGGAACCTTTCTATCGGATGACAAGTTACGGGCGGTCCACTGAAAGTCAGCGGGCGTCAACACCCATGACGGCTCAATCATCAGGAGAGGAATGATGTCGCAGAGAATAAACACCGGATTTATTCAAGCTCTGGTTAAACGTGACCTCCGGAAATATTTCACCAATCCCACCGGTTACGTTTTCATCACGCTTTTTATTTTTCTCAGTGCGGCAGCAGCCTTCTGGCCCAATCGCTTTTTCCTCAACAATCTGGCTAACCTGAACCAGTTGAACGCCGTGTTTCCCTATCTCCTGGTGTTCTTTATTCCGGCCTTAACCATGGCAGTATGGGCTGAGGAAAAAAAGCAGGGAACAGATGAGCTGCTCTTGACGCTTCCAGCGACCAGCCTTGAAATCGTTTTAGGCAAGTACCTGGCCACTCTGGGAATCTACACAGCTTCACTGCTGCTGTCCTTAAGCCACGTCTTGGTCCTGTTCTGGCTGGGAAGTCCGGATCTGGGTCTGATGTTCAGCAATTATGTCGGTTATTGGTTGATCGGCGCGGCCATGATTTCCCTGGGAATGCTGGCCTCTCTTTTGACCTCTAACGCAACCATTTCCTTTGTCCTTGGAGCTGCTTTGTGTTCCTTTTTTGCATTCATTGAGTCGGTAGCTGCCGTGAGTGAGAGTCTGGCTCGACTCCTGTCCCCTTTGGGTGTCTTTGACTCCTTCACTGACTTTTCCCTAGGGGTCATGAGCTTTTCAGGGCTACTTTATTTTACCTCCATGACGGCCTTGCTACTCTACTTCAATGTTCTGCTGCTGGAAAAAAGGCACTGGCCCCGCCAGGCGGAGGGGCATCCCATGTGGTTGCACCATCTGATCCGGACAGTAGCGCTCATCATTGTAGTCATCAGCATCAATGTCATCCTGGGAAGGACCAGCGTGGCCCGAGTAATGCGCCTGGATACTACAGCCGAGCGGCTCCATTCGCTCAGTGGCGCAACAAGGGAATTGCTCGCAGATCTCCCCGAAGACCGCCCTGTGTTTATCCAGGCCTTTGTGAGCCCGGATATGCCGGAACAATTGGTGCAAACCCGCGAAAACTTACTGGGAGTCCTTAATGAAGTGGATTCCATCGGTGGAGCCAGCGTACAAGTGCTGATTGAAGAAACCGAGTCCTTCACCCAAGCAGCACGTGATGCTCGAGAAAAGTTTGGAATTACCCCAAGACAGGTGCCCAATCTGGGAAGTGCCCGAGCCGGATACTCCGAAGCCTTCATGGGCTTAGCCTTTACTAGCGGCGCTCAGGAACACGTGATTCCCTTTCTAGACAGAGGGTTGTCTGCAGAATATGAAATCACGCGAAGTATTCGTGTGATTGCCCAGACAGACCGCAAGAAGATCGGAGTGCTGGACACCGAAGCCAAGATCTTTGGCGGATTCGACTTTCAGACCATGCAAACCACCACGCCATGGTCGGTGGTAGAAGAACTGAAGAAACAGTATGAAGTCGTTCGGGTTATCTCTACCGGACCTATCCCGGAGGATCTCGACGGATTACTCGTCGCTTTGCCCTCTTCCCTCCCGCAACCGCAAATGGACCGTCTGCTCGCCTACATTGAGGCAGGAAATCCTACCCTGCTGTTGATCGACTCTTTACCCGTGATCAATCTCTCACTCGGCCCGTCAGAGCGAGCCGGTGCCAATATGAATCCTTTTCTGGCACAGCAGAGTGCTCCGCCTGAGGAAAAAGGGAATATCCAAGCGTTTATGTCCAAGATTGGAGTCAGTTGGAATTCTGCCAGTGTCGTTTGGGATTCCTACAATCCTCATCCCAATCTTGCCCAACTACCTCCTGAATTTGTCTTTGTCGGCAAGGGAAATGAAAACTCCGAAACCTTCAATGAGCAGCACCCGAGTAGCGCCAGTTTGCAGGAACTGGTCTTGTTGTATCCTGGACAAATCGATCAGGCGGCCGGCACCGACTACGAGTTTGAGCCGCTGCTGAAGTCGGGTTTTATCTCTGGACAATTCAGCTATTTTCAAATGGTCCAGGAGACCTTTCTGGGATTGCAGGTCATCCATAATCTTCCCTATCGACCTGATGACAGGGACTACGTCCTGGCTGCCCACATCCAGGGACCGAAAGAGAGCACTGAGGCTGAAGTGACCATCGACGCTGAAGTGGCCACCGACGCTGAAGTGGCCACCGACGCTGAAGTGGCCACCGACGCTGAAGTGACCACCACCGACGCTGAAGTGACCACCCAGGAGATTGAGAGCAGTTCCGAGGATTCCACCGCGGAGGAAACCGATGAAGGCCCTGCCCCAGCTAAACCTCTGGACGTCATCATCATCGCCGACCTGGACTTCATTTCCGAGCAATTCTTTCAGATCCGAGCAGGGGGACTGGAGAACCTCCACTTCGACAACATCACCTTCTTTCTAAACAGTATCGATGTCCTCATAGGTGATGAGTCCTTCATCACCTTGCGCAACAAGCGAGTTCGACACCGAACCTTGGAACGGGTTGAGGACCAAACTCGCAACTTTATCGCGGAGGGCCTGCAGAAGGAAGAGGAGGCCGAAGCGGAAGCGGACCAGGCTCTGGCCCAGGCTCAGCAGCGGCTAACTGAAAAGGTCGAGGAGGTACGGCAACGCCCAGATCTGGACGCTCAGACCAAACAGATTATGGCTCAAAATATCCAGGAGGTGGAGAACCGTCGATTTGAGGTTTTAAGGGCCAACATCGAAGCGGAAAAAGAGGCAAAACTCAACAGTAGCAAGGAGAATATGGAAGAGCAGATCCGGAGAATTCAGGGCAACATCAAAACCTTCGCGGTCATGCTGCCACCAATCCCTGTCTTTGCTCTGGGCGTACTGATTTTTGTGCGCCGCCAGCGTCGGGAAAGGGAGGGGGCCGCAGCCGCTCGCAGACTGAGGGCATAGTCATGGGTGAAACAAAGAAAACAATGACCTGGGCCGGTGCAGCTGTCTTGTTGCTGGTGCTGGCCTTCCTGACGGCACCGAGAGGGGTTACCCCGGACGCGTTCCTGGATCAAGGCGAGGCCTTTTTTCCTGAATTCACGGACCCCAATGTTGCTACCACCCTGGAGGTCATAGAATTTGACGAGGAGACGGCAGCTTCCCGACCCTTCAAGGTGACCTTTACCCAGGGAAAGTGGACCATACCCTCGCACCATAACTATCCCGCTGACGGACAAGACCGGTTGGCCAGAACGGCTGCCGGCGTTATCGACATCAGGAAAGATGATTTTCGTTCCAACAATGTGGCAGACCACGAGGCCTGTGGTGTGATTGACCCTTTGGACCAAACAGTCACCACTCTCAAGGGCCGGGGAAAGCGCGTCACCATCAAGGGAGAAAGCGATCAAGTCCTGGCAGACTTGATCATCGGAAGCAGTCTGGAAGGCAGGGAAAACTTTCGCTTTGTCAGGATTCCCGATCAGAAAAGGGTCTACGTGGCCCGTATCAATATCGACATATCCACTGAATTTGAAGACTGGATTGAACGCGATCTGCTGCAAGTCGACCAGCGCAACATCCAACAGATTACTTTAAACGACTACTCGGTTAACGAACGGACCGGCACCATCAATCAAGGCGAAGTGGTCATACTCGACAGGACAGATGACACCTGGAGCGCCAATGGCATGTCCTCCAACCAGGAGGTGGACTCTACCAAGATCACAGACTTCTTAAGAGCAATCGATGAACTCCCCATTGTTGGTGTGCGACCAAAACCGGAGGGTCTGTCTAAGAATCTCAGTCGGTCTGAGGAAGGAAGCGAAATCTCTCCGGCAGATGTTCTTTCTCTGCAGAGCAAAGGGTACTACTTCACAAGAGATAGTAATCTGGTCTCCAATGAAGGTGAAGTGGAGGTACAGACAAGCCAAGGAGTGATTTACACCCTGCGCTTTGGTGAGATCCTCTTTGGTACTGGTGAGGCCGTGACGGCAGGCACCAACTTCAGCAGCGAGGAGGATACAGAGAGTGGCCCCGGCGAGAATAGATACCTGTTTATCACGACATCGTTCGACTCGAAGCGGTTTCCCGAGCCAGCTCAGCCTGGCAGCACGGATTACCTGAACAAGCCCGAAGAGGATTGGACCGATGCCGATCGAAAGAATAAAGAGCTCCAAGACAGCCACGACCAATGGCAGCAACAGATGACAACAGGCCAGGAGCTTTCAGATCAACTGAATGCTCGTTTTGCGGACTGGTACTATGTCATTTCTTCAAGCAGTTTCGATAAGGTTCACCTGAAGCGAAGCGATCTGGTCAAGAGAAAGGACTCTTAACCGCCCACTGAAACGGGTGCGAACCCCTCCACAGAAGTCAACAGTGACAGCGCTCACTGAAAGTCAACCCTCCTCCTGTGTCTACTGTAGGTACTCTTGTAAAATGTCGGACAGCAGTGAGTGGATGAAATCTCTCGCTGCTCAAACTTCCGGTCGACGACTATGAGCAAGCCAGAAGAAGACATTTCCGAGGCTGTGAAAGAGAAGAGTTCCAAGGCCGCAGATGCGAACGAAACGGGAGTCGTCCTTGCCGGTGAGGTCTTACCCGCTTCACTTCCCATTATGCCCATAAGGCCTCGTCCTCTTTTTCCAGGCATCCATATTCCCTTGGCAGTCAGAGAGGATCAGCTCTCTGTAGTGGAGTGGGCATTGGAGTCAGCCCCTCAAACTTTGGGGTTGGTACTGGTAAGGGATGTGGAAGGAGAGGACAGTACAAAGAACCTTTACCGGGTGGGCGTAGCGGGCAAGATTCTCAAGGCCATTAAGGAGGATCAGGGAAATGCTCATGTCCTGATCAGCTGCCTGGAACGCTTCACAATTCAGGAGGTAGGAGAGACCCCCAAGGGACTCCTGGCACGGGTTAAGTATCACCATGCCGCGGAACTCTCTCCAAACCAGGAACTGAAGGCATACGCCATGGCTATCATTTCCACTCTGAGAGAGCTCACCAGCCTCAATCCCCTCCATGCTGAGACAATCAGGCTATTTCTCAGTCGCTCTTCACTGGATGATCCAGGAAAGTTGGCAGACTTTGCTGCAAGTTTAACCACAGCAGATGGGAAAGAACTGCAGGGAATCCTCGAGGCCTTTGACGTGCGCAAGCGTATAAATCGAACGCTAGTGCTGCTGAAAAAGGAACTGGAAGTGTTCAAGCTGCATCAGAGGATCACCAAGCAAATTGAAGAAAAGATGACCTCGCAACAGCGAGAGTTCTTCCTCAAAGAGCAGCTGAAAGCCATCAAACAGGAACTGGGGATTGAAAAAGAGGGGAAAGCTGCTGAGATCGAAAGGTTCCAGGAAAGGCTGGAACATTTAAGCCTCAATCCAGAAGCCCAGCAAGCCATCGATGAAGAAATGGGTAAGCTGAAAATCTTGGAGCCACTTTCTCCTGAGTATACGGTTACCCGAAACTATCTGGATTGGCTCACGATTTTACCTTGGGGAAAACAAAGTCAGGACAACTACGACTTGAAAAGAGCCAAAGAGATACTCGATCGTGACCATTTCGGGCTGGAAGATGTCAAAACTCGGATCTTGGAGTTTATCGCGGTGGGGAAAATGAAAGGGGACATAGCAGGTTCGATCCTGTGTCTTGTGGGACCTCCAGGTGTCGGGAAGACTTCGATTGGAATGAGCATGGCTGATGCTCTGGACCGCAAGTTTTTTCATTTTTCCCTGGGAGGAATGAGAGACGAAGCAGAAATTAAAGGGCACCGCCGCACCTACATCGGGGCAATGCCGGGGAAATTTATCCAGGCCATGAAGAGCGTAGGCACTTCTAACCCGGTCATTATGCTGGATGAAATTGACAAAGTCGGAGCCTCCTTCCGTGGCGATCCAGCCTCGGCGTTGCTAGAGGTCTTGGATGCCGAACAAAATCCCTACTTTCGCGATCACTATCTGGATGTACCGTTCGACCTTTCGAATGTGTTGTTCGTGACAACTGCCAATCAACTTGACACTGTTCCGGCTCCCTTGATCGATCGCATGGAGGTCATTCGCCTATCAGGATATATCCTGGAAGAGAAGGTAGAGATTGCTCGTCGTTTCCTGATACCGAAGGCTCTCAAAAACCATGGACTGAAGAAACAACAGCTGAGCATCCGAAAAGATGCCCTGCTGAGAATTGTGGACGGATACGCACGAGAGGCGGGAGTTCGTGCCTTGGAGAAACAGATCAGGAAGATCATGAGAAAGGCCGCCTTGAAGTTCTCCGAGAAGTCCCAAGGGAAACTAGTCGTGTCCAAGAGCGATGTGGAAACTTATCTGGGAGGTCCGGTTTTCACACAGGAGAAACTTCTTGAGGATCGACCTGGAATCGTGACGGGTCTTGCCTGGACTAACTTCGGTGGTGCGACGCTTCAAATCGAAGCCACGGCTGTGGCTAGTGCTCGAAAAGGATTTAAACAAACCGGTCAGCTGGGTAATGTGATGGTGGAGAGTTCTGAAATCGCCTACTCCTATGTCATGGCCCACCTGAAAGAGTATGGTGCGAAATCAGACTATTTTGACCAGCACTTTGTGCATCTTCACGTACCCGCCGGCTCGACCCCGAAGGACGGGCCTTCGGCAGGAATCACCATGGCAGCATCGCTGATCTCAATGATTTCACAGAAAAAGGTTAAAAAGAACTTAGGCATGACAGGCGAGCTATCGCTTACAGGTCGCGTGCTGCCCGTTGGGGGAGTAAAGGAAAAAGTCATTGCCGCTCGTCGGGTCGGGCTTGACACCCTCATCTTCCCGGAGGCGAATGAGAAGGATGTCACTGAGCTTCCAGACTATTTGCGAAGAGGCTTGACCTTTCACTTTGCGCGCGACTTTAAAGACGTCTACCGACTGGCTTTTCAGGAATAATCGGGTTTGCTTCACCGCCTGAAGTATGCCACTATCCCGCCCATGACCGAGGTCTTAACTCATGATCTCTTGATCGTAGGGGGGGGTGCAGCGGGTCTGAGAGCTGCCATCGCAGCGGTTGAGGTAGATCCCAACTTAGACATCGCCCTGGTGTCCAAGGTTTTTCCGATGCGCAGCCACACCGTTTCGGCGGAAGGAGGGTCGGCTGCGGTATTACGGGAAGATGACAACCTGGAGCTCCACGGTTTTGACACGGTGCGCGGAAGCGACTTTCTGGCTGACCAGGATGTGGTCGAACTCTTTGTGAAAAATGCGCCTGAGGAGATCATCCAACTGGAGCATTGGGGTTGTCCCTGGAGTCGTGACAGCGACGGGAAGATCAGCGCTCGGGCCTTTGGTGGAATGAGCGTGAAAAGAACCTTCTATGCTGCTGACAAGACCGGTTTCCATATGCTGCACGCCCTTTTTCAGACCTCGCTCAAACACGCTAGTATTCACCGTTACGATGAATGGTTTGTCAGCTCCTTGCTGGTGGAAGAGGGACGTTGTGTAGGGGTTACGGCGCTGGATTTGAACAGTGGAGAGCTCTATCCCATAGTGGCAAGAGCCGTTTTGCTGTGCACGGGAGGTGGCGGCCCTTTTTCAGACCTCGCTCTATTCCTTTTCAGCTCCTTGCTGGTGGAAGAGGGACGTTGTGTAGGGGTTACGGCGCTGGATTTGAACAGTGGAGAGCTCTATCCCATAGTGGCAAGAGCCGTTTTGCTGTGCACGGGAGGTGGCGGTCAGATCTTTCCTTTTACCACCAACGCCAGTATCAAAACCGGCGACGGGATGGCTCTGGCCTACCGGGCTGGCGCCGCACTCAAGGACATGGAGTTTGTCCAGTACCATCCCACCGGACTGCCAGGGACCGGAATTCTGATTACCGAAGCCTCCCGGGGAGAGGGAGGATACCTGGTTAACAATGAAGGGGAAAGATTTCTCGAGCGTTATATCCCGGGCAAGATGGAGCTGGGACCACGGGACATCCTCTCTCGGTCCATCATGACCGAAATGGAGGAGGGACGTGCCTTCGAAGGCCAATACGGTCAGTACGTTCACTTGGATCTGAGCCATTTGGGAGAAAAACTGATCGATGAGAAGCTCCCATTTGTCAGAGAACTGGTGGTCAAATTCGTAGGCATCGACCCCGTCCACGTGCCCATTCCGGTACGCCCCGTGGTGCACTACATGATGGGGGGGGTGAGTACTGACATCAATGGCAAGACCTCTCTTTCCAGTCTCTCGGCCGCCGGCGAGGTGGCCTGCATTTCCCTCAACGGCGCCAATCGCCTGGGCTCCAATTCCCTGACGGAATGTCTCGTGTTTGGTGCACTCAGCGGAAGGGCAGCTGCCCAAGATGCCCTGGAGGGACAGCCCGTACCCCAGAACCCGGTTCAGCTGCTGGCTGAAGAGGAGCAAAAGCGCATTTCCGAGAAGTTCCTGGAAAAGGAGGGCGGTCAGGAACGGGTGAGCTCGCTTCGTGAAGAGATGCATCGGACCATGGAAGAAAATTGCGGCGTTTTTCGTACAGGGAAGGGACTACAGGAGGCATGCACGACCCTGAGAGAACTGCGGGAACGCTTTGATGACGTTGTGATTGAGGATCGAGGCCATGTTTTCAATACCGAACTGATAGCTGCCCTGGAGCTTGACTTCATGCTCGATGCCGCTGAGTGCATCGCTCACTCGGCGCTGGCTCGCGAAGAATCACGTGGGGCTCACTCTCGTCTGGATTTTCCCCAGCGCTCCGACGAGAAATTCCTCCACCACCTCCTGGCTTACGCAACTCCCCAGGGACCTCGTCTCGAGCAGCAAGCGGTTACCATCACGCGCTGGCCGCCACAGGAGAGAAAGTATTAGGCTGATGGATTTGCGCTGAGTGCCTCACTTCCTAAAGCGAAGGGTTGCCCATGAACAAGATCAATATCACGGTCACACGCTACAACCCAGAGAAGAGTTCTGAGCCTTATCAGCAAACCTATAGCATCCCTTTCAGTGAGGATATGGTGGTCCTTGATGGACTGAACTACATCAAAAACAAGGTGGATGGAACTCTCACTCACCGCTGGTCCTGTCGGATGGGTGTTTGTGGCAGCTGCGGCATGATGGTCAATGGCAGTCCCAAACTGACCTGTGAAACCTTCCTTCGAGACTACTACCCAGGAGATGTTCATGTCGGACCGCTGGACAATTTCAAAGTGATTCGCGATCTGGTCACTGACCTGAGCGATTTCATGGAGAAGCTCCAGGAAATCAAGCCCTGGATCATCCGTAAAGAGGAAAAACCCCTGGAGGAAGGTGAGTATCTGCAGTCACCGGCTGAGCTGAAGCAGTACCAGCAATTCAGTATGTGCATCAACTGTATGATCTGCTACGCGGCTTGCCCAGTCTATGGCCATGACTCGAGCTTTCTGGGACCGGCCGCCATCGCCCTGGCCCACCGCTACAACATGGATTCACGGGATGAGGGCCAGGATCAGCGCGCCGAGATCATCGGAAGCAGCGAAGGGATCTGGGAATGCACCTTTGTGGGCGAGTGCACTCGAGTTTGTCCCAAGCACGTTGATCCAGCAGCAGCCATTCAGCGTTCAAAAGTACAGCTCACCAAGGAGTACTTCCTCTCCCTGATCTGGCCCTGGGGGAAGCCATGAGTCAAAAAGAGACGCACCGGGACAACCTGCTCTATCAACCTCGCATGCGCCCATGGTGGTGGTTGCACAACAGGAATTATTTCCTGTTTATGATCCGTGAACTCTCGGCTGTCTTTGTGGCTCTCTTTGTCTTGATTTATCTGGTGGGAGTTTACCGGTTAACTCAAGGTGAAGACGCTTATCAACTTTATCTCAGTGCCCTTCAGACCCCTTTGGCGCAAGTACTCTTTGTCATCATCCTTCTGTTTTGCCTCTACCATTCCCTGACCTGGTTTCAGCTAACACCTATGGTGATGGTTGTACGCATCGGTCAAAAAGTGGTTCATCCAATGCTGGTGCTGGCAGCCAACTACCTCGCCTGGATCGTGCTCTCGCTGATCCTCTACTATCTCTTTGGTGGGAATTTAATATGGCTGTAAGAGTCAAGACCACAGATCCCATCTGGTGGGCACTGTTTTCAGCAGGGGGAACGCTGGCCGCTTTTCTCCTACCGGCTCACGTTCTCCTCACAGGAGTGGGAATCGCCTTTGGCTGGGTTTCCCCACAGATCCTCGCTTACCAGCGCCTCATCATCTTACTGGAGCATCCTCTTTTAAAGATTTACCTCTTTCTCCTGATCTCGCTGCCGCTTTTTCACTGGGCCCATCGCTTTCGATTCGTGTTGATGGACCTGGGACTCAGGAATCTGAAAACTCCTGTTGCAGTCCTCTGTTACGGAGGGGCTGTGGCGGGGACAGTCCTGGCAGGTCTCTTGCTCTTCGTCTCCATCTAGCCCGCTGCTCTCACACCAGGTCGTCGCGAAGCGGCGAAAGGACCGGCCTGACAAGGCGCTTGCGGGTCGCGGAACGCAGTCAGGTCAGATCATTGCGCCGATGCAGTAGAGCGGGCGTGAGAAGTGCGGGCTCAGCCATCAGTTGGGAAGGAAGATGTAGCGAAGAACAAACAGAACCGCAAAAAAAGAAATCAGAGCTGGCACTTCTTTAAATCTCCCCTCGACGGCCTTCAGCAGAGTGTAGGAGATAAATCCAAATGCGATGCCTTCGGTGATGCTGAAGGTCAGCGGCATGATCAGAATCGTCAGAAAAGCGGGAATGGCCTCGCTGATCTGATCCCAATCGATACGCTTGACATTTCTCAGCATCAGGCAACCAACCATGATCAGGGCTGGAGCAACCACAGGATAAAGGACAAGACCTTCCCCGCTGTCCATCCCGCCCCCGATCATTTTCACCAGCGGTGTGAAGAAAATGGCAAGCAGGAACAATGTTCCCGTCACCATGTTGGCCAGTCCAGTCCGAGCACCGGCGCTGACCCCACTGGCACTCTCAATATAGCTCGTGACCGTAGAGGTTCCCAGGAGGGCGCCCGCCGTCGTACCCACGGCGTCGGACAGCAGTGCCCAGCGCGCGCGGGAGGCTTCCGTCGGGCGCCAGAAGACCGGCTTCCTGAGTCACTCCAATCAATGTTCCAACCGTATCGAAGAGATCCAAAAAGAAGAATACGAAGATGATCGAAAGGATTCCCGCCTGGAAAGCACCCACCAGGTCCAGCTGGAAGAAAGTGGGTGCAATGGATGGCACGGGCCCAACAAGCCCCTCATACTCAATCATGCCTGTCCCCAGTGCTACCAGGAGGGTCATGAGGATTCCCAGGAGAATGGCCGTCCGCGCGCCCAGCGTGAGTAAGATTGCCATCAGCACCAGACCAAAGAAAGAGAGCAGCACCGGTGGTGAAGTCAGCTCCCCAAGCCCCACCAGGGTTCCGGGGGAATCCACCACAATACCGCTCCACTCCAGTCCCACCACAGAGATCAGCAGGCCAATACCCACCGCAATCGCATTTTTTAGTGTAGAGGGAACGGCCTTGATTAGCCTTTCCCGGAGGCCAATGAAGGAGAGTAGGATAAAGAGTACTCCGGAGATGAAAACGGCTCCCAATGCTTCCTGCCAGCTATAGCCAAGAGTCAGAACCACGACATAGCTAAAGAAGAAATTATGGCCCATGCCTGGTGCCAAGGCGATGGGATAGTTGGCCGCTAGCCCCATCACAAAGGTCGCCAGGGCACTGGCAATGCAAGTAGCGACCATGGGCCGACTCCAGATTCATCCCGGCCGCATTCATGACCACCGGCTGCACGAAAATGATGTAGGCTGACGTCATGAAGGTCGTCAGTCCTCCCGACATCTCGCGCTGTAAAGTGGTCTTGTTCTCCGTCAGCTTGAAAAGCCGTTCCCACATCAGGTTTCGAAAAGACAGTAAACGCAGTCCCCTATGATAACTTTCAGAGCATTGGGCCACCATCAGCAACTTGGGGAACTGCTCCTGTTCCCGGCATCCAAGCGAGTTGAAAGTCTACCGCGGTTTGGAGGCAACGACCAAGGGGTAAAAGAGTAGGGGTAAACCATCGATAGATGTCCATCATGTTAGCAATCTATACTACGACCCTCTTTCTCAGTGCGGCCCTCATGTTTCTGGTGCAACCCATGTTTGGGAAGATGGTGTTGCCCCTACTGGGCGGATCACCCGCAGTATGGAACACGGAAGTGGTTTTTTGCCAAAGCCTCTTGTTGCTCGGTTACCTTTACACTCATGTCACCTCACGCTGGCTTGATATCCGTCGACAGGCACTCCTCCAGTGCTTCCTGATCTTCCTGCCTCTTCTCGTTTTACCCATTGGGATCCAGCGGGGGGGGTTGCCTCCCCAAGGGGTCAATCCAATTCCCTGGCTCCTGTCACTCCTGGCAGTGACCCTGGGACTTCCCTTTTTCGTCGTCGCTACCACCAGCCCGATGCTTCAAAGATGGTTCTCCGCCACCAGCCATCCCAAAGCAGGAGATCCCTATTTCTTGTATGCCGCCAGTAACGCAGGAAGCCTGGTGGGTCTTCTCGGATACCCGGTACTCCTTGAGCCCTATCTCCCTCTGGAGGTCCAGGGTTGGGCATGGGAAGCTGGTTACGGGCTCCTGGTACTCCTGATGTTGGCTTGCGCCGTGACAGTGTGGAGATCCCCTAGGTCTCAGCCCCACGATCAGTCGCGAGCAGCTGGCCGGGAAGCTTCTCGGAATCCGAGACCTGTGACGTTCAGTCGGCCAATTCGATGGATGCTGGGAGCATTTGTTCCCTCAAGCTTGATGCTGAGTGTCACCACCTACCTTTCCACCAACATTGCACCGGTCCCGCTGCTTTGGGTGATTCCGCTGGCTATCTACCTGATCACCTTCATTCTGGTGTTTGCTCGAAGAACCTTTGTGCCACACTCTGCCATGGTTCGCATTTTTCCCGCAGTGGTACTCCCTTTGAGCATTGTCATTATCTTCCAGGCCACACAGCCCATCTGGTTGATGGTTGCGATTCACCTGATCGCCCTTTTCGTCACTTCCATGGTTTGTCATGGAGCGGTTGCAAACGATCGCCCTGAGACAGCCCACCTAACTGAGTTTTATCTGTGGGTCTCCGTCGGCGGAGTTGTGGGAGGGATGTTCAACGCCTTTCTGGCACCCGTCTTGTTTCCGACACTCATAGAGTATCCTCTGGTGCTAGTCGGTGGTCTACTCCTCCTGGCATGGCCGGAAAGGGGCAAGCAGTTTCCCTTTAAATGGTCTGATGTTGCCTTTCCAGCCGGTCTTGGAGTCCTGGCAGGTGGTCTCATCCTGAGTATAGGGACCGCCCCATTTGCAGCCAACCCGCTGAGTCAGGCGGTGCTGTGGGGAGTCCCAGCCACGATTTGCTATAGCTTTTCGGCCAGACCTTTACGCTTCGCGCTCGGTTTGGGAGCCCTGTTCGTGGCCAGTTCCTTTTACACGCAAGGAGAAGGGAGTCTCCTGCACCGGGAGCGAACTTTTTTTGGAGTTCATAGCATCTTGCTTGATTCTCAGGGTTCCTACCATCTCCTTTCCCACAGCGGTACCCTCCACGGCAAGCAAAGCCTGGAGCCGTCTCGTCGGTGTGAGCCACTCACCTACTACCACATGACAGGTCCTCTCGGGCAACTCTTTGCAGCTTTTCGTGATGAGGCAACAGGGTGGCGAGTGGGCGCTATCGGACTTGGTACAGGATCGATCGCATCCTATCGCAAGCCTGGCCAGGAGTGGACTTTTTACGAAGTCGATCCCACTGTGGTGAAACTGGCTAGTGATCCTCGCTATTTCACTTACTTAAGTGACTGCAGCAGTGACGTCAAGGTGGTAATGGGCGACGCCCGCTTATCCTTAACCCAGGAGCCCAGCCACCAGTTCGACTTGTTAGTCCTTGATGCTTACAACTCGGACTCGATCCCCATTCACCTGATTACTCAGGAAGCGCTCCAACTCTACCTGGATAAAATGACGGACCACGGGCTCCTCATCTTTCACATCTCCAATCAGTACCTGGATCTCAGTCCTGTGGTGGGAAATCTAGCCCAGAATCAGGGGCTGGTGTGCCTACTACAAAATGACTTGAATCTCTCTGAGCAGCAGAGACTGTCGGGAAAGGAACCCTCCCAATGGGCCGTAATGGCCCGTAACCTGGAGGATCTGGGCTCACTGGGAGACGACCCCCGCTGGGAGCGGGTAAGGGGCTCAGACGGGCCCGTATGGACTGACAGTTATTCGAGCATCTTCAACGTCTTGAAATAAGAACTTCAACACGGCACCTGTGAACTCGATCGGTTTCTCTCTTGGAGGCCAGTGCCCACATTTCTCGAAAACGCTCAATTGGGAATCGGGAATCAACTGGTGAGCTTTCTTCGCCCACTTGACAGGTATCAACCTGTCATTCGATCCATGGACAATGAGTGTCGGCGAGGTGATCTCGGCCAGTCTGTTGAGAAGATTGTTGCGAAAGCCGGACCAATCCATCTCATGTTCAACATAGGAGCTCCAAGCCTGTCCCCCGCCGCTTGTGGCAATAGATTGCGAAATTTCGGTGACAAGCTCTTCCGTAATGACTTGCGGGTCATGCACGAGGTTTCGCAAGCTGCATCGGATGGCGGGTCTACTGCGGACAGCGATTTTCCGCACTGTGTCGTAGAAAGTGGGCATTTTCACCATCAGCCTGGCCAGAGTTCGCCAGCGCCACCGGGTACCTAAGCCGGCACTACTAACCAGGATCAGCTTTTCTGCTGTGGAGGGAAACTGCAGAGTGAAGCTAGCAGCAATGTGCCCTCCCAAAGAAAGTCCCACCAGGGAGAACTCGTTGAGTCCCAGGTCCTGAACAAAGTGGTTGAGAAAGTCAGTGTAGTACTCGATGGTGTAGTCGACGCCGGGTCTGGCGCTTTCTCCATACCCAGGCAAATCTGGAGCAATAACCCGGCAGGTCTGCGAAAACAGGCCCATTGAGGAATGCCAGGACAAGGAGGCAGAATCAGTACCGCCTCCATGAAGCAGGACCACGGGACGGCCCGTTGATCCCGCCGCCAGGTAGTGGGTTCGAACACCCCCGATTTCAGTCCAAAACTCTCTAACCACCATGATGAGAAAAACACTTATAATTAGAACATGGCCTGGGTCCGCTTTTGTTCATTCTGGATTTACCCTTCTCTTGTTTGTCTCCTCTTGCTCCTCTCACCTCAACAGGTGCCAAGATGGATGGACCTCCTCTGGTTAGTCCCAATGGGTCTCTTTTTCTGGAGCCTTCTAGAGTATGCCCTGCATCGTCTTTTCTTCCACTGGACTCCTCACCATCGCAAACTCAAACGGATAGTACAAGCCCTTCATCTCAGCCATCACACAGATCCCAGAAATCCCGACAAGATCCTCATTAGACCCACCTACAGCTTGCCTATTTCCGCTCTCGTTTTAGGAAGTTGCTATGCCCTGACGGGAAGTCTTTTTTCAGCCAGTGCATTGCTGTCCGGCGTTTGGCTGGGATTTCTCTATTACGAGTGGGTACACTACCGCTTACACCTGAGCAAGACCGCCAAAGGTTCGCTCAAGTACCAACGTGGCTGGCATTTCTTTCATCACTTCGTCGACCAGGAAAATTGCTTTGGCGTGACCTCACCCGTGTGGGACTTGGTTTTCGGAACCTATCGACGAATTAACTTCAGCAGTTCCCGAAGGGCTGCCGGTAAAACGGTAGTGGCGTCACCCTCAATGCGAAGATCGGCAAGCTGATCTTGGGCGGTAGGACCCTGATTGACAATGATGTAGACCGCTCCCTGCTCCTTGGCCGAGCGAGGCACAGAGGCCGCCGGTTCCACTTCAAGAGTGGATCCAATGGCGAGAACCAGGTCGGCACGGGAGGCGGCCGAGAAGGCCTCCCTCAATTTTTCATGAGGCATGGCCTGTCCGAAGGAGATGGTAGCCGGTTTGAGGAAACCTTCACACCGACAAAGTGGAGGCTCACGGGTGCGTTCGAACTCCTCAAAAATGGAGCTCGGATCAGAGAGCTGGCCACAAGTCTGGCACTCAATCTTCCGATTGGTGCCGTGCAGCTCGATGACTCTGTCCTCAGAGTGTCCGGCCAGCTGGTGTAGTCCATCAATATTCTGTGTGACCAGTACTTCCAGACGTCCCATCCCGTCTAACTCGAACAGGGCAAGGTGGGCTGGATTGGGTTCGGCGTCGCGAAACTGATGCCACCCCTCGAGTTTGTAGTCCCAGTGGCGGATGCGTGCCTCGCGCGAGGTCATAAATTCATCGTAGTAGACGGGCCGCCATGTTTTCCACAGACCCTGAGGACCTCGGAAGTCGGGAATGCCCGACCCGGTTGAGATACCTGCCCCAGTAAAAATAAGGACTCGACGGGCATCACTGAGAAGGCTGGCTACTTGATTTGACTTAGCCCGCACTTCTCACACCCCCTCTACTGCAGCGGCGCAATGATCCGACCTGACTGCGTTGCGTTCGGTCGGCCTCCTCAACGTACTCAAGAGTACGTTTGCGGGGGTCGACCCTTCCGCCGCTTCGCGACGACCTGGTGTGAGAAATGCGGGCTAACATCGTTAGGCACTACGCAACACTATGACAGGTCTCAACTGATTGGTCGGGCCTGACTGCCCGATGGCAACCAGCTCCTGGTGGTGGAAAAGCCGGTAGAACTCTTCCTGGACTTTACTGTTCCCAGGAATTTCATTTCCGTGTCGTACTCGCTTTGCCTGCTGCTCGTCAAGATCGATGCGGGGAAGTTCGGGTAGAAGTTTCTCCATTGGCAGTAAGGCTTCTCGCCACTGACTCTCAATCCCTTCCAGCTGCAGGGCTCCAGAAAGATCAAAGCAGCCACAGCGAGTACGACGGAGGTTTCGAAGATAAGCTCCACAGCTTAGCTTCTTCCCTATCTCGTGGGCAAGAGAGCGGATGTAAGTACCGGACGAGCAGTGAACTCGCAGGCTCCAGATCTCTCTAGTTTGTTCAAGCAAGTCGATCCGATAAACGGAAACGGTTCGCCAGGGACGATCTATCTCCAGCTTTTGCCTGGCCAGTTGGTAGAGTTTTTTCCCACCCACCTTTACGGCCGAAAACATGGGAGGCTGTTGTTGAATCTCTCCGGTGAATTCCTCCAGTACCTCTTGTGCTTGCTGAGGGGATATTTCAGGCACGGACCTCTCCCGGATGACCTCACCTTCAGCATCCAAGGTATCAGTAGTCTGGCCGAGTTGGATTTCAGCGAGATACTCCTTGTCGCTCGACTGGAAGAAACGGGTCAAGCGAGTGGTCCGTCCAAGTAATAGGGGCAAGACTCCGCTCGCCAGAGGATCGAGAGTTCCGGTGTGACCGACCTTGGTTTTCAAAAGTGCACGGGCCCGCGCTACGATGTCATGAGAGGTGGGACCTGAGGGTTTATCGACAACTAGCGCACCACAGAGAGAGTCGTGGTTGGTCATCCATCGTCTGCCAGTGGTTTGATGGTCTGGTGTGCTGTTGCCGGTAGCTGCTCGTCTGTGCCATCCAGCAGTTTGTTCAATTCGAAGACCACTTTCTCGACAGCCTCCTGCCGGTTTCCCTTCACCAACAGGCCAGCCGCGTTCTTGTGGCCACCGCCGCCAAAAGTTTCAGCTACGGAGCCAACATCGTAGTGGTTCTTAGATCTCAAGCTTACCCGGAAGTGATCATTTCCCTCTTCACGGAAGAAAGCAGCTACATCAACCCCCTCCATAGAGAGGGGATAGTCGACGATACCTTCCATGTCATTTGCGGAGGCTCCCGTCTTGGCCAACATTTCCTGGGTCAGCGTGATAGAGGCGATTCTCTTGGAAGTATGGACCTCCAATGTATTCAGGAGCAGACCCAGGACCTGGAGCCTGGAATGAGGCCTGGTCATGTAAACGGCTTGAGCAATGGCTGCGGAATCCGCTCCATTCTTCACCAGATCCCCAGCGATGAGAAAAGTTTTGGCCCGGGTATTGGAATACTGGAAGGATCCGGTGTCAGTGACGACAGCGACGTAGAGGTTGGTAGCAATCTCGGGTGTCAGATCGACTGAGAGCGCTTGGGTCAGCTCGTATATCATCTCTCCCACGGCTGCCGCCGATGAGTCCAGCCAATTGAGATCTCCAAAGGGTTCGGTCTTGGGATGGTGGTCAATGTTGATGACAAAGTACTCCCCGAGGCCTCGGAGATTAGGCCGTTTCAGGTCATTGCACTCAAGGACAAACAGACCATCGTAGCTCCCGTCAACAGCATCGGTGACACTAACTTTCTCTATTCCGGGAAGACACTGATAAGGGCGTGGATGAGGATCTGAATTGAATACAGACGCACTTTTACCGAGCTTTTCCAGGGTCAGAGCCAATCCCAGTTCTGAGCCAAGCGCATCTCCGTCCGGACGAGCATGCGCAGTAATGGCAAAGCGCTCGTGATCTTGAATGAAGCGGATGATCTCGTCCATGGACATGGTTTTCTTCAACTCTAACCAGTATATATACTAACCATTTCCTGAGACCTAGTTCTAATTGAAAACAAAGAAAAGTCTTTTTCTACCAGTGGAAAGACGCAGGAAAGACTACTTTAATTCCGGTGGGACTTCCTCTTGGTAAAAGGCTTCAATCACGTCACCGACCTTGATGTCGTTGAAGTTGGTGATGGAAATACCGCATTCGTATCCCTCTTTGACTTCATTGACATCATCTTTGAAGCGGCGCAAAGAATCGATCTCACCTGTGTAAAGGATCACGTTGTCGCGCAGGAGACGAACCTCCGCACTCCGCTTAATGAGACCGCTCTGCATATAGCTCCCGGCAATGGTCCCGAACTTCGGCACCTTGAAGGTCTCGCGAACCTCGGCTCGACCAAGATCCTTTTCTCGATAGGTCGGATCCAGAAGACCCAGCATAGCTTGTGTGATTTCGTCAGACACCTCGTAGATCACGGTGTACAACCTGACATCAACTTTCTCGTGCTCTGCAACCTCCCTGGCGGCTGGTTCAGGGCGCACGTTGAATCCCACAATGATAGCCTTGGAAGCAGAAGCAAGCAGGACATCCGACTCGGAAACGCCTCCCACGGCAGTGTGAATGATCTTTACCTGAACTTTCTCACTACTCAATTTGTTCAGGGTGTCCTGTAAAACCTCAAGAGAGCCCTGTGAATCCGCCTTCAGGACAATGCGAAGCTCCTTGACTTCTCCGGCCTCCATTTGAAGATGGAGGTCCTCCAGAGTGAGCGTGGAAGAACTGCCGAGTTCCTGAGATCTGACCTGCTGTTGTCGATAGTCTCCAATCTCCCGCGCTTTGGCGGCGCCCTCGACGACCTGAAAAGCATCGCCGGCCTGAGGCAACCTCTGCAACCCCAGGATTTCGACCGCACTACCTGGCCCGGCCTCAGTGATGGTCTTTCGGCGGTCATCGAACATGGCCTTGACTTTTCCATAAGCCGCTCCAGCAATGAAAGAATCTCCAATCTTAAGAGTTCCACTTTGGATCAGAATGCTGGCCATCGTTCCGCGCCCTCGATCTAGCCTGGCTTCCAAAACGACCCCCGAGCCTGATCGTTTTGGATTCGCCTTCAGCTCCAAAAGATCAGCCGACAACAGAATCATCTCAAGGAGCAAGTCGAGGTTGGTCTTTTCCTTTGCGGACACTTCAACCATGACCGTGTCACCACCCCACTCTTCTGCCACCAACTCGTACTCCGTCAACTCTTGCCTGACGCGTTGGGAATCCGCCTCCGGCTTATCAATCTTATTCAAAGCAATGATGATGGGAACTCCAGCAGCTCGGGCGTGATCGATAGCCTCCACAGTCTGCGGCATGACCCCATCATCAGCAGCCACGACCAAGACCACAAGGTCCGTCACTTGAGCTCCACGAGCGCGCATTCTGGTGAAAGCCGCATGGCCCGGAGTATCGATAAAGACAATCCTGCGACCTTTCGCATCGACATGGTAAGCACCGATTTGCTGCGTGATCCCTCCTGCCTCACCATCTGCCACTTGGGTCTCCCGAATCGCATCCAGCAGGGAAGTTTTGCCATGATCGACATGGCCCATGACGGTCACCACAGGAGGCCGCTCGGCCAGATCCTTGGGGAACTCCTTGACCTGATCCTCCTCAACCGCTGCCTCCTCAAAGGACATGAATTGTGGGATCACATTGTGAACTTCACAGATCTCCTGAACGATTTCCTTCCCCAGGGTTTGGTTGATGGCGACCATCAGGCCTCGGGAAAAGAGTTCCTTGATCAACTCGTTGCTCTTGACCCGGAGTTTTTCACCCAGTTCCTTGACCGTTATCTTCTCTGAAAAAGCCACTTCACGAGGCCCGCTGACATCTTCCGGCTCAGCTGTCTCCGAGACTGGAGCTTCTTTCGCTTCCTCGACGCCCTGGGCCTCAGCAATCTCCTCACTGACCGGTTCAGTCTCTAATTCCTGAGCTTTTTCTTCGCCCGCTGGGGCCTCAATGGGCTCCTTCGTCACTTCGGCCGCTGGTTCCAGCTCCTCCCGAGCCTTGCGAAGAGCAGCTCGTTCGGGCTGAACTTCTTTCCTGGCAGCCATCTTCTCCAGCTCTTCCCGGGTGAGCTTGTGCATGGCCTTCTCCAAGACCTCAGCAGAGACATGGGCTTCTACCTTCTCAATAACCGGCTCATCCTCGATAGTGACTGCTACTCTGAGGGGAACTTCCTCCTCCACAATTTCAAGTTTTCGGTAACTAGCTTTCCCTTTACGCGGCTTCAGAGAGGACTTCCAAGGGCTGGCAGCGGGCTCTTCTTCTTCTTTAACTGCTTTAGCCCTCTTGCGCGGTGTGCCCAGCTGCTTGATGCTCTTGCGTGTCTTGGCGGAGGCCACCTTTTTCTTTTCCTTCTTTTCCTTTTCTTCTCTGGTCCTTTCCTCTACCTGCTGTTCAAGTTCCACCATGAGCTGCAGGCGGCGCCGGATGCGATCAGCGATGTCGTGATCAAGAGGGGTATCTGGTGAAGGGACCCAGACTCCGACCTTCTTAAGCTCGGATATCACCACCGTATTTCTCATTTCAAATTCGGAGGCGAGCTCGCTGACTTTAGTTTCTTGCATTTCTCAACCTTGGGGAACCTTTCCTATTTTGTTTCCTCACTTGATTCTACTGCCGAAGGGGCTTCAGGCTCGGAGTCGGAATCGATCAATGCTCGAGCTGCCTCAAGGAGCTGTTCAGCCGACTTGCGGCCGATCCGAGGAATTACTGTTAAATCCTCAACCGACTTTGAGATCAGATCCTGCACCGACTCGATTCCTGCTTCCCGCAGTCGACTCTGAGTCTTCTCCCCCACGCCATCCAACCTGGACAGGGGCTCAGCATCCGAAGGGACACCAAGGTCTTCCAACTGGCCGAGAATTTCCTGCTTCTTTTCTTCAGCTCCCTTGATATTGATCTCCCAGCCCAGCAACTTCGAAGCAAGACGTACGTTTTGACCTTTTCTCCCGATAGCCAGAGACAGTTGATCTTCTGGAACGACCACTTCCAAGACCCTTCTAGAGGGATCAGCAATCAAGATTTTGGAGATCTTCGCTGGATTCAGAGCATTGGTCGTGTAGTCAACAATATCGTCTGAAAACTGAATGATATCTATCCTCTCGCCACGCAGTTCGCGGATGACAGCATTGATTCGGCTTCCCTTCATCCCGACACAAGCCCCCACGGGATCGACCGCATCATCGCGACTCGATACAGCCACTTTGGCGCGTTCACCGCCTTCCCGTACTGCGTTTTTGATCACCACTGTGCCGTCATAGACTTCAGGAATTTCCATTTCGAACAGACGGATCAATAGGCTTGGATCACTTCTTGACACAACGATTTGAGGACCCCTTGAGAGCCGATGGACTGTGATAATGACAGCCCGAAGTCTGTCTCCTGGCTTATATTGCTCATCTTGACATTGTTCACTGAAAGGGAGAACAGCTTCCGTCCTTCCGATGTCAAGGACCACCTCTCGGCCTTCGGTCCGGCGAACAATGGCATTGACTAACTGACCAATCTGCTCGGAAAACTCGCCGAAGATAATTTCTCGTTCGGCCTCACGCACTTTTTGAAGGATCACTTGTTTCGCCGTCTGGGCGGCGATTCGGCCGAGGTCGACAGTCGGCTTCGGAATCTCGATGTAGTCATCCAGCTCAAAAGTCTCATCGACGGTCAGTGCCTCCTTCAGCGACATTTCAGTCATCTCATCGTCCACTTCTTCGACGACCTTCTTTACAGCGAATAATTCTATTGTTCCTGTTTCCGGGTCGTAACGAGCCTGCAAATTTTCATCGGTCTTGAAGTATTTGTTCGCGGCTGCCACCATCGCATCTTCCAGGGCTTCGTGAATAATCTCCGGATCGATGCTCTTCTCCCGACTAATCTGTTCAATACTCTGGCTCAGAAGATTTGTCATTCTTTCACTACTCCCGATTGGGATTCCTCTACCTAAAATCGGTGGACCAAATTTGCTTTCCTTATGCTGCCAAAAGGAATTTGAAACGTTCTCCCATCAAAGTCCAACTCGAGAATACCGTCTGAGAAACTCTGGATAGACCCAGTGAATTTCCTCCGGTCCTCGATTTTCTCAGTCGTAACCAAACTTATTTCCTTTCCCACAAAGCGCCTGTAATCGGTCTCCTTAAAAAGCGGACGCTCGATTCCGGGTGAAGACACCTCCAACACATAGCGCTGCGGAATCATATCCTCTTCATCCAACAACGCACTCACCTGTTTACTCACTCTCTCACAGTCTTTGAGGTCGACTCCGCCCGACTTGTCGATATAAATCCTCAACTCAGAAGGTGATCTTTCGGGTTGATACTCGACATGCACCAGTTCAACCCCGTCCGCCTCCACCACATCTCTGAGGAAACCTTCAATGCGTGCTGCCAAATCCATGAGGTCTGACCCCTAAAACTAAAAAAGTGGGCAAGAGCCCACTCTTCGGATAGAGCGTTTTCCGAGCAAGTATATGCGATATGTTGGCTTACTTCAAGATAAGTCCGCATTTCTCACACCCGCTCTACTGCATCGGCGCAATGATCCGCCCTGACTGCGTTGCGCGACCCGCACGGAGCGCGGGTACCCCTCGCGCGCCTTGTCAGGCCGGCCCTTTCGCCGCTTCGCAACGACCTGGTGTGAGAAATGCGGGCTGAAGGCCAGACATCCTCAGCGGGAAGGCTCTACTGCACCGATCTTGTCCAGTTCGGATTGAAGATGCTGGGAAGGTCCTGCTACAACCAGAACAAAGTTGTCGAGAGCCACATATTTTTGGACAGCCTCTTGAAAATCGTCACGTGTCAGTCGGTCCAGGCGCAACCCATAGTTTGTGAGAAAGTTTATACCGACCTCATAGAGACTGGTTTCCAGAAGACGATAAAGTCCAGCCAGGGGCTCCCGCAGAGAATCAATCATCTCCAGGTATGCCAATTGCTTTGCCTCCTCGAACTTCTGGCTATCGATGTGGCCATCATGGAGATCCTGCGCGAAACTCTCAAACCTGTGGAAATAGGCAATGAGTTCTTCTGGCGGCGCCTGAATGCTCAGCTGCAGGTAGCCTGGCATTCGGCGGCTCTCAAGCTCAGAGGAAGCCTGAATCTGCCTTTGTGAAGCGATCTGGCTTGCCCAGGAGGGTAAAGACAGGGTCAGGTACTGTTGGAAAACCTTCAAAGCGTAATAGTCGGCAGAACTCCTTTCAACACTGAGATTTCCCCATCGAAACAAGCTGTCCGCAGAGGCCTGATCAAGAAATTGTACTCGCCGCCCATTCGGTGGAAGGGCCTTCCTGAAAGTGAAAGGCAAGGGATCGTTCTTGATCCAGCTTCCCCAGTGACGACTCAAGGCTGCGACGGTCCCATCGGGATCCCCGGGGGAAAAGAAAGCTAATTGGCTCTGGTTGGGCAGAAAAAGTTTGCGGTATTGAGTCTTTACGTCAGCGAGAGACAAGTTTTTCAGTGTCTCAGTCGTGCCCTTTACAGAATGTGCATACGGGTTGGCTTGGAAGAGTTCCGCTAAGAAAACGTCTTGGGTGAGGCTCTCCAGCTGGTTTGGCCTTTCTTCAAGTTCTTGAAGGACCCCGTTGCGAAGCTGCTGGAAGGTTTCTTCGCGAAATGCAGGTCGAACAACCATTTCAGCCAAAAGATTCAAGACATCCACAAGATTCTCACTTGGAGCACTCCCCACGAAGAAGATGGCGTCCCACTCCACCCGAAGGTCTAACTCTGCCTCGAGTTCTCGTAACTCGGTCTCAACCGCCAATCCATTGCTAGTCTCGCTTTGCTCCAAGATCATCCAACTCGTCAGGTAAGTGACCCCCCACTTTTCAATGGGATCAAATGCCACTCCGTTCTTGATCATCAAGACGAAGGGAACTCGCTGGTCGTTACCGGTCAAGAGCAGAATCTCCATCCCATTCAACAGCGATTGCTTATGAAACTCAGGCGGGATGATTGGGCGATAGTCCTCGGCCCTCAAGGAGTTTGGGGATATAATCACACAGGCAAGTGTGAAAAGCAGGAAAGCGGTGGCGCGTAAGGACATCTCGGGCCATTTTAGTCGAAACCAACCTGAGCCGGCAAACATGGCTTTTATCGAGGGAATTCAACGCCACCATCTCGAAAATGGCCTAACCATCCTCATTCGCGAAGACCATACTGTTCCTATTGTCTCCACCATGGTCTGGTATCGCGCTGGATCCCGCTTTGAAAGACCCGGTATTACCGGTATTTCTCACTTCCTGGAACATATGATGTTCAAGGGCACCGGACGTTATCAAAAGGGAGAAATTGACTCCATCACAGCTTCTAACGGCGGCACCAACAATGCTTTTACATCCAATGACTATACCGCCTACTATTTCACTTTTGCTTCTGATCGATGGTGGCCCGCCTTGGAAATCGAAGCAGATCGGATGCAAAATAATCAATTTGATCCTGACGAACTCGAGTTGGAAAGAAAAGTCATCGTTGAAGAACTAAAGATGGAGCGCGACAGCCCCTGGAGGGCTCTGCGTCAAGCAGTGGAAACGAACTCTTTTGAGAACCACCCTTACGGGTTTCCAGTGATCGGACACTATGAGGATCTTCTCTCCATCACTCGAGAACAGATGATCGAGTACTATCGTCACTTTTACGCTCCCAACAATGCCACCCTGGTCCTGGTGGGAGATTTCCATACAGAGCAAGTACTTCAACGGGTAAAGGAGCTTTTTGCAGATCTGCCCCAAGGGAAGGTACCGGAAACGACCAACATTCTGGAGCCTCCGCGAACCAGGCAAATCAGGGTGGAAGTGAAAAAACCGGCCAGCATCCCCAGGATGCTGATCGCCTTTGCTGCACCCTCAGTCCGTCAGAAGGAGCATTACGCCCTGCACATTCTCGACAGAGTGTTGTCGGGAGGAAGACTTTCGCGGCTTTATAGCAGGTTGATTGAAAAGGAACGGTTGGCCTCAGTGGTCAATACAGAGTTCTCAGAAACCTTCGATCCTTTCCTCTTCTTCATCGGTGTTGAATCCCATAAGGAGGCGGATCTGGACAAAGTGGAAAGCGTGATCTTTGAGGAAATAGCCGCTCTCACCCAGGAGCCAATTCCGGAGGCCGAGCTGACACGGGCAAAAAAGCAGTGTCTCACCCAGCTGTTTGCCAGTTTTGAAACTACCCTGGATCAAGCGATTCAACTCGGCCTGCTGGAAACTCTGCTCCGTTACCAATATTGGAATGGCTACATCCAGCAGATCGAGCAACTGACGGCTGAGGAAGTCAGGGATCTGGCGGCAAGCTACTGGAGTCCCGAACAAGCAACTGTGGGAGTCGTGTTGAATGGAGCAACTGAGCAGCAAAAGGGTTCACTTTAAAAGGCATCAGCTGGACAACGGTCTTATCCTTCTGATTTCCGAGAACCATAAACTTCCGCTGGTTTCGATCAATGCGTTCGTTTTGGCGGGAATGGACCAGAATCCCCCAGATCGGCCCGGCATCGCCGCCCTCACGTCACGCCTACTCCCCGAAGGAACGCAGAGCTACGAAGCCCATGAAATTTATGGAAGCATTGAGAACACCGGTGGGAACCTGACCACTTTCAGTGACCAGGACCTCAGCGGAATTTCTCTGAACACCTTTTCCCAAGAGCTGGGACTCGGCTTGGACCTGTTGCGAGAAATACTGGCTCGCCCGACCTTTCCAGAAGATCGCTTCCTCATGGAGAGGCAGAAGGTCGTGAGCCAACTCCAAGCGATGGGGGATGATCCCCAGACCGTGGCCGCTAACCGCCTCAGACGCTTGATTTACCAGGGAAGTCCCTTACGGTATCCGGTCCTGGGAACTCAAGAGAGTGTCAGCGACCTCGACTTCCATGAGCTCAGGCAGTTTCATCTTGAGAAATATTCTCCGCAAAATACCATTCTGGTGATTGTGGGTGCGGTTGATGAGGAGGATGTCTTGTCTCAAAGTGTGGAGCGTTTCTCAACTTGGCAAAACCCCCACTACAGTCGTTCGCAGATCTCCCCATTAGAGCGGCAAAACACTCCCATTAAGGATGAGTTTTTCATGGAGACGGAGCAGATTACGATTTTTCTGGGTCATCTTGGCGTGACTAGAGATAATCCCGACTACTACACTCTTCAGGTGATGGACACTATCCTGGGTAGTGGTCCCGGCTTCACGAGCAGGATTCCCAGGAGACTTCGAGACCAGGAAGGCCTTGCCTACAGTACTTACAGTAGCATCACCGACTCAAGTGGAATTTATCCAGGTAGTTTTGTAGCCGTAATCAGTACCTCCCCTGAGAATCGCCAAAAGGCTCTCGATGGCCTGTCCTTTGAAATAGAGAACCTTCTCCTGAATGGAGTTACCTCGGAAGAGCTGATTCAAGCCAAGAATTTTCTTACCGGGAGTCTCGTCTTTGAGTTCCAGTCCGATGCGGACGTTGCCCAGTTCTTATTGGAAACCGAACTCTTCAACCTGGGAGAGGATTACCCTGAGCAGTATTCACGCATCATTGGGGACATCGATTGCGAGGACGTCAACCGAGTTGCCCATAGATATTTGGATACTGTAAACTACACCACTGTGGTTGTTGGACCATCCCAAAACGGACATGATTTGACCCATGAGCGACCGGCGTCATAAAGGGGTCAAACAAGACACAATCAGACTTGTTATGCGTCAATTGCTGGTCGCTGTGTGCCTTTTGGCTCCTTTGCTAAGCCTGAGTTGCGGGGGACGACCTCGACTTCCCCTACCACCGCAGGAGCCTACCTCGATACCTCCGGTTTCCACAGCTCCCGGCGATCCTTCAGAGACACCAGCAGGTCCCGCCCCCGAGTTAGAGGTGATGATCGTCCCCCCCTTGATCCGGGAAGGAGAGTCGGCCATGCTCATCTGGGAGGCTCTCAATGCAGACAGGGTGATCATCACTCCCCAAATCGGTTCAGTGCCGATCTCGGGAAGGGTCAGACTCTTCCCAGATGAGACCACCAGCTACGAGGTGTCTGCAGAAGGTGCTGGCGGAAGCGTTGCAAAGACCGTCATCATTGAGGTTGCGAAGGATGAAGCAGCGCTGATTTCGGTGGAGGATTTGAGAGACAGACCCTTGGAGGAGCAGTTCGAATACTTTGTGAAACCGGTCTTCTTTCACTACGACGCTTCGGACCTCAGCGAAGAAGCCAATCTGACGTTGGAAGGGAACGTTGGCTGGTTGACAAGACCCGAGAACCTCAGTGTTCGCCTTCTCATCGAGGGCCATTGCGACCAACGCGGTACAGAAGAATATAACCTGGCCCTGGGGGATAGGAGGGCGCAGACAGTTCTGGGCTACCTGGTCGAACACGGGGTCGACCCTTCACGTGTAATGGTCTTATCCCTAGGAGAAGAGCGCTCTTTCGATCAGCGTCAAACAGAAGAAGGCTGGGCACTCAATCGAAGAGCTCATTTCGTATTGATTCAATAAGGGAGTTCCCCCCGCAGCCGTGTTCGAAGCCGACACAAAACCTCGATCCCCGAATTTTTGGAAAATTATCCTCGTATCGGTCGTTTTGTTTGTCAGCCTAATAGGTTTTCTGCTGTTCCTTTTGCAGCAGGGAACTCAGGAAGCGGCTCCTCTCAGCGGGATTTTTCATGGCGGGGATCCCTATTTTGAATGGTATGACAAGTACATCGAGCTGACGAATCCCCAGGTCAAAATGAGCTCGAGCTTTTCTGGCAACCGTCTTGTGCTTATTTCAGGCGTCATCGAAAATAATGGCGAGAACACTCTGGACGTGGTTGAAGTGGAGCTGACTCTCTACAATTACATTGAACCCATCGCCAAGATCACTCGAACTCCCATCCGTCCGGGGCCAGGCAGTCGCACACCCCCCCTGAGAACATTTGAGAAACGTGGGTTTACACTCTTCGTTGAAGAGATCCCCGAGGGTTGGTTGGCTCAGCACGCGGAAATCGCCATCCATGGGTTCCGCTTCCTCGAGGACACGAATCAAACAAGGGAGTAAACAACCTCCTGGCCCAACTCTACTTCACCGGGAACGCGTTGGAACACTTTCATCCAAACGTCCGGCCTTTCCATGCAGGCATAAACGGGAATGGTCGGATGCTTTTCTCGAATCCAACCTAGCACTCTTCGGTACATGAGCACTCGAATGGGCTTGAAGTAACGCATTTTGCCATCTTCGCTGGGCACCAACTCCCCAAGAGGCAAGGGACTGCTTGGAAAACGCTCCCGCATAATCTCCTTCAACTGCCTGGTTAAACGCAGGGAACCAATTGAGATCCAAGCCATCGAAGCGGCCGGGATTGTTTCAAAGAGCTCTTCAATCAGATCTTTATAGTCAGCTTCCCAGCTCGCATAGAAGATCATGGGATCCAGATGAAAGGCGACCGGGTATCCAGCCTGAACACAACGTTTTGCTGCCTGAAGGCGGTCCCTGATGGTGGCTGTCTTGTGCTCTTCCCTTTCCTGAATAAACTGGGGATTGATGGACCAGGAAACAACTGTCCTGCCCTCATGTTCCAAATCCAAAAGGTTTTCAACACAGTCGGACTTCGTCTTGAATTCCAGGATGGCATTTTTCTGTCCCGCGAAGAATTGGACCAACGGGATACTGTATGAGGTCAGAGGATCCAGTGCCAGGCTGTCGGCCAATTCTCCCGTACCAATCCGAAAGAAATGATGAGGATTTTCGGAGAAAGTCCTCTGCAACTCCGACAGCAGATCGTCCGAGTTGGCATAAACGGTCATAAAGGGAAAGTTCAGATGCGACTGCAGATAACAGTAGCTGCATTCCATATGGCAGTTACTGGCGAAGTTGATCACAAAGTAGTTGCAACAAACGTTTTTGATGCCTTCTTGCGCCCGGATGCCCGGACAAGCTTTGAAAAAGTGTCCTTTATGCTGCGCCAGAACCAACCATTTCTTGGTCCGGGGAATGGTTGGATTCCATCGCTGAGACTCTTCCAGCAGAGACTCCCTGGACTCGATCTTCTCTGTGGGGACCTCCGGCAGTCGCTCCAGCACATTCCGGGTGATCAGTGAATCCTCGACACAGCGTTCCACAAAAATCTTTTCTGGTTTGTACTCCTTCATATCGACAGCCGTAGTCTACAACAATTCCAAGATCTGTCTCACTTCATCGGTTTTCGCTATCTCGTCCAGTTTCCTCGCCCCTTCAAACAGTTCCTCAGTACTCTGAAAGGAGAGCAAGACATCAATTCGCTTACCCTCGAAGTAGCGGGGAGCGCGAAACTGGATTTGCGGGGGGAGTTTAAGAGCAGCTTTGAGCTTCTCATACTCCTGTTCACATGCCGAAAGCCGGGGAAATCGCAGTCGACGGAGCTTCTCAAACACCTTGTCGAAGCCATCTGAAGAAGACAGGCGCTCATCCTGCTCAATTTCGGCTGCCCCACTTTCCTTCCAGAGCATCGATACCGAGCCCGTTGCAGGAGGCCCACCTGGAGTGGTTCCTGCCAAGGCCCGCAGTTCATCCAGCAGGTTGAACAGTTTCTTCTGCTTGTTTTTACCGAGCCGAAACTTCGAGGCGATGCTGTGGAAAAACTTCTGCTCATCAGTTTTCCACCTCGCCAGCTTCAGGACAACTTCTGGCTCCAGCGGATCGAGAATCGTACGCTGAAGTAACTCGGGCAGTCGAGCCAGATCTAGACACTGCTGGAGATGAAACCGATCTGCTGGAAGATTCAGCAGGGCCATAAAATCATCCAGCAAAGCCTGCTCGCTGAGTCCGAAGTGCTCCCGCAATCTCAAAAGGAGGTGAGCCTTCTCCAGTAAATGCAAGGGACGGGTGACACGATTGTCCTCCAGAGCCTGCACCAGGAGAGTGAGCTCATCCTCTTCCTCTCTGACAATACAGGGAATCTCTCGAATACCTAGCTTTCTGGCAGCTTCATATCTGCGGAAGCCAATAATGATTCTGAACTGTCCCAACTCTGTTCTTTGCACATGAAGAGGGGAAAGGATTCCAGTCTTCCGGACAGATCGCATGAGCTCATCAATAGGTAACCAAGGGAGAGAGATGGCATAAAACCGGTCCTGTGAGTCAATCTGGTCGGATTGAATCATTACAATTCTGTCAAGAAAGTTTTCAGTGCTCACTTTATGCCTCGTTTCAGCAACCTTGTCGTTGAAAAATCATCTCATCTATTACTAACACTATCTAATTCAAAACTGCTATATGCTTATGGCTGAAATTTTATTTACCTGGATGTTTGCTCGTGCTGACAAATTATGCTACCGTCCCACAATTCTCAGTCTTTGTATGCGCCGGGCGCATCCATTGAACGGGGCATCCAAGGAATCCTTTGAAGGAGGACAAGTACCGAAATGAGCGTCCGATCACTTTGGAAAAATGCTTTTGCAGCTTTTCTGGTCCTGGCTGTGTGCCAGATTGCGGTGGTGGCCCAGTACACCACTGAAGAATATGCAGCTTATGAAACTGCCATCAATGCCGACCTTGCCCAAAGAGAAGACACGATCATGGAGTTCATCACCACAAATCCAAGATCAACACTCGTCGAGTACGCGATTAGCAGTTATCTCCAGTTGATGCAGGAATATCAAAACCAAGGACAATCGCAAAACGTTTTCTCTGCCGGTGAGAAGCTTCTCTCGCTGAAACCGGATGAACTGAACACACTTTACATGACGGCGATCGCTGCCTACCAGTTGCAGCAATTCACCCCAGCGACTGAATACGGTGAGAAGGTCTATGCCGAAAAACCCAGTGCTGGTCTTGCTTTTGTTCTGGCCAATTCCTACGGCCAGTTGAGAAATGAAGACAAGCAACTCCAGTACGGAGACACAGCGTGTTCAGAACTTGCCGCCAAGGATTGTTACCAGATCCTGAGCGCGATGGCCAAAATCTATGCCTCTCGCAAGGCGTGGGCTGAAGCCGCTCCCTATGCAGAGAAGGCGATTGAGGGCCTGGACGCAGCTGAAAGGCCCGCTCAGAGTCCAGAACAGGAGTGGAATACTTATCTGACTAAGGAAAAAGCCACTGCTTACACCATCGTCGGCCGAAAGGCCGCGGAAGGTAAAAACTGGACTACTGCAATTGGACACTACAGCAAAGTCTTGACACTATCCAACGATCCTGCGATGAAGGGCGAGGCCTACTTTTACACTGGAATGGGCCGCTGGGAGCAGCAGCAGCTGGAGCCAGCGATGGAAGCCTTTGCCCAGGGCTCCGTACAAAGAGGGGCGCCCCACGCCAAAAATTGCCGGCAATATCTGGAAACTCTGTACAAATCAGGCCATAACGACTCCTTGGCAGGCCTTGAAGAGTTTGTGGAGCGTGTGACCAACTAAGCCCCGTCAGAAGAGACAGGAACAACCGAAAGCCCCCCCCACAGGGCCCGCCAATGTGCCCTTTGCCCTTTCATGCTCTCGTGCTAAGGTGAGAGTTCTGGCTAAAAGCCGGGATTATGCATAGGTTCTCGTAACGAAGTGGCGCAAGCGCCGCGATGACAAGGCGTGCGAGGGGTACCCGCCACGGGTCGGGCCCCGCAGGCGTACTCTTGCAGTACGCCGAGGAGCCCAAGGGGTACCCGCTTGCGGGTCGCACAACGCAGTCAGCGTGGATGATTGCGGCACTGCAGTAGAGAATTTATGCATACTCCCGGCTAAGACATACCCCGAGTCAAGGGCACTCATGCAGCCTTCGAAAAAAGACTATCTGAGCCATCTGAACGAACAGCAGAGATTTGCTGTCACCCAGACCGAAGGCCCAATGCTCATCCTGGCGGGAGCCGGGAGTGGAAAAACCCGAACGATCACTTACAAAATCGCCCATCTGATTGAGCAGGAAGTCTGCCGACCTGATCAAGTCCTGGCTGTGACCTTTACCAACAAAGCCGCTGAGGAGATGAGAAGTCGAGTCGAAGACTTACTGAAACATCTGGGTACTTCTCCTTTGGTTTGCACGTTTCACTCTTTCAGCGTTCGCGTGCTGCGGCGCTACGCTGACCTTATTGGGTATCGTACGGACTTCAGCATCTGTGACAGCGACGATCAGAAAAGGGTTATCAAGGCTGTCTACGAAGAACTCCACTTCACGGACAGCCAGCTCCCCATGAGAAAAGCTCGGGCGGCCATCAGTCGAGCCAAAAGCAATAACTGGGCCCCAGAAGAGTATCTCGACAAGTCATCTGATCTCGCCCGCGAGGAACTTTCTCTCATCTACACCGCTTATGAGCGCTTTCTTTTGCGATCCAATGCCATGGATTTTGATGACCTGATCCTGCTAACCGTGCGCTTGTTGAAAAAGAACCATGAGGTTCGACAGAAATACGGTGAGTCCTACTCCCGTGTTCTGATTGACGAGTATCAGGATACCAATCGTCCTCAGTATGACCTGATTAAGAATCTTACCGAGGTTCACCACAACATTACGGCTGTGGGAGACGATGATCAGTCCATCTATGGCTTTCGAGGCTCTGACATTGGAAACATTTTGCGCTTTGAAGCGGACTTCCCGGGAGCGACCATTGTCAAACTCGAGCAAAACTACCGCTCTAGTCAGAACATTCTGGATGCTGCAAGCAGCCTGGTGTCCAACAACCTGAATCGGAAGGGGAAAGTCCTCTGGACCGATCAACAGGCCGGTCAGCCAATCGAACTCTTCGCGGCGCCCGACGCCAAGACTGAGGCAACTTTCGTTTCGAAGAAGATCCGCGAGCATCTCCAGAAGGGAGAAGAGGGGCTCGCCGTTTTGTATCGAACCAACTTCCAATCCCGACAATTTGAGGAAGCCTTTAGACGGTATGAGATTCCCTACAAGCTGATTGGAGGGACCAGTTTCTATCAGCGGAAAGAGGTCAAGGATGCACTGGCTTACCTGCGAGTGGCCATGAATCCCAATGATAATGTCTCTTTCTTGAGGATTATGAATCGCCCCACACGAGGGATCGGCAAAGTGACAGAGGATCGCCTTCATGGCAAGGCGCGAGATGAGCAGACAACCCTCTGGGAAGCCCTTCGAAAAGGCATAGAAGAGAACACTTTTCCCTCCCGAACACACCTGGTGTTGCAGCGTTTTTTCGAGCTCATATGCGAGTGTCAGGGCTTCCTGGAACTCCCTCTGTACCTATCCCTGGAAAAAATTCTGGAAGCCTGCGGCTATATCAAAGCCCTCAGGAGCGAGGATTCGGAAGAGGCTCATAATCGGACTCTGAATTTGGAAGAGTTGATCCTGCTGGCCAAAGAAAATGCAGAGCACGGATACACTTTTCAAGAGTTTCTCGACCACGCCGCGTTACGCTCCGAAGCGGACGATTATGACGAATCGGCAGCGGTCAGCCTCATGACCTTACACAATGCCAAAGGTCTTGAGTTTCCCATTGTTTTTCTAGTCGGTTGTGAAGAAGGACTCTTCCCACACAGCCGATCGGTGGCTGAGGATGATCTGGAGGAAGAGCGCCGCCTTTGTTATGTGGGGCTAACCCGGGCACAGAAGAAAATCTACCTCACCTATTCCCGTCTGCGTCGGTTTTTCGGCCGGGAGGGAGAAGAAATAAATCTTCCCAGCCGATTCTTACAGGAGATTCCAGAACATCTCATCCGCGTCTCCTCCGGCCCTTTTCCGGTCGGTGAGTTTGTCCACCCCAGTGCCAGTCTTGGAGGATACCTGCAACGACAAAAGCGTACCGGGACAGGTTTTGCAAAGACCCACGATTCAGTAGACAGCGTTCAAGGATTCTTGAACGAGCTCTCTCAGAAAAAAGGCAAATCAAAAAGCAATTTCATCTCCGGCGCGAGAATTGTCCACGAGAAGTTCGGTTACGGACAGATCCTTCGGGTCCAGGACACCGGCGACGACTTGAAGCTCACTGTACGATTTCCGGGCCAGGGCATTAAACGGCTGCTACAGAGCTATGCCAAGTTGAAGCTGGTTTAGTGTCTCGTCCCATGTATACCCAGATGTTTGCTGATGGGGCTTGGGAGGGGAGATCAAGGAGCGAGGAGGAGGTGATGCCGGGACATCGACGACGACGAGCGACGCAGAGATCGCCCGCAACCCCCATCAGCCCGAAGGGTGGCGGCGGGACGGCATCGATTTCTTTGTCGCTCCTCCTCCACGATGTCACTGACATCGCGTCGTCGTCGCTTCGCGAACTCGACGCCGTCGCGTTCGCCACAAACGTCATGGTATTCATGGGACGAGACACTGAAGCCCGCCTTATGCATAATGCGGGCTAGTACTGAGGTTATAAGGTTTTTCAGTGCAGGCACTCAATAACTTTTTTTCAGTAGCTGTAGACTATGCCTGGGGCGCTCCCCTGCTCCTACTGTTATTAGGCGGCGGTTTCATCCTCACCATCTACTCCAGGTTCTTGCCCTTTGCCGGTGCCAAACACACCCTTGAAATTCTTCGGGGGAAGTTCGATCGGGAGGAGGATCCAGGTGACATTAGCCACTTCCAAGCCTTGAGCACCGCCCTCTCCGCCACCATTGGCATGGGAAACATAGGGGGAGTTGCCATTGCCATTACCCAAGGCGGTCCGGGAGCGGTTTTTTGGATGTGGATGGCAGCTCTTGTGGGGATGGCGACCAAGTTCTTCACTTGCACATTGGCCGTCATGTATCGAGGGAAAGATAGCCTGGGAGAAATCCAAGGCGGTCCCATGTACTACATCGAGCTGGGATTGGGCCAGAAATTCCGCTTCCTGGCCGTTTTCTTCAGCCTTTGTGGGACCATTGGATGTCTGGCCCTGTTTCAGGCCAATCAAGTGGCGGAGATCCTGACTGAGGCCTACGGAGTGGAAACCTGGATCACCGGCCTTGCCTTAAGTGTTCTGGTTGGTGTGGTCATTGTGGGTGGGCTGAAAAGAATCGCAAAGGTCGCCAGCCGTGTGGTTCCCACCATGTGTTTGCTGTACCTGGTGGTCTCTGTTTATGTGCTCGTAAGCCATTACCAGCTGATCCCTCAAGTCTTCTCTCAAATTCTTCACGATGCCTTCACCGGCTCAGCCGCCGCGGGAGGAGTAGCCGGTATTTCAATGATGACGGTCTTCCAGACGGGTATCAAGAGAGCCGCCTTCTCCAATGAAGCGGGTCTTGGGACAGCACCTATGGCCCATGGTGCAGCCAAAACCACCGAACCCGTCAGAGAAGGATTGGTGGCAATGATCGGTCCCTTCATCGACACCATCGGGATCTGTTCTTTGACTGCTTTCGTGATCTTGTCCAGCGGAAACTGGCAGGTCGGCGGAGTCAAGGGCGTTTCTCTCACGATTCAGGCCTTTGAGGCGGTTATGGGAGGCTTCGGGAAGGTGGTTCTGGTGGCCATTGTGCTGCTCTTTGGCATCTCCACGATGTTCGGCTACTCATACTATGGCAAGAAGTGTTTCAACTATCTCTTTGGCGCAGAAAATGGTCGAATCTATGAGTTCTTTTATCTAGCGATGCTTTTCGTAGGGGCTGTCTGGAGTGCAAGCCTGGTGGTCAACCTGATCGATACCGTCTTTGCGATGATGGCTCTGCCTAACATGCTGGCGACCTTACTTCTGGCTCCCAGGGTCATGGAAGCAACCAAAGTCTACCTCTCCCGCTATCGTCCCGCCTCTTGAGATTGATCGACCCAAGAGGGCTCTGCTCATGGTCTTGGGCAGTGAGCGTGTGATAAAATCGAAAGTTGAGGAACGCTTTTCACTCTGAAACGTAATTAAATCGAACACGATTGAGTGAAATGAAAGAAGAGGCGTCTGCCCCATATGAGACTAAGCTGGAGGTTTTCATGGCCGAAGTAAAGAAGTTTCTGACATCCAAACAGGGAATCACTTTCCTGGCACTTTTCATCACTCTGCTGCTGGGAATCACCATTGGGACCCTTGTTTCCGATCGCGTGCTGAGTGCCCAAGAGAACGAGGCTCCGGTGGCGCTGTTAAAGATTCAAGGTGAAGGGTTGCCCTTGCTCTTAGATGAGACAGACTTTCTGGGGAAAGGATTTGCTCTGATCGCCAAGACCGTTGAGCCTGCCGTTGTCAACATCAGCACCACGGCGATTATCCGCACCAACACTCCGCAGCAAAGAGGGACTCCTGAAGACCTTCGAGACTTTTTCGGAGAGGATTTCTGGGAGCGCTTTTTCGGACCCATGGCTCCTCAGGAGAGGAAGACAACCAGTCTGGGCTCAGGCGTGATCGTGGACAGCAGCGGATATGTCCTCACCAATTACCACGTAGTGGCTCCCTCTGTTACCCGTCAGGGTACGAGACGAATTGCTGACAAGATCGAAGTCAAGCTGTCCTCCGGCGAGACCTACCTGGCACGAATCGTCGGGGGAGATCCTGAGTCGGATCTGGGAGTTTTAAAGATCAATGCTCCTGACCCCTTACCCTTTGCCAAGGTGGGTGACACCTCGAAGATGCAAGTCGGCGACTGGGTACTGGCCATTGGGAACCCATTCGGAGTCGGTCAGACCGTCACTTCAGGTATCGTTTCGGCTACAGGACGGGTGATTCCCACCGCTACGATTTTTGGCGACTATATCCAAACCGACGCGGCCATTAATCCGGGAAACAGTGGTGGCCCGCTGGTGAATGTGCGCGGTGAGGTTATCGGAATCAACACCTTCATTCTCACCCGAAGCGGTGGCTCCCAGGGAGTGGGATTCTCGATTCCCTCCTCGGTCTTTATCAATTCTTACAACCAGCTTGTGACCAAAGGAAAGATTGAGCGGGGCTGGCTCGGGGTCACCATGAACTCCTATCCGTTGTCCGAGGAGCTCAGTGAATTCTTTGGTGTCGCCGGGAATGATCCCACGGGAATTCGAGACGGAGACGGAGTTCTCATAACCCAACTCATTGATGAAAAGGGCTCCCCTGCTGAGACCGGACCCGCTTACCTGGCCGGCATGCGGGCCGAAGATGTGATTGTAAAGTTTGGGGACCGGGAGACCGAGATCACCTTTGATGTGCGTGTAGCAGTGGCTAATACTCCCCCAGGGGAAGTCGTTCCCGTGACCGTGGTTCGAAAAGGGGAAGTCCTGAATCTGACCGTGACACTGGCGGAAAGAACTCTTGACCAGCAGGAACAAGAGGATACCGGACTTTCTTTCGAACAGCAAAGAGAGGAAGAACGAGACAAGGAAATCGGCCTGGAGTTCGAAACGCTGTCGGCTCAAGATGCGGAAAGACTGAATATAGAAGACGAGAGAGGAGTGCTGATCCGTGACGTAGCTCCCGGGAGCTTGGCCGATGAAGCCGGGCTATCTCGTACTCAGGTGATTACCAATGTCAATGGCATTCCCGTGAGTACTGCCCAACAGTTGTACGACCAAATCAATTCCATGGACTCCGGTGCCGGCGTTGTTCTTCGTGTGATTTGGCTGACCCCGCAAGATCGGCGACTCAATATCGGCTATGCTGCATTCACAAAGCCTTAGTACTCCCTTTCATAAATACGGTGACGTTTGCGGAAGGGGCTTGCGAGGCGAGATCGCGAAAAGAGGAGGAGGCGATGCAGGGCCATCGACGACGACGAGAGACAAAGAGATCGCCCGCAACCCCCTTCCGCCCAAAGGGTTGGGGCGGGACGTGCCCATCTCTTTGTTTTCCTCCTCGCCGATGTCTCTGCATCGACTCGTCGTCGGGCCTCGAGCTGGGCCCGTCCCGCTCCCAACAAACGTTACCTTATTTATGACGGTGAGTACTTAAGTACTCAGTGCCCAATGATGCACCTATGGCCAAGGCCAAGGCATACAAAAACCTGATTGCCGGCGAATGGGTGAAATCCACCTCCGGTCGCACCTTTGAAAATCGCAATCCTGCCGACCACCGTGAGCTCATTGGCTCCTTCCAGGACTCCACTGCGGATGACGTCGAGCAGGCAGTAGCTGCCGCCTGCCAAGCATACTCACCGTGGCGCCTGACTCCAGCGCCCAAAAGGGGGGAGATCCTCTTTCGGGTGGGGGAAATCCTTACCCGTCGCAAAGAAGAACTCGCATACGACATGACCCGAGAAATGGGAAAGGTTCTGCTGGAGACACGGGGAGACGTTCAGGAGGCCATCGACATGGCCTATTGGATGGCGGGTGAAGGGCGACGGATGTACGGTCACACGACTCCCTCAGAACTGCGGGATAAATTCAACATGAGTATGCGCATGCCGATCGGCGTCTGCGGAATCATCTCACCCTGGAACTTTCCCATCGCCATCCCCAGCTGGAAGATCCTTCCTGCCCTGGTGTGTGGAAATACCTGCGTGTTCAAGCCTGCTTCCGATAGTCCGCTCACTGCCGTACATTTCATGGAGGTCCTTGAGGAGGCAGGTCTACCGAAAGGGGTTGCCAATTTGGTCACGGGAACAGGAGCTCGGACTGGAAGTGCTCTGGTTGAACACAAGGACGTCAGGGTCGTTTCCTTCACTGGATCAACCGCTACGGGAAGAATCGTCGCACAAAAGTGTGCTCAGGACTTCAAGAAACATAACCTGGAGATGGGTGGGAAAAACGCCATCATGGTGATGGAGGATGCCAACCTGGAACTGGCAGTTGAGGGCGCCCTTTGGGGAGGCTTTGGTACCAGTGGACAGCGATGCACAGCCTCTAGCCGGGTGATCGTTCACAAGAAGGTTTACAAAACCTTTGTTAATGAATTTATTGAGCACACCAAGAAATTGCGCCTTGGAAATGGGCTGGAACCCACGACTGAAATGGGTCCTGTAATCAACGAAAAGCAGAAGAAGTCGATTCTCCGGTGGATAGCTATAGGCAAGAAGGAAGGCGCGCGACTTCTCTGGGGTGGGAACCCTGTGGAGGAAGGAAGCTATCAACACGGCCATTTCATTGAACCCACTATCTTCGGAGATGTGGACCCGCAGATGCAGATCGCCCAGGAAGAGATCTTCGGTCCGGTAGTTTCTGTGATTCCCTGCTCCTCTTTTGAAGAGGCAATCGAATTCGGCAACAGTGTTCGATATGGCCTGTCCGCCGCGATTTATACGCAGGATTTGAACAAAGCATTCGTAGCAATGAGGGAGATGGAGACGGGAATTTTCTACGTCAATGCTCCCACCATAGGGGCGGAAATACACCTGCCTTTTGGGGGAATCAAGGAGACCGGTAACGGTCACAGAGAAGCGGCAGAAGCAACTTTGGATGTGTTCTCCGAGTGGAAGGCAGTGTACCTGGATTTCAGTGGACATCTGCAACGAGCACAAATTGACTAGAACAAGCACCTAAATCACCGTGAACATCGGCCTTCCCAAAGAAGTCAAAGACAATGAGTATCGCGTGGGATTAGTCCCTGCCGGTGTGCATGCCCTGGGGGAAGATGGCCATTCCGTCTTTGTGGAGAAAGGTGCCGGATTGGGTTCGGGCTTCTCCGATGAGGAATACGCCATAGCAGGCGCCCAGATTGTGGAGAGCGCAAACGATCTGTTTGGCCGCAGCGACATGGTGGTAAAGGTTAAGGAACCCATCGAGGAGGAATATCCGAGACTTCGAGAAGGGCAAATTCTAGCCAGTTACTTGCACCTGGCACCCCTTCCAGAGCTAACCGAAGCTCTCTTGGCCAAGAAGGTCATCGGCGTGGCCTACGAGACAATCAGAAATGAGGGTGGGAGCCTGCCTCTGTTGACGCCCATGAGTGAGGTAGCGGGGCGAATGTCTATCACGGTCGGGTCCCATTACCTGCAAAAGCCCGAAGGAGGACGCGGTGTCCTCTTGGGTGGTGCCCCTGGAGTCCGCCCAGCTCTTGTATTGATCGTTGGGGGAGGTACCGTCGGGATCAACGCAGCCAAAATGGCACTTGGCTTGGGGGCGCAGGTTTGCATCCTTGACGTGGAAGTGGATCGCCTGCGAGTCATTGACGATCTTTTCCTCGGCCGGATCGAGACCCTCATCTCTAATACCTATAATATTGCCCAGGTGATCGAGGGAGCCGATCTCGTGATCGGGGCGGTGCTCATTCCCGGTGCCAACACACCCAAAATCATTACCCGCAAGATGGTCTCCTCGATGCAGTCCGGGTCGGTGATCGTTGACGTGGCAGTGGACCAGGGAGGGTGTTGCGAGACAACGCGGCCCACCACCCACAGTGAACCCGTGTACACAGTCGATGGAGTCGTGCACTATTGCGTCACCAACATGCCAGGAGCCATGCCACGGACCGCCACCTTCGCGCTGACCAATGCAACGGTTCCGTACATTCGTAAGATCGCCGCTTTGGGAATGAAGGATGCAATACAAGATAATCCTCTTTTAAAAGATGGAGTAAACGTGTACAAAGGTCACGTTACCTTTAGACCCGTGGCCGATTCTCAGGCTTTACCTTATCGCGACCTCGATGAACTCTTGTAACAGTTGGGTCTACATAGTTGATCCACCGAAGTCGGGAGTGGAGAATATGAAGCTCGACAGAGAACTTCTTCACTGGGTAGAGAAGTGTTCGGCCAAGATCACGGTGGTCCGATTCTATCGCTGGGCGGTGCCCACAATCTCTCTTGGGAAACACCAGAAGGCTGAGGAAGCAGTAGACCAGATCTATTGCCAGCGGGAGGCCATCCCCATCGTACGTCGACCGACAGGTGGTCGAGCCGTCTTTCACGACGATGAGCTCACCTATTCACTCGTATCCAACCATCGCCAGTACTTCTCATTGGAGAGCGTGGGAGAAACCTATCGAGTGATCGCTGCCGGGCTGAAGGCGGGACTACGGCGCCTGGGGGTCTCTGCCCAGTTGGCTGAGCCGTCCCCCCACTCGCCACTGGTTCCACAGTCAGGACGGCAGAATCCCTGTTTCTTGTCCCCCTCTCAGTATGAACTACTGCTGCGTGGCTACAAGATAGTGGGAAGTGCGCAGAGGCGCTTGAAACGAAGTTTTCTGCAGCACGGCTCGATTCCACTGCAGGTCGACTATCCGCAGATGGCTGCAGCCCTTGGTATCCCGGAGAAAGTGCTCAGGAAGAACCTTCTCTCGATCTCCGAGGCCAGTGGACATCAGGTCTGTTTTGCAGCCTTGTGTAAAGCACTCAAAGAGGGTTTGGAGGAAACTTTCCAGGTTCAGCTGAGAATCTTTCGTCAGGATGCGAGCGCACCTCAATTCTCCGCCTTGCGACTTTTACGGCAAAATTGCGTCCCATTAGACGATTATACTTACAGGGTTCGCCAATGACAGGACAACAACCTTCATCACTCCTGAATGAACGTGCTCGGAATGTTCTGAAAGCATTAATCCAGGAATATGTGCGCGGCAGCAAGCCGGTCGGCTCTCGTCGCTTGGCAAAGCACTATGGGGAGGGACTCAGTTCGGCCACCATCCGCAATGTGATGGCCGAGTTGGAACGAGTGGGTTTTCTCACCCAGCCCCACACTTCGGCCGGAAGAGTTCCCACCGCGAAAGGCTATCGCTTGTATGTCGACTCTCTCCTGGACACCAGAGACCTACCCAGTCGCGAAGTAGATCGGATTAGGCAGAGCTTAGAAAACGAGGCGGATCCTGGAGAATTGATGAGCAAGACCTCGCAGGTTCTTTCTCTCTTATCGAACAATGTGGGTTTTGTCCTGGCTCCCACTATTTCCCATGCCGCCATGAAGCATATTAAGTTTGTCAGGATTGCTCAGCAGCGGATCCTGGTGATTTTGGTGACGGGATCAGGACTCGTTCAACATCGGCTCATCCAGCTAAAGCCAGATCTTACCCAGAGAGAGCTAGACCAGGCAGGTCGCTATCTGGTCGCCCAATTTGAGGGGCAAACACTGCTAGATATCCGACGTGAGTTACTTCGTCTTATGTTAGAAGAGAAGTCTCTTTACGACCGCATGCTGCAAAATGTCATCTTGCTTGGTGCTGCCAGCCTGGTGAAATGTGAAGGTGAGGAGGCTGAGGAATCAGAAGTGTACCTGGGAGGTACCGCTCGCATCATGCAAAAGCCTGAATTAGCCGATATCAAGAGCATGACCGCTCTCTTTGAGACCATCGAGGAGAAAAGTCGGCTGGTGAAAATCATTTCTGAATGCCTGAAGACAGTTTCCTCCGGGCCAACAGTCAGGATAGGTCTGGGAAAACACATCCCCGGGATGGGGGATTGGGCATTGATTTCCTCTCCCTATCTGTACCATCACAAGGTCATAGGCAGTCTGGGGATTTTGGGACCATCTCGCATGGAATATGAGAAGGCAATTAGCCTTGTTGACTATGTGGCCAAACTCTTCAGCAAACTCTTGAGCAACAACTGATTATGAGCCGGGCTTATGCATAAGCCCGGCTAGAGGAGTGTTCAAAGACACTTATGGCGAAAAACAAGCCCCCCGAAGAAGAGAAAGAAGAGTCTGAAAACCAGCCACCGGAACTCTATCAAGAATCCCTAGAGAGGCTTCAGAAGGAAAAAGATGACCAGTACGACTTGTTACTCCGCAAGCAAGCCGAGCTGGAGAATTATCGGAAACGAGTTGAAAAGGAGAAACAGGAATTGCGCCTCTCGGTCCAGGCTCAGGTCATCGAGAGGTTATTGCCCATCCTGGACGCCTTTGAGAAAGGACTCTCCAGTTTAAAGGAAGTATCCGGAGATTCTGAGCTGCAGACCTACAGTGAGGCTTATGATCTACTGTATCAGGAGATTCAGTCAGTCCTCCAGAAGTTTGAGGTGACTGAAGTACCCGGAGTCGGAACTAATTTTGATCCCAATGTGCATGAAGCGGTGGTCAGAAAAGTAACAACTGAGCACGAAGAGGGCGAAATTCTCGAGGAATATCGCAAAGGTTACAAAATCAACGACCGACTTTTGCGTCCCTCCCAAGTCAGTGTAGCTGTCCAACCGGACGAGATTTCCGTTGCCCATGGCGACCGGGAAGGAGGGGAGGAGTAGACTTCTCACCCTCCTTGAAAACCACTCACAGCGATCTTATGATTATTTTTGTGGCAAGCCACTTAGGAGAGTAGTTTGGCGAAAAGAGACTTTTACGAAATACTGGGTGTCAATAACGATGCCGGTGAGCAGGAAATCAAGCGCGCTTACCGTAAATTAGCCATCCAATACCATCCCGATAAGAATGCTGGGAGTAAGGAAGCGGAGGAGAAATTCAAAGAGGCTGCCGAGGCCTATAGTGTCCTGAGTGACCGCGAAAAGAGAGCTCGCTACGATCGCTTCGGGCATGCCGGCGTCAGCTCTGGAGCTGGAGGATTTGAAGGATTCGATCCCGACACATTCTCCGATTTCAGCGACATTCTGGGTGATTTCTTTGGCTTCGGGGATGTCTTTGGAGGCTCCCGAAGACAATCAAACCGCCCCCGCCGCGGTGCCGATCTTCGATTCGACCTTGAGCTGAGTTTCGAAGAGGCGGTGTTTGGCATAAAGACGAAGATCAAGATTCCCCGCCAAGAGACTTGTACGAACTGTCATGGCTCGGGAGCCGATCCGAAGCAAGGAACTACCACCTGCACCGCCTGTCAAGGACAAGGCACCGTTCGATACCAGCAAGGCTTCTTCACTATTCGTCAAACCTGCTCCACCTGCCGTGGTAGTGGACAACTGATCAAAAAGGCTTGTTCCCAGTGCAGAGGCGAAGGACAAGTCCGGAAAGAAAAAGTGCATGAGATCAAGATTCCCGCCGGAGTAGACGAAGGCTCTGTCTTGAGACTGGTCAGGGAAGGAGAGGCCGGGCCCAACAGCGGTCCCAGCGGGGACCTGAATATCGTGATTTCAGTCGCAGAGCATCCCTTTTTTAAGCGCCACGACAACAACATTTATTGCGAGATACCGATCACTTTCTCCCAGGCCGCTCTGGGCGGAGAGACTACTGTCCCTACAGTCGAGAAACCGGAGAAGATCAAAATTCCACCAGGAACCCAATCCGATACTGTCTTCCGCTTGAAAGGCCGAGGGATTGTGAGCGTTAACGGGCACGCCAAGGGGGATCAATTGGTACAGGTCAAAGTCGTGACCCCCACCAAATTGAATAAGGAACAAAAGGAACTCCTCCGCCAGCTGGATGCCATTTCAGGAACAGCCCAGGAATCGAGTAATCTCTTTGAAAAAGTCAAAGAGATGCTGAGCTAGGCGAGAGCCTAGTGTCGCTTCCCGATTTCTGGTTCGAGGTTCTGGTGGCCGGTGTTCAGGAAGGTCAAGATCGAGGCCGCACAAGCCCTTCGACCGCAGGCGTAGCCTAAGCTACATCGAGGATCGAAGGGCGCGGGAAAAAAAAAGATTGGCCTTCCTGGACACCCGCACAAGAGACTGCAATGTATCGTGCACTGATTCAGCTAGGCGATCAAGGACAAGTTACCCTTCCAGAAGATGAAGTGCATCATCTGATACGGGTACGCCGGGCCAGAGCTGGAGACCGCTTTGTGGGACTGGACGGCACAGGTAGAGTGTACCTGTGTTCTCTAGAGGAAACCCAGGAGGGGTGGCATGGCACCATTCTCAAGGAGTTGCAGGAGCAGGGGAAACCTCCTCTGCGAGTGACTTTGGCACAATCTCTCATCAAGAAAGACAAGTTTGAGTGGGTCCTCCAAAAGGCAACTGAAGTCGGGGTCTCAGAAATCGTGCCTCTGATCACTGCCCGAACCGAGCTTCTGCTCAATCCCGAAAGAGAAGAAAGGAGGATGAAGCGCTGGCGCAAGATTCTGCTGGAGGCGGTCAAGCAGTGCGGTCGCGCTCAATCCCCCAACTGGCTAAGCCCACGGGGTTAAGGGAGTTTCTGTGTGCCTCATCAGAGGACTTCAAGCTTGTTCTTGATGAAATGGGGGGACTTCACTTGAAAGAGCTCATTGACGGCCATCGAGATGCCGTCTCCTGTTTGGTCATAGTGGGGCCCGAGGGCGGCTGGGATGAAAGCGATCGCCAGCTTCTCCGAGAGCAGGAAGTTCCCGCAGTAAACTTGGGAACTCGCACCTTGCGGGCTGAGACGGCTCCCATAACAATACTTTCCATCCTTCAGTACGAGCTGGGGGATTTGTTCCCAACGACCCAGCCATGAGATACCTTCCATTGCTTCTCTTCCTCTTTCAACCTGCTCTGGTCTTCTCCCAGCAGCGACCCCTGGTGACGGAACGCGCGGAGACAGTCACACGGGGTCATATCCTTTTCGATATCGGCCTCGAGTTCCTTCAGGATGCTGTTTTTGCTTTCTCAGGGCTGGAAGGGGATTTGACCAGAATCGGGGTGCTGGGGGCCCGCATCGGGGTGGCGGATAACGTTGAACTTCAGGTTCTGGGAACCATCCAGAACACCCTAAACATCGAGAATCGCTTTCCGGCTCCCAACACCCCTCTCCTGAACTTCACGGGAAACTCCACCAACGATGTGGGAGATTTTACCATGGCCACCAAAGTGCGCCTCACAGAAGAGGGGGAGAGGTGGCCGGCCATAGCGTCTCGGTTCGGCTTTAGCATGCCCAATGCCTCCAACGAAAATGGGTTGGGTAATGATGAAATCGATGTCTTTTCCAGTCTTTTGTTTCAAAAGCACTTTGGAAAGCTTCAGGTTTTCACGAATCTGGGCTTGGCCATCTTAGGAGACCCGGTTACCCCCGGAGCTCAAGACGACCTGTATACCTATGGCCTGGCAGGACTGTACCCGCTTGGTGACGGGATCAATCTGGTGGTAGACGCTTATGGGCGGGTAGGAGCCGGAGGGATCGGGACCGAGGAGCAAACAAGGCTTCGCCTGGGGACCCAGATCAATGCGGCTGGACTGGTTTGGGATGTGGCCCTGGCCGTGGGTTTTCGAGACACAGATCCTTCCAGGGGACTCCTGCTAGGCGTGTCGAAGGACTTCAACTTCCCCCTGCTTGTGCGCTAGCGGGTGTTCAGGGAGGTCAGGATCGAGGCCGCACAAGCCCTTCGACCGCAGGCGTAGCCAAAGTACTCCCTTTCATCAATACGGCAACGTTTGCGGGTGGGGCTTGCGAGGCGAGGTCGCGAAGGGAGGAGAAGGCGATGTCAGGGACATCGACGACGACGAGAGCCAAAGAGATCGCCCGCAACCTCCATTCGCCAAAAGGGTTGGGACGGGACGGGCCCATCTCTTTGTTGCTCCTCCTCGGCGATGTCAGGGACATCGACTCGTCGTCGCGCCTCGATCTGGGCTCCGTCGCGTTCCCAACAAACGTTATCGTATTGATGAAAGTGAGTACTAAGCTACGTCGAGGATCGAAGGGCGCGGAGAACGAAGAGCCTGGCCTTCCTGGACACCCGCGCTAAGCCCGCATTTCTCATACCAGTTCGTCACGAAGCGGCGGAAGGGACGGCCTGACAAGGCGCGCGAGGGGTTCCCGCTTGCGGGTCGACCCCCGCAAACGTACTCTTGAGTACGTTGAGGAGGCCGAGGGGTTCCCGCTTGCGGGTCGTGCAACGCAGTCAGGTCGGATCATTGCGCCGATGCAGTAGAACGGGTGTGAGAAGTGCGGGCTTTAACTGCAACCTGAGGTACTGCCACAGACAGTGCAAATGTAGCAGTTGCCATTCCGCTGCATCAGATTCCCGCAAGTCAGGCAGGTGTGGGATTCTCTGGCACTATCCTGAATCAGCCGCTGGGCGGCACGGGTGGCCTCGGGCAAAGCAGCCTGGTCCGAGAAAGTCACCTGTACGCCGCCCTGGACACTACCATTCGGTTTCACGTTGTGGATTCCCAGGGCTTCCTGAACCTCAAGGCTGAGAAATTGGGTGGCCAGAAAACGGACCACATAGTCGGGAATTGAGGTGGCGAACGGAATTTGAGTATTGTCGGTAAATCCAGCAGGCTCGAAACTCATATGAGCAAAGATCCGCACGTAGTCCTCCAGTGGCACACCACGCTGCAGGCCCATTGAGATGGCAACGGCCCAAGCCATGGTCATGCCCTGGAGAGTGGAGCCTTGTTTGGCAAAATTGAGGAAGATTTCACCCAACTGTTTGTCTTCCGGGTACATACCCATGGTCAGATAACCCTTGAAGCCCTTGATTCGAAACTCGTGCTGCAGGGCCGGGTGATCCTTGGGCATGTTGCGTTGCTGCGGTACGTTCACCGGTTGAAGTTTTTCCTTGTTAGAGAGCGGCTGTACCATCTTGCATCCATCGCGATAGATGGACACTGATTTCATCCCGTGTCTCCAGCCCTCAATGTAGGCCTCCATGATCTCTTCCACCGAGGCCTCGTTGGGGAGATTAATGGTCTTGGAAATAGCGCCCGACAGAAAGGGCTGAACGGCTCCGCACATCTTAATGTGTCCAAGATATTGAATGGAACGACTTCCCATGGCAGGCCGATCAGCACAGTCAAAAACGGCTACGTGCTCCTCTTTCAAGTGAGGGGCACCCTCGATCATCTCCTGCTTCTCGACATACTTCAGGATTTCGTCGATCTCTTCCTGCGGATAGCCCAGTCTCTTGACAGCTCGAGAAATCGTGTTGTTCACGATTTTCAGGTTTCCTCCACCCACCAGTTTCTTGACTTTAACCAGTGAAAAGTCGGGCTCCACACCCGTTGTATCACAGTCCATCATGAAGGCAATGGTCCCGGTGGGAGCCAGGAGGGTGACCTGGGCATTTCGGTATCCATGCTCGGAACCCTCCACGATAGCCTGATCCCACGCCTCCATAGCGGCGTGCAGAAGCTCCATGGGAACCAAGGCAGAGTCGATTCCAGAGAGAGCTTCCCGATGCTTATGAATGACGCGCATGGTGGTAAGCCGATTTTTCTCAAAGCCAGCGAAAGCGCCCTTCTGCTCGGCGATCTCGGCACTGGTCAAATAGGCCTGACCGGTCATCAGAGCTGTAATCGCAGCAGAGAGATTCCGAGCTTGATCACTATCGTAGGGAAGGCCGGAAGCCATCAGCAGCGCACCCAGATTGGCAAATCCCAACCCCAAAGTCCGGTAGTCGTGGCTGATTCTCGTGATTTCCGGGGTGGGGTAGGAGGAGTTGTCAACAATGATCTCCTGCGCCAGGATCATGATTTGAACTGCTCGGCGGAAAGCCTGAATGTCGAATTGACCCTCCTCCTTCACGAACTTCATCAGGTTCAGCGAGGACAGGTTACAGGCTGAATTGTCCAGGAAGACGTATTCTGAGCAGGGATTGGAGGCGTTGATGGGGCCACTATTGGGACAGGTGTGCCAGTCATTCAGGGTCGTGTAGAACTGAAGACCTGGATCGCCACAAATCCAGGTTGCCTTTGCGATCCACTGCATCATCTCGCGGGCTTTGTAGGTATCAACTACCTCACCACTTGTGACCTTACAGGTTTTCCATTCTTTTTCATTGACCACGGCCTCCATAAACTCGTTGGTCACGCTGACACTATTATTGGCATTTTGAAACTGGACGCTCTGGTAGGCTTCTCCATCGATGGAGTCGTCGTATCCGAGCTGGATCAGTTTGTGAGCCTTTTCTTCCTCCCGAGCCTTACTCCAGATATATTCCTTAATATCCGGATGATCCGCGTTTAGAATGACCATCTTAGCGGCTCTTCGTGTGGCTCCGCCCGACTTGATGGCCCCGGCAAAACTGTCATACCCTCTCATGAAAGAAACGGGTCCTGAAGCAAAGCCCCCCACGGCCAAGGGCTCCACTGAAGAACGGATATTCGACAGGTTCACACCGGAACCAGACCCTCCTTTGAAAATATGGGCCTCGGTTTTGGCCAGCTTCATGATGGAGCCCATATTGTCTTGGACGCTATTGATAAAGCAGGCCGAACACTGAGGATTCCTCTTGATACCCATGTTGAACTGTACCGGGCTATTGAAGGCGGCCATTTGATGCAGAAGTAAATAAGACAGCTCGTGAGTGAAGGTTTGAGCATCCTTAGTGGAGGCGAAGTAGTTCCCCTTCTTGCCCCAAACGGTCAGGGTGTCAACAATCCGCCCGATGAGCTGCTTGACACTGTGCTCCCGCTTGGGACTTCCGAGATGACCACGGAAATATTTGCTGGCTACTATGTCCGTCGCCCGTTGGGTCCAAAATTGAGGGAATTCCAGGTCCTCTTGTCGAAAAGCGATCTTGCCAGTTTCAAAATCCTTGATTTCGGCGGTCCGAGTCTCCCACTTGACATCGTCAAAAGGGTGTCTTCCCTTTTGGCTAAAGTAGGGTTCGATGGTGAGACCAGTAGACACTTCCGCTTTCCCGACAGCCTTTTTCATTAATTTCTTCCCTTCCAAGGATTAGGTTCCGGGTTATCCGGTGCGGCCCATTCTAGATGGGGACCCTGACGATCCAGACATCACCAGAACCGATCTCTCAAAAATCTCTTTGAAGCTCAGGATATAGCGGTTATTTCACTACAATTATACTAAATATGGTGTTGTTAAGCCCGCACTTCTCACACCCGTTCTACTGCATCGTCGCAATGCCTCGACCTGACTGCGTTGCACGACCCGCACGCCAGTGCGGGTACCCCTCGCGCGCCAGTCGGGCCCGCAGGCTTTAGCCTGCGGGCCCGTGGGCTAAAGCCCACGGCTCTGTTTTCCGGCCCTTCCGCTGCTTCGCTACGACCTGGTGTGAGAAATGCGGGCTAAGCGATCGACGAGTTCCTCTCTTGAGAGCCCTCGGATTGTGACAGTTTTATTGCGGGAATGCTGTCCTTGGATCAGGGAGAGATTTTTGGCAGGCAACTCCAAAGAGCGGGCCAAGAAGCTCAGAAGTTCACGATTGGCACGGTCTTTCAGGGGAGGAGCAGCCAGGCGAACCTTCAAGGCGCCATTGTATGAACCGCTGATTTGGCTCTTCGCCGCTAGTGGCTGGACCCGCACTGGCAACAGAAGCATTCCCGATCTTTCGCTGATCTCTACCTCATCCATCACGTGAACCAAAAATGGCAGTGCCAATTCTCACCAAGGTGGCTCCTTCTTCGATGGCGATCTGGTAGTCGTGACTCATCCCCATGGAGAGTTCCCGCAGGGGTTGCTGGCGACTCCTGTTAATCTCAGCCAAAAGCTCTGCCATTTGACGAAAGTAGGGACGAGAGGCTTCTGCCTCTTCATGATAGGGAGGAATGGTCATCAGGCCCTGCAGCTCCAATCTGGGCATCGAATCCACCAGTTCCACCATGCCGGCCAAATCTTGAGGAAGGATGCCGTGTTTTTGAGGTTCTGCTCCACTTTTGACTTCAAGAAACACAAGCAGTGTCCTCCCTAACTCCTCCGCACATCGGTTGAGCCTGTCTACAATCTTTTGCCTGTCCAAGGTTTGGATGACATCGAAAAGTTGGGCCGCACGTCTCACCTTGTTCGATTGCAAGGGACCGATCAAGTGCCAGGCAAGACCACTGTGGTTGACTAAAGGGATCTTTTCCTCTGCTTCCTGAACACGGTTCTCCCCAAAGAGAGTCTGTCCCGAGGCATAGGCTTGCCTGACGCAATCAGCAGGGAAGGTTTTGGAAACCGCCAGAACCCGGATTTCTTCGGGATTACGGCGGCAGGCAAGAGCGATGGATCGGACTTCCTCGCGCACTCGCTCGAGATTGGAGGCAACATCAACCACAGGCGTAAGTATACCGAATTGCCTGTGGTAGTATGCACTTGTGCCTGGCAAATTCATCACGCTGGAAGGGATTGAAGGCTCTGGCAAGACCGTGCAAATGGGCCTTCTGGAAGAAGAGTTGGGGAGGCGCGAGATTCGTTTCATGACCACGCAACAGCCCGGAGGAACACCCTTTGGGAAGGAAGTCCGTCGAATTCTCTTGCACAAAGATGGTGCCGACCGTGAACCGATGGCGGAGCTGCTGCTCTACCTGGCCGATCGCTTTCAACACCTCAAAGAAGTTATCGAACCGGCCTTGATCCAGGGTCTTCATGTCATTTGTGACCGTTATCATGACGCCACTCTCGCCTACCAAGGGCATGCTCGGGGCATCGGCTTCACGACCGTCGATCAATTAGCTGAGATCTTGCAAGTCAGACAACCAGACCTGACTCTGGTTCTGGACCTGGAAGTGGAACTCGGTCTGAAGCGAGCATGTGAGAGAAATCAAAAGGAAAACAGTGAGACATGGGGGAGGTTTGAAGAGGAGGATTTGGAATTTCACCGCAGGGTAAGAGAAGGCTATCAGCTCCTGGCCAGAAGGGATCCCGATCGAGTACTACTGGTAAACGCTTCGCAAACTCAGGAAGCGGTTTTCCAGGAACTTCTGAGTCTGCTTGAGCAGCAAGGGATTCAATGAGACTGAGCAATTTTGTTGGCAATCACCGCATCGTTGCACTCCTGCGCCGCGGTCGCCTTCCCCAAGCAAGCCTTTTCACGGGTCCCGAGGGCGTCGGAAAAAAGACCCTCGGATTGAGCCTGGCTGCCTTAGCCAGCTGTAAGGATCCGGCAGGAGCTGAGCTGTGCGGAAAGTGCTCTTCCTGTGTAAAGGCGGCAGCCGGCTATCATCCGGACATCCTGCTTTTCCAACCCCACAAGAATCTCATCCGAATTGAGGCGATGCGCAAGCTCAACCGGGAAGTCCACTTTCGGCCCTTCGAAGGGCGCCTTCGGTTTTTCATCATTGATCAAGCGGAAACCCTGACCGAAAAGGCCGCCAATTGCATTTTGAAGACAGTCGAGGAACCTCCCGAGACCTCGCGTATTCTTCTGATCAGTGCTTTTCCTCACCGCCTCCTCCTCACCCTGCGCTCACGCTGCCAGGTCTTCTCTTTCCGCCCTTTAGATCGGAAAGCAATTCAGGGGTGCCTGGAAAATCATTTGAAAACGGATAATTTGGAAATGCGAGCCGCCTTGGCCGAAGGAAGCATCGCCAAAGCCCTGGAGCTGGATCTTGAAGAGACTCTCGAGCGACGGGATCGTATGCTGGAACTGTTGACCTCCTGGTGTCGGCAGGAGTCATTCGAAGTCCTATACAAGAGTTGTGAAGAACCCCCTTTGAGAAGCGAGCTCAAAACGCGCGAGGGTGTTCGAGGCTATCTGGATCTGCTACAACGACTCGGAGAAGATCTGTATTTCCTTCAAGTGAGCACCCCTGAACGGCTGGTCAATCGGGATCGAATGGAAAATCTGAAGGAACTTTCAGAAGACCTCGAGTTGAATTGGGTGAGGGAGTTCCTCTACCATGTGGACCAGTCGAGATGGGAGATCGACCATTACGTGAATCCGCTAATGTGTTTTGAGACACTTTGGCTCATGAGTTCTGGAAAGCATTCCAATGTTGGAAATCGTTACGGTCAAGTTTGAGACCAATAAGACAACTGCCAACCTTTTGGCCCGTGACGTAGAGCTGCGGGTAGGTGATCGCTGCATCGTGAGCACCAAGCGGGGGGTTGAGCTGGGTCTTGTGATCAATGGACGCAAGGCTGAGAATCTTGATCTGGGTGAGTCCAAAGTGAATAAGGCTCTGAGGAAAGCGACTGAACGGGACCTTTATCTTCATGAGAAGAAGAAAGACCAAGAGGCTCACGCCCAGCAATTATGCAGGAAATTGATTAGAGCCCAGAAGCTCCCCATGAAGCTCTCCAAAACTGAGTATATCTTTGACGGCAGCCGGGTCATTTTCTATTTTACCTCAACGCGGCGTGTTGATTTTCGAGAGCTGGTGAAAGGCTTGGCTCGTCGATTGCGGGCCCGAATCGAAATGCGCCAGATTGGTGCACGTGATGAGGCCAAGTTAATTGGTGGAATGGGGTGCTGCGGTCTAGGTGAAAACTGCTCTGCCAAGTTCTTGAAGGAATTAAGATCTGTCAGTGTCCGGGCAGCCAAGGAACAAGGTCTGACGGTGAACCCTGGCCGTTTATCCGGCATGTGTGGGCGACTGAAGTGCTGCCTGAATTATGAGGTCAATGCTACGGGCAGCTGTGGGAGTGGAGCCTGCGGTTAGTGCTCACTTCCATAAATACGGTGATCTTTGTTGCGGCCGCTGCGCCCACGGATTCAAGGCGCTCCGACGAGTCGATACGGAAAATCGGCGAGGAGAAGCAACAAAGAAGACGGGGGTGCAGCGCCGCAACCCTTTGGGCGGAGGGGGGTTGTGGTCGATCTCTTCGTCGCTCGTCGTCGACGATGTCCGGACATCGCCTCCTTCTCGCTCCTCGACCTCGCCTCACAAGCCCCCTCCGCAAATGTCACCCTATTTATGGAAGGGAGCACCTAACCCTCTCCTTCTGTGGCTTTCTCGTTTTCTTCTTTCAGTTTCTTGCCCCACTCTTGAAAACGCTCCACCTCAGCCGAGGAATGATTGCTCTCGACAAATTGTTCGCAGACTTCTATCGCCTCCAGAAAGGCTTTTTGCTTCTCTAAGGCCCGAATCAGTTTCTCATAGGCTTCTGCCCACTTAGGGTTATATGTCACCGCCTGTCGGTACCTCTCCGCTGCAGCCTTGAAGTTGTCACGGCGGTAGTAGAAATCGCCGACTTCTACATGCTCTCTAGCCTTCAGGGGGTCAGGTTCGGGAGGAGTTTCCTGAACCTGCTCATCCGTGGGATCCACCCGAATGAGCACTGGTTTCCTCTTGGATTGCTGTTCCTGGCCCAACAGAGGACAAGCAAGAAGCAGGAGAAAAAAGGCATGAAAATAGATGAAAGACCTCATCTGTTAAGAAGTCAGTTTATTTCACTTTTTACCTCTTGTCAAAACTGAAAGAGGATGCTAGGCTATGTGTCAGTAAGCTTTTTCAAGCATCTGAACCTTTATCAATTGTCCGTCTAACGTTGAGGGAGAGGGTTTTTTCTGAGGTAGATCGTTATGGTTAACCGGAAACTAATTCGTCCGTCGCTGTCCAATCTGCGAGAGCAACCACCGTCGAAATACGTTGAGAGCCAAAGAAAGAGGGTGCCTCCAGAAGGGACCAATGCCGAGCAGTACTACTATCTCAAGCAAATGTCGAGCAAGACCCCGATGGTGGTAACTCTGCTTGACGGTGAGGAAATCTTCGGAATGATTGAATGGTATGACAAAAGCTGCATCAAAGTGAACCGGGAAACCAAGCCGAACTTGCTCATCCCAAAACACGTCATCAAATATATCTACAAAGAAAACGAAGTCAAAGAATTTGGCGGAAACGTCATATTCGAGAGCGAGAGTGAGAGTGAGAGTGAGAGTGAGTGAGATGAAATGAAGCAGGCTGAACCCGTGAAGGGGTTTCCCGTCGTTTTCTCGACAGGGGATCCTCATGGGATCGGCCCAGAAGTCATCCTGAAAGCACTTCCCAGATTCCTCGCCTCGCAAACCATTCACCCTATTATTTTTGGAGATGCCAAGTACCTCAAAGGACTTCGGCAGGACCTGGGTTTGTCTCCAGATCTGGATCAGGTGGAGGTCATCACGGCTGCTCATTATGACTATCCTCCCGCCTGGGGGAAATTGGAGGAGAAAGCCGGCCACTTTGCCCTGCAGTGCTTGCGCCGCGCCGTCCAGTATTGCCGAGACAAAGGTCTCCCACTGCTGGTGACCGGACCAATCAACAAGAAAGCCACCCATCTTGCGGGATCTGCCAATCCAGGTCAGACTGAGGCAGTGGCCTCCTTTTTCCCGGACAGTGAGCCGGTCATGACTTTTTTTTCAGATCGCCTGCGGGTTCTTCTCCTCACCGTTCATATTCCTCTGCGGGAAGTCCCGTCAGCCCTCGACCCCGATGAGCTGGTGCGCAAGACCGAGGCTTTCCTTGAAGCCCTGCGCTCGATTGGAATTCCTCAGCCTCGACTGGCTCTTTGCGGTCTGAACCCTCACGCTTCCGAGGAAGGTCTATTTGGTGAAGAGGAGCAAACCGTTCTCGAGCCTGCCGTTCAAATCTTGAACCAAAGGCACGGTTCCGACACAGTCACTGGCCCTTTTCCTGCCGACACGATTTTCCGTAGAGCCCTTGCAAACGAATTTGACGGTGTCATCGCCTTATACCACGACCAGGGGCTGATTCCTCTGAAACTGGTGGCATTCGAATCTGCAGTCAACGTGACCCTGGGTCTTCCACTGCTACGAACCTCCCCTGATCATGGGACCGCCTTTGAAATCGCAGGACTTGGTGTCGCCGATGCCCAAAGCATGGGTGCGGCCATTGAATGGGGAATCCGGCTGGCTAAGCCTAGAAGCCGGGATTATGCATAGGTTTTCGTGACGAAGTGCCGCTGGCGCCGCGATGACAAGGAGCCCAAGGGGTACCCGCTTGCGGGTCGCACAACGCAGTCAGCGTGGATGATTGCGGCACTGCAGTAGAAAACTTATGCATTATCCCGGCTAAGGACATGCTCATAGGCTCGTTGGCAAGCTTGCAGATTGAAGTGAACAAGAGCCTCGCTCGAAAACAAGAAGGCTTGCCCTAAAGCCCGGTAGAACTTCGCCAGATCGCCCACTTCGTAAAGAGGCACAAGGTACTCCGCCTTCAGGAGAAAGTAGTGGGAGAAAAGCGAGACAGTCAGCCGGGAGAATTTCGGGAAGGGGTGAATCTCGTACAGCCGCATCTGGGAGAGGCTCATCTGCTCGATGGCATGCATCTCGGCAAAGCTCGGACTCTGGACCCACTCAAAAAAACGGTCAACTGCCCTGGGAACGAGTTCAGGTGCCACCGGTTCGTGGGTGGACGTAACTGGCTGGCTGGGAGTCTGTCGGTAGGGATCTCCTGGATCCGAAGCCACAAAGCTGTGAAGATGAAGTAAATCGCTTGAATCCAGCTCTTCAAGAGCTTTGTCGAGCCCAAGCAGGGCCGAGAACATTGCTGTTGCCTGGGAGCGGGGAACCTCAGCCTCACCCAACTGAGGAACTTGTTGGGACACCTTACCCAGTTCGTATTCTAAAAGCTGTGGTGCAAGCTCCTTGTGAATGAGGGACCGCAGATCGGCGGCCTGTTTGTCCAACAGCTGTCTTTGCTGGCTGAGTGATGCAAATTGCTGGGCTAACGTGAGGGGAAAGTGCACCCAGCTACTCCTCAGCTGGAAACCATTTCCACCAGGGTTCGAACTCCGAAACCGGTGGAGCCTTTGAGCTCTGAGCTTTCCTTGAACAAGTCGACCCCCGCCATATCGATGTGACACCAGGGGACGTCTTCCACAAATTCCTCCAGGAACTTGGCTGCTATTATGGCGCCTCCCCAGCGACCTCCAACATTCTTGATATCGGCAATTTGACTCTTGATTGCCCTTCGATATTCCTCATCCATCGGCAACCGCCAGAACTTCTCCCCGGAGCGCTCCGAGGCCTGGAAAAGCTTTTCACAAAGCTCGTCATTATTACTGAACAAGCCAGCTCGAAGCTGTCCCAGAGCAATGACAATAGCACCCGTAAGGGTTGCAATATCGACCATGTATTGCGGCTGAAGCTGCCGACCATAGCAGAGAGCATCGGCCAGGATGAGACGGCCTTCCGCGTCGGTGTTGAGGACCTCAATGGTCTTTCCACTCATGGAGCGGACGACGTCTCCCGGACGCTGTGCTCGCCCACTGGGAAGGTTTTCGACAGCCGGGATGATCCCGACAATATTTTTCTTAACCTGGAGCTGAGCAATGGCTTGCATGGCGGCCAGCACTGCACAGGCCCCAGATTTATCATACTTCATCTGCTCCATCGATTTGGCGCCTTTCAGAGAGAGGCCGCCGCTGTCAAAAGTGACCCCCTTCCCCACCAGGACAATGGGCTTTTCCTTACCCTCCGCTGCTCCGGAGTGTCGAAGCACGATAAATCGGGCAGGTTCATCACTTCCTCGGGCCACTGCAAGGATGGCCCCCATTTGCTTCTCCTCCATTTCGGGCTCACCCAGCACTTCGATCTCCAAACCGTACTTTTCGGCGATCTCAGTGGCTGTCTGGGCAAGGACAGAGGGATTGACCCGGTTACCGGGTTCGTTTGCCAGTCGCCTGGCTAAATTCGTGGCTTGGGCCACAATCTCACCACGCTTCATTGCCTCTTCAACTTTAGCCAGCCCCTGATCCAGCTCAGTAACAAAGAGGATTTCCTCGATGAAGTTCTTCGCCTTGTCCTCGGTCTTATAGTCATCGCCAGCATAGGTAGCCATAACCAATCCTTCCACCACAGCCTGAGCGGCCAGGGCAGGTTCAACCTGGCTCCGGTGGTAGACGGCGACCTTCTTTAACTTGTAGCTCTTCACCGTACGCACGGCCTGCATGATGAGGGTTCGAATAGCTTGAGCATCGTAGCTCTTTCCTTTTCCCGCTCCCAACAGGATGAGTCGGCCGGTGGGGAGTTGACTCGGCCGGTAGATGACCGAAATTTGGCCGGCTTTCGACGTCCACTCTTCAGTGCTCTTGAGCTCACTGAGTAGGCCGCCCAGTTTTTCATCCAGTGCGCTGGTGAACTCCTCTCCAGTTTTCTGTTCGTCCTCAAAGAGGGGAACGATGAGTGCGTCACACTCGATAGAATCCCACGTCCCTTTAGCGAGTCGGATCTTCATTTTTTTCTCCGTTTTAGTTCAATCTCTACTTCCCGTTTAATGGTTCTTTGTCGTTCCTTCTCCCTTTTATCGTGAATCTGCTTTCCTCTCACCAAGGCAATCTCCACCTTGACCTTTCCATCTTTAAAATAGAGAGAGAGGGGAACCAGTGTCAATCCACGTCTCTCAGTCTTGCCGATAAGCTTATTAATCTCTCGGCGATGCAGGAGGAGCTTTCTGGAACGCAATGGTTCGTGAGTGGAGACGCTGCCATGAGAATAGGGTCCGATGTGGCAGTTTTCGAGCCACGCTTCCCCCTTTTTGATTCTGGCATAGCTTTCTCTCAGACTGACTTTGCGCTCACGGAGTGCTTTCACTTCGCTTCCGTGTAAGACAATTCCCGCCTCGAAACGATCCAGAATATCATACTCGTGAAAGGCCTTCTTATTCTTACCCACCAACTGTTCGGACATGGCTTAGTCCTTCGGCATCCCATTGAGAAACGCAGCCAGGGCTCTCTGCCAGGATCGGAGCAAGGGGATCCCTTCGAGTTCCAAGCAATAGTTCTCGAGCACGGAATAGGCGGGACGCCGAGTCTGAGTCAAGTCCCTTGAACTCTCGATGGGATTGACTTCGAGGCTACACCCACTGAGAGAGACAATCTCAAAAGCCAACTCATGCCAGGAGCAGTTTCCTGAGTTCGTGACATGAAAAGTGCCCATCTTTCCTCCTTCAACCAGACAGAGCGTCATATAGGCCAGATCAGTGCTGAAGGTGGGACTGCCTTGCTGATCAACCACCACATCCAGGCGCTCTTTCCTCTGAGCAAGGCTCAAAATCTTCTGGACGAAATGAGATCCTCCTGCTCCAAACAGCCAGCTTGTGCGAATGATCAAGTGCACAGGGCAATGTGAGCGGACAAAACTTTCACCAGCCAGTTTTGATCGCCCATATTCGTTAACTGGGTTGACCGAATCCCACTCCCGGTAGGGCCGACCCTGTGTGCCATCAAAGACGTAGTCGGAGCTGTAGTACACCACGCCACTTCCGTTTTCAAAGGCTGCCACAGCCATATTTCGTGCTCCCAGGGCGTTGACCCGATAGGCCTCCAAGGGCTTGACCTCGGCTTTATCGACGTTCGTAAAGGCAGCAGTGTGGAGAATCCAATCCGGTTTTAAATCGGAAACAAGATGGCGCACAGCCTCCAGTGAGGTAACGTCGGGTTTGCGGGAAGAGAGAGGGTAAAGGGTATGCTTGGCAAAGGTTTTACACAGCGCCTGCCCCAGCATTCCTTGAGCGCCTGTAATAGCAATTTTCATGTCCTCAGCACGAACTCGGCACCTGAGGTGCCTTGGCACAAGTGCCTCTCCCTCACAAGTCCTTCAAAGTCTGATCCCGGTTTTCATACGTCTTCTCGTAATAATCCTGATAACTACCGTTGCGCACATGGCTGACCCACTGAGAGTTCTCCTGATACCAGCGCACGGTCTGGGCAAGACCTTCTGAGAGGGGGATCTGGGGCTTCCAACTCAGTTCCCGTCTCAGACGTGTCGCGTCAATCGCGTATCGGCGGTCATGACCAGGACGATCCTTGACGAACTGGATGAGCTCAGGAGACTTTTCTAATAGGGCAAGAATCTGCTGTACCATGTCCAGGTTCTGTCTCTCCTGATCACTTCCAATGTTATAGACTCGGCCGGGACGGCCTTCCATCAGCACACAGTGAAGCGCCCTGCAATGATCCCTGACATGAATCCAGTCGCGCCTGTGCAGTCCGTCTCCGTAAACTGGGAGGGGTTTGTTCTCCAGCGCATTGAGAATCATCAGGGGAAGCAATTTCTCCGGAAATTGATAGGGACCATAATTGTTGCTACAGCGGGTCACCAGCACATCCATTCCATAGGTTTTATGATAGGAGCGAATCAGGAGATCTGCGGCAGCTTTACTAGCGGCATAGGGGCTGTTGGGAGCAAGAGGGCTTTCCTCGGTGAATTTCCCCGTCTCTCCCAGGGACCCATACACTTCGTCAGTGGAGACTTGGATGAATCTTGTGACTTTCTTTCTGCGACAGACCTCGAGTAAGAGGTGAGTTCCCTCGATGTTCGTTCGCACAAAAACGGTGGAGTCCAGAATGCTGCGATCCACATGGGTTTCTGCGGCGAAGTTAATGACAGCATCGACTCCCTGGCTGATACCTCTCTCAACATCCCGGACGGAAGTGATATCCCCACGCATGAAAGTGTAGCGAGGATGAGAGGACAGTTGGGAAAGGTTTGCCAGGTTTCCGGAATAGCTTAGGCAATCGAAGTTCAGAATTTGAACGTCCTTCTGCTCCTCCAGCATGTGGTGGATGAAGTTTGAGCCAATGAACCCTGCGCCACCAGTCACTAACAGTTTCACAGTAAATTCTTATAACTCCGTTTTCATGATTTCCGGGCAAGTCTTTTGGTAGTGTGCCCGCTCTTTTCTTTCCTCTGTGCGACCAACTTGTTTGCTAGCTGAAGAGACTCGAAGGTGCCGGCGTCGGTCCACCAACCCTCCAGGATGTCGTAGGTCAAAGCTCCCCACTCGATATATCGATTGTTGACATCCGTAATTTCCAGTTCGCCTCGCTGGGAAGGTTCAAGAGTGTTAATGATATCGAACACTCGGGAATCATACATGTAAATCCCCGTCACGGCGTATTTGGAAGGTGCCACTTCCGGCTTCTCGCAGATCTTTACCACTTTGTCGCCTTCCAGCACAGGTACTCCAAAGCGCTCACATTCAGGAACCTCTTTCAAAAGAATCTTGGCCCCTTCGGCCTGTTTTTTGAATTTCTCCACATAGGTGCGAATCGAATCCTCAATGATGTTGTCTCCCAGGTACACACACAGAAGATCCTCCCCCGCGAAATGCTTGGCCAGTGAAAGCGCATCTGCAATTCCACCCTCTCCCTCCTGGTAGGCAAAGTGCAGATGATGAAGACCGAATTCCCGACCATTCCCCAGTAAACGGAGAAAATCGCCGGCATTGTTTCCCCCCGTTACGACCATGATGTCGGTGATACCGGCATCGACCAACACTTCCAGAGGATAAAAGATCATGGGTTTGTCATAGACAGGCAAGAGGTGCTTGTTTGTCACCTTGGTCAAAGGTCGAAGCCGCGTACCCAATCCTCCTGCCAAAATGATTCCCTTCATGGTCTCTCCAAAAACGCGTTATGTTATCTGATCCCAGCAGATGCCCGCAAATGACTATACAGATTCTCCGTCTCCTGGAGCTTCCGCTCTAAAGTAAAATTTTCTTCAATCCGTTGCCGTCCAGCCTGTCCCATCCTTTGGCGGAGCTGGCCAGACCCAAGGAGTTTGCACAAGGCCTCGGCCAGCTGATCCGGATCGTTTGGAGGAACGACAATGCCGGTTTCGCCGTCGATGACCAGCTCGGGAATTCCCCCCACCTGAGTCGCTATGACGGGTAGCCGGCTGGCCATGGCGACTAGAATTGCTGAGCTCAGCCCTTCCGAGAGAGAGGGAAGACAAAAAATATCAAACCTCTTCATCAAGGCCTCGCTGTCAGAACGGAAGCCGGTAAGAAGAACATGATTCTGAATGCCCAATTCCTGAATCATTTCAGCTAACTCGGACATCAGTTCGCCCCTTCCCACCAAGACGAAGTGAACATCCGAGACCTTGGACATGATCCTGGCAGCAACCTCCAGAAGAATACGATGTCCCTTTTCAGGGCTCAAATGGGCCACCGTGCCGACCAGCAAACGATGGCTGACTTCGGCAAGGGGTTCTGGTTGTTGAGAGTCGAGCCAAGCCAGATCAACCCCTTCGTAAATCACATGGATCAGATCGGGGCGGATACCCCCATCAATCAGGGTTTGGCAGATGCTGATGGAGACAGTCACGACACATTCCTGCATCCAATTGTATTTCAGGTGGCTCAGCGGCGACTTGAGAGGAAAGTTGACGCGCCTTGAACAAACTCGAAGGGGTACTCCGCAGAGCCTTGAAGCCAGTCCCCCGGCAAGAAGAGCTCGAGGGCCATTGAGGTGAATGATGTCAAAATCTCTCTTTCGTAGGATGTTCCACAGCTGAAACAGGGCCCAAGGACTCAGTTCGCTTCGCTGTTCAAAGGGAAAGGTTTCAATCCCCCCATCTCGGGCTTTACTGCTCAAGAGGGAGCCCGACGGCGCCGCCAGCGAGACTTGATGTTGACGTTGTTTGATTCCCACCATCAGGGTAAGGAGCTGTTCCTGACCGCCACGCCATTCCCTGTCGGTGTCCACGTAAAGGATTTTTAGACTATTCATCCTTGAGGTGAATCGGCATCTCCCTCGCTGTTCCCGCCTGGATTTCCCACAGTTTCAGGTACTTGAAAAGACTTGACACTGCAGCCAGAAAGGACACCGCCAAACCGGGTTTTCCGTCAAGAAACCCCAGCCGCAAGAGGTAGTTTTTCAAAAATATGGCAGGTGGATAGAAGATGAAGTGAGCCCACTGAGCTCTTTTGCCACTGTCAAAATGATCCCTGGCTGCCAAAGAGGAGAAAACCTCCAGTTGTTCCAGGTACTCGGAGAAGGATGCATACGTGTGGTGATAGAGTTGTCCCTTCAGTCTTGCGGTTGGACCGGTTACCTGCAAGGATTCGTGGACTCGTCCTCCCTGCCATCGGCCACAGGCTTTCTTGAACAAGCGCAATTGCCAGTCCGGATACCAGGTGGTGTGTTCAATCCAGCGCCCCATAAAAAATGTCTTTCGAGGAACATAATAACCGTTGCAGTTAATTTCCTGCTCCTTCCAATGGAGAATTTCTTCCGCAAGTTGGGGACTGAGCACTTCGTCTGCATCCAGAGAGAGTACCCACTCATAGCTGGCCTGGTCGGTGGCGAATTGTTTCTGATCCCGGTACCCCTCCCAGGATTTCGGCAGAACACGCTCCGTGAAACGGCGGCAGACTTCCACTGTAGCATCTGTGCTGTGCGAGTCCACCACCACAATTTCATCACTGACTCCTTGTAGGCTGGCCAAAGCACGTTGAATCTTGACCTCTTCATTGTAGGTAATGAGCACCGCAGAGATTCTCTTCACACCTCAACTTCCTTGTATTCTGGGTGTTTTTGGATAACTTCCTGCTGAGTGTAGTAGACCTGAATGGGTGCGGATTGGTAAAAACGGTTGAGTAAAAGGGAAACCTCGGTGTCCGTTCTTCGAGCTTTCTCCTTTTCCAACTGTCTGAGTCTTCTCACTTGCGGAAGTTGACGCAGGGCTTGGAGCAAAGAGCCGTAAAAGTGATAATCAAGTGCACATATCCGGGTCAGAAACAGCAGAAGCAACATGATCAGGTGACGGAAGAAATAGGTCGGGGAGTGCAGATTGATCCAATGGAAAAGTAGCCTGTTGCGAAAGGATTTCGCCTCCACAAAGTGCTTACTAAAGTGGACATTAATGGTGGCACTGGTTCGGTGATGGGCAATACTGCGAGGTTCATAGTGAACTTCCCAACCCCTTTTCCATCCCCGGTAGGAGAGATCCACATCCTCCCAGTGGAAGGGGGAAAGGAGTTCATTGAAACCACCGACCGCCTCCAACTTTTCCCTACTGTAGGTGGAAAATCCGCCAATCGCATAGGCTGACAAGAGTTTTCGCTCCTCGATCCACTCTGTGGCCGAGGGAGGAGAAACATCGTAGTTGAAATAGACGCTCCAGAACCCTCTGCGAAATCGACCAAATCTGCCACCAGTGGCTAAGATCGGTTGATTCCATTCGAACACCTTCGCCGTCACAGCGAACACATTTGGATCTTGGAAGTGTAGCGTCTGATAAACAAAATAATCTTCCTCCACCCGGACATCATTGTTCAGCAAGGCTATCACAGGGAAATGAGAGCTTTGGAACCCCACATTACAAGTGATGGCAAAGCCCTCGTTGCGCGGGCGTTTGATCAAGAACACCTCGGGAAATTCCGCGGGAATGGCCTGTGCGGTGTCGTCTCGACCACCGTCTTCAACCACGATGATTTCGGTCAAGCCACCTGTTTGACGGTGGTGGGCTCTGGCAGCTGCCTGGACGGAAGGCAGATTCTCGCGCAGCAGATGCAGACCGTTACAGGTGGGAATGACGATGCTCAGATCGAAACTCATTTAGTCCACAACCAAGAGAGAGTTCCCAGTCATTTCGGGAGGCTTATCGATTTCCAGGTACTGGAGAATGGTGGGAGCGATATCCTCCAATGCGCCGCCCCGGCGCAAGCTCAGCCCAAAGTGATCATCGACCAAAATGAAGGGCACAGGGTTGGTCGTATGTGCCGTGTGAACCTGACCTGTTTCGGGATCAATCATTTGCTCGGCATTTCCATGATCGGCCGTCACCATCATCACTCCACCGATCTTCTGCAGCTTTTGAGAAATGCGTCCCGTGCAGGTGTCCACCACCTCCACCGCCTTCACTGTTGCCTCCAGCACTCCCGTGTGTCCCACCATATCAGCATTGGCGAAGTTTAGGATCACTACCTGGTAGGAGGCCAAATCGATTTCGTGCAAGAGCTGGTCGGTGATCTCAAAGGCACTCATCTCCGGTTTTAAATCATAGGTCGCCACCTTGGGCGAGGGAATCAGAGAACGCTTTTCTCCTGGGCTGCACTCCTCTTCGCCACCGTTGAAAAAATAGCTGACATGAGCATATTTTTCCGTTTCTGCCAGTCGCAGGTTGCGGATGTTGTGCTCAGTGAAGAGCTTGACCAGAAGTCGCTTCAGTCGAATCGGAGGAAAAGCAAAGGGCCAGGAAAAAGTGTGATCGTACTCGGTCATGGTTAAAAAGTGTCGAACGGGATTCCGGGATCGTGGGAAGTGTTCAAACTCTGGCAGGACCAGGGCCCGTGTCAGCTGGCGGGCTCGATCCGCCCGGAAGTTAAAAAAGATCACCGCATGCTCTTCCTCCAGCAGACCTAGCGCCTTGCCCTCTTCATCAACCAGGGTGAAGGGAACAATAAACTCATCGGTCACGTTCTCTGCATAGGAGGAACGAATTCCTTCCAGCGGATCTAAGAACCCTTTCTCTGTGGTCCCTTCGACGATGGCGCGATAGGCCAGCTCCGTACGCTGCCATCGATTATCGCGATCCATGGAGTAGTATCGCCCGCTGACGGATGCGATCCGACCCACTCCAATGCTCTTGAGTTCTTCCTGCAATTGCTTGAGATAGAGCACACCTCCCTTTGGAGAAGTGTCCCGTCCGTCGCTGAAAGCGTGAATATAGACTTCCTCGACTCCCTCTTGCTTGGCAAAACGCAACAGCGCCAGAAGATGGCGCAGTTGACTGTGTACTCCCCCATCTGAAACCAATCCGATCAAGTGGAGTGCGTTGCCTCGAGCCGCCTCCAAGAATCGACGAATTTCCTGAACTTCGAAAAAATCTCCGCATTCGATGGAATCATCAATGCGAGTGATATCCTGATACACCGTCCGGCCGGCACCGATGTTCAGGTGACCCACTTCACTGTTCCCCATCTGGCCTTGGGGTAAACCGACTCTTGTTCCACTGGCCTCCAGGGACACCCAGGGATAGCGAGAATAAAGCTCTTCAAAGGTGGGCAGCTGAGCTTGAGCCATGGCATTTCCCTCTTTAAGGTCGCTCAAACCCCACCCGTCGAGCACCGCCAGTACCAGCACAGGCGGTTTAGCCCGCACTTCTCACACCCCCTCTACTGCATCGGCGCAATGATCCGCCCTGACTGCGTTGCACGACCCGCAAGCGGGTACTCCTCGCCTCCTCAACGTACTCAAGAGTACGTTTGCGGGGGCCGACCCGTGGCGGGTACCCCTCGCGCGCCTTGTCAGGCCGGCCCTTCCGCCGCTTCGCGACGACCTGGCGTGAGAAATGCGGGCTAGCCCCTCCTTTTATCATGACATTCACGTTTGCTCAAGACTACAGCTGTTAACTATAGCCGTGATTATACATAGGTTTTCGTGACGAAGTGCCGCAGGCGCCGCGATGATAAGGCGTGCGAGGGGTACCCGCTTGCGGGTCGCACAACGCAGTCAGCGTGGATGATTGCGGCACTGCAGTAGAAAATCTATGCATTATCCCGGCTAAAAGGCCTCAGAACGGAAAATCCCTCAGCTGGGTGTAGCTGGCCTTGGATCCCAGATCCTCCTCGATACGCAACAACTGATTGTATTTGCCGACCCGATCGGATCGACTTGCTGAACCTGTCTTGATCTGGCCCGCATTGGCGCCCACGGCAAGATCAGCAATGAAGGAATCTTCCGTCTCTCCAGAACGATGAGAGATGACAGTCGTATAACCGTTAGCCCTGGCCAGCTCGATGGCCCGCAGGGTTTCGGTCAAAGTCCCAATCTGATTAAGCTTGATCAGAATAGAATTGGCCACAGCGCTGTCGATCCCCTTCTGGAGACGTTTGAGACTGGTGACGAAAAGATCATCTCCTACTACCTGAACTTGCTGCCCCAGAGCTTGAGTCATCGCCCTCCAGCCGTCCCAATCGTCCTGAGCCAAGCCATCTTCAATCGAATAGATGGGATAGCGGTCAATCCACTCTTGGTACAGATCGATCATCTCCTGCCCGGTCTTTCTCTCATCCTTCGATTCGTCCAGTAGATAGTGCCCCTCGTCGCAATAGAATTCGCTGGCTGCTGGATCCAAGGCTAACCAGATATCCTCACCAGCCTCATAACCGGCTTTCTCGATGGCCACCAAGATCAACTCAGCCGCCTCTGCATTCGATCTCAGATCTGGTGCAAATCCACCTTCATCGCCCACAGCCGTGTTGTATCCCTTTGCCGAAAGCACCTCCTTCAAATGATGGAACGTCTCAACTCCCATGCGAAGAGCTTCGCTAAAGGACTCCGCCTTTCGGGGCATGATCATGAACTCCTGAAAAGCCAGGTTATTATCAGCATGCCTTCCACCATTGAGGATGTTCATCATCGGAACCGGGAGGCTTGAAGTTTGGGTGCCACCCAAATACCGATACAGAGGTGTTCGCAACGACTCGGCGGCCGCTCGGGCACAGGCCAGGGAGACCGCCAAAATGGCATTGGCTCCCAGGTTCCGCTTGGTTTCGGTTCCGTCTAACTGGATCATGGTCTCGTCAATCAGGACTTGGTCACAGACCGACAAGCCTTCCAGCTGAGGTGTGATGACTTGATGGATGTTGGAAACCGCCTTGCTGACTCCTTTGCCTAGATAACGATCCTCTTGACCATCACGCAACTCAAGGGCTTCATGTTCTCCCGTGGAGGCTCCGGAGGGCACAGCTGCTCTTCCCCAGAACCCATCATCGGTGAACACTTCAGCTTCAACGGTAGGATTTCCTCTGGAGTCCAGAATCTCTCTCGCATGAATTGTCTCAATAGTGGACATCTTCTTCTCAGGAGGTAGGACTCAGGAGGTAGGAGGTAGGAGTGAAGAAGCTACATGCTCCTTGACATCTGAAGTCTGAAGTCTGACTCCTGTCTCCTGCCTCCTGCCTCCTTTATTGTGCCTTCATTCGGCGAATTCGTTCCTGGACGCGCTCAAGGCTCTCTTGGATTTGCGGATCCTGGTGGATGTCGTGGGCAGTCTGATAGTTTTGGAGGGCTTTGTCGTACTTTTCCTGCTTTTCATAGACATAGCCTAGCCGCTCGTAAACTCCCCAATTCTCAGGTATGAGTCTGGCACTCTCCAAGAACTCTCTTTCTGCACTCTCCAGGTTCTCGGCAAAGAGCTGAGCTAAGCCAAGGTTGAAGCGGGCCTCTCCATCCTCTGGATTCTCACTCACATAAGCACCGAGAAGAGCTGCCGCTGCCGCAAAATTTTGGGCTTCGATGGCATCAATAGCTTCCTCATAGTGCAAACGCGAAAGGTAGTGCTTTGCTGAAGAGGCCGCTGGATCCAAGACCAGCGCTCGTTGCAGATATTTTTCCGCTTCCGAGTCATTCCCGACTCGGTAATAGGAAATTCCTAGTTGCAAGGCATCATCGGAATCTCCGCTCTGGATGGAAATAGCTTTCTGCAGATCGGAAATGGCTTGCTCGAAATCATTGACATTGTAGTAAGAAGAGCCTCGCGTATGATAGGTCTGGTATTGGTCTCGAGGGGATTGAGCATAGTTTTCGGCCTTGATCAGGGTGGGGATAACATCTCGAAACCTGCCACCGTTATAGTAGGCAAGTGCCAACCCATAGTAGGAGACGAAGTTGTCGTTCTTTAGCCGCAGGGCATTCTGAAAAGCCTCAGCAGCCTTCTCGTAATCCTTGATCTTTAAGTAGGAATCCCCCAGGATCCGGTGGCCACTTTCATAATCAGGATGGGCCTTGACGATCTGCTCGAATTCTTGGATAGCCTGCAAGTACTGACCCTGCTTATAATAGGATAACCCCTTCTGGTAGTCTCCTTCCTGAGCCATCAAGAGAGGCATCGTACAGGCCAGCAGCACAATCGAAAGAGCTCTTTTGTTCACTTTCTTACTCAAATATTCCAAACGCCTTCCAGCGTTCGATTTCCGTCCCGGTCGGAATGGAAATGTTTGCTACCTGTAGATATTGCAGCAGATCAAAAACCTCGATCATTACGAAGTAGGGAACATTCGGTTGGGTCTGGATGATGACGGGTTTCTCAGGATTCTGCTCCATCTTCACTTTTATGTAACCGCCCATCTGCTCCAGCGTCATGGGGGTCTTATCCACCAGATACTGTCCTTGTCCTATGATCTTGATGTGAGTTGCCTCCTCGGGTTGCACATCAAGTTGGTTAGGGTCATCTTCAGGTAAGTCGAACTGCAATCCCCTTGTGGTGACAAATACAGCCGTCAACATGAAAAAGATGATCAGCAGGAAGGCGATATCAGCCATTGAGGAAGTCGGAATGGTAGCTCCGGCTGAAAGGTGCCCTCTTCTTAATCTCATTCAACACTCTCTGGGGCTAGTTTCTCCGTCAACAAGCCAATCTTCCTGGCCCCATTGAGGCGTAATTGTTCTAGTACAGCATCAATGAGGTCATAGCGAACCATACGATCGGCTTTGATGAGAAATTCCTTCTCCGGAATCCACTGAACGATCTCGGCAGTGAGCGGCCCCACTTCTCTTGCCGAGCCCAATGGGAGGGCGGCCCGTTCACCATCGGTGAATCGAAGGATGCCATCCGCTGAGATGGCTATGATTGCGGAATCTCTCGCTACTTCGGTCCTGATTAGTGATTGTGGAAGTTCTACATTGGTCCGTTCCTGGGAAAAAGAGGTCGTCAACATGAAGAAAACGACTAGCAGAAAGGCAATATCTGCCATGGAGGCGGTGGGAATTAAAGGAGCAATCCTACGAGATTGAGGACGGTTCTTCATATCACCTGGGTTTGCTCTTCACCGATTTCTCCCGTGCTGCTTTCTCCGGGCGTTCCCTCCTCAATTTCACTGAAGGTCTCCAAGAGCATAGAAGAGCTGGTTTCCATGTCCAGGGCAAAGTTAGACACCCTATTATTGAAGTAATTGTAGGCAGCCTGGACAACCAAGGCGATGCTCAGGCCAGTGGCAGTCGTGATCAGGGCCTCCGAGATACCACCGGCCACCGCCTGAGGATTGCCCAATCCTACTTCAGCCAAGGCTTCAAAGGAGGCAATCATTCCTGTGACGGTTCCGAGAAAACCTAGGAGAGGGGAGATATTGGCCAGGGTGGCCAGGATCCACAGGCCTTTCTCCAATTTGGACAATTCATGCAAGGCCACGCTTTCCATGGCTTTTTCGATCTCGTCGCGGGACTTCCCGAAACGCAGCACTCCCGACTTCAGAGTGGTCGCCACGGGATGATCGAAGGATTCGCAAGACTCAACAGAGCCACGGAAGTCTCTCGCTAGAAGCATGTCGCGAATGGTTGAAAAGATCTCTGCCGTATCTCCTTTGATCCGAGAGTAGGCGATGACCTTTTCTATGATGAAAATCAGGCCAACTATCGAGCAGAGAAGCAGCGGCCACATCAGTGGGCCACCCTGACGAAAGTAGACGAAAAGAGTTCCGCCCATAACTTCTTATTCCTCCAGTCTTTTGAGCGACACCCACTTAGATTCAGTGAAACAGGAAAAGTCTCGCCCTACTATTGATGAATCATGATAATGGTGGCCTCTGGTTGAAGTCAAACCGGCGGACCCGGCTGAGCCGCTCAACGTTTCAAGGAATCTTGATGTTGAGGCGTTTGAGTTTTTCGTTGAGGGTGCTCCGATTAACGCGGAGCAAGCTGGCGGCTTTCTTCTGACTCCACTCTGCTTGCTCCAGAGCCCTCATGATCACCGTCTTCTCATATTCCAAGACCAGATCTTTTAAACTGGCACCATTTTCAAGAGCATTCAAACGGCTGAGATTCACTGAGGTGGAAGGCACGATTTTACGAGGAAATAAGTCTTGAGTGATGAGGCCGTCATCAGGAGCCAACACCACTGCCCTTTCCATCACGTTTTCAAGTTCTCGAACATTTCCCGGCCAATCGCACTCCATGAGCAGTTTCATTGTCGACTGGTCCAAGCGGCACTCCGGCCCATCATTCTCCTGAGAGAAGCGTTGGAGGAAGTGTTCGGCCAGAAGGGGAACGTCCCCCTTGCGCTCTCGCAACGGTGGAAGCCTGATGTTGATCACGTTTAAGCGGTAATAGAGATCTTCACGAAACTGGTGTTGTTCCACTGCTTCCTTGAGATCAACGTTGGTGGCGGCGATAATGCGGACATCCACCTTGAGATTTTCCAGTCCGCCCACCCGTCGGAATTCTCTCTCCTGGATCACCCGCAGTAACTTGGCCTGAGTGTCAAGGGGCAGGGTACCCACTTCGTCAAGGAAAATGCTTCCACCATCAGCAACTTCAAACAATCCCTGTTTACTGGAAATGGCCCCAGTAAAGGCCCCTTTCACGTGGCCGAACAGTTCACTTTCCAACAAATCGATGGGGATAGACCCGCTGTTGACCGTTACAAATTCACCATTCGAGCGAGAACTGCAGTGGTGGATGGCTTTAGCCACCAACTCCTTGCCAGTGCCACTCTCTCCCACAACGAGAACAGTACTTCGACGCGGGGCCACTTGAGTAATCAAGTCGAAAACCTTTTGCATTTCCTCACTTTTGCCAACCATCTTCTCGAAGGTGAAGCGCTCTTTGAGAGTCCTCTTGAGCCCGCGGTTTTCGATTTCCAAACTGCGTTTTTTCAAGCCGTTCTTGACGACCAACAGGAGTTCCTCGTTCCTAAACGGTTTGGTGATGAAGTCAAAAGCGCCGGCTTTGGTGGCCTCCACCGCATTTCCTACCGAACCGTAAGCAGAGATCATGACAACCACTGTATCGGAATCGATCTGCCCTATTTGCTCCAGAGCCGCCAGCCCACCCATTGCGGGAAGCATGAGGTCCAGGAGAACGAGATCGGGGGACTCTTCCTCGACCTTTTCGACGCCTTCTTCACCGGTTGCGGCCCAAGACACACGATAGCCCTCTTGCTCAAGGAGTGTCGTGATGACATCGCGCATAATCTCTTCGTCATCAATAACCAGAATGAAAGGTCGAGTTGACATGGGCTGGGCTAACTCAGTGGATACGCTTCAGCGGGAGATTGAGTCGAAAGGTGGAGCCCAGGCCTGCGCTGCTCTCCACGCTGATTCGTCCGGAATGCTCTTGGATGATTCCATAGCAGATGGAGAGACCGAGGCCTGTACCTCTCCCCACTTCCTTGGTCGTAAAAAAAGGATCGTAAATTCTTTTAATGTTTTGATCGGAAATCCCGGTCCCGGAATCCTTAATTCTGATCACCAGCTGAGAATCCTCACAGTGAGTCCTCACCGTCAGTTGACCGCCGGCAGGCATAGCGTCTTTGGCATTGAGAAAAAGGTTCATGAACACCTGCTGAAGCTTTCCTCCGTTGGCCGCGGTGGGAGGGAGCATTGGGTCCAGATCCAGCTTGACGTCAATATTGGTCTTTCGAAACTGGTGATCCAGCAGAGAAAGGGTTTCCAGCATCAACCCATTGATATTCACTGTCTGAAAGTCGGAATCTCTCACTCGCGCGAGATTGAGCAAATTGTCCACAATATTGGAAGCTCGAAAGCTCTGTTTTTCGATCTTTTTCAAAACTTCATAGCGAAAGTCCTCAGGGGGAGTTTCCTTCAGAAGCATCTGCGTGTAACTGCAAACACCGGTCAGCGGAGTATTGATCTCATGTGCAATTCCCGCTGCCAGTAAGCCGATCGAGCTCAGTTTTTCCGACTGGAGCAACTGCTTCTCAAGTTGAACCTTCTCGGTGATATCGTCAAAAACCAGCAATGTGCCTGTCACGAGGCCATCCTGCAGGAAAAATGGTGCAAGAGTTATGTTCACCAATCGGCTGGGGCCTCCTTGCATTTGGATATTGGTCTTATAAAGTCGGCTGGTTTGGGCCGTTTCCCATCGTGGACCTTCGACAATCTTCCCCATGGTACGGATGAGATCTGCTGGAAGGACTTCGGAAATATTTCTACCCAAGACCTTAGCTCGCTCCAGGCCACAGATCTCCTGCATGGCATTATTCCAAACAGTTATTTCTCCTTCAGGACTCACGGCAAGAACACCCACTGTTATGCTCTTGACAATGTTTTCGCTGTAGGCCTTCAGCTGAGCTAATTCACTGGTCTTGCCCTCAAGTGAGCGATAGAGTAAAGCATTATCGATAGCAATCGCAGCATAACCGGATAGAGTACCCATCAAGTCAAGATCTTCACTGCTGAGAAGTTCAGCATTAAACCGTTTCCCCATCGCCCAGAATCCAATGGCCCGATTATGCACCCGCAGCGGCTGAACATAATGCAAGTGGTATCGGGCCAGTTCCTTTCTGATGCGGTCAACCTGCTCACTGGGCAATAACAGAAGGAGCGGATTTAATTCTCGATCAAAATCGGAAAAAACGTCCTCCGGGACAACCAGTGCCTTCAGTCCATCCCCATTCAGTGGCAGATCCTGGCCGTGATAAAGCCGGTACACGTCTGCCTGAAAATCAACTCGGAGAAAAAAAGCCACCGGGGTTACGTTCAGAGTTCTTCGAATCCGCTCTGCAATCTTCTCTGTGAGTGGCGAAAGTCTAATTTCTGAACTCAGCGTCCTACCGAAATCTGCTAACGACCGCCGGTAGTGATACTCCTCTTGATAGAAGTAGCGATCGATCTGGGTTTGAATCTTGTTTTTCAAAGGGGCGAACAGAATGGCCACCAAGAGCGCCGCCACCGCAAAAAGCACAAAGCCCGATTCCGGGGAAAAATCCTGGATGGCACGACCAATTAAGAGGACAATCCCCACATAGAGGCCTAAGAGCGCTGAACTAGCCAGAACGTAGACCGCACCCTGTCTGAAAATCAGTTTGACGTCCGTGAGCCGGTGTTTGGTGATGGCGTAGCCGAAGCTCAAGGGTACCAGCGCCAACCCCAGCAGGGACACTTCCATGTAGGGAGAAATCGGCAGCCCGATCAAGAAGGGAAGAGCGTAAAAACAGACGAAGGGAAGGATGCCGATCAAAGTGCCCCAAGTGACCCACTTCATCTGCAGCCGGTGAATAAAAGAAGCTCCCACACGACTGGAATAAATCAGTACGACACTTCCCAACAGAAAAAGGGTCACAAAATGGGCTAAGTGAACCCGGTCGAAAAACAATGCCAGCCGTTCAACGCGTGGCAAACCAAGCTGCTGCAGACTGCCAGAAAACCAAAGTCCATGAAGTCCCAGCAGACAGAGAGCTGGTAGATATAAGACCCAGCTCAGGAAGGGTGAATTTCGAAGGAAGGAAACATGTTGGGGGAAATTGCAACAAAAGTGGAGGAAAAGCGGTGGCAGAAGTAAAAAGGCCGTGGCGGAACACCAGTAAATGAATACATCAAAGGTGTCAGCACGTCCCGAATAGCGATAAGCGTAAAGCACAAAGGCAACCAGACAAATGAGATAAAACTGGAAAGCACCTCGAGCTTTCCAGTTGGGTAAGAATATAAATATTCCAACGCCCAGGTAGGCCAAGGCCAACACCCCAAGTAAGAGGTCAGTGAAGTCAGTGCCCAGGCTCAGTTGAATCTCGACAGCGTATGAAACCTGGTCACCCGATCCCGCCTTTTCTACCAGGTAGGTCACTTGGGCAGCCGGGGAAGAGGTTTCCATCAGCAGCTCTATGATTTCAGTGTACTCATCCAGGCCTTGGATACCTATGCCATTGATGCTGACCAGACGATCACCTTCGGCCAGATCACTCAGCTCGGTTGGGGGGGGGGTTCTCACTGACTCCACCTCCACTCCTCGCTGCGTCTGGGTCCAGTTCACGCCATCAGACGGCCGCTTCCAAACCCTCCGGTCCAGCAGATTCAAAAGTCCGATGTACATGGAAAGGCCCGATAACACCAGGACCAAAACCACTTTGAAATGCCTGAATAAACCCATCAAATCACCCAACTGAGCTAATTAAGCATAGAATATCCAAAAGCTCTGGAGCAACTTCAGTGCCAAAGCCTGCATTGCACGACTGAGCATCTGTTACTGTTGCATACACACCACATAGCCAGCCGGGCCTACCCGTACACTACAGGAACACTGCCCCCTGGTTCAAATTTTTGGATTTTGATTCAAAAATTTGAACCAGAATCCCCGTTAGCGTTTACGGAAAAGTGTTCTAGAAAGCCCGCATTTCTCAGACCAGCTCGTCGCGAAGCGGCGGAAGGGCCGGCAAACAGAGCCGTGGGCTTTAGCCCACGGGCCCGCAGGCTAGAGCCTGCGGGCCCGACTGGCGCGCGAGGGGTACCCGCTTGCGGGTCGTGCAACGCAGTCAGGTCGGATCATTGCGCCGATGCAGTAGAGCGGGTGTGAGGAGTGCGGGCTAGAACCGCACAGAGATGCCACCACGGACAGTCCTAGGATTGCGTACCAGAGAAAGATCTTCCATGTCTACGCGGACCGTACCCAAGTCTTCATTGGTGAGGTTGCGGATGTCTACAAGAGCTTCGATTTCATAGGCTGACATGAAATCCAGTCCCAGAAAGGTCAACCAGTTGGTCGGGACAGGAACCACCTGACGGACGAAAAGATTGATTCCTTCGTTGCCCGTCTCGTAGGTGTCAGCGAAGGCATCCAGAGTCGTCAGGGGATTGCCATTTGAGAGGAACTTCACCAAGGCACTCAGGTGGGTCCGGGAAGATGGAATGTAAGCTTCCACTTCGGTGGCAACGGTATAGTAGCCTTGGCGTTCAATCAGTGGCTGCAAGGTAGTGTCATCAGCTAGAACCAGAGTCACACCATCCCGACTGAGCCCAGCTGCCCTTCCACGAATGTAGGAAACAGACGTCTTCACGCTGTTACCCAAACGTCGACGGACCACAACTCGGTATCCCCGGTTGGTCGCCTCTTCATCGTCCAGATGGAAAATTTGCCGATCTGGCCGATCTGGATGAGACTCGAAGACAGCCAGAAACGCTGTTGTTCCACCGATGAGCTGATTCTCATAAGCTGCAAACTCGATCTCGGTATTTTCCATCAACTGCTGGGTGATGCTGCCTCGGTAATGACGTGGCACTCCAAAACTGAATCGATCACCCATCCGGGAGAAAGAAACAGCCTCCCGCAAGTTCATCACATCCCCGTTCGGTAGAACTAAACTCCCCGTGTAGGTTGGGCGTTTGGAGGCCATCTGAACTCGAACTTTCGACTTTTCGGTAGGGGAGTAGGAGACTTCCACATTGGGACTCAGGAAGGTCTGGCGGTGATTAGAATCCACCCTATTGAGCTCCAAACCCCAAATCAGGGAAAGAGTCTCGCCCAAATTCCATTCTTCCTGGACCCCCAGACTCAGAATCTTGGTGGTTTCCAGAGTTCGTGAGGAATCCAGTTCTTCACCCAGCTTTTCGGGCTGATCGAGAAGGGCCAAGCCAGGTTGCTCAAGACTCACCCGCCCGTAGCCAAAGAACACTCCAAGGTTGTGAGAGTCGCTGAGTGAATACTCGACAGCGTTTTTCATGCGCCACAAGGCGTCTTCTCCCGAATTGAGCTGGCCTGCCAAAACATACTTCCTGTCGCCCCCCATCGATTGAGTAACGGCGAAGTTGCTGGTTGTCCCTCCTGCCGCATCACCGGGAGAGACCGGAGAATTCTTTCTTAGCCCTGCATTGCCATAGACTTTCAAGACCGCTTCTCCAGGGAAAGATCCCGAAGTCCGCTTAAGAGAGGCTTCGCTTGCCGCTTGGGGAAGGTTGCGGAAAACTAATCTTTCATCGCCCGCGTTGCGAAGGAGTGTTTTTACACTGAGGTTCTCCTCCTGGGGAAAACCCAGCCCAAACAGCTGTTGAAGAACCAGGCTTGCTACCGTGGTCTTACCCGGGGCGACCTCGATCACGTTCTTCCTCAGGTTCAGATATTTTGCGCTTTTTACCAGAACCTCGTAATTCCCAGGTGCGATGTTGTTAAAACGAATCTCACCGCTCCCATCGCTGCGGCCCAGAATGGGTAAGGCCTGCGATGAAGGCGTCCGGAGAAGCACAATCAGGATATTGGACAGTGGTCTTCCCGACTGGTCCTGGATCAGACCGCTGACGTGCCCGGAGGAGGAAGCAGCCAAATATTGAGTAGCGAAGCAGAGAAGAACCAGAGCCCAGAGGATAAAAGGAGAACGCTTAGATCCTACAATCATAACCAACCTTATAAGAGCCTGTTCCCGATAAGGGTCTATTCCCGACCCATGGAAAAAGCTATTTCCAGCCACTTTACTTGCTCAGGATGACTATCTTCAATGATCGAGATTCTATAGATAATGGAACCAATAATCAAGTGAGACCAGAATAAGATCAAGCTCGATTAAGGTAATTATCACTTTAAGACCATTGTATACTGAACCCCATGACGGTTCGCGTCCGATTTGCTCCGAGTCCAACGGGTCATCTTCACGTAGGAAATCTGCGCACTGCTCTGTATAACTGGCTTTTCGCCCGTCAGAATCAAGGCATTTTTGTCCTGCGGATTGAAGATACCGATCTGACCCGCTCCCACAGTCGCTTTGAAGAGGAGTTGATGGAAGACTTGAGGTGGTCTGGCCTGGACTGGGACGAAGGGGTGGACGTGGGAGGTGAGCACGGACCTTACCGACAGACCAATCGCTTGAACCTTTACCAAGAGCACTGCAAGCAGCTTCTGAGTGAGGAGAAAGCCTACCACTGCTTTTGTTCCGTTGAAGCAATTGAGCAAGAGAGACAGGCCCAGCTGGCTACAGGCCAGCCTCCCCGCTACTCCGGCAAATGTCGGGACATCCCTCCCCAGGAAGCGAGTCAGCGGGTCAGGGACGGCAAAGCAGCGGTGGTGCGCATGAAGAGCCGCCAGGGAATCGTGACCTTTCAAGATATCGTGTTTGGTTCCCTCGAGGTGGAGGGCAGCGAGATCGGGGACTTCGTGCTCCTGAGATCTGATGGAACTGCTCCCTACAACTTTGCCTGTGTCGTGGATGATGTTTTAATGAAGATCACTCATGTGATCCGGGGGGAAGGTCACATTTCCAACACCTACCGACAAGTCTTGCTCTATGAGGCACTCGGGTTCCAGTTGCCTCATTTCGCCCATCTTTCCACCATCCTGGGAAGGGACGGGACAAAATTGAGCAAACGCCATGGAGCAACCTCTATTGATGAATTTCGCCGACAAGGTTTTCTGCCCGGCGCACTTCTCAATTATCTGGCGCTTCTGGGATGGGCTCCTCCTCAAGAGGGGCGCGAGATCTTAACACCGGAGCAGCTCAGTGCCGAATTTGATCTCTCTCGAGTCAACCGAAGCCCGGCAGCCTTCGATTGGGATAAATTAAACTGGGTCAATCGCAGTCACTTGAAAGAGCTGGGCCAACCGCTCCTGACGGAACTGGCCATTCCCTATTTGCAAGATTGCGGCTGGATCCCCCCTGAGCCCTCTGCTGAGATCAAAGAGTGGTTAGGGGATGTCATCCAGGCGGTTTTCAAATATTTAGACAAGGTGGAGGATGTGGTCCAGGAGACCGAGCTTATCTTCAGCTTTGATCCGGGAAAAGGTCTGTCGGATCCTGCCGTGCAAGAGGCACTCTCGGAGAATGGTGCCGTGGAGGTCATCCGCGAGTTCCACGATCGAGTTCAACGGCACCAGATCCTGGATTTGGAGACCTACAAGGGTGTGGTGTCTGAAGTGAAAGAGAGGACGGGCCAGAAGGGAAAGAATCTTTTTCACCCTATTCGGGTGGCATTGACCGCTCGAATCTCAGGACCTGAACTGAATCAGCTCATTCCCATTTTTGAAGAAGGCCAACACCTGGACCTGCCGGCCCCAATAACGCCCGTTAAGGGCCGGGTGCAGGCGGTTCTCGATCATCTCCATGATTATCTACGGAATCAACCCGGTAATTGAGGCTTTCCAATCGGCGGCCGGCTCACCGGAGCGTATCTGGACTACGCGAGGAAAATCCAATCCGCGACTGCAAAAGATCATTCAGATGGCGCGCAGTCAGGGCGTCCCTGTTCACTTCGAATCCTCAGGAGTGATCGCCAAAAAGGCATCAACCGATCATCATCAGGAAATCGTGGCCGAAATCTCAGCCATTCCTTACACAGATCTAGAAACCATCCTTGAAACCGAGCCGGCCTTGCTTTTACTGGTAGATGGCGTGGAGGATCCTCGCAATTTAGGGGCTCTGCTGCGTACCGCGGAAGCAGTTGGAGTTGGAGGGGTGTTCATTCCCAACCGCCGGAACTGTGCCATCACACCGGCCGTCTTCAGATCCAGTGCCGGGGCAGCACTACACTTGAGAATCTCACGCATCGGTAATGTCGTACAGACTTTGCAAACATTGAAGAAAAGAGGTTTTTGGGTGGTTGGTCTGGATATGCAGGGAGAAGCTTCTGTGAGCCAGATCGATGTGACCTTACCGATAGTCGTGGTGGTGGGAGGGGAACATCAAGGGATACGAAAACTGGTTCGAGAGAACTGTGATTTTCTGCTTTCTCTACCCATGAAAGGAAAGATCTCCTCTTTGAATCTCTCGGTGGCTGCGGGAGTGCTCCTTTATGAGATTCTGCTCAGAAGGGGGGGGGACGCTGACCGCTAACCACTGACCGCTGACCTCGGCTCCAGCACCAAGTTTCGCCATTCATCGATTTTAACTGCGAAGTCGTCTGGAATGATGGTGGTGGAGCTGTACTCCAGAATAATTGCCGGCCCTAGGAGGCGATTACCGGGGCGAAGCCTTTTGCGAAGATAAAAGGCGGCGGGAAGCCAGCGGCCATCGAAGAAAACTTTCTTTTCTTGAATCATGGCACCTTGAGAAGGCTCCTCTGATTCCAGTGGAAATTTGGCGATTGGCACTTCGGGATATTTCCCAGACCCACGGACTCGGATGTTGACGATTTCCATCGGTAGGCCAGGATTTGAAAAGCCATAGAACTGCTGATGAAGCCGGTGAAAGCTCGCTTCAAAATCATCATCAAAGGGAAGGTTCAGCTCATAGGACTGTCCCACATAGCGGACATCCAAGGTCCTTTCCAATTCTAGGTTTTCACCGGCAAAGCCTTCATCACTCAGTTGTTGGCGGATACGCTTCTCCAGAGGATGGAACCCTTCTCTGAGGTCTTGTAAAACGTTTGCACCCTGTGAGCGCATCAGTAGCGTCAGAGAGGTATCGTGCACCACATTAGAGCGGAGGATTCCCAAGGCTGAGAGCATCCCCGGATTAGGAGGCACCACGACTCGGGGCATGAGCAGAGCCCGCGCCAGCTCACAGGCATGCAGGCCCCCTGCTCCTCCAAAGCTCACCAGAGTGAAATCTCGTGTGTCGTATCCCTTTTGCAGGGAAATCAGCTGGATAGCTCCCTCCATCTGGGTATTGACGATTTTCAAGATACCTTCAGCAATCTCAGCGGCTTCCCAGGATTTTTTGGTGGATCGGCCCAGCTTCACTCCTAACTCTTCCAGCGCCGGCCCGATCTTTTCAGGATGAAGTCTCATTCTTCCACCCAAAAAGTGATCAGGTTCCATACGCCCCAGAAAGAGATTGGCATCGGTGACCGTCAACTCCCGCCCTTTGCCATAGCACACGGGTCCGGGATCTGCACCGGCACTTTGGGGACCGACACGCAGCAAACCACCGGAATCGATCCTGGCCATGGAACCGCCTCCGGCCCCGACCGTGTGGATTCCAATCATCTGGACCGGAATCGGTTGATGGTCGATAACAGCCTCCCGGGTCGTTGGGATATGCTTCTCACACAGACACACATCGGTGGAAGTTCCGCCCATATCAAAGGTGATGATCTTGTCATAACCTGCTTCCTTCAGCAGTTCAAAGGCTCCAACAACACCGCCGGCAGGACCTGAGAGAAGAGTGCGAAGTGGTTTCACATCCTCGGAGGAAGCAGGGATTGATCCTCCATTGGACTGCATGATGGTCAGTTTTCCCTTCTGGATCAGAGCTTCGCTGCTCAATGCGGAAAGATAATTCGACATCGTCCCTGTCAGGTACGCGTTCATGACAGTTGCAGAAGTCCTTTCATACTCTCGGAACTCGGGGAGAATCTGGTGGGACAGGGAGACGGGAATTTGAGCAGACTCTAGAGCCTCTGCGATTTGCCTCTCGCTCTTAGGATCGCGATAGCTGTACAAGAGAACGACTGCAATAGCTTCCGGAGCAAGTTGTTGTACTTTCTTGCGAAGCCAAGCCAAGTTCTTCCTCTCCAGAGCAATCAGTGATTGACCGTCCGGCAGGCGGCGCTCCTTTATGCCAAGACGAAAGTTGGCCTCAACGAGTGGTCTGGGCCGAGAAGAAGAGAGTTGATAGAGTCGAGGACGATTCTGGCGGCCAATTTCCAGCAAGTCTTCAAATCCTTCATTGGTAATCAACAGGGTTTTAGCACCTTTTCTCTCCAAGAGAGTATTGGCCGCAATAGTCGACCCATGCTGGATCAGATAGCCCTCTCGATTTTCTACGATTTGAGTCAGCCCCTCCAGCACCGCTTTAGCCGGATGCTCTGGAGTGGAGGGAAGTTTCAAGACCGTGATATCCCCGCCATCCAGGATCACGAAGTCGGTAAAAGTACCCCCTGTATCAACTCCAATTCGAAGCATTCTATTTGGTTCAGGCTGACGGCTGCTCCCTGATTAATAATGAGAGGAAAAATGCTAAAATACACGACCAGACCTTTACTGGCAATGCTTGTCACAGCCCCTGGTGGTCAGCGGTCGGCCGGTTAGCTGAGAACGCATGAAGCAAGAAGAACTTTTGCGAAAGATTTATTGGATCTCCGCAGTTCTCATCAGCGTTACTCTCACGTTTCTGGCCAGTGTTGTCTTCCTGAATCCCTCTTCGGTGGGAAACCCGCGCTTCCTGTGGAACATCAATTTGTGGGCGGTAGTCTGGGCCCTCACCTTTGTCATTGTCCTGGTCCTCTCTTTCATTCTGTCCCGTGACCTGATCAAGCTCTTTTTCGAATATCAGGCAAATCGTCCCGGCAGCCGCATTAAGACCAAACTCGTGATCACGTTGAGTGCCTTTTCTCTGTTTCCTGCTCTGATCATGGCATTTCTCGCTTTCGGGCTGATCAACCAAAACCTGCGGCAATGGTTCAGCTCCCCGGCTGAACAACTTTTGCAGTCTTCACAATCGATTGCCCGCAGTTACTACGAACAGACCCGTCTTTTCCGCCTTGCCACCGCCCGGTTTCTGGCTCAAGAAGTGGCGACATCAAGGTCGGAGCCTACAGACCAGTTTGAGAATTTGCGTCGAGAATATCGTTTTGATGGGTTCGTCCTCTTCAATCGTCAACAGGGGAGGGTTTTCGCAGGGGGGGAGTGGCCCCAAGGCCAGCCCCTCGAATCCAGCATTCAACAGGTCTTGGGAGGAGAGGAGTATTACCGTCTGGAACGCCGGATCGATGAGGATTACGGAATTGTGGGCGTTCCAGTTCAAGGTGCCTCACAGACTGTCGAGGGCGCACTATTTGCTCATTTTATGATCCCACAGAGCGTAGCCTTTCACGCTATCCAGGTTGATGAGGCCTCCAACATATACGAGGCAATCAAGGGAGGCGTCAGTCAGCTCCAGCTCAATTATTTTTCCATATTGGGTTTGACCACCCTGGCCGTGGTGTTTGGGTTCGTCTGGCTGGGAACTTATATTGCCAAAAAGATTACCGTTCCTTTGGAGGCTTTGGCAGAAGGTTCTCGTGAATTGGCAGAAGGCAATCTTGATCACCGTGTGGATGTTTCTGCGGTGGATGAGCTAGGAATCCTTGTCGATTCCTTTAATCGAATGGCTGAAGAAATCAAACAGAGCCGGCAGGAACTGGAAAAGGCAAACGCGGAACTGAGAGCAACGAACGTACGTCTGAATGAACGTCGGCGCTACATTGAAACTATCCTCCAGAATATCGCTACCGGTGTCATCAGTATTGACGAGTCAGATATCATTCGGACGTTCAACGAGGCAGCAGTCAAGATGTTGCAGGTGAATCGCGAGAATATCTTAAACCAGCCCCTCCAAGACGTGGCCGATCCTGACCTCTATGAAGAACTCCGGACCATTAAGAAGCGTGCCAGTCTCTATGGCACCTATCGCAAGGAGGTGACCTTCAAGCGGGGCGACCGACAGCTGCACGTCGCAACGACAATGACCTCCAATCCGGTTCCTTTTCAGGACGAGGGTGAATATCTCATCGTGCTGGATGATTTGACGGAGTTGATCCAGGCAGAGAAGTTCGCCGCCTGGCAGGAGGTGGCGCGGCGCTTGGCTCATGAGATTAAGAATCCCCTGACTCCCATTCAACTTTCGGCGGAACGAGTGGAAAAGCGCTTCGAAAAGGTTGCTGCAGCCTACCCTTCCTCCAGCGAGATCCGCCAGTTTAGGAAGGTTTTGGGAGATGCCATGCGAATCATCGTGGCAGAAGCCGAAAAATTGAAGGCACTGGTCGAGGAATTTTCACGATTCGCTCGGCTGCCTATCTGCAAGCGAACCGACATCGAACTGCATCAACTCATTGAACAGACACTGGCGCTTTACGATGGGGGCCTGGAAAAGGTGCAGATCAGAAAGGCCTTCGATCCTAGAATCGCGGAAATCAGCATCGACCCTGACCAGATGCAGCGTGCTTTCATTAATTTAATTGACAACTCTTTAGATGCACTGGCGGAGTCTCCAGAAGATCGGTACATCTTGATCCTAACCCAGTTTAACGACGGCCGGGACTCAGTCACCATCGAATTCCAGGACAACGGAATCGGCATCTCGCCGGAGGATTACGAGCAGCTTTTTCTGCCTTACTTCTCCACCAAGAAGAAGGGCACTGGTTTAGGATTAGTGATTGTTCGCCAAATTGTTTCAGAGCACAATGGGTTTGTTCGGGCAGAACCGAATCAGCCGCATGGGACACGACTGATTATGGAACTCCCCGTGAACTGACAGATCAGCCGTTGAATCTATAATGAGCAAAGGAAAGCTTCTCGTTGTTGACGATGAAGAAAACCTGCGGATCTCCCTCCAGGGGATTCTGCGGGACGAGGGATATCAGGTCGACGTTGTTCCCTCCGGAGAATCCTGCCTGGAGCAACTCAATAAAAAGAAATACGACGTGATTTTGCTCGACATCTGGCTACCGGACAAAGACGGACTCGAGGTGCTCAAGGAAATTAGAACGAGACGTCCCAGCCAATACGTGATCATGATTTCAGGGCACGGTACGATCGAAACCGCTGTACAGGCCACTAAGCTGGGAGCTTTCGACTTCATCGAGAAACCCCTTTCTTTAAAACAAATCATGCCCGTTCTGGAGCACGCCTTCAAGCAACAACGTTTAGAGGAGGAATACAGCACCCTGCAGGATTTTATTCGTCGGGAAACAATGATGATCGGAAGTTCTGTCCCCATGAAGGCCCTGCGTCAACAGGTAGAGTATGCCGCGCCCACTGAAGGAAGAATTCTGATCTACGGAGAGAATGGGACCGGGAAAGAGCTGGTGGCCAGATTGCTTCACCTCAACAGTCCTCGTAAAAAACGTCCCTTTATTGAGGTCAATTGCGCTGCGATTCCCGACGATCTCATTGAGAGCGAACTGTTTGGGAGTGTCAAGGGAGCGTTCACAGGCTCCACTGAGAGCAGAAAAGGAAAATTTTTACTGGCCGACCACGGGACTCTGTTTCTGGACGAGGTCGGGGACATGAGTCTCAAGACTCAGGCCAAAGTACTGAGGGTACTGGAAGAACAGCGATTCTACCCAGTCGGCAGCAATGAGGCTATTGAGGTGGATGTACGCGTGATCGCAGCTACCAATAAGAATCTCGAGCAAGAGATCGAGCAGGAAACCTTTCGGCAGGACCTGTTTTTCCGCCTCAATGTCATCCCTTTTGAGGTGCCCCCACTGCGAGAGAGAAAGGAAGACGTCCCCGAACTAGTGGCTTATTTCATGGAAACCTTCTGTCGGCGTTATGGAAAACCCGAGAAGAGAATCCAGGCCGACCCTATGAAAAAACTGAAATCCTACCACTGGCCGGGTAACGTCCGAGAGCTCAAAAATACAGTAGAGCGTCTGGCCATTATGGTTCCCGGTGAGAAAGTCACCGTTTCCGATCTCCCCTCCTCCATTCTCAAACAAGCTCCAAGGACTGCCAAAGGGACCTCTCTGAAATGGCAAGAAGCTCGCGAGGAATTCGAACGCCAGTTTATCCTGGATCGGTTGGCGGAAAACAATGGAAACATCTCTCTAACAGCCGCCTCCATTGGAATGGAGAGAACTCACCTCCACCGCAAGCTGAAAGCCTACAAGATCAAAGTGAAAAAAGGGGGCCGCTGACTAACCACTGACCACTGACAACTGACAAGAGCGCTAGACGCGGTTGAGGGTGCGAAAAATCATCTTACCTAACTCCTCGTACATCCATGAGCTCCTTGAAAAGAGGTTCGTCCAGTAAGTCAATTTCTCTGGCCAATTCCACCCAGTATTTGGTTTCGTCACAGCTTCCCTGGCTGTATGTGAGGAAGCGCCGGTAATCACCCGGAAAATACTTCTGTCGAACGTAACTTTCGACGTAATTTGCTACGATCGAGCGACTCGACCTACGAATTTGCTGAGACAGGGAGTATTGCTCGTGTCTGGGAAACTTCTTGCACACCGCCTCCACAAGCAAGGCCTGCTTAAGGCCTAATCGATAGATCTTAGATTTCTTATAGGTCATACTTAGCTATAACGTTCAAACCCAAAAAACTACGAGAACGGTATTGTCAGTTGTCAGTTGTCAGTTGTCAGTGGTTAGGTGTCAGGTATTAGCTGTTAGCTGCCATGCGTAAATCCATTGGCTCTTTCTTGGACTACCTCCGGCTCCAAAGGAACTATTCGTCTCACACTGTGAGGAATTACCGGGGAGACCTTCTCCAGTTCTATCAATACCTCACGCGGGGACGAGAAGACATCCACATCCACCCGCGAGAGATCGATCACATCAGCATCCGCGATTTTCTCGGCCATCTGCACCAAAAGGGAATTGCCAAGACTTCGCTTGCTCGCAAGCTGGCATCTATCCGCTCCTTCTTCCGATATCTGTACAAGGAAGGAAAAGTCCCATCCAATCCGGCCCGGCTCGTGAGCAATCCTCGCTTACCGGAGCGTACACCCCGCTTTCTCTCTGTTCGGGAGGTGGAAACGATCTTAGAGCTTCCCGATTCAGGAACTGAGCGGGGAATAAGAGATCGAGCCATTCTGGAGTTGCTTTATGCCAGTGGGCTCCGCATTAGCGAGCTGGTGCAGATCAATCTGGAAGATCTCCAACTGGCACAGCGACTCATCAAAGTCTACGGGAAAGGGAAGAAAGAGCGCCTGGTGCCGTTCGGGAAGAAAGCCAAGCAGGCACTTCGCCTCTACTTGGGAAAACGGGCGGCTTTGCTCCGCCGTCAAGGGACGCCCCGCGAGCCCAAGGCCTTCTTTTTGAATCTTCGCGGCTCGCGGCTTTCCGCTCGATCCATCGAACGAAACCTAAAGGAGTACATTAAGGGAAGCGCCCTGCTTCTGGATGTTCACCCTCACCTCTTTCGCCACTCCTTTGCCACTCACCTGCTCACCAACGGGGCTGATCTCCGCTGCATTCAGGAACTGCTTGGGCACGAGAAGCTCTCTACCACTCAGAAATACACCCATTTATCCATCGAAGAGCTTCTTCGTGTTTACCGATCCACCCACCCTAAAGCTCGTTAAGCCCGGGTTATGCATAGGTTCTCGTCATGAAGCGGCGAAAGCGCCGGAAAACAGAGCCGCAGGCTTTAGCCCACGGGCCCGCAGGCTAAAGCCTGCGGGCCCGAACTGGCGCGCGACGGGTACCCGCCACGGGTCGGCCCCCGCAAACGTACTCTTGAGTACGTTGAGGAGGCCGAGGGGTACCCGCTTGCGGGTCACGCAACGCTGGCAGGCCGGATGATTTCGTAGCTGCAGTAGAGAATTTATGCATAATCCGGGCTTGAGGCCGCAGTTTACTTCGAATTCGTTTTTTGTTAGATTGTGTTGTCTTTAGGACTCAATGAAGGCTCAGCTATGGTTTTAGTAAAAGAGAGCAAGGGCGAGATCATCTCGAATTACCGACTGCACGACAAGGATACAGGCTCGCCTGAGGTTCAAGTTGCCATTCTGACTGAGCGAATCAATTATTTAACTGAACACTTTAAAACCCATCAACAGGACCATCACTCTCGCCGAGGCCTACTCAAACTGGTGGGCCAGCGCCGACGTCTACTGGACTACGTCAAGCGGATCGAGTTCAGGCGCTATAAGGAATTAATCGAGCGGTTGGGAATCCGTAAATAACAGAGAGAACAGCAGCGCAAGAGACCTTCCTGCTGGATTCACTGAAGGCATTCCGCAAATGTAATCCTCTCTTCCCTTCTGGCAAGCAGATGATCCAGAATCAGAGGAGATTGGGTGAAATCAAGCAGTTGGAGGAAATAAATTAGATGAGTGAGACCGTCAGCCTGTCTCTAGGAGAGCGCGAACTCTCCATTGAGATCGGTAAATTAGCAAAACAAGCAGATGGCGCGGCACTGCTGCGCAGTGGAGAGACGGCTGTTCTGGTGACAGCCTGTTCTGAGAGTGACCCCAGGGAAGGCCTTTCGTTTTTTCCCTTGACCTGTGATTACCGGGAAAATTCCTACGCCGCTGGGAAGATACCAGGAGGCTTTTTTAAGCGCGAGGGAAGGCCGACGGAGAAGGAAATCCTGACCTGTCGCTTGATTGATCGTCCCTTGCGACCTCTCTTTCCAGACAACTTTCGTTGTGAAACGCAAATAATTGCCATGGTCCTGTCAGCTGAACCCGAATTCAACCCGGATGTTCTCGCCATCAACGGAGCCTCGGCTGCACTGTACCTGTCCGACATACCCTTTCATAATCCTATTGGTGCTGTACGTGTGGGCCTGGTCGATAACCAGTTCCTTTTAAACCCGACATTTCCACAATTGGAGAAAAGTGCTCTCAACATGATTGTTGTTGGCACAGAAGAAGCTATTGTTATGGTGGAGGCGACGGGTCGCCAAGTGAAGGAAGATAAGGTGGTGGAGGCCCTCGACTTCGCCCATCAGGCCATCCGCCAGATTATTGACAAGATCAAAGAATTAGCCAACCGTTTGGACATTAAGAAACGCACGTTCGAGCCGGTGACCTATGACCCTGAGCTGGAACGACTGGTTGAGGAAGCGGCAACTGAGAAAATTCTTGAAGCGCTCGGTACTCCGGACAAGCGGGCCAGCGAGCGAAAAATGAAGACCTACCGCAAAGAGATGGTGGAGACACTCGCCGCAGACGATGAGGAGAAACGCGGCAATGTCAGCGCTATCTTTGAGCGAGTGAAGGAAAAGATCTTTCGTCGTGAGCTGCTGGAGAATAAGAAGCGCCCCGATGGGCGGGCCTTCGACCAGATTCGATCCATTTCCGGGGAGGTTTCCCTCCTTCCCAGAGCCCATGGCTCGGCGGTTTTTACTCGAGGAGAAACTCAGGCGCTGGTAACGGTCACCCTGGGCACGGGTGAAGATGTGCAGCGATTGGATGACATCACCGGCGAGTCCTCCAAGTCCTTTATGCTCCACTACAACTTCCCGCCTTTCTCTGTGGGTGAGGTGGCCTTTCTGCGGGGCCCCAGTCGCCGTTCAATTGGGCACGGAGTTCTGGCAGAGCGAGCGATCTCGACGGTGTTGCCTGATGAGTCGATCTTTCCATACACCATTCGTATAGTTTCGGACATTCTCGAGTCCAATGGTTCTTCTTCAATGGCCACAGTGTGTGGCGCTATCCTGGCTCTTCACGACGCAGGGGTCCCAATCCAGGGCTCAGTTGCCGGGGTGGCCATGGGACTCGTCATGGGAGACGACACTCACGCCATTCTCTCGGACATTGCGGGTTTTGAGGATCATTATGGGGACATGGACTTTAAGGTGGCCGGCACTGCCGAAGGGATCACGGCACTGCAAATGGATATCAAGATTACAGGTGTCACCTCTGAGATCCTGGCCCAGACACTGGAGCAGGCCAGAGTGGGCCGTTTGCACATTCTGGAAAAGATGGCCCAAACCATTTCGGAACCTCGCTCCACCATCTCCCCCTTTGCTCCCAGGATCACCACCATGAACATTCCGATCTCCAAGATTGGTGAGGTCATCGGTCCCGGCGGAAAGATGATTCGGAGCATCATTGAAGAGACCGGCGTCAAGATCGACATCGAAGATGACGGAACAATCAAAATTGCTTCTATCGACGGCGAGTCGACCGAGAAAGCAATCGAGATCATAAAAGGACTCACCGTCACGGCTGAGATCGGCAAGAACTACCTGGGGAAAGTCAAAAAGGTGGTAGACTTTGGAGCCTTCGTGGAGATCCTCCCTCGGACAGAAGGGCTGTTGCATATCTCCGAAGTCGCCGATCATCACATTAAAGACATCCGGACCGAGATCCGGCTCGGGGATAAGATTCTGGTCAAAGTGCTCAACATTGATGACCAGGGCAAGATCAGGCTCAGTCGCCGGGCGGTCCTCAAAGAAGAAGGCGGCACTAGCAACCGAGATGACCCCGCAAAGTCTGAAACAGGCGCTCCAGAGCTTCAAAGCAGGGAAGATCAGTGAAGAGCAGATCCTTTCACGCCTGAAAGAACTGCCCTACCAGGATCTGGGATTTGCCAAGGTTGACCACCATCGCAGCTTGCGCCATGGCTTCCCTGAAGTCATCTTTGGGAAGGGGAAGAGCACCGAGCAGATCATAGCCATTGCTGAGGCTTTGGTCAGCAAGAATCCGAACATCCTGATTACTTCTGCAGGTCCACAGGTTTTTCAAGAATTACAATCTCGCTACGAACTCTGTGAGTATCATTCCAATTGCCAGGCGGTGACCATCATCCATGAGCCCTTTCCCAGCGGGCGAGGCAAAATCGGGATCTTTAGTGCCGGCACTGCGGATATCCCAGTCGCTGAAGAAGCACTGGTTACAGCTCAGTTCATGGGAAACGAGGTCAGCACCTGCTACGATGTGGGCGTGGCCGGATTGCACAGGATACTCGGTCAGCGAGAAGCTCTTCAATCATGCACAGTCGCCATCGTAGTCGCGGGCATGGAAGGCGCCTTGCCCAGCGTGGTGGGAGGGTTGGTGGATCTTCCCATCATTGCTGTTCCAACCAGTATCGGTTACGGGGCCTCCTTCGGAGGCCTGGCGGCTTTGCTGGGAATGCTCAACAGCTGCTCTTCCAACGTGGCAGTGGTTAATATCGATAATGGTTTTGGTGCTGGCTACATCGCCAGTTTGATCAATCGACAACGGGAGAGTCGATGAAATTCGACGACTCCTTCATCGATCAGGTTCGAAACAGCATCAGCATCGTGGATTTAGTGGGTGGATATGTTCGTCTGAAGAAGAAGGGAAAGGATTTTGCTGCGCTCTGTCCGTTCCATTCTGAGAAGACCCCTTCTTTCCTGGTCAGCGAGAGTAAGCAGATCTTCAAGTGTTTCGGCTGCCAAGCGGGAGGAGACATTTTCCAGTTCATCATGTTGATGGACAATCTGACCTTCCCTGAATCCATACACCACCTGGCTGAAAACCAGGGCATTCCGGTTCCAAGTGCTACAAAAAAGAGCGATGCCCAAAGTGAGAAACGCCAGCGATTCTTGAAGATCCTGGACCGGGCCGCCCATTTCTTTTGTGAGTGGTTGAAAGGGAAAGACGAGGCACTCGCGTATCTCAAGAAGCGCCAGATTACTGCTGAGTCGGTCAAGCAATTCTCTATCGGGTATGCTCCTCCGGGTCAGCAGCTCCTGGAGAAACTCAAAGCGGAAGGTTTCGATGTCGAAGAAATGTTGGCCTGTGGCCTGGTAAGAGAAGGAAATCCCGGCCAGTATTACGATAAATTCCGCAATCGCATTATGCTTCCCATCCATGACCTCTCAGGGAGAACCATCGCTTTTGGGGGCCGCAGCCTGGGAGACGGCATCCCCAAATATCTGAATTCCCCAGAGACGATACTCTTTAGTAAGAGTCACAATCTCTATCCCCTGGATGTCACACGGAATGAGATTCGACGGCAAGACTTCGCTATCCTGGTGGAGGGCTACTTTGACTGTATCGTCCCGTTTCAGTTCGGAATTCGGAATGTCGTCGCTTCCCTGGGTACCAGTTTGACCAAGGCTCAGGTCAAGATTCTGGGGCGCTACACGCGGAATGTGATCACCAACTATGACCCCGACTCGGCAGGAAAGGCAGCGGCCCTGCGCTCAATTGACCTTTTTCTAGAGGAAGGCTTCCGCCTCAACGTCCTGCAACTTCCCGAGGGAGAAGACCCCGACACCTTCGTGCAAAAACAGGGGGCTGAGGTTTATCAAGGGAAACTCAGGGCTTCGCAGTCTTACCTGGACTTTGCGCTGTCTCAGTTCATGAGTGAACAAAGAGACGCTTTTAGCCCCAAAGGAAAGCAGGAGATCGTTTCGAAGATTTTGCCCTATCTAGTGAAAATTCCCAACCTGGTTGAGCGGGCAGAGTATCTCACACGCATTGCTTCCCGCCTCCAGGTCGATGAAGACTTGCTCATGCTGGAAATGAGAAAAATGCCCGGGCGCAAAAGGGAAATGGCTCAGCTGAACTATGCCCTCCCGGCCGATCAGGTCACCCCAGCTGAAAACACTTTACTGCTGGCTATGCTGGAGACGGAATGGGCAGCGATTACCTTCCAGCAGTTGGAACCTGAGCTTTTCGAGGGGTTGCGCACCCAAGAGATTTTCCAGAGCATCTTTCAGCTAAAGGAGCAAGTCGAGGAGATCACGACCATCGGCCTGAGGCAGGAGCTCGCCGATGAGGCAGATCGAGATCTCATCGAAGGGGTGGCTCTGCGTTCGACCGGCTTTCCTCTCTCGGAGGAGATCATCAGAAGCAGCATCCAGGCACTCAGAAAAAAACACCACGAGCGGCTCAGTCGTCAACTTCAGGAGGAAATCAAAGCAGAAGAAAAGGAGGGCTCCAGCTCTAGCAGAATCAATGAGCTGCTAGTCCAGAAAGAGCAGCTCCGCCAGACAATGAAGGAGGAGGAAACTGCTATTTCCTCCAAAACGCTCCAGTGAAAAGCACCAGCAGGGTGTAATACTCTAATCGTCCCGCCAGCATGCAAAAGCTCAACACCCATTTCACTAGCGGGACTAGCTGCGCATAATTCTCTGAGGGTCCGACATCACCCAGCCCGGGCCCTATATTAAACATAGAGGCCGCCACGGCAGAGATGGCGGTTAAGACATCCACACCCAGAGCTGTGAGGGCCATGCAGGCTGCGAAATTGATCAAGAAAGCGATGTAGACAAGGTTCAGAAGACTCTGAATCGCATTCTCGCTCACGGCTTCCGCGTTGAAGCGAACGGCAAAAACTCCCCGTCGCTCCACTATGCGCCGAAATTCACGTCCCACGACACGAAAGAGCAGGACTAACCTGGCCACCTTCATCCCTCCTGCCGTTGAACCGGTGCAGCCCCCGGCAAACATCAGCGCCAAAAGCAGCAATTGAGCAAAAGGAGTCCAAAGCTCAAAGTTGGCCGATGAAAAGCCTGTGGTGGTCATGATCGAAACCACCTGGAAAAGAGCCACCCGGTGAGCCTCGAAAAAACCCAGGGAACTGAGGCTCAGTGTGAGCGTCAAGGCCGCTGTCGCTGCAAACAGGAGCACAACATAGAATCGAGTCTCCTGATCCTTGAAGAAAGCCCGGGGACGACGCTCCACGAGGAGACGATAGTGCTGGGTGAAGTTCAGACCCGCCACTACCATGAAGAAGATGATGATGTATTCGATTGTAGGGCTGGCGAAAGCTTCTATGCTGGCATTTCGAGTAGAGAAACCTCCCGTTGCCATGGTGGAGAAGGTGTGGCAGATGGCCTCAAAAAGGTCCATCCCAGCCCCCCACAGGGCAAGACATTCAGCCAAACTGAAGACGACGTAAAGCTTCCAGAGCGCCAGTGCAGTCTCGGCCACTCGAGGAGTCAATTTTTCGGAGCGAGCACCTGAAAACTCCGCGCGGTAGAGCTCCATCCCCCCGGTGCCAATGAGAGGAAGTATGGCAATGCCCAGCAGAATGATCCCCATTCCTCCGATCCAGTGGGTGAGAGAGCGCCATAACAGCAGGCTCCTGGGCAAGGCTTCAATATCTTCCAGAATGGTGGCACCGGTGGTGGTGAAACCCGAGATCGACTCAAAAAAGGCATCGGTGAAATTTCCAAAGTAGTCAGAAAAATAGAAGGGTAGAGCTCCAACCAGGCCGGATGTGACCCAAATGATGATGACGAGCAGGATTCCTTCACGATTGGAGATCTCCTGAGGAGGAGAGCGGAATACCAGGCAAAGAACACCTCCCAGGCTCACTGCCATCAGTGTCGCCAGGGCAAGCGAACGGAAACCATCATCCTGAAGGAAAAGAGCAACCAGGGTTACAATACCCAAGGTCACGCCCAGCGCCAGGATAAAGAGTCCTGTGACCTGCAGAAGAATGCGCCAACTGATCACGCTTTCTCTCTTCCAGACCCAACAAGAAAAGCCGACTCAAGCTCGGGCACCAGGAGTTCCAGGCAGAAAAAAATGACCCGGTCTCCATCTTGAATGACCGCATCGCCGCGGGGAACAATCACCTCACCGGAAGGTCGCACGATGGCTCCAACGATCGCACCACGGGGCAAATGAAGATCTCTCAATTTCTTCCCCAAGAACTTAGAACCGGGAGTAGCCACCAGTTCGATGGCTTCAGCTTCTTCCTCGCGTAAGGTTGTAACCGAAAGGACATGCCCTTTTCGAACAAACTGCAGGATTCGATCCACTACCACCAGCCGGCTGCTGAAAATCGAGTTGATCCCAAGAAGCTGGGCCATGGGAAGAAAGTCCAGCCGGTTGACCAGAGCGATCGCCTTTCGGGCTCCCAGACGCTTGGCCAGCAGCGATGAGATAATGTTCTCCTCGTCATCTCCCGTCAGTGCCAGATAAGCGTCAATGCCTTCAATGTTTTCCTCCAACAGAATTCCCTGATCTGAGCCGTCAGCATGAACGATGACCGTGCTTTCCACCAAGGTGGAGATCTTCTCACAGCGAGGCAAGTCATGTTCAAAGAGCTTCACCTGAACACCCATTTCTTCCAGCTGCAGAGCGACTTCGATGCCGATTTGCTTCCCGCCCAAGATGAAGACGCGTTTCACCTTCTGCGTTTCTTCAATACCCATGAAATCCAATGTTTCAGACATCTTGGAGGTGGGCGCGACGATATAGGCGTGATCCCCCACATGCAGTCGATCCTCTCCTCGAGGAATAATGACCTGCTGCCCCCGAAAAATCATAGCCATGAGAGAATTCTTGGGAGGCCCACTTCTCTCCAGATCCGCCATACTCTTACCCACCACCCAGCTGTCTCGAGTGATATTGGTTCCGATCAATTGCACCTTTCCTTCTGCAAACTCCAGAATTTCGGAGATGCCAGGCAGGCCGACCACTCGAAGGATGCGTTGGGCTGTCTCTCGGTCGGGATGGATAACCAGATCAATATTCAGAAGCTGGCCGGCACAGACTGATCGCCACAGGTCCACCTCATGGGTGCGAAGCCGTGCGACTTTGATTTTGACGTTTGAGTAAGCCTGGGCAATCAGACAGCCCAGGAGATTGGCCTCATCGCTGTTGGTGACGGCGATGAGCATATCCGCATCATCCAGACTCGCCCTCTTCAGGATCCGAATGCTGCTGGCATTCCCTCGGATAACCTTGGCATCGAGAAGTTCCTCGAGCTCAACACACCGTTCTTCGCGCCCTTCCACGATGATGACTTCATTTTTCTCTCGGATCAGACGACGAGCCACCAGAGTGCCCACAGCACCGCCCCCTAAGATCAGAATTCGCATTGGAGTCTTGGAGAATACACTGAAAAATCAAATGCCGCAAAGGGCCAGTCTTACTGGTATTATGAGCTCGGATGAAGTTTCATGATTTTTACGCCAGTGGCCATCCCGTCATTTCTTTTGAGCTATTTCCTCCCCACACCGATCGAGGTTTGGCCAAACTCGAAAGGCGACTTCCAAAACTCATCGCCTTGCAGCCTTCTTTCTTAACCGTGACCTACGGTGCACTGGGGACGACCCGGGACCGTACCCTGGAAGTGGTCTCCAAGATTAAGAATATCTACCATCAAGACGTTGCACATCATCTCACCTGCGTCGCAAGCACTCAGGAGGAGATTGCCCAACTTCTCGAGGATCTCCGGCGAGAGAACATTGAAAATATTGTGGCTCTGCGCGGCGACCCCCCTCAAGGTGAAACGGAATTCAAACCTCCCAAAGGAGGCTATCGTTACGGAAATGAGTTGGTTTCCCACATTCGAAAATTCGGGGGGTTTGGGATTGCCGTTGCGGGCTATCCGGAGAAGCATATTGAAGCGACCGATTTTGAAACCGATCTGAAGAACTTGAAGAGGAAAGTCGATGCTGGTGCCGATGTAGTCATCACCCAGCTCTTTTATGACAACCACCTCTTTTATGCATTTGTCGATCGCTGTCGAGCTATCGGTATCACGAAACCCATTGTTCCCGGACTTTTGCCCATCTTGAACCTCGAGCAGATCAAGCGGATCACCCGAATGTGCGGTGCCAGCATTCCCCGAGAACTTCTCGAGAAGCTGACCAATTCGGGAGACAATCAGGACCGAGTCCATGAAATTGGCATTAACCACACGGTTGCTCAGGCAGTAGATCTTCTGAACCACGGGGTTTCAGGGATTCACTTTTACGTACTCAACCAGTACTTCCACATTGCAGAAATCATGGAACACCTTCGGCCGATACTGGAGCAAGGCACTAATCCGAGATAGCAAGCAGCTAGTGCGGTCTCGCATCTGGTTCTTCAGCGACACTCTCCCGGCTGACCCACCGGAAGGAGGAAAGCAAATCTTGGAAGGGAAGAAGGGCGCTCTGGAGTTGATCCTCCCGATTCGAGGAAAGGACAAACGTAATGAAGTAGCCAGGGACTTCCGTGACGGAAATGATCTCATGTCGCATGGTTGGGCAATGAAGGGCTTTTGTCAGGAAGGCCCGTGCTCCTATCAGTTCTAACTTTACATCCCCGGCCTCATAGAAGGGACAGCGCAGTTGAAACTCCTTCATGTCGTCGTCCAGAAAAGTCCGCAGGGTGGCGCCTGGCGCCTTGGGAACAAAGCGGCCAAAAGCAACCACATCAGACTCTCTCCAGGTGGTATTCCGAGGGTGCATCACGAAGTTGGCAATCTGTTGGGCGGAAGTAAAATCAACATTCCAACCCTCAGGCTCAGTAATGGAAAAAGAATAGTCCCTTCCACCAATACGAAGAGTTCTGCCTCCCTGTAGAGGGTAAACTGTGCTCAAAAGGAGGATCAGGGTAAGAGTTCTCCCCATAAGGAAAAGACTACCATGCAATTGAGTCTGGGGGAATAGTGGGCTATCCTACAAAGCACGGCCGTATGGGAGGGGCACCAAAAAAGAAGCAACTATTCGGATCTTTTAATATCCTTGTTTGAGGGCTGTCATCTAGAGCAACAAATGCTATGATTAGCCCAAAAGGGAGTAACACTATGAGAAAATTTGTGCTTTTAACCTTTATTGGGGTCGTTTTCACTTGGTCCCTGCTAGGCCAGGGTCGCGTCTCAATGACGGCTCCCGTCCTCAAAGCGGAAACTGAACAGATTAGCTTCACCACTAGATTCTCTGACTTTGTGGCTGGAAGCGATTATCGTTTGGGGGTGGGCACCACCGGTGACAAAATTGAGGGCGCCGAGTTTGAACTTTCGAAGGACAACGCTCCTCTTTCCACGGAGCTGATCAGTTTTACTCAAGGTTTTGCCAGCGCCTACTTTGAGGTGGAAGAGATTTCCGTCCAAGGATTCTCCTTCCCCTCCACAGACCTGCCCGGTGCAGGGGAAGAGGTGGCAATGAAGGTCACCATCCCACGAGCTGAGGCAGAGAGATTGGAAAGAATTTTCATCGTTGTGACAAAGCAATTCGGCCCGGACCGCTGGTACATTATGGACGGCGGTGAGATTAATTCCACCCACTGGTAAAGTGTTGACCCCTTCGGGCTAGCCCGGATGGTTGATCCGTTCTCCTCGCTGCAGTAGAGCACTTTGCGCTGCCCCTGTTCCGCTGTCCTTTTGCTCCTTAGTTATGCGCACCCTTCTCGATCTGCTTCCCGCCATGCAGCGTCTGGGCGACCGAGAGGCAGTCCGCTTTTCAAATGGTTTTCGCACCTGGAAACTCTCCTACCGACAACTTCATGCTCGAATTGGGGCCTTTGCTTGCTATCTTGAGCAGGAGGGGTTTCACCAGGGTGACCGGGTCCTGCTTTGGGGTGACAACAGGATCGAGTGGGTCGCTGTCTTCTGGGGGTGCCTGGTGCGAGGAGTCCAGGTTGTCCCGGTTGATGCCCGATCCTCCCAGAAGCTGGTAAAGCGGATCCAACAAGAGGTCAACGCCCAGCTACTCGTGCACGACGACTCAGTCGAGTCGGACGAAATCCAGCTCAGGAAGATTTCTTTCCGCGATACTGAAGGCCTTCCCTCCGGCAGCCCTTTTCAAGTCCAAGAAGCTTCCCCCTCTGACATTGTGGAGATCGTATACACCTCCGGAACGACAGCAGAGCCAAAAGGGGTCGTCCACCGTCACAGGAATATCTGCGCCAATCTGAGACCTTTTCAAACAGAGATCGAACGTTATCAAAGGTGGGCCCGGCCTTTTCAGCCGCTCCGGATTCTCGACCTGCTTCCCCTCAGTCATATGTATGGCCAGTCATTGGGAATGTTTATTCCTCTCCTCTTGGGAGGAGCAGCCGTTTTCATGGTGGAGCTGAACCCGGGAGCGATCATGGATACCATCCGATGCCACAAAGTGTCTGTGCTGGTGGCGGTCCCCCGCTTGGTGAAGAACCTGCGAAACCATCTTGAACGGGGCTATGAGCTGCCCGAAGGGATCACCTCTGGCACGGGGTTCATCAGCCTGTCGCAGCGGTGGTGGCGGTATCGCCACGTGCATGCTGCCTTTGGCTGGAAGTTCTGGTCCATTATCGTGGGCGGTGCTCAGCTGGATCCCCGATCAGAAGCTTTCTGGCATGAACTGGGGTTTTTAGTCCTTCAGGGATATGGGTTGACCGAAACCAGTCCGGTGGTGACGGTCAACCATCCTTTCGATTCCCGCCGTGGCTCCATCGGCAAGGCACTGAAAGGGCAAGAGGTCAGAATTGCCCCCGACGGGGAAATCCTGGTGCGGGGAGAGAGTGTGGTCAGCGAGTATCTGGGAAGTGAAGGCGAAAGCAGGACCAGTAAAGACGGATGGCTGCATACCGGCGACCTGGGGGAAATGGACCAGGAAGGCCGTCTTTACTTCAAGGGCCGCAAGAAAGACCTCATCGTTACCTCCGAGGGTCTCAATGTCTACCCACAGGACGTGGAAGCAGCCCTCAATAGGCTCCCCGAAATCCTGGAGAGCACCGTGATCGGACTTTCCAAAGAAGGGGAAGAAACGGTTCATGCTGTGCTTATCCTGGAGGATGCCTCTCTCGATGCAGAACGGCTCATCCAGCAAGCCAATCGTGAGCTGGAGCCCCACCAGCGCATCCGTGGTTGGTCCATCTGGCCGGAAGAGGAATTCCCGCGTACCAGTTCCACCCTGAAAATCAAACGCAGCCAAGTTCAGCAGGTTTGCGCCGCACAACAGGGGGACTCAGCAGTCCTTCTGAAAGGTGGAATAGGAGGCGTTGAAAGCATCCTTTTCCAGATGACGGGCAAAGACGCTTCCCAACTGGAGGACAACCGGCGTCTCGATGAGGATCTGGGGTTGTCCTCGCTCGAGCAGGTCGATCTGCTCTCCCAGCTGGAAAATCAATTGGGAATCAATCTGGATGAGGAGCAGTTTACACGCCTCTTGACCCTTGGAGAGCTTAGAGCATGGCTCAAGGAGAAACGCCAAGAAGTGAAGGGACCATCGCTCCCTCGGGAGCGGTCCGCCACTTCTCTTGAGAGAGGCCCTTCCTGGGATGGAGGTTCCAGCGGAAAGCAACCAGAGGAAGTAACGCCAGCCCCACCTCGCTGGACTCAGTCTCTACTGGTTCGCTGGATTCGCCGAGCCGCTCTTTACCTGCTCATTCTCCCCACCTTTCGCCGCTACATTAAGTTGCAGGTCAGCGGCCTGGAACATCTCACTCAGGTTGACCCGCCAGTGATCTTTGTCGCCAATCACGTGAGCCACTTGGACACAGTGGCAATTCTGTCCGCTCTCCCTTCACCCTGGCGCTTGAGCTTGGCGCCAGCCATGGCGCAAGAGTTTTTCCGCTCTTACTTTCACCCCTCCGGGCTTCCCTGGAGAGAAAGACTGACCTCCGCAGCTCAATATTTCCTGGCCTGCGGCTTGTTCAATGCCTACCCCCTCCCACAAGAGAGGCGGGGTGTCCGGCGGGCACTCAGATACACTGGCCAGCTCATCGACCGAGGGAACTGCCCCCTCCTTTACCCGGAGGGCAGGCGGTCTGCAAACGGGAATCTTCAACCCTTTAAAACAGGAATCGGATTCATGGCCATTCGGCTTCAGGTCCCAGTGATTCCGATCTACCTCAAGGGACTCTACCAGGTCTATTCTCTCCATCATGAGTGGCCCCAATCGGGAGAGGTTCAGGTGAAGATCGGTTCCCCTCTCTCCTTTCAGGGGGAAAAGGATTACGAAAAGGTGACTCGAGCCGTGGAAGAAGTGATGCACCAGCTGAAGGATGAAGTGTGAGGTCATCACAAGGAACATGAAATTGTGGAATTGCTGTTGACACAAAGTAAAAGGCCAGTCTAAGATCCGCGTCAAGAAGCTTTCGTTTCCACGAGAGAATAGGCTGCCAGTTGACAACGCCGGCCACCATGAGGGAAAACGGAAAAACCCAGCCAATAGACTATCCGGATCATGTCTCGGGAGTGGTACTCTGGGAGCACCACCCCACAAACAAATCCATCCGTTGATAAGGAGAACAAGTATGTCCCAAAAAAAGAGGTCTCTGCCCAGACGCGAATTTGTCAAAAACTCCGCTGCCTCCCTTGTCGGGGCAAGCATGGCTCCGTCACTTCTAGCCGCGGGTAAGCAGGCAGCCAATATCCAGGAACTGGAACTTTGGGAGCCCGATCTGGCCGGTCAGTTTGATTATCCCCTGCCGCGATATCCCAAGAACCTTCCCAGTATTACCAACGTGAATCAGCTCCTTCCCATGGCTCGGCAACTGGCTTCCGAGCCTCCGCGTGCCGGACTGTCCCATTTGCCGGGTTACGGAATAGCTTCGGGAGAGAAGGCTTTACTCATCGCACCCAGCAACTATGATCGGCTCGTCGTAAACGCTATCTCCACTGCGTTGAAAGAAAGAGGAGTCAGGGTCGACGTAGCAATCATGGATGTTAGCGGAGGGCGCGGAGGCGGAATGAGAAGGGATGGTGAAACCGGGGACGGTGCGGCGGAAGGGGCTGGAACCCTCAACAGTCTTAAAAATCCCCGTCCTCGAACGGGAGGCAGGGCCTGGTTTATCGACCATGCAAGGCTCATGAACTACAACTTGGTGATTGAAGGAAGCGGCGGACCTCTGGTGTACACCACCGAGGGCGTCACTGACTTTTTTCACCAGCACCTTCTGTGGCCCACTTCCCACAACTTCTTCGTGCGCACCGGAACACCTTCTGAGTTGAGGATGGCTATTGACCAGTTCACCATGAGGCCGCTGCTGGAGGGTGGGGTGGCCAGGATCACGGATCCGGAAGGCACCGATTTGACCTTTACCATTTTCCCCGAACTGTGGAGCCTGGTCGAGGAGCGGGAGAGAAGACCCCGGGTCTTTCCCGGGCACCTGTGGGGGGTCCCTCAGATGGTGGTCGTACCCAAATCCGATGCCACAGGCATCGTGGCTGGATCCGCCAATCACTCAGGTTTTTATCCCACCATCAAGGTTCATCTGGAAAGGCAGCAGGTGGTCAAGATCGACGGCGGAGGCGGCTATGGGGATGTCTGGCGAGAAATCATAGACCGGGCAAAGGACATCCAATGGCCGGAATATCCGCGGAAGGGCTTTAGCTGGCTCATTGAGGCCGGTATGGGTTCAGACCCAGGAAATATTCCCAGTTGGTGTTGGAACAGTGGCGAAATTCGCAGCTCCGGAATCATCCATTTTGGTTTTGGAGTGGGCAGCCAGACGGAGAGATTCAGTCGCTTTATCGGGGAAACGGGACTGCCAGGAGGGCACAACCACATTCACATACGTTTTCCCACCTACGACATCACAAGCAACCGTGGGGAGACGACGAGAATCATAGACAAGGGTCGCCTGACAGCTTTTGACGATCCCGAGATCAGGCAGCTTGCCTCGAGGTGGGGAGATCCCGACAAGCTGCTTCGGCGCCTGTGGATTCCCGCTGTGCCGGGTATTAACTATCCGGGTGACTACCAACGGGATTTTGGTAACGATCCTCTGGTGTGGTTGAGAAAATGGAAAGGTCTTCTTGAGCAAGAGGTGGATCGCGTCCTTCTCTATGGTTACAGAATCCCCAACGACCCGATTACCGTTTAGGGATTTTACCTCAGCCCGCATTTCTCACACCAGGCCGTCGCGAAGCGGAGGAAGGGCCGGAAAACAGAGCCGTGGGCTTTAGCCCACGGGCCCGCAGGCTAAAGCCTGCGGGCCCGACTGGCGCGCAACGCAGTCAGGTCGGATCATTGCGCCGCTGTAGTAGAGGGGGTGTGAGAAGTGCGGGCAAGAGATTAAATCATCCCTTTGCGCAAGTCCTTCAAAGGGTAGAAGGTGTTCCGCCAGACGATGCCGCCCCTCCAGAGTGTGACCACCATGGAGCGGAGAAGAACATAGCTCAAGATGACTCCACCCAGGGGGAAGGTGAGGCCGTAAAGGGGTGAAGCCTGGCTGAGCCGGACTCCATTGTTCATATGCGTCAATCCTGCTGCCACAAGGCAGGCAACCGAAAGGTAGCGCACGGCTCCGCTGGCAAAGAAAAGACCGCCTAATGGCAGGACACTCATGGTGAGTGTCAGGATGATGATAAGACAAGCATAGCTGGCACTGAATCCACAGGCAGCGAACATATTCTTGGTCAGATTCCGCACGTGCTCTCCCAGGCCTTCCACCCAGCGGATGCTGAGCCGCTTCCCTCCCAGGGCAACACCCGACCGGAAGCCGCCCAGCTTAACGAGTTTGCCAAGTTTGACGTCTTCCACGACCTCCATGGCCAACCGTCGGTGCGTTCCGATCGTTTCGTAGGTACTGCGCCGAATCAGCTGAAAAGCGCCCACACCCACGTAGTCCTTTGATCTCGGGTCACTGACCCGCCAGGGCTTGAGTCCAAGAGTAAAACTTCCCACCCAGTAGCTGATGGCTGTCTTCTCCCAGAAGCCCTCCAGTTGGCCCAATGGGAGGAGAGTGAGGTGATCCCATCCCTGTGCCAACGTCAAGCTCAGGGAGCGCTGCAGCAGGTCAGCAGCAAAATGGACATCCGCATCGGTAAACACCAGCCACTGCCCCGTCGAGTGCTCATAAGCTCTCGTCAGTGCGTGAGGTTTGCCTAACCAGCCGGCTGGAAGTTCCGCTAGATGAATGACCTTGAGGTTGTCGTGCCCCCGGGCGAACTTGTCCAGAATCCGCGGGGTGGCATCTTGGGAGCGGTCATTCACAATGATCACTTCGTAATTCGGATAATCCTGCGCCAATAGAGTCGTCAGTGCCGAAGGGAGTTTCCTGGCTTCATCTCGTGCTGCTACCAGGATCGAGATCCGGGGGTATTGGGTCTCAGCCAGTGGAGGAGCGTCTTCCAGCGCTGGAAGGCTGGCCATTCCTCTGACTGCTCGAGTACCGTGGAAAACCCACAAGAGGGCAATCAGAACAAATAACGCCGGCCAGAAGTAGTCCACAGGCAATGCTCTCTCAGAGAATGAACTGGAGTACTGACTGCTGTCAAGGGAGCACCTTGCCTTAATCCGCCCAAAGCCTTAGCATCTAGACCACGCGAATTTAAGATCGTAGAAATGCACCATTTACTGACTAGGAAAGGGGTAAGATAGATGTTCCTTCAGAAAAGCCTCCTGGGCTTTATTTTTCTTCTGCTTTGGTCTTCTTGGACCTCTGCTGTGCCTCCAGCTTCGCCAGCAACCGCTGAGAAGACCGTAATCGTTCTGGCCATGCACGGTGAACCGCCCAAGGACTTCCCAAGGGATGAGTTTGCAAAGTTCTTTAGTTTACACGCCCGATTGAAATTTACTGAGATGGGCGGTGCGGAACTTGAGGAAAGTTATGCCCATCTGGATTACAAGATGCGCAACTGGCCCCGCACTCCCGAAAATGACCCCTTCCACGCTTCATCACAGGAAATGGCGCGACAACTCAGCAAAGCCACGGGCTCGGAAGTCATTCTGGGCTTCAACGAGTTTTGTGGTCCCACTCTGGGCGAGGCCTTCGAGGAAGCCGTTGCGCGAAAACCTGAGGAGATTATCGTTATTACGCCCATGATGACTCCTGGCGGCGGGCACTCCGAACGGGATATCCCGGCCGCCATCAGGGAAGCACAGTCCCGTCACCCCGATGTTCCCATTCGCTACGCCTGGCCGTTTAGCCTCTCCAAGGTGGCGCAGTTTCTGGCTGAACACATCAACCAAGCGAGTGAGGAGTCCAATTAGTTGACCCTCGCCAAGGCTGGCCTGATGCCATTGTCCCGGCGAGCGGGGCTGATCTCGCTACTCCTCTTGCTCACACTGGTTTGGGCGGCATGTACTTTCTTGCCGACAACTTCCCAAGATAACCTGGTGCCGGAGCGCCGAGCCTGGACATCCATGGGCACGACCCTCGAAGCCACTGTCTACAGGCCTGCCACGGCCAGCACGTTGGCCCAGGCCGACCTGGAGGCTGTCTACCAAGCGGTCATCGAGATCGACCAACTCATGAGCCTGTACCGGCCTGAAAGTGAGCTCGTGGCACTCAATGGCCAAGCCGGGGCGGGCCCAATTGGGGTCAGCGCCCCCACCCTGGAAGTCCTCCAGGCCGCACAACACTACGCACGGCTCTCTAGCGGCGCTCTCGATATCACTGTCCAGCCACTGGTCGAGCTGTGGGGCTTCTATCGAATGGAGCGGACCTCGATTCCACCGCTGGCAGAAATTCAGGAGGTACTTCGCCAGATTGGACCTGATCGAATGAACCTGGATGCTGCTGCGCGGACCGTGGTACTGGCAGCCGGCAGCCGACTCGACCTGGGCAGCATCGCCAAGGGCTACGCCATAGACCGGGCTTTAGCCTCAATGCGCGCTCGTGGTGTCCCGGCTGCGCTCATCGACCTGGGTGGCAATATCGGTGTCCTCGGCCAACCACCCGATGGGAGACCCTGGACAGTGGGGCTCCGCCACCCCCGCCGCGATCAGCTGATAGGGATTCTTCGATTCAGAAGCGGAGCAGTAGCCACCTCGGGAGACTATGACCGCTACTTCGAAGTGGAAGGGCGGCGCTTCAGTCATCTTCTTGACCCTCGAACCGGCTGGCCCGCCGAGGAAGTTTACTCAGTCACCGTCCTTGCCCCCAACGCCACTGCTGCCGATGCTCTCTCAACCGCAGCCTTCGTCCTGGGCCCCGAACCGGGAATGGCGCTGCTTTCCGACTGCCCAGGCGTGGAGGGAGTGCTGATACAGCCGTTGGCCGGCCAGCTACCAGAAAAGCAGGACTCAGCCGAGCTGGCGGTGAGCACGACAACCGGGCTCAGCCAGGAGGGAGCGGCTTCGTTTGTCCTCGAGCCTGGGACGGACGCCACCTTACGCTCTCCGGCTCAGGGAGCAAAGCCATTTGTGATCGGTGACTGTGTCCTACCGATTCATCAAGCCCGCCGCTAGCCAATGGATACTGCGCCCAGAAAAAATAGCGGTAGAAAGCATCAAACTTCCGAATGGCCTGATCGAATCGCGGATTTCCCAAGGGTTGAGACACTAAGCTGACTGAGAGCTAATCTGAACCAACGGAGGGGTCTCACGCCTGGCCGCGGCTTTCTTCAGCACAAGCCAGTGGGGGCACTTCTCTTCATCCCGGTAAAGCCTCTCGCAGTCGTCACATCGAACACATTCGGTCACCAGGATCTTGGGCCCTTCAATGGCTCCCCACTCACATGCCTTCTCGCAGACTTTACATGTCTTGCATTCACTCCATCTCTTGATCCGGAGAACAGTCAGGTTGGAAATTAATCCTAAGGCTGCTCCCAAAGGGCACAGATAGCGGCAATAGAAATTCCTGATGAAGACCGTGGTCAGCAGAAGAAGCCCCAGCATGATCCACATAACCGTTGATCCACTGAGGGTGAACATCCAAAAGGGTTCGATGTACCGATAGATAAGATTGTCCCTGGTTATCAGAAAGTACGCTACGGCCGTCCCCAGGAGGAGGTACTTGACATAGATGGCGCGCCTTTCCAGCCGCACGGGAAGCTCGAACCTGAGTTTTTCCGGAAGGACCCGGTCAAGAAGCTGGGTGAGAGCACCAAAGGAGCAAATTCGGCCACAGTATAGCCTCCCCCACAGTACGGTGGATACAACCGTGAAGAGCATCAGGAGATACCAGGAAAGGTTGTATCGAAACAGGGGGAAGTTCCACTCCAAGAGTCCAAAGATATTGACGACGGACACGAGGCTGCTCTTTAAGAAACCAAGGTACACAATCGAGGCGATCATGGTCACATATTTGAGCACTGTGCTTTTCTTGAAGAAACTGAGCAGGGCCAGGGCAAGGAAAGCGGAAAGCACTAGCAGGTCAAGGAGCTGATCCCAGATCGCCGCAGCTACTTCCTCGTCCTCACTATCCTCTTCCATCAGCGCATCCAGATCGGCAAGAGAAAGTTGTGGGGAATCCGACTGCTGGGAATCCTCTGCAGTCGCAGGTGTCTCTACCTGCGGGTGGGCTGCAAGCAGTCTCAGACAACAAAACAGAACCGCTGATCCCAGTACAAACGTTTTACCGTGCATGACCCCCATCTTCTTTGACCAAGTACAGTCTGGCTATGCGGCGGGCAGTTTTTCTGATAACTCTTGACGCGCTGGCTACTGAGATGGTGGCCCGAGTGACAGCATCGATGTCTCTTCCAACTCTGAAGGAATCGAGTATGCTCTTATTTCTGAATTGGGCAGCAAACTCGGGCTGATCTATTGAAAAATATCCGTATGGCTCATGGTTCTCGACCACTTTTATCTGTGTAATCATTCCTTTCGTGTTCATGGCAACGGCAATTTCTATGGGCCCGTCGTATCCCCGCTCTCGGGGGTCAAGATCGGTGGTGAAAAAAGCAAAACCAACCAGCGTCCTCTGGTTGGTCTGCGGGTCAATTTTGTAAGCCTGATAGTGAGGCACATCACCACCCTTTGATGAGACAGCATCCGCTTCCGGGAAGATCTCCCTGATATGGCGTTGCTCCTCCCCTGTGACTATCTCGATAAACTCGCGAAAGAGACCGCTAGAAACCACTGCAGCCGACTGAATCTGCGCGGGAAAAATAAACAGACCAAGGAGGAGAATAAGGATCACAGTTGCTTTCCGTTCTGGAGCCATGATGTACTCCTCCAGCGATTATACATCGTAGAAAAAAAATTTCCAGAGAATCGGCAGCATCCCCGGGCAGAACAGCCGCCTCTTCAAAACCTTGACAGGTCCAGTGTCCAGGCCTTACTTTACTGCTGTCTTAACGTAATAGTCATCGGCCAGTCAGCTTCTCTCTCCAGCAGGATGACACCTTAATGCCGGATCAGGAAATCATTCGGGCACTCCGCACCACTTCTGGAGACAGCCAGGGCCTTCCCTCTGATCTTCTTCAGAAAGCTTCCCGCCGCTTAGGCGTTGCGGCACTACTTTATGCGGGGTGCTACTTTTTTGCCTACACGATTTCCTTCACGGCAGGGGTGATGGCAGGAGATCCCTTGCACTCCGAAATTCCTCTAGTCTTCGGACTCCCCATCACTCACTTTGTGGCGGCCACTTCGATCTCGATCTCCCTGGGCATGTTTTTCATTGCCTGGAGGGAGAAGATCAGTCCCCAGTTGCTCTGTGATCTGGGGCTCTTTTACGAGGTCATCGGAGCTATCGGCATTGACTTTAGCCTGACCTTTACGCCCATCCCGCCCGAATTTTTGCCTAGCGGTATTTCCTGGGTCTGTGTTTGGCTGATCCTGTTTGTTCTGATCGTGCCCGCTTCACCGGGTAAGGCACTGATGGCCACACTCGTCACCGCATCTGTCTCGCCTTTCCTGTTGTTAGTGGGTATGGCACGGGGATCAGCCGATCCCTCTACAGCAGCCCTCATCCAACTTTTCCTGCCCAACTATCTGTGCGCCGGGATGGCTTTCGTTGGTTCTCGCATTGTCTACGAAATGGGAACGGGGGTCAGCGAAGTACGGAGGATGGGAAGTTATCAATTGGTGGAGTTGTTGGGACGGGGCGGGATGGGAGAAGTGTGGCAAGCCAGACACCGCATGCTGGTGCGGCCAGCCGCCATCAAACTCATCCGACCGGAAACGCTGGGTGGGGATGGCAGCCACAAGGCCAAGACGATTTTTCGTCGCTTCGAGCGGGAAGCCCAAGCCACGGCTGCTCTTCGCTCCACCCACACCATTACTCTCTACGATTTTGGGATCACCGACGATGGAGTCTTTTACTATGTCATGGAGCTGTTGAAGGGCCTCGACCTGGAGACCCTGGTAGAACGTTTTGGCCCCATCCCACCTAACCGAACCATCTTCCTGCTGCAGCAGGTCTGCCATTCTCTCGGTGACGCTCACCAGCAGGGCTTCCTCCACCGCGACATCAAACCGGCCAACATATACGTCTCCCGTCTGGGTCCTGACTTCGATTTCGTCAAGGTCCTGGACTTCGGCCTGGTAAAATCCCACCAGGAGTATGAGGCCGGGGCCACCCAGCTGACCGGGCAGGGAGTCACGACGGGCACGCCGGGCTATATGGCTCCCGAGGTGGCCCTGGGGCAGGAGAAGATTGATGCCCGGGTGGACCTGTACGCCTTGGGCTGCGTCGGATATTGGCTCTTGACTGGCCAGCTGGTATTCCAGGCCAAGAGCCCCATGGAAATGGTCGTTCATCACGTTCAAACACCTGCTGGACCCCCTTCACAGCACTCAGAGTTTCTCATCCCGCCCAGCCTGGACGAGATCATCCTATCCTGCCTGGAAAAGGACCGTGAGAAGCGGCCACCCAACGCCGAGACGTTGTCCTCTCAACTGGGCTCCTGCCAGAGCGAGGAGTTCTGGAGCCAGGATCTGGCGGAAAAGTGGTGGCGAACGCACCGGCCCGACTTGGTTAACCCGGATTACTCCTAGATTGGGGTAGTGAAGCGGCCTAAAAAGAGTACTTCAAGGCGATTTCTATTTCTCTGGCTCGTTTGGCTCCAAAGATCTGGCCGAAGTTGGAGGTTCCGAACTTCGAATCGGGCGCCTCGAAATTGGTGTGATTGAAAGCATTGAAAAGTTGCACGCGGAATTCCACCAAACCTCCGTCGTCTGACAGCTTGGTCCGCTTCATAACACTGATGTCCCAGGTCATTTCACCAGGATCCACTAAGATGTTTCTTCCGGAGTTTCCAAAAGGAAAAAGCGTCAAGTTCGGGTCTGGGTCTGCAAAATCTTCGGTGGCAAACCATTGATCGATGGAGCGCTGTGAGGGGTCCAGAGTTCCCGGGCCGATCCGGTCGGGCCGATCAGCCGATACACCGTCATTATTGGGGTCCCCGCGAAGAGTCGGGTTAAAGGGACGGCCATCCTCAAATTTGGTGATACCGGAGAGACGCCAGCCTTCCAGCAGCCACCCAAGCTTCCCGGCCCAGGCAGTCGGCAGTGAGTTGTCCCGACCAAAAGGTAAATCGATGATGTAGTTCAGGAAGAAGCTCTTGGACATATTGAAACCGGCAACCGCTCGTTCCGCAGCAAGGTTGCGGGGGTTGGAAGGTTGGCCGTGGTAGCCGTCGCTGAAGGTCCGGTTCCAGGTAAAACCTGACTGCAGGGAATACCCCTCGGAAAATCGCTTCTTGACCTCAAGCTCCAATTCATGCCCAGCAGAAGACCCGCTCCCCGTCAAGATACTCATAGCTCCAAAGAAAGGGTTGGGTCTTCGATCCTGGATGGAACCTGGTCCGGGCAAAGGTACATTGGCCGAGGTGTTTCTCGAGTTGCGAGTCTCCTTGGTTCCCCGATAGGAGAATTCCAGGTTCCAATTCCTGAGAATCTCATTCTGAACAGACAAGGTCCATTCCTGAATGTAGGAGTTTCGGATGTATGGGTCTATGCTCCGGACGTTTCGCTCTGTAGGCGTCAGGGTCTCAAAGGGATTGGAAAGATCTATTTCTGGGCTAGCGAGTGAAGTATCCGCTACGCTTTCTTCAACAAAGTAAAAGGGGAAGTTGCGTCCTATAAAGTTTGAAACCTGTCGCTCATAGATCGGGTCGTAATTGATCTGGTAGGAACTCCTGATGACCAGCCGATTGTTGCCCAGTGGACTGTAAGCCAGGCCGAGGCTAGGTGCCCAATCATTGCGATCGGGGTAGGCTGATTCACCACTGTCCAGCCCTGCCAACCCCAACATGGCAGCTCGTTCACTGCCGATCACAACCATTTCCCCGTCAAGAGGCGGTTCAAACACCAAGGGGTAAAAGGTGGCAACATTGTCATGAACGGACCGCCAGGGCGGGAAGTAATTGTAGGTCAGAGACCACGACAAGTTGAACCTGGGGTTAAGCTTCCAATCATCCCGAAAAAAGATTTCCCACTCCTGCCCTCTCAGGTCAGCCCGGTCAGAACCCACACCTCGCTCCGCTGAAGTTGGAATGCCCAGGAGAAAATCAGCAAAAGCATCACCGGTGTAGTTTCCATCGAAATCAAAACTCCCCCGCCGCAGTCCACCCGAGCGATTGTCGTTCAGCTGCTTGAAGGCGATCTCTGCGCCGAAGCCGAGCCTGTGTTGCCGGTGTGCGTAAGTAAAAGTTCCGTTGAACTCGTATTCGTTCCTGAGAAATTTCCGCGGTAAGTTGGTGCGATCTCCCAAAGTCACGTAGCCCGCCAGGCTAAACTCTGGGTATCCTTCATCCAACTCGTCAAGAGTACTGACACCTGAAATTCCGAGAGATTCCAGAAGACCGGCCTGACCGGCATTTTGAGACAGGTCCCTATCCAAAGAACGGTTGAACTCGAGACGCAGGGAACTCACCAGGCTCTCGCTGAAGGTATGTGTGTAGTCCACCGATACGTTCTGGTTTCGTCTCGCCCCGCTTGAACCAAAGGCCGGAAGAGAGGCGACCCTGACCGAATCGCCCTCGCTGTAACGGTAGTTGGCGAAAAGTTTGGAGTCCTGACTGAATTCGTAGTCCACTCGAAAGGAAAATTTGTCATTATTCTCAATCTCGGGCTGGTTGTTGACAAAATTCCTGTTCGAGTCTGCCCGGTTGGGAGAAAGCAGTGTGGGCAGCAGTGTCTGGGCAACCGGGTTTATTCGAGACTGGGGAATCTGATTGTTCTGGAAAGGCTGGCCCGTCAAAGGATCCACCAGTTGAATCGGGTCTTCTTGAGTCAAAAGGCTACTGAAATCTCCTGCCTTCATCTCAGGGGTGGGCACATGGGAGAGCTTGGTGGATCCTCGAATGAGGCGCAAGCTGTCGAAATCTCCGGAAACAGTCAGCCGATTGCTCACAAACGCTCCCAAACTCACCCCGAACTGATTTCGCTTGAACTCGGGCAGCGCTTCACCTACTGGATCAAAAAAATTCCGGGCATCAAAATTATCGTTGCGGTGGAACTCGTAAAGTGATCCATAGTACCGCCCCCGCGTTTTCACCCTGAACGGATTCACAATCCCGGAGAGAGACTGGGATTCAGCTCTGGCAGGAGCAAACTCTACTACAGCAATTCCGATCTCGTATGCTCCGATGCCGATGAGAGATCCGCCTTCAGGATCTGAAGGCTGAATCTGAGGGTTCTCCGGCTGGTCCTGGGTGGGAGGCAAGGCCGTGTCGGGCCCTTCCTGTTCCGCATTTTCCGCTGCGGCCTGTTCCACCTGTGCCGCTCCCTGAAGCAGAGCAGGGGCCAGGAAGACAATCAGGACAACTCCAAGGAAGGCTCTCATAGTCCTGCTACTATAAGACAAGCTCACCATCCAGTACCATCCCCTTGACCAGAAACGTGGCCCTTAATTGCGGACTTGCACCAGGGACCTCCAAGAGCTCAAAGGTGACGCCTTCGCTCTCTGGAGAGACCACCGGGATCCCGTCGACTTCTCTAGGGAATACAAATTTGGCTCCCACACCCTCTTCGCGAGGTGGAAAATAAGCAGACAACGCCACCTGGGAAAACTGCTCCGTAGACAGAAACGCTCTGTTTCTCAGGGTCTGGGTCGTTTCACTTTGGAAAAACTGTCTAACCTCGCTTTCCTCAGCGGGATCGTTAGAACGAAAGCTGACCGCTACTACAATCCAATTTTCCACATCCAATTCTAGTCCGGGTCGGGTCAACTCATCGAACTGTTGCTTTTCTTCGTCTGTCAATTGGTCATACCCGAACTGGATCTGCTGAACGCGAGTGTAGGCTTCGCGGATGGGGCGAGCTGAGAGAAAGCGGACAAAAAAGGTGTTGTAGATCTCCTTTTCGCCCGATACCCCACTTCCCACGCCACTCACCACGCGAGTGAACGTTTCGTTGCGGGCCCAGGCGGACGAGTTCAAAATTTCAATGGCGTCCGATAGGGACCATTCCGCAAAAGATTCCAGCCGAACAGGGCCTCCCCATGCAGCTGCCATGCCCAACGTTAAAGTGAGAAAGAGAACTAATAAACGCAAACGCTTCCCTCCGATCATCAAATGCTCAGCCATTAAGACCAACCGGTGCGGCTGAGCCTCTTCTTGGCGTATGGTAAGGGCTCTCGGTGTTGGTCTTGGCGGTTCTCCTCCAAGACACAATTCTGGAAATCTTCCCCAATCTGGGAGTCCTTCCAATCTCATTATACGTCACAGGTCTGTTTTCACGAAGCTACCTAGGGTGAATACTGTGGCGGGGACTCCCTTTCACTCGACTGTCACTGCTTTGGCCAGGTTTCGCGGTTGGTCAATTTCGCAGCTATTCTCTCTGGCAATATAGTAGGCCAAAAGTTGCAAAGGCACCACCATGAGAAGAGGCAGGAGGATTTCATCGGTGGCAGGAACCTCAATAAAGTCGTCGCAAATCTCCTGGAGATCCGTATCTCCTTCCGTTCCCACGGCAATGACCCGCCCGTTTCTGGCCTTAACCTCCTGAATGTTGCTGACCATCTTCTCGTATGTACTGTCGCGTGGAGCCAGACAGACCGAGGGGAAATTCTCGTCGATGAGAGCGATGGGCCCGTGTTTCATTTCACCCGCAGCGTAGCCTTCTGCATGGATATAGGAGATCTCTTTCAGCTTCAGTGCTCCTTCCAGCGCTATGGGATAATTGAATTTGCGGCCCAGATAGAGGAAGCCTTTGTACCCGTGATAACGCCGCGCGATGTCCTCGATTTGAGAAGTACTCTCAAGAATCCTCCGGATCTTGTCGGGAATCCGCTTGAGATCGGCAATAAAAGCCTGCCCTTCACTGTTGGACATGCGCTGATGACGAGCCAGGGCCAGGGTAATTAAATAGAGTATGGTCAGCTGTGAAAGAAAGGCTTTTGTGGAGGCCACGCCGATTTCCGGACCAGCGTGATTGTAAACACCCGCATCCGTTTCCCGGGCTATGCTGCTTCCAACCACATTGACCATTCCCAGAACCAAGGCCCCCTTCCGCTTGGCCTCCTGAACTGCAGCAAGAGTGTCGGCTGTTTCACCCGACTGGCTGATGGCCAGGACCGCTGTTCCTTCCCTCATGTTCAACTTCCGGTAGCGAAACTCGGAAGCTAGATCCACTTCCACAGGAATGTCCGTGCAGGTCTCGATGATATAGCGTCCCAGCAATGCAGCGTAGTAAGAGGTCCCCATGGATACAATCATCAAGCGCTCCATTCCCAGGAATTCATCCCGCACCCGATCCAGGCCTCCCAGCTTAGAAATTCCCTCTTGCTCGATGAGTCGACCGCGCATGGCATTTTCCACCGCTTCCGGCTGCTCAAAAATCTCCTTGAGCATGAAGTGAGGAAAGCCCTGCTTTTCGGCAGCTGCAACATCCCACTCCACCTGTTGAGTCTGGCGCAGGATGCTGTCGTAATTGAGGTTGCTGATGTTGTAGCCACTAGCCTTGAGGACAGCCACGTCATTGTCCTGCAAATAGATCACTTCCTTGGTGTGGCTCACCAGCGCACTCACATCAGAAGCAGCAAAGACTTCATCTTCTCCAATACCCAGGATGAGAGGACTTCCCTTGCGAGCCACCGCAATTTCCTCCGGATGATCCGCGCAGATGACACCAATCCCATAAGCTCCTTCAACCAGCCGAAGTGCCGCCTTCACCGCTTCTTCCAGATCGCCTTGATGATGCTCCTCGATTAAGTGTGCCAGAACTTCTGTGTCCGTATCCGAGGAAAACCGGTGCCCCCGCGACAGCAGTTGCTTCTTCAGGCTTTGGTAGTTTTCTATGATGCCGTTGTGGATGACAAAGATTTTCTCTCGGCAATCCTTCTGCGGATGAGCATTTTCCACTGAGGCCCGCCCATGGGTGGCCCACCGGGTGTGGGCGATGCCGCCAGAGCCTTGCCAGGTCACACCAGTCAGATTGGCTTCCAGAGCCTGGATTTTGCCGACCGCCTTTTGGCAGAGGACTTCCCCGCCCTCCATAATCGCCACGCCGCTGGAATCATATCCGCGGTACTCCAGCTTCCTGAGTCCCTCCAGCAAAATAGGAAGGGCCGGTCGCTTGCCAAGATAACAGAGAATTCCACACATAGGCCTAGCTTCTAGCTTTTAGCTTAGCAGAAGAGGAGTCTGGGTGTTTTAGAATGGAGGTTCGAGAAGAATTTCTTCTTTACAGCATTCCCAGCTGTAATTTGGCAGCCTCTGACATCATCTCCATGCTCCAGGGAGGATCCCACACCACCTCAACGGATGCCTCGGTGACCCCGGAAACCTTGCCGATTTTGGACTCCACTTCCGGAGGCAGTGATTCAGCAACCGGGCACATGGGAGAGGTCAGGGTCATCTTCAGTTCAACCGCTCCCGAGGGTTTCACATCGATGTCATACACCAACCCCAACTCATAGATATCCACCGGAATTTCCGGGTCATAAACCGTCCGCAGGACAGCGACGATATTTTCTTTGATCTCGTCGCTGCCGGCCGATTGGCTTGCATCTGCTGGCTGCTGCTGGTTAGATTGCTCTTCCATAAGGTTCTCCCCTCTCATTCTGTAGAAACGGACTGTTCTTTCTCCTGCAACGCCGCCTTCAGCGTATGCCAGACCAGAGTGGCACACTTGACCCGAACCGGAAATTCACTGACGCCGTGAAATACCGCCAGCTTTCCCAACTGCTCAGGTTCACCCCCTTTGCCCGTCACCAGAGAATGAAATCTCCCAAAGAGAGCTTCAACCTCCATCACACTCTTCCCTTTCAGCGCCTCGGTCATCAGCGAAGCAGAGGCCGTCGAGATGGCGCAGCCCACACCCTCAAAGCTGATGTCCTGGACAATTTCATCCTCCAGCTTCAGAAAGACGGTGACCTTGTCGCCACACAGAGGATTATAACCCTCTGCCTTCCGATTTGCCTCCGGTAGAGTACTGCAATTTCGAGGGTTCTTGCTGTGATCAAGGATAACTTCCTGGTAAAGGTCGTTCAGGTAGGACACTATGCGCTCACTTAGTTGAAGACCTCGATCACCCCTTGGATTCCCTTAACCAAGGCATCGATTTCTTCCCTCGTATTGTAAAAGGCCAGTGAGACTCGCGCTGTTGCGGGTACCTGGAAACGGTCCATGGCGGGTTGCGCGCAGTGGTGCCCGGTGCGAACCGCGATGCCCTGCTGATCCAGAATCGTGCCCACGTCATGGGCATGGATACCTTCAATCACAAAGGAAACAATGCTGGCCTTCTCTTGGGCTGTTCCAATGATGCGCAAGCCAGATATTGCAGAGAGTTGCTGGGTAGCATACAGGAGAAGCTCCTTTTCATAGGCGGCAATGTTTTCCAAGCCGATTTCGCTCACATAATCGAGGGCCGCACCGAGTCCGATGCTACCTGCGATGTTGGGCGTCCCGGCTTCAAATTTATGGGGGAGAACATTGTAGGTGGTCTTCTCGAAAGTCACCGAGCTGATCATCTCGCCACCCCCCTGATAAGGAGGCATGGAGTCCAGCAAATTGGCTTTTCCGTAGAGAATCCCCACTCCGGTCGGCCCATAGAGCTTATGCCCGGAGATGGCATAAAAATCACAATCAAGAGCCTGAACATCCACTTCCACATGAGCAGCCGATTGAGCACCGTCAACAAGTACGGGAACATCCTGCTGGTGGGCTTGCTCGATGATCTCCTGAATCGGGTTGATGGTCCCGATGGCATTGGCAACGTGAACCACTGCCACCAGGCGAGTGCGGGAATTGAGAAGCTTCCCATATTCTTCGAGCAATAGCTCTCCCTCATCATTCATTGGGATGACACGCAGGGTGGCACCCTTTTCCTGACAGAGGATCTGCCAGGGAACAATGTTGGAATGGTGCTCCATGGCGGAGACAATCACTTCATCTCCAGCTTGCACATGTTCCCGGCCATAGGTTTGGGCAACCAGATTAATGGCTTCAGTGGCACTGCGGACAAAAATGATTTCTCGTGACTCCGCTGCATTGATGAAACGCTGTACCTTGACCCGTGCTCGCTCGTAGCCGTCAGTGGCCCTCTGGCTCAAAAGATACACACCGCGATGAATATTGGAGTTATCCCTCGTATAGTAGTGATTGATGGTATCAATAACCACCTGTGGCTTCTGGGTTGTCGCCGCACTGTCCAGGTACACAAGGGGCTTACCGTAGATCTTTTCTCTCAAGATCGGGAAGTCTGCCCGGACCTTCTCCACATCAAGCTTCGAACTCACACCTCGATAGGAATCTGTCTCCCTGATCTGCTGGCCTGCCTTCATTAAACTGCCTCCTGGACGAGATGGCCTTCCGGGAGCCAGGAGAAGAGATAGTTCTCAAGCTCGTTGCGCACGGCTGCAACCTTGATCCGACTCACCACCTGGTTGGCAAAGGCATAAATCAAAAGACTGCGGGCAGTAGTCTGGTCGATCCCGCGAGAGCGCAGGTAAAAAAGCGCATTTTGGTCGAGCTGGCCAATGGTCGCTCCATGGGTGCACTTCACGTCATTTGCGTAGATCTCCAACTGCGGCTTCGTGTTAATCAGAGCATCGTCCGAAAGCAAGAGGTTGTTGTTGGTTTGTTTGGAGTCTGTTTTCTGAGCACCTGGGAGCACCACGATTCGGCCGTGGAATACTCCAGTCGCTTTCTCGTCCAGAATCCCTTTATAGATCTCCCGACTGTCGCAGTGCGGCTTGGCATGCTCGAGTCGAGTATGGTTGTCCACGTGTTGCCGGCCGGAAATTAGATAGAGTCCTTCCAGGCTGCACTCCGCACCTTCTCCATCCAGCACAATGTTGACTTCATTCCTGGTGAGGGCTCCGCCCAGTGTGGCGTTGAAAGTCCTGACGCTGCTGCTGCGATCCTGGTGCACTTGCAAAGTAGCAATGTGGAATGCCTTCTTGCTCTCATGGTGCAATTTGTAGTGATCAACTACCGCGTTCTCCTCGGCCACGATCTCCGTCACCGAGTTCGTGAAATAGACCGCCTCTGGCAAGCCCACATAACTTTCCACAAAAGTGACCTGGCTGTTGCACCCCACCAGGATCAAATTCCGTGGATGGAGCACTACCGCTTCTTCAGTTGCCGTCGAGAGGAACAACAAATGAATCGGTTCCTGGACCACCTCTCCCTTGGGAATATGAACCCAGGCTCCATCCTGGAACGAAGCCGTGTTGAGGGCCACGAATGAATGATCCTCATAGCGAGCGTGCCGGGTGAGGTGGGGTTTCACCAAATCTGGATTCTGCTGAAGAACTTCGGCAAGACTCTCCACCTGAACCGCCTCCGGCAGCCCTTTCAGTGAAGATAACTCGGCTGAGTAATGACCGTTGAGGAAGACCAGACGGGGGCATTGCAGATTGCCGAAAATCAGCCCATCCACCCTATCGGCCGACCAACCGTTCAGTTCATAGGCGGCAGGTTGAAAGGAAGTCCTCCGGATGGGCGCCACTTCGGTATATTTCCACTCTTCCTGGCGAGGTGAAGGAAAGCCGAGTTCAGAGAAACGGAGGATCGCCGCCTTGCGAATTTGCTCGAGCCAAGTCGGCTGCTTACCGGCTAGTTCCTTTTCCAGCCGCTCAAAGCTGGAAAGGTAAGCTTCGATATTTTTCTTGCTTCTTCCAGTCACGACTTCACTGCGCTCGCAGCCTCTTCTTTCAGCCAGGAGTAGCCCTTCTCTTCCAATTCTAAGGCTAGACTCTTGTCACCCGACCTGACGATTTGGCCATTGTAGAGAACATGGACCCGGTCGGGAACGATGTAGTTCAACAAGCGCTGATAATGGGTCACCACGAGAAAAGCCCGCTCCGGGCTGCGCAGAGAATTCACCCCGGCGGCAACAATCTGCATTGCGTCAATGTCCAAACCCGAGTCCGTTTCATCTAAAATCGCTAATTTCGGCTCCAACACGGCCATTTGGAAAATCTCATTGCGTTTTTTCTCTCCACCTGAAAAGCCCTCGTTCACAGGTCGGCCGATGAGGGCCTCATCTATCTTGAAGAGCTTCATCTTTTCCTTGATCAGGGCTAGGAAATCCATGGCATCGACCTCTTCCTCACCACGCTCCTTGCGCAGGGCGTTCAGTCCTGCTTTCAGAAAGTAAGTGTTACTCACGCCGGGAATCTCCACTGGATACTGAAAGGCCAAAAAGACCCCCTGACGGGCGCGCTCTTCAGGGGCCATCTCCAAGAGATCCTTTCCTTGGTAGATCACTTCACCGGCCGTGACTTCATAGGTTTCTCGTCCCGCCAGCACTTGAGCCAGGGTGCTCTTGCCGGAGCCATTGGGTCCCATAATCGAATGAACCTCGCCTGCTTCAATCTTCAGGTCAATCCCTCGCAGGATCTCCTTGTCATCCGCCTTCACATGTAAGTTCTTGATTTCCAGCACTTAGCCAACACTCCCTTCCAGATTCACGCTGAGTAGCTTTTGGGCCTCTACAGCAAACTCCATGGGCAACTCCTTGAAAACCTTCTTGCAGAAACCGTTGACAATCATTGAAACCGCATCCTCAGTTGAAAGTCCTCGCGACTGGCAGTAAAAGATTTGATCGTCTCCGATTTTCGACGTCGAAGCTTCATGCTCCATGTGAGCAGTGCTGTTTTTAACCTCGATATAGGGAAAGGTATGGGCTCCGCATTGGTCACCGATCAGCATGGAATCACACTGCGTGTAGTTGCGGGCACCTGTTGCACTTTTGCTAAATCTGATCAGGCCACGATAGGTATTTTGGCCGTGTCCGGCAGAGATTCCTTTGGAGACAACATTACTGCGGGTGTTTTTCCCAATGTGGATCATCTTGGTTCCCGTGTCGGCCTGCTGTCTTTTCTTAGTCAAAGCAACGGAATAGAATTCCCCGATGGAATTATCCCCCAACAAAATAACGCTGGGATACTTCCAGGTAATGGCTGATCCGGTTTCCACCTGGGTCCAGGAAATCTTGGAATTGCGGCCCAAGCATTTGCCTCGCTTGGTCACAAAGTTATAGATACCGCCCTTACCCTCATCATCCCCTGGGTACCAGTTCTGAATGGTGGAATACTTGATTTGAGCATCATCCAGAGCGATCAATTCCACCACTGCAGCATGCAGCTGATTTTCATCACGCATGGGCGCGGTGCAGCCTTCCAGATAGCTGACATAACTTCCCTTCTCAGCGATGATCAGGGTCCGCTCGAACTGACCGGTGTTCTTGGCATTAATCCGAAAGTAGGTGGATAACTCCATGGGGCAGCGCACACCTTCAGGGATGTAGCAGAAGGAGCCGTCACTGAAGACTGCCGCGTTCAAAGATGCAAAGAAATTATCGGTATGAGGAACCACGGACCCCAGATACTTCTTCACCAGATCGGGGTGGTTCTGTACCGCTTCAGAAAAGGAGCAAAAGATAATCCCCAGTTCGCCCAGCTTCTCCTTATACGTTGTTGCCACCGAGACGCTGTCAAAGACCGCATCTACGGCAACCCCAGCCAAAAACTCCTGCTCCTCCAGCGGAATCCCCAGCTTTTTGTAGGTTTCCAGCAGCTCCGGATCCACCTCATCCAGGCTCTGAGGCCCATCTCCCGCCTTCTTGGGCGCCGAGTAATAGACAATGCTCTGGTAATCGATGGGTGAGTAACGGACATTGGGCCACCTGGGCTCTGTCATGGTGAGCCAGTGTTTGTACGCCTTCAGACGCCATTTCAGCATGAACTCCGGTTCTTTCTTCTTGGCTGAAATGAAACGAATGATCTCCTCATTTAAACCCGGCGGCGCCGAATCCGTTTCCACGTCTGTGTAGAAACCGTATTTATACTCCTGATTTGCAAGATCCTCGATTTGCTGTGTTTCAGTTGACATTCTCTTTAATGCTCCTCGAATAGAAATTTACCAGCCACAAAACCCCAACCTTACTGAAGACTGACCAGCTCGCCCGGCCCACTGGCAATTGGGTCGGGAAACGAGCCGGTCAGATCAGAAAGAGTCATGCTGTCCAGGGCCTCGAAGACGATCTCGTTGATTCTCTGCCAATTTGTCCGGAGCCCGCAGACCGGCTCGTGCCGGCACTCCCCTGGGGCCTCGATACATTCCGTCACGGCCAGCGGCCCCTCCATCGCCTTGATAATTTCGCCTATTGAGATTCTCTCCCCACGTCGCACCAAACCATAGCCACCTTTGGCCCCCCGATGCGAAACCAACAGGCCTTCTCGTGCAAGAACCTTTAGAATTTTCCGCACCATGGGCAACGGCAACTGACTCTCCATTGCCGCTTCCCGCGCGCTGTGCTTCAACCCGTCTTGATCCTTGGCGAAGTAGGCCAACAAGACAATCGCGTAATCTGTCTCCTTGCTCATCCTAATCATCGCTTCCAATCCTCGATAAATAGTACCAGATTGGTACTATTACACTCCAAAAGAATACCAATATGGTCCTCATTCTGTCAACCCCCGGGAGAGTCACCCGATTCCAGCGGTGCATAGTAGCCGGGCCGTGTACTCACAACGACTCCTGGCTGCAGGGCCCGCACCTCGACATCGCGCCACTTCCCATCTTTGAGTATGTCGGAGGGGATATAAGAGATGTAGTATTGATTCTTCAGTTCTTCGGCGACTTGGCGATACACGTCGCCAAGACTACCGAAGACCGTGGCATCCAACACCGTTCCACCGGTCTGCTGTGCGAGCCGCTGCAAAAATCTCTTGGCGCTGAGGATGAATGGGTCCGTCAGCACCTTGGGAACAAGCCGAGAGCTCGCCTGGTATGCCATCCGGGCAGCAATGGCACCAGCCCAGTACTCTTCCAACTTGGAGACAACGTACACCATGGCCTCAGAGCGAACAGCCAGATTCATCGTCTCCTCTGAGTCGACCATGCTGTTGGTGTCGATCCCATCGGTCAGTGCGATGACCGCTTTCTTCCCTTCGACATCCGCCAGAAGATCGTCAAAGGTCACGTACAGAGCATCGTTGAAAACCGTGGAGCCCTTGGCGTAAATAGTTCCCAAGGCCAGTTCGACCTTCTCGATTTCATTGGTCCAGTTCAGAATGAGCCGTGGAGCATCGTTGAAGGCGATGATGGCCACTCTATCCTCGCTGCTCAGGCTGCTTGCAAATCCCAGGGCAGCACGCTGGATCTCCCCCTGGGCCTCACGGGTGCTCCCACTGATATCGATCAGTAAAACAACGTTTACCGGTACTCCTTCACTGTAAAAGTTGAGGATTTCTTGTTTGACTCCATTCTCATACACCTGAAGATCTCCCTGAGTCAGACCGCTGACGAATCCTCCCGTGGCCGAACGGGCATTGACTGAAAGAAAGACTTGATTGACCGCCACTCCAATTCTAAAGCCCTCATCTTCCTGGGCCTGGCTGGATTCCTGCGGCTGACCAGAGAAGAGACCCAAAAGTAATAATGAAAGTGTCAACATTTCTCACCTCGACAACGCTGTTCAGAAAAGATTATATAGCACTTTCGCGGGGAATTTTGTGGCAAGCGAAATTAGCGTCTCGAATATCAAGCTTCTCTTGACCCCAGGGTCCTTTGGGATTTGCCTTGCCATTGCCTATCTTTCTGTTCACTCGGGAATGGTTCTTCTCGGCTGGCGGCGCGCGAAAAGCCCCGGGCGCATCCTTCTCACCAATCTGTTGTTGAGTGGCTGCTTTGCAGTTCTGCTGCTAGGAGCGACTTCAGAATGGCCCGGCTCGGGATGGCTGCGTTTCCTGCGGCTGTGGTCTCCTCTGATTTTCTTTTGGTGGGCTTACCTATGGGCAGGGCACACCCTCCACTTATTCTATCCTCCCGAAGTATCCTTTGACTCAGTCATCATTCGCTGGGAAGAGCGATTCCTGGGTCAGCCTAGTCTGTGGTGGGCAAGAAATGGCTCACCCTGGCTCACCGAGGTTCTGCATTTTTTCTACGCCAGCTATTATCTCTACACCCCTGTTCTGGGTATCTGCCTTTATGCCCAAGGGCGATTTAATGAGTTTGAAGCAATGACCTTTGCGGTCATGTTGGGTTATACAGTCTGCTATAGCCTCTCTGCAATTTTCCCGGTCTGGGGTCCACGTTGGGCCCTGGTGGCAACAGGACTCCTGGAGGTCTCTCAGCAGAAACCGCGTGGATACTGGGTCACCCGCTCAATCAACTTCATTATGTATGGAGGAACGGCCCACAAAGGGGCTGCCATGCCCAGCGGGCACAGCGCCACTGCGGTGGTCTTTCTCCTCTGGTGTTACTATCTGTGGGGACCCTGGGTAGGAATCCCGGCCAGCATTGTCGTCCTCGGTATGTGGGTGGGTTCAGTTTACGGTCGCTATCACTATATTGCCGACATTCTGTGTGGGGCGGTTCTGGGAGCACTCAGCGTCTGGTTTGCCGACTGGTTTATTCTCATATGAGGTGACGATGGCTTCAAAAAAACGCTACGTGAAGATCATGCTACGGGGTGAGATCATTGAAGATCACCCCCAGTTTTCACTCTTCGGCCACAAACACCAACTCAGCCTGCCCCTCCTCTTGAAACTCATTCAAGCCGCTCGACGCCACAAACGTGTCGAAGCCCTGCTGCTGCTGCTGAAAAACGTTTCCATCGGATGGGGAGGAATCCAGGAAATCCATCATGAGCTCGAGCGCTTTCACGCGGCGGGAAAAAGCTCACTGGCCTATTTAGAGACAGCTGACAACAAAAGCTACTTTCTGGCCTGTGGAGCCCAGCAAGTATATCTCCCTCCCTCAGCGAGCTTGGATCTGGTCGGCCTGAGAGCTGAACAGTTCTTTCTCAAAAACCTCCTCGACTATTTGGGTGTCGAACCGCAGATGTTTAGCTTGGGAAAGTACAAGTCAGCGGCTGAAATCTTCACCCGGGAGAGCATGTCCAAGGCCCATCGCTCCATGCTGGACTCCATCTTGACTGATCTCCAGGGGCAGCTGGCAGAAAAGGTCGCCGCCCGCAGCGGCATCACCCCCCAACAGGTACAGCAGTGGATCGACCAGGGGCCCTACACAGCCCGTCAGGCAGCTGAGAAAGGGCTGATCGACGGCTGCCGCTATGAAGATGAAGTCGAAGAGCTTCTGAAAGGGCCTGAGGCAGCGCTTCGCGAGCTTCCCCAAGCCAAACTGCACGTGAGAGAGGGCTTATTCAAAAGATGGCTCACATTCTACCGGCCCCAGATTGCTTACCTGGTGGCCGAAGGTGTCCTGACCACAGGTGCGCCCCAGCGACGGGGAGGCCAGCGGCCCACTCTGGATCTTGAAAGCTTAATCCAGTTTCTTCGTGACGCTCGCAAGCGCAAACGCGTGAAGGCTGTGGTTGTTCGAGTCAATAGTCCTGGGGGTTCAGCTATGGCTTCTGATCTTATCCACAGAGAGATTCGACTCACTGACCAGAAAAAGCCGGTGATCGTCTCGTTTGGGGATGTGGCAGCTAGTGGTGGTTATTATTTGGCCACAGCGGCCCGGGGAATCCTGGGAATGCCCGCCACCTTGACGGGTTCCATCGGAGTCATTTCTGGAAAATTTAATGTCCAAGGGCTCCTCTCCAAGCTCGGCGTCAAAGTGGAGGGGTTGGACAAAGGCAAAAGAGCAGGCTATTTATCCCCCACGCGTTCATTTTCTGAAGAGGAAGCCCAAGTGATTCAAGACCAGATGCGGGAGTTCTATGAAGAAATGTTCCTCAAGAAGGTAGCCGAGAGCCGAAAGAAGTCGTTGGAGGCAGTGCGCAAATTGGCTGAGGGCCGGGTCTGGACAGGTGCGCAGGCCCTGGAGAACGGGTTGCTGGATGAAATGGGCGGGCTGGTCCAAGCCGTGGAGAGAGCCCAAAGAGAAGCTGGACTGGCGAAGGGAAAAAAGGTGAGGTTGGTGCGCTACTTCAGGCGACGCAGCTTACGAGATCTGTTTCCGTTCCCTCTACCCGGCGGTCTCCTGGACAATCACGTCCTGGCTCTGATGGCTGATGATCTGAATATCCATTAATCAACTGATTCTTCTTTGGTCTTCTCCACTAACCGAATCTCGCCAATAGCCATTTCCTTATCCACCGACTTGCACATGTCGTAAAGAGTGAGGGCCGCCACTGACACGGCTGTCAGCGCTTCCATCTCCACGCCTGTGGCCCCTCGGCAACTCACCTGGCTGCGAACGAGAAATCCCCCTTCCTGGAGCTCAATCTGGACATCGACAAAATCCAGGTTCAAATTGTGGCACAGAGGTATCAGTTGGCTGGTTTGCTTTGCAGCATGAATTCCGGCCAATCTCGCCACTTCGAAAGGATTCCCCTTGGGAAGACCTGCATTGCGAATCACTTCCCCGGTTTGAGGCGAGAAGAAAAGCTGGCATTCAGCGGTGGCCCGGCGGCGGACCGTTGCTTTGCCTCCCACATCCACCATCTTGGCACGACCTCGTTTATCTACGTGACTCAGTTTGGTCTTCATTTCCTTCATGAAAGTCATTATCTAACAAAACCACTTCAACCCGTTGGCCGGCCTCAAGGCACTGCACCTCCGCTTCCATGATGATGAGCGAGTTGGCCGCGGAGAAAGCAACCAGATCAGCCGAGCCCTTCGTTTCGATGGGCTCCACCCTGAACTTGTCACCCGCCCAGAATGTCCGTGCCTGCTTGAAGAACTTCCTCCCCGGTTTTTGACTGGTCTGGGTCATCAGCTCTCCCCAAACTCTCTGCAGGCAATGGGTTGGAAAACCCATCCAACGACGAACTGCCGGCCGCACAAAGAGTTCAAATGTGACAAAGGCAGACACGGGATTACCCGGGAGGCCAAAAATCAGATGATCGCCTTTTCGCCCCACCACAATGGGTTTTCCCGGCTTGATGGCCGCTTTATGCAAAAAAATGCTGACCCCCTCTTTTGTCAATGCCTGATGAACATAATCGAATTCGCCCATGGAGACACCACCGCTGAGGAGCAGAAGGTCATACTGAAACCCTTGGGACACCGCTTCCTGTGTGCGCTCGGGGTCGTCCGGCGTCACCGGAAAAACGGTGACATCCAATCCAAGCTGATGACACTGCGCCCACAATGAATAGGCGTTAGAGTTGCGAATCTGACCAAAGGCGGGTTTCTTCTCCACCTCGATAATCTCATCACCAGTGGGAATCACGGCCACAGTGGGCGCTGCGTATACTTCCACCTCCCCCTGGCCAAAGGTTGCCAGGACGCCTATCTCTGCAGCTCCCAGCACTCTCCCCCTGGCCAGGACCGTATCTCCCTGGCGCACTTCATTTCCTTTCGGTGCCAGGTTCGCTCCCTTGACCACCGCCTCAAGCAACTCCACTTTCTCGGCACCCATGGAACGGGTTTTTTCTATCATTTGCACCGCATCGGCTCCTGGTGGCACTGCCGCTCCAGTCATGATCTGGACTGCTTGCCCCGCCTTGACTTCAGGCTGGCTCTGACTGCCAGCTGCCACCGTCCCGATGACCTCTAGTTGCACCGGAGCTGCAGCCACGTCCTGGCTGCGCACGGCATACCCGTCTACAAAGGATTTCTTGAAAGGAGGCAGGTCATGGTCGGCCACCAGGGGATGGGCCAAAACGCGACCCAAACTCTTCTGCAAAGGTACACGAATCGCTCTCGGCTCTGGAACCCGTGTGAGAAGTTCTTGGAGTGCTTCTTCGTAGGTTAGCATTTGGCTTCGCGGTGCCCGCGGGCTAAGCCCGGATTATGCATAGGTTCCCGTCATGAAGCGCCGGAAGCGCCGACCTGGCCAGGCGCGCGAGGGGTACCCGCCACGGGTCGACCCCCGCAAACGTACTCTTGAGTACGTTGAGGAGGCCGAGGGGTACCCGCTTGCGGGTCGCGTAACGCAGTCAGGTCGGATGATTTCGGCGCTGCAGTAGAGAATTTATGCATAACCCGGGCTAAATCACAATGGTTTCCTGGTGTTCTCCAAAAACATCCCTCATGGCATCAGCAATTTCTCCCACCGTAGCGTAGACCTCCACGGCTTCAATCACGACGGGCATGAGATTGGATCGCCCCTGAGCGGCTCGGCGTATCTTCTCCAAAGCCGCGTCGACCTGACCGGAGTCCCGTCGGTCTCGCAGTCTCTTGAGTCTGCCGATCTGCTCCTTTTCGACTTCAGGGTCAATGCGCAGCCTTTCTATGGGGGACTCTTCTTGACTCTCGAAGCGGTTGACCCCGACCATGATCTCCTCACCCGACTCCAGGCGTGCCTGCTGCTCATAGGCAGCTTCCTGGATCTCTCTTTGAACGTACCCGGACTCAATGGCTTGGAGCATCCCGCCCAAGGAGTGAATCTTTTCCAGGTAAGTTTCCGCCTGATCTTCCAGATCCTTTGTCAGCTTTTCAACAAACCAGCTGCCACCCAAGGGGTCGACCACTTCCGGAACGCCGCTCTCATAGGCCAGAATTTGCTGAGTCCTGAGAGCCAATAGCGCGGCTTCTTCTGTGGGTAGGCCCAAAGCCTCGTCCATGGAATTGGTATGGAGTGACTGGGCTCCTCCCAGCACTGCCGAAAGGGCTTGGAGGGCCACCCGCACCACGTTGTTTTCGGGGTCTCGCCCACTGAGAGTGCTTCCTGCCGTCTGAGCGTGAAAGCGCAACATCCAAGACTTTGGGCTGCGCGCGCCCAACCGCTCTCGCATCAGACGCGCCCACAGGCGACGGGCGGCCCTGAACTTAGCCACCTCCTCAAAAAAGGTTCTGTGTGCGTTGAAGAAAAACGAGAGCCGAGAAGCGAACTCGTCGACTTCCAGACCGGCCTGGACAGCAGCGTGAACATAGGTTGCTCCATTGGCAAGGGTAAAAGCGATCTCCTGGGCTGCAGTGCAGCCGGCTTCTCGGATATGATAGCCGCTGATTGAAGCGGTGTTCCAGTGAGGCACATTCGTGCTGCAAAAGGAAAAAATGTCAGTGGTGATTCGCAGCGATGGCTGGGGAGGATAAATGTATGTACCTCGGGCGATGTATTCCTTAAGGATATCGTTTTGAACTGTGCCCCGAAGCGATTTCCATTCTCCCTTTTGCTTTCGGGCCACGACCAGATACATCGCTAGCAATATGCACGCAGTCGCATTAATGGTCATGGAAGTCGATACCTCTGCCAGTGGAATCCCCTTGAACAACCGTTCCAGATCCTCAAGGCTGTCGATGGCAACCCCCACCTTCCCGACTTCTCCTGCGGCCAGCAGGTGATCCGAATCGAGCCCAAGCTGGGTGGGGAGATCAAAAGCCACCGACAATCCTGTTGCGCCCTGAGAGCGCAGGAAATGATAGCGGCGGTTGGAGGCTTCAGGAGTCGCGAATCCGGCATACTGCCGCATCGTCCACAGACGCTTGCGGTACATCTGGGGGTAGATTCCCCGGGTGAAGGGATACTCCCCCGCTTCTCCCAAATCCTGCTTGTACTCGAGAGCCGCCGTGTCTTCAGGCCGGTAGGCGATCTTCGTGCGGCTCTTCGTCTGTTTGGATGGGGACCCTCGGCCTTGGGAGCTGATTTCCACTTTACATCAGGTCGGAGTTTGATATCATGAATTTAAGGATGAATTCGGATATTAGCAGAGCGAAGGCACCTGATTCAAATGCAGGCTGAGGAACTCAAAGGCCATCGGAAGAAACTGGAAAAGGCCATCAATCAGGCCCTCACCGAATCGCCCCCCATCAATGCAGCCATCGAGTCGATCCGCGAAGTTGGTTACGATGTCTTCTTAATTGTTGAAGCTACCATCGGTTTCAACCGCAGAGAGGAGTCCTCCTCACCCCCAAAACAGCCAGCGGTCCGCCTCAAGCTGAGCACCCACGACCAGAAGTTCCTCAAGTCTCTCAAGATCGCCACCGAGTAGATCCCAGGAACTCAATCCTAGGCAGGGGAAAAGAAAGACCCGCAGGTAGGGACTCATGGCTCCACCCGGATGTGTGTTTCCTTGAAATGGGAAACACGTCCGACCTGCTGCCCCAAGAACCCTTCCGCTCGGAGCTCCTCGGCTAATTGCTTTGCCTCCTCTTCAGGCAGGCTGATGAGCAGCCCCCCCGAAGTCTGAGGGTCCAACATGATCTGCTGACGAAGCGAGGAAACGCCGTTCCAGACAACTGACTGGCCGACATAACGACGATTCGACTCAATGCCCCCGGGAAGCATCCCCTGCTTCGCCAGCTTTTCAGTTCCCCTCATCACGGGGACCTCGTCTGCACTGAAGATCAGTGTCATCCCGCTTCCCTGGGCCATCTCATACGCATGGCCGATAAGACCATAGCCTGTGACATCGGTGACAGAGTGAATGGGGAAGTTCTCCATTCGGTCGCGGGCTTTGGCATTCAATTTCAGCATCCACTCAATTGCCTCCTGGGCGATCTCATCAGAAGTTTTTTCAAACTTGATTCCGGAGGTAATAATCCCCGTTCCCAGCGGTTTGGTCAGCAACAGGGCGTCACCGGGCTGGGCGGCACTGTTGCTGTAGATTTTCTGTGGATTGACCAAGCCTGACACGCAGTAACCAAATTTGATTTCCGGATCTTTAACAGAATGCCCTCCAATGACCGCAACCTGGGCCTCATTCATCTTCTCACTGCCTCCACGCAAGATTTCATGCAGAACTTCCGCCTCCAGTTTGTCGCTGGGGAAACACACGATGGAAAGCGCAAAGCGGGGGATTCCCCCCATGGCATAGACATCGCTCAGCGAGTTGGCGGCCGCAATTTGGCCGTAGAGGAACGGGTCATCGACAACGGGCGTGAAAAAATCCACGGTCTGGACAAGTGCATTCTGGTCATCCAGACGGTAGACTCCGGCGTCGTCGGCTTTCTCAAAGCCTACCAGCACATTGGAATCTTTAAAAACGTTGATCTCAGCTAGAGCTCTCTGCAACACCTCCGGTGCCAGTTTGGAGGCTCAGCCGGCACAGTCAACCAGCTCTGTCAAACGCTTCTTTCTGCGGAACAGCATCCACTCATTATACTTGAACCATCCCAACCTGAAACCCCACTCGCTCCTTAGCCGGGATTATGCAGTCTTTTGTCAGCTGTCAGTTGTCGTATAATCATTAACCGTGACACAGACCCATTACGACGTGATCGTCATTGGCGGGGGGCACGCAGGCTGTGAGGCTGCCGTAGCGGCGGCGCGCATGGGAGCCAAGACAGGCCTGTTCACCCTCAATCTGAAAATGATTGCGCAGATGTCTTGCAATCCCTCAATCGGAGGCATTGCCAAAGGGCATCTGGTCCGGGAGATCGACGCCTTGGGCGGTGTCATGGCTCAGGTTGCCGACCGCACTGCTATCCAGTTTCGCCTCCTCAACCGCAGTCGAGGTCCGGCCGTCCAGGCCCCGCGCGCGCAATGCGATAAGGAACTCTACCGAAAGGAGATGCAGGGGCTTCTTCGCGAACAGACCGGTCTGACCCTTGAGCAACTCGAAGTAGCGGCCATTGTTCGCGAAAAGAATCGGGTGGTTGCAATCGAGACCGCTCAGGGGCAGCGCATCAACTGCAGCGCCCTCATTCTCACCACAGGAACCTTTCTAAACGGTCTGTGCCACATGGGCGGCCACAAGTTTGTGGCTGGCCGGTCGGGAGAAAAATCCTCCCTTCAGCTCGCCGAGTCGATTCTGAGCATTGGCTTTCAGATGGGCCGCTTGAAAACCGGCACCCCTCCCCGCGTGGAACGTGACAGCGTCGACTTTTCCTCTCTGGAACCTCAGGCCGGGGATAAACTGCCCACCTTTTTCTCGTTCAGCAGTAAGGACGTTGCCCAGCCACAGGTGAACTGCTGGATCACCTATACCAACGAGCGGGTTCACAAAGTTATCCGCGACAATCTGCACCGAAGTCCTCTCTATGGCGGAGAAATTGTAGGCATTGGGCCACGCTACTGCCCCTCAATCGAGGACAAGATTGTCAAGTTCTCTGATCGAAGCCAACACCAACTTTTCCTGGAGCCGGAAAGCCTCAGCTCCAACACCATATACATTAATGGTCTCTCCACGAGCATGCCCTTGGATGTGCAGCGTGCCATGCTCGATCAGATCCAAGGCCTTCAACAGGCCGTGATCGTCCGTCCCGGCTACGCCGTAGAGTACGACTTTGTCCAGCCCAGCCAACTGCATGCCACACTGGAAGCCAAACAGGTGGATGGACTTTTCCTGGCAGGCCAGATTAACGGCACGACAGGGTACGAGGAAGCGGCCGCTCAAGGCCTCATCGCCGGCATAAACGCCGCCTTAAAGGTTTCCCGCCGGGAGCCGCTCGTGTTGGGCCGCTCGCAGTCCTATATCGGCATTTTACTCGATGACTTGGTCACCCACGGCGTCGATGAACCCTACCGAATGTTCACATCGCGTGCGGAGTATCGGCTTCTGCTTCGGATCGATAATGCGGATCGGCGGCTGATGCCGCATGGTTTCCGCCTGGGCCTGGTTCCTAAGGACACCTACCAGCGCTTTCAAGGAAAATGGGCCCGAATTGATCGTGCATCTAACCTCTTTAGAAACAATCGCTTAAAAAGAGACCAGCCATTCTTTGAGAGGCTCCATCGAAAGTTCGGGTTGGAGGCAGGAGTCCCACTCGAGCAGATTCTGAAGCGGCCTGAAGTCCAGATCGAGGATCTGAGCGGGGTCTTGGCGGAGAGCGGGTTGGAATTGAGCCGAGAAGAAAGCCACGTCGTTGAAACACACATCAAATATGAAGGCTACATCCTCCAACAGATGCGCGACGTCAAGCGCTTACAGTCACTTGAAAGCCGCCCTATTCCTTCCGACTTCAAATACGAAGGGGTCGCCGGGCTTTCGCGCGAGGTCGTGGAGCGCCTCGCTCAGGTCAAGCCGGATACCCTGGGTCAAGCCTCCAGAGTTCCCGGCATCACTCCTGCCGCAATATCCATCCTGAGCATCCATCTGCCCTAAAGCGGGTGTCCGGGAAGGCCAAGCTCTTCGTTCTCCGCGCCCTTCGATCCTCGACGTAGCATAGTACTCACTTTGATAAATACGATAGCGTTTGTTGGGAGCGCGACGGAGCCCAGGTCGAGGCGCGACGACGAGTCGATGTCAGGGACACCGGCGAGGAGAAGCAACAAAGAAATGGGCCCGTCCCGTCCCCACCCTTCGGGCGGATGGGGCTTGTGCGGCCTTGATCTTGACCTTCCTGAACACCCGCCACCGAAATGAAAAAGCTTCTGGTCTCTTCCGGGTGCGATGTTTCACGTGAAACGTCGGCGGCGCATGCTATCTTACGCCCCGATGGCCTTTTCGCGAACAATCGCAATCGCTAACCAGAAGGGTGGTGTCGGAAAGACCACTACGGCTATTAATCTTGGGGCCTCTCTGGCTGCAGCGGATCTGCGTGTCCTGATTGTCGACCTGGATCCGCAGGGAAATTGCACCTCCGGCCTGGGAATGGACAAAAACAGTCTTCAGACCTCAGCCTACCATGTCCTGACGGAGGGCGCCGACCCGCTCTCGGCAATTTGCAGTACTGACCTGGACTCTCTTGATCTTCTGCCGGCAAATCGAGAGCTCACCGGGGCAACCCTCGAGCTGCTAGAGGTCAAAAGGCGAGAGTTTCGCCTGGATCTGGCCCTGGAACCCCTGCGCGAGCGCTACGATTTCATCCTCATCGATTGTCCGCCCACTCTGGGGATTCTCACCGTGAATGCCCTGGTCGCAGCTGACTCACTGCTCATCCCGATCCAGTGTGAGTACTTTGCCTTGGAAGGACTTTCCGATCTCATGGACACCCTGGGCCGGGTTCAGCAGAGCCTGAATCCGAAACTGCGCATCGAAGGTGTGCTGCTCACAATGTACGATGAGCGACTCAACCTCTCCGCTCAAATCCGCCAAAGCGTACGCGGCCATCTGGGAGACCAGGTTTTTCGGATTATCATTCCTCGCAATGTCCGCCTGGCGGAATCTCCCAGCTTCGGCAAACCGATCTTGCTGTACGCTGTACGCTCCAAGGGAGCGGACAGTTACCTGCAGCTGGCACGAGAGATCCTCGCAAAGATGGCATCCCTCGAGGGAAAGGTTCCCTATCCAACCCATTCCATCGGAGTCACCTCATGAAACGCCAAGCACTTGGAAAAGGTCTCGATGTCCTCCTCCCTCCAACCCCGGTGAGCAGCACGGCGCTGATTGAGCTGGACCTGGACCGGATCCAACCCAATCCCCTTCAACCCCGCCTGAGGTTCGAGCCGGGAAAACTCGAAAAGCTGGCGACTTCCATCAAAGAAAACGGAGTCTTACAACCGATCGTGGTTCGCAAGAGTGGTGGGGGTTACGAGATTGTGGTGGGAGAACGCCGCTGGCGAGCCGCTCAAAAAATCGGCCTGGACCGCATTCCAGCCATCGTGCAACACGTATCGGATGAAAAGATGCTAGAGCTGGCCCTGGTCGAGAACATCCAGCGTGACGAGCTCAGCCCCATAGAGGAAGGACAAGCCTACCAACTCCTGGCAGAGCAGTTTGCTCTCACCCACGACGAAATTGCCAGCCGTGTCGGTCGCAGTCGCACAGCTGTCACCAACAGCTTGCGCTTACTGCGTCTCCCCAGCTCCATCCAAGAGGCGGTGATGAATGACGAGCTCTCCATGGGCCACGCTCGAGCCCTCATCCCCCTTCCCACAAAGGAGCAACTCCTCTTGGCCCAGCAAATCGTCACTCGCGGACTTTCGGTGCGACAAGCGGAGCGCCGAGCGCAGCGATACCTGAGCCCTCCCCAATCCCGTACTCCCATCAAGGACGTCAACATCCGTGCGGCCGAACAGAAACTCGAAGAGCGCTGGAAAACCCGCGTGGAAATTCGCTGCCGTGGCCAGCGCGGCCAGGTTGTCCTCCACTTTCACTCCCCGGACGACCTGGAACGACTCTACCAGGACCTCTGGTCCTGCCAGCCAGGATGAATGTAGGGATCACTTGCCAATGCAAAAGGTGGAGAAGATCTCCTCGAGGATTTCTTCGGCCGTAGTTTCCCCAGTGATTTGTCCCAGTGATTCCAGGGCCTTCCGGAAATCATAGAGAGGAAATTCTTCGCTCATTCCCCGGCCATAAGATTCGATGCCCGCCTGCAGGGATTTGCGGGCGGCCTCAATACAGAGCTTGTGTCGAATGTTCGTGATCATGACCCCTTCCTGTTCGATTCTGTGTTCCCGAGTTACGGCGCTCAAAAGGGAGCTCTTGAGTTCATGAAGATGGGTTCCCTTCAGCGCAGAGACTCGAACGGCGGCCACACAGGCTGCTTCCACCTCCGGGGGAATCTGCAGGCAGCCAGCCAGGTCCTCCTTGTTGATCACCAAAACACAGCGGTGCTCCCGGATCAGCTCCCAAACTCGGAAGTCCTCCTCGCCAAAGGGGGTCGTCTGATCCAGCACAAACAGGACTACCTCGGCTTGACGCAGGTACTCCAACGACTTCTGGACTCCCAACTTTTCCAGGGCATCTTTGACCTCCCGGATACCGGCCGTGTCCACCAGGCGGACCGGGATTCCTTCCAGATCAATGGTCTCCGTCACGGCATCGCGCGTGGTACCGGGGACATCTGTTACAATCACCCTGTCATCTAGCACTAAAGCATTGAAAAGACTTGACTTGCCTGCATTTGGCTTGCCTGTGATGGAGACCGTAATTCCCTCCTGGACAAGTCTTCCTAAGGAGAAGCTTTCTTCCAGCTGCTCCAGTTGCCGATCGGCTATTTGCAACCCTTCCAGGAGCTCCCCGCGTCCCTGCAACTCGACCTCATCCTCGACAAACTCCAGCGCTGTCTCCATCTGACACAAAATCCGCACAATTTCAGCCTTGATGGGCTTGAGGGCTTGAGAAACCTTTCCCTCCAATTGCTCAGCCGCGACCTTGGCCTGAAACGCCGTTTGGCTTTCTATCAAGCCTCGAACCGCTTCGGCTTGAGCCAAGTCCATCTTGCCATTCAGAAACGCTCGCCAGGTGAATTCTCCCGGCTCAGCCAGGAGAGCGCCCAATTCCACCAAGCCCTCAACCACCTGCTGAGCTACCACTGGGCTACCGTGACACGAGATCTCGACCAGGTCCTCTCCAGTATAAGAGGCGGGGCCAGGGAAAAAGGTGAGCAAGACTTGATCCAGTGGGTTTCCGTGGCAATCCAGGAAGCGGCCCAGGAGGGGCCTTCTGGCAATCCAATCTGTCTGGCCGGCGGCGCGAAACCGCTGGCAGGCAAATTCCCTGGCTTGCAAGCCACTCAGGCGCACAAGCGTTATGGCGCCTTGGCCAGGAGGGGTCGCAATGGCGACAATCGTTTTGTCTCCACTGAATGTCACGGCAACAAAACAGCTAGCTGGCTGGAAAGATCACAACGCGGCGTTGAATGCCGGTGTCTTCGCTCTCGGTCCTGACACCTGGCTCCTCGGCTAATGCCAGATGGATGACACGGCGCTCACTGGCAGGCATGGGGTCCAGTGGGAGAAGATCGCCCGAAACCTTGACTCTTTCCGCTATCGTGCCAGCCAGCTCTTCAAGCTCCGCTTCTCGGGTCGCTCGATATTCATTGCACTCGACCACGAAATTGCACTGTTGCGGTGATCTCTCATAGAAGGCACGGTTGAGCAGATGGTTGATCGCATATAACAGGCGCCCATTATTGCTCACCACCATAGAGGCATCGTTGCCAGAGAGCCAAACCGTGACCACCTGCCCGTCTGGCTGGCAGTCAAACTCCAGATCAAGGCCAGTCCCCTTGAGTAAGCCATCCAGAAACTGGCCCACTTCTTTCGTCAACTTCTCTTTGTCCAAGTCCATCATTTTTTCTTGGTGGATTTCTTGGCGGGGACCTCTTGCGCAAGGTCTTGCCACCTTTGGAACGAAAACTGAAACATCATACCAAAGAGATTGCTGAACAGAAAATAGAGGACCAGGCCGCTGGAAAAACTCAGGAAGAAAAAGGTAAAGACGACGGGAAGCATCATCATCATCTTGCGTTGGGTGGGGTCGCCAGCTGCTGGAGTCATCTTCTGCTGAACAACCATGCTTATTCCCATTAAAATCGGAGTTACATAGTAGGGGTCGTGCTGGGAGAGATCCTGGATCCAACCGATGAAGGGAGCGCCCCGCAACTCGATAGAAGAGTACAACATTCTATAGAAAGCAAAGAGAAAGGGCATCTGAATCACCAGCGGCAGGCAGCCCCCCAAAGGGTTGACCCCGTGTGTTTTGTAAAGGGCCATCACTTCTTCATTCATCTTTTGCTTGCGCGGATCGGTGCTCTTCATCCTCTTGTACCTGTCCTGAATGGACTTCATTTGAGGTTGGAGCTCCGACATTTTCTTCATGGAGGCCATCTGCTTGTAGCGCACCGGGAAAAGCACCAGATTAATGCCGAACGTCAGGAGAATGATCGCGAAGCCGTAGTTGTGAAGGTACTGGTAGATAAAATTCAAGCTAAACAACAGCGGTCGAACCAGGAAGGCAAACCAACCATAGTCAATCAGCTGGCCAAGTGTGGGGTCTACGGCTTCCAGGACCGGGTAGGCTTTTGGGCTCAGGAGGGCGCTGTAGAGTGCCCCCTCTTCCATCTCCACCTCGGCCAGCAATAAGGGGCCGTCTATCTCCTCGCCGTCAGGCGCTCCCGGCGCTTCACTCCGTAGAATTCTCCCTCCCAGGATGCCTCCAGGATTGAGAAGGAGATAGGTGAAAAACTTGCTGTCCAGCGCCACCCAGCGGGTGCCCGTGTTAAACCGTATCGGTTCCTCTTCTACATCGTCCACGCTGTGGCGCTCTACCGCTCCATCCAGAAAATATGCGGCTTGAGGCAGCGCGAAGTCCCCCTGGCCGCTGGAGGCGCCTTCGCCGATTCCGGGTCCTAAAAGGACAGAAAAGGGAATAGAGCGCCCTTGTGCGCGGACCTCTGTTTCCATCTCCACCAGATAGCCCGTCTCAGGGAGGCGGATTTTCCGATTCACTTCGATCACAGAATCCTGGTAATGCAGCGTGATCTCAGCAGGAGCCCGTACCCTGGTCCCGCTAACCCCGCCCACTTCATATACGGCCTCTTTCAACCGCTGGTCCAGTCCTGAATCCCCCACCCGGATCCCAAACGTCTGTCTTTGGGACTCAGGTAATTGTTGAGGAATCAGTTCCAGGGGATTCCCTTCAGCTGCGCGGTAGTTTTTGAGTAGAGCGCTCAGCAAAACTCCACCGCCATTACTCCAGCGCAGCAGAAGGTCCTCATTCTCTATCTCGAAGAGCTGGTGGGCCACGCGAGTAGGCTCTACCTCCGCTGCTTCAGGCAGCGGCAACTCCTGGCCGCTATCTGATGGGCCCGGCTCCTCGATTTCAATGGCTTGCTCTGCTGGGGGTGGTTGGGGTGGTTGGGGTGGTTGGCGATACAAAAACAGAAACAGCACCGCCATAGATAAAACCATGGCCAGCAGGAGCCGCTTTTCCATATCCATTTCGGGAAGATCTTGGATGGCCATGAGGTTGCGCTCGCTCTCAGGGAACCGGGTCGAATCCCCCCGGATTCCAGGGATGGCAGCGAAGTATTCTCTTTACTCCGAGATAGGTGCCTTGCCAGCTTCCCAACTTGTGGATTGCCTGATACATGTATTCAGAACAGGAAGGGGTGAATCGACAGGCACGCGGCAGAATGGGTGCAATGCCCCTCTGGTAGATCCTGATTAGCCCCAATGCCAGAATTTTCACTAACCTTGCTTCTCCTCCTGAGGCTCTATCCTTTGCGCCTCCAGCGCCCAATCGCTTTTAGAAAATCTTCTTGGATTTGCTGAGTGTAAACGTTAGCAGCGGCCCGTTTTGCGTTTACTACCAAATCGCAGTGGGGGGTGATGGCTTGCTTGTTCGCTCTGAAGATTTCGCGCAGGTGGCGCTTGATTCGATTTCGGACTACTGCTCTGCCAATCTTTCGGGAAACCGTAATCCCCAGCCGGTTATAGGGCAACCTGTTCTCCAATAAATAGAAAACAAAATAGGTTGCCTGAACCTTATCGCCCCGTTTATAAACACCCAGGAATTCCCTCCTTTTTCGAAGGCGTTCCTCTTTGGGAAATCCACACCCGGATTCACCCACTCACCGTCAACCTCTTTCGCCCTTTCGCGCGCCTCCTTCTTAACACGACTCGGCCTGCGTGCTGCCGCATTCGCTCACGAAATCCGTGTTTCTTGCGGCGACGTCTGTTCCTCGGTTGAAATGTCCGTTTCATGACCTCAATTTTCCTCTTGCAGGGAGCGGTGATGGTACCAACTTTGCCCCCCCGGTTCAACTCCGATCTCGCTCACTACATACCCTTTCGTTGCTGACTACTGTCGCGCGGATAACACCCAAGAACTTCCAGGAACTCGGTGAGTTCCTGTAAATGGGCCAGTGCCTTTCTGATGTTATCCTCTTTGGTATTACCTAAAAAGTCTAGATAAAAGAGGTACTCCCAGGGGCGCCCCCGGATGGGCCGAGACTCAATCTTGGTCAGATCAATGTCGCGCAAGGCAAAAACGCTCATGCACTTAAAAAGGGCTCCAGGGGTGTTCCTGAAGCTGAAAGCAACCGAGGTTTTATCTGTTTTTTTCCCTGCTTTAACTTCTGACGAGAGAAGGAAAAAGCGGGTGAAGTTTTCCTTGTCGTCTTGGATATCAGTCATCACAACTTCGCCGCCATAGTATTCAGCGGCTTGTTTTCCGGCAATGGCCGCACAGTCCCGCAAGTTCTGTTCCACAATTCGCTTAACACTCCCCGACGTATCATAGGCGCTACGCTTAATAAGGTTGGGAAACTGCTCAAAGAAGGTATCGCATTGATCAAGTGCTACCGGATGAGAAAGCACCGTGGTGACTTCCTCAAAAGTCGTGCCGGCCATAACAATCAGGTTGTGGTTGATTTGGAGATTAATCTCCTTGGCAATCCTGAGATGGTGCCGTAGTAGCAAGTCGTAGTTTTTGTGAATAGACCCGGCGAGAGAGTTTTCGATGGGGATTAAACAATACTGTGTTTCCTGGTTTGCGGTCAGTTGGAAGACATCTTCAAAGCGCTCACAACAGCGAAGTTCTGCGTTCTTTCCGAGAAGCCGCATTGCCGCCTCCTCGCTATAGGACCCCCGCTCCCCTTGGATTGCTACAACCGTCTTTTCCGTCATCCCCTTACTCTACCCCGCCCTCCACAGATCCTTCGACAACCCAAACCATTCTATCCTCTTTCCTTATCAAACCCTTACACACTTCTCATTGGACAAGCCTTGTGGATCCCCTAAATCCTTCCTCGCCTTTTTCCTTTTCCCTGAAGGCTGTGCAATACCTACTCTTTATCCACAGCACCACCAACAAGCACGATGCTTTACTCTACATTGCTTTGCTGGGTTTTCAACAGAATCCACAGCACCTAATACGACTACTAAGATTAAACTAAATTTATTTACTAGGAGTTACCAATGGAACTGGCGGAGGCACATGGGAATCGAACCCACCAACCCCAATTCTCATTGCGGCTCGGCTGGTTTTGAAGACCAGGCCCATCACCAGACAGGAAGTACCTCCCGGGTTGGAGTATACCACTCCCGAGACGCTTTTCTTCTGGCCCGATGATACCCCTCCTCGCTATACTTCCTTGGAACTGCAGTGAACAACACAAAGGGAGTAAACTCTACGTTCAGACTACCCAAAAGTTTGTAGAAAGCATGAATAGAATAACAGAGGCTTTGGAGCAAAAAGTAATCTTTATCACCGGGGCTACTGGGTTTTTAGGTCAACCGCTGGTGGAGAAGATCCTGAGAGTTGCACCCGGTGTTAAGCGAATCTATCTTCTCATTCGGCCCAAGCGGCAACTTGCTGGTCAGGTCATGACGGCCGAGGAGAGGTTAGCGAAGGAATTATTCCAATCCAACATTTTTGAACGCCTGCGCTATAAGTACCAGGACCAACTCAAAGGGTTTCTCCAAGAAAAGTTAGTTGCGGTTTCAGGGGATATTTCCGAACCTGGGTTAGGGTTGGACAGCGCCCTCAGGAGTCGACTCGAAGAGGAGGTTGATATTGTCATCAACAGCGCTGCAGCGGTCTCATTCGATGCGCCATTGGATGAAGCTCTTAAAGCCAACGTTTTGAGCGCTGGCCGCATTGCCACCTTTACAAGTTCTTGTAAGGGAGCAATGTTGGTTCACGTCTCTACTGCCTATGTCAGCGGTGTTGCCGAAAACTTCGTCCCTGAGACGATTTACCACTCAGCTTCGGGAGCAGAAGCAGCACAACCACACCCACCAGGGAAGTTCAGTGATGTGGATCAGGAAATTAAATATATCCATAAAATGATTGAACAGGTTAAATTAGCCTCTCACGAGCCGAAACTCAAAAAAGTGCTTCTGAAAGAACCCCGCAAGCCTCGAAGAGGCGGTAAACGAGTGCCTCGTGCAGAGAAATGGGAAATCCTGCGCAAGAAATGGGTACAGGGCCGTTTGACCGAAGAGGGCATGAAGTGGGCGCGCCACCGAGGATGGAACGATACATACACCTACACCAAGGCCATGGGCGAGCAGATGGTGGTTAAGAGACGGAATGGAATCCCTACCGTCATCATTCGCCCCTCAGTTATTGAGAGCAGCTTCTCAGAGCCCACTCCTGGCTGGCTGGACGGATTACGAATGGCCGACCCTCTCATTGTGGCAATTGGGAAGGGCCGCCTCCGGTCGCTACCCCTTGACGCGGATGTCATCCTTGACCTAGTGCCGGTTGATATGGTCGTGAATGCCCTGCTGGCCACGATTCCGCCGGCCATTGAAGGTGGCGGGATGAAGGTGTATCACGTCGCGACGGGCGCAAAAAACCCGGTTACACTAGGTGAGCTCCACAGGCTTGTCTACCAGTATTTTCAAAAAAACCCACTATTGGACAAACGGGGCAACCCAATCCGCATCAAACCACTAAAGTTTCCCAAACAGAGCGCTTTCCGGCTACAGCACAAGTTGAAAACGATGCCCTTACAGACAGCTGAGCTCACACTAGCAAGGCTGCCTTCTTTCAACACAACAGACAAAGTGAAGCGGAAGATCTCTACCGCTAAGGCTACCTACGAGAAGCTGTACTACTATGGAGAGATCTACCGGCCCTATCTTAATTTGGCCTGCAGCTTCGAAGTGCAAAACACGCTGCAGCTGTTCGATGCCTTAAATGAAGAGGAAAAAGAGCTTCTCAACTTCAATATTGAACGCTTAAACTGGCGCCACTACATTCAAAACGTTCACATTCCGGGTGTAAAAAAACACGTACTTAAGCTGGATGACTCCCCAACCCCGCTGGACGCAACCACTTCCTCCGATGCACTGACAATCAATGCGCTTGTTGACAACACTACAGAGAGATTTCCAAACAAGACCGCGATTCAAATGAAGCGCCAAGGTCACTGGCAGCGATTTACCTATAAAGAGCTTCAATCCATCTCTCAGGAGATCGGGCAAGCTTTTTTAGGGATGGGACTTCGAAAAGGGGACCGCGTTGTCCTCTATTCGGAGAACAAGCCAGAGTGGGGAATCGCTTATCTGGGAGCAACCTCAGTGGGTTTGGTGGTTGTACCGCTGGATGCCCAGACGTGGCACAAAGAAGTCTGGGCGGCCGCACGGTTTACCCAGGCACGGGCATTGTTGGCATCCGAGGACTGCCTTGAGAGGCTTGCCCCGGAAGGCTTAGAAGAAAACGAGCGTCAGGATTCCCCGGTTCAATTATTGAACCTTGATAATCGATGCACACCTTTTAAAGCGAAGGAATTTCCACGCAGCACTCGATTGTCTTCCCAGAAGAGGGAGGTTACGGAAAAGATCGAAGTGAAGCCTGGCGATCCGGCTTCGATCATCTTCACAAACAGCACCGCGGTAGACCCAAAAGGAGTGGCGCACAGCCATCGCAACTTCATCAACAACTTCCTGGGGGTCAATCACCACTTACCAATCGAACCAAGCGACCAGCTACTTTCCGTTCTTCCCCTGTCCCACGCCCTTGAATTCACTTGTGGATTCCTGATGGCGATCTATGGTGGAGCCACAGTGACCTACGTCGATTCACTCAAGCCGAAGGTCATTCTTGAATCGATGCAAAAGACGGGAACAACTTGCATGCTGGGAGTCCCTACTCTGTATGCTTTGATTCGAGATGATATAGAGCGGCGCATTCTGAGAACTCCTAAATCAGCTTTTAAATCAAACCTTCTCGCCACCTCGAAACAGGTGAGCCTGTCGGTGGAGCGGAAATTCGGAAAGAACATTGGCCGCCAACTTTTCGGCCGCGTGCACCAGGAATTTGGGGGGCAGATCAGACTTTTCGTGAGCGGTGGGTCTGCGTTGGGGGAAAAGCTCTACCAAGACTTCAAGGTGCTTGGAATGCCGATTTACGAGGGTTATGGCTTAACCGAAACGGCCCCCGTTCTCACCGTCAACCCTTTAGGGCACAGCAGGAAAGGATCCGCGGGAAAGCCTCTTCCCGGTGTGGAACTCAGAGTCTTTCGTCCGGATAAGGAGGGAATTGGCGAGATTGTAGCGCGGAGTCCCAGCTTAATGGAGGGTTACTACAACAATCCTGCAGCCACGGAGTTCGTGATGAGAGAGGGCTGGTTTCATACCGGCGACCTCGGATGGATGGATGCCGATGGGTATCTGTACGTCACCGGACGAATCAAGGACGTCATTGTCACGGGGGCTGGCAAGAATGTCTACCCTGCTGACCTGGAAGCAATCTACCGAAGCCTTCCCACCGTCAAAGAGATTTGCGTTTTGGGGATCAAGAGTGGCCTCACAGAGGATATCCATGCCGTTGTGATTCCCGATGGAGGAGGGCAAGGCCAGCGCGAAGCGGCCGAGGTGAAGAAGGAGGTTCAACAGGAAATTCAGAAGATAGGAAAGGAGTTGCCGAGCTATCACCGACTCCAACACATCCATGTGTGGCTTGAGCCCTTACCACGGAGCGAGTCAGGGAAGGTTTGCAGGGAGACAGTTCGGGGTAAACTCCTGGAGGATCTCCAGCATGAGCGCGATCGACCCAGCCAGGACTCTCCCCCAGAAGTGCACAAGGAAGAGGATCGAGAAGATGAGCTTTTGAGAGAACTCTCTCGGATCTCCGGTGTTCCAACTCTGGAAATCAAAGCGGATAGCCACCTTTATTCAGATCTGGGGCTAGATTCCTTGATGACAATCCAATTCCTTTTGTTTGTCGAACATCAGCTCGGAGTCACCATCTCTGATCAAGCAGCGCCAGCCCTGGAGACTGTGGGGCAGCTTCTAGAGGAAATCCGCTCCCAGGTTTCGGTCAGGAAGCCGCGACATGGAAGCAAGCCGACAAAGCGGCCCAAGATTCGCTCGGCTCGGCCTTACACCAGGCGCTCGGCAGTTGATCGGAGATTGCTGAGTAGTTGCCAGTGGATTCTTAGAGTGCTTTACAAGACATATTTTCAATTGGAACTACACAACCAGAAAGACTTCCCCCAGGGTGGCCCTTTCATCATTGCAGCCAATCACGCTAGCCACCTGGATGCCGGAGCGATGATTTCAGCTGTCATCATTGCGGCAGGCGTCAAGGAGGCACGGAAATTACATGTCTTGGGGGCCAGGGATTATTTTTTCAACACCCCCTTCAAGAGTTGGCTCTTCAGCACTTTCCTAAATCTAGTGCCTGTTGAACGGGAAGAAACATCTCTGGCCGGTATACGGATGGTGAAATCCATTCTGTCTGCTGGTGAATCTGTGTTGATCTTCCCCGAGGGAACCCGCTCGCGGACGGGTCAGATCCAGGAATTTAAACCCGGCGTTGGTTTAATCGCACTGGAGTTGGGCGTGCCGGTTGTACCCGCCTATATCGGAGGGACCTATGAGGCGATGCCTACCGGAAAGGCTTTCCCCCAGCGCAGAAAAGTAAAGGTGTTCTTTGGCCCGACCATCCGGGTGGAAGCCAATCTTTCAAAGGGCACACGAACAGTCGCCGATGAGCGCTATCGACAAATTGCCACAGAAGTCCGCACGGCCATCGTAGAGTTGGCAAATCTGTCATAATTAAGGTGGTAGTTTGTTTGAGGCTTGTCTCAGCACAGAACATCTCTGCCCTGTGAATAGAAAAGAGGAGAATGCTAATGCCCAAAAGCTTGTTTATCCTTTCAACCATTCTGTTGAGCGGTCTCTTTGCCTGCGGCGTGCAGGAAACCCAAGAGGGGGCCCAGCAACAGGCAGGAAGCCCGCCTGCAGATCAACTCGAAAGTGAAGCAACAACTCCCTCGATAGTTCCAGAGACCCAACTTGAAGCCGGCGCCGACCCAGCGGTTGCTCCTGCTGCCCCTCCCCAGCCCGCAACTGCCATTGTCCCGGAGGGAACGGTTCTGGAAGTCCGCCTGCCAGAGCCGCTGAGCACCAAAACCAATCAGAATGGCGACGCAGTAGTTGCTTTGCTGGACGAGGATTTGGTAGTGGATGGAAAGATCGTCTTTCCGGAAGGAAGTAAAATCTATGGCACGCTCTTGGCCGTAAAAGGCTCTGGGCGGGTTGAGGGCCTTGCGGAGATGACCCTCACCCTGACGGAAATACACCTGGGTCAAGATATCTATCCAGTTGGCACCAGCGCCATTACAATTCAAGCCGAAGGCACCAAGGGGCGCGACGCCACAGTGATTGGAGGTGCTGCCGGTGTGGGGGCGTTAGTTGGTGGAATTATCGGCGGTAAAAAAGGGGCCGCTGTTGGGGCCGCTGTTGGGGGTGGGGCTGGAACAGCACAAGTGCTCACGAGCACGGGTGAGGAAGTTGAGCTTGAACCAGAGCACAAGCTCAGCTTTAACTTGAGCAGGGAGCTTGAAGTGAAGCTTCCCTAGTTCCTTGGTTTGACCAGGGACCCCGCATTTTCTACAATACAGGCGCCATTCGGATCACTTTCTGATCCGTTGCCGGCCGGAGAGGTGCTGGAGTGGTTGAACAGGGCTGCCTGCTAAGCAGTTGTGCTGGGTAACTGGCACCGGGGGTTCGAATCCCCCCCTCTCCGCCAGAGCTATTAGCCTTTTAGACTCAAGAACTTGAGGGCTTTCCATCAGCGTTTCCAGTCAGCTTCAAACAGGCGCTCCCACTTTCTGTACTACTGAAGGACAATGAGCCGTGGATGAGGATCGCCAAAACACCCAGACGATGGACGAGCAGCCCTGGGGACATCGCTGGGGCTTTGCTGACACGCGCTTTATTCTCAATGACGATGGATCTGTCACCTTAACCGGCGCCCGCTACGATCTATGCGGTTATCGGATGTACGACTTTCTGCCCTATGTAGAGGGCGTTCTCGGGGTCCGGCTGGATCTGACCGACCGCAAAGAAGAAGTTCGAGACAAGCCCGTTCAGGCCCCCAGCCGAAATGAAGCTTTCTGCCAGTCAGTGGAACAGGCGTTCCCATCCAGCCAGTACACTACGGATGATCGGGAGCGCCTGATCCACAGCCACGGGCAGAGCTCCGCCGATGAAGTGTTTCCGGTTGTCTATACCCGGATCCAGCGAGTGGCGGACATGGTTTTCCACTGCGAGTCCCAAGAGGATGCACACAAGATCATCCAGCTGGCGAAAGAACACGATGTCTGCCTGGTTCCCTTCGGGGGAGGCACTAGTGTCAGCTGTGCGCTCAAGCTCCCCGAAAGCGAAAAGCGGATGATTGTCTGCGTGGATATGAAGCGGATGAACAAGATCGAGTGGATCGACAAGGATAATCTGCGGGCTGGCGTCCAGGCGGGCATCACTGGCCTCCAGCTTGAACGGGAACTGGAAAAAGCCGGCTTCACGTCAGGCCATGAGCCTGACAGTCTCGAGCTTTCGACCGTGGGAGGGTGGATTGCCACCAATGCCAGCGGAATGAAGAAGAATCGATACGGAAATATTGAGGGCTTGGTGGAAGAGATCACCATGATTACCCCGGAAGGCATACTGGAGCAGGCCGAGGCGCTGCCGCGGACTTCTATGGGGATCCAGCCCCAGAACCTCTTCTTCGGCAGCGAAGGGAATCTGGGAATTATTACCAAGGCAGCACTCAAGATCCATCCGACTCCGGAGGTCAAGAAATACGGCTCCCTGATTTTCCCCAATTTCGATCTCGGCACTCAATTCCTTTATCGACTGTCCCATAGTGGCTTTGTTCCCGCCAGTATTCGTCTGGTAGACAACACCCAACTTCGTTTCGGGCAGGCCCTCAAACCGAGGCCGGCCGGCTTCAAGGCATTCCTGGAGCGACTCAAGAAGTTTTATGTACTGAGAGTTCGGGGATTTGAGCCGGATGAGATGGTCGCCGCGACCATAGTGATGGAAGGCTCTCGAGTGGAAGTCGAGTTCCAGGAGCGCAATACTTACGCTCTAGCGAAGGAGTTCCAGGGATTGCCTACCGGCTCTGAAAATGGGCGAAGAGGCTATCTGCTTACCTTCGCCATCGCCTACATCCGAGATTTTCTGGCCGACTTTCACGTGATGGGGGAGACTTTCGAGACCTCCGTCCCCTGGAGCAAGATTTCTGAGGTCTGCCAAGCGGTGAGAGCTAAAGCAGTCGCCCAGCACCAGGCCTTCAGTTTGCCCGGGAAGCCTTATCTTTCCTACCGGATCACCCAGGTTTACCACACAGGCGTTTGCATTTACTTCATGTATGGAATTTACACCAGGGGAGTCGACCTTCCGGAAAAGATTTTCAGTACCATCGAGCACTCTCTGCGGGAAAGCATCATTGAGAACGGCGGGTCGATCTCTCATCACCATGGCGTGGGAAAACTCCGCAAGGATTTCATGAAGCAGGCGCTGTCCCTTTCGAGCATTGATTTGCTCAAGAAGATCAAGAACTGCGCCGATCCACAGAATATTTTTGGTATCCGCAACAACGTTTTCGCAGAATGAGTGGAGAGTTGGTAGGATTGCGGGTTACACAACCCATTCGCCGGAGTGTTCCAAAATCGTTCTGAAGGACAAAACAGCCATTATTACGGGAGCCTCTTCTGGTCTGGGAAGGCAGATGGCGCTGGATCTGGCCCGACAGGAGATGAATCTTGTTTTGGCGGCCCGGGACGGGAACGCCTTGGAAGAGCTGGCTCGCCAAATCGGAGACCGGGGAGCATCCGTTCTGGTGCATCCGACCGACGTGACAGATGAGTCACAATGCCGCACGTTGATTACCAGGACAATAGAACGTTTCAAGAGGCTGGACTATTTAGTTTTGAATGCCGGGCTGGGCATGTGGGTCCGCTTCGATCAGGTCACTGATCTAAGCATCTTCAGACGGCTCATGGATGTGAACTATATGGGGGTGGTGCACTGTATCCATCCCGCTCTTCCCTACCTCAAAGAGGTTTGCGGAACCGTTGTCACCATCTCCTCCGCCCAGGCCTTGATCGGCATCTCCAAGCACACGGGCTACTCGGCCACAAAACACGCCCTGAGAGGATTTCTGGAGGCTTTGGAATTCGAGATGGGAGGCCAGATCCGGTTCCTGACGGTAATGCCCGGCTGGGTCAGCGGAACCAAGCTGAGGACTAATGCCCTGGGAGCGGCTGGAGCTCCACTAGGCGCCTCCAGGCTTCGCCACACCGATGAAGCAGTCAGTCTGGAAGAATGCAGCACAAGAATTGTTCGAGCAATGCAGGAGGGTTCCAGTGCTGTTTACATCCCCTGGAAGATCCGTGCCATCCCCTGGCTCAAGCTGTTGGTTCCGGGGTGGCTTAGGGCCAGGATCAAGAGATCAATGGCTCAGCAGGAGAAGTGAAGCGTCGCTTTCGACGCTTCAAACTTCAAGAAGAGAACCTATGCATAATCCCGGCTAGAGCATCTTGCGATCCATGGCTTCAGCCGCTGGATGAGTCCTTCATTCGAGCGGATCTCTTCTACCATTACAGGGTAATCCATGACTTACGCTTGCACATGTGCCCCACATGTTCCATGCTAGGTGCATGGCCAAGATGCTACAAGTTCGAAACATACCCGACCGGCTCCACAGGGAACTGAGGAGACGAGCGAAACAGCGGGGTCAAGCGCTGACGGACTACGTTCAACAGATACTCGAGCGTGAAGTCACTCGCCCACCAGCCTCGGAAGTGTTTGACCGAATCAGCCGACGCCCTAGAGTGAAATTGGACGTCAGCGCCTCCACCTTGATTCGGGAAGAACGAAGAAAGCGAGTTGCATCCTGAGGCTTGTCGTGCTGGATGCCTCGGCATTAGTGGAATACCTCTTACAGACACCCAGATCCACTTCAATTGAGGGTCTTGTCACAGCATCCGATTGTGATTTACACGGTCCCACCCTATGTGATGTCGAAGTTTGCTCGGCACTGCGTAGAGCTTTGCTCGCCAAACGTCTCTCCGAGAAGCGTGCCACTGAGGCGTTGGAAGACTACCTTGACTTGCCCTTGATTCGTCACGGACACCTCAACTTGCTAGAGAGAGTGCTCCAATTACGAGACAATTTCTCAGCCTACGACGCCACGTACTTGTCTTTGGCCGAGTCATTCGGAGCTATTTTCGTTACTGCGGACGACTCCCTAGCGCGAGCAGTCCGAAGACACCTCCCTGACTTGCAATTGAGAAAGTAGGTGCTATTTGCAGCAGACATTGCAAGCATTGTGATCTACCCAGACTTGCTGGAGCAGAATCGATTGCTGCTGCTCAGCGAGCCCTTTTTGTGGGCTGAAGGGGGCAGACCATTGCGGCCTAGTCAAAAGAGATCAGTGTACGGATCCTGTCCGCCGCTTCTTCTCCAACGGCAGCCGCAACCTCACTCAGGTCGTCAATTCTCGCTCGCTGTCTCAAGTCAAGAAGTCTGTCGGCGCCCTCCTCTGAAATTCCTGGGAGCATCAGCAATTCCTCCCTGGCAGCCGAGTTGACCTTCAGAGGAATCTCGACTGTGGGGACATCCGGGCCGAAGTGTTCGGCGAGGTAGCGAGCGATGATCGGAACCTCCTCTTCCGTGATATACGCGATCTGGGCGTAGATCATCCTTTCGATTGTGGTCTCCCAACCCGCCTGATCTGCGCGGCGCTCACCCACGATGTACTTCAGATTGTGGCAGCTCATGCAGGCGACACTTGTGACCTCGCGCCCCTCTCCCTCCGGCAGCAGCGCCACCCAATCGATGCCCTGAGGACGCGCGTCGTTCCCTGCTCCGGCCGCAGACTTATTCGTCCCGGCCGCGGCTTTATCGCCTGGTGGATGAGCAGGATCGACCAACGTGAGGACATCCCCTGTCTTGATGAAGACGGTTCTGCCGTCCGGGTCGGCGTAGTGAATCTCAGTAGCGTCATCTATTGTTTGGATTGGATACTCAAAACGCTCCGAGAACTGCGCTCTCATATCGGCGGTAATCCTGTAGCCGGCAGCCGCAAAGGCTTCTCCAAACTCATTGCGCGCCCCGCCGCCGGCTGCGCTGACGTGGCACGTATCGCAGCTGTTTCTGAACTGGGGAGAACTCAAGGGATCGGCGGCGAAACGAGCCAGATATTCCGGTGTGGCCGCAGCGGGTACGATGGTAAACACCATGACGATAAGGCAGGCTGCAAGTGCCAGCGCGCCGCACAGAATCTTCATTGGGTCCTCCTTGCCTCTATGGGACTAGAAGCCATCCGAATCCGTATGGGATGAGGATTCAAAGGGGTCATCATGTAGGGGTCGACACCTCGATAATGGTGTAGATTCAAGCACTGTTGAGTGCGACAAGTCAAGGAACTCATTGACAGCCTGCGGCGGGAGGAGCTAGCCCAACAGCCGCTATGACCACCAAACTGCTGGACGGCCCGCTAAAGATGGTTCAAGCTCAGTTACATTTTCTTCCTGATCGTGCTGGCCTTCCCCCTCTTCTTAGCCAACGTCGGACCGAGGAAGAAGCCGCAGGAAATGCCACCGCGGGGAAGGAGGTTTTCGCAAACTACTGCCAGACCTGCCATGATCCCGAGTCAGAGGAAACCATTGTAGGACCAGGTTTGAAGGGCCTGTTCGAGAGCCCCCCCATACCCTGGCGGACGGCACCGAGCACGAGGAGCACAGGGTGGAACTGATCCGCGATCAGATCATCAACGGCAGCAGCATGATGGCCCCCGTCACTCTCTCTTATGAAGAGCTTGAGAACCTGATCGCCTACCTCAAGACTCTCTGATCGTCTCCAGATTCCAGGAAACCCGGCGACCCACGGTCATTTCCCTGCGAGCAAAGGTATCTCGGAGGGGTCCGGCGTCGGAGGGATGGACTGCAGGAACTCGTAGATCATCTCGAGCTCCTCATCGCTCAGGACCTTCGGCGAGTAGCTCCTGGTCGCAGCAACGGTTCCATCGCTTAAAGTCTCCTCATCTGATACAGGACGTTTATCGAGGAGTCACGTACGTCAATGGAGTGGCCGCCAACAAGGTGTCGGAGGAGAAAGCTGCCTGATGCTTTTTACACACCTCTTGACAGAACCTCCCTTACATCTTATTCTCCCTTACATCTCCGTTCGCGACTTGCTGGCCATCGAGATCAACGACATGGAGGGCGACCATGGATAGGGAACGTCGGGATCTCAGCAGAAGAGATTTCATCAAACAGGGTACGGCGGCGGGTGCCGGTGTGACGGCGTTGACCGTCGTCGCTTCGAGCCGAACATCGACCGCTTCCGCGGCTCAAGCCGACTGGCAGCACTCGGCGGACGTCGTGGTAGTGGGCGCGGGCGCCTCGGGGCTCCCCGCGGCCATCATGGCCCGCGACCAGGGAGCGTCAGTCGTCGTGATCGAGGAAAACTACTCCATAGGCGGTCACGGCATGGTCAGCGGCGGCAATCTCGCCCTGGGGGGAGGAACCAGCCGGCAAAAGAAATACGGGATCGAGGATTCCGCCGATCAGCTCTACCTGGATCATACCGACCACACTTACGACTACGGCAGGTACGCGGACCGCGAGCTCATTCGCGTTTGGTCCGAGGAGAACGCGCCGACCCATGAATTTCTGATCGAAAACGGCGTCCGTTTCTATGACGATGAGCCCCAGCGCAGCGGCCGCATGAGCGCTCCCAGATCGGCCAAAACCCGGCCCTTTTCCAACGATCTGAACGAAACCATCAACGGGAGGCCCGGCTCGGGTCTCGTCAGACACCTGGAGGCCAGCGCCAGGCGAAAGGGCGTGAGGTTCCTTCTGCTACACAAAGCGATCCGGCTTCTCAGACAGGGCGGATCCCGGGGAAGGGTCACCGGAATCTCGGCGCGATTCGAGGACGCGGAGGTGAACATTCAGGCCAGAAGAGGGGTCATCCTGGCCACCGGCGGGCACACGAGTAACGTGGACCTCCGAAGAATGTTCGACCCAAGACTGACCGAGGAGTATCAGGTTGCAGGCGAACCCTGGACCAAGCAAACGGGTGACGGCGAGATCATGGCCATGGAAATCGGTGCCGCGTTGTGGGCCACGGCGAACCAGACGGCCAGCAGTCGCCCGGTTACCAAGCCAGAGCACATTGGGTGTCGGTACGGTTACGGGAACCTGAAGTGGAATCCCAAGAGCCCGATGTTCCAGCAGGCAGGGGCCTCAGGTCTTTCGGTAAGGGACTATCAGGATGTGGTTTTCATCAACCAGGTGGGCCTGAGATTCTGGGATGAGCTGGACGGCTCCCGTGCCTTCGTCGACGCTTGCCTGGGAACCAACGGAAGTCTGGGCAGGAGCGGCCAGAAGGCCAACGGGGGGGGGCCCATATGGGCCATCTTCGACTCTGAGGCGGTGAAACGGGAGCGCTGGAACCCCAGGCCCCCGCACGTGGATCCAAATGGTTTTTTCTTCCGCGCCGACACGATCGGGGAACTGGCCCAGCGTATTTCCAACCCCTATCAATTGCAGCCGGTTCCTCCCGCCGTCCTCGATGAAACGATCAGGAAATACAATTCCTACGTCGATCTGGGCAGGGACCCGGACTTCGGGAGACCGGTCCTCCTGCACAAGATCCAGACACCTCCCTTCTATGCCGCCTGGGCGACGCCGATTCTTCACGATTCATGCACAGGCCTTCGAATCGATCCCAGATGCCGGGTGGTGGACATTCACAGCGAGGGCATACCCGGCCTCTACTGCGCCGGCGAATCGGCGGGCGGTTTCGCGCTACACGGTCTTCCCAGAGTGGTCGTCTTCGGTCGGATTGCCGGCAGGGAAGCCGCGCTGGACCAGGCTTCGTAGGAACCTGACCGGCTGAAGCACCGGGGTGCGTCCGTCGCGACCGGCTTGCTGCTGATCCGGTCTAATCGAATGAAATGAGCGAGTGGATCTTTTCCACCGTCTCCGGGCCAACGACGGATTCGAGCTGATTCAGGTCGGTGATCCTCTAGCGCCCTCTCAGATTGACCTGCCCCCACTGACAAGACCACGTACTAAGTTAGACCGGTAAGATCCCGGCCGTGTAGCGGGATCTCAAGAATCGCCTCCCCCGTATCGTGGGCTCGTTGCCGAACGTCAACATGTCGCTCATAGGACTAGCGGCACGTTACTGACGCTCACTGTTGGAACCCTCCTGGTGGTCGGGAATTGTCGCGCCCAACTTGACGAGCAGGGCCATGGTGTCCTCGTATTTATTGTTCGCGGGCGCCAGCCGTTCGGCGACCTGATAGGGCGTCACTCCCCGGCGGTCCGCCGCATCCAGGTCCGAACCATTCTCCGCCAGGAATCGAACGATTTCTTGCGCGCGAATATTGACGGCAGCGTGCAGTGCTGTTCGACCATCCGAATCCCGCTCAGCGAGATCGGCTCCCAGCCCCACGAGAAGTTTCACGGCCTCCAAGCTATTCGCGTCCTCCGCCTCCTTGCTACCATGAAGGTCTTCCCGCGGAACGCCATCCGCAAGCCGCTTTGCTCCCGCTGCCAGCATCAGCGGCGGCGTCCCATCGAGCTCCAACTTCAGATGTGGGTCGGCGCCTGCGTCCAACAGGGCGCGCATGATACGCACATCGGCGGCAGCAGCGGCGAGAGCGAACGGCGTGCCTCCGATGGGGCTGTTATTCGACGTTTGATTCGTAAACTGCGAAAGAGGCGAGAAGTGTCCAGTGATTCGGGCGTTCGGATTGGCTCCATGCGAGAGGAGCGCCTCGACCAATTCCGGCATGTTCGGCCGCCGTTCGGGTCGAGGTTTGTGATGCCCTCCTGTAAGAGTTTTACCAATGGCTACCCAGCCCTCGGGCACGGCATGATGCAGGGCCGTCCAGCCGTATGCATCCGTCGAGTTCGGATCCGCGCCTTTATCCAGCAGGAACAGCGCAAGCGCTTGATGCCCGTTCGCGGTTGCCATCACCAAGGCGCTGGGATTGGCGTCTGGGACAAAACAAAATGGACCCTCCCCGGGCCATCCTCGGTTATTGCCGTAATTGTTCACACAGGGACCGCCGGTCAGGTCCCGGCGCGCATCAGGTCCTCTGGCCGTCACTTCATTCACATCCACGCCCGCCCCAAGCAAGATCCGAGCCGACTCCAGATCCCCCTCCTGAGCGGAAAACATCAACGCGGTGAACCCATCCTTGGAACGTGCGTTGACATCCGCTCCTGCCTCAATCAGCGCCTGCACAACCGGAGAGTGCTTCCCTGCCACCGCCCGCATCAGCGCGGTATGCCGCTGCCGCTCCTCTGTCACATCGACATCCGCCCCCGCTGACAGCAGCAACTTGACCGCCTGGACATCGCCCGTGCGGGCGCATGTGATGAGTGGTGTCTCTCCGGTCCATTGGACCACGTTCGGATCGGCGCCCGCCTTCAGGAAAGTCGCCACCATGGCCGCACTCCGATTCTGACAAGCCAGCGTGAGAGGCGTGACGCCATAGTCGTTGGCCAGGTTCGGGTTGGCGCCGGCGCGAACCAGCAGGTCAGCCGTCTCCAGATCGGTCCAGTGAGCGGCCCAAGCCAATGCGGTGGTTCCATCACCTTGCGTGGTATCGACATTCGCGCCCTGTTCTATGAGAGCGCGCACCACTTCAGTACCGGCCAGGTTTTTAACGACCTGTATCAGCCCAAGATCCTCCGCCGACGCAGGGACGCTGGCCAACAGGACTGCAGAGACAATCCAGCCTCCTATTCGAACTGTCGTTCTCGCGTTCATTGTGAACCTCCACAGACGGCGCATGAACCCGACTCGAGCCGCCCCACGCCCTGACGCGAATCTATACCGAGAGAAGATTAAGCTGTCCTGTGCTGTCACCGAATTCCTCCATAGGAAGCCCCATCTTCTCCAGCAGGGTCAAATAGAGATTCGTGACCGGCGTCTCGATCGGATACTTCAGATGCCGGCCACCCTTGATCTGTCCGGCACCGGCGCCAAACACCAGCACCGGAAGGTTCTGAAAGTCATGGCTATTGCCATCGGAGATGGCGCTGCCACATGTCACGATCGAGTTATCCAACAGGGAACCGTCACCATCGGGCGTCGACTGCAGCCTGTCTAAATAGTACGCGAACATCTGGGACTGCAGGGTTTCGATCTTGACCACCTTCTCGATCTTCTCCTGGTCGCCACCGTGATGCGTTATCGCGTGATGAGCGTCGGAGACCCCTATCTCCGGGAAGGCCCGATTGGTCTTTTCACGGCCCATCATGAAGGTATTTACCCGGGTGATATCGGCCTGGAAAGCCAGAACGAGCAAGTCGGCCGTCAACTTGGCGTGTTCTTGATACGTGGGAGGCGTTCCGGTGGGCCGCTCTACCGATGGCAAGTCCCACGGTCCCTGCTTTTCGGCCATTTCGATGCGACGCTCGATGTCACGAATGGCATGGGTGTATTCGGAGAGCTTCGTCCGATCACTCGGACCCAGCTGCCGCACGAGGGCAGCCATCGCCTCGCTGACCGAATCGAGAATACTCCGATTCATTCGAAACCTCGCGCTCTGCTCACGCGAATCCGTGCTCTGCAGATCACCAAACAAACGCTCGAACACCTTGCGCGGATTGTGCTCCATCGGCAGGGGCGTTGTTGGGCTTTGCCAGGACAGCGTGTTGATATAGGCGCAACTCCACCCCCGCTCACACGCGCCTATGATCCCGGCCGGATCCAGGGTGACTTCGAGGGATCCTAATTGTGTGTACTTCCTGAACTCATTCGCAACGATCTGATCCAGGGAGATTCCATTCTGGAAATCCGTACCAGCAGTCCAGCGCGGCCGCACACCGGTCAGGTATGCACCGAGGGGCCGCTCGTGCACTCCCACTGGCTGCCCAGGCAACACTCGTGCAGGTTCCTGCGACAAGCCGCTCAGGATGGCGAATCGATCACGAAACGGGGCGAGCGGCTCGAGAAGAGGAGGCAACTCGAAGCCCGTGCCGACCGTCGTGGGCGTCCATCGATCCATGATTCTCCCGTTTGGAAGGTACACAATGGACAACCGCTTAACCGGCTGGGCCGCACTCCCCTGAGCGAATGCTGGAATCATTGCATCCAGCAGGGGCAAAGCCATCGTTATGCCTGCACCTCGCAGGAAGGTGCGCCGGGGGACTGACTTACCAAAATTCAACATGTTGCACATCTCCTTTACGGTTAACTCCTACGGTTAGTCCGCAGCAGTTCCTACCCGATCCACCTTTGTCATCTGGAAGGGCACGCTCTTGACGACCGCCAGAATCAGGGACGACCATCGGTAGTCATCTTGTGCGGCTTGTCGGGTGATCTCTCGAACGGTGGGCGCGTCCTTGTAGGTCAATCCTCGCCCGAGGGCATAGGTCAGCAGTCTTTCCGTGACAGTGGCGGCAAACCGTTCGGGTTCACGCAGTAACAGACTGCGAAGTCCGGCCGGGCCCTCAAAGGCGGTACCGTCCGGAAGAACCGCCGAGGCATCGATCGTCACACCAGCGTCGACGGTTCGCCACCGTCCGATCGCGTCGAAGTTTTCAAGCGCAAAACCCAACGGGTCCATCGGTGCATGACAGCCCATACAGGCGGGATTCGCACGATGCATCTCGAGCAATTCGCGCAACGGCAGTTCTCCGATTTCTCCAGTCTTCTCCAAGGGCGGCACGTTAGGCGGCGGGGGAGGTGGAGGCGCGTTCAGAAACTTGTCCAGCACCCAGTGGCCGCGCAAGACCACGGATGTTCGATTCGCATACGAAGTCACCGTCAGGAGAGCACTTTGACCCAGCAGGCCGCGACGTGCGTCGAACTCCGGACTGAGTGGCACGCGCCGAAGATGGTTGCCGTACACGTTCGGAATACCATAATGTCGTGCGAGACGGTCATTCAGGAACGTATAGTTCGCGTCGAGCAATCTCAGGATGCTTTGATCCTCGCGCACCATACTTTCGAGGAAGAACTCCGTCTCCTGCCTCATTGCTTCGCGCAGGTTTTCATCAAACTCAGGAAACAACACTACGTCGGGCTGCGAGGCGCTCAGATTACGCAAATGCAGCCATTGGGCGCCAAAATTGGCCGACAATGCTCTCGCGGCACGGGGATCGGCGAGCAAGCGCCTGACCTGCTTTTCCAGTTCAGCCGGGTCCCTGAGTCTGCCGCTTTCGGCCACATCCAGCAGTTCATCGTCCGGTATACTGCTCCACAGGAAGAACGACAGCCGAGAGGCCAGTTCCAGGTCGCTGATACGGTAGATCCCCCCTGGCGGCGCAGTCGCGGGCTCGTGTTCCACCCGAAACAGGAACTCCGGGCCAACGAGCATCCGTGCAAGCGCTGCCCGAATTCCTGCCTTAAAGCCCGCTTCCTCTCGGCCGACCCTGTAAACGTCGAGCAGCAATCGAATGCCCTCGTCCGTCACTGGGCGCCGATAGGCACGACGTGCGAGTGTAGACAGAATCCTCCTCGCGCATGGCTCTTCGTCGCGGATGCCAGCGGGCTGGCACACGAAGACTTTCTGACGGCTCGGCGTATCTCCTACGGCTGTTACGCGGTCGGGGCCCCGGATCTCGACCTGTTCGATAGCAGGATTCCCCCCTCTCCACTGGATCCTGTCTAATATTGTCTCGTTACGTGGTCTGAATACCGGGTATTCAGGAACGAGATTTTCGTTTTGGAAGGTAATGGCCAGCAGCCCCTGACCGGCCTTTGCGGAAAATCGTGCCGCAAGGTTGACGTCCACCTCGTGAAGCTGGTAGAGCTCACTCTCCTCATCTCCGAGGACACCTGCGCGTACAAAGGGTGCCCCGGGCGTTGCCATTTTGGGGCCGCCACCGATCGTGAAGAGTTCGATTCTGCGTCCATCCAGTCGAATGTCCAGATAATGGGGTTCAAGGAGCCCGCGAACATAACCCCGCTCATTTCTTTGGAGGGTCACCTTGACTGTGTACTCACCATCGGCCGGGAAGTAGTGTGGAATTGCCACGCCACCGCGCGAGCCGAAAGGTAGATCCTCGCTCATGCGGCCCTCTTGCAGGAGGTATGGATGAACCGTCACCGAAGATGCAGAGGGGGGAATATCCTCTCCTATGGGTCCCACGGCTAATTCACTGATAAGATGGGCGGCCGACAGATATTTTTCCATCGCCACCGGCGTTACCGAAAGCGCCGCACCGATATTATCGAACCCGTACTGCAACTCGTCGCCCGGCAGAAGTTCATCGACCGCGATCTCGACCGCAAGCAGGTCGCGTATCGCGTTGGCGTACTCCGTCCCGTTGAGACGACGGGGAACCGGCCGACCAGGATCAGGTTCGGCCACGGCAGCACGATCCAACTCGGTCTCAAGGTAGGCGACGAACGACGCTAGTGCCGCCGCGTCCGGTCGCGGCCTCGCTGGCGGGGGCATCAGCCCCGCCCGCAGCTTTGCTACGACCTTCTCCCATGTCTCCCGATGGACGCTGATGTCATCGAGCTCCAGCCGATCGAATGACAGGTCCGCCGTGCGCAGCCGTGCATTGTGACAGAGGATACAGTTCCGCTGGACAAATGTGCTGTAGTCCGACGCGGGCGGTGAAGGAGAATTGGCTGGTGCCGCGCCCGAGAGGTCTTGCAGGCGCGCGCCTCCGCTCGTCATGAGCTGAACTGCCTTGAGAGGGAATGCCCTGACTTCGTTCTCGCCGCCGGCCCGAGGGCGACCGCCGACGCTCACCGCAAGGACGACAACCGCGACTCCGATGCCGCTCACTAGCAACTTTCCTCTCAGCATCCTGCCCCTTCCCCAGTAGGTTTCTCAGAGGACTATACACCAACGGTCTTGGCGGTGTAAATAACAAAACTGCGCGCTCGACGAAGCTGTGGGACAATTGGCACTGTCAAGTTAATGCGCGAATCGCAGACTAGGCCCTTGAGCGCCATTCGCTATGCGACACATGTTATCTCATTCCAGGTGTTGAAGGCTCGGCCTCGGAGCAGTCGATAATGGATGGCCTTCACGTGGTGTCGGCCAACGCAGAACAGGTTGTGGATTGCACCGTGCACCGAGAGAAACCTTTGGGCCTGAACCGCTGATTTGAACCTCCGCATTTGACGCTCCTGCTCAGCGAGCCTTTTTTGTTGGTGGAGGGGATCCTGCAGAACCAGAACAATGTCACTTCGATCCGAGCCCAGAAATTCCAGGCCATCCCGGGACTCGAGATCGACCTCTGGTCCCGTAATTTCTGTTGAACTCTAGCTGGGATTATTTTCTACGGCGCAAGCGTATCGCCCTGCTCGAGATACTCCTGAACCTCATCAAAAGTCAAAGCCTGGACTTTGGTAGGGATGGACTTTCCGCGCACAGTCACCACTTCCTCCCGCCCTTTCAAGCTCTTCCCAGACAAGTAGCAGAAAGAGCTTTCACTGATGACCACGTCGCAATTCCACTCTTTGGTTGTGCCCTCCAACCGGAAAGCCAGGTTCACGGCGTCGCCCAGGGCAGTGTTGTCTGCACCGATTCCAATAGCAGCTTCGCCTGAGTTGATGCCCACTCCCACCCGTAGTTCCTTGTTGAGCTGCGGGTACTTTTCCCCCAGATTTCGGGTCAGCTGGTGAATTCCACAGGAGGTTCGCAGGCTTTGGAAAACATGCTCAGCGGGATCTCCCTCATCGTCCCAGACAGCCATTACGGCGTCGCCGATGAATTTGTCTACTCTTCCATTCCTTTTCTCCACAGCCTTCTCTACCATCTCAATCCATTGGGACATCACCTCGCGCAGCTCTCTAATGGAGATCGACTCTGCCAGCTCGGTGAAGCCACGGATATCGGCCACCAGAATGGTGATGAGGCTCACCCTGGAAGCGACATGCAGGACTGTGGAGCCGCCGCTGAGCCCTTCATCCGGCAGGATCTGCTCCAAGATCTCGTCCTGATGAAAAACAAGGGATGAGCTGCCAATGGCGATCACATCACCGGACTGCAGAAGTTTAGGGGTGGAGACCCGCCGATCGTTGAGGAAGCTGCCATTTCGACTCCCCACATCAATCAAGTAATACTGATCACGACCGACCATGCGAATCAAGGCATGATTGCGCGACACGGTCGGGTCGTCCAGAGGGACAGTGTTGGCTGCATCCCTTCCGATGGCAACTATCGGACCGCAGGGGTACTTGCAGGCATTCTTCCCCCTGAGAAAGCTCGAGGTAAGCTGGCATTACTGTGACCTCAAATCGAATAATCTTCTATCATGTGAGATTGTAAGTCTTCGTATCAATCACCGGCAAGAGAATATGGCACGAGATCTTCCCTGGCACTGCCCCACAAGCCTATGGTAGTATAGCCCGCAGCGTGGTTTTGTTGCCAATTTCTCCCTTCATGTCATTTGTGACGGCGCACCCGTTTCCAGGGAACGCCGCGGATCTTTTTTTCACCCAATTAGGAGGTACTCAACATGGCTTTCGAACTCAGAATCAACGGGCGGTCTCATACCGTGGACATCGAGCCCGAGACACCCCTTCTTTGGGTGATCAGGGACACCATCGGTTTGACCGGCACCAAGTACGGCTGCGGCATTGCCCAGTGCGGCGCCTGTACGGTGCACGTGAACGGGCGGGCGATTCGGTCCTGTGTGACCCCGGCCAGTACCGTGATCGGCAAGGACATCAAAACCATCGAGGGGCTGTCCCAGGACAGCGACCATCCGGTCCAGGTGGCCTGGACAGAAGAGGACGTTCCCCAGTGCGGCTACTGCCAGTCAGGACAGATCATGGCAGCCGCAGCCTTCCTCGAAAACCATCCCAACCCGAGCGACGCTGATATCGATCGGGAGATCACCAATCTCTGTCGCTGCGGCACGTACGTGCGCATCCGCCGGGCTATCCACCGTGCGGCGCAACTGGCCACCGGGAGTTTGTCTCGGGCATAGGGGGGAGTATCCATTATGACACTCAAGCAAGAAATAAATCGCAGAAGTTTCATCGTGACCAGCGCCGCTGCGGGCGGCGGGATGGTGGTGGGCTTTTACCTGCCAGGGGCCAACCAGGCCTTGGCTGCGGCCACCGACATAGATGGCTTGAAGATAGCCGGCAAACCGTGGACGCCGCCCACAGATGGAGCAGGCGCAGAGGTCAACGCCTGGCTTCTCATCTCCCCGGACGACACCGTAACCATCCGCGTCGGACAGTCGGAGATGGGTGAGGGCGTTTTCACCTCCATGCCCATGATCGTAGCCGAGGAGCTCCAGTGCGACTGGAACAAAGTGAAGGCCGAATACGCATCCGCCAACCGGAGCCTCGTGGAAGGTGGAGTCTACCAGCGGATGAGTACCAACGGCAGTGGTGCTGTTCGCCGGTCCCGTGAATTCCTGCAGCAGGCGGGTGCCAGCGCCCGTGAGCGGCTCATCCAGGCGGCGGCCAACCAATGGGGAGTGCCTGCTGCGTCGTGCACGGCCAAGGACAGCGTGGTCACTCACCGACAGACGAACCGAACCCTCAAGTACGGCGAACTGGCCAGCGCCGCTGCCGGCATCCAGTTGGCTGAGGAACCGACCATCAAGACGCCCGAGCAGTTCACCCTACTGGGACAACCGCTAGCGCGGCTCGACACGCCCGTGAAGGTGGACGGCAGCGCCACGTTCGGTGCCGACGTCCGGCTGCCCAACATGCTGTTTGCCACATCCAAGACCTCCCCTATCGTCGGTGCCAAGGTGCAGAGCTACGACTTCAACGCCATCAAGAACCGTCCCGGCGTGCATTCGGTGGTGGAATTTCCAGGCGACGACACTGGGAGAGGCCTGAGAAGCGGGGTGGCAGTGGTCGCAGACACCTGGTGGCGAGCCAAGACAGCTCTCGAGCTCCTGCCCATCGAGTGGGATTACGGCCCCCACACAGATGTGAACTCAAAGGATGTCGCCCAACGGGACCTTCAGGTGCTCAATGAGAAGACAGGCGCCATGGTGCTGGAGGAAGGCGACGCCCCCATGGCCATGCAATCTGCCGCAAGGGTGGTGGAGGCGATCTATTCGGCCCCTCACCAGGCCCATGCCACCATGGAGCCTTTGGGCTGCACGGCCCAGGTCCAGGACAACCGGGTCGACGTCTGGCTGGGAACGCAGTCTCCAGAGGGCGCGCTTCAGGATGCGGCCAGACAAGCAGGCGTGGCACCGGAAAATGCGCACGTTCACAACTGTTTTCTGGGCGGCGGCTTTGGAGGACGTGGGTCGCGCGGCGAAGTTCGGCAGGCCGTAGAAATCGCCAAGACACTGGGAGGACGTCCGGTCAATCTGCTCTGGACACGCGAGGAAGACATGAACAACGATTACTTCAACCCCAGCCCGATGGCCAAATTCCAGGCCGGGCTGGGGTCGGACGGCATGCCTGTGGCGTGGTTCAATCGGATCACCAGCGATTCCATCTTCTACTGGCTCCGCCCCGAGATGGTGGGGAACGGCATCGACCGCATCGCCGTTGGGGGCCTGGCCGACATGCCCTACAGCGTCCCCAACAAACGGGTTGAGTTCATCATGCGGAACAAGCACATTCCGGTCTCCTTCTGGCGTGCTCCGGGAGTCAACCATAACATCTTCATGCTGGAGTCGTTCATGGACGAGGTGGCCTATGCCAGTGGCAAGGACCCGGTTGAGTTCCGGCGCTCCCTGCTCAGTCAGGCTCCCGACTTGCTGAAGGTGCTTGACACGGTTGCGGAGAAAGCCAATTGGGGCAAGTCTCTGCCCCAGGGCACCGCCCAGGGCTTTGCCATCAGCGACAGCTTCGGGACCATCGTCGCCGAAGTGGCCGAAGTCTCCGTCTCCAGACGGGGCGAGATCAGGGTTGACAAGATCGTTTGTGCCCTTGACTGCGGCAACGTCATTAATCCGCTCATCATTGAGAATCAGGTGGAAAGCTGTATCGCATACGGCCTGAGCGCGGCCTTGTACGGCGAGATCACCCTTGAAGATGGGGCGATCATGCAGAGAAATTTTGACAACTACCCCTTACTGAAGCTGAGTGAGATGCCGGAGGTGGAGACCCATTTTGCCCTCAGCGGCGGCGACAAGTGGGGCGGCATCGGCGAGGCCGCCCTGCCGGCGGCCCCAGCAGCCGTGGCCAACGCGATCTTCGCCGCCACCGGCAAGCGCATTCGATCGATCCCCTTCAAGCATCACGACCTCAGCTGGGGTTAGCACTCATCGTCGAGGATTTCCAGGCGATCGGGAGTATTGGGGACCACACACAGAAATTCGAAGGGTGCCTCAATCACTTGATAGAAGTGAGAGGTACCTGCCGGGATGTAGAGGACATCGCTGGCCTTCACCTCATAGACCTTTTCACCGATACCCACCCGGGCCCTCCCACCCAAAACATACTGTTCGTGCTCAACAGTGTTGGTGTGGCGCGGCATACCGCCGCCTTCGCCCATGATGAAACGCCGCATGGAGAAGTTGGGTGCCCCATCCTCCTCCCCGATCAACACTTGTGTCTGGGTTGCGACTCCCGCCTTCACCTCCTGCCTTGCCACCGCATGGGCTGGTTTGACAACTTCGCTGGGGGTGGATCTTTCAGTCCTGTTCTGGGCTTCTCCCATGTCAGTTACCGCCGATGAAGTGGGTGGTGACCAAGGCCCAATAGTCGGAGTAGAGCCTCTGATCGTAGTCTTCCAGGAATACGGTCATCTCCTGCAAAATAGTGGTTAGCCGATGACCAGGAACGCGGGCAGGATGCAAGCCACCCATGCCCGTAAAAGCACGTATGAAAAAGCTCTTCTCCCCAATCGGCAGCTTCCGGATGTTTTCAACAAATGCGCCAAAGACTCCGCTGCGAAAGAGATACTGCTCCACGTTGGATGTATAGAACACCGACACGGAGTGTCCATTCTCTCTTAAGAAGTCTCCGATAGCTGCAAACGTCTTGGTCCCGGCGAAGTCTCCCACCAGGGGAATGATCCGATTGCGGAGGTGAAGCTCTCGAACGAACCGGTAGTCTTCTTCCTTGGCCAGGAAGTTGGCACGCAGACCTCGAAGATCCTTCTCCAGAAGAATTGCCCTCATTGTGGGAAAGCGCCCCCAACTCCATCTCCCCGCAAACCAGAAGCGAATATTGAGATTCTCCTCCCAGAAGGCCGTATAGACGTATTCCAGGGCCTTTCGGTCGTCCGAGGACAACGGAAACTTGAAATCTTCCTGGATGGTCTCTTCCACAACAGACAGGTTCTCTCGAAAGGTCTCCTCCACCCCAGGTGTCTGGTCAAAGTACAGGAGAAGTTCCGGCAGCAGGGTGTCAGTTCCCGGAGCGCTCTCTCCCGACAGAGGCTTGCTAAAGAGCCGCGACAGGAACTGGGCACGATTCTCCGACAAGTGGAAGAGTGCCTTGTACATGAGCTGTTGGATCATGGCCTGGCGGCGGATGTCGACGATAAAAGCAATTTGCGGCTGGACCTTGGCAATATAGGTGAAGTTCTGTTCCGGACCCACTCCGATATAGGCTCCCTCTCCCGTAGCTGCAAGTTCCCCTAGCTTGCCCAGGACATGCAGATAGGAAGTCTCGTTTGAGACGAAGTTGTCTGACAGGAAGTACCCCCCTTCCTCGGAGAACGCCCGGATAATACGAGAGAACTCCTCTGCCGGGATGCTCTGATCTTGAGATTGGGGTATGGGTTGGTGGGCTTCCAGCCAGTTTGGGGCGATCAGCCCGATCCCCAGGGTCATGACCACCAGGGCTCCCAGCCAGTGGTTGAGGGGAGATGGTCCTTTTCTGAAAATCGCCGCCAGAAGCGGAATCCTGAGCATGAACCGTTTGAGCATTTCCTCCTCCAGTGCCCACCTATCTTACCTCAATCGATCCCAACTTGCCGGAGAGGCAAAGTTTTGCTACATTTCCCTCCTTTGTCATAACGTTTAGTGGAGAAAATAAGATTAATGGTCGATACACTCAAGATAGCCGTCATTGGTGGTGACGGAACCGGACCGGAGGTGACCAGAGAAGCGTGCAAAGTGCTCAACGCTGTAGCGCCTCTGGAGAACTTCAAGTACGAAACCGTCGAGTTTGACTACGGCGGCGATCGCTACCTGAAAACGGGCGAGGTCATTACCGAAAAACAGATCGATGAGTTTCTACAATTTGATGTGATCTACCTGGGCGCGGTGGGTCACCCCGAGGTACCGCCGGGCATTTTAGAAAAGGGGATGCTGCTGGAGATCCGTTTCCAGCTGGATCAATACATCAACCTGCGCCCGGTCAAGCTCTATCCGGGCGTCAGTTGCCCGCTCCAGGACAAAGGTCCTGAGGACATCCGCTTTGAAGTGATTCGTGAAAACACTGAGGACCTTTACTGCGGGGCAGGCGGATTCCTGCGTAAGAACACGCCCCAGGAAGTGGCTACCCAGGAGATGATCACCACCCGTTTCGGAGCGGAACGGTGCCTGCGATGGGCCTTTGAGCATTGCCGGCGACGCAACGACCGCAAACAACTCACGCTGGTACACAAGACCAACGTGCTCACCTTTGCTGGGGATCTCTGGTTCCGTGCCTTTGAGGAGATCGGAGCCGCAGATTATCCGGACATCAAACGCGACTACAATCACATCGATGCGGCCTGCATGTGGTTTGTGAAGAATCCTGAATATTATGACACCATCGTCGTGTCCAACATGTTTGGTGACATCATTACAGACCTGGGTGCCATGATCCAAGGGGGTCTGGGCGTGGCGGCCGGTGGCAATATCAACCCCGATCCGGGCGGTTGCAGCATGTTTGAGCCTATGGGCGGCTCAGCCCCAAAGTATACCGGCCAAGATGTCATCAACCCTATCGCGGCCATCGCGGCGATGGGCATGCTGCTGAACCTGGTGGGTGACCAGAAGAATGCATCGAACGTTGTGGCGGCCGGCAATCGAATCGAGGAAGCCATCGCCAAGACCACTCCCAAGATGGAAAGCATGTCAGCCGGCCGGATGGGTTACACTACCAGCGAAGTCGGTGACTTGGTCAGCGAAGCGCTGTAAGGAAGGAGAGGAGTTCGGGGACAGTCCCCGAACTCCCCTTCCAGCACATCTACAGCATGGACGAACGCCCCACTCTCGAAACCATCCGCCAGGCTCACCAGCACATCCAGGGGTACATTCACCGCACCCCCGTCCTTACTTGCACCACCATCGATCAGCGAGTGGGTGCCCGATTGTTTTTCAAGTGCGAGAATTTCCAGAAGAGTGGCTCCTTCAAATTTCGTGGTGCATCCCACGCCGTTTTGTTGCTGGATGAGGACCAGGCGGCCCGTGGAGTGCTGACCCATTCCTCCGGGAACTACGCCGCAGCCCTGGCGCTGGCGGCTCACGCTCGAGGTATTCCCGCCTATATCGTCATGCCCTCCAACGCACCCGCGGTCAAGAAAGAGGCTGTCAAGAATTACGGCGGAGAGATCACCTTCTGTGAGCCAACGATGCCGGCTCGGGAAGCGATGGCCGCGGAGATCCAGCAGCGCACCGGCGCCAATCTGATTCACACCTTTAATGATGATCGCAACATCTCCGGATACGGAACTGCTGCATTGGAATTGCTCGAGGAGGTGCCGGACCTGGACGTCATCATGACGCCCACGGGCGGCGGCGGGCTGTTGAGTGGGACTCTCATCGCCGCCAAAGGCCTCAAGCCCGATGTCCAGGTGATTGGTGCCGAGCCCGCCGGAGCCGACGATGCCTATCGCTCCTGGAAGGCGGGAAAACTGATTCCGCTGGAGCGGGCCGATACGATTGCCGATGGACTGCGGACGAGTCTGGGCGAAAGGACTTTCCCCATCATCAAAGACCTGGTGGATAGCATCGCACTCACCAGCGAGGAGGCCATCATGGAAGCGATGTGGCTGAACCTTGAGCGGATGAAGATCGTGGTGGAGCCGTCTGCAGCGGTGCCTCTGGCCGTATTATTGGAGCAAGCAGTCGATGTGGCTGGCCGCCGGGTGGGTATCATTCTCTCGGGCGGGAACGTGGATCTGATGAACAAACTGGCATAGACACACTACCTGCTTGAAACTACAATCAAGGGAGGAATAATCAATGAAAGCTGGAGTCAAAGGCGTCACTCTCAACTATGAACTGGCCGGTTCAGGCCGGTTGATCGCTTTCGGTCACTCACTGGGCATGAGAGGTGAGATTTTCGACCCCATCCGGCCCATGCTCGAGCCATACGGTAGCCTCCTCACTTGGGACGCCCGTGGACACGGCAGCTCACAGAAGCTCGCGACGAGTTGGACGGTCGAAGATCTGGCGAACGATTTACGTGGACTGATAGAGTACCTGGGCGGAGATCAGGCAGTGATCGCGGGCCTCTCCATGGGCGGGAACACAGCGATTGCCTATGCTTCGGCCTATCCCGACAAGGTGGACCGCCTGATCCTGGCCGACACCACCGCCTGGTATGGCGAGGACGCCATACCTGCCTGGGAGAAGCGGGCCCAAAAAGTGGAAGTAGAGGGGATGGAGCCTGTCCCCCTCTTCAACCTGCATCGCTGGTTCAGCGACGACTTCCTCCACTCCAACCCCCAGGAGGTGCAAAAAATCGTCGACATCTTGCTTGCCACCGACGTTGCCTCTTATGGAACAGCCTGTCGCGCCCTGGGCCACTTCGACGCACGAGATGGACTCCAGCGGATTACCTGTCCGACCCTGATTCTTGTCGGAGCCGATGATCCGGCCACGCCCCCTGCCATGGCCGAACACCTGCATGAAAACATTCAAAACTCTCAGCTGCATGTTCTGCCAGGACTCAAGCATATGACGCCAGTTGAAGCACCGGAGCAGGTGGGTGGTCTGATCGCTGAATTCCTGCAGGACCGGTGATGGTATGAGCGAAGACAAAGTCATTCGAGAGCAACTGGCCAGCCTCCTCACAGGCCATCACGCCACTGTGGGCTTCGAGCCCGTCCTGGACAGCCTGCCGGAAGAGCTGCGGGCTACAAAGCCGGAAGGTGCCCCACACACACCCTGGCAAGTTCTCGAGCACATGCGGATCGCCCAGTGGGACATCCTCGAGTTCAGCCGCGACCCTGAACATGTTTCTCCCAAATATCCGGAGGGGTACTGGCCTGACAGCGAGTCACCCCCTGACGAGAGCGCTTGGAAAAACAGCATGGCTAATTTCTATTCCGACCTTCAGGCCGTTGCGGATCTGGTCGCTGATCCGTCTACTGATCTGTACACCCCGATTCCCCACGGCACCGGGCAGACGATTCTCAGAGAGGCCCTTCTGGTTGCAGAGCATAACGCCTACCATCTGGGGCAACTCGTGCTCTTACGCCAACTCCTGGGCGCCTGGCCTTAAGGGGTTATAGAAAAGGAGGAGCAACCTTGAAAAACAAAGTTGTCCCATTTCTGACAGTATCCATGATTCTGGGCTTCATCTCTCCCGCGACCGCTCAAGCCCAGACCAGGCCTAAAATTGCAGTCTTTTTCGGAGCTACGGCCACAGTCCACAACAGCGTCGCCCTGGTGAGCAGCAACAAGGCGAGAGCCACTCATGGTCTCCCTCTTATGACGAATTCTGATGGGAGTCCAACACGTTTCGACCATCTGGTTCCTCAGCGATTGGCAGCCCCAGTGGTCGTGCTGATCGAGCAGTTCAGTGGCCATCCTTTAGAGAAGGATGTGGCTGAACTCTACGGTTCGCCTGACGGTTATGTGGATTCCATGGGGGACTTTCACGCCACCAGGCAAAATCCAGCGGACAAAGCAGTTTATCGGGTCACTCTCAGGCCCGAAGACGGGCTCTATCTGTTGCCCTATATGGCCCGGCAGGCTGACGGCACAGCGTGGGACAGCTCCTGTGCTTTTCCCAATGCCCCCTTTGAGAAGTGCCGGCAGACCTTCTACCCCGATGCCTCCCGGCTGTTCGAGGAGATCGACCGTGGCATTGGAGGAAAAAGCGACCAGGGAACCGCCAATCTGTTGAGTTCCAGGGCCAGCTTTGACTTCTATCGTGCCGTTACTTCTGGAGGCTATACCAAGGGTCTGCCTCACGCCGATCGAACGGATGTCGGTTCAGGAGATATCCCACCTGAAACGCTGGGAGAAGACTTTTTCCCCTATGCCCCTTATCGCAGGGACCCACGAATGGAGGACCTCGCCAAAGCAACCAATTCGGTTCAAAGAGCCCTGAACACTGGTGCTTATGCGGGTGCGATCTGGCTGGAGGGCAGTTTCAATGTTGCAGAGACCACCTACTGGCTGAACCTGCTCATTGACACCGAGCTGCCCATTTCCGGCAACGCTTCCCAACGTGCCCATGGCAGTGTCGGCAATGATGGCGACCACAACATCATCGATTCTGTCGATTACATCCTCTCCCGGATCTGGGAAAACGGAGAAGGAAAGGACGACCTTGGCGCAGTCCTGCTGCAGGATCAGCAGATCTTTGCCGCTCGTGAGGTGGAGAAGGAGGACGCCAGGCCGGGAGGTTACCGGGCCACTGGCGGACATGGGGGCATCCTGGGTACTATCGGTCCTCCTGTGACCATCTGGTTTCAACCCACCAACTTGCACACCTGGAGATCAGCCATCAACCTGAGCAGGCTTCCTTCTACTGTCCAGGGAGTGAGCAGAGTAGACGGGCAAATAGGGAGCGTCGAAGTTCAGATCAAGGACGAGGATGGGTTCCTGTTGGGAGAGGCGATTCCAAAGGTCACCATGGTGAAATACAACCGCTACATGAAAGATAATTCGATGGCACTGGCTGATGAAGAGGTCGAGGTTCCAGCCCGAATGGAGAAGAATCTCAGGGATAGCCCACTGAGCGGCTTTGTGGCAGAAGGTATCTGGGGAACGGTCCACGAGCCCCTGGAGAAGGCCTTGGAAATCGCTTCTTTAAGCGGCATGCCGGTGGTGAGGGTGAGCCGCGGCGATGAGTGGTCGATGGTGCGGCCCAATCCTTCCAATTTGACCATCGAAGGCAACAATCTGACGCCTGTAAAGGCAAGGTTGCTGCTCATGGCTGCCCTGATGAAGTTTGGAAGCCTTCCAGTGGCCGGCGACCCTCTCAATCCCACTCCAGCCGAAACGAAGGCAGTCCAGGATAAAGTTCAACAGTATCAAGAGGTTTTCAATACCCACTGATCATCGAGATGACCACTCCGCTTGTCATTGAACTCAACGGGGTGATCGTGGCGGTCACGGATGACACACCACGGATCTTAACCGTGAAACACCTGGACCACTCTTTGATGGAGTCAAAACCCGATGCACTTCCCTTTGGTCCTCTCGATCCCGCTGCTGACCGTACGCTCGAGCTGGGCCTGCGAGGCTGGGTACGGGAGCAAACCGGAATCGAGCTGGGGTACGTCGAACAACTGTACACGTTCGGGGACCGCAATCGCGACCCGGAGGAACGTCAAGGGGGACCGCGGGTCATTTCCGTCCCCTATCTGGCCCTGGTGAGAGAGGGGCAGCTCTCCGTTCGAGCAGAAGCCAGCTGGCGTGACTGGTATGACTATCTCCCTTGGGAACACTGGCTCTCAAACCACCCACCCATGATTGATGAGCAAATCGCTCCCGCCCTGGCTCGGTGGGTAAAGAAAACCAGTGAACCTGCTATGCTCCGCAGCCGCCAGGAAAGAGTCGAGATTGCTTTTGGTCTCAGAGGTGCAACCTGGGACGAAGAGCGGGTATTGGAACGCTATGAGCTCCTGTATGAGGCTGGCCTCGTTGCTGAACAGGCACGGGACAGGTTGTGGAGGAGAGAGTCCAGGAAAGAATCTCGAGACATCTCTGAAGATTCCTCTGTGGAACCCAAAACCCGCTTTCTCGGTCAACCGATGGCGCTGGATCACCGGCGAATCCTAGCAACCGCGCTGGGCCGGCTGCGGGGTAAGATCAAGTATCGTCCCGTGGTCTTCGAGCTGCTTCCGCCCACCTTTACCCTATTGCAACTTCAGCGAGTGGTGGAAGCTCTGGCAGGAGTCCGTTTACACAAGCAAAACTTTCGCCGCTTGGTGGAAAAGGGAGGGCTAGTGGAAGGAACCAGCCAGTTTGACCCCAAAACCGGAGGCCGGCCTGCCATGCTTTTTCGCTTCCGGCGTGAGGTGCTCCGAGAACGCCCGGCTCCCGGCGTGGGCCTTCCCGGTGCAACCAGTGGCTCGCTTCTCAAATAAAAGGGAGTACTAACCCAAAGAGGGATGATCTGCTTGATCACGGAGAGACGATTTAGTTATACTCACTTTTAGCATAAGAGTGCGTTTGGGTCGGCCCAAGGCGGACCACTTTATGGATGCATTCTGGACCATAAGGAGTGTTTAGCGATGACAGCGACACATGGATCTGCACCATCGGTGGGAATGTCTGAGCTTTCTTACACGCCGGAGGTGGCTCGTGCGACTGCACCCACTTACGAACGCTTGCGCGCTGTGATTCCCGAGATTGAGTGGCCGGTTCATGCGCCTCTCATTGCGGCTATCAACGAATTAAAACAGCAGCGTAACGCGATTATCCTGGCCCACAATTATCAAACCCCGGAAATCTTTCACGGTGTTGCCGACCTCACCGGTGACTCCTTGGCCCTGGCGCGCCAGGCGGTGGAGACCGACGCCGAGGTGATTGTTCTGTGTGGGGTCCATTTCATGGCTGAGACGGCAAAGTTGCTCAATCCTGAAAAGACGGTTCTCATCCCTGACCTTGAGGCTGGCTGCTCGCTGGCCGCATCGATTCGGGCCGAGGACGTTCGACTCTTGCGCCAACGATACCCGGGCACTCCCGTGGTGACCTACGTAAACACCTCGGCAGCCGTGAAAGCCGAGTCAGATATCTGCTGTACCTCGGCCAATGCTGTGGAGGTAGTGGAGTCGCTGGGCAGTGAACAGGTCATTTTCCTGCCCGATGAATTTCTGGGTCTCCACGTTGCTGGGCTCACAGAAGTCGATGTCATCATCTGGAAGGGTCACTGCGAGGTGCACAAGCGTTTCACCGCCGAGGAGCTTTCCGCCTACCGCCAACAGTTCCCGGACATTGAAATCCTGGCCCATCCGGAGTGTCCCCCCGAAGTTCTGGTTGAAGCCGACTTCGTCGGCTCCACTTCAGCCATGATTCGCCATGTTGGGCAAGAACGGCCCAACCGCGTGGTCATGGTGACGGAGTGCTCCATGAGTGACAATGTAGCCGTGGAATTTCCTGAAATTGAGTTTATCCGCCCCTGTAATCTTTGCCCTCACATGAAAAGAATCACCTTGCCAAGAATCCTCTCAGCTCTGGAGAACCTCGAACATCGGGTTGAGGTATCCGCTCAGGTTGCTGGACCCGCCCGGCGAGCACTGGAAAAGATGCTGGCTGTAGGACAGCGCGTTTCACGGTAAGACACCTATGAAGTCCAGTTCAGTGGGCGTACTGATCATGGCTTATGGGAGTGCGCCCTCGCTGGATGATCAAGCCATCTTTCGATACCTGCAGCACATTCTCCAGTATTACCGCAAGAAAGAGCCCACTCAGGAAGAATTTCAAAACTTGAAGGAGCGCTATCACTCGGTAGGGGGCTCTCCTCTGTACAGTGTCACTGAAAAAATCGCTGAGGCGCTCCAAGATGCTCTCAACCTGAGCTTTCCCGAGCGCTTCCGAGTTGACCTGGCCATGAAACATTCTCCTCCCTTTATTGAGGATAGGGTGTCTCAAATGGCGGAGACTGGCGTCAAACAGGCAATTGCAGTGGCACTGGCTCCATTTCGCTCTCGCTTGAGCACAGAAGGGTATTATCGGCTTGTTCGGGAATCCAACAAGCAATTGGGCGTGCCCATCCAATGGTCATTCGTTCAGAGCTGGAATATCCATCCCCTCTTCTTGGAGCTCTGGAGGAACCGAATCGAGGAGACTCTCCACCTCCAGGATTCAACCCCCGCAGTCATTTTCACCAATCACAGTCTTCCGGCTCGAATTGAGGAATGGAAGGATCCTTACACGAGTGAGTTTGAGATGGCGGCTCAAGCGCTGGCCAAGAAGTGCCGTCTCCCCCAGTGGACAATCGCCTACCAGAGTGGCGGGGGCGGCAATGAGCCCTGGCTGGGACCCAATCTGCAGGACGTCCTGCGCGATCTGCGAGCTGAGGGAAAGGAACATTGCCTGCTAGCTCCCATAGGATTCTTGATGGATCACCTGGAGATTCTCTACGACCTGGACGTGGATGCCCAGGCGCAGGCAAAAAAAATCGGCATGACATTGTCCCGCACACCGATGCCCAATGACGATCCACTCCTGGTGAAAATGCTGTCGGAGCTGGTGGCAGACACGTTCATGAGCGAGCTGGCAAAAGCGTAACTGGCCCGTGGGCTGAAGCCCACGGCTCTGCTTTGTTCTTGCTAGCTCCATCAGAGCCGCAGGCCAGCCCGCATTTCTCACACCAGGTCGTCACGAAGCGGCGGAAGGGCCGGCCTGACAAGGCGCGCGAGGGGTACCCGCTTGCGGGTCGCGTAACGCAGTCAGGTCGGATCATTGCGCCGATGCAGTAGAACGGGTGTGAGAAGTGCGGGCTTTAGCCTGCGGGCCCTTACTCTCGGGAGGTGGGAGTAACGGTCACCGTGACACGGCGATTTCCCCGCAGCACAACGAGATCCACCGCATTCCCCACCTTGAGAGCATCGATGGCATAAGTGTAGTCGTAGATGTTCTCGATTGTCCGACCGGCCAGCTCAATGATGACGTCACCGCCCTGGACGCCCGCCTGCTCGGCGGGGCCTCCTTTGCTGACCCCGGAAAGCTTGACCCCGGCAATGTCACCTTGAGCGTAGTCAGGAATAGTCCCCAGGTAAGCGCGCAAACCGGCCCGTTCGGTTGAGCCTTCAGGCCTCTCCATCTCGATATAGTCAGGCCTACTCTCGCTGGTGAGCAAAGAATCTGTTATCCGCGCCATCAGGCGCACGATTCTTTCCGCCCCCTCATAGTTGATCTTGTCCGCTGTGTCGCGAGGGGTGTGGTAGTCGCTGTGTGCACCCGTAAAAGCGCTCAGAAGCGGAACTCCCTTGAGATAAAAGCTGGTTGCATCGGTGGGCAGGTAGCTATCATTTTGGATCACGATCGGCAATCCTATGGGGACATTGTGCCGCTCGGTCTCTCCTGGCCAGACTGAACTCGAGCCCACTCCTTGCAGAACAAGACCCGTTCTCAAACGGCCAATCATATCCATATTCAGATATGCCGCGATCTGCGACTCCAGGGTGGGAGACTTTATTTCCTCCGACAAAGTCTCGACAAAGTGGCTGGAACCCAGCAAGCCCAGTTCTTCCCCTGACCAGGCAGCCAGGAGCAAGTCCCGCCTCATGGGGAAGGCTCCCTCCGCCCTCCGGTTGACCAGGTATTGTGCGATCTCGAGCACTCCTCCCACACCCGAAGCATTGTCATCGGCACCATAGTGAATCTCGCCTCTCTCCTCTTCTCGAGCCAGCGACCCGGCCCCAAGACCGTGGCCCAGATGATCGAGGTGGGCACCCACTACAATCTCTTCGGACCCTTGTCCAGAGCCCCTTAGACGTGCCAGCACGTTGCGAGCTGTCCGCTTCTCTCTCTGAATATCGATTTGCACCTCCACCTCCAGAGCGGGGATATCAAATCCCATGACCGACTGGCCACTGTCCAGCTGGTCCTGGAGAGCCTTCAGACCTTCCCCGATCGGTTCCAGCAGCTGGACGGCAAAAGCATCTGTGACGGAGATGACGCCGATGCTGGCCCCGGCCTGCGAACTATCAAAGGAGAGGCCAACCAGTTGGCCTTTCACTTGTGAGTTGGGACCACTGACCACGATAAGACCTCGTGCCCCAAGATCTCGAGCCACCATCGCTTTGAAACGCAGGCTCGAGTAACGGCTCAGATGCTGACGAAACTCTGGAGAAATATCTTCAGGCAGGTAGCGAAAGACCAGGACCCACTTGTCCGTCACATCCAAATGGACATAGGAATCATACTCGTCTTGCTCATCTGACCCGGGAGCAACAATGCCGTACCCGGCAAAGGCGATTCCCGCTGGATCGATCCTGCCACTTTTGGAAAAAGCCAGAGGCCGCCAGTCTCGATCGACCACAGGGTCATCCTGAAAGGCAGTTCCCGTGGTCTCTCTCAACTGATTGTCAGGACCCAGGAAAACTCCGGCTGTAAACTCAAAGTCTTGAAAATAGGTTCCATTATCACCCGCAGGCTCCAGCCCCAAAAACTGGAAGGCGGTGGCCACATACTCTGATGCTCGCCTTGCGCCCTGGCTTCCAGTGAGACGTCCTTCCATCCTTTCCGAGGCCAGATAGTTCACATGGAGACGTAAATCTCCGGCGCTGATCTCAGGGCTGGTAGCATCCAGGTTGGGCAAGGTCTCGAAGTCTGGTGACCCATCGCTCATCCCGCCTTCTTCCTCGGCAGTGACACTTAAACCCAGCAGCAGCCGAGCCTCAGTGTCATCCCACCGGGTAGCAAAGAGCTGTGACTGCTGATTCACGGTGAGATTGCTTGTCCACAGGAGCTGTCTTCCCTCCGGGTGGAAGACGGGGAGACCATCGAAGCCCTCCCTGAAGGTGACACGAACCGGCTCACTCTTCCCCTCAACATCCACCAGGTAGAGCTCAAAGTTTTCAAATCCCTGGAGGTTGGATGCAAAAATCAGATAGTCACCCGAGGGATGAAAATAGGGCGCCCACGACATGGCACCCAAATGGGTAATTTCTCTTTGCTGGGAGCCGTCCAAATTCATGGTATAGATTTCAGCAGTAGCGCCATCTTCGGAGAATCGCCTCCAAACGATCTGCTGACCATTCGGACTGAAGAATGGTCCCCCATCATAGCCTTTGGCATGGGTCAGACGCCGGACCTGGGTGCCGTCGGCATTCATGATGTAGACATCAGCCAGATAAGATTTGTCCCTCTCAAAGATGCTCTGATCCTGAGGGGACAGTTCTTCGGTGTAGGCATGGCGGTTTGACGAGAAAACGATGAGTCCTCCGTCAGGCGAGTAGGAGCCCTCGGCGTCGTAACCGCGAGCCTGGGTGAGATTCTTCAGATTTCTTCCCTCGAGATCGCTTTCAAAAATGTCAAAGAACTCATCATAGTCCCAGGAATAGCGGCCAGACTCGCCGGCAGCGCGCAGCCTTAATTCCTCTTCCTGCTTAAGGCGTGCATTGGGATCTTCATGGGTCGATGCAAAGAGAGCTTTTGACCCTTGGGGATGGATCCAGGCACAGGTGGTCTTGCCAAAACCAGGGCTGACGCGGCGAGTATCGCCCGTTTCCATGTTCATCAGATAAATCTGAAAGAAGGGGTTTCCCGGCTCGCGCTCACTCTGGAAAATGAGCATGGACCCGTCTGGGTTGAAGTATCCCTCCCCGGCACGACGACCTTCAAAGCTCAATTGCCGAATACTGGAGAGAAGTCGACTTTCAGCCTGTTCTCCTGCTCCGCTTTCGGCGGCCTGAAAAGCCAACGATGGTAAAAGCGTCCCCACCAGCAGCGCTGATAACCAACGGGAGATGTTCATCCGCTCAACCATCATTCCTTATCTCGCTCCAGTTCAAGGGCAGCTAACCAGAAACTGTCTGCTTTGTTGTCCCGGCGACACTATGATATCGTCCGCCAGCGAAGGGGACAGGAGGAGTAGCATTATGACAAAGAAGACGGGAGCTGCAAAAGTGTCCGGCCGGCAATTGAACCACTACACTGTTTTCGCCTTCACGGATCTCTTTTGGCAGCAGACCTCCAAACAGCAGCAGGCCTTTCTCAAGCAGCTCGACTCCCAGATCTCCCAGCTGGCTGAACGGGTTTTCCTCTATCACATTTTCCCCACTCGCTCGGAAGGCGACTTGATGCTCTGGAGTGCTCTCAGCGCTGATGATCCCCAGCAGGCCGCCAGCTTTTTCACGCGCTTTGCTTCCACGACCTCCTCCTGGAGACAGTATCTCAAACCGCTCAACACCCTGTGGGGATTCACGCGGCCTTCCCATTACGCCACCGGAAAGTCCTCTCAAGAGATAGATCCGTTTCAGGCCGAGCGCAAACCCTATCTGGTCATCTACCCCTTCCTCAAGACCGCAGAATGGTACTTGATGGACAGAGAGACTCGACAGGAAATGATGAATGAGCACATCAGAGTAGGCCGCCAATATCCCGAGATCTCCCAGCTTCTTCTCTATTCAACCGGCCTTCAGGATCAGGAATTCGTGGTGGTTTACGAAACCGAGGACCTGGCTCACTTCTCTGAGCTGGTCTCTGTGCTGCGCAGCACTGAAGGACGAAAATACACTTTACGAGACACACCGATCTATACGGCAATCTACCGAGCACAAGACGAAATCCTCTCCACTTGGGGATGACTGGGCCCGCTGAGGTCATCATGCGGTTGAACCAATCCAAAGATCTCATGAAGAGAGCAAAGAAGCTGATGCCTGCGGGCGTCAACAGTCCGGTCCGAGCCTTTCAAGCGGTGGGGGGAGATCCCGTCTTCATCGCCCAGGCAGAGGGTCCGATCCTGACTGACGTGGACGGAAACTCCTATGTGGACTACGTCTGCTCCTGGGGCCCCCTCATACTCGGGCATTGTCATCCCGACGTGCTCCGGGCTGTAGGAGAAGCCGCCCGCAAGGGCCTCACCTACGGGGCTCCACACCAAGGAGAGCTCAACCTGGCAGACATCATCACCAAAGCAATGCCCTGGATAGAGATGCTCCGATTCGTCAACTCGGGCACCGAAGCAGCCATGAGTGCCATTCGCCTGGCTCGAGCTGCCACCGGCCGTACGAAAATCGTCAAGTTCGAGGGCAACTATCATGGCCACGTGGATTCTCTGCTGGCTAAGGCGGGCTCAGGCGTTGCCACTTTTGGGCTGCCCGACAGTTCGGGTGTTCCCGCGGAAATGACCCGGGACAGTATGGTGGCACCGTTTAACCACCTCGAAGCCGTGGAGGAATTGTTCAAGGAAGAGGGCGAAAAGATAGCTACCGTCATCGTTGAACCGGTGGCCGGGAACATGGGAGTTGTTCCTCCCGCTGAGGGTTTCCTGGCGGGACTGCGTGAGCTGACTCGACACTATGGTGCTCTCCTGATCCTCGACGAGGTCATGACTGGTTTCCGGGTATCTCGCGGCGGTGCTGCCCAATTGTACGATGTCAAACCGGACCTGGTCTGTCTTGGAAAAATCATCGGGGGCGGGCTTCCGGTGGGAGCCTATGGGGGCCGTCGAGAGCTGATGGAAATGGTCGCACCGCTGGGACCTGTGTACCAGGCCGGAACTCTTTCAGGCAATCCAGTTGCCATGGCAGCCGGATTGGCCACCCTGGGACAGTTGACGGCTGAGCTCTATTCTCTCCTGGAGATGAAAGGCAAGGCGCTGGAAGCAGGAGTCCTCGAGGCGGTGCGAAAGTGTGGGGTCGCAGGCCAGGTCAACCGGGTCGGCTCCATGCTGAGCCTCTTTCTCTGTGACCAGCCGGTGAGCGACTCGCAAACCGCTTTTTCAACCGATCGTGCACTCTACGGACGCCTGTTTCACGCTCTGCTTTCTCGGGGAATCTACTTGCCACCTTCAGCGCTGGAATCATGGTTCATCAGCGCAGCTCACAGCGAATCCCATATCGAGAGCACACTTCAGGCCTTTACTCCGGCTCTGGAGGAAGCCCTGTCCAAGTGAAAGAAGAAGGAGACCTGTGTCGAAGCCTGTGACACCAGAGGAGTTTCGAGAGGTGATGGGTCGCTTTGCCACCGGCGTAACGATTGTCACGATCGAGGACGAGGACGGCAAACCCTATGGCCTGACCGTAACCTCTTTCACTTCCGTCTCAATGAATCCGCCGCTGGTTCTGGTCTGTCTGGACTATCGGTTGAGTGGACTGGCAAACTTCAAGGAGAGTGACAGATTTGGAGTCAACATTCTGGCCGAGGGTCAGGCCGATCTCTCGGATTACTTCGCCCAGGCAGGAACAGATCGTTCTCAAGTTCACTACGTGAAGGGTGAAACCGGGGTGCCCCTATTGGAAGGGGTCCTAGCTAGAATGGAATGCCGGATCTTCAGCCTGTATCCCGGCGGGGATCACACCATCGTCCTGGGTGAAGTCAAAGGCACTGAAGTCCTCCAGCCTGACAAGGGCCCTTTGCTCTACCACGGTGGCCGCTATAGAAGGTTGTAGGAAATATGGGGACAGACTACCCGTTCACCTCATTTCAAAATGAGGTGAACGGGTAGTCTGTCCCCATATTTCCTACAACTACTCCTGCGGCCCCTGTTCTGCAAATCGATGCCCGGTTTCGTGAACAAAGACATCTTCCAGGGTCGGTTTCCCCACGCTGACTGCTTCAATTTGCTGTGGATAGCTTTCCATGATCTTTGCCGCCAGTTCATACCCTCGAGGGCGTTCCAGGCGTAAGGTCCCATCGACCACCCTGGGATCACAGGCGAACTTCTCCCCGATCAAACCACGGAGAGACTCCGGATCCGGGCTCTGAATGACAATCACATCCCCACCGATCTTTTCTTTCAATGCCACTGGGGTCCCATCGGCCACCACCTGGCCTCCGCTCAGGATCACCAGGTGATCACAGCGCTCGGCTTCCTCCATTAAGTGAGTGGTAAAGAGAATAGTGATTCCACCTTCAGCGCGTAGAGTCTTCAAGTGTTGCCAAAAGTCGAGCCGAGCCCCCGGATCCAAGCCTGCGGTAGGTTCATCCAGCATCAAAATCTGCGGACTATGCAGGAGGCCTTTTGCCAGCTCCAAGCGACGGCGCAGACCACCGGAGAGCGTTCTGACCAGATCGCGGTTCCGGCTCTCCAAGCCGAAGCGACCGATCAATGTCTCCACACGCCTTTTCAGCTCTCCTCCCCGAAGTCCATAAAGACGCCCCTGGTGGATCAGATTTTCCTCGCTCGTCAGTTCCAGATCCAGGCTATTGGATTGAAAAACAACTCCGATCAAACGGCGGACCTCATGAGGATAGTCCTTCACATCCACACCCGCCACCTTCGCCTCTCCCTGGTCAGGAACCAGAAGCGTACAAAGGATACGGAACAGGGTAGTCTTCCCTCCACCATTGGGGCCCAAGAGCCCGAAGATTTGGTTTCTCTGGACCGAGAAGCTGACGTTTTTCAGTGCCTCCTGCTGCCCATAGCGGAAGCTCACATTGGATGTCTCCACAATAGACAGCAGCTCGGAGTCAGCCATTCTTGTCGATGACCATGAGAATCAGAAGGAGGGGAAGGTATGCCACCGAGGCAAGCAAAACTCGGCGTGCCGAGATGGTTGTGCGAAGGAGAGCGGCTTCAAATCCGAGCCACACAAATGCTGAGCCCAAGAAAACGGCACCCATAAGATAGACCATTCCCGTCAAACCAGACGAGGCCGGCCACACACTCAAGGCCAACAAAGCAATCGAGTACGCCAAAATACGCCGACCAGTTCTTTTGCCGTCCGGATCAGTTGAAGATAACATAGCGAATCCAGCCCGCTTGTAATCGTCCCGATAAATCCAGGAGATGGCTAAGAAGTGGGGAAATTGCCAGGCAAAGAGTATCGCAAAGAGAAGGAAGGCATGGAAATCGAGAGAACCGGTTGCAGCCGCCCAACCGATCAAAGGTGGAATGGCGCCTGGAATTGCACCGATGGTCGTGCAAACAGGGGTCTTCTTTTTCAAAGGAGTATACACAAACAGGTAAAGAACCGAGGTAACACATCCCAGAAAGGCAGCCAGAAGATTGGTCAGAAACGCCAAATAGAGGCTCCCGGTGACGATCAGAATGCCGCCAGCAATGAAGGCATCAGCCTCGCCGACTCGCCCTGAGGGCAAAGGACGTTTACAGGTTCGCTTCATTCTGCCGTCCTCTTCCCGTTCAAGAAACTGATTGAGGACAGATGCACCCCCACCCAAGAGAGCCGTGCCAATTAAGGTGTGGAGCAAGAGTAAGAGATCCAACCTGGCCGAAGAGGCCAGATAGAAGCCCGCGGCCGAGGTCAAGGTCACCGCCAGAGTGACACGTGGTTTGGTCAGCTCAAAAAATGCGGCAAGCTTGAGCATAAGCGGGCTCCCTGATTCAGTTAATTCCATTCTCATGAGACCTGCCTTACAAGACTTGCCCAGCCAGGGCGGGCTCCAGACGTGACTCTCGGTCTCTTGATGCCGCTGTGCCCACAGCCTTGCCCGTCATCTTGAGAGTCACAACAAGACTGGTGGCAAGGAGAAGTACGCCAATTGTCAGGTGAGAGGTGGTGAGCCAGACTCTTGCCACGGTCGGCTGCACCTGGTTGGCCGGATCAATCCGAGTCAGATAGGCTCCCAATCCCAGTAACAGCTGGGCAAGAAGGAGGCTCAGTTCCAGGTACACCAGCCGAATGATACTGGCATCACGTATTCGCTTGATGAAGGCTCGCGACACAAAAATGATCAAACCCGTCACAGCCAGGGCTCCCCCCAAATGCACAACCAGAGCCGAAGTCACCAGAACTGCTCCTTTTGTACCATTGACGGTACCTGAATGACGCAGAGCAGCGCCCAGTACATGCTGGAGGTAGAGAGCAAGAGTTGTGAGGACAGCTAAACGCAGTTCCCGCTCAGTCCCCTTTAAAGCCTCACGCCATCCTTCCCCGAGGAACCGGGAAAGATGAGTCCACTTGGGCGAGGTCACCACAGAGAGCGTGACGACCAGACAGAAAAACAAGGGGGCGATCGAAGCATGCAGGACTGAGATGGGAGTGGGAAGAAAGAAAAGAACCGTTATTCCTCCCAGAACTCCCTGAGCGATCACTGCCGCCAACGCAATCAGGCCCAGCCCACGTACCCATGGGAACGATCGGGCTTTCCACAACCAGATGTTTAGCACGATGGTTAAGAGGCCGACTGAAGTAGCCACCATCCGATGCCCGTGCTCGTAGAAGACACCACCGACCATTGGGGGCATCAGTTGACCCTGGGAAAGCGGCCAATCGGGCACGGAGAGACCGGCATCATTGCTGGTCACCAGTGCTCCCGCAATCACCAACAGGAAGGTCGCACAGGCAGTCGTCAGTGCGAAGTAGTGAAGACCCTTATGATATTGGCTGTCCAGTGTTGCTCCTCCTGCCGACTGTTTGAGTCCTGCTCTGAGGGAGCGCTTATTGTACCAGCTAAGTGCCGCGTTTCATAAAGACGGTAACCTTTGCTGATGGGGCTTGCGAGGGGAGGTCAAGGAGCGAGGAGGAGGCGATGTCATTGGCATCGGTGACGACGAGCGACGCAGAGATCGCCCGCAACCCCCATCAGCCCGAAGGGTGGCGGCGGGACGGTATCGATTTCTTTGTCGCTCCTCCTCCACGATGCACACAGACATCGCGTCGTCGTCGCTTCGCGAACTCAACGCCGTCGCGCTCGCCACAAACGTTACCGTATTTATGAAGCTCGGCACTGAACTAACTTTGTCTATGGGGGAAGCTAGGAAACTATGGGCTAGGCGCGAGAAGGGCGCTCCGGACTACTTCAGAGAGGCTGGACAGCATTCAAACGCCCTTCTCACTAGTACTTTCCAGGACTGATGGAGGGACATCCTGGAAAGTAGCTGGGTCAATATACCAAGTCCTTCCGACATTTTATTTTCCCTTCCATTTTGGCTGTCTCTTCTCCAGAAAGGCGGACACTCCCTCTTTGAAATCTTCGCTAGTCCGTATCAAGGTGTTCAGCTGAAGGGCGACTCTCAGTCCGTCTTTGAGACTCAAGCCCTGCAAATCACTCATGAGCTCCTTGGTTAACTTCACAGAGGTGGGGCTATTGCGGGAGATCTCTTCAGCCAACTCACGGGCTCTCTGGAGCAGGGACTCCTTTGCCACAAGATCATTGACCAGACCAATCTCCTGAGCCTCTTCAGCCGAGAACGGGCGGCCCGTCAACAACAACTCTCTGGCCTTTTTCTCTCCACAAATCCGCACCAGAAAAACAGCCACCAGAGCAGGCACAAACCCGACCTTGGATTCCGGATACCCGAAAACTGCATCCTCCGCAGCCAAGACGATATCGCAGACGCTTGCCAAGCCACAGCCCCCACCTATGGCCGGCCCATTCACTGCAGCGATCACCGGTTTGGGGAACTCATACACTCTGTGAAAAAAGTTCATCAGCCCCTCCGAGTAGCGACGGGCCTGTTCGGCTGATTGGGCCGTCAGATCTCGGAGAACGCTGAGATCGGCCCCTCCACAAAAAGCTGTCCCTTCTCCAGTAACAATGACCGCAGCCACATCATCGCGCTGTTGCACTTGATCCAGAGCGGTGTGAAAACTGGCAACCAGGTCCGGCGAAAGTGCATTTCGCACTTGTGGGCGATTCAGCGTGATCAATACCGAAGGGGGCTCGAAATCAAGTCTAACCGTTTCCATCTTTTCTCTCTGATCCAGAACTTTACACTTGGAGCACACCCGTCTTAAATTCCGGGATCTGCGGGTTGAGGGCCGCAATTTCCAAACTCAACTGTAAAGCCTCCCGAGTTTGGTGGGGTTGGATGATTCCGTCCACCCACAGTCGAGCGGCTGCATAGCGCGGATCGAGTTGATGGCCATAAGTTTCCTGGATACTTTCGAGCAGGTGTTGGCGGGCCTCCTGAGTAATCTTCTTTCCGCTCTTTTCCAGTTGGCGGACCTTCAAATCGAGCAGAGTCTTGGCCGCCTGTTCCCCCCCCATAACCGCATTGCGGCAGGTCGGCCAGGCGAAAATGAGACGAGGGTCATAAGCCTTACCGCACATGGCGTAATTGCCGGCCCCATAACTGCCCCCAATAATCACGGTAATCTTGGGAACGACACTGTTCGCTACCACATTGACCAGCTTCGCTCCCGACTTAATGATCCCGGAGACCTCAGCAGCTCTGCCCACCATGAAGCCGTTCACATCTTGAAAAAAGAGAAGTGGAATTCGACCTTGGTTGCAATCCATCACAAAACGCGCCGCTTTGTCGGCGCTTTCCCGGTAGATCACACCTCCGATCTCTATGGGCTCACCGGGAATCTTGATGTGTTGCCTGCGATTGGCCACCACCCCTACAGACCATCCAGCCAAGCGGGCATAACCACAAATCAGGGTTTTTCCGTAGTCAGCCTTATACTCCGTGAACTCTCCCTGGTCGAAGATGCACTGAAATATCTTAAGCAAATCGAACTCTTCACTGGAGTCAAGCGGCATGAGATTGTAAATTTCTTTGGGCGGATGGCCAGGGGGTTTGGCCTCTACTCGCTGAAAAGGAGCCATGCCAGGTTCTGCCAGTGCCCCCACCAGCAGGCGAATACGCTCAAGACACTTTTCGTCTGTTTCCTCTCGAAAGTCGATGGTTCCACTCATCGCTGAATGAAGCTGGGCCCCTCCCAGATGATCGCTTTCCACGTCCTGGCCAATGGCAGCCTTCACCAGGGATGGACCGGCAATGTAGAGACCACTTCCTTCGGTCATTAAGACTTTGTCGCACATGACGGGCAGATACGCTCCTCCAGCCACACAAGGCCCCATGACAGCTGCAATTTGTGGAATTCCTTTGGCCGAGATGCGGGCGTTGTGGCAAAAGATGCGGCCAAAATCGTTCTCATCTGGAAAGACTTCATCTTGCAGCGGTAAGAAGACACCTGCGGAATCAACCAGATAGATCAAGGGAAGATGGTTGTCCATGGAGATCCGCTGAGCCCGCAGCACCTTTTTAACGGTGCTGGGAAAGAAGGCACCTGCTTTGACCGTGGCGTCGTTGGCAACGATCATGAAATGTCGGCCTTGAACTTGCCCAATGCCGGTAATGACGCCAGCGGCTGGAGCACCGCCCCACTCTTGATACATCTCAAAAGCCGCAAACAACCCCAGCTCAAAGAACTCACTGTCAGGATCGATGAGATGTGCGATGCGCTCACGCGCAGTCAGGCGCCCCTTCTGGTGCTGCCTTTCGACGGCCTTCTCACCACCACCCAGTTGGACTTCCCGCTCAGCAGTCCCAACCAGGTCCAGGACCTCATCCCAGGATTGACACGTATCGAAATCCTTACTCGCCACGATTTACCCCTGCTTCACACGCCGCTGAATATTCATTTGCTCCAATGCATATGTTAGCATTGAGTCCGCTCAGGAGATGGCCAGTTGTCAGCTGTCCGATGGGGAACTGATCCAGACCAAAACCATGACTTTCGATTTTTCCCAGCGTTTTCGGGAGAACTTGGAAAAGCTCTCCGAACAAGTCGCGCTTCAGCACATTACCCAGGAAGTAAAAGAATCCTTTACTTACCGCAGGATTGGTCAAGAGATTGCCAAAATCGGCCTGTTTCTAAAGAGTCAAGGCATTGGACCAGGAACCACCGTGGGGATTCTCATGGAAAATCAGCCCCGTTGGGGTATTGCCTTTCTCGCAGTGCAAAGTATCGGGGCTCGAATCGCTCCTTTTGACATCCTGCACGACGGCAAGACGCTGGCTGGGTTGATCCAACATGCCGAGTGCAAATTCCTCATCTCATCTGAGAAGTTATTCTCTGAAGTCAAAGAGATCCAGGAACTTTTACCTGAACCTCTACCCACCTTGATCACCGGTCTACACGTCAAAGATGACTTCCACTGGGAGACGATAGTGGCCAAAAGCGAGGAGGCAACTCTTTCGCCCTGGGTGGAATGCGATCCGGACGAAGCGTTTGTACTCCTTTATACGAGCGGCACGACTGGGAATCCCAAGGGCGTTGTCCTCACGCGGCGCAATATTTATCGAAATGTTCAGGAACTCCTGAACATCATCCGAGTGACCTCGCACGATCACATCCTCTCGGTGCTGCCCTTATATCATGTCTTGGCTCTGCTGGTGAACTTTATCATCCCGCTCACCGTGGGGGCCCAGGTGACCTATTTGGACTCCCTGGACGCTCAGCGCATTCTCAAGAGCTTTCAAGATGAAGGAATTACAATTTTCGTCTGTGTTCCACAGTTCTACAATCTCCTCTATCACCGAATCCTTCAAGAGGTAAAAGGACAATCCCTGCTCAAAAGATTCCTCTTCCACCGGCTTCTCACTTTCTCTCACTTTTGTAATGAGCATATCGGCTGGAACCCGGGGAAGTTCTTCTTTTCGGCCATTCACAGACGTTTCGGCTCCCGCTTCCGACTCTTTGGTGTGGGGGGAGCGCACTTTGACCGAGAAGTTTCCGAGTACCTGCGAGACCTCGGATTTATCCTCGTACAGGCCTACGGCATGACGGAAACAGCAGCTCTCGCGACCATCACTCCTCCCGGATCCAAGGCTCAGGCTTCAGTGGGGCCACCTCTTTCCCACGTGAAGATTAAGATTGAGCAACCCAATCAAGAGGGGGTAGGGGAGGTTCTCATTAGCGGCGAAAACATTATGCAAGGCTACTGGAAGAACCCTCAGGCCACGACAGAGGTCCTGAAGAATGGATGGCTCCACAGCGGCGATCTAGGTTACTTGAACTCCCAGGGGCAGCTCCTCATCACCGGGCGCAAGAAAGATGTCATTGTGCTCAGTTCAGGGAAGAACATTTACCCGGAAGAGGTGGAGTATTTCTATGAGACCAATTGCCTTTCCATCAAAGAATTATGCGTTCTGGGGATACCTGACAGCACTGCCAGTCTGGAACAGGAAAAGCTCCATGCTGTGATTGTGCCGGACTTCGACTACATGAAGAGCCGGCAAACAGTCAATACCTATGAAATGATCCGCTACATGCTGGATACTGTCTCACAGCGGCTTGCACCATCCAAGCGTGTGCGCAGCTTCGAGATTCGGCGGGAGCCCTTGCCCCGCACGACGACTCGCAAAATAAAGCGTTTTCAGGTGCAACAGGAGCTGGAAGAAAAGTCCCCGACTCCAGCCTCAGCCGGCGTCAGAGAAGCAGCCCAGCCTCAAACTGTAACGGAAGAAAAGGTCTTCAGAGTCCTTCGAGAAATGAAGAACGAGGCAGCAATTCACCCGCAAATGAATCTGGAGTTGGATTTGGGCTTTGACTCTCTGGAAAGAGTCGAGCTCCTCTCCACCCTTCAGGAGAATTTCAAGATTCAGATCTCAGATGAAGAGACAGTTCAGATCTTCACTGTTGAGGAACTCGTTACTGCAATAGAGGAGAGACTTACGGGAGAGGTTGGTGGAAAAGACGTTCGGCTCTCGTGGAGAGCCATCCTCGACGAACCCCTTCAACCTGAAGACCGCCTGCGAGTTCAACAAATCCTAGCGTCTAAACCCATTACAGAATTTGCTTTCTATCTCACAGCAAAGCTGGTTCACATTCTGTCCATAGTGCTTTTCCGTTTGAAGGTGAAAGGAAGAACACACCTGCCTCAGGAATACCCTTTTCTGATCTGTCCCAACCATCTGAGCTTCCTGGACGCCTTTGTGCTGGTGGGTCCCTTTCCCTATCGAATCATCAAGAGGATCTTCTTCTTAGGCTATGCCGATTACTTCAACCGTCCAGTGCTCGGGTTTCTGGGACGACTGATCAAAGTCGTGCCCGTTGATGCTGACCGGCACCTCCGGCAGGCGCTTCGTTTGGGCGCGGAAGGACTGCGCATGGGCTGCATTCTTTGCGTCTTTCCGGAAGGAGAACGCTCCATTGACGGCACCTTGAAACCCTTTCGGAAGGGACCCGCTATCCTGGCCAAGGAGATGGGGGTGCCGGTAGTGCCGGCGGCCATCGCAGGAACTTATGAGGTTTGGCCCAGAGGCGTGAATAAAATCCGGTTACGGCCGGTTACGGTCTCTTTTGGCGATCCTCTCGATCCCCCCTCCGAGGAAGAAACCTACGACTCCTTCAATGGGCGGCTTTTCCAGGCAGTCGACCAGCTCATCCAGCAAGAGAAACGAGGTTAGAGCCTCGCCTGAGGCCTCGCTTAGTGGAACGCCAACCCACCATCCACCACCAGGGATTGGCCTGTAATCATCTCAGCCTCTTCAGAGGCCATAAAGACTGCTGCTCCGCACACATCCTGAGGTGTCAGGCTCCGTTTCAACACCTGCCGTTCCTTATAAGCATCGAAGTGCTTCGCCCCATAGACTTTCAGGGCAGAGTCGCTCCGGACCAGTCCCAAAACCAAGGAGTTGACGTTGATGCCATACTCACCCAGTTCGGGCGCGATGGCATGGGTCAGCCCAACCACACCGGCCTTCGAGGTCACATAGTCGAGACGATAGGGCCTCCCAATCAACCAGGTCACCGATGAGATATTGATGATCTTTCCGTAGCGCTGCTCCTTCATGAACGGGAACACGGAGCGGATGCAATTCCAAACTCCCTTCAGGTTCACCTCCATACAGCGGTCCCAGTTCTCTTCGGTGAGCTCATCAAAGGGGCCTTCCGGCAAGGCGGTGAACATGGCGGCGTTGTTCATCAGTATATCGATCCGGTGGTATTGGTCTTTGCTGCGCTGGGCCATGGCGTCACAGTCGACTTTCCTGGCCACGTCAGTCTTGAACCCGATGGCTTCGCCGCCGGCGGCCAGGATCTCCTTTGCGGTGCGCTCGGCATTGCCCCCGTCAATGTCGGTACACACGACCCTGGCACCCTCCCTGGCAAACCGCTTGCAGTACTCCACCCCGATCCCGACTCCAGCACCTGTGACAATGGCGACCTTATCCTTCAACCTCATAGCTATCCATCTTCCCGATACTCGGCCAGGGCTTCAGGAGTTTCCCACAGTCGAATCGCTACCACGGGCAGTCGCTTGGCTTTGGCTTTCAGGAAGATCAACCTGGCAATATTTTCAGCAGTAGGATTTTCTTTCATGATAAAGACCCGCTCACCTAGTCCTTCCAGCGCCGCCACCATCGGGTCATCCTCCCGCAACAACATGCGGTGATCCAATTCATGATCGATAAACCCCTGGAGATATTTTTTGACATCACTGAAGTCGTAGACCATCCCCCGGTGATCAAGCTTTTCGCTGGAGAGCTCGACTTCAAGTATCCCATTGTGTCCATGGGCATGAGCACATTTGCCATCGTAGTCCATGAGTCGATGGCCGTAGCTGAAGTGCAGTCTCTTAACAATATGATACTTCATCGTAAAGCTAGTTTTAGCCAAGCTTACGCATAAGTTTTCTACTCCAGTGCCGCAATCATCCACGCTGACTGCGTTGTGCGACCCGCAAGCGGGTACCCCTCGCACGCCTTGTCATCGCGGCGCCAGCGGCACTTCGTCACGAAGACCTATGCGTAAGCCCGGCTTTAATTTAAGTGTTTCAGAGCCCTTTGTAAACTTTCGGCCAACTTGGGAAAGTTATAAGATTGCGCTCTGTAACGTGGCACGGAAATCAAAGAAGAAAATCTGTGTTCTCAACGGTGGCGGCGATTGCCCAGGATTGAACGCTGTTATCCGGTCGGTAGTCAAATCGGCTATCCTCCGGCATGGCTGGGAAATCTGGGGAAGCGAGGACAGTTTCGACGGTTTTCTTAAGCCCGATAAGATGGTGCCCCTGACACTGGATTCGGTAAGAGGCATTCTTCCCAGAGGAGGCACTATTCTGGGAACGACCAGTAAGGGAAATCCCTTTCGCTATCCGGTCAGAAACGAAAAGGGCGAAATAGAATCTCAGGACTATTCCCAAAAAGTCATCGACAAGGTCCGGACAATGAATTTGGACGGACTGATCGTAATTGGGGGAAACGGTACGCTGTCCATCGCCTATGAGTTCTTCCAAGCAGGATTGCCCGTCATTGGAGTGCCCAAGACCATCGACAAGGACCTGTTGGCCACCGAGATTACCTTCGGCTTCGACACAGCACTGCACACCGCTACCGATGCCATTGACAAGATCCACACCACCGCTGAGAGCCACGACCGCGTCATGGTTGTGGAGTTAATGGGTCGCAATGCAGGGTGGATTGCTCTGGAAGCCGGGACTTCGGGAGGAGCAGATGTCATCCTGATTCCTGAGATTCCCTTCGATATTGAAAAGGTTTGCCAGAAAATTCAACAGCGCGCCAAAATTGGGCGCCACTTTAGCGTGGTTGTGGTAGCCGAAGCTGCCGCTTCCTCCGATGGAACCCGGATTTACCGTCAAGGCGCTCAGGAAAATCTCTCTGGTAAGCTGGGAGGTATTGGATTCGTGGTGGGAGAAATGATCCAGGAACGGACCGGAGTCGATACTCGCGTTCTGGTGCTGGGACACTTGCAGCGTGGAGGGAGTCCCAGCCCGTTTGATCGCCTATTAGGAACTCGTTTCGGTGTGGCGGCAGTTGAACTGGCTGCTCAGGAGAGGTTCGGACAGATGGTTGCCCTCAAATGTGGCAAGGTTGAATCGGTGCCCATCAAAAGTGCTATCGCTCGTCAGCGCCTGGTCGAGCCTGAGGGGGAATACGTGCGTGCCGCCAAAGCGATAGGGATTTCCTTCGGAGACTAAGTACTCACTTTCATAAATATGGAAACGTTTGTTGGGAGCGCGACGGAGCCCAGATCGAGGCACGACGACGAGTCGATGTCTCCGCATCCCTTCCTCCTCCCTTCGCGACCTCGCCTCGCAAGCCCCATCCGCAACCGTTACCGTATTTATGAAAGGGAGTACTCATTGTTGGCCAATCAACAGAGTGCAAATAACAACTGTGCTAGAATCGAGTGAACAAGGTTTGAAGGGACAACAGATGATGGTGTACGAGGTGAGTTTTCTCCGCAGGATAGCACCGTTAATCCTGGGATTCCTACTCCTTCTAGGATGTGCCGAGACCTTTGAGCCTCAGCAAAATATTAGGGACTGGCTCCCGACCGAAGACCGTCAACCGATGGATCTATCAGGCCTCTTTAGAACCGTGGACGGCGAGGATGCTCCTCTGATCGATCCCGATGTTGAAGCCAAAGTTGTGTTTCTGAACATGTGGGCAACCTGGTGCTTACCTTGCCTCGAAGAAATGCCTTATATGGCTTCTCTTTACCAGGAGTTCTCTGACGAGGGGCTCACCATGGTGGCTATCTCCAATGAAGACCCTGAAGTTGTTCGCAACTTTCTCGAGGATCACCCCTATCCATTCCCGATTTTGCTGGATACTGAGGATATTCTATCCCTGCGATTTGAGGTTATGGCATTGCCAACCACCTTGATTCTAGACAGTCAGGGACGCCTTGCCCTGCGCCAGATCGGATCCTACCACTGGGATTCCCCGGCCATGATCGAACAATTTCGCCCGCTCCTAGCCGATGACTAAACGTCAGGAAGCTTGCCTGTCCGATCCCCCTTTCTTGTTTCGTTGCATCAATCAGTCTTGCCAAAAGGAATTCGACATCAGTCGAAAGCTTTACCAGTGTCCTGACTGCTCTGATCTTCTGGACGTTGTCAAGAATTATGCAAGCGTTGACGTCGAGAAACTCAAAGAACTGTTTCGGCAGCGACGTGCTTCAAACGATCCGCTGGATATCAGTGGCGTGTGGCGCTATCGAGAATTCCTGCCCTTTCTCGAAGAAGACCTGCACCATGTGGTCACGCTGGGAGAGGGGAACAACCCGGTCCTCGAGACACCCCGGTGCGCTGAATATGTTGGCCTCAAACGCCTCCGGGTCAAGCATCTGGGCTGGAATCCGACAGGCTCCTTCAAGGACTACGGTATGACCGTAGCAGTGACTCAAGCGAAGAAGCTGGGCTCGCGCGTCGTGGCCTGCGCCTCCACCGGCAATACTTCGGCCTCTATGGCGGCTTTCTGTGCCCGGGCCAATCTCCGTGCCGTGGTCTTTATTCCAGAGGGGCAGATCGCTTTCGGGAAATTGTCCCAATCTATGGACTTCGGTGCCCTCACCCTGCAGATCCAGGGGGATTTTGACGTCGCTATGGGTCTGGTCCAGGAGCTTTCAGGAGAGACCGATCTTTATCTGATGAATTCGATTAACCCTTTTCGTCTGGAAGGCCAAAAAACGGTCATGATGGAGCTCTTCGATCAACTGGACTGGAAGGTTCCAGATCGACTTGTGGTGCCAGGAGGTAATCTGGGCAACAGCTCTTCATACGGAAAGGCCCTCATGGAATTGAAGGACCTGGGCTTTATCGACAAGGTTCCGCGACTCTCCATCATTCAGGCCAGTGGTGCTGACCCGCTTTATAGGACACTGGTGACCAGTTCCCGGGATCTGGTTCCCGTCCAGGATGCCTGGACCCTGGCCAGCGCCATAAAGATCGGGAGACCCATCAGTTGGAAGAAGGCAGTGCGTGCTCTGCAATTCACCGATGGTTGGTGTGATGTGGTGAGCGAGCAGGAAATCGCCGACGCCAAGGCAATGCTAGGGCGTGATGGAATCGGGTGCGAACCGGCCTCCGCCACTACGGTCGCCGGTCTGAAAAGGCTTATGGAACTTGGCCAGAGCCTGGAACACGAAGTCAGCCTCGATCCTGACGAAGATGTGGTGGCGGTTTTGACAGGTCACCAGTTGAAGGATCCAGAGTATACCGTCAACTACCACCTGGATAACCTCTATCAGCATGCCACTTACGAGAACCGACTGATGAAAAAATCGGGAAAACTGACCTCCACCTTCGCCAACGAACCCATTGCGGTCCCACCCGATAAGGACAAAATTATCCGCATGTTGGATCTGTAGACGGGATCATGCATAAATTTTCTACTGCAGTGCCGCAATCATCCACGCTGACTGCGTTGTGCGACCCGCAAGCGGGTACCCCTCGCACGCCTTGTCATCGCGACGCCTGCGGCACTTCGTCACGAAAACCTATGCATGATCCCGTCTAGCCCACATTTCTCGCACACGATCCTGGGCCGTGTGTTATCCTTTCCCACCCCTGCTCATGAAGCCAGCAACACTCGGAGAATTAAAACAGCAACATGGCGAGCCATCCGGCTATCGATCCGTAAGAGATGAGATCCGCGACAATCTGATTCGCAAACTCGCCAGCAAAGAGCCCCTCTTTCCGGGCATTATCGGTTACCATGATTCGGTCATCCCGGGCATTATCAATGCTCTGCTGTCCAGACATAATCTCATTATCCTGGGATTGCGCGGGCAAGCTAAGAGCCGTATTCTGCGTGCGCTCACAGACTTCCTTGAGGAGGAGATCGCCTGCGTGGCAGGCTGTGAGATTAATGATGACCCCTTCTTCCCGATTTGTGCGATTTGCAAAAAACGCATTCAGGAGGAAGCCGATGACTTGCCTATCGCTTTTCTTCCGCGAGACAAGCGTTATGTGGAGAAGCTGGCCACCCCTGACGTCACCATCGCTGACATGATTGGTGACCTGGATCCCATCAAAGCTGCTAAACACGGCAGAGATCTTTCTGCCCAGGAGAACATCCATTTCGGGCTCTTGCCTCGAGCCCACCGGGGAATCTTTGCCATAAACGAACTGCCGGATTTGGCCCCCAAGATTCAAGTCGGGCTTTTCAACATCATGCAAGAGGGAGATGTACAAATCAAAGGCTTCCCGATTCGATTGCCCATCGATATCTTCATGGTCTTTTCAGCCAACCCGGAGGATTACACTGCGCGGGGAAGAATTATTACCCCTTTGAAAGATCGCATCGGATCAGAGGTGAAAACCCATTATCCACACACTATCGAAGATGGAATCTCAATCACCCTTCAGGAATCCTGGCTGGAGCGAAACGGCTCAAACAAAATAGTAACGCCTGATTTCATTTCCGAAATCATCGAAGGAATCGCATTCCAGGGTCGTCAGGATCAGCGGATCGATCAACGCTCTGGTGTCAGCCAGCGCTTGCCCATCTCCTGCCTCGAAGTCACTGTCAGCAACGCCGAACAGCGAGCGCTGAGGGCCCAGGAAGACCAGGTGGTGCCCCGCCTTTCTGACGTCTATGCTTCCCTTCCAGCCATCACCGGAAAGCTGGAACTGGAGTACGAGGGAGAATTAAAAGGGGCTGAGAAGATCGCCATCCAACTGATCCAGTCATCGGTCTTGAGAGCTTTTGAACGACACTTCCCGAATCAGACATTCGATCAGATTGTGCAGTGGTTCGACCTGGGAGGTGAAGTGCTGGTCAGCGACCAAACCCCATCTCAGGAGTATTTCCAGAAAGTGAAATCGATCCAGGGGCTGGAGGAAACCTTGGAGAAGTTGGGAGTTTCCCCAGAGAGCGATCCGGCAACCGCTGTCTCGCTCATTGAGTTCATACTGGAAGGGCTTCACGCCCAGAAGAAACTGAGTCGCAACCAGGAACGCGGGTACTTTAGGGAAGCTGCAGAAAAGGACGAAGAATTGCTGGGGGACTATCCTCTCCCCAAAAGGTCGTTCAACTGAGGCTCATACGCCGAAACCATGAGTCGATTCCGTTATACGAAATACATTCCTCAGCCTCTGGATGAGATTGACCTGGAAGAGCTGGTGAACCAGCTCAAGGGTTTCTTTCTGGAAAGCGGTTTTGATTCTCCATTTCGGCGCAGCTCTCACTTCGATCAGACACTGGAGAACCTCTATCGGGCCCTGGCTGAGTTGCTCTCTCAGGACGAACGCTTACCTCCAGAATGGCGCGCAGCCCTGGATGGTTATGTGGACGATTTTCCGGAGGGCCGGCTGCCCAGCGACGTTCAGGACTTCTTAGATCAGTTGATTCAGCGTTTGATTAACGAAAACTATATCCATGCTTCCGAAGAAGGTTGGGACCAGGCTCCTCAACCAGGAGAGGGAAGCGAGGAGGATCCCGTCAAACACATTCGGTTCGACCTGACGGACAAGAGCCTTGACTTTCTGGGTTACAAGACTTTACGCGAACTGATGGGCACACTCGGTCGAAGCAGTTTTGGTCGCCACCCAACACACCAGCTGTCCACCGGCGTACAATCAGACTCTCACAGCCGCCCCTACGAGTTTGGCGATACCCTCAACCTGGATATCAGTGCCACCCTGCTGGAGGCCGTCAAACGGGAAGGATTGGAGCTGCCCTTCAGCCTGGAATATAAGGACTTGATGGTTTACCAAACCGACTATCACAGTTCCTGTGCTACCGTCCTGTTGTTGGACTGCAGTCACAGCATGATCCTCTATGGTGAGGACCGCTTCACCCCGGCCAAAAAAGTGGCACTGGCACTAGCGCATCTCATCCGCAGTCAATTCCTGGGAGACTCTCTCAATGTGGTTCTTTTCCATGATTCTGCAGAGGAAATTCCTTTGGCCAAGTTTGCCTCTGCGAAAGTTGGCCCTTACCACACCAATACCTGCGAAGGCCTTCGTCTCGCGCGCCACATTCTCCTGAGCCAGAAGAAAGAAATGCGGCAGATCATCATGATCACCGACGGCAAACCTTCAGCAATCACTCTCCCCAATGGGCGGATTTACCGGAACTCGCTTGGTTTGGATCCCATGATCCTGCAAAAGACATATAGAGAAGTAGCCAACTGCCGAAAGGCGGGTATTTTGATCAATACCTTTATGCTGGCCAGAGACTATTATCTAGTGGACTTTGTTAAGAAAGTTTCACAGATTTGTCGCGGAAAGGCCTACTTCACCACCACCCTGAATCTTGCCAGCTATATTCTGGTAGATTTCATGGCGAAAAAGACGAAAACGGTGCATTGATGAGGCCAACGGATGAATAAGAAAAAGTCTGAGAAAAAACTGGAACCCAATGAGGAGAGCATTGAATCGCTCCTTGAGCCAAAGAGCGAGGAGCCAGCATCCGAGAAGCTGTCACCTGAGGCACGGAACAAGCTCGCCACGCTTGACCCGGTACGCAGATACCTGCTGGAAATCAGCAGCTTCGAACCCCTAACGCCCGAGGAAGAACATCGCTTGGCGGTGCTGTACCGCAAGGAGGGCGATCAGCAAGCAGCTTACCGCCTCATCACCTCGAACCTTCGGCTGGTGGTTCAGATCGCGAGGCTTTATAACCGAGTTTATGCGAACGCAATGGATCTTATCCAGGAGGGGAACATCGGCTTGATGGAAGCAGTGAAACGCTTCGATCCCTACCGAGAAGCCCGTCTTCCGACCTATGCCAGCTGGTGGATCAAAGCTTACATCCTCAAGTTCATCCTGGACAACTTCCGGATCGTGCGAGTGGGAACAACCAACGAAAGAAGGAAGTTGTTTTTTAACCTCCGTAAAGAGAAAGAGAAACTGCGCTTGCAGGGAATCGATCCTACTCCCGCCTTAATCGCTAAACGGCTGAATGTCAGCCCCGAAGAGGTGCGTGCACTAGAACAAACCATTGAATCCAGTGATTTGAGTCTGGATGCCTCTGTTGGTGAGGACCAGTCCCTCCGCTATTTGGACACCCTGACGGCAACCGAAGAGATGGTGGACGATCAGCTGGCTCGGGGAGAACTCAAGGAGCTCTTTCATCAAGAAATTCAAGAGTTCTCCCGAGCTCTAAAGGAGCGAGAACGGGTCATCCTGTACGAGCGTTTAGTTGCTGAAACACCGCGAACCTTACAGGACATTGCAGCTCAATTTGAGGTGAGCCGAGAAGCCATCCGCTTGAACGAGAAAGCTCTGGTTGCAAAAATCAAAGAGCATATGCAAAAAGCTTTCAAAAATGTTACCGAGTTTGAGTTTGGGATGATTACCTGAGAGGGGAGAGGAGGTAGGAGACAGGAGGGAGGAGGTTTCAAACTCCAGGTTCCAGCCTTCAAGTTCCAGATTGCAAGCCTCTCTCCTGACTCCTGACTCCTTCCTACAAAATCAACATCGCGTCTCCATAGCTGTAAAAACGATAGCCCCGGTCAATGGCCTCCCGGTAACATTTTTGTAGCAGCTTTCTTCCCGCGAAAGCCGAGACCAGGAGGAGGAGCGTGGATCTAGGGAGATGAAAGTTGGTGATGAGACCTCCGATCACTCTGAAATCAAACCCCGGGGAGATAAAAAGATCGGTCCACCCGCGATCGGCCGCAATTTGCTGATGCTTGGAAAAGACGTGCTCCAGGGCGCGAGTCGTGGTTGTCCCCACTGCGATCACACGGCCGGTCCTTTGGACCTCAGCAATACGCGTGGCCGCTTCTGAGCCGATCTCATAGTACTCAGAATCCATCTGATGCTCCTCAACACTCTCCGCCGTAACCGGTTTGAAGGTCCCATAGCCGACATGCAAGGTAATCTTGCAATGGGAGGTCTCCTCCAACAACTCCTGTGTCAAGTGAAGTCCAGCCGTGGGCGCTGCCACAGATCCAGGAACTCTGGCGAAGACCGTTTGGTATCGCTTTCGATCATCTGTGGTTGACTGGCGACTGATATATGGGGGAAGAGGCGTCTGTCCCAGTCTGTCGATCCACTCCCAAAACTCTCCGGAATACTCGAAGCGCAGCTGGCGCACCGCTGAATCGGAAGCATCAAGGACCTCAGCTTCAAATTCACCAGATTGGAAAACCAAGCGAACGCCCGGCCGGGCCTTCTTACCCGGTTTGATGAGAGCTTCCCACACATCCCCTTCAAGGGAAGAAAGCAGCAGGACTTCTATCTTCTCCTGCCGGCCTTCTCGATAGGCAAACAGGCGGGCTGGAATCACTCGGGTGTTATTCAGAACGAGCAAATCCCGCGATGAAAGGAAGCGTGGTAGATCTCGGAACCGGTGATGCTCAAGACTTTGAGAGACTCGATCGACCACCATCAAGCGGGACTGGTCCCGCTTCTCACAGGGATGCTGGGCAATGAGCTCAGGAGGCAGATGGTAGTCGAAATCAGCGATCTTCACAGAAATATTCTATACTCCTTTCTTCGAAATGCAGATTCATAAATCCATTCTGAGACTTTCTGCCGGGCACTTTCTCATTGATGCCTACGCCAGTATGCTGGGGGCCTTTCTCCCCTTTCTCCACGACAAATTAAATCTCTCATTGTCTCAGGCGGGGATTCTGGGGGGAGCCCTGGTCTTTTCCAGTTCCCTCATGCAACCCCTTTATGGATATCTGGCGGACCGTTTCCGACACAAGGTCTTCGCCGCACTGGGCCCGGCCGTGGCAGGTGTCTTTATCTGTTGCCTGGGGCTGGCTCCCAGCTTCACCTCCCTGTTGATCCTTGTCATGCTGGGTGGCGTTGGGATCGCCTCCTTTCATCCTCAAGGGGCAGCCGTCACTGCTCAAGTTGGCAGCCAACGTCGTGGATATCACATGGCAGTCTTCATTACGGGCGGGATGGTAGGGTACTCGATCGGTCCTGTCTATATTACCAGTGTCATCACCTTGGCTGGTCTCGAAAACAGCTACTGGGCAGCACTGCCGGGCGTTCTGATGAGCGCCTACCTGTTGGTCTATGGACCCTCACTTCAAAAAGTGGGCGAGCAGGTTAGGCCGATTCGCCTCAGAGAACGCCTGAAGGAAAAACGCCGGCCACTCTTGATCCATTATTCCCTGGTAGTCGTTCGCTCGATCAACCACCTGGTGTTCGTGGCCTTTCTTCCCTTATACCTGACCATGCGAGGTCACAGTAAAATGGAGGCCGCTCTGACTCTGACGCTCTTTCTGCTGGCTGGAGCAATCACGGGACTGTGGGGTGGAATTCTGGCCGATCGCTTTGGAGGTAAGCTGGTCATTGCTATTTCCATGATCGGCTACGCTCCTCTCGCAGTCGCGTTTCTCTTGACAACCGGCCCCTTGTCGATTGTCTTGTGTGCCTTGGCAGGAGCATTTCTTCTCTTTTCGAATCCAGTCAATGTGGTCATGGCCCAGAGACTGATTCCGGAATCCGCCAGTACTGTGTCGGCACTGATGATGGGCTTTGCCTGGGGCGTGGGCGGATTTATCATCCCCTTGGTAGGGATTCTGAGCGACACCTTTGGTCTTCAGACAATTCTGCTGTGGCTCATCCTGCTGTGCTCACCCGGGGTCTTACCCGCTTTTCTGCTGCCCTCACGCCCAGAGCCGCACACAACCCCCTAGATATCTAGTCTGTACGCTGCCAGTTTGCACCGCTTTAGGTCAGACCAGTATACTGAACTAGGAGCTCTAAGGAGCACTAAATGAGAAAAACAGACTGGATTACCCTGGATTATCTTGAGTTCTTCTGCCAACAGAACCATCTCGTGATCGGTTGCAAAAGGGGAGAAGAGGAGGTTTGGATTTCTCCTCTAGGGCCGCACCCTTCAAACCTGACTTCAAAAGAGGTGCAACACATCCTGAGGGGCAGTGCCAACTTCGAAATACGCACGACTCTAGACGCTGGAGTTGACGCATTCGCATTTCATGAGTCGGGACGAGCTTGAACACAAAATCCGCCGCCTGATGAATTAGTCAGTACCTTTCATAAATCGCTCTCACCCTCCTAGTGCTCACTTAGGAAGTACTCTCCGCGAGCCCGTAGGAGTCTATCAACTTTATGAACTCGTCATCTTGGCGAACATTTTCAAAAGCTTCGTCGCTCATCAGCCTCTCACTATCTGAGAAACCAGCTGAAAGTGCTTTCCCTAGATATCCCAAACAAGTGTCTTTATCTCCCAACTCTGCAAAGATCCGAGCCATCTGATAAAACTTTTCCGGGTTGGCGGCGTCGTCAAATTCGTATGACAGCTCGATGATATCCGTTCTTTGGAAGATTTCAGGGTCAACTTCCAGGGCCATCTGATAAGTACGCATTCCCTCCTCATACTCGTCGTCCCGGATATAGGCGTGTCCCAGATTAAGGTAGAAACTTCCCTCCTCCGGCCTTAATCTAATCGCTTCTTTAAAGGATTGGATTGCCTTCCGGTTTAGTAGAGTTGCCAGAAAGATGATTCCTCTTGTGTTGTGCGCAAAAGGGTACTCGGGCTCGAGTCGAATAGCGCGCCTTACCGCCTGTTCAGCTTGACGAAATTGCCTCAGACGAGAATAGGCCATGGCCAATTTATTGAAGATGACTTCGTGGTAGGGATTGAGCCTTGAGGCTTCCAGATACTTGAGCAGTGCAAAATGTTCACTTCCCTCTAAAAACATTTGATCTCCCTCCGCCATCAAACGGTAGGAAGCCAGAAGATCTTCTCGCGGAACTGTCAGTTTGGGGATTCGTTCCAGCCCACCACATGCGGACAAAGCCGCTAATGTCAGACCGAAAACAACTTTCAACCTCATCTTTCTCTCATTTTACCACGGACTGCTTATCGCTCAGGAGGTGAAAAAGCTGGAGAAATCGCAGATTGCACCCCAGATCGATTGTTCGTTTGGCAAACGTCGTTTACAATGATGCGGATCTGAAGATAGTTAATATGGACAAAACGAAAACCAAAGTGACAAGCACCCACAAAGCCATTGATGAGCTCCTGAGTCAGATTATTGACGAGTGGTACCATCGGATATCCCCGCACTATGTGACCCACAGACAGACTCTCGCCAGCGATTCCAAAGGCCAGGATCGTGAGGAAGAACTAAAGTTTTTCCACGACAGGACAGGTCACCGCATCAAGTTCAACAAGGATGAACTCGATTTTACTTACGGTCTAAGGTGCCAACGGGAAAACGAATACTCCATTATTGAAATCAGCGTAAACAATAAAGTCAAAGATTTTGACTACAAGGACTTTCAGCGACGTCTTGTCTCTCATTATAAAAAAATGGGGAACCGGAAAGTCCCCAGTCCCTTCCAGCTGAAAAGTTATTCCTATCAAGAGATCTTCCAACTCGAACCCAACCTCGAAGAGACCTTTAGTGTTGAAAGCCGCGACCAAAAGGCAGACATAATGCGTCTTTCTTTCCGAGTAGGCGACCGCTTCACAGAAAAACTGGCTTCTCATCCGGTGGCAGGCAAAAAGCTCATCGAAGAATACTGTGTCTCGCCTTTCCGAAAAGTTTACGCCACAGTCTACCGCCGAGTATCGCGCTGAAACAGTCTGGGGAAAAATCATGGCACAAGTAGCTTCCAAAAGTGAAAAGACTGATCAGTTGAACCGGGTAGCCTGGATTAGGACCGTAGCAGAGACAGAGGCCACCGGCTATGTAAAGAACATTTACCAGGGCTTCAAATCTCAGAGGGGCTGGATACCCAACATCTGAAATCCACGACTATCCGCTCCGACCTCACTCGAGGCTGGGTTACTCTCTTTAACACTCTCATGTATGGACCCTCAGGACTGAAGCGGGCCCAGCGGGAGATGCTCGCGGTCGTGGTCTCAGCCGTGAATCACTGCCCCTATTGAGTGGAGGCACACGGGGAGTTTCTCCGTGCTGAACTGGGTGATCCCAAGCTAGCAGAAGCCATCAAACAAGACTACCGTCAGGCCCCCCTGGATCCTGCCACACGCGCACTCCTGGACTTCGCCGTCAAGCTTCACTCGAAAAGCCCACACTTGTTCAGAGCAAGACCTCGAGCAACTCAGAGGACATGGTTTTTCTGAGGAGGACATCGTAGACGCCGTGGCAGTGATCAGCTTCTTCAACTATATCAACCGCATCGCTGACGGTCTGGGAATTGTTCTCAATGAAGAGTACAGGGGTATAGAGAAGAAGCAGATGGGAGCCGACGAGAAAAAGTAATTTGTTTGCCGTTTTGAGCCCACACGAGAATCACCTTTTCTTCGCTCCCCCCAGAAGGGCCATCTCCAGCCACTTCCAGTGGCAATCCACGTCCTCGAATCCAATCTCGCGCAGCCACTGAAGCTGAATCTCTACGCTAACAAGCTTGTTGGAAGGATCCTCATCTGCCTCGGTGGCTCCGAGCGCCCGCAGAAATCTTCCGTGGAGCTCGGCGGTTGCGGGTGCCACATGCTCCAGGTTACAGAAGATGCCACCGGGCGATAACGCAGTGTAGATCTCGGAATAGAGCGCCTTCTTCCGCTCGTCGGTGCAGTGATGTATGGCAAAACTCGATACGATCACGTCGAATCGGGCGAGATCGGGCAGGGGCTCGTCCAGGTTATGCTCGATCACCTGAACCTTCCTGTCACCACGAAATCTCTCACCTGCGGCGGCCAGCATGGCGGGAGAGAAGTCGAGTGCGACACCCTCTGTGTCCTGCCTGTCAATCCGGAGCAAAGCCAGTAGGCGCCCGTCTCCGGTTCCCAGATCTAGAATTCGCTCAACCTTTTGTGGGACGAATTCCAGCAAGACAGCCTCGCCCTCCGTGCGATGTGGAAGCCGATCTGCACGAGCCAGATACTTCAGCGCGTGCTCGGCGTTTGCCCATTCGTTCAGATCAGGTTTGTTCCTCATGGGTTCTGATAAATGGCCCTGGCGTGGGAGGACTCAGGACTGAAGTCACAAAGAAGTTCAAAAGACTACAGAGGAGGTAAAACTGCCTATTCCGCTGCCACGATGTCGGTGACGAGACTGCCGCTGATAGCGGGCCGATAGACTTCCTCAAGCCACTTCGTGTGCTCTGGATGGGAACGATAGGCTTGTAAATCCTCGTCACTTTTAAATCCGGTCACCAGACCGTAAGAGTATTCCGAGCTTCCTCGAGTAACCTTTCCCACCACCACGGTTGCGACTTCAGGAATGCTTTCCAGCATCTTCCTTCCACTATCCAGGACAGCTTTCTTTTGTTCTTCTGAGACCTGGGGTTGAAATTCGAAGAGAACTTGATGAAAAATCTGAACTTCGGATCCTGTCGTCTCTGACTCACCCACATCGGGCGTTTCCTGGTGGGCTGGAACGGTGCTCGCTTCGTCTGGAAAATGCATGGCCAGGTACTTGGAGATAATCTCAGCTTCCCGGTCCATCCCGCCGGAGATTCTTCCCAACATGTCATAGACAGTGGCTTCCCAGCCTAGCAGGGTCTTCCTCTGAGAGAGAACCTGACCGAGTCCATGACAGCTCGTGCAAAGCGTCTGTACATATCCCTTGCCCTTCCCGTCCGGCATCTGGGCGCTCAACTGAGCACTGCTCGTCTCTGCAGAGGCGGCAATAGAAGAGCCAAAGACGAAGGTGCCCGCAAGAAGGGCGAGTCTGATACCAAAAAATGAGGCAAGAGTTTTCGAAGGCATAGGTTAGTCCTCTGGTCAATGGCGATTTCTCGCTCTGCTTTACTCTTTTTGTTTCCCGTCCCTCAACGCCAAGGGAACTCACGGCGCAGAAGCTCGCGAGGAGCTTGGACCCTCTTCTTTCGGACAATCTCATCCGATTTCAGATAATTCAGGAGGAGCTGGCCATCCCGGTACATGACTGCCCGTCCCTGGCGATTTCCATAGCCTGGTGGTTGCTCACCCGGACCGCCCGGTTGACCCACGATGATCCTGCCCACCATCCCCAGGTACTCGTGGGTGTGGGAATAGTAATCGTAGGTCCCCTCCACCTCAAAGGTCCACTCGAAAGCCCCACCAGTTGCACTCATCGTCCTGGAATCGAAGGGCTTCGCTGTCTCGGGAATGCGCAGCTCGTGATTGTCGTTAGAAGGATGGAAGGCCGCCACACCACGTCTTCCCACACCCGACCACCGCACAGTCTGACCGGCCTCAATGTAGAGACCGGCAGGATCGTAATAATAGAGCCCCCCGTTGTAGCTAAAGAGTGCCAGAACGGTCGGCTGCTCAGGGCTCGTCTCCTGTGCTTCGGGTGGAAGCCCTCCCTGACTGAAACTCCCCAGACCCACGACACCGCTGCCAGTTAAGACTAAGAAATCTCGCCGGTCGAACCTGGATGACATAGTGCATACTCCTTTCGAATGGACCTTTACTGGAGAGCCTCTAGCCGGGATTATGCATAAGTTATCTACTGTAGTGCCGCAATCATCCACGCTGACTGCGTTGTGCGACCCGCAAGCGGATTACCCCTCGCACGCCTTGTCATCGCGGCGCCAGCGGCACTTCGTCACGAAAACCTATGCATAATCCCGGCTAGCGTCCATCGATGCTGTAGGCGAACACAAAATACTTGTTTTTCGGCTCGGTGGGCAAGCCTCCTTCACCGTTGCTGGTATACAAAGTCCCGTTGGAGATCACAATTCCGCCTCGAGAAGTGCTGGGCAAGGTCGACTGCCAGAGCTCTTTTCCGGTCTCAGCATCGAAGGCTTCCAGGCTCCCGTCGCCCAGGGACTGGTAGAAAACACCGTTGGCCACGCATACCGGAGATCTGTTCATGCTGTTGTTGTGGCGCCACCAGACAATCTCTCCTGTGTAGGCATGCAGAGCGGCTGTAACCGATTCAGATAGTCCGAGCGAACGGCTGGTCATCTCGTCTCTGTCATTAATGGCATTGGAAACGACGTAAACCTTGTTGTATGCAGCGGCTGTGCTGTTCCACCAGGGACCGCCCTGGGTGGCCCAGTTGGTCAGCATGACCCTCCACAAGAGCTCTCCCGTGTAACGGTCCCAGGTAAAAAACGCTGTTTTGTTGCCTGCTCCCACGCACTGGCGCCTGGCACCGCGCTTACCCGGGCTCACGGCCTCAAAAATCATGGGATGGCAGGAGAAATCGAGATCAAAGGGATCTGTTGCCCGAACCTGATAGTGCCACAACAACTCCCCTGTCTCCAGATCATTGGCGATGATGCTGTCGGTGTAGAGCAGCGGACCCGGAGGGTTGAATGAACGCGGGTTACCGGTAACATTGTAGACAATATTTTGCTCTTCATCGATGGCTGCAGCGGTCCACACAGAGCCTCCGCCATCTGTACGATCGGGGACAATGTGAAACCTCCAGCGGATGGCGCCCGTCTCAGCGTCAAGACAGGCTATCTGAGCATTGTTTGCCGAGGTCCCGATAAAAATCCGATCCCCATAAATGGTGGGGGAAGATGAGACCGTTGCGCCATCATCGATTTTGGTTTTCCAGATGGTTTGACCGGTCGCCGCATCGACGCAGTGCAGTTCCCCAGCTCCAGTGCCGAAGTAAATCCTGCCATTGTCGAACTCAGCGGTGGATTTGATATTACGCAAATTCCAGCGAGGCTCCGGTCTTACGCCCGCATCAAATTTCCACTTGAGCTCACCCGTCTCGCTGTCCAGGGCGTGGTAGTGGCCGTCCCAGGCTCCGATAAACAAACTGTCTCCCACCACGGTAGGGCTGGTCTGAATGGGTGCTCCCACCTCATGACTCCACTTGAGCTCGAGACGTCCCACGTTTCCGGCGTTGAGTGTGTTTTCACGCGAGTTAAAGCGGGTGTTGTGCAAATCGTAGGCAAATCGGGACCAGTCGGCAGGACCGGGTACAGGTTGCCTTCTCCTCTGTGCCCAAGCCGAGGGCCCCAGGGAAGTCAAAGCCAGGCTGGCTCCCATGCCTCCCACGAATTTTCGTCGAGTCCAGGGTGAGTCACCTTTTCTCTTGGTTGGTACCATTATTGGACTCCTTGGTTCGGATCCTGATTCGGATTGAGGTAGACGAACTCACCACCCATCATCGTTCTCAGAACGGGGATATCCTTGATTTCCTCAGGCGGTACCGTGAGAATGTCCCTTCCCAACACCACCAGATCGGCCAGCTTTCCCGCTTCAATCGAGCCCTTCAGGTCCTCCTCAAAGGTTGAGTAGGCGGGGCTAATGGTGACGGCTCGGATGGCCTCCTCCACACTAATACGCTCCTCCGGGTTGATGACCTTCCCCGATCTTCTCAGGCGGTTGACCGATGAAAAAATGGTGAAGAGGGGAACCCCGGTGGGGCCTCGACCAGAATCGGAGCCGGTCATGACGACAATCCCATGGTCCAGGTAAGTCTTCAGAGGATAGGGCCCATAGGCGGGGCGGTCCGTATCTACGTTTTGCTCCTCGTAGTCATCGCTCATCCGGTAGAAGCGACTGCTCTGAGGCTCGACAATCACACCATAGCGCTGGAGCACTTCCAGGTTCTTGTCGGTAGGCCATCTGGCGTGGGTAATGACGTGTCGCACGTCCTCGCGGGGGAATTCAAGGTAGGCTTCCTCCAGCCCTTCGATGGCCAGGTCGTACGATTCTCCCTCACTCACATGAATGTACAGCTGCCAGCCGGCTCGATGCACCTCTTTGATGACCTTTTTCACGTCCTCGCGAGGGAGCTTGAAGTCGCCCGACGAGTCGTAAATAGAGATCTTGATTTGTCCGAAGTGCAGTGTCTCGTTTCCAAATCCGGAATCAAAAAGCATGTCGTCAAACCACTCCAGAATCCCATCAGTCGGCCTGTAGACAATGGGCAGGCGCATGATGCAGTTGACTCGAACCATGAGTTCGCCCCGGCTGCTCAACCGCTGATAGGCCTTCATCCAGTTCTGGTTCTCCCGAACATTGGACATGTTGGTATTGGGATCCCCGATGGTGGTAATTCCATAAGGGACCACCAGCTCGGAGGCGTGCTGGATGGTTTTAGCCAGAGTCTCGACGCTGTGTCGGACCAGGACGCTGTGGGCAATCGAAGCCGCCGCCCGACCCAGAAACACCCCGGTCGGCTCTCCCGAAGCATCCTTGACGATTTCCCCCAACAGACCCTGATCGGAGGGTTGTGGCGTACGGCGGGTAATGCCCGCCTTTTGCAGGGCCAGGCTGTTGGCAGAAGCGTTGGCACCTGATCCACCGTACTCGAGAAAAACAGGGTGTTGAGGGGAGATGGGATCCAGATCCCTCCGATTGGGGTATCGCCCTTCCTCAAGACTACTGGGGGAGCCAGGGCCCAGGAAAAACCAGACTATTTCCCCAGCTGGGGTCTGTTCTATTTTCTCCTGGACGACGGCCAGAATCTCACTGATCGATCTGGATGCCCGGTATTTCTGTGTCAACTCGTCCACTACGAATCCCACGGTATGGGCAAAGTGCACGTGGGGGTCATTGAATCCGGGTAAGACAGTCGCGCCTTCCAGATCGACGACTTCCGTGCGATCCCCGGCCAGCTCTCTGACACTGCTATTGCTCCCCACAGCCAGGAATTTTCCATCCTTAATGGCCACTGCCTCAGCGATGGAAAAGTCCTCATCCACGGTGACAATCTTGGCGTTGAACAAAACGGTATCGGGATGCAACACCCCCAGATCGGCTCCACAACCCATCAGCATGCACAGCAGCCCCAGTCCCAGGAGACCCCCGGCAAGACGGCTCGGAGAGGCGAGTAGACGTTTCGATTTTGGAGTCTTGGCGGTTGGGCCGCCACAAAGAGTTGTATTGCTTTCATTCATGGCTTTGCCCTTTCCAGTGTCACTAACTGCCTGGTATATCCAGGACTGCCCTATAACCGCGGGTGGGGTACCAGTATTCGATCTTCTGGTTGGGATCCGGGTTGGGATTGGTATAGACAAACTCGCCGCCGATCATGGTTCTCATGACGGGGATATCTTTAATCTCTAAAGGCGCTACGGTGAGAAGGTCCCGTCCCAGCACCACCAGATCGGCCAGCTTCCCGGGTTCGATCGAACCCTTCAGGTCCTCCTCAAAAGTCGAGTAGGCGGGCGCGATGGTGACGGCACGAATGGCTTCTTCCAGGGTAATTCGCTCCTCGGGATTGATCACCTTCCCTGATCTCCTGAGACGGTTGACCGACTCAAAAATAGTGAACATGGGCCCAATGGGATTCTGGTCCGATCCGGTCATGACGGTAATCCCATGGTCCAGATAGGTCCTCAGGGGAGTGGGTCCATAGGCTGGGCGGTCGGGATCGGCGTTTTGCTCCTCGTAGTCGTCGCTCATTTGGTAGATGGCCCCGGTCTGAGGTTCGACGATGACATCATAGCGCTTGAGCACTTCCAGGGTCTTGTCGGTGGGAAATCTGGCGTGGGTGATGACGTGCCGTACATCCTGGCGTGGAAACTCACTGTAGGCCTCTTCCAGACCTTCCATGGCCAGATCATAAGATTCTCCGCCGCCCACGTGGATGTACAGCTGCCAACCGGCTCGATGCACAGCCTTGATGACCGTCTTCACGTCTTCCCGAGGAACCTGGTAGTTGCTTCTCGAATCGTAAATGGAAATCTTGATCTGCCCGAAGCGCAGCCTCTCAGTTCCAAACCCGGGATCAATGAGCAGGTTGTCCATCCAATCCAGGATCTCATCCAGGGGCCAATAAAGAATCGGCAGACGCATAATGCAGTTGATTCGAACACTCAATTCACCCTGCGTGTTGAGGCGTTGATAGGCCTGCACCCAGGTCTGATTGTCCCTCACGCTGGACATGTTGGTATTGGGATCCCCCACCGTGGTGATTCCATAGGGGATCACCAACCCGGCGGCGCGTTTGCTCGTCTCGGTCAGGGTCTGGGTACTGTGCCGAACCAGGACACTGTGGGGAAGCGAAGATGCACCGCGCCCGATAAAGACCCCGGTGGGCTCTCCAGAAGCATCCTTGATGATTTCACCGATCAGGTTCTTGGTAGAAGGCTGGGGCGTGCGGCGGGTGATCCCGGCTTTCTGCAAAGCCAGGCTGTTGGCTGAAGAGTTGGCACCTGACCCGCCGAACTCGAGTAAAACCGGGTGCTGGGGAGAAATGGGATCCAGATCCTTCCGATTGGGATAGCGGCCCTCCTCAAGACTATTGGGAGAGCCCGGACCCAGGAAGAACCAGACCATCTCCCCAGGTGGAGTCTGCTCTATTTTCTCCTGGACCACGGCCAGAATCTCGGTGATCGATTGGGAGGTTCGAAATTTCTCGGTCAGTTCGTCCGCCACAAACCCAAGGCTGTGAGCAAAGTGTTCATGGGGGTCGTTGAATCCGGGTAAAACAGTCCTGCCCTCCAGATCAACCATCTCCGTGCTATCCCCGGCCAGGCTTCTGACACTGTTATTGGTCCCCACCGCCACGAATCTTCCATCTTTAATGGCCACTGCCTCGGCGATGGAAAAGTCCTGGTCGACGGTGACAATCTTGCCATTGAAAAGGATGGTATCGGGACGCAAGCTCTCCAGATCGGCCCCGCAACTGGTCAGGAGCCCGAACAACACAAGCCCTAATACGTTCCTTTTTCTCGACCTCACTGTGAGCCCTCGCCAGCAGGCACATCCATGCTCACAAAGCGAGATCGTCCGGGCTGCCAGTATAGAACCTCCTGGTTGGGATCCTGATCGGGATTGATATAGACGAACTCTCCATCGATCATGGTTCTCAAAATCGGTATGTCCTTGATCTCCATGGAAGGCACCGTCAAGATGTCCTTTCCCAGAACGATCAGATCGGCTAGTTTACCCGGCTCGATGGAGCCCTTGATATCCTCCTGAAAGGTGGAGTAAGCCGGGGTCAGGGTGACTGCCCGGATAGCCTCTTCCACCGTAATTCCCTCCTCGGGCACGATCGGTTTTCCGGATCGGCGCACCCGATTGACAGCCTCGAAAACGTGAAACATGGGTCCCACCGGCTGCTGGTCTGAACTGATCATGAGCTTTACACCCCGGTCCAGATAGGTCCGCAAGGGCAGAGGCCCATAGGCTGGTCGATCTGGATCCTGAAATGTTTCCTCGGCATCATCCGCATAATTGTAGAGCGATCCCGGCTGGGGATCGACCATAATCCCGCGCCGCACCAGAATCTCCAGGTTCTCTTCCGTAGGGTTGCGAGCATGGGTGATCAGGTGGCGCTGGGGACCTTCGGGGTAGTCCTGGTACGCTTCGTCGATCGCTTCCAAAGCCACGTCGAAGGCTTCTCCTCCACCCACATGAACCATCAGCTGCCAACCCGCCCGGTGGATGGCTCGAACGACTTCCTTGACATCATCAGGAACCAGTTTGTACTTCCCACCGCTGGAATTGACCACGATCTTGACTTGGCGCATGACCAGAAAGTCGTCCCCAAAACCAGGTGAGTAGGGAAACTGGTTCAAATAGTTCACACATTCCTGAACCGGGTTCGTCAAGAGCGGAATACGGGGCATGCAATTGACTCGAACGGGGAGCTTCCCTTGGGCAGCAAGCTGTTGATAGGCGCGAATGAAGGGAATATTGTCGTTGCTGCTGGAAACCATCGAGTTGGGATCCCCGACAGTGGTAATTCCGTATTTGATTATCTGCTCAGAGGCCCGCAAAATATTCTCCGCCTGCACCTCGGCTGGATAGAGTTGTAGATTGCCACGAATCAGCGCCTGCCCTGCCCACCCTAAGAACACCCCGGTCGGTTCCCCGGTCCCTGGGTCTTTGACAATCTCTCCAAAAAGGCCCATTTCGTAAGGTTGGGGTGTGTTGCGGGTGATCCCGAGGTCTCGCAGCAACTTGGTGTTTACGACCGCGCTGCTGCCCGAGCCCAAAGAAAGGAGTATGGGACGATCCCGCGAAACCTTGTCCAGATCAAAGCGATTGGGCCGGCGCTTCTCTTCCAGCTGGGAGGGAGAGGGTCCAAAGTCAAACCATAAGATCTCCTCGGGACCCAGCGTCTCCATTTTCTCTCGCAGCAAATCCAGGACCTCCTCAATGCTGCTTGCACTGCCTAGCCTGGCTTGAAGGGGATCCGCTTTCTTACCCCAGTTCAGCGTCACATGTCCATGGCCATCGTTAAAACCAGGCAGGACCGTTTTCCCGTCAAGGTCAATGACCTCTGTCTCTCGACCCGCCAGTGCTCGGATTTCCGAGTCGCTGCCCACCGCCACAAATTTCCCATCGCGGATGGCAACCGCCTCAGCAATGCTAAAGTCGGGATCCACGGTGACAATTTTGGCGTTCACCAATATCATCTGGGGAGACAGTGCATCCGGTACCGAACCCCCACAGGCCATAGCAAAAACGGTCAGGGAAACACCCAAAAGAAAAGATTGAATCGAATGATGGTTCATCACTCACCTCACAGAATCATACTCTGCCTGGCCGGGAAGGCCACACAGCTCTAGCCGGGACTATGCATAATCCCGGCTAAGGTTTCAGTCTGAATACAGGTTGTGGTAATGCTGGCCCCGCTGGGGTTTGATGTCAAGGAAAATGTCAGTACTCTCTTTTGTGCCCATTGATCATGGCCCTTTGATCACGGAGGAATCGATCATCTGGCCCACCACTTCCCTCATCAACTTCTTTCTCTCCTGGTAAACGGGAGAGGGCCCGGAGAGATGAGAGTTCTTTGGATAGGGAAACTTTCCTGCCAAAGAAGAGTAGATTCTTGCCCACATCTCCGGGGTCGTATAGGGAAGGGTGAAGACTGCGCTTTTTGCCCGGTACGCTCTCAGTTCCTGAACATTGATCATGGCCGCAGCGTAGGTGACATTGGTATTTGTGATTTCACACATGATCTGTCCCCGGTAATTGACGATCATCCCTCCTCCACTCACCGACCCAGTCATGGAGGGGTGATCATCGCTGAGATCCAGAAACTTGGGCCCGTTGGAGGGTGCAATGACATAGCAGCTGTTGTTCACGGCGTGAGCTCGATTCATGATCTCGTTGTACCCGTAACGCCGATGCAGCTCGAACTCACCGCCTCGGTAGATAATCTCGGCGCCGTTCATGGCCAGAGCTCAGCCCGCCTCAGGAAATTTGCCGTCAAAAGCCAACAACGTACCGATTCTCCCGATGGGAGTGTCGGCCACAGGAAAGAAAGCATCCACGTCATCGCCGACCTTTTGGAGCCACTCATCATACACATCGTAAGGGGTAGTCGATCCTTCGGCGATGAAAACCCGGTGCTTTCGATAGCGATGAATAATCTTTCCAGAGGGATCGATGATAAAGACGGTATTAAAATACCGGTCCGGGAACAGATCCGGTTCCACAACCTTGGCAGCAGCGATGATGTAGATTCCCCATTGCCTGGCCTTTTCCGCCAAAACATCCGTTTCCTCTCCGGGAAGGCGTAGCGCCACTTTGCGAACTATTTCGGTGTAGTCCATTCGGCTGTGCTCATCATAAAAGCCCGTGATGGCTCCTTCAGGCACTGCCACCAGCTTGGCCGGGTATTCCATCTCAGCGACGTACATGCAACCATCGATTTGTGCACACAGGTTCTTGAGGTTCTTCTTGGCTTCCTTTCGATCGGCGCATCCGTATACCTTCGGTTGCAGGGCGAAGGCCATATAGGGCTCGCTCATCGTCTCCTCCCTTCAAGAGATTTCATGGTATTCCTGGGACGAGACACTAGCAGTTGCCCCACGAACTTGACAGCCCATGCCGCGGGAATGTGAAATACTGCACTGTGGAAAATCAGGCATCACTTTAAAACCGATCAACAGGAGAAGCTATGGCTCTACTTCCCCACCCAGACCTGGACGAACTCGAACCGGAGGCTCGGAAAGTCATTGATCAGTTCACAGCTGAACATGGGCGTCCCACTCCGCTGTACTCACTCATGGGACACTTCCCCCCTCTTCTGACAGTTGCCGCCTCTGCCTACAGTTCCTTGATGACCAAGGGGAAACTGGGCCGCAGATTCAAAGAGCTGTTGTTTGTGGCTACCTCCCAGGTTCGGGACTGCTTCTACTGAGTGGGAGGGCACTCCCGATTCCTCGTGAAGGAATACAAGATGGATCAGGAGGATGTCAGGTTGCTTCGTGAGGGTAAGGAGGCTCCCGGCGCAGACGAGAAACTGCTGGCCCTCATCCGATTTGGCCGGAAGGTAGCCGCTGACCCCGCCCAGATCACTGACCAGGACATCCGAGAACTCAAGGAGCACGGGCTCGATAACAGCGAAATTGTGGAGGCCCTCTCGGTTGTGATGCTCTCGGCCCTCACCAACACCTTTGCCAGCGCCTTAAATATAGAGGAAGATGTAGAGTCCGCGGTGCGGCGAGAGTACTTCTAAAAGAGAAGGAAGGGAGAAACGAATGCCGAATTGCACGGATTTACGCCTCTGGATCGAGCAGGCTGAAAAGCTGGGGGAGGTCCGCCACGTGGAAGGCGCCGATTGGGTCCACGAGATGGGTGCGATTACGGAACTGGCCAGCCAGATGGACCCCATGCCAGCCGTGCTGTTCGATAACATCAAGGGATACCCGGCCGGCTATCGTGTCATCACCAATACCCTGGCTTCGGTGAGGCGAGTGGCTCTCACCTTCGGGATGCCGACCGATCTGTCAAACCTTGACTTTGTTAAGGAATGGCGCAAAATGGCGGGCACCTTCAAACCCATTCGCCCGGTAGAGGTGAAGTCGGGTCCGGTGCTCGAAAACGTCATGGAAGGAAAGGATGTCAATCTTCTTCAATTCCCCGCTCCCAAGTGGCACGAGCACGATGGGGGCCGTTACCTGGGGACCGGAGACATGGTCATCACCCGTGATCCTGACGAGGGTTGGGTCAATATCGGCACCTATCGGGTGATGATTCAGGACGAGCAGTCGGTAGGAGTCCATATCGCCCTGGCCCACCACGGAGCCATGCATATCCGTAAGGCGCTGGAGCGAAACGAGTCGATCAAGGTCGCCATCTCAGTCGGGCATCATCCCGCCTTCTTGAGCGTTGCCTCCATGGAGTTCCCCTACGGGTACTGCGAGTACGACTTCGTGGGCGCCTTACAAGGTGAGCCCATTGAAGTGATTGAAGGCCCTTACTCGGGACTTCCGATTCCCGCCCACAGTGAAATCGTTTTGGAAGGGGAAATCCTTCCCGGCAAGGTGAAATACGAAGGTCCTTTCGGCGAGTGGACCGGTTATTATGCCAGTCCTCCCAAACCCGATCCTTTGATCCAAATCCACAGCGTACTGTACCGGAACGATCCGATTATCCTTGGAGCTCCGCCGGTGCGTCCACCGGCGGAGCACTCCGTTTATCGAGCCTTTACCCGCGCGGCGCGCATCTGGGATGCTCTGGAAGGGGCCGGTGTTCCAGGCGTGAAAGGCGTCTGGTGCCATCCGGCAGGCGGCTCCCGCATGCTCAACATCGTTTCCATCCAGCAGAAGTTCAGCGGCCACGCTCGGCAGGCAGGTCTGATCGCCGCTCAATGCCAGGCGGCCCTATACGCGAATCGCTACACCATCGTGGTGGACGAGGACATCGACCCCACCAACACCTTCCAGGTCTTGTGGGCCCTCTGTACCCGATCCGATCCTGAAACTTCAATCCAAATTATCACCCGCAGCATGAAAACCAGTGATGATCCCATCGGACCCGCAGACGGCTCGGGTGGCTTCAGCTCGCGCGCCGTGATTGAAGCCTGTAAGCCCTTTGAGACGATCAAGGACTTTCCATTGGTCAGCGGTCCCAGCCCGGAGCTAAGAGAGGAAATCTACCGCAAGTTTGCTCACGTGTTCAAGGTTGGACCGGCTTCGTAGGTGCCTTCTGTGTCAGCTATCGGCAGGCCCGCAAAATCGAGGCTGATCACTCCCATTTGGCGAAGGAAATCCAAACGGTCATAGTAGTCGTGAACCTCGTACATCTGCTCTTCTCGAAAGTGAAGGAACTGCACCCAAGGGACCTCGAAGTGTTTGTTGGAAGGAGGGTTGCCCCGATACGTTCCAGTCTGGTCTCCCAGCAGTGCCCCTTCGGCTATGACCACATCTCCCTGTTGGTAAAATCGATCATAGCGGGAGCTGAAATTGGGAACGGCTTCCAGGACACGGATGTAGAATTCGCGCAACTCGTCCCGCCCTTCGAACACCTTGGGTATGGTTAGGTCATCGTAAAGAACATCCTCGGTGTGAAGGTTCAGGAATTCCTCCAGGCCAAAGGGAGGTTCCCAGATCTTCTTGTACACTTCAAACCAAGTGTCCATATTGGTTGGGGCCATCACGCTTTTCTCCCGTTTTAATGTTCGTGTCCGGAATCGGTCTTTGTTTCGGGCCATACTCTATTCCCCTCCCTCCTCTAAGGTCAAGAAGGGATCGAGAAGGCCAGTTTAAAGAGCGGCTACCACTTGACACAGCAGGTGAGTCAGGCTTCAATTGTCCAATCATTGACTTGTCCAGTTTCAGCATTATCCTTCCCAACGAGGTGAAACCATGCCAAGGTCACTTCTGTTTTTAAGACTACGAGCTTCGCTTATTCTTTTCCTGCTTCTTTTGCTGGCCCCAGCAGCGGCCAGTGGACAAGAAACATCAGATCTGCTGGAGAGGTTGGACGCCTATCCTGAGTTGATTGTCGTCAACGGGAAAATAGCAGTGATGGATGACCAGCTGACCACAGTTGAGGCCATGGCTGTCAGGGACAAAAGGATTCTCGTACTCGGGACCAGCAAAGAGATCAATGAGTTAAAGGGACCCGAAACGCTGGTGATTGACGCCAAGGGCAGGACAGTCCTTCCGGGAATCATCGACAGCCACACTCACCCACACTTGTGGTTGTACAACCACTTTGGGAGTGATCCGGACTTCAACCCCGATCCTCAGCTCAAAGTCATTCCGGTTCTGGGTCTGCACGAGGATGACCTGGATGAGCTGACCAAAAGTGGGATTGCCGAGAAGATCGGTGCGGTGATTCGCAGAAGAGCAGCTGAGGTGGGACCTGATAAATGGGTGATTGTCAATGTCCCCATTAACGAGGAAGCCATTCAAGCGACCGCATCTCCAGTGATCCGGCAGCGAATGTTGAACACCGCTGATCTGGACAGGCTGGGACCCGACAATCCGGTGGTTTTGACGGGAAGCCTAACCTCTGGCATCTACAACAGCGAGGCCAAAAGGATTATCAGCGAGGCTATTGGACGCGACATCGATACCCTCAAACCCGTGGGCCTGCGAGTCTGGTATTACCTCGTTTACGACGTCATCCTGAAGAATAAGACTGAAATGGTCGCGGGAATGCTCAAGAAGGAGCTGGTAGAGAATGCATCCTTCGGTATCACCACGGTGCAAACTCACGTCGAGCCAATGGAAGTCCTCAAGGCCTTGAACATGATGGACAAAAGGGGGGAGATGCCCATTCGCTGGGCATGGATCCACCGAGCTGCCTATTCACTGGCCAAAGATCCGGCTGAGTTCTATTCTCTTCTCGGCGACTTCGGCGGCCAGGGGAGCGAGTACCTCTGGAACAGCGGGGTTGGGGAAGAAGGATGGGACACGAGTCCCTGCAGCCAGGCGGTACCAAAAGATCCGGCACTCCGAGAGCAATTGGAACAATTGGAGCAATGTCCAGGACACAAGCCCGGGACGGACCGGTACAATGCTCATCTGGCGGCTCTGAAGGCCGGATTAAGGCTGGCCGATGTCCATGCCACCATGGATGGAACCACCGATATTCTCTTTCAGATGTTTGACCAGTTGATGGAGGAGGACGGCTGGACCCTGGAGCAAATCAGGGAGAAGCGACATTTCTTCGATCACCCCAGATTGATCCGGCCCGATCAGATTCCCAAGCTGGCCAAATACGGTCTCTGGATGAACATGCAGGCAACAGGAATGGCTCGAGGCATCGCTGATTTTGTTGACGTGTATGGAGAGGAATACGTGAAATGGTTTACCCCCACCAAGAGTATGCTTGACGCCGGGGCAAGATTTTCCCTGGCTACCGATGCCCACCTTGCTGAAGTGCCGAATGACTCTGAGCTTGCAGCATGGCCCTGGTATGGCTTCTGGCCACTTTTTGCCTTTTACGTCACACGCGAGTGGGACGGTCGGATATGGGGCCCGGAGGAAAAGTTGGACCGGATTTCCGGGCTGAGGGGCTGGACCACCTGGGCAGCTGAAGCCGTGCTTAGGGAGAATGAACTGGGGTCGCTGGAGAAAGGAAAGCTAGCCGATTTTATTATCATCGACAGAGACTATTTCACCATCCCGGAAATGGACATCAAGAAAATTAACAACTTAATGACCGTGGTTGGCGGAAAGGTCATCTTCCGTAGTCCTGACTTTTAAGCCCGCATTTCTCACACCAGGTCGTGGCGAAGCGGCGGAAGGGACGACCTGACAAGGCGCGCGACAGAGGCCCCCGCAAACGTACTCTTGAGTACGTTGAGGAGGCCGACCGAACGCAACGCAGTCAGGTCGGATCATTGCGCCGATGCAGTAGAGCGGGTGTGAGAAGTGCGGGCTAGTGCATAAAGAAGAAGCAGCTGATCAAAGGATAGAGTTCCGGACTGACGATGTGGATGACGGCTTCTGATTCCTGAAGAATTTCGACCGACTGGCCATTCAAGGCCTTCATCTCAATATTTTCCATGACAACGTTGAAGGGAGTCGGCTCGACCTCCTCGCCAGCCCGAAACACCAGAGAAGCAATCCCTTCCACTGATAGAGGTTCCTTTCCGTCTTCAGGCACGGCAATAGTCAGGTGAACCTTACCCGGTTCAATCTCCTCAACGACGACTTGTGCACCAACACTCTCAGCCTGATAGACCAGTTCCACCCTGACAAAGGCCAACTGTGGCGAAGGAAACGTCATGTCCATGGTGAGGCTGCCGATTTGCACCTGAGGTGAGACGGAGAGATGAATAGGCAACAGGAGATCCAGATCCGCAGTGCCCACAATGGCTGGGAAGGTAATCTGGTTCTGATGGACTTCTGATTCCGACGGCTCCTGAGAGGAAGCACTCGTCATCTGACCCATGAGGCAGATGAGAAGCACTCTCCAAACGCTCCAGCCCCTCATGACGAAGACCTATGCATAATCCGGGCTAGTGCATGTAGAAAAGGCAGGCAAAAACCACCGGCGCATAATCGAGATCGATGGTACCCGGCCCACTGACCACCTGGGCAATCTCCTGCCCGTCCGTGGTCCAAGCTGAAGTTTTGCTCTCCAGCGTGACGAGAAGCCCTTCAGCACCGAGTTCCTCCGGGGAAAGCTCTCTGGTGACCTTGAACACGAGGTTGCCAATAATCCCTTCGGGAAGAGGGTTTTCGCTGGAGACGATAATCCTGACACTGGTCACATCTCCCTCCTCTTGAGCGGGCTCAACCTCCACCACCGCTCCGGAAGCTTTCGGATCAGGGGTCAGCTCGGCTCGCTCAAACTCAATTCCTTCCTGGTTGGGATAGGAGATTTTCACGATGAGCTTCCCAGCCATGATTCCAACCGCATTAGTCAGAGTCAGGGAGACGTAGCCATCTCGAAAGACATTGGCCCCCAAGTTGGGTGAGTCGTGCCCCAGTGTCACCTGAAGGGATTCTCCTGCCTCCGGTATGACCGGATCAGGTGTTGTGTCCAGTCTCTGAGAAAAAACCAGCGGAAGAGATTGCACTGTCAAGAACCCGACCAAAAGAGAACGGAGAACAGGGGCAGATAACATTCCTCTAGTCCGAGTCCTTTCTCTCGGGCACTGCGTGACCTCCACCGTGATCCTCGAGATACTCAGGAGTGGGCCGGCAATTGAAAGCATAACGCTGTTTGAGCTCCTCATCCTTGTCAATGTTCATTGTAGGCTCATACTTGATATCGCTGAGTCCGTATTCATCCCAGCGGCTTCGCACCAGATCCTCTTCTTCCTTGGACAGCACCACCACGGGTGGAAAGACCTGGTTGTTCCAGAATGGCCGCCCACCTAAGTCCCAGTTTCTAGTTGCATCAATGAGCATCCTGGCCCATTTTCCGGAGCCAAACTGAATGAGATCTCGCTCTTCAAAGGGGGTGCTTGGATCCAGAACCGAACCAAAGTGATTCTCGAAGATGACGATATCTCCCATGGCAGGATTCACACGGGTACAAAAGGCCCACTCCAGCTGGCCATGATCGCGAATGTCAATATCTTCCTCTACCACCATTACGTTCTTGAATGCCCAGTTGGCAAAAGACATCCCCCAGATGGCGGAGGCTATCTGCTTGGCCTGATGGCGATAGCTTTGCCGAATTTGAACATAGATCATGAAGAATGGTCCGTCCAGATTCATCCACACATCCTTGATTCCTGGAACACCGCAGGCCTCCAGGTGGTTCCAGACCAGCGCAGAGCTGGAGAGGGAAGTGATGTAAGCGTCCTCGGTCGGCCATCCGGGACGAATGCTCTCACAAGAACCCTGGTAAATCGGATCATCTCGGAAGGTAATACAATCCACCTTTAGAGTGGGTTTCGGAGAATAAGCCCCTCCATAATAGCCGCAGTGCTCTGCAAAGGGACCTTCCATCATGTAATCCTTCCGGTCATAAGACATGGTTCCCTCAACCACCATCTCGGCAGAAGCAGGCACCAGCAGATCGCTGGTCTCGCATTGAATCAATTCCAGAGGCTCACCCACGATTCCACCGTAGACATCGTACTCGGAGACCAACCGCCCAAAGGCGCTGCCGGCCAGAATGGTCAGCAAGGGATTACAGCCATAAACACAGGCCACTTTCATGGGCTCCTGGCGCTCTTTAAGCTTGGTATAGTGATCTCCCCAACCCTGGGAAGGAGCCAGAAGACAGGAAATATGGTCCTTGTCTGCCACCATGCCCCGGTAGATCCCCATGTTGTACTGCCCGGAGTCGGGATCCCGCGTGATCACGGGCGAAAAGGTGTTGATAAACCGCCCCCCGTCCCACAAGTGCCATTTGGGCACGGGAATCTCGTTGATGTCGATGTCATCCCCTTTGAGGATATTTTGCTTGAGGGGCGCCTTGGAGACCTCTTTGGGCGGAAGGCTTTTTCTGTATACCTGCCTCATAGCTAGGACCAAATCCTTGTGGCCCATTGCTTTGGGGAGACCGAATGCCAGGGCGAAGCGGCCATAGGAAGAAACCGAATTGGTAAAAAGTTTTTTACACCAGGTGCTTGCGTGATCCTTGATGTTATCGAAAAGAAGCGCAACCCCGTTTTTCGCCGACATGCAGTAGCGGGCGATGGTCCCAATCTCACAGTCCCAATCGACCTTTGCGTGGACTTCACGATATTCCCCTTCGCTCTTGAGGAGCTCGATCCAGTCATGCACAGTTGTCACTTCCCGCAGATCGTAACTTTCAGGCGGCTTCTTCAATTCCTTGGTCGGTGTCGCCATGGTTTATATCATCTCCTTTTATTTCTTGACCAGCTCTTCTTCCCGCTCCTGGGCCTCCTTCTGGGGTTCCTCATACTCCTCAATTCGCTCTTGGAGTTCAAAACCTTCGGGAGGGCTCAGCAGACCCTTGCGGATCATCTGCTCCACGATGTCCTTGTAAAACCTCTTCCTCTCCGGATAGAGAGGAGGAGCTTCCTTGGCATACAGGTTCTTCGGCCAGGAAAACTTCTTGGCCGCCTCAAGATAGAGTTCTCCCCATAGATCTGCCGGAATATGAGGCAGTATGCTGATCATTCCCTTAACCCGGAAAGTTCTCAGCTCTTCGATATTGATCACGGCGGCGGCATAGGAAATGTGTGGTTTGTCTACTCTTGAGAGAATTTGTCCCCGGTAGTTCACGATCATGGTGTCTGACCCGGTGGAGCCGGTCATGGAAGGGATACTTTCGCTGGTGGTGTGAAACTTGGGCCCACTGTTGGCAGCAACCATAAAGCAGGAGTTATTCACGGCATGGGCCCTGTTCATGACTTCCCACACGCCGATGTTGCAATGGTGCTCGAGCTCCCCTCCTCGGCAAAGGATCTCCGCACCATTAAGAGCAAGCATTCGCCCAGTCTCACAAAAATAACCCTCGTAGCAGATCATGGTCCCAATGCGTCCAATGGGAGTATCGGCCACGGGATAAAAGGCATCCAGTCCAGACCCGAACTTCTCTTTCCAGAGGTCATAGACATCACAAGGGGTCGTGGTACTTTCGGGGGTGAAGACTCGTCCCTTGCGATGCTTGTGAATGATGTTTCCTTCTGGATCGATTATAAAAGCGGTATTAAAAAAGCGGTCCTTGATGATGTCCGGCTCAACCACCTTGGCTTGGGCTACGAGATACACCTTCCATTTCTTGGCCACCTCGGCCAGCCTTTCAGATTCTTCGCCTGGCAGGGTAATGGCAATCTTTTTGCAGGCCTCCACATGATCCATCCGGCTGTGCTCGTCGTAAAACCCCTGCAAGGCACCTTCAGAGAGGACAACCAGCTTGGTGGGGTAAAGCACATCGCCCAGGTAGAGGCAACCCTCTATCTGAGGAATCAAGTTGTCCAGGTTCTTCTTAATATCCGCCCGAGTGGTACATCCATAGGTCTTGGATTGGATGGCAAAGGCCAAATACGGTTCAACCACGGGCAATCACCTCCTCTTAGCCGGGATTATGCATAAATTATCCACTGCAGTGCCGCAATCATCCACGCTGACTACGTTATGCGACCCGCAAGCGGGTACCCCTTGGGCTCCTCGGCGTACTTCATGAGTACGCCTGCGGGGCCCGACCCTTGGCGGGTACCCCTTCGCATGCCTTGTCATCGCGGCGCCTGCAGCGCTTCGTCACGAAAACCTATGCATACTCCCGGCTTGGGGGAAACGTGTCAGATACAAGTGGAGCTCATTTGCTCTCTCCCATATTGCTCAGTCACCCGCCCAATGTCAACCCCAAAGCCCTACGGGCGTAGGGAAGAAGACACTTAGCCGACTGTGCAAAGAGGCGGGTTTTTCCAGGAACTCAGGCAGCTATAAACTCGGATCTATGACGGCCTTGACGCATTTCAGAGCCTCCACGTCTTTCAGTGCAGAAGTGCTCTGCTCCAAACTATATCGATGGGTCACGGCATCCTGCAACGAAAGCTGGTCATTATAAGCTGCCAGCAATTGCAGCACTTTGTAGAGATGTTTAGCCTCCCAAAAGACGGACCCATAAAGTCGCAAATTTTTCCTGACGATGAAGCTGGGATTGATGGGTACTGGACCCAGATCCGAGAAAACACCCATGATCAGGTATCTTCCTGCCGACTTGCACAGGTCTATTCCTTCCGAGACAGCCTCTGGAAATCCGGTTGCCTCAATGCAGAGGTCAGCTCCACCAACAAGCTCTTTCACCTTACTGACCCTCGCCTCTGGATCTGGCAGCGAAGAGATATCGATGGTGTGATCGGCTCCAAGCTTCTGAGCCAGCTCCAACCTGGCAGTGGGCGCACCGATGACCACGATGGGAGAGGCTCCACCGAGTTTGGCCAAGACCAGGGAGGAGAGCCCCACCGGGCCGGACCCTTGAATCACCACCGACTGGCCCGGCTCCACGCCTCTGATGACTTCAAACCCCTTCACCGCTGTGGGGAAGCCACAACCAAAGGCTATGGCCGCATCAGTGGGAACAGAGTCAGGAATTTTGAAAAAGTAAGATCTCGCGGTCAGAAAAACATACTCGGCGTAGCCCCCTGTCAAATAGGGGTACTCCGCACAGGAATAGCTCCACCCGTAGGATCGCCTGTCCACGCACCCAGTTGTATCCTTTAAGGCCACACAGGAATAACACTTCCCACAGGGATGCCCGGCAACCCAAAAGATCCTGTCCCCCTCCTGGACAGGCTCCCCAACGCTATCTTCCGTTCTCTCAGGTGAGATCTTCTCTATCATGCCCACACTTTCATGCCCCAGGATCACCGGAAGAGGCATCTGGACCTGTCCTCTCCAGCAATGGGCGTCAGTACCGCAGACTCCCGAGACCAGGGTTTTCACCAGTATGCAGCCCTCTTCAACTTCTGGAATGGTAAATTCCTGGACCTTCAAAGGCTCATTGGCCTTTTCGAACACGACGACTTTGGCCTTATCCATGGCAGAACCAAATACTCTTTTGCCCGAAGTTTGTCAAGATAGGGAAGTGCCCTTTCCCCTGATCTCGCGGGTGACCAGAAAGAGGCACAGCACCGCACCAACGCTTTCCAGGAGCCAGGCCCCCGGGAAAGCCTGGGCGGGGAGCAGCAGCGCCAGCCCGCCAAATCCCAAAGCGGTTCGCGTGATGGCGGTCAGGGGGCCCACTAGATAGCCTGCAAGGCCGGCCGAAGCCATCCAAATACCTGCAATTCCCGTCACCGCGGCCAGAGTCACCTCCAGTGGCGAGCCATACAGCAGAAGACTGGGGCTCAGAACAAACAGAATCGGAACCACAAAGCCAGGCCAGCCGAAACGCAAAGCGGTGATACTTGTCCGGATCGGCTCTGCACCAGCTAAATTGGCAGCCGTGAAGGCCGCCAGAGCTACCGGGGGCGTAATCATCGACATGAGACCGAAGTACAGAACAAACATGTGTGCCGCCATGGGCTGGACTCCCAACTGGACCAGAGGAGGTGCCGCCAGAGTTGCGAGCAGAAAATAAATGGCTGTGGTTGGCATGCCCATGCCCAGGATGATGCACACCACCGCCGTCAGAGCCAACAACAGCAAAAGGCTGTTCTCGCCTAACTGAACCAGGACGAAGGTGAGACCAAAACTCAGGCCGGTCACTTCCACGATACCGATGATGATTCCCGCCACGGCGCCGATAATGACGATCTGTACTGACGCTTGCCCGGTCGCCTTCAGTGATTCCAGGATGTCGCCCAAACGCAGTCGGGTTCCACGGTAGCTCAGGACGAGGCTCAAGGCGATCAAGGACCCAGCAGCGTAAAGACCTGCGGTTGCCGGGGTAAGGTTCCAGCGGAACAGGGAGATGATCAGAACGACGAAGGGTATGGGAAAATACCAACCTTCCATCAAGACCTTGCCCAAGGGCGGAATTTCGGCGGCCTCCAACGGCCCGATCCCCTGCCGACCTGCCTCAAGGTCGGCCTGAATAAAGACAGCAAAGTAATAGAGAATCGCCGGCAGGATGGCGGCCAAGACCACTTCACCGTAAGACACCCCCAGGAGCTCGGCCATCAGGAAGGCTGCCGCACCCATTATGGGTGGCATAGCCTGTCCCCCGGTCGAAGCCGCCGCTTCAATGGCACCACTGACATGGGGTTTATACCCACTCCGGCGCATGAGCGGTATGGTGATTACCCCGGTGGATGCGACGTTGGCCACCGCGCTGCCCGAGATGGATCCGAACAGGCCCGAGGCAAACACCCCGATCTTGGCAGCTCCACCTCGCGAGCGGCCCATCAAGGCTGATGCGAGATCACTAAAAAAGGCAGATCCACCTGATCTCAGCAGTAGTTGTCCCAGGAAAATGAAGATCAGGACCATGGTCGAGATCACACGCAGGGGCAGACCCAGCATGGCCACGTTATCGATGCCCAAAAAGGAGAACATCTCCAGCACCTCAAGCGATCGTCCAGCTAACCTGCCCGGTACCAGATGGCCAAACAGAGCGTAGGCAAAAAACAGCAGCAGCACTCCCAAAAGACTCCAGCCCGTGGTGCGGCGTAGTGCTTCCACGACCAGCACAATGAGGATCAGCCCTAATACTGTTGTCTCAAGCGGGCGGAAAAAGAACTCCTCCGCCAAAACCGGATAGCGAACCGCCGTGTAGCCCCCGGCAGCAAGACCCAGTGCGGAGGCCACCCAGTCGTACCAGGGCAGGCGGCCTCCTGGCCGCCGGACAGAGACCCCTAAGAAGACCAGGGTCAGGCTTAAGGCGAGGATGGCCGAGAGGGCCTGCTCACTATAGAGCGCAAGGCCAAGCCTATAGGGCAACTCTGCCGCCCAGGCCAGGACGATCAAAGTGATCAGCCCACAGAGATAGGGCGTCAACCGCCCAGCCCACGGTGAGAGGGGTGGAGTGGCCCTGAGGCCAGCCTCATCCCAGGACGGTGTTACATCTGCCCCGGCCAAATGCCCATTTCCTTGTACAATTTGATGGCGCCTGGATGGTATTCAACCCCCACATCCTTGGACATACCTTCGCTGGTGAAGTCTGCCCACAGCGGGCCGGCAACCCTCAGATCAGCGGGGTTTTCATACATCGCCTTAGTCACCTGATAGACCAGGTCCTGGGGGACGTCTTTCCCGGCGAAAAGGGTGTAATCGTAGTACAGCAAGTTGGAGGGTGCCACAAGCCCGGTGAATTGCGGCCCAGGCTGCATCAGCTCAAAATGGGCCCGAGGCACATGCCTGTTGAGCGCTGCCACGGCCTGAGGTGAATTGTCAAAGGAGAGATAGCGCACACCGCCCAAGGCAGCTTCCATCTGCTTGGCGGCAGCGGAGCCAAGCGTCACAATGGCGGTCAGGACCTTACCCTGCATGAAAAGATCCCACATCTGGCTGAGACCGGAGACAGGCACCTGCTGGACGTCCTCATAGCTCAATCCCTCGCTGGCCAGGAACCCATCAAAGACCACCTTGAAGAGAGGAGCAGCTCTGAAGCCCGATGGCACAGGTCTCCCCCTCAGGTCGGCCACGGAGTGGATATCGGAATCCTCAGGGACCATGAGCCCGACCCGGAAGGGCATCAGAGTTGCCACCATGCGCAAATCCTGGTTGGGATGGCCTTCGAAGAGAGAAGTGCCTTCTACAGCGAATGTCAACTGCACGATGTTGGCCACGCCGAACTCAAGTTCACCTGCATTGACGGAGGGAATGTATTGGTTCGTACCCGCCATGGGCTGGGTCCGCAATTGCAGTTCACCCGTGGAAGAAACAACATTGGCGATGGCGGCGGACACCTGACCTGTAGCGCCACCTCTGGTGGTGCCGATTCCGGCAGGCTGAGCTGGGTCCGCGCAAGAAGCCAGACAGGCGGCCATAAATACAAGAACCAGCCTGGAGTGTTTCATCAGAATCTCCCTGGAAATAGAGACAGAAAGAGTATCGAAAGGGGGAAAAGGGGTCAAGCGGGAATCCGGCTTCCAGCTTCCAGGCTTTAAAAACTAAAGACGTAGGTGAGTTTGCCAATAAGGGCCCGATCCATCACTTCACCAGTGGTGGATCGCCTCTCATTGTAAATCAGGAACAGGTCGCTCAAGGGATTGTGAATCAAATTGAATCGAATGTTGCTGCTGATCTCTTTCAGCTCACTATTGTACTGAATGAGCGCGTTCAAGAACATCCTGGTATTAAATGAGTATTGGAGGCGGGTGTTCACCAAATCTGTTGCAAAGTCCCCTGAAGGCAGGGTGAGGTCATTGTGAGTCCAGGTCACTTGGGATTCGAATCGATACCCTGCGCGAAAGCCGAGAAGGAAACGATAGGAATCTCGACTGCCACTGAAAAAATCACCCGTAGCCAGCCTTGCCTCCCCGCTGAACATACGGCTACGATCGACGACCAGAAGAAGAGAGTACTCCGAAAAGGCATAATCCCCCGGTGGAATGTCCTGATTCAACAGGATGGGAAAGTCCTCACTCAGTCGCTCAAAGCGGAAATCGCGGCCCACCGAGAGACGGCTGCTGTTTTGAAAGTCCACACCAAATCGCGTTTCCATCTGCCGGGTCTCCAGGGTACCAGAGGTCGAGGTGATATAGTCGATCCAATTCAGGACTCTGAACTCGCGAATCCAGGGAATTCTCTCCCCGGGTCGAGGAGTCCAGGTCATCCGTCCCCTGGTTTTTTCAATTCCTTTGCGGGGAACAAACCCGACCTCAGGATTGACTGACTCTCCAATGACCAGATGTTGACCTTCCAGCTGTAGCACTGGACCCGACCATGCGGCAGTGATATTTCCAGCCATCTCTTCGTCCTCGACACCGGGACTGTCGGTTTTGAGAAGGAAGGAAGTAACATCCAGGTTGTTTAGAAGGGTGAAGTTCCCATCTACACCGTAGGTGCGATTAAACTGCCCACCCGACTCCTGTTTGTTGACGAAAATGGCTCCTACATCGGAACGTTGCAGGACATCACGGCGCAGCCGTAAAACTGAAAAATTGGTTGAAGGTGTCTCCTCAAAATCATCGGTCTGCATGGAAAAAAGACCGAGCGTGTAAGCACCCGCTCTTCCCGACAAGCGCGCCCCTCCCAGAACAGGGACCAGTCGGCCTTCAGAGATCCCGATACGTCGGCTGAAAAAGGCGATCAAATCCGAATCCAGCCGATTCCTTCCCCCAATCCGACGAGTGGCGCCTTGACGCGCAAACTGGAAGATGCTTGCGTTTTCCAGGAAGAACTCTCGTTTTTCGGGGAAAAAGAGACTAAAGCGAGTCAGGTTAATTTGCTGGTTATCGGCTTCCACCTGGGCAAAGTCAGTATTCAGTGTCAGATCCAGCGTCAACTGGGAACTCACCCCATACTTCACGTCAAGGCCCAGCTCGGGTTTGAAATCCACATCGTCACTTTCCAGCCGCACGACGGGAGTGGATAGATAGGGCTTTATCTGCAGGTTCATCCCCTGACGCAACCCGCTAATGCCTTGCAGCGTTCCTGCCCGTGAGACCCGCGACAGGCCAAAAGGGCGTGGGACGGGAGACCAGTGAGTTTCTTCGTTCTTGCGCCGGATTTTTCGCGAGAAGTTAATTCCCCAGGTGTGGCTCTCGGCTTGGTTAAATCGTATGCTCTTAAAGGGAATGGCTATCTCGGCTTGCCATCCATCTTCTGTCGTTTTGGTCTTGACCTGCCAGATAACATCCCAGTCCAGGTTGTAGCTGCTCCCGTCGCTTCCGACCTGGCTGTCGGACTTAGCACCCTGGGGATTTGTCTGGAAAATAAAGCCATTGCGACCGTCCTGAAAAGTATCCAGCAGGACTCCAAAGCCATCGTTCTCCGTTCCTCTGAAGTCCCTATTGATCTGATTCACAACGAGACCTTCTCTTCCGGCTGAATCAAAGCAATAGACTCCGACATAGAGATTTTCATCATCGTACAGCAGGCGCACCTCGGTGCGTTCCGTGCTGGGCTGGCCTGTATGCGGATTCTGTTGGATAAATCCGGTGGCAGGTTCTGCCAGGCTCCATTCCTGTTCGTCCAGGTCCCCATCGATGGTGATAGGCGATTCCACACGCAGGACCGTGACCGTCTTTGCTGGGCGAGCACTTTGGGGGCTGACAGTCCCCTGTGCCAGTGCTGGGGAAAAGCCCAGGGTCAGCAGCAGCAAACAGCCCAGCCACAAACTTTTCACACTTTTGAGGACGTCCCCCGTGCCTTTGTGTTTCATCTGCATCAGCTCGTTAGCTTCGAAGGGTGGGGCGGGCCTTGCCATTTATAAGCTGACACTAATAAAATATTTAGGTTAAGCTAAATATAAGGGGGTCACCCAGAATGTTGCTTCATCACTTAAGACAACACCACTTTTCTTCCTCTATCACTCGCTTGACTCTTTGCCTGCTCTCCTCGGGATTTTTCACGGGTCCAACATGTTTGGGGCAAGCCTCAGAGCCAGAACTGATCACGGATCGGCCAGACCTAACGGAATCCAGTGTAGTTGTGCCTCCTGGATATGTCCAAATCGAAACAGGTTGGAGTTTATCACGGGATGAAGAAGGAGGCATCCGCAGCCAGACTCACCAGTTTCCGGGAACCCTGTTTCGTATTGGGACCTTAAAGCGAATGGAACTTCGACTGGGCTTCGACGGTTCTCTCTGGGAGCAAACCCGCGAAGCTGGGCAAACAACCGACCTGACGGGTGCAGGGGATATGGAAGTCGGTGCAAAATTTTACCTTTGGGAAGAACAGGACTGGTTTCCGGAGGCTGCCTTGCTGGCCGGTGTATCCCTGCCTATTGGCAAGGAGCAACTCTCCAGTGAAAGAGCCGACCCCTCCTTTCGGCTCAGTTTGTCGCACACCCTTTCCGATCGCTTCTCCTTTGGCTATAACCTTGGATCCACCTGGGAATCAGCGTTGGACGAAACAGGAGACCGCGATACGCTCTCCTTATTCAACTATACTGCCACCCTGGCTATTGGACTCAGCGATCCAGTCGGGTTGTTTGTGGAGGTATTCGGGGATATCCCTTTCAATGCAGAGGGCGGACCCAGGAATTCCTTCGACGGAGGAGTCACCTACCTGCTACGAGACAACCTCCAGCTCGATGCGGCTGCGGGAGTCGGACTCTCGGAGAGTGCTGACGACTGGTTTGTTGGCCTGGGAATCACCCTTCGATTGCCCCGCTAGCCCGGATTATTCATAAATTCTGAAGAAGGGGTCTGATCGAGGGCACAAAAAGATGCCGTACCTCTTTGATATAAAAGGGGTTATGAAACAACTCCAAACCAAAAAGGTACGGCCCAGCGATGCATCAGTCTGCCAGATCAACTTGCCATCTCACCCTGACAGAAAAGTGGTGGCTCGATTCGATGGAGGCCGGCTCTCCTCCGATGCCGGGCTGCTGTGTCTGTACGCCCTGGATCAACAGCACGGACTGACGGCTGGCTTTGCCTCCTGCCTGAAGGACGCTCGAGATAGCCGCTACGTCCGCCACCAGATTCGCGAACTGCTCACCCAGCGCAGCTTTCAGATCGTGGCCGGCTATGAGGACTGCAACGATGCCGACAGCTTGCGCTCGGATCCCATCTTCAAGACCGTGTGTGATCGGCTGCCGGAAAGCGATCCGGATCTGGCTTCTCAACCCACGCTGTCGCGACTGGAGAACTCGGTGGACTCGAAGGATCTCACTCGCCTGGGACAGTGGCTGCTGGAGACCTACTTGAAGCACCGCAAGAAGAGCCGGCCCGAGAAGATCATCCTGGACATCGACAGCACGGATGACGTCACGCATGGGCAGCAGGAGTTCAGCTTTTACCACGGCTATTATCGCGAGCACATGTATCATCCGCTGCTGCTATTCGATGGCGAGACGGGCGATCTGGTATGTGCGCTACTGCGGCCCGGCAACCAGGGGGCGGCCGCCCACGCGGTGGCGGTTCTCAAACGGGTGGTGGCCCGGATGCGCCAGGTTCTGGGATCCGATGTTCCGATCGAAGTGCGAGCCGACAGTGGCTTTGCGACGCCGGCACTGTACGAGTTCTGTGAGGAGGAAAAACTGCAGTATGTGGTGGGCTTTGCCCGCAACTCCCGGCTGGCGGCCACCGTCGAGCCCTTGGTTGAGCAGGTGCAAGCAGACTATGACGACTCAGGAGAAAAGCAACGCCAGTTCACCGAGCTCGTCTATCAGGCCGACAGTTGGGACCGGGAGCGGCGCATGGTGGCCAAGGTGGAAGTGAGCGAGCGCGGGTTCAACCGTCGCTTTGTGGTCACCAACCGCCAGGATCTCACGGCCGGGCAGCTGTATGACCACTACATCGGACGGGGCCAGTGCGAGAACTTCGTGAAAGCTTTCAAAAAAGATCTGGCCATGGATCGCTTGAGCTGCCACCGTTTCCTGGCCAACCAGTTCCGACTCTTCATCCACGCCCTGGCCTATGTCTTAATCCTGCGCCTGCGGGATTACCTGTGCGGGACTCCCTGGCACAACCTGGAGATTGAGACGCTCCGCCGCCGCCTGTTCAAAATCGGTGCCCGGGTTCGGGAAACTTCTCGTCGCATCTGGGTGCACCTGGCATCGTCTTATCCCGAACAAAAGCTCTTCGCATTACTGATGCACCGTCTGTGTCCCACCTGACGGTCCCCTGACTCCCTGCGCCAACACAGATATACAGCCCCCTGCGGGCCGAGCTGTTTCCGGAAGGGGCTCTCGCTTCATCTCTATTCGGCTCAACAAGCTTGGACGCCTTGTAATCGCACCTGAACACACTCTCAGCCCTGAACTTCCGCAGAAAATCGACACTCACCCCAAACTTATGAATAATTGCGGCTAGCTCGGGTGAGGAAGGACTGCCGTCAACAGAAATTACGGGACCAGAGGTCGATCTCGAGTCCCGGGATGGCCTGGAATTTCTGGGCTCGGATCGAAGTGACATTGTTCTGGTTCTGCAGGATCCCCTCCACCAACAAAAAAGGCTCGCTGAGCAGGAGCAAGCGGTTCTGCTCCAACAAGTCTGGGTGAATGACAATGTTTGCAATACCTGTCTCATCTTCCAGGCTCATGAAGAGAAAACCGCGAGCCGTTTGAGGCCGCTGGCGAGCGATGACACCTCCCACCACTCGCACTCGTTTCCCGTCAGGCACAGAAGGAAGTCGGGAAGCAGGAAGGACTCCCTGACGAGCCAGCTTGGGGCGCTGAAGTGCCATGGGATGAGGCCCGATGCTCAGGCCCGTGCCACCGTAATCGGCAATCAGGCGTTCCTGAACGCTCATGTCTGGCAGCAGGGACTCGATCTCTTCCTGGGAGGAGTCCAGCCGGGTAAAAAGCGGCCCCCCCGGGCGACAGGCTTTTTCGATTTGCCAGAGGGCTTGCCGCCGCTTCATCCCGAAGCCATTGAGAGCTCCAATCTCAGCTAATAGGGTCATTTCCGCCTTTCTCAAACCGATCCTCTGGCGCAGATCATCGATGGAACTGAAAAGACACTTGCGCCGCTCTTCTTCAAGGGTCCTCCCGGCTTTTTCTCGCAATCCCGCCACATACATCAATCCCAGCCGAATCGACCCATCCTCTTCAATGGTGCAAAGCCAATCGGATTTGAAAACATCGATGGGCTTGATGCACTGGCCGCGGCGCTGAGCGTCCTTGAGCAGGGTAGCCGGGTGATAAAAGCCCATGGGTTGGTTATTGAAAAGAGCCGTATAAAAAGCGGCCGGGTAGTGGGCTTTGATGTACGCACTGGCATAAGCCAGTAAGGCAAAGCTGGCCGAGTGTGATTCGGGAAATCCATAGAGTGCAAAAGAACTAATATAGCGAATGATCGTTTCGGCGGCCTGGCCGGTGATTCCAGCGCGTTTTAAACCCGGCCGCAGTTTGCGTTCGACTCTTTTCATGCGGGCTTTGGATCTTTTGAAGCCGAGGGCCCGTCTTAACTCTTCGGCTTCACCTCCGGTAAATCCAGCCGCCACCATGGCGATGCGCAGCATTTGTTCCTGAAACAGAGGAATGCCCAATGTGCGCTCCAGGATGGGCTTCAGGGATGGGTGGGGGTAGGTCACCGCTTCTTGCCCGGTTCGACGCTTGAGATAGGGATGCACCATCTGCCCTATGACGGGGCCTGGCCGGATGAGGGCGATTTCCACCACCAGATCGTAAAAACAGCGAGGCTTCAGGCGGGGTAAAGTGACCATCTGAGCCCGGCTCTCGACTTGAAACACCCCGATCGTATCGGCTTTTTGCAGCATGGAGTAGACCTTGGGATCATCGGGAGGAAGGTGAGCCAGATCCAGCTCCGAGCCTGACTGGCGAATGAGTTGGAGAGAATCCTGCAGGGCCGCCATCATTCCCAATCCCAGAAGATCCACCTTGATGATCCCCAGATCGGCGCAATCTTCTTTATCCCACTGGATCACTCTTCTGCCGGGCATGGTGGCATTTTCCAGTGGAACAATGGTGTCCAGATGTCCCTGAGCGATCACCATGCCTCCCGAGTGCTGGCCCAGATGGCGGGGAAGGTCCTGGATTTGCTTCCACAGCCGCAGAAGGCTTCTCACTCGTGAATGAGACAGATCCAATCCTGCCTCCTTGAACCGCTGGGGTGCTTCCTCTTCAAGGCCTTTTCCTCTCCAGGCAATCATGAGATGGGAAAGGCGATCCAGCGTTTGGGGAGGAAATTCCAGAGCTTTGCCGACCTCGCGGATGGCACTCTTTGCCCGGTAGGTGATCACATTGGCGGTCATGGCTGCGCCGTGTTCACCGTAACGGTCGTAGACGTATTGCAGGACGCGTTCTCGCCGTGTACCACTGGGGAGATCCAGATCGATATCCGGCCATTCACCTCGTTCTTCAGAGAGGAAGCGTTCAAACAACAGGTCCATGCCGACCGGGTCAACGGCTGTGATTCCCAGGCTGTAGCAGACGGCGCTGTTGGCCGCCGATCCACGCCCCTGCACCAGGATGTCGTTCTCGCGGCAGAAGCAAACGATTTCCCAGACGATCAAAAAATAACCGGCCAGATCCAGTTTTTCGATCAGATCCAACTCCCGGGCAATCTGGCGGCGAGCCCGGTCATGGTAAGGACGATAACGCTGGCGCGCTCCTTCATCAGCGAGCTTTCGCAAATAACTGATCATGCTCTCTCCAGAGGGAACAGGGTATTCCGGGAAGCGATAACCCAGGTCCTCCAGAGTAAAGTTGAGTTGTTGTGAGAGTTCCACAGTGTGAGCCAGAGCTTCGGGCAAATCTGCGAAGAGCTGCTCCATCTCTGTGGGTGCTTTCAGATAACATTCCGCATTTCGATTCAGTAACTTCCCCGCTTTGCCTAAAGTGGTCTTGTGACGTATGCAGGTGAGAATATCCAGTAGAGGACGGCCATTCGCCTTGGCATAGTGGACCCCGTTGGTGGCCACCAGGGGAAGACGGATACGGCGGCTCAATTCGATCAAAGCCTGGTTTGCTGCCTCTTGTCGCCTGTCGAGGTGACGCTGCAGTTCTATGTAAACTCGATCCGGACCGTAAATTCCCTGAAGTCGCTGGGTACAGCGAAGTGCTCCCGGTTGACCGCTTTTCTCCAATGCCAGTCTCAGCGGTCCTCGAGCACCTCCAGTCAAGCAGACGAGCCCGGAAGCGAATTCTTCTATCTCATCGAAATGGACCGCTCCCTCCCCCTTCCTGGAGCGCAGCTTCATACGGGTGATCAGACGGCAGAGGTTTTGGTAACCGGTCCGGTTTTCAACAAACAGGGGAAGCTGACAGGTTTGTTCACAGGATCCACTCGTTAAGGTGATTTCAGCTCCCACCATGGGTCGGAGTCCTGCTTTGCGACAGGCTTTGTAAAAACGCGGTGCACCATAGACTCCGTCGCGATCCAGTAAAGCCAGGGTGGGGTAATCCAGACGAGCTGCCTCTTTCACCAGTTCTTCGGGAAGTGCAGAACCCTCCAAAAAACTAAAAGCGCTGCAGGTATGAAGTTCGATGTAGGGCATGTGGTAAACACTGACAACTGACAACTGACAACTGACAACTGATAACTGACCACTGACAGTTGACCGCTAGTGCCCGCATTATGCATAGGTTTTCGTAGCGAAGTGGCGCAAGCGCCGCGGCTGACAAGGCGTGTGAGGGGTACCCGCTTGCGGGGCGCACAACGCAGTCAGCGTGGATGATTGCGACACTGTAGTAGAAACTTTATGCATAATGCGGGCTAATCGTAGATTCCTTCCAGAAACCAGGTTTTCCTGCAGTAATCCCAATAGATCCGGCGAATCGATCCGTCCATCAGCTCCACATCCCACTCATCGCGAGACCACTCATGAGCCTTGCCTGTCCACCAATCTCCGGAAGAGCGCCAGGGTCCGGCACAGGCCACAATCTGATCGGATCGAATGCGAGTGGGGATGGGAGGGCGAAATCTCCTGAGTGAAAGTTGGATGGTCTCTCTCTCCTTCTCTCTGCGCTCGAAGGGTGCTTTCTTTCGGCCCGTGAAGGGCGCCTCCATCTCGATCGCATCCGGACGGTGAGTGTCAATTAAAGCAGGAGATCCGATGTTGTTCTTTCCAAACAGGGCGGTCAGACGGGCCAAAGTACGGGACATTTCCTCTGGATTAGGGAGAGGCGGTTCCAGTAGTGAATGCTGAATGAGTCGTGGAGGAGCTGGGATTGCTTGAAGCGAAACGCCGACAATCCCCGAGTCGGGTGGATGGGATTGAAGATCCAAACGCAAAAGTGAAAGGAGAAGCTTCGGATTCCGTGTGGGAAAAGCCACCTGGAGAGTCCGTTTGTAGAAAATGCGATTGTCCAGTCGCAAGACGAGATGGAGAGAATCAACGGCCAAGCCGTAGATTTGAAGGCGATCACAGAGGTGCTCCAGGATCCTTCCCAGGATAAAAGTGAGTGATTCGAGCGAATCCAGCGTCCATTCCAGTTCCTGACTTTCTTCGAAATGGGGTTCTTCTACATAGGATTGAAAGGATTCAGTGTCTTGGCCCCGTGCCATTTTCTGTAGACGAAGTCCTGTTTGACCCAGACGGGCCACTAATTCCTCTTCCGGCAGAGCCGCCAGCTCGCCTAGAGTACGGATTCCCCACTGGGAAAAAGTCGAAAGAAGTTTGCAGTTGGATTCCTGGAGGGCCAGGGAGAGCAGGTTTACAGGTAAAGAGGCCAGGAAATCCCGTTCCTTGCCAGGAGGAACAACTGTACCCGATTGAGTTTTAGCGGTAAGAATAGCCGTGATTCGTGTGGAGGAGATGCCGACTTTGAGCGGAGGAGTTTGCTGGAGCAGTTTCTGGAGAGCCTTCCTTTCAAATTTTGCTGTCACCTCCAGAAGAAGTCCATCTGGAGGACAGATTTCGATACGGGGAGAGAGTCTGTGGGCGATTGCCAGGATGTGGGATAGATCGGAGCTAAAAATGGCTATAAAACGTGGCATGGTTGGGATTCTTACCTCGTAGCAATTCAACTTCGTTGCAAATACCGCGGGCTAGTACCTTTTGAGTCGTAAAACACCACTGCGCTTTACGCCGTCGAAGTGAAATCACCACTGCTGCTGCACTTCCAACTGTCGCCTCATTTCCCAATATCAGTAAAATTGTGGGTGTTCCCTGAACAGTATGTTTCAGCCTGAACCAACAATGGGAAGGGATTTTCTGGATGGATCCGGGATTGACCTCCCTGCCCTGGGTCTCCAGATCGAGCACTACCACCCCAAAACCGCCTGCTCCAGCCAGGATATCTGCTGCTTTTAAGATTTTTTTCGGCAAAAAGGAGGTCCCACCGCGGACCCAAAGTAAGCGTTGCAGGTCAATACCTGCCTTTTGAGCAAAAACCGGGTCCAGTGAAGCGAAGGAGTCAATGTAAGCAACCGCTTCTCCTCGTGTGGTCGCTTGAGACAGGATTGAAAGGAGGAGGCTGGTTTTTCCACTGGAAGCAGGTCCTATGATCTCTGTTATTTGACCGCGTGGGATGCCACCTGAAAGCAGAAGGTCCAGATGCTTCATACCTGTGGACAAAAACTCCCGGTTTCCTTTTTCTCTCAGTTGTGATCCTCTGAGAATGGATGCCTCGATTCTTTGGCGCGCAATTGCACGATTCAGCATAGTTTCACCTTTTGTTCACCTAGGGTAGCGACTCTCTTTCTCTCTGTCAATGGGTTTGTGCGAACGCACGAATTGACTCTGCAAGGGTTTCAGTGTATTCCGTTGGAGTATGAGCTTTCTTTTGCCGACCGGAACTCTGTGGTGGCGGGAAATAGTGCGATTTTACCGGCAACGCAGCCGTGTACTGGGTGCACTCGGGACTCCCCTGGTTTTCTGGCTATTCATCGGATCGGGAATCGGTGCTTCTTTTCGTCCTCCTTCAGCACCAGCGGGGACGAACTATCTGGAATACTTCTATCCGGGAACAATGGTTCTCATTATTCTCTTTACTGCTATCTTCTCCACCATCTCAGTCATTGAGGATCGCAAAGAAGGGTTTTTGCTCTCTGTGTTGGTTGCCCCCGTGTCCCGCTCCGGGTTGGCCCTGGGTAAGATTCTGGGTGGAGCGACGCTGGCCTTTCTTCAGGGCTTCCTCTTTGTCCTGGTGGCTCCCCTGGTGGGTATCTCGCTGGAGGTGGGGAAGATCGTACTGTTGGCTGGAATCCTTTTTCTTATTGCGGTTTCGCTGACATCGCTGGGCTTTGCATTGGCCTGGAAGATCAATTCCACCCAGGGTTTTCACTCGATTATGAATCTTCTTCTCTTTCCCATGTGGCTACTTTCGGGGGCTATTTTCCCCCCCTCCGGAGCATCCACGTGGGTGGGATGGCTGATGAAGATCAATCCCCTCACCTATGAACTGGCAGCTGTGCGTCACATACTGGAAGGGTACAATCCAGCTCTGGAGCTTGAGGTTGCTTCTTTTTCGCACTGCCTGCTGGTCACAGTGCTGTTCGGATTGGTGGCCTTTCTGGCCTCCTTTACCGTGGTGCAGCAACGCAGTGTGAAAACTCTGGGATGATATCTCTTGTCGACTTACCCACCCTGAATGCAACCCTGAACGGAACGAGTGCTGTTTTGCTCGCTCTGGGTTATTTTTTTATTTGCCGAAAACAGGTAGATTTTCACAAGGCCTGTATGATCGGTGCCTTTGTGACCTCAACCCTTTTTCTGGTTTCCTATCTCATCTATCACTATCAGGCCGGATCAAGGTCCTTCTCCGGAGAGGGTTGGACTCGTCCTGTGTACTTTGCCATTCTTATTTCTCACATCGTACTGGCCACTGTGATTGTGCCCCTGGCCATCGTCACGCTGACGCGCGCCTGGAGAGGACACTTCGAAAAGCACCGTCACATTGCTCGTTGGACCCTTCCCGTCTGGCTGTATGTTTCCGTCACCGGCGTGATTGTGTATCTCATGCTGTATCACTGGTAGATCACTTATTTCATTGATTTTAAACGGTGGACTAAAAGGAGACCTCTATGGAAAGCAACAGCGAAGAACTCAAGAAGTCATCTTCCTACCTCGTTGCCTACGAGGACATTGAGTTTCTGAACAGGGACGACCTCCGTCCCGTCAGGCTGCAACTGGAACTGCTGAAACCCGAGCTGATCATGGAAGAGCACAAGATCGTTTCTACAATCGTGGTATTCGGAAGTGCTCGGTTATTGAGCAGGGAAGCAGCCGAAAAAAATCTGTCGGATGTTGAAAAACGGGCTGCAGCGAATCCAGACGAGGGTGATTCGCAGAAAGCCTTGGCACGGGCTCGGTGTTTGCTAGACAATTCACGCTATTACGAAGAGTCCAGAGAGTTTGCCCGGATGGTTTCCACAGCCTGTCAGATCGATGGTCGCTTTTGCGACTTTGTGGTGATCACCGGCGGCGGCCCCGGCATCATGGAGGCTGCTAACCGGGGAGCCCACGAAGTCGGCGCGAAATCCATAGGTCTGAACATCACCTTGCCTTTCGAGCAACTGCCAAACCCCTACATCACACCGGAACTGTGTTTTCAATTTCATTACTTTGCCGTACGCAAGATGCACTTTTTGCTGCGCACCAAAGCCCTCGTGGTGTTCCCGGGAGGTTTTGGCACGCTGGATGAAATGTTCGAAACACTGACCTTGATTCAGACCCAAAAGATGGAGCCCATTCCGGTGTTGTTGTTCGGAAAGAGTTTCTGGCAGCAGGCGGTCAATCTGCCATTTCTGGTCGAACAGGGCACGATCTCTGCGGAGGACCTGCAGCTAGTGAGCTATGTAGAAACTGCAGCTGATGCCTGGCAGAAAATCATGGATTTCTATAGAATTGGACCCGCAGCAGCCACAGGAAAAGCGGATGCCTGAAGAAGTGGTCAGGCGACTTCAACGATCGCCTTTTCCTTACTCTCGAACTCCCTGATCTCTTTTTCGGACAGCTTCAGCTGAGATTTCGTCTTGTAGTAGTGAGGGTGCTGTGCCCTGACTGCATTGTAGACCTCGTCCCAACACTCAGGACACTCTTCAAGATGGGAAAAGAAGTCCAATTTTTCGTCTATATCCAATTTGTCGGACAAATAGCGAGTCAGTAGTTCCCGGGAGCAATCTCTTATGCTTTTTTGCGGTGCTCTCAACATATCACTGAGTAAAGAAGACTCTTTTGGCAAAAAGTTTCAAATATTCTCTCTTTATTTTCCCCGATTGCATTGCTTTCCAGCCTTTTGCTATCTTATTCGTCTGTGATTTCTGCCACCCAAATCCGCAAAGGAATGATTCTCATCCACAACGGGGAGCCTCACCGGGTTCTGGAGTTTCAACATCGGGCTCTCGGCAAAGGTCCCGCCTTTGTGCGCGTCCTGTTAAGAAACTTACGAACGGACGCTTCCTACCAGCACCGGTTTAGTTCCGGAGAGACCGTGGAGCGGGCGACTCTCGAGCAGCATGAAATGGAATTTCTCTATCAGGATGGATCCCACTATTATTTCATGAATACTGAAAATTTTGAGCAGTTTCCCATCGGGGAAGATCAGTTAGGAGACTTCAAGAATTATCTCCAAGAGGGAACCAAGGCTCAGGTCGAGTTCTTTGAAGGGCAACCGATTGCTGTGGAGATGCCCACCTACGTGGAACTGAAGGTAACTGAGACAGAGCCAGAGCTCAAGGGGGCCACCGCCAGCCATTCTCCGAAGCCCGCTACCCTGGAGACGGGCGTAGTCATTCAAGTTCCTCCCTTTATCCGCCCGGGCGACAAGGTCCGTGTGGACCCCAGTCAGGGTCGCTACATGGAACGGGTGAAGAGCTAACAACTGACAACTGACACCTGACAACTGACAGGCTGAGGAAGACACGAAGATGCAGCGTGAACAACTCGAGGTTGACGTTCTTTTCATCGGTGCAGGCCCAGCCAGTCTGAGCAGCGCTCTGCACTTGTCTCGGTTGGTGGCTGAGCACAATGCGGCCGTTGACTCAGGAGCAAAGTCGGGCAAAAAACTGAGCGATCTGACCCTGTTGGTGGTCGAGAAGGGTCGGGAGATTGGCTCTCACGCTTTAAGTGGAGCTGTTGTTGATCCGCGTGCCTTTGATGAGCTTCTGGAAGGATTTGAGGGCCAGGAGCCACCCTATGACTCACCTGTGGAGGAGGATGCGTTGTATCTCCTCACTCAGAACATGAACTTTCGCTCGCCGATGACCCCACCGCCCCTGAAGAACCACGGTTATTATGTGGCTTCTCTGGGAAAACTTGTGAAGTGGATGGCTGGGTTATGCGAGAGAGCTGGTATCGATGTCTACCCGGAATTTCCTGCAGTAGAACTACTCTATGAAGGTGATTCGGTGATCGGAGCCCGCATGGGAGACAAGGGCATAGACAAGCAAGGGAATCCAAAATCCAATTTTGAGCCTGGGATCGATGTCCTGGCGAAGCTCACTGTGCTGGGTGAAGGTCCTCGAGGAACACTGGCTCGACAGGCTGAACACCGTTTCGGCTTAAGCGAGGGACGACATCCCCAGATCTATTCCATTGGAGTTAAGGAGATCTGGCGGGCGGCCGGAGAGATCCAACCCGGAGTTGTCTACCATACCTTTGGCTTTCCTCTCTCCACTCAGGCGTTCGGTGGTGGCTTTGTTTACACCATGAACGACAATCTGATCGACCTGGGGTTTGTGGTCGGCCTGGACTACAAGAATCCCTGCCTGGATGCCCATCACCTCTTTCAACAGTTCAAGACCCATCCTTTCATCCGAGAGATGCTGGAAGGTGGCAAGGTGCTTTCCTATGGCGCCAAAGCCATCCCTGAAGGAGGCTATTACTCGATGCCGCGTCTTTTTGCCGATGGTCTGCTCATCGTGGGTGACTCGGGCGGATTCTTGAATGCTCAGCGCTTGAAAGGGATTCATCTGGCCGTCAAATCCGGAATGCTGGCGGCAGAGACCATTCTCGAATCCTTACTTCAAGGGAACTACTCTCGAGCCGTACTGGAGAGCTACTCGGACCGCTTTCAAAGAAGCTGGGCAAAAGAGGAACTTTGGAGAGTTCGCAATTTTCGACAGGCTTTTCAAAGAGGTTTCTTCTCAGGACTGGTCCATACGGGTGTGCAATTTCTGACCAACGGCAGGGGGCTCAAGGATCCCCTTTCTACTCTGCCTGGGCACGTTAGAATGCAGCAGCTCAAGGAATTTTTCGGAGAAACCGAGGTGGAATGCGAGAAGATGGCGTTTGATGGGCAGCTCACTTTTGACAAGCTGACGGATGTTCACTATTCAAGCACTGCTCATGAGGAGGATCAACCGTGCCACCTGAAAATCTTAGATTTTGACATCTGTCACAATCGGTGCAGGGTCGAGTACGGGAATCCCTGTCAGCATTTCTGCCCCGCTCACGTGTACGAAATGGTGGAGCAGGACAACCAATCCCGCCTGCAGGTCAACTTCAGCAACTGCGTCCACTGCAAGACTTGCGACATCATGGACCCCTATCAGATCATTGCCTGGACTCCACCCGAGGGTGGAGGAGGCCCGGACTACAAAAATATGTGACTGTCAGCGGTTCAGCGGCCCGCAGGCTAAAGCCTGCGGCTCTGACGGAGCTGACGAGACTCAGACAGAGCCGTGGGCTTCAGCCCACGGGCCAGTTGTCAGCGGTCAGCGGTTCCCTTTTATCTTTAAATACCCGCAAGATGGCTTCCACAGCCAACCACAGTGAGAGCAGGAAGATCCCTCCGCCTAAGACCAGTAACAGATGGGTTCCGTCATTCCAGAAGTCTCGCATTTTGATCACCATGGCCGGCAGGGTCGTGATCAGCATGAACACCATGGGTACACCTGTGTACCAGTAGGGTCGGCCTCGCTGCATGAGATAGAGGGTGACGGCCAGAAGAGTAAGGCCGCCCAGGATCTGGTTGGTTGTGCCGAAAAGCTGCCACAAAGCCAGGCCGGCAGCCTGTCCATTCACTTCGTAGAAGGCGAAAAATCCGATCACGAGCACGGCCAACAGAGAGGAAATCGGTCGATAGCCGAGGAATGGGAGCCGGAGGGTTTCGCTCATTTCCGAGATGTTAAAGCGTAAAAGTCGCGTTGCTGAATCGAGGGTGGTCAAGGCAAACGAGATGGCGATCAGTGCTACAAATGCCCTTCCCAGATCGAGGGAAAGGCCCAACTGACTGATGAAAAGTGCAGAGCCTTCCACAAAGGCTTCCATGTTCGGTCCCAAACCTGAAGCCAGTTCCCAGGAATGATAGTGCTCCATCCACAGGTCTCGGGTGAGAAAGCCGGCCGTACAGGCCAGAACTGAGGCCAGGCCAAGCAACGATTCTCCAATCATACCGCCGTAGCCGATGAAGGTGGCATGACTTTCGTTGTCAATCTGTTTTGCCGTGGTTCCCGAGGAGACCAGGCCGTGGAACCCGGAAATGGCTCCGCAGGCAATGACGATGAAGACAAAGGGGAAAAGAGGCGGTGCACCTTCAGGATGGGTTTGTATCGCGGGAGCTGCGAATTCGGGCCGCAACACAAAAAAACCGGCAAAAATAGAGATCAGTCCCAGGTACAGCAGTAGAGAGTTAATGTAATCGCGAGGCTGCAAAAGGAGCCAAACAGGCAGCACCGAGGCTACGAAGCTGTAGGCGAGCAGCAGAATGCTCCACCAGGCAAGGCTGAGATCCATGGTGGGCAGGCGAAGTCCTGCCCAGACACTGAACAGGGTAATGGTAAAGGCCACAAGTGTGACCCGCCAGATCGAAATATTCTTCTTGTAAACCAGCCAGCCGACTACTATGGCAACCACCATCAGCGTTCCACTTGGATAGACGGCTTCCGGGTGATAGTCGCTGCTCAAAAGGGTGGCGCAAACGTGTACGAAGACACCCATGGCCAGAGCAATCAAGAAGAAGATGATGAGGTGAAAGAGAGTCTTGGCTCTTGTACCCACGATGGATTCAGCAACCTTGCCGACCGACACTCCGCGGGCCCGCATAGAAATGACGAGAGCTCCAAAGTCATGGACAGCTCCGATGAAAAGTGTTCCGAAAACGAACATGGCTGGAACCCAGCCCCAGATGACTGCAATGGCCGGTCCCAGCATGGGGGAGAGCCCAGCAATGGAGGCAAAGTGATGTCCGAACCCAGCCCCAGAAGCAAAGTGAGGACGTATTTATTGGTGGGGAGGTAATCTATGCCATCCTGAAGCTCATGAGCAGGGGTAGCCGCTTGAGAATCCAATTGAAAAACACGCCGCGCTAAGAATTTGGCATAAATGCGGTAACCGGCCAGATAGAGGGCGAAGCAGATAAGAGTGGCCAGAACGGGAGTCATAGAACCAAGAGTGCTACTGACGTGCAAAAAGGTATTCTTTGAAGCCGTTTCTCAGCAGGAAGGAATTACGCACGTGGAAACTGGGCATCAATTCATTCAGATCGGTTTGTTGGTAGCTGGGGCACTGGCGCAAGACAGAGGAGTTCGACTGGTAAAGTAGGCGCTTCTGATCCAGGATTTTGAAAGTCGTCGGTTTATCGGGGATGTATTTTGAGGTGGAGATGAGAGCAAACAACAATGTTCCCTTGTGGCAGAAATGACCCAGGTGACGAATGAGAGCTCGAAACTCATCACGCTCCAGATAGTTGAAGATGTCCCAACCCAGGATGATGTCGAAACGAGTCTTTCTCCTATAGGGCAAGAGATACTCAAAAACCGCTTGGTAGGAGACTCCGTCCTCCGGGGAGAGATAATCAAAGGAGGTAAGGGTTCGGTAAAAATCTTCAATGTAAACTTTGCAGGAGAACTGCGAAAAGAAGTCAACATTTCCTCCCAGGGCCGGGCCCAGGTCAAGGATATGATATTTTCGCTGGGAACGCAGCTGATCGTAGAGGACGTTGAGTGCAAGAGAAGCACTGGCTTCAGGCTCGGCAGGAGTCTCCTGAATGGGCTCCGCTTTCGACTTTAAGCTCAACGCAGAGAACAATTGCTTCATGCTCTGGGTGTATCGGCCTTGATACTGACAGGGCCTTCCTTACTCTTCGGGGTGGCTTTTTCGGGTTCCTCGGTTGGAGCAGGACCAGGCTTTACCGGTGGATGTTTTGAGGTTGGACTATCGGGAGCCTTTTGCAATTTGGATTCCTTTCCTCCACCCTTGGAATCCATGTCGATGCTTCCTTTAAATTTCGCACCGTCCTCCAGGTTGACCCGTGGCGCCGTCATATTTCCGCGAACCAGCCCGGACGCCCGGACAATGATCTTCTCCTCTCCGTAGATATCGCCTTCCACTTCGCCCTCGATGGAGATGATTTTCCCGTAGATATTCGCTTTGACGCTACCTGTCCTGCCCACGGTAACGTTGTTCTTCTTCAAGTCTACCTTACCCTCGACTTGGCCTTGGATCATCAAATCCTCTTCTCCAGTCAGTTCACCTTTGACGATAAGGGAAGGACCGACCAAGGCCTTCTCTTTCAATTGGTCAATCGGGCTCTTTGCGAAACTGGGGGACTTGAAATCAGGACTTTCTTCTTCCGGCTTTTTCCACATAGTGAAACGTTCCTTGACGTACTACTTGTTTTTATAATTAAAGACTCTCGAAGTCAAGCCGGCTGGATCGAATCAGAAGGGCCAAAAGAGGGGAATCAAGACAGAGGCGAGAATCCAAAAAAGGAGATTCAAGGGAGCACCCACCTTTAGAAAATCAGTGAATTTATATCCTCCTGGGCCGAAGATAAAGAGATTCGTCTGATATCCGATCGGTGTCATAAAACTGGCAGAAGCTGCGAATAAGACAGCCATGACGAAGGGCTGGGGACTCACCTGCAAATGCTGAGCCGTGGAGATGCTGATGGGAATCATGAGAATGGCTGTCGCGTTGTTAGTCATAACAGAAGTGAGAGTCGAGGTCAGTAGATACACTCCCGACAGAACCGCCACTGGTCCCCACACATCAAGTTCCGCTACCAATGTCGTGGCAACAAGATTGGCCAAGCCCGTGTTTTCCATTGCCGATCCCAGTGGAATCAAGCAGGCCAACATCACGATTGTTTGCCAGGAGAGGTGGCTGTAAAGGTCTTGAAGTCGCAAACAACCCGTCAATAGCATCAGCCCTGTACCGATCATCGCCGCTTCTACGATGGACAGGAGATTAAAGGACACTAGCAAGATGATTCCCAAGAAAATACCGGCGCCGTAAAAGAGCTTGTCTTTGCGTAGAAAGCTCCGGCGCACTTCTTCCAGGACCAGAAAGTCGGGAGATTGTCTTAAGACTTTCAGTTGTTCTCGGCTGGTCAGGATCAGGAGGGAGTCTCCGTGCTCTAACCTGATCGTTCCAATCTTTTGCCGGATAGTGCGGCCGTGGCTGCGTATCGCCAGCGTGTTGGCTTTGAAGGTCTGGCGGAAATTGACTTCTTTCACCGTACTGTCCACTAAGCGAGAGGTTGGAGAGATAAAGGCCTCGACCAGTACAATGTTTTCGTCCTCCAGATCCTGATCCTGAACGGTCAAGGCCTTGATGGTGACCCCGTGTGAGTCCTGGATTTGCAGGAGCGCCTGGGGAGGACCTTGGACGAGCAGGATGTCACTGTCCTGCAGTTTGGTTTCCACGGCTGAAGGGAGTAATCTCTTTTTGTCTCTTAAAATCTCGATCACCTCCAACCCATACTTTTCCCGAAAGTTGGTCTCGGCGATCGATTGCCCGATCAAGGGGGAGTCATCCCGGAGGATGAGTTCAGTGACGAAGTGACGTAAACGGTATTCCTCGGTGAGGCTATCCGAAGTTCGTCGTGATGGAACAAGATGCCTGCCCAAGACAAGAAGATAGAAGGTTCCTGCTGCGAAAAAGATCAGTCCCACCAGCGTGAACTCAAACATTCCAATGGACCAGTTCAAGTGTTCCACGGCCAGGGAGTAAACAAGGAGATTGGTGGAAGACCCAATCAAGGTGCAGGTCCCGGCAAACATGGCGGCAAACGACATAGGCATCAGAAGTTTGCTGGGATCCATATCGTGTTCACGTGCAACTGTCATAGTCAGGGGAAGAAAGAGAGCCACTGCAGCGGTATTGTTGATGAACGCCGATAGCAGACCAACTGCTACGATAATGGAAACAAGAAGCCTAAACTCACTCTCCTTTGCCAGATCCACGAATTTGTTGGCCAGGTAGTTCAATGCTCCCGTGGTTTGAATCCCATAGCTCAGTGCCAGCATACAGGCAACTGTCACCGTTGCAGGATTGCCAAAACCCGCAAGGGCCTGCTCTGGGGAAATGAGACGAAACACCACCAGAGTACTGAGAACAAGTACGCTCACTTTGTCCACAGGAAACACCTCCAGTGCAAACAAGAGCACGGCGCCAACCAGAATTGCACTGAGCAGGAGCATGTCTACTGTCATGTCAGCTTTGCCTCTTTTCCCATCCGCTCCTCTACCAGGAAAGAAAGGACGACATCATTCCAACCCCTGGGTCCGGGAGCATGAGCTCGTTGAGCAGCAGGAAGCTCATCGGACAAGGGAGCCATGCTGTGCGGGTTGGGGATGATGACGGGAATGTGAACCTCTCGCAGCATGCTCAAGTCATTGTGGCTGTCCCCTAAACCAATGGATTGAACCGGACCCCCATGATTGAGTTGATATAACTCGAGAAGCTGGGCCACAGCTTCACCCTTCTCACCATCTTCGCTCAGGTGAAAGAACCTTCCTCCTTGGGTTAATCGCAGGCCGAACCGCTGAACTTCCTCTTCCAGCTGCTTTCGACTGTAATGCTGACTCAAAATTCGAAAGGGCAGGTCAAACTCTCGCTGGAGTGAACGTGCAGCTTGAGGCAGAGAAAGTCCAGATCTCTCAGCGAGCTCTGAGGCCGTCATTTGCAGAAAGCTCTCCACCACCAATCCATTCTCATCGCTGATGCGGGCAAGAGCCTCTTGGAGCTCAGCACAGGGCCTTCCCAGGGAGATGACTAAGAAGTGATCAACCTGGCTGGTCTCGAAGGGAATGGTGGAGAAGTAGCTGTTCGGTATATAGATCCCTCCGCCATTTTCCACGATGAAAGGATCTTCGTTCTCTATTTCTGCTCGAAATGGAAGCACTTCAGCAGCTGTCCTGCTGGTGCAAACCACCAGGGGAATGTTCTTCTCCTTCAACTGGGCCAGGGCTGGCCGGGCAGGTGAATAGTCGTAGGTCTGGTGGTCTAGCAGGGTCCCATCCAGGTCAGTGAAAACGATCTTCAACATCGGAGACGTCGACTTCATTGATGAAGAGTGCGAACTTCTTTATAGGGCAGGGGATCGCGAAGTCCCGCTTCCTGGAAAGCGCGAAGGCGCAAGAGACAGCTGTCACACTCACCACAAGCAGTTTCGTTTCCCTGATAGCAGGACCAGGTGAGGTGAAACGGGACTTTCAATTCGATTCCTTTCTCAATGATTGCTTTCTTGCGTAAATGGATGAGGGGAGTGATAATTTCAATCGAGGTGTGAGGCCTTGTTCCTTCTTCAATGACTGCGTTGAAGGCTTTGAAAAAAGATTCACGACAGTCGGGATACCCTGAACTATCCTCCTGGACTGCTCCAATATAGATAAACTGCGCCTCCAGAACTTCTGCCCAACTTGTGGCAATGGAGAGCAGATTTGCGTTGCGAAAGGGAACATAGGAGACAGGTATCCCTTCTCGATCCAGTTCGCCCTGGGGCAGGGCGATGGTGCTATCGGTCAAGGCGGAACCTCCGATGTTGCTCAGATGCTTTATGTCTGCCACCAACCGCTCCGAGATCTGGTAGTGATCAGCTATCTGGTTGAAGGCTTCCACTTCTCGAGATGCTGTAAGCTGGCCATAGGTGATGTGCAGAAAGGCGACATGCAATCCCCGGGAGTGAGCGACAGCAGCAGTTACACAACTATCCAAGCCGCCACTGACCATACAGACTGCTTTGGACATTGCCCCCGATGATAGCATGGGGCAGTAAACCACGGATATCTTAGTGCTCCCTTTCATAAATACGGTAGCGTTTGTTGGGGCGGGACGGAGCCCAGATCGAGGCGCGACGACGAGTCGATGTCTCTGCATCGCCTCCTCCTCCCTTCGCGACCTCGCCTCGCAAGCCCCGTCCGCAAACGTTACCGTATTTATGGAAGTGATCACTCCATTCAGGTCTTTTGGTAGAATATCCCCCTTATGGAGAGCGAGGAGAGAAGGCTGCGTACCCTAACACGCGACTTCTTCCAAACTTTTCCGGACTATCAGTTTTGCAGGACGCTGGCATGGAACATCATCAATGATGTCACCACCTATGAAAGTGCCACCGAGATTCTGGCGAAGAAGGCGCGGGCCGCTGAGCTAAACCGAGAGCAGATTGACGAGAAACTGGATCACTTCAGCGTCACTATCCATGGGAAACTGGGTCGAATTAAAGATCTCTCACTCCGAGAAATCGTCCAGCAGGAGGATTCATCGCTAAAAGAGATTGCAGACTTTTACTTCAAACATCCCTACGCTCATGGCCGAACGAAAAAGAGTCGTCTCCTTCCGCGCTATATTCGCACTCTCTTTCTGAGCGTCCTTGTGGGTCACGCTAAGCATCGTGGGTTAGATCTTGACTACGATGCCTGTTTTGGAATGATCAGGCTGCTCTAGTGCCTCGTCAAATCAAAAAGTCCACCATCATCAGCCTTGTCCTCTTGCTCCTGATCTTTGTAGGTGCGCTGTTGCTGCTGGGTTACTATGAATTGGATCTGGTTCACGCTGTTGTGGTCAATGCGGTCATCCAGAAGGCACCCCAGGGATATTCTGAGGAGAGGATAGAAGAGACTTTTGCCGCTGCTCGGCGAAAAGCCGTCCTGGAAAATCGGAGGGAGGCGTACTTGGAGCTGTTGTTCCTCTTGTCCCAGCAACTGGAGAAGCTCCAGCTGCTGAGTGTGGATGAGCTGGAGCAGTTGCTCGAGAAAGTAGGAGACAGGAGTCAGGAGGTAGGAGACAGGAGTCAGGAGTCAGGAGTCAGGTGACAGGAGACAGGAGACAGGAGTCAGGAGGTAGGAGACAGGAGTCAGGAGTCAGGTGACAGGAGACAGGAGACAGGAGTCAGGAGACAGGAGTCAGGAGACAGGAGTCAGGTGACAGGACAGGTGACAGGAGACAGGTGACACAGATGCTCTGTGACTTTCTCAGAGAGATTCTACCTCCTACCTCCTACCTCCTACCTCCTACCTCCTACCTCCTACCTCCTACCTCCTGCCTCCTGCCTCCTGCCTCCTGCCTCCTGCCTTCTATGACCCAGGGCTGTGCTAACATTCCTTTGTGCACTGTCCTCGCTGTAGAGTCCAGATATCCGAAAGTCGCTGTCCTCATTGCGGGACTGAACTCACCTCCAGTTCTCTGTTTGACTACAGGGGAGATGACCCGGCCCAGAAATCCACCGAGAATAAAGTTGCGATCTTTGCCGGGAGGGCTCGCCAATCGCAAACTGTGGTGGAGAAACCGCTGATTCGAAAGCCTGTCAGTTCCAGTCTGAAGGCTCGATCTCACCTTCCGAAACAACAGGCGCTGACACTGGAGTCCCCTGCCGTGGGACCACCAGCGGTGTCCTCCAGTTCCGACGGAGAAGAAGCTGCCGGCAGCGAGACCGGACTCTCGCATGAAGTTATTTTTTCTCGAATGTTAGCTGGAATGATTGATCTTTCTCTGCCTGTCTTGATTGCCTTTGTCTTCAGTTACTCGGCATCGAAGATTCTGAACTTCGACTTTTTCTCAGCAAACTCCGTACAGCTCGGAGTGGTGTTTTCGCTGTGCTTTTTCTTTCTCAATTCCTTTTTTTTTCTTGTCCTGAGCGGTCAGACGCCGGGAATGTATTTGACCGATTTGCAGTTAGTGGGAGAAGAGTCAGAGACTGTCTCCTTTCAATCTCTGCTACTCCGAGTCTGCCTCTTCCTGCCCGTAGCGGCAACTGTGGTGGGGTTACTCTGGAGTGTCTTTGACCCTTGGTGCAGATGCGTACACGACCGTCTTTCTAAGACGCGGGTGGTTCCCTGCAGTCACGGTTAGGGCTCATGCGGCCGGGCTCTCTACCTCTCTTAAGAACTGATCGACTAGAACCTTCAAATGAGGGCGGCATCGGTATTCCACATCAGGATCCCTCATGAAGGTATTGACAATCACACACATTATGACGACCACTTCTTGTGAAGGCGACGATTGAAAGACAGAATTTCGAAGAGAGACCAGAGCCTCTTCAAAGTCGTCCTGCTCGATGAAGCGTCCCAGTGGGAAACTCTCTAAAATCAGCCGGATAATATTCCCAAAAGCAGGATAATCCTCTTCGTAAACGACCAGGGGGACAAGATACTCCTGGTCCAGTTCAAGCTCGAGTTCTTGGTCGGCAAGACCCTGTTGGTCTAATAGAGTCTGAATTCCCGTAGCTTTTAACTGCCACGGTTTTCGGATGAGGACTTGGACCAATACGAATATCAGGGCACCCGTGAAGGCCAGCAAGAGAGGAAGGTAGTTAATTGACATCAGCTGATCGATCAGAGGGTGGGATCACATAGACCCCGTCGGAACTTGTTCCAGCTAGTAATTCTCCAAATGAGTTGAAGCCCAGTGCGGCAATCCTGGAACTGTTGAGTCCTGGCTGTATGATCTTCCAATCATCGCCTCCATTTTCCGTGTAAAACAGATGACCAACCAGCAGGTCAGCGGCGAAAATCTGGTTCATCGCCTTCGGATTAGCTTCAATGGCGATAATGTCAATCGGATAAACACCTTCAGACTTTGACCACTGCTCACCGCCGTCATCGCTGAAGAAGAGGCCATCGCGGGTACCGCTAAAAAGACGTTCCCCACTCTTCTCCAAAACGTGAATGGGAGCATCGGGAAGCCCGCTCGCCTTCATTTTCCAGGTCTTTCCACCATTGTCGGATCGGAAGAGCCCCTTGTCGGTAGCTGCAAAAAGCTGAGCTGAATCTTGATCATAGAGGACGGCCTTGGCCTGACCCTCCTGGGCGGGGATTTCCAGCTTCGTCAACCTGTCCTCCACAGGGTCCAGATGAAAAAACCCGTCTGGGGTGGCCAGGAAAAGCCCCTTTTCACCCGCATCTGCAAAAGCAAGATCAACAACCGCCAAATCGTGGGTTGTGTTGATACTCTGCCATGGTTCACCTGAGGGAACACCTACAAACACCCCCTTGTGGGTGCCCACGTAAACTTGCCGGCTGAGATGAGCGGGTAAGATCGTCTTGACATCAGCCATGGCATCATCCAGCCCCTCATTGAAAGTCTCCCAATGCAGTCCTTTGTCACTGGAGAAGAAGAACCCTCCATAATGACCATCCGAGGCGACACTTGCGTAGTAATGATGCATCCGATTGGGATCGGAAGCGACCGCTACCACTTGACGATTGATAAACCCGCGATTAGCAGGAGAAAACGTCAAGCCGCCATCATCGCTCTTCAGAAGTCCCGCATCATCCGTTCCCACCAGGATGACCTTATCGTTTTCAGGGTGTACTGCAATCGAATTGACAACAACGCCGGTGAAGAGAACCTGCCAGCTGCTACCGGCGTCACGGGAAGCAAACAGCCCTACCGTCGTTCCAGCATAAATGGTGTTGGGGTCGGAGGGATCCAGATGAAGGGTTCGGGTTCTTTTCGCCTCCGTCGGTAATCCGTTTTGGAGTTTCGTCCATTCGAGGCCACCGTTTTCGGACTTGTAGACACCGGTACAGGCACTGGAAAAAAGGACTTCAGGGTTGTGGGGATTCACAAGCAGAGAAAACATATCGCTGTCCAGAAGCATTCCTTCATGAATGGCATTCCACTTTTCCCCCAGGTTGGTCGTCTTCCAACCCAGATGCCAGGTCCCAACGTACAGCGTATTGGAGTCTTGAGGATCGAAGGCCAGCGATTCCACATTGTACATGCTGCGATAGCCTCGAGTGATCCGGTCCCAGGTTTCTCCGCCGTCCAAACTGAGGATGACACCTTCGGTGATTCCCAAGGCGATCTGTTGGGGATCCAAGGGGGCGATAGCAATGGCCCGGATGGCACTGCTGAAGCGGTCCAGTGAAATCTCCTGCCAGGTTCGTCCTCTGTCTCTGGTTCGGAAAAGCCACCCCTTGTCACTCTTCAGTTCCCAGCTTGCTGCATACAGGGTGTTGGGATCGAGGGGATCGAAAGCCAGGTTGTCGACGACGAGGTCCCGCCGATCGAGCCCCGGGAGCAATTGACTCCAGCTTTCTCCAGCATCCTCTGAGACAAAGATCTGGCCATCTGATGTCCCCAGAAAAAAGGTCTCCGGTCGGTCTGGATGCACTGCCAGAGACCGAACGTCACCACCATAGGGGCCAAGAGCTGTGGCCGCCGGTTGGGCCCAGCCCCAGGAGCTGAAGGCCACCATGAGGAAGCAGAGAAACAAAACAAAAATTCGCATGTTAATCCCTTTTATTCTACCCAATTACAGGATGAAATGTCTTCTGTTCATGATTTCGTGCTTCACGCCAGCGCCTAAGTTGTTCAGCAGTCTACCTGTTCTCAACCGTGATCTCGGTTGAACAGGAAGCTGTGCGTTCTCCGTCACCGACCTCGGCTGTCACCGTATACTTTCCGGCCTGCAGTCCGGTGGAGTCAAAGACCACTGTGGTGCCTTGCTGGGAAATGTGCCCGCTGTTGGTTCTCCACGTGAGGCTCAAGAAGCTGTCATCAGAATCTGTAATCTGAACCCGAACAGTAGCCGAATCTCCCTCTGTGACAATGGTTTGCTCTGGATCGCACCGAATCGTGGGAGCTCGATTGATCTTTCGATGGAAGGCTATTTGAAAGAACCACCCAGATCGGTCGGTGGACTGAATGTCAAAATTCGGCAGATCCGAATTAATAGAGCGAAGGTTGATGTTGTATGCAGCGGACAGAGACATCCATTTTGAGGATGAGATCTGCACTCCAAGGTAGAGATCCAACGGCGATTTTGGATTGGCTCCTGTCTCTCCTTCGCCGACGAAGAGACTGCCTACCAGTTCTACAATGGTGCGAATGCGTCCTGTGCCGATGGGCAGCGCAGAACCGACTCCGTAGTTGTGCCGGTCTTGCAGATGGATGTCCTGTGAGCTGCCTGCAAAGAGATAGCCGTAGTTTGCGGTGAAGGTTCCCCCTCGAGGCAATTCCTTAGACAGAATCAGATCGAAACCGGCTTCGAGAGCACCGTTTGTCAAACCCCGCAAAAGGCGGCTCCGGCTGTCTGAGAGTGGAACCTTGATCACTGGCTGAATGGCCAGGCCAAGGGGGGCACCCTGTAGCTCGGAAAGGAGGTTGATTTTAGTCCCGCTCCAGAGTTCCCCTGAGCCTTCACCGGAGCCAACGTCCAAGAACGGTGCATCATTGAAGAAGCCCACCGTGCCGAGATTGTTGTCCAGGCGCGCGGGAACGATGGGAGCGCCAGCCGCGATCTTGTCGACTCTAATGGCATCGGCATTGACTTTCCGGTGGGCTTCCCAGGAAACAAAGAACTCGACGCGATCATGCAGGCCCACAGTGAGTGAAACTGGAAACAGAGTGAAGTCGAGATCTCCTGGCTCTCGATTGAAATGGGTGAGGTTCAGGCCAAGACTGAGTTCACCCTGGCGCAGGGAATCAGCCACAAAGAGATTGAACAGGCCAGTCGACCCCTTTGCGCTGGGCGTCAGTTGTTTGATTCTTTCTCTGTTGCGGGCAGCACCTGTGGTGATGACAAAGAATGCCAGAGCAGAGAAAATGAGAAGTTGTCTCAGCCGAACCATGCGTACTTCCTCATCGTGAGAGTGATTCCGGGCTCATTATACTCAGAGACACTATGTTCTCAATTTATCATGCAGTTGTCGTAGAATGTGTGTTCTATGGAATCATCAGAGGCTCTGACTGGGGCTGGGAAAGGAGGGGATTTCATGAGCCGTTTCCTGGCCCTCTTCGAGGTCCTTTTAGTGGCTCTGGCAGGACAGTTTCTCATCCAGCTGGGATTCATGGTTTTCAACATAGGCCCCTCTCAGCTTCTGGGTGACACTCGGATTCTCTTTATATCTCTGGCTTCAGAAGCCTGTATTTCCCTGGCTCTCATAGCCCTGTTTTTGCGATCTCGGGGCCAAAGCCTGCGCACAATCGGTTGGATTTGGGAGAAAAGTGGCCGCGAAGCCTTATTGGGAATCAGTTGTGTTCCCTTCCTTTTCGCCTCCACCTTTTTGGTGGGCATCTTTTTCACCTTCGTCTTACCCCAATATGTTTCCACCACTAACCCGCTGTTGGAGTCGGTAAAGGGCTATGGGGCCCTGATTACCCTTCTAGTCACCAGCATTCTTGTGGGGGGAATTAAGGAAGAGATCCAGCGAGCTTTTATCCTGGATCGGTTTGAGCGTTATTTAGGACCAGTCTTTCTCACATTGTTCTTCACAATCTTCGGTCATAAGAGGGTAGCTGATGAACAGGCCGGTCGTACGCTGGGGCTCATTGTGGGACTGATCTTGTGGAGCTTGTTCTTCGCCTTGGGACACGCTCTCCAAGGAGTCGATAGCGCGGCCGGAGCGGGGATTCTTGGACTCTGCTTTGGCCTTCTTTACATTTGGCGCCGGAATCTCGTAGCCCCAATGCTTGCCCATGCCCTTTTTGATGTGACAACCTTGCTCGCCTTTTGGTTCTTCGTTAGAAATTAGCTACTCTCTGAGGATCTCTTCCAATCTCTCGAGAGTCTTTCCAGCAGCCCTTTGCTGAGCTTCTTTTTTCGTTCTGCCGCTGGCCTTGCCCCAGCATTTGCCGCGAATATGAACCTCGACGACAAACTTTTTGCTGTGATCTGGCCCCAGTTCCTCCACCACTCGATAGTTCGGTTCCGTCAATCCTCGAGCATGCAATTTTTCTTGTAGCAGGGACTTGCCGTCTTGAAAATCCAGTTTCTCCTGGGCGAGCTTCTCGAGCCGGGAGCCAAAACGCCAGAGAACAAAGCGACGAGCAGGCTCCAGTCCTCCATCCAGATAGATGGCGGCAACCAGGCTTTCAAAAAGATCTGCCCGAAGGCCCTCTTTTTTCCTCCCCCCTGTTTTCTCTTCGCCGCGGCCCAGCCTCAGAAAGGCTCCCAAATCCAACTCCCCAGAGAGAGAAGCTAAATAGTTGGCCGAGACAAGAAAGGATCTGATCTTTGAAAGCGCTCCTTCGTTCAGTGATGGATGGGTTCGAAACAGATGTTCGCTGATGAGATAGCCGAGTATGCTGTCACCCAGAAATTCGAGAACTTCGTAACTCTCTGTAGTCTCTCCCTCTAAACTCGATTTTTGCTCGTTGATAAAAGAAGTGTGGGTGAGTGCCCGCTCTAAAAGTTGCCGATTGGTGAAGGAGTATCCGAGTCGGGTTTCCAGCTCCTGCAACTCTTTGAGCCTGGCGGAAGGTTTACCAGGATTGGTCTTTCCCATGGGGAGAGGGTATTGAAAGACCCCTCAAAGTTTCAAGGAACCAGCTGATATTAATAGTTCTGCTGAGGGGTCTGTGGTCGCTCCCGCGGTTGCTGCTGCTGTTCCTGTTGCTGCTGCAGTAGCTGTTCCTGCTCCTCCAGTTGGCGCTGCAACCTTTGCTCTTCCTCCGCCTCCAGCTGCTGGATGTGTGCTTCTCTCTCAGCGAGTTTCTGGTCAATAAAGTCACGCTGCTCTTGTGTTATCTGCCCGATGCCTTCTACATCTCTGCCGAGAGCTGCATAGACTCTCTCCAGCATCTGGGCAGCCAGCTCCGACGAGATGCCGTTGGAGGCTACGGCTCGGGCGTAACTTCGGACGGAATTCTCGGCGTCATCCAACCTGGCGTAAGCGTCGCCCAGCCGGAAGTAAGCTCGATCGTACTCGGGCTCCGACTCTGCCGCATTTTCGAGGTATTCGACTGATCTTTCTAAAGTGAACTTCGGGTCTCCTGCCATGGTCAGTGATTTCTTCAGATAAGCCAATCCCTGAGCGTAGTTGGCATCAGCCACAGCTCGATCTCTCAGCCTTACCCATGAACCAACCGGGTCATCGGCAGGTTTCTCTGTTGTCTCCAGGATTTCCAGCCCCTCTAGGGAGTAGTCGATCGCTCTGTTATTTTCACCTTGCTCGGCAAGGACCAGAGCCAGCATAGGACGTAATTCGAAGTCATCCGGACTCAATGCGAGAGCTTTCTCAGCGTGCAGGACGACATTGTCAAAGTCGTTGAGTTGCCGGTAGGAGATCGACAAACGCTTGTGAACAGTGGCGGCCAGTGCGCTTTCAGGAAACTGGGCCAGGAAGTCTTGTCCCAAGCCAATCACTTCTTCAGGCACGTTCGTCTGGGTTATCACTGCTTCCCAGGCAGTCAGTTCGGCGTCGAAGAAGGTTACCGTCTCGAGTGCCTGCAACACCTCCTCGACCTCCTCTTCGGACTTACCGAGAGCCGTAATGCTAAGGAGTGAGTCTTCCCCTACGGCAGCTAGCAGAGACTGGTATGTCCTGTCCCTGCGCCCGCCACTGCGGAAGTCCATGCGGTAAAACAGGGTGTCGGAGTAAGTGACCTGACGCGTATCGCCCCGCTGCTCAAAATCCTGTTCCTCCATTTCGGCCCTAACGTTGGCCAGATAGCCCTGTCCGGTCTGCATGACCTGGTTCATGAATTCGTCGTTGGACAGGTCTCCGGAGAACACCACCATCCCTGGAAGGTCAGAGTTTGAGGGCGAACCTCTCAAAGTTGTTCCTACCTGACCCTCTACCTCGCGCACGGCCCAGTTTTCCGGGAATTGGATCGTGAACCCAAGACTCGTGTTGGTGTATAGATTATCTTCGATTAGGAAGCCAACAGACTGCTGGGGAGCAGCTGGGAGCCACAGCACTGAAGCGAGTGCTGCCGATGTCAATCCAGATATGAGATGCTTCATTTTACCCTCCAATATTTCGTCTCCAAAATCATTGATTCGACTGTTGTATTTGACCGTTGAAGAATTCTGACACAAAAAAGAGAACGATGAAAGCTCAAGGCAACTGCTCGATAGATTCTTGAGCCTCCTCTTTGGCCCCTTGTAAATCGCCTTCCATTTCCAGGACCTGATCAAAGGAAGTTCGAGCCTCGCCAAATTGGCCTTGGAAGGCGTGGTAATTCCCGATCCGAGCTAGGGACCAGGCCCGAACCCAATCGGGAACGCCAGGGGAACTGGCGGCCCGGCTATAGTGCCGGAAGGCTTGTTCGTACTGGTCCCTCTGAGAAGCGATTTGAGCGAGATAAAAGTAAGCATTTCCATTCTCGGGATCCTCTTCCAAGAGGCTCGCGAGGCGTTCACTTGCAGCTTGATACTCACTGTTCGAGAGTAGGACCGCTGCTTGATTCAGGAGGGAACTCACCCGGTTGCGCTGATCGACTTCCTCCTGAAGCCTCCTTTGGTTATCAGCCTGCTCTGCCTGCTCCAGCATCAGCTCATCTTCAAGAGCTGCAATGGTTTTGGCATCTTCCTCAATCTGTGACGGGTGGATGTCCTGAAAGAGGGTTTCCACATAAGACGGAAATGAAATCAGCTCCGTTTGCTCGTATTGCCTGAGACCTCGCTGGAAGTAAGGCACAAAAATAAAGCCTTGACGAAACAGGTTGACCACTTCGCGGTCGGGGTCCTCCGGAGGGTGAAGCCTTAAGAGAATACTTTCGATCAAGGACTCTGCCACCAGTAGAAAATATTTGTTCTGATACTGCTCTTGCAGCCGCGGTTGTCTCTGGGCAAGCTCCAGAAGATCACCGTGCTCCAGTAGCAGGAGTCCAAACTTTTCCACCAAGGGATCGATCAGAAAATGGAGGTACCCGTGTTGGAGTTGATGATGATTCTCTGCCGCGTTGTCTGTAGGACCAACCACAATGGAGTAGACCCTCTCCAGGCCGCGGGCATTGACCATAGTCTTAGCGTTGAGGAGGTCTGGAATGAGGACAATTTTCCGGTCAAGGACAAATCGCGGCGGAATCCGAAAATATTGCAAAGTTTGCTGGATCAGCTCTCTCAGAACCGGCCGATAGGCTGTCAGCTCGTCCGAATAGGCTGGTTGATAGCGTTGCCACAAGGTCGCGACACCTGCCTTTTGGTAAAATTCCTGGACAAGAGTCTCAAATCCTCGTACCTGCCAGGCATCCGCTGGCATGTCTTCCGCGTTCACGGTCAGCTGGAAGTCAGGCGGTCCTGACATCAACAGAGCCAGGGAGACATACGCCACCTGGTCGGCGCTCCTGTCGCTGCCCAGCCGATGGCCATTGTAGAATGTTCGAAGCCGCTCCAGGAGGCCGGGATCTGTCTGTTGAAGTTCTTGCCGGAGAGCCTGGCGGACCTGGGACATCTCCCTTCCCGGGGTCTCATAGTTAAACCCGGCGGCGTTCAGGGCCGCCAAAACGGTGAAGATGCGAACGTCAACCGTGAGCTCCATGTTGACGAGATCTGCCAGCGAGTCCGAAGTCTGAGCAGTGAGCACTGACAACTGACAGCTGAGGGTTGCCCACAGACAGCCGACCAGAAGCAGTTTGTCGATTCGAAAAGCTGTTTTCATCACAAAGGCGTACGCTTATTTTAGCACGGACTTTCAACCGTACGGTTTGCTTCTGAAGTGATCAAACCCTCCCGATTCACAGCTTTCTCGTTCGTTCCCTCGCTTGAGGTACACACCAGGCTCCCCATGGGAGAGGCGGCCGATAACCCGGAAGGGCGGAAACTCGCTTGGGAAGTTTGAACTCAGCCGCTCCATTTGTTTCTTTGAAGCTGTAAAGAGCAAGGCGTAGTCTTCTCCGCCATTCAGTGCTGCTTCCAGTCTGTTGACCTCACCAATGCTTCCTTCGGGTAAAGGCAATTGGTCCAGATCAATTTCTGCCGTCAATTGGCTTTGCTGGACAATCTGAAGCAGGTCAGAAGAGAGTCCGTCGCTGATGTCAATCATGGCATTGGCCACTCGATTTTCGGACAACCAGCTACCAACTTGAACCAGGGCTTGGGGTAAGAAATGGGCTTTGAGACAGCGATATCGAAAGTCCTCTCCTGCCCACTGGGCCAGAGAATCTTCGTTGTCTACCTTCCAGAGCTCAGAGGAACCTTCCCTGCGGAGGATCTCAAGGCCCAGTCGAGAAAGCCCGATTTCTCCTATTAATACCAGTGCGTCCCCATCCTGTGCCTTGGAACGCCAAACGGGACGACCGGTTTCGAAGAAGCCCCAGGTCGTCACGCTTACAAAGATGCTGGCACTTTGCGACAGATCTCCTCCGATCAGTGGGGTATTCCATCGAGTTCCCTCCTCCAGGAGTCCCTTCATGAAGGAGTGAAAGTAGCTTTGGGGGAGGTCTGCAGGTAAAGCCAAACCCAGCAGGCAGGCGTAAGGTCGAGCACCTACGGCAGCCAAATCACTGAGATTCACCAACAGAGACTTTCGGCCCAGGAAATAGGGACTGATCCAGTGGCGCCGGAAGTGTACGTCTTCCAAGAGCATATCTGTGGTGATGGCCAGGTTGGATTTGGGAGGGGGATCAAAGACAGCACAATCATCTCCAATGTGTTTAATCATCGACGAGGGAAAACTTTGAGAACGGTCCCGAAGCCAATCAGTCAGGTCCCTCTCACAAAGTTTGCTCATCTTCATTGGATCGCCTAGTTATCAAGGGTTGCTTTATGGAAAAACGGGGCACTTACTCAAGAAGTGGGTTGATCTCCTGTATAAACTCTCTCAAGTCTTCGAATTCAAGATACACTGAAGCAAACCGCACGTAGGCGACCTTGTCAGCCTCCTTAAGACGCTTCAAGACATAGTCACCAATCACCTTTGAGGTGAGTTCGCGATCCGGCGTTTCCAGAAAACGCTGCTCCACCACATCCGCGATTTCTTCCAGGTGACGGGTAGGCACTGGTCTCTTTTCGCAGGCTCTCAGGAGTCCTTGACTCAGCTTCGAGCGGTCAAATCTCTCCCGTCTTCCTCCCTTCTTGACCACCATGTAGGGGATGTCTTCCATTCTTTCGTAGGTGGTGAAACGGCGCTTGCAGTCCAGACATTCCCGTCGCCGGCGAATCACATTGCCTTCTTTACCTTCTCGGGAATCGACTACTCGATCCTTGCGATGATTACAAAATGGACAGCGCATGACAGATAGATATCATTTGAACTGTCAATGATGCTATAAGATTCAGCGCGAATCGGAAAACTTTTTAATCCAGGAGTAGTGTTTGTGAGTGAAGGAAAGGCCGAACTACTCATCGCTTGTGCCTTAAAAAAAGAGTTAACCGCCCTACGCGGACGCCTTCAGGTCGATTGTCGGTTCTTGGTCACGGGTTTGGGCGCCCGTCGGACCAGGACAAACCTGGAAAAAAGTTTCCAATCGAATCTTCCTTCCCTTCTTATCTTTACTGGTACTGCCGGACAGCTGGATCCTTCCCTGAGAATTGGGCAGGTGATTTTCCCTGAAGAATGGTGTCTGAAGGATGGCTCCTGCTTCCCAGCGGATCCAGAGTTGACAGCCATGCTAAGAGGGTCTGGTGGCTGGGAAATTGCCGGGCGCGGACTCACTGTCTCCACTGCTGTCTTGCGAGCCAGATCGAGATTGGTACTTTATCGGAAGTCCGGGGCACGAATCTGTGACATGGAAAGTGCTGTTGCTCTGGAGGTTGCCTCCAGACACAAGGTTCCCTGTTTAGCTCCCAAGGTTGTTTCCGACACAGCCCAGTCAGGTATTGGTGCCTTCTGGAGGGAGTTTGATAGCAACATGGAGCAGCTGGCACAGTACCTGAACAAACTGGTGGGTTCACTAAAGCCGGAATTATGAATAGGTTTTCGTGACGAAGTGCCGTAGGCGCCGGGATGACAAGGCGTGCGAGGGGTACCCGCTTGCGGGTCGGGCGCCGCAGGCGTACTCATGCAGTACGCCGAGGAGCCCAAGGAAGCACAACGCAGTCAGCGTGGATGATTGCGGCACTGCAGTAGAAAACTTATGCATAATCCCGGCTAGGTGCTTAAGAAGAGGAAGTATTCTTGATTTCCTTTTCGCCCTTCCAGCGGAGAGGCCATTTCACCGAGAATGCTCAGCTCTTCACTGACAGCAAAGCGTTTCACCCGCTGCAGGATCTGCTCCTGGAGTTGTGTACTATTGATAATTCCTCCCGCCCCCACCTCCTCTCGACGAGCTTCAAATTGAGGCTTCACCAGAGCGATGACGTTGGTCCCAGGGAACTGCTTCAGACGGGGAAAGATCAGACGCAGAGAGATGAAGGCCAGGTCGACGGTAATCAGCTCAACCGGATCATCTACCATTGACCGGGTGAGATGACGAACGTTGAAGGAATCGCGAACCACCACTCGGGTATCCTGTTGCAGATTCCAGTGAAGTTGTCCACGACCCACGTCAAAAGCATAGACTTTCGCGGCCCCCTGTTGGAGCAGGCAGTCAGTAAATCCACCGGTTGAAGCACCCAGATCGAGACAGACCTTCCCGTTGACCCGAACAGCGAATTGGCCCAGGGCAGCTTCCAGTTTGAAACCTGCTCGGGAGACATACTTTCGGTTTGCGAAGGTGCTCCGGATTGCAGCAGTGGAGTCGATGAGAGTTCCTGGTTTGTCGACTCGTTGCTCTTCTACCAGAATCACTCCACTCAAGATGATTGCAGCTGCACTCTTGCGATTCTCAGCCAGACCTCTCTCCACCAGAAGAGCATCAAGCCTACTCCTGGTTTTATGCTTTCTTCTGCTGTCGTGTTTTCGTTCTGTTGTCAGCTGCCTGAAGTCTCTTTGTCAGGTGTCAGTTGTCAGTTGTTTAGAATCTTCGCACCGAGATAAGTTGACCGAGTTCTCTCAGAATTTCACCCCGAGGACCCAGAAACTCCAGTTCCTGGATGGCTGCTTCCACCAGCTCGATCGCAAGTTTCCGACTGGCCTCGAGACCGTACAAGGCAGGATAGGTGGCTTTTCCATTCAGATGGTCTTTGCCCGGGGTCTTTCCCGATTCCTGGGTAGAGCTGTCCACATCCAAAATGTCGTCCACAATCTGAAAAGCCAGGCCAATCTTGTGGCCAAAGGCCCGGAGTTTTTCCGAAGCCTCCTCTGAAGCCCCCGACAGTAGAGCGGCGCAGTACACTGAAGCCAGGATCAAAGCACCGGTCTTGGCCGAGTGAATCTGCTCCAGCTGTTGGGCGGAGAACGGTTTGCCTTGCTGCACCAGGTCCATCACCTGTCCGGCCAACATCCCTCCTTGGGTGCCGGTTGCTCGACAAAGCTGGTCCAGCACAAGTACTTTGGCCTCGGTCTCTTCCGATTGAACTGGGAGTTCCGTTAGCAGTTGGAAAGCTCTGACCAGGAGCGCATTTCCCGCCAAAATAGCGATTCCTTCTCCAAACTTCCTGTGTGTACTCAGTTGGCCTCTTCGGTAATCATCGTCATCCATAGCAGGAAGGTCGTCATGGATGAGTGAGTAGGTATGGATCATCTCCAGCGCAGCAGCCAGATGGATCAATTTCTGAAAATCCCCCCCCAGAGCGTCTCCTGTGGCCAGGGCGAGAATGGGCCGAATCCTCTTTCCGGAAGAAAAGACACTGTAACGCATTGCTTCGTGAATCACTTCCGGATGGGAGTGGGCAGGGGGTAAGAAACTGTCCAGGTATTGGTCCAGGGTCAGCTTTTGTTCCTTGAGGTAATCCTGGATGCTAAAGTCGCTTTTCAGACCGGTTGTGGTCTCTCTCTTCAACCTTTTGACTCTCCCTCAGGCTGGAAGGTCTCTTCAGTGACATCTCCTTTTTCGTCCTTCAACAAGATCTCTACCTTGCGCTCTGCCTCATCCAGTTTGGTATTGCAAAATCGGGAGATTTTAATACCTTCCTCAAAAAGTTTGAGGGCCTTCTCGAGTGCGAGTTCCCCTTTTTCCAGCTTCTCCACGATGCCTTCAAGGCGGGCTAAGGCATCTTCGAAGTCCTTATACGCCGTGGTCGTCATAACTTTTGCGCTCGGAAGTCGCCGTGTTGCACACGAACGCCAACCTCGTCCCCTTCCTTTAGCTGATCAGGGTCACGGACCACCTCTGTGCTTGTCGTGGTAACGATAGCATAGCCTCGTTCCAGAACCGCCAGTGGAGAGTACGCCTGAAGCTGGCCACTACTGGCTGTGAGTAAATGTTTCTTGGACTGCAGATAAAACTGAATTTGTTGCCGCAACAGCTGGTCCTGTTGAAGGCATCTTTGGCGAAGCAAGATAAAGAGCGTGGGAATGGTCTTGACCAAGCGGGAGTGAAGTTCATCGAGACGTTGTAAGAAAAATCTCAATTTGCTTTCAGCGTCCACAAAGGCACGGCTGGTAGCCAATCGGCGAAGCCGTTCACGCCTGTCCTTGAGGCCGAGACGAAAGGCTTGGATCGACCGTTTCTGGAGACCTTCCACGCGCGTGCACAAATCTTCCCGCGCTGCGGAGACAATCTCGGCGGCCGCCGATGGTGTCGGTGCCCTGAGGTCGGCAACGAAATCAGTAATGGTGAAATCAGTCTGGTGTCCCACAGCCGAGATGACAGGAATGCGGCAGTCAAAGACCGCCCGAGCCAGGACCTCTTCGTTGAATGCCCACAGGTCCTCCAAAGATCCACCGCCCCGAGTCACAATGATCACATCAATATCCTCTCTCGTGTCCAAGTACTGGATTCCCCGTGCCACTTCCTGGGCAGCTCCCTTTCCCTGGACCTTTGTCGGAAAGATCAAGATATTGACTCGGTCATTGCGTCGCGAAAGCACTCTTAGTACGTCCTGAAGCGCGGCTCCGGTGGATGAAGTTACCACCCCGATTTTGGCGGGCAAGAGTGGGAGAACTTTCTTATGGGCCTCGTCGAACAGACCTTCGGTCTGAAGCTTGGATTTCAATTGCTCAAAGGCCAGTTGTAGAGCTCCAGGACCCACCGGTTCCAAAAACTCCACCACCAGCTGGAACTCACCGCGGGGAGGATAAACAGAGACAGAACCGCGGGCAAGGACATCCAGGCCGTCCTGGGGACGGAACTTCAAGAGGCGGTTTTGCATTCTAAAGCAAACCGCTCTGACTTGAGCAGAGCTGTCTTTGAGTGTGAAATAACTGTGTCCGGAGGAAGGGGTCTTGAAGTTGGAAATTTCTCCCCGAACCCACAGGTCTTGAAAGTTGGTTTCCAGTTGAAGCTTGACACCTTCGACAAGCTGGGAGACTGAAAGTATTTTCCTTTCCTCCAGCAGGTTGAGCTCTTGTTGTCGCATGGGTGTCTTCGAAGTCTTTGAAAGCTTTCCCTGACCGTCAGTTGCGAGCGATCAAAATGAGTGGGAAAAAGTATATAGTCCCCGCCCCTACCTGTCAAAGCGAGTGGGCCGGCTGCGCTGGGAGGGTTGTTCCTTAGGGTTCTTTTCCTCTATCATGATGAGGAGATGGCTTGGTTTAAGAAGGAAAAACCTCCCCTTCAGACTCCTGTGGAGAAAGAGGGACGAGTCCGGACTGAGGGGCTTTTCACCAAGTGCCCGGCTTGCGAAAACTTTATTTGGAAAAAGGAACTGACAAGCAATCTTTTTGTCTGTCCGAAATGTTCCCATCACTCCAAGATCAACGCCCGCCAACGTTTGAAGTACCTGATGGATGACGGTCGGTACAAGGAATTCGATGCCCACCTGAAGTCCTCCGATCCACTTCAGTTTGTCGACAGGAAGAACTACAGAGAGCGTCTGGAAAAGGCCATTCAGTCGACGGGAAGCAATGAAGCAGTGGTGAATGCCGAAGGCAGCATCCACGGTCACGAGGTGGTGTGCGCAGCCATGGAATACAGCTTTATTGGGGGTAGTATGGGCTCCGTGGTGGGTGAAAAGATCACCAGAGCCGTTGAACGGTCCCTCAATACCAAAAAGCCCTTGATCGTTGTTTCCGCAAGCGGTGGAGCACGCATGATGGAGGGGGTTCTTTCACTGATGCAAATGGCCAAGATCAGTAGTGCCCTCGCTCGACTGGACGAGAAGCGAATTCCCTTTATCTCCTTGCTGACAGATCCAACCACGGGAGGAGTTACCGCCAGCTTTGCCATGTTGGGGGATCTGAACATCGCAGAGCCTAAGGCCCTGATTGGATTCGCCGGTCCGCGGGTTATCGAACAAACCATCCGCCAGAAGCTGCCCGATGGCTTCCAGCGAAGCGAGTTCCTGCTGGAGCATGGGATGCTGGATGCCGTGCTCTCACGACAAGATCTTCGCGACTTCATTGCCGACTGGCTGCTCTTTATGGGCAAAGCTAGTACCTGAAGGAATGAATCACGCCCAGTGCCTCGTCTACCTGGAAAAGCTTGGCGACGAGGTGATGACCATGAAGTTCGGATTGCAGACGATCCGAGCACTTCTTGAGGTACTGGGCAACCCACATTTGAATTACCCCTGTGTTCTCATTGGCGGGACCAATGGGAAGGGTTCAGTGGCCCGTTTCCTCAATTCAGCTTGCGCCGCCTGCGGGATTCGCAATGGACTGTATACCTCACCCCATCTCATCCAGGTGGAGGAGCGTTTCGTGGTGGATTACCTTCCCATCACGCCCCAGACATTTGCTCACTATCTCACCCGCGTCGTCGATGCTATCCACGAATTGAAAAACTCCTTTCACCCCACCTACTTCGAGACTTTAACGGCTGTTGCTTTCCTCTATTTTTCCGAACAGAAAGTAGAGCTCGCTATTCTGGAGGTGGGAATGGGAGGGCGCCTGGACAGCACAAATGTCGTCGATCCTCTTCTTGCCATCCTGACTCCGGTGGGACTGGACCACCAAAAAGTTCTGGGTGAGACTTTGGAAGAAGTGGCTTATGAAAAGGCGGGCATTCTGGGGCAGTCACGATCTGCGCTGATGGCTCCTCAGCGGTCTCAAGTGAGGCGGGTTTTCCAGGGCGAGGCGGCCAGAAAAGAGGTCGAACTTCACGAATTGGATTCCCCGGCAATGCGGTGCGAGGAGTCTGAGGACGGGAGGTATTCCTTCCACTTCCACGGGATTGAGGGGAAGCTCCCACTGTACGGTCAGCACCAGGTTGAAAACGCGGCTTTGGCCATACAGGCAGTCGAGATCCTGAGCAAATCCGGTTTTTCCGTCTCCCCCTCCTGTATTGAAAAGGGCATTGAAGAAACGTGTTGGCTGGGAAGAATCCAGGTTTTCGGAAAGGATCCCACGGTGGTTTTGGACGGGGCCCACAATCGGGATGCGGCTAGAAACCTGGTGAATTTCCTCAGCCAGCATACTCCAGCTCCTCGCGCACTGGTGTTTGCCATGATGAGAGACAAGGACATCGCTATAGTTCTGGAAAGTCTGGCAGGCTGCTTCGAGCGGATCTATCTCACCCGTGTTAACTCGCGGCGCTCGGCCCCCATTGAGGAGCTCCAGAACTTCTGTCCCTCAGGCCTTCCCGTGGAAGATCCTGTTGTGGCCTACCGTCAGGCCCGCGATTCGGGGGCCGCAACCGTGGTCGCAGCCGGTTCTCTCTACCTTGTCGGGGAGCTTCTGAAAGAATTTCAAGAGCAGCCTGTGGTTAGCCCGAACTATACATAAATTCTCTACTGCAGCGACGAAATCATCCGCCCTGCCAGCGTTGCGCGACCCGCACAAGCGGGTACCCCTCGGCCTCCTCAACGTACTCAAGAGTACGTTTGCGGGGGCCGACCCGCAAGCGGGTATCCCTCGCGCGCCAGTCGGAGCCGCAGGTTTTAGCCTGCGGGCCCGTGGGCTAAAGCCCACGGCTCTGTTTTCGGCGCTTTCGTCGCTTCGTGACAAGAACCTATGCATAGTCCGGGCTAATCAATCTCAAACAGGAGCTCTCCGCCGTTAACAATTTCTCCTTCCTGGACATTGCAGGTCGTAACGGTTCCCGACTTGGGCGACTTGAGCTCATTTTGCATCTTCATGGCTTCAATGATGACCAGCCCTTGTCCCTCCCTGACCGCCTCGCCCTCACCGGCCAGGACCGTAATGACCTTTCCCGTCATGGGGGCCGTGAGGGATGCGACTCGTGGTGTTTCAGGTGGGAGTAAACTCCTTGCCAGCTTCTTCCTCAGAGGGGAGACTTGGATGGCAAAGGTTTGATGGTTCCAATCAATCAGCAGCTCGTCTTTTCGCTCGGACACCAGGACATCTTCGATCTGCCCATTGACTTCCAGCGTCCAACGCTCCTGGCTGCGACTCAAGACGCGCACCCGTAGGATCTGCTTCCCATCGGGCCTTTGGATCTCTATTTTAAAATGAGATCCAGAATCGGAACTCTCTTGCTTTTCCAGCTCGATTTGATAAGTCCGATTGCGGTGTCTGGCCTCAATTTTTACCCTGACTATTGATTTGGCTTGGATCGGTCAAAGCTTCGCTCTCCTCTTGCTCCGAACTGCTCGATGTTCTGACTCAGAAGATCTCCTGGATCCAGCACCAGACCATCCTTGATGACCAGGTGAATCTCTTGGGTATTCGTAATGTCCTCCAGAGGATCGGCGTCAAGGATGACCATGTCTGCGTATTTTCCGGTCTCGAGGGTGCCGAGGTCGTCTTCTTTGTTCATAACCTTGGCGTTATTGAGGGTCGCCGCCTGGAGGGCTTCCATCGGCGTGATCCCCGCTTGCACAAACATTTCCATTTCCTGATGCAGGCTCCAACCCGGGAGGGCTGCACCCGGAGAATCGGTTCCCGCTATCAGGAGCCCACCTGCCTTTTGAAATTGGCGGGTAACATCTTTCATCATGTCGACCGTCTTTCTCCAATTTTCGCGATCTGCAGAATCGAAGGCTCCAAAGCGGGCGGGTTCGTCTTCAGGGATGTACTGGAGAGCAGGATCCTGGTCGTGTTCTGGAGTATTGCGCAGGACAAAATTCCGTTCAAAGTTCACCAGGGTGGGAGCGAAATAAACATCATCTTCAACCATCAACTCGATGAGACTGTCCACTTTGCTGGTATCCACTTCGGTATACATTCGGCCGTACCAGAAGCGGAATATGTGGTCCCGGTTCCCCGGGTCCTAGTCAGCGGGAACGGTGACCTCTTTTCCCATGGAGTCTTCCAGAACTCCTAGAGCATGTTCAATCCCGTCAAGCCCTGCCTCTACGGCCAGACGCGCGCCGGGGGCCCTACCGCCCCGCTTTGGACCGGTGTGTCCGTAGACGATCAAGCCGTTGGCATGGGCAACCTCAACAATATCGCGGAGTTCGGCGGAGGTGTATCCGGTCACCTTGATGCCGTCAACTCCTGCTTCCGCCAGCATGGTAGTCATTTCCCGGGCGCTGTCCAGATGCATCGCCCGCACCGATCCGGGATTGATGCCCATTCCTGAGATAAACAATCTGGGTGCCAGAATATTGCCCACTGCAATCTCCTCGCGCAGGGTCATGAGTCTGTCAATTGAACCTCCCAGATCCCGAACCGTTGTGACTCCGTTTGCCAGGTAGAGCCGGTGGAGCCAGGGCATGCCATAATGGACGTGAGAATCGATCAAGCCGGGGATAATGTATTTACCGTGGGCTTGAATGACCTGTGCGCCCGCCGGGATGTTGAGTTCCCCCTGTTTGCCAATTTGCTGGATGCGGCCGTTTTCAATCAGGATCGCCGCATTTGCAACAGGTAGTGCTCCTGTCCCGTCAATGAGGGTCCCTCCCTCCACCACCACCACCACCCCACCCGCTGTCTGACCGTAGCCGGCTGAGCACAAGAAGACGGCTAACAGAAATAAGCTAAAGAATGGTGCGTACTTTGCTTGATCAGGCATTTTTCGATTCCTCCATAGACCCCTGACCCCTGACCGCTGACCACAAACAGCAGACCGCGGTCCGGCAAGCTTTTCATTCAACCTGAGGCTCGAAGAGAACAATTATTGTTCATGAGTATACCGATCCTTACCATCTTGTTGTAGTGGTGGCTGCTGCCCTGCTCACCATTTGCGAAAAGGATCGGAATAGCGGAGGTAATTCTTCCAAAGGCTGCGTTGGCCGTGAGATCTGGATTTTGGCTGTTGAGCTTCAAAAAAGTAGTTGAGTGCAGCAGCAATCAAGGGAACGGTGTCACTCTTTTCCGACTCCTCTTCCAGACGCTCGATTAATTGGTGCTCTTCGACAAAATGGGTATGCAGGTCACCCTTCAGGAAGGCCGGATGGGAGAGAAGGACTTCGAAGAAAGGGAGGGTGGTTGGAACTCCTCCGATCTTGTATTCACCCAGAGCCCTTCGCATTCGACCAATGGCTTGCTCGCGATCTTCACCCAAGGCGATCACTTTCGAGATGAGTGGGTCATATTCCACCGGGATGACGGATCCGGCACAAACACCGCTGTCAGTGCGGATGCCGGGCCCAGAGGGCTCAAAATAGGTCGTGACCGTGCCGGGAGCAGGGAAGAACGATTTATGGGGATCTTCGGCGTAGATGCGACATTCAATGGCCGCACCTCGGGGCTGGATCTCCTCCTGTCTGTAGCGCAGCTTGGAGCCGGCAGCAATCAGAAGTTGTTGGCGTACCAGGTCAATGCCCGTCACCAGTTCAGTGACCGGATGTTCCACTTGAAGGCGGGTGTTCATCTCCAGGAAATAAAACCTATGCTTTCCAGCTGTTGCCTCAGCTTCGACGAGAAACTCTACCGTGCCGGCATTGTGATAGTGGGCAGTCCTGGCCACGGCCACGGCCGCTTCTCCGATTTCTTCCCGGAACTGCGGGTCTACCAGAGGCGAAGGGCTTTCCTCCACGAGTTTCTGGTGGCGGCGCTGGATAGAGCACTCTCTTTCACCCAGGTGAATCAAGTTTCCCTCCAGATCCCCCAGCACCTGAAGCTCAATGTGACGGGGTTGAACTAAATACTTCTCGATCAGGAGAGTGGGGTCACCAAAGGATGCCTGGGCCTCGGCGCGGGCAATTTCGTAAAGGGAGCTGAGTTCCTCCTGGCTCCCCACCAGCCGCAAGCCTTTACCCCCTCCTCCGGCACTGGCCTTGAGCATGACGGGGTATCCAATTTCAGAAGCCATCGTCAACGCATCGTCGCCTGATTGAAGGGGTCCTGGGCTACCGGGAAGGATCGGAACACCTGCTTTCTGGACGGCTGCCCGGCTGGCGATTTTGTCTCCCATCAGCTTCATGGAAGCCGCCGAGGGACCAATAAAGACCAAACCGGAGTCCTCACAGGCTTGGGCAAATTGGCCACTCTCTGACAGAAAACCGTAGCCGGGGTGGATGGCCTCCGCCCCTGAACTGCGGGCAGCATCGATGATCTTTTCCATCACCAGATAGCTTTCCAGAGATGAGGAAGGGCCGATGGAATGAGCCTCATCCGATAGCTTGACATGCAGGGCTTCTCGGTCGATCTCTGAAAAAACCACCACCGGGGAGATGCCGAGATCCCGACAGGCCCGAATGATTCGGACCGCGATCTCCCCCCGATTGGCAATCAGGATCTTCTTAAACATACGCCGGTCAGCCGCTAAGGTGGTCTTCTGTCAGTTGTCAGTTGTCAGTGGATTTAAAGCGGTATATTCCCATGCTTTCTGGGCGGGTTGGTATCGCGTTTGTTGGAGGTCATCTCCAGGGCACGAATCAGCTTTGAGCGTGTCTGGCGAGGCTCAATGACCTCATCCACATAGCCTCGCTCTGCGGCCACGTAAGGATTGGCGAAGGTCTTTCGAAACTCTTCGACTTTTTCCTTTTTGAACTTCTCCGGATCAGCGCTTTCTGCAAGTTCTCTGCGATACAGGATTTCTACAGCTCCCTCTGGGCCCATCACCGCAACCTCCGCGGTGGGATAGGCATAATTCATGTCTGTTCGCAGGTGTTTGGAAGCCATCACACAGTAGGCTCCACCATAAGCCTTGCGTGTGATGACGGTGATCTTTGGGACCGTGGCCTCAGCAAAAGCATAGAGAAGTTTGGCTCCAGCCTTGATGATTCCGCCATGTTCCTGTGTGACCCCCGGCAGAAAACCGGGCACGTCTTCAAAGATCAGAAGGGGAATGTTGAAGGCGTCACAGAAGCGAACGAAGCGGGCGGCTTTCACGGAAGAGTTAATGTCCAGGGTTCCGGCCAGAACGGCTGGCTGATTGGCCACGATTCCCACTGGGAATCCGTTTAACCGGGCAAATCCGACCACGATGTTTTCGGCAAACTGAGGATGCACCTCGAAGAATTGATGTTCGTCCACGACCGTGACGATGATTTCCTTCATGTCGTACGGCTGATTGGGGTCGGTCGGGACGAGCTTGTCCAGCTGTGGATCGACTCTGTTGGGATCATCCACAGGCTCGTGATAAGGGGGGTCTTCCATGTTGTTTGAGGGAAGAAAGGAGAGCAACTCACGAATCTGCGCGATGCACTCCTCGTCACTATGGGTGGCGAAGTGAGCAACTCCGCTTATAGTGGAGTGGGTGGTGGCTCCTCCCAGCTCGGATTTGGTCACTTCCTCCTGTGTGACAGTCTTGATGACGTCCGGGCCTGTAATAAACATATAACTGGTCTGATGCACCATAAAGGTAAAATCAGTGATAGCGGGTGAATAGACAGCTCCACCGGCACAGGGGCCCATGATGGCAGAAATTTGTGGAATGACACCGCTGGCCAGAGTGTTGCGCAGGAAAATATCACTGTACCCGGCCAGACTCACAACCCCTTCCTGAATACGCGCCCCGCCGCTGTCATTGAAACCAAGGACCGGGGCGCCCATCTTCATGGCCAGGTCCAGGACCTTGCAGATTTTGGCGGCGTACGTCTCAGAGAGACTTCCCCCAAAGACCGTGAAGTCCTGAGCGAAGAGATACACCAGGCGGCCATCAACTTTGCCGTAGCCGGTAATCACGCCGTCCCCCGGGATCTTTCTTTTCTCCATTCCCAGGTTGGTGCATCGATGCACGACGAACTTGTCCATCTCCTCAAAAGTGCCTGGGTCCAGGAGTAAATGGATTCGTTCTCGAGCGGTCAGCTTTCCCGCTTTGTGTTGACGCTCAATGCGCTCTTCACCGCCACCTTGTTCCGCCTCGCGATGGCGACGTTGGAGCTCCTTTAGCTGTTGTTCAGCATCCATATGCTGTGTGGGAGCTTGTCACGAGGTTCTCCAGCCTGAAGCTGGAAGCTTCAGCTTCGCACCAGCTCCTTTTGCTTTTCCCAGTCGGCTAGAAACTTTTCCAGCCCGATGTCGGTCAAAGGATGCTTGAGGAGTTGCTCCATGACCTTTAAGGGCATGGTGGCGATATCGGCCCCCATCCTGGCTGACTCCAGCACGTGCATCGGATGGCGAACAGAGGCCACTAAGACTTCGGTGTCTAACTGGTAGTTGTCGTAGATGGTAAGGATGTCTGCGATCAGATCCATGCTGTCAGTGCCGATGTCGTCCAGGCGCCCGCAAAAGGGGCTCACAACGGTTGCTCCGTTCTTGGCAGCCAGCAGTGCCTGATTGGCGCTGAAAATCAAGGTGACATTGACACGAATGCCTTCTTGAGTGACCACGTGCAAAGCTTTCAGGCCTTCACGGATCATCGGAATCTTCACCAGGATATTCTCATGGATTTTCGCCAATTTCCGTGCTTCGGTAATGATTTGACTAGCTTCTGTCGACACCACTTCCAGGCTGACCGGACCCTCTACCAGGTCACAAATCTCTCTTGCCACCTCCTCCAGGGGTCTTCCCTCTTTGGCTATCAGGGAAGGATTGGTGGTAACACCATCCACAAGTCCCAGAGACACGCCCTGGCGAATGTCCTCAAGATCGGCAGTGTCCAGAAAGAATTTCATAGGCTCCCTCCTTACTGACTCGTTATTCTACAGTAAGACTTACTGTTTCTGACTTGGAACTTTCATTTCCAGTGAAGTCTACCGCACTGAGCTGATAATAGTATGTCTCTCCTGGTACGACTGAATCATCAACATACTTATTGATCGTAATGGATGCCAATGACTTTTCGAGACGGTTCGGATCTGTTCCGCTGTAGATAAAGTAACCGTCCAAATCCGTCTCTCTGTTTGCGTCCCAGAGAACTTGAGCCTGTCCATCTAGAAAAAAAGCGGTGATGTTCTGAGGCGTCGCCGGGGGAAACTCATCTCTCGGAACAGTTCTCAGCGTATCACTGAACTGGCTCACAATCAGCGGATCCGCACCGCGACTGACACTTTGCACGCGGTAAGATTGCATCTCTCCAAACTGAAAGTCAAAATCTGAGTATTCTGGTTCGCTGACCAGGTGCTCGGAGTTCACGAGATAACCCACTAGCTGAGGTGGCCGGGAACCGTCAATGTTCTCTGTTGGAGGATCCCATCCGAGGACGAGCCGGTTCTGGTGAAGCTGATATCTGAGATTGGTCGGAGGTTGTGCCGAGGGGATGGATACTGTTTCCACAAAGTTTGAGAAAGGGGAGCGGCGGCCCTGTCGGTTCCCAAATCGGAGCCCGTATCTGCAGATCTGGCTCCACCCGGGATGGTCCTCAAATACGAATTTGCCCTCCTCATCGTACCGGGAGAGCGTGTTGCCTTCCAGACGGGCCATGGCTTCAGCTTGCTCAGTGAGGGAGAGATCTTGGCCACAACTCCGGTAGATCTCCACCCATTCAATCTCCTGTGGAGGAAGAGAGAACACTATCTCAAAGTGATCTCCGACCTGAGCTACCGTCAGATCAGTGACAGTCCCCGGATAGAGAACGAGTGGAGGAAGTGGGTCCCCTACCTTGGCACAGGCTCCCAGCAGAAGGACCAGGCAACAGAAAACAGAAACGGCTGACCGCTGACCGCTGACCGCTGACAGAAGATCCTGAGTTGATCTGCTCAGAAAGGAAAATAAGGGGCGCATTCTCTAGCTGTTACCGGGAGGAAGGCCAGCTCAACCAACAAAAATAGATACTATTTCTTACGGTTTGTCTTACGGTCAGCGGTCAGCGGTCAGTGGTCAGTGTTTAACCTCTCACAGAATGTAGTGCGACAGATTTCGATCCTTGACGATCCCCTCCAACTGTTCCCTCACGTAGCGGGCATCAATCGTGATCTGTTTTTTCTTTAAGTCCGGCGCGTCAAAGGAGATGTCTTCTAGAAGAGCTTCCATGATCGTGTGCAACCGACGGGCACCAATGTTCTCGGTCGTTTCATTGACAACGCTGGCAAAATGGGCAATTTCGCGAATGCCATCTTTCAAGAATCTTAGGCGCACGCTCTCCGTGCCCAGAAGCTCCCGATATTGCTTCACTAAGGCATTTTTCGGTTCCTGGAGAATTCGAATAAAGTCCTCCTGGCTCAACGAATGCATTTCGACTCTGACGGGAAATCGCCCCTGCAGTTCGGGAATCATGTCCGAAGGTTTCGAAACATGAAAGGCACCCGCGGCAATAAACAGGATGTGATCGGTACGAACCATTCCGTAACGAGTACTCACCGTGGTTCCTTCCACGATGGGCAAAATGTCTCTTTGTACCCCTTCTCGGCTGATCTCAGGCCCTTGTCCCGTTTCTCTTCCGGCTATCTTGTCAATTTCGTCTACAAAAACGATGCCCGACTCCTCGACTCGGTCCAGGGCTTCCCGGGTCAACTGTTCCATGTCGATGAGTTTGGATTCCTCTTCCATAAGGAGGTATTCGATGGCTTCCTCGACGTGCATTTTGCGCGTTTGCTTACGTCCTCCAAACAAACCGGGTAACAACTCTTTAATGTGGATGTCCATGTCCTCGACGCCTTGACCGGTAATGATCTCGAAGGCTGGAAAGCCGCGCTCTGGAACTTCTAGCTCTACACTTCTATGGTCGAGCTTTCCTTCTCTTAGCTGCCGGCGCAGTTTTTCACGAGTTTTGTTGAATCTCTCCACTCTGTCCGAACTCAGTTGCGGTCGGCCCGCAGTGCCTTTCGAAGCTTTGGTCTTTTTCTTCTGGAAAGGGGGAAGCAGGAGATCAAGCAGCCGTTCCTCGGCATAGCGTTCAGCCTTTGCTGCCACCGCGGCTATCTTTTCCTGGCGAACCATGTCCACTGCGATATCCATCAGGTCGCGGATAATCGATTCCACGTCTCGCCCCACATATCCCACTTCGGTGAATTTGCTGGCTTCTACCTTCAGGAAGGGGGAATTGGACAGCCGAGCCAGCCGGCGCGCGATTTCTGTCTTGCCCACACCCGTCGATCCGATCATGAGGATATTCTTGGGTTGGATCTCATCGGCCATCTCCGGCTGAAGTTTCTGTCTTCGAATTCGATTTCGAAGTGCTACAGCCACTGCACGTTTGGCTTTGCGTTGCCCAACTACGTGTTTATCCAGCTCCTCCACAATCTGCCGAGGAGTCATCTCATCCAGATGGAGATGGTCCGTACTCAGGTCTTTCGGAAAGGGCTGAATGGATATGGTGGAAGCAGGCATGATTCAGAGGGTTTCAACCGTTATAGAGGAATTCGTATAGATACAAATCTCCCCTGCAATGTTCAGAGACTCCAGGGCAATTTTTTGGGCTGATTGCTTCGTGAATCTCAGCAGGGCCTTCGCTGCTGCCAGCGCATAAGGTCCTCCCGATCCAATCGCGATCACTCCATCGTCCGGCTCAATCAAGTCTCCTTCTCCAGAAAGTAAAAATGAGTTTTTTTTGTCACTAACCACTAATTGGGCATGCAGATGTCGTAACACTTTGTCAGTACGCCATTCTTTAGCCAATTCCACAGCTGCTCGGGGGAGGTTCCCTTGAAATTGTTCCAGCTTACTCTCAAATCGAGAAAAAAGAGCAAAGGCATCAGCCGTTGAGCCAGCAAAGCCAGCCAGGACCTGATCATCGTGAAGTCGACGAATCTTCTTAGCGGTACTCTTGATAACTGTGTCGCCCAAACTCACTTGACCGTCTCCCGCCAGAGCCACCTGGTTGCGCCGCCTCACCAAGAGTATCGTTGTCCCTTGGAGCTTTGCCATAATGCCGGTCAAGTATATTACAAGACTCCTTGGGCGAGCAAAGCCGTCCAGACACGAGCTAGCCCGCACTTCTCACACCCGCTCTACTACAGCGTCGCAATGATCCGACCTGACTGCGTTGCACGACCCGCAAGCGGGTACCCCTCGCGCGCCAGTCGGAGCCGCAGGCTTTAGCCTGCGGGCCCATGGGCTAAAGCCCACGGCTCTGTTTTCCGGCCCTTCCGCCGCTTCGCGACGACCTGGTGTGAGCAATGCGGGCTAGCCCATGACTCCGGAATTGCGCAAGCGGTAAATTTTGGAGTTGATTTCACCTCCCACCAGCAGGAAGAAGCTGGAGAAGTACAACCAGATCATCAATAAAATGAGGGTCCCAAGGCTTCCGTATAGCTGCTGATAAAACTGATAGTCGACGAACCGATTGACGAAGAAGGCGAAACTGCTGGATCCCACAATCCAGCTCAGGCTGAAAATTGCACTACCCGGCGATAGCAGACTCCAGGGAAGGGGTTGGGCAGGGAGGGCAGAGTACACGATCTGCATTCCGATATTGAGAAAAGCGAAGATCAAGATCCAGCGACTGAGATAGTAAAGGCCACCCAAATGAACCTGGAATGAAGGATAAGGTTCGACGGTAATGCTTTGCAAGGAGATCTGGATCAGCCAGTCACCAAAGAAAAGAAGAAAGGCTGAGACAATGACAAAAAGGGAAACCAGGATGGTCACGCCAATGGCCAACAGTCGTATCATCAAAAAGGGGCGAGTCTCTTCGATTGCCAAAGCTCGATTAAGGTCCCCTACCATTCCAGCAAAGCCCACCGAAGCCCACCAAAGCGTCAACAAGATGCCCACCGAAACCACTCCGCTATTCTGGGAATTCACCAGGTCGATGGTGAAATCGTGGACCCAGGCATAAGTTCTCTCGGGCAAAAACTGATTCATTTCCAGCAGGATCCTGTTCAGTAGGGCGGGTTCGATGGGGATAAAACCGATGACCGCACCGATGAAAATGAGGAAGGGAAAAAAGGCGAGTAGGAAGTAAAAACTGAGTCGGGCGGCCATTCCCTTGCAATCGTCCCGCTTGATCCCTGACCACACAGCCATCCAGAATCTTCCCTTTGAGAGGTAGGAAAAGGCTTGCAGATCTAACTTTAAGGGATTCAGTGGCATGCGAACCGATGGGATCAGAGGGATGCCTGGCAGGCTGTACGGATGAAACGGTATTCCTCGAAACAGCGATGGCACCCGAAAAGGTGTTCAATGGTGTCAATGACTTCTGTATCGGGGAGTTGATGTTCTGCCAGAGAACGGAGTTTCAACGGATGAACATGGCGCTTTTCGCTGTCCGCTGGGAAGGTGATAGTGAACAGGATTTTGGTGATCACCGGTGTACTCATTTGACTAAAAATATGATAACAAATTCGTTGCTCAAGGCAAAGGATAGAAGATGCCTGTGCTATATTCCTCTTCAGTGGGCAGAGACATCGATTTGGCCAGCCAACGGGCCTCCCAGCTGCGGCAAAAGCTTGAGCACCACAACTACCAATATCATGTCCTGGACGATCCCGTCATTAGTGACGAGGAGTACGATCGCATGTTTCGGGAACTGGTTGTCCTGGAGGAGGAATATCCGCAACTTGCCGTCTCTGACTCCCCGACTCAACGGGTAGGCGGAGAACCTCAGGAAAGATTCCAAAAGGTGGAACACCATGCCCCCATGTTAAGCCTGGGAAATGCCTTCAATGGAGAGGAACTGTGGGCTTTCCACAAGCGCATCAGTAAGCTTCTTGAGACAGATAAGATAGATTTCGCAACGGAACTAAAAATTGACGGCGTGGCCGTGGCCTTGACTTTTGAGAATGGAGTCCTGGTACGAGGAGCCACCCGAGGCAATGGCTTAGTCGGAGAGGGAGTCACCGCCAATCTGAAAACGATTCGGGCCATCCCCCTGAAATTTCGCAAGGGTGCACCAACACCTGAAGTAGTGGAGGTGCGGGGAGAAGTTTATCTTCCCGTTTCTGCCTTTAATCGGATGAATGAAGAACGTGCCGAGGCGGGTCAAAGCCTTTTTGCCAACCCGCGAAATGCAGCAGCCGGAGCTCTACGCCAACTCGATCCTCGTATGACCGCCTTGCGGCCTTTGGCCTTCTTTGCCTACTCCATTGGACATGTGGAAGGCATGAACTTCAAGACCCAGATCGAGGTCCTCAAACGGCTGCGTAAATGGGGATTCCCCGTGAATACTCACCACCGCCATCAGGAGTCGATGGATAAGGCTGTCCAGTTTTGTTCCAACTGGGAAAGTAAAAGGGACTCCCTGGATTATCAGATCGACGGGGTGGTCGTGAAGGTCAATCGTCTCGATTATCAGGATCGCCTGGGAGTGGTGGGCCGTGACCCCCGTTGGGCAGTTTCATACAAGTTTCCGGGCCAGCTGGCAACGACACGTCTTCTCGAAATCGGAATCAACGTTGGTCGCAGTGGAGCATTAAATCCCTATGCGGTTTTGGAGCCGGTTGAGCTGGGAGGTGTGACCATACGAACAGCGACCCTCCACAATGAAGAAGATATACGACGGAAGGACCTTCGTGAAGGGGATGTCGTAGTGGTGAAGCGGGCAGGAGACGTGATCCCTCAGGTAGTTGGGTCGGTGCGCGAGAAGAGAACCGGTCAGGAAAGGGAATTCAAATATCCGGATCGTTGCCCAGTTTGTAAGGCGCCGGCCATCAGGGAAGCGGGAGAGGCCAGGTCCTACTGTAGCAACCGCCAATGTCCGGCCCAGGGTCTGGAGGCACTCAAGCACTTCGTCAGTCAGGGGGCCATGGACGTTCGCGGCTTGGGCTCGCAGACGGCGGAAAAGCTTCTCGAGCTGAAGTTGATCAAAGATCCGTCGGGTTTATATCTTCTCACCGAGGAGGATGTCGCTCAGCTTCCGAGCTTCAAGGAGAAGTCCATAGCCAACCTGATCAGCGGCATAGAGGAAAGTAAGTCACAGCCTTTCCACCGTGTTCTTTTCGCCCTGGGGATCCGCCATGTGGGAGAGAGTATTGCGGGACTTCTGGCTGCTCACTTTGCTGACATCGACTCTTTGATGGAAGCAGGCGAGGATGAGATTTCGTCCATCGATGGCATCGGACCTGAAATTGCCCGTAGTGTCCGCAACTACTTCATGGCAGAGGACAACTGTGGTTTGATTGAGAGGTTAAGGGAAGCCGGACTCCGCTTTCAGATCGCCTGGAAGGTATTGAAGGGGGAGGGGCCCCTGGTGGGAAAAACGTTTGTCATCAGTGGCAGCTTGCCCACCTTCAGTCGCGCCCAAACCAAGGAGTTCATTGAGAATTATGGCGGAAAAGTGACTTCTTCTCTATCCGCGAAGACCGGTTTTCTGGTGGTGGGTGACTCACCCGGATCAAAGCTGGAAAAGGCCAAGCAGTTGAACATTCCCCGGATTAGCGAAGAAGAGTTGAAGACAATGGCACAAGCCAAGTCCAGGTTGTGAGCCCGTTTATTCTATTGCACTTTCTCAGAGAACCATCTATCGTTCTGATGCCCTGTGAAATTGAGAGTTCGAGCACCCACTCGCATTACCCTGGCCGGATCGACCCTCGATATCTATCCTCTCTACCTGTTTGAGGGCGGTGGACTGACTCTTAATGCTGCAATTGACCTGTGCAGTGAGGTGGAACTCGAGAGGCGATCAGACCAGAGGATTCGCATCGAGGCCACTGATCTGGATCTCGTCCTTGAAGGTCCTGACTTAGAGGCATTGCACAGTACCGGAGAATTCGCCCCGCTGGATCTGATCTTGCGAATTTTAAGATTCTACAGGCCCAGGCATGGGCTCGTAGTGCGGACGCACAGCAGCGTTCCTCCCGGTTCCGGATTAGGAGGCTCCTCCTCTCTGTTGATCTGTTTGAGCACAGCTCTGGTCCAGTTGGAGAATCTCCCTGTCAACAAACAACAGATGATAGATTGTGGAGCGAATATTGAAGCACAGTCCATTCGTGTTCCCACCGGCAAACAGGATTATTTCCCAGCGGCCTATGGAGGATTCAATGCTCTGTGGTTCGAAATCCAAGGTATTCGCCGAGAACCGCTCACTTTTTCAGCTAAGTTGAAGTCCCAGCTTCAAGATCAGATGCTGTTGGGTTACTCTGGCGTGTCACGTTTTTCCGGAAGCAGTAATTGGAGCGTCATGAGAAGGTACATTGAGAACGAAGGCGCAACAGTACTCAGGCTGGGGAAGATCAAGGAGATAGCACTGGCCATGTACCAGAGTCTTAAGGAGGAAGATCTGGACAAGTTCGCCGACTGTCTGGCCGCGGACTGGGAAAACCAGAAGGGCTTAGCCGAAGGGGTGACAACTCCACAGATCGAGAGGATTTTCAAGGCAGCCCAGCGGGCAGGTGCCCTGGCCAGCAAGATTTGCGGCGCTGGGGGTGGAGGATGTTTTTTCACATTGGCTGGCGAGGGCTCTCAGGAGGCGGTAAAGAAGGCCATCGAGGAGAACGGGGGAGAGGTTCTGGATTATCACTTTTCGGACTCCGGCGTGCAAGTTGTGGAGGAAGAGCCTTTATAGATGTCTCGAGTGGATCTGGAAAGTTGTCCCAACTGTCACTATGCACTCCTGGACAGGAGCACCTATTGCCCTTATTGTGGAACACAATTGACATATCCGGTGTGGAAGAAACTGGGCGCCTGGATTTTGTTGATTTTAATCGGCTATGGACTTCTCAGGTGTCACGTGCAGATGCTGGATGGATTGGAAGGTTTTTAAATGAGCGAGCCTAAGGTCTGTAAGAGGGGCTCCCTGCAGTATGCGTATCAGGCTCGAACTGATGTGGGACAGGTAAGAAGTAATAACGAGGACTCTCTGATTGAAGCACCCGACATGGGGCTCTTCGGAGTGTGCGATGGACTGGGAGGCCATGTTGCAGGTGAGATCGCCAGTTCAATTGCGGCGGCGACTTTAGAAGAGGCTGTCAAGGCCGAATCAGAGTTTCCCGATAAGGTCCTGAGAGCAGGAATCCAAGATGCCAACCAACGGATTCTGCGTGACCAAGCTGAAAATCCTGAGCACCGGGGAATGGGAACCACTGTCAGTTCTCTCTGGTTGATGCCTGAGGCCTCAGGACTAGGATGGATTGGGCATGTGGGAGACAGCCGGATGTATCTGCAGCGGGGAGATGTGCTCGATCAGGTGACCCATGACCACTCTCCCGTCTTTCGCCTGTATCAGCAAGGCGTCCTGACCAAGGAGCAAATGCAACATCATCCCCAGAAGAATCTCTTGGACAGGTCTCTCGGTGTTTTCCCCAACCTGAAAGTGGATGTCTTCTCGCTATCTTTGAACTCGCAAGACATCGTTTTAATTTGCACCGATGGGTTGACTGACTCTCTCTCTGACTCAGAGATTCAGTCTATTTTGACAACTTCTTCACTGAGCGAGGGAGCGGATCAACTGATCGCGATGGCCAACAAAAGTGGAGGGTTGGATAATATTACCTTGGTTTTGGTACAGATTCTCGAGACATAGCCGCGGGCATCCAGGAAGGCCAAGCTCTTCGTTCTCCGCGCCCTTCGATCCTCGACGTAGCTGAGTACTCACTTTCATAAATACGATAGCGTTTGTTGGGAGCGCGACGGAGCCCAGATCGAGGCGCGACGACGAGTCGATGTCAGGAACATCGGCGAGGAGAAGCAACAAAGAGATCGCCCGCAACCCCCATCCGCAAACGTTACCGTATTTATGAAAGGGAGTACTGAGGCTACGCCTGCGGTCGAAGGCCTTGTGCGGTCTCGATCTTGACCTTCCTGAATGCCCGCATTGGGGGATTGGATAAGGGCACCCCTGAATAATCCAGCTTAATCGGGGCTAATGCCACAGGACCGGAGGAAAGCCCTGTCTTCTTCGGTTAACTTCCATCCTGCCGGGGTCTTCTTCTTCTCTTCAGCTGCTTTGGTACGGCTGTTTTTCCTCGGTTTCTCGTGCATAGGACACCCTTATCGGATTTTTCTCACTCTTCTCATGTTCTATGATGCCAGGAGCCTCTGAAAGTTTTTGAAATTCGGGGAATTGAAGGCTCACTGTTAGCCCGGATTATGCATAAATTCTCTACTGCAGCGACGCAATCATCCGCCCTGACTGCGTTGCGCGACCCGCAAGCGGGTACCCCTCAGCTCCTCAACGTACTCAAGAGTACGTTTGCGGCGGTCGACCCGCAAGCGGGTACCCCTCGCGCGCCAGTCGGAGCCGCAGGCTTTAACCTGCGGGCCCGTGGGCTAAAGCCCACGGCTCTGTTTTCCGGCGCTTCCGTTGCTTCGTGACAAGAACCTATGCATAAACCGGGCTAGGGGGAGAAGGCTTCGAGGAGGAACCTGCAAGCCTCACCATAAATGCCCGGACTGCCGCTCTCTCTTGGCCCTGCAACGTTCAGAGTTCGGATTCGGTGCTGCCTGATCCAGTCAAGAAGTTTCTGGGATGGGGAGGTGGACAGGTCGATGACCAGACAGGGCTTGTTGTTTTCCTTGGTAAGCTCTACCGTTAAGGCAGTACCCCCTGAGAGAGAGCCTCTGTGCAAGACCAGCGTTCCATCCGAGTCTCGAACGTTCCATTCAGTTCGCTGGGCATAGGCTTTCGAGGGTGTCTCTTTGAGTGGATAGATTTCCTGGAGTGGTCCATCCTCGGCAAGCCGGCCACTGGGACACCATCCACCGCAAGGGAATCCTAGCTCCAGTGCCACGTCCAGAGCAGCTCTGTCCACTCCTGTCTGCCCTCCTGAGAACACTCTCTGAATCATTCTTTGCTGGCAATCGATTGCAATGAAAAGGGTATGACCGGGATTGTTCCACCTTTTAACAGAGCTGAAATTTCCTTCTGGAAGCCAGCGACGGTCTTCTCTTGAAAGCCTTGGGAAACATGAGCAGAATCGGTGAGATAGAGTTGTCTGTCATAGACAAGTTGTGCTTGAACAGCTTTTCCTTTAAGGGCCTGTGCAATGAGAAGGCAACTGGCTTGCTCAGCGTATGATCGGAGGATCCTGCTTCCCTGGGGGCTGAGCTCGCCTATGAGGTAAATTCCCTGTAACAAGCTTGAGACTTCTTCGAAAAGGCTCGAGAGAAGGTTTTGTGTCTCCGACCATACCGACTGGGAAGTCAGCTGTCGGGCAACTTGCATGTAAAGGGTTCTAGCCCCCTCAGCTACCGTGGAGGCGAGGACGAGATCTTGACCGGCAGATTTCTCCCCAGCTTCCAGCAAACGCTGTTCCGTTTTTCCCATTCCTGCAACCAGAACAAGGAGTTGCTCTTGCGAGGAGTTCAGCACAGATTCCACCGCTTGAGAAACTCCCGCTATATCTGGCAGAACGGAACTTTCAAATTTCAGGATCGTCACTTTGCCCTTCCCAAAATTCGATCATGTCACAATTTGAAATTTGTTTCGAGTTTCCAGTTTGTGATCCTGGACTTATCGCGGACCCATTCGCAAGGCCCCGTCCAGACGAATCGTCTCGCCATTGAGAGTAACGTTTTCTACAATGTGTTGGACCAGTGCAGCAAACTCGTCGGGCCGGCCCAAACGAGGGGGGAAGGGAACTTGCTCCCCAAGTGAGAGCCGTGCAGGTTCAGGGAGTCCGGCCAAAAGAGGAGTATCAAAAATGCCGGGGGCGATGCTAACGACCCGGATGCCAGGGCGGGCAAGCTCCCGAGCAGCCGGCAGGGTCAATGCCACGATCCCACCCTTGGAGGCCGCGTAGGCCGCCTGACCGATTTGTCCTTCAAAAGCAGCGACTGAGGCCGTGTTGACGATGATCCCTCGTTCTCCCTCTTCATTCGGCTGATTTTGAGCCATGGCTGCAGCGGCCAGCCGCAGAGTGTTGAAGGTGCCGATAAGATTGACTTGAATGACACGGGTGAAGTGCTCCAGGTCGTGTGGTCTTTCCTTACCCAGGATCTTCTCGGCAATGGCTATACCGGCGCAGTTGACCAAGAGGTGAATGCCTCCGTGCTGCTTGACGGCAAGTTCGACCGCCCCTTTGACCGATGTCTCCTGGGTAACATCGGTCTCGACAAAGAGTGCCCCCTCACCGAGTTCGTGTTCCAAGGTCTTACCCGCCTCCTGGTTCAAGTCGGCGATGAGTACTTTTGCGCCTAAGGAGTGAAGCATTCGCACAGTAGCCAAGCCCAATCCCGAGGCTCCCCCTGTAACCATTGCGCTTTTCCCTTTGATGAACATAGCAAGTGTTATAAGGGTGTCAGGGGAGAAATTCAATACCGAAAGGTAACGCACGAGTTCGGAACCTGAGGTGCCTCCCACGCACAAATGCACGAATTACGGTACTATGGGCCTCATGCCTACCATTGATACTCAGCGGCTGAAGCGCTTGCCGCCCTATCTGCTTGGGGTTCTCAATGACATCAAACTTCGTCTGCGCCAGGAGGGAGCCGATGTCATCGACCTGGGCATGGGCAACCCCGACCAGCCCACCCCCCAGCACATCGTCAACAAATTGATTGAGGTCGTCCAGGACCGCAAAACACATCGCTATTCCGCCTCCAAGGGTATTCCAGGCTTACTGCGGGCCATCTGCCGCTTTTACAAGAAGCGCTTTGGCGTGGATCTGGACTGGCAGTCCGAGTGCATCGCCACCATCGGCAGCAAGGAGGGTCTGGCCCACCTGATGCTGGCTATACTGGACCCGGGCGACTTGGCGCTGATTCCCAACCCCTCTTATCCGATTCATATCTACAGCGTGGCCATGGCCGGTGGAAACGTTGTGTCCATTCCTCTGCGCGAGGAGGAGGACTTCGTTCCCGACCTGGAGTACATTACCAGAGAGATCTGGCCCAGACCCAAAGTTATGACCTTGAATTTCCCTCATAATCCGACTACCGCCACCGTCAGCCTGGACTTCTTCGAGGAGATCGTCCGCTTCGCCCGCGATAACCACATTATGGTCATCCACGATATGGCGTATGCCGATATCACCTTCGATGACTGTAACGCTCCCAGTTTTTTGCAAGTGCCGGGTGCCAAGGATGTAGGGGTGGAATTTTACACCATGTCGAAATCTTACAACATGGCCGGATGGCGGCTCGGCTTCTGCGTGGGCAATCGAGACATCGTGGCAGCTTTGGCCAAGATCAAGGGCTATCACGACTATGGTATTTTTACTCCGATTCAGGTCGCCGGCATCGCCGCGCTGGACGGTCCGCAGGACTGTGTTGTAGAGCAGGCCAAGATCTACCAGAACCGACGGGACGTCCTGTGCGATGGGCTCAACCGCATCGGCTGGTCGGTCAAGGCGCCCAAGGCCAGTATGTTTACCTGGGCGCCGATTCCGGAGCCCTATCGAGAAATGGGCTCGATGGAGTTCTCTACCCTGCTGATGCAGGAGGCCCATGTGGCGGTGCTGCCTGGAGTCGGCTTCGGGGACCTGGGTGAGGGGTATGTGCGCATTGCCATGGTGGAAAATGAGCACCGGCTTCGCCAGGCCATTCGAAACATTCGCCGCTGCTTGACGAAGCTCGAGCCCAGCGATCCACAACTGGAGCAACAACAAATGAGGGTGAGGAGTTAAAGTCCCATCAAAAGGGATCCAAAACTGGCCATGGGATGGTTTGCCAAACCGGATTGAAAACTAGTAACATGGGTCGGGTGAGGAGCTGGATCTCGGGCGCAGAGAGCGGATACCATTCGGGCCAAGAGGATGACCATTCTCTGTAACCCTATACCCAAACACTCGGCCAGGAGAGAATTTGTGTTTGCCTATATCGGAGTTTATCCTCGAGCCGAAAGTGGAAAGACTTTATGAGCCCAAAAAGATTTGATCTAGCCATCGCCATTGGCGGTGCTGCCGGACAGGGAATCGCGACCCCCGGTAATATCCTGGCCCGGTTGTTTGTCCGCCGTGGTCTGCATCTTTACGCCTACAATGCCTATCAATCGATCATCCGAGGCGGGCACATTTTTCTGACTTTGCGTGTCAGTGACCAGAAGGTTCGCAACCACGGGGATAAACTGGACCTCCTGCTGTGTCTGAATCAGGACACTATGAATCGGCACCTGGTCCTGATGGGAGAGGGCAGCCGGGTGCTCTTTAACAGCGACGCCATTCAGGCGGGCCAAGCCGCCAAAGGTGCTCATTTGTGCCCCTTACCCGTTGCTGAGTTGACCAGCGGTGCGCGACAGGTCCAGAACACCGTTGCCCTGGGAACCATCACATCTATGCTGGGGCTGGAGTTTCAAGTCCTCGAGGATGCCTTGACCCTTCAGTTCAAGCGAAAGGGCCAGGCTGTGGTCGATGGGAACGTTAGCGCAGGTCGTGCCGGCTTTGACCACGCAAAGGCCAACTTCGAGCCTTTTCCGGATCCGCTTCCCACTGGTCCCAAACCACTAGGGGTCTGGACCGGAAATGAGGCTTTGGCGATGGGTGGCGCCGCCGCCGGCGTTAAGTTTTACTGTGCCTACCCCATGAGTCCTGCAACCGGAGTGCTCCATTGGATGGCCAAGAATGCTCGCGAGCTGGGAATTATGGTTCGGCAGGTGGAGGACGAAATCGCAGTGGCCAATATGGCCGTCGGGGCAGCCCATGCCGGTTGCCGGGCCATGTGTGCCACCTCCGGCGGAGGGTTCGCATTGATGACCGAAGCTATAGGCATGGCGGGAATGATGGAGGTTCCCGTAGTGTTTATTAACGTTCAGCGAGCCGGTCCCTCCACGGGCGTGCCCACCAAGACCGAACAGGGGGATCTGTGGCAGGTGCTGGGCGCCAGCCAGGGGGACTTCGAGCGCCTCATCGTGGCCCCGAAAGATGCCCTGGACGCCTTTGATACCATCCCCGAGCTGTTCAATCTGGTGGACAAATATCAGTGCCCTGGCATTGTCATCTCCGATCTGCTGATCTCAGAAGGCACCTTCAGCGTTGATCCCGACAAGATTAGCCTGCGTCCAGAGATCGATCGGGGGGATTTGATTACTTCCTCCTCCCAGGACGACGGCTATATGCGCTACAAGAATACAGAAAGTGGGATCTCTCCGCGCGCCTTGCCAGGCCTGGAGGGTTATATCCACGTCGTGGCCACCGACGAGCACGACGAGGACAGTATTTTGATCAGCGACGAGTTCACCAACCCACATAAGCGCCGCAAGATGGTCGAAAAAAGAGCCCGAAAGTTCAAAGACATCGGCAAAGCGATGGCAGCGCCACAGTTGGAGGGTCCGGAGGATGCCCAGGTCACGCTCATCGGATGGGGATCCACTTACGGTGTCATCAAAGAGGCGGTGGAGCAGTTGAGCCACCAGGGGATTACCGCCAATCAGCTTGCCATCAAATGGATCGTTCCCCTTCACGCAGAAGTGGTGAGCGAGATCATCTCTCGCTCCAAGCGAACGATTATTGTCGAGAACAACTACTCCGGCCAGTTTTTCCGCTATCTGCGGAGTGAAACCGGACTCAGCGTGGACGGACACATCCGCAAGTACGATGGTGAGCCCTTTATGCCCCATCACATTGTGGAAGGTGTGCTGGAGCAGCTTTCCGGGACGACCGATCACTCCGTACCGATTCAGGAAATCATGGTCTAATGAGGTAAGAATATGACAGTTGGAGATAGCACCCGGGATGTAACCGCGGACAAGCCCATCACTTCACTGCAGGCGAAGGATTTTAAGGGACCAGTGGAACCTGACTGGTGTCCGGGCTGTGGCGACTTTGGAGTCCTGAAGGGCCTTCAGAAAGCCTGTGCGGAGCTGGGGCTCCTGCCCCATCAGATCCTGACCGTCAGCGGGATCGGCTGTTCCTCCAATCTTCCCGGGTACGTCAACGCCTATGGGATGCACACTCTTCATGGCCGGCCCTTGGCCGTGGCCACTGGTGCCCAAATGGCGAATCACGAGCTCACCGTTATTGCAACGGGTGGAGACGGCGATGGATACGGCATTGGTGGGAACCACTTTGTGCACACGGCGCGCCGCAACGTAGACCTGACCTATATCGTCATGAACAACCAGATTTATGGTCTCACCACCGGACAGATTTCTCCCACCAGCACCCAGGACATGAAAACCAAGAGTACGCCCTTTGGCAGCGTGGAGCTTCCCATCAATCCCATCACGGCGGCCATCATGAACGGAGCGACTTTTGTGGCTCGTGGCTACAGCGGTCAGGGCAAGCATATGGTGGAGTTGATGAAGAAGGCGATCCAGCATAAGGGGTTTGCTCTTGTTGACATCTTCAGCCCTTGTGTTACGTTCAACCATGACAACGACTACCAATTTTTCAAACCACGCATTAAGAAGCTCGAAGACGAAGGCCACGACACCAGCGATTGGAAGACGGCCTGCGAGAAAGCCATGGAGTGGGGCGACACGATCTATATCGGACTGTTCCTGCAAAAGGACCAACCGACTCTCAGCCAACTGGAGCCTGTCCTGGATGAAGGCGGTCCTCTAGCCTATCGTCCTCTGGGTCTCAGCCAGGAGCAGAGTCAACGGATCCTCAAAAGAATGATGTGAAGGAAAGTTCCAGGCTCCAGGCTCCAGGCTCCAGGTTCCAAGTTTCAGGTTCCGGAACATCTTCTACCTCCTGACTCCTGACTCCTTCTCCTATAGCATTCCTTTGAAGCGCTTCGGATCTACCCTGTAATCCGGGAAAATGGCGTCTGCATCTGAAGATCCAAGGTGCCGGACCAGCACTTCTGCAAACACATCCCGAAAATCTGTGGTGAGAGCCAGATCCCGACCCTGGTAAAGTTGTTCAGGTGCAAGACCTGGCCACTGCCCGTAGACCTTTCCACCCTTGATATCTCCACCCAGGAGAAACATCACGTTGGCGTGGCCATGATCGGTACCGGCGTTCCCGTTCTCGCGAGCCGTTCGTCCAAATTCCGACATGGTGAGAACCAGCACGTCTTCCATGCGATCCCCCAGATCCCGATAGAGGGCCGCCAGACCTTGTCCGAACTCTCTCAGCCGGTTGCTCAGCTGACCGTTGACTCCCCCCTCATTGATATGGTGATCCCACCCACCGATATCCAGGAACGCTACCTCTAACCCGATGTTGGCCTTGATCAATTGGGCGATCTGCCCGAGATTTCGGCCGAAGCGACCTTGCGGATACTCCACTCCCGCCTCAGGGCGATACTGGCCGGGGTTGGCTTTCTTGAGAAAATCAATCGCTTGGAACATTTCCTGAGCTGTGCCCGATAACAGAGAGTCTGTCTCCTGGTCGTAAAGGGTCTCGTAGGCGGTACGGGCCTGTTGTTGGAGCGCTCCCGCTCTCAGGTCAAAAGAATCGATGTTCCCCAAGGCGATAGCCGGGGTCTCACCTTTGAGGGAGCGAGGCAGGCTCGTTCCCATGGCAACCCCTCGAAAGGAGGTGGCTTCTGGATCCGGATTGTGCTCCAGATAACGACTCAACCATCCGTCGGAAATACTCTTGGTCCCGGGAGCGGCCGACTCCATAAAGTCTTGAGCATCGAAGTGAGAACGCGTGGAATCGGGAGAGCCTGCTGCATGTACGATCGCCATTTGCCCCTCTTGGTAAAGACGGTGAAGAGGCTTCAGCGAGGGATGGAGTCCGAAAAAGCCGTTCAGGTCGACCGCAGACTCCTGCCCTGAGGTGGGAGCTGGGATGGCAATGGTGGGACGACTCGCGTAGTAGGCCTGCTCCCCAAAGGGCACGACGGTATTGAGACCGTCAGCTCCGCCTCGTTGAAAGACGGCGATGAGAACCTTTCTTCGCCGAGTGTCCGCGGGGACCGCCTGCACGGTGCGAAGCACGAAACTGGGCACTGTTCCCATTCCTACAAGGGCAATCCCGCCGTTTTTGAGAAGGATGCGTCGGGTAATCATCAGGATGTCTCCTATCTCTTTTGGAATTGTGGTGAGCCCAGCATAAAAGCAGCAGCAATCACCTGCTTGGAAAAGCGAGTCTGACGCAGACCATCTCGCCGATCCTGCTCTTCTCCGGCCTGCCCGAGAAGGGTGCGGGTCTGCTCGAGTTGTTGGGTGTTGGGTTCAGGAAGCCTGAGCTGCTGGAACAGCGGCCCGGCTGATGCAAGATCTACCCGAATCTGAGGAATCCTGTCAGCGGCTAGAACGAGGGCGAAGTTCAATCGCTGTAGCAGCGAGTTGGTATTAATCCAGGCAGAAGCCACATCCGGGTAACCAGTGGGTTCCTGGCACAGGTAGAGCGCCTCCCCCATTTCGGCCAAGACCTGCATCAGCCGACGGGCCGGGCGCATCTCAGCTTCTGTAGCGCGTAGAGAACTCACCACCAGTTCAAGAGGCTTCTTGACTTTGGCCTGATAGGCGTCGCGGGAGAAGAAGTGAGGATGAGTAAAGATTGTCCATAATACCTCTCGGATGTCTCCGCCCGTCCGCTCGAAGGTGAGACTTGCCGCATCCACCAGGTCCTCGGGAGGATCGTCGGCGACGAAGCGCCGAACCAGTTTTGTGGAAATAAAGCGAGCGGTGGAGGGATGGCGAGCCAGCATCTTGATCACCTGCTCACCCTCTTGAACTCCACCGGATCGAATAGTCTGCCCCAGCACCACTTTGTCGCCCTCTTCGTGCAGAAGAGGTTGGAACTGAAAGGGGCCTCCCTGTCGGGGAGCCGTAATGGTCCAGCCCGTTAAAGCCCTGGCCACCTGGATGACATCCTCCTGGCTGTATCCTCCCTCGACACCGAGAGTGTGAAGCTCCATTAGCTCTCGGGCATAGTTCTCATTGAGGCCCTTGGCACGCTGTAAATTCCTCAGGATTGCCCGGTCTGCCGGCTGGCGGGTACTCTGCTGGCGCCGCCTGCGAGAGCGCGGTGCCAGACGACTTCTTAAAGTGGCGACGCGTTCTTCCATGACCTGGGCAGGTGCAGAACTGATCCAGTTGTCCAGGTAAAAAAGCATGGCCGGGCTCTTGGCGGTTGCCATCAGGAGATCTTCGAATTTTCCCAGGACCAGGGGACGCACGACGCTTTGCTCGAAATCGGTCGTGTACACTCGATCCTGACCCTTGGACAGGAAGATATTGAAGTGGTTCATCCAGAAGTCAGCCATCACTTCCTGAAGCTGGCGCTCACTGTAAAGAGCCCGGAGCAGCTTGGCCTGGGTGAGCTCGAACCGAATCTGCTGCATACCCTCTCGCATCTGTCGGCGAGCCGCTTGCATTTCCTCGGTGACCTCAGGGACTGAATCGGATCCAGACATCTGCTCTGGGTCGTTCTGTCTTTCCGCCTGGAGGGTCTGCATTTGGCGTCTCAGCTCATTGGTACCGGAAGAGAGTTCGGCCAGCTCTGGCGGGGTCATGGTCAAGGTCTTGAAACCGGCCAGTTTTTCCTCCACGACGGTCTCGGGAATGAGCTGGGGACGAAGCTGCTGCTCGATATAGGCTTGAATCCCCATGGCCGCGACTCGTTCGATATCTCCCGGTCGAGGTCCAAAGCTCAAGCGATTCAGTACGTGGATGATTTTCTCCTCTTCTGTCAGTGTCATCTCCTCAGGGCCGGCCCAGGAAAAGACAGACGCTCCAGGAGCAATCAATAAAGAGCAAAGCACCAAAGCCAAAATGGACTGTCCTGTTCTTGCTGAAGCCAAACTCTCCATGGTGATCTCCTGACTAGCCCGCATTATGCATAGGTTTACGTAGCAAAGTGGCGAAAGCGCCGCGATGACAAGGCGTGCTACGAAGCGCCCCGCAGGCGTACTCTTGCAGTACGCCGAGGAGCGCAAGGAAGCACAACGCCGTCAGCGCGGATGATTGCGACACTATTGCAGAAAATTTATGCATAATGTGGGCTAAAAAGCACTTCCTTCATCCTTGCTGCTTGTTAATACGGACCGCAACCAGAAATGTTTCTGACCGGGCCGGGTGTTCCTATCCTCCCTTCAGGTTATACTCAGTACAAAGGCTACCGTATTGATGAAGCGAGGCACTGAGGCTATTTTCCTTGACGTTGGTGGGACTCTACTGGAGTTGGGAGACCCGGCCCAGGCCTACCGGGCTATCTTGGAAAGACATGGCTATCACGCCACCAAAGACCAGGTTCGCTCCTGGGTCAGACAGGCACAAGAGGAGACCGGCCCCGTCTCCAGTGGGTGCGCGTCGGACTTGTGTGGGTCTGACTTCACAATCTCCGCCAGCAAAGAGGAAGCACGGCGTCAGGACCTGATTGCCGCTATTCTCCGCAAGGCAGGCGTCAAGAAACACTTCGATAGTTGCCGGAAGGAAATCTGGGATTCATGGCTGAAAGAACCCGTTTTCCGACTCTTCCCGGAGACTATCTCCACTTTGAAGCAACTCAAAGAATCCGGATTTCTCCTGGGGGCGGTCTCCAATTGGGAACCGAGACTGCTCGAGTTGTGTGAGAACCTGGGAATTGGCCGATATTTCGACTTCATGTTGATTTCCGAGACTCAAGGATACGCCAAACCGGGCATTCGACTCTTTGAGCTGGCATTGGAACGAGCCGCAACCCGGCCGGAGAAAGTCATACACGTGGGGAATGATGCGGTAGAAGACATCCAGCCTGCGGAGTCGCTGGGTATTCGTGCAGTCCTCCTCCAGCGAAATGGCTCCAAGGGAATGGAACATTCGCCGCGGATTCCCTCGCTGAAAGAGGTGCTGCCTCTTGCCCGGGCCTCGGCCTGGATTCGTGGGAGGGTGGTGAGTGGTAAGGGTGAGGCAGCTGGCTTCACCGGGCTACCATGGGTCCGGGAACAGGTGGCAAGGGGCTTCAACTTTAAGCCATTTCCCGGGACTCTCAATCTGCGGCTGGAAAGGGCGCAGGACCTGGCAATGTGGAAGGAGCTCCGCAGCCAGCCCGGTCAGTTTCTGGAACCGGAGAAGGGTTATTGTGCCGCGAAGTGTTTTCCAGTCAGCGTGGAAGGACAGGTTTCGGGTGCCATTGTGCTTCCGGCAGTTCCCTCCTATCCGAGCAACGTGGTTGAGTTATTGGCCCCTGTTAACCTCCGCGAGGCGCTGGGACTGGGCGACGGTGGGGCGGTCACGATTGCCCTTGTCCCGCCTGCGACGTGAGAGGGGGCCGCGAGGTAAACAGGAATTGAAAACGCACTTTTCTCGAAAAGTTTTCGTTCAAGAGCAGGGCGCGAGCAACATCGGTTGCCTTCTCACTATTATGGTGCTGATCATCCTCGGGTACGGGGGGTACAAATTTGGCCCGCCACTTGTAGACGATTTCCAGCTCAGGAATGCAGTGAGCCAAATTGCCCAATACAGCGCGGCTGGAGTCCTATCTGAAACCACATATGCTTCCGGCGGGCGATCGGGATCGGTTGAGGAGATTGAGCAGGCAGTTGTGGCAGAGGCCAGGGAGCTGAGAATACCATTGCTCCTGGAGAACGTCAGCGTGCAGAAAGGAGCAGATACCGTTTTCATTACAGTGGAATACACGGTGCCCATCTACGTGCTGGGTCGAATAGTTAATTGGCAGTTCAGATTCACCGGACAGAGCTGATACCGACCGGGATGAGAATTCATGAATTGGAAACCCCCGCCTTAGTCGTCGATCTGGACAGGATGGAAAGAAACCTGCAAGGCATGGCCGGTTATTGCCAGCAGCACGGCCTCAATCTTCGACCCCACGCCAAAACCCATAAAATCCCTGAGCTCGCCAAGAAGCAGATTGAGTTAGGAGCCTGTGGAATCACGGTCGCCAAAGTTGGTGAAGCGGAGGTCATGACTCAAGAAGGCCTGGATGATCTCATGCTGGCTTATCCTCTCTTCGGAGCTGCCAAAGCTCTTCGTCTGGGTGTTCTTCTGGAAAGAGCCCGCATCACGGTCGCTCTTGACTCTGAAGAATCCCTGAGCTGGGTTGCTCAGGCCGCCAGCGGGAAATCGATCGATGTTTTAGTGGAGATCGATTTGGGCATGAGGCGCTGCGGGGTGAGGCCAGGAACAGATGCAGTGGAACTGGCGCGGTTGATCGATTCTACAGCCGGGCTCCGCTTTCAGGGGCTCATGTTTTACCCCGGGCATATCCGCCCCGATTGGAATGGCAGTACTCGAGAATTGGAGCAGTTAAACCTGGATCTCCAGCGCCAGTTGGAGCTCTTTGAAAAGGAAAAGATCCCCGTTCGACGGGTCAGTGGTGGGAGCACTCCCTCAGCCTTTCACTCACATCGCATAGAGGGTCTGACCGAGATCCGGCCGGGCACCTATATCTTTAACGACCGCAACAGCATTGAATGGAAGACCTGCAGCAGTGAAGATTGTGCGGCCTCTCTACTGACTACGGTGGTCAGTACGGCAGTTCCCGGCCAGGCTATCATTGACGCGGGCTCGAAGACCTTCTCCAGTGACCCGCTCAGACCCGGAGAAAAAAGAGGTTACGGTCTGGTGAAGGACTGTCCGGAGGTCCAGTTCTTGAGCATGAATGAAGAACATGGTTATTTAAAGGTTCCAGCTGAGGTCAAACTGGAGGTTGGTCAGGCTCTCGAAATCATCCCCAATCATATCTGCGCTACTGTCAATATGCATGATGTCATCTTCGGCTATCGGGGTGAGGAAGTTGTGGAATCGTGGATCGTCAAAGCACGTGGGAAGATCCGTTAATGGGTCTAGCCGGGATTATGAATAAGTTTCCTACTGCAGTGCCGCAATCATCCACGCTGACTGCGTTATGCGACCCGCAAAGCGGGTACCCCTTGGGCTCCTCGGCGTACTGCATGAGTACGCCTGCGGGGCCCGACCCGCAAGCGGGTGCCCTCGCATGCCTTGTCATCGCGGCGCCAGCGGCACTTCGTCACGAAAACCTATGCATGATCCCGGCTAAGCATCTTTCCTGGTTGCTATTTTTCCTTTTATTGGAGACCATTGGTTTGATGTTTCTGCCAGGTATCCGCCCGCTTTTTTGTGTGCCCGATTCACCCTTCCACCGTTGAGGAGAGCAAGATGCGCATTTCCGTTGGGGCTGATCATGCAGGGTTTCCCTTGAAGGACCTAGTTCTTGAGTTGCTCGAAAAGGAGGGACATTCGGTTGTGGATCTTGGGACGCACAGCACCCAGTCGGTGGATTACCCGGACTATGCACAGGCCGTGGGCGAGTCAGTGGTCAAGGGAGAGACCCAGCTTGGAATTCTTCTCTGTGGTAGTGGTGTGGGGACTAGCATTGCGGCCAACAAGGTGCCGGGTATTCGGGCTGCCCTCTGTCACGATGTGTTCTCTGCCCGCCAGAGCCGTGAGGATGATGACGCCAATGTTCTCTGTCTGGGCCCCCGGGTGATCGGCCCGGCGCTGGCCGAGGATTTGATTCTTGCTTTTCTGGCAGCTCGTTTTTCCAAGGCTGAACGGCATGTGCGCCGGCTGGAGAAGGTTGCAGAATTGGAGAAACGACCCAAGGGGTGAGGGTCTTCGGTTGCTAGTCAAGAGAAGCCATGAGCTATCAGGGTAAAGAGTTAGAGGTCTGTCGTGACGCTGAGGACCTGTACCAGAAGGCAGCCGAGCGGTTTGTTCGGCTCGCTGGAGAGGCCGTCTCAGCCACCGGTAGATTCACGGTGGCGCTCTCAGGAGGCACCACTCCACAGGCACTTTATTCCCTGTTGGCCAGCGACCAGTTTCAACCGTTGATGGCATGGTCAAAGATACACCTCTTCTTCGGCGATGAGCGTTGCGTGCCTCCCGATCATCCCGACAGCACTTTTGGCATGGTACGAGTGTCTCTGCTGGCTCCGGTTCCTATCCCCTGGGAGAACGTTTACCCGATTCAGACCGAGAAAGGGGATGCCCCGAGCGTGGCCGCTGAGTATGAGAAGACGCTAAAAGGCTTCTTTGGTCTGAGTGAGGGCCAAAAACCTCGCTTTGATCTGATCTTGCTGGGCATGGGAACGGATGGACATACGGCTTCTCTTTTTCCAGGGACCACCGCTCTCGAGAAAACTGCGGGGCTGGTTACCGCAACTTACGTGCAGAGGTTGCAATCCCATCGCATCTCACTCACCGCTTCCGCCATTAACCAGGCAGCCAATATCATCTTCTTGATCTCAGGACAGTCCAAGGCCTCAGTTTTGAAAGAGGTGCTTGAGGGTCAGGACCAGCCGATGCGCTTGCCCGCGCAGCGCATTGCGCCAGTGGAAGGCAAGCTCCTTTTCATGGTAGATCAGGCTGCCGGAAGCAAACTGGAGAACTAGCCGGGAGACGAGATATGCCTGTCAGTGGCAAGGAGCTGAGCCAACTCAACGACCAGCTGTCGCACCATATGCAGATCATTCTGAAGTGCACCTTGCCTTCAGAAAAATATGGCCGGCTGTTGCTGGCCTCTCCACCGGAATCAAGATACCCCTACATCTACCCCAGGGACACAAGCTGCGCTGTGCAGTTGCTCCGGCGGGTGGCAGGCTCTCCCCTTGGCTATGACATAGGACCTCAGGCCCTCGAGTTGATGAAGTCCACGGCCCACTTCATGAAAGACATTGCTTCTGATGGAGGCAAGTGGGGACAGCGTTACAACGCCAAGGGAGAAGATAAGAGCATCTATAAGCAGGAAGATAACGTTGCTCATGGGATTTCCATTTTGTGTAACTACCTGCTGGCGGCGCGAAGATTGCAAAAAGAGATCGATGACCTGGAAGGCTTTCTGAGTTGTATCGACAATGCTCTGAGATACAGTCTTGAGAATCTTTACCAGAAAGAACTGAATCTCTTCCGTTCCACCACTGCCATTCATGAGTCGTTGCTGGAGGAGGGTTACACCTGTTGGGTGAACTTCTCCTTTCTCTATGCGTATTCCCTGGCTGTTGAGGTCGCCAGTGAGATGGATAAGAAGGGAATCATCTCGAGTACACATCTGAACTTTCGGAAGCATTTTCTCCATAGCATCAGTGAACTGTTTATGTCCGGCCACAGGTTTGTCCGCCGCATCAACCCAAATGGATACATGGACATGAGACCTGATTTCACCCTGCTTTCCCCCTTCTATTACGGTTTCTCGCACTACAAGACTGAGTTGCTCAACAGTGTCCGCTTCCTGGAGAAGCAACTCTGGGATCCGGAGTTGGGTATGATTATGCGGTATCTTCCTTTCCACAAAGATTTCGCCACCCATGTCCATGCTGGAAATGGTCCCTGGCTGCAATACACGGCTGTTTTGGCCCAATTTCATTTCTGGTGTGGAGACACCCAGGAGGGTGACAAACTGCTTCAAATGATTGACCAATATAAGGGCGAAAACGGAGAGCTGCCCGAGCATCTTTCAACCTGCAAGAGATTTGAAGAGTTCATGGAAAGAGAATGGCAAACCGGGATCGATTTCGAGAAGGAATTTCACAAGCCCATCTTGTCGGACGACTGTCAGTTTGACACCATCCTGGAAGAGGCAAACAACATGGCTCGCTCTTATGCGCAGACGGCCCAGCAATGCATGGTCCGGGATGACGCCTACTCTGAAGGGGGCTATATTCAGTTTGCCGCCCCGCTCATGTGGACACACGTTGAATACGCTCGCGCACTGATGTATCGGGCCAAGGACTGGTGGAAAGTCCCGAGTTAGGGCGGGTGTCCAGGAAGGCCAAGCTCGTCGTTCTCCGCGCCCTTCGATCCTCGACGTAACGTAGTACTCACTTTCATAAATACGATAACGTTTGTTGGGAGCGCGACGGAGCCCAGATCGAGGCGCGACGACGAGTCGATGTCGAGACATCGGCGAGGAGAAGCAACAAAGAGATGGGTCCGTCGCGCCCCAACCCTTCGGGCGGACGGGGGTTGCGAGCGATCTCTTTGTCTCTCGTCGTCGTCGATGTCCCTGACATCGCCTCCTCCTCCCTTCGCGACCTCGCCTCGCAAGCCCCATCCGTAAACATTACCGTATTTATGAAAGGGAGTACGTAGACTACGTCTGCGGTCGAAGGGCTTGTGCGGTCTCGATCTTGACCTACCTGAACACCCGCCAACAACTCACCTGTCCGCGGCCTCGCTACATTCGTTATAATGGTTTCAGAGAAGTAATGACCTTCCCCAGAGAAACCCAAGCCCGTATTATGCATAAATTCTCTACTGCAGCGACGAAATCATCCGCCCTGCCCATGTTGCGCGACCCGCAAGCGGGTACCCCTCAGCTCCTCAACGTACTCAAGAGTACGTTTGCGGGGGCCGACCCGTGGCGGGTACCCCTCGCGCGCCTTGTCAGGTCGGCGCTTTCGTCGCTTCGTGACAAGAACCTATGCATAATCCGGGCTAGCCTCCTCGCCATTGGCCTGTTCTATGTGACGGTGAGCTTCACCCCGTTGTCCGCCACCGGCCAGGATGAGGGTGCCCTCAGGACAGAGGCTGGGACTTGGCCGTCTCAGAGCTCTCGCCTGGTTCGCTTTGCCAACGATGCCCTGACAGTGGAAGTAAAAGATGCTCCGCTGGAGGAGGTGCTTCGGGAAGTTGCCCGTCAGAGCGGTCTCAGTATCGTGTGGTATGGCACAATCTCAGAGAGTATCTCCATAAGCTTTCAGCGGCTCTCCCTGGAGAAGGCCTTGACTCGGATCTTGCGCAATCACAGTTTTGCCCTGGCCTACTCTCAGGCTCGAGAGGGTCCCTCCAAGGATGCACGACTGAGGGAGCTGTGGATTATCCCCAAAGGAGCAAAAGGCGCTCCGGTCCCATCCACTGTTGTTGTGTCCAAGACCGAAGAGGACCTTCTCCGGGAAGAAGCCACAGATTTCGCCCTGTTGCGAGCTGCCCTCAGGAGTGACGATTCCTGGGAACGGGAAGATGCAGTGGAGGCCTTGGCAGAGATAGGACGCCCCGAGGCTGTACAGTTCCTGCGTCCGGCCCTGAGGGACGAGGATGAGGATGTGCGGGAGGCAGCCATTGCCGCTCTTGCTAACATCGGTGGAGATGAGGCAGCCCTGGCCTTGGCCATCGTCCTGCAAGACGAGGATGAGTGGTTCCGTGAGGAGGCTGTAGAGGCTCTGGGTGAGATCGGCGGAGAGAGTGCCATTCGGCTTCTGGAGCAAGCCTTGGAAGATGAAAACGAAGACGTCCGCGAGATCGCTGCAGACCTGCTGGAAGAGCTGAGAGAGAACTCTAGCGAAAGGCCCTAATCAATCATTTCCAATAAAAGACGCGAATCATTCTCGCGGGGATAGTCCAAACCCAGAAGTATGGCAAGGGTGGGGGCAATATCCTCAGGCCCGCAGGGGTCTGGATAGGATCCGGGCTCAATTCCCGGACCCATGAAGAGGATGGGAACGTGCCGGTCGTAATCGTATGGGGTGCCGTGACCGGTTCCTCCGACATAAGAATCGAGGTAAAGGAATTTTTTAACCAGGACCATCAGGTGAGGGCTTCTCGGTTGGAAAAAGGAATTCCGGAACAGCTCGATGTAGGGATCGCTTGAAGGTTCGTTACTCAAGAGCTGGGCATGAGTGTAGACGGCCTCCACCAGACCCGTCGAGAGAAGCGCACTGATGATCGTAGTCTCCACCTCCGTGCGATCCAGCCGGTGTCTTTGAAGCACCTCCTCGTCAAGATAGATATCCCTGGAAGAATCAGCGATCAAGTTCTCTACACCCGGATATTGATTCTCCAGCGCCTGCTCCACTGCTGCCTCCAAAACCTGGGGATGGGCTCGTCGGGCCTCGATGCCCTTGCCTTGTAGAGTTTCCACCAGAGGGAGAACCCCGTGATCTGCTGTCAGGACCACCAGAGTCTTGTCCAGACCAACGCTGGCTTCAATCTCCTGAAACAGGCTCTCCAGAATGAGGTCCAGTCGGAGAAGCTGATCCATCATCTCCTGGCTCGCAGGTCCATAGGTGTGGCCCACAATGTCGGTTGAGGAAAATCCGATGGCCAGAATATCAGTCGAGGTGTCCACACCGAGTTGGTGGGCTCTCATTGCCTGAAGCGCCACCGACAGTGTCAGTTCGTCGGCAAAGGGTGTGCGCCCCAGATCGTCATAGAATCCCCTTTCGGGAGGAGTTCCGCGGATGGAATGGGGAAAAACGGTATCCTTGCGGTCCCACTCCCCCTCGATTGCGTCGGGTCCCGCATATCTCTCATACAGGTTCTCCTCCAGCAGGCGGGTCCACTTCTGACCCGCATAGCGGTCCGCCAAACGCTGTTTGTTCCATTCTTCCAGCCAGGCGGGAGCTTTGTTCATATAGTAAGTACTGGTGATGAAGTTGCCCCCCGAGGCTTCGTACCAGTAGGCGGCATCCCCTCGATGCCCGGCCATGAGGATAGCTGAACGATCCTTAAAAGCCACAGCGACCACGCGGGACTCCGGACTCTTCTGCTTCAGCACATCGCCCACTGTGAAACCTAAAAAGTTGACCGGAGAGGCCTTCCGCCCCTCGCCCCCAAGCGGTGACTGCACGGGATCTTCCACCACGTTGATCGTTCTCTTTAGGAACGGATCGTACCAGGCGTCGGCAACAATTCCCGAGTGGCTGGGATGACGGCCCGAAAGGATCACCGAATGACCGGGACCTGTTGCGGTCATGGCATGCCGAAAATGGGCGTTAGGGAAGACCGCAGCCTGCTCCTGCAGAGTGCGAAAACCTCCTTTGAAGAGATCACCGAAGCGCGTCAAGTAATCAAAGCGCATCTGGTCGATGGAGAGGACCAGGATCAGCTTGGGCTGGGCGGCACTCTGCTCCTGCCCCAGCGATGGCAAAAGGATCATCGCTGTCAACACTACAGCTGCCAGCCCGAATCTCTTCATGAACCAATAGGATCTCATAAAATGTGGGGACAGCCCACATTTTCCGCCCCAGCCCTTGCCTGAGGATGAGTTGTTTATCATAATAGGTTCCAATAATATGCTGCCCCGTTCAGACTATTACAGAATGCCGGCCAATCCCTGGATTAGCTTCAAGTACTGTGACCTCACGAAGCTGATCAAGCTGCGCGTGAGCCCGAGCATCAGAAAGCGCTACAAGAACTTCGACGGCGCCATAGCCCTGGGAGAGATGGCTCCTGAAATCGACCTCAAGGGCGATAACGGTGAGGGGTTCCGCCTTTCTGACAGAATTGGCAAGAAGAACGTGGTTCTGGTCTTTGGCGCCATAACCTGACCGCCCTATCGCGGGCAGGTGTCCGCCATAGAGGAGGTGGCCAGGAAATACCATGATGCCGAGATCTGGCACCTGTATGTCCGGGAGCCGCATGCCCAGGAACGCGGATTCAAGAAGTATTTCAAGCACAAGGACTACCAGGATCGGGTTGCCTATGCTCAGGAATTGCGCGAGGTCATGAACATCAAAAGCCCCATTGTGCTGGACGGCATGGATGAGAAAATTCATCTCCAGTACGGGAACATGCCCAATGCTGTCTATGTCGTCGACAAGGAGGGGAAGGTCGTCTACAAGGCCAACTGGACTGACTCAGCTGTGGTGGACCAGGTCCTGGCTGAGTTACAGGCTGAGGAAGCCAGTCCGGGGCTCTAGCCCGGATTATGCATAGGTTCTCGTCATGAAGCGGCGAAAGCGCCGGAAAACAGAGCCGCGGGCTTTAGCCCACGGGCCCGCAGGCTAAAGCCTGCGGGCCCGACTGGCGCGCGAGGGGTACCCCGCTTGCGGGTCGCGCAACGCTGGCAGGGCGGATGATTTCGCCGATGCAGTAGAGAATTTATGCATAATCCGGGCTTAAACCTGGAACTTATAGAGAGGGAGGAACTTATGAAAAAAGGATTTCTGTTATTGATGGTTCTACCGCTTGGACTCACTTTCTGTGGTTCCGGCGAGCAGCAGGTGGCCAGCGCCGAGCAGCAGGCCGTCGTCACTTCATTTCAGTCCTACGTCGCTTCTCAGGTAGCTCTGGCTGGCGACAATTTTAGTGCAGCCGGGACTGCTCTTGCAGAGTTGGCCACGGAGAGCACCGGTGATCTGAAAGTGCTGGCTGAGGAGGCTGCCCAAGCCGAGGATATCGAAAGTATGCGCACGGCCTTTATACCCCTTTCCGAGGAGGTTGCGAAGCTGGACCTCCCTGAAGGATTAGTGGTGGCCTTTTGTCCCATGGCCAATAACAGCCAGGGTGCAAACTGGGTTCAAGCAGACGGAGCCATCAATAATCCCTACTTTGGATCTGCCATGCTGGACTGTGGCGAGATCGTGCAAGAGAACTAGATTCTGGATCCCCGGCCCGATTGTAGTTGGCCGAGTTGGCTGAAAAGCAAGTAAAAACCCCAGAGCAGGGAGAGAGCAACCACAGCGATTCCAGAGTAGTGAGCCAGCTCTGCCAGGAAGTGATCGTATTCGAGCCATCCGAGTTGGGTCAGTAGGTTGTTCCAGTCATGATAGCCGGGCCGATCCCGGCCGGTCACTCCCCCCAGCAGCATCAGCTCTTGGGCACGAGCGTCGTTGATGTAAGGTGCAAGCTCAATCAGACTTTGCCCTGTCCACCACAGCGTCACCGATGCCGCAAAAGTGTCCAGGTGGCGGGTCAGGAATGCCACCGTGCAGATTAATGGCACCAGTACCTGAAGAAGTGATCCACCCAGAATTGTCATGAAGCGGCCCAGTGGCAGGAATACCACGTGCCCAGCTTCGTGAAAGACAAGATTGACCCTGGACAGGATGAAATGGGGGAGAGAGGGCAACATCTGGGAACGTTCGATACTCAACGTCATGAAGGTCCAGCCCATCACCAGCAGGGCTAGCCAGATAATGCCGCAGGCCACGATTTGGCCTCCGTTGGATTTTTCAGGCAGCGTGAGAGCACGCTGAACAACTCGGACCAGCGGACCCCCGGAATCAGCTTCCCATTCCTCTCTTCCCTCCATACTTCCATCCTACCAGGTGCCCAGCCCTTTCTGAGGGATCGGTCGGAGAAGTAACGGGGTCAGGAAAGATAGAGAGGAAACGAAAGGTTGCAAGGCCGATCTTTTCAGTTTCCTGAACTTGCAGGCTGCTTCAGGGCCCTGTTCAGGAATGCAACAGTCTTGATCCAGGCATCCTCTGTCTTTTCAGCATCGTGCCCTGGGTTGGATGGGTTGGCAAAGGCATGGCCAACACCTTCATAGAGGTAGATCTCGTTTTCAATTCCCAGCTGATTTAAGGCTTGCTCAAACTCCTGGACTGACTCCACAGAGATGACCGCGTCCTGGTCGGCAAAGACTCCCAGGACCGGCCACTGAATACTGGAAAGCTGTTCCGGATCAGTCTCCAAAGCTCCATAATAAATAACCGTGGCCGCCAAGCTCTCATTGAGTGAGAGCTGCATGGACATGCCTCCCCCAAAGCACCAGCCCATGGAGGCGACGGCCTCTGCCATGACGAAGTCCGCTTCCCTCAGAAAGGAGACGGCACTTTTCATATGCTCGACCGCCTCACCTGTATTTTGCCTGACCTCAGAAGCAAATTCCCCTGCCTCTTCGGACGTCGAGGCGACTCTGCCGTCATATAAATCAACAGCCAAAACGACATAGTCCTCCTCAGCCAGGGCATGAGCCATCTCCTGGATATTGTCGTTGACTCCCCACCACTCGTGGATCATGACTACGGCCGGGAGTTTGCCCTCTACCGCAGGCCTCACTAAATAGCCTCTCTGGTCGTCACCAAAGGTCACCCACTCGCCACTCATAATCTCCTCCCGAGTCTCCTGCAAACTTTCCGCTCCCTGCTCTCCGGCCGATTCCGAGCCGGAAGGAACCTCACTTTGGCAGGCAGATAGAATCAATATCATGGATAGAAAAAAAACGTTTTTCATTTAGGTGCCTCTTTTCTCCTGATCCTGGGGGATGTAATCTGGAGCAGAATAACATGTTCTGTCCTGAATGTAGTGCCGAATATCGAGAAGGCATTCTAGAGTGTTCGGATTGCCAGACTGCACTGGTCCCGGAACTTCCACCCGAACCGCAGCTAGAGCCCACGCCAGAGCTGGAACTGGTCACCGTGCTGGCCACTGGCAATCCAGCCCGGATTGCGGTCGCAAAATCGCTTCTGGAGGACTCCGGGATCGAATACCTGACCAAGGATGAGGGGTTCCATGACCTCTTCCCTGTATCGAGATTCAGGATTAAGATCCAGGTCAGGCAAGAGGATAAGGAAGAAGCTGGAGAACTGCTGGCAGATTTAGTGGAAGAGTGATCACCGGGGTTTTTCCAACCAAGCTGAGCCTCCCCAGCTCTTATGGCATCAGGGGCATCCGCAGCAGCAGGTCGGTAAAGCGTGGATCGTCGCGGAGGGGGTCCCACGCTGGGCTTACTTTGAGAAAAGTCAAACCAGTTTCTCGTTCCGCGAATGCCTTCTCCAACCACTCAAAGGCTTGGTCCTTTTCACCCAGGTAAGTATAGATGCCGGCAAATGTGACAGGTGAGACAGACTCACCCCGTTTTAGGCTTTCTGTCTCGTAGTCCAGCCACCACCGACTGAAGGCCTCTTTACCCGAAGCCGCGGCATCTGCAAGTCCTGCTACCTCTTCCTGGCTGGCTCCCCCAAGGATCTGATCTCTTTGAAAAGCCACCGCTGCTTCCTGGTACTGCCCCATTAGAAAATATGCATAGCCCATCCTGTTCCAGGCCAGCTGGAAGTCTGGATTGATCTCCAGCGCCGCCTCACTCTGCTCTATGGCTTCACTGTATCTACGGGCGTTAATAAAGTGTAGTGCTACAGCTTGTCTAGCCTCCAGGCTGAGTGGATCAAGCTCCTGAGCGCGCCTGATCTGAGCGATCGCTTCATCATGCTGACCCATTGTTGACAGGGCAAAGGAATAACCATAATGGGCCCGGTAAGAGCTGGGGTCGAGCTCAAGGGCTATTTTGTATTCCCTTTCCGCCCCCAGGTCGTCCCAATAGTAAGCACGTTTGAAATCTCCCAGGGCTGCGTAAGCTTCGGCCAGCGTGTTGTCGATCTCCAGTGCTCTCTTCGCCATCTCCTCCGCTAATGGCATGCCTTCCTGTACAGGTATGGCATCAAGAAAGACTGCAAGCGAATAGTAGGATCGGGATAGGGCTGTGTAGGCTCGGGCGTAGTTTGGATCTTTTTCAATCGCTTTCTTGAAGTGCTGGATTGCGTTATCTACAGTCTCTCCCGTCAACTTTGCGTATTCAGCCTGACCCTTCAGATAGGCTTCATGTGCTTCGCTATTGTTGGTATAGCGTTTTGCTAGTTGTTCTTGCTCCTTGCCACTCAACTGGAGTCCCAGAGCATCGGCAATCTCCTTGCTGAGGGATTCTTCCATTTCATACAGTGCTGATCGTGGCCGGGTGTAGGTTTTCCCCCACAGCGTGCTGTTGTTCTGTGCATCCACCAGTTCCACATAAATCCTCAGGTTCTCTCCCTGGGAGGTCATGTTCCCGGTGACGACGGCTCCTACATCGACCTCTTGTACTACGGTCCCGGCATCTACGTCCTGATCCTTGTAGCGCCTCATTGAGGTACTGGAAATGACCTTCTCCAGTTCAGACAGCTGAGAGAGCCGGCTGATAATCCCCTCGGCAAGCCCGTCACTCACGTACTCCAACTCAGGGTCACCACTGCGGTTTTCAAACGGCAGGATGGCAATGGAATCGATGGCCTCGGCAGGAGCAGCAGTGAACGGCCAAAACAAGCAGCAGTGAACGGCCAAAACAAGGCGAGAAGCAAAAGGACAGCTAAGACCACTCCTCCACCCACCCCAGGCCAAAAGTAAATCCGCTTAGCTGGAATAGCTGCGGGTACGGTTGCAGTGGCGACTGACTCACCCGATGTATCTCTCTTCAACCTCTTCAGATCCACTAACAACTCTTTGGAAGACTGGCAACGAATCTCCCTGTCTTTCTCCAGAGACTTGTTGATGATGTCCTCCAGCTTGTCAGGCAAATCCGGATTCAGTCGCACTGGAGCTGTAGGGGCTTTATTCAGAATCTCATCAAAGACGACCGCTGTCGTGCTTCCCTGAAACGGTAAACTCCCGGTCGCCATCTCATATAACACCACACCCAAAGAGAAAAGATCTGTCCGAGCATCCAGTTCCTCACCCCGCGCCTGCTCAGGCGACATGTAAGCGACTGTTCCCAAGGCCGTCCCAGGACTGGTGAGAGCCTGCTCCGACACCTGAGCGGTGGGCATTCTGGAGTCCACTTCCGTTTGCTCCTGGGTCAGCTTGGCCAGGCCGAAGTCCAGGACCTTGGCGTCGCCCCGCTGGGTGATGAAGATATTGCCCGGTTTGATGTCTCTGTGGACAATGCCCTTGGAATGAGCGGCATCTAAAGCATCGGCAATCTGGCTCCCCAGATCCAGCAGCTCGTCCGTTTGCATGGAGCTTCCCTGGATGCGGTGCTTGAGTGTCTGCCCTTCCAAAAACTCCATGACGATGAAGGGCTGGCTCTGGTGTTCGCCAATATCATGGATCACACAGATATTCGGGTGGTTGAGGGCCGAGGCCGCCCTGGCTTCTCTTTGGAACCGTTCCAGGGCCTGTTTGTTCTGGGCGAACTTCTCAGGCAGAAACTTCAGGGCCACATTGCGGCCCAGCCTGGTGTCTTCGGCCTTGTAGACGACACCCATTCCTCCGCTACCGAGTTTCTCCAGGATTTCGTAGTGTGAAATGGTTTGGCCGATCACTATTTGACTCCCCCTCCAGGCGGGTGTGATATCTCCTAGATGTTAAGCCTTAAGGGGTCTGAATGCAGTATAAAGAAAGGAGTCAGGAGAAAGGAGTCAGGAGATAGGAGGAGCTGTCAGCTGTCAGCGGGCCAGTTGTCAGTGGTCAGTGGTTCCGTGGTCAATTGCCAGCTTTCCAGGATGGGTATCAGCCCGTGGTCGGTGGTGTCCAATTGCAAAGGAGTGATGGCAATATAACCCTCCAGCAGGGCCCGCAGGTCGGTGTTGGGTGCGCCACCAGTTGCTGGCTGGTAACTCTGCCAAAAATAGTCCTGCCCGCCCGGCATCTCTCCCTTCACGTAAAAAGAACGGGAGACCTCCAGGCTGAGGGATACGATTCTCCCTCCCTTGACTTGATCTTCCGGCAGCGCCGGGTAATTGACATTGAGGAAGGTTTTGGGTGGAAGCTTCTCTTTCAAGTACTTTTCCACCAGGTGGGCAGTGAATTCCGCTGCCGCCTTAAAGTCCATGTGGGAACCGGATTGAACGGAAACGGCGATAGAGGGAATCCCCTGAAAGGCAGCCTCACGGGCTGCAGCCACGGTGCCGGAGTAATAACTCACCAGTCCCAGATTGTCACCATTGTTGCTGCCAGAGACCACAATATCCGGTCTGTCAGACAACAGACTTTCCAGTGCCAGGCTCACGCAAGTGGCTGGCCGGGCAGTGATGGCGTGCCAAACAGAACCTCCCTCATCTGTCCGCGTGGTCACGAAAATCGGAGTGCGTCCCGAGGTCAAACCATGGCTGCTAAGGCTCTGATTGGTGGCCGGAGCTGCCACGGTCACTGTGCCCACTCGACTGAGGGCCTGGTGCATGGCCAATAACCCGGGAGCGTCAATCCCATCGTCGTTGGTGAGGAGAATGTGGGGCAGGTTTTGAGAAAGACCGAAGACAGAGAAGGACAGTGTTACCAAGACAAGAAGCAGTTTTCTCATTCGATCACCTCCGATGGGAAAGGGTCAGCTGCGGGGCCTGCTTGCATCACACTTCTGTGTGCGACTCACCGGAGGTATTTATCCATCCACTCTCCGTAAACCTCTTCATGTTCCTTGGCGATCCAGCTCCCCGGATCCGCCACGTAATCTCTTTGATAGTCCCCTTCGACATTGATCCCGGGTATGGCCGGGATCCATGCCTCCTTGAGCACCTCATCGGGATCTCCGTACTTGGCGGCTAATTGCCTGATTTCCGGATCATCCAGGACGGTTAAATGGCCCTTGTCGATGAGCTTGATGGTCTCACCATCCTCGGTTTCCATCTCAAAGGTGTTGAAGTAGGTGTGAACATGAAAATGGCCGTCAGGCATGTTGTTGTCTATTGCCCACTGCCCTCCTCCTTGAACGCCGATGCCCCAGTGAATGATCCCGGTTCTTGCTCTTTCCCAGCTTAAGATTCGGCTGGGCTGAATCATGACATTGGCGGGTCGTGCAGACTTTGGATTGGTTCCGATAGCCACTTCATACAGCCAACCCATTCCCGGGCCGGGCATGCCCGGCCACTGGACATCCTTATATTTGTCCAGGACAGACTTCCAGTTTTCCCCATAGCTGCCGCCGGCTTCGATTCGGGTGATGTTGTTCCCGCTAATGTAAACTTTGATTTGAGGGAAAAATCCGGTGTGGTTGGAGGATCCGGCAATCACCCCTTCGGCGTCCAGAATACTCTTGGTGTCAAAAGGAGGATAAGCCGCGATATGACCTCTGCTCTGAATCCGCTCTGGATGCTCACGGTCTTCTCTTCTCACCGTCCAGGTAATATCGGTCCCCTCCGGATCGGTGACTCTGACCTTTCTTGCCTTCAGCAGTGTGTCCCAAGTCTTCTGGTCTATAGCTTCAACGATCTCAGCAGGGTACTCGGCCGTACCCGAAATGAACTCGTCCAGCGTTTGCCATGGGATTTTTTCCCATCGAAATCCTGAATGTTCCGGGTTGCCTCCACCGGTTCCGTGGATCACCACATGATATTCAGCAACTCCCCTGGCCAGGTCAGCAATGAAAGTCTTGGAGCGCATGGCGTTGTCTCTCAGGAAAAGGAAATATTCCAACTCCTTGATCGCTTCCCCGGGCTTCATCTCTGGGAAAAAGCTGTGATAGTCCAAAAAGAGCACATCTACTTTCCCCCCGGCTTCTCGGATCGCCATCTCCAGGGCTGCCACAACGTTACGATCAAAGGCACTGTCCGGGGCCAGCAGAACTCTCTGGCCAGGTTGGATGCCCCAACCCACAGCAAACCCCGTCCCCTCCCTGGAGGGTCGGTTCACGATGGTTCGGGCAATCTCCAGCAAATCCTCCGGGCCGTCAACATCCCTCAGATTGGGATAGGTCGGCGCCGGATAATCAAAGGTCCGTTGTGCCATCAGTGGAGTACTCAGAGCCACAATGGCCCACACCAGGAGCAAGCCACTTCCGGTCAAGTGTTTTGTTTTCATGTCGTTGCCTCCTCGAAGGCCTGATGATTCATTAAATAGAGTTATGACGGAAAGTATAGTCGTTGAGATCGATTAAGGAAAACAATTATAGCCCGCACTATGCATAACTTTTCTGCTACAGTGTCGCAATCATTCGCGCTGACGGCGTTGTGCGACCCGCAAGCGGGTACCCCTCACACGCCTTGTCATCGCGGCGCTTGCGCCACGTCGCTACGAAAACCTAAGCATAGTGCGGGCTAGCCGGGACCTTTGCATAATCCCGGCTAGTGCCTTCTGTGGTGACTGGGTGGGTAGCTGTTGAGAGGGGCTAAGCGGCAGCCAAAGACTGCAGGAGTTGGCGCTGGTCCTGGCTGTCGCACTGAAGGAATTCCAAAGCTACTGAGTTGAGTGTTTCTCCTCCACGCTCGACCTGTTTTGAGCGCAAGATCGAGCCCACGGCATCGATTTCACAGGAGGGTTTGAAGTGGACTTTCAGCGCCAGTTTATCTCTCACTTTCAAGGGAAGGTTGGTTTCAAATTCCAATCCCCCCACACCGATATTCTGGGTCGTGAAGTTGACAAAGTGCTCACCGACCAGCTGGGAGACGGCAGCATCGATCACGGTGAGGAACAAAGGGATTCGTGCGCGAACCCGGTAAGATTTCCTGCCCTGTGCTGTTACGCCTTCGCTCCTGACCCACACTGCCACCAGCTGGCCAGGCGCGCCCATGATCTTGACAACCTTTGCATCCCAGAAGAAGGCAACCGGCCCTTCATCCCAGTACTGGATTCGTACTCGTTCTCCTTCTCCGAAAGGGAGTTGCGAGGCCGGTTTGGCAAGCTCCAGGCAGATTTCCTCCGAGGAGCTGTGGGTCACAGTGGCCGCGACCTCTCCTTTTGATTCTGTATGGATGGATAAAACTAAGCCTGTCTTGAAGAACAGGTTTGGGTAATGACCGGAGCCTGTCTCTGGCTCTTGGCTGACTTGCGATGCTGGGTAGGGCACTTGGGGTGCCCCATGCTTTTTCAAGTTCATGACTTGTCCCTCCCGCTGGTGTTTAATGCAGGAATGGGGCCAATTCCTTGCGAAGCAACTAAATCATTGAACTATTGGAAGTTATGGGATTCAAGGGAAAACTCCTGAGAAGGTGTTTTTGACAATTTTTGTCACCTTATCTAACCCTTCCTCTCACTCTACCGCACCGGGTTACCGGCGGCATCAACCTGATAAATCTCGCCCAGGTTCAGTTCACGAATTCCTTCTTCGATCTTAGCGAGATCGCCGACAATCACCCAAACCAGATTATCCGCATGAATGAGACTCTGCGCAGCCTGCGAGATCTGAGAGAGCTTGAGGGCCCGAAGTCTCTCCGGATAGGTCTCGTAATGATCGTCGGGGAGACCGTAGCGAACGATTGCAGCAATGGAATTGCCGATCGCGGCAATGGTTTCCCAGGAGCCAGGAAGCCTGAGAATTCGGTTCTCCCGAGTTTTGACGAACTCTTCCTCTGTGGGTGGGCGATTGGCTGTCATCTCCCGCAGTTCCTTGAGAATCTCCACGATGGACTCTTTGGTTCGGTCCGTTTGAACAGGCGCACGTACAACGAAAGGCCTCTGGCCCCGTGCGCCATAGAGGCTCGACCTGGCCCCATAGGACCAGCCCTTGTCCTCGCGCAGGTTCATATTGATGCGGGAGGTGAAGGTACCTCCAAGAATATGGTTCATGGTGTCGATGGCAAGTTCGTCCGGATTATTGGTGGGGGGTGCGATATGGGTGGCGTATATGATCGACTGTTCAGCAGCCGGTTTATTCACCAGGTAGACGGCAGATCTTACGCGGTGCTCCACCACAGGAAGATTCTTGGCCGGGACAGGACCCGTTTGCCAAGGCTGGAAATGCTCCTCCAGCCTGGGGATGATCTCCTCCAGGGTGGTGTCGCCCACAACCACCAGGGTGGCATTGTTGGGTTTAAACCAGGTCCGGTAGAAGTTGATCAGGTCTTCATTTCTCAGGCTGCTGACAGATTCCTCTGTTCCCGAACCGGTATAGGGCCCTCCGTAAGGATGATTTTTCCCATAGAGGAGACCTGGAAAGACCCGAAGGCCCATTTGCGTGGGAGTGGTCTTCTCCCGCTGAATGCGGGCCAACTGCTCTTTTTGAAGTCGTGTGAACTCCTGCTCTGGAAAAGCCGGATCGAGAATCACATCGGCGTAGAGTTCGAGTGAAGAGTCCAACTCTGACTTGAGCACGGACAGGGAGACCGAGGAGTGATCCAGATTGGAGCCGGTCCGTAAGCGGGCACCTAGATTAGCCAGTTCCTCGCTGATCTCCAGCGCAGAACGCTTTGAGGTGCCCTCATCCAGCATGTCCATCGCCAGGCTGGCCACACCCGGCACCGAGTCCCGGTCGGCAGCATAACCCGCATCCACCAACAGGTTAAAGTTGATCAAGGGAACGGAGCTGCGTCTGGACACGATCACCTTCAACCCATTGGCCAGTGTCGTTCTTCTCAGCTCGGGAAAATCAGGCTGGGGAGGTATTCCAGGTTGAGGGAGCTTGGAGCGGTCGACTTCAGTTCCCGTGGTTTTGAGATCGGGAAAGGGGTGAACTTCAAGAATGTAAACCCCATCTGAAAGCCACCGCCTGGCTGCCCCTGTCAAATCAGAGGGTTGGGCACTCCCCACCCTCTGCAAGGTTGTTTTGTAATAGTCGGGGCGGCCGCCATAGACCTCGTTGCTGGCCAAAATGTCGGACTTGCCGCCAAATCCTCCCACCCGCTCGATACCTCGGATGAAACGGGACATAAACTGGGTCTGGACGCGTTGCAGTTCCCTCTCGGTTGGTCCCTGCTCGAGAAATCTTTCCAACTCTTGGTCGATGGCGGCTTCCACCCTGGCAAGCTCTTCCCCGGGACGAGCTGTGGCTCGAATCCGAAACTGGCCGCCAATCTCCAGGAGGTCAGCGAAGGCGGACACATCCGTTGCAATCTGGTCGTCGTACACCAGCCGCTTGTAGAGTCGAGAGGTTTTTCCCGAAGCCAGAACACTTCCCACCAGGCTCAAGTAGTCGGCATCGGCCGAACCCCACTCGGGAATATTCCAGACCTTCTCAATGCGAGCCTGGGGGACATGATCCTGGACGGTCTGGCGATGGGTCCCGGTCATCTTGGCAACCCAAACCTTTTGTCGAGCCACTGGCGGTCCGGCCGGGATGTTTCCAAAATATCTTTTCACCGTGCTGAGGGCTGTTTGGGCGTCAACGTCCCCGGCAATGGCTATCACAGCATTGTTAGGACCATAGTAGCTCCTGAACCACTCCCGGACATCGTCCAGTTTCGCTGCATTCAAATCCTCCATGGAACCGATGACCGTCCACGAATAGGGGTGGCCGGCAGGATAAGTGTTCTTAACAATCAACTCGTAGGCGACGCCGTAGGGCCGATTCTCACCCTGGCGCTTTTCGTTTTGAACCACTCCCCGTTGTTCATCGAGCTTTTCCTGGGTGATGGCCCCCAGCAAATGTCCCATGCGATCCGATTCCATCCAGCTCGCCAGGTCCAGTGCAGAACTGGGAACATTCTGGAAATAGTTGGTCCTGTCGTTGCTGGTGGTCCCGTTGAGATCGGTGGCTCCTACGCGCTCCAAGGCCTGAAAGTAATCATTGTCGAAGTGTTCACTTCCGTTGAACATGAGATGTTCAAAGAGGTGTGCAAAACCACTTCTGCCCGGACTCTCGTCCTTGGAGCCGACGTGATACCACACATTGACCGCCACGATCGGCACCTTGTGATCCTCATGGACGATAAGAGTCAATCCATTCTCGAGCACAAATCTCTGATACGGAATGTCAATCTCGCTGATCATGTCTTCCACACCAGTGGAGGAAGCCATGGCCAGGGTGGGCAGGCAGAAAAGGCTGAAAAGGAACGTGGTTGCTTTATGCGATTTCATGGTCTTCTCCCCTTTTACCCAAAGGATAAGCCTTCAGAGATTCGAAGGCAACAAGGGAAACCGAACACAAAAGTCAGAAGTCAGAGGCAAAATATCCTTTGCTGGCTTGTTCAGTGTGCAGACTTCGGTCACTATATATAGAGCCACAGAGGCACTGTTATGAAAAGAAAAGAGAAAAGGGTAGCAACTCGGGTTCAGGTACCGCTTGCAGGAAGCGTGACTTTTGAGGCTAAAGGAAAAGGGCTGCAAACGATTCAAGTGGTCGCTAAGGATGTTAGCGAAGACGGCACTTTCCTGTGGGTGGACAATCCCGAAACCTTCCCTCTTGTGGGTGACAAGGTAGGAATCAATCTGAGCTGCTCTTCTGATCTCAAGCGGGTGAAGCTAGCCATGGAAGCCTCTGGGATCGTTACCCGTGTGACTCGGCCCAAAGGGGGTCAACCTGGATTTGCAATCCGGTTCGAGGAAGTTCCGATCTGGGGTAAAGGAGCCAGCTAGCCCCCTCAGCCTTCCAATCTCAGACCCATCCAACTTCGGCCATACCAGTGGGAACCCGTATGTCGGAGGACATCTCTAAAATAAAAGAGAAGAGGAGTTTTACCCTACCAATCCGGAAGAGGCGTGCAGCTGTGAGATCCGAAGGCTATCAGGAAGTAGTGAGAAGGCCCTGGGAGGTTCTTGACCAAGAGATCTTCCCTTACCTCAATGTTGAGAGATTGTTTGCAGATGTTCGAGGGTTGAAACGCTACGGTCGCTTCTGGCATGGTTCCTGTCCCATCCACGGCGACCTGCAAGGTGCCTTCTCGATTGATCCGGAAAGACTGGAGTGGAGCTGTGCTCTGGGGTGCGGGGGAGGTGGTCCGGTCCAGTACCTGCAGAAGCTGCGCGGGCTGTCCTGGATGGACGCTGCGCGAGAACTGGCCAGTCTGGCCGGAGTAGAGCCATCAATTTTCGATCCTTGGCAAGAACACTGGACAGAAGAAGACTTTCTCCTGCACGCGAGGTTGGAAAGCCGGTCCAGCCTGCTGGGATTCTTTATGACCTATACCCGATCTTTTTATCGGTCTCTGGCCGGTCAGACAGTCCGCAGTCATCTCATCACCCGACAGGGTTTCCCCGAGAACAAGCTCGAGGAGCTTGATCTCGGGCTGTACACCGCCCCGGAAGACGTGTGGCACTGCCTGAAGAAGACAGGACGTGATTTGGAAGAGGTCCGTTCGTGGGGCTTGTTTGAGGCGCCATGGAGCGGTCGCATAGTGGGTTGCTGGAAGGACCTTCAGGGCAGAAGAATTAATATCTGGGGTTGGCAGCCCAAGGAGACTTCCACCGGACAGGCCAGTATGGAGGGACGCATCCTTTTTGAACAGGGCGATGCTTTAGGTGGGAAAAGCGTCCCCTTCAATCTGGATGTTGCTGCTGGTTTGGAAAAGCGTGATCTGCTCCTGTTGGAGAGCCCTATCAAGGCCCTCTTTACCCAGTCCCTGGGTCTTGAAGACCCCTTTCCCGTGGCGGCAGGAGGAGACCTGAACAGCGTGCAGATTGAGGCTATGCAGAAGCACCTTCGCTTGGGCGGCGCGCTGACCGTCTGTTGGGACTATGATCCTGAGACTGACGGAACCAAAAAGGACAGAGCCTTTACCACGCTGCAACGATTGAAGAAAGCAAACTTTCCTATCTACGTCGTGAATCCGGCATGCCTGGCAGATCAGAGCAGGCCAAAGCAAAAGGTTACGGTCAATGACTTTATCCTGAGACACGGAGGAGGTGAGAAAGGGCTTCAAGCTTTTCAAGAGCTTCTTGAGAAACCAGAGAAGTATGAAGCGGAAATGATTGTCGACGGAACAGCTTTAGGAAACCAGAGCGGGATCTGGCCAGGGGTCTTGGAGATCTTTCACAGTTTCTCCTCCAGAAACTCTAGAGCCTCCGCCAAAGCAGATGAAGACGAGATCATCTCCGAACGCCTTCAAGCTCTGGAGCCCATGTTCCAAGCAGCTGAAGAGATCGGACGCAGTATAGCCAAAGGTTTCTTAGGTGGTCTACCCAGGCGTCTTGCCAATGAGTTGGCGGGCGAGGCCTCTAATGGACTGCAGCTCGCCTCACATTCCGCCGGAGAATTGGCCAGTCTTCCCGTTCAGATTTCGAGTCCCCCCACTTTCTCCGTTGATCGCCTGGGAGAGGAAACCCGTGCGGCTCCACTAGTCGAACTTTCGGGTTGGCAGGCACTGGACAATCTGGAGGTTCGCTTCAACCCGGGAGAGCTGGCCGTTTTAGGGGGGCGCACAGGGCACGGAAAAACCTCGATGCTCCTGGGTCTACTCCTGGAGTGGCTCGAGAAGGCCGCTGTACAGGGGACAGACAAGCTTTTTCTTTTCTATTCCGTGGAGGAACCGGAGGTTCGCATCTATCACCGCCTGTTGAGTCTTTTAACGGCCAGAAATGGAACGGGCTGGACCATCCATCAAGTCGAAGACTATCTGAAACAGAAAAATGGTCATCCGGTTGAGTATTCGCCCCTTGATCCGGAAACCTTGGAGGCTGCCGAAGGACGTTTCCACTCTTGGGAAGAATGTCTTCAGATTCTCTACCAGCCCACCTGGACCATAGCAGAACTGGAGACCTATGCTCGGAATTTATCCGAGAGCCGAAAAGTGGGGGCGATTCTTGTGGATCACCTACAGCGCATTCCACCACCAAAGGGAACGCATGGCCGCCGCGATGTGGAGATTTCCACCGTCGCTCATCGCCTTAAGACCTTGGCGGTCGACCTGTCCTGTCCCATAGTCACAACTGCTCAAATTGGGCGGCAGGCTCTTCAGCGAGCACATAAAATCCCTGCCAAACAAGCCCCTTGGGGATGTGAATGTGCTGGGAGCCATCAAAATGCGTCGTCCCCAGCTCCAACACCTGAGAGAGGGTGGAATTGAGCAAGAGGCGGACCTGGTCCTTGGACTGCTGAACTACGCGGCCGATTACCAGGCTGAGATGGAGGAACCAGGGTCGATCGCCGCCACCACACCTTTCGAGGTGGGCACCCTCAAGAACCGGTATGGGCCTGTGGGCTGTTGGGCTTCCCTTCGCTTCCAAGGGCGATTCGGATTTTTGCAAGATCCGGGAATCCTAGCCCACCTGATGCTGGCCCTTTGAATCACCAAGACGTGTTCCGGGCTAGCCCACCTGATGCTGGCCCTTTCCAAGCCCGCATTTCTCACACCAGGTCGTCGCGAAGCGGTGAAAGGACCGGAAAACAGAGCCGTGGGCTTTAGCCCACGGGCCCGCAGGTTAAAGCCTGCGGGCCCGACTGGCGCGCGACAGAGTCCCCCCGCAGACGTACTCTTGAGTACGTCGAGGAGGCCGAGGGGTACCCGCTTGCGGGTCGCGCAACACAGTCAGGTCGGTTCATTGCGCCGATGCAGTAGATCGGGTGTGAGAAACGCGGGCTAAAAGAAAAGTGCGGGCACCCAGGGTAAGACTGAATAGAGCAGGCACCAGGAAGATGGTGAAGATGGTGGAAACAACCATACCACCGATGACGACACCACCCAGACCTCGATAGAGTTCCGAACCGGCCCCCGGGAAAAGAACCAGCGGCAGCATCGCTAGAACGCTGGTGGAAACACTCATGAAAATGGGCCGAATGCGGTTTTCCACAGCTTTTCCAATGGCTTCGTCCGAAGGCAGCCCTTCTTCACGAATGTGGTTGAGTGACTGGTGGACGATCAAAATCGCATTATTCACGACTGTACCAATCAGGATGATGAAGCCCAGCATGGTCAGAACATCCATCGGCTGATAGGTCAGAAAAAGATTGATGGCCTTCAGCCCGAGAAAGCCTCCCAAGGCTGCCAATGGTACGCTAAACATGATCACGAAGGGATAGAGAAAACTCTCGAACAGAGCCGAAAGTAAGAGATAGGTAATCACCAAAGCCAGAATCATATTCAACTGGAGGGCACGGCCGGCCTGGGCCAGCTTGTCGGCGGTTCCGCTGAGGGACACGCGGTATAGACCGCCCAATTGGCCAGCCTCCGTCATGGGTCCGAGAACTTGCTCTTCGATCAGCTCCATCGCCAATTCGATGGGCATCCGTTCGGCTGGGTTCACGCGCAGCGTAATGACTCGCTCCCGCTCACGGTGGTTGATCTGTACCGGTCCATCGACTCGGGAAATCTCTGCCACTGAACCAAGCGTGACCAGCTGCCCCGATGGAGTGGCGATGGGCAGCTGCTCAAGCAAATGGGTGCGTCTCTCGTAATCCTCCTCCAACATGATCTTCAGATCGATTTCCTGGCTCTGGTATCGAAAATCACTGGCTTTGACTCCGTCAATGAGTGCGCTGACCGTAAAGCCGAGATCCCGATTGGAAAGGCCCACTTCAGCCGCTCTTTGTCGGTGGATCAACACTTGAAGTTCGGGGTTTCCAAGGTCCAGACTCGGAATGGGAAGGATCTGGGCATCCGGCATGATTCCCAGCAGCCTGCCAAATGCCTCGCCCCCCAGCTCAATGAGTCTTTCCAGCTCGGGGCCCGTAAATTCGATGTCGATGTTTCGCCCCTCGTTCATGGCGGTCTGAAAAATACTGTACTGGCTGAGTACCACAAACGACCCGGGAAGCTGGAAACCGACCTTCTGAAACTCTGGAAGCAGTTCCCGAACCCGCAGCGGATCGCGCGATTGCACTCCCATGAAAGCACTGTCACTCAGGGCCACGGTAAAGAACCCACTGATGCCGCCCCCCGGCTGGGCCTCAGCTTCAGGGGAACCGGGTGTACTTTCCCACAGATGTGAGAGCGCCTGCACATAGGGTTGGCGCATCTCGGCGACTTGATCCACGCTGTAGCCTGGCGGGGGAAGGATGAAACCGAACAGGAAGTTCTGATTTCCCACCGGTAGATACTCTGCACTGGGCATGAGCCGATAACTGAATCCGAGGGCGGCAGCGGTTAAAATGACGATCACCGCCAGGCGCGCCAGTGTCGATCTGTTGATCCAGGTGACGACATGGACGATCAGGCGGGTAAAGGCCCGGCCTGGGTGGAACCTTCTCCAGGTGCTGGAAGGAACACCAGCATCGGACTTGTTCGTTCCCGCTTTCAGGATTTTAGCCGACAGGGAAGGGATCACGGTGATGGAAACGATCAAACTCAGTCCCACTGCACAGGTGACAGCGATGGCGATGTCGCCAAAGAGTTGACCCACTTCCTCCTGCATGAAAGCTATCGGCAAAAAGACGGCGATGGTGGTCAGGGTGCTGGCCAGAACCGCCCCCCACACTTCTCTGGTGGCCTCAAAGGCTGCCCTCCGGCGAGACTCTCCACCCTGGCGATGGCGATGGATGTTCTCCAGCACCACGATGGAGTTGTCCACCACCATGCCAACGGCAAAAGCCAGACCCGCCATACTGACCACGTTCAGTGTCCGTCCGAACCAGTACATCATCAGCAGGCTGCCGACAAGGCTGATGGGAATGGCCACAGAGATGATCAGTGTGGAGGAAAAGCTGCGCAAAAAGAGAAGCAGTACCAGGATAGCCAGAATCCCCCCAATAAAGAGGCTCTGACTAACCAGCTCTATAGCGCTGTGGATGTATTCTGTCTGGTCGTAGACCTGGGCCAACTCCAAGCCCCGGCCAGCCAGCAGGTCGCCGTTAAGGCGCTCGACGGTCTGCTTCACTTCGGCCATCACCTGGAGGACGTTTGCGCCGGGCGTCCGGATGGCGTTGAGGATGATGATCTCTGTGCCCATCATAAAGACCCTGGCCGCCGGTTTGCGGAAGCCGAGTTCGGCCCGAGCCACATCTCTTAGGTAGACGGGAATCCCGTTGCGAACCGCCACAACAATGTTTTCGATATCTTCGGTCGAGCGATATTCGCCTACCGTGCGAACGATATAACGGCGTTTTCCCTCCTCGAAGTCGCCGCCGCTGTAGTTGCGATTTTCCCGGTCCAAAGCGTCGCCCAGTTCATTGATCGTCACCCGGCGAGCGGCCAGCTCCGCAGGATCGAAGATGACCTGCATTTCACGCGGCTCTCCCCCGTAGAAGTTGGACTGGGCCACTCCGGGAACCCGTTCCAGCTCGGGCTTTATCGAATCGTTCACAAAGTCATACAGTGAGACAATATCTCCCACAAAACCGCTCTCTTGAGTGGGGCGAAGCGCGAACCAGGCCATGGCACTTTCGTCAACATTGGTAGTGGCGAGAACCGGCTTTTCCGCGTTATCCGGATAGGCGGGAACCTGTTCTAGCCGATTGGCGACCTGCAAGAGCGCGGTATCGCTCCTGGTGCCCACCACGAAGGTCAGGGTCAGGGTACCCGTGCTGTCACGGCTGGAACTCTCCATTTTGACCAGGCCTTCCAGCGATTTCAGCTGTTCCTCCTGCTCATCAATGATCTCGTGCTCAATTTCCTGGGGACTTGCTCCTGGCCAGAGAGTGGTGACCAAGACCCGGGGAAGTTCAACCTCGGGAGTCAACTGGACTGGAATTTGGGTCAAGGCCAGCCCGCCGAACAAGAGCATCAGGATCACGCCCACGGCCGTCGTCACGGGATAACGGATGGATTCCTGGATGATCTTCACGGTAAAGGATACTCCAGCTGCTCGGCTCGGACTCGCTGACCGTCCTGCAGGCGTTCATTTCCCTGGGTGACAACCTTGTCACCCTGAAGCGTCCCTTCTACCTGCACCCACCCTCCAACTCCAACCCCGCTTCGAACCGCGGTGCGGCGAACCGAATCGTCTTCGTTCAACAGGTAGACAAATTGCTGTGTACCTTGGGTGACGACGGCATCCTTGGGAACGAGCGTACCGGTGTAGGGGTCGCCCATGGGAAGGGTGACGCGGGCCAGCATGCCGACTGCAATCCGACCCTGGGGATTGGAAAGACTCAGCTTAATGGGTAAGGTGCGTGCCTGTGGATCGGCCCGCGGGATGATGCTCTGGACCTGGCCGTCGAACTCTATTCCCAGCAGTGACTCGAAGCTGATCCGGACTGGCGCTTTCATGCTGAGGGCATCAAAGTATCGCTCCGGAAGGTCCACTGACACCTCCAGCTGCTCCAGCGACAACAACTCCACCACCGCTCCTCCTGCTTCCAGCCACTCGCCGACCTGGGTACTTTCGACAACCACCACCCCGTCATAGGGGGCACGGATGGTCGTCTGTTCAATGTCGTGCTTGAATTGCTCGATCTCTGCCCTGAGCCGTTCAATTCGGCCCTGCCAGGCATTAAATTCGAAAAGGGCGTCGTCCAGCTGCTGTCGGCTGTAGACTCCGCCTTCGGACAGCTCGCGAGCTCGCTCGAGTGTCCTCTCGGCCAGCTTTTGGCGGGCTTCGTCTTCCTTCAGTTGGGCCACCGCCGCACGCAGCCGCAGTTCCAGACTGGTTTGTCGAAGCTGGGCCAGAACCTGTCCTTGTTTGACCTCCTGGCCTTCCCGAGCCAGGAAACTCTCAACCACGCCCGAGATTTCGCCGGCCACCGTACTGACCAGTCGCGACTCCACCGTGCCAGGCAGTCGCACCGATGGCTTGATGAGCTGAGAACGAACTTCGGTGAACCGAATCAAGACCCCTTCGGGGGCTTGCCCCAGGACAGGGAGCAGAGTGAAGCTCAAGAAGAGGCCGAGTCGAAACACCGAGAAAAGCATGACATTTACTCAAGATAAATTGCTCACTACACAGTTCCAATCAGGAGACCCCATTCTACATGGGTTCATCTTCCCTGGCATTCTCCCAAACGAACTTGAGCAAACGGTAGAACTCGACTGTGCCTTCCTTGAGGTGTCCAAGCCGAATGGTTTGGCCAATGCGAAGACGAACCACGATGCCTTCGCCTCCTTGTTCACCGAGACCGATCCAGCTGATTTCCGCATAAGGGATTTCAGAGAGTTTTAGCAAGTACGTGACCATCAAATTCTCAGCGGTGACCGTGACTCGTCTGACACCAGGCCCCAGGGTACTAACCATGAGCGCCAAAAAGGCCCCTACCAGGAGCAAGTCACCTCCGGTCGCCCCCTCGCACCACATCCAGAACATCGCAACAGTCAAAGCGACCACTAAACCTACCGTGAAAGAGGCGCGAACACCCGCATCTCGGTGAAACTCTCTCGGTAGCGACGAGTTTAGTGCGAGATTTTCAGTACGTTCCACGATTAGATCTCGCAGACGGTGGAAATTTTCCAACGCGTAATCCAGCATCACGGACCTTCCCTGGGCATCGGTCACCCTTAGTCTGGTCGTCTTGTGTTTCACACTTCGGATATCGAGCCACTTCAGGTGAGTTTTCTGACCGCGCACGACATGAGTGACTCCGCTATCATCCGCCACCACGTAGTCATCAACATGTCTCAGACCCCAGGCTACCAGCCCACTCAAGCCTAGAGCTATTAAGGCCAGGGGCGCGATTGTCCAGCTGTTCTCTTTCGGATCAAGGACTGGCAGGAGAAAAGTATAGACAGTCAGAGCTAGAAAAAAGGCAAAGCCGACCCTGAATACCCCTTTGTACCCCTTCGGAAGCCGAAAGATGTATTGTCGTTCTTCTCTGGTCATCGAACGTCAGCGAAGATTCGAAAAGATCTCTGCCCCCTTGTTTCCTGCCCTATTAGCTTAGCCGAAGGAGTGCATCGGCTGACGAGTCAGCCTACCTGACAAGGTGATACCCATCACAGCCTGCTAGCCTATCGCTGTGTAGACTGCTCTGGAGGTTACACCTCGCATCTGTTTCGAAAGTGGACTGTGGATTTGGATAGATGGAAACAGATTCTGTAAACATTCCCAGAGTTACAGTACAGGGGTTATCTCCTTTAGCGATGGCACTGATTGCGGCCATTCTGGTACCGCTGTTGGAAGTGCTTGTCTTGGATTGGGACCTATTTACGATCATGTTTATCTTCTGACTGGAGAACGCTGTCGTGGGTCTGTATAAGGCCTTGAAGTTACTTTTTTTCTGTACCTTGGAAAGCTTCTTCCTGAGCCACGGTGTGTCCTTTTCTTATAACTTCGTTGGGAAGCAGGACTTTCTCCGTACGGAACCCGAAGGGCAAATGATGGCGCCCTATAAGAGGATTGCTTTGATGCATTTCACGGTCCTTTTTGGGGGCATCGGCTTTCAAACAGCACGGCGCTAGCTGGCAGGGCTGACAGTTCTTCTTCTCACCAATAGCCAATGAGGTAGAAACACCAGCACATCAATCACCAGTACAATGGCCATCATCGTAAGGCTTTGCCCCGCTCTCCTCTGCTCTGACCTGAGTGCCGTTTGCTAGCTTGCTTCCCGCTGTCTGGTTTGCTCCTCTTCTGACTGTTCTGTCGGTCCTACAGGAATCGCTGGAGAAATTCCACGAAATTCTCTAACAGAAGTGGGTCTAAACGCCTCATTTGACTGATGTCTCTCGTATTCGTACGCACTGAGGGTAAACTCCGGATTAGCGATCTGTATCAGATCATAAACCCCAATTCCTAGCGCAGTGATCAAGCAGAGCAGTGCTACAAAGCATATGGCTAAGGCGTAGACTTCAAGAAGTGTTTTTTTCATCATGTGAGTGCCCATTTCCAAAATCGAACAATGCATCCTACGGTCAGTGAAAAATCTAGCACAAAGCTCAAGACGTTGACGCTCATTGAAAAGTTTCAAAGGTGAGCCAGCCTTGTCGAATTTCCAACAAAAGTCTTCATCCCTTGTCGCAGAGACACGCAATTTCTACCACATTTCTAGCACAGATTCTTATTTACTCCTGTGCTACCATATCCTCATTCCTATGATGCGAAACCGTTCTCGATTCGGCCCGTTTCTCGCCGCGCTGGTTCTCCTTCTGTTGGCGTCCACGGTCAACGCGCAGGAAGGCGATCGCGCGCAGATCCCGGAGAAGTACACCTGGGATCTCACCCACCTCTATCCCACCACCGTCGCCTGGCGTTCGGCCAAGGACGCTCTACAGGCAAAGATCCCCGATCTCGGCGGTTTCAAGGGCCAACTAGCGACCTCAGCGGAAACGCTGGCCGACGCGCTCGACAGGATGTACACGCTAGACAAGGATCTGGCGCGACTGGCGGGCTATGCGAGCATGCTGGCCGATCAGGACACACGCGATTCCGAGCACCAAGGCATGCGGCAGGAGATACAGCAGCTCAGGGCGGCATTCAGGGCCGAGGTCTCGTATTTGCGCCCCGAGATCCTTCGAATCGACACGGTGCGGCTGCAGACATTCCTGGCCTCTGAGCCCCGCCTCTCGGTCTACCGCTTCTTCATCGAAAACGTGGTCCGCCGGAGAGCACATGCGCTCGATGATGCGGAAGAGAAAATTCTCGCCGACGTGGGGCCCCTCTCAACCTCCGCGTCGAGTATCTTTCGCATCCTGTCCAATGCCGACCTGCCCTACCCGACGGTGACGCTTGGAGATGGCCGCACTGCCAGGCTCGACCAGTCTGCCTACACCGAGCTTCGCGCGCTGCCGGACCGATCCGATCGCCAGAAGGTGATGTCGTTGTTCTTTCAGACGCTGGGAAGCTTTGGCCGCACCTTCGGGACCACCATGAACGGCGAGGTCCAGAAGGTAATGTTCTTCGCCAAGACGCGGAACTATACTTCGGCGCTGGAAGCAACGCTCGACTGGCCGAATATTCCCGCGTCCGTTTACATGCGGCTGATCGAGGGCGTGAATCGCCACCTGGCTACTTTCCACCGGTATCTGAAACTTCGCAAGCGGATGATGGGGGTCGACCAGTTCCATTACTATGATCTCTATGCGCCGCTGGTCGGGTCAGTCCAGCTCCGATACACGCCGGAAGACGCCCAGGCTCTCGTTCTCGCAGCTGTCGAGCCCCTCGGTCTGGACTACGCTGCGGTCGTCGGGCGAAGCTTTCGTGATCGTTGGATCGACTGGTATCCGGCCGAGGGGAAGTGGGCCGGCGGTTACTCGACCGGTGCCGCTTACGACGTCCATCCCTACATTCTCCTGAACTACAACGGCCAGTACGCGGACGTCAGCACGCTGGCACACGAGCTGGGTCATTTGATGCACAGCTACTATACGAACAAGACTCAACCATACGCGCTAAAGGCCTACCCGATCTTCGTGGCTGAGGTCGCCTCTACTTTCAACGAGGTGCTGCTCATGGACCATATGCTGAAGAACATCCGGGACAGGGACACCCGGCTGGCGCTCCTCGGCAATTACCTCGAGAAGGTCAGGACGACGGTGTTCCGCCAGACGCTGTTCGCCGAGTTCGAGCTGGGCATGCACGAGATGGCCTGGCGTGGCGAGCCCGTGACCGGCGAGGCGCTCTCCAGTCTTTACCTCAACATTACAAGAAGGTACTACGGCCACGACCAGGGTGTTTCGATTGTGGACGACTACGTCGCCCATGAATGGAGCTACGTTCCGCATTTCTACTCGGAGTTCTACGTCTTCCAGTACGCCACATCGTTTTCCGCCTCGATAGCGCTGGCCCAGAAAGCCAAAGCGAGCGGACCGGCCGGCGTCGAAGCGACCAAGCGGTTTCTTGCCTTCCTCGCGTCCGGTGGATCCAAGTATCCGATCGATCTGCTAAAGGACGCGGGCGTCGACATGACGACTGACGAGCCACTAGAGCTCACGATGCGGGAAATGAACCGGGTCATGGACGAGATGGAGACGCTACTGGCGCCCTGAAAAGCCCAAAGGAGTCGGTCCAAATGAAGCGTCCCCACCTCTCCCCGTAAAGACGCTTGTCGGAAAAGTAACACTTTAGTCGCTAGACTTTTCTGGCACCTCCCGCTAGGCTTAGGCGGACCAAACTTAAGATAGGAGGTTTCATGACGTTACGCATAGGTGCAGAAGCACCCGATTTCAGCGCGGAGACGACAGAAGGGAACATCAACTTTCACGAATGGATTGGGGACGGATGGGCGCTCCTGTTTTCGCATCCGAAAGATTTCACCCCGGTCTGCACCACCGAGCTCGGCGCAGTGGCCGGTCTCAAGGGGGAGTTTGAAAAACGTAATTGCAAGATCCTGGGCATCAGTGTGGATGGTGTCGCTGATCATCAGGCCTGGTCAAAGGACATCGAGGCGTCCCAAGGCCATGCCCTAAACTACCCGTTAATCGGAGATCCCGGACTCAAAGTGGTCAAGCTTTACGACATGTTGCCGGCTGAGGCGGGCGACACGTGTGAGGGGCGAACGGCGGCCGACAACGCCACTGCCCGGTCGGTTTTCGTGATCGGTCCAGACAAGAAGATTAAGGCAACGCTCACCTATCCGATGAGTACGGGTCGCAATTTCGTTGAGATTCTCCGTCTATTGGACTCTTGCCAGCTGACGGCCACCGAGAAGGTAGCGACGCCGGCCAATTGGGAACAGGGCAAGGACGTGATCATCCTTCCGGCGGTGTCCGATGAGGACGCCAAGGCGAAGTACCCAGACGGCTGGCAGCAGCCCTTGCCTTACATCCGGATAGTGCCTCAGCCAAAGTAGTCGAGAATTCGCAAACTGCTGAGAATCTTCCCTGACCCGCTTCGACCATCGCTCATCCGGTGACGTTTCGGAAGGCTTTTTCTGGAGGGGAGGGGCCTGCCCCGCACTCTTTTACTGCTTATCGAAAACCTCTACCCTGCTAAACGGCTTACCCTCCGAATTGGTCCCCATCGTTTTGAAGGTGAAGGTTTTTCCATCCAGAGAGACGGAGCGCATAAAAACCGTGATCAACTTCCCGCCCTTCATGGACATCCCCTCCAGATTATAGGCATCAATGCGCCTATCCATCGTGGCGTCACTTCTGGGAGAAGGATTTGCCCTGGGGTGCTCTTCGCCGTCGAAAGCGAGTATGAGCTCGGTGTGGGACGATTTCCCATTGGCATCAACCGTATCGCGGGTATTCTTATATGTATCTTCGCCCACTGACTCATACTGGTGTACCAGACTCCGCGGCGCCGGACCCGGGTCGTATATCGATTTGGACAGATTGAGCTTCCAAGTACCGATCAATGGGTCGCTCTGCGCCCAGACACTACTAGCCAGGGCCAGGAAAGCCACGGCCGCAATTCCGCTGTACTTTTTCATGGGCTGCTCCTTTACAATTTCTCCACGCATAGACTTCACCTGCCCGATAGTCTAGCCTCCTCATTAAAATAAAGATACACCTCCGCTTGAGTTTCCTAGGTGGACGAAAAGTGAACGGATGTCTTCACGAAAATGGCTCTTATCCTTGAACTTTCTCATCGGTCTTGAGTGAATACCAATCCACCTTCCGAGTTAGGTACATCACCCCGGCTAAGATCAGGAATAGACCGATTGACCCTACCAGCAGCGCGTAGTCCTGATTTCTTAGGAGAATGTAGAGATACAAATAGAGCGCTGTCAGGATAAAGCCCATTATCGAAGCGCGCTGTAAGCCGCCAAGGACTGCAGCACTGTACCCAAAGATCAGAGCAACGACTGATGCCGTCGCGATAACGTATGCTGCAAGAAAACCGAGCTGTTCCGAAAGCGAGAGCTCAAGCAAATAAAAAAGACACATGCCCGCTCCTACAAGGAGGTATTGAAGCGAGTGGACGCGAATTCCAGCCAGCACTTCAAAGAGCCATAGTGATCCGAATGTTAGAAAGAGGAAAAGCGCTGAATACTTTACGCTTCGCTGGGCCATGCGGTAGTGATCGACCGGAGTGATGAGGTTCACACCGAATCGGGAGGCAGAGATTGCTTCGCCGACACTGGAACTGGAATCCCATTTCTGAGGATAATTCCTGCCAAGAGAAGGGATTTTCCATGTCGCCTCAAATCCATCTTTATCTATCGACCGATCCGTGGGTAGCCAGCTTCCCTGAAAACTCGGATCACTCCAGGTGGATTCAAGCTGCACGGTCGTATCTCGGCCGAAGGGCACAAAGAAAACGCCGACACTCCCATTGAGGGACAACGAAAAGTTGAATTCTCCGTTCTCGACTTGTGCAAGCTTTGCTACGGGTGCATGGATCCCGGGATCTGGAACTTCTGACTCACCTGGACCGGGGAGGAAGCCGATTTTCGATCCGTTCCAGGAGAGTGTTGCCTGCTCTTGAATTGATCGGGCATCAGAGATCTTGACCACCAGGTGCGATCGTTCCCACAAGATCTCGTCTGGCTCCACCTCCCAATCGGAGAAGTCAGGTTGTCCAAAATCGCCGCTGAACTCGAGATCCAGCCGGTAGACCGGCACTTCGAAGATGCCCCGATACCGAACTTCGCTGGCAACCCTTCCGGAGATCGCCAAAGTGTTTGGAAGGAAGTGTGCGTACCCAATCTCGGTTCTTGTACGGGATCCTGTCGATGTCTCCTCAATCCATTTCTTGAGATACGGAACGATGAGTTTAGGGCCAACGATAGACTGCTCACCGCCCCACTTTCCGGTTACCTCCTCAATTGCCTCCGCGCGGGTCGATTCGCGTTCGCTGATCACACCACTAATCATCAAAGCTGGAATTTGAAGCAGTAGCACTAAGAAGACGATCAGTAAAATTCGAAGAAGCGGTAAGTTATTTCTTTTCGGACCGGTCATCGAATCTCCTTGTGGATCTCCAAGCTTGGCCAAAAATGATTTGCGCCGTAATAAGTGATTCTATCAGTATTACCGGGATCGTAATTTCCGAAGGCCCTCCTGACACGAGCGTCTTGGATGTGATAGAGCGCGAAGACAAGTTGTCAGGTTGCTCGAAGGTTTGACTCGTGACTTCTTGAGGCACACCTGATGCACTCTGTGCCAGGCTGGAGGGAAACATGGTGCCGGAGGGGGGAGTCGAAACCTCACGAGAGTCACCCTTCGCCGTATTTATGAAGTGAGCCACTAAGGTGAGTCCACTCGACTAGTGAAGAAAAGCTAATGTTTTCAATCGCTTCCCTGATTTATCGCCAATCATAAATAGGAAGAACGAGTTTTCGGAAGCCACCGGAAAGAGTCCTCACGCCTTGGTGGTGGGGTCATCCAGGATGTGTCGGGTTCGGGGAGGAAACGAGCATCGCGTACTACAAGCCAGCCTTGCGGAAGAGGCATGCGCGAGAGTGTTCCTCTGCGCGTCACCCACTTCATAGCACCACGATCCTGGCATAGTCTTGCGAGCTCAAGTGTTGCCGTTGCATCGCGTGTGTTGTAATCGAGCACCTCAGCATGTTGACCTTGCCCCCTAAAACGAGTCCAGTTTGAATGTTAGGATTTCCGGTTTAGGAAGGAGGCAAGGATGGCAGGGAAGCGGTTTAGGGCAGAACAGATCATCATGAAGCTGCGTGAGGCAGAGGTGGGTCTGGCCCAAGGACAGAGGGTGGGACAGGTGTCGAAGCAGATGGGGGTGAGCGAGCAGACCTACTACCGGTGGCGCAAAGAGTACGGAGGGCTCCGGTTGGACCAGGCCAAGAGGTTGAAGGTGTTGGAGAAGGAGAATACCCGGTTGAAGAAGCTGGTGGCGGATCTGTCTTTGGACAAGCAGATCCTGAAGGAAGTGTCCTCGGGAAACTTCTAGGCCCGGCGAACAGGAGACGAGCGGTGATGTGGGTACGAGAGCGATTAGGAGCAGAGCGAGTCTCCGAACGTCGGGCCTGCCAAGTGCTGGGACAGGTTCGATCGACCCAGCGAAGGGAAAGGCAAATTCCCGATGATGAGGCCCGATTGGTGGCCCGGATGGTGGAGTTGGCTACGCAATACGGGCGTTATGGCTACCGGCGGGTCACGGCGATACTTCATGGGGAAGGGTGGAAGGTGAATCCTAAGCGGGTGGAGAGGCTGTGGAGACAAGAAGGGCTGAAAGTCCCGTCCAGACAGCCGAAACGAAGGAGGCTGTGGCTTAATGACGGTTCCTGTGTTCGGTTACGAGCGGCTCGCAAGAACCACGTCTGGAGCTATGATTTCGTGCATGAACGGACCCATGATGGGCGAGCCTTTCGGCTATTGACGATCCTGGATGAGTACACCAGAGAGTGCCTCGCCATTGATGTGAAACGGCAGATGAATCACCAAGACGTGTTGGACCGGCTGGCGGAGTTATTCGTTGATCGGGGAGTGCCTGAGTTTATCCGGTCCGATAACGGATCGGAGTTTACGGCACAGGCGGTCCGGGACTGGCTGCAGGCTGTTGGGGTAAGGACCTTGTACATCGAGCCGGGCAGCCCCTGGGAGAATGGGTACATTGAGAGTTTCAACGGGAAACTACGGGATGAGCTGCTGAACATGGAGATCTTCGACACGCTGGGGGAAGCCAAGGTGTTGGTAGAACGCTGGCGGAGGGATTACAATCAGATCCGGCCTCACAGCGCCTTGGCCTATCGGCCGCCGGCGCCAGAGGCCAAACTACCTAGGTCGCAGGCACTGGATCCAATCCCTTGGAGTGGACTTCAAATGGTCCCGGGTCTAGCATAGAGGGTGGACTCGTTCGTGGGGGCAGGTCAATGTCGACCCTCAGCCCACAAGATAGGAGCCTTCGAGCCTTTAATCCCTGAATGCTTTCCCTTAATACCCATTCCCTGTGCCGCCTTGTCAAGACTAACTAAATGTCCCAGGACGCAAACTGCGTGAAACATAATGTCAACGTGTCCAAGCGCTAGACTGGCGCACTCCTCGACTAGACCCGACTCTTCGGCAAGAATGTTGAAGTCAAAGTTCAGACCATTCCAGGTAAGGAGAGTGAAGCCGTTGTTCACCAGGTTAACCAAGTCGAGCACCATCCGCTTGCTCTCTTCATGGCTCATAGATTCCGCGGGCTCCCCAAGTTTGGAACGACCATGCCAAATAAGTGGTGTCGCATGATCTTCTCTTACCCCAGCTGCACAGCAGATCCCAAGTGGTCTGTGAGACAGTAGATCAGATGTGGTCTCGGGTAGTACCTTAGCCGTTTCAAGATCGAATGCCAGATATTTCCTTTTCATCCTGTGAGGCTACGGCTTGAGTCTGGTCAAAGTTTCCTTGGTTGAGGAACGACAAACAAAATAAGGAAGATGTTCAACGGTAAGTCTTTTCACTCCCGGAGAGAATAGCAGAGATTATAATACGACGTGGGGGTTCAGAGAGAGGAACAAAAATAAGGCGATACCGACCAACGCGTTTACGGTATCGCCCTTCCCAACCCGCACCCTTAAGAGCCTTTGAATCACCAGCGAAAGGGTCTTTCTTGAGTGTTTCAATGGCCTTGCTAATGCGTTGCTGGGTGTCACAGGGGAGTTTGCGCAACTGCTTTACAGCGGTACGGGTAAGCTGGACTGACCAGGTCATTTCGTTAGAGCTTTAATTCGGTCTTCACATCTTCCCAAGCCACAACCTCACCCCGTTGGATATCTTGTTCGGCCTTGCGAACAATGGCTTCCTCTTTTGCGGTGAGAACGTCATCAGGGTCTACAAGTTTCTTAGGTTTGATGACAACAGTACCGTTTTTTGCGTTCCGGACGACCTCAACGAAATCACCTTGCTTTAGGTTAAGCGCTTCACAAATGTCTTTAGGAATGACTACCTGACGGCGTTGACCTAGCTTACTAACAGGCATAGTTTATGCCCTCCTTAAGGTTGGTGTTTGCCTAGTTATCATACTGTCAGATTCACAGATTGTCAGAAATACGTCAAGCGACGAGAGTTACAGGAATTATCCCCCACTGACTTGAGGTGCCAATTTGGAGCCTCAAGTCATCAAACTCGGAGATGGGGACGAAATGGGAACAGAAGCCTTCTGTTGTGGGAAAAGATGGTGCCGGAGGGGGGAGTCGAACCCCCACGAGAGTCACCCCTCACCAGATTTTGAGTTTGAGCTAAATCCACTCGATTTGTGAAGAAAAGCTGATATTTATCAACAGGTTCTCGGATTATTCACCAATCCAAATAAGTGAAAGATGACGAAAGATTGAGCTTTCAACCGGGCCAAAAACGGGCAATAATAATCGGGTAGTAAAGGGATACAACAAGCTTAGTACCGAAAAGATTCGGAAAGCGTTAGGAATGTGGAGAGTCCATACCGTTGGGTTCCTCACCCAAAGACGCAGAATGCCCCCATCCATCTTTCTGATTCGTATATACAGCAGCTGATATTCCCTTCTAACCTCCCAAAGTCTTACTTAACATCTCGGAACAATCCGAGGGAGGCTCCGATGCTCGGGACGACCATTTTCCATTACCGCATTCTGGAGAAAATCGGAGAAGTGAGGTGGGGGAAGTGTCTCGCGTGGAGGATACCAATCTGAAGCGACGGTATAACAGTGCCGTTCAGCGGCGAACGGCGCGTCTGCATGAAGCCCTTTTGGCCATAACCGCGCCGGTCGTCCGCTGCAACGGCGAGTTAGATGCCGGTGTCACGAAGTGCCAAACCCACAGCGCCAAAAGACCCTCATCTGACCCGTTTCCACCTTATCTGAAAGTGCGAAATCTAATAGTAAGCTCTGGCTCTCGCCACTAATATCCTCCACGATCATGCTTCATGTATGATGCGGCGGGAGCCACATTTTTCCTTTTTCCACTCCGTGGCGTTAGCCAGTATCTTGGCCCCCATGACGGACCGCCACTAGTGGGCGTGGAAGACAGATATCAACTTTTCTCTCAGTCTCCATAGTCAACCATAACTTCGGTAGAGGAAGCTTGCTAGTCGTGCTATTTTCCTTCTCTTCACAGCGTTCCTCCGCTTTTAAAGACGCTTCATAGGGCAATTTGGAGAGGAAAGAAGCCGAGAATAACTTAGAGGGTAAATCGTCTACGTTGATTTCAATCGAACCTCCCGGCGAAAGAAGTTGATCCACTTGATGGATGTACCCCTCTGCTTCGAGTTGTTTGACATGCACAGGGCAAGAGCCATGACTCTGGACTTGAATCGTTGAGGAGATCCTGAACTCACCAACCCGGCGAAAGTGAAGAAGAAAATCCAAATTCCGATTCACACGCAAGCGTTCCACTTCCTCGAAACTAAATCGTTCTTCTTGCCGAAGGCTCGAGTCCAAGATCTCAATCCACTGGGAGGAATACTCTTTTAGAATGCCTTCATACTCAACGGAAGTCTCCCCTTGCAATGCTTCGGCTACCACTCGATGACCGATGTAACGCTCAAGAATAGGTTCAAAAGCATTTGGCACTGCTCCCAACACCATTTGACCCATCTGGTTCAAACGGGCATCCTGTGACTGCAAAACCGGTGATTCGACTGACCTCTTTGTTTTCGCTGCGATCACGCCAAATGATTGGGTCAATGCATCGCGAAAGGTATTTAAAAAACTCCGGAGACCTCGACGCACAGAACGCCAGAATTTAGGAGGAGCAGCTCGCTCAATTTCTCGAATCCTCCGTCTTTGATTCTCTTGGGACAACTCGTCATGATAACGGTAAATTGTCCGTAGGCGCGCCAGGTCGCTTTGATACAGAATAAAACTGGTCTCGATATGTCCCGCTGAGTCTGATGAGGCGTCGGATAAAGCAATTCAACACTGTTGAAAAAAACATTCAGGCGCCCCCAAACGCACTTACCGTCATTCATCTCGATTGTCACGTTGAAACCGGTGAAGTCGTTAAGGCAAAGATCTCGGCTTCGTCGCTGGATGTAAGTCCCTACCAGGGCCGTTACGAAAATAAAAAGAAGCGTGGCAATGAAGATTGAGTCCATAGCTTTTCAAGACCACCCTTTACACTACCAGGAACAATGATCGCACCAACCGCCGCCCGCAGCACCCATCCAATGGTGCGAAGCTGAGCCGGAGGATATTTCCAATAGATTCACGCTCATTCACCCTCTTTAGAGAGAAGATTGACATTGTTGTGTTCGTTCTTGCGTCTTTGGGGCGGTAACTCTGTCTGTGCTTTGGCTCACATTCGTGAAGTCAATGCGGGGGCATCATTAATCGTTTTGACAGGCTTCACCTATTGTCTCCCCGAGTAGGCGTGTCAGGTCCTCGTTGTCGTATCTCATACCTCCCACGATTTCCTTTGCCCGTGATGAGAGTCGTTGATAGCCCCACGTACAACGGCTTTTGGTTTCCACGCAGCCTTCGCGTTGGTAGTACAAAGGCATGTTCACCTCAAAGAAGGAAATACTATCTGCATCTTTGAGCAGGTCAGAACGCGGATCACCTCCAACCTCATGAAGGGTCACCAACCGGCAAGCCTCGTCAGCCGTAGCTTTGGTTACACGGCACTTTTCCAGGATCGCTCCCAGAATATCAGCCCCATTACGCGCATGAGCAGCCTTGAAGGCGTCATAGTTGTCATAATGAGAGCGACGTACCTTTTGGGCTGTGACGGCTCGCTCAATGTCATGGGCGAGAGCGGCAATTTGCAATGCTTCGTCACTTTTGGGAGCGAGTCTTAACAGCCACTCAAGGGTATTTTCGGCATGGTGAGGGTCTTCTGGAACATCGGAGCCTGCAATAATCGCTTTGGTTCTTACTTTTGCGCATTCTATGCTATCCATGATCGCGGCAAACGATAACACGGCGGATGGTTTCAAAGTTCATCGCTATGGCAAGCACAAAGAGCGTCAAATAAGGCTGGTTGAATAGGGCACCTAAGAATATCAGCAAGAGTCGGAGGTCGCGGCCCACACGAAGTCCCTTGCCCCAACGGCCGAGCATGCGCTTGTCGTATTTGTCCGCGGTATAGCTCACCATGAAGGAACCGGTAATCGCCAGAAATCCAGTCAATAGGATGAGGCTATCCAAATCGTTTGCGTAGGCGTGCCAGGTGAGGCCAAAAAGAAGGGCTGCGTCGGCATAACGGTCCAGGACCGCATCGAGCCATCCTCCGTAATGGCTGCTTTGGAACTTGAGCCGCGCTACTTCCCCATCGCATCCGTCGATGACCGAGGCGAACTGGACCAGCAAACCGCCCAGCAAAAGCATGGCATAACTCCCCAGAGAAAACAGACCAGCGGCCAGTACCGAACACAGGAAGGAAAACAGGGAGATTTGATTGGGGGTGATCGGGTACTTCATCAATTGGCGGGAAATCCTTGCCGACAACGGTCGGTTGACGTGACGTGAGACAGGCCCATCGCTGGGCTTGTCCCCCAGATTAGCCAACAGCGCGTTCTCTGCCCGCCTAAAGGCCGTGGGATCATCTACGTCAATCACGAAGTAACCCCTAACCTCAACAGTTTTAACCCGATCCTGGCCGGCCAGGACACGCACCGCTGCGGACAGACTCGTATCGCCGTATTCCTTTGCGCAATACTCCAACGCATCAAAAATGGAAGGAGTGCAGAGGAAAATACCAGTGTCAAAGCCATTGAAGTCCGTCAAGCCCTTACCGATGTCACGTAACTTGTCCCCTTCCGTCTTGACTCGGGTGACATCCTCCATATCGATGAGGGGATTGCCAATATTACTGTCTACGCCCAGGATGATTTCGCCGTCGGTTCGAGGAACCCTCATCAACTCGCGGGCAATGGTTGGATCAAAGAGATGATCCGCCATCAGCAACAGAAAGGATCCACGCAGATACTTCCGTGCCTTGAGCACCGAAAGGCCGTTTTCTTTTTTCCAGTCCTCGTTAACAATTGGGGTGATATGAACTTCCAGACGGTCGGTCAGACGGTTCAGAAAGTCTTGAACACGCCTCCCCTGGTATCCGGTAACTACATAAAAGTCATCCACTCCGGCCTCCAGCCCTGAGCGGATGACCCTTTCAATCAAGGGAACCCCTAAAATGGGGGTGAGCGGTTTGCAACTACCGTTCTGCCGTAGCCGGCTTCCCTCCCCAGCCGCGATAATGAGACACTTCACACTCACCGACTCAGTCGTTCGTGGCGCCCCAAGCGTGACCGCTAGCCCAGCGCAATCAGCTGGCATCTGTTTTGGAGTATCAGTGACAATCTCTGGCGATGGGCTTGCTTGGAAAACGGTCGAGTCCCGGCCCGGCTTAAAACTGCCAGGCGGTGTCAGACCCGTGCCCGTCGGTACCTCCAACACCCTTCGAGTGTTGGAGGTACCGGAACGAATCATGTGCAGCAGTGAAGTCCACATTTCAGTTCTCCAAACACACTCGCACTCCGGTTGCAGTGCGGTCGAAGCAATTCATCTGACCGACTATGGTTCCGGACTTGGTGACTCGACACACCTGGTTTTGAGCTGCCTCTGTATCTTCTGCGTTGCTGTGCCTAAAAAGGAAAAAGAGGGGCAAGCTCTTGTGGTCTCCCCAGGGGAGAAGAGAGGTTCTTAACCGCCCTTATCTTCACCCGCCACCACGGCCCTGTCAAGGGGGAAGCGCTTTTCCGGTGATTCCTCCCGAACTGCGACCACTGGAGTCCTCTGATTAACAGACCGAAATAGGGGAGATCACAAAAGTAAGACGGGACGGAACTCTTTTGGTTTTTGACCAGATGGCTTGATTGTAAGCATTAGGCGTGCTCAATAGTGGGCACAGTCTGGGCACATCACCCAACTAACTTACGTTTTATCAATAGGTTGAAATGCCGCACTAGATCTCCTGTCTGGAGAGCACCAGCTGAAACCCAAGGAATAAACGGGTTTCAGCCGATGTGGGAGACGGAGACAGGGGAGTCAGCTTTCTCGAGTCTGAAAAAGAGAGAAGACTTTTCTGGAGTGAAAACCATGGTGCCGGAGGGGGGGGAGTCGAACCCCCACGAGAGTCACCCCTCGCCAGATTTTGAGTCTGAGTGAGTTCCACTCGATTTGTGAAGAAAAGCTTATATTTATCAACCAGTTCCAGGATTCTTCGCCAATCCAAATAAGTGAAACATTACGAAAGATTGAGGTTTGAAGCGGGCGAAAAACGGGCGGCGGGCACAAACCGCTTCCTTGTCATGTCTTGCCTCATTTTTAAATCGAAAAGCCTAACATGCAACCTGGACTCGTTTTAGGGTGTAAGGTCAATTTCTTGCGAGAGAATAGCCTTGATGCTGGGCTGAGTTATGATGAGAAAGATCATGAGAAGCGATTGGCAGAAGAATTTTCCTTGGTGGAAAGAAGGAAGAAGAAGAGGAAGAGGATAGGGACCCAGAAGAATTGAGGAGACGTCTTATCGAGCAACACAATCAGCAGACAAATCAAAAGTATCCAGAAATCTCCGCTGAACTTCTAGCCTTGTTATGAGACTGAAAGTGTAAGTAGTGTAATCAACCTAGAAACTGAGTCAGGTATCAGACTCGGGTTAACCGGATTGGGGATTTGCAGTCCGCACACGATTCTTGGAGGAATGCGCTTGAACTTGGATACAACAATTTCAAAATTCGAGTGTGCTACTTCCCGCTAACCGCTCAGCCATGCCTGCAGAATGGCCTTGATCTGGTTCCAAAAAAGGGCGCTCAGGAGCGCGACAGTGAGCAGAGCGGCCAGCAGGGCAACCAGGCCGACACGAGTCCAACGAAACACGCCGTATCCGGTTTGACGTAGAAAGAGGGTGACCAGGTCGCGGCGTTCCTTGCGTGCCCCTTCTGGCAAGTGGGGCGTGTGGCTGAAGAGATAGCCGAGCCGTCGCGTCATGTACATGCGGAAATTCACCGCCCAGCCGCACGCCTCCAACAGAGCGCTCATGTCCCGCTTGCGCAGCTTGTTCCAACCCGAAAGTGCACTGAACAGGGCCACCACCAGCACCAGGCTCACCAAGGCAATGCCGGCTTTCAGAAAGCTGATCTGCGAAAGTGTCTTGATCAGGTAGACCAGCGAGGAACCGACAGCGGCGAAGGCAATGCCGCCACCCAGCAGCAGGTCGCGCATGCCAGGGCTGGAAGGGGGTGCCGCTCCCGCCGATGGCACCTGGGTAGGCTGCTGGAGCGACTCGCCTTTTTCCATCTTCGTTGTGATCTCGGTGGTGGCCTTTTCCAGAGACCCGGCCCGGGTGCCTGCAAAGGCTTCAACCTTCTCGGAGAATAGCTTTTTTGCTTTCACAAAAGGCGACTTGATCGCCTCCCACAGGCTGATGGGATTCTCGACCATATCCACTACTCGTGCGTCCCACTCCTTGCCCTGCAGATCATAGAAGATACCGCGCTTGCCAATTTCGAGGGCCCCCTGGCCGCCAGCCGTGAGGGCGGCGGCAATCTCGAAACTCCGCCCCTGCTCCTGGGGCATGGTGATCTCGGCGTACACCAGAAACATCTTGCTGGTCTGGGCGATCTTCTTGTGCTCGGCGCGGTTTCGGACCTTCACTGTAAAGGCAAGTTCGCGGCCGTCAATGATCAGGTCGCCTAATTCAAACAGGGCACGGCGACTGGGGTCGTACAGCGCCGAGAAACTTACAAAGTTGTTGGCCAGTTCCAGGAGCCAGCGCTGGTACAGGATGAGCTTCTCCAGGTCAGTCACTTGCTTCACCTCATCCTTTACCGCCAGATCCTCCAGTAGGAGCTGGAGAAGTCTTTTCTGAGCCGGACCATCTAAGTATTCTTTCAGCGTGGTCTCACTCAACTCACTGACGCCATCCGATGGCTTCTCCGCCTTCCACGCACAATAGGGCTCGAAGATGGTCTTGACCTGCTGCCAGCCGATCCGCGTGAGAGATTCGTGGGAGTCCGGCTGGGCACGGGCAAGGACCCGGTCTTGTAGTTCGTCCATCTGATCCTGGTAGTACGGATTGATGGGGCCCTGCAAGTTCAATACACCTTCAGCATTAGGCGTTTGCAGTGGCGCTTGCGCGAGCTGTTTTTCCATGGCCCCGAGGTCGGAGCCGTCCAGGTTTTGGAGATCTTGTTGACTCAGGCTGATCCGTTCGGCGGTGCGGGCATCGAGCTTTACCAGGTCGCACTGCCAGAAGAACTGTTCGATCTTGGCATCGAGTTCAGACGTGAGCTTCACGGCGGCCGCCGTGTCGTCGCCCCAGGGCAGAATCCCTGCCGCGCCGTCATCTTCGGCGAGTGCCTTCCAGGCCAGGTAATTCCTCACACCATCCAGGAATTGGCACAGGTGACCTTCGTTGATGCCGTCTGCGCCGCTCATATCCTTGGTACTGCCCACCTGCTCGAGTACGTCACTTGCCAACTGTGCCGCAGCCGGATCCGAAACGTGCTGGGGGGGGAGTACCCCGTCGCCGTTGGGAGGGGTCATCCCGTACGTATTCCGAAAGATGCGCACCTGTTCCAGGCTTATCTCGTCCAAGTTCTTGACCTTCAGTTGTCCCAGGATATGGATCGCGGCTTCCTTGAGCTTCCGGCCCTCCTCGTGGCTGGTATCCAGGTCCGCGAGGCGAAGGACGTCTGAGGAATCGGCCATTCGGTCGCCTTTCGCTATCATACGGAACATCCATCTCACTGCCGCCCGCAAATGCTCGGCACGGATGGTCCCGCTACCGTCCTGATTCAAGTACTTGAGGAACGCGGGATCGCACTGTAGGCTTTCGATCTGCACGCTGGTGGCGGCCCAGCGAGCTGGGTGGAGCTGGTGGATGAAGGCAAGATCCTCCGCGCTCTCGATGCGCAGTTGGTGGATCCCGCCGTAATTTCGGAAGACAATGGGCTTCATAACGCACATTCTACTCCATTGCAGGGAATGTAAGGCAGTACGAGATCTGAACAGGTCAAGGCTCGGGCTTGGGCATGTGCAGCCGACACCTCTCCCTGACTTGGCTGAGTCCGAGAGGAAGGAAGAAGTTATGAAAGGAGTCGTGCCAGCACGAGCAGGTTGTAGCTCAGGACCGAAAGGTGCGCGTAGCGCTGAAAGTGAGACCAAAGACCCGCTTGGCCATGGAGATGCAACCTTCAATGCCGGCTCGGAATCACCTCAGCTGTTTGTAGACCCAACTGGATCGGACCAGGTCCTGGATTTTCGATCCTAATTTCTTGGCAAAGGCCACGTCCTTGACGCCTTGCTTTTTGGCCCATTTGAGATTGCCCGAAGAAGCAAAGCCGCCATCCAAACTGGCCTGGCGAGGGTAACGCCCGTACAAGTCGCACTGACGCTCCAGCAGGGGCTCGAGCTGTTGGCTGTCGGCTGGATTGCCTCTGAGCAAAAGAGCATCCAGGATCAGCGAGGACTTGCCAGCGGTCGGATAGAGCTTATGGCCAAAGAGGCTCTCGCGTGCGCCTTTTTCGATAATGTCGGTGTGTTCTTCAAAGATGGAGACGATCTTTTCGGTAGCCGGGACCTTCTGGCCCAGGATCACCCGACGGTGAGTTTGTTGGATCACTCGTCCCAGCAGATCCAGATGGTGGGCCAACGCACCGGCGCCAGGACTGGGCTGATGGGGTCCTGCCACTGCGGTGCCTGCTCCAGTGCCCGGGTGCCGTAACCAAGGGTCCAGCCAGCGATCTTCAAGAGATCCCGATAATGCTTTTTGCGCTTCTCGCCCCGACTATTTCAGATGTTCAAACAACGTTTTTTGGCATGTCTGGAATGATCCACAAAAGAGAGGGACTCAGACGGGTTCAACTGCTTTAAAAGGCGGGTCACGACCCGAATCGAATTGTAAAGCAACTGGCTATCGAGCGGATAGCGGATGTTGCTTTGGACTCCGGTGGCATCCCCTCGAATCTTACGCCCTTTTTCCAAACCTTGTCTTATCAGCCCAACTGACCAGCACCCGATTGACGGCCTGCCCAGTGGAGGCTTCAATCCGCGAGATGTTCTCCTGCAAGGTGGATTTGCTGGGGGTGAACCCAAAGGGCAGCCGGCAGAAAGTCCGAAAGCTCTGCGAGTCGACCAGGTGAAAAGCCAGCTTTTCATAACTGAACTGGTGGGTTTGTTTGATCAGAGCACAACGCAGGACTTGCTCAGCCGTCATGCCCCGGGCTCCCTTCTTGGAGCTGATTTTGTCACACAGATCGTGTAGAACGAGATCGGAGATCGATGGATTTTGATCCAGGATCTTGGAGATCGATTCCAGTTCCCGGGCCAGGCGATGATCGGGCCAAGAAGGGGAAAGAGGGAGTTGATTTTCTCGGTTCTTACGCATTTTCGGGCTCCTGGTTTTGTTTTAAGTCGTTTTTTTTATTGGTTTATACCAAATGACTTATCAAACGACCCCGACGAAATCAAGGCTCGAAAACGCGTACTTACCCTTTTATTTCCAACCATTTACAGGATCCCGGATGGGATCTATCTAACTAACACTCTATCAATAGGTTAAAATACCGCACTAGATCTGCGGTCTGCAGAGGCACCCGCTGAAACCCAAGGAATAAGCGGGTTTCAGCCGATGTGGGAGACGGAGACAGGGGAGTCAGCTTTCTCGAGTCTGAAAAAGAGAGAGGACTTTTCTGGCGGGAAAAAATGGTGCCGGAGGGGGGAGTCGAACCCCCACGAGAGTCACCCCTCGCCAGATTTTGAGTCTGAGCTAAATTCACTCGATTTGTGACGAAAAGCTGATATTTATCAACCAGTTCCCGGATTTGTCACCAGTCCAGAAAAGTGAAAGGTTACGAAAGATTGAGCTTTGAAGCGGGCGAAAAACGGGCGCACTGTCTTGGTTAGACAGGGTTCATTCATTAGGTTACAAAGTGTAGGCCCGCCAAAACTCCGCCTCACCATAGAACGCAAAAGTCGAGTATTTGCGCTGACGCGTGGTCTGCAGAAGACGATGCTTGTGGACACCCCTGTAACGTAGTATTGTCCTTGTTGTAATTTCGGAACGGAATTGGAGGGACTCCAACCCCTATGAATATTTTGCTCTATAACCCCGACAACCAGATGACGCGGAACTACATGCCCCATCTCTGGATGTTTGTTCTCAAAGCCCTGACTCCACGGCAGCATCAGGTGTTCCTGATCGATGGGAATGCCCAGCCCATCAGTGAGCAAGAGATGGCGCAGTTCATTCGAGAAAAAGAAATCCAACTGGTGGGCATCGGAGCCATGACGCGAATGGCTGCCAGCGCCTACCGGATGGCAGATGCCATCCGCGCCGCCGGTGCTTTGGTGGTGATGGGAGGGCCCCACGTCAGCGAGGTGCCCGACGAGCCGATCGGACGAGAAGAGGAACCTCGCCACGCCGACGCCGTCGCTTTGGGTGAGGTTGACGACATCTGGGCAGACATCGTGCGAGATGCAGAGCGAGGTCAACTCCGGGAAGTCTATCGCCACACCGACGAGTCGGGCAAGGACATGAGGCCCTCGCTGGAGAACTACCCGGAGATCCCCTGGGAAGAGATCGATCTGAGGCAGTTCGACCTGCTAGGGAAGGTCCCGGCCTGGGGAAGATACCTCCTGAGACGGGTCGGCATGGACTGGAATAGTCTCTACATCCTTCCCGTCGAGTCGGGCCGCGGGTGCCCTTATGGCTGCGATTTTTGCACGGTCACAGGGTTCTTTGGCAAGTCGATCCGCTTTCGCAGCAACGAAAGCGTCATCAATGAACTTCTGCGCCTCAAAGCGCGGGCCGCTTCCGAGAAAGGCAAGGTGGGTGTCTTTTTTATCGACGACAACTTTGCCATCAACATCAAGCGAACCAAATCGCTGCTGCGGGACATGATTGCCCAGAATGCCACGCTACCTTGGGTGGCTCAGATCAGCATGAACCTGCTGCGGGATGAGGAACTGGTTGATCTGATTGCCCAGAGCGGGGGGCGTTGGATTTTTATGGGGCTGGAGTCGATCGATCCCGCGAGTCTGAAGGAAGTGAACAAGGGCTTCAATGATCCCCAGCAATACCAAGCCGTTCTTGATCGGCTGGCCAAACGGGGTGTCTACGCCATCACCTCTTTCATCTTCGGAATGGACGGAGATCGACCCGGAGTAGCCGACAAAACCCTTGAAGCGATTGAGTCATGGCCTCCCGGCCTCCCTGTCTTTGGACTTCTCACCCCTTACCCTGCCACCCCCCTCTATGATCGTCTCCTCGAGAATAAGCGCCTCACGCGCCCCAAGCACTGGCTGGACTTTCGGCCTTTCCAGATGGCCTTCACACCGGAGCATATCAGTATCGAGCAGGCCGAGCAGGAGGTACGGCAGGCCTGGAGCCGCTGCTACAGCCCCGAAGCCATTGCCTCGGATCTGAAGAAACTCGAAGGACGCCCCTTTAACGAGCGTGCCGTCCTCTTTTTCACGCGGCTGGCTTTTCGCGGCATCTATTTCCCTCAGATGACCTTGAGGCAATGGCTGGGGTTGTTTTTCAGCAACGGCCGAAGCCTTCTGCGTCTGGTGGGAGAGGGTTTCGCGACTCATCGCCGGCACCGGCGCAAGCAGCGCGAGACCTCTCCTGCTGACGGGTCGGTGAATCAGGCTAGTGGTGTCCCCTCGCCCGCTATTGGGATCGAGGCCACACCGGCGGGCCCCGTTGCCGAGCGCCCTGTGGTCGGCCGGACTTAGCCGCACCGGATATCTGCCTCCCTTCTGACCTACGACCCATTTCGAAAAACGGGTTCTCCTAAGCCCGTATTGGAAATTTCTCCGAGTCATTAGATATTCATTAAATGGAGGCCGTTTTTGGCCCTCTCAGGGTAGATTGGATTCTCGTAATTTACTGATTCTATTGTGCCCGGTGGGGAATCCGCACCCTCACGAGGGAACGCTCCAACCGCTCCCCGGGCTGCAGTACGCACACAGTTCTGAGCAGAAATGGTTTGATTTCAGGAATTAGAACAGGTCAATTGAGCTCAATAGTGGGCACAGTCTGGGCACACTTTCCCAATAAGTGTTTTTTTCAGAGACTTAAAATGCCGCACTAGATCTCCTGTCTGGAGAGCACCCTTGAAACCCAACGGGTTCAAGGGGTTCAGCCAAATACGGCTGAGGGAGACAGTCGAATGAGCTTTCTCGGATTGTCAAAAGAGACAGAGGACTCTGGCGGGAAAACATGGTGCCGGAGGGGGGAGTCGAACCCCCACGAGAGTCACCCCTCGCCAGATTTTGAGTCTGGTGCGTCTGCCAATTCCGCCACTCCGGCGCGTGAAGGCAGTATAACCCGATGAATTCAAGGGGGCCAGGGGAGCGGAGGTCGAAAGCACGAACTCAGTCGGGATCTCTTCTGTTGGCCAGGGAACGGTAGTACTCTTCCACTCGCTGGCGAAACTCGGGCGGCACTTCATCTCTATCCACCAGCCTCAGCAGGTTCTCAACTTCCTCATCCAAGGTTCTGTTGATCTCCAGTTCCAGCTGGCGAAAGCCGTCGATAACCTGAGATTTCAGGTGGGCCAGTTCTTCCGCGTCAGTGAAGAGGCGCTCGGCATCCAGCTGACGCATTCTCCGGATCATACTTGCGACGTCCCTTCCCAACTCGGGACGCCCCTCCATCAGGCCGCGTAAGTCCTCGGCATCCTGCAGGCGCTCGCGCCACTCCCGTCCCACTTGGCGGGGATCGACTCCGGTAGCGTTGGGATTCCTTCCCGCTTGACGAGAGACACCGCTGGGAGATTGCCCGCCCTGGGCCGACTCCGAGCCCTGCTGTCCCTGCTGTTCTCCCGGTTGCTGTCCTTCCTGCTGGCCTTGCTGTTGCTCCTGATCCTGGCTTTCCTGACCGTTACCCGAGGCGCGGTCTTCCAGGGACTCGAGATTTTCCACCAGGGATCCAACCTGATTCAGAGCGCGCTGCAATCGTTCCCGTGGAGTTTCTTCAGTGCCCGAGCCCAAAGCTCTCTCGGCCTCTCGAATCATGTTGGCCAATTGCTCCAGATCCCCCATGATTCCCCGCTCACGCTCCTGGGCCATGTCTGTCCAGCCGCGCGCCAGAAGGTTGGTACCGTCTTCCATCTTTTCCGGGATCCGTTGATCTCGAATGTCGAGTGCCGCTTGCTTGAGTTTGCGCGAGGCTTCAGTTTGGTTGGACTCCATTTTCCGAGCACCTTCATGGAGGTTTCCTTCCAGCTGCTGAAGATCTTCCTGCAACTCGGTCTTGTCGCGCAGCACACTTCGGAGCTGCTGGATAGAACTCTCGTCGAGCCTTCCCGAGCGGACGGCCTCGTTGAGATCCTCAACCTGATCCAGCACTTCCCTTTGCCCTTCCACCAGGCGCTCAGACTGCTCCTTGAGTTGCTCTAGATCGTCAGCGAGCTGCTCGCGGCGCTGTTGTCCCAGACCCTCGCGGGCCTCCTGAAGCCGCTCCAAGGCTTGCTGAGCACGCATCTGGGCCTCCTGGTTGTTCTCACCACTGGACTGGGCTTGACGCATATCGCGCACAGCCTGCCTCAAACTGCGGCTGATATTCTGTAGCTGGGGATCCTGCTGCTGGCGTGACAGGCGCTCCAGTTCGCGGGCTACCCGCTCTGCCTCTTCGATCAATTCCTGTTGAGACATATTGGAGCCGGAGGATCCTTGCATGGCCTGCTGACGGTGTCGTTCCACAAGCTGCTCCTGGCGCCTGGCCAACTCCTTGAGTTTTTCCAGGGCCTCATCCAGGGCCTGCTCGCGATCGGTCTCGCGATTCTGCTGCAGGGTCTCATACTGGTTCTTGGTCCTGTCCAATTCGAGATCAACCAGGTCCGCCAGATCCTGGGCTGAAGCCCCTCCTCCGCCCTGGTTCTGGGAGAAAGCAACCTGGATTTCCTTAAAAAGAGCCTCGGCATGCAGCAGCTGCTGTAACGATTTTTGCTCTTCCGGTAGAGCTTCCTTGGTCTGAAGCTCACTCAGATGGTGGTGTGCCGGTTCCATGTGAGTGATGGCCTCTTTCAGGTGCTCGGACATCTTCTGAAAGCGGGGATCCGTCACCGCGGCGCTGCGGCGCTCCATCCGCTCTATTACGGTTTCGACCTCGCCCTGAAGCCGTTGTTGAACCAGAGCCAAAGTCTGGCTGTCCTCGTCAAGTTCACTCTCCTCATAACGTTCGCGGTCTCGTTCCAGCTTAAAAGTGGCGGCGATGAGTTCCTTTTGCCGTTTCGCGAAGTCAATGTTCTCCTGCTGGCCGCCCCCGCCTCCCGCTCCTCCCGACTGCTGAGATTGGTAATATTCCCGATCGAAAGGCTCGACTTCGAAAAAGTAGATGTCGGTGGCCGAGGTGGAAACGGAGTCTCGGGCCTCTGCGTAGTAGGAGACGAAATCTCCGGGCTCCAGATTAAACTCTTCCAGATAAAAAGTGTGGGAGGTCGAGAAGGACCTCGAGCCCTGGGGGTAGTCCAGCTGAGCTTCCTGCTCGGGGTCTCCATTCAAGGAAAAACGCAGCGCCAGCCCGTCGATCCCGTAGTCATCCTCAGCCTTGATCTGGGCGAAGATCTCCTCGATATTGGTCACTTTCTGATCGCGACCGGGGCGGATAAAGCTCAATATGGGAGGTTGATCCTCGAGGGCTTGGATCAGATACTCATCAGAAGCCGGATTCCAAAAATCCTCCTGGTCCTGAAGGTGGAACCGATAGTAGTCGTCTTCGCTGATCTCGAATACCCCACGCAGCTCCTGAGGTGCCAGAAGCTCCAGGGAGACTTCTCCTCCCTGTTCCAGGTTGATCTTTCCGGCCTGAACGGGCTGATCGACTCGGATGAAAAGCTCAGCCTGGGTTCCCACCAGTGCCCGGATGTCACCCTCATCCTCCAATGTCAGGTTCTCCAGACCGGTGTAGCCTGGGAATTGAAGTACCACTGTCAGGGATTCAACACGGGGAATCTCTGAAACCTCAAGGGTGTACGTTTCTGATTGGATTCCGTCGGCGGTAACGTAATAGTCGATGGGATCCCGAATATCAAAAAAGATAAAAACGAAATCCCCACCCTGGAGATCTGGGCGCATGGTGGTCTCTTCCCATTGGGGCTGATTCTCATAGCGGACCATCAGCTGCGCTGTCTCTGAATCGAAGCCCTTCAGGGTGGCTCGAATTTTCTGGTCGGAACGTTTTCCCACCGTGACGTTGCCCGGAGTGACCTCAATGGAATAGATGGGAGCTTGCGAGTCATCATACCAGAGCAATAATTTGTTCAGGCTGTAAGGATAAACCTCGGGACCCATGAGAAAGAGCAAAGTAAAAATCGCCAGAGAAGAGAATAGAGCCACCAGGGAGACAAGGCTCTTTTGCCGGTAATAGAGGCCCGGTTGAGAGATTTTAGCCAGCTGCTTTCGCGCGTCGCCTCGAATCAGTCTTTGAAGCTCCGGATGGACCTTGGAAGCGGTGTTCTTAAGTTCTACGGCAGTCGACACTCGTTCTTCCAGTTGTGGATACCGTTCCTCCAGGAAACGAGCGACCTGTCCCGTTGAGGGTGAGTACCAGAGAGGCCGGAAAATGTAGTAGCCGAACAGCAACAGTGAGCCCAGGATCCCAACCAGACGGCTCCACCACAGCGCATCGTCAGAGAAGTTATAGCGGGCCATAAGAAAAGTGGAAAGGAAGGAACCCACCAGGAGAAAGGCGATCAGGATGGCGGCTCCCTTGACGAGACGCTCCAGTTGGAGTTTTCTCCTGGCCCGGCTAATGGTCTGTGTGATGCTGTTTTTCATGGTCTCTTTGCCTTTTACCTTGAAATGGATTGAACTCTTCCCATATTACTATTTTCCCTCTGCTTCTCACAATGTGGATTCCTGTTGTAAACCACTTGCTGGACGGGTCCGATTGGCCACCAGCCACTCAGCCATGAAGACGGCCACGCCCACCAGCAGGAAAAGCCACCACAGCGACTGCTGCCTGTCCTTCTCCAGGACCGATTGCTGCGGGCTGACTTCAGTTTCCACGCGTGCTTCACGGGGAACGAAAACCGCCTGAAATTCCTCCACTGCCACAGCACTCAGGTCAGACTCCTCGGGTGGAGTATTGACGGCAACCCAGTCGGTCCCTTTGTTGCTCCGAACTTCGTAGTGCCCGGGCATCTTTAATTGAATAAAGCCGGGCTTTTCATCGCTCAGCCCAAGGACCCGTTGACCTCGTGGATCGAGCAGGGTCCAGGCTCCTGAGGTTCCCTCAGAAGAGTCATCGAGTGAGTCTTCAACGGATAAAACTTGATTGATCCGAAGTGCTGCCGGGGTTGTCTGCCAACGGCCTGCATATTGAGCCATGCGGTACCAGAACGGGACATAGGCACTGCGTAGTGGAAAATCTGTCCAGATCGGATCCAGTGAAGAAGCAAAGACCAAGACCCGGCCTTTTCCGACCGATTGTTCAACCAGAGCCGGATCCCCTTCGCTAAAGCGAGCCAAGACCGTGGCTTCCGGTTTGGGCAGCAGTTGCCAATAGCTGTAGAACTGGGTGCTGGCAATGGCTGCTTTGTGCACATCCTGGAAAATCCAGAAGATGGGATGCTCCCAGTTGACCTGGGTGATGGAGGTAAAAGGTTTGGTTTGCTTGCGAACAAAGTTCCGCTCCAGTAACTCCACAGGAAGCAGTTCGGGCCATTGGCGATTGTAAGTCTCTCCCAGAACGCTGTTGCTGAGAACCACGATCAGACCTCCCCCGCTTTCAACGTAGGACTGCAGGAGGGAGAGTCTGGGCGGTTGACGCAGGTCATTGAGCACCACCAGAGGAGTGTCTGAGGCATTGATCTCGCTGGGGCCGGGTGAATCGGATATCTCCACGGCAAAGGGCAGGTTCTCGCCAGCGGAAAGAGCACTCTCAAGATAGAATGCCGAGGAGGTGTCTTTATCCTGAAGAACCAGGATGCGGCGAGGTTCTTGTTTTTCCACCACAAAGTAATAAGCGTTGTCGGCAGCCAGCTCATCGGTTGGTTCGATGACGATTTTTCCCCGCGAGACGCCCTCCTCCAACTCGAAGGGTTTAAAGGTCACATTTACTGCACCTTCGCTTTCCATCTTAAAGGCGGTTCGATCGATCAGGTTCCCTTCCAGAAAAAGCTGTGCTTCGCCCTCTACGGGCTGCGCCGGATTACCACTCACGCGAGCCAGGATCACATGGGGGTACTGGTTCGTAAAAACTTCCCTCTCCACGCGAGCCTCTTCAACGAAGAGATTGGGAATCTCACGGCCCACATTCTCGATCTCAACAGAAACCTCAACCGGGACTCTCCAGCCAGCTGCAGCTTCCATTCCGGCATGCTGCAAATCTGTGATCAGGTAAATTTCCTTCTTGGTGTTTCGGGCTCCCTCGAGCTGATCCACAGCAACCCGTAAGGCTTCTACGTAGGAGGTCGCTTCAAAGGAGGGTTGGGTGCGCCCTAAAATTTCTCGCAGCTGCTGGGGAGATTCCTCCCACTGGGAAAGGACCTCAGCTGCCTCACCAAACTGGACAATCAAGGCCTCGTCGGCCTGGCTCAGAGATTGGATCTTTTCCTCGGCCGCCTGCAGCGCCGCATCCCAAATGGGCTGGGGAGTCATGCTGAGAGAGTGATCGAGGAGAATCACAACAGAGCGGGCCAGCAGAGGATTAACCTGATTCAGCCACATTCCAGTGACCACCGGGCGCCCAAAGGCAAGAACTAAAAGGAGAATGCCGAGGCAGCGCAGGAAAAGCAAAAAAAGGTGAGTCAGACGTCGTCGTCGCATTTCCTTGAAGGGAATCTTGCGTATGAACATGAGGGAGGCAAAAGGAGTGCGTTTGGTTCTTTCCCGGTGAACCAGATGTAAGTAGATGGGGACCCCAATCGCCAGCCCACCGATCAAAAACAGTGGAGTTAAAAACAGCATAACGCTCAGTACCGTTTTTCCCGGACTGACAGATATCGATGTAGTGCCTGGTCCAGGGGTTTCTCCGTGTTCAGAAGCTCGTAATCAATTTGAATGTTGCGACATTCCTTTCGCAGCCCCTCGATATGTTCTTTGAGCAGATCGAAGTAAGCGGTGCGAGAATGTTCCGGCACATAGGACAGATGGTCCTGAGTTTCCATGTCCTCTAAAGTGGAGATATCCTCAAACGGCATTTCCAATTCTACCGGGTCAAGCACGTGAAAGAGAATGAGATCATTGCCGCGATGGTGAAAAAAACGCAGGGTTTTAGCCATCTTTTCGAGATCCTGATAGAAATCGCTGATGATAACCACCACCGCCCTTCTCCGGATCAGGTGGACAATTTTTTCAATGGCAGCACTGATGTCCGTTTTGCCGGTCAGCTGGAGATGCTCCAGGTGACTCAAAAGGGTAAAAAAGTGCCCCCGCCTTGTGCGCGGCGGAACTTGGTCGACCACATCCCGGTCGAATGAAATCAGGCCCGCTGCATCGTTTTGTCGCATCGCAAGGTAGGCCAGCGAGGCAGCCAGGTAGCGGGCATAGTCGAACTTGGACACCTTTTGACTGCTGAAGCCCATGCTTTTGCTGACATCAAGCAAGATGTACAGCTGAGCGTTGGTGTCCCCCTCGTATTTCTTGACGTAAAGGCGGTCAGTTCTGCCATAAACCATCCAGTCCACTCGTCGAGGGTCGTCACCCGGTGCGTATTCTCTATATTCGGCAAAGTCCAGACTAAAGCCATGGTAAGGGGAGCGATGCAAGCCGGTCAGGAATCCTTCCACTACGGTTTTGGCGACCAGCTGAAGGTCTCTGATGCTGGACAGCACGTGGGGATCGATGAATCTGTTTGAAACTGAAGTCCTGATCATCTCACAGTCCTGATTGGGGGGGCGGAACGGCTTTCAGCAGTCGTTCGATGATGTCGTCTGGCTGGATGCTTTCCGATTCGGCATGAAAGTTGGTCAGGATGCGATGGCGCATCACGGGCTTGGCCAGGGCGCGGATGTCCTCAGTGGAAACGGTGAAGCGTCCCTTCAGGAGGGCTCGCGCTTTCCCTCCCCACACCATGTATTGAGAGGCGCGCAGACTGGCCCCGTATCTCACCCACTCGTTGATGAAATCATGCTGTGAATCATCGCCGGGGCGAGTACCGCCCGTGAGTTGGACTGCGTATTTCACGATCTCTTCATTGGCTGGAATCTTTTTCACAAGTTCCTGATAGCGCAAAATTTCTTTGCCCGATACCACCTGGGTAATGCCCTCCGGCGGTTCACCCGTGGTCCTCTTCACCACCTCCACCTCCTCTGCAGCGGGGAGATAATCAATCATGATGTTGAACATGAACCGGTCGAGTTGGGCTTCAGGCAGTGGATAAGTTCCCTCCAGTTCAATGGGGTTCTGGGTGGCCAGAACGAAGAAGGGAAGGTCCAGATTGTAGGTGATTCCCCGAGTGGTGACTTCTCGTTCCTGCATCGCTTCCAGCAAAGCTGCCTGAGTCTTGGGAGGCGTACGATTGATTTCATCGGCCAGAACGACGTTGGCAAAAATAGGACCAGGAACAAATTCCAAACGGCGGTGACCCGTCGCCGGGTCTTCTTCGATAATCTCGGTTCCGGTAATGTCGGTTGGCATGAGATCAGGAGTGAATTGAATACGCTTGAAGGTCAGCCCCAGTGTTTGCGCTACACTGTGGACCAGGAGCGTCTTGGCCAGTCCTGGGAGTCCCGTAATGAGACAATGTCCACCCACATAAAGTGAGATCAGAACCTGTTCGATCACTTCGTCCTGACCAACGATGACTTTTCGCAGTTCCTGAAGGATTTTCTTCTGCGAATCCTGCATTTCCTCGACCAGTTGCTCTAGGCCAGTTTCCTCGGCTTGAGTTACCTCTTCCATTTTTCTCTCTTTCTTGCGATCTACGTAAGCGCGCTTTCTGCGCTCAGTGGGTTAGAGCATAGATGATGTAATTTACTCCAAGTTTGAAAGCTTCATTGGACAGGCTGACCGGAGTAAGTGACTCGTCTGCCCATTCCCAGTAGTCCCCGATGTCGTTATTATAGTTGGCCACAGCCAGAAGCCGCTTCTTGTCATCGAACATGCCGTAAAACATGGGCCTGCCGGGGACATTGTAAGGCGGAATCATGTCCAGTGTCTCGATATCGTAGAAGCAGTGAAAAACGGGATCATCCAGGGTAAGCTCTTGAAAGCTTCGCTCGGGAAGGACCTTCTTCATGGCCGTGGTCAGGTTTTCCCATTCCTGGGTGCCCCGAAAATCATCAAAAATCATAAAGCCTCCTCGAGAGAGGTATTCTCGAAGGTTGGCAGCTTCCTCGTCCGTGATGTTCCAATACCCGGGCTCACTGACATAGAGACTGGGGTAATTCATGATCTCAGGATCGTCAAGATCCAGGATCAGATAGGAGTCCGGCGTTGTCTGTATGGATGTGACTTCCAGCAGAATCTTCAAAAAGTTCCTTTCTGCGCGGGGGTAATCATGCATCCAGGGAGGGGGGCCGAAGTTCCCCATTCCCAGAAAATCCACATAACCGTTGTAACGGATACGCACGAATTGAAAGAGGTTGACATCGCCGGAGTCTCTGGCAGGATCCACTTCGTCCACACTCAGGACGGGTACCAGTGAACTCGAGAGAATCAGGAGAGCCAGCGCCAAACCAAATGTTCGTTTCATCTTCGAACCAGCTGCAAGAGTAGCTTTTGTGCCTCCTGGTAGGCCGGTGCAATCTCCAAGGATAACAGCACGTGCTGGCGGGCGCCTGTCCTGTCTCCCGATTGAAAGAGGGCCTGGGCCAGCTTATAGTGGGCCGCCGCTGCGTCAACAGTACTGAGACTTAAAAACACTGTAAATTCTCGCACCGCCTTTTCCATCTCACTGGACTGTAAATAGAGATCTCCCAGCCTGAGATGCGTTTCGGATTGAAAAGGATCCACATACATGACTTCTTCCAGGTATTTTGCTGCCTCCTGTGGTCGATTCCTGTCGGAAAGCAGACTCGCCACCTGGTGAGCATTCTCAGTGAACAGAGGTGCAGCCCGCCACCAGCGCTGGCGTATTTCAAGGGCCTTGTCGGACTGGCCCGTCTCTTCATAGATTTCCGAAAGCAGCTGATAAGGACTTCCTCTTCCTGCCTGAGTGGGGAATATCTCCAGGGCCTTTTCCAAATAAGGAATCGCCTCCTGGAAGCGACCGGCAGAGTTCAGTCTTGTTCCCAGGCGGTGATTGAGAAAATAATTTTCAGGAAAAGCTTCCCAGGCGTTCAGCAAGCTGTCCAAATCGTCTTCTAGAACTTCCTCCGAGCCTTCCTTGCCTTCCAGGTCCTCTCCGTTTTCACCGAGAAGCAGGTTCACAAAGGAGACCTCTTCGGGAGCCTGAAGCGGTTCCAAGAGCGGTTTCAGAGTTTCATCCATTTCTTGGCGGAACTGCCGATCAATCTCTTCCACCGAGGTGCTCAGGACTTGTTGGAAAACTTCCTCCGTGGAGTGTTCTTCTCCAAAGGCTACCAGCATGGCTGTGATTGCCTCAAACCCATAGCGTGAAGCCAGAAATTCGCAGATCCATCCAGCCTGGAAGTAAGCTATGGTCAGGGATTGGCCAGATTTGGGCCGCTCGAATCCGGAATTCAGTTCTGCCAGGGGGAGTAGATCGTCGTTCTGGTAAGCTCTCACAAAGCCAATGTTGAGATAATCTCCCCATCCTTCACCTGCCTGGCGTTCCTCCATCATGGAGAGTCCCTCCGTGAACCATCTGGGAACCCTGTCCTGGCTCAGGGAGAGAGTGACCACATGGGCGAGTTCATGCCAGAGCGTTGAGCCCCAATGGAACTCTCCCTTGGGCCGTGCTGAGGGAGAGTCCATAGCCACGACTCGTCCAAAAGTGGCACCCAGCGCTCCCAGGCCTGGGAGTCCCATGGTTCGAACTGCAAAATCTTCGTGGTCGGGATACATTTCAAAGACATACTTGTCCCCGACCTGATGATTATATCTCTGCTCCAACGTTCTCAAGCTTCTCTCCGCTAGTTCCTCCACGTAAGGCCTGAGGGCAGCGGCCTCCTTTTCATGCAACTTGACTTTGAAATGTGGAGTTTCGAAGCGGACAAAGGACTCAAAACTATCCAACAGTCTGAGGGTATTGACCGTCCAGATGTTAAAGGGATCGTTGGTGTAGGCCTCTTCCAAGACTCGCGTGCCCTCTTCCTCCTGGTCCAGGCGAAGCAGATTGAGACCCAGGGCCGCGCGGGCGGATTCCTGGCGGGGGTTTCGTTCCAGAGCTTCCCGATAAAACTCGGTCGCCTTCTCAAGGAGCCGGTTAGTGATGGCCAGATCCCCGAGTGTTTCAAAAAGATCGCCATCATGGGGATTCATCTCGAGAACGTGTTGTTGGAGCTTTTCAAATTCTCCGCTCTCTCCCCGAAAATAGAGGTAGGCACATTTGAGCTCCAACAGAGGGAGATAGAGTTCGTTGATCTCGAGTCCCTTTTCGATCCAGTCACGGGCACCCTGCCAGTCCTTTTCTCCGATAGCGAGCGAAGCCTGCAAGGCCAAGGCTTCTAAATTTTGAGAGTTCAGCTCAAGCGCCTGGGTCAGGGCCTCCTCACTCCCTGGCTTAAATTGGCCTTCGAAGGCCTCTGCCACTCCCACATAGGCGGCATCAACTCCCCAGCGAGAGTATCCTGAAGAGGGGTGGCCGGCTTGGATTCCATCTTGAAAGATCGATTCGGCTTCACTCGAATTATACTTGTCCAGGTAGAGGTTGCCCCAGTCGACAAACAGCGAGACCGAAACGGGTTTGATCGCTGCCGCTTCCATGAAGAGTTGGTTGGCATCTTGCCACAAGGCGAGCTGCGACGCCGCATAAGCAGCCTGAGCGATCTCCTGGGAAGTGCTCAGCTGACCTGATTGGTAGAGGCCCAGAAGCCTTCGCGCGTAAATGTCCGCTTCATCTCTTCTTCCTTCGCGGGTCGTCAGTTCCAGCAGAAGCCGCAAAACATAGGGATCCAGATCGGAGGAGTCTTTCAACTGCTCTTCCGCCTGGCTGTAGCGACCCCGCTGCATCAATTGCTGGACCTCGTTCAGGAGTTCGAGGGGCGCTCGATCCGATGCAGAACTCGCTTGGTAGGCAAGGGCAGTCGAGAGAGTGAAAAAGAGAAAGACCAGCCGCTTCACGGTCCATCCTCCAACTGTTCGATGCTTTCATTGAGGATGGCCAGTTTCACCAAAAGCTCTTCCAGAACGCGGTAAAATTCGTCTTCTGGAAGCTGGTTCTTGCGAAACTTCAAGTCTTCGATTTCACGCTCGATCTCCACCTGCAGCGAAGCCAACTGTGCAGCTTCTGCGCTGCGGTACATTCGCTCGACGGATGGGGAGAGGTAGGCCATGGAGGCAAGAAGAGTGCCCTGGCTGCTTGGATCTCTCTCAAGGATGTTTTGCTTTTCCAGGCGAACCTGGCCGTGGTCTTCCAACATGGAGTGTTCTGTTTGAATCCGTCCCTTCTCTTCAAACCAGGCAGCTACCTTCTGATGGCTGAAGAGAAACGCTTCCAAGAGTGACACCTTGTCGTCTTTATCCGTGTCGGCCTCCTCAGAGGTGACCGCTTCCATGAAGAAGGACATGAAGAGGGGAGGTTGTCTCTCCAATTCGTTTTTTGTAGCAGTGACGATAACCCTATTCTCTTGACTCAGCTGAGAGGCGAGGATACCGCTGGCGCTGGTGGCAGCGATCAGGTAAGTTCTCACGCCCCCCAGGGCGTCGAGAAAAGCTTTGATCTCCTCGTCAGTCAAGTCGGGTCCGGAGATATTGAACTTGTAGTGTCCGTTATCGTGGCTGGCGTGCCCAATCAAGAAAAGCCACACCTCCCCAGAAGGTGGAGATGAGGAGACTTGATCAAAGAGTTGGAGTATGTCGCCTTTTTTTTGTTGTCGGCCATCGATGCGATAAACGATGCTCTCGAGTTCATCCCTGAAGAGCGCCTCTGTTTGACGAGCCCAGCTGAGAAAGTTCTCTTCATACTCGGGCATCCCCCCCAGCCCGGTGATGACAATGCACACCTTCTCACCCGGTGCATTCTTCTCACCCTGTGCAAATGCACAGGGTGAGAAGAGAGAGAAGTAGAGAAAGAGAGAAAGAGAGAAAAAGAGAGCGTGCTCAGCACGAGTCATTAGATGAGACCCCGTCGCTTGCGAAGTATCCACTCACCAAAAAGCAAGGCCATGAGCAACAGGAGATTGAAGGGCATATCCCAGAGATCGAGCACTTCGACTATGGATGTTTGAGATTCCGTATAAAGAATTTCTTCCGGCAAACTTTCCACATCGGATACCGTGTAATAGTTTCCACCCGTTTCCTGTGCCAGCTTTTCCAGAAAGTCCCTTTTCTGGAATGCCTCAAAATATTCCCGCGTCCCGGTGGAGGTCAGAAAGGAGGTCTTGGCTTGCGGAGGGCTCTCGTCTTCGCCAAAGGCACTGGACTCAACCTCAATTTCAACCACATAGAAACCGTCTTCCTGAGGCGCCAACTGGCCCCGATAGACTCCATCGTCCCGAGCGTCCCACTGAAGGGGCAGCTCGAATGTTTCTCCGGAGGGAGAGGTGATAGTGGCCTGAACCCGAGCGTCATTGATTCGATTGAAAGCCTTGTCATTCACCTCGGCTCGAATATCGACGAGCTCGTTTTGTGAGTAGACCTCGCGCTTCGTTTCAAGGGTGATGGGATCCTTTGCAGAATTGACCAGCCAGCGCAGGATCTGTCTCCAAAACGTCTCGTGTTTCTGATCCTCGTGATCTTCAAGCATCTGCCAGCGCCAGCTGCTGCCGGTCAGCAGGGCTAAGGTGTGGCCGCGTCCGTATCGTTGAAAAACGACCAGCGGAACCTCCGGCAGGCTGGAATTCACACTCGAGAAGTCATCGACTCGGGCCAGAACCGTGGCCCCCGATTTGATCTCTCGGACAACATTCCAATCCGTCAAAAACGGAACATCATCCCACTCCGAAATGCTCGGGTCTTCTGCCAACGAAAGCTGGAGCGCGGGATGCCGCAGGCCCTGCTCTGTCAATTTCAACCTGCTTTCACCCTGGACATACACCGGCTCAGAGTCGACAGAATCTTCATCGCTGTCCTGCAGCCAGACTGGGAGTATTTCCTCAATGGGAGTATTCTGATATCGACCGGCACCGAAGGAAGCACTGCCCCCCAGCATCATAAATCCGCCCCCTCGCTTCCCCACAAAATCGCGCACCAATTCCATCTGATGGTAGGAAAAGAAGGAGGACTCAACACTCCCAAAGATGATGCCCTGGTACTCGAAGAGCTCTTCTCTTTCAGCAGGAAAGCCGGTTGCCAGGGTGGTCTCTTCTTCTATTCCCTGGCGGAAAAATTTGTTCAGAGCTGTGCGCAGCAACGTGACCAGGCGGACATTTTTGTCTTCGCTCATAGCACGGCGAATAAATTTATATTCCCAGCGCGGATGCCCTTCCACATAGAGAACCCGGGCAGCCAGGTTTTGGACCGCAATAATGGTGCTTCGAGAGTTATTCTCCTGGATCTCTTCGCCTTCCAGCGGCGCCAGGGAGAAGTTATAACTCCTTATTCCCTCCGACTTAGGTATGATCTTCACGTCAACGGTAAAGGTCTCGGAATCGCGCGGAAAGTGGACTTCCTGTGTCTTTACCAGAGAGTTTCCCTCGCGAACTTCCAGCCGTCCGCGACTCCCACCGAAGCCGCTTTGCCGGAAAGTCACACGAGCAACTGAGATGGTCCCGGGTATGGAAACCCGGGGTGCACTGACGTGAGTGATCTCCACGTCCTGTTTCAGTGACTCGGGACCCAGACCGATGGTGTGAACGGGAATCTGGCGAGCCTTCAATTCAGTGAGAACTTCCTGCAAGTCCCGGTAGCTGTTGTCGGAGCCATCCGTGAAAAGGAGTATTCCGGCCAGGGGTAAATTCTTAGTCTCCGCCAATACCCCTTCCAATCCACTGACGATGTTGGTTTGGTCTCCCTGCCAATCCAGATCGAGAGACTCTTCGACTCTTTGAATCCGTGAGTCAAAACGGAAAAGTCGAACATAGAATCTCTCATCCAGTGCCTCCTGGAAGTCCGATTCCCCATTGAACAGTTCCAGTGCCGTCTGGCCTCTCGGTTGGTTCAGCTCGGTAGGAAGACCCATGCTCCGTGAATTATCGACCAGGACGGCCAGCAGGTTCTCTTTGGGAACCAGCCTCGAGAGGACAAGACCCGGCCTCATGGTCAACAGAAAGAGAAGGAGGAAGAAGCTGCAGCGAAGGGTCAAGAGGGTCCAGCCCGACTTACCCTTGAGATAGAGCAACCTGTGGCGATAGACCAGGAGAAGCAGGACCGAAAGAGCTAGGATCATCAAGCCAACTGTCCAGTAGCTGAAGCCCCACTGAAAGGTGAACTCGCCCCTTTGAAAAAAGAATGGCCGGTATTTAAAAAGAAAGGTGAATAGACTTTCCATGGTTGATCCTGGCTACTTGGGCGGACACTAAGGTCCCTTCATCATATCAGGCTTTTCGGAAAAGATAGAACCGAATGGGGGAAATGTGGGGACAGAGTAGACTGTCCCCACATTTCCCTGCGATACTTGAGGGTCTAATGCCGTCAACACCTCAGAACTCTCCCTTCGAATTTCGTGTGGCTCTGGCCGGACTGGGAACGGTCGGACAGGGTGTGGTACGACTTTTACAGGAAGAAGGTCCCCGTTATCGTGAAAGGTTCGGGATCGATTTACAGCTTGTATCGATCCTGGACAGGAGCTATCAACAAAAGGACACTTCCTGGATTTCGTCGCCTGTGAGGTGGAGCGAGTCGCTGGAAGATTTTCTGGAAACTCCTTCTGATATCGTCGTGGAACTGATTGGAGGTATGGATCCAGCCGATCAGATCATTCGTAATGGTCTGGAGCAGGGAAGAAGTGTCGTCACCGCCAACAAGCTGGTGATGGCCCGCTGTGGCCCCGACTATTTAGAGCTGGCGGCCCGAAAGAATTCCTATTTGGGCTTCGAAGCCTCCGTGGCGGGAGGCATCCCGATTATTCGAATGGTCAGTCATTCTCTTTTTCCCGACCGGGTCTCGCAGGTGCGAGGTATCCTCAATGGAACCTGTAACTTCATTCTTTCGGAGATGGCTGACGGTGGACGGGATTACCAGGATGCTCTGACCCAGGCTCAATCGCTGGGCTATGCGGAGGCCGATCCTGCCCTGGATGTGTCGGGGGGAGATGCCAGGGACAAGCTGGCCATCTTGAGCACCCTTTGTTTCCATACCGGCATTTGCCCCGATGAGATCCCAACCCAAGGCATCACCGAACTTGTGCCGGTTGACTTCCTCTATGCACGGAGACTGGATTCGACCATCAAGCTGTTGGGTGTGGCTGCAAGACAGGGTGAGCATCTGTGTCTGCGTGTGAGCCCTTTCTTGATCGACAATCAACTTCCGCTGTCGAAGATCTCCGGAGTCCTCAATGCAGTGGAAGTCACGGGAGCTACGGTAGGGTCGGTCCTGATTAGCGGCAAAGGTGCTGGGGAGGGTCCAACTGCCGTCTCAGTTTTGGCGGACATCTTAAATGCCGCAAGGTGGAAGAGAGACACCTCGCATGCACAGGCGGCAGCTGGGATGGAGGGTGACGCTGAAAGTGGGCAGTTTGACCAGATAGCGAGCTGTGGGGAGGATGAGCGCTATCCTTTTTATGTGCGCTTTATCGTAGAGGACCGACCGGGCATCACTGCCACCCTGACCCATATCCTGGCTGAAAGGGAAATCAATATTGATCTGGTACTACAGGAAAGCTGGTCTGATCGCGGAAACCTTCCCTTTGTCATCACGGTCGAACCCACGCTCTATTCCTCCATGCAAGAGGCGGTCGCTGAGATGAAGAAGCTGGATTTTAACCGCGTGGAACCTTTTGCTCTCCCCATGTTGAAGGAGTGAGTTATAATTTCTCATTTCATGGCGGTGTAGCTCAGTGGTCAGAGCAAGCGGCTCATATCCGCTGCGTCGGGGGTTCAAATCCCTCCACCGCCATAGCACTCCTTCAGCTTTCGAGAGCGTTACGGACTTCAGGATAACCATGAAGCCATACTTCCGGCCCCGTCGTCTGCGCGAGAATCCGATCTTGAGAAGAATGGTCCGGGAGGCACGGCTCTCAGTTGATCAGCTGATTTATCCCGTTTTTGTGTGCGAGGGAAAGGGAATTCGAGAAGAGATCTCCTCCATGCCGGGTCAATTTCGTTTCTCCCCGGACATGCTGATGGAGGAATTGCGGTCTGTTCAGGAGCTCTCGATTCCAGCCGTCATCCTGTTTGGAATTCCCGCCCAGGAAAAGAAAGATCCCATGGGAAGCGCTGCTTATGCTCGAGACGGGGTTGTCTGTCAGGCTCTGGAGTTGGCCAGGAAAAATGTTCCAGATGTCCTTTTAATCGCTGATGTGTGTCTTTGTGAGTACACTGACCATGGACACTGTGGAATAGTCCGGGAAGGCCCTGAGACGGGTCAGGGAACAATCCAGAACGATGAGACTTTGGAACTCCTCGCCCGGACAGCGCTGGTCTATGCCAAAGCAGGGGCCCATGTGATCGCCCCTTCCGACATGATGGACGGCCGGGTTGGAGCCATTCGAGAGACTTTGGATGAACAGCAATTTGAGCATGTGCCCATTCTCTCCTACGCGGCCAAGTATGCATCTGCTTTTTATGGCCCTTTTCGAGAAGCGGTTGAGTCCGCTCCCAAGTTTGGGGACCGGAAGAGCTACCAGATGGATCCAGCCAACTCTCGCGAAGCCTTAAAAGAGGTCGAACTGGATCTGGATGAGGGTGCTGACATCGTCATGGTCAAACCAGCCCTCCCCTATCTCGATGTCATCTTTCAGGTTCGGCAATTGACCACGGTCCCGGTGGCAGCCTATCAGGTGAGCGGAGAGTATTCCGCCTTGTGTGCGGCCTTCTCTCAAAATTGGCTGCACCGCGAATCAACCCTCGTGGAGAGCCTGCTGGCGATTCGCCGCGCTGGAGCCGATCTTCTGGTGACCTACTTCGCCAAGGAAGCGGCCCAATTAATGAAGAAGGGAGAGTTCTAGCCGCAATTATTCATAAGTTTGGGGTGAGTGTCGATTTTCTGCGGAAGTTCAGGGCTGAGAGTGTGTTCAGGTGCGATTACAAGGCGTCCAAGCTTGTTGAGCCGAATAGAGATGAAGCGAGAGCCCCTTCCGGAAACAGCTCGGCCCGCAGGGGGCTGTATATCTGTGTTGGCGCAGGGAGTCAGGGGACCGTCAGGTGGGACACAGACGGTGCATCAGTAATGCGAAGAGCTTTTGTTCGGGATAAGACGATGCCAGGTGCACCCAGATGCGACGAGAAGTTTCCCGAACCCGGGCACCGATTTTGAACAGGCGGCGGCGGAGCGTCTCAATCTCCAGGTTGTGCCAGGGAGTCCCGCACAGGTAATCCCGCAGGCGCAGGATTAAGACATAGGCCAGGGCGTGGATGAAGAGTCGGAACTGGTTGGCCAGGAAACGGTGGCAGCTCAAGCGATCCATGGCCAGATCTTTTTTGAAAGCTTTCACGAAGTTCTCGCACTGGCCCCGTCCGATGTAGTGGTCATACAGCTGCCCGGCCGTGAGATCCTGGCGGTTGGTGACCACAAAGCGACGGTTGAACCCGCGCTCGCTCACTTCCACCTTGGCCACCATGCGCCGCTCCCGGTCCCAACTGTCGGCCTGATAGACGAGCTCGGTGAACTGGCGTTGCTTTTCTCCTGAGTCGTCATAGTCTGCTTGCACCTGCTCAACCAAGGGCTCGACGGTGGCCGCCAGCCGGGAGTTGCGGGCAAAGCCCACCACATACTGCAGTTTTTCCTCCTCACAGAACTCGTACAGTGCCGGCGTCGCAAAGCCACTGTCGGCTCGCACTTCGATCGGAACATCGGATCCCAGAACCTGGCGCATCCGGGCCACCACCCGTTTGAGAACCGCCACCGCGTGGGCGGCCGCCCCCTGGTTGCCGGGCCGCAGTAGCGCACATACCAGATCGCCCGTCTCGCCATCGAATAGCAGCAGCGGATGATACATGTGCTCGCGATAATAGCCGTGGTAAAAGCTGAACTCCTGCTGCCCATGCGTGACGTCATCCGTGCTGTCGATGTCCAGGATGATCTTCTCGGGCCGGCTCTTCTTGCGGTGCTTCAAGTAGGTCTCCAGCAGCCACTGTCCCAGGCGAGTGAGATCCTTCGAGTCCACCGAGTTCTCCAGTCGCGACAGCGTGGGTTGAGAAGCCAGATCCGGATCGCTTTCCGGCAGCCGATCACACACGGTCTTGAAGATGGGATCCGAGCGCAAGCTGTCGGCATCGTTGCAGTCCTCATAGCCGGCCACGATCTGAAAGCTGCGCTGGGTGAGCAGTTCGCGAATCTGGTGGCGGACGTAGCGGCTATCTCGAGCGTCCTTCAGGCAGGAGGCAAAGCCAGCCGTCAGTCCGTGCTGTTGATCCAGGGCGTACAGACACAGCAGCCCGGCATCGGAGGAGAGCCGGCCTCCATCGAATCGAGCCACCACTTTTCTGTCAGGGTGAGATGGCAAGTTGATCTGGCAGACTGATGCATCGCTGGGCCGTACCTTTTTGGTTTGGAGTTGTTTCATAACCCCTTTTATATCAAAGAGGTACGGCATCTTTTTGTGCCCTCGATCAGACCCCTTCTTCAGAATTTATGAATAATCCCGGCTAGAGGGGCTTAGTTGGTTTGTCCCTGGACTCGCTGGTAGCTCGAGGTGAGTTCTCCATCGACCGTCTCCTCCACGTCCGTGAGAGGCCGGTCTTCAACGGTGGCAATCTCTGAGACGACCAATTGACGGGCACGGTCGAACATTTTCTTTTCGCGAAAAGAAAGGCTTTTCTGAAAGCTCAGGAAAAAGAGTGTTTTCAGGACCTGAGCGACTTCAAAGATCGATCCTGAGTTCATCTTCTCCACATTATCTTTATAGCGGTTTTTCCAGTCGGGGTTGTATTCGTCGAGATCCTCCTTGAGGATACGAAAAAGCTTCTTCACCTGAGCGGGCTCGCAAAGTCTGCGAATTCCGACGTTCTCGGCATTGGAGATGGGGATCATCACCTTGGAGTTGTTGGACATGATCCGGAGCATGTAATATTTTTCTGACTGCCCGGCGATGTCCTTTATGGAGATTTCCTCAATAACCCCAACTCCCTGATTCGGGTAGATTACCTTCTCTCCAACTTTGTATTCCATGTAGCCTCCCAGAAATTGTCAAGTGAGCTGGGCTTTCTTATTGTACGAGACGGCAGCCTTATTGTCAAAGCCGCACGAAGTCACCCATTCACGAATCGGCGGAAAGCTTCTTCCGTACCAGATCGGAGAGATCGAACGCTTGGTGAATGGTTTGAATGGCACGATTCAATTGATCTTCCTGGATGATACAGGCGATCCGGACCTCTGATGAACTGATGAGTTGGATGTTGATTTTTTCATCGGCCAGGGACTGAAACATGCGGGCGGCAACGCCGGGAGTACTGGCCACCCCGGAGCCAATGACGGAGACCCGGGCAACACTGCTATCCACCAGAATCTCTTGGGCTCCTACTTCACTCTTCACTTTCTGCAAAATCTCCTGGCATTGTTGGCTGTCCTCCTGAGAGATGATCAGTGAGAAGTCATTGCCCTCATCATGCCGAATTCCCTGAATGATCAGCTGAATGCCGATGTCGGCATCAGCCAGAGTCTGAGAGATCTGAGCTGCCACGCCAGGAATATCCTTGACCCGGATCAGTGCAACACGGGCAATCCGGGCGTCACCTGTCACACCGGTGATCGCTACTTTTTCCAAAATTTCCTCCCTCATTACAGTTGTTCCTGGTCGATGAGTGAGGCTCGACCGTACCTCCAGGGGTATATCAAACTTACTGGCAATCTCAACACACCGCAGAGACAAGACGTCCGAGCCCGAAGCGGCAAATTCCAGCATCTCCTCGTAGCTAATAAAGTCCAGGAGACGGGCGTCCGAGACGATCCTGGGATTGGCCGTGAACACACCGTCCACGTCCGTGTAGATCTCGCACACGGGAGATTTCAGTGCTGCAGCCAGGGCAGTTGCTGTGGTATCGGAGCCTCCCCGTCCCAAGGTGGTAATTTCTTGATCTGAAGTCACCCCCTGAAAGCCAGCTACGATGACGATGTTCCCTTCTTTCAGTAACTTCTGGATCTTATCTGTGGCGATATTCTGAATCCGAGCACGAGCAAACTTCCCATCAGTCAAGATTCCACACTGAGCACCAGTCAGGGCGACGGCGTTGACTCCCAAGTCATGGACGGCCATGGCAAGCAAAGCGATCGACACCTGTTCACCAGTGGTGAGCAGCATGTCCAACTCCCTGCCTCGGGGTTTTTGGGTGACCTGTAAGGCCATCTCCAGCAACTGGTCCGTGGTCTTGGCCATGGCCGAGACCACGACCAACTGCGGTATTCCCCGTTGGTGGTCCGACACCAGCTCCCGGGCCACGTCACGGATGTACTCCACGGTCGCGACCGAGGTGCCGCCATACTTTCTCACCTTGACTGGCTGGTTGATCATGCAGGTGTCTCGACGGGAGCCAGTCTTTCCTCTGCCTCAAACCAGTCACGAAAAACCTTCAAATTGGGTCGCAGGGTCACATCGACTTCGAACTGGGACTCGAAAACATCCAGGGTTTTATACCCATTTCCGGTAATCGCCACCACGATGCTCTCCTCAGGATTGATGCGCTTCTGCTGGAGCAGTTTCATCGTTGCCGCCAATGTGGTCCCGCCAGCGGGCTCGGTGAAGATCCCTTCCGTTTCTGCCAGCAACTCTATGGCCTCCAGGATCTCGCTATCGCTGGCAGTCGCTCCCCAGCCACCCGAGCTGCGGACTTCTTGAAGGACATAGATACCGTCTGCCGGATTGCCGATTGCGATTGACTTGGCCAAGGTGTGAGGCTTTTCCGGATTGATATGGTCCAGGCCCTGGAGAAGTGCTCGAACGACCGGGGCACAGCCCTCTGCCTGTGCAGAATAGATCCGGCATTTCCCCTTAGCCCATCCCAGCTCGGTGAGCTCATGAAAGGCCCTGGCAACTTTGGGCAGGAGCGTTCCGCCGGCAGTGGGCAGGACTAAATGGTCCGGCAGTCTCCAGCCCAGCTGCTCGGCGATCTCATAACCCATGGTTTTGGCACCTTCGGTGTAGTAGGGCCTGAGATTGACGTTCACAAATCCCCACCCGTAATGATCGCCGATCTCAGCACACAGACGGTTTACGTCGTCATAATTCCCTTCCAGGGCCACCACTTTTGGTTTGCAGATGAGTGAGCCGTCGATCTTGGCTGCTTCAATATCCTGTGGAATGAAGAGCAGACAAGGAAATCCTGCTTGGGCGCAGTGAGCTGCAACCGCGTTCGCGAGATTTCCGGTGGAGGCACAGGAGAAGACGGTGTAACCCAGTTCAGCTCCTCGACTCAAGGCAACGGACACGACCCGGTCCTTGTAGGAGAGGGTGGGATGGTTGACGGAATCGTCCTTTAAATAGAGTTCCTTGACCCCAAGATGCTCGGCCAGGCGCCTGGCTTTGATCAAAGGTGTATAGCCCGAATGGAAGCCTGTAATGGGTTCTCCCATCACAGGAAGCAACTCCCGATAGCGCCAAAGATTCTGCTCACGCTGGGCGATAATCTTGGGATTCAGATCGGACTGGATTTTGGAGTAGTCATAGAGGACTTCCAGGGGGCCAAAACACTCCAGACAGATGAAACTTCGATCGGCCGGATACTCAGTCCCACAGTGTTTGCACCTTAAGCCTTTGACATAACTCATGCAGCAACCTTCTCCTCTCTGGAAACGGCTCGCACCGTCTCAAGGGGGCACCAGCCGGCAGAAGCGACTTCAGCCCCCGAAAGGTCCAAGTTGATAAAAAAAAGCCCTTTCTGGAAAGAAAGGGCCTCGATAGCTTTCGACGCCGAACTTATCTTCCAGATCGAGCTGCAGGAATTAGCACCACACCTCAAGGGTTGGTTGCTGTGGCATCGACGGGCCCGTTCCCTCCGCCACTCCTGATAAGTTCAAAGTGTGATAATACGACCAGTTCAGCTATTCTGTCAAGTAGGGAGAAGCCTGTGAGAACTCTCACCAGAAAAGTTTTGCAGACAATTCACCGATATCAGCTTCTGAAAGAGGGAGATCGGGTCATTGTCGCCCTTTCAGGAGGCGCCGACTCGGTCGCACTTCTGCTGGCCTTGAAGGAGTTAGAGGAGAGTTTTTCACTTCGACTCTGTGCGGCCCACCTGAATCACCAGTTGAGGGGAAGCGAATCTGACCAGGATGAGCAATTCGTGCAGCGCCTTTGCCAGCAGTTTGAACTTCCCATTGAGGTCAAGGGTGTCAACACGCAGCAGGAGATGCGAAAGAGTGGAGAGAACCTGGAGAGCTGCGCGCGGAGACTGCGCTATGATTTTCTCTTTCAATTGGCGCTGAAAGAAGGCAGTAAAGTAGCAACCGGGCACACACTCAATGATCAGGCTGAAACTTTCTTGATGAAGCTGGTTCGAGGAGCTGGGCCAGGTGGTCTTTCCGGGATCTGCCCATTGCGAGTCCATCAGATTGGAACTCCCCAGGGACCTCTTTCCGTCACCGTCGTGAGACCGCTCCTTGAGGTTCGGCGCCAGGAGGTTCTGGATTTCCTGGCGGATCAAAACCAGAGTTTCCGGGTCGATAGCTCTAATCAAGATCTCAGCTTTGACAGAAATTGGGTCCGTCATCAGCTCATCCCGCTGCTGAAGGAAAAACTGAATCCGGCACTGCTGGAGACTCTCCAGAGAACAACTGAGCTCTTTAGAGAAGTTGAGGAGTTCCTGGCCCATCAAGGAAAAGAGGCCTTTGAGCGGTGCAGGTTAGGCGAGTCTCCAGAAACGAGGCTCAGCATTAAGGAGCTGGGAGACTGTCCCGCCATAATCGCAAAGGAGGTTGTTCGACGCGCCGTAGCGGCCGCCAAGGGAGATCTACGCGACATCAACCTCAAGCACATTGAGGAAATCCTCCAGGTGAGTCGCACGCTCAGTGGAAAGGAGACACATTTGCCCGGAGGGTTGAAAGTCCAGCGAGAATTTGGCGATTTACGGTTTACTCTGGAATCACCTCCCGGCTTCTTTTCGTATCAACTGAAGGTCCCGGGTGAACTTTTCGTGAGGGAAGTGTCTAAGCATGTGGTGGCGCGGAGAGAGAGAAAGAAAGAGAGGGAAGGGGAGAAATCTGTTGTGATCAAGTGGAGTGGCGAGAGCCTGACCATTCGTAATCGCCGCCCTGGAGATGTGTACCGCACTTCCTTGGACGCTGAGGGAAAGAAGCTCAAGGAGCTGTTTCAAAAAAACAAGATTCCCAAGAGCCAGCGAGACAAACTGGTGATTGTTGAAGGAGACAACGAGATTATCTGGGTAGAGGGTTTCCCTGCTCCGCCGAAGTATCGAGCCTCTCGGAGTAGTGCACGAACCGTGGAAATCCAGGTACGAAATGAAACTTCGGATGGCGAAAAGCTTCTAAAAGAAGGAGAGAAGAATTCGGAAAATGAAACAAGCCCAGGAAGAAACGCGTAAAAGAAAGCAGCTGCCTGCACAGTTGGCTAACAAGGGCTCAATAGCCTATAATGTAAGTGGCGACGCCTTCAGGGCGGCCTGGGCCCTCTCAGTTCTGGTTGGAGGTTTTGAAAGTTGAACATCACTGCTAAAAACGTTTTTCTCTGGATTGTCATCATCGTGGCTGTGGTCGTTCTATGGAATTTCCTCAACACAGTTCGCAGCGGCAATATCGATGAGCTGAACTACTCTGAATTCACCTCTCTGGTGAAGGAGGACAAGCTGAGAAGTTACCCCACCTCTCCCGTCACCTTGACCGGAAACGAAGTAGAGGGCAAATACCTTGACTCTGGTACTGATACAGAGCGCCAGTTTCGAGTGATCATTCCCAAGGGATCTGAGGAAACCATTGCCAATACCCTGAACGAAAAGGACATCATTGTCCGAGTCAACGACGATGAGCAGAACTCTTTCGTGTACATGCTCCTGACCTCCTGGTTTCCCATTATCCTCTTCGTGGGCTTCTGGATTTTTCTGATGCGGCAGATGCAAAGTGGTGGAAACAGGGCGCTTTCCTTTGGAAAGAGCCGTGCTAAATTATCCACCAGCAATCAGAAGAAGGTTACCTTTAAAGACGTGGCCGGGGTGGAGGAAGCCAAAGAGGAACTTCAGGAAATCATTGAATTCCTCAAAGAACCTCAAAAATTCCAGAAGTTGGGCGGACGGATTCCCAAAGGTGTGCTCCTGATGGGCCCGCCCGGGACGGGAAAGACTCTCTTGGCTCGAGCCATTGCTGGGGAAGCAAGCGTCCCATTCTTCAGCATCAGTGGGTCTGATTTTGTTGAGATGTTTGTCGGTGTGGGGGCAAGTCGTGTCAGAGATCTTTTTGACCAGGGAAAAAAGAATGCTCCCTGCATCATCTTCATTGATGAGATTGACGCCGTTGGGCGACATCGTGGTGCCGGTCTGGGAGGAGGTCATGACGAAAGAGAACAAACTCTGAACCAGTTACTGGTGGAAATGGATGGTTTCGAGACCAACGAGGGGGTGATTCTCATTGCTGCCACCAACCGCCCCGATGTCCTGGATCCTGCTCTGTTACGCCCTGGCCGCTTTGATCGTGAAATCGTGGTGACACTGCCCGATATCAAGGGAAGGGAAGGCATCCTCAAAGTCCACACTCGGCGAATTCCGTTGGGGAAGGACTTCAATATCTCGATTCTCGCTCGAGGAACCCCGGGATTCTCGGGAGCCCAGTTGGCGAATTTGGTCAATGAGGCGGCTCTCAATGCGGCCAGATTCAGCCACACCGCTGTGACCATGGACGACTTCGAAGAAGCGAAAGATAAAGTGTTGATGGGCAAGGAGCGAAAGTCCATGATCATGAGCGACCAGGAGAAGCGCAATACTGCCTATCACGAAGCAGGTCATGCCCTTGTGGCCTCTAAGGTTCCCGAGGCCGATCCGTTGCACAAAGTCACCATTATCCCTCGGGGACGAGCCTTGGGTGTGACGATGCAGCTCCCCGAGGAAGATAAGTACAGCTACACCAAAGAATACATGGAAGCTTCCGTCGCTATTCTTCTGGGCGGGCGAGCTGCGGAAGAAATCTTTCTGGGAAGCTGCACCACAGGTGCCTCCAATGATCTGGAACGGGTAACGGAGCGAGCGCGAAAAATGGTGTGTGAATGGGGTATGAGCGAAGAAATGGGACCCTTGACCTACGGTAAGAAGGAAGAACAGATCTTCCTGGGCAGGGAGATCGCACAGCACCAGGATTACAGTGAAGCAACTGCTATGGAGATCGACCAGGAAGTCAAGAAAGTTGTGCTGAAAGGTAACGCCCTTGCCCGCAAAATTTTGGAAAAGAACCGGAAAGCCCTGATTAGGGTGGCGGAAGCCCTCTTGGAGTACGAAACCCTGGATGCTGAAGAGATCAAACTTGTCATCAAGGGCGGCAAGATCCAGCGGGAACTTGAAGTGGAAACCCCCAGTGAGCCTGAGCCCAAGCAGGAAGAGAAGGAGCGAAAAAAGTCGCTGCCGTCTCTGGCCAAGCCTGACGAACGTCCAGCCCCCGCGTAGCTGCTTGAGCCAGGAACCTTTTACTTTTCTTCTGGGCCCGGCTTCCGATTGGCTCCAAGGTGTCGATGTTCAGAAGAGCCTATGTTCTACAGGCCCGCGATAAAAGACTGGAACTCGGAAGACGTACACGGGTCATGGGAGTGGTCAATATTACTCCCGACTCCTTTTCTGATGGAGGCCGCTTTCTCGAGCGTTCAAAAGCAGTTGAATGCTGTTTGCAGTTGGTTGAGGGTGGCGCACACATTCTCGATTTGGGAGGGGAATCTTCCCGCCCTGGGGCCCAGCCGGTTTCAGCTGATGAGGAATTGGAGCGGATCTTACCCGTGCTGCAGGAGGTTCGTAAGCAGGTGTCCGTGCTTATCTCGATTGACACCTATAAATCTGTGGTGGCCCGCGAGACATTGAAAGAAGGTGCAGATATCGTGAATGACATCAGTGCGTTTGGCTTTGATCCCGAACTGCCTCAGGTCGTCGCGGAATGGGATGCGGCAGTGGTGCTGATGCACATGCGTGGAACTCCCCAAACCATGCAAGAGATTTCTCCCAGCCAGGATATCCTCGAAGAAGTTCAAAGTGATTTGAAGGCTGCTGTATCGAAAGCCTTCGAACATGGGATATCCAAAGAGAGGATGATCATCGATCCTGGTATCGGTTTCGGCAAAACCGTTGAAGACAATTGCAAGATCTTGAACCGGTTGTCGTTTCTCGAGACCTTCGATTTACCGATAATGGTGGGAACTTCTCGAAAGAGTTTCCTTGGCAAAATTTTAGGCCTTTCCGCTCAAGAGCGAATTTGGGGTAGTGCAGCGTCGGTGGCGATTGCCATCATGCGGGGAGCCCACATCGTGAGACTACACGATGTGGCAGAGATGGACCAGGTCGCCCAAATCAGTGATGCCGTCCTGGCGGAGAGTCCTGTGCAATAATGGCCTTTCTTCAGCTTGATCTTCCGGATGTCATTGACATCCTGGTCATCGCCTTCATTATCTATCGCCTGTTGCTCCTGATTAAGGGTACCCGCGGATGGCAGATGACCCTGGGCATTACCTCGCTGTTCTTAATTTACTACCTGGCCGGTTTCCTGGGATTGAGAACGATCGAATTAGTGTTGGCCAAGTTCTTTCCCTACTTCATCTTTGCCCTGGTGGTGATCTTTCAGTCAGAGATTCGCAGAGGACTGGCTCAAATAGGAAAGGGACGTTTCTTTCTCCGACTCTCAGCTAAGAAGAGTCAGGAACAATTCGATGAAATTGTCCTGGCTGCCACCACCCTCTCCAGCCAGAGAATAGGAGGGCTGATTGTCATCGAGAGAGACATAGGACTCAAGAACTACATTGAAAGTGGGATCAAGCTGGATGCCTTTATGACTTATGATCTTCTGGTCACGATTTTTAATCCCAAGACCCCCTTACATGATGGTGCTGTCATCGTACAGGGAGACCGAATCAGTGCAGCCGCATGCTTTCTTCCACTGACTCTGGATCCCTACTTGAGTAAGGAACTGGGTACCCGACACCGGGCTGCCATTGGAATCACCGAGGAAACCGACGCGGTTGCTATAGTCGTTTCTGAGGAGACCGGTAAGACCTCGGCTGTTTTTGGCGGAGAGATTATGCGCAATCTAGATGGACCTCGCTTACTGAAGGTTTTGCAGAAAACGGTAGCCGGCCAGGCAGAGGTCTTACCCATTCAAACCGAACAGCGGAGTGAAACAGAGCCGCAGCAGGAAGCGGTATGAAGATTTTGCGGGGGCTGGTTTTCAACAACCTTGGGTTAAAAGGAATCTCTCTTGGGCTGGCCGTGCTGGTGTGGTTTCAAGTAGCTGGCCAGCAACTTGTCCAACAGCCCCTTTTGCTGCCAGTCCAATTTGTCAATATGCCCCCCCAGACGGAGATTTCTAACGACTATGAGAAACAAGTGGAGGTGGTCATACGCTCCCGCAGCAGCATTCCCAGCTCCGGTGACGGAAGTCTGGCCGTCGTCATTGACTTAAGAGATGCCACTCCAGGCCCCGAAAAGTCGTTTTCTTTAAGCGAAGAAGATATCGAAGACAAGCCTTCCGGTGTGGAAATTGTCAGTATCACTCCCAACAGAATCCGCCTGTGGTTGGAGAATACAGTACAAAAGAGTGTCGAGGTAGTGCCTGAACTGGAGGGTGAGCTGGCTGAAGGGTTTGAAGTCACCAAAGTACAGGCTCAGCCGGTGCTTATTACTGGCCCCCAATCGCGGGTCGAGAAAGTATCTGAAGCTCAGACAGAACCCATCAGTATAGAGGGGCTGTCATCGACGTTGGTCCGAAACGTCTCAGTGGACATCGATGATCTTGCTCTGCGCATGGACCTGGCCACGGTGAGCGTTGTCGTCACCATTGAGGAAAAGAGGCAGGAAGTGCAGGTTCGCCGGGTCCTGATCGAGGTGCTCCCGGAGAACATTGAAGCCTCTCTGATGACCCGCAGGGCGGATCTGGTGGGGACAGTGCCTCTCTCATTTGAAGGCGAACTCACGGCAGCTGATTTTCGAGCTACGGTGAATGTCGAAGCACTGGAGCCCCAACAGGAGTCCTACGAGGTTTTCCCACAAATTACGGTATCTGAACAGTATGCTGGCATTTTCCGACTCGAATCGGTGACTCCGGAGAGTGTTAAGGTCAGAAGAATCAGGTGACATGTGTGAGCTGTTCGGAACCGATGGCATTCGCGGAATAGCCGGAGAATACCCATTAGATCTTCCTACCGTTTACAAGCTGGGCAAGGCAGTGGTTCGCTCCGGCAAACGGAGCATACTGATTGGCAGAGATACTCGAGCCAGCGGACTCTGGATCGAGAAGGCACTTCAGCAAGCCATTCTCTCGCAGGGGGGAGAAGTGACTCTAGCGGACGTGATCACGACGCCTGGAGTTGCCATTCTCTCCCGCAATGTTCCATTTGATACGGGAATCGTTGTCTCGGCTTCACACAATCCTTACCAGGACAATGGGATAAAGATGTTCTCCAGAAACGGAATCAAACTGAGCGACGAGGAAGAAAGTTGGATTGAACAGGCAGTGGCCGGAGATGCGGATCTGGATTCTGTTACAGAGATCTCTGAAGACCGGAACCAGGATGAGATCATCGCCTTGAATCAGGGATTGGTGAGCCGCTACATCGATTTCTTGCGGGCAGCCTCATCCGTGCCTACCTTGAAGCCTTTGAAGGTAGTTCTCGATTGTGCCCATGGTGCCGCATTTCACATTGCTCCTCAGCTTTTCAAAGAGCTAGGGGCTGAGGTGATCGCTATCAATGCCCAGCCCAATGGGCGGAACATCAATCTCAATTGTGGGGCCGTTCATCCTCAACAGATGGCCCAAACTGTCCTGGAGTCTCAAGCTTCCTTCGGCGTAGCCTTTGATGGTGATGGTGATCGCGCCATCTTCAGTGATGAAAAGGGGAACCTCCTGGATGGCGATTACACTCTCTTTATGCTGGCGCGATCTCTTCAAAAGAAGGGACAGTTGGAGTCCGGGTGTGTGGTCCTCACGGTCATGGCCAACAAAGGACTGGAGGTGGCACTGCAAAGAGAAGACATACGGACAGTGCGTACCCGGGTGGGAGATCGTTTTGTCATGGCAGAGATGCTCCGCGGAAACCACTCCTTGGGAGGAGAGCAGTCTGGACACGTCATCATGAAAGCTGGGTTCCTCGTGGGAGATGGCATCTTGAGCGCTCTGAAGATCGGCAATCTCGTGCTGGAGGAGGGTTGCTCGTTGAGTGAGCTGGCGCGGGGCTTCGAGAAGTTCCCCCAGGTTCTCATCAATGTGCGGGTCAGGGAGAAACTTGATTTCTCAAAGATCACCGAGATTCAGCGGGACATTGAGGGAGCTCAGGAAAGTCTGGGGGAGAAAGGACGAGTTATGATCCGCTACTCTGGAACAGCGCCGCTGGTGAGAATTATGCTGGAAGGAGAAAGCGCGGGAGAAATCAACAAGTATGCGGAAGGGATCGCCGCCCGCTTTCAGGAGCAGTTGGGGGAAACGGCTGACAGCTGACAGCTGACAAGTGATGGAACCAACCAGGAGAAAGATCAAGTCCCGCCAGGACCTTAGAGAGATCCTGGGGCAACTGAAAGCCGAGGGCAAAAGGATTGTCTTTACCAACGGGTGCTTTGATCTGCTCCATCCTGGGCACGTGCGTTATCTGGAGAAAGCGAAGGCTCAGGGGGATGTGCTGGTGGTGGCTTTGAACAGCGATGCTTCGGTGAGAGAAATCAAGGGCGGGGACCGCCCCGTGCTCTGTGAGGAGGAGCGCTGTGAGGTCATCAGTGCACTTACCAGTGTTGACTTTGTGACAACTTTTGAGGAGAGAACCCCTCAAACTATTATTGAAGAGTTGATACCGCAAGTCCTGGTAAAGGGCGGTGACTGGCCCATCGATGAGATTGTGGGCCGGCAGATTGTGGAATCCAATGGTGGAAAGGTTATTTCAGTAGATTTTGAAAAAGAATTCTCTACAACAGGCATCATTGACCGAATCCGAAGCTCAGGAAAAGAGCAAATTCCCCAGGACCGCCACCCAGATCTCTCGAAGTCTGGCTGAAAGACTCCAGGGGTTCAGTATCCTGGAAGGCCTTCATGGTTCGGATTGTGCCTTTCTCTTCGCCTCCCTTTTTCGGCAATCGCCAACCCCCTCTCTGTGGCTGTGTCTCAACAACCGCCAGGCCGAAAAGATCGCTGAGGATCTGCGTTTCTTTCTCCCAGAGGGGAGTAAAGATCAGGTCCTGGTTATTCCCGGCTCAGAAGCGGACCCCTATCGCGGCCTGTCGCCCCATCCGGAGATCGCAGCTAAAAGAGCGGTCGCTTTGTGGAGGCTCCAGCAGAAAGATCCGGGATTCATTGTCACCACCCTCGCTTCGATACTGACTCGGTTGCCCTCGCCAGCTGAGTATCTGAGCCACTGTGTTCATCTTGAAGTCGGCAGCTTTCTGCCCTTGGATCACCTGGTGGAGGGACTGGGGAAGATGGGTTATGTGCGGGAGGATCCGGTGAGCGAGGTCGGCGAATATTCGATTCGGGGAGGGATTGTCGATGTCTTTTCCCCAGCCTATGAAAATCCTGCTCGAATTGAGTTTTTCGGAGACCAGATTGAGTCGATGCGCGACTTTGATCCCAGCACACAGCGATCTATTGGGCTCATCTCTTCTTGTCAGGTTGTGCCCATGCGAGAAATGATTCTGTCCGAAACTGAGATTGCGCGCTGGCACAAGGAGGCTCCTGAAAATTGGAATGAAGTTCGCTTCGCAGATGCTCTGCAGGAGAAGTGTCAGTTCACTGAAAACCGCGAGTTGTTCAATGGCTTTGAATTTGTCTTTCCACTGGTGATGGACAACCAGCATCATCTCTTGGAGTTCCTGACCGAGCCACAAGATTTGCACATCGTGCTCCCAGAGGCTGACGAGTTCCTGGGGGAACTTGAGAAATTTTGTTCCCGTCAACAGGAAGCGTTTCAGGAGCAACAGGCCAATGGAGAGCTCGTCTTGCCTCCTGAGCAGTTGTTTTTCGACAAGAACTGGATGGATGGAGTCCTGAAGAACAGGCAAGCCTTCTTCATTAAACAACTCTCGGATATGCCTCATACGGCTTGCCGTTTCGATTTTCAGCTCGAACGCACCTATGAAAGCCGAATCCAGGACCTTCTTTCCGACCTCAGTCGGTGGCGCGATGCAGATGAGCGAGTCGTTCTGGTGATGGGCTCGCGAGGAATGACAGAACGTGTCGCCCACCTCTTGGCAGAGTATGGTGTGCCAGTTCACCTTGTGGAAAATGGGCTCGATGAAGCTCTTTCTCACCCTTTGTCTGTCATACAAGGCAAACTCTCCAATGGTTTCTATTCTCCCAGCTTAGGGCTTCATATCCTCACTCAGGAGAATATCTTCCAGGAAAGCCAGCTCAAAGCTGCCAGAAAGCCGGTCCATCTGGAGATTGCTACTCAATTTCTTTCTGATTTCCGAGACCTCAAGGAAGGGGACTATGTCGTTCACATTGATCACGGAATTGGGATTTTTCAGGGTCTGGAACGGATCGGAGTGGGGAAGGAGCTCAAGGAGTTTGTGGTACTGGTCTACCGTAAAGGTGCCAAATTATACGTCCCAATCGATCGTCTGGGCCTGATACAGAAGTACAGTGGAGTAGGCGGGGCAAAACTTCAGATTGACCTTCTGGGGGGAGTTTCCTGGGGGAAAACCAAGCAGCGCATTAAGAAGTCTATGCGGCACATGGCCGAGGACTTGCTCAAGCTCTATGCTCGTCGAGACATGGCCAAGGGACACGCTTTCTCTGCCGATGACTCCCTGAGCCGGGAATTTGAGGAAGCATTTGAATTTGAGGAAACACCCGACCAACTGGCCGCCATTCAGGATGTCAGCCGGGACATGGAAGCAATACGGCCAATGGATCGGTTGATTTGTGGCGATGTGGGTTACGGAAAGACAGAAGTCGCCATGCGGGGGGCTTTCAAGGCCGTCAACGATAGCAAACAGGTGGCAGTGCTGGCTCCCACTACGGTCCTGGCCTTCCAGCATTACAATTCCTTTAGAGAGCGCTGTCAGGGTTTTCCCGTAACCGTTGAGATGGTCAGTCGCTTTCAAAGTCGAGTGGAGCAAACTGAGATACTCCGACGCACATCCCTGGGTCTGGTGGATATCCTGATCGGCACCCATCGACTCTTGTCAAAGGATGTCCACTTTCAGGATCTAGGACTGATTGTGGTGGATGAAGAACAGCGCTTTGGGGTGGCTCAGAAGGAGAGACTCAAACAGCTGAAAACCGAAGTTGATGTTTTAGCACTTTCCGCAACGCCGATTCCTCGCACCTTGAACATGTCGCTCATTGGTCTTCGAGACCTCTCCATTATCGAGACTCCCCCCCTGGACAGGCTAGCGATTCAGACTGTGGTGGTGAGGTTCAACAAGAACATCATCCGAACTGCCATAGACCTGGAGATGAAGCGTGACGGGCAAGTCTTCTTTGTCCACAACTCGGTGGAGACCATTTATTCAATCGCCACTATGATTCAGGAGACCGTGCCGGAGGCGCGTGTGGCAGTGGCTCATGGGCAGCTGAGGGAAGGACAGCTCCAGAAGGTCATGGTTGACTTCCTCAACTACCGATACGATGTCCTGGTTTCAACCACGATCATTGAAAACGGCCTGGACATTCCCCGCGCTAATACTTTGATCGTCAATCGAAGTGATCAGTTTGGATTGGCCCAGCTATACCAGTTGAGGGGGCGGGTGGGGCGATCCAACCGTCGTGCGTATGCCTTCTTGATGACGCCACCGCCGGAAACTCTGACCCCGGAGGCTGGAAAGCGTCTGGCTGCAATCAAGGAGTTCAGTGAGCTGGGTGCGGGTTTCCGCATTGCGGCACTGGATCTGGAGATTCGCGGTGCCGGGAACTTGTTGGGTTCTGAGCAGCACGGACACATTGGTGCGATTGGACTTGAATTGTATACGAAACTGCTGGAGCAGACCATCAGAGAGTTGAGAGGTGAAGAGGTTCCTGAAGAGGTGCAAACTAAGCTTGATCTCCGCATGGATGTCCAGATTCCCGAGCACTACATCGATGACTCTACGCTGCGCCTGTGGCTTTACAAAAGGGTTTCCTCAGCTCCTGACAACTCTGCTCTTGAAAATTTGAAGGGGGAGGTGGTGGATCGGTTTGGGAAATATCCCAAGTCCGTCTCAAACCTGTTTGAATATGCAAGACTTCGCTTGCGCGCTCAGCTGTTGAAGATCTTCGTACTGGAGCGAAAAGGATCTCGGGTCCTTCTAAAATTTCGAGAAGATACCCCTGTTTCCCGTGAGCATGTCATCGATCTCGTGCGGCGCAGCGGGGAATTGTCCTTGACTCCAGAGGGAAACATGAGTGCAGAGATCTCCTCCACTCTTCCCAGTGAGGTCTTTCGATATGTGGATACCCTGTTGGATGAGGTGTCTGTGCTAGAATGAGCGGCTTCAGGAACATGATCTTAAAACGCTGTATCACTCTGCTCGCGCTTGTCCCTCTTGGGGGCTGTGGGGAAGAGCCTGAAGAAATTCAGGCCACCCGACCTCAATCTCCAACCATCGCAGTCATGAATGGTCGTCCCCTGCTGCGGGACCAGTTCGAAGGCTTTCTGTCCCTGGCCCCGGCTGACTCGGAAGAGGAACCTACCCATTCTCGGAGGGAAGAACGGTTTAGGGAGTTTCTCCTGGAGCAACTTTTACTCCAGGAAGCGACAAGACAGAAGATCACAGTGGAAGAAGAGGAGGTGGAGCGACAGCTGGTTCTGTGGCTTTCCCAAGAACAAGAGGTTACAGAGCAGTTGCGTGAGCGCGTCCGGACCTTTCTGACCATTCAGAGATTCATAAAGGAAGAGATTGTCTCCAAGATCGAAATGGGCAATCAGGAGATCTATCGGTATTACCAGACTCATGCGAACCAATACATCATCGAGGATGAGGCTCACGTTCTGGAGGTCATGGTGGAGGATCGAGAGCAGGCGGAGGAGATTCGAGAACAGTTGAACTTTGGAGATACTCGAACGTTCAAGAGTATGGCACAGGGCTATTCCCAGGGATTGACCGCACAAGCTGGAGGCGATTTGGGAACCTTCCTGCGTGGGCAACTTCCTGAGAACTTCGAAAAGACGATCTTTCAACTCAAGCCAGGAGAGATCAGTCCGGTCTTTCGCTCTCCCGAGGGATACCATATCTTCATGATGGAAGAATGGGTTCCGCGCCACGCCCAGAAGTTTTACGAAGTGCAGGAAACCATTTTTGAGGAACTTGTGGCTGCTAAGGAACGTGTCGCCCTGGATGAGTATGAGAAGCGATTATTTGAGGGTGCCTCCATAGAAATTCATGACGAGACCTTAACTATCGAGTGAAAAGATCCGAATGCAACCCTCCAATCGATTTGTGGAATTTCGCTTAGCCTTGATTGTCATACTCCTGATGGGATCGATTCCCGCGCTTTCGGCACAAGAGATCGTCCTGCTGGACGAAATCGTGGCGAGAGTGAACCGTGAAATCATCACTATGATTGACCTGAACAAGGAACTGAGAATCTTGAGAGCGAGTCTGGTACAGGACACTCAGAATCCGGAGCAGCTGGAGCAAGAGTTCCAGAGGGAGAAGCGAACTCTGTTGAGAACCATGATCCAAACCAGGATGTTGGCTCAAAGAGCTGAGGAATTTGGCATCAGCGCCAACATCGAGGGGGACGTCACTAATTTCATCGAAGAGATGCGTAAAAGTGCCGGTATCCCCAATCTTGAGATTCTCGATCAGGTTCTCCAGGAGCAGGGCTCCTCACTGGAGGACTATCGACAGTCGCTGAGACAGCGACTCACTATTGACTCATTACTTCAGCAGTTCGTTTATTCCAAGCTCACCCTTCTCACACCTGAAATCGAGGCCTACTACCAGGAACACATCGAAGAATATACCGAAAAGGCTCAGGTGGAACTGAAGGAGCTATTGTTTCTGACCGAGGGGGAGGACAAGGCGCAGTTGAGAGAGAAAGCAGAAGAAGTTCTGGCCCAGTTACGGGCTGGTGCTTCCTTCGAGGAATTGGCCGAGCAGTATTCAGACGGCCCCACCGCTGCCCGAGGTGGAGATATTGGCAGCTTCAAGCAGGGTTCGATGTCGCCGCTCATCGAAGAGGTGGCGTTTCAGTTGAAGGAAGGCGAAATCAGCGGCATCATCGAGACCGACTATGGACTTCAAATCATCAAAGTGGTGAGCCACACAGCAGATCGACTCAGGCCGGTGGAGGAAGTTCGTCCAGAAATCTCACGTCAGCTCTACGAACGAAAGGCTCAACCTGGGTTGAGAAAATTCATGGATGAGCTGCGAGAGCAAAGTTATGTCTATATAGCCCCGAACTACCGGGAAGAGTATGACACCGAGGGACTGTAAACACTGACAACTGACAACTGACCGCTGACAGTTATTCTTCCAGACGTTCTCGTCGCTTTTTGAAAATCCAAGAGATTCCGATGCTGATCACATAGAGCACCAGCATCGGGCCACTCCACAGAAACAGATTCAAGACGTCAGCCGTAGGTGAGATGACGGCTGCCACGATCAGGATCACAAGGAAGGCATAACGGAAGTTCTTCCACAGGAACCCGGGTGAAATGAGTCCGAAAAGAGAAAGAAATGCCACCAGGACCGGAAGTTGAAAAATCAGCCCCATACCCACCAAAACGATAACCTCGAAATTAAAGTACTCGATGGCACTCACCATGGCACGGAAGGGTCTCCCAAATTGATTGATGAGAAACTCCAGTGCTGTGGGGAGAATGATGTAGTAAGCGAAAGCTCCACCCACCAGGAAGAGGAGTGTGGAGGACACCAGAAAGGGAATGGCGTAGGATTTTTCCTTTCGATACAGTCCTGGGGCAATAAATAACCACACCTGGAGAAGTAAGTAGGGAGCGGACAGGAAGAGGGCCCCCACAAAGGATACCTTTATCCAGATGGAAAAAGGCTCAGTGGGTCTGAGGAAGACCAGCTCCTTCATGCCTGCTTCAACGTCCTGACCGGGAGCGACAACATTTGCGATGGGCACGGCCAGAAAAGTGAAGATTTGCTCACTGAATGCCCAGCAGATAGAAAACGCAATCGCCATGGCCGCCGCACTGTGAAGGAGCCGTTTTCGCAGTTCGTCCAGATGTTCCAGGAAAGTCATCGCGCCACCCAGGGCCCCCCACTCTCTATCATCGGGGGGGGCTTCTTCCGGGGTCCCCAGGTCGGGGGGAGGTGCCGGAGGTGAATCGGGTGGCGTTAGATCCTGGGTGGGCTCTTCCCCGCTCTCCTCTTCTGTTGAGGTGGGTGGCGATTGATCCTGAGCGAGCTCTTGCTCGTGCTCCTCTTCTGTTGAGGTGGGTGGCGATTGATCCTGAGCGAGCTCTTGCCCGCCCTCCTCTTCAGTTGAGGCGGGAGCGTCGGACTCCGATTCTGGAGGAACGGTTGGAGGAGACTTGCCAGAGTCTTCTGTCATAAGCAGTTACTGGGAAAGTACTGGGAAGGGCTGATTATGGCTCAGAACCTATTCGAGGTCGCTTTGAATCTTCTTCAAATCTTCAGCTTCCACGTCGACTTCGTGTTTGACTGCTTCGACTTCATCCTCCCAGGTCCGCTTGAGCTCGTTTGAAGCCCTCTTGAATTCGGTCAGTCCTTTACCCAGAGAACGGCCCAGTTCAGGCAGTTTCCGGGGGCCGAAAATGACCAGGGCAACAATAAAGATAATGACTAATTCAGGAAAGCCTAGATTCCACATTTGACGGTCCAGTCTCCTTACTCATCAGTCTATGCCAGCCGCTGTAGCAAGTCAATGATGCAGGCTAGCAAAGATCACCCGTCTGTTCGTTGACAGTTGAGCTAGGAAAAACTATCTTAAGGCTCAATGCGACAGCTGATCCAGGTGAGAGTTAATGGGCAAATGTACGAGGAAGAAGTTGAGCCGCGGATGCTTCTTTCCTTTTTCCTCAGAGAGGGCATTGGACTGACCGGAACCCACGTGGGCTGCGTGGTGGGAGAATGCGGTGCCTGCTCTATTCTCCTGGATGGCCGGCTGGTCAAGTCGTGTCTGCTTCTGGCCGTACAGGCCCATGGGAGAGAGATCACCACGGTGGAGGGTTTGGCAGGAAAGGAAGCCTTGCATCCCATCCAGGAGGCCTTCGTGAAGAACTACGCTCTTCAGTGTGGCTACTGTACATCGGGAATGCTCCTGGCCAGCCACTACCTGCTCACCAGAAAACCCGATTCCAGCGAGGAAGAGATCCGACGGGGACTGGCAGGCAATCTGTGTATGTGTACCGGTTACACCCAGATTGTCGACGCGGTAAAGGAAGCGGGGAGGGAGTATAAAAAGGAATGAGTCAGACAAAATACATCGGGAAAAGGATTCGGAGTAAAGAGGGGCCGCGCCATGTGAGTGGTGGCGGACAATTCACCGATGACATGACTCTTCCCGGGATGCTGCATGCGGTCATCCTGCGCAGCTCTTTTGCCCATGCTCGGATTGGTGACATTGATTCGCGTGCAGCCCTGGAGGTCCCCGGTGTAGTGGCCGTTCTCACCGGGAAGGAGGTCAAGGAAATATCGCGTCCCTTTAAGCCGGGTCGCTATTCAGCCGGTCTCAAGACGCCGATTCCTGAGTTTGCCACTGCCATGGAGAAGGTTCGCTATGTGGGAGAGCCGCTTGCCATGGTGGCAGCTCGCAGTCGTGCTGCGGCCGAGGACGCTCTGGACCTCATCTCTGTGGAATACGAACCTCTGCCGGCGGTCGTGGACCCCTGGCAAGCGATGGAACCGACCGCATCTGTCCTCTTCGAGGAGCTGGGCTCCAACATTGCCTGGGCGGGAGCAGTCTCTTACGGGGATGTGGATGAGGCCTTTCGATCGGCGGATCAGATTGTGAAGGAAAAACTGAAAACGCATCGCTACAGCTCGACGCCACTGGAGAACCTGGCTTGCCTCTCATCCTTTGACAAAGCCAGTCGCAAGTTGAAGGTTTGGTGCAATGGCCAGAACCCGCAGGTCATCTACGATGCCCTGGGGGAGGCCCTGAGCCTGAAGGATTACCGGGTGATCATACCCGACATTGGGGGAGGCTTCGGGCAGAAGATCCACTTGATTCGCAAGTACGTGGTTTTGACCAGCCTGATGTCTGTGAAGACGGGTAGGCCCGTCAAGTGGATTGAAGACCGCAGTGAGCACATGATGGCTGCGGGTCAGTCCTGTGGTATGGAGTTTGATATCGAGGCAGCGGTTAAAAACGACGGAACCGTTCTGGGCTTGAAAATCAAAGAGGTTGATGACGTTGGGGGATCCGTTAGCACCCTCACCATTCATTTCACCAATAAACTGAATAACCTGTTCAGTACCTACAAGGTCAAAAACCTCCGGCTTGAGGGCCGCTCCGTAGTGACCAACAAATGTCCTGTGGTCCCCAACCGCGGCATTGGCAAGCCGAGTATGTGTTTCATCTGGGAACGCGTGATGGATCGAATCGCCAAGGAGCTGGGGAAGAGTCCAGTAGAGGTGCGTTCACAGAATTTAGTTCCGGCCGGTGAGTTTCCCTATTCAGCTCCCAACGGCAATCTTTACGACAGCGGGGATTATCAAACACTGTTAGAGAAGGCCCTCAAGAAACTGGATTACGACAACCTGAGGGAAGAGCTGCGGCAGGAGAGAGAGAAGGGAAGGTACCGGGGCGTCGGAGTCGTCATCGGGCTAGAACCGGGGGGGAGAAACGCGGCCCGCGATATGGCAATCTTCCCCAATGTGAAAGAGCTGCCCGGGGCGGGCGGAGTGGAAGGTGCCACCATCAAGCTGGAAAGAAACGGAAGTATAACCGTTTTTCTGGGTGCGCCCAGCTGTGGCCAATTTCACGAAACCACTACCGCTCAAATCGTGGCAGAACTTCTCGGTATTGTACCTGAGCACATCAGTGTCGCCAGCCGCTTTGACAGCGAGGTTTCCCCTTGGGGGATTGGTTCATCCAATACCGGCAACAACTTTCATCTTTACGATATCGGTGCCGTACATGGTGCTGCCCTGAGACTTCGCGAGAAAATTCTCGAGCTCTCGGCCCATGTGCTCAAAAGCCCTAAGGAGAAACTGACCATCCAGGAAGGCGTGGTCAGTGCCGACCACTCGTCCGATAACCAGGTAAGCTTCGCTCAACTGGGCCGAATAGCCTATAGCAATCAATCTCTTATTCCGGAAGAACTGGAGGGTGGGCTGCAGACCACTTTTTTTTACAAGTTTCCTCATGCCCAGCCCTTCATGGTCCCGGACAAACAGGGTCGCGTGAGAGCTCAGTTTACCTTCTCGGCAGCGGCCCACGCAGCGGTGGTGGAAGTCGACCCGGAGACGGGCCGGGTGAAGGTTGAGCGCTACATCATCGTGAGCGACAATGGCACCATGATCAACCCGGATGTGGTGGACGGGCAGATCTACGGATCGGTCGCCCATGGAATTTCGGTGGCTCTGGGGGAGGGCTTTGTCTACGATTCAGAGGGACAGTTGCTCACTATTACCCTGACCGATTACACCAAGCCAACCACCTGTGAGACGCCCCGGGTCGAAATCGAACACAGCCCGGTGCCCTCTCCCTTTTCTGTCTTGGGACAAAAGGCAGCCGGGGAAGGGGCCGCTATCCCCTCTCCAGCAGCCATCGCCAGTGCCGTGGAGGATGCCTTGCAGCCTCTGGGGATCAGGATCCGGGAACTCCCTCTTTCACCCGAGGTGGTGTGGCGTCTCATGAATGAGAGTAAAAAAGGGGAAGCTGAGTCTCCCTAGCACGAAACGAGTGGAGGTTTTCCATGAGTAAAGTGTCACTTCGAGTGTTTTTATTTCTGATTCTTGTCGCCGTACCCCGTTCGGGGTTCTCTCAGAGCACGGGAGCCGCCCTTTCCCTGCAGGATCTGCCGCCGGAAGTACTGGCTTATCCCCAAACCATCCTCTTCGGGGGAAAGATCTTGACTGTGGATGACCGGTTCTCGATGGTGCAGGCCCTGGCCATCCGAGGGGAGCGGATCTTGGCGGTGGGTGATGATGCCCGGATCTTGAAGATGGTGGGGCCTGACACAGAGAAAATCGATCTTCAAGGGAAAACAGTGATTCCCGGCTTGATCGACACCCATTATCACCTGGGTGACTATGTGCTGCGCCACATGTTGTTGGAAGAGAAGGGAATCCAGTGGGAGGGAACGGTCGAGAAGCTGGGCGTTCTTTGGAAAGATGCCGATCAGGCGCTTCGCGACATCAAACAAGCTGTGGAAGCTGCAAGTCCTGGCGAACTGGTGCGGGTCCCCAGTCGGAATGCCGGTGTGCTGAGAGGTGTCTCCATGAATCAGCTGGATGCCATCTCGTCGGACAATCCGGTGGTGATTGTCTCTGCCTCTCAGCTGCGACCGGCCGCAGCTAATACCCCGGCCATCGAATGGGCCAAAATTTCCGGCGAGACACCCGGCCTGCCCACTGATGGCACTGTGATGATTTCTGGCGAGGCGGCCAGGGCACTGGCGGAGTACGTGATCCGGGATATTTCGCCGGAGAGGGTGATCTCCTGGAGTAAGAGAGTCATGAAGCTGGTCAATAGCTGGGGCTTGACCATGGCGGTAACGCGCATCGCCCCCGATCAGTTCAATACTCTGCGGGAAATCTGGCTGCAGGATGAGCTGACAGTCCGGTGGCGGGTGGGCTTTCCGGGTCCTCTGAATATCCCCCAAACGGGAAATGTGAGTGATATTGGAGACGACTGGCTGCGCATCTCCGGTGCGGGCGGCGGCATGGCCGTGCCTGGGAGCAACGATGCCATGGGTCACTGGTCCTCCAAATTACCGCCCACCAGTGAGGAGATTTCCGGTTGGCCAGAGAGACGCAGGCAGATTCTGGAGACTCTGCGTTACGGCTGGAGTACGCCCAACAGCCACATCAAAGGGGATATTGCGGTACGCGTGATTCTGGATGTCATCCAGGAAGCGCAGCGCGATCCGATTGTGACCAGCTCCAATCAACGATTTACCATGGACCATCTGGAAGAGGTCAATGAGGAGGATATTCCTCGCATGAAGCAGCTGGAAGTCATTCCCAGCAGCATGATGAAGGATATCTTTTCCGACCAGCACTCGGAAGGATCCTCCGCCTATCAGGCCGCTTTTGGTGCCGACTACGTCAACAGGATGTTGCCCATTTCATCCTATCTGGAAGCTGGACTTCAGCCCACCGTGGAAGGCGACATGGGTGATGAGATGCTGGGCAGACCCCTTTGGACCGTGGAGAAGGCAGTGTGCCGCTGTGTGGAGGGGTCCACACGCATTTGGGGCAGGGATCAGAAGGTTTCGCGCCAGGATGCCCTGCGCATGAAGACCATCTGGGCAGCGGCTTACGTGGGAGACCAGAGCCGGGCTGGGAGTCTGGAACCGGGGAAGTGGGCAGACCTGGTAGTCCTGGATGGGGATTATATGAGTGTGCCGGAGGATCAGATTGCTGACCTGCCGGTGGTGCTCACCATCGTGGGAGGAAAGACCGTCTACTCGCGCTAGCCGGGATTATGCATAATCCCGGCAATAGCTGATGCAATTCAAAAATTTGTTGAATTATTCAGAAAATTGAACCGCCCGGGAACCACGGCTGCTGAAAACAAAGGAGTTAGGTCAGTGGCACAGATCTTGCTATTATTCCACCTAAGTAATAATGACCGATTCAATTAAAGTTCAAAATTCAACAAATAATCAAAAAGCTTTAGATTTCGCTTGAAGTGTATTGCAGTTTAGATTCTAATAAGGCTCAAAGGTAGGGAGAGAACTTTTTTCATTATCTTTCTTAAATTGCGAGATTTTGCATCGCAGGTTTTAAATCATTTCGAACTCTTACCAAAGGGAGAAGGAGTTTCCATGTCTAAAAAATTGCTAGGACTATTTGTCATCCTGTTGGCGGCAGTTATCTGCAGCCCGTCCGTCTTGGGACAGTCGACTGCAGGTATCTTTGGAGTTGTCCAGGATCTGACCGGTGCCGTGCTGCCGGGGGTCGAGGTGACGGTCACCCATGTTGACACCCAGAGGACCAGGGTGATCATTTCCGATGATGAGGGCAGATACCGCGCCTTGAATTTGAATGTGGGAACTTATGAAGTCGAGGCCAGCCTGCCTGGCTTTCAAACATCGGCCAGGACTGGAATCGTGCTGAGCATCGGCCGCCAAGCTGTGGTCGACTTTACCCTGAGCGTGGGAGAGATCACCGAGCGGGTGACCGTAACCGGGGAGGCCCCCTTGATTGAGACCAGCTCGGGAAGCCTGGGGGATCTGGTGGACCGTCGAACGGTTCTTGAGCTTCCCCTCAACGGCCGTGACCTGACCGATCTGCTGACGCTGCAGGCGGGAACCGCCAATGTCTCCACAGCCAACTCGAACAACGCCAGCCGGGGCTTCAGCCAGAAGGTCAGTATTTCCGGATCTCGTCCCAACGACGTCTCGGTTTTGCTGGACGGAACGGATGTCAAGGGCCTGGACCAGAGTGTTCCTGCAGGTGTCTCGGGTAATTTTATCGGTGCCGAAGCCATCCAGGAGTTCAAGATCGAAAGAAACGCTTACAGTGCCGCCTTTGGAGGGGCTTCAGGAGGCGTCATCAACGTGGTCAGCAAGGCGGGCAGCAACGTGTTTCATGGCTCCGTCTATGAATTTCACCGCAACGACAATATGGACTCCGCCGCTTTCCGCGCCGCTGAGAAGGGAGAATTCAAGCGCAATCAGTACGGCTTCAGTCTAGGAGGCCCCGTCATAGAGAATAGGACTTTCTTCTTCTTCAATTTCGAAGGCCTGAAAGAGCGGTTGAGCCTGGCGTCCTTCCGCGAGGTTCCCACCCTGGACGCGCGGAATGGCATTCTGCCCAGCGGACCGGTGGCGAATGTAGACCCGTTGGTTCTTCCCTACTTCGACCTTTTCCCCTTGCCCTCAGCGGGAGCAGAGGACCTGGGAAATGGGATCACGAGAGAAGCGATCACGAAGTCCCGGCCCACCGACGAAGACTTCTATCAGGTTCGAGTCGATCACCAAATCTCCGACTCAGACTCCATCTTTGTGCGCTTTACCTATCAGGACTCCGAGCGGATTACCCCCCAAAACATTCCGCAGTGGTCTCTTAAGGACTTCACCACCAATCGGTTTTCGACCATCGAGCAACAGCATATCTTCTCGCCTCAATTCCTGAACACCTTTCGCTTTGGGTTCAACCGCCGGGGAGTCGGGTCGGCAGGTTTTGAAGACCCCCTCAGCGACACCAGCCTTCGCTTCGTTCCCCTCTCGGTCTGGAGAGCACCGCTGGGTGCCGAATATGTTCAGGGTGCCGTCAATATTTCGGACCTTGACCTGGTGGGGTTGGGCCGGGGCTGGGCGGATCGCAAGACCAACAGCTTTGAATATATGGACGACCTGGTCTACCAGCGGGGCCAGCACTCCCTGAAGTTCGGGTTCACCTGGCGTCGAATTCAGCTCAACGGCGACAGCCCCTCACGTGCTGGGGGAGAATTTAGCTTTGACGGCCTCACTGAGTTTCTGCAGAACTCACCCAGCCGATTTCGAGGCGACGTTGCAGCTGCTTCCATTAGCATTCGGGGACTTCGCATGAACACAGCCGGCTGGTACATCCAGGATGACTGGCAGGTTTCTCCCCAACTCACCGTGAACCTGGGCTTCCGGCACGAGTTTTACACGGTGCCTTATGAGGTCAACGGCCTGCTGGCCGGCTTACGGGATCCTTTGAACGACACTGAAGTCACATACAATGCACTGCTGACCCCCGACGAGGCCTGGTTTAACAATCCTTCAAAGGCAAGTCTCATGCCTCGAGTCGGCCTGGCCTGGGATCCCACCGGATCGGGCAAGACCGCCCTGCGGGCCGGCCTCGGACTCTTTTACAATCACATCCAACCGGATACTTTCCGGCGGGCCATCTTTCGCACCCAACCCCACGCTTTGGAGTCGCAGGCTCGAGGCTCATCCATCAGGTCGGGTTGCATCGACGAAGCCGGGAACCCTGGTGCGTCTTGCTTTCCCGGATTTCGTATTTTTGACGCCATCAATTCCGGTGGCTTTGGGGACTTCGACCTTCAACTTTTTCCCTTTGACTATATGCGAAACCCCCATACCTGGCAGTGGAATCTAAACGTCCAGAGAGAAATTCTTCCCGGAACCGGGCTGACGGTAGGCTATGCCGGCACTCGAGGCCTCAACCAGATGCACCAGACCAACTTAAACGCTCCTACGGCCACTGTCGTCAATGGGCGCCTGACCTTTCCAGCGGGTACTGAGGTGCCCAATCAGGCCTTTGACAACCTGGGTCTGCTCAGCCAGGAGGCCTCCACCGATTCCTATTACCATGCCCTGCAAACGGGTCTTCAGCGTCGCTTTCAAGCCGGCTGGCAGCTGCAGGTCTCCTACACCTTTTCCAGAGCCGTGGATGAGGCCTCTCAGATCAATAGCGCCTTTACAAACGACGCCGGCGGCGTCAGCTATTACCCCGATCCCGACCTGCGCAGAGGCCTGGCGGCCTATCATGTGGCTAATGTTTTCACCGCCAGCAGCGTCATGGAGCTTCCCTTTGGGCCGGGCCGGGCATTTGGGAACAACCTGAGCGGGGTGGCCGCAAAGCTTCTGGGCGGCTGGCAGATGGGCGCCATTTTGAAGCTGGCGGATGGGCCAGCGGTTACTGTCTCAGTTCAAGGCGACCGCGATATATCAGATCTGAATATCGGTGGTCAAACTCCGGATCTGGCTCCAGGTGCCAGTACCAGTCCGGTCTTGGGAGGTGCCGATCAATACTTTGACACCTCGGCTTTTATTTTCCCTCCCGATAATACCCTTGGTACTGTAGGACGAAATACCTTGATCGGACCCGGTTTGGCCAGTTTAGACTTTTCCCTGATCAAAAAGACCCGGGTGGGAGAAACGGTGACGGTGGAGTTTCGGAGCGAATTTTTTAACATCTTCAACCGGCCCAACCTCGCTTTGCCGGATACGGGTGTCTTTAGAAGGTCGGGCTCGCGAGATTCGGACGCCGGGCGTATTGAGAATACAACCACCAAGATGCGCGAGATTCAGTTCGGCTTGAGAATCGTCTTCTAAGAGAACTCGGGCTAATTTCAGCAGCGAAAAGTGCCCCCTGAAGCCTGGCTTCAGGGGGCACTTGCAGTTTTGCACCCACCTCAGGCGCCGTTGCGATTCAAAAAATAGTTGAATTATTCAAAAAATTGAACCGCCCGGGAGAGAGGGCTGCTGAAAACAAAGGAGTTAGTTCATTGGCACAGATCTTGCTATCTGTGCCAATGAGAGGTTAAAAAAAGTTAAGAAACATGAGATTTAACTTGAACTCTGGTTTCACTTGGTTTCTAATGGGGCTCAGAAAAGGCACGAAAAGGCACAATAATCTTTGACTTCATTCATTTTTAAGTTTTGTGTAGCAAGTTTCAGAACATTTCAACTCTTAACTCATTAAGGAGTTTCCATGTCTAAAAAATTACTAGGAATCTCTATCATTCTGTTAGCGGCAGTGATCTGCAGCCCGGCCGTTTTGGGACAGGGCACGACTGGAGCCATCTTTGGAACTGTCCAGGATTCGACGGGAGCGGTGCTGCCGGGGGCCGAAGTCACGGTCACCCAGGTAGAGACCGGGAGATCCAGGGTGATCATTTCCGACGATGAAGGCAGATACCGCGCCCAGAGTTTGAATATAGGAAATTATGAGGTCACTGCCAGTTTGCCCGGTTTTCAGACTTCGGTCAGAAGTGGCATAAGTCTGACGATTGGAAGAGAAGCGGTGGTCGACTTCACCCTGAGTATTGGAGAGATCACAGAAAGAGTGACAGTCACCAGCGAAGCTTCGCTGGTGGCGACCACCTCGGGCTCCCTGGGGTCTCTGGTGGACCGGCAAACGGTTCTCGAACTCCCCCTCAATGGGCGTGACATGACTGTTCTGCTGACGCTGCAGGCGGGAGTTGTTAATCCCAGGACGAATAATACAGGAACCAGCTCGGGTTTTAGTCAACAGATCAGTATTTCCGGAGCCCGTCCCCACGACAACTCGATTTTGCTGGACGGGACCGAGGTCAAGGGTATGGACCAGAGCGTTCCGGCCGGTATGTCGGGGAATTTTATCGGGTCGGAAGCCATCCAGGAGTTCAAGATCGAGAGAAACTCCTACAGCGCCCAGTTTGGCGGAGCCTCGGGGGGTGTCATCAACGTGGTCAGCAAGGCCGGCACCAATGAGTTTCACGGCTCCATCTATGAATTTCACCGCAACGACGTCCTGGATGCCGCGGAATTTCGGGCTGCCACTATTGTGGATTCGTCTGGCGCTTTCGCCGGCAAGGATAAGCAGCCCTTTATTCGCAACCAGTTTGGGTTCAGTGTAGGAGGCCCCATCATCCCCAATAAGACCTTCTTTTTCGGGAATTACGAAGGCCTGCGGGATCGGCTCAGCTCCACGGGCTTCATGACCACCTTCACAGACGCGAAGCGGCTAGACCCGACAATTGATCCCGAGGTACTCCCCTATCTTGAGCTGTGGCCGCGGGCCGGGTCTTTAGGCGTAGATCTGGGGGATGGAAGGTCCCGGGAGCCGATAGGCCGATCCCAGCCCACGAATGAGAACTTCTACCAGGTTCGGATCGATCACAACATCTCCGATGCTGATTCCATCTTCGCGCGGGTCACCCGTCAGACCTCAAACCGGATCAGGACGGAAAACATTCCTGTGTGGTCGCATGACAACTTTGCCAACAATTTGTTTTTCACTCTTGAGGAGAAAAAGATTTTCTCGCCTCAAGTTCTCAATTCCTTTCGTGTTGGGTTCAACCGCCGCGGCATTGGGGAGTTTTCCAGTGAAACTCCTGAGCAAAACCCCAGCCTTCGCTTCGTTCCCGATGAGTTCTGGAGATCTCCGCTGGGTGCACCTCCTGTTGTAGGTAGGATTAATATCAGCGGCATGTCGGGCGTAGGTCTGTCACGCGGTTGGGTGGATCGCAAGGTCAACAGCTTTGAGTTCCTTGACGATGTCATTTACAACCGGGGCCCTCACTCCCTGAAATTTGGGGCTACCATTCGCCGAATTCACCTAAACGGCCAGAACCCGTCTCGGATCGGAGGAGAATTTGCGTTTTCGGACATCGACGATTTCCTGGCCGGTGAACCGAACCGATTTCGAGGCGATATCCAACCAACAAGCGACAGCACGCGGGGAATCCGCTACTGGATCGCGGGCTGGTACATTCAGGACGACTGGCAAGTGACTCCTCACTTGAACCTCAACATGGGCTTCCGGCATGAGTTTTACACCGTGCCCTATGAGGTCAACGGCAAGACGGCCAACCTGAAGAACCCTTTAACCGACACCTCTATCACGCTCTTGGACCAGGCGGTGGATTCCGCTGGTGCTCCGCTGGGCGGCGGCCGTCTCGGGAATGACTGGTTTGAAAATCCTTCTTTCAAGAGCTTTATGCCCCGCCTAGGCCTGGCCTGGGATCCCACCGGATCGGGAATGACGGCTGTGCGAGCAGGCTTTGGGATCTTCTACAATCACATTCAATCTGAAGTTTTCCGGCAGGCTTCTTTTCGCACCCAGCCTTTTTTGATTGAGACCAATATTCGGGGGAGTGGCAATGACATTCCTTTCCCCAACATCTATGATCCGGTGGTCAACCAGGGTCTGGGTCAAGGCGACATGCACCTGTTCCCCTATGATTGGGCAAAGAATCCCCACATGCTCCAGTGGAATCTGAACGTTCAGCAGGAGATCTTTAACCAGACGGCAGTGACGGTGGGTTATGCCGGAGCCCGGGGCATCAGCCTGCAAACGAGTATAAATCTGAATCAACCCCTGACCCATGAGGTGATCGACGGCCGCGTCACCTTTCCAGACGATGCTGTGGTTGCCAATCCCTTCTGGGAGATAGACCTGCAGACCCGGGCGCAGGCGGCCGATTCCTATTACAACAGCCTGCAGATGGGTCTGCAGCGTCGCTTTCGGGACGGCTGGCAGCTACAGGTTTCCTACACCTTTTCCAAGACCCAGGATACCTCTTCCCAGACCAATCCGACCTTCGGCAATGAGGGAGGAGGCATCGTCTATACCTATCTGCCCCACATGCGCAAGAGCCTAGCCGCCTTCCATCTAGCAAACAGCTTTTCAAGCAGCGCCGTGTGGCAGCTTCCCTTTGGTTCGGGCAAGCCCTTTGGCAGCAATTGGACCGGTCTCATGGACAAGATTCTCGGCGGCTGGCAGCTCAGCACCATCGTCACGATTGCCGATGGGTCACCGGACAGCATCGAGGAAAGCGAGTCCAGCTTTCTGAGCAACCTCAGTATAGAAACCAATACTCCCGATGAGGCATCCGGAGGCAGCAACAATCCGGTGCTGGGAGACCCCGACCTCTACTTTGACCCCGCCGCCTTTGAGTCTGTTTGTACATCCAGCACCTGCGACCGAGACCAAACCTTCGGGAAGGTGGGACGCAATACCCTGATTATTCCGGGCCTCGCCAATGTGGACTTGTCCTTCACCAAAAAGACGGGGATCGGCGAAAACGTGAGTGTGCAGTTTCGGGCTGAGATGTTCAACATCTTCAACCGCCCCAACTTTGAAGGTCCGAGCGTCAGAGTCTTCAGGACCCGCAGCAGAACTGATAGCAGTGCGGGATTTATAGGCGGTACGATCGTGCCGATGCGCCAGGTCCAGTTCGGTCTGAGAATCGTCTTCTAAGAGACGCCGGGCTGATTTAAGAAGCGAAACGTGCCCCCTGAAGCCAGGCTTCAGGGGGCACTTGCGGTTTTACACCCATCTGCACCAGGTTGGATCCCTGTTTTCCTGAAGGTGAGAGGAGCCTCTACGGAAAGCACGGTGCTCCGGAGGTCTCTCCTGAGAATCAACTAACTTAGCAGGCAGTGACCAAGAGTTGTCTGGGGATTCAGCGCCTTGAGCCAAGTCTCCTCAGGAGCCCTTGCGATTCAATAAATTGTTGAATTATTCAAAAAATTGAACCGTCGGAAAGCAACAGCTGCTGAAAACAAAGCAGTTAGGTCATTGGCACAGATCTTGCTTTCTGTGCCAAACGACGTTAGAAAAAGTTAAGAAACTATAGATTTAACTTGAACTATGGTCTCATTTAGTTTCTAATAGGGCGCGAAAAGGCACAATAATCTTTGACTTCATTCATTTTATAAGTTTTGTGTATCAAGTTTCAGAACATTTCAATCTTTAACTCGAGGAGTATCCATGTCTAAAATTTACTTAGGACTATTTGTCATTCTGTTGGCGGCAGTGATCTGTAGCCCGGCCGTCTTGGGACAAACGACTGCAACCATCTTTGGAGTTGTCCAGGATTCGACGGGAGCGGTGCTGCCGGGGGCCGAAGTGACGGTCACCCAGGTAGAGACGGGGAGATCCAGGGTTCTCATTTCCGATGATGAAGGCAGATACCGCGCTTCCAATTTGAATGTGGGGAACTATGAAATCGAGGCCAGCCTGCCCGGCTTTCAGACCGCGGCCAGAAGTGGAGTCGAGCTGAACATCGGCCGGCTGGCCGAGGTGGACTTCACCCTGACGGTAGGAGAGATCACCGAGAGGGTGACAGTTACCGGTGAGGCACCCTTGATTCAGACCACCTCCAGCAGCCTGGGCGATCTGGTCGACCGAAACACAGTGCTCAATCTCCCCCTCAACGGGCGTGACCTGACGGCTCTGCTCACCTTGCAATCGGGAACGACTGTCTCTACCAGTGCCAGCACGGGAGCCAGCCCCGGATTTAGCACCAAGATCAGTATTTCAGGAGCCCGGCCTCAGGACAACGCCGTCTTGTTGGATGGAACAGAAGTGAAGGGCATGGATGGAGGCGTCCCGGCCGGTATGGCGGGGAACTTTGTTGGTATTGAGGCCATCCAGGAGTTCAAGATCGAGAGAAACGCCTACAGTGCCCAGTTTGGGGGCAATGCGGGCGGCGTCATCAATGTCGTCAGCAAATCGGGCACCAATGATTTTCATGGCTCCCTCTATGAGTTCCATCGAAACGACAATCTGGATTCAGCCAAATGGGAGACCAACCGGGCTGGCGGAGAGAAAGACGAGTTCAAGCGCAACCAGTTCGGGTTCAGTATTGGAGGTCCAGCCATCAGAAACAAGACCTTCTTTTTCTTTAACTACGAAGGCCTGAGGGACAGGCTGGGCGTGACAAGTCAACCGGTAGTATGGACCGACGCCACACGAAACGGACTGCTGCCGCTGGTTGGCGGAGAAGTTGTGACCGGCGCACCTCTGGTGCCCTACACAATTGCTCCCAATCTGTCTGTGGGTGGCGTATCCTATCTGGACCTGTGGCCAAGGGCAGATGCCTCGTCACAGGATACGGGGGAGGGAACGGCGCGAAAGACCATCTCAATATCACAAGCCACCGATGAGAACTTTTACCAGTTGCGCGTTGACCACAACCTGTCGGATTCCGACTCCATATTTGGGCGGCTCACCCGCCAGACCTCCGAACAGGTGACCCCGCCGCTGTTCTTCTGGGCCACTGAGTCCTTCGCCCCCAATTTCTTTCTCACTCTAGAAGAGAAAAAGATTTTCTCGCCTCACGTCCTGAACACCTTTCGGGCGGCCTTTAACCGCCGCGGGCAGGGGCAACGTTCCTTTGAAGAAGGCCTGGACCCCTCTCTTGACGTCCTGAAATTCGTTCCCCTGGCCAATTGGCAGGCCCCCTTGGGTGCCCAGTGGAGTCAGGGTAGTATCGGCGGCACCGGCGCCTCTGGTGTTGGCCTTGGACGCGGCTGGGTCGATCGCAAGATCAATCGTTTTCAATGGGCTGACGATCTGGTCTGGAACCAGGGCAGCCACTCCTGGAAATTTGGCTTTGACTGGCAGGTCATTCAACACAATGGCGCCAATCCATCGCGCCCAGCCGGTGCCTACACCTTTAGCGGTATCGAGGACTTTCTGCTGGATGCGGATGTTAGTGGATTCAGAGGCGACATCTCGCCCAATTCCGAAGGCGTCCGAGGTCTGCGCTGGGATATCTTTGGCTGGTACGTTCAGGACGATTTCCAAGCGACTCGCAATTTGACCTTGAACCTGGGCTTTCGGCACGAATTTTTCACCGTGCCCTACGAAGTCAATGGCAAGATCGGCAACATTAAGGATCCTGTGAATGACGGGTTGGCCGACTATATCGTAGGAGACTGCAACGTGAACAGTGAGCCTTGCGCCAGCTTCCCGAACAGGGGAGAGGACTGGTTTTTAAATCCTTCCATAAAGAGCTTCGCACCCCGCATCGGTTTCGCCTGGGATCCCACAGGTGAAGGGAAGATGGCCCTCCGAGGTGGAGCTGGAATCTTCTGGAATCATATCGCGCCTGGGACTTTCCGCCAGGCGGTCCACCGCACTCACCCCTGGTTGATTGAAACAAACATCCGCAGCGGCGGCAAGATAACACTCCCCGACGGATCCGTCGTAGATATTCCCTTTCCCGGGATTTTTGATTTGATAGCGTCTCAGCCTATTATTGGCGATATTCAGGGATTCCCGTATGACTACGCAGACAATCCTTCCGCCTACCAGTGGAACCTGAACATCCAGCGCGAGATCCTTGCCAACACCGCACTGACGGTGGGTTACGCTGGAACACGAGGGCTCAACCAGGTCCAGCAAGTCAATCTCAATACTGCTACGGCCACTGAAGTTAATGGCCGCTGGGTATTCCCGGATGGTGCCGCGCGGCCCTCCCATCCGGACTTTCAACACTTGAACCTGCGTTGGCGAGACACCTCGGCGGACGCCTGGTACAACAGTCTGCAAGTGGGTGTTCAGCGGCGCTTTTCGAGCGGTTATCAGTATCAACTCTCCTATACCTTCTCCAAGACCATGAACACGGCCTCTCAGATCAACAATGACTTCCGTGCTGGTGAAGGCGCAACCATGGAGTATTATTTTGACCCGGCCATGCGGACGGGCCTGGCGCCCTGGCATGTGGCGCAGTCCTTCCGGGCCAGCTGGGTGGCTGAGCTGCCCTTGGGTCAGGGTAAGGCCTTTGGCGGCGGTATGACGGGCGTGGCACAGGCGCTCCTGGGTGGCTGGCAGGCAGGGGGCATTTTGAGCCTGTCTGACGGATCACCGGTGACCATCGACATGTCAAGTCCCAGATCCAACTCCTTGAGCGGTCTGGGATTGGGAAATACCCAGCCTGACCTGATGCCCGGAGGCGATAACAATCCGGTCTTCGATGGTCCGGGCCGTGGGGACCTTTATTTTGACGTGAACCAATTTGTGCTTCCTCCTGAGAACGTAGGGGGAATTTGGGATGGTGATATCAGAACCATCGGTAATTTAGGCCGCGCCACCTTGATTAATCCGGGCTTTGCCCAGCTGGACTTCTCGCTGGGTAAAAGCTCCTATGCAACAGAAGACCTCAACGTGGAAGTTAAATTCGAGGGTTTCAACCTTCTCAACCGGGCCAATTTGGGTACCCCAGACGACACTATTTTCAGCTCGAGCGGACGAAGGCGTAGTAGTGCCGGCCGCATCGGCAGTACCCGCGGCGAGCGCCAGATCCAGATCGGCCTGAGACTTTCCTTTTAAGCAGAAGGCGGGCTGATTGAAGAAGCGAAAGGTGCCCCCTGAAGCCAGGCTTCAGGGGGCACTTGCTATTTTGCACCTAATTGCAAGAGGGTATCGCTTTTGGTGCTTGGGTGGTGGTATTGTGTTTTTTTCCATGGGGCACTGTTCGAGTTAATTCGGCACCTGAGGTGCCTTGGCACAAGTGCCTCTCACCTTGAGGCTGGTTCCCTATCTTCCTGAAGGTGGGAGGCGCCTCAGGCGCCGAATCATAACGGAGGAGAATTTAATGAACAAGCACGGTTGGCATTCTTTTCAGGCTTTTCTATTACTCACGGTACTCTTTTTCACGCTGGGACCGGTTGCAGCTCAGAGCACCGGCAGCCCGCCTCCTGAAGTCCTTGCCTATGCGGATCTGGTTTTTTACAACGGCAAGATTTTAACGGCCGATGAGCAGTTCACCATCGTCCAGGCGGTGGCCATTCGAGACGGGAAGTTTCTGGCCCGTGGAGATGACAGGAGGATCCTGGCCATGGCCGGGCCCCGAACGCGGCGAGTTGACCTGGAGGGCCGCAGCGCGATTCCCGGGTTTATTGATACCCACTTGCATTCCGCTTGGGTGACCAGCCCGCGCCGGGCAACTGGGGAGGCGGCCGTGCGCCCCGCAGCACCGCGGATAAACTTCGACTCGCTGGAAAATGCCCTGGAGGGTTTACGGGCCCGCGTGGCAGAGGCCCAGCCTGGCGAGGTCATTGCGCTGAGCGGACCCAGCAACCCAGTCGTGAACCACGAGCTCAACGTCACTCTTCTGGATGAGATTGCTCCGGACAATATGCTCTGGATTGAAGCTTCCAATGATCAGATTGTGGGCAATAGCCTGGTTATGGCCAAAATTCCTGAAGGAATTCCGGGCGTCATCACAGACGAGCAGGGTCGTAGGACAGGCCACCTGAGAGGAGCGGCTGCCGGGATTCCCACCTATGAGCTGGAGCCCTGGCCGGATGTGGAGCTTTTACTGGAACCTCAGATCGACTCCTTCCGACGCTACAATGAGTTGGGACTGACCACCCTGATGGGGCGTGCCGGCGGTCTGTCGGTAACCGTCTTTAGGGATTTGATGGTGCAGGATGCACTCACCATGAGAGTTCGTGTCCACCACCACTTCCTGCGTCAGAATGGATTTGCCGAGGCCTACTTGAAAAGAATGGGGAACCTGACCGGTGTGGGCAACGAAATGTTCAAAATCGTGGGGACCTCGGTCCAGGTGGTGGATGGCACTTCCGGAAACGGGTCGGCCGCAACCACTCAAGCCAAACTCAAGATCCTTCCGGGAGATCCTTACGGACCTTTCGGCATGAACAAGTGGGAAGAAAGTGGTGATCTGGCTACCAGTGACCGGCAAAGCATTATCCTGGCCAATCGTTACGGCTGGTCGGTGGGATCGCTGCACAGTTCTGGAGACCTGAGCAACACCCTTTTGCTGGAGGTCTTTGAGGAAGCGCATCAGGAGAGGTCCTTAGTGGGTCGCCACTTCGGAATCGATCACGGCATGATGTGGAAGCCCGAGCACTATGCAAAGATCATCGAGATGGACGTTATTCCCAGTGTCTATTCCAAGGCCCTCTACAACAACGATAATCTGGTTGAAATGTATGGAATGGACGCCGTCTACAAGATGCAGCCGGTCAAGTCCCTGATCGAGGCCGGCATCAGGCCGGCGGCGGAAGCCGACACCGGTGGTACTGCCGCGGCACCTCTGTACAACATGCAAAGGTGGATCACTCGGCGGGACGACAAAGGGCGGCAACTGGATCCGGCTGAAGCGGTCAGCCGGGAAGAAGCCCTTTACCTGTACACCCTCTGGGCGGCCGCCTACAGCGGGGAAGAGGACATCCTCGGTTCCATCGAAGCCGGAAAGCTGGCCGATCTGGTGGTATTGGGAGGCGACTACATGACCTTTCCCGAAGACGATCTGGACAAACTCCGGATATTGATGACCGTGCTGGGAGGTGAAGTCGTCCACGAGGCCGACGGCGCTTTCTAAGGAAATTTGTAAATGCGGTGTAAATGCGGGGACAGTCTACTCTGTCCCCACATTTCCCACATTCATAGGGAGGGAGGATCTGATGAACAATAAAGGTTTGCATTCTTTTCAATGTTTCCTTTTACTCACGGTACTCTTTTTCACGCTGGGGTCAGTTGAAGCTCAGAGCCCGGGCAGCCTGCCCGCTGAAGTCCTCGCCTATGCTGACATGGTGTTTTATAACGGCAAGGTCATTACCGCCGATCAAGGGTTCACCATCGCCGAGGCGGTAGCCACTCGAGACGGGAAGTTCTTGGCCCTAGGGAACAGCCAGAGTATTCTGGCCATGGCGGGACCCTCTACGCGGCGCATTGACCTGCTGGGCCGGAGTGTCATCCCGGGGATGATTGCCACCCACCAGCACAGCTATATAGGCAACAGCTCGAAGGCGGGTGTGAGGCTCCAGTCGACCGATGTGGCCGGTATTATGGAGGAGATCAATGCTGTCTTGGCCGAGCTCTCTCCCGGTGAGTATGCCTTCTTTAGCGGACCGAGCATCGCAGCCCTGATGTGCCATAACGAGCAGCCAGATGTACCCTGTGTAAGTCTAGCGCAGCTGGATGCGGCCGCTCCCAACAACCCACTGGCAATTGTCTTGCAGAACAATCAAGTCATCGTCAACAGCCTGCTTCTGGAGGAGCTGCCCCCGGATGTCTCTGGACTTCTGAGAGACGAAGAGGGTCGGCCGACCGGTCAACTGAGGGGAGGGGCAGGTGGAATCGTTGTCTATGAGCTCATGCCCTGGCACGATGACGTTTTTGGGAGATCAGTCGCCGAAGAGAGGCAAAACCTCAAGCGTTGGCCTCCGCTCGGGATCACGACACTCATGGGACGGGGGCAGGGTCAGGCGATTACCATCCTGCTGGAACTGTGGAAGGCCGGGGAACTACAGACGCGTATCAGAATCGTCCATGAGTTTCTGCGTCAGAACCCAAGACCCGAAATATTCCTGAAACGCGTCGGCAACCTGACTGGCCTCGGAGACGATTGGTTCAAAATTATCGGCGCGACCACACAGGCTGCAGATGGCACGCCATTCACCAACAAGTTCGCCAGAATCAACCTGGCCGAGAATGATTCCTACGGTCGCTTTGGGAACGACAAGTGGGGGGAAACTGGAGACCTTGCCACCAGCGAGCATCTCAATATTATCCTGGGTGCCCGCTATGGGTGGAGTCTCAAGGGCTACCACACTGCTGGTGATATGGCGAATACGAGGATGTTGGATGCGTTTGCCGAAGCCCACCAGGAAAGATCGCTCGTGGGCCGAAACTTTGGACTGGACCACAACGAAATGGTGCGGCCCGAACACTTGGCCGCCTTGAAAGAAATGGATATCGTTACGGCCGTGAGAGGTTCATCGTTTCGTGGGAGCAACGATGGACTTTTGCACGAATTCGGCGCCGATGCCGTCAATGAGATGGGTCTAATCAAGTCACTGATTGAGGCCGGCCTCAAGCCTAGCATTGAGATCGGAGGCGGTCTCCAATCGATTGCTGACTTCATCCTCCGACAAACGGACGATGGGCGTGTCTGGAATCCCGACGAGCGGGTCTCGCGCGAAGAGGCGCTCTGGATGTACACGCTCTGGTCGGCCCACTATAGCGGCGAGGAGGATTCCCTGGGCTCAATTGAGCCGGGGAAACTGGGCGACCTCGTGGTGTTGGGAGGCGATTACATGACCTGGCCCGAGGAAGAGCTGGGCAGTCTGCGAGTGCTCATGACCGTCGTCGGAGGCGAGGTGGTCTATGAGGCCTCCGGAGCTTTCTAACCCCGGGGGCATTGACTCCCCGACAAGGGCCAGAGCCCTTTGATCTGCCCACACCCTTCAAGAGCAATGAAGATGCTGTTCGATTGCGGTTCGTTCTCCATCAGAGCCGCAGGCTTTAGCCTACGGGCCATTTCCCTCCCCATTCCCCTTTGAATGATTGTGTCAGAGACTTCCCAAGACACTCCGGAAGAGTCCCTGACAGCCTACCTGGCCTCCTTTGTCTCCAGGACTCGAGCCTCGGATATTCCCGAAGAGGTTTGGCATCTGGGCAAGCGTTCTATTCTGGACGGTCTTGGCCTGGCCCTCTCAGGAGCGGTATCTCCAACAAGCCACCTGATTCGAGAGCATTTGAGGTCGCTTTCCTGCAGCAGTGACAGTGGAGCAAGCGTCCTGGGAAGTGATCTGTGCCTCCCGCCTCGCTTCGCAGCCTTCGCCAACGGAGCATCGATCCACGCGGATGACTACGACGATACTCAGCTGGCCGTCGCCAAGGATCGCGTTTACGGACTGCTGACCCATCCCACAGCGCCTGTCCTGCCCGCAGTTCTGGCCATGGGTGAGCGTGAGCATCACTCCGGCAGCGATCTCCTCACCGCTTATCAGGTGGGTGTGGAGGTCGAGACAAAGATCGCTGAAGCCATCAATCCCAGGCACTATGAACAGGGCTTTCACAGCACCGCTACCTGCGGAACGCTGGGTGCTGCTGCGGGTGTTGCCAACTTGCTGGGCTTTGATGTGGAGACAACTCGCCGCGCCCTGGGCATTGCCGCCAGTCAGTCGGCAGGCCTGAAAGAAAACTTTGGAACCATGGTGAAGCCATTTCACGCAGGACGCGCTTCGGAAAGTGGCGTTGTGGCGGCCCAACTGGCTGCCCTTGATTTCACAGCCAGCCTGAGGATCCTGGAGGCCCCTGGCGGCTTTTTTCAGGCCGCAGGTGGGGGCTATCAGGTCGGGATGATCGATGGAAAGCTCGGTCATCCCTGGACATTCACCTCTCCCGGTGTCTCCATTAAGCCTCACCCCAGTGGATCACTGACCCACCCGGCTATGGGTTTGATGCTGGATTTGATCTACCGCCATGACATCCGGCCAGAGCAGGTCAAGCGGATCTCTGTGGGAACCAATCGAAATATGCCCGCGGCCCTGATTCACCACCGCCCCATGAACCAGTTGCAGGCCAAGTTCAGCATGGAGTTTTGTGTGGCCATTCTGCTTTTAGAGGGGAAAGCCGGTTTGCCCGAGTTCACTGACGAAGTGGTGACTCGAGCCGACGTTCAAGCCCTGATCCAGAAAGTTGATTTTGGAGTGCATCCTGAAGCGGAAGCCGCTGGATATGAGAAGATGACGACGCTTGTCCAGATCGAGTTGGAAAACGGCCAAGTGGTCTCGGGCCGGTCCGATTTCGCCAGGGGCAGTCCCGTCAATCCCGTGAGTGACAAGGAACTTTCCGAGAAGTTTTGCGAGTGTGCAAGCTGGGGTGGGCTGCCCGAAGTCCGGCTGAAAAAGGCCCTGGAGGTGATCTGGAGGCTTGATGACTTGGAGGATGTCGGTGAACTCACCGATGCTCTGAGCCTTCAGTAACTCTTTCAGCCAGGGTTGTGCATAGGTTCTCGTCACGAAGCGGCGAAAACGCCGGAAAACAGAGCCGTGGGCTTTAGCCCACGGGCCCGCAGGCTAAAGCCTGCGGCTCCGACTGGCGCGCGAGGGGTACCCGCCACGGGTCGGGCACCGCAAACGTACTCTTGAGTACGTTGAGGAGGCGAGGGGTACCCGCGTGCGGGTCGCGGAACGATGGCAGGGCGGATGGGTTTCGTCGCTGCAGTAGAGAATTTATGCATAATCCTGGCTAAGATGTCCGATCCAATTCTGGGAGCCCTGTTTGCCGCGCTAGCTACGATATCCTGGGCAGCCGGTGCCGTGCTGGCCCGCGTCGGCATGCAGCATGTTCGCTCGAGTACGGGCACTTTTATCTCTCTAACGGCAGGCTTTGTCACTATTTCGGCTGTTGCAGTGGGAATCGACTGGCGGGCCCTGTTGGCTGTCTCCCAGTCGACCATTCTCTGGTTCGTCCTTCTGGGCGTGATCCAATTTCCGGGGGGACGCTTCCTGAACTACTCTGGAATTCGCTTGGCGGGTGTTACGCGTGCAACGGCGATCTCTGGTACCAGTCCCCTTTTTGCAGCCTTACTGGCTATCGCTTTCCTCCAGGAACAGGTCACGCCCTGGATCCTCCTGGCAACCCTGGCGGTTGCCGCGGGGTTGGCCCTGGTGATGAGTGACCAACGGGCCTTTGGAGATTCTGTAGGCAACACCCATCCGGCCCAGACACAGAACAGTCGGCGCAAGCGACCTCGAGGGCCAGTCCTTTTGGGACTCCTGTGTGCCACAGGCGGCGCAGCTGCCTATGGAACGGGTCATACCATTGCCCGGCACGTCGTCACCAGCGCCGCCTCGGCTCCGGTAACCGCGACTTACACCCTCTTTTTCGGAATGCTGATGCTCTTTGCCATCTCAGCCCGCCACCTGAGGAGGGACTTGAAGGCACCCCGGTCGGCTCTGATCATGATGGCGCTGGCCGGGGCCTGCTCCTCCCTGGGCATCTTCTTCATGTACACAGCTCTCTCCAGGGCCCCGGTGACATTGGCTTCTCCCATTGTGACAGCCTACCCCCTCGTTGCCATGACCTTAACCCACATTTTTCTCCAGCGTTTGGAGCGGGTCACGGCTCCCATGGTCTTGGGAGCCATCCTGGTCGCTTTCGGCATTACCTTTGTCATCCTGGGGCGAGCGGGATAAGATACCCCCACTATGAAACCAGACAAACCGTACTATCAGGATTTAAGAGAGTTTATTCGAGTGCTTGAGGAAAATGGCAAACTCTTGCGTATCAAGCGGGAGATTAACAAGGATAGCGAGCTTCATCCCCTGGTTCGCTGGCAGTTCAGAGGATTAGAGGAGGAGGATCGAAAGGCCTTTCTGTTTGAGAAGGTGACCGATTCGAAAAAGAGAGCCTACCGGGGTTCTGTTCTGGTGGGCGGGCTGGCGGGCTCGGCTGCCATCTACTGCCTGGGGGTTGGATGCCAGGAGGGGGAGATTGCCGACCGATGGCTCCATGCCATGGACCATCCAATTGAGCCTGAGCTGGTCAGCCAGGGTGCCGTCATGGAAGAGATTCACACCGGTAAAGACCTCCTTTCCCACGGTGGTTTTGCAGAGTTTCCCATCCCCATCTCGACTCCCGGTTACGATAATGGCCCTTACATTACCGGAGGTCACTGGATCACCAAGGATCCCGAAACCGGGGCGAGAAACGTGGGCAATTATCGCGCCTTGATCAGAGGGCCGGGACTCAGTGGCCTGATGATCGGGACGCCCCAGGATCTCTCCAGCCACTGGGAAAAGTGCAGGAAACAGGGGAGGCCGCTGGAAGTGGCCGTGGCCGTGGGAGCAGTGCCTGCTGTCTCCTATGCAGCCACCCAAAAGGTCCCTCCCTCCATGGACGAAATGAGTCTGGCAGGAGGCTTGATAGGAGAGCCCATCCCACTGGTCAAGTGCCAGACAGTGGATCTGGAGGTTCCGGCCAGTTCTGAGATTGTTTTTGAAGGAATCATTCCCACTTCCTACCTGGAAGAAGAGGGTCCTTTCGGCGAGTCAATGGGGGTGGTGGATCCACGGACGCTGAGCCCGGTCTTTGAGCTCACCGGCATCACACACAGAAAAGATCCCGTTTGGGTATCGATCATCAGCCAGGTGACACCCAGCGAAAGTTCCAAGATCAAGGCCATGGGGATGTCCACTCTCATCTACCGCTACCTTCAAAAGAAGGGCTTTTCCAGTGTGCTGGAGGTGTCCCTGATGGAGCCTCTGGTGAACCTGCGCCCCTATGTCGTCCTGCGTATGAAAAAGAAGGACTACCAGGAGCCGTGGAAGGTCATGGATGCCCTGTTGGACTACGGAGATCGTGTGGGCAAACTGGTAGTGACGGTGGATGAGGACATTAATCCAGCCGATCCTGTGGCCGTGCTTTGGGCCATCACCCACCGCTCCCAGCCTCACAAAGACACCAAGATCGTGGGCAATCGGCCTTTCGGCGCTACCCCTATCGGTATGGTCCTAAGCCATCCATCCAGCCATTACGACAACGAGGAGTCCTCTCTGCTCATCGACGCAACACGCAAGGCCGACTTTCCTCCGCTCTCCCTTCCCAAAAAGGAATTTATGGAACGGGCACGGGTGATTTGGGAGGAATTAGGTCTGCCTGAGCTGAAGCCGAAGGAGCCCTGGCACGGTTATTCCCTGGGTTTTTGGCCTGAAGACTTGGCGGAAGAAGCGCGACTTGCGGTGGCAGGCGAGTACACGCAGCTGGAGGAAAAGTTAAAAGGCACCCGCGTCCAGGTCGGTGAGGATGAGACGCTGGGTTCGGTGAGAGCCAAGTGGGGAGCCACCCATGCCGGGAGAGCTGAATAAGAAGGGTGCAGCGGCCCTATCTTTCAGACCGCAAGACCACCAGCACATCGAACTGTTCAACATCAGGCTGGCCTGCGACCTGGAAGACATCTGGGATACTGCGAGCCAGTTCTGATTGCCGGAATTCCTGAAGCGCTTCTTCTGATTTCCAGATGTAGATGCCTCCGAATCCACCATTCTTCTTGTCGCGGACGTAGTACTTCTGGAGCAGACCCGGCAGCTCACGATACTGCGGTGCGCGGGCCTCCATCAATTTGAGTACATCGTCTTCGGACAGGCCACTGCGAAATCTGACAAATTGCATGATCATTTTCTAATCCTCATCCAGTTTGAATAACCGGCGGGCGTTCTCGCCCAGGATGTTTCGCCTGGCCTGCTCGCTGAGAAAGGGCAGGTCGAAGATCACGCTGGGCAAATCGAAGTCCCAGTGAGGCCAGTCTGACGAATAGAGAAGCTGAGTCTCGGCGTTGATCATCTCAAAGGTCAATTCCAGTGCCTTGGGATGATCGGTCTCCATAGGTTGGGAGGTATAGAACATCTCGCGCATGTACTCGCTGGGCGGCTTTTTGAGTAAGGGCGCTTCAGACGTCCGCATCATGTACTCATGGTCCAGCCGCTGCATCAGGAAAGGCAGCCAGGCAAGGCCGCTCTCCATCCAGATGGTCTTGAGCCCGGGGAAACGCTCGGGCAGTCCGTTTAACACCCAGTTGGTCATGTGCACCAGATTGCAGATGACAAAGGAGAGGGCGTGCATTCCAATGAACCGGTTAAGTTGCAGCATGGAGGGATCCTGCCAGTAATACCCGGCATGGAAGCACAGCGGCATCTCCCGCTCCTCTAATGCGGCGTAAACCTTCATGTAGTGGTTGTGATGTACGGGCTTGTAGCGGGTACTGGTGATCATGAATCCGATCGAACCTTTGACCTCGGAAAATTCCTCAACCGTGCGCAAAGATGCCTCCGGATCATTAAAGGGCAGGAACATAAAGCTTTTGATCCGTTTGTCACCGGGCAGGATTCTCTCAGCCAGCCAGCGGTTGTAGGCCCGGCCCAGAAGAACTTCCATCTCAGGTTGTGGGTGCACGCCCAGAAACAACATCCCGGTTGGGAAGACCACCATGTAGTCGAGGCCGAGGCTTTCTATGGCGCGCCGGGTCAGGATCACATCAGGATGGACGTCTTTTTCCTCCACCTTTTCCAGCCGGTTGTCGGTGTGGGGGATGCGACCGCCCACGCCTTGATAGCGAAGGCCAAAGTCACCGCTCAGGCCATAGGGTGGTGCGCCGGTCCTGAACTGTTGGTACTCCAGCGCCTGGGAGCGGATGACCGGATCCTCGATATACTGGATGATCTCATGCCACGAGGTGGTCTCCATGTGATGGGCATCGATGTCAACGATGAAGTAGTCTTCGAAGTTGCGTTCATCCGCTTGCTGCCTTGCGTGTGCCAGGATGTCACGCGTGTCCGTATGAACATCTATTTGCCGGATCGGAATCTCCCGGCTCTTCTCACTCGATGTGCCCAATCTTTCCTCTCTCCTGAACTCGCTCAAACCAGTCGAGAGCCTCACTCCGGTCGGGTTCGCTGGAACCACATGGCAAGGTCGAAGGTATTGAGGTTGACGGCCTTAAGGATCTCTGACACGCTGACGACCACCTCTGTTGGAGTCACGACCTCGCCCAGGATGGGCGAGAAAAATCGGTCGTCCCTCTCCACCTTGGCCGCAAACAACTTCATCGCCGCGGTCATCAACTGCTGCACCGTTTCGTCGGAAAAGCGTTCCGGCTTGCTCTCCGCCAGGGCCTGCTGCGCCTCAGCCCAGATGGAGCCTGCGGCCTCCGCCGGATTGAAATCGAGGTTAGGTGACTGATCTGCTTTAGCCTTAAAGGACGACATAGACACCCCCATCGCGCACCTTGACGTCATATTTTTTCAAGCCCACTCCCTTGTTGCCTGGATGCAAACCGCTCTTGAGATCGTACTCATAGCCGTGCCACGGACAGATGATGTGGATATGCTCCTGCGAGAACTTTAGCCCCTGGCTCGTCTTGTCCTGTGCTATAACCTCTTCGACCTTCTTCAGGATCTTGCCCTGGCAGACCGGACCGCCCTGATGGACGCACTGGTTCCGATAAGCGTAGAAATCACCATTGAGGCGGAACACGCCGATCTCCAGATCTTGGTAGGCAATGATCTTGCGGTCCCTCTGCTTGAAGGCTGTTTCCTTCGCCACAAACAAGTCCATCTGTGCTTTTCCTCAAATGGAAGGTCTCAGACAACATGAGCCGAATGGCCTGAATAGTAGTGTCGCCTTGAGTCCCCTGTCAAATTGTCGCTGTGGGATGGAATTATCTGATATATAATACGCTCCCGAAAGTGGAAGAAGCCGCCAAGTTCCTTACAACCATACCGGCCACGATTATGAGAGGTGGGACGAGCAAAGGTGTCTTCATCAAGCGCTCCGATTTCCTGGAATGGGACGATGCGGTCAGAAGAGACCAGATCATCCTGGCCATCATGGGGACTCCGGATCCCATGCAAATCGATGGCCTGGGAGGCACTCACTCCAGTACCAGCAAGCTGGTTGTGGTTGGCCCTGCTTCACAGAAAGATCTGGATCTGGAGTACACCTTCGTTCAGGTGGGGATCGATGCCCCGATTCTGGACTACAAGGGGAATTGCGGAAACCTCACTTCTGCCGTGGCTCCATTCGGACTTTTCGAAGAGCTGATGGCAGGTGTCGAACCTGTCACCAAGGTTGTGCTTTGGAATACCAATACCCAAAAGCGCATCATTGCCGAAGTCCCCTATCGACAATCGGTGGTGGAGCAGGGGGACTTCCAGATTGACGGGGTGCCACGTCCGGGAGCACCCGTCGTCATCCACTTCCTGGAACCGGCGGGTACCTCAACGGGCAAGTTATTCCCGACCGGGAGGTCAAGAGACGTTGTTCACACCTCCCGGGGGGAATTCGAGGTTTCGATTCTGGACGTGACCAATCCGGTGGTTTTTCTTCGAGCCAGTGCTCTGGGTCTGGAGGGGATTGAGCTTCCCTCCAGCCTGAACGGTGATTCTTCCCTCCTGGAGGGCCTTGAGGAGATCCGCCGCAAGGCGGCTGTCCTGGCCGGCGTACATGGAGATGAGGAAGAAGCTGGACGGAGCAACGTGCCGTCCATCGCATTCGTCGGGCCTCCCCAGGATTATCAAACGGCGGCAGGGCGTACCGTCGATGCCAGTGATGTGGATCTGGTCGCGCGGATCGTCTCCATGCGTCGTGTCCACCACGCTTACCAGGGGACGGGGGCCATGTGCACGGCGGCGGCCGCTCGCCTGGCAGGAACCATCCCCTGCCAGGCGGCCGGCGGGCAACGCCAGAAGAAGGAAGTTGTCATAGGACACCCGAAAGGCATGATTCGTACAAAAGTAGAGGTTGAAAGGACTGAATCGGGAGATGAGAATGTGACCAGGATTTCGGTTACAAGAACGGCACGACGTCTCATGAGCGGGAAGGTTTATGCCTACTGCTAACACTAACTGATGCAAGACATGTGAGGTGGGAATGAAAGAAGAAGACATACGCCAATACGTAGTGACTGAGGATGAGGCTCAACGTTACAGTCCACCGGCCCATACGGATACGACCAATTTGCTGTACCTTCCCAGGGGAGCATGCGGGTCAAAGCAGTTCGAGGTCGTGCTGGGCATACCGCGCAAGGGCGGCGGAGGTGAGCCTCACTTCCACGACCAGGCCGAGCAGATCGTTTTTGTGCTGGCGGGGCACGGCGAGACGGAAATTGAAGGGGCCCGTTATCCAATCGGCCCTCGCACACTCATTTTCCACCCTCCCGGACAGGTCCATCGAGAACTTGCCGTCAGCGAAGATTTCGAGGTGCTGGTTGTTTATTCCCCGGCCATTGGTGTTCAGGACGGTCGATCCTTCCGCATCCGACAGGACGGAGAATCCGGCCAAAATCGGAAGAACGGGTAGGGTCATGCGGCTGGAAAAAGAGGCCACAATCCGTGCGGCACCCTCGGATGTGTGGGCCAGACTCTGGGATGTCAAGAGACTGATTCACTATATTCCCTCGGTGGAGGAGGTGAAGTCGGTGGAAGAGGGGAAGCGCTACTCGGTTCGTGTCAGCGACCGAGTGGGGCCGATCCAGATCCACTTCGATCTGGATGTGGTGGTGGATGGACTCGATCAGGATAGGTTCCTGCGAGTCAAGGTTTCCGGGAGAGCGAAAGGATTGGCAAGCAGCTTGCGGCAGGTGCTCGAGATCCGGCTGGAAGAGGCACCCCCTGACGGCACCCGTCTGGCGCTCAGCACCGAGATCTCCATCCTGGGAAAGCTGGGTTCGCTGGGTGACGGACTGATACGCAACAAGGCAACGGAGGTGTTTGCCAACTTTGTGGGAAACCTCAAAAAAGATCTCGAGTCGGATGAAATAGAGTGAGCGAATTTACTTGGCAGGAACCTGAGAGTCTGGAGGAGGTTCTGGCAATCCTGGCCCGAGGGCAGGCTGACACACGTCTGGTGGCCGGCGGGACAGCTCTGGGGCTCATGATTCAACAGGACCTGCTATCCCCTGGCCCCCTTGTCAGTTTGAGGAAGCTCCGGCATGAGTTTGGGGGAGTGGTCCGGCAGGAGGATGGCACCATTCACATCGGGGCCCTGGCAACCTTGCGTGAGCTCGAGCGCTCTGAGCCTTTGAACAGGTGGGCGCCCGTTCTCATCACCGCACTTGGTCACATAGCCAATCCTCGCATTCGCAATATGGCCACCATTGGAGGTCATCTTGCTTATGCCGAACCTCATCTGGACTTACCCCCGGTGCTTCTGGCCATGGGAGCCAGCGTAAGAGTCAGGTCGCTGGAGGGAGAACGATGGATAGCCCTCTCCGAACTCCTTCAAGGTTATTATTCTACGACTCTGGAACCCGGCGAACTGCTGCTGGAGGTAGCATTCCCCCAGCAGACCAGTGTCTCACAGGGATCCTATGTCCGATACACGGCTTCCTCCAGCGATGACTGGCCCATGCTCGGATTGGCCTCGTTTGTGGAGAGCGATGGTGGCGCTGTAAAGGATATCCGGCTGGTGGTCAGTGGCATTTGCCCGGCTCCGACCCGACTGTCCGCTGTGGAGGAACTGCTTTGTTCGGAGAAACTGTCGCTTTCCTTGATCGATGAGGCGGCGCGAATGGCAGCGGGGCAATTCGAGGTTTTTGATGATATTCGGGGCAGTGCGTGGTACAAAAAGGAAATACTCCAGGTTCTGATCCGACGCGTCCTGAAGCGTCTGACAAGTCTGTGAAGAGGACCGACGCCCCACCAGAATAAAGGAACATGGACAAGTCAGAGAAGCAGGACAACAGCGGGAGGAAAGGGCGACCGGTCATCGGAACTTCGCCTCCCAGAATGGAAGCGGCAGCGAAGGTGTCGGGCAAGGCCCAATACACTGACGACCTGCCCTTTACTCACCTGCTTTACGGAGCCCTGGTGCGGAGCACCATTCCCCACGGCCGGCTGCGTCGCATCGACAGTTCAGCAGTCGAGCAACTGCCGGGCATCGTTCGGGTCATTACCGGGGAGGACCTTCTCCCTCACCTGGCCGACCCCTACTATGGACCGGCCTTTCGAGACCGGCCCGTCCTCACCGCAGACAGGATCAGGCATGTGGGGGAGCCGCTGGCGGTGGTGGTGGCGGAAAGCTCCAGAATGGCCCGCCAGGGGGCCAGACAGGTCCAGGTAGACTACCAGGAGCTGCCCGCGGTCTTCGATGTAATGGAGGCGATCCGGCCCGATGCGCCCATCATCCATGACCGGATTCGACCCTCGGGCAGCTTCGCCGATCTCAAAAACCTCCTCCCACGTGAGCAAAGCAACATAGCTCTTCACTACAAGCTGCGTCATGGAAACATCGAAGAGGGTTTTGCCAGTGCGGATCGGATTTTCGAAGACGTCTTCAGCACTGCCCCCGTTGCGGCTATTCCCCTGGAACTTCTGGTCAGCGTCGCCAGTACCGAAGCCAGCGGCAAGGTGAACATCTGGAGCGCGACTCAATGCCCCCTCTTTGTGCGGAGCGAAGTCGCCCATGTCCTGGGCGTGCCGGAGGACCAGGTCCGGGTCCATGTCCCCAATCTGGGAGGAGGATTCGGCAACAAGATCTACGTGAAGCTGGAAATCCTGGCAGCGGTCCTGGCCGGCCTGCTGAGCCAGCCCGTGAAGTTGTCCCTGGAGCTGGATGAGCACGTCCACTTTGTGACCTCGCAGGCGGCCCCGGTCCTTTCTCTCCGTACTGGAGTCTCAAAGGAAGGCAGGATTCTAGCCCGAGAGTGCACGATTTTCTGGGACTGTGGTGCCTATGCCGAAATAGGACCTCGAATCGCACAGAAGTCAGCCTGCGTGGCGGCCGGCCCCTATGACATTCCCAACGTGCACATTGATTCGTCCCTTGTGTACACCAACAACATACCCGGAGAGGCCGTTCGTGGCTTTGGGGTCCCGGACGCAGTCTGGCCTGGTGAGGTCCAGATGGACATCATTGCCAGAGCCATGGGCTGGGATCCTCTCCAGTTTCGAAAACAGAACCTGCTGGTTGAAGGGAAGGTTCACGCCACCGGTCAGACCCTTGATTCAACTCCTCTTGAGAAGGTGCTGGACAGTCTGAGTGGACGGATCGGCTGGAGTGGATCAGGCAGCAGGCAGAGCCAAGGCCGCCCGGGAAGACGGCGGGGAAAAGGCGTGGCCCTCGGCTTAAAGCCGGTCCTGACCCCAACCGAGTCTTGCGCCCTGATCAGCATGGCGGCTGACGCAAGTGTCAAGCTGTACACCAGTACTGTTGAGATGGGACAGGGAGCTCATACCTGCCTGCGCCAAATGGTGGCGGAGGCACTGGCTCTTCCCCAGGAGAAGGTTTCCGTCGTGGGGCCGGACACCGATGTGACGCCATTTGATCAGCTTTCTGTTGGAAGTCGTTCCACCTTTCACATGGGCAACGCCGTGCTTCGAGCGGCGGAGGAGATCCGAAAACAGCTGATTTCCCATGTGAGCAGGGAATGGGGAGTTCCCGGTGAGGCCCTTGATTTGAGGGAGGGAAGGGTGATTCACCGAGAAGAGGACTCACGGGCGATTCCCTATAGCGAAGTGATCAGACAAATCGACCCCATGCCGGAGGGGAGTCTGATGGGGCGAGGATCTTATATCCCGGAATACACGAGTCCCGATCCAGAGACCGGTCAATCCGAGCGGGTGGCGGTTTTCTGGTTTGGCGGGGGAAGTGCGGTCGAGATCGAGGTCGATCCGGAAACGGGCAAGGTGAAAATCCTGAAGCTTGTCACCGTCGGTGAAGTGGGCAAGGCCATCAATCCGGTCAGTGTCCGCACTCAGCTGAGCGGTGCCGCCATCATGCGGCTCGGACACAGCTTGTTTGAGGCCTGTCGGTTCGATGGCGGACAGATGGTCAACAACACACTTTCCGACTACAAGGTTCCCACATTCCTAGATGTTCCGCAGGTCATGGAGACCGAGTATATTGAGTTGAAACATCCCGAGGGGCCCTTCGGGGCAAAGGGTGTCGGTGAAACGGGGACCTTTGCGCTTTCACCGGCCATTGCCAATGCCCTCTACGACGCTGTCGGTGTTTGGGTCAAGGATCTACCCCTGACCCCGGAGAAGGTACTCCGTGCCATTCGAGATTTGGAGGCCAAATGAAAAGGACTTACGAACTTATGAACCCGGTTGAGTTGAGGAGCGGCCGTTTCCAGGGGTTGGCCCCCGGCCTAGACACCCTGAGCGGGAAGACGGTGGGGATCCTGAGCAACCAGAAGATTAACGCTGACACGGTGCTGGACCGACTGGCCGCTGAACTGGGCAAACGCTATGGGCTGGGCAAGGTGCTCAAGCGCGCCAAGAGAATTCAGTCCCAGGAAGCTCCCGATCAGACCCTCAATGAGCTGGCCGAGCAGGCCGACTTCGTGATCAGCGGAGTCGGTGACTGAGGATCCTGCTCGTCATGGTGTACCCATGACTCAATTGAGCTGGAACAGCGGGGCATTCCCACCATCTCCGTCTTCACCTCCGCCTTCGCCTCCCTGGCAAAGACCGCGGCCAGCACCTGGGGGATCGAAAAGTTCCACCTGGTGACGGTTCCTCATCCTCTGGAGTCCATGGGGGAGGAGGAGATTGGCAGGGCCGTGGAGGCGGTGGTCGAGGCGGCGGGCAGCGGTCTCATCGGGGACCGTGGCGCCTCCAATGACCCGCTCCCCCAGCCTGGTGAGCAGAAGAAAGAGCTGGAGAGAATCCTGCACTTCCAGGGGTCAGAAGAGGAGTTGTATGAGTGGTTTCTGACCCAGGGCTGGACGGACGGTCTGCCCGTCATTCCGCCGACGCCGGAAAGAGTGGAAGCCATGTTGAGCGGAATAGCACGCAGGCCGGAAGAAGTGCTCCGTCTCATCCCTCCGCGTTGGGCCGAATTGACCATGGAAAAGCTGGCGGCCAACGCCGTGATGGCCGGCTGCACTCCGGAACATATGCCTGTCCTGATTGCCGCCATTGAGGGGCTTTGCTCGCCCCCCTTCAACCTCTTTGGCATCCAGGCCACCACCAATCCAGCAGGTCCCATGCTGGTCGTCAACGGACCTGTGGCGGATCGAGTGGGAATACAAAAGGGGGTGGGAGCGCTGGGGTCTGTCTGGAGGGCCAACGTGACCATTGGAAGAGCCATACGGCTGGCTTTGATAAACGTGGGAGGTGGTCTGCCCGGCGACACGGATCGGGCCACCCACGGCATGCCGGGCAAGCTTTCTTTCTGCTTTGCTGAAAACGAAGAAGAGAGTCCCTGGGAACCTCTCCACGTGGAGAAGGGACTGTCTCGGCAGGCAAGCGCGGTGACGGTGTTCTCTGCTTCCGGTACTCTCAACCTCCTGGACCAGGGAAGCCTGACGGGGGAGGGGTTACTGAAAACCTTTGCCAGCGCCCTGCAGGTCACCGGAACCAACAACATTCTTTTGGGTGGTGAGCCTGTGCTCATCATCTGTCCCGAGCATGCCAGTACCTTGAGTGAAGGTGGATTCGACAAGACAAAAATCAGGGAGTGGTTGTTTGACAACGCCCGTGTGCCCTTGAAGGAGTTCTCGCAGGACAATGTCAGGAACGTTTTGAGGAAACGGCGACCTCACCTTTTTGAACAAGGTGATCCCCAGACGGTTTCACTCGTCGATCGAATGGAAGACCTGGTCATCGTCGTCGTGGGCGGACCCGGGAAACATTCGGTTTTTGTGCCGACCTTTGGAGCAAGCCACAGTGTGACCACCCCCATCGAGGAGGCTGCTCCAGAATCAAAGGAGGCAGACAAAGGCAAGGAATAGGTGTTGCTCGCATGCCCTTGGAGATAACTTTCAAACTCAACGGCAAACCGGTTTCGACAACGGTGACCCCCAGTCAGAGCGCGGCCGACGTTCTCCGCGAGCAGTTTCAACTCAGCAGCGTCCGTCAGTGCTGCAAACAGGGGATCTGCGGAGTGTGCACAATCTGGCTTGGCAAAAAAGCGGTAAGCTCCTGCTTGTTGCTCTCACCTCTTCTGGACGGTCAGGAGGTATTCACCGTGGAGGGTATTTCCCAAGATGTTGCCGGACTCGATCCCTTGCAGCAGGCCTTTGTGGCCGAGGACGCACTGCAGTGCGGTTTCTGTACTCCAGGAATGGTCATGATGGCGGGGGCACTGCTGAGAGACCATCCGGAAGCGGACGAAAGTCTGATTCGGGAATACATGGTGGGGAATATTTGCCGCTGCGGCTGCTACCCTGAGATTATTCGCGCCATACAGCGCGCCTTGGGGGATGATCTGAAAGGGAAGAAACAGCACGAATTTTCGGAGGGGGTGACATGAAGACAGTTCCGGAGCTTGTGGAAGTGACCAGAAAAGTGATCGCCCAGCGGGCCGGTGCCCAGGGGCAGGGCCAGGGAACACTGCGCGCAGATGTTCAACATCGCCAACAGAAGACTCTTGAGGCAACCGTCAAGGCCGGGGGTGGAGAATTCACGTTCCTCATTGATGAACCCCGGGCCCGGGGGGGTCTGGGGGAGGGGGCTAACCCTCTTGGGTATTTTCTGGCAGGTGCCGGTGGCTGTCTTCTGATGCAGTATGTGAGCCTGGCCATTGCCCAGGATCTGCCCATCCAGACCTTGTCGATGATCGTGCGGGCGCACATCCTCCGGCAAGTTCCCTGTCACTTTCAGGACATCGTGTATGACATATTCATAGTCGGTTCCGTCTCCCAGGAGCAGGTCGAGCAGCTGGCCGAGGAGGCCATCCCGGTCGAAACCATCATCCACCTCAACGGCAAAATCGTCCTGAATCGAAAGAAAGCTCCCTAGAGCTGACCCCGGAAATGTTCGTGCTAAGATATTCTTGACAAAACCAAGTGGTGCATCCGAGAAAAGTCTTCAAACAATTGCTCCAGAGTGAAAGACTCCTGGTCGTGCCGGGGTGTTTCGATGGTCTTTCCGCACGCCTTGTGGAGGAAGCCGGATTCGAAGCCGCTTACTTGAGCGGTGGTGCAGTGGCCCGCAGCCTGGCGCTGCCCGACATCGGTCTGGTGACCCTGTCCGAGAATGTCCAGAGAGCCGCCCAGGTCGCAGCGGCTGTCAAAATACCCATTGTTGGAGATGCGGATACCGGCTATGGCAACGCTGTCAATTTGGTGAGGGCGGTACAGGAGTTTGAACGGACCGGTGTGGCCGCAATTCACATCGAAGACCAGATCACACCCAAGCGCTGTGGGCATCTGGAGGGAAAAGAGGTGATTTCGCTTGCCGAGATGGAGAAGAAGCTGGAGGCGGCTCTGGTGAGCCGGACGGACCCCGACTTCGCGATCATCGCACGCACGGATGCGCGCGCCGTACATGGGTTGGAAGAGGCCATTCGAAGGGGACGAGCCTTCGCGCGGATGGGAGTTGACGCGGTCTTTGTCGAGGCGCCTCAGTCCGAGGCCGAGCTGGTGACGATCGCTACTTCCCTGTCTGATGTGCCGCTCATGGTCAACATGTTCAAGGGAGGAAAGACTCCCCTCCTACCGGTTTCGAAATTGGAGCAGATGGGATATCGACTTGCCATCTTTCCCTCCGAGACCCAAAGAGCGGCCATTCATGCCATGCGCAAGGCCCTGCAGCATCTCAGGGAGCAGGGAGCTACCGAGGCCATGGATCATGAGCTCACGACCTTCCAGGAGAGAGACAGGATCGTTGGCCTGGATGACTGGCAGGAACTGGAGCAGCGGTTTCTGGTGCCGAAGCCAAAAAAGGCCTGAGCCGGGCTAGCCGAGGCTATGTATAGGTTTTCGTTAAAAGAGCTTCGACCAATTTTCCTTGAGTTTCTCTCTCTTAATCGGCTACTTTGCGAAATCGCTGACTTGCTGACCTAAGGATATTTTTTTTGCCTTTGACCCCCTCAGCGCGTAGCATTGACCTCAGCTACATTGCACAGTGAGGGGCAGGTCCGTGCTCGGTACGACCATTGAGCCGCATCCAATTTTTTGTATGCGATTTGAAACCAGGCTGCAGTGAAGAAAGGGGGGTCCATGACGACCACGCGAAGAGAACTTCTCCTGACCTCGGGAGCCCTGGCAGGAGCGTCGATGCTTCCAGTGGGGGCAGCACCCGCGGCGCAGTCAACCACTAATCTCCAGAGTGCCCAGCAATTGGCCGATGACGTAGGCAATGCCCTGAATGTCTGGGATTTCAAGGGCATTGCGGAAAAACGCCTACCCTACTCATCCTGGTCTCAAATCAGAGGGGCTGCAGCCGATGAGCTCACCTTCAGATGGAACCGGGAGTCCTTTGACCGGATTCGCCTGCGGCCCGATGTCCTGGTGGATCACACAGGTTTGGACACCCGTACGCGCCTGTTTGGACAGGAAATGCCGTTTCCTATCTTGATATGCCCAACCGGCGCAAGCCGGAACTGTCATCCTGACGCGGAAGTCGCCACGGCCCGCGGTGCCGGTATGGCTGGAGCTACCATGGCGATCAGCAGCAATGCCAGCAAGACGGTGGAGGAGATCGCCGCGGCAGCCACCAGCCCCCTCTGGTTTCAGGTCTACATGCTGAGGGATCGTTCCTTTCTCCGCGATCAGGTCCAGCGGGTGGAGGACGCAGGCTGCAAGGCCCTCTGTTTGGTCCTGGACAGCCCTATCCAGGGTCCTCGCAACCGGGCCCGGCGGGCCTCTCAGACCGGGACTCCCTCCAGCGGCGGCTCCGGTCGTCCCAACCTCCAGGGCCAGAGGTTAGCCGAGCAGTTGGAACACCCGAGATTGCACCGGTACAAGGATCCCTCCGCCACTTGGAAGGACCTCAATTGGCTCTGCTCCATCGCCCGTGTTCCCGTTCTGATGAAGGGTGTGCTCGATCACCAAAACGCGGAACAGGGAATACAAGAAGGAGTGGGCGGCATTATTGTCTCCAATCATGGGGGTCGCAACCTGGACACCGCTCCGGCCACCGTCGATGCGTTGCCTGAAATCGTTGACCGGGTGGACGGTCGAGTACCGGTTCTGATCGATGGTGGCATCCGCCGCGGCACTGACGTCTTGAAGGCCCTGGCTCTGGGTGCCAACGCTGTCATGATTGGACGAGCCTACCTTTACGGGTTAGCTGCCAACGGTCCTGAAGGGGTGAGCCGCGTACTTGAGATTCTGCAGACGGAGTTGGAGATGGCCATGGTTCTTACCGGCCGTCCCACCATTGCCAGTATCGACCGAAGTGTGCTCTGGTCTCCCCCGGCATAAGCCGGGCTAGGATGTCGCTAAAACAGCTTCGACCACTTTTCCTTGAGTTTCTTTCTCAGCTCAGGGGTAACCTTTGATGGTACTGAAAACTCTTTGATCCAGTAGAAAGGCTTGCAGGCATCGATAATGGCCAGCGAGTGCTCGAATTGCCCACGCTTTCTTTGCTCAGGAGGCAGCAGGACGTCGGGACCTGGGCCAGCCCACCAGCCTCTAATAATATCGATGGACTCCACTGGATCGCACCTAGTTCCCAAAGCCCAAAGAACGTCTGAGATATTGGTTGGGTCTACGTCTTCGTCTACCACGATGACATATCTCAGCATGTAAGCAACGGCATTGCAGCTGGCGGCCGCCAGTGCCGTCTGCTTGGCATGCCCTCCATACATCTGCTTGATAGAGACCACTGCCATGTGGCGAAGTCCGGCCTCACCAATAAGCCAGGTGCCCTGAACACCGGGTACCTGCTTATCCAGTTCATCCCATAGGACTGCTGACATATGGATGTCTCGGCCCAGTGTCCACAGAGACGGGTGAACTGCGGGCGGATTTCCCAAGATTATGGGATCGTTACGGTATAACATGGACTTGACCTTGAAGACAGGCATATCTTCCCCTGGGTCAATATAATAACCAGCCCAGTCACCAAACAAAGGTACCGGCCTTGGCGGTTCTACCTCTGGTCTTAGAATTTCCCCTTCCAGTACGATCTCAGCGGCGGCTGGCAGGGGTAGATCGGTGGTTTCACCTCTGGTCACCTCCACGGGGGCGCCCCTATACCATCCCGCATAGTCGTATTCAGATGTCCCCCAGGGGACGTTCAGGCCAGCTGCCATTTGAAGTCCTGGTTCCTGGCCGCAGGAGACGGCCACTGGACAGTTCTGCCCCCTGGAAAAATTTGTTCATGATGATCCGGTTGTGCCTGCCAGGCGACATAAAGACCGCGGATGTTGTCTTGTCAAAGATTGGAACCATCTGAGCGGCAATGTTCACCCAACCCTCGTCCGGGTCTCTCGTTAGCACGAGGTCACCGGTACCAATATATCGGCCTGTGTCACCTTCGCGCCATCTCGGTGCCGGCAACTTGAACAGGTCTACTTCATCACCAACCAGTATATTTTCCTTGAGCGGGCCGCTCTCAACCTCCACAGGAGGCACCAGCTTGACTCCCTGCTTGAGCTTACTTCGCATCGTCTTGACCTGGTCTGCCTTGCTCGCCTCCAAGGGCAAGTCCAAACCGAGAGCAGTACGTCTGGACGAGGCGAAAGGGTTGCTGGCCACACGATATCCCGGTGGGTAATCCTTGATGTTGTCAAACATCAGCAATGGAGAGTCAGGAGTTTCCGCCTTCAAATCCGAAAGGGCTCCCAGTTCCACATCCCAGTGGGCTCCGTCAATCACTTCCACCTCTCCCAATTCCTCAGCTTTTTCTATGAATTCCCTGAGATCATTAAAGGGCATCTTGTCCTCCTCTGGGTAGTTGCACGTTACTCTGTTTTGAGTGCCACGGTGGACCACAAGACTGAGTTAATCAGAGCAGAGGGTAGATGGCTACGCAACTTTTTTTCTCTCTTTTTCGGTTTGAGACAGGATTTCACACACCTTTGCCGTGGGCAGCGCAGCCCCGGGGTGGGGGAATTCGCTTCTTGGATCTAATCCAAATTTTTGGATTGCCTTGGTGTTATGGACTAAGTGATTTAAAAACAACCAGTTAACGAATCTCTTACCCGCTAGGATCAGCCAGCCAATCCAAATTTTTGAATTTTGAGGTACCGCTCGGTTGGCTGTCGGTTAAAAGTTCTCCTTTAAAATCAATAGGTTGAACGAAATATGCCGTTGGTGGAACGTGTTTTGCTTGCATTAACCTAAATTTCACGATATATCCACGTGAAATTGGGAGAGAGCAAATTTCTTGAAATTGCGGGAGTGGAGAGGGTCCAGCGCAGATGCCGATCGTCAGCCTGAGTCCACTTCTGACTGCGGCTTGAAAACTTTGCTTGACAAGTTGCGAAACCTCGATGTAATCTCAAGAAAAACCAGAACACTTAAGATTTTATTCGGGATCCGAACATACCTGTAAAAGTCTATACATCAATCGTGTGAGAGAAATCTCAAGAAGGGGGACAAAACGATGAGACTCTATTATCTAGCCTTGGTTGGTATTCTTTCTCTAAACAGTGCCCAACTGCTCTTTGCCCAGACCACTGGGACGATTTCTGGGGCAGTCACAGATGAAACTGCTGCCGCGTTGCCGGGAGTGGAAATGACCGCAACCCATGTGGACACGGGTATCACCCGTACCGTGGTCTCCGATGACGTGGGCCGATACCGGATAACCAATCTCAACGTGGGCAGCTACGAAATAGTGGCCAGCCTTCCCGGTTTTCAGAGCGGGGTTCGAAGTGGACTCTCCCTGACCATGGGCCGCGAGGCAGTAGTCGATTTTACCCTCAGAGTTGGAGAAATCACGGAGCGGGTCCAGGTCATCGGAGAAGCTTCGTTGGTGGAGACTACCTCCAGCAGCCTGGGCAGCCTGGTGGATCGGAAGACGATCCTGGATCTGCCTCTCAATGGCCGCGATCTGACCACCCTGATTTCGCTGCAGCCCGGGGCGACGCGGTCCACCACCGGCAGCACCGGCGGCAGTGCAGGATTCAGCCGGGACGTCTCCATCTCGGGAGCCCGGCCCTCCCACAGCGCCTTTTTGCTGGATGGGACCGAGGTCAAGTCAATAGACGGAGGACTTCCGGCGGGAGTCTCTGGCAATTTTCTGGGTGGAGAAGCCGTTCAGGAATTTAAGGTGGAGAGAAATGCCTACAGTGCTGAGTATGGGGGCAGTGGCGGAGGAGCGATCAACGTTCTGAGCAAGGCGGGGAGCAATATTTACCACGGCTCGCTCTACTACTTTCACCGCAACGACAACCTGGATGCCGCGGAATTTCGGGCTGGCACTGTTGTGGATTCGTCTGGCGCTTTCGCCGGCAAGATTAAGCCGGAATTCAAGCGCCACCAGTACGGTTTTAGCGCCGGTGGGCCGATTATCACGAATCGGACCTTCTTCTTTGGCAACTATGAAGGACTGCGGGAGGGCCGGGGATTTACCTCCACGCTGCGCACCCTCACCGCGGCTGCGCGAAACGGCGACTTGCCGAGCGGACAGGTGCAGGTTCTCCCTGGAATGGTCCCTTACCTGGCTTTGTGGCCCTTGCCCGGACCTGGCGCCATAGACCAGGGAAACGGAACAACCCGGGAAGCAGTGGGCCGCGTTCAACCGACGCAGGAAGACTTCTACCAGGTGCGGGTGGATCACAACTTCTCGGATGCGGATTCTGTCTTTGCGCGGGTGACTCGCCAAGATTCCGAGCGAATCCCCCCCGGGACCCTGAGATGGGACAAGCGCCAGTGGACCTACAACACCTTCATTACCCTCGAGGAGAAGAAAATTATCTCGCCCACTCTGCTCAATACCCTTCGTTTCAGCTTCAACCGCCGTGGACTGGCAGAAGAGGACATTGAAACCGACCCGGTTGATCCCAGCCTGCTGTTTGTACCGGCGGACAAGTGGCCACTTCGGGTCCCTCAGACTCTGGGAATTGTGAGTGTCGATGACCTTTCAACCTTAGGATCGGATCGCGGCCTTTTCGATCGCTTGGTAAACTACTTTCAGTTGGGCGAGGATCTTGTCTACCTCCGCGGAGCGCATTCTCTGAAGGCCGGATTTAGCTTTCGGCGCATTCAACTGAATGGGGACAGCAACTCCCGTAAGGCTGGAGACTTCAGTTTTGGCCCCATTGAGAACTTGCTGCGCGGCGAGCCGGAGACCTGGCGAGGCGAGTTCCTGCCCGAGGGCATCGGTATCCGCGGATTTCGTTGGTCCCTCTGGGGCTGGTACCTTCAGGACGACTGGAAGGTCCATCCACAGCTGACTTTGAACCTGGGCTTCCGGCATGAGTTTTACACCGTGCCCACGGAGGTCAACGGGAGAATTGCCAACCTGAAAAATCCCTTTACGGACACTGTTCAGGCCATCGCCGAAAACACAGACTCTTCTATCGTCGGCACAACCCTAACGCAATGGTTTGAGAATCCTTCTTTGAAAAGTTTCATGCCCCGCATCGGTCTGGCCTGGGATCCTACCGGCGACGGCAAGATGGCCATCCGGGCAGGTGGTGGAATCTTCTATAATCACATCCAGCCGCAGTTGTTTCGGCAGACGGCCTTCCGCGGAGCGCCCTTTACCCTGCAAACGCGACTGACCGGTGATGCGCCGGGGGACATTCCCTTTATAGGCATTTACGACTTTATCGTAAACCAGGGAGAAGGGGAGTCGGAGATATACGCTTTTCCCTTCGACTGGGGAAGAAATCCACACATGCTCCAGTGGAATCTGAACATCCAGCGGGAGATTCTGCCCCAAACTGCGCTCACGGTGGGCTATGCCGGTTCCCGGGGTTTAAACCTGATGGATATACAGAACCTGAATGTGGCCGAGGCTGAGAACGTCAATGGCAGGTATGTATTCGCAGCGGACGCTGAGCGACGCAATACCTTCTATGATCTGCAGCTGAGAAGCCTGGAATCGTCGATCAGTTCCTGGTATCACAGCTTTCAGGCGGGACTGCAGCGTCGCTTCCAGGCGGGATGGCAGCTGCAGCTTTCCTACACGCACTCCAGAACCCAGGATCAGAGCTCCCAGGTCAGTAGCGCCTTCCGCAATGACTCTGGCGGAGTTAACTATTATCCGGATCCGATGATGCGCTGGAGCCTGGCTGCTTTTCACCTCGCCGATAACTTTTCAGGCAGCTGGGTGTGGCTGCTGCCTGTCGGTCCCGGCCAGCAATTTGGCGCCGATTGGACCGGCGTGGCAGGCAAGATCCTGGGCGGCTGGCAGCTGTCTGGAATTCTGACTCTGGCTTCGGGACCTCCGGCTACCGTTGGCACTTCAACGCCGAGGGCTCTGACCAGACTCAAGTTCGGGAGCCAGGGACCCGATCTGGCACCCGGGGGGGACCTGAGTCCGGTGACCGGGGATCCAGACCAATATTTCGACGTCTCGAACTTTGTTTTTGCGCCGTCTCGAACCATCGGCAACGTGGGGCGAAACACGCTGAAAGCGCCGGGCGTGGCTAATCTGGATTTCTCTCTGACCAAGAACACGGAGGTTTCCGAGCAGGCCACGTTGCAGTTTCGGGCCGAGTTCTTTAACCTGCTCAACCGGCCGAACTTTAGCTTGCCTGCCACAAGGGTTTTTGGTAGCACTGGAAAACCCTCTAGTAGCGCCGGATTCATCAGCGGCACGACCACCACGTCGCGCCAGATTCAGTTTGGTCTGCGCTTGGAGTTTTAGCCGAGAAGGGTTGCAGTCGAGCTTTTCCGCTGGCTAAGCGGAAAAGCTCAAGATAGAAAAAAGGAGTTCTTCCTAACCAGGGGGACTCCTTTTTTCATTTTAAGAGAGACGAAGGGGTTAACAAGAAAATCGGTCACCATGGGCGAATTTTTACTTTTTCTTTCTCCTTACTATTGCCAGTGTTCTGTACCGTTTTGCTGATGACGGCCGGGGCCATAAGTCAATCCATCCCCTCCAAGCTGATCGTCTATCCCGAACTGATCGTCAACAACGGCAAGATTTTGACTGCGGACGAGCAGTTTTCCATCGTTGAGGCGGTGGGCCCGCTGGATGATGACCTTGCGGATTGGCCCAAAGACCGGGACACTCGGTTGGTCGAAGAACAGAGACAGCGTCTTCGATCTTTGAACTCAGGCGGAGACGAAATAGAGGTCTCCTGTGACCCATCCACGGGTCGAGTTCGGTCGAGGGATCTGCAGTCAGACGCTCGGCCGTCCCTCCGGTAGCGGGGATGATCCAGATTTCTTCCATCAGGTCGACGGCCTGTCAACTGATGACTTTATAGTCGATGCGTTTCTCTGACCAGTGCAGGATGCCGACGCAGGGGGCCTCAAGCTCTGGCGAGGTGCGCATCACCGTTGAAAAACGCCATTTGCCCGCTTCCTCACAGCTTGCCCTGCCTGCCCTGAGCGAAGTCGAAGGGTCGCGGCTCGGAATGGGCGGGCTGAAAAGGCTGCACTTGCCAAGCCTCGCGCGTTAGCAAGCGGACCCAGACACCAGTTATTCAACAACCTCCTAGAGGACTTCAAGCGCGGCCTCAACGAAAGAAAAATCAACCTCGCCCGAATTACTGCGATGTCTCGCCGGTCCACCGTGCCCTCAAGGCGGCGCGATCGACTTCCGTTCCGCGGAGATAGACTGCGGCGATTCGCCGCGTATTCGTGATGTCGTCGAGCGGATTTGCGTCCAGTACGATGAAGTCCGCGCTCTTGCCCGCCTCCACCGTGCCGACGTCAGTGAGTTGCAGCAGATCGGCCGAGTTGCGGGTCGCAGCCGTGATGACCTGAGCCGGCGTCATCCCTGCCGCCACCATTTCCACCATCTCGATGGGCGGCCTCCAAGCGTCGCTTCCGTCCGTGCCAAAGCCGATCCGAACGCCCGCCGCATGGAGCTTTGCCAGATTGCGGGCCTGGATTCCGAACGCCTCCTGGACGGCTGGCCGGTCCGTGCTCGCCTCTTGAAGTTGCTGCAACTCTTCGGCGGGGACAGTCTCGCCGAGCCAACTCATGTCCATCGCAACTCCTTGATCGGAAAGGGTCGGCACGAGGAACACGTTCGGGCGCTCCCTGAACAGCTCAACGATCTCCTCGTCAATGTCCTTGTCCCGGATTCCATGAGCGAACGCGTCGATGCCCGCCCGGAGGAGCCCCTTCGCATCCTCGAGCGTAAAGATATGGGCCGTGACGCGGAGGTTGTGCTTGTGGGCCTCGTCGATGATTGCGCCATACAGGGCTGGGCTCAACTTCTCGTACTGGCCATTTCGGTCGTCGACCCAGATCTTGACTAGGTCGACCCTCCTCTCGGCCAGCTCCTGGACGGCCGTCCGGGCCTCGTCTTCGCTTGTGATCCAGTACGGCAGCTCAGAGCGCCCCGGCTCCGGCGTCGTAATCCCAAGTCCTGCGGTGCGCGATCGCGCGGCGTTGGGGATCGTTTCTTCCCGTATCTGGAACGCTAGATCGCCGACATCACGGCCGAGGCTCATCACCACGCCGACCCCGTAGTACGCCAGATGCTGCAACTGATCAACGAATTCCTCTCGAGTCCCCGCCAGGTGCTTGTGGGTGTCGATTATCGCCGGCATGACGGTCTTGCCGGTCAGATCCACACGCGTCGCGCTCGCCGGAACGTCGAGCTGCCCTCTTCGGCCGACCGCGGTGAACCGATCGTTCTCAACGATGAATGCGGCATCCTCGATGGGCTCGCTGCCGTTCCCAACAATGAGCCGCGCCCCCTCGAACACCGTCACGGTTGTCGCCTGCGGCGCCTCGACCGTCTCCGGCGTTGAACAACCCGTTACCAAGAAGAGAGCGATCGAAAACAGACTCGCAAGGAACCTCACCTGGCGTGATTCCGCATTGACACGGCGCATAGAAACCTCCTGCCTGTTACTGAAATTGCGATGGTCAGCGAACCCTCACAGTAAATAAGAAGTTACTTTCTGGAGGCAAGTCTATCAGGGAGGGGAAAGTAGGGCAACAGAGTACTTTTTGAGCGCTCTGGGCCGAGAAAGAGGGTAGAGAATGGTTGTGAAGCGCCTGCCAGGCCGCCCAGCGCGGTACCACCCTTCAGGAATCGCCTCCTATCAGATTGCGTAGAAAACACTGGCTTTGCTGAGCCCCTTCAGGACTCGTAATGCGTGCTCGTCTCCGCCACATTGATGGTGAGTGTTTCTGACTTAACTGGGGAACCAGATTCATTTTTAAGGCGCCCGGAGCCACGTTGCCGAACCATTTTGACCCGTTCGGTGGTAAAGCGTTCTTGCCTTGCACTTATTACATGAGCGGTTTAGGATATCTTCATGAACCCAGCGAAGTACCACAACACAAATTGAGAACGGGCTCATCATCGGAGGGGGACAACACCTATGGAGGCCAAGAAAGGTGGCCGCAGACGATTCCTGAGTGGCGCGTTAGCCGGTTTGATGGTAGGAGGGACTCGGTCCGAGAGCGGCCAGGCACTCGGGGCCCAAACACCCGAAGTACCCTCCGGAGACCTCCTCGCCTATGGCGAGCGCTCACGTTTCGAGACCTCCAAACGCACGAGCCAGGGCTCTTTTTCCTGGCTCTTCAACCGTAGGCCCGATTTGTTGACGCCGCTTCAGGACTCGTTGGGAATCATCACGCCGCCCTCCCTTCATTACGAGGTCTCTCACGGCAGCCAGCCCCCGGACATCGACCCCAGCCGGTATCGTCTCACGATCCAGGGCCTTGTGGACAGACCTCGGAGTTTCACGCTGGATGAGTTGAAGCGTCAGCCGTTCGTATCGCGGATTCGTTTCCTCGAGTGCGCCGGAAATACAACTTCCCACCTTCGGCAGGCGCAGAATGCCGAGACAGTGCAGCTTTCGCACGGATTCACCAGCTGCAGCGAATGGACCGGCGTGCCGCTCTCCCTGTTGCTCCAGAAGACTGGCGTGCAAGAAGGAGCAGGCTGGTTGGTTGCAGAAGGTGCAGAGGCGGGAAAGCATATCAGGAGTATTCCGTTGGAGAAGGCCAGAAAAGACGTGATCGTAGCCTACGGCCAAAATGGTGAACCGCTGCGACCCGAGAATGGGTACCCCTTGCGGCTGGTGGTCCCCGGCCTTGCAGGATTTTACAGCGTTAAGTGGTTGAGACGAATCAAGCTGTCGGATCAGCCCCACCTGGTCCATCAGGGACGCTTCAGGCACTCGCCGTCGCAGGACGATTCGGGTGGGTTCCGTTTCGAGATAGGACCGAAATCGGTCATCACTTTCCCTTCCGGCGGGCAACGGTTGCCCAGCCGCGGATTTTTTATGATCGGCGGCCTGGCATGGTCCGGTGGGGGCGCCATCCGCACGGTCGAAGTATCTTCCGACGGCGGCCGAAGCTGGAAGGAAGCGCAGCTTCAGGATCCGGTGCTTCCAATCGCCCATACCCGGTTTAGCTTTGCCTGGAATTGGCACGGAGAAGAGGCCATACTCCAGTCCCGCTGCACGGATGAACTGGGCCAGGTTCAACCGACGCTTGCTGAGTTTGCCCGATCCAAGGGCGTCACCCGGGAGCAATTGCTATCAGGCTCGATACGAGAGGTCGGTCACTTCAATGTCATTCAACCCTGGAAGGTGACCCGCGATGGGAGCGTTCACAATGCGCTGACGTGAAGGGCCCCGGCCTGCGACCTCGCCTATTACCCGGACAGTCTCCAAGCTTAGAATTACACAAGTTCTCCCTGCAGGCCTACTCCGATCTATTGGACCTGATCTCAACCATTGCTGGGTACAATGGCCAAGAGAACGCCGCTCTGATGTTCAACGGACTCACGGTATCGATCCATACTCGAGCTAACGCACTCAAGCTAAACATCCAGCTTAAGCTTCTCCAGACCGGCGTTGACGTGCCAGAGACCTCCGCAGCAGCAGGTCCAAATAGCGAGGGTCATCGCGGAGGGGGTCCAAAAGTTGGACTGGCTTGAGTTGATTCCTGTGATCTCAGAACTGAGTTAGGTGTAGTTTAGCTGATCTGATCCTTCTTCATTCTCGTGTCCAGCAGCTGTCGGTGCTGGTCTTCCTTTTCCACCTGAAGGAACTCAAAACCAATTGAGTTGACGTATTTGCCCTTTTCTCACGGTGGCAGCTCAAATCAGGAGCCTTCACCGCTTTGATAGGTTTGAGACGGCGACGCGTTCACGCGCGGCACGCTTACGATTCGTACTGATGATGTAAACGGTAGCCGCGGCAATCAGAACGATGATCAGGCTCCCAACATTGAAAACGCCCTTCTGTGAATACCAAACAATCAGGTAGCCGACGCTACCGGGCAATAAGGCATAGTACAGGAAGGGGAACAAGGTCTTGCGAATAACCGATCCCTCTTTTCCAAGCAAACCAACCACAGCGGACGCGGCGACAACGTTATGGACGCAAATGATATTTCCCGCCGCTCCTCCCACAGCTTGAAGAGCCACGATCCAGGTAGGGTCTACCCCAATCCGCTGGCCCACCCCGAATTGAAACAGCGAAAACATCATGTTGCTGACCGTATTACTGCCTGCCACGGCAGCGCCAAATCCGCCAATGAAAGGCGCGAAGATGGGCCAGGCGGAGCCGACCAAGGCAGCGACCCCTTCAGCTAAAGCAATCGGCATATTGTCATAACCGGCTGCCCCTCCGCCCGAGTTGATGAACACCTGGACCATGGGAACTGTAAAGACAAGCGCTGCAGAAGCACCCACCATTGCCTTTGCCGAGTTCCAAGAGGCACGCTTGAAGGCTGAGAAATCCATCTGATGTAAGAAGATGGTAATAAAACAGACCGCCAGAAAAATTGTTCCCGGCAGATAGAGAGGCTGAGCGGTTGCCGTAATTTCAGTGCCGAGGATGTTGGGTATCATTATGGTCCAGGATCTGAGCAGGTCGCTGAATGGCAACACCCTCAGACGAGTAAAGACCAGAAAAAGGGCGACCAGAACATAGGGAGACCAAGCCTTCATCATACTCATACCACCGCTGCGATGAGTCACATCCTTGATTTCGATAGATCCCGTCCACTCCGGATCCCAATTTTCTCTGGAGTCAAAGTTCCAGTACTCTTTCTCTGATGGCATCAGAAGACCTTTTTTTGCCGCGGTTATGACAATGGCTAGGCCGATTAGTCCGCCAAGGATCGCTGGGAATTCAGGTCCGAGCAAGTAGGCAACGATGATATAGGGTATGGTCATTGAGAAGGCGGCGAACAGGGCAAACTTCCACACCTGGAGACCCTCGGCGAAGGACTTGTTCTTGCCAAAGAACCGTGTCATGAAGGCCACCACGAAGAGAGGAATCAGAGTTCCAGCGATAGCGTGCAAACTGGCTACTTTCAACCCAATCATGGCCAGGAACTGCGGCCAGTCGTATCCCAATTGTTGGGCGAACGCCGCAATTGATTCATCCGCTGACAAGCCGGTATGGACTCCCACCAGGATTGGAGTTCCCATAGCGCCAAAAGAGACCGGGGTACTCTGAATGATCATCCCCGCCACAACAGCCGCCATGCCGGGAAATCCAAGACCCACCATTAGAGGAACGGCTACGGCGGCGGGCGTGCCAAAGCCGGATGAGCCTTCGATGAACGACCCAAAAAGCCAGGCGATAATAATCACCTGAATTCGCCGGTCCGGTGTAATGTCGGTAAAACCTTGCCGAATCGTCCTCATTGCCCCGCTTTCCTGGAGGGTGTTTAACAGTAGAATGGCTCCAAAAATGATATAAAGCAGTGTTGCCGCAACTACCAGGCCCCTAATGGAGGCTGCAGCTGCCTGGGCCATTGAAATCTTCCATACAAAGAGAGCGAGGCCAACCGCCACAATGTAAGAAATCGGCATAGCCTTACTGGCAGGCCATCGCAGAATCACGAGAAATAAGGCAACTGCCGCAATCGGCATCAAAGAAAGGATAGCCAGGATTCCTATACTCATGTATCAATCCCCCCCTTTGGGCAGAGTCCTAAAGCTGTGTAAATAGTAAATAAGAAGTTGCTTTCTGGAGGCCAGTCTATCTGGGAGGGAAAAGCAGGTCAACAGAGCGAATTGCCTCATCAAGAATCTATCCGAAAGGGCCCCGTTGCCTCACGTAAAAATCTATTCGAAAGGGTATTGGTTGCCTCATTAAAAAATCTATCCGAAAGGGATTGCAGGAAGGGGTGGAAAAAAGCACCAGCCAGAGGAGTGGCAAAGTCTTGTTCAACACCCGCAGCCTGTAGCCAGAGAAAGATTTTCACATCCAGCCCGCTTCGCATCGTTTCTTCTGTTCAGGAGTCAGTTTGAGTAAAAGGCAATTCTGAAGCCAGCCGATCTGCCGTGCCAGCTGGGCTGGATTGAGCTCCTCATACTCTTGGGCCAGTTCCCGCTTGATCTTGTCCGCCACCTCAGGGGACTGGCAGATCCGCCGGTAGGGAGTTCTGGGCACATCATACGTTTTCCAGATCCGAGACCCTCGACGTTGCTTGGCCACCATCTTCATGACCGGCTTGAAAAAGTTGATCTGCAGTCGCAGCCGATCGTACAACTCGTTGACCAGTTCCAGTTCTCGCTCTCCCTCGTAGCGAGCATAACCCACGGCCCGCCGAACCACCGAATAGTTTTTCTGTTCCACATAAGGGTTGTCATTCTTGCGCGAGGGGCGGGTGCGGGTGAAGGTGATCTTGTGCTGCTCACAAAAACGAATCAAGTGTGGGTTGATGAACTCGCCGCCGTTGTCCGAAGCGATCCCCAGCCAGGGAAAGGCGAGCGCGCTTCTGCAGGAGCTTCATCGCTTCCAGGACCCACACCTGGGCCTTATTGCGCACCGCTCGCACCTCCGTCCAGCCCGTGTACACATCCGTTACATCCAGGGTTTGACAGTAATCCCCCCGCCCTATGCCTCCCTCATGGCCCACCAGGTCCACTTCCAAAAACCCGGGGCGATCCTCTTGCCAGTCGGCGAAACGCTTGATCGGAATCTGGTGTTTGAGCAGCGTCCCCGGCTTGGTCCCGGATCGCCCCTTGAGCTGATGCTTGCGCCTCTCGGGCTCCAGCAGCCGATCGATGGTGGCGGCGCTGATCTGGATCAACCGCTCTCGTGTCCTGGCATCCACTTTCAGCTCCCCATGTCTTTCTAAAATCGGCACCACTTCCGGCAAAATGGCCACCAGACGTTTCCCACACAAATAGTCCAGTATTTTCCAGATGATCTTGAGCGCCTCCACAACTTTCTGGTCGTATTTGCGGGCCCGCTGCCCACCACCTTTCTTGCCCACATCCCCCAGAGCCACCACTTTGGGGCTCAACCAAATCCGCTTGCCCTGGTGGCGAAGCAGATAGGCCCCATAGCAGCGGTTGTAGCCCGTCATCTCGGTAAACTCCGTCAGCACTTCCCCCTTCACCTTCTTGCGCTTCTTCCGGTAGCGGGGGGCAAAGCTTTTGATCAAGACACGCTTTTCGCTCATCGTTAACCTCATGGGTGCCCTCCATTCCTTCATGGAGGACACTTCTATTCCCCTGCCTACGCACAGGCAATTTCGAATAGATTTTTAAATGAGGCAACGAATCCCTTTCGAATAGATTTTTGATGAGGCAATTCGTGTCCTTGACAAGCCCAGTCGTGATAACTAGACTGGGCGCACCAGAAAAGAAGTCCAAACGACATGAGTAGAAATTGCCTCACTGCTTTGGCGAGATGTTTCCAACAAGAAACAGGAAAGAATTGGGAATTATGCTCTTCAATATGGTGCTCTTCAATAAGGAAGAGTGTGTCGACTCACCGTGACCGCTAAGCAAGGTATAGCCCTGGCCACGGTATCGTTGCCATTCTCGTCTTCAAGGTCGCCGAAGAGTCTCCGGAGCATCAAGCGTTCAAGCTCAGAAACGTGGCCCGTGCTTTAGGCACCGATGACCCACCCAGCCCCATCGAACCCGTAACAGGCAGCGACGGTGAAATTGAACTGTTCGGATCGGCGCCCCCTGTTGCGGCGTGCTTTTCTTACATGCACTGAACGACAACGGATCGGTTGGAAATGCGCTCAGCGGACCACTTGCCTTGGGCGAGACAGAGACTGACTCTATCCACGCGAGTCAGCCGCCCGGGCAAGCTAGCCAGGAGTACAAATTTAAATTGGCCGTGTAGGCTATTCAGGGTGAGGAATATACATTCCCGGTGCGCTGAATAGAAGTAGAAAGTGGAGGTCAAGCGTTGTTGAGGTGTTCTATGAAGGAGGTGTTCTATGAAGAAGGAGAGTTGGTTTTTTCGTAGGGTTTCGGTGTGGGTGTTTTCTTTCGTGAGCGTGGGTTTGGCTGGGGCTCAGAGCCTACCCCGGGAAGTGATCGCCTATGCCGACATGGTGTTGTACAACGGCAAGATTCTGACCGTCGATGAGCAGTTCTCGATCGCCGAAGCAGCAGCCATTCGAGATGGAAAGTTTCTGGCGGTAGGAGACAAGGAGAAAATCCTTGCCATGGCGGGGCCCCAGACCCGGCGAGTGGACTTGCAGGGACGCAGCATGGTTCCGGGATTTATCGACACCCACCTGCACTCGGCCTTTCTCGGCAATATTGAAAAGGGTGGATTGCCGGTTAAGTTCAAGGATGTCGCCAGCGGTCTGGAGGAGATCCGACAGATCGTGGCGAAGTTTGCTCCGGGAGAGCCGGTTTACATAAGAGGACCGAGCGTCAAACCCCTGGTGGCGGACGTCACTTTAGCCCAGCTGGATGCGGCTGCACCTGAGAACCCCATCTCCATTAGCTGCCAAAACAACCAGGTGGTGGTCAACAGCTTGATGCTGGAAAAGGTTCCAGCCGATACGCCGGGTATCTTAAAAGACGCCCAAGGCAAGCCCACCGGTCAGTTGAGAGGAGGAGCGTCGGGAATTGTTCTCTATGAATTGAGACCCTGGCCGGATGTGGAAGGATTGGTGGTCAAACAGAAACAGGAGTTCAGGGCCTATCTGGCTCAGGGGCTAACCACCATCATGGGGATCGCCGAGGGTTTGTCGGTGTCCGTCTTCCGGGAGTTGTGGAAAGACGAAGAGCTGGAGCCGCGTGTGCGAGTGATCCACGAGTTCTTGCGTCGAAATAGCAGCCCGGAAGCCTATCTGAAGCGAATTGGCAATCTGACCGACTTTGGTGACGACAAACTGAAGATCATGGGGGTCACGGTCCAAGTGGTGGATGGTTCCACCGGGCCCGGGTCGGCTCTGACCTCCAAGCCAAAGCTGAATTCGCCTTCCGGCGATCCGTACGGGCCGTACGGCCAGAACAAGTGGGAGGAAACCGGTGACGTGGCCACCAGCGATCGCCGCAACATCATCCTGGGCAATCGCTATGGCTGGACCATTTCGGGCCTTCACAGCTCCGGAGACGTGAGCAACACCCTTTTGCTCGATGCTTTTGAAGAGGCGCATCAAGAGAAATCCCTGGTGGGCCGGCACTTTGGGATTGACCACGGCATGATGTGGAAAACGGAGCACTATGATCGGATCAAGGAGATGGACGTGGTTCCTAGTCTTTATTCCAAAGCGCTTTACAACAATGACAGTCTGGTTCAGATGTACGGGATAGACCAGGTGTATACTTTCCAGCCAGTCAAATCCATGATCGCTGCCGGTATCAAACCGGCAGCGGAAGGGGACGCGCGCCCCCCTCACTCAGCTCCCCTGTTCAATATCACAAAGTGGATTACGCGAAGGGATGATCATGGTCGTCTCATCAATCCGGAGGAGAAGGTCAGCAGACAGGAAGCGCTTTACATGTACACGGTGTGGGCCGCTCGTTACAGCGGCGAACAGGACATTCTTGGCTCCATCGAACCGGGAAAGCTGGCTGATCTGGTCGTACTGGCGGGCGACTACATGACCTTCCCCGAAGATGAGCTGGACAAACTTCGGGTCTTGATGACGGTGGTTGGGGGTAAAGTCGTTTACGAGGTGTCCGGGGCTTTTTAGTAGGAATTTGCCACCCGGGCGGCTGCAGCAAGCAAGAAAGGGCTAGGGAATAAGACCGTCCCCCCTCTTAGCTGATTTGCCATTTTGGGATCAAACAATTCATCCAGAAATACAGGGGGAAAGGTCACAGTTTTCTGGGGTAGAGTGGAAAAGATTGGCCGGTCCATGGCTCGCCTATCCTCTAAGCAACTCTCCAGCAACCACAAGAAGAACACTACAGACACAGCTTGGCCACTCAAAGGTTTCTACAACCGACGACATCTACACCCACGTGGAGGACAAGGAACTGGAGAAGACAGCTTCAAGCAGTGAAAAAACTCCCCTTTGTTCCGGACAATAGCCACCTGGCAAGGATCTGTTTTCAGATGAGATCGTAGTCAAAACCCAGGGAGGTCGTTCTGAGTTTTACAGACATTGGGGAGAACTGAGGGCCGAAGGATAACCCGTTTTGAGAGGCTGGTCATTCCAGAGGGAGAGTGACTTCGGTCCCACAGCGATCGGCGGCTGAAGTACCGTAAAGTGGGCTCAGTGCATGTAAAAAAAACAGGCTGGAATGGCTGGAATGTATCCCAAAAACAAAATGAAGCCGTCTTCGCCACCGACCTCCAGGAACTGCCCTTCCTTGGTCTCGGCCGTCTGCCTGAGATTTCGGACAGGAATACGGCTTCCAAGCTCGGTGCCCTCCGGAATCTCGAAGGTGAGTGTACACAACACCCCCTCCGGTAGGGCTTGCTCCGCACCGATGTCAATTGTAAGGATTTTATCTCCCTCTTCGGAGTCTCGTGTCCGAACGTTCAACTCGGCATGGGCGCCATCACTGGCAGAGCCTTTTTGGAAGCTGATGAAGGAAATCTGTTCTGGCGAGTAGGCGATCTCGAGGGATATCTTGCTCACAGACGCCGCTTCCGGCGCGATCATGGTGATCGGTATGTCCACCTGCTCACCCGGGCTGACGGTCGCGGTTACCTTCCCCACGTCCAGGTTCACCGGGCGTTCCAACTGGGGAAAGACGACGGCCCCGATGATAATCATCGGCCAGGGCATCAGGCCATATCTGTGCAAGTATCTCCTTCCGGAGAAGCTGGAAAACAAATCCTAGTAGGCTTACAGGGCCCCTTCCGCCTGGTAGACAATCTCTCCACCCACGACGGTCAAGAGCGTCTTTATGGTGTGTACTTCATCCGCCGGAATCGTGAAGTAGTCCTTGTCGATAACGATGAAATCCCCAAGCTTTCCGGTTTCCAGCGATCCGATCTGGTCCTCTCGGAGCAACTGTTCCGCACCCCATATCGTGGCGGCCTTCATCAGGGTGATCCGATCCAAGGCTTCGGCCTGATTGTACAGGATGTCCTGATCCGGCATCCTGCGGGTCAAAAAGAACTCCAGAAAAGCCCAATACGAACCATCCCATTCATCCGGGTAGTCCATATCCTTGGATTGCAGAGGAACCTTGGTGAGGTGGGCGTCCGTGTTGAATACGACATGGACCCCGGCCTTGACCAGAGTTCTAACAGGAGCGATCCATTTCATGTATTCTTCACCAAAAACGCTCAGGAAAATACCGCCTTTGCTCCAGGACCGGACCTGATATCCGTTGAAACCGGGCATGATTCCATAGTACGCCATCTTCTGAGCCTGATCCGGACGGATGATCGGATTGTGATCAAGACTGATCCGGACGGCTTTGACCTCATCCAAGGTCACGTTTCCACTACCGATGGCCTCTTCAATCAATCGGAACAAACCATCGTAAGTCCCGTCGGTATAGCCATGCAGGAATCCGATTCGCAGGCCTGATTCCAGCGCCGATCTGACGTTCCGGTAGCCTGAAGACTGCTCGAAATTGATCTGGTCCGGACACGGAGTGGTCGTCCGGGTGACCGGCGGCGTCACTCCGGGTGGAGCCTCGGCCGTGGTACAACTAAAACCGTTGGGGCTCCGGTCCTCCCAGGTTTCATTGCTGACTCCGGCGTTCCAGATGTAGTCATTCCCGATTCCCCGGAAGTCTCCAAGATACCGGTAAATAGGACTGAAATCATCCTGCTCGCCGGGAGCCCCTCCCCCATATTTGGTGTTCCAGATGGTGCCCCACCACCAGGCCCACCGGGTGGGCAGTTCGCCCCTTTCGTAAAGCAGTCGGGTCGCCTTCATGATCGAAGGGGTGCCGTAGTAGTGATTACCGAAGGTGGTGATGCCCTGGGGTGCCACACAGGTCAGTAACTCTCGCTTCAGAAAGTCCGCCACCACCTCTGGCTTCTTCCGAAAGAGAATGTCATAGAGGACTCCGGTTCTTGCTGGCAGCTGGAACATCTCCCGTCCCAGCAGTCTGGTCATCTCTTGGGCGGCCAGGGTGTTGTTGACACTGGGAGCGATGGCGGTGTTGCCATAGACCATGGTGGGATTGTCGGGGGCAAGCCTGTCCAAAAATTCCTTGGTGATCGAACCCCCGATCATGGGCCAGGTGATGTTCCTGGATTCCGCCACGTCGTCTTTGGCAAACAAAACCACCCAAATCCACTTACCGGGACCGAGTTCCTGTGCCCGCTGCCTAATCACGCGTTCCAGGGAAGTCAGTAATTCCTGCTCGTTATCACCCGTGGCATAGACCATTTTCAGTTGGAGATCATTGTACCTGCGGGCCGTCTCCTCACCCTCAGCGCCCAGCCAGTGCTCTACAGCCCAAAGGTGGGGGTGAGTGTGACCGTCGATCAAGCCCGGCAGCACCCTCTTGCCCTTCACATCCAGGATGCGGGTACTGGGTCCGGACAGAAACAGGACGTCATCATTGCTTCCCAGGGCCAGGATTCTTCCATCCCTGACCGCCATCGCCTCGACTTCGGACATCGCTCTGTCCATTGTCGTGATCTTACCGTTGGTGACGATCAGATCCGGGTACGCATTCAATCTGTTGAGCTTCTCTGCCAGTACCGAGTCCTCTTGTGCCAGAATCGGAGTAGCAGAGAATAAGAAGATAAAAAGATATGCCAGCCTGTAAGCGGGGTTTTTCAAGAAGCACCTCCAGAGTCTGTATCCTATTCGAGGGAAACCTGGGTGTCAATCTTGCTTTTGACGGCTCGCTACGAGGGAGAGGGGAGTTTTGCCGGATTAAGGGACCGCTTGCGTCGCCCGCACCGCAACCCAAATCGAACGCCCGAAGCGGTGGAGTGGCAGGTTGTGGAGCTAGCCTCGACGACCTAATGAGAGTGATGTATCTCAAGTACGACCGAGCAGACAACAGGTACAGAACCGCAGACATTGCAGACGAGCTGAAGGCACTGACCGGCAAGGATTACTCAGACTTCCGTAGACGGTACGCACAAGGTCGAGAGATTTTCCCAGTTGGTCAATCTTCAGCCTTGGTGACCTGTACCTACTAAATATCTCTTCGTCAGCTCAGGGCCCGGGAATGGCGCCGATCTGGGAGGGCCGTGTCTTCTACGGCCTGCACGACAAACTCAGAGAGGACATCCTCCGCTGGGGTAAGCACCAACCGTTTGGATGGCTTTTTTCTCATTGAACCCCCAAAGAAGAAAACGTTGAAGGACAACACCGCCGATGATAACGGGAAGCTGGTCCCAGTAGAAATGCTCTGGATCCCAGCGATCTACTGGCTCGCTTTTAACCCGAATTCCGTTGATCAATTCACGTTGTCGATGGCCTCTCCTTGACGGCGATAGTCGAACGTCTTCAGCACTCAGCGGCTAGGTGAGTTCCTGACACCGAATCAATACTCGTTAAAGATGCGTTGGATCTCCCTGTGATCATTTGTTTTGGTAAGGGCCAACTGCAGCAGTATTCGGGCCTTGTAGGCGGGCAGGTTATCTCCTTCGATGAACTTATCGTTAGCACTGGGCGAAATTTGTGTGTTTCCACCGCCTCGGGCCGTACGAACCACAGGCAAGCCCCTGTCTGCAAGGGCTTCCAGGATTTTGCTCTGTTCAGGTGTGGGTCTTCCGTGGCTCGTGAAGCCGCTAAGGACGATGCCTTTGACATCCAGGTTCGCCACCGCTTCTATCACTTTCGGGTCCGCATCAAAGTAAACAGAGACGACCTCCACTTTGGGAAGGTTCCCGTTAATCTGGTCCAGGCTGAACTCTGAATTCACAGTATGTCGCCTAGTAGGAGAGCGGTAAAAGGTTATGTTATTTCCCCCCACCAATCCCAGAAACCCGAAGTCCCAGGAACGAAATGCTCCCGGACGTCCACTCGTCTTTACAACCTCCCGAGCTGCATTGATCGTTCCGTTATGGACGAGCAATGCTCCTTTGCCCACGGCTTCAGGAGAAAGCACCACTTTGATGGAATCAATGAAGTTGTAATCACCATCATTTCCCAGAGTTCCATGCATGCGCTGGGAGTTGGTCAAAACGATTGAGTTCGTGCTTTTCACGAGAAGGTTCAAAAAGTAAACGGTCTCTTCAGAAGCGACCGTCCCATGTGTCACGATCACTCCTTTTACTCTGGGTTCTTGGATAACTGTGTTGACGGTGCGCACGATATCCAAAATGTCGTTTCCAGAAAGTGCACTGCTCGCTACAGACCGAACGTTAATGACTTCAATGTCGACACTGTCCAAAAGAGCATGGGTTTCTGGAAACGCTTTTCGAATGTCAGAGATTATGGTTTCAAACTGAGGCCGCCCATCGATAGTATGCGCGATCGTCCCGCCCATTGAGACCACCTTGATCAACGGCCTTTCTTGTGCCTCTGGCGAACACGCCGAGAAGAATGCTACCAGAGCCAATGAAAATAAAGTCTCTAATTTCACCATTATTCCTTCCCCTTCTTCATCAAGTGGACTGCTTAATACACTGGCTTTTTCAAGAGAAAATCAAAAGATCTAAACGTCAAAGTAACTCTTCAGCTGTGTACTAAGGCAGTAATTCTGATCACAGTTCACCGTCTGCTTCGTATACGTTTTTCCACCGACGATCGTGCAATCAACCGGCGACTCACTAATCTTCTCCTCGGGCACGGTCATATAGTCTCCACCCAGCACTACCAGATCCGCAAGCTTACACTCCTCAATCGATCCCACGACCTTCTCATCGCCGGAGTAGGCAGCACTCCAGATCATCGCCATGCGTAGGCCGTCCTCCCGACTGATCGCCTCGCGCGCTCCCCGGGCTGAGCCTTGCTCACCCCAGCCCGAATTTCTTCGAGGCACTTCTCCACGGTCTCACATGTCAGGCTGCCGCCGTTGACCATGCCGGCGCCGCGGGCAACTAGAAAATGACCATGGCAATGCGGATCGATGAATCCAGGAACCACACTGCGACGTTCAACATCGATCACCTGCTTCGCAGGCCCCTTCAAAGCCAGGATCTCCTGATTCGTTCCTTCTTTCAGAAAACGGCCGTCGCGGATGGCTACGGCCTCAACCATAGAAAACTGATCGTCAACAGTCAGAATTTTGCCGTTCTGAAGAATCAACTCCGGATAGCTCACGAGCTCCGCCGAGATCGATTGACCCGCCGTGTCGGTTGCCGTCGAGAAAACAACCCATAACACTGTTAACGACAAGGAGAAAATCCGCTTAGCTGTGCCGAATAATACCTTCATCCGAGAATCTCCTTTCTTGTTGGCTCATTACAAGCCTCACAATCTCCTTTTTTGCTATCTGTTACTCCCTAAGCCCTAACTCCGAAATTTCTTCTCCATTCGATGACCCCTTTCTCTTTCGCAATGTTCTTGTTTGCTATTCTTGCTTCCCTAATTCAACGACGTCAAAGGTCGACACACTCTTCCTTATTGAAGAGCACCATATTGAAGAGCATATTTCCCAATTATTTCCTGTTTCTTGTTGGAAACATCTCGCCAAAGCAGTGAGGCAATTCGGGCTTGCCTTCATCCCCCATAAGGCTTAAAATCTAGGCCAAGTCACACCCGTTTTGAGAGGGAGTCAAGGAGTGATCGGCCAAACCGTCTCGCACTACAAAGTCGCTGAGAAGCTCGGCGGTGGAGGCATGGGTGTCGTCTTCAAGGCTGAGGACACCCTCTTGGGTAAAAATGTAGCCCTGAAATTCCGAGTCAGAAAATAACTCTGTCCCCATATTTCGTCCCCAGATTCGCCCATATCTGGCAGAAAGGAAAACATCATGAGTCTCAAGAAAAAAGAGAAAGAAAGAGTCAGCCGCAGAGGCTTCATCCGAGGAGCGGGCGTTGGCGCTGGGGCCATAGCTGCCGCCAGTGCGCTGCCCACTTTAAAGGCGCAAGCTCAGCAGAGCGCGGCCTCTGGCATTCCCGAGCAATGGGACTTGGAGGCAGACGTTGTCATTATCGGCTCCGGGGCCACGGGAGTTCCCGCCGCCATTAGGGCGGCAGAGGAAGGGGCCTCGGTTATGGTCGTCGACGCCAATTACGACGCCGGCGGACACGCCCTACTGAGCGGAGGAAACGTCGCTCTCGGAGGTGGGACGAGCGCCCAGAAAAAGTACGACATCGAGGATTCGCCGGACCTCCTCTTCCAGGATCTAACTGACTGGTCCGTCGTGGAAGCCAACGGTATGCCTGATTACAGGTACAACGACCGAGGCGTCCAGCGTGCTCTTGCCGATAACGAGGCTGCCACCTACGAATTCCTGGTCGCAAATGGCGTCCGGTTTGAAGATCAGGTCCCCGACGTGAGGGGCGGGCACGCCATAGGGGTCTCCGCACCCAGAGAGAATCACGCCATCAGGGATCATGTGCCGGGCCTCGAGAGTCCGACGGGCTCAGGGGGAACCAACCTCATGAGACCCTTGGAGGCCAGTGCCAGGAAAAAGGGCGTCAAGTTCCTGCTGAACTACCACATGGACGTCATTTTCCGCGAGACTCCCACTTCGGGACGGGTGCTTGGCATCCAGGCCAGCTACACGCCCACGATCCTGCCGGGAACCACCACTCCTCTCAAGAGCTTCCGTTCCCAAGGCAATATCGAAATGGACGCGGACTCTGTCACCGTCAAAGCCAGGAAGGCTGTCATTCTCGGCACAGGCGGGCATACGGGCAACGTCAACTTCCGCAGAATGTTTGACTCGAGACTGACCGAGGAGATCCAATATGGCGGCGCCCCCTTCTCTCCTCAGGACGCCAGCGGGGAGCTGGCCAGCATGGCCATTGGGGCATCACTGTGGGGCACGGCCAACCAGACTTTTGAGAGAAGCGGCTATGTCAGGAAACGGAGCCTGATTGGATCTCAGTATCTCTATGTTTCCTGGAAGCTGGATAGCCCCATCTTCCCTCTGGCCCGCGCCACGGGTCTTCGGGTTGGCGATTGGCAGAACGTGATCTCTGTGAACCAGGCGGGAAAGAGATTCTACGATGAGACTTCAGGGAACTGGCCATACGGGAGCTCCTTCGAGTTCCTGGATCCCTATGTCCCGGGGGATTGGCGCAATGCCAGGAGAATTCCCTACGATCCACAGAACTACATCGACGCGGCCTTGGCCATGAACGAGGGATCAGCTCCCCCCGACTACGGACCCGGACCGACCTGGGCCATCTTCGACTCCGACGCCGTCGGGCGGGAAGAATGGGATCTGGAGCCGCCTGCCACCGACCCCCTCTACTTCTTCGGTGCCGACACGCTGGCGCAACTGGCTGCCAAGCTGACGCAAAATCCCTACCAGAAAGTCGAGATGCCTGCCGGGAACCTGAAAGCGACAGTGGCCAGATACAACTCTATCGTGGAGTTCGGCCACGACGTGGACTTCGAAAAACCCTCACCCCTGTACAAGATAGAGACCCCTCCCTTTTACGCTGCCTGGGCCGGGCCGGTAGTGCACGATAGCTATGCAGGCCTCAGGATCAACATGAAGTGCCAGGTGATGGACTTCAATGGCGAGGTCATTGCGGGGCTCTACTGCGGAGGCGAGTCGGCCGGTGGCTGCAGTCAGCATGGCACGGGCCGATGCACCACCCAGGGCTACATCTCCGGAAAGGCCGCCGCCGCTGAGCCGAGCTGGGACTAGACGCTCCCCGATGAACGGGTAGTCAGTCCCCACATTTTCCCCAATGGACTTGGCAACTGTGGTGTGCTATCTAGTGGCGGATGCTTCGCGCTGGCAGCTGGTAAGGGAGGACAGAGGGGGGTATGACTTGACGACTTTGGCGGGTGGTGAGTGCGCATCATTGAATAGTTGATGCCTGTCTGATGAACAGTCATCAAGAGAGTTAATAGAAAGGAGTGTGCCCGATGAAACTAGATCATCTCACTCGTCTTCCTCATCCCGGCGGTGGGGTGGCCATGCTACAGCGCAGGGACACCACGGCAGCTTCATAAAGGAATATACACTTTAGATACGGGCGTTGGTCATCCACGATATGGCGTTTCACAAGACGGCCAACACTTTTTGATGAGCAAAGCATCAGATGAAGAGCAAGGGCAACTCAGAGTTGTCCTCAACTGGTTTGAAGAACTCAAACGCCTTGTGCCTACCAACTGACTGAAATGTGTTACACCGGGAGGTTAATATGAAGTTTTTCCATACATTAGTTCTAGTGCTTCTCGCATTTGCTTACCCGCTTTTCGCCCAGGTTCCTGACACCGTTTTTCTAGAAGAACTGACATGGACTGAAGTGCGAGATGCCATCCAAGCTGGCAAAACAACAGTCATCATTCCTACAGGTGGAACGGAACAAACTGGCCCACACATTGTACTGGGAAAGCATAATTTCATTGTGAAACACACAGCTGAGCAGATTGCTCGCAGGCTAGGAGATGCTCTGGTAGCTCCGGTTGTTGCTTATGTACCTGAGGGTGAGCTTGATCCACCCACCAGCCACATGCGTTTCAGCGGCACAATCACACTGCCCAATGAATACTTCATGAAGGTGGTGGAATACGCGGCTCGAAGCTTTCGGGTGCATGGCTTCAAAGATATTGTGTTAATTGGAGACAGCGGAGGAAACCAGGACGGCTTGAAAACAGTCTCTGAAATGCTCAACAAGGAATGGGCTAATTCTGACATCCGAGTTCTCTTCGTATCCGATTACAACAGTGGCACCGCCTTCCGTGATTGGCTTCAGAGTCAGGGCGAAACGGCAGAGAGCATTGGAGGGCATGGGGGCATCCCAAACACCTCAGAAGTGATGGCTGTTGACTCAAATCAAGTCCGCTTGGATAAGCGGGCAAAGAGTACAGAGACTTTACCGAGTGGAGTTACGGGTGATTCGACACGCGCAAGCATCCGTTATGGAATGAAAGGTCTTGAGTTGAAGATTGAAGCAGCTGTTGCCCAAACCAAGGAACTGATGACCTCAAGCCGCAAGTGACGGGTATAATCGGCAATCAAGTTTCTCACTACAAAATCCAGGAAAAGCTGGTGGTGATGGAATGGGAATCGTCTACAAGGCTGAGGGCACCCGCCTGGGTCGCAATGTGGCCTTGAAGTTCCTGCCTGAGAAGTTTGCCCAGAATACGATCCTAGAAGCATCGGTGGGGGCTTCTCAGCGTGGCAATCTGCTCTTGCTCATACAGATCCTGAGTCTCATTCACCCGTTTCCAGACGGTCCTCGTCGAGCGGACGGGCCCACAGGGCCGCGCGGCGGCGCTGGTAACCCTTGGCCACCACTCGGTAGCCTCTTCTCATCAGCAAGGGAAGCCGGTTGATAAGAGCTCGGTGCTTACATAAAGGGACTAACCGCCGTCTTCAGCCCATTTCGACGTGAGAATTGAGATGTATCCCGTCAGCGAAAATGGGACAGATAGGGACCGAGAGTTAAGAGACAGTTAAAGGATTACGGTATTTTCTTGAGCTGCGGAATGGACAGATTCAACAAGGTCACGGCCTGGATCAACGACTATGGGCCACAAATTGAGCCCTTCATCCAGCCTCTGAAAACCTATGTTGACTCGGGAGTGCAGTTGACTGGCCAGCACTTTGGTGGCGGCGCCCGAAATCCTGGAAGCCCGAGCTTCCGTCCTCCCTTTTTCTTGCCCTGGCAAATCATCACACGCAAGTATGACGGGAAGGTTTGGCAGCCGGAAGAGCGGCTTGACCGGGTGCGTGCCATAAAGATCTATACATCCTGGGCAGCAAAATATGTCCAAAAGCCGGATCAGCTCGGCTCTCTGGAGAGGGGTAAGTTTGCCGACTTGCTGGTGATCGACCGAGATTACTTTACCGTTCCTATTGACGACATTCTGAAAATTCGTCCTTTGATGACCATGGTGGGGGGCAAGATGATCGTGCTGCAGGAGTCACTGGCAAAGGACTTTGGAATGCAACCGGTGGGTCCTGCTTACAACTTTAGGGATGAGGATGTGCGGCATGTCGGTGAGTCGCTGTCTGGAATCGAGGAAGAGTTTTCGAGTGAAGAAGAGCGCATGGATCAAGAGAGTAGGGATTAGATGTAAGAAGTTCGTGAGTTGCAAACGGCTGAAGAGCATCAACTTGAGGTGAATTGCTGTTCTGAGAGGGAAGGCTTTTGGTGGCCTTCTCTGTGGATATCGAGAACTTCCCTGTGAGCAAAACGAGTCCCATCCTAAAGTTAGCGGCTGGTCCCGCTGCCTTCCTGCTGATCTATTTCTCCGCGCTTGAAGGAGTTTCCTATAATGGCCGTGTCATCCTCGCCACCTTAGCCTGGGCCGTCGTCTGGTGGATGACCAAGCCGGTCCCCTGGGCCATAACCTCGCTGCTTCCCCTGGTGATTTTTCCCGTCCTGGGCGTGATGCCAATACGGGAGACAACAGCTCTGTACGGACAGAGAATCTTCTTCTGGCTTCTCGGAATTACCATGCTTGGATATGCCCTACAGAAGCACGGATTAGCCAACCGCATTGCCCTGAAGTTCCTGGGGCTCAAGGGCATGGCCAACACGACCCGCAGACTGCTTTTCATGTACATGCTGGCCACTGCAGTCCTCTCCATGTTCATTACGGACACTGCAGTTGTGGGCATGATGATTCCCCTGGGAATGTCCATTTGTGCCTTTGTCAGCAAGATAACCGGCAGCAATCATGAAGGCAGCCACCTGGCTTCCTTTTTTGCACTGGGAACACTCTATGCAGCGGTGGCAGGAGGGGTCGCGACCATAGCAGGGAGTTCTCATAACGCAATCGGTGCGGCCCTGGCTGAAAGTCTGGTAGGAGAACAAATCGGGTTTTTCCGCTGGATGACCGTAGGACTACCGCTGTTCGTTGTCTTGTTCATCGCCTTTTATCTGTTGCTGGTTTATTTTTACCCACCTGAAATCTCTACCATTCCTGGCGGCCGGGAATTTCTAGATGCCGAACTCAAAAAGCTGGGGAAGATGACAAGGGGAGAAGTGAATGTTCTGGTGACCATTGGATGCATGGTGTTCTTGTTTACCTTTCCCGCCCTGTTTTCTCTGGTCTTGGGCGAAGCCCATCCCTGGGCCGAGCACCTGCGAACGGCCTTGCCGACATGGGTGGTGCCGGCCGTGATACTTTTCTTGCTTTTTCTGCTGCCCGTCGATTTCATGAAAGGCGAAGGAACCTTGGTCTGGCGCGATGTCGCCGAGCATGCTCCCTGGAACATTATTTTCTTGTGCACGGGCGCTGTAGCCATGACCGATGCCCTCACCCAATTCGGCTTCAGAGAGCTCATGACCGGGAAATTGGAGACTCTCGAGATGGGGGCAAGTCTGCCCTTTCTGGTGACTCTGACGGTGGCAGTGAGCACGAACTTCGTGTCAGGAACAGCAGCTGTGTCTCTCTTCTGTAGTATCTTCATCCCTCTGGCGGCCAACCTGGGTTTTAACCCTGTGAGCATGGCTATTCTCATACCCAACGCCGGTGTGGGTGTTATGACTCCCTGGGCAGGCGCGTCGGCCGGTACGGCTTTTGCCTCGGGTTATTTGAAAATGACAGAGATGGTAAAGGTCGGACTAGTCGCCACAGCCTTGATCATCTTGCTCACCACAGGTATTCACATGCTCTTTGCCCCAATCCTTTAGCTTTCGCTCAGAAATCAAACAGAGTTCTGAAGGAGATTAAGATAGGGGATTATATATTTAACTATCATCTTGCGGTAAGGGGTGCCGGAATGAGGATCAGACCTCATCTGTGATCTGATGAAGCTTCTTGACATCGAGTATGCAGCTTTATCCCCCGGCTCGACCTTTCGAGGCATTCAAGATTCCATTGTCAATTACAGTGAAAACTCCCATCCCAAGGTCATCTTTTGTTGCCACGAGGAGATCTCTGTGGCCCTGGCCCAAGGTTATGCCAAGGCTAGGGGGAAACCGATGGTGTCCATTGTGCACAACATCGTGGGCCTGCAACACGCCAGCATGGCGATCTTTAATGCTTGGTGTGATCGTGTCCCGGTCATCGTTCTGGGTGGCACGGGACCGATGGACACTGAAAAAAGGCGCCCCCGTATTGACTGGATTCATACGGCTCTGGTTCAAGGATCCCAGGTGCGAGATTACGTGAAGTGGGACGATCAACCCGCTAGTCTTGCCGCCGTTCCGGAGAGTTTGATCCGAGGGTGCCGCATCGCCACGACTGAGCCCATGGCCCCAGTTTATATTTGCTACGATGTCGATATACAGGAGGAAGTGGTGAGCTCAGGAGTCGAGATCCCGGATGTCAGCCGGTATGCTCCTCCACCTCCAGTGCAGGCCAATCCCCAGGCCTTGCGCCGAACAGCTCAGCTTCTGGTGGAAGCGCAGTCTCCTTTAATCATTGCTGATTATGTGGGACGTCACCCGGAGACGGTGAGTTCTTTGGTCGAGTTGGCAGAGCTTTTGACGATCCCTGTTGTGGACAAGTGCAACCGCTTCAATTTCCCAAACACTCATCCTCTGGATATTACAGAAGGGGAGCAGGAATTTCTGGAGAAGGCCGATGTCATTCTGGCACTCGATGTCCAGGATCTTTACGGCTCGCTAACAACTTCAAGCAAGACCACCCGCAAGACCGCGTACCAGGCGAATCCGGAAGCGAAAATTGTCCACATCTCTCTCAACGATATGCTCGTTCACAGTTGGGCAGGAGATTATCAACGCTTGCCGGCCGTCGATGTTCCCATCAGCGCCGATACCTCGGTTGCTTTGCCTGAGCTGATTCGCCTGTGCCGACAAGAGCTGGAATCCAACCGGAAAAGCAAGGTAGACCGAGAGGCGCGATTCAATGAGGTGAAAAAAGTACATGAGAGCCTGAGGAGAAAGTGGATTGAGCAGACCCAGGCGAGTACTCGCGGGGAGGAGATCTCCACGGCTTTTCTGGCCCATGAGCTCTGGGAAGTGATCAAGTCAGAAGACTGGGTGCTGGTTAACGGCACCGCCAGAGGCTGGGCGCGGAGGCTTTGGGACTGGACAAGGCCGTACCAGTACCTGGGAGCAAGTGGGGGGGAAGGGGTTGGGTACGGCATCAGTGCCTCCCTGGGAGCCGCCTTAGCTCATCTCGGGACCGACAGGGTCTGTGTGGACATACAGGCGGATGGCGATCTGCTGATGTCGCCCAGTGCACTCTGGACTGCTGCCCACCACCAGATCCCACTTCTCATCGTCGTCCACAATAACCGGTCGTTCTACAATTCTGAGGAGCACGCCCTGAAGATCGCAAAGTTTCGCGGGCGACCGGTGGAGAATGCCGGGATTGGAACCCATCTGGATGACCCTCCTGTCAATTTTGCCGAGATGGCCAGATCTTTTGGTGTACATGGAGAGGGTCCGATAAACAGGCACGAAGAACTACGCCCGGCTCTTGAAAGGGCTCTGCAACTGGTCAAGGAAAAGAGAGTCCCAGCGTTGGTTGATGTGATTTCTGAACCCAGGTGAGATTCAGGCTGTGTGCTTCACCCGAATTTCTCAGACCCGCGCTAGCCCGGATTATGCATAATCCGGGCTAGTGCATTGGCGCCATGATCCTCGCCTACTGCTAGCGGGGTCCGAAATGCCGGGCCAGATACTCTGTGACGACCCGTTCCTCGTCCGCGGCTATCGTCGCGCCGAGTGTTCGCATCCTTCGAATCGTTTCCACCCACAGCTCTTTTGATTGCCGGGGCTTTGTGGTGACCTCCACTGCATGGCAGGTGAGACACCGCTCCATGAGCACGCTGCGGCCGCTGCCCTCGGGGAGCACTTCTGCCGACATCGGTGAAACCGGTGAGCGGTCCTCCGTCTGGCCGGCTGGCGAAGCCTGTGTCGGTGATTGAGGACCATACGTTGCTGCCAGATAACTGACCATGGGCTCGATTTCGTCAGGCATCACTTGAGCGCCCCGACCGATCATGCTCTGGACCGTGTCGCGCCACCAATCGGCAGTCTTTCTCTGAAGCAAGACGGGCCGGAGTCCGTGGCACTGGACACACGCTTTGCCCATGGCCTCCATCCCTTTCGTCTGCTGTGCATCCGGTTCCTGATTGGAGCCAAACGTGCCGACCGCAGCAGCCCGAGGGTCCTGGAGGTTCCAGAGCACGGTCAAGAGCACCACCACAACGGCCGCTCGGCATGTGAACACCTGCCGGCCAGACCTCGCAGCAATTCTCTTCTTAGTCAAGATGCTACTCCTCCTAGCTTTTTCGTCTCATTTCGGCGATGGACACTTGGGGATGCCAAGTGTTCTCATGGAGTATTCCGTCTCGCGCCACTTCAACATCGAGCACAAACGGCTTACCTCCCCGCATTTGCCTGATGGCCCTTTGCAGAGCCGGAGCGAGGTCTCCCGGATTCGCCACTTTCTCGCCCTGGATCCCGTAACCCGCGGCAATCTTCGTGAAGTCGACATCCGGGCTGCCCAGATAGCTGGTCATGTCTTTCTGCTCCTGGTACTGGGACCCCCCGTAGCCCAGGTTGCGATTCCGCGTTTCGTTGTAACTGTGGTTGTTGAGAACCACCACCAGAAGGGGTGCGCTGTAGCGGGATATGCTCCAGAAGGTCTCCGTCTGACCGAACAGGATGCCCCCGTCGCCCTGCAGGGCCACGACCTGTCGGTCCGGCAACCCAAGCTGCACACCAAAAGCCGCGCCCACGCCCCAACCCAGCTGACCACTTTCCGTGCGTCCAAGCCGCAACTTGTTGTCAGGGCCGAAGTTCATGAGCCCTAACAGTTTTTGCTCCTGGCTCCCCAGTTCCGGGACGACCACAGCATCTTGGTCCAACGCCGTTTCGAGCTCGTACCCAAGTCGTTCCCAGGAAATGGGCGACTGATCGAAGCGACCCTTGAGACTGGCCTGTCGCGCCTGTCGCATCAACTGTGTGAACGAGTTGACCTCCTGAAAACGACGGGAGCGGATTGTCTCCAAGCGGGCGGAAGTCAACAGGCCATCGACAGCTTCCGACAGATCTTCAATCGTGGCACCGACGTCCGCCAGTATGGGGAGGTGAGTGCGAGCCTCCATTTGGAGCTGGCCGGGATCGGAGGACACGTGAGCCACTCTCGTTTCCGGGGAGGGAGGCCGGTTGTTAGGACGGGCCCCGAAGTTTATGAACAGGTCGATGTTTTCTGGGAAGCGCATGGGTGAGAGGTAGTTGCTGAGGAAGAGTGGATGCTGGGTGGGGAAGTCACATAACAAGGCGTTATTCCGACGCGATTGGCAAACAGGTACCGCCAACTTCTCAGCCAGCGCCTGAATCGCCCTGTTGGCGCCGGCCCGGCTCACTTCGCGTCCCACCACGAACAGCGGGTTGCGGGCTTCCACCAGCGACCGGGCAAGGCTGTCGACGGTAGCAGAGGGGGCGCGAAAGACGGCGCGGCCTTTGAGCGAAGGATCCATTCGGTGGATGGCGGCCTTGACCTTCTGCCTTGCCACCCTGCCGGGAAAGATCAAGGTGACAGGCGCACCCGGAGGCCCCGCCGCAGTTTTCATGGCCCGGCGCAGGATGGCGGGCACCGTTTCAGCGTCCTCGCATTCCCAATCCCATGCTGAGAAATGCGACACTGGATCCAGCGATTTGCCATCCTCGAAACTGATGATCAGAGGTGTACCATCGTCCCAGGCGTTGTGCAGGTTGCTAACAGCATTGTCTATTCCGTTAGAACTCCCGATGAAAAACGCCATCTCACCTGTGGCCAGGGCGTAGCCTTCTGCCGTGGAGACCGCCTGCCCCTCGTGGGTGACCATGATGACCTGCATGTCGGACGAATCGGCGACCGTGTCCATGATCGCGTCCACTCCCGAGGTGTTGGAGTGGATAATGTACTTCACTCCCGCGGCCTTCAATTGCTCCACCAATAAGGAGCCAGCAGTACCTTCAGCCATCCGAACTGTTTCATCCCTGGCGGGTGCCTGGCTGGCTGCACGTTCCTGCTGCACAGAAGCCAGTAGAGACTCTGCGGCCGCGCTGCTCACTCCCAGAGCAGTCACGGCTTGAATGAAGTCTCTCCTGGAAGTTTTCATGGAAAGGTACTGGTCCAATTTTTGGTTTATTGACTTATTTATCTTGTTCATCTTTCCTCCTCCTTTTCTTCCCTTCTGTGTCTTGATCCTATCCTAATATTGTGCAACCTATTAATATAGTGCAATCTCTAATTGAAAGGCTATTTGCCGACATTCGAATCGGGATAGCACATGGATCCATTCAATCACTTGCTTCAGTCAAGGGAAATGTGGTCTGTTCCCACATTTCCATCGTGCGTGTCACTAACCTTCGTAGTCCTGGGCGACGGCCAGAGGAGGCTGACCTTCCAAAACCCGTTTCATGTTTTGATAGGCGAACTCTCCGCGGCGGCACCAGGTATTCCAGGTCGTGCCCGCGCTGTGAGGAGTGACGATGACGTTTTCCATCTCGAGGAGGAGGTTGTCCCGTTCCACTGGCTCCTTTTCGAAGACGTCCAGACCGGCCCCGGCGATCCGGCCGTCTTTTAAGGCTTCAATGAGGGCCGCCTCGTCAATGACTGCTCCCCGGCTGGTGTTGATGAGGACAGCAGTGGATTTCATCAGTGCCAGGCATTCCCGGTTGACCAGGTGATGGGTCTCAGGAGTCAGAGGTGTGTGGCAGGAGATAATGTCTGAGGAGCCCAACAGTTCCTCCAGGGATACCCTCTCGACGTTGAGCTCTCGCTCACGTTCCGGTGTGAGTGGGTATTTGTCGTGGTATTGGACTTTAACCTGGAAGGCCTGAACCCGACGGGCCACCTTCAAGCCGATGTTGCCGATTCCCACCAGGCCAACCAGCTTGCCAGCCATTTCGAAGGTGTTGAACCCGTCAATGGGGGCTTTCCAACGGCCCTCTCGTGTGGCCCGGTCGCTCAGGATGAGACGTCTGTAGAGAGCAAGCATCAGCAGCACGGTGTGGTCGGCCACGGCCCAGGAGTTGGCGCCCCCGTTGTTGGCGCAGGGAATCCCCAGTTCGCCCATCAGCTCGAGGTTCATACGGTCGTATCCTGCCGCCAGCAGCTGAACCAGACGGACCTTGGAAGCCGCTCGCAGCAGGCCCTCCGTCAGCCCCGCCCGGTACACCATCAGGAAGTCAGCGTCTTTTACGGCTTCCATCTGTTCTTCCTCAGATTGCCCTCCCTCAAGGGCGATGGTGCTGAAACCATCGGGCGCGCAGGAAGTGATCAGATCCACGAGTGGTTGATTCAACCCGTGAATGAACACCACTTTTGCTTTTGTCATGTGCCCAGTTTTCCTGCCCACTGTACCGTTTGTTTCCCTTACTCTACCATGAGAGAATGCCGCTTGAATATCATGCGGTTGACCATACTGTTGATTCTTTTCCAGACGGGCTTAATGGCTCAGCAAGAGCAGCCTGCCGGGGGGCAGCACGGGAACAGATCGCTTCGCATCCACCAGATCACTGAAGCTCCCACCCTGGATGGAGTCCTGAATGAGCAGATGTGGAGAGATGCGCCTGTGACCGGTGATTTCCTGCAAAGGGATCCCAGCGAAGGACTGCCGGCAAGCGAGAAGACCGAGGTTCTAGCCCTTTACGACGACCAAAACCTTTACTTTGGAATCAGATGCTTTGACAGCCAGGCAGAGGGAATTCTGGCCACAGAGCTGAGGCGGGATAACGGCTTTGTCAATGATGACAGTTTTGCCATCATCCTGGACACCTTCCACGACCACCGAAACGCTTTTTTGTTCCGAATTAACCCCAGAGGGACCCAATACGATGCGCTGATCACCGAGGAAGGCCGGGTCGTTAACCAAAGCTGGGACGAAACGTGGGAAGTCGAGGCCAACATGGATGAGGAAGGCTGGTCGGCCGAAATCAAGATTCCGCTGAAATCTATCCGTTTTACCGCCTCCGGAGAGAACCCTATCTTTGGAATTGACTTTGAGCGAGTCATCCGGCGCAAGAACGAGTTCAGCAACTGGAATAACTACAGGCGGGGTTTTAGCTTTCAGCAGATCTCTCAGGGAGGACATTTAACGGGAGTTGAAGTGGATGCGGGAGTCCAGCTTCGAGTCAAGCCCTTTCTCAATACCCGGGTGCTCACGCGGGGACAGGAAGAGCGAAGCACCATTGTGTTGGGAGACATCGGGCTGGAGGATTTGAAATACCCGCTGACGTCAAGTCTTACGGTGGAGCTGACGGCCAATACGGATTTTGCCCAGACCGAGGTGGATAACCAGGTCATCAACTTTGACCGCGTGTCGCTTTTCTTTCCGGAAAAGAGAGACTTCTTCCTGGAAGGAGCCGGCATCTTTGATTTCGGCACGGTGCGAAGCGAGTCATCGACGGAAATAAAACTTTACCACAGCAGGAGAATCGGGCTTTCCAGTGGTCAGGCCATCCCCATACTGGTGGGGGGTAAGGTGAGCGGCAAGCTGGGAGACAAATACACTGTAGGATTTTTGGAAGTTCAAACGGTTGATTTCCAGGGCAAACCCGGCGACAATTTTGCTGTTTTCCGGCTGAAGCGAGATCTTTTCTCTCGCTCTTCCATTGGAATGTCGCTCACCAATCGGCAAGCCGAAGGGGGAGACTTCAACCGTGTATTTGGGGTCGATCAAAACCTGGTCTTTTTTGAACACCTGAAGCTTACCGGGATGGTGTCCAAGTCCTTCACCGATGGCGTGCAGGACAAGGAGTGGATTGGAGCGGTGGCCGGCGCCTGGCAGGATGATTTATTCGACATCGGCATGGACTACTGGGTCAAAGAGGAAAATTTCGAGGCCGATTTGGGTTTCCTGGCCAAAAAGGGGGGGATGCGTAAGTATGTTCCGCACTTTCTTTTTACGCCCCGCCCCAACAGTGAAACGATTCGTCAGTTCCGGTGGGGAGTCCGCTATGATAATTTTCGACGTCTGGGGGAGGACCGGCCTGAATCGGAGATGGTTCACATCCTGAACATCACAAGCTTTGAAAGTGGAAGTACTTTTCGAGGCTCCCCTCATTACCAGATCGAAGATGTCAAAGCCGACTTTTCTTTGCCGGGTGGACTGGTCGTCCCTCCCGGACACTACAGCTGGTGGCGTCTACCCCTGACCTATGTCTTCAATCCCGCCCGAAAGTTCAGCGGCAGCTTTGGATACCGGTTTGAACCGGACTTTTACGGAGAAGGCGGCAAACGCCACAGATTCCAGATCAATCCTGTCCTGAAGCTGGGCAGCAACTTTTCAACTTCGATCAGTTATACCTTTTTTGACGTTCAGCTCTCGGGAGGCGAGGCGGTCAAATTTCACCAGGTAAACAACCGCTTCAATCTTTCCCTGAGCCGGAAATGGCTGACCAGCACGCTGGTCCAATACAACAGCACCAGTGATTTGATCGGGATCAATTTCCGGCTGAACTACATCTATCGCCCGGGCGATGATCTGTTTATTGTTTTCAATGATTTTCGCAATCGCAGCGAGCCAGTGACGGAGCTCGATCGCTCCTTGACCGTGAAACTCACCCACTCCTTCGAATTTTGAAGGGTGGAAGCGAAATCTTGCTGTCACTCCAGTTTGGCGAGTTTTCCTGAATAGTACCCAAAGAAGTGATCCAGGATGTGGTCGTCTGGATACTTCTCTCTATCAGTCATGCTCTCGGTGGGGATGGGGGTGGGTGTCCCCAGAATTGAGGCCAATACCTGGGTCTTGGCAGCTTTCTCAAGAGTCAGGGTTGTAATCAGCGTCTCTTCGATGCTCTTGCCCACCACGAATGCTCCATGACCCTTATGCATAATGGCGCGCGCGTTTCCGAGTTGCTGGGCCATCCTCTCTCCCATCTCATTGGTTCCCACATAGAGGGGATACTCTTCGTAGATGGGAACTCCCTCAAAAAAAAGGCATCCATCACGGGCGATGGGTAATATGCTCTTTCCGGCAGCGGCCAGTACATTCGCGTAGGGAGGGTGACAGTGAGCCATACACTTGACATCTTTCCTGGAGCGGAACACGGCGGTATACACGTAGTACTCGCCCATTGGCTCTGGATGCTTGCCCTCCACAACGTTCCCGTCAAAATCCATGATGACGATGTCATCCTCTTGCACATCCGCAATGCCCTTCCCAGAATCGTGGATGTGTCCGGGTATGAGGACCTTGTCGCCGTCTGGATGCAGCCAGCACATGTGCCCAAGCCCTCTGTCAGTGGCCCCTTCCATGTCAATGATCCGGCAGCTTCTGGCCAGTTTTTCCTTCACTTCAGCCAAGTTCATAAGCTCTCTCTTCCTTTCTTTTTCCCTCTATTTCCTGATCCGCGCTCACCATAAGGCTATCCGCTGGCCTTGTCAACTCAAGCCCCGCTGCCCAGTGGCTAAGCGGGAGGTGGTAGATCAAGGTTCCCTTGACAGAATTGCCTGTCATCCCTAAACTGGACCCATTGAAATCTAGGCGCAGCCGACCTTTGGCTCTCAAACTCGGATGTCGAAGACACAGACAGAAGGATCGTCTCAATTCTTTAATACTCACTTGCAGGAAAGGACGACTGATATGCCAGGAATAAAGGATCGGTGGTTTGTTTTACTCTTATCCATGAGTGCATTGCTGGTCTTGACGACAGGGCTGACCAGTTTGCAGGCAGCGACTCCTCTGGATGCGGATTGCAGTGACTATATTGGTCCCGAATTGATGGTTCATGGTAAGAGCGTCGGGCCCAAAACATGCAACATTGCTGAGGAGAAGAGTATTCAGAATGTCCAGGGTGTGCCATATCGTCGACTGGAAGTCGAGGTCAGTGGCAATATCGCGGGTTACACGGCCAAAGCGGCTCCTCGCGTCGAGATGCTGACCGATGTCCCTGAGTTTACGGCTCAGAGGGGCAACCTGGGACCCTTTTTCCACGGCATCGGTGTCTATTACGCAGAGAAAGGGTCCGGAATGACGATCTTTATGCCGGAGTCCTCTGACGACTGGAATGGGAAGCTCTTTGTCCTGGTTCATGGCTCTGGTTCCTATGGTACCGTTGGCGATCTTGTTCCCAGAAAACCCGATCAATACAACCCCTTGATGGGAGACAACTCCTACGCCGGCCTGATGATTGACAAGGGTTATGCGGTCGCCTACACCAGCCGTCCTGCCGCGGGGGCGAGTTCTGCAGATGAGCAGGTGACTCTGGATGGTGGTGAGGTGACCCTGGATGGGAAAAGTTTTGGGTATCACTTGGGCATCATTCGAGACTGGACACAGATCGCTAAGAATCTCCTCGAATCCCAGCTCGGCCAAAAGCCTTCTCGAACCTACCTCTACGGTCATTCAGCTGGGGCAAGTATAGGACGTCTCTTTAATTATTCTCCTGGTAAGAATCTCGACGCCGATGGTGAGAAAGTCTTTGATGGAATGCTGTTGGACGATGCGGGTGGCGGATGGTATTGGCCAGTCCAGTACTTCGTGCGCACCGAAGACACCGGAGAGCAGTTTCTCCTGAAGCGAGACGATCGAGATCACCTGCAATTTGATGAGGCCCACAAGAAGAACTTTGCTCTCCAGATTGACATTGCACACCAGGCCTATGCCGGCGCAGGATTTGTCATTGGGGAGTATCTTTCCGTCAAGCGAGAAAATGAGCGCCTTCTCCGCGAGAAGGGGTTGGGCGCACTGAGCAGAACTTACGAAATCGTCGGGGTTAGCCACGCTGATTCCGGAAGCATCTGGCCCCGCGAAACCTACACCCAAAATCTGGACTTGAGCGGACTCTATGACGCGGTGATTGATGTTCTGGATCAGTGGGTGGAAGAGGGTGTCGAGCCTGGCCCGAGCCGATCCGATGACTACCTTTTGGGTGACGTCGACGGAGACGGACAGCTCGAGAATGCAGCTGTGGCCCTGCCTGAGATCGCTTGTCCCACGGGAGTGTATTATGAGTTTCCAGAGGGTGTCCGCAGTCCTGGTCGCACCGGCTTTGCAGCCTATCTGAGTACTCCCCAGCGTCCTCTCAATGCTGACACCACAACGATTCCGGACGACTTTGACGAGAACTGGCTTGAGCCACTGGACAGCCGGGGATACCTTCTCGACATGAACAATAACCATGTCCGCGATACCCGGCCCAGTATCACCCAGGCTTGGCAAAGACGGGCCAGAGAGGGCAAAGAGTCTGGGACCCTGGGATTCGATGAAGCACTGACTCATCACCGCTACGTGAGCTGCGTCTCCAGGGTTGCCTCCCAGCTCTTTGAGCAAAAGCTGCTGGGCAGTAGCGCTGTACTGCATTACATCCAAACGGCCATGGATTCCGATATCGGACGAGGGACTTCCGCTCAGGCAGGCGGTCTCGTTATTGGACATGACCCTCGTTGAGACATGAAGGGAAAGTAACAGTATGAAAAAGATCGTGATGGCCCTGTCACTACTAGGGCTGATGGTAGTTGTTCTCTTCTCACAGGGCCAGCCTGGCGTTAGTCTGGATCTGGGTGTGGTCATAGACTCCTTTTTCCCGGGTGATCAGGTGGGGCTACCCGTTACTCTGGTCAGCCGAAACGACGCTCAGGTTGGAGATGTCACCCTGGAGGTAGCCTTTCCGTCAAAGGTGATTTCTCTGGTTGAGGTGACCCTGGGTAGTGGGGCCACAGCGGCGGGAGCCGAGGTGAAAACAGAGGTCGTCGATGCTCCCGAAGAGGCCGCTGCCGAAGCGGAAGGGGAGGAGTCTGTGGATCTGGAACGAAAGATCCTGAGCGTGAATATCTCCGCATCCACTGCGCTGCCTGATGGTCTGTTGGCCACGCTTACCTTTGAGGTGACCGATGAGATATCAATTAACCACGAGATTCACATGGAAAATGTGAGTCAAACGGCTCTGTCCCTGGATGGACAGGAGGTACGAGCTCGCGGCATAGATGGCACCATAACATCGATTGAGTTTATTCCTGCCTGTCTTTTCTATATGCATTGAGGAGATATCCAATGAAGAGAAGTACTTGGTCTAATGGTTTGGCCCTGTTGGTCCTGGCACTTTTCTGCCTGGGCATGGGCTCCGCTTGGGCTCAGAGCCCGGCAAACTTACCCGCAGAGGTCGTTGCCTATGCGGATCTGGTTTTCCATAACGGCCAGATTCTGACCGGCGATGAGAGCTTTACGATTGTGGAAGCGGTGGCTATCCGGGACGGGAAGTTTCTGGCCCGTGGGAACAACGACAGAATCTTGTCCATGGCCGGTCCCAGCACCCGCAGAATCGACCTGGAAGGGCAAAGTGTGGTCCCCGGCTTTATTGACACCCACTTGCATTCCGCTTTTGTCGGAAATATCGCAAAGCGTGGAACGGAGGGGAGGCTCGCATTCGAAGATGTGGCCAGTGGCTTGCAAGAGCTCCGAGAACTGGTGGCCAAGTATCCTGCCGGAAAAGACCTTTATCTGTCCGGTCCGAGCAACAGAGCCCTGCTGCTGGAAGTGACGCTGGCCCAACTGGATGCGGCGGCGCCCCGGAATGCTATCTCGATTAGCTGCCAGAATAATCAGAACATAGTCAACAGCCTGATGTTGAAAAGGATTCCACCCGAGACCCCGGGTATCTTGAAAGACGAAAACGGTAACCCGACGGGTCAGATTCGGGGTGGGGCAGCCGGGATGGTGAAGTACGATTTCATGCCCTGGCCAGACGTGGAAGGGCTGGTCGAGCAGCAGAAGGTTGAGTTAGACCGGTATTTGGCCCAGGGACTGACCACGATCGAAGGGCGGGGTCAGGGTCTGACTATTACTATTTTCCGCGACCTGTGGAAACGTGGAGAACTGAAGCCGCGTATTCGGCTTGCTCATGAGTTCCTCCGGGAAAATGGGAGCCCGGAGGCCTACTTGAAGAGATTGGGCAACCTGACCGATTTTGGCGACGACATGCTCAGGTTCTTCGGGGCCACGGTCCAGGTGGTGGACGGCGCGGGTGGAGCAAACACAGCCGACTTTCCCAAGATCAACGTAGCTGAGAGCAGTCCTTACGACCGATACGGGCAAAACAAGTGGGAAGAGACCGGAGATGTGGCCACCAGTGACCGCAGAAACATTATTCTGGCCAACCGCTACGGATGGACCATCACCTCCATGCACAGCGGGGGGGACCACAGCAATGACCTGCTTCTGGAGGTCTATGAAGAAGCCCATCGGGAAAATCCCCTGACGGGCCGCCATTTTGGAATCGACCACGGAGCCATGATTCGGCCCCGACAATTGAGTCTGATGAAGGAGATGGATGTGATCCCCAGTGTCTACACGTTTCCCATCAGCCGATCCGAAGGGTACCTGGAGAGCTATGGAGCCGATGCGCTGCACCAGATGATGCCGGTCAAGAGCTTGATCGAAGCAGGTATTTACCCGGCGGCCGAGGCTGACACCCGGCCTCCCAATTCAGCACCCCTTTTCCAGATGAAAAACTTCATCACCCGCAAGGATGAAAGTGGGCGGGTGTGGAATCCGGATGAGAAGTTGAGTCGGAGGGAGGCCTTGTCTATGTATGGACTGTGGGCCGCCCGTTATACCGGGGAGGAAGACATTCTCGGTTCCATTGAAACCGGGAAGCTGGGTGACCTGGTGGTGTTGGGCGGAGATTTCATGACCTTTCCCGAAGATGAGCTGGACAAGCTTCGGGTGCTGATGACCGTCGTGGGCGGAAAAGTCGTTTACGAGGCGTCAGGAGCCTTCTAATCCGGATTATGCCTAGAAAGGAAAGGATGACTATGAATACCCCTAATTTCAGCTCCGTGAGTCGTGTCTTCTTCTTGTTGCTATTTTGCTTGGCGGGTTTCACTGCGGCTTGGGCTCAGAGCCCGGCAAACTTACCGGCAGAGGTCGTTGCCTATGCGGATCTGGTTTTCCATAACGGCCAGATTCTGACCGGCGATGAGAGCTTTACGATTGTGGAAGCGGTGGCTATCCGGGACGGGAAGTTTTTGGCCCGTGGGAACAACGACAGGATTTTGTCCATGGCCGGTCCCGACACCCGCAGAATCGACCTGGAAGGGCAAAGTGTGGTCCCCGGCTTTATTGATACCCACTTGCATTCCGCTTTTCTGGGAAATATCGCCAAACGTGGGACCGATGGCCGGGTTGAATTCGAAGATGTGACCAGCGGCCTGGAAGAGCTGCGAGAACTGGTTTCGCAGTATCCAGCCGGGAAACAGCTTTATCTGGCCGGGCCGAGCAACAGAGCCCTGCTGCTGGAAGTGACGCTGGCCCAACTGGATGCGGCCGCGCCCAACAATCCCATCTCGATTAGCTGTCCCAACAATCAAAACGTGGTCAACAGCCTGCTGTTGGCAAGGATTCCAGCTGACACGCCAGGTATCTTGAAAGACGAAAACGGTAACCCGACCGGTCAACTTCGGGGTGGAGCAGCGGGTATCGTGAAGTATGAGATGATGCCCTGGCCGGATGTGGACGAGATGGTGGAGGCCCAGAAACTCGAGTTAGAGCGGTATGTGGTGCAGGGACTGACCACCATTGAAGGTCGAGGTCAGGGTCTGACCATCAGCGTTTTCCGAGACCTGAGGACGCGTGGTGAACTGGTGCCCCGGATTCGGCTTTCCTTTGAGTTTCTACGGGAAAATGGGAGCCCGGAGGCCTATTTGAAGAGACTGGGCAACCTGACGGATTTTGGCGACAACATGCTCAAATTCTTCGGGGCCACGGTTCAGGTGGTGGATGGATCAGGCGGTGCGAACACTGCTGACTTTCCCAAAATCAGAGTCGCGGAGAGCTCACCTTACGACCGATTTGGGCAAAACAAATGGGAAGAAACGGGTGACGTCGCCACCAGCGACCGCAGAAACATCCTGCTGGCCAACCGCTACGGCTGGACCATCACCTCCATGCACAGCCAGGGCGACCAAAGCAATGACGAGCTCCTGAAAGTGTACCAGGAAGCCCATCAGGAGAACCCCCTGAATGGTCGCCATTTTGCCATCGATCACGGGGACATGTGGCGTCCCCGCCACCTGGCCTTGCTCAAGGAAATGGAAGTGATTCCCAGTGTTTTCACATTTCCCATCAGCCGCTCTGAAGGCTACCTGGAAACCTATGGGGCCGATGCCCTGCATCAGATGCTGCCGGTCAAAAGCCTGATCGAAGCAGGTATCTACCCGGCTGCCGAGGCTGACACCCGGCCTCCCAATTCAGCACCCCTCTACCAGATGAAGAACTTTATTACCCGCAAGGATCCCAATGGACGGGTGTGGAATCCGGACGAAAAGCTGTCTCGTCAGCAGGCCCTGCACATGTATGGACTGTGGGCTGCTCGCTACACCGGGGAAGAAGACATTCTCGGTTCCATTGAAAACGGGAAGCTGGCCGACCTGGTGGTACTGGGCGGAGACTTCCTGACGTTTCCCGAAGATGAGTTGGACAAGCTTCGAGTGCTGATGACTGTCATTGACGGGAAAGTTGCCTACGAGGCGCCCGGCGCCTTCTAGGGCTTAGACAAGCCACAGAGATATCAAGGACGGGCTGCTCTGGAGGAGAGGTCCGTCCTGTGTTTTTTGGGGCAAAAAGAGAGAGGAAAGGATGATCATGCATAAGTCCCATTTCAGCTCTGCGAGTCGCGTTTTCTTCTTCTTGTTGCTGTTTGGCTGGTCGGCCCTGACTGCGGGTTGGGCACAGAGTCCGGCTAACTTACCGGCCGAGGTCATTGCCTATGCAGATATGGTGTTTTATAACGGCAAGGTTCTGACCGCCGATGAGAGCTTCACGGTTGTGGAAGCGGTAGCTGTGCGGGACGGGAAATTTCTGGCCCGTGGAAACAACGACAGGATTTTGGCCATGGCCGGTCCCGGCACCCGCAGAATCGACCTGGACGGGCGCAGCCTGGTCCCTGGCTTTATCGACACCCACCAGCACTCCTCTTTTGTGAACAGCCCGCCTTTCGGAGAGAGTAGTGAGCCTCCTGTCCAGATCAACTATGACACGCTGGAAAGCGCTTTGGAGGGACTGTTGGCAAGGGTTCAACAGGCCCAGCCCGGAGAATTCATTGCGCTGGGTGCAACCAGTAACAGGGTTGTCACGGAAGAGTTAAACGCTGCTCTTCTGGATCAGGTTGCTCCCCAAAATCCTCTCTACATCAGAGGCCTCAATAACCAGGTCGTGGCCAACAGCCTGATCATGAAGGAAATTCCACCAGATACTCCGGGCGTTCTGAAAGACGACAAGGGGCTACCCACCGGTCAGCTCAGAGGCGGTGCAGGCGGGATTGTCGTCTACGAGCTAAGACCATGGCCCGCTGTGGAGGCTTTGTTGGAGCCTCAGAAGCTCAGATTTCTCCGACACAATGAGCAGGGATTGACCACTATCATGGGACGTGCCAACGGCCTGTCGATCTCGGTCTTCCGTGACCTGGTGCTGCGGGACGAGTTGACGCTGAGAGTTCGTGTGGCCCATGAGTTTCTGCGTCAAAATTCATCCCCTGAAGCCTATTTGAAAAGACTGGGTAATCTGACCGATTTTGGAAACGACATGTTCAAAATCATCGCGGCCACCGTCCAGGTGGTGGATGGCGCCTCCTTGACCGGCTCAGCTCGGACCTCCAAGGCGAAGCTGACTCCTCCCTCAGGAGATCCCTATGGCCCCTTTGGTCAAAACAAATGGGAAGAAACAGGGGATTTGGCCACCAGCGACCGCAGGAACATCATCCTGGGCAATCGTTACGGCTGGTCCATATCGGGCTTACACAGCAGCGGCGACATGAGCAACACCATATTGCTGGAAGTCTTTGAAGAGGCCCACAGAGAAAGATCTCTGGTAGGCCGGCACTTTGGAATCGATCACGGCTTGATGTGGAAACCGGAGCATTTCGATCTGCTCAAGGAGATGGATATCGTTCCCAGTATTTTTTCCAAAGCGCTTTACGACAATGATGCGTTGGTATCCATCTACGGAATGGATGAGGTGTATACCATGCAGCCGGTCAAGTCCCTGATCGAAGCTGGGATCCGCCCAGCCGCAGAAGCTGACGCTTTTGATTCTCGCACCCAGGCGGCCCTGTTCAATATGCAGAAGTGGATCACCAGGCTGGACGACCAAGGTCGCCTGGTGAATCCGGACGAGAAGATCGATCGCCGCGAAGCCCTCTACATGTATACCCTTTGGGCCGCTCGTTACAGCGGAGAGCAGGATCTTCTGGGTTCCATTGAGCCCGGCAAGTTGGCCGATCTCGTGGTGCTGGGAGGGGACTTTATGACCTTCCCCGAAAACGATCTGGACAAACTTCGGGTGTTGATGACCGTGGTGGGAGGCCGGGTGGTCCACGAAGCCTCGGGAGCTTTTTGAGATTTGCCGAGAGGCCAACCCGCGCTATGTCTTGAAGACCGTGAGTTGGATGAGAATATATCTCCTGTCGGGTTTGATTGTACTGGCTCTCTGTCCGGGATTGTGGCCTGGAGCGCTGGGAGCTGATCGCATTCTGCAAGCCCGCTGGACGGAGGAAACCATCGTTCTGGATGGAGTTCTCAACGAACCTCCCTGGCTTTTGGCCCAACCGGCCTCGGATTTCATCCAGGCTGGACCCAGACAAGGAGAACCCTCAAGTCAACGGACAGAGGTCCGCGTGCTTTTTGATTCGGGCAATCTCTATTTCGGTGTCACCTGTTTTGACAGCGACCCGGAAGGGATCGTCGCCAACAGCCTCAGGCGCGATTTTGCTCCTGGAAATGAGGACACATTTGAGATCTTGCTGGATACTTTCGCCAGCTCCCGCGACGGCTTTCTGTTTGTGACCAACCCCAACGGCGCCAAGAGGGATGTCCAGGTGAACAATGAGGGGAGGGGATCCAACGTCAGCTGGGACGCCATCTGGGAAGTCAAGACGCACATCGATGAGACCGGGTGGACCGCTGAGATTCTGATCCCCATCAAAACGCTTCGTTACGGGAGTTCCCCTCAGGGTTCCTGGAAGGTCAACTTTGGGAGGCAAATTCGCCGCAACAACGAAATCACCTACTGGTCTGAGATTCCCCGCCGCTACAACATCACTCGAGTCAGTCTGGCTGGAGAACTGGCCGGGGTGAACCAGAACGAAATCCATCCCGGCCGGAACTTCTTTGTCACTCCGTATCTCGCCACGAACCTCTCTGAGCGCGACTCCGAAACAAGTTCCGACCTTGATGTTGGCCTGGGCCTCAAGTATGGAGTGACATCCGGTCTCACCCTGGATGCGACCTACAACACCGATTTCTCACACGTGGAAGTCGATCAGCAACAGGTCAACCTGGAGCGGTTTCGCCTCTCTTTCCCGGAGAAAAGGGACTTCTTTTTGGAGAACGAGGGGATCTTTGCAATAGGAAGCATTCTGAGACGAGGCGGGACACCGAATGAGGAGGACCCCAGCATCTTTTACAGCCGCACCATCGGCCTGTCGGAGGCGAGGCAGCCGATTCCGATTATGGGGGGAGCCCGGCTTACCGGCAGGGCAGGCGCCTATGAGCTTGGATTGATGAGCATCCAGACGGAGGAGGAGGCGGCGGCAGGCGTGGGAGAGGAAAATTCCTCGGTCCTGCGGATAAAACGGGATATCCTCGCTCGCTCCTGGCTGGGCGGTTTTTTTCTCAATCGCCAGGGCCCCGATCGCGTCACCAATCGAACCTATGGTATTGACAGTCTCTATCGACCGCGCACCGATCTGACCTTTAACTCCCTTTTTGCTCAGACCGACACTCCCGGGGCCCAGGGGGATGACTGGGTCCTGCGGGTGGAAGGTCAATATAGCCCACGTTGGCTCGCGCTGAGTCTAATCCACGCCGACATCCAGCCGGAATATCGAAATGATCTGGGCTTTCATACACGGGAGGGTGTCCGTGTTGAACGTATTACCATTCACCCGCGCATTCGTCCCTGGGAAGGCCGGGCGATCCGCGAGATCCAGCCCATACTCAACACGCGCTACATTACCGACCCGGACAACCGGCTCCTGACGCGCAAACACAGCTTTGGAGTTGATTTCTTTTTCCAAAACGGTGCTTTTCTGCGTTTACGAAGGCGCACTTTTTTTGAGCGGTTGGATCAGGGCTTCGACATTCGAACCGGTATCCTCGTCCCCTCTGGTGACCACGAGTATGAGGAACAGGGGCTTGAGTTTAATACCGACCGCAGTCGGATCCTCTCGGGAAATGTCAACTTCTATGACGGGGAGTTTTGGGATGGAGAAAAGACGAGTCTTCGGGTAGGAGGCCAATTTCGGCCCAATGGTCATCTCAGCGCCTCATTCAACTTTTCTCGCGATGATGTCACTTTGCCGGGGGGGGCGTTCCTGTCCCATCTGCTGAGTTTCCGCCTCAGATATGCTTTCAATACCCAGACATTTCTGGATACCTTTATTCAGTACAACAGTGAGAGAAACAAGATCACCTCCAATGTGCGTTTCAATTTGATCCACCACTCTCTGAGTGATCTTTTCGTGGTCTATACCGAGGAGAATCCCACCATCGCCCAGGAGAGCACGGATCGGGTCATCTCCGTCAAGTACACTCATCTATTGGGTTTTTAATGAGAGCCAATTTTCTGTCGGGGTTGATTATTCTGTTCCTCTGGCCGGGGCTATGGCCTGGCGCGCTGGGGGCTGATCGAACTCTACAGGCCCGCTGGACGGAGGAGACCATCGTCCTGGATGGAGTTCTAGACGAACCCCCCTGGCTTCTGGCCCAACCGGCTGCCGACTTCGTCCAGGCTGAACCCAGGCAAGGAGAACCCTCCACCCAACGGACAGAGGTCCGCCTGCTTTTTGACTCGGACAATCTCTATTTTGGTGTGATGTGCTTTGACAGCGACCCGGAAGGGATCGTGGCCAACAGCCTCAGTCGCGACTTTAGCTCTGGAGACGAGGACTCATTTGAAATTTTGCTGGATACTTTTGCCAGCTCCCGCGACGGCTTTCTCTTCGTGACCAACCCCAACGGCGCCAAGAGGGACGTGCAGGTGAGCAATGAAGGGAGAGAGCTGAACGTCAGTTGGGACGCCATCTGGGAAGTCAAGACACACATCGATGAGACCGGGTGGAGCGCTGAGATTCTGATCCCCATCAAAACGCTTCGTTACGGGAGCACACCTCAAGGTGCCTGGAAGGTCAATTTTGGCAGGCAAATCCGCCGCAACAACGAAATCACCTACTGGTCTGAAATTCCTCGCCGCTACAACATCACTCGAGTCTCTCTGGCCGGGGAGCTTGTGGGGGTGAACCGCGATGACATCCATCCGGGCCGGAATCTGTCTGTCATCCCCTATGTCACGACCAGCCTGGCTGACCGTGGGTCCGACACAAGCTCCACTTCTGACATCGGCGTGGACCTCAAGTATGGAGTGACATCCGGTCTCACTCTGGACTTGACCTACAACACCGATTTCTCGCACGTGGAAGTTGATCAGCAGCAGGTCAACCTGGATCGATTCCGTCTCACTTTTCCGGAGAAACGGGATTTTTTCCTGGAGAACTCGGGGATCTTTGAGATTGGAAGCGTTCGCTTACAAAGGGGAACGCCGGATGTCGAAGATCCCAGTGTCTTTTACAGTCGTAACATCGGACTTTCTTTGGATAGACGGCAGATTCCGATTCTTGGGGGGGGGCGGTTGACCGGAAGGGTGGGTCCCTATGAGCTTGCACTCCTGAGCATTCAGACAGAGGAGGCCCAAGGCCAGGGACCGGAAAATGCCTCGGTGCTGCGTGTCAAGAGGGACCTTCTTGCTCGGTCCTGGCTGGGAGGGTTCCTTGTCAGTCGCCAGGGTTCCGATCGTCCCACCAATCGAGTCTTCGGATTTGATGGGCTGTACCGGCCGCGCGATGATCTGACCTTTAACACCCTTTTTTCTCAGAGCGACACCCCGGGCGTTGAGGGGGATGACTGGGCTCTGCGACTGGAGGGACAATATGACTCACGTTGGCTTCAGCTGGGGGTCATTCACTCCGATATCCAGGAGGATTATCGAGATGATCTCGGTTTTACGGTACGTACTGGTGTTCGTGTCCAACGTATTGAAATTCACCCGCGCATCCGTCCCTGGGAAGACGAGATGATTCGGGAGATCCAACCCATCGTCAACGTGCGCTACCTGACCGATCAGGACAACCGGCTTCTCACGCGTAAACACAGCCTTGGAATTGACTTCTTTTTCCAGAACGGTGCCTTTCTGCGCCTGAGACGGCGCAATATGTTCGAACGGTTGGATGAGAACTTCGATATTCGAACCGGTATCACGGTCCCTTTTGGGGACCACCACTATAACGAGTACGGTTTCGAGTTTAACACCGACCGCAGCCGTGTTCTCTCGGGAAACCTGAGGTTCTATGACGGGGACTTTTGGGATGGCGAAAAGAGGAGCTTTCAGGTGGGGGCGCAATTTCGGCCCAGTGGTCATCTCAGCACCGAATTCAACTTTGGTCGTGATGATGTCACTTTGCCCGGGGGAGCGTTCCAGGTCGATCTTTTTCGTTTCCGGCTCAGGTATGCTTTCAACACCCGGACTTTTCTGGATACCTTTATTCAATACAATAGTGAGCGACAGGAGATCACCTCCAATGTGCGTTTCAACTTGATCCACCACTCTCTGAGCGATCTCTTTATCGTTTACACCGAGGAAAACCCCACCATCGACCAGGCGAGCACGGATCGGGTCATCTCCATCAAGTACACACATCTACTGCCCTTCTAAGCCGTCAACAAGTTACGGTTCTCTTGACAGTGTCACTGCGCACTTCTACACTCAAGTCAGTCGTGGCTCAGCCGCACAACAAGGTTTCACAGAAAGGAGGAGGTGCACCCGAAGGTCGGTCTTTGAGTGTGTCCACCATCATGGAGTTCAAGCTTCAGGCAGGTTCTTTGAGTAGGTATGGGGGAAAGTTGTGGGCGGTGGCGTGGATCATTCTTTTTCTGGGTCCTCTCTCTTACGCTCAGCAGCTTCCACTCGAGGTGGAAGACATGGGCTATGCGGATACCATCTTCATTAACGGGAAGATCGTGAGCATGGATGACGCATCCACCTCGACCGAGGTGGGGAACAGCTACCAGGCCCTGGCAGTCAAAAGGGACATCATCATGAAGCTGGGGACGACCCTGGAAGTTCGGGCCATGGCCGGGCGCAAGACCCGGATTCTGGATCTGAATGGACGAACCATGATCCCTGGTATTATCGAATCCCATCAACATATCTACGGTGCCTCCCTTCGTTGGCTGGACCGCTTCGGCTACCAAAGTCCTGCCCGCGAGATTACTGTGCAGGCTGAGCTGGATCTGGAAAGGACGCAGGGAGTTATGCGGGATGCCATTCAAGAGGCGGTGTCCCAGATGGAACCGGGTCAATGGCTGATGGTCGACTTGACTGACCATCCTGCGGCACCCAGGCAGGGTTTCATCTGGGGAGCCACTCGACGCCTCACCGATCGCCAGGCCCTGGACCAATGGGCACCTGAAAATCCTGTACTGGTGCGGCCTGGCAATCGAGGAAGTGTCAACTCAAAGGCGCTGGAACTCATCAACGAATTCCTGCCCGGTTACTCTGCCTCCATCCAGGAGACCATGCACGGAGATGAGATCGGTGAGGACATCGCGGATATTGGATGGGTGGGAAGCGTGGAAATGGGCGTGATCACCTGGGAGCTGTTTTTGGAGAATCTGGAGCCCAATACACTGGCTCAGATGCTCAAACTGGAATCCGAGGCCTGGGCCTCTCTGGGTGTGACCACCTTTAGCAGCCGGATTCAGTTTCCCAAGATCATGACCGGATACGCCAAGCTGGCCGAGTTGGGACAAATGCCCATTCGCTTCAATGCCCACTATGAGGTCCACCGGATGCCTACCGATCCTCAGGAAACCCGCCAGTTGTACCGGCGCACGGGTGTGCTGCAAGGGATAGGCAACGATTACTTCTGGTTTGATGGAGTGGCTTCAGAGCGCTGGGACTCCCATTTTCCGGAGTCGTGCTTGGGACCCGATAGCAATGCCCCCGCTCATCTGAAGGCGCGTGAAACCTGCCCCAAACCGGGAGATCTGCACTGGGACACCTTGAAAAATGCCATCAAGGCGGGCTGGAGAATCAAGGGAGTGCACAGCTGCGGCAGCGAAGGTTTTCGACGCTTCATCCAGATGGTGGATGAGGCCCGGGTGGAGGCCGGGTTGACGGTCGAACAGATCCACGATCAGCACTTCGCTCTGGAACACTGTGATTTGATCGGGAAACAACCCGATGTGATCGATAAGCTTCTGAGGTATGGGATTATTATCAGCTGCGGACCCGACTATGTGAGTGTGATGCGTTCCTGGATCAACGAATATGGACCCTACATGGATAACATCGAGGATTTTTTTATCCCCTTCAGGACCTGGATAGAATCAGGAGTCAACGTGGTGGGACAACACTATGGTGGAGGTGCCTTTCGAGGCGCCGGTGGAGAAGGCAGTGTGAGAAGAGGACAGCGGCAACCGCCCTTTTTCATGCTGTGGCAGGCCATCACCCGGAAGTATGACGGGAAGGTCTGGCAGCCCGAGGAGCGCATTGACCGGGTGCATGCACTGAAGCTTTGGACTCGTTGGGCCTCCCGTTACGTCATGAAAGAAGACAAGCTGGGCTCGCTGGAAGAGGGGAAATGGGCCGATCTTCTGGTGATTGATCGGGATTACTTTACCATTCCCATAGACGACCTCCTCAAGATCCGACCTCTGATGACCATGGTGGGAGGTGACATCAAGGCACTCAACGCCTCCTTGGCCAGAGAATGGAGAACGGTGCCCGTGGGACAGCAATACAACTTCGAGGACAGCGAGATGGAGTGGATTGGTCAAGCTTTCACTGAAGAGGGGAGAAGGGAAGCGGGCCTGATCCAGTAAGTGCCGGGCGGCTGTCCAGGTAGGTCAAGATCGAGGCCGCACAAGCCCTTCGACCGCAGGCGTAGCTTGGTACTCACTTTCATAAATACGATAACGTTTGCGGATGGGGCTTGCGAGGCGAGGTCGCGAAGGGAGGAGGAGGCGATGTCAGGGACATCGACGACGACGAGTGACAAAGAGATCGCCCGCAACCCCCATCCGCCCGAAGGGTTGGGGCGGGACTGACCTTGCCCCCTAAAACGAGTCCAGTTTGAATGTTAGGATTTCCGGTTTAGGAAGGAGGCAAGGATGGCAGGGAAGCGGTTTAGGGCAGAACAGATCATCATGAAGCTGCGTGAGGCAGAGGTGGGTCTGGCCCAAGGACAGAGGGTGGGACAGGTGTCGAAGCAGATGGGGGTGAGCGAGCAGACCTACTACCGGTGGCGCAAAGAGTACGGAGGGCTCCGGTTGGACCAGGCCAAGAGGTTGAAGGTGTTGGAGAAGGAGAATACCCGGTTGAAGAAGCTGGTGGCGGATCTGTCTTTGGACAAGCAGATCCTGAAGGAAGTGTCCTCGGGAAACTTCTAGGCCCGGCGAACAGGAGACGAGCGGTGATGTGGGTACGAGAGCGATTAGGAGCAGAGCGAGTCTCCGAACGTCGGGCCTGCCAAGTGCTGGGACAGGTTCGATCGACCCAGCGAAGGGAAAGGCAAATTCCCGATGATGAGGCCCGATTGGTGGCCCGGATGGTGGAGTTGGCTACGCAATACGGGCGTTATGGCTACCGGCGGGTCACGGCGATACTTCATGGGGAAGGGTGGAAGGTGAATCCTAAGCGGGTGGAGAGGCTGTGGAGACAAGAAGGGCTGAAAGTCCCGTCCAGACAGCCGAAACGAAGGAGGCTGTGGCTTAATGACGGTTCCTGTGTTCGGTTACGAGCGGCTCGCAAGAACCACGTCTGGAGCTATGATTTCGTGCATGAACGGACCCATGATGGGCGAGCCTTTCGGCTATTGACGATCCTGGATGAGTACACCAGAGAGTGCCTCGCCATTGATGTGAAACGGCAGATGAATCACCAAGACGTGTTGGACCGGCTGGCGGAGTTATTCGTTGATCGGGGAGTGCCTGAGTTTATCCGGTCCGATAACGGATCGGAGTTTACGGCACAGGCGGTCCGGGACTGGCTGCAGGCTGTTGGGGTAAGGACCTTGTACATCGAGCCGGGCAGCCCCTGGGAGAATGGGTACATTGAGAGTTTCAACGGGAAACTACGGGATGAGCTGCTGAACATGGAGATCTTCGACACGCTGGGGGAAGCCAAGGTGTTGGTAGAACGCTGGCGGAGGGATTACAATCAGATCCGGCCTCACAGCGCCTTGGCCTATCGGCCGCCGGCGCCAGAGGCCAAACTACCTAGGTCGCAGGCACTGGATCCAATCCCTTGGAGTGGACTTCAAATGGTCCCGGGTCTAGCATAGAGGGTGGACTCGTTCGTGGGGGCAGGTCAGGACGGGCCCATTTCTTTGTTGCTTCTCCTCGCCGATGTCCCTGACATCGACTCGTCGTCGCGCCTCGATCTGGGCTCCGTCGCGCTCCCAACAAACGCTATCGTATTTATCTAAGTGAGTACTAGGCTACGTCGAGGATCGAAGGGCGCGGAGAACGAAGATATTGAGCTCCCTGGACAGCCGCCCTAGAGGATTGGGGCGAAGAGTATGTGCACGACTGTAACAAGCACCATGATCAGTATCGTGGCCACCGATCCCACCTTGATCATCTCTTTCATGTCAAGATAGCCGGAGGCGAAGGCCGTACCCGCAGATGCTCCTGCCCAGGGGAATAATACCCCCACGGCTGCATTGGGGATAAGGATGGCCATACTGGCAGGATTGAAGCCAATCTCTGCGGCCGTGGGGATAAAGATACTGCAAAAGAGAGTCGAGGCAGCTGTTCCTGAAAAGAGATTGGTCCCCACCACCGTAACCCCGGCAGCCAGGAAGGGCAATCCCGTTATCCCGATGCCCAACCCCCCGATCACGCCATCTGTAAACTCCAGGAATCCAAATTGGCTGAGAGCGTCGGTCATGGCCACCGCACCCGTACACAGAAAGATGATGTTCCAGGGTGCGTGCTCGACAACGTCACGCCAGATCAAAGTTCCTTCCCCCTTTTGAACATTCACGGGAAGAAGGAAAAGCAGGAACAGAACTGCCGGCGGTACCAACCAGGTGGGCACAGCGCTGCGCACGTAAGTGGCCGTAGGATGATCCGCCCCCAGAGCCAGAGAGAGCAGTGAGGGTCCTGTGAACAACAGTACCATGGTCACGAAACTCACAAGCACATTGATTTCTCCGACCGTCATCTTTCCCAGTTTCTTGACTTCACCCTCAACAAAGTCCCGCCCTCCTGGAATCGTGGAAATTTCCGGAGGGAAAAAATAGCGGAGCAGAAAATAAAAGCTGACCAGCAAGACCACGAAGAGCGGTACTCCCACCTTCATCCACCGGAACCACCCGATATAGGTGTCAGCCAGACTCTCAGCCAGAGAGACACCGATAGCGTTATGAGGGAGACCGGCTATGGTCGCCACCCCCCCGGCCACGGCTCCATAAAGCGTCCCTAAGGCCAGAAACGAAGCCAGTCGACTTTTCTGGCCAGCCTCCGGAGCAATACCAGTGACTCCGCTGATGTAGGCAAAGAGTGACATTCCGATTGGCATCATCATCCCCACCACCCCAACATCGGCAATGAACATGGAGAGGAGAGCGACCACCAACATATACATAAACGTCAGCATAGCTGTGCTGTTGGCTACGCCTTTCAGTGTCAGGAATCTGAGGGCCACTCGCTTGGCTAGCCCGTGCTTTTCAAGGGCATAGCCGAGCATGGTGATTCCCAGGATCCAAAAGAAGATCCTTTGGCCATAAAGAGCAGTCGTCGCACGGATAGACATCACACCCAGAACCGGGAACACCACAAGAGGGAGCAGGGAAGAGATACCCCAGGGGATGGGTCGTGCCATCCACCAGGCAACACACCAAACGAAGGTGGCGAAGGCGACCCGGCCATTGTAGGGCAGTCCCTCTAAAGGTGCAGCGTAAATCAGAAGAAACGCTGCTGGCCCAACTGCCAGTTTGGCGAAGAAATTCATGTGCCTGGGTGTCATCGGGATCGGTCCCGAGCCCGGATGTTACGTAACCCGGGCTTGGCGGGAATGGTATTGGAGTCTGCCCAAGGTGTCAAGCAGACGAAAGGCCTCATCCATGACTTTCCCTTGACAGAGACTGACCCACAGGATAGGTTAGCGGCATTCTATCAACTATTCTCGAAGACGCCTCAGGAGCGTAAGGACAGGGAAAGTCCGATACTTTGGCACCAAAAAAGGGAGGAATGATGAAACAGCAAACTTGGAATGACCTTCACCGCTTGTTTTTATTGTTGTGTCTTGGCGCAACGGTGGGCAGTGGCTGGGCTCAAAGCGCCCAGAGCCTGCCGCCTGAAGTCGTTGCCTATGCGGATATAGTCTTTTACAACGGCAAGATCCTCACCGCAGATGAGCAGTTCACAATTGTAGAGGCGGTGGCCATTCGAGGCGACAAATTCCTGGCGGTGGGAGATAACCAGAGAATTCTGGCCATGGCCGGGCCCCAAACCCGACGAGTGGACCTGGAGCAGCGAAGCGTGGTCCCGGGCTTTATGGATACCCACCTGCATTCCGCCTGGGTGACCCGTGTGCGCCGGGCGACGGGAGACGCGGCCACACCCTTTACTGGACCGGAGTTGAATTTCGACACCCTGGAGAGCGCCCTGGAGAGCCTACGGGCCCGGGTTGAAGCGACCCCTCCGGGAGAGGTTATTTCGCTGAGCGGACCCAGCAACCCAGTGGTGAATCACCAGCTCAACGTCACTCTTCTGGATGAGATTGCTCCCGACAATATGCTCTGGATCGAGGCCATGAATGACCAGATTGTGGCCAATAGCCTGGTCCTGGAGAAGGTTCCTACCGATATTCCGGGCATCGTCAGAGACGAGCAGGGTCGGATGACAGGCCACCTCAGAGGAGCAGCTGCCGGCGTTCCCACCTATGAGCTGCAGCCGTGGGCGAAGGTCGAGGACTTACTGGAACCTCAAAAAGAGGAATTTCTCCGCCACAATGCGATGGGACTCACGACCTTGATGGGGCGTGCCGGCGGTCTGTCGGTTACGGTCTTCCGGGATCTGATGGTGAAAGATGAACTGACCATGAGAGTTCGTATCCACCACCACTTCCTGCGCCAGAATGGGTATGCGGAGGCTTACCTGAAGAGGTTGGGTAATCTGACCGACCTGGGAAACGACATGTTCAAGATCATCGGGACGTCGGTCCAGGTGGTGGATGGCACCTCCAACAACGGGTCGGCTAACACCAGTCAAGCCAAAATAAAGATCCTCGACATAGATCCGTACGGACCTTTCGGCATGAACAAGTGGGAAGAGAGCGGTGATCTGGCTACCAGTGACCGGCAAAGCATCATCCTGGCCAATCGTTACGGCTGGTCGATCGGTTCTCTGCACAGCAGCGGCGACATGAGCAACACCATACTGCTGGAAGTTTTTGAAGAGGCCCATCGTGAGAGGTCTCTGGTGGGCCGTCACTTTGGGATAGACCACGGCATGATGTGGAGGCCGGAGCATTATGCCCTGGTCAAGGAGATGGACGTGATCCCCAGTGTCTATGCCAAGGCCATGTACGGCAATGATAACTTGGTTGAAATGTACGGAATGGACGCCGTTTACAATATGCAGCCGGTCAAATCCATGATCGAGGCAGGAATCAGGCCGGCGGCGGAAGCCGACGCTTTTGATGCTCGCACCAGGCCACCTCTCTTTAACATCATGAAATGGGTGACCCGGATAGACGACAGGGGCCGGCAGCTGAATCCGGCTGAGAAAGTGAGTCGGGAGGAGGCCCTTTACATGTACACTCTGTGGGCTGCCGCCTACAGTGGGGAAGAGGACATCCTGGGTTCCATCGAGCCCGGAAAGCTGGCCGATCTGGTAGTGCTGGCTGGAGACTACCTGACCTTTCCCGAGACTGAGTTGGACAAACTTCGGGTCTTGATGACCGTTATGGGAGGCCAGGTCGTCCACGAGGCCTCCGGCGCCTTCTAGATCAGGCAAGTAGGGGCGCACAGCCGTGCGCCCTTTAACCCGTTGACAAACCGAGATTTGTGGGCGCACGTCTGTGCGCCCCTACGCAAGGACCCCCTAGAGAATGGGAGCCATCAGCAGGTGGACCCCGAGAATGATCACAAGGATGAGTAGCGTGGCGACCGCTCCGACCTTCATCATTACCTTCAGGTCCAGATAGCCGGAAGCAAAGGCCGTACCTGCGGATGCCCCGGCCCAGGGAAACATTATTCCCACGGCACCGTTGGGAATGAGTATGGCTATGCTGGCGGGGTTGTAACCAAACTCCACGGCGGCGGGAATGAAGATACTGCAAAAGAGAGTCGTGGCAGCCGTACCCGAGAAGAGGTTGGTACCCACGATGATCGCTGGAGCGGCAATGAAGGGCAGCCCTGTCGCACTGATGCCTATACTCTGAATGATGCCCGAGGTGTAGTCCAGGAACCCGAACTGGGTGAGAGCATCGGTCATGCCCACCGCCCCCGTACACAGGAAGATGATGTTCCAGGGTGCGTGATGGGAAACGTCACGCCAGATCAAGGTGCCTTCGCCCTTCTTCACATCTACGGGCAGGAGGAAAAGCAGGATAAGGACTGCTGGAGGGACTACCCAGGTCGGTAGAGCATTGCGCAGGTACTCGGCCACAGGATGTCCTTCCCCCAGAATCAGAGACATGATGGAGGGACCCGTGAACATCAGCACCATGCAGACGAAGGTCACCAGCACATTGATCTCTCCGGTCGTCATCTTGCCCAGTTTCTGGAGTTCCTTCCCGATAAACTCCCGGCCCCCCGGGATACGAGAAACTTCGGGAGGAAAGAAAAATCGGAGTAAAAGATAAAAGCTGATGAGCAAGATAACAAAGAGCGGCATCCCCACTTTCATCCAGCGGAACCAGCTGATATAGGTTCCAGCCAGACTATCGGCCAGGGCCACTCCGATGGCGTTGTGGGGCAGACCCGCAATGGTCCCCACTCCCCCTGCCACCGCTCCGTAAAGTGTCCCCATGGCCAGAAAAGAAGCCAGTCGGCTGTTCTTGCCCTCCTCCCCACCGAGATCGGTGACACTGCTGATGTAGGCCACCAGAGACATCCCGATCGGCATCATCATGGCCACCACCCCGGCATCGGTGACGAACATGGATATGATTGCGGCCACCAACATATACATGAAGATCAGGCGAGACGTGCTGTCGGCCACTCCTTTGATTTTCAGGAATCTCAGGGCAACCCGCTTGGCCAGTCCATGCTTCTCAATGGCATAGCCGAGCATGGTAATTCCCAGAAGCCAAAAGAAAATTCTTTGGCCATAAAGAGCAGTGGTGGCACGGATCGACATCACGCCCAGGACGGGAAACACCACAAGCGGCAGCATCGAAGACATGGCCCAGGGGATGGGCCGGGTCATCCACCAGACAACAGCCCAAACAAGGGTGGCCAGGGCTACTCGACAGTTATAGGAAACCCCTTCCAGGGGTAAGAGATAGGTGATCAGGAAGGCTGCGGGCCCGGACGCCAGTTTTGCCAGCGCGTTTAAGCGAGTTGTCGGCATTAGTTTGATTTATAACTTAAGCTGCCAGGTGGCAGAGAAATTTAATTGCCGCTTTCTCCCAGGTATTGAGCTGCCACTTCCTCATCTGAAAAATCGTAGGCAGGTCCCACCGCTTCCATGCCAAACTCGTTTGCCAGGGATTCCTGCAGCTGGATAATCTTGCCGCCTACCATGGTCATGGGAGTGCGGACCTTCAAGATGTCATTCACGGGAACGGTAAAGTAGTCACGATCCAGGATGACCAGATCTGCGAACTTGCCCTCTTCCAGCGTGCCGAGCTCGTCTTCCTTCAGGACGTATTCAGCTGGCCAGGATGTCCACATTTTCATGGCATGCACCCGGTCAATACGTTCTTCGGGCTGCCAGACGACCCCATCATGTAGGCGAGTTACTGCCTGCCACAGTGTCCTCATGGGTGGTGTTCGCCCATAATGCTGGCCCACCAGCTTCACACCGGAGTCAAGCCAGGTCTTGAAGGGCAGGATAAAGGACTGGATTTGATCGCCGTAGTCGCGAACCCAGGCAGGTGATTCTGAGACGATGTCGGGTCCGCAGCTCAAGATGATTCCATAATCCTTCAATCCCTGTATGATATCCGGGAGTTTTCCGATCAGACCGCAGTGCTCGCCTGTCAGCCTCATGTCACGCACCTGCTGCATCGTCCAGCCGTTGACTTCGCGGGCCTCATCGATCATCCGCATGAAGGCTCGCGCGCTTTCGCTGCCGCACATGTGCACTCCCGCCAGCCGCCAGCCGGCGGCGGCTGCGTTTTCAAGTGTGTCCCAAGGCAGTTCCCCGGGTACCGGGCAGACTTCTCGAGACTTGATATTGGCTGGAGCGATGGTATCCGGTCCGGTGCACGATTCCGGGTAAAACGAGTCCCAACGCTCTGAGGCCACGCCGTCAATCCACAGGTAATCGTCTCCAATTCCCTGCAGCACACCGGTACGGCGATAGATCTGACGGGTTTGCTGGGGATCGGTGGGCATACGGTGGATCTCGTAGTGGGCAGATAACCGAATGGGCATTTGACCCAGACCGGCCAGGGTGGCATACCCGCTCATGATCTTGGGGAACTGAATACGGCTGGAAAAGGTGGTGATTCCCTTGGTGGCGGCATCTTCCGACACCAGTTTGATGGCCTGGGCCAGAGTGGGCAGAGGGACTTTTTCCAGAAAAAGCTGCCAGGTGATCACGGACATTTCCTGGCTTCCCACCCATCCGATTTCGGCAATGTCCTCACCGATGACGTCCCCGTGCATGGTTTCGTGGATGGAGGCGGAATATCCAGGGAAAAAGTCATCCAGGATCTCCAAGGCCTTGGAATTGACGTTGCCTCTCAACCCGGGCCTCATCAGGACCGGGTTGTCGGGGGCCCACTGATCGAGAGTTCTGCGGTTTGTCAGGCGTCGAGTCATGCTCCAGAGGGCGAGTTGGCGGGGATTTTCATCAGGATGACTCTGCATACTGAGGACTATCCAGTCACCCGGGTTGACCTCCTTGACCGCATCCTGGAGGGCATCGCGCAGAAGGCCCTGGGTTTGTTCCAGGTCGGTGGGGTGCGCCTGAGCTGACGTAAAGTAAACTCCCTCGGGCGGGTACTTGAAGCCCAATCGATCCAGATGCTGTACGGCACTGCCGTACATGTGGCTGTGGCTCTCAATAATGCCGGGAATCAGGGTTTTTCCTCTCAAGTCGAAAATCACGGTGTCGGGACCTGCCACGGCCCTCACCTGAGCGGTGGTGCCCAGCTTCATGATCTTGTGGCCCTTGACCGCAATGGCCTGATAGATGGTCCCCACGCTGGTTGAGCGGGAGATATCGTCCATGCTCACCACCTTCCCGTTGACAAAGATGCTGTCAGCGTAACCCTGTTGGGCCACCTCGGGAGCCAGCTGAGCCAACGAGTTGGTAGCCTGGAAGAGAAAAAGTATGCTCAGGCTCAGGGAAAGAGCAAAGAACCTGAGAGCCCATTGATCGATTCTCATAAAGACCTCCCTGTTACTTCAACGGTTGCTGAGAACGGTCACGAGAAAACCGGCAGATGTTACCTCCTTGTGCCGCAGTTCGGAATTGTAAGATCCTTACCATCATGAAGTCAATTGAAAATTGCACCGAGTCAAGAAAGGCTTGACTCGGTGCCTCAGTTGCGATTGGATAGTGGCTGCAACATCTTTGCAACTAGGCAACAAGAGGAGGTGATGGAAGAGATGATTACCGTAAAAAGGCTTTCCATAGATGATGCCAAGCTCCTGGTAGAGGGTGCTGAACAGAAATCCCGCGAGATCGGGGTGCCCATGTGTATTGCTGTAGCCGACGAATCAGGAAATCTACTTGCCTTTCTCCGTATGGAGGGAGCGAAAGTGTCAAGCATCGATATTGCAATCAACAAGGCATTTACTTGCGCTGCTGCCAGGAAGGGAACCCACGAGTACAACAAGCTTGCTGTGCCGGGCAAACCGACTTTCGGAATCCACGCCACAAATCAAGGGCGCTTTTCGATAATCGGCGGAGGTCTTCCCTTGGTCATCGATGAGGACGTGGTAGGGGGTATCGGGATCAGTGCTGGTACCGCAGAGGAAGACCAAGTCGTGGCCCAGGGGGCCATAGATTACTCCCTGGACAAGATTACAGCTGGCAGCTAGTTGGCACCCAGGGTGAGAGTAATGAACGGGTGGAACAATGTATCCTCAAGCTTTTGAGTATTTTTCTCCAGAAACCTTGGAGAGCGCCATTGAGCTCTTGTCCAAGTATGGCGAGGATGCCAAGGTGTTGGCTGGTGGGCAGAGCCTCATTCCGCTCATGAAGTTGAGGTTGGCGAGTCCGAAATACCTGGTCAATCTGGACGGAATTGAGGGGATGTCCGGAATCGAAGAGCAGGAGGGGATCATCTCGTTTGGAGCCTTGACGCGTCACGCCGAGATCGAAGAATCGACGGTAGTCAAATCGAAGCTCCCCATGATGCACGATGCTGTCAGCGTTATTGGCGATGTCCAGATTCGCAACCTGGGCACGATCGGGGGGAGTTTGGCTCATGCCGATCCGGCTGGAGACCTGGCTCCTGTTCTGCTCGCATTGGGCGCCTCAGTGAACACCCTCAGCTCTAGCGGAGAGCGAACCCTGAAGCTCGATGAGCTTATTGTGGATGCTTATTCGACAGACCTGGGCAGTGATGAGGTGATCACCCAGGTGCTGGTACCGGTCCCCCAGGCTGGCAGTGGCGGGGCCTATCTGAAGTTCGAACGTCGGGCCGGAGACTTTGCTGTGGCCAGCGTTGGGATACAGGTCAGTGTGAAGGAGGATGGTACCTGCGGCGACATCTCTGTTGCACTGGGAGCCGTGGGAGTCACAGCGATTCGTGCCAGGAAGGCAGAGGCATTGTTGCGGGAAAAGCAGGTGGACGAGGCTCTCCTGAAGGAGGCAGCGGCCCAGGCTTCTGGGGAAGCCGATCCCTTCTCCGATATCCGGGGATCGGATGAGTACAAGCGTCATTTAGTCGGTGTGCTTTTTCAGAGAGCTTTTGCCATGGCTTTGAGGCGGGCCCGAGGGGAAGAGGTGAACACGGCTCATGGCTGAGAAAAAAAAGTGATAAAAGGAGAAAAGTAAGATGCAATTGGAAGGAGAATTTACCGTTCAGGCCGATCAAGAGACGGCCTATAAGTTCCTTGTCGATCCTGACCTGGTCACCCGCAGCATGCCGGATGTACAGGAAGTGGAAATAGAGGATGAGAATAACTTCACCGTAAAAGCCAAGGTGGGCATTTCCCACATTAGAGGGACAATGGTCATGAAAATGCGCATCGCCGAGAAGAAAGAACCGGTGAGTGCCAAGGTGGTTGGGCAAGGAGCAGGAATGGCAAGTGTCGTGGATATGACCACCATCTTCACCCTGGAGAAGGCAGGAGAGGGGGAGACTCGAATTACCTGGAGTGGCGAGATGAAGGTTGGAGGTAAACTGGCCTCCTTTGGAGCCGGGGGGCTTATGGAACGTGTTGCCAAAAAGAATCTCGAGAAGTTCGTCGCTGGCATCCAGGAGGGTATACAAGCAAGCACTTAGGGGCAGTTGCTCGAAATTTAGCCGGGATTATGCATAGATTTTCTCCTGTTGCAAGGCTATGAATTTCCCAAAGCTGAAATGGATTTTGCCTCTTTTGGTCCTGCTGATCGCTGAATCGGCCCTCTTCGCTTCCCCACAGAAGGCAGTCTCAGCCCATTGGCGGGAGACCCCCATCACAATAGATGGTCAACTGGACGAGCCTGCCTGGGCTGTGGCCGAGCCCGTCTCGGATTTCGTTCAAGTGGAGCCAGTTGAGGGTGACCCTCCGACTGAACGTACGGAAGTGCGTGTTCTGTTTGATGACGAGAGGCTATACATTGGAGTCTACCTCTACGACTCAGCACCCGATCAGATACTGACCAATGACCTTCAGCGCGACTTCGACACTCATGAGAGCGATATCTTTGGAGTCATCATCGATGCCTTTAACAGCGATCGTGCCAGCGTTTCCTTCTTCACCAATTCGGGAGGCGCCAAACAGGACACCCAGGCGCTGAGCGACGGACGCTACCTCAATCCATCTTGGGATGGCATTTGGTACACCGCTTCCATGGTTCAAGAGGACGGCTGGAGTAGTGAGATTGTCATTCCCTTTACAACCCTGCGCTTTGAAGCCCAAGAAAAGCAAACCATGGGGATTAATTTCAAGCGGAGGATCCGTCGCAAGAATGAGGATCTCTACTGGAGTCTCGTGCCTCGTCAATACAACAGTCACCACGTTTCTGAGATTGGAGACCTGCTGTTTGACAGGGAGATCAGTCCCGGCCGCAACCTCCAACTGAAGCCTTTTCTTACCGCAGATCTGACACAGGTGGACGTGGGCAGCGGAACATCCAACGACTTTTCTTCCGAAGGGGGACTGGATGTGAAGTACAGTCTCACCTCTGGGCTCACACTGGACGGGACCTATAATACGGACTTCTCACAAGTCGAGGTCGATACGGCTCAAATCAATCTGACCCGTTTCAACTCATTTTTCCCGGAGAAAAGGGAATTCTTCCTGGAGAATGCCAATCTCTTTCAATTTGGTGAGATTCCAGGAGAACGGGGCCCTCGTCGCACCGAAGAGACCCAGCTCTTTTTCAGTCGCCGCATCGGTCTCTCATCGTCGGGCCAGCCGCTCCCCTTACTGGGTGGGGCCAGACTATCGGGGCGAGTGGGCCGCTTTGGCCTGGGTTTGTTGAATATTCAACAGGAGGAATCCGATGAAGGGACGCCCTCCAATAACTTCACAGTGATGCGCTTGCGCTATGATGTTCTTGGGAATTCAGACGTTGGAGCCATTTTCGTTGACCGCGAGGGGGGAGACCCGGGCGACTACAATCGCTCCTATGGAGTCGACGCGAATTTCCAATTTTTCCAAAATCTCACCCTGAACTCCTACCTGGCCAGGACACAGACTCCCGGTGCCAGCGGGGAAGATTTCGTGGGCAAGATCTCCGGCCAATGGAGTGACGGGTTTCTGCTGGTGAGAGGACTCTTTACGGAGATCGGTGAAAACTTCAATCCGGAAGTCGGACTGTCTCCTCGCCGCGGCGTCCGGGTTTACCAATACCACTTCGATCTCAAACCACGCCCGGCGGGCGGTTTTATCCGGGAGTTTCATCCTCACTCCAATACCAAGTACTATACGGATCGCGACAACATCACCTTAACGAAAGATGCTCACCATGCACTCTCGATCATCTTTGCCGATGGCGGTACCTTTGAAGTGAGCCATAACCCGCAGTTTGAGCGGCTGAGAGTTCCCTTTAGGTTGCGGGAGAATATCACCATCCCACCGGGAGACTACCGTTTCAACGAATTCAAGACCCAGTACACCTCCGATCGCAGCCAACTTTTGTCGGGTTCCATCAATCTGGAGAAGGCCGGCTTTTTCGGTGGGGATCGAACCAGTGTTGCCCTCTCGGGTACCCTTTTGGTCAAGCCTCGTCTCTCAACCCAAGTGGACTATAAATATAACTTTGTGGACGTGGAAGCGGGAAGTTTCCGGGCCGACCTCTATGGTTTTCGGCTGCACTATTCCTTTAGCTCTCGCATGTTCGCCGATCTCTTCCTACAGTACAACACGGACAGTGGGAAGATTCTGACCAACGCGCGCTTCAATTTGATTCACCGTCCCTTGAGCGACATCACCCTGGTTTTTACCGAAGAGCGTTTCACCGGGGGCGTCACGGACATTACCCATGCCGTTATTTTCAAGTACACTCATTTACTGCAGTTTTAGAAGAAGGTACTCAGACGCCCGTGAAGTTCCGGCAACCGAGTCATCCCCTGTCATGCCTGCACCGGGACCCCAAGGGTTGCGGCGGCCCCTTTGGTTGAATCGACCCCTGCGCCCGGTCCCAGAGGCGTTCTATTTAAACGAGGAATTCTAAAGAAGGAGGAGCAAGAATGTTGGCATTAGGCACCAAACGAAGAGTATTTCTGCTTGCGGCGTTTACGGTTGCCCTTACTGTGGCATGGACTGAAGCCCAGGAGATTCCTTCCGTTCTGGTTCGATATCCGGAGGTGGTTGTCCACAATGGAAAGATTGTCACCATGGATGACGATTCCCTGACGCTTCCCGGTTCTCCCGGTACCGTGGTTCAGGCGATGGCCGTGCGAGATGGCAGGGTTTTGGCGCTGGGGAGTGATGAGGAGGTACTGAGGCTGGTGGGTCCGGAGACACGCACTTTTGACGTCGGGGGCAGGACTGTGATCCCGGGACTGATCGAAAAACACAGTCACATCCACAACTATGCCATCGCTAACCACAACGAAGGGCTGGTTCTCCCTTTTTATGGCACTTCTGTGGGAGGGGATAATGTCGAGGAGGTACTCAAAAACGTCCGCGATCATCTCAGCGAACTGAAAGACCAGGTGCAACCCGGATTGCCCATTTGGATGGCCATTCCCCGCCGAGTGGGTCCTTTAGCCATAGCCCGGGGTGTGCTGAATAAAAGGCTTCTGGATGAACTGGCTCCCAGACACCCGGTCTTTGTTCGCGCTCCCGTAAGCAGTTATATTTTCAATTCGGCGGGACGCAAGCTGTTGGATGAGTATGCTCCCAAGTATGCGGGGAAACCGGATGAAGCTGTTGTAGGTGGGCGCGTTGCGGAGATTTTTCTTAATGGTGCTGTCATGGTAGGACACGAAGAAGTGCTGGCTGCAGCGCTGGAGCGGGAAATGAGTCATTTTGCTTCCTTTGGAGTTACCACTATTGGAAGCCGGGTGCATACACCTGCCATCTTCAAGGCCTATCGCATCTTAGACAGCCTGGAGAGAATGCCTGCCCGTTTTGCCATTTACATGCACGCAGAACTCTCAGGACAAGCCGAATACTTCAAGTTCTATGGAGATCATACCGGGATGGGAAGCAGTGATTACCTGTGGGAAGCGGGTGTGAGCTTGGAGGGATTTGACACTTTCAGCGGGGACGTCTGGTGTACGGATGTTCCTCCCATCGATCCCGTGGTGGCGGAGATGTTGGGGCGAGTGGAACCCTGCCGGGGCGCCCACGGCCACTTGGAACGAGAACAGATCCAGGGGATGCTGGACGCCGAGTTGAGAACGGTGCAGATTCATGGGGGGGCCGATAAGACCATTGATTATTTCTTTGAGGCCCTCGAAGAGGCCATGGAAAAAACGGGAATGACGATTGAGGAGGTGCGCGCAAAACAGCATACCCTGGAACATCTTAGATTCGTCAGGCCCGACCAGATTGCCAAATTCAGGCATTATGGAATAATTGCCGGACCGGATAATGCTAGCTGCGCTAGGACTGCCGTCAATTGGTATGGAGAAAAGTATGCTACATGGGTCAAGCCGATTCGAAGTTTTGTGGAAGCGGGTGTCTACGTTGCCCATGCAGCTGACACTCACTTGAGAGAGGATGGGAACACTCCCTGGTCCAATATGTGGTGGGAAGTGACTCGCCAATGCGAAGATGGAAAGATCTACGGCGATGCATCAGAAGCGGTGGATCGGGTAACGGCTTTAAAAACCCATACCACCTGGGCAAGGAAGTATCTGGCAAGGGAGGACATTGGTTTTCTGAAAGCCGGGAATCTTGCAGACTTGGTGGTCCTGGACAAGGATTATTTCACGGTCCCAGTCGATGATATTCCGTCGATTAAGGCGGTGTTGACGATAGTGGGGGGCAAGGTGAGCCATCAGAGTCGCGATGTCTCCTTTTGAAGATTCGCGAAATTCAGGTTCTTGTTGATGTGGGAAGATAAGGGGACTCACGATTGACATTCCCGATGGCGATGACCCTGGCCATCCTTCTGCTGGCCGTTGTGCTGTTCGTGACCGAGCGGCTGCGGGTCGATGTGGTGGCCATGGTGGTTTTAGTCAGCCTGGTTCTGACCGGCTTGGTCACTTCGGAGAAGGCACTATCCGGATTCAGTAACCCAGCGGTGGTGACCGTCTGGGCAGTTTTCATTCTCAGTGGCGGCCTCTCTCGGACGGGTGTGGCCAACCTGGTGGGCCGATATCTCCTACGCCTGGCCAACCACGGCGAAGTCCGACTTTCAGTGATGATCATGCTGACGGCTGGTATCCTGTCGGCTTTCATGAACAACGTGGGTGTGGTCGCGCTGCTTTTGCCCGTGGTCATGGATATTTCCCGCCGCACCGGCACTTTGCCCTCAAAGTTGTTGATCCCTCTATCTTTTAGCGGACTCCTGGGTGGGCTCACCACCCTCATCGGTACGCCACCGAATATTCTCATCAGTAACCTGGCGGATGACTTCGGTATGAGCCCCTTTCGGTTTTTCGATTTCACGCCGGTCGGCCTGCCCGTTATGTTAGCTGGGATTGCCTTTCTGGCCCTGATTGGGCCTCGCCTCCTGCCCACAAGAGACTTGAGCAAAGTGGCTACGCGCGGCGAAACAGATCTGAAAAAGTTCTTCACCTTGGATGAGCAAATGTTCATTGTAGGCTTGGGGCCGGACTCCTTTTTGGCCGGCAAGACCCTGGCTCAAAGCCGCCTGGGCTCAGCTCTGGGGTTGATCGTCATTGGCATTATCCGCGATGGGCGAACCAAATTGGCGCCTCATCCCAACACCACTCTTAAAGCTGGGGACAGATTACTAGTTGAGGGACAGCCGACTCAGTTCACCGAACTCCGTGGGCAACAGCTTGTGGTGGAAGACGATGACGTGAGCGTCGAGAGACTGATTACATCTGAAATCAATATGGCCGAGGTCAGGCTCTCCCTCGATTCCGCACTTCTGGGCCAGACAGTGAAGGAAATAGATTTCCGCCGGCTTATGGGGATTAACGTACTGACCCTTTGGCGCCAGGGCGTCCCTCAAAAGAGTAACCTGCAGGATACTCCGCTGCAGACTGGAGACATCTTGCTGGTACAGGCAGCACGTGCACAGCTGGATGCGCTGAGGGATGATCCCAACATTATCGTCTCCAGAGTCGACCAGGCCAGAGTCTATCAACTGAACGAAAGGCTTCTCCTGGTGGGGGTCCCGCCGGAATCACTCCTGGTCGGGAAGACCTTGGCCGAGAGCCGGCTGGGGGATGCCTTCGGTGTGACGGTGTTAGGTATCGTCCGCGAGGGGACGACCCATCTGATGCCCAAGCCTTCAGAAGAACTGAAGGCTGGTGACAGTTTGCTGGTTGAAGGACAGCTGGACGACCTGGTGACGATGCGTGGCCTCCAGACCCTGGAAGTGGAGTCCCAGGCCCCGCCAGACCTCAGCGAGCTGGAGTCGGAAAGCATCGGCCTGACAGAGGTGGTGCTAACCCCTCACACCACCCTGGTAGGGAAAACACTGGGCCAGCTTCACTTCCGCGAAAAATACGGGTTAAGTGTGCTGGCTATATGGCGCGAGGGTGAGGTCTATCGCTCCGACCTGCGTGACATGGAACTGCGCTTCGGCGATGCTCTTTTGTTTCACGGTCCTCGAGAGAAGTTGAAGATACTGAGCGATGAACCGGATTTTCTGGTGCTAACCGGGAAAGTGCAGGCAGTGCCACTGCTGCACAAAGCGCCCATCGCTACTCTGGTGATGGTTTTTGTGGTGCTGTCGGTCATGCTTGGGTGGCTTCCGATTTCCATGGCCACCGTGGCAGGAGCGACCGTGATGATCCTGACGGGCTGCCTGACGATGGACGAGGCTTACCGCTTTATCGACTGGCGCGCCGTCTTTCTCATCGCCGGCATGCTGTCCTTGGGGGTTGCCATCCAGGAAAGCGGCACTTCACAGTTCATCTCCCAGGCTATCCTCTCACCGATCGGTGGGTTTGGGCCACTGGCCGTGCTGACCGGTGTCTTTGTCATAACCGCCCTGGCTGCCCAGGTCATGCCCACTCCCGCTGTGGCAGTGCTGATGGCTCCCATTGCCTTGAACACCGCTTCCACGTTCGGCATGTCCCCGCAAGCCCTCCTGATGACGGTGGCGATGGCTGCCTCTGCCAGCTTTATGAGCCCGGTGGCTCACCCGGCCAACATGCTTGTGATGGGCCCCGGCGGCTATCGCTTTACCGACTACACCAAGATAGGCTTGCCCCTCACGCTGGTGATCCTGGTGGTGGTCTTGCTGGTGCTGCCCATCTTCTGGCCCCTCTATCCTTAGCCGGGAGAATGCATAGATTTTCTACTGCAGTGCCGCAATCATCCGCGCTGACTGCGTTATGCGACCCGCAAGCGGGTACCCCTCGTCCGCCAGTCGGAGCCGCAGGCTTTAGCCTGCGGGCCCGTGGGCTAAAGCCCACGGCTCTGTTTTCCGGCGCCTGCGGCACTTCGTCACGAAAACCTATGCATTCTCCCGGCTTAGCCGAATTCCTCTAGAAGAAACGCCAGAGCCACCATTTTTCAAAGCCAACCTTCGCCCAGTAGATCAGCTGGGAAGGTCCCCAGGCACGACTCTCAGCCGCACCAAAGGGAGGCCAGCCAGCCGGATAGACGGTGCGATTTGCAGCGGCGCGACCCGCGCCGAAAGCCAGCAGTCATAGGGTGTGCAGGCGGAAGTTTGTGGGTTCTCCATTACCTGTTATTTCCACCGTCAGGTTGTGAGCTACCACTTCAGCTTGTTGATGAGCGACGCCGCCCGCGCAGTCACCGATGCAGTACACATTGCCCCAACGAGTCATCGATTTGGAGACCGGCATGTTCGCGCAGTCGTAGTACACATTGCCCCAACGAGTCATCAGGGTATCGTAGTCCACCCCCGCTTGTGTCTCGACCAGGCTGCTGTCCAGCAGCACCTGAGCCGGTTGATGGGGTGGAACCAGAAAAAGCAGATCGTATGGGAGTTCGTAGCCGTAAAGGGCCTTGACGACTTTGCGCTGGGAATCGATGGACTGAACCGAAAATGAGTAATGTTGCTGGACTCCTCTCTTCTTGCTCTGCGCGTCCATCCACACCGCCGGAGTGCGATCTTCTCCTGCCGGCTCCGGGTTGGGAGTAAAAAATTCGATCTGTACCTTTTCGCGCAGCCCTCGGTCTTGGAAGTAACTGTCCAGCATCCACTGGGCTTCGTAGGGTGCAGGAGGGCACCGGTAGGGCCCGGGTGGAACTCCTACTAGAATCCGACCCTCTTGAAAGGATTCAAGAGTCTTTCGCAAGCGCAGCGTGGCCTCCAGCTCCCAGCTGTGTTGAGCCGCCTCGGTAAAGCCCGGAAGCAGCTCCGGTGCCGTACGCAGGCCCAGTGAGATGATCAGGTAGTCATAGGAGATGGGCCCGCTGTCCAGCAGGACCTCCTGGCGCTTGGGGTCGATCCCCTCAATTTCGGCCTGGATCACTTGGACATTGCGTTGCTCAAGCTTTTTTAGCTTGCGCACGATATCGTTCGGTTGTCTCTGCCCCACCATCAAGAAAAGGAAGCCCGGCATGAAGATGTGTTCGGTCCGTCGATCGATCAATATCACGTCGTGATCCTTGCCCAGATTGATCCCCAGCTGTGTCGCGGCTACCAGGCCTCCACTTCCACCTCCCAGCACCAGGATCTTGCGGCGCTTGGTTGTGGGCGGCTTCGGTGTCATGAGATGGAGATCGTTGAGCCGACGCTGGCGCCACAACCGTTGGTCTTCCACGCCCTCCTGGGTCATTTCGCTGGCGAACTCCGAGGTGGAACTCAGGAGAAAGGAGACAAAGGAATCTGACATCTGCCTGATTGGCTCCAGCAGATGATTCGACCTGAGCGCGAATAAAAAGATTGCCACTGCAAAGAACAGACCGATCGCCAAAATCGAAGTTAGCACAAGTCCTCCAGGTAATTGTCCATTCGGCAGCGACGAAGTGAGCCCGGCTAGCGGATGAAAGTGTCTTCTTTTCCGAGATTAGCGACAACTTCGCTCAAGGAAACCTCCGCTGGGTCCCCCTTCTCGAGCAAGCCAATCTGACGCAAGAATTCTCCGATCTGAGCGTGATCTCTAGGTGTAACCGGTTTGAAAGGAGGGACTGGGTCTCCGAGATCCAGGCCGAAGTGCTTCATGGCTGATTTCATGATGGGCGGCAGACCATAGGCTGCCCACTTGGCCGGGAACATGGAGTAGAATCGTTGCCAGTACTGCGCCCGTTCGTGATCTCCCTCGCGGAAGGCCTTAACCACCTGAGCACCGATTCGAGTCCCGGGGGGTGGCATGGTGGCACCGGAGCCGCCCATCACCAGCGTCATCAAAAGCGGCTGCATGGTGGTGAAATAAAGAGCGTTCCCGCTTAACTGTATTTCTTCGATCATCCGGGTGATCTTAATGATGTCGCGTGAACTCTCCTTAAAAGCGGAGACGTTGAAAATGGTACTCAGCTGAATGGTATTTTCCATGTTTGGATCAGCGCCGGGACCTGGATTATGGTAGGCGACGATCGGCAAGGGGCTGGCCAGGGCCACCTCGCTAAAGTAATCGACCAACTCCTGCATGGCAGGCTGACCTCCCCAGGGCCGCAGCGGCATCAGGACCTGTACCATGTCAGCGTCCAGGCTGGCACAGTATTCGGCCAGCTCAATCACCTTTCCGTGGGCAGGGTGGGAGGCGCCAAGGATCACCGGGATGCGTTTGCCAACCATCTCGGTTGCCCGACGCATCAACTCTTTCCGCTCTTCCAGAGACAGGACCGTGTACTCCGCGGCCTCGACTGCGGCGATGGAAATCGCATCGGCGTCCTCCACGATGAAGTCGATTTCTTTCTCCAGGGCGTGGTAGTCAATGTTTCCCTCCTGGTCAAACGGGGTCAAGCAGGCACCGATGATGCCGTTTATCGAAGGAAGTGATGGCGGCTGAGTTTTCATGATTCCTCAAGAACTCTAGAAACCCAGATCCGGTTTGTCAAGGGTCCCCCAATAAGGGTCCCAGCTTCCAGTTCCAAGTTTAGAATCTGACTTCTGGATTCTTCTTCTGTCAGTTGTCAGTTGTCAGTTGTCTATTGCCTGTGGTATTTCTTACCGTGAGGTATAACCTACAATGATGAAAATCGATGTCTTTAACCACATTTTAACCCCCAAGTTTAATGAAGAGCGCCTCAAGCACGCGCCCCCTGAGTTGAGTTCGATCCTGGCAGCACGTATCAAAAACATCCCTGCCTTGTGGGATCTCGATACGAGATTCAAGATCATGGATATGTTTGAGGATTATGTGCAGGTGCTGACACTGGCCAATCCTCCGCTGGAGGTGCTTGCGGGGCCGGAGGAGGCCTTGGAACTTGCCCGCATCGGCAACGATGAGATGGCTGAGCTTGTGGCCAAATATCCTGATCGTTTCGTGGCCGCAGTGGCCTCGATTCCCATGAACAATGTGGATGGGGCTCTGCAAGAGATGGACCGGGCGATCAATGATCTGGGGTTGAAAGGTGTGCAGATTTTTTCGCCCATGAAGGGGCGTGCCCTCGATCATCCTGACTTCTTACCGGTCTTTGAGAAAATCGCAGGATACGACCTGCCGATTTTGCTTCATCCGGCAAGGAATTTCCGATTCGCCGATTATCCTGCTGAGGATGAGTCCCAAGTTGCAATCTGGCATATCTTTGGCTGGCCCTACGACACAGCCGCAGCCATGACCCGGCTGGTGCTTTGGGGAATATTCGACAAGTTTCCGAATCTAAAAATCATTACCCATCATTTGGGTGGTCTCGTACCCTTTACGGAGGGAAGAATCCTGTCGGGATATGACAAGCTGGCCAAAACCCCGAAGGGGAAGAGCTTGCTGGATCGACTTGAAAAGCATCCCCATGAGTACTTCCGAATGTTCTATGCAGACACGGTAACCAATGGATCACTTGCAGCCCTGGAGTGTGGAGTGGATTTTTTTGGCGCGGATCAGGTCGTGTTTGCTACGGACCATCCTTTTGACTCGGAAGGCGGCGCCGGGTATGTTCGCGACACCATCAGTGCTCTAAGCGGGCTGACGGCTTCGGACGAAGACAAGAAGAAGATCTACCAAGAAAATGCGAAGCGCTTGTTCAAGCTGTAGCCCGAATTTCTCAACCCGAAAGGAAAGCTCATGAGTCCTTCATTGGAATGCGGCGAAGCACAGCTGTTTATTGGAGGGCGCTGGGTAGGCGGAGGGTCCCCGCTAGAGGTTCGCAACAAGTACAACGGAGAGGTTATCGCCAGCTTGCCGACGGCCCGGGAAGAGGAGGTGGAGGCTTCCATTGCAGCGGCCTGTAAATGCGCTCCTGTAATGGCAGCGATGCCGGCCCACAAGAGAAGCGAAGTTCTGGAGCGCACGGCCTTGCTGATTCGAGAGCAGCGTGAGGAGATCGCCCGGACCATTGCACTGGAAGCCGGAAAAGCTTTGAAGTTCGCACGCGTTGAGGTGGACCGAGCTGTGAGTACCTTCTCGATTGCCGCACAAGAGGCGGGACGCATTCACGGAGAAACAGTACCCTTGGACGCTGTGCCAGCCGGAGAGGGTTTCTTTGGTTTTTATGTTCGCCGCCCGGTGGGAGTGGTGGTTGCCATTGGTCCCTTTAACTTTCCCCTCAACCTGGTAGCCCACAAAGTGGCACCGGCCATTGCGGCTGGCAACAGCGTCGTGCTGAAACCGGCCAGTAGCACGCCAATGACCTCCGTGATGCTGTGCCGAATTCTGGAAAAGGCGGGACTGCCTGCGGGCGGCATCAATCTGGTGGTTGGATCGGGGAGCACGGTGGGAGAGTGGCTGGTGCGTGATCCCCGGGTGGCAAAGGTGACATTCACGGGCAGCCCGGAAGTGGGAGAACGGATCACACAGATAGCAGGGATCAAGAAAATCACTCTTGAACTGGGCAACACCTCGCCCGTGATTGTGGCTTCTGATGCTGATCTGGACTTAGTGGCAAAGCGCTGTGCCGTGGGCGCCTATTATAATTCAGGTCAGGTGTGCCTGTCGGTACAACGGATTTACGGCGACCGGGCGATTTTTGAGCCTTTCACGGAAAAATTCGTGGAATCCAGCCAGGCGATGGTGGTCGGTGATCCCCTGGATGAGGCGGTCGACGTGGGACCCATGATCGACCAAGGCGAGGCTGAGCGAATCGAGGGTTGGGTTGCTGAGGCCACCGAAGGTGGCGCGGAGGTCTTGACGGGGGGACGGCGCGAAGGGTCCGTTTACTGGCCCACGGTCCTGACGAATGTGAAGCCGGAAATGAAGGTGGTCAAGGAAGAAACGTTTGCTCCAGTCGCCAGCTTGATCCCTTACGATGACTTCGAGGAAGCGCTTCGCCAGGCGGATGCCACCGAATACGGGCTGCAGGCCGCAGTCTTTACCCAGGATGTCGGCCGCGTGTTCCAGGCTATCCGAAGCCTGAACTTCGGTGGGGTGATTATCAACGACACGCCCACCTTTCGCGCCGATCATATGCCCTACGGAGGCCTTGGCCGAAGTGGAATCGGCCGAGAGGGATTGCGCTATGCTGTGGAAGAGATGACCAACATTCAGATGGTGGCAATTCGCTGTTGAGGTGTGAAGACAGGGAAACTATGCTATCCTTGGGCCCAACAATGACCGTTGATTCCGAGATGGTGTGTGGTAGTAGGAGGAGGGGGTCCGATGTATAAGACTCTATTTAAAGCTTTTCTGATGCTGAGCTTGGCAACGGTTCATGTGGTTCAAGGCTATGCCCAGGACCAGATGACGACCGTAACCTTAGCTTCTCCCCAGGCCATGCCGGGAAATAGAACCTACGTGACCTCCCTGCTCACCAATTCAGCAGAAATCTCAGTCTATCACCTCCAGCATCGGCTTGAGTTTCCGCAAGATAAACTGACCCTTGTCAGCACGCGACTCGGCATCGCTGCGAATCTCGCCAATGCGGTTCTGACGGTGGAGCTCCAGGAAGAGGCAGGATCCGATGAGGGCATGCCGGAAGCAAGATCGGGGGATGAGGCCCTCTCAGAGGGTGAAAGATCAGAGGGTGAAGGAATGATCGCTGAAGGTGAAGCGATGGTCGCGGAAGGTGAGGCGCTGATCGCAGCGGGTAAGGCGATTTTAGGGGTACCGGCGGAAGCGAGTGATGGTGAGACCGCGGTCCTTATCCTGACGATAAAAGGGGACCAGGCCTTTCCCGACGGTCCGATTGTGGAGGTCACTTTTGATGTGGCACATATCGTGCCTCAGACCATTGTCTTGCCCCACCAGCTGGAAGCCTTCGATGAGCAGGGGGAGAAGATTTCAGATGTCGTCTTTTCCGACGCAGAACTGCACGTCTCTGCTGATCAGCCTGACCTGCCTCCCGCCATTTTCGCCTGCCTTTTCTATATGCACTAGGCTCTTTAGATCTTAAATGAGTCCAGGGTGTTGGGTGCAAAAAGAGTGTCAAAGGGAGGAGCTTCTTCAATCATTCCCTGCTCGACAGCATAGCGGGATAGGATCTCGACCGTTTCCCGGTTGTGATCGACTCCATTGGCCCAGGCTTGAGCTCCCAGAAGTGCCCGTTCCTCCTCCAGGTATTGCTGCAGCCAGGCCAGCTGGTAGCGCACTGCCGGAGCGCCGTAAACCCCAGCCAATGAGAGCTCTTGAGCCTCATTGAAAGCTTTATAAAGGCTCCCCGCCAGCCAGGGATGCGCATCGTAAAGCGCTTGGCGGATAGCCACCGTGTGCATGATGGGAAAAATGCCTGTGCGTCGAAAGTAATCTTTCTCGACTTCCATAGGATTTTCGAATAGACGCTTCACCTGCGGCGAGCGCCGTAAGAAGGGTGACGGTGTCCTGGCTGCAATGACGGCATCCAGTTCTCCCTCTTCCAGCATAGAGCTCAAGGTTTTGTCACTGGGAATCCGCTCCACCTGAATCTCGGGGGGAAGCTGGAGAGGTATTCGCTCCTCACGTCCGGGCCTTTCCTGGCCCCCAGTGTACCAATGTACATCAGAAGCTCTTACCCCATGGTCATCGGAGAGAATGCCTTTGACCCAAACAATGGCCGTCATCTGGTACTCCCCGACTCCCACGCGACGTCCTTTCAGATCCTCTGGCTTTTCAATGTCGGCAGCGCTGTTGACATAGAGAGCGGAATGTCGAAACATTCGTGAGGGAAAAACCGGAATGGCTATAAAGTCCTCTCTGCCCTGGGCTCGGCTGGTGATATAGGAGGCAAGTGACAGCTCAGAGACGTCGAACTCTTGATGGCGCACCATGCGAAAGAAGAGCTCCTCGGGTTCCAGTGGCACAAAGGTCAAGTTCACACCTTCAGGCTGGACACGACCGTCCTTGAGTGCCGCCACCCGGTCGTAATCTCCACAGGCCAGTGTTACTCTAAGTCTGCCCATCGACCGCTCCTTTGCTCTTGAGCTCCTCAGATAGATTCTCGGGAAGAAGCAAGATCATAGAATCGGGCCTGTGAATTGTCAACTTGAAGGAAAGAGCCAAGGGCTTGTTCGTCAGTCTGGCCAAGGGCTTGTTCGTCAGTCTGATAGTGATATACTGTAAGTCTGATGAGGGTTGTAGATGCAAAATAGACTGGGCACTTTTTTGACTATTACCGTTCTTACAGCTGCACTGCTGGGAGGGTGGTTAGGTGGACCACTGGGTGCCAGTCCACCTTCGGAAGCTGACACCGATCGGTTGCTCAAGATGTTCTCAGAGGCACTGGCGGTGATTCGAGAGCACTATGTGGAGCCGATTCCCACCGAAGAACTGGTGGAAAGCGCCGTGCGAGGCATGCTGCGAACTCTGGATCCCCATAGCTCTTTTTTCAGCACTTCTGACTACAATAAGCTTCAAGAGGAACAACGAGGAAGATATTACGGCTTGGGGATCAGTATCCGTGCAGAGTCTCCGGGAAGCGGCAGGGTAGTGGTCACGGAACCTCCTGCTCTTGGAACTCCAGCCTATAAGGTTGGATTAAGAGCTGGGGATACTATCTCCAAGATCGAAGGTGAGCCAATCGGTGACTGGGATCTCAATGACGAGGTTATCCCCCATTTGAAAGGTCCCAAGGGGACAGAAGTCAATATCACGGTTGAACGTCCCGGAGAAACAGAACCGCTCGAACTCACCGTGGTACGTGACGAGATCCCCATGTATACCATCAAATACGTCTTCCGTATTGGCGATGACATTGGCTACGTCAGAATCGAGAGATTTTCGGAAACAACCGGGAAGGAGCTGACCGAGTCTCTGGAGAAGTTGGACGAGAAAAGCTTAAAGGGGTTGATCCTGGATCTGCGTAACAATCCAGGTGGTGCCCTGAACCAGGCTTTGGCCGTTTCGGATCGCTTTTTGGGCAACGGCCAGGTCATTGTGGTGACCAAGGACAGGCATGGCGAAGGACGGGAGTTTCGTACTCAACAGGGAACTGAGTACGATTATCCAATGGTCGTCTTGATCAACGAAAGTAGTGCCAGCGCAAGCGAGATCGTATCCGGAGCCTTGCAGGATCACGATCGAGCCCTTATCGTTGGTGAAACGAGTTTTGGCAAAGCCCTGGTGCAGACCATCTACCCCTTGGAAGGCAATAGGGGGCTGGCGTTGACGACTGGGCGATACTACACACCGAGTAACCGGTTGATCCAACGCGATTACTCCAGTAGTTTCTACGACTATTTATATAGCCGTCAAGATACAACTCAAACCGGAACTGAGGCCCATTTCACCGACAGTGGGCGAACCGTGTTCGCAGGCGGAGGAATCACGCCTGACGAGAAAGTTGGCCTGGGAAGCTCCACTAAGCTGGTGACAGTGATTGAGCGAGAGAGATTGTTTTCTGAGTTTGTGGATGAACTGATACAAGGGAAGATCCAATCCGACATCCGTTATCAGTTCAGCTCTGAAGAACGCATTAATTTGACGGCTGAAGAGCGGGAACAGCTCATACCGCAGCTGGTGATATCGGATGAAACCCTTCGGCTCTTTAAGAATTTCTTGCACAGCCACCAGGTGGACTTGACTGACCAGAGTTTTGAAGAGAGCAGCCGCTTGATTGAAAATAGACTGAAGCAGCAGCTGTTTCTAGTCCTGTTGGGTCTTGAAGAGAGCGAAAGGGTTTCTCTCGAGGTCGATCAACAGGTGCTCAAAGCCATCGAGCTTCTCCCCGAGGCTACCGCCTTGATTCAGAATAACCTTGTGAAACACTAATCTGAACCCGTGAATTCCATTATTTAACGTGGGGTAGTGTGCATCTGTACAGGCGAAGGCTAATACAAGTACTGGGTGTTTGTGGGTTGTTCCTGCTTCCGGCTTGTGCTTCGAAGCGGAATGTCCCAACTCAGGTGATGAACCGAGAGGCTGACCAGCTGAGTCCACCGGTTGCTCCGATACCGCCGCCGGACTCGTGGACAGTTGAGGTTTCACCTGTTCCCGTTGTAGAGCCGGAAGATCCCATCGATCTGCTGATGGAAAGGGCAAGAGGCTTCCTTGAGAGGGGAGAAAGACTTTTTGGTGAGGGAGCGGTCGAAGAGGCCCGTCTGCTCTTTCAGCAAGCTCTAGACACCCTCAAGCATTCAGGCTTCGAATTCTTTCTGAATCCTCATCTGGAAAGCGCCTACTATGATTTATTAGGGGATATCCAGGAGCTGGAGCTTCAAGCCTTGGTCGATCCGGCAGAGATACAGCTTCTGAGTCTTGTGTCAACTCCCTCAGACGAGATTACCGACCTCAATTTCTTTACCATCCAAGTTGATCCTCACTTGAAAGAACTGGTTAGCCAGGACCTTCTCGAGACTCGCTTTGATATCCCTGTGGTGTTGAATGACGATGTGGTCAGATTGCTGAATTTCTATCAGAACCGTGGCCGCGACATTATGGAAGAGGGCTTGAAGCGCGCGGGGAAATATGTGCCGCTTTTTCGTGAGATCTTTCAAAGGGAAGGAGTCCCGCTCGATTTGGTTTACATGGCTCATGTGGAGAGCCACTTTAAACCCAACGCCTACTCTCGAGCCAAGGCCAGGGGAAGTTGGCAGTTCATGCTGGGAACGGCGAAAGTGTACGGTCTCCGACAGGATTGGTGGATTGACGAACGCTCCGATCTCATTAAGTCCACCGAAGCAGCTGCCCGCCATCTCACCGATCTGTATGAGCGCTTCGGGGACTGGAATCTGGCCATGGCAGCTTACAATGTGGGTTCCAGTCGAATTGACAGGATCAAAAGGCGCTATGGGAATATTGACTATTGGACCATGATCAGGAGGAGAATGCTTCCCCGAGAGACCAGACTTTTCGTTCCCTCAATTCTTGCCACTATTATCATATTTAGAAATCCGGAACGGTACGGTTTTTGGATCGAGCCAGATAGTCCGCTGCAGTTTGAAACAGTGAGTCTTGAAGAACAAGTCGCTGTGCAGACTGCAGCCGAAGAACTCGGTGTTCCGGTAGCTACCTTGTTCGAATTAAACCCCGAGTTGAGGCGGGGGATCACCCCATTTGCTTATAGAGATTACCAGTTCAAGGTACCCTTGGGGACAGGTAACCTTCTCAACGAGCGCTTGGCGGCTATGCCCGAGGAGAGAAAGCTGCAATTCCGACATCACAGGGTTCTACGTGGGGAAACGCTCGGTCTGATCTCCCAAGCATACTCTTCCTCGATTCAAGCGATTGCCCAGGTGAATCAGATCCGAAACATTCACAGGCTCCAGGAAGGTCAAGATTTACTCATTCCCTTGCCCACTTCCGTTTCGGGAGGCAGGGGGACTGTGCCCGCGTCCCCGCTGCCGGACACTTACACTGTGCGACGGGGAGATTCACTCTCGAGAATCGCTCTCCTGTACCGGGTCACCGTCGCAAATCTCTTGCTCTGGAATAATCTCAGGCCAAATGAACTGATCTATCCCGGGCAGAGAATTCGACTCCTGGCTCCGCCAGATTCGGTCGCTCAGGGCTCCCCTCAGGAAACATCTGGAGATCGGTGAGATTCTGCAGCTTTTCCCATGAGAGTAAGACCCGTTTTGGGTTTGAACTCCAGCAGGGAAAGATTGTGGATCTGCTCGAGGCTGGAAGAGCGCTTGCAGCCAGAGGAGAGTTTTCCTCGCCCGAGAATGAGCTCTTTGACTCCCCAGATCTGAAGGCCTGGCTGGCGCCTGGAAGAATCGCTCTGGAAGTTGCACAGAGGATTCGTGAACTGCTCAGGGAAGGCTCAGAAGTTGCGAAACTGGCTGTCTACGATAGAGAGGAAATCCGGTTCCTGCCGCCCATCCCGAATCCCCAGAAAATCATTGCCATTGGTCTGAACTACCGGGATCACGCTCAGGAACAGAACCTTCCTCTTCCCCCCAATCCTCTGATATTTGCCAAGTTTCCCAGCAGTCTGATCGGTGCCGAGGATGAGATCAGACTTCCGACCATCAGTCAAAAAGTGGATCCGGAAGCTGAGCTGTGCGTGGTGATGTTGGAGAGTGGGAAAGAACTCTCCCCCAAGAGAGCGCGTCAGGGCATAGCTGGTTATACCATTGGAAATGACGTCAGTGCCCGGGATCTCCAATTCTCCGACAAGCAGTGGGTTCGGGGGAAGTCATGTGACACCTTTGCTCCTTGCGGTCCTTTTCTTGTCACGGAAGATGAAATCGGAGATCCTCATCAGCTGGACATTGAGCTCCGTGTGAATGGAAAGGTACAACAGTCCTCTAACACGGGAAATCTGATCTTCGATTGCTACACGTTGGTTTCTTATATTTCACAGACCATCACCTTGAATACGGGTGATCTGATTTTTACGGGTACACCAGGGGGAGTCGGTGTGTTTCGCAAGCCGCCGGTGTTTCTCAAGGCGGGAGATGTGGTGGAAGTATCGATCGAAAACATTGGAACGTTGAGGAACCCGGTTAGATAGTGCCTCGAACAAAGGCATGAAAGTCCTTTGTCTTCCGAAAACCCAGGCGCAAATAGAGCTGGAAAGCTCGGTGATTGGCTTCGGACACCGACAGGGTGATTCGCTCCAAACCAGATTGGCTGGCCTCTCTGAAGTAGGTCCGTAAAAGAAAAGATCCAAGCCCTTTTCCCTGACAATCATTTCTGACTGAGATTTGTGGGATCATGCCCGTATCGGGACTGATCTTTGAAGTGAGTAAAACACCACAGACTCGTTCCTCGGCATCCAATGCAACGTAACTGATCCGTGGGCTAAAAATGCCGCATCCGGGATGATGCACCAGGTTGCGCAAGAATCGGATACATCCCTCACTTGACTGGTAATCGTGGCAAAGCTCGTAATCAGGAGAGGCGTCGTAACTGTTGTAGATCACCTCAGCTGCCGGAAAGAAAAACCTGTTCTCCCACTTCGAGATCTGGAAGTCGGGATGCAGCTCAGATTCTTCCTCTTCCACGAGGTGATCCAGAGGTAAGGAGAGAAAATGACGTTTGATAGCAGTGAATTCATGCTCCTCAAAGAGAGGCACCAAATCGCAATTGAAGGCAAAGATTTGGCTTTCGATCCGTCGGATCTCTTGCCCTGATCTGAGGGAACGAAGAATCCTCTCAAGGAGCTCAGAGTAACCTGCCGGAGAGGCACGTTCGGAACGGACGTAGAGATTGCCAATGTAGGCGACCGGATGATTGATAACGTAGTAAGAATATCCTGAAAGACTACCTGCATCGGTCTTGAGAGCCCAACCGGACAGGCTTCGCGAGGCGATAAACTTCTTTATCAAAGAAACGGCTGGCTGATAGTCCCAGAAGAGCTCATCCTGCCACCATTGGATCTCCTGCTGAAAGGTCCTCTCAAGCTCCTGAGAATCAACCTGTGAAAGTGCGACAGTCTGCATTGTTCCCTTCTAAAGGACAGCTCTCAGCGGCCAATTGTCGGCGTTTCCCCCCTGTCAGTCTTGAGTGCTATCTTCCTCTTGTCAAGCCATGAAGTTCATCAAGCACCTGCAAGAGAACGAGTCGGTTACCTCCTTCTGTCAAGTTCGCAGCAAGCAAGCTAAATTAAAGAAGAACGGGGAGCCCTATTTGAGACTGGTGCTGGGGGACCGTAGCGGTCGAATTGAAAGCAAGATCTGGGAAAACATTGAAGAAATTCAAGAGGGCATCCAGGCAGGAGATTTTGTCAAATATCAGGGAGTCGTTCAGGTCTACAATGGAAGTAAACAGCTGATCCTGAAGCAGATTCGAAAGGCGCTTCCGGAGAGGGATTCTGAGAGCGGCTTCGATGTGGGAGATCTGATTCCTTGCACCGAGTATGATATTGAGGAGATGTGGCAGAAGCTCCGATCCCTGGTCCTTGGACAGACCTCACGTTCCTGTATTGTGCAGTTGCTGAGCAATGTCCTGGATGCCAATGAGGAGCAGATGAAGAGCTACCCGGCTGGTGTTGAGATCCATCACGACTATTGGGGTGGATTTCTCGAACATGTCTTGTCTGTTCTGGAAAGTGCCCTTTTTTTTGCCGACAAATACCCGGATTTGGATAAAGATCTGTTGATCGCCGGCGCTGTTTTGCACGACATCGGAAAACTGGAGGAATTGAGTGGTGCCCAAAATCCTTCCTATACTGCCCGAGGTCGCCTGATTGGCCACGTTGTGTTGGGTCGCGATCTGCTGCGAAAAGAAGCAGCTCGCATTCCTGATTTTCCCGAAAGGCTGTTAGTGCTGCTCGAGCACCTGATTCTGAGCCATCAGGGACAACTGGAGTGGGGTTCTCCCCGACGGCCCAAACTGCCAGAGGCTTTAATTCTTCATTATATTGACGATCTGGATGCGAAGTTGAATCGGCTCTGTCGGGTCCGCAAGGAAGATCCGGGAGATTCGGACTTCACTGCATTTGACCGCTTTCTCGGCAGAGTGATTTTCAAAGGCGAATATGATGAGCCTTCCGAGCACCCGCTGCTTGCCTCGATTTCCCAATAAGCCCTATAATTTCTGAGCTGGAGACAGCGGATAGAGGAGAATTTACAGTGATGAAGTTTGCCAAAAGGATGGCCAGCATCTCCCCATCGCCAACCATGGCGGTAATGCAGGAGGCGCAACGGCTGAGGCAGAAAGGTGTCGATGTCATCGATCTTGGGGTGGGTGAGCCTGACTTTCCGACACCACAGTCCATCAAACAAGCAGGCATCGAAGCCATTGAGGGAGATTTCACCAAATATACGGCTGCGGCTGGCATTCAGGAGCTGCGCCAGACCGTAGCAGACAAATACAATCGGCGCTGGGGCACCGACTTTTCGGCGGCGAATGTCGTTATTTCATGTGGCTCCAAGCATTCCATCTACAACGTCTGTATGGCCCTCTTTGAGGAAGGTGATGAGGTTCTGCTGCCAACCCCCTACTGGGTCACATTTCCTGAAGTCATTAAGATGACAGGTGCCGTGCCGCGGGAAGTTGTGACTTCAGAAGAAAATGGATTCATCCTCCGGGCAGAGGACCTGGAAGGGAAGATCAGCCCTGAGACCCGAGGGATTATTGTGAATTCCCCCAGTAATCCCACTGGAGCGGTGATACCTGGCCCCAACATTGAAGAACTGGTTGAACTGGCTCGCAGCAAGGGACTCTTCTTGCTTTGCGATGAAGCCTATGACTGCTTCACCTACGGTGAAGCTTCCCACGTCTCAGTGGCTTCGTTTGTGAAATCTTCAGACGATTTCTTCGCCATACTGGGTTCAGTATCCAAAACCTATTCAATGACTGGCTGGAGAATCGGCTTTTGCGTGAGTCACACAGAACTGGTTAAAAAGATCACTGCCTTTCAAAGCCATCAGACCGGGAATCCCACCTCCATTTCACAGAAGGCCGCCCTATTCGCTTTCCAGAGTGATCCTGAGGAGGTGCGGGCGATGAAGGAAGAATATCAGGCTCGGAGAGATTTTGCGCTGAGCTGCCTGAAGGAGCTTCCCGGTTTTTCCTGTGAGCCTCCCCAGGGAGCATTCTACTTGTTTCCCAATGTTAAAAAATGCATGCGAGAGATGGGCATCTCGACCTCTGTAGAGTTTGCCAAATTCCTGATTCAAGAGGCGACAGTTGCCACCGTTCCCGGCTCGGCTTTTGGCATGGAGGGCTATATTCGCATTTCCTATGCTGCCTCTATGGATCATCTCAGGGAAGCCTTCTCACGAATAAAGGCAGCTGTGAGCTCAAGCCTGAAGAAAGCAGATGCAAAGTGAGCACTTCCGTTGAACAATATCTCCGTCGTGCTGGTTGAGACCCAGAAGGGTGGAAACATCGGTTCAGCTGCTCGTGCCATGAAAAACATGGGCTTGCAGCACCTGAAGCTGGTGAGTCCCCGTGAAGGGATGAACGAGCAGTGCCAGAGGCGGGCAGGAAAGGCCATCGATCTGGTCACTTCAGCCAAAATCTATGCCACCTTGGATGAGGCTGTCGAAGATGAAAATATCGTGATCGGGACCACATCGGCACGAAAGCGGAAGGGAAAGCAGAAGACTCACACTCCACGCGAAATAGCGCCCCGGCTCTGCGAATACGGAAAATCCCAGAGAGTGGCGCTGGTCTTTGGTCCTGAACGCAGTGGTTTGACTGATGCACATTTGGCCAGATGTCAGTACCTGGTCTCCATCCCGGCCAGCCCTGACTCTCCTGTCTTGAACCTGGCCCAGGCGGTCCAGGTGCTTTCTTACGAAATCTTTACTGCTCAGCCACCGGAATCTGATTCCAGCTTCCAGCTCGCTTCTGATGGGGAACGTGAGGAGATGTTTGCTGACATGCAGCGGGTCTTGGTTGATATTGGATTTCTGAATTCCCAAAATCCTGACCATATCATGCGTTCAATCCGTCGATTCTTGGGTCGTGCCGATCTGACCTCACGTGATGTCCGGATCCTCCGAGGGATGATGAGCCAGATGGAGTGGTATGTGGACGGTCAGTCCGCTGACCGTCCACAGCTGACACCTGACAGCTGACAACTGACACCTGACAAGAGACTGGCCGAGCTCCTACCTCCTGCCTCCTACCTCCTGCCTCCTACCTCCTGCCTTTTCAATTTCCATTTTCATGAAAGTCAGGCCCGTCAGGAGCTTGGGATAAAAGTCGGTGGATTTTTGGGGCATCTTTTCACCCTGTTCTGAGATCTCATGAACCTGTTGCAAGCTGGTGGGATTGAGGATGAATGCCAGCTGGTAGTGCCCTTCGCCCAAGCGACTGATGAGCTCACCACGGTCTCGGAAGTAGTCGACATGTTTCTCACTGGCTAATTCTTGAGCGCCGATTCCAAGATTGGGCCCGAGAATACCTTCATGGAGCACATTGACATCCAGTTCGCGGGCAGGTCCGGTAATGCCCGGCATGAAGGTGGAATCACTCTTCATCTCTTCTCGGAGGTGCAACACATAGTAGGTCGGATTTTTCTCGGCAACCAATCCAATCTGGGCGCCATTTTCCTGAAGGGTTAGTTCGAGTTCGGGGAGGTCGACCACTTTTTGAACCTCAAAGGAGGGGTCCAGCCTGGAAAGAAATCTGCTCAGGTCAAAATCGGTGAGATTGCGAATGCCCCGATGGGTGGGCAAAATCTTCACTGCGGGACTCTCCATGTTAAAAAGAGCGACCATCCGTTTGTCAAAGCTCTCTCTGGCTGCTGTCTTCCAGCCTTTCTCCCGACACTCTTGAAAATAAAGGAGAGAGCTCTGGAAGCGATGATGCCCATCAGCGATGTATAAGCGAGGGCTGTCCAAGGTCTCAGTTATGATTTCTTGAAGATTTGTCTCAACCAGCTGCCAGAGACGGTGCGAGACCTGATTGTTGTCGACGATTTGAGCGATTGGGGTGTGCCGCTGTTGGAATTCGGTAAGAACCTGGTCAACCACTGTGCTGGAGTCACGGTAGAGCATAAAAATAAGGCCCTTGTTGGATTCCGTGGAACGAAGCAGATTCAAGCGGTCCTCCAAGTGCTCATCCAGGACTCGCTCATGTCCCTTGACCGAGACAGCCCCGCCTTCCAGTGAGACCAATCCGATCAATCCCATGCGCGAGAAGGATTGACCATCAAACTCAAATTCCTGCTCGTAGGGGTAGAAACAGGATACGTCGTCTTGTTTCAAAACGCCCTCCTGCATCCACTGTTTCAAGTGCTGTCCGGCATCCTGGTGGTTGCGGTTCTTAATGACGCGAGCAATGTTGCAGGGGTGGCGCCCGAGATAGTCTTTTAACATGGCGGGAGAGATCTTGTCGTAGGGTTGGGTGAGCACATCACCGATCTCATCAATCCGCTCTGGACTATAGCGGTAGGCGCGAAAAGGAAACACTTGAGCCATAAAGCCCATTCTATGAGAGTGACAAACGATTTGCTATACTCCGGCGGAAGTCGCGGATCATACCCCCAAAACCGTTTTCTGGTTCCGAGGAAAGCATTGAGCGAATTTCTGTCAGGAAAGAAAATCGGTCCCGGACCTATTCAGCCTGAAACGACCATCACGGAACTCATTGATTCGATGTTCGAGGCTTATAACGCGGCACGACTGCGGGAGGCGTGCCATTTGTTTGCCAGAAAGATGCTGGCTGATGATGTCACGGTGGGAGTCAGTTTGACTGGTGCTCTGACTCCGGCAGGACTGGGTATGTCGTGTCTTGTCCCTTTAATCGAGTGCGGCTTCATCGATTGGATTGTCTCGACTGGTGCCAATCTGTATCACGATGCGCATTTTGGTCTTGGGCTCTCCATGCACCGGGGAAACCCTCAGGTAAGCGACCTGCTCCTTCGCCGCGAGGGTGTGGTTCGAATCTACGATATCTTCTTTGACTATGAGGTCTTACTCTCTACAGACCGGTTCTTCAGAGAAGTGATTCGAGCGCCGGAATTTCAGAAAAGAATGAGTAGTGCGGAGTTTCACCACCAGATTGGTAGGTACCTGGCCCAGAGAGAGCAGATAGGGAAAACAACGGGTAAGTCCCTGCTGGCTGCCGCTGCTCAGTACCAAGTGCCCGTTTACACTCCTTCACCGGGGGACAGTTCCATCGGGATGAACATCGCTGCTGAAGCTCTTGAAGGAAACCAACTGTTTCTGGATGTTTCACGCGACGTCAATGAGACGGCAGCCATCGTTCTGGATGCCAAGAGGCGGGGAGGAAAAAGTGCAGTGTTTATCCTGGGAGGGGGTTCCCCCAAGAATTTTCTCCTGCAGACGGAGCCCCACTTACAAGAAGTCCTGGGAATCAAGGGAAGAGGTCATGATTACTATTTACAGGTGACGGATGCACGGCCCGATAGCGGCGGACTATCGGGTGCGACGCCTGAAGAGGCCGTGACCTGGGGAAAGGTGGATGTCGATGGCTTGCCCGATGCTGTCGTGTGCTATATGGATTCTACGGTGGCGCTTCCTCTCATTACTGCATACTCCATGGCAAACCACCCTCCGCGTCAAACCAGGAACCTGTATGAACGTTTGCCCGAGATGATGAAAGACTTGAAAGGAGATACTGAAGCAGATGAACCTGGAAGGTAAAAAAGCCGTTGTCACTGGAAGCACCAAAGGAATTGGATTGGCCATCGCTCAGTCTCTTGTTGAGGAGGGGGCAGAGGTGGTGATCAGCTCTCGCCACCAGGACGATATCCAGCAAACCCTCGAGAGTCTCAATCAGTTGGGGAAGGGCAAGGTCAGCGGAAAGGCCTGCGATGTGCGGGATGGAAACCAGGTTCGTGACCTGATTCAGCATTGTGTTGAACAATTCGGCGCAATCGATATCCTGGTCAATAACGCGGGAATCGGCATCTTCAGGACCGTTGAGGAGATGTCGCCTCAGGAGTGGCGGGATCTGCTGGCCACAAATCTGGACGGAGTTTTCTTTGGCTGCCACTTCGCTATCCCTGAGTTGAAAAAAAATGGAGGGGGCTTCATTATCAATATTGGCAGTTTGGCTGGGACAAATGCCTTCCCCCAGGGAGCTGCATACAATGCTTCCAAGTTTGGTCTGGTGGGTTTCAGCGAGGCGCTTATGCAGGAGACTCGATACGACGATATCCGTGTCGCCCACCTCATGCCAGGCAGCGTGGAGACTGACTTCAGCCATCCCACAACAGGCGAGAGTTCCTGGAAGCTCTCTCCTTCAGATGTGGCTGAGGTCGTTATTGAGACTCTCAAGCGTCATCCTCGGTGTCTCACCAGCCGGATCGAGATGAGACCCTCCAAGCCGTTGAAGAAATGAACCATTCAAGGGAGATATGGGGCTGGGCGTTCTACGATTTCGCCAACTCTGCTTACTCCACAGCTATAGTCGTCATCTTCAATGTTTACTTCGTACAGGTCGTGGTGGGGCCTGACGGTTTCTCCTTCCTGGGCATGCAGGTCAGCGGCTCGGCAATCTGGGGCTATGCCGCCTCCACCTCGATGCTTCTGGTGGCGCTGAGTGCACCCGTCTTAGGTGCTATCGCCGATTTCAAAGGGTCTAAAAAGAGATTTCTTTTCTTCTTTTGCTATGCGGGTGTCTTTGCTACTGCCCTTCTCTCTCTGGCGGGCCCCGGAGAGATCTGGCTGGCCGTCGCCTTCTACATTCTATCCAACATGGGCATGGAAGCCAGCCTGACCTTTTACAACGGCTTTCTTCCGGAGATCACGACTTCCGAGAGGATGGGGAGAGTCAGCGGCTTTGGCTGGGCACTTGGGTATGTGGGAGGATTGTTGTGTCTGATCCTTTGTCTGGGCTTGATCAGAAGGCCGGATTGGTTTGGACTTGCGGGCTCCGATTACATTCCGATTCGTGTCTCCTTGGTGCTGGTCGCTGCCTGGTGGGGGATCTTTTCCATCCCCACCTTTCTGTGGCTCCGCGAGCGTGCCCAGGGCCAAGAACTTCCTCCGGGAACCAGTTATCTGAAAGTCGGCTTCCAGCGCCTCTTGAAAACCTTTCGAAAGATCCATCAGTTTCGGGAACTGGTCAAATTTCTGGTGGCCTTCCTGATCTACAACGATGGCGTTCAGACGGTCATTCTCATTGCAGCTGTGTTTGGAGCCGAGGTGCTGGGTATGTCTCAGAATGAGCTGATTCTGAGTTTTATTCTCATCCAGTTCGTTGCCTTTTTCGGAGCGCTGCTTTTCGGATACCTGGGAGATCGAATGATGACCAAGAGCGCAATCCACATCACACTGTTGATCTGGACGGGAGCGATTCTTTACGCCCTCGTGATCGATCAGAGTTGGCAGTTCTGGGTCCTGGCAGTGATCATCGGTTTCGCGCTGGGGGGAATTCAGGCCTGTTCACGCTCGCTGCTTGCTCAGTTCACTCCCTCTGAGCACAGTGGCGAGTTCTTTGGCTTTTTCGCAGCTGGCGGAAAGTTTGCTGCGATCTTCGGACCGGCACTCTTTGGCCTGATCACCGATCTGACCGGTTCGCCTCGCTATGGAGTCGGCTCTGTTCTTTGCTTCTTGATCCTTGGGTGGGTTCTTTTGTACTTTGTGGACGAGAAAAAGGGCATCCTGGAGAGTCAACAAACAATATCCCCAGGAAGCCCTGCAGGCTAGGGATCCACTGGGTAGGTCACCTGAGTAGTTTTGGGGAAGAAGCGTGCCAGGAACTGTTCGCTGCACTTCTGACACCGGCAGGATATCTCGATAAACTGGTCCTCACCGGACTTGCGTGGCCTGGAAAAATCGAGTTGCTCGATGTCCTTGGCCGTGCACTTGGGGCAGCTCATAAGGCCTTTGGGAGCAGTGACTTGGGTTCCTCTGGTTTGCTCCTCGAAGTCCAGCCCAGCCTTGTGAATTTCAGTGCGGGCATCCGGACCGTCAATTTCGATGATTTCACACATTTCCATGATTCGAGAAAAGAGGCGTTTCCCGATTCTTTCAACCAGAGTGTTTTGCATGGGGTCTGAAGCGACTCTCGACTTCGGCGATTTGCTTTTCTGAGGTTTCAACGGCCAGTTGGTCGAAAGAATGGTCTGTTTGTTATAGGTGTAGCGGTGATTGATCACCGTTCGAATGGTTTCACGAACCCATTCAGTCGGTCGTCCCGTACCCAAGTCGTCCCAGACCAGCAGGGGCACCTCTGAGAGCGGGAGCATGACCTCTCTTTCAGTTTCTGGAGAATTGGGGCCGTAGGAATATTGAAGCCGTCTGAGCAGTTCTGCCTCGTCTACGAATCGGGCGCTAACGTTCTTTTCCTGAATCAAGGTCTTGAGAATCGCCACCGAGAGGTGCGTTTTTCCCACCCCACACGGTCCGGAAAACAAAAGGCCTCGAGGGACCTTGGGAAAGGCATTGACGTATTCAATGGCACGCAGCTGGGCTCTTTCCTGCCGCTTGCTGTGCCAGGAGTACTCTTCAAAACCCCGATCAAAGTATCGGGGCGGGATCGCGGCCCTCTCGAAGAGTTTTTTTAGCCCTTCTTTAGGACGGCAGTCCGGACACGGCACCACTGCCTCCACTGAGTCCTCGGTCCTCACCATCCAGCCCGAGCCGCGACAGCTCGAACAGCTCTCCCTTGCTTTCAATCCTGCTTTTGCCAGATTTCCTCCTTGCCTCCTTCAAGAATGTTCTCATATCGGGCCATGACAAACAGAAGATCGGACAATCGGTTCAGATAGATCAACAGTTCAGAGTTCACATCCTGATCGAGCTTCATCAGAGCCACCAATTCGCGTTCAGCTCGTCGGCAGATCACCCGCCCAAGGTGGATCAGAGCTGCACCAGAAGATCCGCCCGGGAGAATGAAATTTTTCAGGGAGGGGATCTCGCCTTGAAGCTCATCGATGATGGTCTCCAGCTGGCGCCAGTCGGTCTCCTCTATGCGATAGATCCGACGTTTCTGACTGGAAGTGGTTGCGAGATCGGCTCCCGCTTCGAAAAGCTTATGCTGAAGGGATAAGAGAATCTTCCTGACCTTTTTATTTTGAGAAAAAGAGAGGGCACTTCCCAACACGGAATTCAATTCGTCGAGGGTGCCGTAGGCGGCCACCCGGGGCAAGTCCTTTTCCACCCGTTCCCCGCTGAAAAGCGAAGTGTGGCCCTGGTCTCCCTTCCGGGTATAAATTTTCATGATGGTGTCGTGAATCAATACCATAGCATGAGAACATCTCATGGTGAAATCGGACGCGGGCTAGTCACCAGGCCCTTACGGCAGGGGAGAAATCAGCTGCCCTGCCGGCGCTTGCCTACTTGAAACCTGCAGGGTTTCTGGCTAAAATGAGGCTCATGAAACTTCTAACCGTGCTCTTTTCAACTCTTTTACTTTCCCCGTTCGCCTGGTCTCAGTCGACCAACTTGAAAGTCGGAGACAAGGCGCCCGACTTCGAATTGCAAGATCAAAACGGCAATGCGGTGAGCTTGAGTGCTTTCTCCGGCCAAAAGAATGTGGCACTCGCCTTTTATGTTCTTGCTTTTACCGGAGGCTGAAGGACCGAGTTGCAACGATATCAGTCTGATATCGACTTCTTTGAAGCGGAAGATACGGAAATCCTTGCACTGAGTGTTGATGCTCGGCCCAGTCAGAAAAAGTTTGCTGAGGAGATGGGCGTTGAATTCACAATGTTGAGTGACTTTAAGAGAGAGGTGAGCAGCCTGTACGGAGTCCTGGACGAAGAGAGAGGGACTTCTCGCAGGACCACCTTCGTCATTGACAAAGAGGGCATTATTCGCCACATCGATTCGGGACGGGATGCCATTGACATCGCCGGGGTAAAAGCGGCATGCGCACAGCTTTAATAACAGCTGCTTTGCATTATCGACCATCATAAAAAGAGAGAACGCGCTTTCCTCTTTTCACGGGTCACCCCTCCTCATGCAGTGAGAACATGGCTCAAAAGTATCGGCAGCGAGGGTATAAGGACAGCGATGGCGGCGGGCAGGAAAACCGGCACTCGCAACCGAAGCCCTCACGTGAGGGACCTCGGTCGCCTCGTATGCCTGGCTTTCATGAAGTCAGACGGTGTGCCATCTGTGGAGTCCAACTCTCCCAGAGTTTCACCGAAATCGAGCCCTCCAGCCAATGTCCAAAGTGCAGTGCCGACCTGTACACCTGCAAAAACTGCGTCTATTTAGATCCGGCCCGCCGCTTTGAATGCTCCCAGCCGATTCCTGAAAGGATTCCCCGCAAGAATGTCAGAAATGATTGCCAGTTTTTCCAAGCCCGGATCACAGTAGAAAAGATCACCACATCCGGATCAGAAAAGCCGAAGGATGCCCGAGATGCATTTGAAGACCTTTTTAAGAAATGAAGCTCGTTACCTGTTTAAAAGAAGTCCCCGCTCGAGACACCCGCTACGAAATCAATGCCCAGGGCACTGGAATCCGGGATTCCGATCTCACCTTCGAAATCAGTGAGTGTGACGAGTACTCGCTGGAAGAGTCCCTAAGACTCCGGGAGAAACACGGCGGAGAGGTGATCATCCTCACACTGGGTCCGCAAAGGGCCGAGAAATCCATAAGGAAAGGCTTGGCCATGGGAGCCGATCGTGGAATTCTGGTCAAGGACGAGGAGGGAAAACTCACGACTCCACATGCGGTGGCCAAGGTTTTGGCCGAAGTCCTCAAGCAGGAGGAGTATGACCTGATTCTGACGGGGACACAGTCGGACGATTGGAGCTATGCGCAGACCGGTGTTCTATTGGCCGAATTCCTGGGGCTCCCTCACGCCACTATCGTGATGGAGATTGGGGTAGACCCCGCCCAAAAGACAGTCAAGGCGCTGCGAGAGATGGAGAGTGGCTGGTTCCAGCGGGTGGAACTGCCAATGCCGGCAGTGTTGACCATTCAGGCGGGAATCTCCCAGATCCGCTATGCCTCTTTGAAAGGCATTATGCAGGCTAAGAAAAAAGAACTGCGAAACATCGAGTTGAGCGAGCTCAAGGTAGACCTGAGCTCTCTCCCCGAGATTGAGGTGCTCAAAGTCTATTTTCCCGAAGCCGAGAAGAAGGCCGAAATTCTGCAAGGGGCTCCTGAAACAGTGGTTGAAGAATTGGTGGAGAGGCTGCGAAAAGAAGCCAAGGTGCTGTGAAAATCTACGTCTTGATCGATCACGGAAATGGTGAGATCCGTGTCCCTTCACTGGAGAGCCTGACTCTTGGCCAGAGGATGGCTGAGGAGGCCGGTTGCTCACTCCATGCTCTACTCCTCGGCCATAAAATCCAGCCTCTGGCTGAACGGATTGCCAGTCAGAAGGTCGAGTCTGTTTTGCTGGTCGAGGACCAGAAGTTAGCAGACTATGATCCGGATGTTTATTGCCAAGCCCTCAGCCAGATCCTCACTGAAGACCAGCCCTATCTTTTGCTCATGGCGCATATTTACCAGAACATTGATTTGGCGCCTAAATTGGCGGCAGTCATCAGTAAAGGATTGGTGACCGATTGTATCGGTTACCGCAAGGAAGCGGACAGCTTCATCTTCGTTCGTCAGATGTTCAGGAATAGGCTCAACGCGGAGGTGCAGATCCGATCCGAGCATCCATGGATTGTGACCATGCAGGTGGGAGCGACAAGTGTGGATGATCTAACGGAGGGAAGCGCCCAAGTTGTAGAGCGCTCTGTAGATCTGTCGGCTGTGGAGCTTCGTCGCAAGCCCCTGGAGGCTTTCGAAGCCACCAAGGGAAAAGTGGATCTTTCCCAGGCAGAATTGATCGTGGCGGTGGGGCGCGGCATCAAGAAAGCGGAAAATCTGAAAATCATTGAGGAACTGGCAGAGGTGCTGGGGGCGGAAATTGCAGCTAGCCGTCCCGTGGTCGACAGTGAGTGGTTGACTCGGGACCGCCAGATCGGGAGCTCAGGACAGACCGTAACTCCTCGCCTCTATGTGGCTTGTGGTATTTCCGGCGCCATTCAACACATCGTGGGAATGAAGAACTCTGATTGCATCGTAGCCATCAATACCGATCCCAATGCTCCCATTTTCAATATTGCCACCTACGGAATTGTTGGGGACCTGTTCGAGATTGTCCCAGCCTTGACCAAGAAACTCCAAGAAGCCAAAGGTTAGCCCGCATTATGCATAAATTTTCTGCTGCAGTGTCGCAATCATCCGCGCTGACTGCGTTGTGTTTCCTTGCGTTCCTCGACGTACTGCAAGAGTACGTCTGCGGGGGCTTGGGGTACCCGCTTGCGGGTCGCACGCCTTGTCATCGCGGCGCTTGCGCCACTTCGCTACGAAAACCTATGCATACTGCGGGCTAGTCCGCGTCTATGAAAGCACTCCTGATTCGCCAGCACGGGGACTTGGAGCAAGTACGATTCGAGGAGATCGACGATCCTGCGATGCAGCCGGGCTGTGTTCGGGTGAGAATCCAAGCCACCTCCTTGAATCATTTAGATCTGCATACAGTAAGGGGACTTCCCGGCCGAAGTTTGAAGATGCCGCACATTCTCGGTTCGGACGGGGCTGGAGTGGTGGAAGCCACTGGACAGGGAGTGAGTCGTTTTTCTGAGGGCGAGCGGGTCCTGCTCAACGCCGTCCTGTCCTGTGGCAAGTGCGAATTTTGTATTCAGGGTGAAGAGAGCCGTTGTGTCGATCTGCAGCTTCTGGGAGGACAGCTCAGCGGGACCCATGCCGAGTGTCTGGTGGTCCCGGAAGCCAATCTGGAGAAAATTCCGGAAAGTGTCTCCTTCCAGGAGGCAGCTGCCTTTTCGCTGGTGTTTCAAACGGCCTGGCGCATGCTCAAAAACCGAGCACGACTTCAGCCGGGAGAAGATGTTTTCATCCATGGAATCGGAGGTGGAGTCTCTTCTGCAGCACTGCAGATCGTCAAGCTCTTGGGCGGCAGGGTCTTTGTCAGTTCCTCCAGTGATGAGAAGTTGAAGCATGCTCGAGAGATGGGCGCTGACTTCGGGTACAACTACACCAAAACAGATGTGCTCCAGGAAGTGCTCGGAGTGACAGGAAAGCGAGGGGTGGACGTTGTCGTAGACAGCGTGGGAGATTCAACATGGGTCCAAAGCCTCCAGCTGGTCAAGAAAGGAGGGAAGATCGTCACCTGTGGAGCCACCTCGGGAAGCAATCCTGAAACCGAAATTCGCCTGATTTTCTGGAAGCAGGTCGACATTCTCGGCTCCACCATGAGCAACCGAAAGGAGCACCAGGAAATCGTCGCGCTTTTAGGAGAGGGGAAGCTGAAACCCGTCATCGATAAGGAATTTGCTCTCTCGGAGGGAAAAGACGCTTTGCAGTATCTTCAACAGCAAAAGCAATTCGGAAAAGTAATCCTGGTTCCCTGAGCGCGGGTCAGTGGTCAGCGTTTCACCGGTCAGCGTTTAGAATGTTTGGGTGAGGAACTCAAGTTCTTCTTTCAAGTGATCCCTGATCAGGACCCACCCGTGAGGTTCTCCGTCGAAAACTCGGAAGACGTGTGAAATTCCTCTTTCGGTCAGGGTCTGGTCAATTGTCTGGAGACCCTTCTCCATGGGGAAGGCATCCAGGTAGCGGTCGGCCGTACCGTAGGAGAAATAAACCTTCAAATCCTTCAGGTCACTTTCGCGGGCTAACAACTCCACACTGTTGTCGAGCCAATGATCACGATCAAACGGCATCCCGAAAACGGGCTTAAATAATTGGACGAAGAACTCCGCTCTCCGCGATGGAGAGTTAAGGACTAGCTCGGAGGGATCCTCACCCAAAAGTACAATCGGTGAGCCAGCCATGACCGAGCTGAATAGCTCAGGTTGTTTCATGGCGATTTTCAATGCCCCATACCCTCCCATGGAGGTCCCAGCGATAGCGCGGTTCTCTCGCCCAGTGTCAACGCGAAATTTCTTTTCGACCTCTTGAATCAGGTCCTTGTAAATGAATTGCTCCGTCTTCTTGGTTCCGTCCAGAGAATCTGTGTAAAAACTGTTTCCTCCCTTGGGATGGACCATCAGGAATTGTGGGAGGTTTCCCTCGAGGAGCAGGTTTTCAATGAGCGAAGGGATGTTCCCATACCTTGCCACTGCCCAGCTGGTATGGTCATTATTCAGTCCATGAAGAAAATAGATGACCGGAAATCGCCTATTGGTTTCCTTGTCGTAGGCTGGGGGGAAGAAGATACTGTATTCTCCCTGCCCTCCCAGTTCAGCGGAGGAAAACTCGTGAAATTCTACTCGCGATCCTCCCTCCAGGTGAATGGTTTGAGGATCGGGGATGCGTTGTGGTGGACCGCCTCCTCGCTGAGCCCAGCTCGAGCTGGAGGCTAGAGAAATCGCCAGAATCGGTAGTACGAAGAACCTTACACTTAGCTTTGCCACGTTCATCCTGCCAGGTTAGAGGGACTTGAGACTTCTTAGTATTTTCTTGATATACGAGGAAACAGGATAACCTTTCTCACCCGGTCTCGTCCAGGTGAATCTTGGGCGGGGTGCCGGACTTTTGAGGGAGACCAAAACGGGATGAAAGTTCAGCTTCCGAAAGGTAATCTGATGGGTCACGGGGGCAGCTCTCTTCCTGACCTTTAGATCCAACCCGTGAGTCTTCAGAAAAGTTTCTGCCAGATGGGGAGTCGGTTGTCCCTGGACCCGGGGAAACTCCCAGAATCCTCTCAGGAAAGTTTCATCCCAGTTTTGGGTGAGCAGATATTTTTCGCCTTTGGCAATCAAGGCGACGGTATGGTGAAACTCCTGGACAGAAGGCCGGGTCCGTGGTCGAGGGAGAGTCTCCTGAAGCCCTGCTTTGTTGGCCATGCAGCTTTCGGTGAGTGGGCATGAAGCGCACAGAGGGTTGCGAGGCTTACACACCAGGGACCCGATTTCCATCAGAGCCTGGTTAAAATCGCGGATATTTTTCGTAACAGAGGCTTCATTGACAAGCTGGGCAAGAAATTTCCGCAGCTTCCCCACGATGGTGCGCTCAAGATCGTCTTCGATCTTGAGATAGCGAGTGAAAAATCGGGTGATGTTGCCGTCCAGGATGGGGAGAGGTTCTCCATGTGCGAGAGAAAGGATTGCCCCGGCCGTGTAGTCTCCGATGCCGGGCAGCTCCAGGGCCTGGCTGAGGTCGCTAGGGAATTCTCCACCATGTCGTTCACAGACCATCTGCGCGGCTCTATGGAGGTTTCGTGCCCGCCTGTAATATCCCAAGCCGGACCAGGAAGAGAGAATTTCGCTTTCTTCTGCTTTGGCCAGATCTTCTACGGTTGGGTAGCTTCTCAGGAATTCTTCGAAGTAAGGCACTACGGTCTTGACCTGCGTCTGCTGGAGCATGACTTCGGAAACCCACACTCGATAAGGATCAGGATCATTGCGCCAGGGAAGGTCGCGCTTGTTGTCCCGGTACCACCCTAGAAGACGAGGGGCGAATTCCGTGACGGGAATGGGCAGCCGCAGCATTGTTATTTAAGCAGAAGCTTGGCAATGGTGGCCAGCTGGATGTTTGAGGTTCCCTCGTAAATCTTTCCGACCTTGGCGTCCCGAAAATATTTTTCCACAGGATACTCCTTGGTGTAACCATAACCGCCAAAGATATCTATCACTTGGGAAGTGACTCTTTCTGCTACCCAGGAACTGAAGTATTTAGCCATGGCCGCCTGTTTAATAAAATCTTTTCCCGCATCTTTGAGCCGCGCCGCGTTGTGGACCAACAATTGGGCGGCTTCCAATTCGGTCGCCATCTTGGCAAGAGGGAACTGGATGCCCTGAAAACTGGCAATGGGTTTACCGAAGGCCTCACGTTCCTGGGAATATTCGACTGCATATTCAAATGCTCCTCGAGTCAATCCGATCATCTGGGCCCCGATTCCGATTCGACCTTCGTTGAGGCTCTCCATGGCCACCTTGTAGCCCTTTCCAACCTCCCCCAAGACATTGGATAGTGGGATCTCACAGTCCTCCAGGATGAGCTCGCAGGTGGAGGAAGCTCGAATCCCCAGTTTCTTCTCCTTTTTTCCAACCGAGAAGCCTTCAAAGCCGCGCTCGACCAGAAAAGCTGTGATCCCCTTATAACCCTTTTCCGGTGCGGCGTTGGCAAAGACAATAAAAAGTGAAGCTTCCGATCCGTTTGTGACCCACAGTTTGTGACCGTTGAGAAGGAATCTGTCCTTATGTCTCTCGGCTCTCGTGCGCAGTGAGAAGGCGTCGCTACCCGAGCTGGCTTCCGAAAGGGCATACGCTCCCACCCATTCTGAAGCCAAACGGGGAAGATAACGTTTCTTTTGTTCCGCCGATCCCCAGCCAAGGATGGCGTTGTTGACCAGGGTGTTTTGCACGTCCACCATCACTCCCACAGAGGCATCCACCCGACTCAGTTCTTCAACGGCTACAACGGACATGAAGAACGTTGATTCAGAGCCGCCCAGAGAAGTGGGGATTCCGATCCCCATGAGTCCGAGCTGGAAACATTTCTTGATGATTTCCGAATCGATCTCTTCCTGCTCATCCATCCTCATGACGTGAGGGCGAATCTCGTGCAGAGAGAAGTTCGCCACACTCTCTTTAAACAGGTTTTCTTCTTCGGAAAGTTCGCTTAAGGGAGTTCTCTCTTCTGGATCAGGGGGCATAATGTAGGCCTTTGATGTCGACGGTCTCGTTATCATACACTGAGACGTTGTCTCGACAGAACTCTAGTGTCCCGTCCCATTTATACCCAGACATTTGCTGATGGGGCTTGGGAGGGGAGATCAAGGAGCGAGGAGGAGGTGATGCAGGGACATCGGCGACGACGAGCGACGCAGAGACCGCCCGCAACCCCCATCAGCCCGAAGGGTGGCGGCGGGACGGCATCAATTTCTTTGTCGCTCCTCCTCCGCGATGCACACAGACATCGCGTTGTCGTCGCTTCGCGAACTCGACGCCGTCGCGCTCGCCACAAACGGCAAGGTATTCATGGGACGGGACACTAGCTGGAATCGAACCATTTTTCACGTTGATATGGACGCCTTTTACTCGTCCGTTGAGCAGCGTGAGCACCCAGAGTACCGGGGTAAAGCGGTGGTTGTGGGAGCGGATCCTCAAGAGGGGAAAGGTCGAGGAGTCGTGGCCGCCTGTTCCTACGTGGCACGAACCTTCGGAATCCATTCCGCAATGCCGATCAGCCAGGCTTTTCGATTGTGCCCAACTGGAATTTATTTACGGCCTGATTTCAAAAAATATACCCAGGTGAGCCGTGAAATCCGGACCATCTTTCGTTCCTTCTCTGATCTGGTGGAGCCCCTCAGTATTGACGAGGCCTTTCTCGACATGTCTCACCAGGTGAAGGACCCTGCAACAGCCCTTGAACTCGCCCAGTCTTTGAAAGCTGAAATTGTCCAGACCCAACACCTCACCTCATCCGTTGGGATCGCTCCCAGCAAGTTCGTTGCCAAGATTGCCTCAGACCTCGAGAAACCCGATGGCTTAGTCCTGGTGTGCCTGGATCAGGTGCAAAGTTTTCTCGATCCTCTTCCTATTTCGCGCCTTTGGGGCGTGGGACCAAAAACTGAAACAAAACTCTCTGAGATGGAAATCAGGACCATTTTGCAGCTTCGCCATTACGACAAACGAGCGTTGGTAGAGCGTTTTGGAAAATTTTGGGTGCACTTGTGGCGCTTGTCCAATGGCCTTGACGATCGGCCCGTGGTGCAGAATCGGGAGGCTAAATCCATTGGGCACGAAACCACTTTTGCTGAGGATGCCTGGGAGAACGAAACTCTCGAACACGCTCTAGAAGGCCTCAGCAGCCGTGTCTCCCAACGGCTGTGTCAAAGAGGACTGTCCGGCAAGACAGTCACTCTTAAACTGCGTTACTCGGATTTCACCACCATCACCCGGCAAACCACCCTGCGGGAAGCGCTGGACAGTGGGTCAGATATCTATTCCATGGTCCGGAAGTTGCTGCGGAAGTTTCGTGACCCGGAACGCAGGATTCGTCTGGTCGGTGTCTCTGTCTCTTCCCTGCAAACGGACTCCCAGCTCAGCCAGGGACAAATGAAGCTCTTTTAACTCTTCTCTATGAGGCACTCAGGGTCTTCAAGGAGGGGAATGATGTGATGCAGAAATTGAGCAGCCAGAGTTCCGTCCACAACCCGGTGGTCTGAAGAAAGACTCAGATTCATCATTTTGCGCACGACGATTTGGCCATCCCGCACGACAGGCTTCTCGGAAATCTTGTGTAGTGCGAGAATTGCAACTTCAGGGTAATGGATGATGGGAATGGCCAGGACTCCTCCCAGCGCTCCCAAACTCGTGATGGTGAAGGTTCCCGCCTTCAAATCCTCGAGCCTGGTTTTGCCCTCCACAGCGGCCTTGGAAAGCTGGGCGATTTCCTGGGCAAGCTGAAGCAGGTCTTTCTTATCCACCTCCTTCACCACGGGAACGATCAACCCGTTGGGAGTGTTGGTGGCGATTCCGATGTTGTAATATTTCTTGAGCTGAATGACTCCCTGTTCTTCATCAAGAGAGGAATTGAGTAGGGGAAACTCCCTCAGTCCGCTGACTGCGGCCTTCATGAAGAAGGGAAGATAGGTCAGACGTACTTTCTTGCCTTGGCTTGATTGAAGAAGCTGTTTGCGCAAACGCACCAGTTCTGTTGCGTCCAGTTCCTCTACATAGGTGAAGTGAGCAGCTGTTTTTTGGGAGTTCACCAGATGTTCGCCCATCTTTTTGCGAACTCCACGATAGGGAATGGTCTCCACTTCACCACCTGAAGGCACATCTATCGCCCCGGTGGGCTGGGTGTCCCCTGCCGGCCCCTTCAGAGCCTCGAGATCCTCCCTGGTCACCTTTCCACCTCGTCCGCTGCCTCGAATCTTACTGAGATCAACCCCCATCTGACGGGCAAGAGCACGAACTGCTGGCGTGGCCAGCACTGCACCTTGGGCAGGCTGTTTGCCCTGCTTGGGAGCAGACATGTCTGTGGGGGCCCCGGCTCGAGGTTTCGCCAACTGAGCCTGAATGCTTTCCTCGATTGCCGCCCTTTCCTCCTCGTCTCCTTCTTTCTCGATGACCACCAGAGTTGCTCCCACTTCGATCAGGTCTCCCTCTTCTCCGATCCGCCTGGCGATCTTGCCCTTTAATGGAGAGGGAATTTCCACTGTGGCTTTATCAGTCAACACTTCCACAATGGGCTGATCCTCTTCAATAGACTCTCCCTCCTGGACCAGCCAACGCACGATTTCTCCCTCCACGATGCCTTCCCCGATGTCAGGAAACTTGAATTCAAAAGCCATAGCGATAGTGGAGTTCAGAAATCCATGCTGTCTCTGAGCGCTTTTCGGATGCGTTTCTCATTGGGTAGATATTCCGGCTCAAAGACATAGGGGACGGGAGTGTCAAAGCCGGTTACCCTCAGAATAGGCGCTTGAAGATGAAGGAGAGCCTTTTCACTGATGGTTGCCGCCAGCTCTGCTCCGAAGCCGCATGTCCTGGGAGCCTCATGGACGATGACTACCCTGCCCGTCTTCTTGACCGATGCAATGATGGATTCGATATCGTAAGGCAGTAGCGTGCGCAGGTCGATGACTTCTACGGAAATCTGGTCCTCCTGGGCAGCCTTCTCAGCAGCTTCTACCGTCACCGGCACCATTGCCCCATAGGTCACGATGGTGATGTCTTTTCCGTCTCGAGGCACCGTCGCCTTGCCCAGTTCGATGACGTATTCTCCCTCGGGCACCTCACCTCGTACCGCTCTGTAGAGGCGCTTGGGTTCCAAGAATATGACGGGATTGTTATCCCGGATCGAAGCAATCAGCAAGCCTTTGGCATCGTAAGGATTGGAAGGCATCACGACTTTCAGTCCTGCGGTATGGATGAAATAAGCTTCTGGACTCTGCGAGTGGTAATGACCGCCTTTGATCCCGCCTCCGCAGGGGCTTCGAATCACCATGGGACAGGTGTACTGCCCACCTGATCGATAGCGCATCTTAGCGACTTCATTGACGATCTGGTCAAAAGCGGGGTAAATGAAGTCAACAAACTGAATCTCCGGCACCGGACGCAGTCCGTATAGCGCCATGCCGAGGGCACTCCCAACAATCCCGGCTTCGGCCAGTGGTGTGTCAAAGACCCGATCCGGACCGAATTCATCTAAGAGTCCTTGAGTGGCGCGGAAGACGCCACCGAACTTTCCCACATCTTCGCCCAGAATGATGACCCGGTCGTCGCGCTTCATTTCAGTGCGCATTGCATCATTGACGGCCTGTATGATGTTAACGGTTGGCATTAATTTCGCGCTCGCTCGCATCGTGCTCCTGAAGCAAGCTGACTAGTCCTTTTGTTGCGAGGCTTCGCTCTCTAATACAGCGCGAAGTTCCTCACGCTGTTCTTCCAGGTGCCAGGGGACGCTGTCCAGCACATCCTCGAACATCGTATCGATGGATGGTGGGCCAATTTTCTCAGCCTTTTTCAAGGCCGCGTCGATTTCGTTTTTGATATCTTCCTCCAACCCAACATCCTTTTTTTCACTCCAAGTTCCCTTGCCGATGAGATAGGACTTGAAACGAGAAATCGGATCTTTCTTTATCCACTCCTCTACTTCTTTGTCATCTCGGTAAACTCGTGGATCGTCGGATGTGGTGTGAGGTCCCTGACGATAAGTCACGGCCTCAATCAGGGTCGGTCCTTTTCCCTGGCGAGCTTTTTCAGCTGCTTTCCGGGTGACTTCATAGACGGCCAAGATATCGTTGCCGTCGACTTGCACGCCTTCGATATTGTAGGCCGTAGCCTTGATGGCGAATGATGGTGAAGCGGTCTGAACTTCTCGCGGGACCGAGATTGCCCATTGGTTGTTCCGGCACAAAAATATTGTGGCCGCTTTGTAAACACCGGCGAAATTCAAGGCCACATGGAAGTCCCCCTCTGAGGTAGCACCATCGCCGAAAAAGACCAGCGCAAGGTCCTGAGTGCCCTGTAGTCGAGCAGCCATTCCGATGCCTGTGGCATGTGGTATTTGATTTCCAACCGGACTCGAGATGGAACCAAAGCGCAATTTATAGGAGGCATAGTGATTGGGCATCTGCCTGCCCTTGATCTGGTCTTCGGCGTTACCAAATAACTGGCAGAAGAGCTCATGGAGAGAGAAGCCACGCAGCAAAGCTGCTCCTAACTCACGATAGCAGGGAATGACCCAATCCTTTGGCTTGAGAGCAAAAGTGCTTCCAATGATCGAGGCTTCCTCACCGACAGAACCAACGTAGAAACCAATCCTCCCTTGTCTTTGGAGTGTAACCATCCGCTCATCGACTCGACGATTGAGCAGCATCACACGATACAAGCGGATAAGATTCTTCTCGCTGATGGAGGGGACCTTCTGTCCCTTCAACACCTTTCCGTCAGAGCCCAGAATCCTGATCAATTCCTCCGACATAAGCTTGGAATTATAGCTTTGGCACTTTCCTCACACAAGCACGGGGGCCGCGGACAACTGACAACGGCGCGCGCAGCGCGCTCTGTGATGTCATACCAACACGTTATATAGGCTAAGAAACTTTTCATACGATCATACGAAAGGAGTCAACGTATGGCGAAGGCAAAAGCAAAGAAGAAAGCTACCAAGAAGAAAGCTACCAAGAAGAAAGCCACCAAGAAGAAAGCCACCAAGAAGAAGGTTGCCAAGAAGAAAGCCACCAAGAAGAAGGCCACCAAGAAGAAGGTTGCCAAGAAGAAGGCCGCCAAGAAGAGAAGAAGGTAGCTAGTAGTGGGCTCGGTCGCTGTACGCACCGGGCCCCTCCCTTTCTCCCCAAACGATCAGCCCTCCAACCCGTCCTCCAGAATCACTAAGCGGAGTGTCTTCTGTCAGCGGTCAGTGGTCAGCGTCCCCCCCATCCTTGCCTCAATTTCACGGATCTCACGGGGTGCACCTTCCGAGAGTACCTGGTAGCCGTTCTCGGTCACCAGGACATCCTCTTCAATTCGGACACCGATGTTCATGAACTTCCTGAGAGCCGGACGAATCTTTTCCAGCTCCTTTTCAGTGACTCCCTGGTTGGCCAGTCTTAGCTCAGAATCTTCTCTGACGTAGATGCCCGGTTCGACAGTAAGGACCATGTTGGATTCCAGGCGATCACCATGGCTCACGTCGTGAACATCCAGCCCGACAAAGTGCCCGATTCCATGGATGGTAAAAACACGATATTGATGACTTGTTGGATCGGTAATGAGTCCGAGACGCAAGAGTCCTTCCTTGAGCACGTCCACTGCCTTTTGATGAACAGCTTTAACGGATGCTCCAGGTTGGATCCAGTCTATTGCAGCTTCTTGTGCTGTCAGCACAAGCTGATAAATGGCGGTCTGCTCTGGCGTGAACTTTCCGTTGACGGGGATGGTTCGCGTGATATCAGCGGCGTAATAATTGTATTCGGCGCCAATATCGATCAGTAGGAGTTCACCATCCTGGGTTTGTCGTTGGCTGTCTTGATAGTGCAGGGTTGTGGCATTCGGACCGGATGCGACAATGGAGGGAAAGGCCCAGTCAAAGGAGTTTCTCTTCTTGAACACGTATTCAATCAGGGCTTCGACTTCGTATTCCCAGAGGCCGGGATGGAGGCTCTGCATGGCCTGAATCTGTGCTTCGATGGTGATGTCGATGGCTTCTCGAAGCTGCTTGATCTCATAAGGTGACTTGATCACTCGAAGTTGAGCCAAAATCTGGGAAGTATCTTTGATCTGAATTCCACTGAATCGCTCTCGCAGACGATCGGCGAATTGAAGCTCCTTCCTCACCTCGCCGAGAATCCGGGCTTTGGGTTCCATCAGTAAGAATACGTCAGCCACACTATTTTGCAGGGTGGAATCCAGAAAAGAATCAAACTCAGAAGCACTCCGGACGGTCTGGATACCGCTCACTTCCACAGCCTCCTGAGGACTCAGCATTTTCCCATCCCAAACCTCTCTTTGGGTGTTCCGATCTGACAGGAACAGAATCTCGCGGCTGGAGGAATTCTGAGGCATCAAGACGAGTGTTGTGTCAGGCTGACGGATTCCGGTGAGATAAAAAAGGTTGTTTTCCTGACGAAACTCATAGGCAACATCTCCAGAATAGGGGCGGCGATCGGCGCTCAAGAAAATCAGCATTCCACGATTACCCATCTTTTGCATCACGGATTCTCGCCTGTGAACGAGGTCGGCTGTTAACTCCGGATCACTGGCAAACAGAGTGGGACAAATCAGGAAAAATGACAGGAGATGAAGCCAATTGCGCATTTTGAATTCCACCAGACGGTTATTTGGACTTTAACAAATGCAGAGGATTAATTCTATTTGCTGGAAGGGAGCGCTTAGCCCAGAAGCTCTTGATAAGCGTTGACTGCCAGTTCATCGCAGCGTTCGTTTTCGGGGTGGCCAACATGCCCGCGCACCAGTTCGAAACTGAGCTCGTGGCTTTGAGCCAACTCGTCCAACTGTTTCCACTGGTCGACATTCTTGACCGGCTTAAGGCCGTGGCTGGTCTTTCTTTTCCAGCCGCGGAGTTTCCAGCCCTGGATCCACTCGGTGAGGCCCTGCTTCAGATAGGTGCTGTCAGTGACGACATGCACTCGTGTGGGCCGCTTGAGGGATGACAGCCCTTCGATCAGTGCTTGCAATTCCATTTGGTTGTTCGTGGTTTGGACTTTTGAGCCACTCACTTCCATGGTTTTGCCGGTGGGTTGGTGGCGAAGAATGAAGGCCCAGCCTCCCGGTCCGGGATTTCGACTGCAGGCACCATCTGTGTATAAGATTACTTCCGCATCAGGGGATTCGTTCTGGGTGTTGGTCATCCATTTGTCCTCGGGACGTCGAGAATGATACACATAGACGGGTGGAGAAGCCACAAACGTTAACCTATTCATGAATCGAGGAGCGAAGAAGTGCCTGAAACCGACAAGCAGAATATTCTGGATGCCTTGAAAAGTGTAAAGGATCCTGACCTGGGTCGTGACATTGTTTCATTGGGCTTTGTAAAAGACGTCAAGCTCTGCGGTGGTGCGGCGGCCGTTACCATTGAACTCACCACGCCTGCCTGCCCTGTCAAGGATCAGCTGAGAGAAGAGGCAAAGCAGGCGATTCTTGCACTGGACGGAATCGACGAGGTCAATGTGGAGATGACAGCGCGTGTTCGGCCTTCCTCATCGGAGAGGCAGGAGCTTCTCTCTGGTGTGAAGAACATTGTCCCGGTCGCCAGTGGCAAAGGAGGAGTGGGAAAGTCAACCGTCAGCGCCAACTTGGCGGTGGCTCTGGCACGAAGTGGTGCCCGCGTCGGTTTGATGGACGCTGATGTCTATGGACCCAGTATTCCCACCTTGCTGGGTATCTCTGAGAAGCCCGTTACCGGGCCAGATCAAAAAATTATTCCTGTCACTCAATATGATTTGGAAGTTATATCCATGGGTTTTTTCCTTCCTCAGGAAAAGGCCGTAATCTGGCGTGGGCCCATGCTCGATAAAATGATGACCCAGTTCCTGGGGGGGGTGCAGTGGGGAGCATTGGATTATCTGATCATTGATCTGCCGCCGGGTACCGGCGACATCCAGTTAAGCCTGTGCCAGAAGGTTTCCCTGACAGGTGCAGTCATCGTTTCAACCCCGCAGGATGTGGCGTTGAACGTGGCGGAGAAGGCCATTGCCATGTTCGATCAGCTGAACACACCGGTTCTCGGAATCGTAGAGAACATGAGCCATTACATCTGCGGCCATTGCGGTCAACGGGATGATGTTTTTGGAAGTGGGGGAGCACGTGAGGTGAGCGAGCGCAGGCAGTTGCCCTTCCTGGGAGAGATTCCGCTTTCCACCAAGATTCGCCTCCATTCGGATTCTGGAAAGCCAGTGGTCCTGGCCGAGCCGGAATCAGAAGATGCAAAGGCCTTTATCAAGGTGGCCGAGAATACCGCGGCCCAGATCAGTATCCGTAACATGTCTCAAGATCCGGAGCAGGATATAAAGGTTTCGTTTTAATGGTGGGGCAGTGATTTGGGTGACACTACCAGGCCCATTCCCGGTGAGATCACTCGGGCCGGCGATCACGACATACGAATCCTCTGGAAGAGTGGACACGAAAGTCTCTATCCAGCCCGTTATCTACGACTGAAGTGCCCCTGTGCCGGATGTGTGGATGAATGGACGGGGCGAAAGGTTCTCAGACCTCAGGAGATCGGCGAGGATGTTGCTCCCAGCTCTCTTGAGTTAGTCGGTCGATATGGCCTTAGGGTCCGTTGGACCGACGGCCACTCCGACGGGATTTACACTTTCAAACTTCTCCGAGATCTCTGCCCCTGCTGTCAACCTAAAGAATCCTCCTAGCCCGCATTTCTCACAACAGCTCGTCGCGAAGCGGCGGAAGGGCCGGAAAACAGAGCCGTGGGCTTTAGCCCACGGGCCCGCAGGCTAAAGCCTGCGGCTCCGACTGGCGCGCGAGGGGTACCCGCTTGCGGGTCGAGCAACGCAGGCAGGTCGGATCATTGCGCCGATGCAGTAGAGCGGGTGTGAGAAATGCGGGCTAAAATTCTTTCTTCACTCCTTCGATTTCTTCAGCACGGACAGGTGGTGCCGGTAGTCAGAACGAACAGCGATGAAATCCTTGTGTTCCAGCTTGAGCTCGGCCGTGATCTGGCGGATTTCCCTGTTCTCTTCACTCGAAATGTCCTCGTCTGTGGAGGAGACTGCAAAAAGACAGTGTAATAAAGCAAGTTTCTGCTTCCTTGTTGCGATATTGTTGAACTCCCGTGTCACCAGATAGTTTTCCGTTCCGCCAAAGAGGAGATTTTGGGTTTTGGCAATCTGAACCACAATGATCGCCTGTTCCTCGGGTAATTGCCCCAGCTCCATGATCGCGCGCTCCATCTCGTGGATCTCCTCTTCACTGATTTCCAGGTCGGCGTGAGCGACCCGCCCGAGAGTGTAGGCGAAGACGGCTATGTATTGAGATTGCTTGGGGTCCATTTGATCTAAGGCTTTGGTGATCTTGCGAACGGTCTCGGTTTCCTTTGATCCCGACTCCGGTTCTTCTTCCTTTCCCAGCCCCAGAAATTTGAAAAGCGACATAGGAGATCGTGAAAGGCAGATTACAGGACCCACTGAGAAGGGTCAAGGAGGGGAAAGTTGCTGCTCAGCCTTCTCAAGATCGCGGCGGGTGCAGAAGAACCGCTTTTGAATCTTGGTCCCGCTCTGCTCAGCCAGCCGCGGATACTCTCTCAAGAGCTCCTCGATGAAGATCTCCAGAAACGAACCGGGATCCAGGGGAATAAAAGACTCCTTCAATTGCTGGGCCTTTTCTTGCAGGTCCATGATACGACTGTACCCCACCTGAAAGAAGGACTGGAGATAATGACGCTGAAGATCCTGGGCGGCCCTTTGGAGATTTCCTTTTGAATGCCAGTCCAATCCCAGATTGATCCCGGCGATTGCCTTGCCGATCGTTTCCTTGACACGATCTGGATCCCCCGGCGAAGCACAGTCCGCCGACAATACCTTGTTGCAGACAAAGAAAATCTCCTCCAACAAGGCTTGAGAGTCCTGAGGGGAGGTGATCAGGTCTAAAGCTTGAAAAAGGAGTAAAGGCCCTTTCAATTGGTCCTGTAACTTGACCGGTAGAGCACTCACCTCCAGGATTTGCTCCCGCTTCTTTTTGGGTAAGGCTTCGTCAGCTGGGAAAAGGGTGTAAATATCGATGGCGTCGAAGTAATCCTGAAAACCCATCTCCTCGACGCGACGCTTCCGACTTTGGTAAGCCGTTTCCTCTATTTCAATTGAGGTCCGAGCCTGACACGACTCCAGCAGGAGAGAGATGTACTTTGGGTCTAACGCAAAAAGACGCAGAATCATGGCACGAAGCAGACGGGCCTCTTCGGGTTTCTGGGGCAGTACGATGAGGTAGTTATTATCGGGTGTTTCCAGCCATTCTCCTTCCTGTGGCTCAGCTTGAAACTCATCCTCTTCCACTCGCGGATAGATCTTCAGCTTTTGCTTGAAGATGAATTCCCACAAGTCCGAATCAGTTGCGCGAACGAGTTTTCGAGCCACTGGATCTTCGGCTCTCACGATGTGCCGTTCCAGATCCAGAAACTCCCCGCTGCTCATCTTGTCACCGGACCACAAGGCCAGGTCAAGAATGCCGCTCCACTGTTCCTCGGTGACATGAGTTAGGAGCTTCAAGAGCTCTTCGTCGCCCAACTCCTTGAGCCCAAAAAAGAGGTGAGGCACGGGCAGCCGTCGGATGCGTCCCCGCGTTTCAGCCGTGGCCAGCATTTCTCTCACATCAACTGGTGCATAGACACTGTGATAGATGAGCTCTTGAGAGTGATGAACGAGAGCCTCACCTCCCTCAATCTCTTCAGTCATTGGAGCAGTATACCTTGCTCTCACGGCATAATTGATCAGCTCTTCGAATGGGCTCGGGTAGTCGAAAGCGCGAGGTCATGGTCAGGGCCCAGCTCACACAGTCCTCCAGGGGCAGACCGTACCCCACCGAGACGAACACTGGCTTGACTCCAGCCCGCGTGCGCAGCACTTTTCCAATCACTTCTCCCTTGTGAACAAGATCTGTGGAAGACCCCCGCAGATGAGAGGCGATGCCGAAACGGCGCGGATGGGCTCGCCCGTGTCCGTCAACCATCTTGTTGCCGGGCTCTCTGAACTCCCCGCAAAGACGCGACTTTCCAATACCAATGGTGGGATGTTTTAACCACTGTCCCAGATGAGAGGCGATGCCGAAACGGCGCGGATGGGCTCGCCCGTGTCCGTCAACCAGGATGAGATCGGGAAGGCGGGAGAGCTTTTTCAGGGCCTTTAGAATGGGTGGAACTTCTCGAAAGCTGAGTAAGCCGGGAATATAGGGAAAGGGCGTCTTCATTTTTGCCACTGCCGACTCAACGGTTTCAAAGCCGACAGAGGAGACGACCACCGCTGTAGCCACGGATTGTTTTTCTTCACGGAGGTAGGCGACATCCACTCCGGCGATGGACTGCGGGAGCCTCAGGGTGAGATTGGTCTTGACCTGATCTTTCAGATCTTTCTGGAGTTGAATGGCTTCCTTGGGAGTGAGATTCCAGGAGTGCATTGTCCAGCCTTCGAGAGCTTCACTGTTTATTCTCGTATTCTTGAATCCGGTCTTCGTACTGGATCGTCAACTCAATGTCATCCAGGCCCTGCAGCAGGCAGTCCCGGCGAAAGGGATCCACCTCAAAGCGATACTCTACAGCTGAGTCGCCGGTGATGGTCTGTGACTCCAGATCAACGGTGAGTTGGGCACCGGGATTCGCTCCGACCCACTCGAAGAGTTCGTCTATCTGATCCAGAGAGAGCTTCACCGGGAGCATGCCGTTTTTGAAACAGTTGTTATAGAAGATATCCGCAAAGGAAGGAGCGAGAATCGAACGGAAGCCATAATCCAAAAGTGCCCAGGGAGCGTGCTCTCGAGAGGAACCACACCCGAAATTATCACGGGTGAGAAGGATGGAAGCGCCCTTGAAGCGGGGATCATTCAATTCAAAATCAGGATTGGGAGAGCCATCTTTTTTTAATCTCCAGTCGTAGAACAGAAACGGTCCGTAGCCCGTTCTCTCGATCCGCTTCAAGAACTGTTTCGGTATGATCTGATCGGTGTCCACATCGACGCGGTCCAGCGTAGCGACCAGTCCCTTGATTTGAGTAAATGGCTCCATGACTCAAGTAGAGATGTTAATCATTGTCCCATTGGCGAATATCTGCGAAGTGCCCTTCGATTGCCGCGGCGGCAGCCATAGCCGGGCTCACCAGATGAGTGCGTCCCCCGCGTCCCTGCCGTCCTTCAAAGTTACGGTTGGATGTGGAAGCGCAGTGTTCACCCGGCTTCAGGATGTCGGGATTCATTCCCAAGCACATGCTGCATCCTGACTCTCGCCAGTCAAACCCCGCTTCTTTGAAAATCTGGTCAAGGCCCTCTTCCTCAGCCTGCCGCTTGACTTGCTGCGATCCCGGCACCACCATGGCCTGGACTGAAGAAGCCACTTTTCTTCCCTGAACCATTTGGGCCGCTGTTCTCAGGTCTTCAATGCGGGCGTTGGTACAGGAGCCGATAAAAACTCGGTCCAGCTTGATTTCCGCGATAGGGGTGCCCGGCTGCAGTCCCATGTACTCCAGGGCGCGGCTCACCGCCTGGCGGGTCTTTTTGTCGGCAAAGGACTCAGGATCAGGCACTTCTCCCGTCACGTCCGAAACCATTCCCGGATTGGTTCCCCAGCTTACCTGGGGTGCAAGAGAAGAGATCTCCATTTCGATCGTCTCATCAAAGGAGGCCTCCGCGTCTGTGGGGAGCATGCTCCACTGCTCAACCGCCTTCTGAAACGCCTTCCCCTTGGGTGCATGAGGGCGTCCCTCTAGATAGGCATAGGTGGTCTCGTCAGGTGAGATCATTCCGGCTCGCGCGCCCGCCTCAATGGACATGTTGCACACGGTCATGCGCTCTTCCATGCTGAAGCGGCGAATGGCGTCTCCCCTGTACTCAATCACATAACCGGTGCCCCCATCGGTCCCAATGGTTCGAATAATGTAGAGGATGACATCCTTGGCGGTGACACCGGGCTGGAGTTGGCCGTGCAGCTGAATCTGAAGAGTTTTGGGTTTGGATTGCAGCAAACACTGGGTCGCTAGCACATGCTCAACTTCACTGGTACCCACCCCAAAAGCCAGAGTGCCAAAGGCCCCATGGGTCGAAGTGTGGCTGTCACCACAGACGACCGTCTTGCCCGGCTGAGTAATACCCAACTCCGGTCCGATCACATGAACGATTCCCTGCTGGGGGCTCTGCAAGCCGAACAACTGGATTGCGAATTCCTCACAGTTTCTTTCCAACGTTTCGATCTGAAGCTTGGAGATGGCGTCTGTGATTGGAAGAGAACGGTCCCAGGTGGGGACATTGTGGTCCGCAGTTGCAAAGGTCAAGTCGGGCCGCCGCACCTTGCGTCCAGTCAGTCGCAAGCCCTCAAAGGCCTGAGCTGAAGTGACCTCATGCACGAGGTGACAGTCGATGTACAGAATCGCGGGTTGACCCGGCTCTTGGTGGACGACATGCCGGGCCCAGATTTTCTCAAACAGCGTTTTAGGCACGTACTAGGATCCGGTGGCCTTGCGTTTTATCTTTTTCTCTTCTTCTGAGACGACCTCTGATTCCCGTCCTGCTTCCTGCTTCTTCTCGTAAAGCGCCTTGTTGACAGCATTGAGATAAGCACGCGCACTGGCGTCGATTATATCTACGCTAGCCGCTTTAGCAGTGTAATTTTTTCCGCTAAAGGAAACATGGACGAAGACCTCTCCCAGCGCGTCTTTGCCTCGGCTCACCGAGTTGATGCTGTAATCCAGAAGGCGACCAGGCATGCCTGTGATCTGATCAATGGCCTTGCAGGTGGCGTCCACGGGTCCGTCTCCGTGCGCGGATGCGACAAAGGTTTCTTCCTGTCTCGCCAGTCTGACAATCGCAGAAGAGAGTTCCTGGTTCCCACCCTCTGAGTGAACGTAAGAGATCTTGTAGGTATCGGGGATGGTCTTGATCCCATCCTGAACGATGGCGATGAGGTCCTCGTCGTATACCTCTTTTTTCTGGTCAGCCAGCTTGGTGAAGAAGAAGTAAGCCCGCTCAAGTTCCTCTTTCGTCAACTGGTAACCCAATTCCTCATACTTCTTTAGCAGTGCGTGCCGCCCGCTGTGTTTCCCCATGACCAGAGTGCTGCTGATGATTCCCACTGTTTGGGGTGTCATGATCTCGTAGGTCAGAGCATTTTTCAGCATTCCGTCCTGGTGAATTCCTGCTTCGTGAGCGAAGGCATTCTTTCCAACAATGGCCTTGTTGGCTTGAACGAACGCCCCGGTGAGGTTTGAGACCATCCGGCTGGAACGGTGAATCTCCTCGGTGACGATTTCCGTGTGGTAGGGGAGTAGATCCTTTCGCGTCCGCAGTGTCATGACGATCTCCTCGAGGGAGGCATTGCCGGCACGCTCACCGATTCCGTTGACGGTACATTCAATCTGTCGGCATCCACTTTCGACACCGGTCAGGGAGTTGGCCACGGCCAATCCTAAATCGTCGTGGCAGTGGCAGCTGAAAATCGCCTTGTCCCGATTGGGAATCTTTGAGATGAGCTCTTTCACAAAAGGTCCATATTCCTGGGGTACAGTGTAGCCGACGGTGTCGGGAATGTTGATGGTTGTAGCCCCGTTCTCGATGGCCGCTTCGAACACTTCAGCCAGGTAATCAATGTCGCTGCGTGTGGCATCTTCGGCAGAAAATTCCACATCCGAGCACAGATCACGAGCAATCTTGACGGCCTCTATGGTCATCTCCAGAACCTCCGAACGTGACTTCCGCAGCTTGAACTCCAGGTGAATATCGGAAGTTGCAACAAAGGTATGAATGCGCGGTTTGCCGGCGTTTTTCACGGCTTCCCAGGCGCGTTCAATGTCCGGTCTGCGGGTTCTGGCCAAAGCGGCGATGGTGGGCTGGCGCACCTCGGCTGCGGTCGCCTGAACGGCTTCAAAATCTCCTTCCGAGGCAATAGGAAAACCAGCTTCGATAATATCCACATTGAGGCGCTCCAGTTGTCGCGCCATTTGGAGCTTCTCCTGGAGGTTCATGGAACATCCCGGGGACTGTTCTCCATCTCTCAAGGTAGTGTCAAAAATCAAAACTCTTTCCGACATAATCTCTCCTTAGTGGATTGGTAGAATCTGGCAATTACTCTATCAAATCGACCCTGGGCAATCAATGAAGACGGGGATGTCTACAGCCTTTTCACCGAGCTTCGGGAGACGAGAAAGCCCAATGCGCTGGCGCCTAACAGGGCACTAAATGTGAGGAGGGCCATGGAGGGTGAAAAGCGGGAGGCCAGGGTGCCGGCCAATAAGCTGCCGAAGGGCATGCCGCCTCGAAAGGCCAGCATATAGATACTGGTCGCGCGGCCGCGCATTTCTTCGGTGATGCTGAGTTGAACCATTGAAGTGATGGAGGTAAACAGCATCAATAAGCACAGGCCGGCCAAAAACAGGGCCACATAACTGAGCCACAGGTTTCTCGACAGTGCAAAGCCGGCAATCATCAGAGCCATGGCTAACTGGAAACCCAGGGTCAGCTTTCCGCGGGACTTGATGTCCTTCAGACTGGCAAACATGAGGGCTCCAAGGACAGAGCCGATTCCCGAGATGGTCATCATTCTGGAAAGACCCGTGGAGCCTACTTGGAATATATCTATTGCATACATGGGCAGCAGCGTCATCAAGGGAATTCCGCAGAAGGTGCTGATGAATCCCAACAGATTGAGCTGCCAAAGCCCTTGGCAGCTCCAGACGAACTCCAGTCCCTTCTTCAGTCCTTTGAGGACTGATTCATCCGTTTTCAGTGGCCTGAAGGTGGGCCGGATGAGATAAAGGCTGACAATTACGGCTAGAAAGGAAAGTCCATTGAGTGCAAAGCATAAAACAGGTCCTACCAGAGCAAGGGCTGCTCCTGCCAATAGGGGTCCGAAGACTCGAGCAAGGTTGAACTGAATGGAGTTCAAGGCGATGGCATTGGGCACATCCTTTTTGTCGACCAGAGTGGGAATCAGCGAGTGGTAAGCAGGACCTCCGAAAGCCTGTGCTGTGCCCACTACAAAAGCCAGCACAAAGAAATGCCAGATCTGGATCCAATCAAGGTAGATCAGCACGGTCAAAAGAAGGGCAGTCGTCATTTGCAGGTACTGGGAGAACAACAGCAAGTTGCGCCGCTCGATTCTGTCGGCAAGAACTCCTCCCACCAGAGAAAAGAGAATGATGGGGAGTTGTCCCAGAAATGCGGTGAGCCCCAGGTAGAGCCCGGATCCGCTCATACTGAAAACAAGCCAACCCTCAGCCACCTGCTGCATCCAGGTTCCGGTCGTGGAGGTAAAGGCCCCCAGCCACATCCAACGAAAATCGCGATAGCGAAAGGCCCGAACTGTTCCGAAAAAAAAAGCCAGCACCCCATGTTCTTCATGAGCGCTGATTCGATCCGGTTCGCCCTTTTGCCTGCTGTCGTGCATTCGTGCCTTGGTGCGGTCGTGCCTTCGTGCGGGCTAAGGGTTGAAAAAGAATTGGATGACGTCGCCGTCTTGGATCTGATAATCCTTTCCTTCGGTTCGTACCAGACCCAGGCGATTCAATTCCTGAAAACCGCTGTGCTGGCACAGGTCCGCAAAAGAGGCGACTTGTGCCCGAATGAAGCCCTGCTCCATGTCCGAGTGGATCTTTCCGGCGGCCTGAGGCGCCCGAGTCGACCTCTCCACTTCCCAGGCCCTGAGCTTTTCATTGGCGATGGTGTAGAAGGTCAGAAGTCCCAGGAGCTTGAATGCTTTCCTGACTAGTCTCTGAAGACCAGATTCCGTCATTTTCAGTTCCTTCATGAATTCAGCCCGCTCCTCCGCATCCAGCTGCTGGACTTCCCATTCTATCCGGGCCGACACGGTGACGACTTCTGTACCGGAAGGCTGCCGCAACATTGGGCTCTCCTTGAGCTGCTCCAGACAGGGCTGATTCCCTCCCTGGGATTCACTCTCGGACAGGTTGGCCACGTACAGAACGGGTTTCCCTGTTAACACACCCAGTCCCTTCAATTCTCGCTGATCTTCTCGGTCCAGATCGATTGTCGACAGCGGCATACCCTCGTCCAGTTTTGCTCGGTAAAGCAGCCACCGTTCCTTTTCCGTGGCATACTCTCGGGGATCGGTTTGCCAGATTCGCTGACGCTTTTCAATGGCGCGATTCAGCACGTCCAGGTCAGCCAGCAGCAGCTCGGTCTCGACCACCTCCAGATCTCGCACCGGATCCACGCCCTCCAGAACATGAGCGACCTCATCTGCCTGGAAGCAACGAACCACATGGGCCAGGGCATCCACTTGACGGATATTCCCCAGGAACTGGTTCCCCAGTCCCTCACCCTGGCTGGCACCCTCGACCAGTCCGGCAATGTCGATGAACTGGATAAAGCAAGGCGTACACTCTTCAGGCTCCAGGATTTCATTGAGTTCCGCCAGCCGCCCGTCGGGTACCGGAACCATGCCCGTGTTGCTGTCAATAGTGGTGAAGGGGTAATTGGAGACATTGGCTTGACCTGCTGTGAGCAAATTAAACAAAGTGGATTTTCCGACGTTGGGCAGGCCGATGATTCCCACCGAAAGCATAGCAAGTTTCAACTGACCACTGACAGCTGACAGCTGACAATAGTCCTCAGGCCTCAGTCCGGGGGATGCTGAAGACGGTTCCCACCACCAACACCACCACGGCCCCCACGACGTTATAGTAAAGAAATGAAATATCGGTGTAGATGCTGACCAGGAACACGGAAAGCATTCCGCCCCAAAGCCCCCAGAATGCTCCTGTCCCATTAGCCCTTTTTACCAGGAAGGCCAGCAGAAAGACCCCCAGCAGGGACCCGTAAAAGTAGGATCCTACACGGTTGACGGCCTCGATCAAGGAGCCCAGTTGGCCTGCATAAAGAGCCATTCCGCCGGCCAACACTCCCCACAGCAGAGTCGTCCACCGGGAGGCGGCCAGATAATGTCTCTCAGAGGCGTCCCGCTTCCAGTAGCGCCGGTAAAAATCCACAATCGTAGCGCTGGAGAGGGCCGTAAGCTCAGAATCCAGTGAAGACATGGCTGCCGCAAAAATGACGGCGATCATCAGTCCCAGCACACCAGCCGGAACGTACTTGATCAGAAAGGAGGGAAAAACGTAATTCACATCATTGGAGGACGCTCCTCGCACCTCCTCTACCAGCTCCTTTGATTCCCTTCGCAAAAGGGCCAGCTGCTGGTCATACTCTTGAATTTGATCCTGCCAGGGACCCAGGTCCTCTCCACTGCGACGTGCTTGCAGGAGATCCAGTGTGGCGACCCTTCGGAGATCGTGAGTCTGTTCGTGTTGGGTCCTCAGTTGAGCAAATTCGTCTCGCTGCTGGCTGCTCTCGACCAGGGCGGTCTCGACGGGATTGAAGATCAGAGGCGGGCGCTCAAAATGATAGAAAACAAAGAGTAAAACGCCGATAGAGAGTATGAGAAACTGCATGGGGACTTTCAGGAAGGCGATAAAGATCAAAGACAGTCGACTCTGCTTGAGGGACTTGGCGGTTAGATAGCGCTGGACTTGACTCTGATCGCATCCAAAGTAAGCCAGTGCCAGGAAGAAGCCGCCGATGAGACCTGACCAGAGGGTGTATCTGTTGTTCAGATCCCAGGATAGGTCGATGCTCTTCCACATCTGCTGAATGCCTCCAATGTAGATCGCATCTCCCATGCCGACCTCCGAAGGCAACTCGGCAAACAGGACCAGCAGGGCAACCCCAATTCCAGCAAACATCATCAGCATCTGCACCACATCCGTCCAAATGACGGCCGTGATTCCTCCCACCATCGTGTAGAGAATGGTCACCGCTCCCATGATCACAATGGTGACGGTCTCGTCCCAGCCCATGATGATAGAGAGCACTACCGCCGGTGCATACATCACGATCCCGGCCGCCATTCCCCGTGAGACCAAAAACAGAAAGCTGGTCAGGGAACGTGTCTTGGCATCAAAGCGGTTCTCCAGATATTCGTAAGCGGTATAGACCTTGGCCCCATAGAAGAAGGGCACGAACAACACAGACAACACGATCATTGCCAGAGGAAGAGGCAGGTAGACCTGGATGAATTCCATGCCATCGTCATAGGCTTGCCCGGTCGTTCCAATAAAGGTGATGGCGCTGGCCTGAGTAGCCATGACCGAGAGCCCTATTGCGCCCCAGGGGAGACGACGATTTGCAAGGTAGTATCCTTCTATGCCCACGTTCTTTCGACTTTGGAAGATGGCAAAGGCGATCACGCCACCGAAGTAGAGGGCAAAGATAAACCAGTCCAGAGCAGTCATTGAATGCTGTGATCAAGAGCGATGGTTAGAAGATAAAGCAGCAAAATGATAACTGTCGCATAGACGATCACGGTCAGATACAGCCAATTCCAACTTGGGAAAATGCCAACTCTTTCGTCTTTTTCGTCCATTTTACGCCTGGTCTTTGATTAAACTAAGTGAGGCACTCACGGATGGGAGGAAAAGAGGCGGTGATTGTTTCTTCCTTCTTGCTTCACGCAGTACATGGCCGTATCGGCATTCTTCATGAGAGTCTCTGGCGTGTCTCCGTCATCGGGATAGAGGCTGATGCCGATACTGGCCGAGGTGAAAAGCTCACGCCCCTCGATGCGGAAGGGTTTTTTTAAGGTGCCAATAAGTTTCTTGGCAACCGTGATGGCATCTTCCGCCTGGGTAATTTCTGGGAGCAATATGATGAACTCATCCCCACCAAGTCGTGCAACCACATCGCTGGCACGCAGACAACTCTTCAGCCATTTGGCCACGCCTTGCAACAAGCGGTCGCCCACCGTGTGCCCCCAGGTATCATTGATGGACTTGAAGTGATCCAGGTCAATGAACAGTACGGCAAGTTTCCGATGGTTGCGGTGTGCCAATTCCAGTGCCTGTCCCAGATGACTGTGAAACAGTCTGCGGTTGGGCAGATTTGTCAAGCTATCATAATGGGCGTAGCGTGCCAGCTCCGCTTCCGCTTGCCTACGCTTGGCGAGTTCGCGTTTCAGTGCCTCGTTGACTTCCGCTAGTTCAGCCATGCGGGCTCCCAATTCAGCCAGGTCCTGGGGTACCGTCGGCAGCTCAGTCAGTTGTTTCTCTGTTTCCTTTTCGGACTTCGTCGGTGCGTGCTTTTGTGGGATCGTGCTTTCGTGCGGTCGTGAACTCATCCGTTCACTCACTCACCCTCTCTCGGGCTCATCGGACGGCGTTGATAAGCTTGTTCAGAATGTTTTTGCGTGCTGGATCGCTCTTGCGCAAATTCTCAATTTTACGGATCGAGTGAAGAACTGTTGTGTGGTGTTTTCCCCCGAACTCCTTGCCGATTTGGGGTAGTGAACTGTTGGTCAGTTCTCGGCACAAAAACATGGCCATTTGACGGGGCTCAGCCACCCGCCTCGAATTGTCTTTGGCTTTGAGCTCAGAGACTTCCAAAGAGTAATGGTCGGCCACCACCTTCTGGATCCCATCTATGGAGATAAGACGAGTATTGTTTTCGGTGAGGTTCTTGAGCACCTCTTCGGCCATGGGAAGCGTAATCTCTCTTCCGGTCAGTCTACTGTAGGCGCCCAGCCGCACCAGGGCCCCCTCCAGCTCTCGAACATTCGACTTGACATTGGTGGCGATGAAATAAGCCACGTCATCAGGCAGGTTGATGCTTTCAAATTCCGCCTTCTTGCGGAGAATGGCAATCTTGGTCTCCACATCTGGGGGTTGCATATCTGCGATTAAGCCCCATTCAAAACGACTGTGGAGCCGCTCCTCTACGGTTGGAATCTCCCGAGGTGGACAATCGCTGGTCATGACGATCTGCTTCTGGGAGTCATATAAGGCGTTAAAGGTATGGAAAAATTCCTCCTGGGTGCGCTCTTTGCCAGCCAGGAATTGAACGTCATCCATCAAGAGCACATCGATACTGCGATACTTCTCTCTGAACTGGATGGTTTGGTCGTAGCGGATGGCGTTGATCAACTCGTTCATGAACTGCTCAGAGGACATATAGAGGAGCCGCGCCTGGGGAGTTTGAGCCTTGATGCAATGCCCGATGGCGTGCATCAAATGGGTTTTTCCAAGGCCTACTCCTCCATAAATAAAAAATGGGTTATAGGCTTTGGCAGGCTGCTCGGACACGGCAACTCCAGCGGCGTGGGCAAACTGATTGCAAAACCCCACCACAAAGCGACTGAAGGTGTAGTTACCATTGAGATGGCAAAGTGCAGCGTCCGGACAAGGCTCCCCCAGGGTTGCTGCCAGCCGCTCTTCACTCAAGCCACTCTTACGCGAATCGTCGTAGGCAACGAAGGAAATCCGGAAGTGATCCAGTTTCAGTTCAGATAAAGACGCCTGAATGGCTTCGGAAAAGTTCTGGTCGAGCCAATATTGAAAATGGGTATTGGGGACGTGAACAAAGAGCCTCTTGTTCTCTAGATCCTGCTTCTGAAGGGAAGTCGGTTTGAACCAGATATCAAAGTTTTGAAAGGAAACCCTTTTTTCAATCCGCGAAAGAACATTATTCCATAGGTCCATGGCGTACCTTCGAGTTCACAGGCAGGGGCGAATCCGCAACTCAAAATCACTGAAATCCGCAGGCTCTAGTTGGGTTCCCTGCCGATTTCCACAGTAATTCAACAGATGTGGAAAACCCTCTGGCTTCCCTTTGTGAGAGTGTGCCCGATAGCGAGTACCCTAACATGAGCTCAAAACCGATTTCAACGGATTTTTTGAAGAAAGTATCAGTGAAAGAGTCGAGCAACCCAGTTATACCCTGCAAAGCATGTTTTGGTTGGATTTTGAGCGCGCGCTGCTCCAGAATCTGTTGAAGAACTGTGACAGTTTAGAGTAAGTTCGTTTCCTATAATGCACTTGCGGGGAGATCTCTATTTGGGAGGACAGAGACGGCGATTTCCTGCCATCGGCCTTATGCTCTTTTTACCGTTTTGGCTGTTTAACTGGTCCCACCAAAACGCAAAGTTCTTGAACTTCTTGCGGGTCCTGGTCGTGGTCACGGTTGTGCTGATGGCATCCTGTTCCAACCCGCCGGCTAGCTCATCGGAAACATTCGCGGAGGATCCTTCCCAGACAACTTCTCCTCCTGGTCCCGTCTCGATGAGTGTTCGGGAAGGGCAAGACCGAGGAGGCCAGGTCCTGGAAGGACGAGTTCTTTTTGAAGGCTCGAATATTCCCCGCTCTACCCGGGTCCAAAACACAACAGATCCACAGGATTGTGAAACGATTCAATCGCTCAGTAATATCATCATCTCCGGGGAGAACCGAGGCATCAAGAATGTTATTCTTGCCCTCAAGGGTGTACCTGTTCCAAAGGACTACCGCCCCCAACCCTCCCCCCTCATCCTGGACAACCGCGACTGCCAGTTTGAACCGCATGTGGGGGTACTGACGACCGGGAGCAGCATTGAAGCCGTTAACCGTGACCCCATCTTTCATTCGGTCCACTTGTACGGATTTCTCAACCTAAACCTAGCCTTGGGTCCAAACCAAGCCAAGGTTGCTCAGACGGTAGAACGTCCAGGCTACGTCATCGTCAAATGCGACGTTCATGGTTGGATGCAGGCTTTTTTCAGGGTTGACAATCATCCCTTCCACTCCGTTAGCGCTGCAGACGGCAGCTTCCGGATCGAGAACATCCCGCCAGGTTCTTACGTGCTGGAGGTTTGGCACGAATACTTTGGAGAAAAGGAAATCGCGGTGATAATAGGAGGTGATGCGCCCTCGCGTGTCACCATAGACTTTCGCGATCAATCACCCTGAACGGGAAAAAAGGAGGAGAAGAATGAAAGTAAATTGCTTTCGAGTGTTGGTCTTTCTCATCTTTGTCTCACCCCTCATGATCTCCTGTGGGGAGGACACCGGGGGAGAAGCTGAGGAGGCGGCCGCTCAGCAGGCGCCACCGGCAGGTCCTCGCTCGCAGCCGGGGACAGAGATGGAAATCTATACGCCTGAACAGCACGAACTGTACAGTGGGATTTTCACCATCAGTGCCGGCCGGATCTATCAAGTCGGCCGCCTGGATGATCCACCCGGTTGGGATCACATAGATAACGAAGCCCAGCGGGTGAATCCAGTGGAAGGGGTGGTCGATCTGGACGTTGATGAGATCCAAAACACCGGCACTTTCATTGCTCGGCTCCAAGTCCCGGAGGGAGAACTTGTGCTTGAAATTGATCGCTTTCACGAATTCAGTCCCTGCCAGGATGGAGGGGTGGCGGCCTACATTTTCGAGCACGGTGATTCAGGCTGTGGGGACTCCAATTGGCCCAAGTCGTTTCTCTATGTTGCAGGTTGGGGTTACGGGCATGCCACCTTGAACGGGGAGGAGCTGTACCAGGATTATCAGATGCACTTTATGCTCACTCAGGGCATGCGTGATCGGGATACGTTAAAAGTGAGTTATCCACTGCTTAATAAAAGGAGTGCGGCTGGGGCGGTCGACCCGGCATCCCAGCAGCTGGATTTCTTTATTCGGAGTCCCGATCTGGAGGAACAGAACAATCCAAATAGAAAGGTTTTCGACCACTTCTTCGCTATGGAAGTGACCTGGAAGTAGAAATTGGTTAGGCCAGACTGACGGTGACTGGCTCTCTCCGCAATTCACTGCTCAAATGACAGCAGAACTCTTTTTATATAAGTTACTTGCGAGGTTTTATTCGACGACTTCTGCTGGAATAGCCGCTATGGAGAAGAGTTTTTTTCGCTTTCCTTTTGCTTCCCTTTCGAATAGAATAGGAATCAGACACTTCGACCGGGTAGACTTGGTTGGTTCAAATTCAGTTCAGTGGACCAGCCCCTCCCAAAGATCTAGTGGCTTCGATCAGAAAGTGATGGGAGAACAGTGACTCAGAATAACTGATATGGCCGATCAAAAAGACTCTCTGGACTTGCGTGAACTAGAGAACATGATCCTCTTGAAGGGTGTAGAACTTGAATCGATTCAAGGTGTTCTCGATAGCTGTTCAGTACAATACTTAAAAAAAGGCGATATCCTCATTCGCGCCGGACAACGTAATCATTCCCTTTTTATGCTTCTTTCGGGTCGTTTACGTATTCACCTCGAGCTTTCGTTGAGTCCAATTGTCATAATGGGACCAGGCGAGCTCGTCGGAGAACTCTCTCTCATCGACGGCCAGCTGACCTCAGCCTATGTTGTGGCCGCCGAGGATTGTCGCTTGCTAGTGATCGACGACAGGACAATGTGGTCTCTGGTTGCTTCCTGTCACGCCGTCGCGCGCAATCTCCTAGTTGTCCTTGCTCAGCGTTTACGTCATGGGAATTCTGTCCTCTTGACAGCCCAACACTCACAGCCCGTCGAGAATTACGCTGTTTTCGATGTGCTGACAGGTCTCTATAACCGTCAGGGCCTGGACGCGCTGCTGCCACGGGAAATGGAGCGCTGTAGTAGAAAAGGCAGTGCCCTTTCTTCACTGATGCTTGAGATCGATGATTTCAGCAGCTACAGAGACTCCCATGGAAATCGGGGAGGTGACCGTGTCCTTTATACGATCGCACGGACTCTCAGAGAGAGTATGAGTGACGGCGAGATGATCGCGCGCTACAGTGGGAACCAGTTCCTCGTTCTTTTACCGGACGCTGAAGTTGAGGCTGGCTGGGAGCTCGGAGGCCAGCTGCACGGGGCGGCCTCGAAGGCCAAAATATATCTCTCAGACCGGCGTCCTCTTCCTCCTGTTACGATCTCGGGTGGTCTGGCGCAGCTGACTGCTGGGGATACGCCGTTATCGTTTATTGCCGCAGCCAAGTGGGCCCTTCATCAGGCTAAGAGACAGGGGGGCAATCGGTTGTCTAAAGTTGACCGTCCGGGCTAGCTGCCCGCACCCGCGAAGACCCCCGCTTCCAAGGACCTTGGGCCACATCGTTATCCAGGAGAGCAATCGTGGCGAACAATGAAATCAAGGATCACTACGCTTCTCCTGGGCTGTTACAACGCATCGTCCAGGGGCTCGAGGCCATCGGAAGGTCTCCCGCGTCTGTGGAGCTCGACGACCTCGCAGCGGTAGACGAGTTCCACCTTCGCGGGCCCGCGGCGACCCAGGAGCTCATCGAGATTCTCGAGGTGGGCGCGGATTCCCACGTACTCGATGTGGGGTCCGGTCTGGGAGGGCCGGCGCGCCATCTTGCGAAGGCGACCGGATGCCGGGTCACGGGTGTCGATCTGAGCGAGGACTACTGCGCGGTCGGGAACGAACTGACCGGCTGGCTGGGCCTGTCGGAGCGCGTTCGCCTCGAGCCGGGAGACGCGACCAGGCTCGAGCGCTTCGCTCCCTCTTCATTCGATGCTGCCTGGACGATTCATGTTGGCATGAACGTCCAGGACAAGGGCTCACTCTATGCCAGTGTCGCCCATGTCCTGAAGCCTGGAGCACAGTTCGTTCTGTTCGACATACTCTCAGCCGGCGCTGAAGAGCCACAATACCCAACGCCCTGGGCTGCAACGCCCGCGCAAAGCTTCCTTGCCACCGCTGATGAGATGTCTGCGCACCTCGGAGGCGCTGGCTTTTCCATCATAGAGATCGAAGACCAAACATCGCGGGCGCTCGCCTTTCTCGATCAGAATTTTGTTCGGATTAAAAGCCCGAGTGAGGGGCCGCCGCCGCTCGGACTCCACCTCATCATGGGACCGACCTTCAAGGAGAGCATCGCAGGTGTGCAACTGAATCTCGCGGAAGGCCGCCTGACGCTCACCCTCATTCACACTCGCAAGAACAGAAAAGGCTAATGACCAATCCTAGGATTCTCTTCACGTCGGGAGAGATGTCGTATTCTCGAGATAGGGCGCGGGCAGAGTACCTTCCCCTGAACAAGACCTCAGGGTAAAGCCAGTAACCAATTTTTGGGTTACAACTCTTCCGCTGCTTCAGCTAATAATCTTTTTTGAAGGGCCAGTTTTTTGGTAAAGACCTTTTCCTTTTCTGACAGGGCTTTTGTCTTTTCTTCTTCAAGCGCAGATTTTTGAGCGGCTAGGTCACCTTTATGTTCCAGGGCAGCTTCTGCTAAGGCGTGCTCTTTCTCTTTTTTCAATTTCGCGGCTTCACTTTCGGCTTGCTCTTTGAGCTTCTGCTCTGTCTTGGCCAGCTCCAGTTGCTTTTGTTTCTCGTGTTCTGCTTCCTGTTTGGCCAATGCGTCAAGTCGTTCTTGTTCGGCTTTTGCTAAGGCTTGCTCTTTTTCTTCTTTCAATTGCGCGGCTTCACGTTCGGCTTTCTCGGCTTTTGCTAAGAGCTCATTTTCTTTTTTCAAGTTCGCGGCTTCACTTTCGGCATGCTCTTTAAGCTTCTGTTCTGTCTTGGCCACCTCCAGTTGCTTTTGTTTGTCGAGTTCTGCTTCTTTTTTGGCCACGGCGTCAACTTGTTCTTTCTCGGCTTTTGCTAAGGCGAGCTCTTTTTCCTTTTTCACTTTAGCGGTTTCACCTTCGGCTTGCTCTTTTTTGGCCAAAGCGTCAACTCGTTCTTGCTCGAGTTTTGCTAAGAGCTTATGTTCCTTTTTCAAGTTCGCGGCTTCACTTTCGGCATGCTCTTTAAGCTTCTGCTCTGTCTTGGCCACCTCCAGTTGCTTTTGTTTGCCGAGTTCTGCTTCCTGTTTGGCCAATCCGTCAAGTCGTTCTTGTTCGGCTTCTGCTAAGGCGAGCTCTTTTTCCTCTTTCAATTTCGCGGTTTCACCTTCGGCTTGCTTTCTGAGTTCCTGCTCTGTCTTGGCCAGCTCCAGTTGTTTTTGTTTGTCGAGTTCTGCTTCCTGTTTGGCCAACGCGTCAAGTTGTTCTTGTTCGGCTTTTGCTAAGGCGAGCTCTTTTTCCTCTTTCAATTTCGCGGTTTCACCTTCGGCTTGCTTTCTGAGTTCCTGCTCTGTCTTGGTCAGCTCCAGTTGTTTTTGTTTGTCGAGTTCTGCTTCCTGTTTGGCCAACGCGTCAACTCGTTCTTGCTGGGCTTTTGCTAAATTGAGGTCATTTTCCTTTCTCATCTGCGCGGCTATACCTTCGGCTTGCTCAGTATCAAGCTCTTGTTCGTGATTAAAAAGCATTTCCAGAGTGACTTTATACTTGTCAAACGCCTGTCGGTATCGACTTTCATCTGGAAACAATGTGTTTATGTAATCCATAAGCAACGAAACAGGAAGACCAACCAGCGAACTGACAATTGCCACGGAGGCGCCAGATTTGATATCGCCACCCTCATTTAACGCCAGATAAAAGCCTGCAAATGTACCAATGATCCCAAGCAGAATGATCATAAAAGGCGCCCGGAAAAGGACGCCAACAACATCCTCCGAGTCAAAGAATTGAAAGGTGCGCGAAAAATATGGATTATCGTCAAGCGCGATGTGGGTGATGATTTCATAATCCGGCGCACGAGCGTAACCTTGATGTTTAATTTCATCGACGGTTAAGTCGATAATAGCTGCCACACCACCCTCAAGGTCAAACAGTTGATCCACGAGTCCGGCAGGCGCTTTAACGGCAAGGTCTTTTTCCACCAATTCTTCTTTGGTTTTTCCTAACAACACTTCCGCTTTTCTCTCGAGATTGCGTGCTTCGAGCTTGATTTTCTTTGCTTTTTGAATCTTGGCCCGCAGTTTGGTCAGGAAAGGATCCTTTCCTGAATAGAGTGACCTGCCCCCACGAACGAGTCCACCCTCTATGCTAGACCCGGGACCATTTGAAGTCCACTCCAAGGGATTGGATCCAGTGCCTGCGACCTAGGTAGTTTGGCCTCTGGCGCCGGCGGCCGATAGGCCAAGGCGCTGTGAGGCCGGATCTGATTGTAATCCCTCCGCCAGCGTTCTACCAACACCTTGGCTTCCCCCAGCGTGTCGAAGATCTCCATGTTCAGCAGCTCATCCCGTAGTTTCCCGTTGAAACTCTCAATGTACCCATTCTCCCAGGGGCTGCCCGGCTCGATGTACAAGGTCCTTACCCCAACAGCCTGCAGCCAGTCCCGGACCGCCTGTGCCGTAAACTCCGATCCGTTATCGGACCGGATAAACTCAGGCACTCCCCGATCAACGAATAACTCCGCCAGCCGGTCCAACACGTCTTGGTGATTCATCTGCCGTTTCACATCAATGGCGAGGCACTCTCTGGTGTACTCATCCAGGATCGTCAATAGCCGAAAGGCTCGCCCATCATGGGTCCGTTCATGCACGAAATCATAGCTCCAGACGTGGTTCTTGCGAGCCGCTCGTAACCGAACACAGGAACCGTCATTAAGCCACAGCCTCCTTCGTTTCGGCTGTCTGGACGGGACTTTCAGCCCTTCTTGTCTCCACAGCCTCTCCACCCGCTTAGGATTCACCTTCCACCCTTCCCCATGAAGTATCGCCGTGACCCGCCGGTAGCCATAACGCCCGTATTGCGTAGCCAACTCCACCATCCGGGCCACCAATCGGGCCTCATCATCGGGAATTTGCCTTTCCCTTCGCTGGGTCGATCGAACCTGTCCCAGCACTTGGCAGGCCCGACGTTCGGAGACTCGCTCTGCTCCTAATCGCTCTCGTACCCACATCACCGCTCGTCTCCTGTTCGCCGGGCCTAGAAGTTTCCCGAGGACACTTCCTTCAGGATCTGCTTGTCCAAAGACAGATCCGCCACCAGCTTCTCCAACCGGGTATTCTCCTTCTCCAACACCTTCAACCTCTTGGCCTGGTCCAACCGGAGCCCTCCGTACTCTTTGCGCCACCGGTAGTAGGTCTGCTCGCTCACCCCCATCTGCTTCGACACCTGTCCCACCCTCTGTCCTTGGGCCAGACCCACCTCTGCCTCACGCAGCTTCATGATGATCTGTTCTGCCCTAAACCGCTTCCCTGCCATCCTTGCCTCCTTCCTAAACCGGAAATCCTAACATTCAAACTGGACTCGTTTTAGGGGGCAAGGTCAACTGCCGTTGCGCTGATCGAGCCCGATCCTGGGGACTACATGATCGGGGTCATCGGCACACCGGGAGAGCCCTTCTCGCTGTCCGCGTCGGTAGCCGATTTTCTGGGCAACGTCGAGGTTCCCCGCGTGGTCGAATTCCGGGCCGATGGCATTCTGGCGCCGGGCGGCAATGCATTTGATTTCGAGATCCGCCTGCGTTCTGGCGCCCCCGGCAGCGGGGCGATGCGTGCTGGCTTCGACGAAGCGACCTTGCCCGCCAACGACGATGGGTCGACCGGCCTGGTCCCGATCGGGTTTACGGCTGACCTCTTCGGTACGCTTTTTGACTCAGTCTTCGTCAACAACAACGGCAACCTGACACTGGATGCGCCGCTGTCGACCTTCACGCCCTTCGATCTGACCTCGACAGGACGCGAGATTATCGCCCCCTATTTTGCTGATGTCGACACGCGCGTCGGCAATGTATTGACCTTCGGCAACGGCATTGTCGGAGGTCGGCCCGCTTTTGGAGTGACGTGGCCGGGAGTCGGGTGCTTTTCCGTTACCACATCGGTGCTCAACTTCTTCCAGGTCGTGCTGATCGACCGTTCTGATCTTGGACCGGGCGATTTCGACATTGAATTCAACTTCGATTCCATCCAATGGGAGACTGGCCAGGCCAGCGGCGGCGACGTCGTTTGCCAAGGCGGGGCTTCGGCCCGAGTCGGCTTCTCGAGCGGTACCGGCGACCCTGCGACCTTCTTCGAACTACCCGGATCAGGCATCCCCGGAGCATTTCTCGATAACAACGCCGTCACGGGACTCGCCAATAACAGCTTCAACAGCCAGCAGATGGGACGCTATTTCTTTGCGGTGCGTAACGGTATGCCTGTCACCCAGGCCGACCGAGACCGGGACGGGGTTCCCGACGAGTTGGACAACTGCCCCAACACATCCAACCCGGATCAGGCGGACGGAGAACTGAACGGGATCGGCGACGCGTGCCAGAGCCCCGATCAACTGCATGCGACTTCCGGTGTCCTGCAGGCGCTGCTGGACGGGACGACTACGGGAGAACGTCGCGGCCTGACTGTGGCAGATGAACCAGGCCTCCTCGAACGGGTTGTGCGAATAGTGGACTTTCGCCTCAGAGAGGGTCTAGCTGATTCGGCAGAACAACTTACCGCGAACCTGGTGGGCAGTCTCGTTGAAACCGGCTTGGTATCGCCGGAAGATGCAGACCAGCTCATTAGAGACGTGCTCCAACAAATCTTGACTCCGTTCGCCGCTTTCGCCGTCGATGTCGAAATTGAGGAGGACGAATTCGAGGTCGAGGGGAGCTTCACCCTTGGCCAGAGCAGCGATGGCATCAACCCTGTGACTGAGGATGTGAGCCTTCAGGTGGGGCCCTTCACCACCACCATCCGGGCCGGTTTCTTCGAGTTGACCAACTCCGGTCCGTTCGGGGAGTTCGAGTTCGAAGGGGTCATCCAGGGCGTGGATCTGGAGATTGAGATCCGGCCGCTTTGGGGCAACAACTTTAGGTTCGAGGCCGAAGGAGAGGGGGCGGATATGTCCGGGACGGTGAACCCGGTGACCGTGGTGCTCATCGTCGGAAACGACGGTGGCGAGGTCACCGTCGAGGCCGAAATAGAGAGGGACGACGACGGTGATGATGATGATGATGATGATGACGATGATGACGATGACGATGACGGTCCTACTATCATCACCGTTGGAAGCCGTTGAAGTCCTTGTAAGTACTCCGCGTTTAAAGGCTTTCAGCCATTTCCTAATGTCCCTGCAAATCCCTCCCGAGGGCAAGACATGGTACTGTGCGTTTTATTGAGGACTTTGATTTCCCAAGAATTTCTATGCCGCCACTGACCCAGTGTTCTCTTAAGTTTTTAACAGTTCCCGGGTTAGAGGGCACAGTCAGTCACGGCGTGGTCTGCTCAATTCGGCTTGCATCTAAGCTCGTTCTTAGAGATGGGAATCTGACAGATATATGGGTCCATTCTAGCGAACATATTGAAGCTAGACTCGCTCGTCGGAAGCCACTCTTTCGCCCACTTGGCCGTAAAACGCCCTTACCGGAAAGAGCGGTGACCTGGTGTGCCCTGGAACCAATATGGAACCAATTCTACCGAACCATCGTGTGCAGTAGATCTGAGGTGACGATAACATATTGAAAAGATTGGTGGAGCTGAGGGGACTCGAACCCCTGACCCCCTGAATGCCATTCAGGTACTCTTCCAACTGAGCTACAGCCCCACGGTGTTCATTTTACAATCAGTTTCACGGATTCGCTAGTCCGCCAATTGCCTTCAGCCACCTCCCGGCGTCGCATGGGACATAACTGCACTAGAGTGAGCGGCCATTCCTGTCCTGGATCGCCACCAGAAAACTCAAAGCAGATAACCCGGTTCACAAACGTCAGTCTGTCGGATTCCCTTGCTGTGATACCGGACCTGCAGGGGGATCAATGCCAAGAGCGAGAAGGCCCGCATAGGCGCGCGTTACCGGTATAAACGGGTAGAAAGGCCATGGAAAAATAATCTGGCCTCACCGAAACACTAACACGCAAGAAGGGGCCAGCCACAGCATATGCTCCTTTGGCCAAGCCACGAAGAGAAAGATTATAGCCAGCGCCCAGAGCGATAAACTGGCAAGGCGTTTTGGTGGACTGGGGAAGTCACCGAGTCTCATAATTCTTCGCATATTAAGGGAAGAGAATAACGCCGATATCAGAACCAGGCCCCAGCTTACCCATCCTGTTGCTTCCACAACGTTTTACCTACTAAGAGTGCTTCGCTCTCCCGTCCTGGGCACTACGACGTATCAAGAAGAGCATGGCTGACCATACACCGGAGAACCGATAAGCAGGATCGATGTACCGCTCGATAACGTAGAATGCGAAGTAATAGAGTCGAGCCGACGCCCAGACAATCACAACCAGCAGGCCAGCGGTACGCCACATCACCGCCTCTAGCAGCACCAGAGCACAAGACGACAGAAGCAGCACCAGGAACAGCGCTGCCTTGAGGTACATCCACCTGGCGCTTTTGAGATCTCGCATGCGATCACCAGAATCACTCCTCGCGAACGACTTTGAATCTTATGGGAACTTCTCAGCCAGCTCTTTTCTTTTTCCGATAATCCCGACATCCTTGAACTGGCATCGTTTGAACATGCAATCGGTGAAGGTCACCACTCCCACGAACTCGTTTCGTTTAGCTTCGATGAGAACATGCTCTGGATCCCCTACGAAGGAGGAGTCGTTTAAGACATTTCCCGACCCAAAATGGATGACAGCGGGTCCCACAAACTGACGATTTTCATAGACTTGGTCTGTTACAACTGGAGTTTCTTCAGCCAATCGGGTCAGATAAATTCTTCCAGGTCCTTGATAGCTTGCCAGCAGAATCATTCCCACGCCGATTAAGGATATGGCGAGGGTTCCCCACCCCGTATCCAGAAACTCAATCCCGGCGGACATCCATCCTTCAGTCGAGAGATCGCCCAGGCTGAACAGTTGGGCAAAAAAATTCATATCGTCCAGAAACTCGAGCAATTGATAGATCGGCTTGGCCAAAAAGACACACCAGCCAATCAGGGCAATGGGTCTGTGGAACTGTCGAGTCGAATGCCCAGCCATTCTTCCATTAGAACAAACAATTTGGCTTCTCTGCCAAAAGGGAACGAGTTGCCGCTCGCAATGGAGACTATGACGGCAGTGTGGCTGGGAGTTGTTTGTGTCGGAATTTCAGCCCCAGGATGGGACAAAGCACTGAATCATCAACCGGCAATCGAGTCCACGAGTGGTTGGTTGATTTGGATCTTATTCTCTTCGTACAGCGTGCTGATGACGTTTTGCACCCAGGCCGAAAAAAAGCTGCTCCGCTTCTCGTTGGTGATCTGCAGGAGGAGCTCCTCCTTGGCCTGTTCAAATTGCTCTTCGTCGACAGTACTCTTTTCAGCCAATTGAAAAACGACATACTTTCCGGAAACTGAGAGCGCCGGGCTCAGCTCATCTTCCTTCATGCGGAAAGCCCGGCTGAGGATCTCCGCTGCGTATCCCAGCTCATCGTTAATCGAGGCATCTCTCTTGAAAAAGTCAGTCGTGGTCACCTGCAGACTCTCCCCAGCGGCCACCTCCTCAAAGTTGGGCTCTTCCTGGAGTGCCTGGGCGAAGGCAAAGGCCCTCTCCCGCGCTATGTCCTCACCACGGCTCAACTTGAGATCTTCGGTCACCTGGTCCTGGATTGTTTCGAATTCGGATATCGCAGACGGTTGGATCTCCGTGAGTTGGGCGACAAGGTCTGTCCCTCCCTGGTCATAGGGTCCTATGGTTTGCCCCTGGCTCAGTGCGAAAACCTGTTGATTGAAATCATTGCGAACCCGCAAATCAGGCAGCACATCTCCCAGGCTGAAAAAAGGAGATTCTTGAATTTCCAGGTGGTATCGCTCAGCCGCCGTCTCCAGGTTTGAGTCTGTTTCTATCTCGCGGGCAACTTTGGCCGCCAGATTTTTAGCTAACTTCTCACCCTCTTCTTGCCGCAAGGCGGATTCGGCCAATGCTCGGGAATCCACCATGTTAACCTCGGTGACCTTGATAATGTGAAAACCGTAATCGGTTGTCACCAGATCACTGATCTCACCGGGTTCCAGTGAAAAGGCCGCATTCTCGAATTCGGGAACCATGGCCCCACGTCCGAAGAAGCCGACATCTCCACCATTGACTGCCGAGGCTGGATCTTCCGAGAGCTCCTTTGCCAGTTCTGCGAAATCCGCACCGGCACGAAGTTGCTCGAGGATTTCTTCCCCTCTCTCCCGGGCATCTGAGCTGGGAAGAGTCAGGAGGATATGACTGGCACGAACTTCCTGTTTTTCAGCAATGGAGGCCATGCGGATCTGAATCTGCTCTTCGGTCAGTTCCACCTCCTCAAGCTGGACTGGAAAAACGACGTATTTCACCTTTCTGAGCTCGGGAGTCCTGTAGCTCTCCTTCTGTTCTTCGAAATAAGCTCTCACATCCTCCAGTTCGACTGTCTCTGGAGCCACTGTCTCCGGGTCAATCGCGGCGTAGCGGATTTTGATTTCCTCATTGCGGTCTAGAAACTCTTGTCGCACTTCTTCGGGCGTAGCATTGATCCCGTCCGTGATCACTCTCACCAGTTTGTTGCCAATGATTTCTCGCCTCATATCATCTTCGAATTCCGCTGGTGTCAAGTTATTGGCTTGTAAGAGTTGAAGGTAGAGCTCCGTACCGATGAACTGACCGTTTTGTTGAAAGGTGGGAAGATTGGTGATGGACTCACGAATTTCCTCTGGAGTGGCTTCGATTCCCAGGGTCTCAGCGCCATATTGGATCGCGTAGTCGCTTATGAGCTGATCCAGTGCTTGCTGTCCCAGGCCAAGCTCTCTGATGGCCTCAGGATCTCCTTGAAGTAGCGGTATGATTTGTCCATAGCTGTCGTAAACCTGGTTGTAAAGTCGTCGGAACTGGTTCGTGGTGATGGGGCGTCCTGCGACGACTGCTACATCACGGTTGCCGATACCAACTCCCACCCCTCCTGGAGTTTGAACAAAGAGAAAGAGCATACTCCCACCAAGAGCGACGATCACGAGCCAGAGGAGCCACTTTAAGCCCGCCTTTTTTTGTCGAAACAGATCCAGCATGAGTCTTTTCCTTATTCGGAGAAGCAATCAATATAACACAGTATGGGGTGCTGCGGCCGGTCCTGAGCAGGCTGGTTGGCGGGTTCACTGGTGGCGTGCCTTTGTGACGATGATCACTTGCGAGCCTTCCCAACCCGTATACACTTCATCTGCGAAGGTTCAGGACAGGACTACGGCAGTGCTTTTGTCGTGAGGGAGTCGAGAAGAGAGCAGAAAGCGCTTTAACTTTTCTCGGTCAACAGGCTGTGCTCACTTTGATCTTGCTCCAAACAGAAGGAGAGAGGATAATAGCGTCTGGGTTTTCAAGGACCAACGGGGAAGAGAAGTGTCTCTATCTCGAGAGTCTGTAGCGGCTTGAGAAGTGATGGGATCTCAAATCGCCCAAGTAAGGAACCTCCTGTCATGAAACTGTGCCATACTGAAAAGCGATAATGTTCAACCTCCGCTCAATCTTCAGTTATTTTTCAGATGATCTCGCCATCGACTTGGGTACCGCCAATACCCTGGTTTATGCCCGAGGGCAGGGAATCGTTGTTAACGAACCTTCCATTGTCGCGATCAATAAGTTGAGCAACAAGATCGAGGCGATCGGGCATGAGGCCAAGGACATGCTGGGCCGAACACCGGGCAATATTGTTGCCATCAAGCCCATGAAGGATGGAGTGATAGCGGATTTCGATATCACCGAAGAGATGCTGAAATACTTCATCAAAAGAGCTCATAATCGGAATCACTTACTGAGTCCCAGAATCGTCATTTGTATTCCTTCCGAGATCACTCAGGTCGAGAAAAGGGCGGTCAGAGAGTCGGCTCTCAGGGCCAATGCCAGCGAGGTCTATCTGCTGGAAGAGGCAATGGCTGCTGCCATTGGCGCTGGACTTCCCATTACCGAACCGGGGGGGAACTTGATCGTGGACATCGGAGGAGGAACCACCGATATCGCTGTCATCAGTCTGTCCGGCCAGGTTTACAGCCGTTCAGTCCGGGTTGCGGGAAATGAAATGGATGAGTCCATCATCCAGTACATCAAAAGAAAGCACAATTTGCTGATCGGGGAACGCACGGCTGAGCAGGTGAAAATCCAGATTGGTTCGGCTGCACCACTGGATGAAAAGCTGACCATGGAAATCAAGGGGCGCGATCTAATCGAAGGGATCCCCAAGACCATTGTCATCACAGATGAAGAAGTGTGCGAGGCCTTGTCCGATACCATGGACATCATCGTGAATGCCGTGCGGGTGGCCTTGGAACGGACACCTCCCGAACTCTCCGCCGACATTGTGGATAAGGGTGTGGTCGTGACCGGAGGCGGAGCCCTTCTCAAGAACCTGGATGTGAGAATGAAGAATGAAACAGGACTTCCCATCTTTTTAGCGGAAGATCCTCTTTCCTCGGCAGTCCTGGGAACGGGCAAGATGTTGGACGACATCCCACTTCTGAAAAGAATCAGCATGCAATGATCGAACTGCTTCAGCGCAAATCCCTGGTTCCATTAGCTTTGCTGCTGTTGACAAATATCTTGCTTCTCTCTGTGCAAGTGCGGAATGAGGAAGGCCGCCTGTTGATCCGATCCTGGAGTCTTGTGCTTTTCACTCCCGTCGCCTCCAGCCTGCACTTCCTGGTGGACGGAGTCACACAGGGATTAAACCGATATGTCTTCCTGTACGGGGCACAGGAGGAAAATCTCCAACTTCGGGCAGAAAACGCGCACTTGGGGGTTGAGTTGACCCAGCTGCGAGGAATCCAGTCCTTGCTATCGATCCGGGAAGATGGTCCTCTGTTCCAGGACCAGTTCCTCTTTGAGACGGTTTCAGTACCAGTCATCTGGAAAAGCCCTCCCTTTTATACCCACCGGCTGGTCATCAATGCTGGCACTCGACAGGGTATACAGAAAGATGACGCTGTGATTACCCCCAGGGGAATCGTCGGCAGAGTCTGGGCCACGACTCCCTTTACCGCTGAGGTGGAGTTGATTACCAACGACGGCGCTGCGGCCGGTGCCATGCTGGAGGACTCGCGCTTGCAAGGGGTGGTGCAGGGTGACGGGTCAGTCATCTTGCAATGGGATTTTATTCCCAACTACGAGTCGGTGGAGGTGGGAGACATTGTCTACACCTCCGGCACCGATCGAATGTACCCCAAGGGCTTTCCCATTGGCCAGGTGGTGGCCTCCCAGAAGAAAGGAACTGTTTATCGGGATATCCAGGTTGAGCCCTTCGTTGATTATCTCAGGCTGGAAGAGATAATGGTTGTAGTATCGAAGGGAGAGGGGATTGAATGAGACTATCCGTAACACGGAAGTGGCGCTTCTTTTGGCTGCCACGGCAGTGGCGGAGATTGTCTTTGCGAACTACTTCCCGGCAGCTCTTTACCTGGACATATCGCTGGTTCTTGCACTCTATATCGGCTGGAATTCTACACCCGTAAAGGGGGCAGTGCGCGGATTTACATTTGGGCTGCTGAAAGATGCGATCTCAGGAATCTATTTGGGGCTCAACGGCCTGAGCAAAACCCTGATGGGTTTTGGAGGGTCTTACCTGAGCAAGTGGTTGTTGTTGGAAGGCTTCCCTGCTCGGTGTGTTCTCATTGGGCTTCTTTCCGCACTGGACGATGGGATCGTGGTGGGGATGGGAGCTCTGCTGGGACAGACCATCCAACGAGAGATTTGGCTGAGGACCCTGATTCAAGCCCCCATCACCGGAGTTGCAGGAGGGGTCGTTTTCCATGTCTATGATCGGTTCAAGTTTTCCGAAAAGGACTTTCGACGATTGTAGGGTGTACTGATGCCCATTTTTCAAGATAACCGCGATCTTCTCCATCGCCTCAACTGGCTTCGAATCTTTTTTGTCGTGATTTTCACCTGTCTTTTTACCCAATTGTGGTTCCTGTCGGTGCTCCAGTTTGAGCACTACGAAAACTTAGCGGAACGAAACCGTATTCGGACGCTACCTCAGATTGCCCCGCGAGGTCTCATCTATGATCGAGAGGATAGAGTTCTGGTTGACAACGTCTATGGCTTCAACCTTTTGCTTTTCCTGGATGAGCTCCGCGATCTGGACGGAACTATTCAGGTTCTGGTTGAGGGGCTGGATCTCACAGAGGAGGCTCTCCGGGAGCGGCTGAAGGAGGCCGGGAGTTATGGCATTTACCAACCGTTGGTGTTGAAGGAAAACCTTTCGATGGAGGAAACTGCCTACCTCCTTGCCCGCCAGTCAGACCATCCAGAACTGGAAATCCTGAAGCAACCTCGCCGGATTTATCGATACGGGAGCCTGGGCGCTCACATTGCAGGATACGTGGGTGAAATCTCGCGGCGTCAACTCCAGGACCCTGAATTTGCAGAAAATAGGGCTGGGGATGTCGTCGGTCAGTTTGGGGTGGAGCGGACCTATAACCGAGACCTGACAGGTCGTGACGGCCTACGGCGTGTGCTGGTGGACAGTCGTGGAAAGATTCTCCAGGATCTGGAGCAGATCGAGCCCATCCGAGGAACGGATCTGACGCTGACCATTGATCTGGATATGCAGGCCATGGCAGAGACTCAACTGGGGGACAATGCGGGTGCAATCGTTGCCTTCCATGCGCGCACTGGCGAGATCCTGGTGATGGCCAGCCGACCCGCCTTTGATCCCAACCAGTTTGCTACCCGCATTTCCACGGTAGAGTGGGAGCAACTGCTGGAGAATCCTGATCACCCACTTCAGAACCGGACGATCCAAAACAGTTTTTCCCCGGGATCGACTTTCAAGATAATTCTGGCAGTGGCTGGACTCGAGCTTGGGATTATCGATGCCGAGACTTCAGTTTTTTGTGATGGTGGCATAGATCTCTACGGGAACCGCTTTCATTGCTGGAAAGAAGGGGGGCACGGACACGTCAGTTTACGGGAAGCGATTCAGCATTCGTGCAACACCTACTTCTATGTTCTGGGACAAAAACTGGGCATCCAGGAGATTGCCAGCTTCAGTCGCCAATTGGGGCTGGGCGCCCCCCTGGGAATTGATCTTCTGGGAGAGGCAGCTGGATTGGTTCCTTCAGAGGAGTGGAAAAGGCGGGTCACAGGAGAACCCTGGTATCCCGGTGAGACCATATCCTTGGCAATCGGTCAGGGTCCGATACTGGTGACGCCGGTTCAAATTGCTCGCGCCGTGGGTATCATCGCAACAGGAGAAAGCCCCAGACTCCATCTGTTGAAAGGGGAATCTCTCACCAGCTTGGCACCGGATCTGGGCTTTCAGCCCCCCGACTTGGCTCCGGAAAGCCTGCAAGCGGTCCGCGATGCGATGTGGAGTGTGGTCAATGAGGGAGGTACGGGTGCGGGTGCCCGGCTGGCCAATTTCCAGATCAGTGGAAAGACAGGAACTGCCCAAACGATCAGCCTTTCAACGCGTGAAAGTTTGTCCGAGAGTGAAGCTGAGAGTTTTGAGTCCAATGCCTGGTTTGTCGGTTTTGCTCCCAGAGACAACCCCGAAATCGTTGTCGCGGTCATTGTGCAAAGAGGGGGTTCAGGAGGAAGCGGAGCTGCCCCTTTGGCCAGGGAGGTTTTCAGAGTCTACTACGAGAAGCATAAAACCCGTGGGCCTGCCGGCCTGGAAGTTGCTTCACAAGGCCAGCCGGAGGAAACCTTGTGAAGTTTTCGGAACGAGGGATCCTCACACAATTCGATTACTCCCTCTTTTTGGGAGCCTTGCTTCTAACCCTGCTGGGAGCACTTGGAATCTATAATGCGAGTTCCGGAGGTGGGGACTACAGCATCTTCCTCCGCCACCTCTTGTGGATCGTCTTAGGAGTGAGAGTCTGTCTGTTTGTGATGTCCATCGATTATCACGTTCTGGCCGATCACGCCCTCCTTCTGTACGCTCTCTCGGCCTGCACCCTCATTGGAGTTCTCTTTTTCGGAACTGAGATCAACGGGAGTAAGAGTTGGATCACTCTTGGCGGAGTGAGTTTCCAACCGTCGGAGTTAGCCAAACTCACCGTCATCCTCCTCCTGGCGCGCTACCTGGGTGAACTCAATGAGAATCACCTGCGGCGCAAACATTTCCTCGTTCTCGCTGCCATCACTTTTCTGCCCATGATCCTGATCACCACCCAGGGCGATCTGGGGACTGCTCTCATGTATCTTCCCATTCTCTTTGGAATGATGGTGGTGTCAGGTGTCAAGAGGCGACTTCTTGTCAGTGTTCTGATTGCCTCCCTGTGCATCGTTCCCTTGAGCTGGTTTCTGTTGCAGGATTACCAGAAACAACGCATTCTGGCGACCTTTGATCCGGGACTGGATCCCCAGGGGATCGGTTATCAATCCCGACAGTCTCAGATCGCCATCGGCTCGGGAGGCTTGTTTGGAAAGGGCCTTGGGCAGGGGTTGCAAAGCCAACTCGGATTTGTACCCGAGATCCATACCGATTTTATCTTTGCCATCCTGGCGGAAGAAATCGGCTTTGTCGGTGCCATCATCATTTTGATGCTCTACTTGCTGATTCTGATGCGCTTGATTCGCATTGCTGAGACCGCCCGTGATCGCGTCGGCATCCTGCTGATTACGGGGGTTGCATGCCTCATGTTTTTTCATGTGGGGATCAATGTGGGAATGACTCTTGGAATCGTGCCTCCTATTGGTATTCCCCTTCCCCTGTTGAGTTATGGGGGATCCGCAACCGTCACCACCTTCGCTGCCCTGGGCCTGGCTCTGAGCGTCTATCAGCGGCGTTATTTCAATTAGGGGACGCCTACCACAATTCCCTTGTAACGGCTGCACTTTACAGCATCTGGGCTCAATCGCTATAATAGTCCCTGTAATGATTAGTACCTTCAATACTTTTAGAAGTTTTATGTAAGGCTGTTTTTTAAGCTGTATTTTAAATAAAAGTTTTATTTTCAACGATTTGGAGAAGCTTTTGGGACGGCAGGCCGACGCAAAAAGACTAGCCTGCCTCGCTCACAAATGATCGATTACACTGGTGGAACCGTCTGCCGACAATGCGTTGCCCATGGGCGCTTGACAGCACGACTGCAGTGGCCTCGGGGTATCCGCTTGCGGGTCGCGCGCCTTGTCAGATAGCTGTTTCTGCCCGTGTCTATGGAAGAGAGTTTTCGTGTCAAGTAGTTTTCGATATCTATTGCCCGCCCTTTCGAGCTGCCAGCGGAAATGAGATGATCTAGCCTCTTGAGGCCCATCTGCCGCTTGACGAAAAGGACTCTTCCTCCCTCCCAGCTTCTCCAGGTTGAACAGAAAGGCGAATGCGCAACACCTGGAAAGGACCATGTCAAAAGAATTATTAATTACATCGACGAGTGTAGAAACCAAGCTCGCCATCCTGGAAGACGATCAGGTCACTGAACTCTTCATTGAACGAGCTAAGAATAAGAGAATCCTGGGGAACATTTATAAAGGAAAGGTGACCCGAGTGCTGCCGGGGATGCAGGCAGCCTTTGTAGATATCGGCCTGGGTCGGGACACTTTCCTCTATGTCTCGGATTTTTCCGAGGACTACGAGGAATATGAGGAGCTTTTCGAAGACGAAAAGGAAGACCTTAGGGGACCACGCCAGGACGGCTCCCCTAAAGCGTCAGCTGACTCCGACCTGGCCTCACCCCAACTCCCGGTTCCAGAGCCGGCAGCAGAAGTTGGACAGATCCTGCCACAGAATCTGGAGATCCCGGTGAGCTCCATCTCTCAGCAGACAGCTGGGAGCAGCGGAGGTGACTGGCCGGCTCACAATGAGGAACAGGGTCCTCACATCATGCCCCGCTTCCTGCAGCCCATCGTGGAGCATCAGACCGGGGGTCTTCCTGAAGAGAGACCGTCCCCTCAAACAGCTCTCCTGGAAGAGAAAGCCGATCTGCCTCAGGTCGAGTCGTCTCGCAACTCCCGTAAACCCAGGCGGAAAAACTCCAATCACCGCAACGGGCAGGCGTTGATCGGTGACCTCCTGCAAAAAGGACAGGAAATATTGGTTCAGGTGGCTAAAGAGCCCATCGGTAAAAAAGGGGCTCGTATTACCTCTCATAGCGTCTTGCCCGGACGTTACCTGGTTTTTATGCCGACCGTTGAACACGTTGGGGTGTCCAGAAGAATTGTGCGTGACACAGAGCGTAAACGCCTCAGAGACATGATTGTCAAGCTGCGCGGCGATTCCGAAAAAGGGTTCATTGTGCGAACGGTGGGAGAAAATCATGCTGAAGCAGATTTTCGCAAAGACCTGCTCTATCTCACCAGGCTGTGGGAGGATATCCGTCGGAAGGCGGAGAAAAGCTCGGCTCCAGCCCTGGTCTATGCGGAACCCAGCTTGAGTCAACGGGTGGTGCGGGACCACTTCTCCAAAGATTACCGGGCCATTCGTGTGGACGATGAGGAGGAGTACACAAGGATTGTCGATTTTGTTAATCAATTCAATCCCGAGCTGGTTCAGCGAGTGCGCCTCTATAAGAAGAAGAAACCACTCTTTGATGCCTACCAGGTGACAACTGAGATTGAGAAGGCCTTGCGGCAAAAGGTCTGGCTCAAGAACGGCCGCTACATCGTCATCAATCAGACCGAGGCTCTGGTGGCGATTGATGTCAATACCGGTCGGTTCGTGGGAAACACCAGTTCCCTGGAAGATACAATCACCAAAACGAATCTGGATGCAGTCAAAGAGATCGTTCGTCAGATTCGTCTTCGTGATCTGGGGGGGATCATTGTCATCGATTTTATTGACATGGACGAGAAGAAGAATCGCCAGAAAGTCATGAGTGCGCTCCAGACGGAGTTGGATAAGGACAAATCACCTTCCAGGATGCTCGAAGTCAACGAGTTTGGATTGGTGGCAATCACCCGAAAGCGAGTCAAGCAGTCGCTGGAGAGACTGCTGTGCCAGCCCTGCACGACCTGCCAGGGAACCGGTATGACAAGATCAGTGCGGACGGTTTGCTACTCCATTCACGAGCAAGTTCAAAAGATGATCTCCGGTTTGGGGGACAGCCAGGAACTCATGATTCGCTGCCATCCAGATGTCGGTAAGGCACTCCGGGGCGGCGAAAAAGGAGTGATGAGGGAGATGGAAGAGATGACCGGCAAAGCCGTTTCCGTTCAACCCGATCCCCTGATGCACATCGAACACTTCGATGTCATCGAAATGTAAAACAAGAGACTCTTCCTTCACCATTGGGAAACTACTTTCAGAAACTACTGGACCTGATGGATACTCTGCGGGGACCGGAGGGTTGCCCCTGGGATCAGGAGCAGACCCGAGAGACACTGAAGCCCCTGCTGGTGGAAGAAGCTTTCGAAGTTCTGGAGGCTCTGGATGGATCGGACTCAGCTGAGTTATGTGAAGAATTGGGAGATCTGCTCTTCCAAGTGATTTTTCACAGCCGCATTGCCAAGGAGAAGGGAGAGTTTGATATCCACGACGTGTGTCGCAGAAGCTACGAAAAGATGGTTCATCGCCACCCTCACGTTTTTGGAGAGGAGTCTTTCCGGGATTCTCGCGAACTGTTGAGACAATGGGAGGATATCAAGACCGCTGAAAGGAAATCTGCCGGGCTGGAAACGACTCGGGAGTCCATACTGGATGGAATTCCAGAAAATATTCCAGCTCTGTACGCCACTTATCAGATGTCTTCAAAGGCGGCTCGGGTTGGATTTGATTGGAACGGTATCGAGGAGATCCGCGATAAGGTCCTGGAGGAGTTTGAAGAGCTTCAGGATGCGCTCCAAGGGGGAGAGGAGAATGAGATCCGGGAAGAGGTAGGTGACCTGCTTTTCGCCGCTCTCAACATTGCTCGTTATCTTCAAATTGATCCTGAAACGGCACTCACCCGGGCCAATCGAAAATTCTCAGCACGCTTTAAGACAATGGAAAAGCACTTTACCTCTCAGGGGAGAGCTCTCAAAGAGATTTCTGTGGAAGAAATGGAAGCCTTTTGGAAAAATCAAAAAAGAACAGGGGAAGAACATGGATGACGAAAGAGAAGAACAGCAGCAGAGCGGATTCAAGGTGACCGATCGTCGCCAGTTTACTTCCGAAGGGGAGACCCGCGAGGAGGATCCACAGCAGCCAGCTCCCCAGGAGCAAGAGCCTGCTCCCCAGGAGCAAGAGCCTGCTCCCCAGGAGCAAGAGCCTGCTCCCCAGGAGCAAGAGCCTGCTCCCCAGGAGCAAGAGCCTGCTCCCCAGGAGCAAGAGCCTGCTCCCCAAGAGCAACAGCCTGCTCCCCAAGAGCAACAGCCTGCTCCCCAAGAGCAACAGCCTGCTCCCCAAGAGCAACAGCCTGCTCCCCAAGAGCAACAGCCTGCTGCGGAAGCCAGTCAGGAAGAGGAAGCCTCGCAAGCCTCCCCACAGGACTCGTCAAGGTCAGTGGATTTTGCCTCTTTTCTTCTCTCCCTTGCCACCACCGGGATGGTCCATCTGGGGGAGATCCCCGAACCCAGTACGGGACAGAAATCCGAAGACCTGGAAGGGGCGCGTCAGATGATCGAGATCCTGGACATCATGAAGGTAAAGACAGAGGGAAACCTGTCAGGCGAGGAATCCAAGTTGCTGGAGAACTTGCTGTATGAACTGCGCATGAAGTTCCTGAGTAAATCCAAAGCCGTGGAGCTCTGATGCGGGTCATCTTCCTAGGGACTGGAACTTCACGTGGAATTCCGACCGTGGGCTGTGACTGTAGAGTCTGCACATCCTCCAATCCTAAGAACAAGCGGCTGCGCTCTTCGATTTTAATCGAAGGTGAGGCCAACGTGGTGATTGATACATCTGTAGACTTTCGTGCCCAGATGCTGCGACAGAATGTGAAGCATGTGGATGCCGTCCTCTATACTCATTCCCACGCCGATCATATTCTGGGCCTGGATGATGTTTACCCCTTCAATCTGTGGTCCAAAAGAACCACCCGGCTCTATGCCAGCCCGGCAACCCTCAAGGAGGTGAAGATTACCTTCCGGCACCTGTTTAAGGGAGAGTTTCGATCGGGTGTCCCCTGTGTGGAATTGATTCCGATTGAGGGTCATTTTCGGATCGGGGATCTGGATTTTGAACCGGTGGAAGTCCTGCACGGTGATCTGCCGGTTCTGGGATTTCGGGTGGGCAGCTTCGCCTATGTGACGGATGTCAGCTTTATCCCGGAGAAGAGCCTTGAGCAACTGAAGGGACTCGAATGCCTGGTGCTGGACGGCCTTCGCTACGACAGTCATCCCAAACATTTCAGCCTTTCTGAAGCAGCTGAAATGGCGCAGAGACTGGGTGCCGGGAAAACCTATTTAGTGCATATGAATCACGATGTCGACCATGACGAGGGAAATGCCTGTTTACCCGCATCGGTGAGGTTGGCTTACGACGGTCAGATACTGGAGATTGCCTAACCCGTCATGCAAATCATCCATGATCTGACCCAGTTTCCTCGATCTTTGAACTTTCCAATCATGACCATCGGTGTCTTCGATGGAGTTCATCGTGGACATCAGGTGATCCTCGAGCAGTTAGTGAAGCGAGCAGGAGAAAAGAAAGGGACGTCGATTCTACTGACCTTTTCCCCTCACCCCCAGAAGATCATTTCTCCCAACGACGCGCCTCCTCTTCTTCAAACAGAACTTCAGAAAGAAAAGATGCTGGAAGAGTTCGAACTGGACTTGATCGTGTGCCTGCCCTTTACTCGAAAGCTTTCTCTTCACACTCCGGCAGACTTTGCGCGCCAGATCTTGCATAATCACGGGATCCGCGAAATTCATGTTGGGAGCAATTTTCGCTTTGGCCACCGGCGCGCCGGAGACATAGAAACTCTCAGGTCCCTGGGAGAGGAGTTCCAGTTCGAGGTTCACGAGATCGAACCCGTTTACTTGCGTGGCACCCGCATCAGCAGCAGTTACATTCGGGATCTGCTGAGAAAGGGAAGAGTGGCTCTGGCCAAGCGTTTGCTCAAACGCCCCTACCAGATACAGGGTCTTGTGGTGCGCGGGTCAGGGAAGGGAGTGGAACTGGGATTTCCAACTGCCAATCTGGAACTGGAAAATGAACTTATTCCTGCCAACGGAGTTTATGCGACCCGGGTTCATCTCGATGGGCAGATCTACCCCAGTGTCACCAATGTGGGACATCGCCCCACCGTGCATGAGGGGACCAGCGGTGCTCCCGTCGTGGAACCTCATCTGCTGGACTTCCAGGAGGATATTTACGGTAGACAGATGAAGCTGGATTTCTGTTTTCGTCTCAGAGCGGAGAAGAAGTTTGAAAGTATCGGCAAGCTTCAAGAACAGATCGCCAGGGATGTAGCTGCAACCCGCAAGTATCTGAAGCGCATCAAAGACAGGGGTTTAGGAGGGAACAGTGCCCATTAGCACCGCAGAAGTTGAGAAGATTGCCGAGCTGGCCAAATTGAAGTTCGATTCCCAGGAGTTGGAACGATTTGTCGACCAGTTCCAGGAGATCCTGGAGTACATTGCCAAGCTGGAGGCGGTGCCGACTGAGGAGGTGGAACCCACCTATCAAGCTCTTGGCCAGGAGGAGGACCTGGCCACACCCACCCGAGAGGATGAGGTTAAGCCTTGCTTTCCCGTGGAGACGGCCCTGGCCAATGCGCCGGACTCCAGTGAAGACCATTTTCGCGTCCCTCCGGTGATTGAATAGTGTCTCGTCCCATGAATAGCATGACGTTTGTGGCGAGCGCGACGGCATCGATTTCTTTGTCGCTCCTCCTCCACGATGTCACAGACATCGCGTCGTCGTCGCTTCGCGAACTCGACGCCGTCGCGCTCGCCACAAACGTCATGCTATTCATGGGACGAGACACTTAAGATGAGCGAGCTTTGCCAGCTTTCCATCCGAGAACTCCGCCAGCGAATCCAGGACGGGGATTCATCAGTCACAGAAATCACCCAGAGCTTTTTGGATCGGATCCAGCTGTGCGACGAGAAGGTCAAGGCGTTCTTGACTCTCGAGCCGGAGTCGGTTCTCGCCCAGGCCGAAAAGCTGGATCAAGAGCTTGCTGAGGGGAAGTCCGGAAACGGACTTCTCACGGGAATCCCCATTGCCATCAAGGACAATATGGTCACCCAGGGCGTTCGAACCACCTGCGCTTCCCGCATTCTGGAGAACTATATCCCTCCCTATGATGCCACCGTGATTGGAAAGCTGACTCAAAATGGAGCTGTTCTGATAGGAAAGACCAATTGTGACGAATTTTCCATGGGCTCCAGTACGGAAAACTCCGCTTTTTTTCCGACCTGCAATCCATGGGATCTGGAACGGGTTCCCGGGGGATCAAGCGGAGGTTCAGCTGCAGCGGTGGCTGCCAGGGAAGTGCCAGGGGCGCTGGGCAGTGATACGGGAGGCTCGATCCGCCAGCCGGCGGCATTCTGCGGAATCGTGGGTCTCAAGCCCACCTATGGCCGGGTGTCTCGCTACGGTCTGGTTGCCTTTGCTTCCTCTCTTGACCAGATTGGTCCGCTGGGTAGCAGCGTCTATGATGTGGCCATCCTGCTTCAGGCAATCGCCGGAGCGGATCCCAATGATTCCACTTCGGTTGCGCGTCCCGTGGAAAACTATCTGAGCGAGCTCGACCAGAACAAGGATGTCAAAGGTCTCAAGATAGGAGTCCCCAAGGAGTGGTTCGGATCCGCCCTGGATCCACAGATCGAGCAGAGCATTCAAGCGGCTCTCCAGAAGCTGGAAGGACTGGGGTGTCCAGTGGTCGAGGTCAGTATGCCCCAGACAGAGTACGCCATCAGCACCTATTACATCATCGCTCCCGCTGAGGCCAGTTCGAACCTGGCGCGCTATGATGGGGTCAAGTACGGGCACCGTAGTGCCGGTCAGGAAGACCTTGAGAGTATGTTCAAGTTTACCCGCAGTGAGGGGTTCGGTGAAGAGGTCAAGCGACGGATCATGATCGGGACTTACGTTCTGAGTTCCGGTTACTATGATGCTTATTTTTTAAAGGCCGGCAAGGTTCGAACTCTTTTGAAAAACGATTATCTGGAAGCCTTCAAGAAGGTGGATTTCCTGGTGGGACCCACCACTCCTTCACTTCCTTTCAAGATGGGAGAGAAGAAGACCGATCCGCTGGAGATGTATCTGACCGACATCTACACCGTGACGGCCAATCTGGCTGGCATCCCGGGTCTGTCCATGCCCTGTGGCTTCAGCCAGGAGGGCCTTCCCATCGGCCTGCAAATCCAGGCTCCTCACTTTCAGGAAGCAAAGCTCCTGCGTCTGGCTCATGCCTTGGAAGAAGCACTGGACGTCCAAAAACCGGCTCTAGCAGTGTGAGGGAAGTAAGGGCGGTCGGGAGAATGTGGGAGTGGCCTCAGGCCGCGAAGAGGTGTCGAACATCACTTATCCTCTTTTGATCTGCGTTCCCTCTTTCCCTCTCACTCCCTCCAACAACGCATTCTCCTTCAACCCACTCAAGATCTGTACTGAACCCACTCCTCCCTCCAGGACCCTGAGTGCGGTCTGGACCTTGGGCACCATACCGTCAGTTAGACCTCCCTGGCTCAACAAATCCTTGGCCTCGGTGGCACTCAACTCAGAAATACAGCTGGAGGCATCGTGAATGTCCCGGTAGATTCCCTCCACGTCTGAAACGGAAATCAGTTGGCTCGCCTGCAGGCTGATGGCCAGTTCAGCAGCCAGCGTGTCGGCATTGATGTTGAGGATTTGGCCGTCTTTGTCGGCACCCAGGCAGCTCACCACGGGAAGGAAGCCGCTGTCCCAGAATTGCTGCAAAACAGACGTGTCAATACTGTCAATCTCTCCCACCAGCCCAAAATCAATCAGCTCGGCATGCTCATGGCCGGAGGAGTCGGTGGTCGTAATCGAGAGAGGCGGCCTTCTGTGGCAGCAAGTCAGCCTGGCATCGAAGGCTGAGATTCCTAAGGCCGACAAACCCAAGGCAACCAGATCCGCAACCAGATTGCGATTCATGGCAGAGAAGACCATGGTGGCCAGCTCCAGCGTGGCCTTGTCGGTGACACGGCGCCCCTGATGCTGGACGATCGGTATCCCCAGACGGTTGGACAGATTGGTCAGCTGTTTTCCTCCGCCGTGGACAACGATCAAACGGTGACCGTCTCGGTCCAACTGGACCAGCTGTCGGCACAGGTGGCCTCGCGGTTTGTCCTCCTCCAAGACCTTTCCACTCAGCTTGACCACCAGGATCATATGGTCTTGACGGCCTCCACAAAGAGATCGGCTTCACTTCGTTTCAGGACCAGAGGCGGCATCAGACGCAGGACCTGGGCATCCATTGAGGTCCCGGCCAGAATGTGCTTTTCGAGGAGCGCCCCCTGCAGTTCCTTGGCCGTCATTTTTTCACCCAATTTTAGACCCAACAGAAGTCCCCGGCCCCGCACTTCCTCAACGTGGTCAATGCCGGCAAGAGCTTCCTTCAGATAGACGCCCATCAGGCTAGCGTGTTTGGCCAGCTCTTCCCTTTCGATGACCTCCAGCGTGGCTTCCATGGCGGCGCACCCCAGGGGGCCACCCCCAAACGTGCTGCCCAGGTCGCCGCTTCTGACCGTTCTGGCCAGCTTTTCGGTCACAAGCAGAGCACCCGCGGGAAAACCCGAGGCGATCCCTTTGGCTAAAGTCACCATGTCAGGATGAATCTTGAGGTGTCCGGAGAAGAGAAAGGATCCGGTTCGTGCCACTCCTGTTTGCACCTCATCAAAGATCAGGAGTGCTCCATGGTCTTGGCAGACCTCCTGGATCTGGCTCAGACAGTCCAGAGGGATCTCCTGCATTCCCCCCATGCTCTGAATCGGTTCGATCAGGACAGCTGCCGTTTTCTCAGAGACGGCAGCTGCCACTCCTGCTGCGGGCAGGATCCGATGCATGGGCACCGGTGTGTTCAGGTAATCGAGATACTTGGGGATCCCGGTGCTGGAGAGACTGCCGTAGGTGCGACCATGAAAGGAGCCGGAGAGGGAAATGACTTCGCGGCGTCCAGTGGTGGCTCGCGCCAGCTTGATGGCGTTCTCATTGGCCTCGCTGCCAGAGGTGACCAGGAATGCCTGGTAGTAGGGTTCACCGGCCATCTCCAGCAACTTTTTCACCGCTCGCGCTCTAGCCCGGTTGTAGCTGACATTGGAGTAGAAAATCAGCTGGGCAGCCTGTTCTTGAATGGCTTGAACAACATGGGGATGGCAGTGACCTGTTGAGGCCACCGCATGAGCGCCGTAGAGATCAAGATATTGGGTTCCTTCCTGATCATAAACGTAGCACCCCTCACCTTTCTCGATGAAGAGAGGAAACTTGGCGTAGGTTTGCAGCTGATACCGGTCCTCGTAGCTCTTCAGGTCATCTACTGTCGTCATGGTTGGTCACCGCTTTGCTGGATTCGTGCTTTCCTGCATTCGTGCACCCCTAAGGGTGCACGGGGGCTGTCTCCAGGCCTGTCTCCTCAGGAAAGTCGCAAATCAGGTTCATATTTTGAACGGCCTGACCGGCGGCACCCTTTTGCAGATTATCCAACACCGACCAGACAATGAGAAAGCCATTTTGAGTTGCGGCGCCGATGTCTACGAAATTGGAGTGACGAACGAAGCTCACATTGGGAGATCCGGAGACCCAGCGAATAAAGAAATCTGAACCGTAGTAGGTTTCATACAGGTTGGCCACTTCCTCGGTGGTCACCGACTTGGCCAACTCCATGTAGTGGCTGGCGAAGATTCCACGCACGAACGGAGCCGAGTAGGTCTGAAAGATCAACGGGTAGTCGGGCTCACCCAGGAGCTGTGTAATCTCGGGAAGATGCTGGTGCGCAAAAGGCTTGTAGGCGAACAGGCTGTTGGTGCGCCAGGGATGATGGGTGGTGGCGCCCGGAGAGTTTCCAGCTCCCGAGGAACCCGTTTTGGTATCGACGTAGACGGGTCCCTGGATCCACTTCTCCTGAAAAAGCGGATAGAGTGCCAGGAGTGTGGCACTGGCAAAGCAGCCTGGATTGGCAATGCGCCGAGCCGAGCGGATTTCTTCCCGCTTCAGTTCCGTGAGTCCGTAAACGAAGGCCTTCTGCTCCTCGGGGCAGTGGGGCGGAAAGCTGTAGAATTTCTCAAACACTTCGGGGTCTGCCAGCCGAAAATCACCGCTCAGATCGATGACCACCAGCTCGCCGGGCAGTTCCGGCACCAGCTTCATCGCTTCCCCGTGGGGCAAAGCCAGAAACAGGACATCCAGCTGTGAAGCGGGCAGCTCCTCCAAAGGCGAGAAACGGAGCTTCAGCACCCCGCGCAAGTGTGGATAGACGCTTGCGACTTCTTTTCCGGCATGTTGTTGGGAGGAGATCCAAGCGATCGTGACATCGGGGTGACGCAGGAGAATTTGAATGAGCTCAATGCCTCCGTAGCCCGAACCGCCGGCTATTCCGATTTGAGCCATGGCATCAGAGTCTCTAGAACGAAAGTGCAGATCGTGCCCGTGCCTTCCCGAGAATTGCCTGCCGGAAGGTCCCAGTGTTCCTCAATGTAACGTATGCCTTCCCCACTGTCCGTGACAGGTCCTGAAATGAGAATCGGATACTTCCTGGGACCTTGCTTGGACAACCACTCCATAGCTCCCCACACACCCATCAAGTCATTGGCGCACACGATCATCGATACGCAGCAGCTCATGAATTGTTCATCTTCAAAGAGGGAGGCAACCTGATAGCCTCCCAGGACTCCGTCACCCATCTCCAGAACAATGAAGTCAGGGTGGGACTCGGACAGATAGTGCACCATGGAGCGGGCGATGGGGACAACGGTTTCCAGATGGGCCGTGGAAGGTATGCCGAAGTCCTGAAAGCTCAGAATTTTTTGAGCGCCGTTTTCCTTCATGGCCAGAGGGTCTTTCAAGCAACCTACCCCGGCAACTTTTCCAGCGTTGATGGAAAACCCCTTATCAGTGAACATCTTCAGGAGTTGTTGGCAAACGGCGGTTTTCCCGGCGTTCATGCAGGTCCCCACAACCATGACTACCGGAACCTCCAGGATGGGCTTATCGACTAGAGCGAGAGCGAAGTCTTTCAGATTAGCAGCTCGGCCGTTCCAGGAAACGGTGCCCAGGTACTCCAGTTGGGTGGGCCATCCTAAATCGCGATGGAAATCCGTGCATTCTCCTATGACACCACCCCGATTGAGCAGGTGAAGCTCCATGCCTGCCTTGAGCTCAGAGGGAGGATCGCCTGAAAATCCTTGCAGGGCTTTGCGGCTTCCCAAGGCTCCAATGATCAATTCTCCTCCACTCAGAGTCTCCTCCTCCCCATCCAGTGTTTCCAGCTTCGAATAGTCGGTATTGACCTTCTTGACTTTTACCAGGACCAGGTCCCCGTGATGGGCGGTCTTCTCCTCTGTCACCCTGAGAAGTCCGGCAAGGGGAACTCGACTGGTCACGGAGGCGATCAGATCAGGTCTGACTCCTTCAGGCTTTGAGGCAGATGTGGGATCGACTAAGACTTTAACTTGCATGGTTGACCTCGCTGAACGTTTCTTCCAGAGTGCATAATTATACATAGTTTAGTGAATATGTCAAGGATAAAGGTGTATAATCGCCTGAAATATTCAGTGCGGGCGCCGCGACTTCAAGCGGACCACGCTGCCGTAGATCTCGCGCTTGGAGAGAGGGAGTTCTCGGGCGGCTCGCTGGATGGCTTCTTTTTGAGTGAGTCCTTCTACCTCCATCAGTCCTAAAACGTAGGCCGCTCCATCGACCTGAGGCGAAACCTCATTCTGTTGGGAGGTGCAACCTTCAAGAACCAGGGTATATTCACCCCGAGGACGTTCTTGCTCCAGAGTCTTGCGGACATCTTGGAGGAGACCGAAGTAGTGAGTTTCATGCAGCTTGGTCATTTCTCGGACCAGGAAAGATCTCCGATCACCCAGGATTTCCACAATCCTTTTGACGGTGGGAAGAAGACCATGCGGAGAGAGGTAAATCAGGAGGGTGGACTCCTCTCGGGAGAGTGTTTGCAGCAGTTCCCGTTGTGGGCCGGTTCGGCGGGGAAGGAAACCGACGAAGAGAAAGCGATGAGTCGGCAGACCCGAAATGGAGAGTGCGGCCGTGGCTGCCGAGGGGCCGGGAACGGAGTAGACGGCAATCTCCTTTTCTCGGCAGGAGACCACCAGGCGATGACCGGGATCGGAGAGAAGTGGAGTTCCGGCGTCCGAGACCAGCGCGAGGGCATGTCCCTGCTCGAGCTGGGTGATCAGAGCAGGGGTCTTGGCTGCTTCATTGTGCTCGTGGTAGCTGGTGGTTGCTGTGTGAATGGCGAAGTGGTTGAGAAGCTTGCGGGTGTGCCGGGTATCCTCACAGGCTATGAGGTCCACCTCGCCCAGGATCCGTACCGCACGCGGACTCAGATCCTCCAGATTTCCCAGCGGCGTGGCCACCACATATAGAATTCCCGACATATCTCACCTCGAAGCGGAATTCCGGGTTAGTTCGATTGATCTTGTGTGGTCCGTGGGGTCATCGCCTCCAACATTTCCCGAACGGCCCTTTCCATTCCCACCAGTGCGGCCCTGGCTACAATATTGTGGCCGATGTTCAGTTCGGTAATTTGAGGAATATCCGAGACGGGACCAACGTTGCGGTAGGTGAGACCGTGACCGGCTAAAACGCGCAGCCCGAGAGATTCGGCCAACTGTGCCGCCGCCACGATTTTGTCCAGCTCGCTCTGGAACCCCTCATCGCTTTCCTTGAGTCCCTTGGGAACCGCCTCGGAATAAGCAGCTGTGTTGATCTCGATCATGGTGACCCGGGTGATGGCGGCATGCTCGATTTGATTGCGTTCGGGATCGATGAAGAGGGAAACTTCCAATCCGCCTTCCTGCAATCTTTGCACTGCCCCCATGATCTCCCTCTCGTTTTTGACCACGTCCAGGCCCCCCTCCGTGGTGACTTCTTCCTCCCGCTCCGGAACCAGAGTCGCGCTGTCAGGAGCCACTTCCAGGGCCAGGCTGACCATCTCCTCTGTGACCGCCATTTCCAGGTTGAGTCGGGTCGTGATCACCTCGCGCAGAAGTCTCACGTCTCGATCACTGATGTGGCGACGATCTGAACGCAGGTGAACGGTGATTCCGTGTGCCCCAGCCAGTTCAGCCAGAACAGCCGCCGCCACCGGATCCGGTTCAGGCGCTTGACGTGCCTGACGAATGGTGGCGATGTGATCGACATTGACACCGAGCGTAGTCATGAAAGAGAGAATACAGAATCCAGAATCCAGAATCCAGAAGGGGAAGGCCCGCAGGCTAAAGCCTGTGGCTCTGACGGAGCTGACGAGGCTCAAACAGAGCCGTGGGCTTTAGCTCCCGGAAACAGAGCCGTGGGCTTTAGCCCACGGGCCAGTTGTCAGCTGTCAGCGGTCTGCTGTCCGTACCTCCCCCGGAAATCTTTCCATCTGATCCCCACAAGATCCCACGCCATCCTACCGGCATCGGGAGCGAATCGCACACTGCTGCCCGGGACGTGCCGCCACACTACCGGGACCTCTTTGAGAGTGAGTCCCCACTTATGGGCCATATAGAGGATTTCCACATCAAACCCGAAGCCATCGATGGTTTGCTTTCGAAAGAGGTCCTGGCAGCGGCCCATGTTGAAAAGCTTGAAGCCACACTGGGTGTCAGCGTAGGGAAGGCCGGTAGAGAGCCGCACCAGCCGGTTGAAAATCTTTCCGCTGGTTTCTCGAAACCAGGTTTGGCGCACTTCGATCTGGGATTCTTCCATGTCACGAGATCCGAAAGCGATATGGCAGCTCCCATCGATAACTTCCCTCTCGAGTTTGGAGATCTCCTCGATCGGAGAACTCAAGTCGGCATCGGTCAACAGCGAGTAGGCGCCCTGAGCTTCCAGCATTCCACGTCGCACGCTGTAACCCTTGCCCCGGTTCCGGTCGTTGCGAAGGAGGCGCACCGTTCCCTCTGGATCATCCCTTGTGCCCAGCTCTTGGGTAATTTCACCGGTCCGATCCTGGGAGCCGTCGTCCACCACCAGGATCTCGAAAGAACGGCTGCGCGATCTCAGGTACACGGAAATCCGTTCCAAGGTGGAGCCAATGCGCTGCTCTTCGTTGTAGGCGGGGATGACGACGGACAGGGACGGATGATTCATTGGAGAATGGTGAGGACCTTGCGCAGGCGCTGAAGAGTTCTGTCCTTTCCCAGGGTGACGATCACATCAAAGATTCCCGGGGCCGCTGTTTTTCCTGTTAAGGCAACCCGAATGGCACCAATAAATTTCCCTGCCTTGATTTCATGCCGTTCTCCCACTTCTCGCAGGACTTTTTCCGTTGCTTCCAGACTGAACTCTCCCAGGGCCTGATAAGCCTCGGAGAGTTCCTGAATTGCGCCGACCAGGGTCAAGCGCTGCGCTGGTTCCTCAAAAGAAAGGAATTTTTCTATCGCCTGTTGCTCATATTCAAAGTCATCAGAAAAGAAGGGCCTTCCCAGATCGGCGAACTCGGTGAGCTTTTTAGCGCGGGACTTCAAGAGCTCGATTGTGCTCAGGAATTGGTCCCGACCTTCACTCTCCCAAGCCCGATCCCACAGCTTCTCCTCCTGAAGGAGGGACTTCACCTCTGGTTCCAGCTCCTGAGGTGTCGCCCGTGAGATGTACTGTCCGTTCATCCATTCCAGTTTTTGGGGATCAAACAGGGCATCGGCCTTATTAATGCGGCGGATGTCAAAGCGTTCGATCAGCTCCTCTTGGGTGAAGATCTCTTCATCCCCGCTGGGTGACCATCCCAGGCGAACCAGATAATTCTTGAGGGCGGCCGGCAGGAACCCCTGCTTTTTATATTCTAGAACCGAAGTGGCGCCATGGCGTTTGCTGAGACGCTTCTTATCCGGGCCCAGGATGAGGGGAAGATGCACATAAGAGGGCTTCGGCTGCGCGAAAGCCTGGTAGAGCAAAACGTGTTTGCTGGTATTGGAAAGGTGGTCAGCGCCTCGCACCACATGTGAGATCTTCATTTCGCTGTCATCCGCCACCACGCAAAGATGGTAGGTCGGTGTGCCGTCGGAGCGAAGAAGGACGAAGTCTTCAATATTTTCGGTCTCCACTTCGATGGGACCATAGACAAGATCTTCGAAGTTAACCTTCTGCTGGTCGGGAACCTTGAATCTCACGGCAAAAGGCTCCCCGGCCGTCAGGCGTCCCTGGACCTTCTCTCTGGAGAGCTTGCGGCAGGTGCGGTCATACCGCCACTCCTGTCCCCCAACCCGGGCTGCCTGTTTTTTGCTCTCCAGCAGTTCGGGAGAGCAAAAGCAGCGGTAGGCGCCTTCTGACTCCAGCAGTTGCTGGCTGAGGGCACGATAACTTTCAAACCGCTGGGACTGATAGAAAGGTCCTTCGTCCCAATCAAGTCCCAGCCAGCCCAAGCCCTCCAGGATCCCCTCCACCATCTCGGCACTGGAACGCTTCACATCGGTATCTTCAATGCGCAGGGCAAAGGTGCCGCCCTTTTGACGGGCCAGCAGCCAGTTGAACAGAGCGGTGCGGGCCCCGCCAATGTGCAGGTAACCGGTCGGACTGGGTGCAAATCTGACTCTTACGCTCATGCCATGCCCAGAAAAGGGAAGCTCGATTATAACGGCTTAGGAAATATGGGGACAGCTGAACAGCCCATGATAGAATTGGCTCCGCCTGCTGGGCCCGGGTGGCGGAATTGGCAGACGCACAGGACTTAAAATCCTGTGAGGGTTTCCCTCGTGAGGGTTCGAGTCCCTCCCCGGGCACGCTTCTGACGCGGGTTTCAGCCAAGTTGAGTCTCCCTGACTCACCCTCCAAAACCCCAAATTGTGCCTGAATTGTGCCCGCGGCAAACTCACTCCAACTCACTCAAACCAAAATAGAGGCCATTTTTCATTGCTTTCAGGACACCTCAAGACTTAGCCGCAATTATTCATAAGTTTGGGGTGAGTGTCGATTTTCTGCGGAAGTTCAGGGCTGAGAGTGTGTTCAGGTGCGATTACAAGGCGTCCAAGCTTGTTGAGCCGAATAGAGATGAAGCGAGAGCCCCTTCCGGAAACAGCTCGGCCCGCAGGGGGCTGTATATCTGTGTTGGCGCAGGGAGTCAGGGGACCGTCAGGTGGGACACAGACGGTGCATCAGTAATGCGAAGAGCTTTTGTTCGGGATAAGACGATGCCAGGTGCACCCAGATGCGACGAGAAGTTTCCCGAACCCGGGCACCGATTTTGAACAGGCGGCGGCGGAGCGTCTCAATCTCCAGGTTGTGCCAGGGAGTCCCGCACAGGTAATCCCGCAGGCGCAGGATTAAGACATAGGCCAGGGCGTGGATGAAGAGTCGGAACTGGTTGGCCAGGAAACGGTGGCAGCTCAAGCGATCCATGGCCAGATCTTTTTTGAAAGCTTTCACGAAGTTCTCGCACTGGCCCCGTCCGATGTAGTGGTCATACAGCTGCCCGGCCGTGAGATCCTGGCGGTTGGTGACCACAAAGCGACGGTTGAACCCGCGCTCGCTCACTTCCACCTTGGCCACCATGCGCCGCTCCCGGTCCCAACTGTCGGCCTGATAGACGAGCTCGGTGAACTGGCGTTGCTTTTCTCCTGAGTCGTCATAGTCTGCTTGCACCTGCTCAACCAAGGGCTCGACGGTGGCCGCCAGCCGGGAGTTGCGGGCAAAGCCCACCACATACTGCAGTTTTTCCTCCTCACAGAACTCGTACAGTGCCGGCGTCGCAAAGCCACTGTCGGCTCGCACTTCGATCGGAACATCGGATCCCAGAACCTGGCGCATCCGGGCCACCACCCGTTTGAGAACCGCCACCGCGTGGACGGCCGCCCCCTGGTTGCCGGGCCGCAGTAGCGCACATACCAGATCGCCCGTCTCGCCATCGAATAGCAACAGCGGATGATACATGTGCTCGCGATAATAGCCGTGGTAAAAGCTGAACTCCTGCTGCCCATGCGTGACGTCATCCGTGCTGTCGATGTCCAGGATGATCTTCTCGGGCCGGCTCTTCTTGCGGTGCTTCAAGTAGGTCTCCAGCAGCCACTGTCCCAGGCGAGTGAGATCCTTCGAGTCCACCGAGTTCTCCAGTCGCGACAGCGTGGGTTGAGAAGCCAGATCCGGATCGCTTTCCGGCAGCCGATCACACACGGTCTTGAAGATGGGATCCGAGCGCAAGCTGTCGGCATCGTTGCAGTCCTCATAGCCGGCCACGATCTGAAAGCTGCGCTGGGTGAGCAGTTCGCGAATCTGGTGGCGGACGTAGCGGCTATCTCGAGCGTCCTTCAGGCAGGAGGCAAAGCCAGCCGTCAGTCCGTGCTGTTGATCCAGGGCGTACAGACACAGCAGCCCGGCATCGGAGGAGAGCCGGCCTCCATCGAATCGAGCCACCACTTTTCTGTCAGGGTGAGATGGCAAGTTGATCTGGCAGACTGATGCATCGCTGGGTCGTGTGCAGCTTCATCAAACTGGTGTGCCCCTTTTCCACAATCGGAGCTCCGGTCAGGATGATCAGGTTGTCGCCTTCTTCCACCTGATTCCGTTCCAGCAGAAGCTTTTCGAGCGCATCAATCAACTCGTCCACGTTGCTGATTGCCTGCATGCGTGAGGGCTGAACTCCCCAGTAAAGGGCCATTCGGTTCACGATTTCAGGGCTTGGCGTGAGGCCCAGAATCTCAGTTGAAGGTCGATATTTGGAGATCAAGCGAGCCGTGGAGCCGCTTTGGGTAAAGGCGACGATGGCACGGGCCTGAATAGATTTGGAGGCGTGATAGGCGGCATCACAAACGGCTTCCGGAAAGGAGAGCGTCCGGGGTTTCCCAAGTCGCTCCGAATGTGCTCCAGCATCCATCTTCTCAACCTCTTTGATGATATTGGCCATCATGGCCACGGACTCCACCGGGTACTGGCCCACAGCGGTTTCACCAGAAAGCATGACTGCGTCGGTTCCATCCAGGACGGCGTTGGCCACGTCCGAGGCCTCGGCCCGTGTGGGGCGGGGATTATGAATCATGGAATCCAGCATTTGGGTGGCGGTGATGACTAATTTCCCTTTCTTGTTGGCTTCCTTAATGATGTGCTTTTGAATGACAGGCACCTTTTCTGGTGCCATTTCCACCCCAAGGTCACCGCGAGCGACCATAACCCCTTCACAAACGTTCATGATGGCATCCAGGTTCTCTATGGCCATCGGCTTTTCCAGTTTGGCAATCACCGGCGCGTCCCAGTTTTTTCCTGCTAGCCGCTCCTTAAACTTGAGGATGTCCTGGGGCTTTCGAATGAAAGACAGGGCCAGGTAATCGATCTCTTGCTCTGCTCCAAATTCCAGGTCTAGCAAGTCTTTTTCAGTCAGGGAGTCAGCAGAGATGTCTACCTTGGGCAGGTTGATGCCCTGGTTCTGGGCCAGTGTGCCGCCGGCCACAACCTCACACTCCACACTGTTGCTGGTGGTCGTGAGCACCCGTAGCTCGATCAGACCATCAGAGAGGAGAACCCGATCCCCCGGTTGAAGGTCTTGAGGAAGAGCCAGGTACGAAGTCGAGACACCTTCCTTGTTGCCCGCAACAGAGTCGGTTGTGAGGACAAACTTTTGGCCTGCAGTAAGCTCGACAGGTGTTCCATTTTCCAGCTGACCCGTCCGGATCTTCAGCCCCTGAAGATCTTGGAGGATAGCAACGGGCTTCTCCATCGCCGTGGAGAGCATGCGGATGTTGGCAATCGTCTGGCGATGGGAGTCGTGATCACCGTGAGAGAAGTTGAGCCGCGCCACATCCATGCCTGCCTGGATGAGCTTCTGAAGTATTTCCGGGGACTCACTGGCCGGACCAAGAGTGGCAACAATTTTTGCTCTTCGCATAAGAAGAGGGTTTAGGTTACCATAGAGCGCTGATTAGACTGATTTCCTCTGGAGCCTTTGCCCGAATGAAAGTGGCCCGCCAAGATGCGCAAGAACTGCTGAACCAATACACCAAGGGTGAAAGTCTGATCAGGCACGCCCTGGCCGTGGAAGCAGCAATGCAGGCCTACGCCCGCAAGTTTGGTGAGGATGAAGAAAGGTGGGGGGTGGCTGGCCTTCTTCATGATTTTGACTATGAACAAAACCCTGACCCCAAAGACCATCCGCGAGTGGGTGGCGTTATTCTTAAGGATCGAGGCTATCCGGAGGACATCATCCATGCCATTCAGGCACATGCCGAGCATATGCACGTGCCCAGAGAAAGCTTGATGGATAAAGCCCTGTTTGCAGTGGATGAGTTATGCGGCTTTCTTACAGCCACTACTCTGGTGCGGCCAGGGAAAAAGATTGCCGAGGTGCCCGTGAAGTCGGTAAAAAAGAAATTGAAAGACAAACATTTTGCCCGAGGGGTCAATCGAGAGGAGATTCGACAGGGTGCGGCAGAATTGAACATTGAGCTGGATGAGCATATCGCGTTTGTTCGAGATGCCATGGCCCAGGTGGCTGAGGATCTTGGACTGGCCGGGCCGGGCGAAGAGAAAGGGTAAGGGGATGTTATGAGTGAAAAAGACTCAGTGGAAGTCAGCGAAGCGGAAATTGCGGTTCACTGGCAGGAAGAGAAGTTAATTCACCCTTCAGAAGAATTTATCGCTCAGGCCAACATGACGGATCCGGGTATTTATGAGCGGTTTAGTTTGGATCATTTCCCGGAATGCTACAGGGAATATGCTGACCTTTTGAGTTGGTATGAATCTTGGCAGACAACACTTGATACCAGTGACGCTCCCTGCTGGAAGTGGTTTGTGGGGGGCCAGATCAATGCTTGTTACAACTGCGTCGATAGACATCTGAAACAGTACAAGAACAAGGCTGCTTTCATTTATGTGCCGGAGCCGGAGGCTGAACCTCATGTGACCTTAACTTTTCAGGAGCTGTATGTGAGGGTCAATGAGCTGGCAGTGCTGCTCAGAGACTTTGCCGGGCTCAAGGCCGGTGATCGTGTGACGCTGCATATGCCGATGGTGCCAGAGCTTCCCATCACCATGCTGGCCTGTGCCAGACTGGGTGTGATCCACTCTGAGGTCTATGGAGGATTCAGTGGAAAAGCCTGTGGGGAAAGGATCGCAGACTCTGGAAGTCGTGTCTTGATCACCATTGATGGGTACTATCGCTCGGGTCGGCTGCTGGACCACAAGAAGAACGCCGATATTGCCGTGAAGGTGTCACAGGAAGAAGGCCAAGAGGTCGACAAGGTCCTGGTGTGGAGACGCTATCCTGAGAAGTCTGTCTCTGAGGCCCCCATGGTGGCCGGGCGTGATTTCTTTGTGGACGAAGTGTTGAAGGATTTTTCTGGCAGCAGAGTGGATCCCGTCCCCATGCCCGCGGAAGACCCTCTCTTCATTATGTACACCAGCGGGACAACAGGTAAACCAAAGGGCTGTCAACACGGTATAGGAGGCTATCTGGCCTATGTGACCGGTACTTCCAAGTATGTTCAGGACATCCATCCGGAAGATGTGTATTGGTGTATGGCGGACATTGGTTGGATTACAGGCCATTCCTACATCGTTTACGGGCCGCTTGCCCTTGCTACCACCGGCGTCTTGTACGAAGGGGTCCCCAACTATCCCGATGCCGGGCGCGCCTGGAGAATAGCCGAGCAGCTGGATGTCAATATCTTCCACACCGCGCCGACGACAATACGAATGTTGCGAAAAGCTGGCCCTGATGAGCCACGGAAGTATAACTACCGCTTTAAACATATGACGACGGTGGGAGAGCCAATAGAACCGGAGGTATGGAAGTGGTATCACAAGTCGGTTGGTAAGGGCCAAGCGGTTATCGTCGATACCTGGTGGCAGACGGAAACAGGAGGCTTTCTCTGCAGCACAATGCCGGCTCTTCAGCCTATGAAGCCTGGAAGCGCCGGTCCCAGCGTGCCCGGTATCCACCCGGTCATCTATGACGAGGAGGGAAATGAGGTTGAAGCGGGATCTGGTGTGGCGGGAAATATTTGCATCAGGAACCCATGGCCTGGGGCATTTCAGACCATATGGGGAGATCGTGAGCGGTACGTGTCAACCTATTATGCCAAGTATTGCAAAAATGCCGACAGTAAGGACTGGCAGGACTGGCCCTATTTCACCGGGGATGCTGCAACCCAGGCTGCAGATGGCTATTTCCGAATATTAGGCAGAATAGATGATGTGATTAATGTCGCTGGCCACCGGTTGGGCACAAAAGAACTAGAATCCGCTTGTCTGACTGTCCCGGCAGTTGCCGAAGCCTCGGTCGTCCCCCTGGCCGATGAAGTCAAAGGCCGAGTACCCGATATCTATGTGTCCCTCAAGCCGGAGCACGAGCCCAGCGAAGAGATAGAAAAGGCAGTGACAAAGGCTATTGAGACCACAATTGGCAAAATCGCCAGGCCCAAACACGTCTATATCGTTCCCGATATGCCCAAGACCCGCTCTGGAAAGATTATGCGCCGAGTGCTGGCGGCTATTTCCAACGGAACTGACGTGGGTGATGTCACTACACTAGCGAACCCTGACATCGTCGAAGGAATTCGCAAACTGGTTCAGGGGAGTGAGTAGCGGGCACTTCTCACACCCGCTCTACTGCATCGGCGCAATGATCCGACCTGACTGAGTTGCACGACCCGCAAGCGGGTACCCCTCGTGCGCCCGTGGGCTTTAGCCCACGGCTCTGTTTTCCGACCCTTCCGCCGCTTCGCTACGACCTGGTGTGAGAAATGCGGGCTGGCCCGCTTGCACCTTCATTCAAAGGCCGCAATTCCTGTGATGCTTTGGCCCAGAATCAGGGTGTGAATGTCGTGCGTTCCCTCGTAAGTGGAAACCGTCTCCAGGTTGGCCAGGTGGCGAAAGACGGGATAGTCGCTCAGAATCCCGTTTGCTCCCAAGATGTCCCGGGCCACACGAGCCACCTTTAGAGCCATGGCCACGTTATTGCGCTTGGCCATCGAGATTTGGTCGTGGCGGACTTTCCCCGCATCTTTGAGCTGCCCCAGACGGAAGGCCAGTAGTTGAGCCTTGGTAATCTCCGTGAGCATGTTGACCAGCTTGTTTTGGACCAATTGGTGAGAGGCAATGGGCTTGCCGCCAAATTGCTTGCGTTCCAGCGACCAGCGTCTTGCCGTCTCGTAACAGGTCATGGCGCTGCCCACAGCTCCCCAGGCAATTCCGTAGCGGGCCTGGTTCAGACACTTGAGAGCATCTCTCAGGCCTTCAGTCTGAGGGAGAAGATTGGACTGAGGAATCCGGCAGTTGTCAAAGACTAGTTCCGAGGTGACGGATGCCCTCAGGGAGTGCTTGTTGTGGTAGTCCTTGGTTGCAAAGCCGGCCCTCCCTTTCTCTACCAGAAAGCCGCGTATGCGCTTGTCAGGGCAGCGAGCCCAGACAAGCGCAATATCTGCAATACTTCCGTTGGTGATCCAGGCCTTGGTACCGTTCAGGATGTAGTCGTTGCCCTCTTTGCGAGCGCTGGTTCGCATCCCGGCTGGATTGGAGCCGAAGTCTGGTTCGGTGAGTCCAAAGCAACCGATTGCTGTCCCCGATTGAAGTCGGGGCAGCCATTTCTCCTTCTGCTCGTCGCTCCCAAAAGTAAAGAGAGGAAACATGACCAGAGCACTCTGAACAGATCCGAAGCTGCGCACTCCACTATCGCCCCGCTCCAACTCCTGCATAATCAGCCCATAAGCAATGCTGTTCAATCCTGCGCATCCGTAGCCCTGCAGATTGGCTCCAAAGTAACCCAGTTCAGCCATTGGCTTGACCAGTTCCACGGGAAAAGTTCCCTTGATGTAGTGATCTGCGATGATCGGAATGACCTGATCTTCCACGAAGGAGCGGCCGCTGTCGCGGACGAGTATCTCCTCATCGCTGAGGAGATCTTCAATACCCATGAAGTCCACACCCTCGAAGGCCATGGCAAGGAAATATAACATACAAGGGGATGGCCAGTATTTTCAGCGAATGTGTTATAAAGGAGCGATGCTCATTGGCTTAACGGGTCCCAACGCTGCTGGCAAGGGGGAGGTCGTTAACTTCCTCAAAAACAAGGGGTTTTACCCGTACTCCCTATCTGACGTCATTCGCGACGAAGTCAGTAAAAGAGGATTGGAGATCACACGCGAGAGATTGATTGAGGTGGGGAAAGAATTGCGTGGTGAGAACGGGAACGGTGTTCTGGCTGATCGGATTCTCGACGGAATCGAGGAGGATAAGAATTATGTCGTCGACTCCTTTCGGCACCCCGATGAAGTGAAGGTATTTCAGGCTCGTCCCGAGTTCTCACTTCTCTTGATTCAAGCCAAGCCCGAAGTACGTTTCGCGAGGATTCGCGAACGGAAACGGGAGAGTGACCCGGCAACCCTCGAAGAGTTTTTGGATCTGGAGGAACGGGAAGCAGCCAGTAAGGATTGGCAAGGCCAACAACTTGCGGCCTGTGCAGCGATGGCTGAGTTTGAGATTGCCAACAACGGATCCCTGGAGGAGCTCACCCAGCAGCTTTCTGATCTGTTACAGCGCCTGATGGGCAATCTTGCCCGGCCGGATTGGGATGAGTATTTCATGAAATTGGCCAAGGTCGCGTCGCTGAGAAGTAATTGTGTAAAGCGAAAAGTCGCTGCTGTAATTGTTCGAGATAAGAGGGTTATTTCCACGGGTTATAACGGAACTCCTCGCGGAACAAAAAATTGCTATGAAGGCGGTTGCCCACGCTGTAATAACCTCGCCGACAGCGGCACTCTCCTGGAAGAATGTCTCTGTTCGCATGGTGAGGAGAACGCCATCACCCAGGCCGCCTACCATGGGATGAGTGTCAAGGGAGGAGTGTTGTACACGACCTTTGCTCCCTGTCTGACCTGCACCAAGATGATCATCAATGCGGGCATTCAAGAGGTCGTTTACAATCTGGATTACCCACTGAACGAAACCTCTTTTAGGTTGCTCAAGGAAGCCGATGTGATATTCCGCCAACATCGGGTGGAGTAAATGGGAAGGTTGCTAGCCGGGATTTTGCATAATTCCGGCTATGGGAGTGACTTCCATGCTGGATCTTGTTTCGCTTTTCTTTTTCACCATGGCGACTGGGGGATTCATCCTTTTCATGGTGAAGTACCCACACGGTTCAGAGATTCGACTGTGGGGGATTCGGTTGAGCTATGTGCTGGGCTTTGTCGGCGTACTGGCCATGAGGCTCTACCGGGGCTCTTTCAGTGAGCTCTCACTCCTGATCGTCTCTTCTCTGGTGGTTTCCCTGGTAGCCTTCGAACTCTCAGTCAAATACCTGGACTAGCCCTAAAGACCAGCACGGGATAGTTCATCGAGAAAGTAAGCGGCGCTTCTGACCCCAGCGAAGAAATTATCCAGGTCCAGCTTCTCGTTCGGTGCGTGGGCGTTCTCATCCGGTAGGCCGATTCCCATGAGAACGGTGGGGATGTTCAGCAGTTCGGCAAAGGTTGCCACCACCGGAATAGACCCCCCCTCGCGCTGAAAGACCGGCTCCTTGCCAAATGCTTTTTCGAGAGCTTTTGCAGCTGCCACCAAAGCGGGATGATCCAGCGATGCAGCCCAGGGCTTTCCTCCGTGCATGCGGGTCATTTTCAGGTGCACCGATGGGGGAGCGAGTGAATGCACGTAATTCTCAAACAGATCTGCGATGGTGTCCGGATCTTGATCGGGAACCAGCCGCATGCTCACCTTCGCCATGGCTTGAGCGGGTAAGACCGTCTTAGCCCCTTCCCCGGTAAAGCCGCACTCCAGACCATTGATTTCGAAGGTGGGTCGCACCCAGAGCCGCTCCAGGGGCGTGTAGCCATCTTCGCCCGACAGTTGCGTTAGGCCAAACACTTGCTTGAAGTTTGCCTCGTCAAAAGGCAAGCGGGCATACTCCTGCCGCTCTCTGTCTGTGACTTCCCGCACTGCATCATAAAAGTGAGGGATCATGACCCGGCCGTTTTCATTCTTCATTGCAGTTAAGATCTTGGAGAGCTCAAATCCCGGGTTCACAACCGTTCCTCCAAAGGATCCCGAGTGGAGGTCGGTATTGGCTCCCTGCAAATCAAGTTGGAAATAAACCAGGCCTCGCAGCCCGTAACAGAGTGAAGGAACCCCACGGGCAAACATTGCAGTATCGGAAATCATGCCGACATCAGACTTGAGCAGGTCTTGGTGGGTCTCAATGAACTGATCTAAATGAGGACTGCCGATTTCCTCTTCACCTTCAATGAGGAACTTGATATTCACCGGAAGTTGTTGGCGAGTGTTCATGAATGCTTCAGCACTCTTGAAGTGGATGAACACCTGGCCCTTATCGTCAGCTGCCCCCCGTGCATAGAGCTCCCCCTGGCGAATGGTGGGTTCAAAGGGAGGCGTTTCCCAAAGCTCAATCGGGTCGACCGGCTGGACATCGTAATGCCCGTAGATCAAGAGGGTTGGTTTCGCTTCCTCCATAACCCGCTCGGCATAGACAATGGGATGCCCCTCGGTGGAAAAGATCTCCACCTTCTCCATGCCTGCCTCCTTCAGCTGATCCTTGACGAATTCTGCAGCTTTTCTGACGTCTTGTGTGTTGGAGGGATCAGTACTGACACTGGGAATTCTCAAGAATTCTTTCAGTTCCTCCAGGTAGCGGTCCTGGTTTTTTTCAATGTAGTCGATGATCGCCTTCATCACGATCCAAAGACACGCTCGAAGATGGTGTCGACGTATTTGAGGGTGTTTTCAATGTTAAAGACCTGCTGCACTTCTTCTTGAGTAAGGTGGGTTTTAATGTCTGGGTCGCTCAAGACCAAGGTTTCGAAGTCGGCATCTTCATCCCACACTCGCATGGCGTTTCGTTGGATCCATTCGTAGGCTCGTTCCCGCAAGACGCCTTTCCGGACCAGCTCAAGCAGGAGTGTTCCAGAGAAGATCAGACCCTTTGTGAGATGGAGGTTGGCCTCCATCTTGGCTTCGTCAACTCCCAGATTGTGCAGGACGTTCCTGAGCTGGATGCTGAGGTAGTGGACCAGGATGGTACTGTCGGGAAGAATGATCCTTTCTACAGATGAGTTTGAAATATCTCGCTCGTGCCACAAAGGAATATTCTCGAGGGAGGCCATGGCGTTGCTGCGCAGCAAACGAGACAAACCACTGATCTGCTCGCAGGTAATGGGATTCCGCTTGTGAGGCATGGCCGAACTACCCTTTTGCCCGGAAAGAAACGGTTCGCTGGCCTCCTGGACTTCAGTTCTCATGAGGTGGCGGATTTCCGTGGCCATCTTGTCATAGGTAGAACCCAGGATCGCTAGAGTGCACAGGTATTCGGCGTGCCGGTCTCGTTGTAAGGTCTGTGTTGAGACGCGGGCGAAGTCAAGACCCAGCTTCACACACACCTCTTCTTCCACTTGGGGAGAAAGATGGGAGAAAGAGCCAACCGGGCCACTGATCTTCCCAACTTCCAGGTTTTCTCGGGCCCGCCGAAAGCGTTGCAGGTTCCGCTCCATCTCTGAATGCCACACCGCCAGCTTGAGCCCGAAAGTAATGGGTTCAGCGTGGATGCCGTGAGTGCGACCGACCATAGGCACATTCTTATATTGAAAGGCTTGGGCTTTTAGGGTGGACAGAAGCTCTAACACTTCCTCTTCAATCAAGTTGGAAGCTTCTTGAATCTGCAGGGCCTGGGCCGTGTCCACCACATCCGTTGAAGTCAATCCGAAATGGATAAAGCGAGAGGCTGGCCCCACCTTCTCTGCCACAGCCGTGGTGAAGGCGATCACGTCATGGCGGGTCGTTTCCTCGATTTCTTTGATCCGCTCGACGGAAAAATCAGCTTTCTCTTGGATCTCAGCCAGCTCTTTTGGAGGGATCTCTCCCATCTCGGCCAGAACTTCGCAGACAGCGATCTCAACCTGAAGCCATTTCCGGAACTTGTTTTCCTCAGACCAGACCTGTCCCATTGCGGGCAAGGTGTATCGAGGGATCATAAGTCCAAGACTATGGAGGGTTTGCTTTGGTGAGTCAAGTGCAGCTGGCAGGATTTGGAGTAGAGAGGAAACGGTTTTGAAAGGGCCTCGGAAGCCTGCTCCAGTGCGATTTTGGGGTGATTATTATGGCGACTGAGATGAGCCAGAAAGATGTGGGTGGCCTGTCGGTCAAAGGAGTGGGTGAGGAAGGCCGACAGATCCTGATTGGATAGATGCCCGACTCGGCTCAGTACACGCTGCTTGACACTCCAGGGATAGGGCCCAATTCTCAACATCTGCTCATCATGATTGGATTCCAGAACTAACCAGTCACATCCTGACAGGCTTTCAATGACCGAGGCAGTCAGTTCGCCCACATCGGTGACCAGGGCTCCGGAAATGCCTTGTCCTGAGAAGCGAAAACCGACAGGCTCCGCGGCGTCATGAGGGACAGCAAAGGCTTCAACCTGAAGATCACCGACAGAAAAAGGAGAGTCGGAACCAAAGCTTTCCCATCCGTCAACGTTCTGAAGCTCAGACACTTCCTCTCGGGTTCCTTTATTCATGAAAATCGGTACCTGGTTGCGGGACAAAAAAGACGGTATTCCGCTGACATGGTCACAGTGTCCGTGGGTGAGAAGAATCGCATCAACTTTTGTGTTCTCCAGCTCAGCTTCCTGAAGCCGCCGTTTCAGACTCCGAGGACCAAAGCCCAAGTCGACTAAGATACAGGTGTTTTCTGTGGCGATTAAAGTGCAGTTTCCACTGCTTCCACTTCCCAGGACGGATACTTTCACAGTGAGGTAGAATGTATCAGTTAAGTGTGAAAAAGACGAAGCGAGTGGCCAATGGCTAAGAAATTTTACATTGCGACCCTCGGTTGCCGAACCAACCAGGCAGACAGTGCGGGCATGCGGGAGGAGTTTCTGTCTCGCGAGTATGAGGAAACCCAACAATGCCGGAAAGCCGACTTGATTGTGGTGAACTCATGTACGGTGACGCATCGTGCTGACCAGCAAGTGCGCCAGTTAACTCGCAAATTGCGCCGCCAGAACCCGGCTGCATGCCTTGTCGTGGCAGGCTGTTACGCCCAGCGAGCACCTCACACTTTGGCCCGTCTCGGCAGTGTTGACCTGGTGGTTGGAAACAGTCACAAGAGAGATCTTGTTCAGATTGCCACCGCTTTCGACTCGGGAGAGATGGGTCTTCCAACTCATCGGGAGATCGCAGCAATCTACCAGGACGATTTTCGCAATGTTCCGGTCCTGGGAGTGACGCCGGCGACGCAGACAGCCGGAAGAACACGGCCCTTCGTCAAGATTCAGGATGGTTGTGATGCCAAATGTACCTACTGCATTATTCCTCAGGTTCGTGGTCCGAGTCGCAGCGTGCCTCCCCAGATGGTGCTCGAGCATATCCGAAGACTGGTGGAGGAAGGATTCAAAGAAATCGTCCTGACAGGCATTCACATGGGGAGCTACGGAATGCATTTGAAACCCCGTTTCTCGCTGGATCGCCTATTGAATGAGATCGTTGCTGTAGCGGGCCTCGAGCGGGTTAGACTCAGTTCACTAGAGCCCATGCAGCTGTCCCGCCGCTTTATTTCCCTGGCAGCAAGTTGTGAGAAAATTGCTGCCCATTTCCATATCTGCCTTCAAAGTGGAAGCGACCGGATCCTGAAAAAGATGCTCAGGCCCTACACGACAAGCCGATTTGCCAGTCTTGTGGAGGAAATCCATCAGCGTCTCCCCGATGCCGCGATCGGAACGGATGTGATTGTAGGTTTCCCGGGAGAATCGGAGGAGGACCACCGTCAGACTGTAGACTTTATGGGGCGGATGCCTTTCACCTATCTCCACGTTTTCCCCTACAGTGATCGCACCGGCACCGCCGCTTTTCAGATAGCAGGCAAGGTGGAGTCCCGAGCGATAAAGTACCGCAGCGCGGAGTTACGGCAGATCTCAGAGGAGAAAAACCGGAACTTTCGTCGTCGTTTCCTGGGGCAGCTGCTTTCCGTATTAACCCTCAGCGAAAAGAAGGATGGGATGCGCACGGCCCTTTCCGGAAACTACCTGAAGGCCAAGATTGACCCAGAGGTGCCCAGCAACAGAATCGTGGAAGCCAAGGTGGTGGCAGAAGATCGAGATGGATACCAGCTGTTAGCCCGCACTTCTCACACCCGCTCTACTGCATCGGCGCAATGATCCGACCTGACTGCGTTGCACGACCCGTGGCGGGTACCCCTCGCGCGCCAGTCGGGCCCGCAGGCTTTAGCCTGCGGGCCCGTGGGCTAAAGCCCACGGCTCTGTTTTCCGGCCCTTCCTCCGCTTCGCGACGACCTGGTGTGAGAAATGCGGGCTTAGCCCGTTTGACTACTTCTCAAGCACTACCACCGCCACCGCCTGTTCAGAGGAGTGGGTAATGGAAATCCAGGTGGTTTGAGCCCCCAAGCTCGCAAAGACTTTCTGGGCCTTGGCGTGGAAGGTCAGTATAGGTTTCCCCCGATCGCCGTTGGTGATCTCTACATCTTGCCAGCTAATTCCCTCGCTCCACCCCGTGCCGAGTGCTTTTAAGGCCGCCTCCTTGGCGGCAAACCGTCCGCCGAAATGCTGATACTTGTTCTTTCGGCTGGTACAGAAACGAATTTCTTCGGGTGTAAAAACTTTCTGCTCCATAGTGTGAGTCCTCTTCAGAGCCGTTTGCAGGCGCTCAATGGATACGATGTCGATGCCAATGCCAATGATCATGGAGTTGTGTTAGCCTTTCCTCTCGATGTTCCGCGAAAAGAACCTGGGCCCTACTTCCTTTTTTGTGTTCCAGGAATTGGAAGAGATTCCGGGCTTTGTTCACGCCTTCACTTCGCGGCGAACCGATTCTTCAATGAAAAGTGCTAATCGGTCCGGGGAACTCGCTCTCGACAAAGGACAATTTCTGCAAGCTATGGGCCTTCGGCTCAATGAGCTTGTTTTCTTGGATCAGGTGCACTCGAGCCGAGTCGTCACGGTGAAGAGGCCGCCTTCGGAGTGTCCAGAATCCACTTCAATGGGTCCCGCAGATGGTGTCATCACGGTTCGTCCAGCCCAATTTCCTATCATTCAAACGGCTGATTGCCTTCCAATTGTTGTTCTCCTGGCAGAGAAAAAGCAAGTCTGTGTTTTGCACACGGGTTGGCGCGGCACCCGCGATCAGATCACCGCCAAGGGGGTCGTTCAGTTCCTGCAAGAAACACAAGCATCTCCCAACCAGCTGATCGCTGCCCTCGGACCTTGCATCCAGAAGTGCTGCTACCAAGTGGGACCGGAGGTGCGAACTCAGTATGCGGAGGCAGGACATGATGTGAATCGCTGCTTCTCCGGCAGTCACCTCGATCTGGTGGAAGCCAATTCAGCCCAGCTCCAGGCACTCGGAGTGACGCAGATCCTGGATTCGAAAATGTGTACAGCTTGTCGGACTGACCTGTTTTATTCCTATCGCAAAGAGGGGAAAACGGGGCGCATGTGGCTACTGGCAGGTTTTCAGCTCTGACCCATCTTCTCTCGGCGTTCTTTCAGCTTTTGGGCAAGAGCGGGCTCACTGAGACTCAGGATCTGGATGGCAAAAAGAGCTGAGTTGATGGCACCCGCCTTGCCAATGCTCATGCATGCAACAGGGATTCCCTTGGGCATCTGTACGGTGGAGAGTAGAGAGTCCCATCCCTTGAGAGAAGAGGAGTCCAGGGGCACCCCAATGATGGGAAGAGTACTGTGAGCGGCCAGACTACCCGCCAGGTGAGCTGCGAAACCCGCCCCCGCGATCAGCACTTGAATACCACGACTTTCAGCCGCCTGGGCATAGGCGGATGTCCTTTGGGGATCACGGTGGGCGGAAAGGACCTTTATCTCATAGGGAACTTCGAACTCTTCCAGAATTTTGGCGGCTTCACCCATGACCTCAGCGTCGCTCTTGCTGCCCATGAGGATTCCGATTTTTGGGGCTGTCATGTTGAGTCCTTTCTTCCCTTCGAGGCTATGTCTCTACGGCAGTACATCCCCTCAAAATTGATTTTGTTGACACCTTCGTAGGCGCCAATGATCGCTGCCTCGAGCGTGGGAGCCACGGAGGTAACCCCAATAACACGACCTCCATTGGTGAGGGCTTTCCCATCTTTCAAAGCAGTTCCGGCATGGAAGGCGATAGTGTTTTCATCCTCACTCACCATCTCCAGTCCAGAAATCTCCTGACCCTTTTCATAGGAACCTGGGTACCCTTTAGCCGCAATCACAACACTGACCGCCGCATTCTGGTTCCAGCTGATCTTCACATCTTTTAAGCTGCCCGAAGCCATTGCCTCTAAGATGGCGAGAAGGTCACTCTCCAGGCGAGGTAAAATGACTTGGGTTTCCGGGTCTCCAAATCGGACATTGAATTCGAGAACCTTCGGTCCCTCGCGGTTGATCATGAGCCCAGCGTATAAAATGCCCCGGTAGGGACTTCCCTCCTCACTCATACCCCTTATGGTTGGATAGATGATCTCATCCAGGATCCTTCCCCGCAGCTCCTCCGAGAGGATAGCATCAGTGGAGTAGGCTCCCATACCTCCCGTGTTGGGGCCTCGATCTCCTTCGTAGATGGCCTTGTGATCTTGAGAGGGAACCATTGGCAAGATATTGATTCCGTCCGAGAAGACCATGAAAGAGACTTCCTCCCCGTCGAGAAATTCTTCGATGACAAGTCGATCTCCCGAGGCCCCGAATCTTCTTTCCTCCATGATCCAGCTCAGTGCCTGAAGGCTGAAATCACAGTCGGGGCAAATAAAGACTCCTTTCCCCGCCGCCAAGCCATCTGCTTTCAGGACCACCGGAAATTGAAAACGGTCGCTCTTGAGAGCCGCTTCCGCCAGCTCCAGCTGGTCGAAGATTTCATAACCTGCAGTGGGAATGGCGTGCCGCTTCATGAAGTCCTTGGCAAAAGCCTTGCTGCTTTCCAATTGGGCTGCTGCTCGGGAAGGTCCGGCAATCGACAAGCCAGCTTGCTGGAATCGATCGACGATCCCAGCTGCCAGAGGTGCCTCAGGGCCCACCACCGTCAAATCAACTTGCTGGGAAACGGCAAAATCAAGAAGGCCCTCGATGTCATCAGCACCAATGGGGACATTTTGGGCGAGCTGTGCCGTTCCGGCGTTTCCTGGCGCACAGAAAAGCTTTTCTAGCTGGGGGTCTTGCTTGATCTTCCAGACGATGGCATGTTCCCTGCCACCGGCACCGACGACGAGTACTTTCATAGAGTGCTAGGCATCGGTGGCTCTTTAACTTTTAGAGTCACTCTTCCCAGTTCCGGAAGCGCTCTTTGAGTCTGAGGCACTCGTTGCTTTCTTTTTCACAGTCTTGGCAGAGGATTCCTTAAGCGAGGATTTCTCTTTTGAGGAGTCCTTGCCGCCACTTTTTGGGTAGTCGTTAACGTACCAGCCAGACCCTTTGAACTGGATGGTGGGAGCAGAGAGGAGACGTTCCAACGGTCCTCCACAGGCTTTACAGAGGTCGACTGGTGGATCGGAGAACTTCTGAATGATTTCAATCGTTTCTCCGCAGTCTTCACAGCGGTACTCATAAAGAGGCATCTGCTCTCCTGCCGGGTGAAATAGGTGATCGCGACCCCAGATTAACCAAGTTTGTTTTGTGCCTCTTTATTGTACTGAAAAGGCGAGACACTTAACAGCTCCCGGCTGCCTTTCCTCGGCATTCCTTGCGTGCTATCATCCGCTCAACCAGGGAGAAAGGTGACTGTGAGAAGTGTTCGAAAGGCAGTAATTCCAGTAGCCGGGATGGGTCTGCGGTTCCTTCCGGCCACCAAAGCTATTCCCAAGGAAATGCTGCCCATTATAGACAAGCCCACCATCCAGTATGTCGTGGAAGAGGCGGTGCAATCAGGACTTGAAGACATTATATTCGTCACCAGCCGGAGCAAAAGTGAGATTGAGGATCACTTCGACTACGACTACAGGCTGGAGCACACACTCAGGGAGCAGGGGAAGCATGACCTTTTGAAGGTTGTGCAGGACATCTCGCAGATGATCACCATAACGTCAATCCGTCAGAAGCAGCCACTCGGTCTGGGGCATGCCATCCTGATTACCCAGCCATCTATTGGAGAGGAACCTTTTGGTGTTTTTGTGGGCGACGAGATTACTGCCGATGAAGTCCCTTGCATGAAGCAGTTGATCGATGTCTACGAAAAGCACCGGGCCAGCGTCGTGGCCGTACAGGAGGTCCCCCAGGAAGCCATTTCCCAATATGGAATAGTCGCTGTGGAGCCGGGTGAGGGTGAGGATGACCGCGTTCTTTTAATGAAAGACGTGGTAGAAAAGCCTCCTCCCGAGAAAGCACCTTCCAATTTGGCCGTGATCGGGCGGTACATTCTCACTCCCACCATCTTTCAGTGCCTGGAAAAGACGAAACCGGCCGCGGGAGGAGAAATTCAACTCACCGACGCTCTCCGCAGCTTAATCGAAGAGGAGCCTGTTTACGCCTATCGCTACCAGGGTCCCCGATACGATGCTGGAAATAAACTGGCATATTTGATTGCAACAGTTGAATTTGCTCTGCGCCGCGAGGATTTGGGAGAGGAATTTCGAACGTACTTGAAGAACCTCAAACTGTGAGACGCAATGTTAGACAGAGCCTTGATCCGAGAAAACCTTGATCAGGTTGAGGAGCGGCTGAAAACAAAGAGTTTTGAGCTGGATCGGGAAGAGTTTTTAGGCCTGGATCAAGAGGAGCGCTCGGTCCGTCAAGAGTGGGAAGAGCTGCGAGCCCTGCGCAATTCCACCAGTGAGGAAATCGCCGAGCTGAAAAAGAAAGGCCAGGCAGCGGACCAGAAGATTAAGCAGATGAAGCAGGTCTCGGCTGGCATCAAGAAATTGGATGAGCGGTTCAAAATACTGAACACCCGCATGGGTGAGCTTCTGGCTCTGATCCCAAATCTTCCCCATGACAGCGTGCCTGTTGGTCCCGATGAATCCTCCAACACGCTGGTGCGGACAGTCGGCGAGCCACCCCAGTTCGATTTTCCGGTCAAGGATCATGTTGAGCTGGGTGTGAATCTAGGAATCCTTGATCTGGAGCGAGCCAGCAAGATTGCCGGGGCTCGATTCGCCAACTATTACGGGGCTGGAGCGTTGCTGGAACGAGCTCTCATGAACTTCATGCTGCATGTACACACCCGTGACCACTCGTATTTGGAGATCCTTCCACCTTTTATGGCCAACCGCAACAGCTTTTTTGGAACCGGGAATCTACCGAAATTCGAAGCGGAGCTATTCCATGTGGAAGGGACAGATTATTTTCTGGTTCCCACCGCTGAGGTTCCCGTGACCAATGTCTTTGCAGGTGAAACCTTAGCGGATGAGGATCTCCCGCTGAATTTCGTTTCTCATACCCCCTGCTTCCGTAGCGAAGCAGGCTCTTATGGTCAGGATACCAAGGGGTTGATTCGGCAGCACCAGTTCAATAAGGTGGAGCTTGTCAAGTTTTGCAGACCCGACGATTCCTATCAGCAACTGGAAGAGTTGACCTCCCACGCGGAAGAAATCCTGAGCCGGCTGGAGCTTCCTTACCGGGTGGTCACCCTCTCCACCGGCGATATGAGCTTCAGCGCCGCCAAGACCTATGACCTGGAAGTGTGGATGCCCAGTCAGAACAAGTACCGAGAGATTTCATCGTGCAGTAATTTCGAGGACTTTCAAGCCCGCCGAGCCAACATCCGCTGCAAGGCGAGTGGCAGCAAGCGAACCCGCTTTGTCCATACCCTGAACGGTTCAGGATTGGCTGTGGGAAGAACCTGGGTAGCCCTCATGGAGAACTTTCAGGAGGCAGCGGGGACGGTGCGGATTCCTGAAGTGCTGCGGCCCTGGATGTATGGGATGGAACAGCTAACCGAAGAGCCTTTTATGCTACCCTAACATGACGGAATCCTGTAACTTGCCGGGCTCTGGTGAACCCTGATTGAAGAATGATCAAATTTAATCTTGACAAGGAAGTAGCCTTAACTTTTTACGATCAAATTAAAGGGCAGCTTCTTTCCGCCATCTATTGCGGCAAGATCAAGGAAGGGGACCGGCTGCCCTCCATCCGAGAGCTGGCGGAGGCCCTCGATGTCAACTACAAGACAGCCCGCAAGGTCTATCTTCGCCTGGCTGAAGAAAACTACATAGAGATTGTTAAGGGCAGCGGGGCCTTTCTGCAAAAGGGAAGCGGAGAAAAGAGTTACGAGCAAATGCGTCGGCAGGCGATCTTCAAGTTGCTGGGGGAAGTCGCCGAAAGAGCTCAAAACCTGGGGTTGTCTTCGGGGAGATTTCTCCGGCTTCTGGAGGGCTATTTCTCAGGTACGAACCTGAAGAAACTTCACCTTGTGGTCATTGACCATGAAGAGGAGGCCTTTATTTTTTCACGCGAGCTGAAACTGCGTTTGGGGGTCGATGCTTCATCCGTTTCCTTGAACCAAATCCAGACCAACGGGGCAAACGACTTATTTACCAACGGTGATTACTTTTTAACCACCAGCTGGCACATGGAAGAGGTGCATCGCTTAGCCGAGAAATACAAAAAGCAAGTGATGGAAATCAAGCCCAGTCACGAAATCTATACAGAGATCTTGAATGCGGCTCGTGATCGAAAGGTGGCCATTGTTATCCAGGACGAAGAGACGATGCACGCTTCCTGGGAAATCTTCATGAACATCTATCATCCTTCAACTGAGAAGCAGTTTTGGATTGCACCGATCAACCGGGAGGATATAATCGAGAAGATCATCCAGGAAGCAGAGCTTATCTTTGTTTCCCCTATGTGCTGGGATGAAATGAGAAGGCGCACCCCAGCAGAAATAGAATTGAAAACCTACGAGAACTTTATTTCTCAAGAGACAATCGATTCTCTTAAGGAGCTTCAACTACTTGGGGTCCGGCCCTGAAACTGTAACTTTTCGAGGGTCTGACCCTTCTGAGTACCTACGGCGTCTTCCCAAGGCGGAATTGCACCTCCACCTGGAAGGATCGGTAACGCCCTCGAGCCTCCTCGAGTTCAGCCAGAAGTATCAGACGGAATACCGCTCGCTCAGTGAGGAAGAACTCGACCAACAGCTTTTCCAGTACCAGGATTTCTATGCCTTTCTCGAGACCTATCGAATTGTCTGCGAGCATCTTCGAGAAGCGGACGACTATGTGCAGGTGCTCGACTGGCTGGGAGAATATTTCAGGGAGGAAAACATTGGTTATGCTGAGATCATTTACACTCCTTCTATTCCCTGGAAGTTTGAAAGAGACGGAAAAGAGGTTCTCATTGCTCTTCTGGAGAAGAGCCGCGAGCTCGAGTCAAACCAGGGAACTATTATTCGCTGGATTCTGGATTGCGTGCGTCAGTTTGGGCCCGAGCCAGCCCGGCGAACCGCTGAGCTGGCAGAGGAGTTTCAGGACCAGGGCGTCGTAGGAATAGGACTTGGCGGTGATGAGAACTCTCTTGAGATGGAGGTGTATAGGGAGATCTTTGCCTGGGCCAAGGCCCATCGGCTATTCCTTCATGTCCACGCCGGCGAAGTTGGCGACGCACAACAGGTGTGGGACGCTCTGCTCATCCTGGGAGCCAATCGTATTGGACACGGTATTCAGGCCGCCCGGGATGCAAAGCTGGTGGAATATCTGCGCCAGCACACGGTTGGCCTTGATGTCTGCCTGACCAGTAACCTCATGACGGGAGCCTGGACTCCCATCTCGGAGAATCCCTTTGGAATGCTTTTCCAGCGAGGGGTGCCGGTCTCCTTGAATACCGACGACCCAGGGCTCTTCCAAACCTCTTTGACCGAAGAGTTCGAGAAGGCTGTCCGTTTCTTTCACCTAAATCAGGAAGAAGTTCACCGCATCGTCCTGCAGGGAGTTCACTCATCCTTCCTCCCGCACAAGGAAAAAATGGTCCTCATGAAGCGGTTTCAGGAAGAGATCCACCGCCTCTCGGCTTGAGGCGGACATGGGTTGCCATGGCCAGAACCTTTCGCCGCAGGGCCTGACTACGGGAGAGAGCTTTGATCGTCTGGCGGCCTAAAAAAGGATATTGGATGGCAGCAAGCAGCAGCTGGGCCAGTTTAAAGGAGGGCCGAAAGTAGCTCTCGCGCAACTGAGTGTATTCACAGAGATCTTGCTCAGAAAGCCTGTCGTTAGCCAGTCGTTCCTTCACTACCAGGCAGGCCAGTTCTGCGTCCTTTAAGGCCAAGGTCATACCCTGTCCCGTCACTGGATCGACTGCTCCGGCGGCGTCTCCCACCAGAAGCAGGCGCTGTCCATGACAGCGTGAAATCTCAAGGCTCACAGCACCAGTGCTTTCCACTGTCCTTTGGGGATAGGGAGTCCTCAGCCGCTCACAGAGTTCCGGGAAGAGCGTCAAATTCTCGAAATAGAGATCCGCTAGTTGAGTCCCCGGTGAGCGGCGGACTGATCCATAGAGGAGAAGGGTGATCCGAGCCGACCCATTGCCCATGGGGGCAACGTAGGCTTCTCCTTTCTTGCAGCAGTGGACCTCCACCACGCCTTGTGTGCCTTCCAGTTGGTCGTACAGAGTACGCAGAGCGAATCTTCGAGCGCGCCGCTTTCGGCGGTGAATTCCAAAGCCGTTGTGAAATCGCGAGCGGATGCCATCGGCCCCTATGAGCAGCCTTGCAGTGTGGGTCTGTAACTGACCTTGAGAGAGGCCGGTCACCTCCACCTGCTGGGCTCCGGTTCGAACCGATAGCACGTTGAAGCCTTCACGCAGTTGGACTCCCGGTTCTTGTGCCGCGAATCGAGCCAGTCGTGCATCCAGAATCAGCCGGGGGAGAACCCAGCCTCGAGCTGTATTGGAAAGTTCACGAAAATTCAGATTCAGGCAGCGGTTCTGGGAAAAGTGGAAGTGGATACCAGAGAAGGCTTGCCCTCCTTCGCCCTGCAATTCGGAGAGTATTCCCAGCTTGTGCAGGATGTCTGCCCCGGCCGGCATGAGACCCTCTCCACATATCTTTTCTCGGGGGAAGGTGGCCCGTTCAACCAGAAGAACATCAGAACCCTGTTGAGCCAGCAAGGCTGCGGTCGTGGAACCGGCCACACCGGCCCCCGCAACGATCACATCAAAATGGGCCATGTTGCCTCTCTTTGTCTGCCAGGGAGGATAGCATGCAGGAAAAATTGCCGCCCTGCACTTTTGAACAACGCGGATGCGTCTAGTAAAGTGAGAGAGAAGAGGAAGCTCAGCGGAGGAGTGGCCGAGTGGTTGAAGGCGGCGGTCTTGAAAACCGCTGTACTCGTAAGGGTACCGTGGGTTCGAATCCTACCTCCTCCGCCAAAACCCGTTTAGATTCAACCCCTCCGCGCCGATCTCAATTCGCTTTGGAAAATCCAGTCTTCTGCGCTGCTCAAGGTAGAGAGGCGATGATGTTCTTGTATTCCTCTTCTTTGAAAGCCCGAAGGGTTTCGACCTGTACGTTGCCCAAAGACCTGAGAGAGAGTGAGATGTTGGCACCGCTTTCGTCATCGGGTACTTCGATGACAGTCACCATGTCATAAGCTCCCAGCGTCATGTGAAAGCTTTTCACCTCACCCTCAGCTGGCCTCCACGGTCTCCTTGAAATTCTGGAGTCGAGAGGGACTCTCCCCGAGGTGCTCAATACCTTTATCTGTCCACTTTGGCAGTATGACGAAAGTTGCCATGCCATAGCCTCCTTTAAACCGTTCTTGTTTTAGATAACTGAAGGATCGATCTGGATGGGGAGCTTAGCAAAGCCGTTGCCAATCTGCCACCTTGCGCTGAAAGTTTTCCAATAGACTTTTTGCAAGCGGCGGGAGCGTCTGAGCCTCCACTGGTAATCGGGGAGGCTATCAGCCTATTAACCTCGGTGCCTTTCTTAATGCAGCTCTTGGTGTGGCTATGGGAGGCATTCTGACAGCCTGGCCTTTAGAGCAAAGCAAGTTTATCATTGGTGCAGAGGCAATGCATCCAATCTCTTCAATAGGAGGTGTCTTATGCCAGCCAGAATGATTATCGCCATGTTGGCGGCACTGCTAATTCCAATCTCTGCTTACCCTCAGGACGTTAATTCACAGTTGATTGAAGCGGCGAAGAGAGGTGACACGGTCAGTATAAAGGCCCTGCTCGAGGCGGGAGCCGACGTGAACGCTGAAGATGGCGACGGCGCGACAGCCTTGATATTGGCGGCACAAAAAGGTCACGCTGAACCCGCTCAGGCCCTGCTTACTGCCGGGGCCGACGTGAGCGCGTGGGATAGGTTGTACGAAACGACGGCTTTAGGGTGGGCGGCAGAAGGAGGTCACAGGGAAACCGTTCAGGCCTTGCTCGATGCCGGGGCCGACGTGAACGCGAAGGATGGCTACGGAGAGACGGGCTTGATGTCGGCGGCACGAAACAATCACAGGGAAACCGTTCAGGCCCTGCTCAATGCCGGGGCCGTCGTGAACGCGAAGGGTGAGGACGGCAAAACGGCGTTGATGACTGTCGAGGAGTTGGGTCACGCCGAAATCGTCGAGATGCTCAAGAAGGCGGGGGCGAAGGAATAGCCTCCGTGACGACCCTCGGACCTGCTGCTGCGGATGAACTTGGAGCCGTGAGCGTCTGAGCCTCCACCTACGTCAGGCATTGTTTTTTGCCCTCCAGCACTGTAATATCTCTGGCAAATCACTCTGGTAGGGACAAGATGAACTTTTTGGTGGCAATAGGTCTAGTTCTAAGCCTCATCGTTGTGGGCTTTCTCAATTCCGGTGGCCTGGATTATCTCCTGGTCAAATGGAACTCGCCGAAGACAACAGAAGAGGATGATCCACGTGAGGAAGACTAGGTGAGCAGCCGGTAAGGGCCTGTTGGGCTAATCGGGGTCGGTTCGCGTCCCGCTCGGGGAGACAATACCGGCGGGTTCATGACCCAACGGCTTGTTATGGTTTTGAAAGTTCACACGCTGTTGAGACGGATAATGTCTCAGAAATTGTAGTAACACAACTATATTTCTCTCCCTTCGTCTGAAAGGAGTGGTGCAACTCGCTGTCTTTCCACAACAGAAAACCAATTTCACCGCACCATGATTCTGCCGGGTCTGGACAAACCTTCAGACCACCTTCAATATCAATTCGCTGGCGAAGGAGTAGGACCTGGCTCCCCGCACCTTTAGTGAAGTCTATGACTTCAACCTCCAGGTGCGGCCAAGTTTTTCCCCAAGACAGGACAGCTCTCCGGAACATATTATGACGACCTGGGATACTGTTGGAGACAACTGTTTGAATACCCCAGCCGACGGCTGGTTCCTCCTCGCCTCGTGCAGGCCCAGCGAACCAAAGTGCGAGAGCTATTGAAATAAGTAGTGTCCCCACCATACCACCTGCCCTTCATGAACCATGAAAAGGTTTATTCGGACCAGCATAGTATCCTCCGCATATGACGCAAGAAGAACCTGCCCCACAGCCTGAATATTTTTCAAAAGTTATTGTGGGCGGCAGGAGTCACAGGCGAACCTCTTCGTTCAAAGTTCAATCCAATACAACTGTACCATCACCCCTCTATTCCGACCCCTTTCGAGTAATCATTCAGCTTCGCGAGCAACTCGTCGAAGTCGTCATACTGGTAGCTAAGCGGGAAAGGGACTTAAGGCTCATTGTTCGCAACAAACTCCTCTACGCAATCAATGCATGTCTCTCTGAGGTCTGAACGCGGTAGGACTAGAGATACTTTGTTCTTCATGTTGTGGCTTGATGATGATACTGCTTGGCATCGCCTGCAAGTTGCTTTGCCTGCAGGTTAGCCTGCCCTGAGAAGGCTTCAAAAGTTTTGCGTGCAGCATGCGGCACCTGATGTTGGCGCTGGAGGAGTTCGACGCGCTCGGCTCATTCTCGCCCCACGCCTACCTTGCATCCAGCAATTAATCGTCATTGAGAAGCAAGAATGGTGGGGAGTTCCTGTACCGAGTCTAATACTTTCCAGGCCTTTGAAAAGTCTTGTGATGATGTGAGGCGATTCTTGACAATGATGCAGTCTAGTCCAGCAGCATGGGCCGCCTGAAGACCTCTCGCAGAATCTTCGATAGCGATTGCCTGAGCAGGGTCAGCATCGAATCGCCGTAGTGCCTCTAGATAGGGGTCTGGATGAGGTTTGGAATTGGCGTAATCTTCTCTCGTAATGGTGAACTCGATGTAATCAAGCATCTTTCTTGATTGGTGTATGAGATCAAAATCCTCTCGTCTGGCAGTTGTGACAATCGCCATTCTGTATGTGCGTCCGAGCTCTATGAGTACATCCAGGACCCCATCGATTTCTAAACTCTCAGTCTGAAGATACTCTTGATACTGGAGGTTCCTTTGCGTTTTCTGGGAGGAAATTTCTTGCTCGGAGGTGCCCTTGTTGCGCGCCAGATCCCAGCATGGGCGACCTTCCGCCATAAACTCAAGATATGTCATTTCGTTGAGGCTGACACCGAGCGGAGCCAGTGCTTCGCGTGTAGCGGCGAAATACCACTTCTCAGTGTCTACCAGCACACCATCGTTATCCCAGAGGACGAATGTTCGCATCCTTTTCAAGCCTACATTTTGAACACACAGTCTAACAGCTTGAACTTCGCGAATCATGAGCCATAGCCTTATGCCTCTTCCACTCTTCGTTCTGGCTACAAGTGTCTTGACACAAGTGTGGCGCGTGCTATTCTAGGGAGTCATGAAGATCACGGCCCACCACTACAGTTGGATTGTTACTCTTCTAAAGCAGACAGGAGAATGCCCAGGGCCTTAGTCACGCTGCTTGCATAGCTAACCTAAAAAGGCCCGATTATTCGGGCCTTTTTTTTTGCCCAAACAACAAAGAGGTAAGGGTAAACGCCATGGAAAAAGTCAAAGAGCACTTCGAAGATGAAGCCCACAAATTTGATCAGATTATTCGACAACTCACTCCCTACTACGATGAAATGCTGGATGCTCTCATTCTTGCTCTTTCCTTTAGTGTGTCCGGGGCAACTCAGGTGATTGATCTCGGTTGTGGCACAGGCACGGTGGCGAGACGAATCAAAGAGACTTTCCCAAACGCAAGTTTCACCTGTGTTGATATAGCTGAAAACATGCTCGCAATGGCGAAGAGAAAGCTAGGAACTAACGCTCGATATCAGCTTGCTGACTTTAGAAGCTATGAGTTCGATGGGACTTACGATCTCGTTGTGTCGTCTCTGGCTCTGCATCATCTGGAAACAGATAAAGAGAAGAAGATCTTCTATGGAAAAATCTTCAATAGCTTAGCTCCGGGAGGCGCTTTCTTTAACGCTGATGTCATTCTAGCTTCAAGCAGTCGTGTTCAGGAAGGATACATGAAGAAGTGGAAGGACTTCATGCGCAAGCGGGTGTCGGATGATGAAATTGAGAGTAAGTGGATTCCGATTCATCACGAGGAAGACCGACCAGCAAGACTTACAGCACAGCTGTCCTGGCTCTGCGACATTGGTTTTACTGAAGTCGATGTCGTCTGGAAGTATTACAACTTTGCAGTTTACGGAGGCAGAAAGGGATTAGGAAAATGAACTCAATTAGGCACTTGAATTTAGACCAACTGAATGAGGGGTTGTCTGAGATTCGCCAATCACCTAAAGACGATGGTGTCCTGAAGGCCATTGTTTTTCGCCCAGAGGAGAACCAGCGAAGCTCCCCGACTCAATGCCAGCTCAGCCCGGAGCTTGGACTAGCGGGGGATCGCTGGGCAAAGGGTTGTTGGCTCTCATTGCCAGATGGAAGCCCACATCCTGAAGTCCAGGTCACGATCATGAATGTACGGTCAATTGCTTTAATTGCCCAGCAGGCAGGCCGCTGGTCCCTTGCTGGGGATAACCTCTACGTCGATTTGGATCTCAGTGATGAGAACCTTCCCTGCGGTCAACGCCTGTCCGTTGGTTCAGTTGTCCTGGAGGTTACTGAGAGGCCTCACACTGGGTGCAGCAAGTTTGCCCAGCGGTTTGGAAAAGCCGCCATGAAGTTCGTTAATTCTGCAGAAGGAATCAGACTGCATCTTAGGGGGATCTACGCCAGGATTGTTCAGGCCGGCACTGTCAGCATTGGTGACAAGGTCAGAAAGATCTGATGTAGAGAAGCTTGTCACTGGTTCTTCTTAAGTGCACACCAATAGTTTAGTGAGTGAGCTGGAAAATCTAAGAGGCAAGAAAGAGAGACATGTACTCCAATATAGGCAAGGTGTATCTCTTCCGCTTTTTCAAGGAAATTCACTTCTTCGGGGCGGTAGGCGTACCCTTCTTTCTGGACTGGCTGCAGGTAAGTTATACGCAGATATTTCTGCTGCAAGCGTGGTTTTCCGGCTGGGTCTTTCTGCTGGAGATTCCTACCGGGGTTGTGGCAGACAAGCATGGGCGAAAGATATCCCTTCTTCTCGGCGTCTTGAGTATGTTCTCCGCCTGGTTGCTCTTTGGATTAGTGAGGAACTATTATGCGCTGTATTTCGCTGAGTTCGTAGCTGCAGCAGGGTTCGCCCTCGTTTCCGGAGCGGACAGGGCACTGCTATATGACTCCCTGCTAGAAGAGGACAAGAAGGACAAGAAGCTGTATCTCTCCCGGTATGAGGCAGCAGCTACCTTGGCGACGTTGGTCGGGTTTCCCGTTGGCTCAGCTATCGCGAATTCTTCAATTCTCGAGTATCCTGCCACACTCCCTCTAACTTTTCTTCTTACCGCAGCGACAGCTTTGGTTGCAGCCGTTATTACCTGTACTTTGAGAGAGCCGAAACGAAAGACACTTCAAGAGAAGCCGTTACAAGCAGGCATTGAAGGGTTCAAGTTTATCTTCAGAGAGCAACGCTTGCGTCCGTTTGCACTGAACTCCGTTATTATCGGTGCACTGACTTTCTTTATCTTCTGGTTTTATCAACCGATTCTGGGAGAAGCCAAGGTGTCACTGCGATATTATGGACTGGTGGCCGCAGGTTTCAATCTGCTTGGATTTCTCTTACTCCTTAACCTCAGGAGAGTCGAAAACTACTTCTCGATGGAGAGCATCTTGCTCTATACCGCTCTCATCCCAGGGATACTGCTGGTTGGAATGGCTGTATTCAACAATGCTCTGTTTGTCATTTTTGCCATTATCGGAGCTGGCGGGTGACCTGCCCCCACGAACGAGTCCACCCTCTATGCTAGACCCGGGACCATTTGAAGTCCACTCCAAGGGATTGGATCCAGTGCCTGCGACCTAGGTAGTTTGGCCTCTGGCGCCGGCGGCCGATAGGCCAAGGCGCTGTGAGGCCGGATCTGATTGTAATCCCTCCGCCAGCGTTCTACCAACACCTTGGCTTCCCCCAGCGTGTCGAAGATCTCCATGTTCAGCAGCTCATCCCGTAGTTTCCCGTTGAAACTCTCAATGTACCCATTCTCCCAGGGGCTGCCCGGCTCGATGTACAAGGTCCTTACCCCAACAGCCTGCAGCCAGTCCCGGACCGCCTGTGCCGTAAACTCCGATCCGTTATCGGACCGGATAAACTCAGGCACTCCCCGATCAACGAATAACTCCGCCAGCCGGTCCAACACGTCTTGGTGATTCATCTGCCGTTTCACATCAATGGCGAGGCACTCTCTGGTGTACTCATCCAGGATCGTCAATAGCCGAAAGGCTCGCCCATCATGGGTCCGTTCATGCACGAAATCATAGCTCCAGACGTGGTTCTTGCGAGCCGCTCGTAACCGAACACAGGAACCGTCATTAAGCCACAGCCTCCTTCGTTTCGGCTGTCTGGACGGGACTTTCAGCCCTTCTTGTCTCCACAGCCTCTCCACCCGCTTAGGATTCACCTTCCACCCTTCCCCATGAAGTATCGCCGTGACCCGCCGGTAGCCATAACGCCCGTATTGCGTAGCCAACTCCACCATCCGGGCCACCAATCGGGCCTCATCATCGGGAATTTGCCTTTCCCTTCGCTGGGTCGATCGAACCTGTCCCAGCACTTGGCAGGCCCGACGTTCGGAGACTCGCTCTGCTCCTAATCGCTCTCGTACCCACATCACCGCTCGTCTCCTGTTCGCCGGGCCTAGAAGTTTCCCGAGGACACTTCCTTCAGGATCTGCTTATCCAAAGACAGATCCGCCACCAGCTTCTTCAACCGGGTATTCTCCTTCTCCAACACCTTCAACCTCTTGGCCTGGTCCAACCGGAGCCCTCCGTACTCTTTGCGCCACCGGTAGTAGGTCTGCTCGCTCACCCCCATCTGCTTCGACACCTGTCCCACCCTCTGTCCTTGGGCCAGACCCACCTCTGCCTCACGCAGCTTCATGATGATCTGTTCTGCCCTAAACCGCTTCCCTGCCATCCTTGCCTCCTTCCTAAACCGGAAATCCTAACATTCAAACTGGACTCGTTTTAGGGGGCAAGGTCACAGCTGGTGTTGACCATAAGTTTGTTGACTTTACGGATGATTTCTCAACCTGGGTATTTTTTTATGGACCTGAGGGAGGAGAGAAGGAACAGTGATGGTCTCTTCCATAGCCCTTGATCGCCTGACCAGGCTGTTAGGCACTGTCCTTACCAAATGAAACGACTGGTCGTCTTCGATGTGGATGGAACGCTGACGCTCTCCAGGGAGTCTGACGAGAGACTGTTCGCTCAGTCTATTAGAGAGGTTCTTGGCATAAAAAGTGTCGATACCGAGTGGACCACTTATCGCAATGTGACTGACGTCGGGGTGATAGCGGAACTCATTGAAAGACACGGTCTGGAGCGGACAGTCCAATCGGTGCATGACCGTTTCATTGCTCTTCTTCGGTCAGAATCGGCTGTGACTCCAAACGCATGTTGCGAGGTCCCAGGGGCGGCAGGGATGCTTTCAGTTCTTCGCGAGCATCCAGATTTCGAGTGTGCGGTCGCAACAGGAGCCTGGTGCGACTCAGCCCTAATGAAGCTAGAGGCCGCGGGGTTAGAGATCGGCGGTCTGCCATTAGCTACATGTGACGATTCTCCTCAACGCGAGGAGATTGTCCAGCAGGATATTGAACGCTCTCGCGCTCAATATCATTTGCCCACAGACACACCAGTCACCCTGGGTGGAGATGCTCCGTGGGATGTTCTGGTAGCGACCAACTTGCAGTTCCAGTTTGTAGGGATTGGCAGCGGTCAGCAGGCTGAACGTCTAGTGGAGTGCGGTGCCAGGCATGGAAAGGAAAACTTCAACGACGTGGACCGCTTTCTGGAATTGGTCGCTCACGTTGAATAGATGAGCACCAACATCCGCGTTCATTGGGAAACAATATCTGAGTGCAAGCCGATATGTGCCTCTGCTGCCTCTCTTGGGAGAAGCCTGCCGACTGTGATCTCCTTTCCTGGAATGTGGTCAAAAACATGCAGGGTAAACTCTTGGAATGTATCCATCATGGCCTGGTCTATCTCTGGAGCTTCTCCTGGTAGAGCAGCCAGGACGTTGTGGTCTTCGTCGCCGTCTTCAATCTGTTCAAGCAGCGCTATTGGTTCACATTCGACGAGCGTTCCAGTCTTGAGAGACTGTTCCGTGATCACGTAGCAGTCCAAATTGTCACCGTCCTCACTCGTGGTGTCCAGAATGAAGCCGTAGGGAAAGGGATAGGGTCGAGAGACAGTAATCGTACGCTTGTATTCCAGGGTCTTCTCGTCATGGAAGTGCTTCTGATCTGATCCAGCTTCGTTCTGAATGAAGACCTTAATCATCACCATGTCTCCAAACCGCAATATAGCACGTGAGGTTGAGTCTAGCCCCTCCCCAGTTGGCTCGCCCGAGTGTTAATATTGCTAAAGCGATGTCGACGGTCCATTTGATCACGGGGCTTCCCTGTGCTGGGAAGACGACTTACTCGGAGAGTCTCAAGGCGGAAACTGCTGGTGTCCACCTGTCCTTGGACTATTGGTTAATCACCTCATTTGGACAATATTCCATTGATGAAGTTGGCCATGAGAAACATCTTGATCGGGTTATGGCGTGTCGGAAGTTGATTTGGGATGTGGCAACTGAATTACTCAACAGAGACATAGACGTGATCCTGGACGATGGCTTCTTTCTACGCGAAACTCGTGTGCAGTACTCGGAATTCGCGATCTCACTGGGTGTGGGGAGTAGGACTCATTTTCTGGACACGCCCAAGCACATAATTCGTTCAAGAGTGTCTGAGCGGAACTTGGCTTTGCCTCGGTTCAATTTTAAGATTCGTTTGGCTTTGCTGGATTGGTTTTTCGAGACTTTTGAGAAACCCTCAGCAACCGAAGGCCCTGAGTTAGTGGTTATGGCGGAGGACGTGCAAAAGCCGACCGTAAGATAGACACCTCAGCATCCATCCTCGATTTTCAGATGCACTATGAGAATGCCTCTTTGTTGAATCTCATGATCTAGCAGCAACAACAGAGTGGTTCCGAAGTCTTGCTCGATGGTTCCGGCCATTCTATCGCAAGTGATTCTTCTGTTGAGCTTGTCATCATCTAGGGAAATTATGAAGTCCTGCCTCACTTTCTTCAGCCTTTCCAGTTCCCTGATCAACTGGTCATATTCCTCACGGTCTTTGACGATTCGACAACCACTACGGCCCAGGTTCTTCCCCAGAAGCCCTGTCTCGAGGGCAGACATGTATGCCTGATCAGAATCGATGAGATGCTGGGCGATATCCGCAAAGCTCATCGTTGCATCTGTGCGCTTCCAGTTTTCCTTTCCCTGAGGAACAGATCTTAAGCGTTTCAGCGGGGACTCCCTGATCGAAGATGAGAAGCCTGCCAATCGCCTGAGGGCATCTTGGTCCATAAGCTCGTTGTTATGATGACATGCTAGATGAATGCGGTCTTCAGATCGGCCGGGGTTTCCATAGTCAATTCCGGCCCAGCCTGCACAATCTCATTGTGATCGCCAAAACCCCAAAGCACACCCGCAGAGTCGAGATGGTTCAGCCGGGCCGCTTCGATATCTATGGATCGATCTCCGATCATGATCGACCGGTGCTCTATGACGTTACGCTTTAGTAAGCCACCCAGTTGGTCCGACTTACTAATGCCAATATCCCCGCCGTCGATGAACTTGAATAGTTCCAATAGATGAAAGAGGTCTAGTATCTTCTCGGCGAAGTCCGCTCGTTTGGAGGTGCATAGTCCCAACCTAAAACCATTCGACTTTAGTGTTTTTAGTGCATCGACAATCCCGTCATAAAGCCTGTTTTCTGAGTAGCCGACGTCGTGATATCGCTTGCGGTAGTCGGAAACCAGGAGTACAACTTTAGCTTCGTCGGCATCGGGAGCTAAAGTGCGGAAAGTCCAATCTATCGGTGGCCCGATGAATTGTGAGACAGTGTCTTCGTTGATCTTGTCGTAGCCCTGCGACGCTAGGGCAAAGTTGATGCTTCTGCTAATCCCTTTGCTAGGGTTACTAATCGTTCCGTCTAAATCAAAAATGAGTGTGTGATATTCCACTGTAGGCTTCATAACCGAAAGGTCTCAGCACGTTCCAGTTAACAGACTTTGTGGCAGCCAGCTCGAGCAGCACTTCTAGCTCGATTTCCACTTTCTGCGCTTTGGTTCTCCGCCTTCATAGATCGTTGAGATGACTTCTTCGACACTCAGTCCGAACAACACGTAACGCTCCCTAGGATTAAATTCGATCTTTCTGGCTTGCGCAAAGGCCTTTTCCCGGACGTCGCTATCCTCAACTACTCGAGCTTGTCCGCGGACGAGAAATTCCCCCTGGCCACCAGCGCTATCTTCAGCCGCACAGTGCATTGCGTACCATGGATTCCTACGCAGATCCTGACCTTTCGGAGAGCTCGGTTCCATGTACACATACAGATCGCCATATGAGATGAAAGGAGATACCGGATGGACTCGGGGCGTTCCGTCACGACGTGACGTGCCCAAGTATGCAATCCTTGAATGAAGTCGCTTCCTGCCGTAAGAGGCTAGATCAGGCGCAGACGTTTCGAATTCTTCCCAAGTTGCCAAAAGAAAACCTTCCTACGTGCTTTGGACGGACGGCTATTGATCGTTCAGGCAAAGTGGCAGAATCTCTGCCAGCCTGTGTACCGTCGGCACATTGTCCGTCGTCAGTGTCCAGTAGGGGACGAATCTCCATACGGCGACCAGACCAGCTCTCTTGGCGCCCGCCACGTCCACCTCTGGATGATCCCCAACAAACAGTGCTTCGCCTTGCTCGACACCGCATCGCTCGAGAGCCCGGTGAAATATCTCCGATTCTGGCTTTCTCACACCCTCGGATCCAGATATGAGGACCGTGTCAAACACCGATGATATCCTCAAGAACTCGAGCTTCTTCCGGTGCTCCTGCAACGTCTCCAACGTGGTCCGTGTGTCATCGGGCAGGCGAGGTTTTGGCGTTGCGGGATCAACCTTGCAACGGCCATCGTAGTCTGACCAGAAATGCTCAAGAAGCCGGGCAGCCAGTTCCGGGCCGGCCCCCCATTCTTCGGCCGCCTGTCTATACGCCTTCAACTTACTACCGTAGCCATGATTCTCCAGCTCGAGGAGTCGCTGTACAAACTGGTCCTTGCCTACGCCGTCGAGCTCAGCCCGAAAGACCTCAAACTGATAGGAAAAGAGGTCCGCAACAAAGGCATCGCGATCGTACAGGGTGCCATCTAGGTCGAAAAACACAGCCTTTATCATTCACGCTGGCAAGAGGGGACCAATCAGTCCAGGCGTCACCTATTGAACTGCGAATCTGCGGTCTTCAGACCTCCACCTACTCCTTTCTGCTAATTTGTCTACGACATTTCTACCACAGAGTGGCCCGAAGCAGAGGAAAAACAGGGTGAAGCGGTCCAGTGTGGGACCGGAAGACGCTGGGATGTTGGATTACGACACGGAAAGGGAGAATCGGGGGGAGCAGGTCACAGCAACTAGCTGTGCACGGTTTCATGCCTCACATGGTGAGAAGGACACAGCCCAGGCCCTACTGCTGCGGATCAATCGAGAGCCTTAGCGGCTAGCAATTAACCCCAGTCTTCTCTTGCTGCTATCCAGGCGGTGAGTGTGGTGACGGCTACAATTGACATCATGAAGATCATGTTCTTTTTATACCCTAAAGGGCTGGGAGACGCTGTGACCCAGGTCACTAAACTCTTTGGGCGAGCAGATCTGCGCGGAGAGAATGAAGGTTCGTAGTGACATTTCGAAATTCGAAGCGTTAATATCTAGTACAGTTTGTAGCTCATGCATTCTAGCCCACCCAACTCCAGAGGCAAGTTCACAGGTTCCCGGAGTTACGAGACGTGGGTTTTCTTGCTCATTAATCTGGTTGCCGCTTACTTTTTTACGCAGCTGCGATTTGAGTTAGGCCGCGAGTACCCAAGGGCCTCTTACACGGCTCTTGCGGATTTCACTGCTCCTCTGCCATTCCAAGCCCGAGTTCTTATCCCAGCCTTAATTCGATCTACTGGTTCATTGCTGGGCGGAGAGGTTGCGCCCATGCTGTTGGCCTGGATTTTCGATTTCTTCGCCATTGTGTTGGCAGTCATTGGCTTTAGGAGATACCTCAGGGCGTGGCTTTCACCTTACAGCTGCTCCTTCGCCGCGATACTACTTTACCTCCTTCTTCCCTTTCACTTTCTTTTCCTTGGTCAACGTAACCTCTACCCCTATGACTTACCCGCTCTTGCCTTTATCGCATGGGGGCTTGTGTTGGGGCGAGAGCGAAATTGGAAGTTCTATTACCCCCTCTTCTTCTTTGCCTGGAGCTACCCTCAAAAGGTGTGTAAATAGCACAGGCGGTGATTATCCTTCCGGGTGAAAATAAAAACCCGGGCGGAAGAGCCCGAAAGGAAGGAGTCACACCGCCATGAGCAAGAAGAACATTGATCACAGTGTGGAGTCAAGAGTCTGCTTTGAACAGCTGGAAGAGTGGGTGCGAGAGCAGATCCAGTTTTACGTACAGGAACTGCTGGAGGATGAAGTGACACAGCTGCTGGGACGAAGAAAGAATGAGCGTCGCCGAGAAGTGGACGCCTCCGGTGGCTATCGCAACGGCTACGGCAAGGAGCGGCGACTGACGATGAGTTGCGGAACGATCAAGCTGCGGCGTCCCCGAGTGCGGGATCTGGAAGAGCGTTTTGAGAGCCGGGTCTTGCCGCTGTTTGCCAAGCGAACGCGAGAGGTACGAGACTTGATTCCAGAACTCTATTTACATGGTCTGGCCGAGGGGGATTTCGATCTGGCCTTGAGAGGGCTTTTAGGGGAAGAAGCGCCGCTGTCCCCCAGCACCGTAGCCCGGTTGAAACAGAAGTGGCAGGGAGAAATGGAGGCCTGGCAGAGCCGTCGGCTGGATGATCTGGAAGTCGTGTATTTGTGGGCGGACGGCGTGTACATCAAAGCAGGGCTGGAGAAGGAGAAGGCCGTGATTCTGGTAGTGATCGCCGCTTTAAGTGATGGCACTAAAGTGGTGGTGTCCGTCAGTAGTGGTTATCGAGAATCGACCCAGAGCTGGTCCGCAGTGCTGCGGGATCTCAAAGAGCGGGGGATGAACCCACCCCGTCTGGTGATCGCTGACGGGCATCTGGGGATCTGGGGAGCGTTGCGCAACGTGTTCCCAGAAGCCGACGAGCAGAGATGCTGGAATCATCGCATCGTCAACTTGCTGGCCAAGATCCCCAAGAGTCGGCACAAAGCGGCCTTGTTGATGTTGCGGCAGATCCCTTATGCAGAAACACGGCAGGAAGCCGAGCGAGTCAAAGGACGATTCCAACATTGGTGTAGCAAGAGAGGCCTGGAGGCAGCGGCTGATCTGATCGACCAGGACTGGGAGCGGATGGTGACGTTTTACAACTATCCCAAACAGCAGTGGCAACATCTGCGGACTACCAACCCAGTGGAGTCTCCCTTCTCTGCTCTGCGACTGCGAACCGATGCTGCTCGAAGGTTCAAGAAAGTGGCCAACGCACGGGCTGTCATCTGGAAGATGCTGCTGGTCGCTGAGAAGAGATTTCGCCGTTTGAAGGCTCCCCACTTGATGAAGGATGTCTACCAAGGAGCCCAATATGTCAATGGAGTTCCAGTCAACCCAGTCACCCAGGAGAAAGCCGCCTGATGTCTATTTACACACTTATTGACGGAACCTGCAGTTTGTTTGTCAACATGCAGGTCCACTTTAGTAACGAAGTCATGACCTACTCTATGAACTCCATCGAGATCCTTGCACCCGAGATTCCAGTGGACACGCGTCTACGCTTGCGACTGGACTTCTTCTGCATTAGAGATGCCGAAGACTTTTACCAGCTGAATGAGAAGCTTCACAGGCTATCAGAGGATACCGGCACGGTACTACCGGCCTTTGATCCGGTGTAGCCGGAATAAGGCATAATCCCGCCTAGCCACTCTCCTGTCCCCACGTTTCCCTTCCGACTGATTCATTGTAGAATCAAAATCCTCATCGACGGCACTACAGCTGTGAAAAATGCTTGAAGCCATCGTCACAGGAACACTCACCATTTTTCAGCCGGATATCCTGGTGCTCATTGTCATCGGGGTGGTCATCGGCCTCCTGTTTGGAATTCTCCCGGGTCTCAGCGGGATTGTGGCCCTGGCCATTCTCACCCCTCTGATTTATGACATGGAGCGCGTCCATGCTCTGACCTTCCTGCTGGCGGTTCACTCGGTCGTCTACTCGGGGGGAGCCGTGACCGCCATCCTCCTCAATATTCCAGGGGCTTCACCCAATGCAGCCACCCTCATTGATGGCTTTCCCTTAACGAAAAAAGGAAAGTCCGGCCAGGCCCTGGGTGCAGCCTTCGTCGCCTCCATGCTGGGAGGATGCTTCGGGGCTTTCGTGCTGGCTGCCCTGATTCCAGTGGTCTCCAGCGTGGTGATGGTCTTTGGCTCACCCGAAACATTTTTTTTCGGGATCCTTGCCCTCTCTTTCATCGCCATCATCTCCAGGGAATCTACTGTGAAAGGGCTGGTCTCCGGAGGAGTGGGTATCTTGTTTTCTTTCGTGGGCTATCAGGGACTGACCGGGGTGCCGCGATTTACTTTTGGCAGCCTCTACCTTTACGACGGCATCAAACTGATTCCGCTGGTTCTGGGGCTCTTCGCAATTCCGACCCTCTTGGATTTGGCCACAAAAGGCAAAGCGCTGGCCCAGGTTGAGAGGCCTGGCACGGCTATCAAGGCGGATCTAGTGGAGGGAATCCGAAGCGCTTTGAGCCACTGGTGGCTGGTCCTGCGCTGTTCTGCGATTGGATGTGTGGTGGGAATCATTCCAGGCGTGGGCGGCGAGACGGCGCCTTTTGTTGCCTATGGTTATGCGAAACAAACTTCAAAGCATTCCCAGGAATTCGGCTCCGGCCATATCGAAGGAGTCATCGCACCCGAAAGCGCCAACAATGCCAAGGAAGGTGGTGCCCTCTTGCCTACCTTGGCCTTTGGAATTCCTGGAAGTGCCTCGATGGCGATCTTGTTGGGAGCCTTCTTAATTGTGGGTCTGACACCTGGGCCCGCTCTGTTGACCGATCATGCCGATATCGTCTTCTCGCTGATTGCGACCCTGGTTTTAGCCAATGTACTGGCCTGTATCCTGATTCTGCTCCTCACAAACAGCTTGGCAAAAGTTGCCTTCGTGCGGGCTCCTATCCTGTTTCCCGTGATCCTTATCCTGATCACGGTGGGAGCCTTCAGTACCGAGACAAACATTTCAGATCTCTTCATGATGCTGCTTCTGGGAGCCTTCGGCTGGGCCATGAAAGCCCTTGGCTACAATCTCCCGGCACTGCTTCTGGGCTTTATCCTGGGCCAGATCGTGGAGACCAATCTGTACATCTCCTTAGGCGCCTATGGAAGCACCTTCTTCCTGAGACCGGTGTCGATGGTTCTGATCGCTTTGACCCTGGCCGGACTCGTTTATACTCACAGGACTAGGCAACGTGTGGCGCCCGCTTCTTCAGACTCCACTTCGGTGTTTGGCTTCGCCTTCACCTTCCTGCTCTTCGCCATTTCTCTGTCCGGGCTGGCCCTTTCTCTTCAATACTCTCCGCGGGCGATGTTGGGACCGTGGGTCATTGGAATTCCCATGATCGGCCTTCTCTCCACAGAACTTTATTCCCAAACCAGGCATTTGAGGTGGGCACAATTCCTATCGGACCTCCGTCCTGGTCAATATGGCTCTTCCATCCGGGCTTCCCTATCGATCCTTTGCTTCGTGTTGGGAATTTACCTGGTAGGATTTACTTTTGTGCTTCCGGTCTTTACCGTTGTTTACTTGCGGATACACAAGGAGAGTTGGTTGTTGTCTCTGAGCCTTGCGCTCGTCCTTTCTCTCACAATACATCTCTTGTTTGTTCAACTCCTCTCGGTACCCCTCTATCCGGGAATCCTTCTAGGTGGGTCCCCAACCTGATTGAACTGGAGCATTGATGCGATTTTCTCCATGGGCCGCGTTGGTTATTGTGCTGCTGCAAGTGGGTTGCCAACAGGACTCGACTGCCCTGGCGCCAGAGGATTTTTACAGGGGGAGGGTACTGGAGATCATCGTTCCGACTTCCCCGGGGGGCGGCTACGATGCCTGGGCCCGCATGATGGCTCCCGAGCTCTCAAAACACACTGGAGCCACCGTCATCGTGAGAAACATGCCGGGAGCAGGAGGACTCCTTTCTCTCAATTATCTTTACAATTCGGCCCGAAAGGATGGGTTAACCATCGGAATCGCCACTGCCGTAGGACCCTACGTGAATCAAATCCTGGAAAGTGAATCCGCCCGCTATGACCTTCGTCAATTTAACTGGCTGGGCCGCTTCAGTTACGACTCCTGGGCTCTAGCGGTGGGAGGCACCTTTGAAGACCCATCGCTTGAGACCTTCAAGACACTTCCGGCTTTCAAACTGGGCACCATGAGCAAATACGACATGTACTCCATTCGCACCGTCTTGCTCACGGAAGCTCTACAAATTGAAAATGTCCGCCTGGTAGCGGGGTATCGTGGGAAATCCGACGTAGAGCTGGCCATCATGCGCAACGAGGTCCATGCCTTTTGCGTTTCAGTCCTCCCGGCATTGGATTCTTTCCAGGCCGGGCTCTTCACTCCACTGGTGGTGGTCAACAACGTTCGTGTGGAGGAAATCCCAGATGTGCCCACAATATTCGAGTTCCCCGATATTACTGAAGAGGCACGAAAATGGCTGGAGTGGGAACTGGCCTTGGAGAAAATTGGGCGCGCCGTGATCAGCCCTCCGGGAGTCCCCAGCCAACGAGTTGAGTTCTTGCACACCTCCCTTCAAAAGAGCCTGGAGAGTGAGGATTTCATTGCTTCTACGGCCCGGCGGAACCTCTACGTTCATTATTTACCGGGAGAGGAGATCCAGGGCATGGTCGAGGGCGTCCTTGAAATGGACGCCCGGGAGCAGCAAGATCTCACGCAGATGATCGATAAATATTTTTAGCGATATGCCCACGATTGAGGCCAACGGCGAAGTCTTGTTCTACATACGGGAAGGGAAAGGCCCGGCAACCGTGTTGGTCCACAACCTGGCTGCGAGTGGCCAAGTCTGGCGTAGCCTGATCGATGAGCTGGGTGACCGGTTTGATGCTGTGGCTTTCGATTGCCGCTGTCACGGTCAGTCCTCGGGCAACGGTCCCTTCTCTATTGAGAACGCTGCAGATGATCTCAAGGCCGGTCTGGATGTCCTGGGCATCGAGTCCGCTCACATGATTGGGCTCTCCATGGGCGGATCCATTTGCCTGACCTTCCACGCTCGCTGGCCCCAGCGTGTCCGCTCCCTGGTACTGGCCGACAGCACTGCCCAGGTTGATCCCGCTCTGGCATCAGACCGCCTCTACGCAATCCAGGAAGCGCTGCACTACCTGACCATGAAAGACTTTGGAAAGCAGGCCGCGGGAGAAATTCTTCGCCCCTCGACGGCGCGGGAGACACGCCAGGAATTGGCCGGGATGATAGCGCTGCTCGACAAAAAGAGCTACCTCGAAGTGCTCAAGGCGGTCCTGACAACCGACGTCAATCCACTGCTGGGACTGGTGAGTGTCCCCACGCTGGTGGTGGTGGGTGAGCAGGACGACCGGACACCCCTCTCCCACGCTCAACACCTGGCCGATAGCATCGCCGGTGCAAAACTGGAGGTCATTCCCGAGGCTGGGCACCTGTCCAACCTCGACAATCCGGAAGCCTTCAACGCCGCCGTGGCTGGCTTCCTGGACGGCTCCACCGCGCGCTGAGTAGGGTGTCGCAAAAGTCGGCTGACCCAGCTTTCTTGTGTAGGGGCGCACAGCCGTGCGCCCTATAACCCGTTGACAAACAGAGGTTTCTGGGAGCACGGCTGTGCGCCCCTACCTGCCTTAGTCAAGCTTAACCCCACGGGCTCAGGGCGGCGGCCTCGCGGCCCGCAATGCGCCCGGTGACGAAGCATTCGGTGATGTTGCCGCCCGAGAGATACAGGTAACCGAAAGCGCTGCCCAGCTCTCCGGCTGAGTAAAGCCGGGGGATCGGCTCAGCGTAGACAGACATGATCTGTTGCTTTGTATTGTGCACGGGCCCTCCCTGGGTGTTCGAGACCACGGGCCACAGCTGGCCCGTGTAGAAGGGCGGCGTGCTCACAGACATCATGGTGCCAGGCGGGCGGCCATAGTCCTGGTCCTGGCCGCGCTGGCACAGTTCGTTCCAGCGGACGAGGGTCGCTTCCAGCAGGGCAGGCTCCGCCTTGATGATCTGGGCCAGTTCCTGCACCGAATCCGCACGTTTCAGGATCCCTATTTCCACTTCCCTGAGATTGTCCTCGCTCCAGGAGAATTCGATGCCCAGCTCGTTGTAGGTGGGAGCACCTATCTGGTAGAGGTCACGACCTTCTTCATCGAAGATCATGTGGGAAGGAATGCGCGGGAAGCTCTGTGTCACCGTGTCAAAGAACTCCATCCGGCGGTGGGCGGTGTCATGGGTATACGGTGTGCATTCGTTCATATACCTTTTCCCGTACTGGTCCACCAGGATCCAGACCATCTTGACGCCGGCCGTAGCCTCGCGGCCCGGCATCCAGTCGGGCAGCCGCTTGACCCTGATCGCCACCGGGTAGTCGGGGTCAGGATGCTTGAACCCGTAAGCTCCGTGGTAATGCCACATGTGCCAGAGCTCGGCACCGAGATCCTGGGCCATGCGGATGCCGTCTCCCGTGTTGGCTCTCGAGGTGGCGGTGAGCACCGGCCCCTTCTCCCAATACTGTCGCTTCATCTCCTCATTGGCCTCGAAGCCACCGCAGGCCAGGATAACTCCCCGCCGCGCCTTGACATGTCGTGGGCCGTCCCTGGTCTCGAAGGTCACGCCCAGCGCTTCCTTCTTTCCGTTGGAGATCAGCCTCTTGGCCGGCATTTCCAGCCGAACCTGGATATTCTTGTGGCGGGCGACGTTGTCCTCCAGAACCTTGAAGAGGCGCCAGCCGTTTGCTGATGGCCGAGCGCAGACATGCGGGTAGTAGCTCTCGTCCAGGCCCGGCAGATCGTCGATGTTGGTGTGGTAAAAAGTGTTGACCCCCGGAAAGGGATAGTTACCTCCCTTCTCGCGGGTGCTGATGACTGCACCCGTGCCCTCGGCAAGCAGGCGAACATAGTCCTCGGCAGCCGCGAAACCGTCGGCCAGAACGCGCAGCACATCGTCAGGGGTACGCCCTCCGCAGGTGGCCTTGAGGTAAGCAAAGGCCTCATTGGCATCGTGCGCGCTGCGCACGGCTCCGCCTGAACAAATCGAGATGCCGCCGGGGGTTGGCATCTTCTCGGTGAGCAGGACCTGGGCTCCGGCCTTGGCCGCTTCGATGGCCGTGATGGCCCCGGCATAGCCGTAGCCGACCACGATGACGTCAAAATCCTCGTCAAAGGTAAGAGAACTTCCAGCAATAATTCCTCAGAGTATACCCTGAGACTCACTTCGCTCGTAGAGAGAATGAGATTTCCCTTCTCAATCGCAACTCTCTACAATAAGAGGAGCGTACGAAGTCGATCATTTCCCTGGGAGGTTTGACAAATGAAGAAGCTGGCTACAGTTTTTCTGGTGAGCTTGGTTTGGGTTGCAGGAGTTGCGGATCTCAGCGCGAAGGAGATAGAGATCCTCGAGTGGGAGGTTCCATGGGAAGACAGCCGGCCCCGTGATCCATTCGTCGACAGCCAGGGTCGGGTCTGGTTTGTGGGACAACGATCACACTATGTAGCGAATTTTGATGTCAGCACCGGGGAATTCACCAAATTTGACCTGACACCCGGCACCGGCCCGCACAATGTGATTGTGGATAAGGAAGGCGATGTTTGGTACTCGGGAAACCGAGCCGCCCACATTGGCAGGCTGGATCCTGAGACCGGGGAAATTGCCAAATACCCAATGCCCGATCCTGAGGCCAAGGATCCTCACACCATGGTGTTTGATGGCAACGGCGACATTTGGTTTACCGTCCAGGGAGGGAATTTCATCGGCAAGCGGACCACTGCCACAGGTGAGATTCAGCTCATTCGGGTCACAACTCCCAGTGCCCGTCCCTATGGGATCGTCATCGATTCCAAAAACCAGCCCTGGATTGCCGAAGTGGGAACCAACAAGATCGGCACCGTCGATCCGCAAACCATGAAGCTGAGAGAGTACACCTTGCCCAATGAAGATGCCCGCCCTCGCCGTTTACAGGTAACCTCCGATGACCAGGTCTGGTATGTCGATTATGCTCGAGGCTCCCTGGGCCATCTGGACCCCACCACTGGGGAGGCGGAAGAATGGGTCTCGCCGGGAGGATCTGATTCCAGACCCTACGGAATGGCGGTGGACTCGAGCGACCGACTCTGGTTCGTTGAAACCGGTCCTGATCCCAACCAGTTCGTGGGCTTTGATCCGACGACACGAGAGTTTTTCAGCGTCACCAAGATTGCAAGTGGTGGTGGCGCCGTGCGCCATATGATGTTTGACAGCTCCTCTGGAGAAATCTGGTTCGGGACCGATAAAAACACGCTTGGCCGAGCCAAAGTTCTTCCATAACTCGCTTCGTCTGCGAACGCAGTGAGTTCTAAGGCTTACCGTCCTCGACGGAAGGTCCTGCCGGCGTCGCGATCCGGCTCCAGATAAATCGCGTACTCTTGCGAGACTGCTATACACCAGCCTTCCTCGTCATTGCAGGCAAAATAACGCACGGCCAATTGCAACGGATCCTGGGAATCCCCGGTCTTCTTGATATCTATTAAGAACTCACGCGGATCGATATCCGATGCTTCCTCCACCTTGGGACCTTCACCCGCTGCCGGCGACACGGTGACTCCATCAGGTGTGGTGATTTGATACTTCACCGGATCCACCAAATTATTCCAGTGCACATGGTAGAGGGGATCCGGATGAAAGCCAACATACAGAGTCCCTTCACCGTCCCGCAGAAACTGCTGATCCACTTCAGCTCGCAGCTTCATGTAATAGGGCTGTGAACTCGGCTTCGGCTCGATCCTGACCGTCAACATCCTGCCGGGAACCCTCACTCGTGGCACCACGCCCGAGGCCGCCACCTTTGGGGGAGCCTCGACTTTCAGGTTGAGATCGGACACCCTGGTGGGATTTTCCACCGGCCCCACAAGCTGCTCCAGATCTTTACGCAGCTCGTCGGGTCGACTCCAGGCGCGCAAACGCACTATCTTGCCCGCCGGATCGACCACAAACTCTGAGTTGGGCGAATCACCCAAGGCGTGCCTCAAATCATTGGACATGGAATCACTGATCCAGGTGATCTCGCTCCCCAGTGTCCGCTGGGCTTCCTTAACGTGCATCAGCCGCTCCTCGAGCGTAAACGGCTCGATGTAGCCGTCCAGCTCAGGATGAGCAAGAGTTTTATAGATATAGTAAAAGTTGACACCTTGAGGTGCGTAATCGCGGTAGATAGTCTCCAAACTGGAGACGTTTCGTAAGAAGGGCGGTCAGGTGAGGCAGCCGAAAACCAAAACCGAATAGTTCCCCTTCAGGCTGCTCAACTGGAATTCCCTGCCCTGGGCGTCATAGACTCGGAGGTCGGGCAAAGATTGACCGACCGCGGGTCCTGATCCCTGGAAAGGTTGGCCGGAGACTTCATCCTCGGTGACCATGCCGTCCCCATCGCGGTCAAAGCGCTCCAGGAACTGCTCCATCCTGTCGGGTACTTCTTCCTTGGTCACCCGTCCGTCGCCATTGCTGTCCAACTCCTCGAACATCCTTTCAGCTCGTTCTCCCGGGCCACCGGGAGCCATACCTGGGGGCTGTCCAAAGCGGCCACCGGGAGGGCCTTGAGAGATCTCCTCCCTGGTAATCACGCCGTCACCATCGCGGTCCATCTGCAGAATCCTCTGCGCCTGCTCGGGCACTTCGTCTGCCGTGATTGTGCCATCCCCGTTGCTGTCGAGCTGCTCGAATATCTCTTCGGGAGCCCTGCCCTGCCTCCTCATGGGGCGAGGTTGACCGCCGCCCCGTCCCCGTTGAGACCTGCCGCCGAACTGGGGACGTCCGCTTGCATCGCTCAGGCTGGCGGTGAATTCTTCCTGGGTGAGCCGACCGTCCTGGTCGATGTCTCCTCTTTGCAGCATCAGATCGAAAAATTCCTGGCGCTGCTCGGGAAGCTCGTCCTGTGTCAAGACCCCATCCCTGTTCTGGTCCAGTCGCTCGAACATTGCATTAGGATCGGGTTGCCGCTGGGCAAGCCCGGACTGAGACAACAACAGCCCCATCAAGGTAGCCAAAAGTCCAACCGATAACTTCATTTTCATATTGTATAGTACGAACCCCAGGCTTAGATGTGTAGCAGGAGTTTGTAAGTTTTTGTAAAGCTCAGGATGGACTAGCCGGGATTATGCATAGGTTTTCGTGACGAAGTGCCGCAGGCGCCGCGATGACAAGGCGTGCGAAGGGGTACCCGCTTGCGGGTCGCACAACGCAGTCAGCGTGGATGATTGCGGCACTGCAGTAGAAAATTTATGCATAATCCCGGCTAGAGGCCAATGACGTAGGTCACCTTGGCAATGAGTGCTCGTTCCGCTACGTCTCCCGTTGAAGATCTCCGCTCGTTGTAGACCAGGAAAAAGTCGCTCAGTGGCTTGTGAATCAAATTGAAACGAATATTGCTGCGGAGCTCCTTCCGATCGCTGTTGTACTGGATCAGGGCATTGAGAAACATGCTGGGGTTGAAGCTATAGTTCAGACGAGTGGTGACCAGCTCGGTGTCAAAATCCCCTGAGGGCAGCCTGACATCGTCGTGGCTCCAGGTGATCTCTGATCGAAATTGGGGCATGGGTTGAAAGCGAAAGCTGAAACGATAGGAGTCCTTCTCACCGTCCCAGAAATCTCCCGTGACCGCTCTGAAGCTCCCACTGAACATACGGCTAGCATTACTTTGGAGCGAAAGTGTGTACTCATTGAACTGATAGCCTCCTGCGGGAATCATCTGATCGCTCCGGATGTCGAAGTCTTCAGTCAAGAGCTCAAACCGCGACTGGGCAGCAAACCAGATCAGTTCCTCATTTTGAAACCTGACTGAGAAGCGACCGTTGATGGTTCGCGTCTGCAGGACGTTTTCCTGGTCGGTAAGATAGGTC